>CAVPQK010000016.1:0-23161 GCA_963707465.1 Bryobacterales bacterium
CAACCGCAAATTACGGCTTCGGACGGTGATCCCGCGGTTCTTCTCCAGGTCATCCAGAAAGGCTGCAATCAATGGCGCATCCATTTCTTCAAAGGCCAGCTTGGCAGGCGCCTTATGCAGCTTTTGCTGGGCGAACTGCAGAAGCAGCCGAAACGTATCCCGATAGGAACTGATGGTGTGGGGGCTCGCCTGCCGCTGATTCATGAGACGCTGAATGAAGAAGCTCTCCAGCAGCGCAGCCAGCGTACTTGAAGATTTCATGATTGCTTCTCCCAGTAATCCTCGAACCGCTTGACCGCCAAGCCCATCAGCTCCGGACAGGCACTTAGGTACCAGTAGGTGTCGGCCACATGAACATGCCCCAGGTAGGTCGACAAGACTGGCAGGCGGCGCTCCACATTTTTGCCAGACCGATACCACTGGACCAGAGTTTCCACAGCAAACCGGTGCCGAAAATCGTGAAGACGCGGCCCATGACTATCTGAAGGGCCACGCAACCCAACCTGCCGGGACAAAGAGTAAAACGTTCTCCTGATCTCGGCGCCGTCCAGTCGCGTCCCGCGCCCCGATACGAAAAAGTTCGCTGGTTGTCGCCCCAGAAGACGATCCCGTTTAGACGCATAGTCGGAGAGCACCTTACGTGTTGAGGGATGAACGGGTACGAGACGGGATTTACCAAACTTGGCTCCCCGAATGGTGAGAATGCCTTTCTTCAGATCCACATCTTCTGTTTGTAAGTTGCGCGCCTCACTGATGCGGAGGCCCGCCACTGCCAACAGCCCCAGCAGGCTGTAATAGGTCGAACCCCGCAAACCATGAGCAGACGGTAGCCGCCGCGCGGCTTGGAGCAATTTCTGGACCTCATCGTTGCTGTATAGGTATGGGCGAGCCCGCGCTGGCCGGTAAGGCAGCAACCCCGCAGGCGGTACCTCGGTTCGGGAGTCGTGGGCACTCCAGTGGCGTGCAAAACCACGAACGAAACTGAGACGCTTGGCCCATTCGGCGGGGCGCGCATCCTCGTCCTGCTGCGCCCATTTCATCGCCAGCGCGGTCGTAATGTGGGTCGCACGACTCTGTTCGAGAAACGAAGCGAACTGGTTCAAACCCTTTTTGGCGTCCAGCAGCTTGAATCCCAAACTGCGGCGCAGTTCGACATACTCGTCAACCTTTTTTCGCCAACGGGTCATCGAGTTCCTCCCGGCCACGACGGAGCTAATTCTGCGAGTGAATCCAGGTCCACCTTCGCGTAAATCGCTGTGGTCTGCGGGCTGCGATGACGGAGGAGTTCGCCGATCTCGGGCAAGGACGCTCCCTGTTTGAGCATCTGACAAGCGAGTGCGTGCCGGAACTGGTGGGCGCCTTTGCGAGGAGAATCGATTCCGGCCCGCTCCAGCGCGTGGCGGACCATGGAGCCCACTCCAGATTGCCCCTGGAAACCTCCCGCGGGTGCTTTTGCGCGGAGGAAAACGCATCTGCTATTCGCCGCCCGCCGCCCGTGTCGCAAATAGTCGGCGATCGCCGCCCCGACGTCTTTTGGCAATGGTAGCTGGGAAAAGCGGCCGGCCTTTCCACGCACCGTGATCAATCCTTCCTTCCAATCCAAATCCTCCAACTTGAGTGCTCTGACCTCACCCGCGCGCAAGCCCAGACGTGCCAGGATCAGGAGAATCGCGTAATCGCGTCGGCCCGTGGCGGTTTTCCTGTCCACCGAGTTCAATACCTGCTCTATCTGGTCGGGCGGAAGGGCGCGAGGCAGGGTCGACTGTTTCCAGTTGGCCACCGCTGGTATACAAGCAGCCAAATCCTTATCGATGTCTCCCCGATAACGCGCGAATCGTAGAAACGATCTCAGCGCGGTCGTCATCAACTGGACCCGCTTGCTCTGGATGTCGTTGGCACGCCGCCGCACAAATCGCGTTACGTCCGCGGCACATAGCCGCGATAGATCGACCGGTCCAGCGCTATAGCGCTCGGTCAGAAACTCGCTGACGAACGCCGAATAAGCCGATTGCGTTGTAGATGCGAGCGCACGTTCCTGTCCCAAGTAGAGACGAAACTCGCTCTCCAATCGCTGTGCTGGCGTCGCCACCGGCAACGGCGCTGCCGCAACCACGCTTTGCCGCCTCAATAACTCCAGCAGTCGCTGCAAAGCGGATAGATCGTTTCTTGTCGGACGTCGACGTCGTGCTCGCGCGCGAAGGTACGGCCGGAACAACTCGGCTGTAATATTCTGCGTCTGGATTCCTCGCTTGGCCAACCAGCAGCCGAAATCGGCGACCAAACGGATTTGCACCTCTCTCGTCTGCCGGGCGTAGCCCTCACCAGACATCTCGGCCTCGTAGGACTGGATATACGGACCGAGGGGGCCGTCCTGCTCGCAGAGTTGGTGTGCACTGAAAACCTGCTTCATCGGTGTTCTCCTTCCAGACCAGATTGTCAGGAAAGCACCGCCGGACTATGCCGGGAAAACATTCGTCAAGCTCCCGCCAGATCCGCCCAAGCTTTTCTCACCCGGAATAGTCCGGAACCCGGCATAGTGCCGGCTATTCCGGGGCCGGAATAGCCGGCACACAACAGCGATGGAGTTACTACAGGCCGGCGTGGACCGTGCGCTGATCGCGCTTTGGTTGGGACACGAATCCGTCGAGACAACTCAACGATCCGTTCCGGCAGTGGCGCCGCCATGACCGTGCTGTCCACGCACTTCCGGCATGCCCGCTTTTCCCGTTTGATCACGCGCACAAAATAGCGGGCCGGCTCTACATCCAACTGCTCGCTCTGGTCATAGCCCAGGACCGCGGTCTCGGCTCCGCATTTGGTGCACTGTCGATTGGCACAAGCGATCACTTGTTCTACGCGCGGCAGATTGTCCGGCAAGCGTTGCCTTCCCGGATGTGCACGGCGGGGCGGCTTGCCCTCGCGCCGCGGCGCTTGAGTGATCGGCTCGCGGCGCGATTCCGCCTCCACTTCCTCGCCTGTTACGCCAGGCTCTTCCTCCGCCAGCAGTTCCAGTTGGAGGTCACTCAGCGTCTCGCTGCGCGGGCCTAACATCTTGATGCGCTGCTGCCGCAACCGTTCTTCCAATACCTGAATCTTCAACAGCGCCCACTGTAGCTCGCGCTCCAGCAATGCGATTCGGGCTTGTGGGTCGGTGCCTGTCATCCGGAAATTCAATGATACATGAAATGCCGGAAATGTTCCCTCAAATCTACCTGGACGCCGATCTCGCCATGAAGGAGGAAATCCTGTCGAAGACCACACCCATCGAGGCAAAGGCTGGTCGCTATCAGGCCACCGATGAGCTCCTCGCTTTCCTGAAGTCCCTTTAAACAATCCCTCCGGACTATGCCGAGCCATGGGCCGCCACGGCGCGCGAACTCAACGCAAACCTGCATCCATTTCAGGTGGATTCGGCATAGTCCGGGAGTCGGCATAGCGGCGGCTATGCCGCGCGCGGCATAGCCGGCGAACGGCTGCAAAGCTGTGCCGCGCCGCCGGAGGCGAGTTGGAGCAGATTCAGTTGCTCCTGGGCCACGCTAGTGTGCAGACCACCGAGCGGTATCTGGGTACGAAGCATCGAACGTTTCTTTGTTTGGTCCAAGACGAATACTTCCTGCGGTTTCTCCACAACAATAGCGCAGGCGAATTCGACAAGCTCAACCAGCTTCTTGCGAAGTGCCACTCCTGTTAGCGACCGTGTTGCCAAGTAGTCATCGAAGCATCCCTCGTCCTTGGCGATCAGTCCCGAAAAACGAAAGCCATCTTTGACTCTCAGGCGTTGCGCAGCCTCTAACCTAAATTCCACCGACTCGAAGTCGGCTGGCGTGAAGGATTGGTAAAACGGATATGTGACCTCATGCGTGAAGCCTTCCTGGAAGTCACACGGACCAACGGTGACCTTTCGGTAATTAACCGGCCAATAACCCACGCGACAGGTGCCAGGCGAGAGGCGATATTCTATTCCAGTTGAGACTTCGTTCAGGAGGCGAGGGCTCCGCTCGGGCTTCGATCTTGGCAGGGTCCGCCCGGGCACAGCCCCCAAGGTCACGATTCTATTTATCGCACTTTCGGCCGCGCAGAACAACTTCCAAGTCGATTGGGTCGAAGCTGGTGGGGGCGCGATCCTTCGCCACTGCCCTGATTGTCAGCACGATTCCATCATCGGCCATGGCCGCCGGCGCAAACAGGCGCATGACGAAAATCATGACTGGATTCCGATTCGGCGCGGTCTCTGCAATCTGTGCGGGAAGACGTTCACGTTCCTACCGCCCTTCTCTCCAGCCTATACCCACTACAGCCTGATCGCCCGCAGTCAGGAATGGACCCGGTAGCACGAATCCCGCCTTGCGCAGGCCAACCGATTGACCGGCCAATATTTCCTCACTTTTCCGGCGCTGCGATGTGCTGGAGGTGTTGAGCGATATCCAGGAGCCGGCGATCGAGCCGCTGTAGACGGCGGCGGGTCTTGTCGTCGGAGAACTGCCGTCGGTACATCTCCAACAGATGGCGGGTGGCCGCGACCGCCTGGCGGATGCCAGGCAGATCTGGAGTAGCCGTGGAGACGGAAAGCGAGGGAAGGCTGTATGTCTGGGCTGGATTTTGGCGTGCCCGGTAAAATTCTCGTTGTAAGTCGGGCTGTGCAACCTTCAAATAGCGGAGGGTCATCTGGATACTTTTGTGGCCCATCAACTTCATGAGGGCAGGGAGCCCAATCCCGCAGTTGAGTAGTTCCGTGGCCCAAGTGTGCCTCAGACGGTGGGGGGAGATAGGTTTCGTATCGGTGCAACCCGCCCGTTTGGCGGCATCGGCCAGCGCCAAACGCAGCGTTTGAAACAAGGCAAAGCGGCCGCCTACTCGAAGGAGGAGAAAGTCCTTGGTCTTCGACAGACGGCCAGGCGAAGCCGCAGCACGCAATTCCAAAATCCGCTTTAGCAGTCGTAGTCCTTGTGAGTCGAGAGGCACCAGGCGTTCAGTGTGAAGCTTACCGAGAGGAACATGCAGGGCCCACTGTTCGGGCCCCAGCTGACGCAGGCAGTCGAGGGGTAAGTGGATGCATTCTCCGATGCGAATCCCGGTGAGGCGAGTCAACAAGAGAGCATTAGAATATAGGTCATCTTTGCGGCGTAGTTCGTCTTGAAGGCGCCGGTCATCATCCGGGGAAAGAGGCCTGGGGAGATATTCCGGGAGAGCTGGAAAATCTTCGCGGATGATCAGACCGGGCTGGAGGTGGTGCCCCTGATCGGCCAGATCGTTCAACAACCGGCGGAGACAGAGCAGACGTTGCCGGCGGGTAGGGTTGCCAATGGATGGACGCAACTCGCAAAGCCAGCGGAAAAAGCCCAGCATATGCGGATCGCGACGAAGTTGTGAGAGCCGGCAGATCTCTGGGTAGTCAGCACGGAGATAACTGACAAAGTAGCGAGCCACATATTCATACTTGACCATTGTGAAGGGCTGCAGAGTCAGAGAAAGGTTGGCGATCTGCGTCTGGAAGATTTGTTCGAGGCTCTGTCTGGATTGTTTCATGGCATTTTCGGAAGGGTCACAGGCACGCACGTGCGCTTAGCGACCGCGCGTGCATATTCGCGCCAGACGTCCTGGGGGGCAAGTTCGACATAAAGCATGGTGGTCTGGATCTGCGCATGTCCCATAAGGTGCTGGAGGGCCGGTAGGGAGATCCCCGCTCGCACCATGTCCGCTCCGAAGGTATGTCGAAATCGGTGCGGATTGGCGGGAGCAACGGTGCTGCGCAATCGATGATGACGGAATAGGGAGCGGAGTCCAACTGACGTCATCGGCTGCCCGCGCCGGCGGCCCTTTAACGAAATGAACAGATACGGGGAGTTGGTGAGGGGCCGTTCCAGACGAAGATAGCTCTGCAGCACCTCCATGATTTCGCCGGGCAGTGGCAAGGTGCGCTGTTTCCTGCCTTTGCCCAGAACACGCCGCTGTGCATCGGCCAATTTCAAATCTTCGAGTTGGAGCGATAGAATCTCGCACGAACGCAGCCCGTCCAGCAACATCAAGCCCACAATGGCGAGATCGCGGAAGGTGCGAAAGGTCGCCCAAAACCTGGAGACCTGCTCGGCCGACAGAGGCTGGATCACGCGCCGAGGTTGCTTGAGGCGGAGACCGTAGGCGACGTGGCGATGGGGACGACCATAGCCGACCGGGCAGCGAGTCGTATAGGTGCGCTGGAAATGGGAATGGCCGCTGGGGATCTCCTGTCCGTGATGGAATCGATACAAACAACGAATCACGGTCAAGCGATGATTCACGGTTTGTGGAGTAGGCTGGGGTTGTTGGCTCAGTTGATGGCGGACATAATCCAGCAGTGTAGACTCCGTGATTGCAGAAAGAGCGTGGGGCTGGCTCTGAAACCAGCGCGCGAAGTGCAGCAGGTCATAGGCGTAGGCGCGCAGTGAGCGCGGCGAAAGTTGACGAGTATGCTGGGCATCCAGAAAATCATTGACCCAGGGGACCTCGTGATCTTGATCATCGAGCACGCGATAGGGACAAGCGCCAGCTCGGGTGGCAGTTGGCGGGGCCAGGATCAGTTTCATAACCGTTGCGCCCGCTCCAGGCAGTCAGTGAAATCGGCGGCCGTGGCGCCGGCCACAAAGTAACTGTTCGGGTCGTGTCCGGCTGGTAACTGAACCACGTGCGCAGGGACCCCGACACCGGCAAGGCGTTGTGCGAGTTGGTGAGCGGCACATTGTCCGGCCTGGTTTGCATCTTGATCAAAGACGATGTAGACAACTCGATCCGGCCGGTCGGAAAGCTGATGGAACTGCAATGGCGTCAGGTGGGTGCCAATGGCGCAGGTGGTGTTACGAAAACCGGCCTGCCAGAGGACGGCCAAGTCGAACAGCCCTTCCGCCAGTATCACGGTCGCAGAGCGGCGCACCGAGTCCCATGCCACGAGGCCGCCTTTGGAACGAGGCAACAAGCGGTGCGGGAAAGCAGTTCCGATACTGCGCCCATACAGGTTGACGATCTGGCCGTAATGCCGGCAGGGGAAGACCACACGGCGGCAAAAGGCGTCGCGGCCCTGGTGGTCGATCAAACTTATGTCGCGCAGCAACTCTAGCGAATAGCCGAGAGTGGCCAGGTGGCGACGTAGGTTTCCGCCGGGAGCGTAACCGATGCCCAGTTCTTCGATGGTGGCGGGGTCGTGCACTCCACGCTGCTCCAGATACCGGACCCCTTCCGAACTGCGGTGCAGTTGCAGTTGATAGAAGGCGAGTGCCTGCTCCAACAACGGTGAAGTGGAAACGGGCGTCAGTTCCCGCTGTAAGTGCGCGATGCTTTGGCGGAATGGCAGGTTCAGAAAAAGCTCGACGAAACGGATCAGATCTCCGCCGCGCCCACATCCGTGACAATAGAACAGATTCTTGCGGACATTGACGTAGAAGGAAGGGCGGCTTTCCCGATGTAATGGACACAGCCCAACAAACTCTTGCGGAGTACCGGCAGGGCGGGCGCTCCAGTTGTGCCGCTGCAGGTACTCCAGCAGCGGAAGGCGCTGTTTGAGTCGTTCCAGGTCCTCGCCCACGGTGCTGTTTTCCTTCCAAAGTCAAGCATAGGAGGACAGAGACCGTTTTCCCAGGCGAGGATGGTGGGCGGCTCAATTTTTAGAGCCGTAAGGGCCAGCACCGATCGAAACAAGGGAATAGAGTTCGCCAGCACAACCGCAAGCCACCCAACTGGAGAAGCTTGCCCCCATCCAACGCCCGACACACAGCCTGCATCGTGGAACGCAAGAACGAAAATGGCGGCTGAGAGGAATCCAGACTGCGGAACCACCGGCGCAGCGTGGACGGATCGGTCACGCGCCGGGGATCTTTGGTCTCGGGCGCCGCGGCCTCCCAGCTGCAACGTTCCACAAAGTAGCGCCGCAACACTTGACTGCGGGCGATCAGGCTGTAGTGGGTATAGGGTGGGGAGAAGGGCGGTAGGAACGTGAACGTCTTCCCGCACAGATTGCAGAGACCGCGCCGAATCGGAATCCAGTCATGATTTTCGTCATGCGCCTGTTTGCGCCGGCGGCCATGGCCGATGATGGAATCGTGCTGACAATCAGGGCAGTGGCGAAGGATCGCGCCCCCACCAGCTTCGACCCAATCGACTTGGAAGTTGTTCTGCGCGGCCGAAAGTGCGATAAATAGAATCGTGACCTTGGGGGCTGTGCCCGGGCGGACCCTGCCAAGATCGAAGCCCGAGCGGAGCCCTCGCCTCCTGAACGAAGTCTCAACTGGAATAGAATACCGCCTTCCGCCTGGAACCTGTCACGTGGGCGTTGGCCGGTTAACTGCCGAAAGGTCACGATGTAACCGGAAGTATTGCCCGCCGTCGTGACATCAAAAAGGAATTGGTAAAGAAGATTCGTTCCGGCGGGAAAGGAGCCGCCGACGTAAATATTTACCTGGCCGGAAAAGGTGTCCGTCTCCGACCGATGTGTCGGGGTAGAACCCTCGACAACCGGTGTGTACGAGATAGTATCGTCGCCAGCCAGGGCGCGCGATCCAAAGGCGGCAAACAGGAAAACAAACGAACAAACGAGCACCAGAACCTTGCGACTCTGTCTTCCCTTCCGATCTGTGAAGAACGTCATAATTGTCTCTTCCATGAGATTTCGCCGCGGCCAAGCGTTAGCCCTTGCAACGCGCCGATCGCGGCCCCGGTCAGGTAGCCCAAGCCGCCCGCAAATGGCGCTCCACTGTTCCCCGTTGTGGCCGCTAACGCCCCGGATGGCGCGAATGGAGACGCCCTCTTCGGTCCAGGCGCGCGAGGCGAGCGCCAAACGCAGCATGGGCCTCAGTACATCCGGGTTGCGGGATTCGGAAAGGGTCGTGCCGTAGTGCACTCCTCCCGGACCCACTGTCAGACGAGCTACGAACGGGCTGGCGACCGTAGGACCCGCTGGTGCGCATTCGAGCGACCTTGCGGCGCTCGCCGGTTTTCCCGGAGTCGCGCGCGGACATCATCCGCTTCGCCCGCCAAGCTCTTCAAAACGTTTTTTCAGCTCTCTTAACCTGTTCTCGATGGCCCGCCGTTCCGCGGCGGAGAGTGCGGGGAGAGAACGTGGCAAGAAACGCAGAACCGCATCGCGGGCTGTACGCGCATTCTGTCGATTACGCCGACCCGTCTCTGTGACCCCTGAGGTACGGGCGATATCCAGGAAGGTAAAAGCTAATTCAAGGTCCGCCATGATGAACTCAGCACAGGCGCGCCTCCAACTACCGGCTTGCGGAGTATCGTCCATGCCGCCAGCGATCGCCTTCGGGGCTTCGTCGTGGTCCAAGATGCGATGGGCAATCTCATCGAGCGTCAGTAACGAATCCTCGGGGCGAACTGCCCAGTTGCGCAACTGGAGAGCATCGCGCGTAGGGACCAAATCACCCTGCGCAAGATTTTCCAAGACACGTCGCGCTAATTCTGCTCTGGACGACATCGAAGCGCAACCTAATTTGTGTGGCGCCCCAATCATATCATGCCTATTCGTTCAAGCAAGGCGTAAAATCGGTGCCAGTGCCGGAAGCTCCAGATCTGGCTGCGCTGAATGCGCAGTTGATGGCGGCGTGCGTGGCCAACCGGGATCAGGCGTCGGCGGCCGAGTATTGCCAGGTTTCATCCACCACCCAGCATCCCTCGCCGCCGCGCCAAGCGGACAACTCACGTGTGAATTCAACCGGACAACTCACATACTAGCGACACGGCAAGGGAGACCCTGCTTGCGCGGGGCCAACTTGGGTGTAGAATTCCGTAACAGCGGGCAAGCACGCAAGAAAGGTGCTTCTCGCACCTTGGAGGAGCCAACATGAAAAGTATTTTCGCCTTCGCATGCTCGATCATTGACATCGCTTTTACTGCCGCCGCCTCAGCGCGTGCCGGTGAAATCCCAATCGACATTAGCAGTTTAGTGAACACGCCCTGGATATTTTCGGGACCATGTGGCGACTAGAGGCCTTGACCGCTCTCTGACCGGTCGCGGCACGGTATGTTTAGACTATAGGGAATGCGCGCAATTCTCCTAGTGGCGCTCAGCTTACCGCTGTGTCTCGAAGGCGCACTGCTGCCCATCCGGTCCTTCACGACGGCGGACGGGCTGGCCTCCGACCACATCTATTGCATCGTTCCCGATTCCCGCGGGTTCATCTGGTTCTGCACGCCTGAAGGACTGTCCCGCTTCGACGGTTACCGCATAGTCAGTTTTGGCGCCTTCGATGGGCTCCCGCACCGGTCTGTCGATTCCTTTCTGGAGACGCGCTCCGGCGCCTACTTCGCCGGCACGGATCGCGGTCTTATCCAATTTCATGCGAGCGCGGCCGGCAACGGCTTCACACCTTACCGGCAGGCCGCCGACCGCTTCGACAAGCCCGTCTACCTGCTATGGGAGTCTCCATCCGGCAGGATCTGGTGCGGGACCCGCGGGGGACTCTTCGAAGTTCTGGGTGGCGGCAGGTTTCGGCGTCAACCATTGGCCGGATCGCAACCGAACCTGGTCACGGATCTCGTGGAGACCGCGGGCGGCAACTTATGGGCGGCCACCACCGACGGGATCTATGTCGCCTCAGGCAAAGACGGCGCCGTGCAACGTATCGGGAAAGAAGATGGCCTGCCGAATAATTGGGTGAATGCGCTGCTGCTGGACCGAACCGGCAGACTGTGGGCCGGAACGCGCGATGGGTTGGTGCTACTGCGCGATGGAGGCGCGGGCGGCAGGTGTGGCGTCCAGCGCGTCTACACAAAGAAAGACGGGCTGCCAGCGAACGATGTGATGGCGCTGGCCGAGGGGCCGGATGGGGCCGTCTGGATGGGGACCGCGGTTGGAATCAGCCGGCTGATTCCAGGAACCGGGGATGCGGTGTTCCAGAATCTGACCCGCAGCCAGGGACTCACTGATCGTCAGATCGTCGCGCTGGCCGCGGACCCGGCAGGGAACATGTGGGCCGGAACGGAGGGCGGCGGGGTCATGAAGATTGGGTCCGCCGGATTTATCACATTTCGCGAACAAGATGGGCTCGCGACTGATCGCGTGTTTTCGGTTTTTGGGGATCGCACGGGCACGGTTCTGGCGGTCACCCAGTCGGCAACTCAGTCGGGGCGGGCAGTCGCTATCTTCGACGGAGTCAATAAGTTCCGCACCGTCGGTCCCAAGGTAGTTGGCGATAACCCAGGTTGGGGACAGAACCAAATCCTCCTGCAAAGCCGCACGGGCGAGTGGTGGGCAGCCACCCACGGAGGGCTTTGCCGGTTCGCGCCGACTAGCGCGGCGGGCCTGGAAGGGAGGCGGCCGAAGGCCTGTTATGCGTCGGATCTTAGCGTGTTCCGCGTCTTCGAGGATTCCAAGGGCCGTATCTGGGCCTCGGGGCAATCCGGATCGGCGAACCGCCTGCTGCGATGGGATCCAGCCCGGAAGACAATCTCCGGGCTGGAAGAGGGTCCGAAGGGGCGTCAGTTGGTCAGCGCTTTTGCCGAGGATCACGATGGCAACATCTGGATGGGTTTGTGGGGCAGCGACGGCGGCGAATTATTCCGTTACGACGGTCGGCATTTCACCGCGTTTAAGTTTCCGGATGGAGGGCCGGCTACGATCTTCGCGCTGCTCGTCGACCACCTCGGCCGTTTGTGGATCGCTTCCGACGGCGCTGGACTCGGATTGCAGGAGAACCCCAGCCGGGCGCCGTTCCATCCGCGGATGTATGACACCGTGCGCGGACTGGCAAGCAACCAAATCTCGGCACTCGTGGAGGACAAGGCCGGGCGCATCTACGCCTGCACGGGAAAGGGCGTGGATCGTTTGGATCCCATCACGGGCCGCATCAAGCATTTCTCCGCTGCCGACGGATTGCCGCATGGAGAAATAATGTCGGCGTTCCGCGACGGTTCCGGCAACCTCTGGTTCGCCACAACGCAAGGCTTGTCGAGGCTTACGCCCACTGCGGAGCGGCCCCCTACGATCCCATCCGTGCTGATTACAGAGCTCGAAACCGGAGGCCGGCGCTATCCGGTTTCGCAAGCCGGAGAAGCGCTCCTTCGGCCGCCGAAACTAGATCCGTCGCGGAATCAGCTTCAGGTCACGTTTGCCGGCTTTAACAACGAGCCGGGTGAGAGTCTTCGCTACAGGTACAAGTTGGAAGAGACCGACAAGACCTGGCATGACACACGCGAGCACACGGTCACTTACGCGGCGCTGGAACCCGGCGGCTATCGGTTCCTGGTGGATGCCGTGAATTCGGAAGATCAGGCGAGCGCCTCTTCCGCGGAAATCGACTTCGTGGTTCTGCCGCCGTTCTGGAGGCGCTGGTGGTTTGAAGGCCTGGCGCTGGCGGGCTTGGCTGGCTTGGTTTTGGCGGCGCACCGCTACCGCGTGGGGCAAGCCGTCAAGCTGGAGCGCATGCGGACGGCGATTGCGACCGATTTGCACGACGATATCGGCGCCAGCCTCTCGCAGATTGCGGTCTTGAGCGAAGTGGCCCGCGTAGACAGGAATCCGGGACAACCGCAAGCCAACGACCGCTTGGACCGGGTGGCTACGCTGGCCCGCGAGCTAGCCGACTCGATGAGCGATGTGGTCTGGTCGATCCGTGCGGAACCGGAGGGTGTGGACTCCCTAATCCGGCGCATGCGCGAGTTCGCCATCGATCTGCTGGAGTCGCAGTCAATCGGTTTTGAGTTGCGGGCGCCGGACAAGAGTCCGCATTTGAAATTGAGCCTGCAAGCCCGGCGGCAACTGTTTCTGATCTTCAAAGAATGCATTCACAATGCCGCCCGTCACTCGCGCGGCACCGCGGTGGTGGCCGATTTCGAAGTGGCCGGCCAGGAAATCCTGCTCCGCGTGCGGGACAACGGCCGCGGGATCGGCGACACCGGCGGCGCGCCCGGAACGAATGGCGGCAACGGCGTCCCGAGCATGAAGCGGCGCGCCGAGAGCCTGGGTGGCCGGATGGAGTGGACCGCCAGCCCGGGCGGCGGATGCACGGTGGAGGCACATCTGCCAGTCAAGCACAGCGGTTTTGGAAAGCCCGGCCTCTAACCAGCCTGTAGCATAACAGCCTGCAGCCCCCTGCATGTTTGTGTAGGTTCCCCTCCGCCGTGATCACGCGACATTGCGCAAGAATCGACTCTCCGACACCGTGCCGGCCGCCAAGCGGGTGATCACTCTCACGTCATAGGGAGCGTATCTTCAGTCAGATAGGCCCTAGACCTGGCGACTTGCAGCGTAGCGAGACACTTAGTAAATTGCCGCCGGCACATACCCCCACGAATATGCGGCTTGTATGCGCAGCCTTGTGCGGTCATAGTTAGCTGACAGCAGAAAAGGGCTGCTCACTAACAAAAATGGAGATGCTTATGAAAACTTTTGAGAAGCTGCAAGAAACACGCTGTACGCGAGACCAAATTCGTCACGCGCTCAGCCTCGCGATCGGATTGGCCATTGCGGGGATGGCCGCCGCGCCCGTGCAAATCCTGGCGCAAGGAATACCCCCATTTGTTTGGAATCCTAGCGGCTCCTTCCAGTACGACACTGGAGCCCTCCCGTCCGTGGCGGTGCAAGGGACCACCATAATCGAGGTCCATCAGTCCGAGTCGGGCGTGGTGGGTCCCCTCTTTTACCACACCGGCCAAATCCTGGCCAATGGTACCGTACAATGGGCCGCCAGCTCGTTTATGTACGACACTGGCGCGGCGCCATCGGTGGCGGTGAGCGGCACTTCAGTCATTGAGGTCCATCAATCCGACGCTTCCACGGTTGGACCGCTCTATTATCACACCGGCAAAATCCAGTCCAATGGTACGGTGACATGGGCCGCTAGCTCGTTCACGTATGACAATGGCGTGGCGCCGTCCGTGGCAGTGGCCGGCTCGACCATCGTCGAGGTGCACCAGGGCGGAACCGGAGTGGGTCCGCTGTGGTACCGCACGGGCGAAATTCAGCTTAATGGCACCGTCAGATGGGACTCTGGCGGCGCGTTCAAGTACGACACAGGCGCTCAACCGAGGGTGGCTATAGGCGGATCGACGATCCTGGAGGTCCATCAGGCGAGCTCAGGCGTTGTTGGGACCCTCTATTACCACGCGGCCGAAATCCAGGCCGGTAGCACCGTAGTGTGGGCCGGCAGCTCATTCTCATATGACACCGGCATTGCTCCTTCGATCGCAGTGTCTGGCCCCACAGTCGTCGAGGTGCATCAAGCCGGCACCGGCGTCGGTTCCCTCTATTACCATACCGGCGGAATTCAAGGCGGCGGCACCGTAACATTTTCCTCCAGCGGCGCCTTCCCATATGATACGGGCCTCGCCCCAGCCGTGGCTGTGTCGGGCCCCACGATCCTCGATGTGCATCAGTCAGCCACTGGAGTCTCAGCGCTTTACTATCACGCTGCCGCGTATTAAACACAGCGCGCAGCGGCAGACTGAATCCAAGGGGGGCAAAGGCACCCTGCATGTTTATGTAGGTTCGCTGCCACCGCGATGACAAGATATTGCGCAAGAATCGACTCGCGGACTCCGTGACGGGCCGCCAGCGGCTATTCCTCTAACGGGAGAAGGCGAGTCGGTTCAATCGGATAAGGCGCTCGCCGTCAGCCGCGGTCTGCAAGCGGCGCGAGGCATTGCCGGCGTCTGGGGCGCGCCGCGTCGTCGGCGCACACCTGCGAGTATATGCGGCTTGTCGGCACAGCCTTGCGCGGTTATAGTACTTGGTGTGATTTGAGGTTTTTATGAAAACTTACGGAATGAGCGTGAAATTTACCGGGCGGATTTCCGCTTTGTTGTTCCTGGCAATCTACGGCGCCGGCATCAGCCAGGCTCAAACGCTTCCCACGCGAATTGGCCGCTTGGCAAGCCACAGACTTGCGAGGGCATCCGGGCCGCGCGCCGCCGGCCCCTTGGCCTCCGTCGCAGCCGAGAGATATGTGTTCGGCAGAGCCGATCTGGCCGCGGACAGCGAGCCGGACGCCGTGGCGATCGGGGCATTCCAGACCGGCGGTCCGTTGAGTCTGGCCGTGGCGAGCTATGGGTCGAGCACGGTTTCCGTCCTGCTGGGCAACCCCGACGGCACGTTTCAACCCGCCGTGAATTACGCCACCGGAGCCGGCGGGCCAGTGGATATCGTGACCGCGGACTTCAACGGCGACCATAAACTGGACCTCGCCGTGGTCAGCTATGACAGCGATACGGTGTCCATCTTTCTGGGAAACGGCGACGGCACCTTCCAACTCCCGGTGAGTTACCCTGTGGGCGAGGAATCCTTTGCCCTGGCGGTTGGCGATTTCAATGGTGACGGCCACCCGGATCTGGCGGTGGTCAACGCCAATTCTTACACCGTGTCCATATTGCTGGGCAACGGCGATGGCACCTTCAAATCGCAGGTGACCTATGCCACCGGCAACGACCCCGAATCGCTGGCTATCGGCGATTTCAACGGCGACGGCATTCCCGATCTAGCGACCGGCAACCAATTAAGCGGCACCGTTTCCATTTTAATCGGGAATGGCGACGGTACCTTTAAGCCCCAAGTCGAGTACCCCACGGGGTTGGGGCCAGAGGCGGTGGTGGTTGGCGACTTCAACGGCGACAAGAAACTGGATCTGGCCACCGCCAACGCCTTCGCCAACACAGTTTCGGTCCTGATCGGGAATGGGGATGGCACTTTCCGGACACATGTGGACTATACGGCCGGCGCTTTTCCGGACGGGCTAGTCTCCGCCGACTTCAACGGCGATGGCAAGCTCGATTTGGCGGTAGCAAATGGCAACGATAACACGATCTCGGTGCTGCTCGGCAAGGGCAACGGCACATTTCAGAAGCAGGTGGTCTACGGGACAGGCTTTTCGCCTTATGCGCTGGCCACCGGCGATCTGAACGGGGATGGCAAACTCGACTTGGCCACCCCCAATAGCGGCGCAAACACGGTCACGGTCCTGATCGGCGAGGGCAATGGCACATTTCAGACCCACGCCGACAGCGCCACCGGTCAATATCCCTATGATCTGGCCATCGCGGATCTCAATGGCGATGGGAAGCCGGATCTGGCCGTGGTCAGCGCCGGTAGCGATTCAGTTTCGATTCTCCTGAACGCGGGGGAAGGAACGTTCGCTACGCATGTCGACTATCGCACCGCGTATATGCCTACGGCAGTGGCGATCGCCGATTTCAACGAGGACGGCCAGCCGGATTTGGCGGTGGCGTCCGCGGGATCAAACGCCGTTTCACTGTTGCTGGGCAATGGGGACGGCACTTTCCAAGCTCAAAAGGAATATCCCACGGCTAACTACGACCTCGGTATTGCTGTGGGCGATTTTAACGGGGATGGCATTCCGGACCTGGTCACGTCCAATCTCGACGACAGCGCCAACAACGTTTCCATTCTGCTCGGCAAAGCCAAGGGTGGCTTCAAGCCCCATGTGGACTACGCGGCGGGATCCGAGCCCGAATGGGCCATCGCCGCGGACTTCGACGGCGACGGCAAACTGGACTTGGCAGTCGCCGACTATGGCAATGGCTATGCATCGACCGTGAGCGTGCTACTGGGCAATGGGGATGGCACCTTCCAGCCCGCCGTCGGCTACGATGCCGGCGCCGGGCCTTTCGGGGTCGCCGCCGGCGACTTCAATCGGGATGGGAAACAAGACCTGGCGGTGGTCAATTACGCCTCCAGTACGGTATCCGTTTTGCTCGGCAACGGGGACGGCACTTTTCAGCCTCACGTGGACTATGCGGTGGGCCTCTACCCCTTTGCCGTTGTGGTCGCGGATTTCAACGGGGACGGAAATCCGGATCTGGCCATCAGTAACACTCTGTGCGTCGTACCATCGTCCACCTGCCCTCACGGCACGGTGACCATCCTCTTAGGCAACGGCGACGGCACTTTTCAACCCGACGTGGAGTATCTGGCTGGGATCAGCCCGACGGGTCTCGCTACGGCCGACCTGAATGGCGATGGCGGCGCAGACGTCGCCGTGCCCAACGCGGGTGCGAACACGGTATCCGTGCTGCTTAATCTTCCCGTGATTTCCGTTTTTCCGAACAGCGTCGCGTTTGGAAACGAGGCAGTGGGCAAGAAAAGCAAGAAGCACACCATCACGATCGGCAACCCGAGCGGCGCGCCGATCGGCATCACTGGCATTACCATCGCCGGCGCGGATCCGGGGGATTTCGCCGAGACCAACACTTGTCCGGTCTCGCCGGCCACGCTGGCGGCCGGAGCCACCTGCGCCATCTCGGTCGCGTTTACCCCAGCAGCCACAGGGAAACGCAACGGGACGATCGGAGTCGCGGATACCGTGCCGGGCAGTCCGCAGTCCATCGCGCTGATGGGGAACGGCACGTAGCACGGAGTTCCGCCCAAAGGATGTCAATGGTTTACACTGAAGCCTCAACGGGATGACATAGTGGGCGGAACATCCGAAGCCGCGGTTATCGGAGTAGCAGTAGTCGAAGACCAAAAGGAGATGCGCGAAGGCATCGCGTTTCTGATCAACCATACCGATGGTTTCGAGTGCCGGCATGCCTATGCTTCGATGGAGGCTGCCCTGAAGGGAATCGGGGACGATCCACCGCGCGTGGCGCTCATGGACATCGGCCTGCCCGGCCTCAGCGGCATCGAAGGAGTGCGGATTCTAAAGGAGCGCTACCCATCGATTGCGCCGGTCATGCTGACGGTATTTAAAGACGACGACCGGATTTTTCAGGCCATCTGCGCGGGGGCCTGCGGATACCTGCTAAAACAGACGCCGCCCGGCCGGCTGATGGAGGCGGTGAAGCAGATCGCCGAGGGAGGCGCAGTCATGTCTCCGGAAGTGGCGATGCGCGTAGTCGAGTTGTTTCGCCAGGCCCCGCCACGCGAAGCCGGTTCAGCGGGCCTTTCGCCGCAGGAAATGCGTCTGCTGAAGCTGCTCACCGAAGGTCATCACACCAAGACGGCAGCCGTGGAGCTGGGCATCAGCGTCCATACGGTCACCTTTCACCTGCGATCGATCTATGAGAAGCTGCACGTGCATTCGCGCTCGGAGGCCGTAGCGCGCGCGCTGCGGGATGGCCTGGTGCATTGAGCCGCCGCTGATGAGGCCGACGGCATCGGGCTGCGCGAATCGTCGGCCATGCTCCTGGGCCGCAGGCGGCGGTCCGAGGCTGCGGCGTGCGCGATGGCCACGCCCGGTGAGGGCGCAGGAGATTGCGCATCGGTCACCTCCCCGGTTTCGGTATCAAGAACCGCAACTTGGCATCCCTGCGGCGAAGCGAATTGCACGTGCTTCGATCTAACGGCGCACGTATCGCGCAGCCGGATGACATCGCGCCGATCGCTGTGTTCCTGGCGTCGGCGGACTCAGGATGGCTGACCGGGGAAACCATGCTTGCGTCTGGCGGGCTCCGCTGAGGGTTCTTGTCCCCGCCGCGGACTGGTTCCCCAATAGCGGAACCACTCCTGGCTGTGCGGCACGAATCCCGATTCATCGGTGGCCTCTGCGAAACGGGACTCCAGTGCGGCCGACCTTCTCTTCAGCGTTGTGGTCAATTGACCTGGGACCAGTCCGGCCTTAGGATCCAGCGGTTCCAAGACCCGGTTTTTCACGATCTCACGCCGCCCATCCAGGCGTCGGCCATGGCAGAGGGTAATTCAGCCCTGGTAGACCATCTCGGCGACGTGTTGGTGGCCACCAAGCGCGGCGTCGAGCGCTTGCGGCAGGGGGTGCACCGTTACAGGCCCGCCGAAGGGTGGCCCAGTGGCGCCCAGGGCAGCCTTTATGAAACCCGAGCCGGCGATATCTGGCTGGCCCGCTGGCAAGTCAGCTCCTTTCTCGGGCGCTGGAAACGGGATTCGAACCGGCCTTGCGTAACGGGATTGCTCCGCACCGCGTTTGGATTCATTGTCATTTTCTTAGTGCCGCCGTCCAGTTCAATACAACCCTAAACGGTGCTTGCGTTTGCTCGACTGGAACGGCGAACAGGAATCGTTTGCCACCTGCTTGCACACTCCACTGGGGAGGGACACCGGAGGCTTGGAAGAGAGGCTTCGGAATTCCCGCTTGGAACAAACCACCGGCGGTGACTTCGGCCGCCATCACTTTCCCATCGGAAGAGATGTAATACAACTCTTTCCCATCGTCGCCCCAGCGCGGGCTGCTGCCCCCGCTCTTAGAAACGGCGAAATCCTCCTTAGAGCTGACGCAACAATAGATTCACATCGGAGCAATCGTATAGTTCCAGGCGGGCAGGGTCGAATGTCGTTTGAGGGAAAGACGGCGGACTTGCTCTGGATCGGGTGAGGTGCCGGTTGGATAGTGCTTACGGTCGAGGTAAGCCGAGACCGTGAGACCGGTTCGGGTGCAGGTGTTGCGGATGAAGTTGAGGACTTTGGGGTAACTGTCGAGAGGCTCGGCGGCCCAGTTTTTGGAGATTTCGGAGAACAGGCGGTGCTCGATGGGATTCCATTTGGAAGCGCCGGTGGGGTAATGGGCAACGGTCACGGTGAGCCCAAAGCTGTTGCAGAGTTGGCTTTGCAGTTCGGTCTTCCAGGCGCCGGTACGGCAACTGTTGCTTCCGCCGGTATCGGCAAGGATGAGCAACTGCCGGCGGCGATGGTAGCGGTCCGCGCCGTCGCGCTTCCACCAACCGGCGATGGAGTGGGCGGCGAAGGCTGCCGTGTCATGCGAGACGCCGACGAAGACCGAGCCTCGGTTGGCGAGCAGGTCATAGATACCGTAAGGGATGGCGACGCCGATGGCATCGGAACGGAAATCGTGATCATTGACGCGCACGGGCGTGCGGTCCCACTTGACACCGTTGTTCTTGAAGTTGCCGACCAGTTCTCGTTTTTTGGTATCGACGCTGATGATGGGAAGCCCCTGGCGCTCAAAGCGGGTACGTAGTGACGAGATGTAACGGAACTGTTGGTCGCGGTCCGGGCTGGAGTCGGTGGCAATGGCTTTGCGATTCACGCGCAGGGAAAAATCCATGTCGTGAAGCAGTCGCGCCACGGTATTGGCTGAGATCTCGATATCGAGTTGCCGCAGCAGTTCGGCGATTCCGGCAGGCGTCTTGTGGGTCCATCGAATGCCGGTGATGGGATCGCCGGCGGTGTCGTGTTCCAGCAAGATTTCGATGGCCTCGATTACTTCGGGCGTTTTTTTTCCACCGGTTTGCGCCCGGCGCCGGACTGTCGAATCCGGCCGACCTCGACATCCTGATCCAGCAACTGGCGGCGGCCGCGGGCGATGGTGTGCGGATCGAGGCCAAGGAATTCGGCCAGCACGCTGTCGCCGCCGTGGCCGAGTTTCATGGATTCCAGACCGGCGTACAAGCGGCGCTGCTGCTCGTCCAGCAGACTGTAGAACAAGATGATGGCGGCTTTCATCTCATCGGGAGACACTTCCAGACGGGTGGCATCGACCACCGTGGGAACGGACTGGTTGCTACGACGTGCCAGACGTTGTCGCTGGCGGGTGACTGGATCGATGGAAGTATAGAGGAACAGGCCGGAGATCAACTCCCGGGCGATCCTCTTCTGCTGGACCAGGTGGCGTAAGACATCTTGCGCTCCTACGTGCAGGATCGCAGACAGTTCTTCCGCAAAATATCCCGCGACCGAGCTACGGATGAACGCCTCGGCGGTGGCCAGCAGGGTACCGTAGCGGGAGAACCAGGCCGGCGAGCAGGACCACAGGCCATCGGCTCCGAAACGGGCGATCTCGCGAAGCGTGTAGAAACGGCCGCCATGAGAGTAGCTGGTCAGGTAGTCGAGTTCTTTGAGCTTTCGGAAGACGGTGAGGTCGACGTCCGTGCCGAGGGCACGTTTCAGATCGGGAAGTGTTGCGATTTTGTCGTGGAGCAGCAGCTTTCGCAACGAATCAGGCGAGAAGGCGAGAGGTCTCATAATGTTATAGTTGCGACTGAACGCACCATGACAATCGCGACTATAACATAACCAGCGGCGAGTTGGCGATAAGGGTACTGGCTGCAATCCAATGGCCCATCAATATTGGGGAGGCGCGACTACTGCGAGGGGGAATGAAGCGAAATGGGTAGCCGTAGGTAATGTGGGTGTCGCGACTACGGGTGAACGGTTATTTTTGCGTCGACCCTTAGCGTCGGGAAACGCCCGGACGTAGACCTCGTTGCGGCCTGATGCATCGGATGTGTAGGCAATCCAGCGAGAGTCCGGGGAAAACTGAGCCTGGGACTCGCTGAACTCTGTTCCCAACAGCCGGGTTCGCCGATGATCTCCCGCCATAGATAGCACCCAAATATCATTCCTCGTTTTCTGATCGGCGACCGTGTACAAGAGGAACCGTCCGTCGCGCGACCAGCTCGTAGGGATCTTCGTCTCACTGGATCCCAAGAGGACATCCTCGTCCTTGGCGCCGCTGGCCAGCTTTTGATAAAGGTTCAACGCCGCAGTGCCGCCCCCGCGACTGGAGGCAAATGCGATGCGGCTTCCGTCCGGCGACCAAACCGGGTAGTTGTTACTGCCTACAGCGGAGGTGAATCGCTTGCTCGTGCCTCGCGACAGATCAAGCAGCCACAGATTCCAAAAGGGACCGCCTTTGATGGGATCGTTCCGGGAGACCATAGCTCGCGTTCCGTCTGGCGAAACAGCCAAGCTGGTGTAAGGGCCCGGTTCCGACACGCGGCTGATTGCATTCCCCTGCCGGTCAAGCCAAGTGAGCTGGAAATCTTGAGCGCGCGCCCGGTAGACAAGAATCCCGTTGGCTAAGATGGAGAAGAAGCCATAGGCGAGGTAGCTACCAACCGGCTCCGCGACTGCGATCCCCGTCCAGGTCTGCACATGGAGTGGAAGACGCGGGCTTGAAACCTGCGGTAGAATCCATTTTATTCGAGGAGAAACAAATCGATGATTCGTTGGATCTCGTTGCTCCTGCTCTGCGCTTGCACGCTTTCGGCACAAACGAAAAAGATCCTTATTGAAGGAGGAGACGAAGACTTGGTTCGCGATCTGCAAAAAGTTTCGACGAAGGCGCAGATTATGCCAGTCACGGATAGCAACGTTTTGCAGGAAATCGGTGATGCGGATGCATTTATAGGCCGCATCACGCCGGCAGAGGTGCGAGCGGGCAAGCGACTGAAATGGGTACAGGTGATGAGCGCGGGGGTCGAGGACGTACTGTTCATGTCCGGCGGCACCGATTTGCGCGACAGCAACATCGTGCTGACCAACAACAAGATTGTACAGGGCCCGGAGATTGCTGACCACGCCATGGCGATGCTGTTGGTGCTCTCGCGTGAGTTGCGGAGGTATATCGCCGCCGATCAGCAGGAGAATTGGGATGGCAGTCCCTTTGGCGGCGTCGAACTCAACGGGAAGACAGCTGTGGTGATTGGCCTTGGTGGCATTGGGATGCAAATCGCAACGCGGGCTTGGGCTTTCGGCATGACCGTGATCGCGGTGGACCCTGAAGATAAGCCTTTCTCGCCCTTCGTGAAACGAGTTGTCAAGCCGGACCAGTTGGATGAGGTGCTCCCGCTGGCCGACGTGGTGTTCATATCGGCGCCGCATACCGAGAAGAGCCATAAGATGATGGGCGCCCGCGAGTTCGAGCTGATGAAGCCGAAGTCGTACTTCATAGCGGTGAGTCGCGGTGGTATTTGCGACATGGGCGGCCTGGTGAAGGCGCTGGACAGTAAGCGGCTGGCGGGTGCGGGGTGGATGTTACTGATCCAGAGCCACTGCCGAAGGGACACGCGCTGTGGAGGTTCAATAACGTGGTGATTACACCGCACATCGCAGGCCGCTCGGACCGCGATTATGAGCGAATGGTCGGCACCCTCAAGGAGAATATCCAGCGGTTTGTGGATGGAAGGCCGCTGGTCAACGTGGTCGATAAGCAGAAAGGGTATTGAAGGGTCGCGCTTTCACCTCTTAGGTTCGGGCTGCGGTGAGAGCTATCGCCCATGTCTGCTACGTGGAGAGAACGCAGGCCTGAATTCGCGTCCTCGCCGGCACCGAAGCGTTTGCGGGTTGAGTGGGCTACCTTTGGGGATGGCATACAGATTTATCCAGCGGCATGAGGGATCGCCGCGGCGGCGGAAGCGAGCACGACGATGACGATACGCGCGACATCTTCTTTCGAGATGACGGCCCCGCATTCATTGCACACCCACTTCGTGACGCTGCAAGCTGCCTCCGTAGCGGGTC
>CAVPQK010000017.1:0-24289 GCA_963707465.1 Bryobacterales bacterium
CTCAGAGCGCCACGACGCCGTTTTCGCCCGAGACCACCACCTGGGCGTTGTAGGCATCGATTGCGCCGGGCCGGGCGTCTCGCGGTGGCTGCGCGGAGAGCGGTATAACTACCGCGACGATCAGCACGCAGAAGATTAGGCAAGAGTAGGCGAGCGGCTGGCGCATGGTTTATTCTCCGTGAAACGTGCAAAGGGGGTCCACCTATTATGCCGTATCCGGGCAGATATTTTGAATTTTGTTACATGTGCAACTGTGATGGCCCGTACGGACGGATCGTTCGTGGCCCCAGGGTTACGCCGCCACATGCGTTATGGATAAGATGCCAATATGCGGATCGCGGCCCTTATCCTTTGTTTCTCTCTCCCCGCGGTCGTCACGCGGGCGCAGACCCGGGCGGTAACCGACCCTGGCGTCATCACGACCCGGCAGGCGATTACGCCCGCCGGAGTGCCCACCGTATTCGACGGGCGCGTGTATGGCGTGGCGTTCGGCGAAGATGCCTCGACAATCTGGGTGGCTAACGCAACGAAGCTCTTCCACCTCGACTGGCGGCAGAACCGGACGCTTGAAGCCATCGCGCTGGACGGCTTGCCGGGATTGCAGGGCATCCAGTTCGACAGCGCCGCCAAGCGGCCCCTGTTTTCCGGACTGCGGGCTACAGGCGGGTCCCGCGCAAGTGGCACTGATGGAACGAGGCTCGGTCGTTGCCGGGGATCTGGGCACTTACCAGGCGGGCGCGATAGCCATCGCGCCCGAGCCGGATTCCCGGGGGCGCCGACTGGCTGTGGTACCGTTGACGGCGAACAATCAGGTTGCCGTAATCGATCTGGCAAAGCGGGAAGTTGTAGGGAAAGCAGCGACGGGGATTGCGCCCTTCGGCGCCGTCATTTCGGACGACGGCGCGATTGCTTTTGTGACAAACTGGGGCGGGCGCGTCGGCAAGCGCGGCGACACAACGGCACAAACAGGCGGTGCGCCCGACCAGGTGGTGGTGGACGCGCGGGGCGTGGCCTCGACCGGAACCGTGACCCGCATCGACCTCGGAACGCTGGCCGCCACCCACACGATCGGCGTGGGGCTGCATCCGACGGCGATCGTCTGGGACGAGCCGGCGGGCGTCTTTACATGGCCAACGGGAACAGCGATTCGGTTTCGGTGATCGACACGGCGAAAATGGCGGTCTTGCAGACGTTCGCGATTGCACCGTTCGCGGTGAAGGCGGCCGGAATTGCGCCGACGGCGCTAGCTCTCTCAAAAGACCGGGCCACACTGTATGCGGCGTGCGGCGGGATCAACGCGATTGCGGTAATGGATGCGCGCACGGGCACAATGCGGGGTTTGATTCCGACAGCGTGGTATCCGAACGGCCTGAGCATCAGCCAGGATGGGGAATGGATTGCGGTCTCGGCCCTGCTAGGTGTCGGCTCGGGATGGCAGGACGCGCCGGGCAAGCGATACGTCCACGCGAATCGCGGAGCGATAGCCGTACTGCCCGTGCCGGATGCGGCGCAGTTGGCTAACTATACCTCGGCGGTTTCGCGGAATAACCGGATGGATCTCGCGGGCACCATGGAGGAGGCTGCGGCGGGAACACCGGCGCGCAACGCGATCCCGGTTCCGGCGCGCGCGGGCGACCCTTCCACGATCGAGCACGTCGTTTTCATCATCAAGGAGAACCGGACATACGACCAGGTGTTCGGGGACATCGAAAAAGGCAATGGCGACAAGTCGCTGGTGATGTTCGGGAGGGACGTGACGCCGAATCAGCATAAGCTGGCCGAGGAGTTCGTGCTCCTGGACAACTTTTACGCGACGGGCGGCAACAGCGCGGATGGACACCAATGGCTGACGCAGGCCAATGAGGTCGACTACTGCATGTGGCCGGGGTACGAAGGGCGCAGCTACCCGTTTAACGGGACGGATCCGATCGCCTATTCGAAGAACGGATTTCTCTGGGACTACGCGCTGGCTCGCCGAAAGACAGTGCGCATTTATGGCGAATATGCGGGGTTTACGCCGGTTCCGCTGGCGGACAGACAGAAGCTCCTGCGGCGTTGGCAGGCCGGCGACGACTTCGCGCACGATTGGAAACCGAAAGCGCCGATCGCGCCACTGAACAAGATCCTGGCGAAGAATTTTCCGGCCTGGAGCCTGGGCATTCCGGACGTCGCCAGGGCACGGATTTTTCTAGACGAACTGAAGTCGATGGAAGTGGCCGGGGCGATGCCGAATCTGATCCTGATGCACTTGCCTTCCAACCACACAAACGGTACGACGGCGGGGAGTTCGACACCGCGGGCGATGGTAGCGGACAACGATCTGGCCCTGGGGCAGGTGGTGGAGGCGCTGACGAGGAGCCGGTTCTGGCCGAAGATGGCGATCTTCGTGGTGGAAGACGATGCGCAGAACGGCGTGGACCATGTGGATGGTCACCGGACTGTGGCGCTGGCTATCAGCCCGTATGTGCGGCGGGGGTCGGTCGATTCGACATTCTATGCGACGCAGAGCATGCTGAAGACAATCGAGCTGATACTGGGGTTGCCGACCATGTCGATCTTCGATCTGATCGCGGAGGACATGCGCGCGAGCTTTCAGGGGACCGCGGACCTGACGCCGTACAGCGTAGTGATGCCGGAGGTATCGGTGTTCGACGTAAATCCGCCACTGAAGGCGCTGAAGGGCGCGGCGCGGGATGCGGCGGTCGAGTCCGCGCACATGCGTTTCGACGTTCCCGATGCCGCGCCGACGGAGAAGCTGAATCGGATTCTGTGGCACACCATGCGCGGCTGGGAGACCCCATATCCTGGGGCGACGCGAGCGGTGTTTGCACCGTTCACGTTAGATCTGGACGACGACGAGCGGGAGAAGAAGATGTGAGCAGCAAACGAAACGCCGGATGCAAGCCACGCGAAGTTTGCAACGCGCCGTCATCCGGCAAAGCTACCGATAGTGGTGAGCGCGGTAGGAATCGAACCTACAACCTAGTGATTAAGAGTCACTTGCTCTGCCAATTGAGCTACGCGCCCGCTGAGGTCTTCTGGCGGCTAGGCGGCTGCCCTTTCCGCAAATGGGAAACCAGGCAGGGCCAATTCAGAATTATACCATTCCCCGCCCCGGCGCGGACTGGATTGATGCCGCCGCAATCTGCGCGATGTCCAGCAGCTTAGGCGGCGTCTGGCTCAGCGTGCCGAAGGCGTCACGCAACATCGTCTGGCAGAACGGACACGCCGTGCCGACCACCGGCGCTCCGGTGGCCGCCAATTCCGTAGCGCGCTCCACATTCACGCGCTTGCCCTTCTCCTCGCCCAGGAACATCTGCCCGCCGCCCGCGCCGCAACAGAACGAGCGCTCGCGCGCGCGGCCCGGATCCTCCACTTCGCCCCAGCGTGCGATCACTTCCCGCGGCTGGTCGTAAACGTCGCGATAGCGCCCCAGGTAGCATGCATCGTGGAAGGCCACGCGCTCCCGCTGGTCCGCCCGGCGGGGCAGATGCTCCTGCATGCGCGCAAGCAATTCGCTGTGATGTTCGATCTGAAACGCCCCGTCGAATTCCTTCCAGTCTTCGCCGATGGTGCGCACGCAGTGCGGGCAGATGGACAGCAGCTTGGTTGCATTGGCCGATTTCAACTGCTCGATATTAGCTTCGGCCATCTGCTGGAACAGAAGGTCGTTGCCCAGCCGCCGCACCGGGTCGCCGGTACATTTCTCCTTGCGCAGCACGCCGAACGTCACACCGAGATGGCGCAACACCTGCACCAGCGATAGCACGATCTCGCGGCCCTGCGGATCGTACGATCCCATGCAGCCCAGCCACAAGCAATACTCTTGCGTGCCGTCGTAAATCGGCAGTTCGTTCTTCTCAATGAATTTCAGCCGCTCGCTGGAGGAGAAGCCGAACGAATTGCCGTTGCGCTCCATCGCCAGAAACATCTTGCCGCCGTAATCGTCTTCCCACTTGCCCGTGTTCACCGCGCCGCGCCGCAGCCCGATAATCATGGGCAGGTGCTGGATACCCACCGGGCATTGGAACTCGCAAGCCCCGCAGGTGGTGCATTGGAACGCCGCTTCCATCGAAATGTGCTTGCCCAGCAGCGGCTCTTCGTTGCCCGGCCCCTCTTCGTTCAGATAATGCCGCAGCCCCAATACGATTTCTTTCGGGTTAAGCGCTTTTCCCGTGTTGTACGCGGGACAATGCTCCGTGCAGCGTCCGCACTCCACGCACGAATACGCTTGCAGGGCATCCAGCTTGGTAACGTCCTTGCCTGTGTCCAGCCCGAAATCCTCGTCGCCAACTAAAGGCGGAATCTTGCTGAAGCCGTCGCGCCGCAGGAATACAGTCGCCGGGCTGATCAACAGGTGCAGGTGCTTGGTATGCGGAATCAGAGGAAGAAATGCCAGCAGCGTAATGGTATGGAGCCACCAATTCACGCGCGCCGCCGTGTTGGTTTCATCCATCCCGAGACCCGCCAGATATGTGACCATCAGGATAAAAATGAATAGCGCGATGATGCCGGATTCGGGCGCCACCTTGCCCAGCCAGAGGGGCCGTGCCACGAAACGGCGAATCGCCAGCCCGGCGATGGAGATCGCCACCGCCACGGCCCACACAGCCACAAACGCGAAATAGGCCTTGCCGAATCCGCCTTCGCGACTCAGAAACGGCACGCTGAAACCCGCCGCCAGGTGATTGAGCGTGATCAGCGCGAACGCGCAGAAACCCCAGAAGACGAACGCGTGCGCCAGGCCGGGCAACGGACGCTCCTGGATCACTTTCCCTTGCAGCAGCACTTCCCAGACAAATTGCCGGATACGCGGACCTAACGGATAGAGATGGAAATCGGGATTATCGCGCGAGCGGCGGATGGCATCCACCGGCTTGCGGAAACGGAGCCAGAAAAGCGAGCCGGAGATGCACAACAGGATCGCCAGGATCGCAATTTCCAGCCATGATGGGTGGACCATGCGGTAACCTTGAATGTAGCACAGCAGTTTGCAAAGTCCGCTGGAAAATTCAACCTGACGGGGTGTTCTATTTGCGTATTCTGGTTACCGGAGCGGCCGGATTCATCGGCTCACACATGTGCGACCGCTTGCTGGCGGAGGGTCATGCAGTGGTGGCCGTCGACAATTTCCTCACTGGTTCGGAAAAGAATGTCGCGCATCTCGGCGATCACGCGCAATTCCATCTTATCCGGCACGACATCACCGCGCCGTTAACGGTGGAGGGCCCGCTGGACGCGGTGCTGAACATGGCGTCGCCGGCCAGTCCAAAAGATTATTTGCAGCACGCCATCGCCACCTTGGACGTGGGAAGCGCGGGCACGCGCAATATGCTGGAACTGGCGCGCGCCAAAGGCGCCCGCTTCCTGCTCACCTCCACTTCGGAATGCTACGGCGACCCGCTGGAACATCCGCAGAGCGAAACTTATTGGGGTCACGTCAATCCGGTTGGGCCGCGCTCCTGTTACGACGAAAGCAAACGGTTCGCCGAGGCGCTGACGATGGCTTACCATCGCACGTACGGCCTGCGCACGAATATCGCGCGCATCTTCAATACGTACGGTCCGCGCATGAAGCTGGACGACGGGCGCGTGGTGCCGTCGTTCATGGGTCAGGCGCTGCGCGGCGAAGCCATCACGATCTTCGGAGACGGGTCGCAAACGCGAAGTTTCTGTTATGTGAGCGATCTGGTGGACGGCCTCTACAGGCTCATGCAATCCGACGAGCGCTATCCGGTGAATCTGGGCAACCCAAACGAAATGACCATCTGCGAATTCGCCGAGCACATCTGCCGCATCGCCGGCACTCGGCCGCCGGTGGTGAATCGGCCGCTGCCGGAAGACGATCCCAAACAGCGCCGGCCGGACATCTCCAAGGCGCGTCGTCTGCTAGGCTGGGAGCCGCGCGTGCCGTTGGAGGAAGGGCTGCGCCTTACCCTCGACTCTTTTCGCTCATCGTTCTAAAATACACCCATGAAAAGCATCGTCCGCGGGATCGGTATCGTTGTCGCCCTTCTGTTGTTGGCGGTCATCGCGCTGCCCTTTCTTATCAACCCGAATCGATTCCGCCCCATGCTGGAGTCGGAATTGTCCAAAGCGCTGGCCCGCGAAGTCAAGGTCGGCGATCTGACGCTGTCAATCCTGCACGGCGGCGTTACAGCCGACGACCTTTCCGTCGCCGACGATCCGGCTTACAGCCGCACACCTTTCCTGCACACGAAGTCCGTGACCCTGGGCGTAGCGTTGTGGCCGTTGATCGTCTCGCGGCAGCTCCATGTGACGCAACTCACCCTCGATCAGCCGCAGATCGATTTGATGCAGTCCGCCGCCGGCGATTGGAATTTTTCGAGCCTCGGCGGCAAGTACGGGCCGCCGGCCCCGCGCACCGGCCCTCCCAGCACCGAATTCGATCTTTCCGTAAAGCTGGTGAAGATCACGAACGGCCGCCTAACGTTTGCGCAACAGACCAGCCATGCCAAGGCGAGAGCGCTCGACAACGTGAGCGTGGAAGTGCAGAACTTCGCCCTCGGCGCGGTCTTCCCCTTCACTCTTTCGGCGAACCTGGCGGGCTCGGGCGAGATCCAGCTTAACGGCACAGCCGGCCCCGTCAACCCTACCGATACCGCGCAAACGCCCGCGAAAATCAGGGTGAAGTTATCTGGTTTCGATTTGGCGGTCGCGGGCTTCGATAGTTCGACAGGACTCGGCGGGCTGGTCTCGCTAGACGGCATCGCCGCCTCGAACGGCAAGACATTGTTCCTCAATGGGAAATTGAAGGTAGAACAGTTGAAGTTGGCCAAGAACGGATCGCCCGCGCGCGAGCCCGTGGAGTTCGATTTCGCGCTGGCGCACGATATGCGCCGAAACTCGGGCGTCCTGCGGAGCGGCACAATCCACATCGGCGACACGCTCGCGGGTCTCACCGGGACCTACGCGCCGCAGCGTGAATCGACGGCGGTGAACATCAACCTCTCGGGGCCTGCGATGGGCGTGCCGCAATTGGCGGCCATGCTGCCGGCCTTCGGCGTCGTGTTGCCCGCGGGATCTTCATTCCAGGGCGGAACCGCCAGCGCCAAACTCTCGTTTACCGGTCCGGTTGAAGCTTTGGTTGTCGACGGTTCGCTCGGCCTCAACAACACGCGCCTGACCGGGTTCGATCTGGGAACGAAAATGTCGACCGTGGAAAAACTAGCCGGCATCAAGACCGGACCGGATACCGAAATCCAGACTTTCGCCGCCACGGTTCACATGGCCCCCGACGGCTCCAGTATCGAGGACATCAATTTTGTGGCGCCCGCGCTGGTCCAATTGAGCGGCGGAGGAACAGTCAGCCCCAGCCAGGCTTTGGATTTCAAGATGCGCGCGACGCTGCATACCGGTGGAGCCGCCCTCGCTATGCTTGGCGCGAAGAGCGGCTCCGGCGTGCCATTTCTGATCGAGGGGACCGCCTCCAACCCGGTGTTCCGCCCCGACATGAAGGGGCTCGTCACCGGGAGGGTCGAAAGCATGTTGGGCGGCGTGCTGGGCAAGAAGAAGCATTAGGCACGCCGGCGTCACGGCACTACGGCCAGCGTAGCTGTCTGGGTAACGTCGGCATAGGTGGCCGAAATCGTCACCGGGGTTCGGGTTGCGACAGCCGTCGTTACGATGTTGAATGCCGGCGAACTTGTGGCGCCCGCCCGTACCGTCACCGATACCGGGACGGAGGCCACCGCGGGGTCGCTGGACGACAAGCTGATGACCGCGCCAGCCTGCGGGGCGGGGCCGGTGAGGATCACTTGGTTATCGGTGGTGGATTTGCCGCCCACGACGGTCGTGTGCGAAAGCTTCACCGATTCCAACGTCACCGCCGGGTTGATGGTTAGTGAGAAGGCCGTTGGCGCGGATGTGCGGCCGGAGCTGTCGCCTACGGTGACGCCAAAAGCGAACGGACTGCCAGTGGTAGTCGACGGAGTGCCGTAGATCAGCCCGCTGCCGGCGTCCAGCTTAAGCCCAAGAGGCAATGCGCCGGAGACGACCTTCCATTTGCCGTAGGGCTGCGTGCCCCCGGATGCCGCCAGCGTTAGGGAATAAAGTGACCCCACATATCCAGCCGGCAGCGGTGAAGTGGTGGTAATTATGAGAGGCGGCGTTGGCGTATTGGTCAGCGCAAAGCTCGCGGAAATGCCATACACGCTGGCAGTCACCAGGTACGATCCCGCCGTGGCATTCGCGGACGCGGTGACCGAGGCTGTCCCGTTCGCTCCAGTGACGGCGCTTCCGCCCGACAATGTAGCGCTGGCGCCGGAGGCTGGCGCCGCGAAGGTCACGGTCACTCCGCTGAGTGGCGTTCCGCAAGGATTTGTTAGCGTCACCGTCAGCGGATTCGCAAACGGTGTACCGACGATTGCCGATTGCGGTGAACCGGACGAGGCTACCAGGGCCGATCCTGTGGTATTCAGGACGGCCTCGTTGATGGCGAATTCGCCCGGAGTGGATCCGAAGCTCGAAAGCGTGAAAAGCTCGACCGCCGAAATGCCACCGGCGTTGTCCAATACGCCAATGAACGGAGCGGAGCCGTCGCCCGCACTGCTTTCCGTTCCCGGCACGTCATAAGACCCAAGTGGGACGCCGCCCTCGCCAAACACGCTGATGCCCGCCAAAAACGAGCCGTTGGCGCCATAACCCATCTGCGCGCCAAGTCCCCAAACCGGCGCCGGGAAGGTAATCTGGATGGGTGAGGTCGCACCTACCAGGAAGTCCCCCGGCGCGAAATTCCCATTCCAGAATCCGGAGCCCTGCTCGTCGGAAAACACGGAGTTCCCGATGGCTGTAAGAGTGGCGTGAATGTCGTTTACCGAGGTGATGCTGACGGGCGTCGATACGGTAGTGATGGGCGCGGGCAACTGGTTCCAATTGATAAGATCGTTGCCGCACAGACCGGACGCTGTGGTAACCAGACTCAGGCTGCCTGGCGGGGGGTTCGCCGGCGTCATCCCCCATAAATTACCGGGAGCCGGATTTCCGGACGGTGTGGAAACCAATGTTCCCATGCCGGTTGATGTGTTAAGGGTATAGATCCGGCTGGACGGTTGCGTGACGCCGGCATAAAGCAAACCGTCTTCGTATACCATGGATCCGATGCCATTCACGCCTGTGGGCCCAATCAACGTCGCCTGGGCGGTCACGGTGTTCAGCAGATACAGATTGGCATTGACGGTAAAGTAGAGCGAATTCGAGTTCGTGGACAAGCCGAGAGTGGCGTTCGCGGACAGGCCGGTGGATCCGATTAATGTGGCAGCCGCGGTGGATGGGTTTATGGAATACAGCTTGCCGCTTGGATCGACTGCGTAGAGTCCGCCGAGCGTGGAACCGAGATCACAAAAAGTAATGCCGCTGTAGGCCACGAACGTTAGACTTCCGTTAGACGGATTCACCCTGTACAGCGCGCTAGTGTCGAGGCCAGCAATGTAAAGCGATCCACCCGCCACTCCCATCCCCGCCGGCTGTATCGTGGTGCTCGCGAACTGAGCGAAGGCCCCGGTATTCAGGTCGATGACTCCAAACTGATCCGACTTAGTAAAGACATAAGCAAGGTCGTCGGCGGCCTGAACCGCGCCCCCCGATAAACCGAGCAAAACCGCGCCAGAGAAGGCTGCCAGAAACCGTTTTAGGTTGGTCATTGCGAGTAGTCTCGGGCCTAGCTGGCGCGCTGCGCAAGTACACCGACGCACAAAACGTACATCCTTTATTATCAGGAACGTGCAGCGTCTGCCGTGCTAAACTAAAGCCTCGGAAAAGCAGGTATCATGCGTGGAAAATGACGGGCTTCAAGCGTGCGTGGAGCGGCTGCTTCGCTCACCTGAGTTTCGCATCCCGGCCCGCCGGGCGCGCTTGCTGCGCTATCTGGCCGACCGCACCGCGGCCGGCCAAGGCGAGCTGATCAATGAATATGCGATCGGCGTGGACGTCTTCGAGCGGCCCGAATCCTTCGACCCCAAAGTCGATGCCGTAGTGCGGGCCGAAGTCAGCCGCCTGCGGCAAAACCTGAAGGAATATTATGCGCGTAGCGGTGGCGCCGATGCCCTGATCCTGGAATTGCCGGCGCGCAGCTACGTTCCGGCGTTCCGATCCGTCACCCCGGCCGCGGAAACGGCGACTAAGCAAAGCGTTCCCAGGCGGGTATGGCGGCCATGGATTTGGATGGTTGCGGCGACGGCTTGCGCACTGGCGGCTCTCGCGGCCTTCGAGTCGACTATCCGGAAAACCCCCGAGCCGCCGGCCTTCTCGCTCGCCGTTCTGCCGGCTGCCGTCGGTCCGGCCGCGCGGGATTTCCAGGAGAACGCGGATACGTTTTCCTCGGTTCTGATATCCGCGCTGTGGCGCACGCCCGGTCTGAGCTTGCTCGACTGGCCCTCGGTGAGCGGATTTCGAGGCGCCGCCGCGGTAAGCTCTGCGCGCGCGCATCTGCCCGTGGCGTCCATCCTGGCAACCGAGATCGACCGGCGGGACGGTTCGCTGGTGGCGCACTTCCGTCTACATAGCCGCAAGTCCGGCACCTTATGGTGGTCGACGACCGCCCCGATCGGCGACGCTGGACGGCTGGAGGCGAGCGTGAACGCCCTTGCCGGCGCCTATTTGTCGCCGGTGCTGGAGCGCGAGTTCAATGTCCTTTCCTACCGCGCTTCGACCGGGAGGACGCGCGTCCAGCCATCCTTGAGCGGGTTGGCTATGCCTGGGAACCCTTGCGCCGGGCGGCCGAATTGGCTGGCCGGAATCGGACGGCCGGTGGCGCAGGTGAACATTGGAGCGGTGGCTCTTGATTCCCGCAGCCGGGATACGCGTATTGAGGTTCTCGCGGACGGCCAGCGCGCCTATCCGATAGCTATCATTCGCGCCAGGGCGGGGGTCCCCGTATCGCTGCGGGCGCCGGCGCTGGTGCAACTGGCGGAAGACACCTGCATTGCCACGGCATCGATGGGAGACACTCCAGTATATGAGGGGAACTGCGTCGTGCCATCTGCAGGTGGTTCGCAGGTCAGACTCTTTTATAGCTGCGTGCCCAAAGCCCGGCCCATCGACATCAGTAAGTTCGCGAACGACTGGAGCGCCTGGAATGAGGAGACGTATCCGGCTGGTGCGCGCATCCTGGATGGCGTTCCGTTTCTTATACCCGATGGGCCGAACCGTTTGTGGCACGCGGGCGCTGGGGTATTCGACCCACTGCCCATCACGCTCGCGATTCCCGTGAAACAGCCGGCGGTATCCGCGGCGTTTTTCCTGATGAACACGATTTGGGGACAGGCAGGTCCACAAAGCTATCTCGCGTTATCGTTCGATGGCGATGGCGGCGCGCACTTTGAAAAGAACCTGATCGGAGGCGTGGATATCCGGGACTACAATCGCGGCGTCTACACCAATACGATTAATGGCACGACCTCGCGACCGGTATTCGATGACGGGCGCGGGCAGAGGATGGATCTGGTGCAAGTGGATCTGCCGCCGGAGTTTCGCCGTCAGACACTGGAGACGATTACGATTCGCGATACCGGAAGGTATAATTTTCAGCGCGCGATCTTGTGGGCGGTGTCGGTGCGGTAGGGCGCGGTGTGATGGGCGGAAGAGTAGGTCGAGCCTGCTCGACGGGCTGCTATCCTGTCTTGCAGAGGGCCGGGAGCCGCGGCATTCCAAAATAGCGATGCCTACCATCGTCAAAATTCAAAGGAAGGGCCAAGTCACCATTCCAAACCGCTTGCGTAACCAGGCTGGCATCGCAGACGGCGACCTTATCGAAGCCGTCTTTTCGCGCGGCCGGATCATTTTGACACCCAGAGTCGCCGTAGACCGCTCGAAACTCCCGTCCACGGATGACGAATACACCTCGAAGCAGCGCCGCATCATCGACGCGGGAAAAGCCGAAGGACTTGAAGATTTCAAGGCGGGAAGATCTCACGGTCCATTTGCGTCGGCAAGAGAAGCCTCCGCGTACATTGAGCGCATGGCCAAGAAGCTCGCGAACACCAAGCGACCCAAGCGCCTTGTCCGATGAGAGTGGCTCTTCCGACCGCGCGCTCAGGGCCATGGCTGACGCACCGGTTGCAGTTCGCAAGGCTTTTCACAAATAAAGCAGCAGATCATGGGCTACCGCCGCTGGAACCACTTCAGCCGCGCCAGCAGCCCATAGAACACCAGGCAGCACCAGAAGTCGATCGCCAGCCCCCAATCGATCTTGTTGGGCACGTGGCGGCCGGTCGGCGGCAGATAACGGTCGAGACTGAAGTAGGCCGTGTTTCCCAGCACCACGGCGGCCAGGCTATGCCAGAATTGGCGCAGGGAGAAGCCCAAAAGCTCAAGCATTCTGCGACCTTTCGTTGGCGGACCCATTCCAGGGCGCGTCGAGGACCTCCCGGACCTTCTCCACCAGTTCGACCGATGTGAACGGCTTGGGCAGGAAGGCCACCGGGCTGCGTCCGGCCCGCTGCACCTCGGGATCTTCCGCATAACCCGACATCAGCAGGATGCGCAGGTCAGGGCGCGCGTGGTACAGGCGTTCGGCCAGCTCCGCTCCCTTCATATGGGGCATCACCAGGTCGGTCAACACCAGTTGTATCGGCTGGGGGTGGGTTTCGCATACGCGCAGGGCGTGAGGTCCGTCACAGGCTTCCAGCACCCGGTATCCGTTCTGCACCAGCATCAAACAGACCAGGTTGCGAACGGCATCCCCATCCTCGACGACCAGGATTGTTTCTTTCAAAAGCTGTCCCCCCGCGCCAGCCCGCTCCCTCTTCTATTGCACATGCATCGCATCGCCGAAATACGACAGGATCTGCTCCGCACAGCGCCGGCAAGACTCATCCTCATCCGGGTCGCGGGCTTCGCACCGAATCAGCTCGCGATCTTCAAATGCCATGCTTCGTCCGCAAACCCAGTCTTCCCCGTCGCGGATGTGGATGTGATTGAACTCTGTCAAGCGTCTATCCTTAGGGCCACAATGTGGTAGAATACCAGTTTCGCAGGTTAGAGGAGATTTTCGTTATATGGCACGAGTTTGCGATGTGTGCGGGCGCGGTCCGCAGTTTGGCCACCGGGTCAGTCATGCCCATAATGTCAGCAAGCGCCGCTGGAATTTGAACTTGCAGCCGGTCCACGCGTTGATCGACGGCGCCACCAAGCGTTTGCGCGTGTGCACCTCCTGCATTCGTTCGGGCAAGGTCCAGAAAGCCGCATAAGCAGCTGTCCTCCATCAAATAAACATCTCTTCATCCTGCGTGGCGTGCTCCGGAGAATTGCGGTTGCCGCCTTGTGCATAGGTGTTCAAGGCCGCCTTGACACCGGCGACGATGCCGTTGACTTCCTTCACGGGCATCAGAACGGCGCTCTTGACCGCCTCACCCGCGTGGTCCACCTGTTCCATCGTGCGGCCCACGGTCTGATCGATCTGGGTTATTCGCGCCTTGGCGCGCACGCTTGTGTCGTCTATCAACTCGCCGATACGCTCGACGTGCTGGCGAGCGGTCTTGGCGATAATCAGGGTTTCCGCTGTAATCTCGGCGATGTTGGGACGGTTCTGTTCCAATATCTGGCTGGATGTCGTTAAGATGGCGTCAAAACGGTCGACCAGCGGCCCCAGCTTGTTTTGGGCGTCCTTGCCAGCCTTCTGCGCTTCTTTTCCGGCGCGGTAAATACCCGCTAAAATGACGGCCTGCCACACAGACGCGAGGCAGGCCAACAGCACGCCCGCAGCTATCACCCACCGGAAGACGTCTTCAGGCATGCGGAACCCTCCCTGGCATTCGAATTAGTGAGCCGTGCCTTCCGCGGGAGGCTGCGGCGGCTGGTTCACCGCTTCGCGATAGGCCTGTTTGCCGGCTTCCATGGCGTCGGCGATGGTGTCCTTCTGGCGGTTCAACGCTTCCTTGCTCTTGGCCAGCAGATCGCTGGCCGAATCCCGCATTTCGGTGCCGCGCTGCTTGAGAAAATCCGTACCTTCCCCAGTCTTATCCTTTATGAGCTGGCGGGTATCCGCACCCGATTTTGGGGCAAACAGCATGCCGATGCCGATGCCGACACCCAGGCCCAGCAAGAAACTGGAGAATCCATTCTTATCCATCTCACTCCTCCCTTTAAGCATCTAGTATACCTTGCGTCGCCCGGAGGCATGGTACGATGCAAATCCGTCGGAGAGCCCATGGTATGAAGGAGCCAAAACGTGCCCGCAAGGACGCCGCCGCGCTGTGGGAGTATGCCCTGCGAGTGCTGGGCGGGCGAGCACACTCGACAGGCGAACTGCGCGAAAAACTGCGCGGCAAGGCGGAAAGCGCCGCCGACGTAGACCCCACCATTACGCGCCTGAAGGAATACGGCTATCTGAACGATCGAAAGTTCGCGGAGAACTTCGCCGCGGCACGGCTGGAAAATGAAGGCCTGGGCAAGACACGTGTACTTGCGGATTTGTCGAGGCGGCGGGTGGCGCCGGCGGTGGCGCACCAGACTGTTGGGAAAGTCTACGAGGATATTGACGAGCAGGCCCTGGCCGAGGATTTCGTGCGGCGTAAGTTTCGCATGAAGTCTAAAGAAGGTCTATTCCAAGACACAAAGGACATGGCATCTGCGTATCGCAGATTAGTACGCGCTGGGTTTCGATCGGCGGTTGCTATCGCGGTGCTGAAAAACTTTGCGGCCAATCCGGACCTGCTGGATGGCTTCGAGCCGCCGGATGAAGTGGCGGAAGAGTGAGAAACGCTAGGCTGGGTCGCGATCCTCGATTGTCGCGCGCAGCAGCTCAACCAGCTCGGTAGTGATGTCAGCCGGGAGCTCTTCGTGCGTCAGGCTCTCGCAGAGGGCTACCAGGTTGAGCAGGCGGACCAGACGCCGCCAGTCGTGCGGCAAGCGCCCGCCGGCGCGCGCATAACCCGACGAGAAATGCGGCTCGGCGAGTGGCCGTGCGGTGCGTTCGTAGCGGAGGAAACTGCCCAGATCGGCGAGCGGAGATCCGCAGACCGCAAATTCCCAGTCGAGAACCGCCGCCACCCGCCATCGTCCGCCCGCGCGGCGCACCAAGAGGTTCCGCCGGTTGAAGTCGCCGTGGACGAGGCTGGCATCACCATCGAGATCGGCTAACCGCGGTGCCCATGACCACACCAGGGCGTGGGTTTTATCGCGGATCACGGCGGGGATGCGCCGTTGCAGGTTCTCCGCGGCCAGACACAGGTCGATGAAGCGCGGCGTGGGGTCCTTGCCCTCAAGCAGCGGTGACGTAACGGTCGGGCCTGGCGCGAGCCATCCTGCCTTCGGGAAATGAAAGCGGCCGATGGCCGCCAAGGTTTCTCCCGCCGCTTGCGCGGCCTCGGCAGTTGCCTCCTCGTCGCCGCTGCGCTTCAACTCTTTGAACGTGATGGCTTCGACCCAGCGCGTCAGCCGAAAAGGCGGCAAATCTTCCCAACCGTGCGGCTCCGCGTGGAGCAACTCCGGCACGGGCACGGAGTTGCCAATGAACCGCATCAAATCTATTTCTTTCTGGCACAACGAGGCATCGTGCTCGTAAATGCGCAGCACCGCGGGTTCGGAGGCCGGGCCGATTACTAGCTTGAAATTGGAATTGCGCTTGCCGTCGCCGAGGGGCTCGCTAGAGATCACACGCTGGCCCGGAAACGCGGCCGCAGCGATGCGTTCCAGGACCGCGGCGGGCAGCCTGCGTCGCGGTTCATTACGGATCCAGCGGGCTTGCTCGGGTACGCCGGGGATCACATTACTCGTGTGCGCGAACCTGCGCCAGTCGCTCTGCAAGTATCGGCGAAAGACCCAGCTGGACGTCTGGCGTGATGAGCCCGGCTTCGTCGAGATCCTTGAGATGCGTCTGATCTTTAAGGCGAAAGCTGGTGAGCTTCATGCGAACCAGGCTCGCGAGGGGGATCAAGCGCAGTTCTCGAATGCGCCGGGAGACTCCCAGTTCGGGAATTGGCTCAGGATCTTCCGGCCGGACCTTCTCGCCGGCGAAAACAAGGTGAATGGCTCTCCTCGCGGAGGGTTGGTCGGGTCGAACGAGCATGTCAACGCCTGCGACATGCCGATGTTTAAGCCCGAACGATGCCGCAGCATTGGCAATTTTGTCCAGATCGGCGCGGCGTACAGCGATATCGACGTCTTTTGTGAGGCGTCCAGCGTCCGGCTCTACTTCTTCGACGTATAGGTAGGTCGCCACACCCCCGACAACGCGATACTCCAGCCCCGCGGAAGAAAAAATCCTCTCCACGAGCCCCGCCAACTCGAAAAGTTGTTCCACGCGCTCCTCAAAGAAAGCGTTGATTAAGGCCGGCATCGCTCCCATTATCGCATCGTCACGCTTTGACCTTGCGGTCCTCGCGCCAAGCTAAATTGGCCATGTGCGGGCCAGCCACAGCGGCCGCGGCGATCTCGATGGGGCAGTTGGGTTCCTGGCGCGAACGGATGCAGTCCAAAAAATTCTGCTGATGCGCCGTAGCGCTGTCGTGGTCGGGCTCCTGCGCGATCAATTCCTCTTTGCCGCTCTGAACCCAGGGCGTGGCGGAAGCGCCGTTGTCTTTATATAAACGGTAGCCGCCGCGGTCGAGCACCATCGAGGCTTTGTCGCCCAGAAAGGTAACCGACCAGTCCCAATCGTGCGTGCTGCAGTAATCGAGACTCCACTGAGCCAGGAAACCCGGATACTCGAAGACGGCGGTGAAGACGTCGGGCGCCTCGGCCTCCGGATTGCCGATCACTTGCCCCTGACATACGGCCGAGCGCGGCGGTCCGGAGTTGGTCATCCACTGCACCACGTCCATCAGATGCGTGCCCTGATCGGTCATGTTGCCGCCGGAGTAATCCCAGAATCCGCGCCACCAGCGGAAGCGCTTGGGTTCGAGCGGCCGCTTGGGCGCGGAGCCCAGGAACAAATCCCAATCGAGTTTGCCTTCCAGCGGCGAGTTGTCGAGCCATTCGGTGAAATGCCAGTTCCACATGGGTTTCACCATGGAGATGCGGCCCAGCGCGCCGTCATCCACCAACTGCTTGGCCTTGCGCACGAAAGGCATGCTCCGGCGCTGCATGCCGATTTGCACGATTTGTTTGGTCTTGCGCACGGCCGCCACCATCTCGGCGCTCTGTTGGAGGTTGAGCGAAAGCGGCTTCTCCTGGTAGACGTCCTTGCCCGCCGCGAGAGCGGCGAGCAGGTGCGGCTTGTGCTGGTGATCGGGTGTGGCGATCACCACGAAGTCGATGCCTGGCTGGGCCAGGAGATCGTGGTAGTTCACGTAGGCCTTGGCGTCTTTGGGCGATTCGGCGCGGGCGCGCTCGAGGGTGGGCTGGTACACGTCGCATACGGCTACGCAACGCGCGCCCAACTGCTGAAACGTCCGGTGCAACCATTGTCCGCGATTGCCAACCCCGACGATGCCGAACGCCAGACGGTCGTTCGCGCCGCGCGCGGCGCTAGGGATAAACAGCGGCGCGGCGGCCAAGCCTCGCAAGAATACTCTACGGTTGGGTTCCATCACGGCTAATTGTATCCAGTGTCCTACCGGAAATCACGAAAAGGTCGCCGGGACACTGCTCCCGAATGCCGCTCTCCGTCACACTCCCGATCTCAACATCCACGAGCTGGTTGGGTTCGGCAGGGCGCGCCAACTGGACCTTCAGATAATTGCCGCTCAGCGCCATACCCGGATCGTGCAGCGTGACCACCGAGAGGGTGCGGCCTACCATGGCGCGGCGGAATTCCAGATTCTTGCGGGCGGCTAACTCGCGCAGGATGCGATTGCGTTCCTTGCGCATCGGCATGGGCACCTGATCCGGCATTTCCGCGGCGGGCGTGCCTGGACGTTCCGAATATGTAAATACGTGCAGATACGTGAAGGGCAGGCTTTCGATGAACTGCCGGCTTTCCTCGAAATCGGCGTCCGTCTCGCCGGGGAAGCCCACCATCACGTCCGCACCCACGGCGCAGTCGGGCATCAGCGCGCGCGCCTTCGCGATGCGATCCGCATAGTGCCGCGGCCGGTACTTGCGATGCATGCGCCGCAGGATGCGGTCGCAGCCGGACTGCAGTGGAGCGTGCGCGTGCGGGGCAATACGGGTTGAGGCGGCCATCAGGCCCAGCAGATCGTCGGAGAAATCCATCGGCTCGACGGAACTGAGCCGCAGTCGTTCGATGGCGGTCTCATCAAGCAGGCGGCGGATCAGGTCCGCCAGGCGAGGTGCCCGCTGGGCCCGACTGCCCGGCTCGCGGCCCCAGCGGCCCAAGTTGATGCCGCTCAGGACGACTTCGCGATAGCGGCGGCTCAGGCTGCGCACCTGCTCGACGACCTGCTCCGCCGGCGCGCTGCGGCTGCGCCCTCTAACGAACGGGATGATGCAGAATGAGCAGCGGTTGTTGCAGCCGTCCTGGATCTTCAGGTTGGGGCGGGTGCGGTCGCCCGCGGCGTCCTCCACCGGCGCGGAGAGGAAGTCGTGCTGCGCGAAGATATCGCCGACCCAGATGTTACCGTGGTACGGCGCGGCCCCGACCAGTTCAGCGATCTGTGTCTTGTGGGAATTTCCGACGACCCATTCGACGCCGGGCATCGCGGCCAGCTCATCCGGCGCGCGTTGCGCGTAACAGCCCGTCACCAGGATGCGGGCCGCGGGATTTTCGCGGTGCACGCGGCGCACCGTCTGGCGAACGTCTTCATCAGCGGCCTGGGTGACGGTGCAGGTGTTTAGAACCACCAGGTCAGCGCGACTGCGCTCCGCCGCCGCTTCCAGGCCTTTGGCCGCAAGCAGCGTTTCGAGCGCGGCGCCATCGGCCTGAGTCGCCCGGCAGCCGAAGTTTTGGACAAAGAAGTTACGCACTTGTTCCATTATAGGGCGCGCGGAAAGCGGAACTATTGGCCGGTTGTATTCGTATCCTCTCTAGGCACACATATTATGGCCGCATCCCGCAAAAAGCGATCATTGAAGTGGATCTTATTCCTTGTCTTGCCCCTGCTGGGGGGCGCGGCACTGTTTACCCTGAAGGCGATCGGCCGGAATTCGCCTAAGATCGACCCGGAGAAGCTGGTGAAGGCGGGACGTATCGACCTGGCCCGCTCGGTGGTGGCCACCGGAAAAATCGAAGCGGTCACCAAGGTCGAGATCAAGTCTAAGGCCAGCGGCATCGTGCAGAGCCTGCCGGTGAATGTGGGAGACATCGTTCACAAAGGTCAGATCATTTGTAAGCTGGACGAGAACAACGTGCTGCCGCAAGTGCGTCAGTTCCAGGCGGCTCTCTCGCTGGCGGAAGCCAACTTACAGAGCACCCAGGCCGACTACGAGCGCTACAAAGTGGACGCCGCCGGACCCGACGTGCCGTTCCTCAAGCGCGACATGGACCGCGCGCGCGGTCTCTATCAGGAGCAGTTGCTGGCGCACAACCTGCTGGAGGACGCGGAAAAAAATTACGACATGGCGGTGAACCGGCAGAAGTCCGCTACGGTGAACCTCGGCGTGGCGCAGGCGGCTATCGCCAAGGCGCAAGCTTCCATCGAACAGGCCCGCGCCGCGCTGGCGCAATCGGAAGAAGACTTGCGCAATACAACCATCATCTCGCCCATCGACGGCATAGTGCTTTCGCGGGACCGCGAAGTAGGCGATGCCGTCAGCTCGATCCTGACGATGGGCTCCGGCGCCACGCTGGTTATGACTCTCGGCGATCTGTCGGAAGTGTATGTCAAAGGCAAAGTGGATGAGAGCGATGTGGGTAAGATCTACCTGGGCCAGCCCGCGCGTATCACCGTGGAGTCGTTCAAAGACGAGAAGTTCACCGGCAAGGTGACCAAGATATCCCCGATGGGCGTGGAGAAGGACAACGTGACCACTTTCGAGGTGCGCGTGTCGATCTCCAACGAATCGCGGAAGCTGCGCGCGGAGATGACCGCCAACGCGGAGATCATTCTGGAGGAACGCAAGGGCGTGATCGCCGTGCCCGAAGGCGCAATTCTTTATAACAAAGACAAGTCCGCGTCGGTGGAGATACCCGACTCGACAAGCGACACAGGTAAGCGCAAGATACCGGTGGTCATGGGGATCAGCAACGGGTCCAAGACGGAGATTGCCAAGGGCGTCAACGTCGGGCAGCAGGTCATACTGCAGTAGGTGCTGGGTGATGGGTTATGGGTCATGGGTTACCTTAGGGAGTTACTATCAGAGGTCGCATCCAGCCTCTTCCGCAATAAGCTCCGCAGTTTGCTCACTATGGCCGGCATCGCCTGGGGCGTGGCTTCCATCGTTTTGATCGTGGCGATGGGGGACGGGTTCAAGCAGGGCCAGCGCAATAACACCAAGCAGCTTGGCGAGAACATCGTGCTCTTGTTTCCCGGTCGCACGGAAAAACAGGTGGGCGGCCAGCGCGCCGGCCGGCGGATTCGTTTTACATACGACGACATCGACGACATCCGCCGAGAATGTTACCGGGTCAGCCGGGTGATCGGCGAGTTACAGAATGGCGCGAAAGTCGCCACCGCGTACAACAGCGGATCGTTTACCGTAAATGGCGTAGAGCCACTGTATTCAAAGGTCCGCACCATACCGATCGCGCAGGGCCGGTTTCTGACAGACTCCGATGAGACCGATGCGGAGCGCGTGGCGGTGCTGGGCGATAACGTCCGCAGGCAGTTGTTTGGCGAGCGGTCGACGGCGCTCGGCGGCCAGGTTTTCCTGAATGGGCTGCCCTACCGCATCGTCGGCCTGATGCCGGCCAAGAACCAGGACAGCAGCTATAACGGGCTGGACGGCGATAAAATCTACGTGCCCTACGCGACCATGGTCCGCGACCTTCCGCCCAAAGACGATAATTTCCATCCCGGCATCGTCAACGACATCATCTATGTGCCTTCGTCGCTAACCGAATGGAAAGCGGCGCGGCGTCAGGTTCTCCGGGTGCTGGGGCGCAACCACCAGTTCGAGCCGGATGACAAGGGCGCGGTATACATCTGGGACACCGTGGAGAGCGCGGAATTGGTGGACCAGATTTTTGTTTCGATGACTGCTTTCCTGGGAGCCATCGCGGTGATCACGCTGACGCTGGGCGGCGTGGGAGTCCTGAATATCATGCTGGTTTCGGTCACCGAGCGGACGCGCGAAATCGGGCTGCGCAAGGCTATCGGCGCCACGCGGCATCGCATCATGATGGATTTTCTGGCGGAGGGCGTGATCCTGGCAGGGCTCAGCGGCGTGGTAGGTTTCCTGGGCGCGTACGGCCTGGCATCGCTGGTGAATTCCTTGCCGCTCAAATCGGATATGTTTGCGGGACTACCGGTGAAGGGCGCCACCACGGCGTGGTCGTTCGCGGCGCTGGCAGTGGTAGCGATTGCGTCGGCGCTGTTCCCGGCATGGCGCGCGGCGTCGCTTACTCCTGTGGAGGCTCTGCGATATGAGCGGTAGGTCCATCTTCACCGAAGCGGCGGCTGCGCTGAAGTTTAACCGGCAGCGCAGCATCCTGACCACCATCAGTCTGGCTTGGGGCGTGGCCTGCTTCGTCATTCTGTATTCCTATGGCGACGGGTTCCATTTTGCGCTGCGCAAAGCCTTTATGGCGGTCGGCCAGGACCTGGTGTTAATGTTTGACGGCCAAACCTCCACGCAGGCCGGCGGTGAGCGGGCCGGCCGCAAGATTCGCATGGAGCGCTCGGATGTGGACGCCATTCGGGACGCCGTGCCGCTGGTGGCGGCTATCTCGCCCGAAGTGATGATCCATGGCGCGTCGGTGGTGCGGGGGTACCGCACGCAATCCATCGCGGTGCGCGCCGTTTATCCGGTTTACGGCCGCATCCGCAACCAGACGCTGGCGACCGGCCGTTGGCTGGGACCCGAAGATGAAGCGCAGAAGCAGCGCGTGGCGGTGATGGGCGGCGAAGCGGCCAATAAGATGTTCGGCGAGATCCCGCCCGAAGGCGAAGACATCACCATCAACGGCCTGCATTTTACTGTGATCGGAGTGCTGAAGACCAAGACGCAAATTTCCAACTATAACGAGCCGGATAACGAATGCATTTTCATCCCGTATGACACAGGATCGCTGCTGCGGGATGTCAAATACCCCGATTACATCGTCTGGATGCCGGTGAACCCGCTGTTCCGACCGGAAGCGGTACGGCAGGTGCGCGAGACGCTGGCGCGCGTGCATAACTTCTCGCCCAACGACGAGCGCGCCGTCCAGATCATCGTGTTCAACGAATTCCTGCGCATCGTGGATACCATGGGGACCGCGCTGCAAATTCTGCTGGGCTTCGTGGGAACTCTCACGCTGGCCATCGGCGGCGTGGGCCTGGCCGATATCATGCTGGTGTCCGTGACGCAGCGCACGCGCGAGATCGGCATGTTGAAATCGATCGGCGCCACCAGCCGTTCGATCCTGCTCCAGTTTCTGCTGGAGGCCATGACCATTGTCACGGTGGGCGGTATCGCCGGCGTCGTATGCGGGTACGGAGTCACGGCGACGCTGCAGACGCTTCCGCTGCTCGGGCCCTTGTTCAAAGACACCAGCGGCACCGGCGACATTCACTTGCAGATTTCGCAATTCGCAGTGATGACTTCGACGCTGCTGCTGGAGTTCGTAGGGCTGGTCGCTGGACTGCTGCCAGCCATCAAGGCCGCGCGCATGAGTCCGATTGAGGCCCTCCGGTACGAGTAGCAAGTCGCGGACCGATTGACCGGAACCGAACTTGGATAGAATAAAGGTTCCGGAGATATCGGTATGGAACTCCTCACGAGCAGCCTTCTGGAACTAATCACCCAAACATCCACGAATCTGCCGCCCGATGTGCGCGCAGCCATGTCGCTGACCACGGGCACGGAAACGCCCCACACCCAATCCTCGCAGGCGCTCAACATCATTCTGTCGAACGTCGACATGGCGCATGACGACGAGGGGCCCATTTGCCAGGACACCGGCATGCCAACGTTCGTGGTGCATACGCCGGTGGGCGTGAATCAACTGGAGATCAAGGGCGCGATCCGCGCGGCTATTGCCGAGGCTACCCGCCTGGGCAAGCTTCGCCCGAATTCGGTGGACTCGCTCACCGGCAAGAACAGCGGCGACAACCTGGGAGCCGAGACGCCGGTAATGCATTTCGATCAGTGGGAGCAGGACGACATCGAAGTGAAGCTGATTCTGAAAGGCGGCGGCTGCGAGAACAAGAATATCCAGTATTCGCTTCCCTGCGAGTTGGATCATCTGGGCCGCGCGGACCGCAACCTGGAAGGCGTGCGCAAGTGCCTGCTGCACGCCGTCTGGCAGGCGCAAGGCCAGGGCTGCGCTCCGGGCGCGCTGGGGGTTTGCATCGGCAGCGATCGCGCGCATGGCTACGAACTGGCCAAGGGCCAACTGTTTCGAACGCTCGACGATCTAAATCCGAATCCCGTCCTGGCGAAGTTGGAAGGCGAGATCATGGACGAGGCCAACCGGCTGGGCGTCGGCGCGATGGGATTCGGCGGCAAAGCGTCTTTGATCGGCTGCAAGATCATGGCGGCCAACCGGCTGCCGGCGAGCTTCTTCGTCTCGGTGGCCTACGATTGTTGGGCATTTCGACGCTTGGGCGTGCGGCTGGACGCGACCGACGGAGCGATCACCGAGTGGCTTTACCGCGATCCCAACCGTCCGGTCGAGCGCATGGCGAAAGCCGAAGGATTCCCGCTCACGGGACGCGAAGTGGTGCTGACCGCGCCGCTGAGTGAGGCTACTGTGCGCGCGCTGAAGGTAGGCGACGTGGTGCTGATCAACGGCGAAATGTTCACGGGGCGGGACAACGTGCACGCCTACCTGATGAAGAACGCTCCGCCAGTGGATCTTCAGGCGCGGTTTTGTATCACTGCGGTCCGGTAATGCTGAAGCAAGGTGAGCGCTGGGTGGTGAAGGCCGCCGGCCCTACCACCAGCAGCCGCGAAGAGCCGTACCAGGCGGAGGTCATCAAGCGATATGGAGTGCGCGCGGTGATCGGCAAGGGAGGCATGGGCGCGAAGACGCTGGCCGCGCTGAAAGAATGCGGCGCGGTGTATCTGAACGCCATCGGCGGGGCGGCGCAGTTTTACGCGCGCACGGTCGAGGATGTGCCTGCCGTGTACCTAATGGAGTTCGGCATTCCGGAAGCCATGTGGCAACTGAGGGTGAATGGCTTCGCGGCAATCGTCACGATGGACGCGCACGGGCATAGCCTGCACGCCGATGTGGAGAAGACCACGGGCGAGGAATTGGCCGCGCTCTCCACGCGGTAGCGAAGCGTGCCGGGGCAAGTGTCTGTTACAATAACCGATTGGCGGCCAGGTAGCTCAGTCGGTAGAG
>CAVPQK010000018.1:0-7185 GCA_963707465.1 Bryobacterales bacterium
CGCAGCCCGGATAGCCCTCCGTCTTTCGAACCAAACCGTCTGACCGCAATTGGCCATGGCCGCCCTTGCCGCCGAACAAATTTCTCGTCTTGCTCTCTCCACAACTGCAACCCCCCCGGAAACCGATCGCGTCAATGAAAGAAGTGATCCCGCAGATCTTGTTCAGCGATGAATCGGCACGCCTGCCGGTAGATCGCCATCAGAGTGCCTCGATCAATCTCCTTGTGGAGCGGGACCGTCAGAGATTCGTGCCCACCGGAAGGGCGGGAGCATCCGACCTTTACGTGGCTGCCGCGCTGGCAGTTGATCGCGAAGCCGAACAAGCCGAGGATTCGCAGAACATCTTGTCCCGACAGGACCCTCAGCTTCGGCATCAGGCAACTGCGTCGAGTTCAAGGCTGGCCAGGATGGTCGGGTTTGGTGCGATCCCCAATTCTGCCAAGTCTTCACCCTCAAGGTGAAGCGAGACCGCTTCTCGAATATTGCTTGCGAGTTCATCAAGGGTGCGAGCTTGGGTCACCACCGGAAGGTCGAGGCATTCGGCCACGTACTGCTCGTCGCCTCGGAAGATGCGGACCTGAATGATACGCTTCAAAATTGGCCTCTTCCCCACTGTACAGTTGAAGCCTGCTGGTGGCAAGTTTGGCGTCCCTAATCATGCGGAGTTGGAACCCCCTCATGGAATGGCTAAAACGGGTCGAGACGCTGCGGGAATAGGTCCATGGAGGCTCCGTGGAGACCCGAGAAAGCCTTCATTGGGCGTGGTGTTGTATATCCCAGCGCTGTATGGAACCGTATAACGCAACGACGCCCCATGCACCATGTGCAGTTCCACGGCACTCCGAACCTGTGAGGGTACTTTTTGATAACGCCGTTTTGTCGATTATCGGAAAGGGAGTCGCTCGGCGCGCCGGTCTCTACTTAGCGCGAGGTGGTAATCTGAACGGGTTCCTATGAATCGCCGAGTGCCTCGATGGATATTTACGTACGTTGTCAAACCTCTGTTCCTCGCGCTGGCGTTCATCCTCAAACCGATAGGGCTCCTGTTGGGCTTACTGAATAAACCGCTGGCTAGGCGGGAAGAAAAGAAGCTGCAATGCGACATTGCCGAAGCGATGCCGTTTCTTTTCGAGGAGCGGCACGGTCGGATTGTGCCGAATGAAGAAGTTTCCGTCCCTCCTGCATTCGATTACGCTTTTGTAAAAGTCGAGGTCGAGGGTATGTTCATCAGTTTCTGTCGTGGGCGCGGCGAGTTGGAGATATACGTCGGCTGCATTCCGCAGGCACGTGGCTTAAGAGAGCTCGGGTTTGTCCTGAGTGTGTTGGACGAGCAACGTGTCTATCAGCGTCAGGCAATCGCGAACCTTGGCCAGGCCGCAGAGGCGATCAAGGCGAACATGGATATTCTGCTCCGCGCGTTCGGAAATAATATGGACGAGGAACTCGCTCGACGGTTTGGGTGGAACGCAGTGAACGAGCGCATTGCCAATAGTGAATCCGAGCGGGAGGCCAACAAAGGCCTACGGTCGAGTCGGGAATGATAGGTGCCTATCGTACATTGACCCTCGACCGGGTACCCTACCGTTGGGCAGCCAGTATGCGCTGTACCGTCATCGCGCTAACGCAGGTTTCCGCAGCGATTTGCCTGGTGCTGAGGCCGCGCTCCTTCAGGTGGAGCACGCGCTCGGTTCGAACTTTCGCTTTGGGCCGTCCTAGCACCCTGCCCTGCGCCTTAGCTCGGTTTAGCCCAGCAACGACGCGTTCAGACAGCCGGACGCGCTCCTGCTTGGCAATGCAGGCCAGGATTGACAGCACCGCATCAGCAAAGGGTCCTACGCTGCGCAGAAACTCCTCTTTGAAACTCCACCATTGCACGCCGCTGGCCTTGAGTCGTTGCAAGTGCTGTAAGGTCTCCAAAACGCCTTCCCTGGAGAAACGGTCTAGGCTCCAAAACAGCAGCAGGTCAAACTTCCGCTCCGACGCATCCTCGAACATGCGCTGGAACGCTGGCCGCTTGTCTGTCTTGCCGCTTACCCTGTCGGTATACTCCTGCGCCAGCATCCAACCGTCGCTGGCCTTCCGTTCGACAAACTGCCGAAGGTCCCGAAGTTGATTCTCGTAGTCTTGCCCGTGGTCCTTCGTGCTGACTCGGGCGTACAATGCAATCTTCACAAAGCAAGTGTAACATAATCAGATGTTTTTGATACACAAATTTGCGTTGGAAAACTTCTTTGCTACCATCATCCGATTGGCGGCTTCACAGAAGGGTTTTTGATACACCCGGGGGGAGACAGGGCCGCTCGAAGTCCGTGAAGTAACGGTCGTAGCGTCCGCATCCCGAGGACCAGTCGGTTTCTAGCACGAGGAAGTCATACCAGGGGTTCGATGGATAGCAAGGCGCGGCGCTAGGTGCCCAAAAGTTTTCCCTCTTCCAAAACAACGATGCCGAGACCCATTCCCCAATGGCGATTCCCGACGCTAGGAGGCCCCTTCAGGGTGGTGCGACGACGGTCGGGAGGGCTGTAGCTCGGCTCCGGGCCAACGCAATACGGCGTCATCTTTTGAATCGAGAATTGCATGAGGCTTTCCTTAGGCACTAAGGCACCGACATCGGCGAAGTGGTAGCTATTTTCCGTGTGCATACTCTGCAAAGAGGAGTTCTTCACAGAACCCAGTACTTTGCAAAAAGCCAGGGTTTGCGCCCAAGAATAACCATCCGGGAACTATGATCCGACATGCCCGGTCCTCCAGGCCAAAGACAGGCGTGACCGTTAGCGCAGAGCGGTTTACAGGCAATCTCTGACAAAAATGGCTGGGTGGAACAGCGCTCGAACCCCTGAGATCCGGGCATTGCACGACATCAAGGCGGGTCGTGCCTGAGCGGCACGAGCGGGGTTCTCGATCTTCCACGCCCTTGTGAAATGAATGACTTGCAAGTTCTTCCAATCAGCGACTTTTGCAAAATTCGGAGGTCGGGAGCCGAAACGCACACGGGTGTGAGATTATCGGGGTAATGGAACGTCTCAGCATCCCACAATGTAGAGGACTGATTGCGCAAATGGAGGCCAGTGCTCTCACCGATGACCAGGTGCTCGCGCTACGCGACGTGCTGTATCTTCGGCGCTCACCAGAAGTGAGCCAGCAGCGCTCGGTTAGAATGACCCGCGTAGGAAACGGGATCTGGGGCGAGGGCGGTTTTCATCATCCACGCCGTTAGGCGTGCGGGTTATTTTAGAGAAGGCGAACTGTCGATATCATCCGCGCCGAAGGCGCGCATCGTGAGGTGGGTTTTTCTGTCGGGAATGGCCCGGCTTCTATCGGGCTGAGGCGGCGCGCTGGAGTCTATGGCGAAGGTGCTGAAAGTATTCCTGGCCTACCTTTAACTGCAACACCTCTTCAATGACGGGCGAGAAGTACGCCAGTGAGCGAATGATCCCGAGAGGCAGCGCGTTGGTCGGGCGTGCCATTCGCCGCGCGGCAGCCAGCGTCAGCGCGTTCTCGACCGCTTCCAGAGGCACGCCGCGTGCGTGCAGTTGAGCCGCCAGCAGGCGGTCCGGACGGCGAACGGCGCCGCATGTGCCTGGAGTCGTACGGTAAGCTTCCAGAAGTCGGCGGACATAGTCGGACTGCTCCATGAGTCAGCTCTGGGGATCGCGCAGTGACGGGCCGTTGATGGCCACCGTGTGACAGTAGTGCCGCACACGGCTAAGCAACGCGTCGACCATCGGCTTGTTGCCGAGAAAGTTCTGCCACTCGTCATACCCCAAGTTAGTTGTGATGATCGTGGAGCGGCGATGATAGCGCTCCTCCATCAGCTTGAAGAAAGTGTTCGACTGTTCGGGCTTGAGGTTGAGATAGCCGAACTCATCGATTAGTAAGACGTCCAACCGAGATAGGCGGTTGAGTAACTGGCGCGTGGACCGATCCGCCAGCGATGCGTACATCTCTTCGAACAGATCCTGCGCGCGGACGAACTGACAGCGATGACCATTCTGCAAGGCCTTCAACAACAGCCCGCACGCCAGTCCCGTTTTGCCCACTCCAGTCGGCCCCACGAACACCAGATTCTCGTGCTTGGCCACGAAGTCCAGTTCGGCGAAGGCGCGGATCTGCTTGCGGTTGACGCCGGGCTGGCGCGTGTAGGGAAACGATTCCAGCGACCAGCGTTCCGGCAGATTCGCCCTGCCGATGCGCCACTCCAGCGCGCTCTCTTGCCTCTCATGCCATTGCGCGCGCAGCAGTCCGGCGATGAACTCCGAGTAGGAGACATCGGCCGTCTCGGCGGCGCGTAACTGCTCGTCATAAACGCTCAGCATGCGCTTGAGCTTGAGATTCTTCAGTAGTTGTTCCAGTTCTTCAGTCATGGGGATCGGGCTCCGTGTCCGACAACAAAAAGTAGTCGCGCGCCACGCGGCGCAAAATCATCCGCTCCAGCCGGTCGAGATCGTAAAGTCCATACTGGGCGGCTTCGCGGACCGCGGCCAGGAACGGCTCGCGCGGATATTCCTTGAGCAGCCGCAACAGTTGCCGAAGGGCAAGAGCCACCACTTTGCGGCCTTTCTGTTTGAGCGCCGTCACATACCCGGCGATCTCCGGTGCGGCCTGTAAGATGGCTTGTTCTTCCGGGTGGGGATCGCTGCGCTTGACGCCCTCTCCGCGCGGCGGCCGATGCTCGGCGAGCGTGATCCGTTGTGACTGGGGAGTCACGGCGCGGACATGCGTGACCAGATGGCGCGCATCTAGTTCGAGCTCGATCTTGTCCCGAGTCTCGCGCGCTTCCACCCTCCGTCCGATCCAAGAGACTGGAACCGAGTAGCGAACCGAGTTCACCGAGACATAGCCTTCCACGTCCACGGTGCGTGGATGCAGACGATACACTTCGGGAATCCATGCCGGCAGGGGCTTCAGATGCATGCGCTCCACCGCGAACAACTCGCGCGGCACGGCGCGGATATGTTTCTTATAAGTCGCGTTGACCCGGTCGCACCATTGCCGCGCCTGTTGATTTAAGTCACCCCAACTGGCGAACGTGCGTCCGGCCAGAAAATTGTTTTCGATGAAGGAAAACGGCCGTTCCACGCGCGCCGAACGGTTGGCGTCGCCGATCTGGTGAGCTACGAAGCGGAAGCCGAAGCGTTCCCCGAACACTTCCATTTCCGGCACGGGAATCATCTCTTTCCCCGTGCCGCGCAGCACCACCACATGCGTGTTGTCGATCATCACCCGCCTCGGAACGCCGCCCATGTACTGAAGCGCGTCAGTGAGGAATGTCTTGCAATCGAACCGCTGAAACGTTGGGTTGATCTGGAAGAACAACAGGCGCGAGTAACACAACACCGCCGACGCGGTCTGCGCCTTGTACTTACTGCCGCCCACTTCCACCGTGTGCGGCGACGTGTCATGCTGCATCTCCACGCCCGGCTCGAAGTGATACTGGCCCGCGGCTACGACCGGCGTTTGTCCGATGCCTTGCCGGCGGCAAAACGCTGTCAGCGCCGGATACGATAGCGCCGCGCCGGCCGCTGTCAGTTCTTCATGGACTCGCACGAGATTCCCCTTGCACGAAGCCAAAAGATCGAGGATCTGTTGCCGGTAAGGTTCGGCTTTCTCCGCCCTCTGGATTTCCGGAACTTGGGTGGAGTTGGAAGTCAGCACTTTGCGTACGGTCGCTCGCGACACTTGCATCACGCGCGCGATCTCGCGATGACTCACTGCCTTGCCGCTCAGTTCCAGAATCGCGGTTCGTTGCGCCTGACTCAGCATGTTTGGTTTCCCGTTCCTTTCCGATGCGCCCCGCCATGCGCTCCAGTTCCCGGCGCGCGCTTTCGATCTGCCGTTGCGCTTGTTCCTGTTGCGGGTCGCTCATCTCCGGCAGAGCTTCCGCGAGCCTCCGGCTGGCGCGGCGCAGAATGGCGGCCGCCATCTCCAGGTCGCGCTCGACAGCGGCCGCAGCAGGTCCGGCAGATGTCGGTTGCCGTTGCGTCTTCAAAAACAGTTCCGGCCCGGCGAAGATGCGCTCGCGGACCACGCGCGAACCATCCCGCCAGGCGGCATAGAGTTGTCCGGCCTGGCGCGTATCGCAATGGTGCTGCACGAATGCGGCGGCCATCCGCGCGCAGTCTTCCGCGCTGACTCGCGCCATGGGCACGAGATACTTCATCGCCACTTGCGCTGTGATGGCTCCTTCGCGTACTTGCTGCTGGATGCCTTCCGGCAGTAACTCCACCAGCGCCAAGCGCCGGGATACCCAACTGACGCTGCGGTCGAAACGCCGCGCTAACTCGTCCAGCGCGTAACCAAAGCGCTGTTCCATCTCTGACAGTAGCCAGCCTTGTTCCAGCGCGCTTTCCTGCGCACTGAGGCGCAGCGACCGGTCCAACAGCAGAGCTTCGGCGTCGCTCATTGGCCAGACGGTGGCTTCGACCGTGTCCCGGCCCAGTTGCTGCAGCGCCGCGATGCGCTTATGGCCGTCGATCACCAGGAAGCGACCGGGTTGGTCCGCTGCAGCCACCACGACGATGGGCGTCTGCTGGCCCGACTCAGCCAAAGACGCTAGCAGGCGCCGCTGGAGGCGCGGGTGGCGGACTCGCAGATGTTCCCATCGCCGGTCGAGTTGGTGAAACTCCAGTTGCATTGTCGCCTGCCGGTTCAGTATGCGCCAAACCGGGACTGGTCTTTCGCGGCGGCGGCGCAAGTGGGTTGGCAAGCCCTGTGGAATCAGGGGGATACGGGCGGATCTGGTCTTTCGCGAGACGGACGATTAGTGCTCCCATAACCCCAATGAAATCAGCGCCTTGCGGGCCGAACTGGTCTTTCGCCACGTCCCAGGGTAGTTGGTTCAACGGGGCGGGTAATCGCAAGGGTTCCGGCGGCGGCTGGGTCTGCGCCGCCCGTTGGTCAATCCGCCAACTGATGGCGTAGCCGGGGTTGCGGCGGCGCCAACCGGCTTGGGTTTTCTGGCGGCGCCACGCCTGGCATTCCGACTTCCCGCACGCGCGTTGACGGCTTCCTACTCGCGGGTCCGGCCGAAACCACTGGCGGCAACTCGCACACGGTCTCTTCCGGGCCTCTGACATGGGTGACGCTTCATGGTCACCGATGCCGCGACGCGACTGGGCAGGGGTTCAGATCAGAAGGCCTGGGTCAGTTTTGGAAAGCAGGGCTGGGTCAATTCTCGCGAGCGCC
>CAVPQK010000019.1:0-66711 GCA_963707465.1 Bryobacterales bacterium
TGCATTATTGAATCACCTCGGATTCGAGGCGCTTCACCGCTTCGATCTTCTGTTGAAGATCGCTCACTGAATAGACTTCAAGGCTCACACCCAGGCCGTGTCCTCTCTGGTCGGCCGCGACCTTATCATCGATCGACGCCTTCCGCGACAGGCTGGCGTTGCTCCGCCGCAGCACCTGGAACGTTGCCCATTCCAGGCCAACGGTCTTCAACTTGGGCAGCATCCCCCTGTTCCAGACATTGTCCCGGCGCAATGGTGTGCCCCGCTCAGTCGGAAACAAGAGCGCCTGCGGGTCCGCATCGGTTAGAGTTGCCCGCCACAGCCCGAGTTCGATCAACGTCCCCGGCGATAGACCCACGACACGCGATGTGCGCTTGCCCCTTCGCCCTTTGGGCGTATCGATGTTCCCCTTGTAGACGCGTTGATCGACGAGAATCGAATCCTTCGAGATATTGCCGAGTCGGATCGCGAGAATCTCGCCTGGCCGCATTCCGTCGAAGACGGCCATCCTGAAGATCAGGCGTTCGCGGGCGTCAAGCACTCTCAAAGCCTGGCGGATCTGTTCCGGGGTCATCACCCTTCTATCCGCATCAGGCTTGCATGGCGGCGTGAACAGTGCTGCCGCCGGGTTCGTTTCGACCAGCCCGTCGCTCAGAGCAGTCTTGAAAATTGCGTTCAAGTCCCAGCGGAGGTGGTCCACAATGCTGTGTGATAGGCACTGTGCTTTGCCGTCCAGAAAGAGTTGCATTTGGTCCCGCGTGATGCGGTGAAGCAACTCCGCCCCAAACGGTGGCGTCAAATGATAGACCATCCTGGGTTCAGTCGTCATTCGAGTTGACTCTTTCCACTTCCGCCGGCACAGTGGAAGGAACACCTCGGTTAAATACACTCCAAAGGTGTACACCGGTTTTTGGCTGTGACCTGCCTTGTCGTTCATCGGCTTGAGAATCACCGCCATCAGCGCCTCGGCTTCGCCCTTCGGCATGTCGGCGCACCGCCCAAGCACCTTCGACTTTTTTTGCCCGCCTTCCCACCATTGGGCCACCCAAACCTTGTGGCAGCCGTGTTTGCGAGGACGGACGCTTCCTTTTTGAAATCGGTTTCGACGCATGAAAAGCTCTCTTTCTTGCGCCCAAAACGTTGCATTCTGACATGATGCAATACTAACTCGTTTTGTGCGCCTCCATCCACTGGTCGAGCCATTCCTTGCGAACTACCTTGCGGCGGCCCATACGGAGATGGGCCAGTTTCGGAACCCCGCGGACCCTCCCCACAAGAACGTTTTGCACGTGGCCTTTCGAACAGCGCAGGATTTCGGCGACCTCTTTGATGGTCAGGATGTTCGATGTGTTCTCCATGTGCCCCTCTGCTCTGCACGCCCCGGCGGGGGCGCGTTGTGACGCATCCGCGTTCAACATTTGCACGCGAGCGGATGACGGGATCAGGCGCACGGTTTCATCGGCATTCTAGGGGCGCTCCCGCGTTCAAGAACTTGTTCGGCCTCGGCTGGTCGTTCGCGCGAAGGATGCGGGCACCGGGAGCCGCGCGGTTCGGCATTCTGGGGGCGCTTTTTCCACACCGCCTGTTGAAAGCTGAGTTTTCCTCGGCAATCCAGGGGCGCATTTGATGCTGTTGTTCGGCATTCTGGGGGCGCAGCGTCGGCATTCTAGGGGCATATAATCCTGTATGCCCTATACAGAACCAGTAGTAGGGGCTCCAATGTTTGTGAATTTGTGGATTTCTCCTGAAGGCGAAACCGCAGCGCGCCTGCGCGGAGAAAGGAGTCCTTGTTCCAGGCCCGACTCGTGTACCGATAATTCACGATGTGTCCCGTTTTCCGGGGCAGCCTAGCGTCTGCATGGCGGACAGCACTCCTTGGCTGGGACGACGGACCCGCGGCGAAGGCCGGCTTGACAGCCGCGACGCCGGTGGCGGGCTCTTCAGCGAGAGGATGTACGCGCCCGCCCTCGTCGCCGGCAATGGCGGCCCGAGGGCCACAGCTAGGCGCTCCCACCCTCATCGGACCGGTTCCGACGGTCGTGCGCAGAGCCTCAAGCGTGCTAGTTTCTTCCCTTGCGTATTATTATGCGAAACAAGAAGCTTCTCGATCTCGTCACCAGGCGGGACCGGGACGCCTGGGCCACGATACGCGGTTACTTATATCAGGTCAACGTCACGATTCTTCGGTGGGTCACGCTCGCAGAAAACCAGGTTTTGGAACTTGAGCGAGGCGAGGACATCGACGTCATTGCGCCGGCGATGTGGAAGGGCCGCGCTGCCTTGCACCGCGTGCTGGAGCAGGTCAAGCGGGTTGACGGTCAATAACCCTTCGCTCCAGGGTCGCACTGGAATCCTTGGCGAACTTTCACGAGCACCTGCATGCCAACGAGGCCAGCCAGCGAGATCTGTCGTTTCGGCTCTTCACGACGGCTCAGCCGGGCCATGAAACGCCGCCTGCGCCGTTGACATTCACTCCCGGAATATTGTTGTGGGAGAAGATCCGGGTTGGCAACGCTGCCTCCTCGCCAAAGGACGATTCTGACGCAGTCCTGAGATTTCTCCGCAAGACACGCAGACCGCGCGGGTTCGCGCCGGAGACCTGGAAGTCCTTTATGGCATTCCTTCGGTCGCCCGGATCCGATTTTCTCGATTTCGTTCGCCGCTTCGAATGGTCAACCAGCGCTGAGCCCTCGGAAGCACTGATTCCACGCGTGCACGAGATCATCATGGCTAGTGGTCACGGATCGACAAAAAAACGAGGCGGCGTCGAAGTACTACCAACTCTTTGGATTCGTGATTCGGCTCCTGGCGAGATCTCCAACGCGAGGCAGGCGGACGCTTACCCGTAGTGATCTAGTGCGCCAACTCGCGATGCGTACGCCTGACCCGGCGCTGGCAAAGTTCTTGGCGCAGTTCGATGACCTCCAGGAGTTTCTCTCGCGAAAACTGTCCTCCATCAGCGATGACATCTCAGAGCTGAAGGCGACCAATCGGGAAATCCTGGCACGGCTCCCGGTACAGAAGGATTCGACCCCACTGGAACGAGTGCTTGCTTCAGACGCGGTTCTCGAGTGTTTTGGAAGCGAATCTCGGCACCTGATTTCATGGCCGCAGGAGACGAGCGGCCGCTGGATCGATAGGCCAGAATTGCAGAAGCTCGAGACAATGCTCCAGTCAGGCGCGCCCACACTCAATGTGCTGCTCGGCGAGCCTGGATGCGGAAAGTCTGCGCTTCTGGCCCGACTTGCGGTTCGTCTTCGTGATTCCGGTGTTGCGCTGCTGGCTCTGAAAATCGACCGACTTCCGGCAAGGTAAGGTCCATCCAGGAACTGGACAACGAGTGGTTTCCGCCTGCGGCTTGGTAGACGGGGTGCGTGATCGCTAAACAGCAGCCGATCGCCATTCTGATTGATCAGTTGGACGCATTAGCCTCGCTTGTAGACCAACAATCAAACCGTCTGGATGTTGTCATTCGGATAATCCACGAATTGAGCGCCATCCCAAATGTCCTATCCTACCCTCTTGCCGCGAGTTTGACTACAAATACGATTCACGGTTTAATTCCATCCGCGCGGCGCAAGTACATCTCGCCGATCCGCCATGGGACGCTATAGAACCCCTTCTGCGCGAACGCGGCATCGACCCGACGCAGTGGCCGACTGAAGCCAAGGAGGTCCTTCGCAAGCCGCAGCACCTTAAGCTTTTCCTGGATTTCCTGGCTTCCGGCCCCTCCGTGCATGTATTCAACACGTATGAGGCGATGTTGGAAGCGGTCTTTACCGAGCGCGTCACAAGCCGGTATGGCCCCCCCGCAGTAAGTACATGCGAGGCTATCGCGGCCGCCATGGCGACGAGCGGGGAGATTTGGCTGCCGCGTTTGCAGTTTGACGCGGAGCACCACAACGAAATCGACCAACTGCTGGCGGCCGGAATACTGCGGGAGGATCGTGAACTGCTAGGTTTTCAACATCAGACGATGTTCGACTATGTCCGGGTTCGGGGATTTTGCAGCGGCGTCCAAGGTCTTTCTGTCTTCGTTCTGGCGCACAGGGCACACTCTTCATCCGACCCATTCTCTGGGCGGCTATGACCTCAATGCGCTCGGTGGCCAGACATCGTTACCACAAGGAGGTAGACGGCATCTGGACAAAACCTGTCGCTTCGGAGGCATCTGCGCTTCCTCCTGATTTCATTTATTGGCCAAGTTAGCGATCCGGACGATCAAGAGGCGCAGTGGCTGCTGCCGGCATTGGAGGACTCGATGCGTGACAAGGTGCTGATGTCCATGGTCGGGAGCCCCGGGTGGTTCGCAAAGTTAAGCTCGAGACTACCCGTGCTAATGAGGTCTGACGACCCACAGCTATGTTGGGAACTCACGCTCCTGTTGAGGGCAGCGCTGGGTTTTGATCGCCAAAACGTTCTTGACCTTATCCAGCGCTGTTGGGTAGACACCAAATATGATCAATTTGTCCTGAATGTCTTTCGAGACATCAAAAGTTGGGATCAGGTCTCCGTAGAAATTGTGAAGGGCGTCGTGAGGCGTTTGAAAGTCGATCCGTTCTTCATTCAGCAGGCCTGCGAATCGATCGTGGCGGCGCAGCCTGACTTGGCGGCCGATCTGTTCTTCACGGCACTTCAAACCCACCAGGAACGGTCTGAAGAATTGCCTGAAAACATCGTACTCTCGCACGACTGGTACGGCATTGAGAAGTTCGGCGCGCATGCGCCCTGGGTAGTGCTGGAACGACTCTGGGCATGGTTGCGGGACCTGTTTAGGGACTCTAGCAAACGGATCCCCCGAAATGCTTTCGAATATCGGCCCGAACGCAACTGGCAGGTTGAAGGTGAAGTTGGACAAACCGGATTGACGCGGCTGCTCAAGGTGCTGCTGAGAGGCATGCCGTAGAGAATGTGGAGCGCTTCACGAGTTTTGTGGTTGCGGAGGCGGGGACAGACCTGATGATGCTCCATCGCCTCCTGTCGTACGGTTTAGCAAAGCTTGCCCCTTCGTCACCAGAAGTCGTACTCTCGTATCTCTGTGGGGATTCTAGGCGGCTTAATCTCGGATACTACTCCAATCTGCATGCAGAGTCGAAAATGCTGATTGCCGCCCTCGTGCCGCACCTAAGCGCTGCGGACGCCGGGAAGCTGGAGCAGTACATTATGGGCTTGGAGTCTTATCGGGATTTCAGTCAGGGTGACCCAGCGTATCGACTGCAACGCCGAAAATGGGACAGGATGCATCAACTCGAGTTGCTGGCGAGGCTACTCCTCTGGAGCGGCTGTCTGCGGCTGGTCGGCGTATGCGCAGGGAGAAGGGGATCGCGTTGCCGGGCCAGACAGCCGGGAACGACGACACTCTCGGGCTCATCGGCAGCCCGATGACCGTCGAGCAGATGGAGAAGGCTTCCTGCCGTGCAATCTTGAGTCTTTTCTCGGAGCTGCCGGATGCTACCGGTTTCGACCATCCCCGTAATTGGATGCGCGGTGGTAGCGTCCAGGCATCGCAAGCCCTCGGGGAACTGGCCAAACGTCAGCCGAGCAAAGTGATCGAGGTTCTTCGCGAGTTCAAGGCCGGGCAGCACAAAGTGCCGGCCGCCCACGGGATTCAGGGGCTATCGGAGGCAGCCGCCGTGGCGCCTCAGGTCATTGTCAACTTGATCCACACGCTTGATAAAGCGGGCTTTCAGAGCCCGGACTTTAGATGGATGGTAGCGTGGGTACTGGATCGTCTTGCGTCCCGTGCAAAAGGCCTGCCCGACAAGACCTGCGATATGTTGGAGTCGTGGCTGGAACCGGTCCCCCAGATACCTACTGGTGAATCCGTTCCCGAAACATCTGAGGACGAGGCTATTCAGCCGGCGCAAGGCGCGAAGCGCCCCCGAAGCCCCGTGATCACCCAACGAGTCTGCTTTGGGGGCTCGGTGGCGGCGGTATTTTCCGCGGGGAAACTATCCGTTTCTCAGGGCACTCACTTTTGGTTTGCTCTGCCGGGATGCGCCCGATACGGAGCGGTGGCTTGCGACTCTCGAAAAGCACCTTGCCGTGCGTGAAGATCAGAACGTCTGGGCCAGCCTGCTGCTCGAATTAAGAAACCTTCGCATGGTGCGCGATGTCGCAAGGGCCGCCGACTTTGCACGCGGGCTAATGAAGAAGCAGCCATCAGCGTTCCGTAGCAGAGAAGGCTTGTTTTTTCTGGCGTGGAACCACAAGTACCTGCCCGCCGATCTTAGCGAACGTTGCCTCCGAATATGGCGCGCCGGCGACTGGGAAGGGCGCGATCAAGCGATCGGTGAGTTCGCACTACTCCGATCGCTGCAAGCGCCGGACGACCGTTACTCATCTCGAATAGTCAATAACGCTTTGTCTGCACGACCCAGCCCGGCGCGTCAGGGTGCTCGTACAGGGGTCGCGTTTGCCGCGGTAAACCTCTGGCGTGAGCCGGAATACAGGGATGCGTGCCACCAGGTAATCGTGCGACTTTTCCCGCTTGCGGACGACGAGCTCTCGAGGGTTCTAATGGAAGTGTTCAGAGTCAGCGATCCCATGCCTCCCCGATCACTACACGGTCGATCTTCTGAATCGTGTCATACTCGACCCAAAGATGCTGACATGCCATTCAATGCTCGCCCACCGCTTGAGGCGTCTCTTGGCCGATGGGTTCGATCCCCTCCTCGTTGCGCGTCTCGAACGCGATCCTGGACACCGCCGGGCAAGCGATGGGCAACTTTCGAAGTAGGTGGGCGGGGGACTCCGGCGACCTGATTCAAATCGCGATGACGCTCCAGAAGATTGAAGCGTCGCGCGACGCCGGCCTAGAACTGTTCGAGCGTCTAATGGAACTCGGAGCCTATGAGGCAGATCAGGTTCTGCGCGAAGTGGACCGCAGGCTAAGATAGCCTTCGGCGGCAATAGGATAGCGAAAATGGTCAGCCACGGCTGCCCATCTGTCCGAACCCCGCACCTCCCGCTAACGGCCATTTCTCAGGCCCTCCGAGCGGGTTTGGGTGATGGCCATACACGCCCTGCGTAGGGGATCTGTTTTTCCACATGAGCGTGTAGTCGGCTTGTCTTTGAAGTGCCATTGCTGGCCCTGCAGCCCCTGTCGCCAACAGCCCTTCGCACGAGGTATGCGGTGTCAGGCTCGGAAATGGGCTGGTAAAACCACCATGGGGAAACAGCCACCCTTCCACGGCTTCATCACCAGCGGCGCGGATACATGGCGGCGAATCTCAATCGGCGCAACCCGCTCACCGTCCACGGCCTCGCTCTGGAGCCTCAACGGTGGCTCGTCCTTGGCTGAAGCGTATGCGCACGCCGGCGCCTACCGCAACATCGCCTCCGGAACCGGCGAGTTCGAGGACCATGAAGCGATTGCCGGCAGTAGCGACCGCCAGATGGGTGCCGTTGACCGCGACTGCGGTTCCGCTTATTACGCCGGCCTGGGGAGCCGTTCGTTCGCTGATCGCCATGTCGGCTATCGCCATCCGCGAATGCCGCATGTATTCCATGGCCGACCTGGCCAGCTCAGCCCGGCCGTTCTCCGCCGGTTTCTGTGAGCCGTTCCGGGGCACCGCCAAGGAGGAACGCTCAACGCTCGGCGTGGCCGAGATTTCCATCGTCTGGTCGGGCATCGTGAGATCGTCGCGGTCGCTGGCCGCCTCCGCAATCTGTCGCTCGCCTTTGTCGAGGTCCAGCAAAGCATTGACCTGGGCCTGACGCACAAGCAATTCCTTGAGGCGCTCTTCATGCTCAAAGGGCCGGTTCGCCTGGGCCTGGTAATCGGTCAGCGTCTTCTGCAGGTAATCGGCGCGCTCCTGTTGTTGCGTGGCGACTCTTTCCAGTGACCGCAGCGTGTGCTCGATGCTTTGCACTGTGCCGACGGTATTCTCCGGGTTGAGATGCGCGGGGTAGGTGCCCGCGGCCCGAATGAAAATCTCCGGCAGACGTTCATCCTCGGGATTAAACCCCGTGGCCAATTTACCTTTGCTCAAGATCTCGAACCCGCGGAATGCGCCGCGCACTTGCACGGTGGTGTCGTCACGCCAGGAGAGCACCGTATACGTGAGGGCCTTAGCGGCTTCCTCGCGCGCGCCCTTGCCGGAATAAACGCGGTTGCCCACGGTCATGCTGAACTCGGCGTCGGCATGCGCGTCGCGCATCGCGATGTCCTTTGCGACGGTGGCAATGCTCCGCTGTGCCTCGGCGATCTCCAGCGGCAGCCGGTGAAGCTGCAACCGGATGCTGTGCTGCTGGTTGACGTGCGCCGCGCGGAGCTGGTCGAGCTTGCGGATTTCCGTATCGACCTTAACTTTCTCCATCACCGCCGGATTGCCGGAGGCGATGGCTTTGATTTCCGCGTAGGTGAGAGCGCCGGCTTCCAGGTCCTCGGCGGCACGCACCGATGTGTGCCCGCTCATCACCTGCTGGATGAAGCGGGCCTTGGTTTCCAGGGTCTGCCACATATAGGCATCAAACGAGCCTTCCGTGACGTAGCGGTAAATCGCGCACCTCAGAGTTCAGATTGCCTTGCCGCAGGATGCGTCCCTCGCGCTGCTCGATGTCGCGCGGGCGCCAGGGCGCATCCAGATGGTGCAAGGCGACAAGACGGCGCTGCACATTGGTGCCGGCGCCCATCTTCTCGGTGGAGCCGATCAGGATGCGCACCCTGCCCGGCATTCACCGCGTTAAACAGCGCTCATCTTGGCGGCGTCGGTGTCGGCGTCGTGAATAAAGGCGATGTCCTGTTGCGGGATGCCGCTCTCAATCAGCCGCGAGCGGAGTTCATCGTAGACGTTGAATCGCGAGGGATCTGGCGTCGAGAGGTCGCAGAAGACAAGCTGGGTGGAGCGGGAGTTCCCGGTCGCTTGCCAGACGTTGTGAATTCGTTCGACGGCGCGGCTGAGTTTGGTATCGCCGTGCGGATCGGCGAATGCATCCACCAGGCGCATGTCGAGCGCGGCCTTGCGGCCGTCGCCGGTGATTTTGAGCATGTTGTCCATGTGAGGATCGATGCGCTGCGTACCGGAGGCGCTCGGCGCGCTCTGTGAGCGTCTTGATAAAGGCTTTGAGCGGTTCGCTCGCTGGCGCTGCGACGATCTGCGGCTTGCCGCCGTGGCAATCTCCGGCCGGGGCAGCTTCAGCATGTCGGCGGTCTGCACGTCGGCGAACGTGCGGAACATCGACAGCAGCTCGGGCAGATTGATGAATTTGGCAAAGCGCGTGTGCATCCGGTAGCCCGAGCCGTCCGGCGCGAGTTCCAGGGCGGTCACCGCCTCCGCGAAGTTTGCGGCCCAGGCGTCGAAATGCTCCACGCCGCGCTCCTGCAGCAGGTCCGGCGCGAGATAGCGCAGCATCGTGTACATCTCGGCCATGGTGTTGGAAATCGGCGTGCCGGTCGCAAACACCACCCGGCCTCCAGCCTGCTCCAGCAGGTAGCGGGTCTTCAGGAACATATCGAGGGCGCGGTTGCTCTCCGAGTTCGGCAGGCCCGCGATGCGGTTCATTTTGGTGGTGTAGAACAGGTTCTTGTAGAGATCCGCCTCATCGACGAAGATCTGGTCCACGCCCAGTTCCTCGAAGGTGATGGTGTTGTCTTTGCGCTCGCGGTCGGCGCGCTCCTTCAGCTTGGTGGCGAGGCGCTTCTTGGCTTTCTCCAGTTCCTTCACGATGCGGCGGTTGTCGCCGTTTTCCGCTTTGGCTTCGTGGATGGCGTTTTCCAACTGATCGAGCTGGCGGTCAATGAAGCGGTTGAACAGTTTGTCCGAGACCGGCAAGAACTCGAACGAGCGGTGCGAGACGATCACCGCGTCGTAATTGCCGCTGGCGATGCGCGCCATCGCGCGCTGGCGGTTGCCGGCCGCAAAGTGCTCGCTGCCGGCGATGAAGAGGTGCGCCTGCGGATAGAGCTTGAGGAACTCCGCGCCCCACTGTTCGACCAGATGATTGGGCACCACGAACATCGGCTTCTTGGCAAGCCCCAGGCGGCGCATTTCCATCGCGGCGGCGGCCATGGTCCAGGTCTTTCCGGCGCCTACCACATGCGCCAGCAGTGTGCTGCCGCTCTGCAGGATGCGCCACACCGCGTCTTTCTGATGGCGGCCCAGGTCACGGTCGCGCAAGGTTATCGCGCACCATGCCGGGCAGGGTCAGATGCGATCCGTCGAAATTGCGCAGGCGCAGATTGTTGAAGCGGTCGTTATAATCGCGGGCAAGCCGTGATGCGCGCTCGCCGTCCTGCCAAATCCACTCGCGGAAACGGTCTTTGAGCTGCTGCTGTTTCTCGCGTGCGGCGATGGTCTCCTGCTGATTGATGGTGCGCGAACCGTCTTCGTGCTCGTCGTAAGCGGTCGGCGTGCGCCCATTGAGGGCCTGCTCGATCAGCTCGGATGCACGAAACCGCGACGTGCCCCAGGTCGTGGTGTTGCTCACATGCCATCTCGCGCCGGGATCGAGTTGTACGGTCCAGGTGGCGATGGCCCCGGCGTGGGCCACATGCACATCAGACGCAGGAGATGTCGAGCAACTCGCGATACGAAATCGCGGATATCCGTTGCCGGAATCCACGACGACCCGAGGCGCGCCTCGATGTCGCCCGGCTCCAGGTCCGCGGGCTGCACGGCTTTTAAGGCTTCGATATTGCGCCTGTACGACGAATCGATTTCCGCCGCCGCCGTGGCTGTCGCGAGCTTCGCGCGCACGTTGCCGCTCAAATATCGATCGGCGGTCTCCCAGCCGCCACCTTCCGGGTTGCGGTAGACGAGGCTCCCCAGTTCGCGCTGCAGTTGTCCCGCGGTCCGCCCGGTAAGCTGCTCCATGCGCGGCCAGTGAATCTCGCCGGTCTCGTTCAGCGAGACGGCCAGGGCTTCGGCGGCCGTCTCGACGTGCTCCACCGGGCGATAGCGCTCCAGCGTGCGCCGCTCGAAAATGGGCGTCTTGGTGGCGCGTTCTCGGTCTCGGGGTCGTAGTTCTCAAGCGAGAGAAGCAGCGGGTGGTCGGGGTCGCCGGCGAAAGCCTTGACGTTTTCGCGCGACGATACTGGACCGTACCTTGCGACAAACGAATCATAGACAGCGCCCAAGGTCTTGCGCGCCTCGGTAATGCGTTCCTCGGGCGCATCCTCAAGCTGTGTCTGAAACACCAGCCGCACGGCATCGCGCACCGCCAGCATTCCACGGACGCGTGCGGCGACTGAAGAGGTCAGGTTGGCAGGGTCCAAACGGTTCCCGTTCCTGACGACAATGACTCCGTCGCGGTCGTAAAATGCCCCCTCCTTGATGGCTCCCAGTTCGGTGGCCTCCGCCGGCGCTATGTCTGCACGCGCCCTGGCGCCTGCATCTCTGGCGACGTAGACGCCTGCGGGCAACGACCCAATGGCCCTTCCGAGATTTGCTTGGGACAACTCGCCCACAAGCGACGGCTCTCCGCCTCGGTACATCCCGTGCTCAAGCCGCATCTGGCCCAGCATCATCTCCGGGTGGCGCGCGAAGTACTCATTGACGTGAATTGGCCCATCCGGGGTGTCGATGGGTGCAAGCTCGCGCCAGGCCTCGCCGCTCGCGGGCACGCCTGGGCCGTGTTTCTGCAGGAAGAGGATGTCGGTCGTGACTTCGGTACCGGCGTTGGCCTTGAAAGCGGTGTTGGGCAGGCGTATGGCCCCGATCAGGTCCGCGCGTTCGGCCAAGATATTGCCGGATGGTCGCATCCTGCTTGTCCATGGTGTAGCGGCTGGTGATGAGCGCCACCACACCGCCCGCGCGCGCCTTATCGAGCGATTTGGCGAAGAAATAATCGTGGATCGCACGCGTAACGGCCGGGCTGCTGCGATAAGCGGGATCGAACACCGGATAATTGCCAAACGGAATGTTGCCGACGACGGCATCGAAGAAATTGTCCGGCAGGGGCGTCTCTTCAAAGCCCTTGGCGAAGATGGTTGCATCGGGATAGAGCCGCTGTGCGATGCGCGCTGTCAGGCTGTCGAGTTCCACGCCGGTCCTGCGGGCGCCCGGCGCGAGCGCCTCGGGCATGAGTCCGAAGAAATGCCCCACACCCATCGACGGCTCCAGAATCTGCGCGCCGGCCTCCACGCCGAGGCGTTCGAGAGCCTCCCAGACACCGGAAATCACCAGAGGCGACGTGAAATGCGCGTTGGGAGTGGAGGCGCGCGCAGAAGCGTATTCGTCCGCGGTGAGCAGTTGGCGCAGTTCGTCGGCGGTCTTTTCCCACTCCCGCGGCGGATGTGCCTCAAAGACGTTTGCCATCGCGCCCCACCCGCTGTAACGCGCGAGAATGGCTTTTTCCTCGCCGGTGGCCTCGCGGTCATCGGCCTCGATCTGTTTCAGTGTGCGGATGGCGGCGAGGTTGGCGAGAGCTTTTTCGCGAAGGCTGCCCTCACCGATCCTGTGCGCTGCGGTTATTCGGAAATCGCGGGACGGTTTGGCTAGCGGCTCGTCGGCGTCCCCGCCAAGGATGACTGCGGGCGGGCCGGGCTCGGCGGTAGTGCCCACTCGCGCATCGCGATCTCCCAGGCTGCCTGGTAGTCCATTTTCTGGACCGACACCAGTTCGTACAGCAGGTCCCCGGTCGTCTCCTGGGCTTCGTAGATCGTCTGGTCCAACTGGTTCGTTGTTTGCAGCTCCTCGACCATTTGCGGCCGGTGCTTCTGCCAGTGTTCGAGGATCATCTGTCCGAGCCGGTTTCTCTCGTACATTTGCGGCCTCCTCTGTTGCTTCTGTCCACGAGTCTACGCCGAGGCCTCCGAAAAGGTCAAGCTGCTGGGAATAGTCAAAAGTCCGGCGCGCAGCCATGAGAAGCAGTCACCGTTCAGTGGGCATGTGCTACCGCGTAGAGCAGAAAGGCCAGGAACGCCAGGGACAGGATGACAAAACCCCGTTTGCCCCTGTGCCACTGAAACGCCAGAAACAGAAAATGCCACATAGTTCAGACCTCCTTCAAGTGTTCACTGCCAGCAGATAAGGTACCCAAAACAGGCGACTCCAAGCGCGAAGACAAAGCGCCTGCCATTGCGGGATGGGCGTCCCGGTGGCCCAATGATCGTTGGACATCCCCACGAAAAGTGTCGGGTGGGCCAGAGCGACTTCCTTGGGGGGGTGCGACCGCGTACAGGAGAAAGCGTACCGACGCCAAGGCCAGGATGACAGAATGAAATTGCTCCGGTGCCGTGGGCGAGGGCGATTTCGTTGATTGTTGGACTGTTCGAAATGTATGCCATACGTGCTCTACCCTGCACGCCTCGGCAGCGGTGAATCGTGACATGCGCAGGGCGAAAGTGGTGATGCCCAGACACAGCCGAAGCGCTTCTCGCCGCGATGTGGAACGGCCGTGTTATGCCATCGCTTCCGCTCCTCGGAACCACCGTTCACCTGAAGTGCTTCGGCATCAGAGCCATGCCGGCACTTGGAGCAGTACGCCAGAGTTTGAATCAACGGGAGGGTAAGCCAGAGATTTGGCGGTTCAGCCTTACGCCGCATTCGAACCCTGCAAATCGCCACACTTCATTGCGGCCGGCAAACCTGCCAGGGCCCCACCGGCCGATGGGTCCCGGGATTTCTCTGAGGTCTTCGATTTGGGCAGTTCTTGGGGCGACTACGGCGCTTGCGGGCCTCTCGGCCGGCTTGGCCAAAGCAACGGTGGCAGCATGGAAACGACGATGGAGGGGTTGGCTCCGTATTTGTGGGGCTGGCGAAGGGATTTCGGGTTCTGCGAAACGGCACAAGTGCATGGGCTTAACCCGCTCGACCCGGTTGCGACTCAGAGCAGCTATGTGGCGGCAGTGGAAACACCGCGCCGTCGCGGGGCGGCGCTGTTGGAATTGCGTCCGCGGCTGGCAAGCAACACCTACGGCAGCTATCTTGGCAACCGGTACGTCGCGAAGGCCAAAGTCCTTCCGTGGGGCCTTCTAATGCGTACCTCAAATCGCCCGGACCTCTATCATTGTTCGAGGCGTGTCAGCATAACCGACCCGAGCCGCCGTGTACGGACCCGTATGCACGGTGGTCTGGCGCGGGTTGGCGGGTGACCGCCGCCCCTATGCCGATCAGTCGGAAGCTTCGCGGCGGGCGGAAATCACATATAATTGGCTCGATGCCAACCAACGAGCTGGTGGCTCTAGTACTCGCGGTGTCCGTCATAGCGGCGTGCTTTATATATTACCGTTATTGGGCTGTCCCTAGGCTCATCAAACGTTTGTTGGGAAGCTCGAATTCATCGGTTCGCTTGGAATGCGTCGCTAAGCTTGCTGAGCACAGACAACCGGCCGTCCTAAAGGCACTCCTGCGAGCCGGTCAAGATCCGGAAGCCGACGTTCGTATGGCCGCCGTGCGCGTACTTGCCGCGTGGGCCAAATCTGGGCTTGATGCGCTGGATGCTGCGCTAGAAGATGTCAATCGTGAGGTCCGGCATGCTGCTGTGAAGGCACTCCTCCGAGCCGGCCAAGATCCGCAAGCCGACGTTCGTATGGCCGCCGCATGCGCGCTCGCCGCGTGGGGCGAATCTGGGCGTGATGCGCTGGATGCGGCGCTAAAAGATGTCCGCCAAACGGCTGTAGGGGCGCTCCTCCGAGCCGGTCAAGATCCGGAAGCCGACGTTCGTATGGCCGTCGTACGCGCACTTGCCGCGTGGGGCGAATCTGGGCTTGATGCGCGGATGCTGCGCTAGAAGATGTCAGTCATGACGTCCGCCATGCTGCTGTAAGGTCGCTTATTGAATTAAACAGTAGCAGGTTGGCGGACATACTTGATAGAGCTCTAGGCGACTGGATAGAGTCGATCCGCATTGAAGCTTCCCAGACATTCCTCCAGTATAGGGCGCACAGCTCCTACGGGCCGTTCCGTTAACGTTGAGAAGTTGCGGTTAATGCTTAGGGACCCTTCAGAAAAAACCCGGAAGACAATTGCTAAAGACCTCTCCTTATCGAAAGATCGAGTTGTAGTAAGGTTACTCGGTGAGGCGCTCGACGACCAATCTATTACACTTTTGCCTTCGGACCTGACAGTGCTACTGCGTTCCTTGGCTAGAATCGGAGATCCAACAGCTGCGCCATTCATACTTCCGTTCTTGCACCATCAAAAAAGCCAGGAGGAGGCACGCCTCCTTGGTGATCTCGGTGATCCGATCCGTGAGGCTGCCGCGCTCGCGCTTGGGGATCTCGGCGACCCGAGCGTGATTCCGGCTCTTGAGCGCGTCCTCACCGAGGACTGGGATCAAGGTGTACAGTCTTGCGCTTTTAGGGCGATCACTAAATTGGGTGGCACCGCAAGGCCAATATGGCCACAATTTCTTTTTGGGGGCCAGGTCGGAGGACAACCTACGTTGCGCGTGGACAATCACGGAGCATCGGTAGTCCTGGTGGGGGTGCGCAAGGGACGCGATGAGAGCCAGCCCTCAGGTGTGCTTTTGTACAAAGAAGGAGCTGACGTTCTTCTCAAAGCAGGGCAGAACAACTTTATCTTCCCGTTCGCGTTTATGGGACCGTGTGATGTCTATTTTCGTTTTGCTAATGAACCCACGACGATTTATAAGGGAGAGCCTATCATATGTCGCCCCGGCATTTTACGAACTGTGGCCATAAGGCCAGCTACGAGCCCCGGCCAATCCTACAAGATCCACAGAATTTGAGTTAGCGGCCGGCTCGGCCCCTGGTAGCCTCGCGAAGGCTAAAGCCCTGTCCGTAGGCTTTCTACTGCGTACCTCAAATCGCTCGCACTCCCATCATTGTTCGAAGGGTGTTAGCGCAACCGACTCAAACCATCGCGTACGGACCCGTATGCACGGTGTTGCGGCAGGGGTCGCCGGTTGACCGCCGTCGCTATGCCGATCAAACGTCGTCGCGCAGATGAACGCCAGCACCGCTCCCCTCAATGCACATGCGCGACCGCATAGAGCAGGAAGGCCAGAAACGCCAGGGACAGGATGACAAAGGCCCGTTTGCCCCTGTGCCATTGAAAGGCCAGGAAAAGAAAATTCCACATAGATCGGACCTCCTTCAAGCATTCACCGCTAACAGATATGGTACCGAAAACAGGCGGCTCCAAGCGCGCAGACAAAGCGCCTGCCAATGCGGGATGGGCGTCCCAGTGGCCCAATGATCGTTGGACATCCCTACGAAAAGTGTGGGGTGCGCCAGAGCGGCGGTCAACACCGTCCAGGGAATGACTTGCTCGTAGCAGATCAACAAGGCGGCCCGCTCGCCGCCTAACTCCAGTACGGCCGGCCCGCCCAGATCGAGCGGTGCGCCTCCACGCCAAAACGGTTTCCACACCGAAACCGGCACTGGCACCCGCTGGAAGAACATGCCGGACTGGGTCCCTCGAATAATCGCCACGTTTCGATAGTAATAGGGTTCCGCGTGGCCGGGGATCGGCTGCGCTACGTGAGCGGTTTGCAGCAGATCGATTGCAGCGTGAACATCGCCGTTCGAGAGCGGCGGCGATTCCGGAATGAGTGCTCCAATCACAACAACCTTGCCGTTTTGACGAAGCGTATCAATGGTGGGTTTCCAGAACAGATCGGTGGACACGGTCCAGCGGGGTACCACGCTTTCGGGGAACACGACGATCCGCGCGGTCGAGGCGGTGGCCAGGGCCTGGATTTGCTGCGCGGCAAGGTATTCGCGCAGAGGGCTGACCGGTCCATGGCTGATTGCCCCACGACCTGATTCCCTCAACCTGGCGCATTGCAACGGAACCTCGCGCACGGGCCAAGTCTTCCGCCCACCACACCGCGGGCACCGAAAAGCATCCGGCCACCGCAGCCTCATCAGATATTCCCGCAGGCTGCCTCGGTCGAAAAGCGTTCCTCGAATTCGGCCAGATTTCGCCGATGCGCATGCAAAGTAGAAAAGATGTGAAAAAACCGTGGTTATTCCGCGTCGAAAAGCGCGTATGAATGTATGCTAGACTCTGCAGGGAAGCCCAAAAATGGAAATCCCGGTCTACTTGGTTCATTCAGGGTGCAGTGTACCTTCGCGGCTAAGGGAGGAGTAAAGGAAGATTCCCACAACCGCCGAGCAAAGGGGGTTCACATGAAACGGATATTGAGTATCAGTATGATCTGCATTGCGTGTGCAGGCATCGTCTTCGCTGGCGCTGGCCAGGCGACTTCAGGACAGAGGAGGATGAAGGATCCGGGAGAATACAGTATCTTTGACAGCGTCAAAAAGCAGACCGACCCCCACGAAAGACTGGCACTTCTAATCGCTTGGAAGGAACAGTATCCGGACTCGGACTACAAGCTAGAGCGGCTGCACTATTTCCTCATGGCCTACGCCGACCTCCACCAAGCGCCCAAGGTGATAGACACGGCCAAGGAGATGCTGGCTCTCGACCCGAGGGATCGCGTGGCGCTCTACTGGATCTCGACCCTGACACCGCAGTCTGGCGACACCAGCCCGGACGCGCTTGATCTCGGCGAGAAAGCCGCCAACGGTTTGTTGGTCTCCGAAAGGCCCGCCGGTATCGAGGATGAAGCGTGGACCCGGGCCATGGCCAAGACCAACGCCTTGGCTTATCGAGCCCTGGGCTGGGTGGCCATGCAGCGGAAGAACTGGGATGCAGCCGAGCAGAATTTCAAGAAGAGCCTCAATCTGAATCCTAACGACGCGCTGGTCTCCGTACTGGCTGGCGAATATGCTGATCGATGAGAAAAAGCAGGGGGAGGCGCTGTGGCATTTTGCCCGCGCCACCGCTTTAGAGGGCGAGGGTGCGCTGAGTCCGGACCGCCGGAGCACGCTCGATCAGTACTTGACCAAGGTGTTCACTGCCCTGCACGGGGACACGTCCGGCTTGGCCGAGCTGAAGGAGCAGGCCAAGGCCAGTGCGCTTCCGCCGGCCGGGTTCCAGATCCAAGCCGCCACCAAGGGGAAGAATGCTAGCGGAGCCAAATCGGAATATGACCTAGGGGAGACAAAGTGGGGAATGAGTAAAGAGCAGGTCATTACATCTGAGGGTATGCCCTCCGCGGAGAGCGGCGATAAGTTCCTATACGCAGCCATTGTTTTCGGGTCGAAAGTCACGAAGTACTTTGACTTCATCGATGGCAAACTGGTCAGGGCCGCCTATATGTTAGACGAGACTTTTGCGGAACCCAACCAGTACATCGTCCAGGGCAATATATGGGTCAAAGCGCTTAAGGAAAAGTACGGCGAGTCAACGGTTCTCGACGAGTGGCTCAACGATCAAATTCGAAAAGATGAGAGCTACGGACTAGCCGTTTCGGCTGGACACTTAAAGATCCATGACCGATGGGAGACGGAGCGAACGATCATCGACTATATGCTGACTGGTAACGATTCCAAGGTTACGACGGCTTTGGTCTACACAGGCAAGAAGTTTTTGGCTGAAATCGAACAGAGGGAACAGAGAAGGCGAGGAGTCTTTTGAAGGGACCCAGCGAGAAGAGAACAGCTATACGAGAACAACTTTGATTAAATGCCAGAGTGTCTTTGTGGCCTTCTGATATCCACTCCGCCTGTCAATGGCAGATGCTGGTGAAACCTATTAATCAGCTCTTCTCGCTGAATCAACTTCACCATAAGATGCCCGTTCACAGTAAATCGTGCCTCAAGACTGCCCTACCTGCTGCAACATGTCGCTATCCAGGCCCAGATTTCTAGGAGCCGCAGGCCCCCTCAAAGAAGACCAAATTTGCCTAACAGTTGACGGAAGTGGCGTCAAATGCTTTCTGAAACTGACACTGAGGGGTCAGTTGGCTCCGATAATGAGGTATGAACCCGCATCCCAAAAGCAACTGACTGGTCCGCCACCTGACGGAACTGCCTGGTAGCTCATCGCCCGTGAAATCGCCGCTTCGGAGGTTGGCGCCAGCACCGTTCCGTTCAATTGCACTTGCGACCGCGTACAGCAGGAAGGCCAGAAACGCCAGGGACAGGATGACAAAACCCCGTTTGCCCCTGTGCCACTGAAACGCCAGAAAAAGAAAATTCCACATAGTTCAGACCTCCTTCAAGTGTTCACTGCCAGCAGATAGGGTACCCAAAACAGGCGACTCCAAGCGCGAAGACAAAGCGCCTGCCATTGCGGGATGGGCGTCCCGGTGGCCCAATGATCGTTGGACATCCCCACGAAAAGCGTGGGGTGCGCCAGAGCGGCGGTCAACACCGTCCAGGGGATGACTTGCTCGTAGCAGATCAGCAAGGCCGCCCGCTCGCCGCCTAACTCCAGCACTGCCGGGCCGCCCAAATGCAGCGGAGCGCCTCCGCGCGAAAACGGTTTCCACACCGAAACCGGCACGGGCACCCGCTGGAAGAAGATACCGGATTGGGTCCCTCGAATAATCGCCACGTTCCGGTAGGAGTAGGGTTCCGCCTGGCGGGGGATCGGCTGCGCTTCATGCGCCGTTCGCAGCAGCTCGATTGCAGCGTGAATATCGGTATTCGAGAGCGGCAGCGATTCCGGAATGAGTGCTCCAATCACAACAACCTTGCCGTTTTGACGAAGCGTATCGATGGTTGGTTTCCAGAACAGATCGGTAGATCTGGTCCAGCGGGGCACCACGCTCTCCGGGAACACGACGATCCGCGCGGACGAGGCGACGGCCAGGGCCTGTATGTCCTGCGCGGCAAGGTATTCGCGCAGAGGGCTGACCGGTCCGTGGCTGATGGCCCCAAGGTGAGTATCCACCGCTTGCCAGCCCGATGGCGGCTGCCGGTCGCCGGGGTGCAAGATGTTGGCGACGAGGGCCATGGTAGTGAGGCCGAGAAAACCCACCTTTGGATAGGCCACGATCAAACCGCATCCGGCCAGGGACAAAGCGAAGCCGCCCCAGGACCAGGCCGGAAAAAGAAAGCCTGAGGCAGTCAACGGCGAAGCAAAGCCGATAAGGCCCAGAGGCGGGATGATCCCGATCAGGAGAGCGACGGGTACCCGCCAAAGCAGTTGCTGGGTTTTCTCTGTCCAAAGCAAAGCGTAGGGCAGGGCCAGCAACATAGCGCAGACCGCCCAGAACGCTATCGCTCCAACAACCGAAACATCCGGACCGAAGAAATTCTTCGCGCCCACGGCGAGGGGCCAAAGTGCACCCACATAGTAGCCTGTTGCCGCGGCATAGCAGATCCGGCGGGATGGCTGCCAGAATGTGAATGCCGGCAGCAGTAGGAAGGCGGCCACGATGCCCGCCGGGTGGGCGCTGGAGACGGCTAATCCGAGGACGACCGTTGCCAGACAGCTTAGGGTGTGCTGGATCTTCATGGCTCACCACGCGATCAAAGGCCGCAGTCTGGCACGCACGGCGCTTTCCCGGATCGGTCCGAAGTAGCGGCTATCGTAACTGCGCGAATTATAGGAGCTCGCTACCCATAGGGTTTCGGGTACGGCGATGTAGCGTCCGGAAGGCCAGTGCGTCAGGGGCCGTCCCTCGCTATCATGGTCCAGCGGTGCAGTCTGCGGAAGAAGCTTGCCGTTCACCGCAATGCCCGCGGGGCTCACGACAACCTCGTCGGCAGGGCTGCCAATCACGGGCTTGAGAAGCGGCGCTGCTCCGTCCGGACAGGCTCCCCTGGCTCGGTAATGCCGCTGGGCAGATAGACCATGATCGTCAGGACAGAACTCCACGAAGGTGCCGTTAGAACTCACAATATACAGGCCGACAGGCAGAGATGCCGAGGTGTTGATGCGCAAATCCGCGCCGCTAAACAGGGCAAAGGTGCCGAGGACGGGAGTCAGCGCGAGGATCAGGATTCGACCGCGCATCGCCATTACCCCCCTACCGGCCAATCGTCCTGGGCCGGCCCGTCGCTCGCATTTACGCTCTCGGGCGGTGGGGTTGCGGCCTTCGGCCTGGGGTCGCCGATCAGATGAAACGAGTGCACGATCAACTCCCAGATCGTCCGCTTGGTGCCGTCTGCCGGCGTGAATTGACGCTGCTCCATGCTGCCTTCCACAAACAGGTGGTCGCCCTTGTTGAGGGCCGCAGCCAGGTTGGCCAGATCGCCATAGAACGAAAGCGAGTGCCAATTGGTATGCTGCTCCGCCTTGCCTTGCGACGTGTACGAATACGTCTCGCCGAGGCGCACGCTGGCCACGGGCGTGCCTGAGGGGAGATAGCGCACGGCCGGCTTGGCCGCCAGCCAGCCACTGACTTCAATGCGATTCTTCTGCATGAGATTCCTCCTTCAATTCCTGGTATTCGTCCATCTCTTCGAGACCGTCCAAGAAAGCCTGCTCGACGCGTGAGCGGTCGGGCGGCGGTGTCTCTGGGGGGCTGGTGAGATGCTGCGGGCGTTCTACAGAGTCTTGCTCCAGAACCTGGCTGCCCTTGAGGCTCACAAACTTGGCCGGTGGCGGGATCTCCGAGCGAAGCTTGAAGGTCGGATCGAGGAAGTACAACATCTGCATCCCCAGAATTGGGTGGAGTCCGCTGACGAAGATGAGCATTTGTCCAGGCGCCACGATGCGTTCCTGAATGCCGTGCCCGGCCTTTTGCGGTGGCTTCAGCCGCAATACTTCGTCCGGGGTAATCAGAGGCCTTTCAATGTTGTCCACCGAAGCATTGAGGTGCCCCATGACCGGCGAGAAGCGCTGACCGCTGAAATTGTAGGTGGCCTTCTGCACGGTGGTGGTGCCGCTCATGTCGCTGATCAGTTTGGCGGTCTCGAATTGATTCGGGGCAAAGGCGATTCGAACATGGCAGTTCGAGACGATGCTTTCGTTGTTGCCGTAGGCGTCGACAATCTGGCGGATGTCCTGCGTGATGAGATACGCCTTCAGGCCATAGCCCGCCATATAAGACAAGGCATCCGCGAAGATCTCCATTCGGTTCAGCGAAGGAAATTCATCGATGAGGAACAGCAGGCGATGACGGTTATGCTGCTGCTCCGCACCAGCGTAAAGCGTTCGCTCCGTCAGGCGGTTGACGGTCATGGTGAGGATCAGGCGGATGAGCGGACGCAGCCGGATTTTGTCGCTGGGCGGCACCACCAAGTAAAGCGACACAGGGCGCTCGTGGTTGACCAGGTCGTTGATGGCGAAGTCGCTGGCCGAAGTGTTGTTGGCCACCAGCGGATCGCTGTAGAGCGTCAGCGCGGTTTTAGCCGTCGAGAGCACTCCGCTAAAGTCCTTGTCTTCCTTATCCAGCATTTCCTGCACTTTCTCGCGGACCACCGGATGCGTGACAGTTCGCGAGCCATCCGGCATCCGCCACTGGTGCTGAAAGCCGGGGTCGTGTTCGAAATTGAGCAACTCTTCGAGCGTGTCGTGGAAGCTCAATCCAGGGCGGGTGAACAAGTGCGCGAGATCCGCCAGGCTGGCTTGGCGGCGTTCGAGCGCGGCGGCGTAGCAGGCGTGCAGGACCATGCCGGTGGTGATGGAGGTGGCAGCATCCTGCCAGTAACGCTCTTGGGGGCTGTCTTCGCCGGTGCGGACGATCATGCTGGCAATGTTCTGCGCGTCGCTGACATCCCGTGGGAGTGAACAGCCGCACCTCGCTCAGCGGGTTGAATCGTGAAGTGGCTTGCTGTTCGACCGGAGCGAACTTGAAGCAAACATGCCCGGCTTGAGCCCGAAAACCGGCGGTCTTAGCCCAGTTCTCACCCTTGATGTCGTAGACGATAGCGGATTCCGACCACGCCAGGAGAGTGGGGATCACCAGCCCCACACCTTTGCCGCTGCGGGTCGGGGCGAAAGCCAGAATATGTTCGGGGCCGTTGTGCCGCAGGTAGTGCAGGCGCTTGCCTGCGGGCGACCAGCCGCCCACGAAAACGCCGTCGTTCGAGGTGAGCAGGCCGCTGGTGCGGATATCGCTCTCCTCGGCCCAGCAGGCAGAACCATGCAGGTGCTCGGCGTTCATGGAGAGCAGACGCGCCCGGCGGTTCGTCATCGCAAAGAAGACACCAACGGTGAGAAAGCATCCGGCAACCAGGACAAGCATGCCCAGTAGGAACGGCATTCGGATCGCTGGGTCTTGGTCAGTCATGTGCTGCCAGCCCCACTTGGCCCAGGCGAAGGGTTGATAGATCGCGCCAGCGCGCAAGCGCAGCAGCGGCGGACCAAGGGCAGGCTGATACTGGAACCGGTTGGCGATGTATTGGGTGCAGAAGAAATTGGCAATGACCAACACCAGCAGACCTACCACTACGGCGGGCCAGTTGTATCCGCCCAGATATCCGGGCTTGGCGGGGCTTCGGTAGAGCTGGGGTTGACTCATCGGATTAGCCCGTGTTCGCGCAGCTTCTCGCGAATTTCCCGTGCGACGGCGTGCGACCGCGAGTAATGAATGGAAAACGCTCGGCCGACCTCCGGCCATGGAAACTCGCGATCGGGTGCGTGAAACAGATCTTTGGAGTGGATAACAGCAGCGGCCTGCTTGCCAATTTGCTGGATGATGTAATCGCGCGTGTGGCCGATAATCACGCCGCGGTAGATGCCGCTGTTACGTTCCGCCACGACCGTGGAGGCCGCACGTCCGAGCACCATCTTGGCTATTTGGTGTGCCTCACTGAGGGACTGTTGCCAGCCTTGGAGCATGGCGCCCTTGGCTGGGGTTTTCGGAATTGGTTGCGCTTGCATAAGACACCTCCATCAGGCTGCGCTGTTGTTCGACGGCGGCGCCGGCTGGCCTGTACCGGCGTTCATGGTGGGCAGTGCTGGGGGCGCAGGTTGGCCGCCTGAGGCGCTCGCACCACTCATGCCGGGCGGTCCGACTGGACCGGGCGGCGCGGCGCTGGCCGTTGCGGCACCTCCCGCGCCAGGGCCGGCGCCGGCAAGTGCGCCGATGCCGCTGGAAGCCAGACTGACCGCGGTTTGCGCTGCCATGACCGCACCGTAGGCGATCGGCGTGGCGACGGCGATGATTTCGCCACCAGTGAATGCTGGCGATCCGCCCAGCACGCCGGCTACGATCTTTGGGACAAACCAACAGAGCGCGAGAAAGATCAGGGATTCGCCGACGATGTCGAGCGCGCCCATGGCCGGATTGGGGGATGTGGCGACGGTTTGGGCGACCGCTACCCAGCCCGCGGAGAGCGCCATGCCCACGCCGATCAGAAGGAACAGGACCATGATCTTCACGCCCACGCCCACGGCCAGCGCAATGTATTTCTCTACGTATGGCGCGCTCCAGCGAGAGCCGCCGAACCCCAGGAAGAAGAAGGCTGCGGCCACGACGATATAGGATTCCACCAAGGCCGCAACCAGTTGGATGCTGATGAAGCAGAAGGCCACAAAGCTTAGAATGGCGGCGAAGACCATCGCCATCGCAGTGCCGAAATTAGACAAGAAGCCGGCGTCGGAGGCGCCACCGAATAACGCGCCGCCAATATCCAAGCCGCGCTGGAAAACCGCGCCCGGTTGCAGTGGGCCGACGCCACTGGCTTGCTGGCCCAGTTGCGTGAAGCTGTCAATGATGGCGGGGATCCAGGTGGGACCGAAGACTAGCAGCGCATAGAATGCACCGATCCACATCAGTTTGCGGATGAGGCCGGCAGTCCAGGATTGCAGATCGGTACGTTCTAGGGCCAGCACTGCTGCGCTCCAGGCGAATTCGATGAGGGCCAGCAGGCCGAACAAGGTCTGGGCCGGTCCTTGCACGGCGGCGAACCACTGGCCGCGCATCTGCTGGAAGGTCTGGAGAAACTGGGTGGGAGGGCTGACTTGCATGGCGATTACCTGCTGGCGCTGAAAGCGGAGCGCTGGGGCTGAGGCTCGAACGTTTGCGGCCGGGCCGGTTCATAGGGCGCTTCAAACAGGATGTCGCGGTTGACGCGCACGTTGAAGCGGTATCCCGCGGGCACCTTGATGGTCGGCTGCACGTTCATGTTGCGGCGGGCCATTTGCGCGCCACTCATAGTCAGCTCCTGCCCTACCGCGGTTTCGGCGGCCTGACTGGGACTGGGGTAGGCAAGGATGGTCTGGCTGCGGTTTTGCGAGATGGCGAAAGCGGCCATGAACATAGACGTGAGAACCTCCATGCCGATGAGGCGTTTATAGTGGCGGTCGACTTTATCGCGCAAACCCGCGTTGCCGTGAGAATCGAGTCCCATCATGCCGTCGAGGTCGATGGAGGAGGCGTCCGGAAAGATGATCCGGCTCCAGACGACCTGTACGCCGTCCTGGCCATACGAGACGCGGGAGTCGTATTTGCCGACTAGCCGGGAGCCTTGTGGGATGAGTAGGTATTGGCCAGTGGCGGTGTCGTAAACGTTGGAGGTGACTAATGCTTTCAACTCGCCCGGCAGATCGGAGTTGAGGCTCTGCTCCAAAACGGCGGGGATCTCCCAGCCGGCTTTGATCTCGTAGCGGGACAGCGGCGCATCCCTTGTGTAGCGGAGGTAGTCTTCGGCAGCGCCCTTGTTTTGGGCGGCTTTTAGGAATGCATCCTTACGCGTTTGTGCGTTCTGGGCCTCATAATCGGTCTCAGTGACGGCAGCGGCCGACGCGGTGCTGGCGTTGGAACCTAAACCGAGGGCTTTTCCGATGGCGGCCAGGTTGGGCGTCTGATCCCCTGAGGAAGCGAGTTGGGCGAGCGCGGGTTTCAAACTGGCACCGAGGGCCGTGCTGCTACCCGTCGCAGTGGGCGCCAGCATGGCTTCGTGCTCAAGCTGCCAGGCAGCGTCGCGGGCGTTATCTTCGGGTGGCGCAACGGACTGAGGCGGGCCACCGTGAGACATTCTGGGCGGCGATTGGCGCACGACCACGCGCTCCACAGGGAGATCGCAGGGCTGTCCAGTCTGCGGGTTGAAGCGCATGGGCATCCCGGTCGCATCCAGGCCGCACGGGGCGGCAGAGTTGAGGGCGGCACCAGGGCCAACATTCGGAAAGCCGGTTGAGTTGGGAGCTTGGAGAAGGTTCGGGCCTTTGGGTACGAGGCCATTCTGCGGGTGTACCAGCGAAGCGTCCGCCGTTGGGATTCCATGCAGCAGTTGGTCGTCGGCGTGGGCCGGCGTGACGCTTCGGGGCAGGCCAGCCTGGCGGGCGGTGGCCTGGTTCTGAAGGCTACGCCGGTAACCGCCCCACGCCAAACCGAGCATGAGTAACGCGAGCACACTGATAATGGCGATCCCGGCGCGTTTACTGATGCGCACGGTGGGACGAGGCGCAGGATGCAAGTCGATGCCGGTGGGCGCGGCGATCGGCGGAACTGTCGGTTTGCTGGCGCTTGGCTCGTTGGTTGGTTCCATCTTGCTTACTCTTTTCCTGCCCGGCTGATCTCCACCTTCTGCGCCTTCTTACCGGCGCCGAGCACCAGGCGTGCGCGGTCGAAGAGCCGGTCGACGATGTAGGTCTGCTGTTGGACACGGTAATTGGTCATGGTGCCCTGGCCGTCTGTGCCGATGACCAGCAACACGGGGGCTTCCATGTGCTCGATGGCGGGGGGCATTTGAATGTAAGTCTTGGCGCCGTCGTCAAAGACCCGCAACGGTCGCAGGTGCTCGTCGCCGCCAGCGATCCGGTAATCGAAATGCATCTTTTCAATGGCGATCATGGCGGGCAATACTTCCGCGCGCGTCTGCTCCTCCGTAGCCCGCTGCTCCACCAGATGGCGCTGCCAGCGATGCTGATCGTCGTCGGGATAGGCGAAAGCGATCCGCGCGATGTAGTCGGCGGGCTTCGAGATCAGCCGCAGATAGTAGGCCCGGCGGTCGGTGGTGATGAGCATATTGGTGTCGAGGCCTGGAGCTTGCGGCTTCAGAACGATCAACGCGGTGGCCTGCGGGCCTTCTCCGTAGATCGCCGGGGCGACATTCCACCTCACTGCGTCGCCAATGTGTGGCTCGCCCACGATTTTTTCGCCAGGCTCCATCTCGACGATGCAAACGCGCAGGGGCGCGCAAACCACGGTGGGCATGCCTGCGCCGTAGGAATAAAGGACGCGGCCATCCGCACCGGCAGCGGGCGTGTTAGTCTGGGTGCCCCACTGCTGGCTGGCGGCCACGGCCGCCGCAGCGGTCGGAGACAGCGGTACGTCGGTGCGCGGTTTGAAGTCCTTGGGTATGGGCGCCGCAGACTTGCCGAAGCCCGGTACCGCTGGCTCGGCTTGTTCGAGAGCCTGGACACCCGCGGCGATGTCCTGCAGGTTCGGTATCGGCTGAGGCGCTGGCCTGCGGGTTACCGGGACGGTCTGGGCAAGCAAGACCGAGCCAACAGAAAACAGAAAAAAGAGCTTCATGATTTTTCTCCTTATAAGACCTTGGTCCAACTGGCGTTGACGATATACAGGCCCAGCGGGTTGATGCGAATGTTGCGTTCGTCCTTGGGCGGATTGAGGGCGATGGTGAACGAGCCTTTCCAGTGCTCCGCGGATTTGATTGCGCCGTAGAGATCACGGGTGGTCTCATCCCACTCGATCTCGTAGGTGCGATCGCTGGTCGCCAGCACTGATTTGACTTCCACAGCCACAGATTCGGTCTGGGCGCGCTGGAAGGGCGAGGCGGCGCGATAGAACTCCGTAACAAAAGTCTGGGCCGGGGTCGCGCTGGCAATCTGCGCGTAGACCCGGTCGATGGCCTTGCGCTGGGCGACCGCATCGGGAGTGACGGTGCGCAGGTTTTCGATCCAGCCGAATAACGCGGCCCGTTTGAGGCGGTCGTCGTTGGCCGTGGTTTCGTCGGCTACGCCGGCGGCAACCGGCCGGGCCAACTGGTCGACCAGCACCACGAAGGGAACTACGTGCGAATGCGCCGCGGACCAAAGCAGTCCCGCCACTGCCAGAAAGGCAGTGATGCCTGCCAGCAGCGCCGCGATGCGCCAGTTTCGGGCGCGCGTGAGCAGCCCTCCATAGCGCTCGTCCCATTCGTGACGCGCCGCAGCGTATGGGTGCTCCAGGGGAATTGGTTTGCGGTCCATAGTCACTTCCATCCAGGTAGAAAGCCCGTGGTATCCGGGTTGGGACGCGGATGACGCTGTGCGTCGATCTGGCTGACCGAGACTCTCGCGGCTGCGCACAACCGGCCTTCGGTAGTTTGAGGCCAAGCGGCCGTTGCATTGGTCCGCACCGGAGCGCAAAGGGCATCCACGCGGATGGCGATTTGCGGATGGCCGTTCAACCACACGCGCATATCAACAGTGCTTGCTTCAGAAAGTTGACCGGCGCCGGCTTGTTCCGCCAGTTTCACGATGCGGCTGGGCCGCTCGCGCGTACAGGCGCACAGCATCAGCAGCAACAGAGAGCTTAGGATTACGTGTGTTCTCATTCGGTTCTCCCTTAGTGCCATCCGGGCAAGAATCCAGCTACCATCGGGGGCTGCCGGCGCGTATTGAAAGAAATACTGGGAAGCCGCGGTCTGATCGGCCTGCTGCTGGATCACGGTACCGTAGTAGGCTGCTTTGCTCTGCATGTCGGCCAGCATGAGCTCGCGCAGCTTTTGCATCTGTTGGTCCTGCTGATCGGCCATTTGGGTCGCGACGTTGAGCGCCAGCAGGCGGCCATCGGCGCTTTGCGATTGGGCTTCCAGGTTCTGGATCAGGGTGACCTCACTGTTGAGTTGCTGGCCTTGCATCCCGGCCGCGCGCATCGCGCCGACGACAGTGTCTAACGTGGTTTGCGACCAGGCTTGGTAGCGGTTGTAATAACCAGTTGGTGCGTAGCCGCCGTAGCCGGGATACGTCTGATGCCACAGTGCGTCGTAATTGCCGAGCGAGTAGGCCAGGGAGCGCCCGCCCTGCACGATGCCGGCCAGCGCGTTCAGGTCCGCCTGGATGTTCCAGAAAAGCTGATGCGGGTTATTCACGGTATTCTTAATCGCGTCGGCCAGTATTTTGATTTGCGTCGCGAGTTGGTTGGCTTGCGCAGCATACGACAGCACGAGTTGGACGTGGTTCAGGATCTGAGTGACTTCCGTGGCGTATGGACCCGCCAGGGCGGGGCCGGGCGGGGAACAAAACAAAAGCAAGAGCAACAGCAGGACTAAAGACTTACGCATAACGATTCTTCCTCCTTCTTAGTGGTTTCCAGACTGCGAAAGTAATCGGACCAAGTGGGGACTTTCAAACGAAGCCATTCGGTGCGCCAAGTCGAGGGGTATTCGTCGATGACGCTTTGGACGACCTGGCGGTCCTCCTGGCCGCTGACGCCGAGCCAGGCCAGCGCCACCTTGCCCAGCCGCAAATCGACCAGGCGGCGGCCCAACTTGCTGACCACGTAGTAGTGCTGCTTGGGAACGCTCACCTGCAGCAGTTCGAGTTCCCGCTCGTTGAGGCCCAGGCGGCCATAGAACTCGCGCGAGCCGGGGTTGCGCGCCTCCGCGTTGGGCAGCAGAATCTTGGTCGGGCAATTCTCCAGGACCACATCGGCGATCTCGGAGTTGGCGATGTCGCTGACCTGTTGAGTAGCCATGACCACCACGGCGTTTCTGCGGCGCATGGTTTTGAGCCAGTCTTTCAGCCGGTGGCGGAAGGTGGGCTGCTGTAGGTAGGACCACGCTTCGTCAAGCAGGACCAGCGTGGGGGAGCCATCGAGTGATTGCTCGATGCGGCGGAACAAATAGAGCAGCACCGGGATGACCGCTTTGTCATCGAGCTGTAGGAGGTTTTCCATTTCGAAGGTAAGGAAGCGACCGTCGCTGAGTAAGTCGCGTTCGGCATCGAGCAAGGAACCGAGCGGCCCGGTTACGGTGAAGTGCTCCAAGGCATCGCGGATATCGGTATCCTGCACGTTGGCGGACAGCTCGGTCAGCGTGCGGGTGGGCGAGAGCTGAAGCCGCGCAACAGCTTCCGCCACGGCGTTGCGGTGGCGCGGAGTGAACTTCAACCCGTTAAGCTCGCAGAGGGCTTCGACCCATCCCACGGCCCAAGTCAGGTCGCTATCCTCGTCGAGCGCAGCCAACGGGCAGAATGCGAGGGAGGTGCGCGGTCCTGCCAGGTCATAGAAGGCGCCGGACGCCGCCACCGTGAGCAGCCAGGACGAATAACCGCGGTCGAAGGCGAAGACTTTGGCGTTTGGATAGCGGAACCATTGGGCCGCAATCAAACCCAGCGCGGTAGATTTGCCGGCTCCCGTAGGACCGACAATCAACGTGTGGCCGGTGTCGGAGACATGCAGGTTGAAGCGAAACGGCGTAGCGCCGGTCGTGGCGGCATAGAGCACGGGCGGGCTGTGCTTGGGCATGAGGGCGGAAGGGTTCTCGCGCAGGCCCGCCCACACCGAGGTGACCGGCAGCATGTCCGCCAAATTCAGAGTGTGCAGCAGCGGCCGGCGGACATTGGAATATCCGTCTCCCGGTATCGAGCCACGCCAGGCCTCGACCGCATTGATGGTTTCGAGGCGACAGCCGAAACCCAGATTCTGAATCGTCTTGCTGACATTACGCACGCTGTCGTGCAAGGTCGCAGCATCCTCTTCCAGACACAGGATGGTGCTGGTGTACTGGCAGAATTGCACGTCTCCCGAAGCCGCCAGCGACATCGCCTGTTCGGCGTCGGCGGCCATGTCGCGGGCATGCAGGTTGATGGCGCCCTCTGCGGTTTTGAGGAGCTGATCCTTCCATCCGCGCATCTTGGAACGCCACTTCTTGCGGTGGGTGTCCAGCAACCCTTGCGCTTCGTGAGAGTCGAGCAGGATGGCTCTGGTATGCCAGCGGTATTCGATTGGCAAAGCGTCCAGATCGCGCAAGATGCCGGGCGAACTCAATTGAGGGAAGCCGTCGATGGCCAGGACGCCAATATGCTTGCGGCCAATGCGCGGCTCCACGCCGCCCGAGAAATCCTCCGAGGCGAGGACATCGTTCAGATCGACGGGGATCGCGGGTCGTGCGAAGGGGTGATCAATGCCGGTAATCGCGCGATGCAAGTATCTCAACAGCGCGTCGTACGTGAAACCAGTATCGTCTGCGATGTTGGCGAGCCGCTCCGTGTGGAACAGCGCGCTGAACACATTCTCAAAGCCTTCGACCTTGGCGCGGAAATGCTCCAGAGCTGCCTGGGCGGCTCGTCCCGTGGAGTTGTTCCGGCCGTCGTACAGCCAGCCTTTGACTCGCTCTTCGGCGGCCAGCGGGGGAAGATACGTTAAGGTGAGAAAGTACTCGGATTCGAAATGCGCGCCTTCCTGCATGAATTGCTGGCGGCGCTCGTCGTCGATCACGCGCGTGACGGGATCGGGGAAGCTGCCGCGCTCGGGATAGCCGGGGGCGCGTGAGCGGATGGCATCGCATTGCACCATCCATCCGGTACCGAGCCGCAACGCGGCGTTGAGGCGCGCGCTGAGCGCCTCCATCTCGGCCGTGCTGGCTGAGAGCATATCCGGGCCGCGATAGGACCAGCCCGTAAGGAGGGAGCCGTCCTGCTGGAGCAGGATGCCGTCGTCGATCAAGGCAAACGGCAGCAGCAGGTCGGCCAGGCCGTGCGGTAGTCTCCGGGATTCGTTACGAAACATGCTCATCGCTCCATAGAGTTAGAACGTTGCCGGGATTTGGCGGGCATGAGCGGGCGTGTATGCGAGCGATTCTCATTCTCTTGCTGCCAGCCATCTTGCCAAGCCCGCCAATCGTTCGATTGATGCGAATGTGGGTTGTCGAGTAAGTCCCTACCTAATGCGCGGGCTAGTGCGCCCTGGTGTTCGATGAGCAAGTGACGCTCGCGCTCGCGAAAATCCCGCAGTAGCCCTTCGGTCTCGGCCTGCTGGAGAAAGACTTCGGCGATCCCGGCGGAATCGCCACTACGGATCATGCGCGCGACGGGGTCATTTCCTCGACGGGCCGCACTGAGCGCAAGCACTCTATCGCGTTGGTGTTCGAGCCACTGCCGCAGTCCCATATTTGTCTACCTCCAGTTCCTCCTCACCGGCACGCAGGTCGAATGCAGCCCGCTCTTGGCCGGATAAAACTGCCGGTAACGGATGTGCCGCACGTAAACCTGCCGCAGCATGGGATCGGCTTTTCCCATCCGTTGCAGGACACCTACGGCACCGATCCAAAAGATCACCGCCAGGCAAACGCCCCACCAGGAGCCCAAACTGAGGCCCAGGGTGGTAGCCGTCAGGGCCGTGATCAATACCAGCTCCCGATCCCCGCCCAACAATTGGTTGGGCCGGTTGATGGAAGGGTGGATCAGCACGGTCCGCGGTGTGGAAGCGTCTGCCATGGTTAGACCACTGCGCCGCCGACGCCGAATGCCGAGGCCAGCATGGGAGCCGCGAAGACTAGCACGGCGACCACCAGCCCGATCATGCAGGCGCGCCGGCCAACCTCGCCCAGCTCGTGTCCGAACAGCAGCGTGCCCCCGGCAATGCAGATGCCGATCAGCCCGATGGCGTAGGCCACCGGGCCGGTGAGCGAGGTGGCGATCAGGGTCATGGGTTTCTCCCACGGCAGACCACCGCCGGCGGGCGCGGCGTAAGAGCGAGCCAGGAAGGCTTGCGTGACTAACAGTAAGGCTCCGATGCGGGAGCCGGAAAGTTTGCGTCTGAAAAACGTCATAGGTGTGCTCCTTTCAAACTTGTTCGACTTGGTACTGCCCCTCTTTCCAACCATTGACTAACAACATCTCGCGGACCTTGCGCCCGGCCTTGAGGGAGGGTTCCGGATCCACGAAGATCACCAGATCGACCGTCTCCGCGATCAGCTTTTGCTGCGGGGCGTCAGTGCCTTCCGCCACCAGGCTTTCCAGTCGCGTGAGGCCGAGTAAGGCTCCGTTCGCGTGAATCGTCCCGAGGCCGCCGGGGTGGCCGGTGTTCCAGGCTTTCAATAGCGTGTGCGCCTCGGCGCCGCGCACCTCGCCGACCACGATGCGGGTGGGCTTCAGGCGCATGGAAGCGCGCAAGCATTCGAGCATCGTGACCTCCCCCACGGCCCGCAGGTCGAGATAGTTCCGGACGCGGCATTGCAGCTCGGTAGTGTCCTCTATTGAGATGACCCGGTCGAAGGGGGTCAGCTCCGCGATGGCGTCCAAGATAGCGTTCAGCAGGGTCGTCTTACCGGACCCGGTGGCACCCACCACCAGGATGTTCTTGCGCTCACGGACGGCCGCGCGGATGATCTCGGCATGTGGAAGTCCGCGCACTGCCACCGCGAAATCCTCTTGCTGGCGCACGCGATTGGATACGTCTTGCCTGCCGGTCAGAATTCCGGCGGCCTCATAATCGCTGAGGGTAAAGACCTTTCTGGGTCGCAGCCGGATCGCGAAGACTGGCTGGCGCACAACCGGGGCGACTACCCCTTCGAAGCGGCTGCCGTCCAGCGGCAGTTCGGTTTCAAGGATCGGGTGATCGTGATTCAACACTGTGCCGCGCCAGGCCGCTACAGTTCCCAACGCGCTGGCAGCGGTGGCGGGCGCGATGCTCCCCACCGTTACGAAGCCCGCGCCGCGACGTTTGACCCACAGACAGGAATCAGGGTTGAGTACGATGTCCTCAACATCCTCTTCGGCAAGCAGGTTCAGGATGGCCTCGCCCAGTTCCCGTCGCAGCTTCGCTTCGAGCCGGCAGTACTGGTCGTTCTGGAAAACAATCGAAGTCGCCATTGCTTTTTCGTCAGGCTGTGGTACTTTTTTTACTAAATGGGGTTACACCCTGTATGCCGCCACGTGTCGCGGCCGTGACATGAGGAGAAACTTATCGATCATTGAGGCACTGGGGCCATGGGCGTTATCATTGTTCCTTTTAATTACAACGAGGAGTCTAATTTTTCTGTCGTTCCAATCTGCATCGGGGATATCGACCCCGATGGAAACCCGATCCATCGCGCGTGGGTGGAGCAGGGTGTTGTCCCGGTCGCCGATCCGCTTAGGAAGATCGCAAGCCGCGTCCTGAGCGACGTTTGGCGTGTATCAGAAATCACAGAGCGAGCCGTGCACTCGCTGTCCCGGAAGCACCACGGGGATTTGGGTGACGAGCCCAGCCTCCGGATTTTGAAGCGCGCACATTGGTATGCCGAGGATCTTCGCGTCGGCGGCCGGCGGGCACGCCGCAAGACGGAAGTCGAGCTGTTCGGCGCCACGCTGGACACTTTGGAGGATCAGTTCGACTTGGTATCGCAACTGGAGGCAAAAGACGCTCTGGATCGTCTGATGAAGGAGCTGGACCGCCAGGGATTGCATGACGTTCGTGAAATGGTGCCAATGATGCTGAGGGATTGTGACGCCAACGAGTTCGTACGGCGGTTCGGAAAATCGCGCAACACCCTTTCGCAGAGCTTCTATCGAGGGATGCGAAGGGCGGCGCGGGCCGCGGGCATCACTTGGTAGATTTTTTCCGCTGAATCGCTTAACTCCCACCGTGCTGGGTGTAATAATGTCATGGACTGATGCCGCGTCCCGAATCGCCTGACGCCCAATTCGACAGGCTCAAAAGCCAGCTTCAGAACTCAATCCTCAGCGATTATCCCAATCCAGAGCGGAAGGGATGTCCCGGTGATGCGGTTCTGAAAGAACTGGCTGCCCGCCCCCTCGACGACAGCCTCGAGGGCGATCCGCACTGGCACCACGTGACCCACTGCTCGGAATGCTATCGCGAGTTCCTTGGGTTCCGCGCCGAGCTTCGGCGGAAGGCCAAGGCTCGCCTGGCCAAGATTGGCGTGGCGGCGGCCACCGCGGCGGCGCTCATCGTCGGCGGTACATTCCTGGCCATTCGGGAATCGACTCCCCCAAAGCGCCCCCAGAATGCCGAACTGGTGTTCCGGCAGCGCATTGTGGACCTCCAAGGACGCGCGATGACGCGGTCGGAGGAAGGTAAAGAGGATACGAAGCCCATCGTGCTTCAGCGGGAACCCGAGGCGCTGACCATCCGGCTTCCCTTTGGAAGCAGGGAGGGTGCATACGAGGTTCAGATCCAAAAGAGCGCCGGACCACCCTCTGTTATCTGCCACTGGCGAGGCCAAGGTTGAGAACGGCACGACGGCCCTCACCGCGAAAATGGATCTTTCAAAATTCGAAACCGGGAATTACTTTATTTGTCTTCGCCGACTGCCCTGGGATTGGACTTGCTACCCAGTGGTCATCCGTTGAGACAAGGAGGATGCAACACGCCCCACGTTAGCGGACCACCAGTTAAGCGATCTTGCGCCGCTTGGCATAGTCTTCCAGCCTCTCGGCACCGCCCCCCTTCTCGGTTTCCCGCCCGGACGTAGGGCCGAGTCCCTCAAAGTAGCCCTGGGGCGGCCTTTGCCAGCATGCGTGCTCTTAAGCTTGAGGTTATTCGCGAGTATTGTGGCGGAGAACCTCACTGCGCATGTCCAGACTCCAAACGCGACTCACCTAAACTTCCTGGCAACCGACCATGCCGATGTCGGTGGAATCGCGCATCGAAAGACTGTCAGGTGTCACTTTGATTTGCAGACATCAACAATGGCGTTGCGGTAAAACCGGTAAACCATCAGATCGTCGTCCCAACTCTCCAAGGCTTCGATCTCGGGTAAGCACTCACTGGTTGTGGAGGGTGGCCGAATATGTGTGGCCACAGTACTCAGTTGGACCAAAACTGCACGGCGGTTGGACGCAAGTATGATCCGACTTCAAAGTATCCTCAGTAGAATCGCACTGATACCACCCGTTGCGTATCTCATCTTCAGTCTCTTTTAGTGCACGCTGGGCTTCCGCATCTGGAAACGCGTGAGCCGCGGCGAGTCGGAATTGCTTGAGTGCCTCTTCCTTGTTTATCGGTACACCAGGTGCCCCATTCTTATAAAGCATTCCCAATTCGTACTGCGCTTCCATACCGCCATTCTCTGAAGCACGGTTTAACCACGATAGCCCATCCCCGCGGCGTATTCTTATCTGCATCATTCCGAGCCGAGTTTGCGCTGTAGGTTTCCCTTATTGGCTTCCGGTGTATACCAAGCCACCGCTTCGTCTTCATCACTAAGAGTTTTGTATCCGGGACGCTCCTCTAGCGTCCTGCCAATCTCAATCCGTTGTTCCGCCGTGAGTTTTGATTGTAGGGCAAGTCGAAACACTTTGGCGACTGAGTCGTCTCTTAGAACAATTGGCGAATCGTAAGCAGCCAGATGTCCATCATAGAACAATTCCACCAAGAAGGGAGCATTCTGCTGGGCATTAGCGCTCTTTAACGCTTCGCTTAATGCAGCGCTGTAGGCTGGAGCCGGTTCCGTCGTCTTTAACCGGTAACAAAACCAATGATGGGTCTCCATGTGTGCAATACCGGCAAGCGCACGAAGAACAGTATCCAAAGGTTCCAACCTTTTGTCTGGCGGCAGAGGATCGGGAGGGTCCAGAGGATTGCTATAGGTGACAATCGCACACTTCTTCCCTTCGGAACTTTTCGTCGCAATAAGCCGGAATTGTTGCGGAACGTCCTTTGCGTTGAGGGATTCAGATACATATAGGGGTCCAGCGGCACCCGACTGTTGCGCCATGGCGATTGTAAGGGAGCCGAAGCTGCACAATGTTGCAAATACTATTACGTTACGAGCAGCAGCTGTCGTTGTGGTTTGGCTCTTTGGCATTAAAGGCCTCTCGCCAAACAGAATATCATGTCGTGGCCAAGGTGAACAGGGTCCTCGACGGTGTTGTCAAGGCCCGCGACGGTGTCCGTGGACGAGGCGCGCCGCATGAGGTATGAAGGTTAACGGGCCGAACTGAAGGAGCCGGCTGGCTCTTGCGCGCGCGCAAACAGAGCCTCACCGGCGGACAGAAACTCCGTCTGCGCGACATCCTTCGTTACAAGTTCAAAACCGCCCGCGCAAGCTTCTCAAGAAGGACATTCAGCAAAGCTGTGGAACTGAAACTCTTCCGATCTGGGCCGGCAAGTTTCTGGACGACTGGTGCCCACCAGACCACGGGCTCACGCGTCGAGCCCTCGTGAGCATGGGCTTAGGAATGGTCTTTTACGATTTGGGCGGTTCAAATCCCGCTTACCACTTGAACGGCGGACTCTAGCTGATTGTCTTTGCCGGCCGCGAACGCTTCGGGCGACCAGGGAACTTCGAAGTCCGGTTTGACACCGGATCCTTCGAAGCGGTGGCCCTGCCACGTAATGTATTCGGCCTTGGGCATAATCAGCATGTAACCCTGGCCGACCTTGAAGCCGGACCCCGGTATCAGCCGACCTGCGGTCTCGGTTCCCACAATCGTCGCCAAATGGTTCTCCGCGGCAAACGCGGCAGCCATTTCGCCGGCGCTTACGGTGTGCTCGTTCACCAGGATTACGATTCGGCCATGCCATTTCTTCGCGCCGAGGCCTTCGGACACCAGGAGCACGGAGGGGTCCCGGCCCGCGAACTTGAAGACCATCGACGCGACGCCCAGGAAATTGGGCAGATGGGTGGGAAGGCGGTCCAGCTTTGGCAATTTCGATTTGTCGTAGCCCGATTCCGCGCGGCGGCGCGTGATCGTATATCCGATCGGCAATTTGGCTGGTGTCAGGTGGCTCATCAAGCGCAGCACGCCGAGGCCGCCGCCGAGGTGCCCGCGCAGGTCCAGCACCAACCGGTCGCAGGACTTCAACTCGGCCACCGCTGAGTCAATGGCGCGCGACACGTCCAGCCCCACCTGGCCCGGAAGAATGCTGACCTTGAGGTAGCCCACACTGTTCGGCATGCGCGCCCACGCGACGGCCTTGAGTTCCGAATAGGGCTGTTTGCGAGAGCGCGGCTCAGGGATGCTCACCCTCAACGCGATTTCGTCGGCCCCTCTCCGAACCACCAGGTCTACCTGAGTTCCCATGGGGAACGTCGGTTGTTCAGGCGGGTATACGAGAGTCCCGTTGATCGACTTCAGCTCATCCAAGAGGCATCAATCCAGCGGAATGGGCCGGGCCGCCCTCATGTACATCCTGCGCGACCCAGCGTGGACCCGCTTCCGTTTCGGCTCTGCGGAAGCTCGCTCCGATCGCCAGCCTGCCGGGAACCCGCCGCACGGACTGATGGAAGAATCCGGTATGGCTGCTTTTGAGGCTGCGGACCAGGTCGTGCATGCGTAGCTCGAACTCATCGGGATCGCTGGCCGATAGAATGGCATCTCTGGATTCCCTGGCACGCTTCGGCCATTCCGTTCCGTTGAAGTTCGGATCGAAGTAGTGCTTCGTTACCTTGGCCACCGTTTTATCGAATATTTGCCTTCGCTGGTCCAGGCTTAGGTTTGTTGGTTTTGAAATTGATTCGCCTCGTGCCATCTCCGATCACCTCAAAGCCGGCCCAATAGTACGGCTGGGCTTTGTCCCCAAACTCCTTTATGAAATCGAGCTGCGCCTGCCGAAGGGCTTCGCGGACCTCCAAACCGGCAGCCAGGTGCTCGTAGAAAAAACTCATTAGCGTGGCGGTGGAACGATCATCCACCTGCCACAAGCTCGCCACGACGCTTTTGGCGCCCGCGATCAGGAACGCCCGCGCGAGATTCATGATGCCTTCCTGACCCTCAAGGCGGCCGGTACCGGTGTCGCAAGCCGACAACACGACAAGATCGGCGTTCAGCCTGGTCTGGCGGATCTCGCGCGACTGCCACAGCCCGTCTTCAGAATCATTGCCAGGAGCCAACAGGAGCGCCGCTCGATCCGGCTCGGCTTCATTCCCGATACCGTGGGCGGCGATGTGGATGATTTTGAAGTCGCCCAGCGCCAGAGCCTTGAGGGCGGCTTCAGAAGCAGCGGCGCCATCCAGCTCCACACTGTTCTTTCCCAGCGCTTTCGCCGCCTCCGCGATCTCTTCGCGCGCGAACGGCAGTGGCGTCAACGCCGATTTTTGCAAGTCAAACATACCCCGCGTGTTGGAAGCAAGCTGTACCGCGGCGGATTGCCCTGGACTATAGGCGACTCCCAGGAATGGCCTTGTGGCGGTGGTTTGCGTTGGGGCAGTCTTCAGAGTGAAATATATCGTTGCGGACGGAACCGAGGCGATGGTCACCCGCTTGTTTATGGTTGCGCCATTCTCGTCCATGAGCGCCTCGAATGGGACCAGGTTGAGGGAACCGTCAGGAACAAGGACAATCGCCGTCGTGCGCTGCGCGACGGCCGGCGACAGTACGCGGCTGTAAAGCTCTTTCGCCAGATCGACTGATTCCTGTTTGTTCCTGACGCCAGAAAGAAAATGACTGACCAGCCCGTCGATTTGCGGCCGTCCCGGAAGCTCGTGGACTTTCAAGCCAGCCTGAGAAATCTCCAGCGCATACGACTTTTTCGTATCAAGTACGAATTCGATCAGGCTTTCGTTAGCGGCCAACTGGCGGCGAATTGCCGACAACGACACGGGCGGGCGCCGGAGCATCTCCATTTCCTTCCGGCTCTGGGCAAATTCGGCGGGACCCATCCAGAAATACGCATGATCGAGCTGGTCTAACACTTTGTGCCGTTGCGGAGCCGAAAGGTCCTCCTGCACAAGTTCTCTTTGTAGCCGAACGATCTCTTGGTCGCCTGGGGTCGCCTCCGAGAGGGGACTGGACCGGCGAGCATAAAGGATCGAATCCAAGAGAGCGCGCCCACGGGCGCTTTCGACAATGCGGAAAGCCTTTTCGGGATCGTGAAGGCGATCCCACGCCAGCCGGAAGTGTGCAACGTAGATATCGCCCACGGCGGCGATCATCTCGGTCTTCATGCGCGAGGTCTGCGCATTTACGAGCAGGCCATCAATCAGATCGGTTGCGCGGTCATAGAGTGCGTCGGCGGCGGCCAGCGCTCCCAGAGCAGCCTCCACCTCGGCCTTCTCCGCGACGTACATGGGAAAATCGTAAGCCTCTTCAACCCGCCGGAGAACTTCTATCCCTCGATTGATGACCGGCACCGCCTTTGCCGGCGCGTCCTCGGTTCGGTATAGCTGCGATAAATGCAAAAGACCGTCCGCTTCCTCTCTCGGCAAATCCGCTGCTTTCGCAATCTCCACAACTTCTTTGAACGACCGCTCAGCGCCAGCGAAATCGTGCTCTTCAATCGCCAGTTGGCCAGCCTGGCTGAGAAGCTCTGTTTCGGCGCCGCTCACGCCGTTCTTTCGGGCCAAATCCAAGGTACTGGCGAGCAGCTTTTTCCCTTCTTCGCGACCGCGCGCCTTTTGGGGTTCAGAAAGCTGCATCAACGCGCGGACCTTGGCGATGGAGAATTGCAGCGGCATCTCGCTGAAGCCGCTCTTTCGTGCCAGTTCCTCGACGCGGTCCAAAAGCTGTACGGCCCTGTCCGCCATGTTGTTCACGGCCATCCCATTTGCGATCCAGGTTGCAAAGTAAATCTCGCCCGAGGCGTCGCCCAACTGCTCTGCTTTCATTACGGCCTGATAGAGGGCGCCGCCCGCAGCGCCAATGTTGCCGTTCAACCCTGCGACCAATCCCAGGTAGCCGTTGGCGCGATTCTGCCATTTGCGATCACCGGCGGCGGTTGCGACCGCCAGCAGTTTGCGCCAGTCGTCCCCTGCCGCAGCCGTGTCCAGATTCAGGTCGATGGTGCCCAGTAGCGCCAATGCCCGGATTTTCAACTGGGGGTCACCTTCCACCAACGGATCGGTCAAGTCGAGCACCACTTGCGCGCGGGTGGCCCGGTATAAACCTGCTTCTGTGTCTCCGTGGAGCCGGCCAAACTTGGCGTACAATTCGTTTCGCCGGTCCCCCGCTCGCTGAAATTCTTTCTCCGCCTTGGCATAGAGCGGTGCGGCTCTAAACCAGTTTCCTTGGTCGGCAAGGCGATCCGCCTCAGACAGCAGTTCGCTCGGGGTTTGCGCGTGCCCGCTAGTGGAGGCCACCATGCCGGCTGCAATCACTTTGGCAGCGACACCGAGCCAGCACCGGTCGTATTTGCGCGCTCCTTTCAAGATATGCCTCTCCCACGCGCGGAACTGAAACCGCCATCTAAACCGTATGTTCTTCAAACCCCGCAGCGTGACAGAAGGCTTCACAGAATGCTGTGCAAGCTCACAAAACTTTCACTGATGGGTACTGTCGAAAAATTACACACCCCGAGTTTCAGATTGTTTCCAAATTCTTTCGCGCGGCGAACCCGCGCGCCGGCGTCACCGGCACCGGGACTAGCGGCTTACCGAGTAGAGGCGTTTGCCTGCACCACTGAAACGCCGGAGCCGAGACGTGGACAGAACCAACGAAGCGGTCACGCGACAGCTTGTCGCGATGGGCGGCGACGTATTCGAGATCGGGCTGTACAAGCCCGAGGGCGCTGGCAACAGTGAACCTCCGATGATTCCGCGAACCTGGGATATGCAGGCTGTCTTGAAGTCGATCCCATGGTTGCGGCTCCAGAATCGCAACGGGCGAAACATTTATATCCGGCCAAGAGGCGAACACAATTTGAGCTTGATTGACGACCTCACGGCCGAATCGATTGAGCGCATGAAAGCAGAGGGATTTCATCCGGCGTTGGTGGTCGAGACCTCGCCGGGGAATTTCCAGGCGTGGCTCAAGCACTCGCGGATTCTTTCGCGGGAACTGAGCACGGCGGCGGCCCGAGCGCTCGCGAAGGATTTCGGTGGCGATCTGGGCGCTGCCGACTGGCGGCATTTCGGCCGCCTAGCCGGATTCACCAACCGGAAGGAAAAATATAAGGCTGACGGCCTGTTCCCCTTCGTCATGCTGCGCCAGGCGAACGGGTTACCCTATCCAGAAGCCGACCGATTCATCGCCCAGATTGAGCAGCAACTCGACCGTGATCGCCGAGAGCGCGAACGACGCCGGACGGCAGTGGCGCGCGAAGGAGCTTCGGGCGCACTGCGAGGCATTGACAGCTTTCGCGCGAATCCAACGTACGCCGGCGACGGCACCCGCATTGACCTCGCATACGCGATTTACGCTCTTGCGCACGGAGTGCCGGATGCCCAGATCGACACTGCCATTCGCAGCCGCGACTTGACCCACAAGGGCAACGAGAAGCGGCAAGCCGAATACGTCGAGCGGACGATCAGAAAGGCAGCGACCATCGTTGACCGAGGTTCGCGCGCACTTGCCCGGTGAGGTGAATCTGTCGTTCCTTGACGACGATAACCTGCTTGTGGTAGTATACTACTTCATGCTGGTCTTCAAGAATCCCCAGCGCCAGTGGCTGGCGGGTGCCGAACAGGAATTGGCGCAGTTGTTGCAGCAGCGGGCAATCATCGATAACCGGATCGTTGAATTGACCAAGACAATTCAAGCCCTCACGCCAATTGTTCAGAATTCCGAACACACCATCAACATGAGCGTTCCTCAGCTGTGCCTGAGAATCCTCTCGTTCTCGGGAGCGTTTCAAACCCCCACCCAAATACGGAATGGCTTCACGGCAATGGGCATTCAAATAAACAGCCCGAATCCCATGGCGGTGATTCACACGGCGCTCGGCAGGCTGGTCACGAGTGGATATGTGGAATCGAAATCCGTTCTCGGCAGCCAGCAGTTTCGGATAACAGTCACCGGAAGAGCGGCGTTGCAGGCGTGGTAATTAGGGGCGCGGCCCCGGAAAGGAGGGCACAATGATCGTTCCACAAAGCGGCGGCCTTTGGTTTGTACCGTGCCAGACCCAACCGTACGGTATTCGGGATTTATTACAGGACGTATCCATCGTGCTTGGTATCCTTGTCGCGATACACACTCTGACTAAGTAGCGGATCGCTCAGAACGCCAAAGAGCCCTCTCCCGCCGAAGCGAGAGAGGGCCAAAGACCAAACAATGGAGGATAATCCATATCGCTCCAAACGGAGCCGGCGCTTTAATGGTCGTCGCGCGCTCAACCAGCCAAACACGCAGACCGCAGAAGCTCTGTTCGAGGGTTACCTCCGAGCACAGGGACTCCCTTTCGAGTACGAAAACCTCTCGGGCACAAAGAAGCCAGACTATTTAGTGCACCATTCATCTGGAGATTGTATCTTCGAGGTCAAAGAGATACGAGATCCCGCAGACCTCCCGACTAGAGGTTTCAGCCCGGACCTTCCTGTAGTTCGAAAAATCAGCCGCACCAAAGAACAGTTCCGAGAATACAAACAGTACCCATGTAATCTTGTCCTCTTCAGTGATTCGATGTTCGGGCCATCGGAACCCGCTGTCGTTTTATCAGCGGCATTTGGCCCAGGCTTTCAACAGGCTGGATGCGATTATGAAAAGATTGATCCCAATCCACCTTGCTACCGGTTTCCAAGAAAATCAGAGCTTCCTCCGGACCAACATTTCCTTTCTGACCCCGCCCTCTCGCCTGTGTGCAATACGACGTTCAGCTCGATAATTCTGCTCACCCGTTATTCGCTAGATGATTTCGGGCTGGAAGTGTGGCGGCGCCTGTATGCACGTCAAGAAGCAGGTGAGTCTATTGAAGGCGGTGAACAATACCGTGTGATTGCGGAGATGGAAAATACCTTTCCAAGATCACGAAGATTCGAGGGTACAGTTCGCGCTATCGTCATGGAAAATCCCTACGCTCGAATCCGGCTCCCGGCCGACATCTTCCGCGGACCGTTTGACCAGCGCTGGGGCTGGCAAGACGGATGGTGCCGTCTGGTGTGGCTCGGCTCTACCTTGAAATCTCTCTACAGGGATGGCGTTCCCTTCCAAATGCTCTAGCGGTCTAGGAACTGCCAGTCGAGGTGTGCACCGCCCCGGCCGTTCATCGCAACATTGTTCCCAGCCAGACGCCGCAACCGAACAATACCGCTCCCGAAAGCAGCCCTATTGCAACCCATCGTTGAACAGCGGGGCGTTCATCGGCTCGGCCTACATCCCCAATGCTCTTTCTGCCTCGGGTGGAAGCGTTACCGATGTCCTTTACTATTTCCTGCCGGAGCACCGCAACGCAGTCGCGCACCCTCTGTGCGAGGAGGCCCCCAGCCCGAACCTGGACATTCTCCGCGGCCTGTTCAAATTCTCGTGTGGCGGATCGGACCTCTTCGACGATTTCGTTGGCCGCCTGCTCCAACACGAGGCGGTTCAACGTGACCACCGCCATAATCGGGTCATCCGGGTCGACCCTGATTCCATGTTCGACCGAGACCTTTGCGGCGAGCTGCTTTAGGTCCAGTTGGCGCATAGAGGACACCAATCAAAACGCCAACTGGTCGAGCTGCTCGAAGAGGTCGCGCTGAACGACCTTCAGTCTTTGCTTGGCCATGATCGGCATTCTGGCTGTGGTGATGGCTTCCTGGAAAGTGAGCTTGGCCGAAATCATGTCCTCGACATCGCGTCCGAACGTATCCTGATTCCGCTTTGTGAAGATCACAGCGCCGCAGACCTTGTCCGCGTTGTCGCGGTACGCGGCCATCTCCGAGAACTTCTTCCCGTCCGCTTCCACGCGCCCGAAATATTCGTTGACCCACACGACGATGTTGCGCTCCTGGGTCGTCTGCGCCAGCTCGTTAAAGCCGTTCAGGGTATCGATAAGCGCCTGGCCGCCTGTGATTACCGTATGCACGTAGACTCGCCGCTCCTGTTGGCGAAGGTATTCCAGCGCGCTGTTTTCCAACAGATAATGCCAAAGCGGCAGGAACGTCGACGCGCCATTGTCAACTACAAACGTGGCGCCATCCTCGGTCAAGAACCGCTCCATAAGAGTGTCGAACGAGCGCTGGTCGATCCGATTGTGTTCGTCCCGGAGGTTTAGCCGATCGGCGCCCAAGGCGCTGTACTGGGCCAGTGTCCGGTTTACGGGATCAGTATCAATGCACCGAACATCACGACCGTCCTCCAGGAAATACTGAGCCAGCACTGAGGCGATCAGGCTTTTCCCCACGCCTCCCTTGCCCTGCAGGGTGAGGTGTATGCTGCCGCGGTTATCGCTACCGTTGGCCCCGGTCGGTCCTGACGTTTTTGGCATTGGGATTTCTTTCCTCCGTCAAATCAACTTCTTGGGATCGGGTTCGGCGTTGTAGTTGAAGCCAGGCCGCTTGCTCTCGCGTTCCAAAACATTTGCCAGCGGATCACGTCGCTTGGCCGTCATCGGCTATCGGCTGCGGCTACCGGCGCCGTACGCTTCTGTCTCTCAGTGATCTGGTTTCGTGTGACAAGCTCCGCGGCGGCTTCGTGCAATCCCGGTTTCAACGCTCGAATCTGCGACTGCGCCGCTTCGTCCCGGCGCCGGAGTTGGCCGATGTAGTGGGACAAGCCGAGCATATCCGATTTCCAGTCCAATTTCGTTCAGCCATACCCAGACGTCCTTCAGGCTGTGGCCGGCGGCTAGCAGATCCCTGATATCTGGCCATGCCTGGCGGACCTGGCCCGCCTTGGTGCGCGGTTTTTCCCGCAGTCGTGTGCGGAGGCGGTTTAGATCGAGTTGCTCACTGAAGTTGTCGGCCACCGGTTCTAATCCGTACGCCGCGAGGGGGCGGCTGCGTGACGTTTATCTCAGACAATTCACCACGGAATCTCGCAAAAGTTTCACATGCACGGTCGATTTCCAACAAAGAATCTCAGAAAGTCTCAGATTTTCACCACATTGTCTCGCCCTCCGCAGCCAACCCCCATCATCAGGCGCCGAAAACACCGGTAGTGGAACATAAAGGAAATGCATCACATTTGACTGCGGATTAGGCACTAAGAGCTGTATCATTAACAACTTTCAGCGTGCAACGGTTCAACCGGTTTTGTTGCACGTTGTGCAACGGCGATCCTGGTGTCACATACGGGCCATCCCCGCACCTACAGAGTGAGGCACCCATGGCTATGGTACGGAAACAGAAGGCTGTCACCCACGGCCTGCGATATAACGCAGAGCTTAACAATCGGATCGAGGCGGCGACGAAGAAAGGCGGGTTCTCAAGCCACAGCGCGTTCATACGCGCAGCGATCGAACGGGAACTGGCCGGCCGGGAAAGCGGCGTCGATGCGGCGGAACAGCGGATCGCTGCGAGTCTGGATCGCATGGCCCGAGAAATTCGCAATCTGCGGATAGGACAGCAGGCGTTGTTCGCGTTCGTAGACGTACTGGCGAAGACATTCTTGACCTGTGTTCCAGAACCGCCGAGGGATGTGCACGACCAGGCCGTCGCCCGCGGCAAAGCCCGCTATGACCGATTTCTCAAGAGCGTAGGCATGGCCATGGTGGGTGATTCGCAAGCCGCCATGGCAGAGTTGTTAGGCCGTGGCCACGAAAACTGAAAGCGAGCGGGAGTTCCGGATTCGGCCTCGGCGTCCCCGAACGCCCCGCGAAAACGAAGCGTTTCCCTGGTCTCCCGGTATGAGGACGGTTGTTCGCTACGCCAGAAGCTCCCGGCGCCGACAAAAGCGCCGTTCCCACAGTGCTTCTGCTGGGCGGCGGCAGTTCAACCAACGCTGCGCGGTTCGCGTGATGTACTCGCCAAACAGGACCACCGGACAGTGGCGCGCACACGGTCGCTACATCACCCGAGACAGTGTGATGCAGGGCCACGAAGTCGCCGCCATTGGCAACCAGGGCGAAGTCTTTGCGCCGCCGGAGGTCCTCGATCGCTGGCAGAAGGCAGGCGACCCGAGGCTCTGGAAAATGATCATTTCGCCGGAATTCGGCGAACGCATCGACCTGAACCGACTGACCCGCGATCTCATGGGCAAAATGGAGAAAGATCTGAACACGCGATTGGAGTGGCTTGCTGTACCGCATTTCAATACCGAACACCCGCACGTCCATGTCGCCATGCGCGGGATCAAAGCTGACGGATCTCCGCTTGATCTGAACCGTGAGTACATCCGTAACGGGATACGGTCCATTGCCGAGGATCTCTGCACGGGCCAAATTGGGCATCGGAACCAGGTGGACGCGATGACGGCCGAACGGCGCGAGGTTCAGGAGTGCCGGTATACGTCCTTGGACCGTATGATCAACCGGGCGAACGCGTCCGGGCAGGTCAACGGGTCCGATGACGCCGGCCACTTCATTGTTCGCCGGAACGTGAACGGCGCCGCCCGCGGCGAATTCGCGAAGATTCGGGAGCAACACATCGCCGCCAGGCTGATTGCGCTACAGAAAATGGGCCTCGCCGAGCAGGCCGCGTCCGGTGAATGGCGGGTCCGGCGCGATTTCGAGGGCGTTCTGCGGGCTATGCAGCGTGCCGGGGATCGCCAGAAGATGCTCGCCGCGCATGGCGCACTCCTATCCGACGAGCGTCTGCAACTTGTCGTCTTGGACCAGCGGACGCTGACATCCCTGGAAGGCCGTGTGTTGGTACATGGTGAAGGCGAGCTGGGCAGCAGCGCCGGCCGCCACTACATCCTCATCGAAGGCACCGACGCCAGTGTGCACCTGGTGTATTACTCGCCTGCGTTGGAGGAAGCGCGTAGCCGAGGACAACTCCGCCCAAATTCGTTCGTCCGGCTCCGGAAGCAGTTCGAGAACGGCCGTGGGGTTCTTGAGGTTGATGACCTGGGTGATGCTGAGAAGATCTTACGGAACCGGCGCTACCTCGAAGCAACCGTTCGGCCTCTGGTCAAACAAGGCATCATACCCGCCGAAGCTGGCTGGAGCGGCTGGTTAGGCCGTTATCAAGCCGCGCTGGCCCGTGCTGCCGTTTCAATTCAAAGGGACGCTTTGAAAGAGCGCCACCGAGAACCTCAAGCGCGTTAGCGGCCTGCGAGCCTTCGATGTCACGGCGGTGCCCCGCGAGGGCCTACCGGGTAGGGCACTGACTCATCTTTGACGCGTAAGGAGGCACATGAACAACCTCGACGAGAATTTAATACCGGCGCTCACCGAACTTGGAGGCGAGCCGCTACTTGGATCTGGCTTTGAAGCCGAGCAGCCTGATTCCGATTCCGCCCTGGAGCGGACGCAGCCTGCGAAGGAAGGCTCGCTATGAGTCCCGCCAAATCGGAAAACGCAAACAGGGCCGAGAAGCGCGATCACCGCCGCGAAGTAACCGATTCGATCATCAAGATGCTGGAGGACGGCGTTGCTCCGTGGCAAAAACCATGGGAAGGTTCAGCGATGCCATTCAATCCAACGACCGAGAGGCCGTACCGTGGCGGCAACGCCCTGCACCTCCTGGCAACCGGAATGGGGCGGGAATACGCAGATCCGCGATGGATGACCTACAAGCAGGCCGCGGAACAGGGCTGGCAGGTACGCGGAGGCGAAAAAGGGACTCATATCGAGTTCTGGGAGGTGAAGGAGCGTTCAAACGAGAAAGACGCCGGACCTGATCAGGATGGCGGTGAGTCTCCAGCCAAGGAAAACGGCCAGCGGCTGATACACCGCGTGTACACCGTCTTCAACGCCAAGCAAATTGACGGAATTCCGGAATACCAGCCAAAGCAACGGACCCCATTTGAGGCAGTACAAGCTGGTGAGCGAATTCTAGCGAATTCCGGTGCTCGAATAGAACACGATCAGCGCGACGACGCCTTTTATAACCGACGCAGCGACAGCATCCATCTTCCCCCAAAGGACGCTTTCAAAGACGCGCCGGGATATTATGGAACGGCTCTTCACGAGCTCGCGCACTGGACCGGCCATCCCTCACGTCTGAATCGGCCCACGCTGTCGGAATCGTACCGTTTTGGCGACCTCAACTATGCGAAGGAGGAACTCCGGGCCGAACTTGCCAGTGTCTTCATGGCAGCGGAATTGGGGGTTCCGCACGATCCAGCAAACCACGCGGCGTATGTGGGTTCCTGGATCAAAGCTTTGCGCGAAGACAAGAATGAGATCTTCCGAGCGGCGCACGAGGCGTCAGCGGCCACTGATTTTGTTCTATCGCTGGACCTGGAGGTTTCCCGAGCGGAAACGTTGGAACTGGCGGGTTCGGGTGCCGCCGGCTCGTTGCAGTCTCCGGAGAGGCCACGCGGACAGAACGAAACTCGCGACGAAGTCGAAACCTTTCACCCCGATCGAGAGCTAGTGGCCGACGCCGCCAATCGGCGGGCATTCCATGAGAATGGCGTAGGGCAGAAAGCCCGTCAAACCGACGATAATCCAAATCGGAGCGCGGCGAACACTGGCAACTTGGCGGCGTCATTCGCTGCTGCCAAACAAATAACGGCGGATGCCCTTGGCGAGTCCGCACGGACATTCGGCGCCCAGACCGATAGCGGTAGGTACAACGGGCGAATCATTGGAGAGACGGCCCATCATGTTGTTCAGCGCCTGTCTCCCCGAACTGCTGTGGCTCACATGAAACATCTGCTCGAACACCTTCCGCACGCCGGCGACAACGTCGCAATTGCTTATTCGAACGATCACGCCCTGGTACGGGATATCCGTGAGCGTGTCAACACTCAGGAGCTTGGCCGCTAGCGCGGTCAACGCGCCGCCAGGTTTGTAACAGGACTTTGCGAGATCACGTGCTCCAAAACCTCGTCTGATCCGGGCCGGGAGTGTTCTTGTACAGAGATCTGCCAGGATCGATGCAAGCAGACGAATTGCCTTGCGACAGGTATCGCCCCTTTTAGCCGGCACGGCTGGACCCGTCTCGAAGGTCCGCAGTGAGCCGCAAAATGCGGCATAATAGTGCATAAGGCCGCAAACCATGGAAACCCGATGGCTGTCTGTCGATGAGATTGCGACGTATCTCGGTGTGAGCCGGGACACCGTTTACCGGTGGATTGAAGGCCGGGGTTTCCCGCCCACAAGGTGGGACGATCCTGGAAATCCAAGGTGGCCGAGATCGACGAGTGGGTCAAGTCCGGCCGCGGCGCCGAGAAGGAACCTGCCGCGAACCAGGGAGGCCACAGATAGGATGGGGATCCGTAACCGGGGCGACCGCTGACTGGCAGAAAATGCAGTGTGCCCGCGTTGGACCTGCGCGCTCCCTATTCGTCGCGGCTGTCTGCGCGGTCTGCGCTGTTCACCGATCTGCAGCTTCTGTTGGACGATCGCCCCGAGCCACTCCCTTCAGAAGAATACCGGAAACTCGTCGTCGAAGAGAACTGCCTGACTCGCTCCGTCGACTGCCGCGCGTCAAAAGCTGTGGGCGGAGCTGCGGAAACGCTACCTGCTGGACCGGCGCCGGCCTCTTTACGAGGCGTTTTGGAGCGAGTGGCGCCGTTCAAAGTCCGATCCAGAGCGCGGGCTCACCGCCTATACATCTGCTGGCTCTCAATGATCGGCTGGTGGCTGATTTGGGCACGCAGTGGCTTTATACATACCTCCGCCGAGCGCCCGCTGAACTTCGAGTGGAAGAAGTCCGCAATTTCATTCGGCGTGCAGGCGAAACGGGTCACCCAGAGGTGAGGGAGTGGACCGAGGACACGCAACTCCACGTCGCCCAGCACTACATGGCGAGTATTCGTGACTTCGGGTCTGGCGCGCGGCAAGAGCAAGAAATCGAGTCTGCGCCCGGCGCTATACGCTGCACCAGTAAGGCTTCTCGTGCGGGCCCTGCGTTTGGCGCGCGTCAACGACCTTGAGATCGTGACATCGCCCGGTTTTTCGGCTGCTGGCCCTTGAAGGCGCGGAAGTGATTGATGCGCTGGGTGAACTGAATCAGCTAGGCGAGCTCCGTTTCCGAATGCAAGCTGATGTGGTCGAACTCGAAATCGGAGGTGCAGAGTAATGCAGGCATTCTTCTCGGCGCTGCTTGGAACTCATCAAGGAACCGCTCCGGCCGAATGGCGGCGTGAAGACCGACAGCTCAATCCTCCTGATCTATCCTCCCGAGAAGGAACTGGATTTCCGCGAGTACCTCATCGATACCTTTGTTCCGCAATTGAAGGCCGAGGGCGTTCCATTTCGATTACTGGACTTGACGGGTTTTCTATTCGAAGGGCTCGACGAGGAGACGATTCAGAATCTCGAGGAAGACGAGTTCGACGACTACCGGTGGATGAAGCAGGGCCTGTCGACAACCGTGGAGGCCGCTTTGCGCAGGCGCATTTCCCAACTTGCGGAGGAGTCGCCTGGTTGCGCGGTCATCGTTTACGCCACCGTCGCCCTGCATCCCCTGGTGCGTTTCGGCGAAGTCCTGCGCGAGCTTCGGGACGTGCAGTGCCGAACTGTGTTGGCGTTTCCCGGCGAGGAGCGCGGCGGAAAGCTTGCATTTCATGAACCAGCCGGATGGCGGCAATTACCTCGCAGTGAAGTTGTTCTGGAAATAGCGGGAAGGGCTCAAAATGACGATTCGCGAAATTATCAAGAGAGACATCGGCGTGAAGATCGAAGGCGTGGTGAAGGTCTTCGACCGCGCTGCGCTCGCCTCGGAGTTCCGGGAGTACGTCGTCACCGACAAGATCGAAGATGAACTCAAGAAGATCTTCGATACCTTCACCCAGGTCAGCGACACCCTGCGCCGGGGCGGCCGCCATCGCGACGTCATGGGAATGTGGGTATCTGGATTTTTTGGTTCCGGGAAATCTCACTTCGCCAAGGTCCTGGGGTATCTCCTGCAGAATGAAGACCTCGGCGACGGTTCCGGTGAGCGTTGCATTGATGTCTTCCTGAAGCATCTCTCCGATACGCCACGCGGGCGGGAAATCCGGCTTACGACTGGGCGAAATCAAGCAGACGACGCAGATCAAGACGTTGGCCTTCGAGATCCGCAGTCGGCAAGCACTGAACAATCCTTCGTCGGTCGGCGAGATCCTGTTGGGCGAGTTCTACCGCAGCATCGGACTGTCGGAGAACTTCATCGTGGCGCGGATCGAGCGCCGCCTTGCACGACGTAACCTGCTGGGCGCACTGGAGACGGATTACCAGGCTACGTTCGGTATCCCTTGGAAGAGCGCAGAGGGTCGCGATGATTTGATGACGGTTCGCCGCAGGCTTGCCGAAATCCTTCCGCGGATCGACCCGGGCGAATGGCCGGACGTGCGCGAGGCGAAGAAGGTCGCTCGACGATGCTGTTCCGCCACGAAAAGATCACGCCGGAGGGGATTGCCGACGAACTGGTCGCATGGGTGGACGAACAGAAGGCCACCGGAGGCAAAGTGCAGCATCTGGTCTTCGTCGTCGACGAGATGGGCTCGTTCATCGGCGATTCCGGAGACAAGATCTCCGAGGTCAATAGCCTGGCAGAGATGATCGGCAACAAGGGCAAAGGCAAGGTGTGGATGATTTGCACCAGCCAGTTGGACCTGGAAAAGGTCGTCGACCGCACCAACTTTCAACCTGCTCTTGTCGGCCGCCTAAATGCGCGCTTCGAGCTGAAGCCGCAACTCATCTCCGATGAGATCAACAAGGTGGTTGCTGAGCGAATCCTGAAGAAGCACCCATCCGAAGAAGGGAAGGTCACGCGCGCTTTACCAGGAAGGCTACCTCGCGCAACTGGCCGACCTGAAGGCCAGCCGTCATCTCGGCACGCTTTCTGAGCGGGCTTTCATCGACTGCTATCCCTTGCTGCCGCACCAGATTCGCCTGGCCCAGGACATCTTCGAGGCGATCGCCGGCTTCCGCGTTTCCGGCGGCGTGCGGTCGATGATTACGGTCGTCATGGAAGCGCTCCAGGATGTGGCTGACGACGAACTCGGGTCCATCGTCAGCTTCGACATGATTTTCGATGCCGTAGAGAACGATCTTCTCTCGCAGGAGTACCTTGGCGCCTCCGGCGTTCGTTCGATCCGCGAGTCGTATGAGCGTGTTCCAGGAACACCCATCGATCCTGCCCGCATTCTCAAGGTTCTCTGGCTGCTGCAGAAGGTCGCATGGGTACCGCGCGTGCCGGAGACTCTCGCGAAGTTACTGGTGCGCGACCTGAAGACTGAGATTCCGCCGCTCCGCGAAAAGGTCGAACAGACCCTCGACAAACTGCAGGAAGCCGGCTACGTGGCGCGCGACGAGGCTACGGGCGAGTGGAAGTTCCTGAACGAGAAAGAGCGCACCATCGAGCAGACCATCCAGGAGATGGTGCGGCCAGGAGGGCCAAAGAGCATCAGCGTCGCCGCTGTGCGCCGGACATCGCAGGAGATGGCCAAGACCGATCTGGTCACGAAGCGAAAGCTCGCAAACTTCACGGTCGCCCATGGCGCAACGAAGGCCACTTTCCCCTACGGCGTGTACCTGGACGGCGAAGCGGTCGAGACCGGCCCGGAACTCGAGGTTTACTTCATTGGGCCGCTGGCTCCCGGGCGAAAGCAGACAATCGACGAAATCCGGCAACAGAACCAAGCCGCCGGCGCGAAGGGGCGACGCAGTCTGTTGGGCTGCCGCCGCTCCGAGAATCTTGAGATGCGGTTCAAGCGTTACGAAGCGCTGGTCAAGGTCACGTCTGACAAGCGTTTCACGGAAGACAGCTTCAGCGGACACGCAAGACGCTCTTTCGGAGAAGCGGAAGGAGCGCGACGATCTCCGAACAGCGCTCGTGAAGGACCTGGAGAAGGCATTCCTCGCGGGAACGCTTTTTTATGGCGGGCAGGAACTGGAACTCGATGAGAGCAGGCGGACTTCAAGGAGCCAGTCCAGACTGCCCTCAGCGCCGTCATCCCCAACATCTACGCCAATTTCGGCGTTGGTGACCGGCCCTGTGACTTTGCCAGGCAACTGAAAGCTATCCTCAATCCGGCGACATCTCGCATTGCATACGGTTGCCCCGGAACTGGATTTGTTCGACACCCAAGGCAGTTTGCAGCAGCAATCGGCGCTGGTGTCGCAGGTGCTTGAGGTGATCTCGGATCTTGAAGATGAGGACGTTGACCCAGCCGGGTCCGTTCTTCTCGAAGCGCCGGACCGCAAGGGCTTTCGCGGCTTCGAGCGCCCACCCTTTGGCTGGTCCAGTGAACTCGTGCGGTTGGTGCTGGCGGCCTGTTTCCGCGCCGGAGCCATCTATGTTGAGCGGCCCACGCCCGCAGGGCCCACGCCCCTATACGACTACAAAGATTCCTACGACCTCTTCTCCAAGATCAACACTTTCAAGCATGTTATGTTCCGAGTGGCGGAAACCAGCCTCTCGGTCGACCAGATCAAGCGCGCCAACAAAGAGCTAATTGCGATGGGCGTGACCGGAACACCTGAGTCCGGAAATGCGATCGCGGCCGCCGTGCGGAAGCTGGGAGAGACCCTGAAGGCAGGGATACAGGAAGCGAAAGGCACACGCGGATCGCGGGCTTCCGATCCGAGATTCCGTCTTGGGCGGCAGCCGGAGCGCTCGCGGAACCGACCACGGCAAAAGACCCAACGAAGGTTGTCACCGCTTTCCTGTCGCACGCCGAAGAGTGGAAGTCTCTGAACCTGTCGTTGGAAGCGCTGCGCGCGTTTCTCGCCGATCAGCGTCACCTCGAGTACGACACTTCGCGCCGCATCGCTGAACTCGCCACGAACCATCCCGTTGACTCCGACGCACGCGCTCGCAGGTGGCCTGGAGCGGTCGCTGAAGGACATGGAGGCGATCATCGGCGAGAAGTCGGTGGTGGAGAGGTGGTCCGACTACCGGCTCGCCTACGACAATGCGCACCGGGCGTACCGCGATGCCTACCGCGACGCGTACACACAGGTCCAACAAGAAACTGCAGCATGTGGCGTCTGCGATCCGGAGCGGTGCTGCCTATAAGGCGGCGCCGCCGGCAGACGCGCGACAGCGTGGTTGACAAGGTTTTCGGACCAGGTGGCCCGTGTCACTATCCAGCCCTCTCGCTGGGCTCTGCCTCGTCGCTACTGGATGCGGCAGCGAAGCGTAGCCTCAGTTCGCTGGCCCAGGCACTGGTAGCATTGCCTGGCTACCAGGCGCAAGTTGAATCCGACCTGCGCGCACTGACGGTTCCTCCGCCAGCCGCCCGGGGAGAAGCTGTGGGAGTGGCGCCCGGCATCGGTGTTGGCCGGCCAGCGATTCCAGAAGGAAGCGGAAGTTGATACGGCGCTCCAGCAGGCTGGCGATCAAATCAAGGCGCAAATTCGCACAGGGATATACGGTGGTGGTGAAGTGAACGGCGAGCCACAGGCGCTTCTGGACGACTTCAAGGATGCCGTCAAGAGCCTGGGTGCCGAAGGTCCGCGAAGTCCTCGACAAGGACTTTACTGCCGAGTTGAAGCGACTCGGAATCCCTCCGACCGGCAAGCCGATCCCGATTGAGAAGATGAACCTTCCGGAGGAGGACAAGAAGGTCAGAACCCGCGTTGAGGCGCTGCTGCGCCGCGATTCGTTGTCGGAAGGATCGGAGCAGAAGGGCTACGAAAACGTTCGCCGGGAGCTGAGCTACACCTGCCTGAATCGGCTGGTGGGCCTGAAGTGCATGGAGGTCCGCGGGCTCCTCTATCTGCCACCGCCAGGTGATCCGCGGTGCTGCGCCAGAGCCGACCGAGGTCATCACTTATAGTCGCTGGCCAGGCGCGATCGCGTTTCGTTCGCGACTTGCGTGCGGCAGGCGGAAGCCGGTACAAGTACGGAGACGACGCGGAGGAGACTCTGCTTGCGGGATGGCCTTACCGCCGCGTATCGCTTCATCACGTCCGAAATCCGAATCCTGTTTGATCCCGATCACGAGTACGCCTGCCTGTGGCCGACACACGGTTGCCTGGTCAAAGTGATCGAAATGATCAACAACGACCTGCCGGATGACGCCTACCGCGCCCAGGACTTCCTCGGATGGGTCTATCAGTTCTTCAACCGCGAGGAAAAGAAGAAGGTTCGCGACGAGAACAAGGGCACGCCTCGGAGTTCCTACGAGCTTTCCGTCATCAATCAGTTCTACACACCGTCATGGGTAGTGAAGGCGCTGGTCGACAACACCCTGGGACGGTTGTGGCTGCAAATGCATCCCGATTCGTCGATTCGGCCGACTGAGCCGCCTCCGCTGCCTAGCGAAGGCAATTGGTATCAGCCGATCGCAAACTACCTGGTGCCAAACACAGGGGAGAAGATCCGGTACGAACGGCTCACGGACGACGGCCAGGTCGAGACGTTCAAGCGCGCTGCCGACATCGCGTTGCTCGACCCGGCGTGCGGCACGATGCACTTTGGCCAGTATGCGTTTGGTCTCTTTCACCAGATGTACCTGGATGAGATCCAGCATGCCGGGGAGCCCGGCTGGCCCGCTGAACCGTCGATCCGAGACCCAAAGCAGATTCCGGCGGCAATCATCGAGAAGAATCTCTTTGGCATCGACATCGACGCCCGGGCCATCCAGATCGCGTCCTTGTCGCTACTTCTGACGGCAAAGGAGGCTGCCGCCAGCAGCGGCTACTCCCCGTTGGATGTGAAGTTGCGGAGATCCAATCTTGTCGTGGCGAATGCGGTGAACATCGGCGAGGAGCAGCTTCGATCCCTGGTTGGCGGTCTGGGCGACAGACTCGGGTCGCGGAGCCTCCAGGAAGCGCTCTTCAAGACGATTTGGGAAAACCTTCAAAACGTCGGGGAGTTGGGCAGCCTGATTCAAGTGCGCGAGAGCGTGACGCGCGTTCTGGATGAATGGGTGGACCGTCAGGCGAAGGATAGAGGAATCACGCGAATCCGCGCGCCCAAAGACACCGGGCAACTCGTGCTGGAGACCATTGTGACCGAGGTGGAGCGGGACCAACGGAAGCAAATGGAGTTGGAGCGCCGGCTCCTGGAGGAGGAAGCTGAACAGATCCGGCAAGAACTCCTCACGGGCCTGGAGGATGCTGCGCGCTCTGAAGCCGATCCTGCCCAACGCCTGTTCGCCGAAGACACCGCGCGCGGCTTAAAACTACTGGAAATACTATCGAAGCACTACGATGTCGTGGTCATGAATCCTCCATATGGGTCCTTTGTGCCAAAGGTGAAGGAGTTCATCAACGCTGCTTACAAGCTGACTAAGAACAATATCTATTCTGTCTTCATTGACCGCGCCACCCAACTGGTGCAAGCCGAGGGATACGTTGGGGCGTTGGTTTCAAGCACTTTCGTCAATCTCAAGGATTTCGAAAAGCTCAGAACGGAGATTCTTCTCAAGCGAAATCCGATGATCCTCATGCTCGATCTCGGGTTCGGAATCCTGGACGACGCCACAGTTGAGGCGGCAGCCATCGTACTGAAGGGTGGCACGCGATGACTCAGAATTCGATGGCGCTGGGAGGAGAAGGACTTCGGCTTCCGTTTCAAGAGCGGAAAAGGCAAGAACACGGCTGAGTACTATCAGGCTTCGAAGCCGGGAGAGTTTTACGTCGTGCCTCCTGGCCAGCGCAAGCTTGAGAAGGCGCAGCTGGATGCGTTGGCCGAAGGCGCGACGATTCCCACGGCTCCTCAGGTCATCGCCAATCCGTGGCGCAACTATGACCTGCACTGGGACTGGATCGAGTATTGTCGTCGCGTTGTTGTCGCGCAAGCGGCTTTTTCCCTCGGGGTAAACATTGACACCATAGAGATGCGGCTGATAACCGCGGCCGCGGGGATGGGAATCCATGCAAAGGGCACTTAACCATTTTGTCGGCTTGGTGGTGCGCAGCGGCTGCGCAGCAATCCTTTTGGGGGCATTATCGCGCCTGCATTCGCTCAGCAGGAACATGGAACCAGCTCCGAGCAGCTTCAGACTGGTTGCTTAGGGCTTGCGTTGGCCAATGCCAGGTTTGCCATGCCGGATATGGCGACGGCATTGCCGGCATGAACCTGTCTCGCCAGCAATTCCAGACCGTGGGAACGGACGACGATATCGCCGCGTGATCGCCACCGGCAATCCCGGCGGCATGCCGCCCTTGTGCTTAGAGCCGGAAGAGGTTGGACGACTAGTCGCCTTCATCCGTTCTGGTATGGATCGGACCGGTATACCTTCGCTGGGCGATCCCGCGCGCGGCAAGTCCCTCTATGACAGCGCCGGCTGTGCAGCATGCCACCGCGTCGCCGGGAGGCGCGCGCACCGCGCCCGATCTGACCGATATCGGATTCATCCGCCGGCGCCGGCCAGATACTGACGTCGCTGACCGATCCCAGGCAAAGCCACCAGCCGATCAACCGGCCGTCACCATCGTCACCAAGGACGGCCGCACCATAACCGGGCGCCGCTATGACGAGGATACTTTTTCGGTGCGCCTGATCGACACCAGGAACGGGTGCTTCGATTCAGAAGTCCGATATCGGGCGCTATGACGTGGTAGCCGAACCGACATGCCGTCCTATCGGGGCAAACTGAGCGATAACGAGATCTCCGATCTTCTGGCCTATCTGGTTTCGTTGAAGGGATGACTATGCGCCGGAAACTTCCATTATTCCTCCTGCTTGGCGCGCTGGCTCCCGTGGTCGCCAGTGCCGCAGGTCACGTCCCAGCGTATCGAACACGCCGCCAGCGAGCCGCAGAACTGGCTTACTTATGGCGGCACCTATTCCGGTCAGCGCTATAGCACCCTCACCCAGATCAACCAGGCGAATGTGAAAGATCTGGAACAGAAGTGGATGGTGCAGGACCAGGTGCCGGGCGCCTGGGAATCCAATCCGCTGGTGGTCGATGGAATCATGTATCTGACCGAGCGTCCTAATGATGTGATGGCGGTGGATGCGAGGACGGGCAAGCTTTTCTGGCTCTACCGCTGGACGCCCGATCCCGGCGCGCGAGTTTGTTGCGGCTCCCAAAATCGCGGCGTGGCGATCCTGGGCGACACGTTGTACGTGGGCACGCTGGACGCGCACCTGATCGCGCTGGACTCCAAAACCGGCAAGCCGATCTGGAACACCACCGTGGCCGACTTTAAAGATGGCCTATTCGGTGACCATGGCGCCCTTGATTGTGCAGGACAAAGTCATAGTGGGCGTCGGCGGGCGGCGAGTTCGGCATTCGCGGCTTTGTTGCGGCATTCGATCCCAAGACGGGAAAGGAGATCTGGCGCTTCTATACCATTCCTGGCGCCCGGCGACCCGGCTTCGACAGCTGGAAAGGCGACGACTGGAAGACCGGCGGCGGGCCGGTCTGGACCATGGGTTCCTTTGATCCCGCCTTGAACCTGGTCTATTTCGGGACCGGCAATCCCGGCCGGACTGGAATCCCGCCCAGCGGCCCGGCGACAATCTCTATTCCGACAGCGTGCTGGCGCTGGACCCCGATACCGGCAAACTGAAATGGCATTTCCAGTTCACGCCCAATGACGGCTATGACTATGACTCCACCCAGGTGCCGGTGCTGGCCGACATGGATTGGAACGGCAAGCCCACGAAAGTGATGATGTGGGCCAACCGCAACGGTTTCTTCTATGTGCTGGACCGCGAAACGGGAAAATTCCTGCGCGGCGCGCCCTTTGTGAAAGTGAATTGGGCCAGCGGGCTCGACGCCAATGGCCGCCCGATCCAAACCGCCCAGGGACCCGGCCAGCCGGCCTATCCCGGGAACCAGGGCGGCACCAATTGGTATCCGCCGGCCTATTCTCCGCGCACCGGCCTGTTTTATTTCTCGGTGTGGGAGAATTATGGCAGCATCTATCGCCGCGAACAAGCGGAATACCAACCTGGCCGGAATTTCGCAGGCGGCGGAGCGCCAGGCAATCTCGCCCGTGCCCGGCGCGCCCACCGTGGGCTCGAGCCGGCGGGGGCCGATCGATAACTGGACCAGCGAAGTGGGCAGCGGCGCGACAGTGGCGCTGGATCCCAAGACCGGGAAACGCGTTTGGAGCTTTCCCCAATATGACGTGACCAACTCAGGCAAGCTGGTCACGGCATCCGATATTCTCTTCGCGGGCGGCAACGAGGGCTATTTTTATGCATTCGACGCGAAGACCGGCAAGCTGCTGTGGAAGAGCCAATCTGGGCGGCGCCGTTCTCAACGCGCCCATCACCTATGAGGTTGATGGTAAGCAATATGTCTCCGTGATCGCGGGGAACGTTCTGGCGACATTTGGGCTCAGATAGTTGGTCTAAGTCGCTAGCCTCGTTCTAGTTATTCCAGCCGCTCAAAGATTCCCGCCGCGCCCATGCCTCCGCCCACGCACATGGTCACCATGCCGTAGCGCACCTTGCGGCGGCGCATCTCGCTGCAGCAGCGTCGCGGTCAGCTTGGCGCCGGTGCAGCCCAGCGGATGGCCCAAGCGCGATGGCGCCGCCGTTCACGTTGACCCGCTCCGGATCGATGCCCAGCGCGCGGATCACGGCCAGCGCCTGCGCGGCAAATGCCTCGTTGAGCTCGATCAGGCCGATGTCGTCGAGCGTCAGCCCGGCCTGCTTCAGCGCTTTGGGAATGGCGGTCACCGGGCCCATGCCCATCTCCTCCGGCAGGCAGCCGGTGACGGCGTAGGCCACCAGCCGCGCCAGCGGCTTGAATGCCCAGCTCCTGCGCGCGCGTCGGCATCCATCAGCACCACCGCGGCCGCGCCGTCCGAGGTCTGCGACGAGTTGCCCGGCCGTCACCGTTCCCTGCGCGTGAAAGGCCGGCTTGAGCTTGGCCAGCGCTTCGGCCGAGGTGTCGGCGCGCGGCCCTTCGTCGGCGGCAAAAACTCGTCTCGTCGACTGACGGCTTGCCGGCCTTTCGCGCCCGGGTCGCGCGCTGTCGTCACCGTCACCGGAATCAGCTCCTCGGCAAACCGTCCCGCGGCCTGCGCGGCCAGCGCCTTCTGGTGGCTGGCCAGCGCGAAGGCGTCCTGATCTTCGCGCGAGACGTTGTAGTGGCGCGCCACCCGCTCGGCGGTCAGCCCCATGGTCAGCAGCGAGGCGGGATAGTGCTCGGCCATCCAGGGATTGGGGCTGGGCTTGAGGCCGCCAAACGGAAGCAGGCTCATGGATCTCCGCGCCGCCGGCGACCACCACGCGGCTGCCGCCGGCGCGGATGCGCTGATCGGCCTGCGCAATCGCCTCCAGGCCCGAGGAGCAGAGCCGGTTGACCGTGACGCCGGGAATCTCGACCGGCAGGCCGGCGCGCAGAGCGGCCCAGCGGGCCATGTTCCATCCCTGCTCGCCCTCGGGCTGCGCGCAGCCCAGGATCACGTCGTCGATCTCGGCTTTATCCAGGCCGGGAACCTTGTCCAAAGCCCCGCTCAACGCAGTCGCGGCCAGATCGTCGGGGCGGGTGGTGGAGAGCGCGCCTTTGGGTGCGCGGCCAACGGGCGTGCGAACGGCGCTGACGAGAACGGCTTCCGGCATGAGTACTCCTGCATGTCAGTACATGGCATGCAGCTTCTGCGTGTTAGCTGCAGTCTCCGAGCCGTCAGCTCGTCGGCATGCCGATCAATCCGGCATCTCAGCAGGTCCAGGCGCTCTTCGCATAAAAGTGATAGATGGTGCTGGTGGTCGACGACCGAATCGGCCAGCGCATCGTGGTCCAGCCGGGCGGCCGATGGTTCAAGCCCGGCCTGCGCCTCGTGCACCTGCTCGGCGACGCCGGATCGATGCCCCAGTTGAAGCCCAGCACGCCGCTCGGCGTCGTGCGCCTGCAGCCGCTCGGTCTCCGGCGCCGAGGCCAGCACCACGGGCTTCGCCGTCCACTGCCTGCAGCTGCCGAAAAAAACCAGCAGCGACACCGTTCCCTGCGCCGAGCAAAGCACCGCCCAGTCGGAGGACCCGCGCCGCTCCAGGCTGGCATGGACCACGTTCTCCGGCCGGTGCGCCTCGTAGGTTTGCGGAATCAGGCAGCCGCGCCGATTGAGCTGCGCTCTGCAATCGCTGCAGGCAGATCGGGAAACGAGCTCACCGGCAAGATGGCGGATCAGGTAAGGGCGTCGACTGCCCCGTCAACCAGCAATCTGGCCCGACTCGTTGAGCTGAGTCGAGCTCGTCTCCGGCCGAATCGGCGTTTGCGCTGCCAGGTCTGCCGCAGCAATCGCCCGCCGCCGCAAGCACGAGCCAGAGCTGCCAGTCAGCGTGAATCGAGCCATTGCTTTCATGCATCAGTTCCGCAGCGGCTTGCCGGTTTTCAGCGTAAAGGCGATCCGCTCCTGCGTCTTGCGCTCGCCGCAAGGGAGAGAAACGCCTCCCGCTCCAGGTCGAGCAGATACTGCTCGCTCACCAGCGTGCCCGCCGTCACGCGCCCGCCGGCCAGAATGTACGCCGCCCAGCGGGCCACCTTCTGGTCGTGCTCTGAGGCGTAGCCGGCCTCGCCCATCAGAAAGACGCCGGTCTCGAGCGTGGCCAGCGCCGCAGTGCCGGGAGCGGGAATCTGCGTCCGCGGCTGCGGGGCGACGTAGCCGGCTTCGGCCAGCGTCGCCGCCTGCGCCTTGGCATCCAGCAGCAGCCGCTCGCGATTCATGGTGATGCGGTCGGCCGCGCGACAGCAGGCCCAGCGGCCGCGCCTCGGCGGCCGAGGTCGAAACCTTGGCCAGGGCGATCGGTTTCGAAGACGCGGCTTGCAGCGCCGTGGCCATCTCCGCCGACTGGGCAAAGCGCGAGGGCGGATCCTTGCGGGTCGGGCGGCGCCAGCGCCGCGGCCTGGTCGACGGCGCGCAGCAGCATCTCCTTTGTTCCGCCGCCGGCGGGAATCAGGCCGACGCCCGCCTCGACCAGGCCGATATAAGTCTCGGCGTGCGGCCTGCCGCCGCGCGGCGTGCAGGCAAATCTCCGCGCCGCCGCCCAGCGTCAGGCCAAACGGCGCGGCCACCACCGGCCGCGGGCAGAACTTGATGGCCGCGGTCATCTGCTGGAAGCCGTGGATCACCGCCGCCACCTCGTCCCACTCGCCCTCCTGCGCGGCCAGCAGCAGCTGCATCAGGTTGGCGCCCACGCTGAAGTTGTCGCGATCGCCGGCGATGACAAAGCCGGCAAAGTCGCGCACCGCATCGGAGTCCGGCTTGAGCACCGACGAGATCAGCGCCAGCACATCGCCGCCGATGGCGTTCTTCAGCGAGTGCAGCTCGATGCAGCCGATGCCGTCGCCCAGATCGACCAGCGATGCGCCGGCGTTGCGAGCGGACCACGCCATTCGCGCGGCGGAAATCGGCGACCCGCGCGTGCCCGGGAACGGCTGGCAACCGGCTCCAGCTGTCCCGTCGCCGGGCTGAAAGCACTGCGCGCCCGTCGGTCGCGTACCAGGACAGAGTCTGCCCGGCAGCCAGCAGCGCCTCGACGCGCAGGCTGACCGGCAAGCCCAGCGCCTTCATGCGCGCGACGTGTCGAGCCACGCCGGCCGCATCCCACATCTCAAACGGGCCCAGCTCCCAGTTGAAGCCGGCGCGCATGGCCCGATCGATGGAGGCGCGTCGCCGGCGACTTCGCCAATGCGGTCGGCGGCAAAGTTCCACAGCGAAGCGAGAAACGGCCACAGAAACGCCGCGGCCTTGTCTTTGGCCGGGTCGTTGGCCAGCAGCAGCCGCAGCCGCTCCGGCAGCGTGGCGGCATTCTTCGCCATCTCCAGCGCGGGCAGCGCTGGCTTGGCCGCGGGCGGTATTCGAACGTCGCAGATCGAGCACCAGCCGCACTTCTTTTCCGTCCGCGCCGCGACTCTTCTTGTAGAAGCCCTGCCCGGCCTTGTCGCCCAGCCAGCCGCGCTTCACCATCTCGTCCAGAACCGCGGAAAAGCCGCCCTGCGTCACGCCCTGGGGAAAGTTCGCGGCCACATGGGCCAGAATGTCGATGCCCACCAGGTCGGCCAGCCGGAAGGTTCCGGTGCGCGGCCAGCCGATCGCCGGGCCGGTCAGCGCGTCCACTTCTTCGATGGTCAGCCCCTGCTCCAGCATCAGGTTCGCGGCGCGTGAACATGACGCGCAATGCCGATGCGGTTGGCGATGAAGTTGGGCGTGTCGTTGGCAAACACCACCTGCTTGCCCAGAATGCGGTCGGCAAAGGCGGCAAAGGCGGCCACCACGGCCGGATCGGACTCTCGGCGGTGGGAATCATCTCCAGCAGCCGCATATAGCGCGGCGGATTGAAGAAGTGCGTCCCGAAGAAGCGGCTCCGCGATGCGCCGGCGAGCGCCGCGGCAATCTGCTTCACCGGCAGGCCGGAGGTGTTGGTGGTCAGCACGGCATGCGGCGCCAGATGCGGCACAACGCGCTCCAGCAGCGCCGTCTTGATCGCGAGATTTTCGGCCACCGCCTCGATCACCCAGTCGCAGCCGGCCAGCTTGGCCAGATCGTCGTCGAAGTTGCCGGGGGTGATCAGCGCGGCCAGCGAAGGCTCATAGAAGGCCGCCGGCTTGGCCTTGCCCAGAGCTTCGAGCGCCGCCTGGCCAGGCGGTCTGCGCGTCGCCTTCGCCTTGCGGGAACAGATCGAGCAGCAGCGTCGGGATCCCGGCGTTGGCCAGGTGCGCGGCAATGCGCGAGCCCATGGTTCCCGCGCCCAGCACCGCGGCGCGGCGAACCAGAAACGGCTGCGCGGCAAAACGCTGTTGAGGAGTTGCAACTGTTGCTGTGGCGCTCATGCGGATTATTCCTGCGCGGCTTAGATGCGGAACATTCCCCAGCGTAACCGCTGGCAGCATACGCAATGCGGCTGCGCGGGGTCAAGGGAGCGGGAACAAAGCCAGCTAAGACTATTTCGCGGCGGACGCCGAAGCTGCGGCAGGCGCCTCCGCCACCGAGCCGCCGCACTGCACCTCGCCCGTATGCAGCGTCATCGGCGCAATCCGCGCCGGCCCCTTGTCCATGTTGATAGTCACCGCGTAGCGTGCGGGATGGCACTCCCTGGGAGCCAACGCATTTGCGCCCTCAGAATCACGCCGGTCTCCGCGCACACGCTCAGAGGCTGCTGTTGCCAACTATCGCCCTAAATCGTTTATTTGCATACGCGGCCTTCCAGCCCCCCGGATTCTAATCATTCAATCATAGATAGGGCGTGAGCGGGCACTGGATGGCGATTGCGTTTGACCCTTCTCGGTCTGGAGAAATAGCTTGGAAGAGTGCGAGTGCGGTCTATACACCTACCGAATAATGGAGATTGGATGCGACGCGGAAATGCTTTCCTCGGTTTTGAGGAGTGTCCTGGGTCTTGCGCTGGTGGGAATTGCGCGGGTATGCCGGAGCGCCGGACCCAGGATCTGAAGAGCTTCGAGCAGAGGATCACCACCAAGGTGCTGCCCAACGGCCTCACCCTGATCATCTGCGAGCGGCCCGAGGCGCCGGTCTTCAGCTACTACCACCTTTATCGACGCGGGCGACGTGAACGACCCCTCCGGCGAGAGCGGCCTGGCGCACATGTTCGAGCACCTGGCCTTCAAGGGAACCAGCCAGATCGGCACCACCGACTACGCCGCCGAAAAGGTTGCGCTGGCCAAGGTGGAGGCGGCCAACGACGCCTACGAGGCCGAGTATCTGAAGCCCGTGGGCCGCGACCCGAAGAAGCTGGCCGAGCTGAAGAAGGCCTTTCTCGACGCCCAGGCCGAGGCGCACAAATACGTCATCCCCAACCAGTTCACCGAAGTGGCCGAGCGCAACGGCGCCGAGGGCCTGAACGCCGAAACCGGCCTCGACGACACGCATGTTCTTCTGGTCGATGCCGGAGAATCGCCTGGAGCTTTGGGCCTGGCTGGAGAGCGGCCGCCTGGCCGACGCGGTGCCGCGCGAGTTCTACAAGGAGCGCGACGTGGTGATTGAAGAGCGGCGCATGCGCACCGACTCCAACCCCATCGGCCGGCTCGTCGAGCAGTTTCTGGCCACCGCCTACGTGGCGCACAACTACGGCCGCAGCGGCATCGGCTGGCCCAGCGAAGTGAGCCAGATCAACGCCACCGAGGCCATGGAGTTCCACAAGAAGTATTACGTCGGCGCGAATATCGTGGTCGCCGTCGTCGGCGACGTGAAGGCATCGGAAGCCATGCCGATGCTGGAGAAGTACTTCAGCAAGGTTCCCGGCGGACCCAAGCCGGAGGAGATGACCACCGTCGAGCCGAAGCAGTTTGCCGAGAAGACGGTGGTCATCCGCGAGCAGACGCAGCCCTTCTACATCGAGGGCTACCACCGGCCCAGACTATCGCGATCCCGACGATGCGGTCTACGACGCCATCAGCGACATCCTGTCCAACGGCCGCGTCTCGCGGCTCTATCGCAGCCTGGTGCGCGACCAGCAGATTGCCGCCGAGGCCGCAGGGCTTCAGCCCCTTTCCCGGCGACAAGTATCCCGAGCCTCTTCGCTTTCTACGCCGTTCCGCTGCCCGGCCACACGCCGGCCGAGATGCGCGACGCCATCCACAAGGAGATCGAAAAGCTGAAGACCGCCGACGTCACCGACGACGAGCTGGCCATGTACAAGACCCGCACCCGCGCCGACCTGCTGCGCGGCCTGGCCGACAACCAGGGCCTGGCCAACTCGCTGGCCGAGTACCAGACCCGCTACGGCGACTGGCGCGAGCTCTTCCTGCAACTCGACAAGGTGGACAAGGTGACCAAGGCCGACATTCGCCGCGTGGCCAACAAGGTCTTTGTCGCCCAGCAACCGCACCGAGCGCGTGGATTGAAACCGAAGCTCCCGCTGCAGCAGCGCAAAGAAGATGGAGGCGCGCAATGAAGAGACTAGTAAGCAGTGATCATGAGATTGATCAGATTGTTCTCGCGACTGCGATCATCGCCGCGACAATCTCGCGTCTGCAGCCGCTCGTCTCGTTGCCATGCCGACTGCACTCACTGCGCGCCCAGCAGAGCCAAGCCCTGGGAGCAGATTCCCATTCCCAAGCTGCACGAGTTCAAGCCGCACCAGCCCAAGCGCATCGAGCTCAAGAACGGCATCGTGCTCTTCCTGCAGGAGGATCACGAGCTGCCCTTCGTCTCCGGCTCGGTGCTCATTCCCGGCGGCTCGCGCGACGAAGATCCCGGCCAAGACCGGCCTGGTCGGCCTCTACGGCCAGGCCTGGCGCACCAGCGGCACCGCCAAGATGAGACGGCGACGCCCTGGACGATCTGCTCGAAGCCAAGGCCGCGCACATTGAAACCGGCGGCGACGTGGACTCCACCGCCCTCTCGTGGGACTCGCTCAAGGGCGACTCCGATCAGGTCTTTCGCTCTGGCCATGGACCTGCTCTTCCATCCCAAATTCAGCGCGGAGAAGCTCGCAACTGGCCCAGCAGCAGGAGGCCACCGGCATCGTCCGCCGCAACGACGACGAAGACGAGATCGCCGAGCCGCGAGTCGGCCAAGCTGGTCTACGGCGCCAACAGCCCCTACACCCGCCAGCCGGAGCTGGCCACCATCGGCGCGGTCACCTGGACGACCTGAAGGCCTGGCACGACCGCACCATCAGCGGCAAGCTGATCGTCGGCGTCAGCGGCGACTTCGACCCCGCGGCCATGG
>CAVPQK010000020.1:0-9137 GCA_963707465.1 Bryobacterales bacterium
CTGCCTGACATAGTTCATCGATTTCCGAAGGAGTCAGAGGCGAACCCAAGCCAAGAAGTTGGCTCCATACGATGTCGAGGACTGTTCGGAAAGATGATGGCACTTGTGCTTGCGCGCCCGAGTTGGCGTCAACGAAAGGTATGAGCCGCTGGGCACAAGCGGCACACACCGCCAGTCGTCGAGATGGTTCAAGGCCAGAAATGGCCGCAGCAATCCGATCTCTGCTAAACTCAAGCACCTCGTCTCTTATTCTCATGGCCAGATGGCGCGAACAGCGCTCACAATGACACCACCAGTCGCTTGGATGAATGCTCTACAGTCTGGGCAGAAAGGCCTGCTTGCCTCAAGTGCCCTCGGTGTCGCACCGGTCCTGCCAGCGTGATCCAATACCGTAATCTCTGCATGTTGACCGGGCAATTTCACTGGCGTTGCCCCAACCTCCCGGGCTGCAATTCTCTGGTTAGGAGTCAAATCCTTGGTGCCGCCAGCCGCCAACGTCCCGTTATCGGTCTCAAGAACCGCAGTGGTTCGACGTTCCTGAGCGATATCGTCTAACGCCGTATGGATGGTGGAAAGTTTTTCGCTTGTAGTCAGAGGGGAAGTCAATTCCGGAGTACCAGTAGCGACAACCGCGAAAGCGGTCAAGGTCATCGCCTCCTGCTGGTCGGAATTCTCTGCTTGGAACTGCGGGACCTGTCCAATGGGGATGCCAAGGGGACCCAGTATCGTTGTGTCAAGCACGAAGTTTACTAGGTTTGCTGCCGGGACCGCAGTACCATTCGCAACCTCTTTCGCGGCACCCTTAACGGCATCAGCGGCACATTGCAGCACACCATTGTCACACGCCTCACCAGTCGAATCCGTATAACGGAGGGGATTATTTCGAACATAACTGTAGAGGTTCCAACTTTGAGGGTCTTTGGGATGCTGATCAGCGAAAGGCTTATCCGGACTAGTGAAACGGCCCTGAGCCCCCGAGAAGTACCTAGCGCCGAAAAAATCCAGCCCCGTCTCGGCATCGCGTTCTTTGCCGGTACAACGGGATCTTCTGCCGGAATCGTATGAACAAACCGGCAACCCTAATGGAGTCTGATGGTTCGCATATAGGAACCTTGGTTCCCATATAGGAACTTTGCCGCCGAGCCCCCAATGTGGCTTTTCGGCGACGAGAAACTCTGTCGTAGAAGTGGGGACGGATGCAAACGGAAGGGCGGCTAAAGGAAAAACCGTTCGCGTGGCGGATTGCCCTGCAGCCAACATGGAAACACCAGTGTACTCGCAAGGCAGGTCCGAGGGCATGAGATCACCTGGCGGGCGGAAGGGTCGCGGCGCGTTTTCCGTCGAGCCGAAGGCCTTGGTTTCTTACAACTGTGTCACCAACAGGTCTGGGATCATCCGGAAGTGGCGCACGTTGTGGGTTATAAGTCCGTAGCCCAACTCCAAGGCCGTGGCTCCAATGAGCAGGTCACCCAAGGCGATCCGCATCCCTCGTGCCTGCATCCCGCCGTCGAGCCGTCCGGCGCGAAACGCTATGGCAACTGTCACCGGCTCCGGCGAGATCTCCCGCAGCAACTCATTGAGAAAGCCCTCGCGTGCGGTCCGGCGTTCGACGGTGTTCGCCCGCTCGATGCCGTGCGCCAGTTCGACGACGGTCACCACTGAGAGTGTGGCTTCCGTATCACCCACCGCGGCCGTGATCTCCTCAATCACTTTGCGCGGATTCTTGCCGGCGCGCTCGGCGGCGATCAGCACGGTCGAATCGAGAAGGACTCCCACTCCCGTTTTAGTCCCACTCCGGCGCCTGGAGCGGGTCGCGGTGACGATCGATAAAGGCTTCGACGTCGGCTGCAAAATCGGCGTCCACGATCGCGGTAGAGTCTTCTGGAAGCGATGCCAGGATCTCGGAAAGCCTGCGCCGTTTCGGTGCAGCGGCCCGCAGCACGGCTACCGGTTTGGCGTCGCGTTCAATCACGATTTCAGCACCCCCCTGCACCCGATCCAGCATTGACGCAATATCCCGCGCCAGTTCGGCTTCAGTGATGTGGAACTGCGCCATATCTTCGATCATACCGTCCCCGGGGGCATCAGCAGTGTTCGGCCAGGAGTGTTCCGCAAGGGCACGTGGGCAGGCCCCGGCTGAGCCATTGCCGGGTCGTGCGCGCCGTGTATCCGCAGGCGGGACACACGATCTTCAGCAGGCGCGTGCCCTGCTTCTTTTCATTCAGATGCACGTCGAGCGTGCGATGCGGATAGCCGGGCATCCGGGACATGAGAGCGTTTAAACGCTCTGCCAGTTCCGATCCCGCGACGGTCGCGGTCATCTTTCCTGCAAGGCCCACGGCAGCGGCAATCTTGCGAAACTCCGGGCCGTGTCCGTGCTGGCAGTTATCGACCGCGTGACAAAGCTCGTGCACCAGCACTCCGGCCACGCGCTGTTTGTCGTCGAGCGCCGGCGAGACAAACACCTCGTGCGCACCATCGGCGCTGCAGGCAGTCGAGAAGCACTGGCCGATGGAACGGTTCTTGCCCGTGGGAGCCAGGGCGCGTTGCGTCGGCCAGCCGCAGGAAACCCGGATGTGCGGCGGCAGCGGATGGCCCGCCTGGTCGAAAAGGGTTCGCAACCGCTCAACCATTTCGAGCAGCCATTGTTCGCGGGTCATGACTCCGACTCCTTCTTCTTCGGCGGCAGCTTCGCCGGATGCGTGGCTCGATGGATGTCCTGCAACTGACGGATCGCCACGTGCGTGTAAAGCTGTGTGGTCTTCAGATCGGCGTGGCCGAGCATGGCCTGAATGAAACGTGTGTCGGCGCCGCCTTCGAGCATCAACGTCGCCATGGTGTGCCGGAACAAATGGCAGGCCCCGTGTTTGCCGAGATTGGCCGCTTCCACATAACCGCGAACCATTTCGGTGAGGTAGTCAAGCGAGAACGGTTCGCCGGCATTGGACAGAAACACGATCTTGTCGTCGGGCTCGGTCACCAGTTGCGGACGCGACTCGTCCAGGTACTTGCGCACCCAGGCCGCGGCGCGGTCGCCCAGCGGAATGATGCGGTCCTTGTGGCCCTTGCCCTGGCGGATGCTCACCGTGGCGCGTTCGAGATCCAGGTCCCACAACAACAGGCGCACCAGCTCGAGCCGCCGCATTCCGGTCGAGTACAGCGTCTCGAGGATGGCGCGGTCGCGCAACCCAAGAGCGTCGTGTATGTTCGTCTGCTCGATGATCTGCTCGGCTTCAGCGGCCGTCAGCACGGCTTTCGGCAAGCGCATGCCGAGCCGTGGCAGTTCCAGTTCACTCGCCGGATTGTGCAGGATGTGATGCTGCCGCGCCATCCATTTGAACCACACCCGCAACGGAACCAGGCGGTCATGCTGGCCGGTGAAGCTCAGCGGCTCGCCGTTCTTCTTGCGGTAATGGAAGACGTGGCGCTGATAGCTTTCGAGCACCGTGCGCGTCACTTCCAGCGGCTCTGTGATGCCGCGCTCATTCGCCCAGTCGAGGAAAAAACCGATGTGTACGCGGCGGTTCTTGACGGTGTACTCGGAGTAGTTGCGCACACGCAGGTCTTCGAGATGCTTTTCTAACAGTGACGCCAACGGGGTTGCCGGCGCGGTTTGCGCTTTGCGGCGCTTGGGGACGCGGGCCATTACCGGCCACCTATGGATAGGGTTACGACTCCGTTCCCTCCCGCCCCGGTATCAGTGCCGTTTTGCGGTTTTCGTCCAAAATGGCCATTTGCCCCAGTATTCATGCGGGTTTCCTCACCCCGCCAGGTGCCCGCCAACCCCCCGTTTTGGGGCCGCTTTGACCCCGCCAACCCCTCCCCATGCCCCGCCAGGTTGCCGTCGTACACCAACTCATATACAAAGGTCTGGCCGCGGGCTCCGTGGCGCGCCACGATGTACTCCATTTGCTCCAGCCGGTCCAGATGCACCCTCACCTGCGTCATGCCCCAGCGGATGTGCTCGCGAACTTCACGGCGGCTAAAACGAAAATCCGTTCGTCCCGCCGCCATCTCCCGCAACAGCTCCAGCAGCCGGCGTGTTTGCGGCGGCAGCTCATCGAGCGAACGCCGCAGCAACTCGGTGAAAAGCTCATCGGCTTTTGCGATATCCTCCCGCGTGGCTTCCACGCAGGAAATACCCTGCGCTGTTTTCACCGGCCTCTGATGCTGGTGCAGGAGCGCGATCGCGCGGATGAGCGTCAGATACTTCATGTGATCGCGGCGCATGCGCGTGAGCGTGTCGGGGAAGGTCAGCTCATCGACAAACGGATTTACCACAAACAACGGTTTCAGCAAGCGTTGGGCGTTCTGATGGAGTTGGATCAGCTTCGTTCGCTGCTGGCGGCGGACGAGGCCTTCGAGCGTCTGCTGTTCCCGCTGCAGCCGGTGGATCGCCTGCGTCTGCTCGCGGTCTTCATTCACCGATAGCACCAGGCAGCGGTTGAGCAGTTCTTCATCGATGTCGATGGCCGTGGTGGTGAGAAACATCATCACCGGACCTTCGACGCGGTACTGATGCGTGACCAGTTTCCCCGTCTCCGGATCCTTGCCGGTCGACGCGATCGAGAGCACCCCTTCGCTTTGCAGCAGCTTCAACGCATAGGCGGCGCGGCTGGCGCCTTCCTCTTCCGCGATGGCCAGCACCTTGTGTTTGAGATCCATGCTGCCCATGTAATAGAGCGACTGTTCCGTCATCGCCGAGAACCGGATGCACTCCTCCTCCGGCACGAAAGCCAGCACCGCATCCATGAGCGTGCTCTTGCCCGCCGCCGATGACGATTGCACCAGCACGGCCAGCGGCGATTCCAGATGACGCGACACGGCCGCCAGATAGCCGATGAGCTTGTTGTTCTTCTCGCCCACCAGGCCGCAGCGGTCGAAGTCTTCCGAGATCCGCTCCAGCAAACGCGGATCTTTCAACAGCGCCAGCGCTTCGGCGCGTTCTTCGTCGCTGAGTTCGACTTCCTGTTTCGCCGGCTCCAGAGCTTTGCGGATCTGCTCCGATTGCAGCCGCTCCAGTGCGAGAAACACCTGGCCCACATCCTTGCGGATGACGTCTTCCTTCAGCCCCAGCTCTTCGGCGGCGCGTTTGATGAAGGCGGCGCGCTGACGGTCGGTCTGCAGGTCGAGCGTATCGACGTGAAACTCTTCCTGCCGCGAGACCAGCACGTTCACCTTCATGACTTCGGGACTGAGATTTTTCTGAAGGCCCCGGATGCGATAACGGCGGTCGTCGCGCGGGATGGTGATCTCATCGCCGTGGATGCGGACCTCCGGTTCGGCGGCTAAAGGAATGATGGGTTGCGGCTCGATTGTTTCTTCTTTAGCCGCCGGGTTTTCTTTCCCCCACCATGTGGCGCGGTTGAGCAGCACCGCCAGGCTCTCGCCGGTCCGCGCATATTCGTTGGCATCGAGCCCCTGTGGAAACAGCACGCGATGCGATCCAATGCCGATTGTGAGCAGTTCTTCTTTGATCCGCGCGGCCGCCGCCTCGCCGGCATCATCGCGGTCATAGGCGATCCACACCTGCTCGATCGCGTGCTTCTGAAACGCCTCCCGGTGATCGTCCGTAAATCCATTTACGCCGTAGCTGGCCGTCACGTTGCGAAACCCCGCGCACCAGAACGTCAGCGCGTCGATGATCGACTCGCACAGAATAATCTCTTTCGACGCAACGAGAGCTTCTTCGTTCCACACGCCGCGATGCGGCCCCGGCAGGTACGTATGCATCGGCGTTCCGGCGCGCAGGTTGTTGTTGATCTTCCGCCCATACATGCCGGCCACGTTACCGGCCAGGTCGAAGATCGGGAACACGACGGAGCCGTTCATGTGCTCGTGACCGCTCTCGGCGCGCAGAATGCCGAGCCGCTGCAAACGTCCACGAAGATCGGCTCCGGCCTTGCGGTTCTTGTCCGGCAGCGTGAGCCCCAGTTTGCGATTGGCGAAGCCCAGCTGGAAGTGACCGATCATCTCCGGGTGCGTGAGGACGCGGCCTTCCAGATAGCGCAACGCTTCCGGCGAGTTCCGCAGCGTCTCGTGATAGAAGCTCACCACATCGCGCAAGGTCTGTTGATCGTCGGCGTCCGGCGCAACCGGCGAGGCGAGTTTCACCGTCGTGCCCTTGCGAACCACGTGGGCGCTCCCGGCGGCTAAGGCCGGATGATCGGCGCGCAGCAGTTCGGCGGCATGGCGGAAGCTGACGCCCTGGGTCTGCATGACCCAATCGATAGTCGATCCGCCGATGTTGCACTTGCCCATGCAGCGCCACAGGTTGGTTTCCGGCGTCACGATCAGCGACGGCGTGCGGTCGTCGTGGAACGGGCAGCGCCCCACTAAGTTCGCCCCGGCGCCCTTCAACTCCACCCCGAAGCCGGTCACCAGGCGCTCGATGGGAATTTCTTTTTTTAGCCGCTCGATCTCTTCGTCCGGGATACGCGCCATCCAGGGAGCCTCCAGAAATGGATTGCATAAGAGGAAGTCGTCAACTAGCTCTTATGCTATATTGATAGTCGCATATGAGAACAGATCAGGCAAGCATTACCGCTAGCTCCTTTTATCCTGATCTCGTGAAGAAGAAGGCTCCTGCCGAACTGCGATTTCACGAGCGCCTGCTCTCCCTCCGCAAGGATCGCGGCTTGACACAGCAGGCTCTCGCCGAGTTGGTCGGGATGCACATTTCGCAAATCCGCCGCTATGAAAGCGGTCAGTCTCAGCCCACGCTCGACGCTATCCGTAAACTTGCTATCACGCTCAGCGTGAGCGCAGATATGCTCCTTTTCGAAAAAGATGAACGGGGACCCGACGACGATTTGAAGCTCCAGTTCGAGGCCGCCAGCCGGCTCAATCCGGAAGAGAAGAACGTCATTCGTTCGGTGATTGAAAGCATCGTGCTGCGCAACACCGTCAAAGCCGCCGAACGCCGCTTCATTCCGGCCAATTCCGGAGGAAGTTCCCGATGACCAGGACCGAGCACTAAGCTGCTAAAAAGGAAACTATGGAACCGGATCTCAATCAGGAACGCCAACAGGCCCACGCGTTGCTGGACATGCTGCCGGCCGACAAACTGAACGCCGTGCGCAGTCTGCTCGAAGTGATGGTGGAGCCGCTGGCTCGATCACTGGCCCTGGCTCCCGTGGAAGAGGAAGAGATCACGCCCGAGACCGCCGCGGCGCTGGACCGCGCCCGAGCATCGCTCGCTCGCGGCGAGGGCATTCCGCATGAAGCCATCCTCCGCGAGTTCGGTCTGAAGCAGTGAGCGAGGACACCGCCCCGGAGCGGATCGCCGTCATCTGGTCGCCGGAAGCCCGCGCCGATCTCCGCGCGATCGAGCGGGAAACCGCGATGCAGATTCTCTACTGCATCGGTCGCTACCTGGCCGATCGCACCGGCGGCGTGAAAAAGCTCAAGCCGCCGCGAACGGACTTTCGCCTCCGCTGTGGCGATTACCGGGTGTTTTTCGATCCCAAAGGAGAACACGCCATCGAGATCACCGCCGTCCGCAATCGCCGCGAAGCCTACCGCTGAAGAATCAACAAGTTCCCATATAGGAACTTTGCGAATACGAAAAGCCCTGTTTTCAACAGGTTCCCATATGGGAACCAAGGTTCCTATACAGCAACCATTCTGGGGTGGCGTGTCGCTTCATCAGCCGGTGCGCAGCACCGTCTTCTATTCGGGTTTGGAAACAGCTTCCGTAACCGCTGCCGCCCGTGCGGCTGCCGCAGCGCCACGGTTTCACCCCTCAGCGGCGTTTCCTCGCGGGATCGTTGAACCCACCGTGGCTCCCACACATTCTCACTTCAGCCACAAAAGAACGTAGTCCTCTTTTGCCCAGTCAGGATTTGATCCCTGCATGAGCTCTGGATCGATCTGATTGTAGATTGTGCCTTCGTGGCTGCCGTCCCGTATTTGAATGTTAAACAGCGGACCGCCAACGTAAAGGTACATTAGGTCTCTACTCGACTTTGGAGCCTTGACGATGGTGATACCGGCGGATTTCAGTCGTGCTGGCAACTCCACGAGCGCCAGTTTTTCATCGTCCACTGGGATCCGATGGTGAAAGATGTATTGAACTCCGGGTTGCGGCCGCTCTGGCAAAGGTTGTTGGGCGGTACCGTGCTTTGGTAGCTGTTTACTGGCACCATCTGGCCCAGTGGCTCCGGGTTGATAAGGACCCGACCCGACAAACGTGAAGTCTGCAAAGACCGTAAAGCCCGTCATTCCCCGTGAACCGGTCGAACAACTCGCGCACATGAGCACCAGCGAGACGATAGCACCGAGAAGGCCTCCCTTGCCAGCGCAGAAACCGACCCTAGAAACAGAACTCAGCATATGAGAGTTACCCTTAGTGCTCACGCCGAATCGGAGCATTCGGGTCACGATTCTTTCGAACGTTGTTCTCCAGGTTGACCGCAGCTTTGTTGCTGTTTTGGTCTAATAGGGCGCCCATGATGTAGCCAGCATGACCCATTTCGTGGAGTGCGAGGATCCCTTGATCGACATTGCCCGGCGCGGAACTGGGCTGCATCATGTCCGCAGGAAGTTGTCCCGGATTAGCTGAAGGATCAAGGATGAAAACGCCCAGTTGTCCGCCATTGAAAAGACTGGTGACACCAGGGCTTCTGCCATCGCTGATCGATCCGATTGTGATTTTCTGTCCTGCATCGTTTGTGAGTGTCGTTCCGTTTGAGACCAGGCCGAACGTTGTCACCTGCTGACTTTGAACAACGCCAGCCAGTGACGCCGCGGCCCCATTGATCTTATCGAAAGCCGGGCCCTGGGCATCCGGGCCGTTGCCGTAAATGCCAACGTAGTATTTCGTGACTTCGTTACCATTCTGGTCCTTCGTCGTAACGCTATTCTCGTAGAGATAGGTACCAGCCTGTTGGCCGACGCCGCTACGAAGTGCCTCAAGCTCCTTCTTGCGTTCCTCTTCATCACCCAACAGCTCAATCGCCTCGCCTTTTGGGTCGATGAATCGCAGCGGGTTGTTCCGCGCATAAGCATAGAGGTTCCAACGCTGTGGGTCGGCAAGCATATCCTTCTGGAAGAAGATTGGATCCGTCAACGTGAACCTTCCTTGAGCACTCGACATGTACCGGGCCCCGAAGTAATCGAGTCCGGTTTCGGCGTCG
>CAVPQK010000021.1:0-311455 GCA_963707465.1 Bryobacterales bacterium
AATGAGAAACACTTCAACCGCCCTACTAGTCCTTTTATCCGCGGCGACCCTCTCGCCCGCACAACAAACGTACCTGAGCAAAGAGTACATCCGCGCCGGAGCCCGCACCATCGCAGTGGAGAACTATGTCGACCTCAACCTCACCACGGCAACCGACGTGACCCAATCCAACCCCTGGACCGTGGTGGCCGCCGCCGACTTCAACGGCGACGGCATCCCGGACCTGGTATGGCAGGACCCCTCCACCGGCACCGTGCAGATCTGGTTCATGACCGGCGCCAACGGAACCACGATCCTTAGCGCCGCCAACATAACTGGCAGCGCGACCACCTGGAAGGCCGTCGCCGCCGCGGATTTCAACGGAAACGGCACCTCGGATCTGGTGTTGCAGAACCCGTCCGGCGGGGCTGCCGAGGTCTGGTACCTCACCGTTTCGGGAAGCCCCTCGCAGTATACGATCACCTACACCACCGGCGCATTTAATGGCGGCGCCGGCAACACATGGCACGTGCTGGCCGCCGCCGACTTCAATCAGGACGGGCACCCGGACCTGGTATGGCAGAATCCCACCGGCGGCGCCATTCAGATCTGGTACATGACGGGGTCGCTAGGCACTACGCTCCTCAGCGCCGCGAATGTCGTCGGAAGCAGCGCCCTGAATGTGGTCGCTGCCGCGGACTTCAACGCGGACGGCGTCCCCGACCTGGTCATGCAAAATCCAACCACCGGGCTACTGCAGGTGTGGTTCATGGCGGCCGGCACGAACGGCACGATTCTCAGTAGCTTTAAGGTAACGACCAGCAATCCGTGGCGGGTGAAGGCGGCCGCGATTAACGGCTCGCCCTATTTCGCCTGGGTCGGCTCCAACGGCTTCGTCCAGTACTGGTTCATGGCCGATTTGTGACGACCGGCAAGAGTCACTCGCTCGGGCTCTCTGTAGGCCCACTTGCGGGGCTGAAGCCCCGCGCGGGATAAATCCCGGCCGACAAGGCTTTGCGTTTCCGATGCTGAAGGGTGAGAGCTGAAAGACTGATAGCTCTTACCGCACCTCGGCCCGATCCACCCGCAACTCCGCCAGCGTGCCGCTCATGTGCATCTCCTTGCTCCCGCTGGTGAACTGAAACAGCAGCCGCCCATCGGCCTGAGTTGCGCCCTGCCCCGTATAAGTGTCGTCGCCCGACACCAGTTGCAGATCCGTGAAGCGCACCAGCGGCGCCATTCGCGCCCATACCAGATCGTATGCCCCTGTAACGCTTCCGAGGTCGGGCAGCGCGTCCATCTCCAATCCGCGCGCTACGAAGGTGCCGCTCGAGTGCAGGCCCGCCAGCAATTCCATCCCCGTGCCGCTCGATTCCAGCACAGTCTCCGCATCCACCTTCCCGGACTTCCACGCGACACCCTTCGCCTGCGCCTGCAACCGGTATGTGGGCCGGCTGCCGCGCAGGCCGACCGTCAGCATGCCCGTGACTGCGCCGCCATCCAGGCTGCCGCGGATGTCCGCAAACTCGGCCCTGGTAGCGTCCCAAAGCAGATGCGTCCGCAGGTCCCGCGCCTCCGCGCCGCCCAATTCGAGCGTGCCGATCTGCACCGTGGCATCCAGGTGGCGATCGGCCAGCCACTCCGGCAGCGAGACGCGGCCCAGGCCCAGAGCGCGCGCGATCAATCCGCGGTTATGCCGCAGGGTGGGCATAAGCAATCGTTCCAACTCCGCCGCATCCACCTCCGGAATCCGGATGTGCAAGCGATGCGGGCGGCCCATCTGCGGCTCATAGCGGTAGTCGCCCTGAATGGCGATCTTGCCGGCCAGCGCCTGAATGCGGTCGAGGGAAACCCGCGCCCCGTCGATATGCGCGGTCGCCGATTCGACCGTCACCGGCTCGGCCAGATCGGGCAATGGAAAACTGGCGTCCTGCAGATCGATGGCGCCCGACCAGCCCGTCTTAGCCGCGGCGATCTGGTAGCGAAGCTGTCCCTTCCAAGTCCCGCCTGAGACCTGCCCCAGCCATGGAATGGCGGCCAGTTCGGCTTGCGCGCGCAGCGATTCGAGGCGCATCGCATCGGTCGAAATGGTGAGATCCAGGGTTTGCGCTTTCCAATCGTAGTCGCCTTCCAACTGCGCCGTTTCGTCCTGCGCGGTACGCACTTCGGCCGGCGCCAGCTTGGCATGGCCGCGGTCGAAAATCAGGCGCGCCTGCGCGCTACGCACGGGTGGAGAATCCGGCGCCACGATCGACGCATCGTGGAAGTCCAGCACGCCCTCCAGGCTTCCCTGCCCCGAATAGCCCACCACGCCATCGAGCGATCCGGTCATGTTCACGTTCGCCGGCAGATCCGCGCCCATCTGGCGGGCCAGATCGAGCACCGGACCGGCGGGAAAACGATTCCAATTGAGGGCCACGCCCCAGCGCGGCTGAGAGAGATAATCGGAACAACGAAATCGCACCGAAAGCGGCAGGGTTTCGCCGCCCGCCGTCGAGGACTCCAATTCGATGGTCTGGGCCGGCACGTTCAGCCGCCCCGCCAGGCTCACCGGCCAGTTCTGTCCGTAGGGGGGCATGCGATCCCAACGGTGTACGCCTTGCACGTCCATATCGCCCGAGATGCGGATATCGTCGAGCGGCCCTGCCAGATGCATGCGCGCGGCTACAGCGCCTTGGATGCCGGCGTCGAAGCCATGCAGCAACGCCACGATCTCGCCGATCGCGCCTTTTTCCAAGCGCACATCCAGATCCAGGCGGCCCGCTCCGGCTTGCGTCCAGCGGCCGCGCGCGATGAACTCGCCGAATCCATGCGCCGGTTTGTCGGTGCGCGCCGGTTCGCCGGTAAAATCCACGTTCCAGCTCGCCGCGCCGTGAGATGGCGGCGCGATATCCAGGTCGGTATTGGTCAGATAGAAGACGGACTTGGTGTCGCCGAATTTGAAATTGATGCGCCCCGAGCGCACGTGCACTTCCGGAATGGCGCGGATCACCGACCGGTTCAGCAGGGCTTCGAAGTTCCAGCGGCCGGGCTCGGTCGGTCCGCCAGTCTTGGCCAGGTTGATGCTAGCGTCGTCCAGCCGGATGGACGCGAATTCCAGGCGCCCGCCGAAGATAGAAGTAAGCCGCGGCACGGCTTCGAGCGATCCCACATAGGCGATGGGCTCGATGCCGATGGCCGGGTTCTCGTGGATTACCACGTTTTCGACCGAAAAACCCGGGCCAGCGAACACGCTGAAGTGGATCGCGCCGATTTCCACCTTGCGGCCCAGCGCGCTTTCGAGCGCCGCCTGGATGCGTGGGGCAAACCGGTCGCCGCTTAAGTACGGCGCGGCCACGCCGGCTGCCAGCACCACAGCCAAAGCGATGCCCAGCCACTTGACTGTGCGTTTTACTGCGCGCCTCATGCGCCGCTCCCGGCCAGCAGCCGCGCGTAGGCTGCCGGATCGTCTACGTCCGCCAGAATTCCGGGATCGTCCACGTCGATGTAGGCGATCTGGCTCGCGTGGCGCGTTACGATCTCCCGCGCCGAAGAGCCGGCCGGCAGGGCCAGAAACTCGGGTATGAGCGATTTTGAAATTCGGATGGGATGCCCGCGCCGTCCGCCGTATCGCGGAATCCGCAACGGGGTCGGCGCGCCGGCATCCAGTAACGCTGCAATGGTAGCGGAAGCCACCGCGGGATGGTCCACCAGCGTGAACAGCACGCCATCGGCATCCGCGGGCACGGCTCGCAGGCCGCATTGCATCGAAGTGAGCTGGCCCTGCAGGAAATCCGAGTTCTCGACGAGAAGCGCATCGCCCGCGCGGCGCAACCCGGCACGCACCATCTCCCCCTGCGCGCCCACGACCGCAATCACAGGCGTACAGTGCTGCCCAAACAGGCGAATCAGCCGGTCCAGAAAAGTCTCTCCCCGATACTCCAGCAGGGCCTTCGGCGAGCCCATGCGCCGCGACTCGCCCGCCGCCAGAATCAGTCCGCAGGTCACTTCAGCAACAGCGCCCGCATGCGCTTGTCAGTGAAGACCGATTTGGAGAGTGCCCGCCAGCCGGAATCCGCGTTGCGCCGCACGGCGATCATTTCGGCCACCACCGACACCGCGATCTCTTCGGGCGAAACCGCGCCGATCTCCAGCCCCATGGGCGCGAACACGCGCGCGAAGCTCTCCGGCGCGATGCCTTCCTTTTCCAGTTCGGTCACCACGTTGATCACTTTGCGCTTGCTGCCGATCATGGCGATATACCGCGCGTTGGTTTCGACTGCCCAGCGCAACACCCGCATATCGTCGCGGTGGCCGCGCGTCACTACGATCAGATAACTGGTCTCGTTGACGGGCAGCTTGGCAAAGACGTCCTCGTATTCCTCCGCGTAGATCTCGGCGGCTTCGGGAAAGCGCTCGCGGTTGGCGAAGTTTTCCCGGTTATCCACAATGGTGGTCGCGAATCCAGCCAGGCTCGCCACCTTCGAAATGCTTTTCGAGATGTGTCCGGCGCCAAAGATGAAAGCTCCGGGCACGGGCAGCACGGGCTCCACGAACACGTCCAGTTGCCCGCCGCAAATCAGCCCGTTCTCATAGGCCGCATCCTGTCCGAGATTGAAGCTGAGGTGGCGCGGCTCCTCCTTCTCGATCACCTCGCGCGCCGCGTTCCACACCTCGGCTTCCACGCATCCGCCGCCGATGGTGCCGATCATGGAACCATCTTCGCGCACGAGCATCTTGGCGCTCTCGTAACTGGGGATGGAACCGCGCACCTGAACGATGGTGGCGATGGCGCACTTCTGCCCGAGCTTGCGCAGGCGCAGCAACTCCTCGTAAACGTCCATTCCAGTGCAATTATAGCGCGTGCGCTACCGTACGTTGCGGCACAAAATACCCGGATCAGTGTATACCCTGCCCTTGCCCGGATCGCCTATGATCGATAGCAGTGACCACGACCGGCCAGAACATCAGTCAGATTCCTCCACGAATCCTGGAACAGTTACGCGCCCTGGATGCGTGCACCGTATCCAACGCCATTGAGCGGTTGGATGTGAGGCTGCGCAACGAGGGGTTCACCGATGTTTCGGTGAGATGCCTGTCTCCCAGCCTGCCGCCGATGGTAGGTTATGCCGTCACCGGGACGATTCGCACTAGCGCCGCTCCCATGGCGCGGTATTGGTACCACGACCGCCTGGATTGGTGGGAATACCTGGCCACCATCCCGGCACCGCGTGTGATCGTCCTCCAGGACATCGATGCCAGGCCGGGACGCGGCGCGCTGTTCGGTGAGATCCACGCGCAAATCGGCCGCGCGCTGGGGTGCATCGGGTACGTCACCAACGGCGCCGTAAGGGACCTGCCAGGAATCGGACGCACCGGTTTCCATCTCTATGCCGGGGGTGTTGCGGTGTCCCACGCTTACGCGCATGTAGTGGATTTTGGCGAGCCTGTCGAGGTTGGAGGGCTGCGAGTCAGTCCGGGGGACCTGCTGCACGGGGACATGCATGGAGTTGTCTCGATTCCGGCGGCCATTGCGGGAGACATCCCCAAGGTGGCGGCCGAACTGCTTGCGGTGGAGGGAGAGCTCACTCAGTTATGCCAGCCGGGGCATTTCTCGATGGAAAAACTGCGCGCGCAGATCGAGCGGACCAGACATGCCTTCAAGTAGAAACCAGGCCGTTGGAATGGTCGCGCTTGCGATAGTCGCGATCATGGCGGCCGGCACGTCGGCTTGTTCCCGCCGCGGCCGCGCCGAAGCCGCGGATGAGCCCTCGGCTGTTGCAGTGGGGGTTACGCGCGCGATCCGCATGCCTCTGGAGCGCCAGTTGACCTTGTCCTCCGAGTTAGTGCCCTTCCAGGAAATCGATGTTTACGCCAAAGAGTCCGGCTACGTGCGGGATCTGAACGTGGACTATGGCACCCACGTGACACAGGGCCAGTTGATGGCGGTTCTTGAAATCCCAGAGTTGCAGGCGCAGTTAGAACAGGACAAGGCGGCTATCAAGAACATGTCGGAACAAGTGACGCACGCCGAGAAAGAACTGAACCGCGTGGAAGCCCAACACAAGGTCGCGCACCTGCAATATGACCGTCTGAAGACCGTGGCAGATTCCAAACCCGGGTTGGTCGCGCAGCAGGAAGTGGACGATTGGCAAGGAAAGGATCTGGCGTCGGAAGCGCAGGTGGAAGGCTCCAAATCGGCACTGCAGTCGGCCCAGAGTGAATTAGCTGCCGCGCAGGCCAGGTTGGTGCACGACCAGGTGCTGGCCGATTATTCGCGCATCACGGCGCCCTTCGCCGGCGTGGTGACCGAGCGTTACGCCAATCTGGGCATGCTGATGCAGGCCGGCACCACATCCAGCACGCAGGCCATGCCGCTGGTGAAACTCTCGCAGGATAACCTGTTTCGCCTGGTGATTCCGGTGCCGGAGTCCGACGTACCTTATGTACACGTGGGCGATCCGTTGGAGGTGCGCATTCCGTCGCTGAACAAGACTTTTCCAGGCAAGGTGGCGCGATTTTCCGTAGACGTGAAAGCGGACACGCGCACCATGCACACGGAGGTCGATGTGCCAAACCCGAACCGCATACTGATTGAGGGGATGTACGCCGAGGTCACGCTACGGCTGGAGCGCAAGGGCGCGGCGCTAGCGGTGCCGCTGCAGGCAGTGGATCACCAGGGCGACCGTAGCAGCGTATTGGTGGTGAATCCGTCCAATAAAATTGAGCAGCGGACCGTGACCTTGGGCGTCCAGAATGCCGGTTATGCGGAGGCGCTGGCGGGCGTGGCGGACGGTGAGCAGGTGGTGGTGAGCGATCGCGGCGCGCTGAAGCCCGGCGAGTTGGTGCGGCCCAAGACCGTCGACCTCTTGAACTACGAAGGCAAGAATTAGGCGTCCATGTCGGGCTTTTCGATTCGCAATCCGTACTTCATTATCGTCATCTGCCTGGCGCTGATGGCCATCGGTGTGGTCAGTCTGGCACGCATGCCGGTGGACCTGTTTCCCGCCATCAACATTCCGGAAGTGGTGGTAGCCACCTTTTACTCCGGCATGCCGCCGGAAGACATCGAGTTCGACATCACCAATCCGTTGGAGCGGTTCTTTACACTGGCCAGCGGAGTGGATCATTCCGAATCCCGCTCGTTGCTGGGAGTCAGCATCATCAAGATGCACTTCCAGCCGGGCACCAGCGCGGACGCCGATGTTACGCAACTCTCCAACCTGGCCCTGGCCGACCTGAAGCGCCTCCCCCCAGGAACTCTTCCGCCCGTGGTTCTGAAGTTCGACGCCTCCAGTTTGCCCGTGTGCCTGCTGACCGTCAGCGGCGAAGGTCTCAGCGAGACGCAACTTCACGACTACGCTCAATTCCAGATCCGCAACCAGATCGCCGTAGTGAAAGGCGCCGAGATCCCGCCGCCGTTCGGCGGTAAGTACCGCCAGATCATGGTTTATGTGGATCCTTACAAGATGGCCTCCCGCCAGCTCAGTCCCATGGATGTGGTCAACGCGGTGAATAACTCGAACCTGATCCTGCCGGCGGGCGACGTAAAGGTTGGCCCGACCGACTATTACGTCTACTCGAATAGCATGGTGAAGGACATGAGCGAGTTGAACAGCCTGCCGATCAAGACGGCCGGCAGATCCTGGGTGACCGTGTCCGACGTGGGGAAGGCGGAGGACGCCAACCAACTGCAGTACAATATCGTGCGCGTGAATGGCCAGCGTTCCGCCTACGTGGCGATCATGAAACAAGGCGGGGATACCAACACGATCGATGTGGTGAATGGCATCCGTAAGCTGACTTCCCATCTACTCGATATTCCGAAGCAATTAGTCACTAATGTCGTGTTCGATCAGTCGGTGTATGTGAAAGCCGCGCTGGAGACAGTGCTACATGAGGGCGCCATTGGCCTGGTCCTGACCAGCATTATGATTCTGGTCTTCCTGGGGAGTGTGCGCGCCACTTCGGCTGTCCTGCTTTCGATCCCGCTCTCGGCCGTGGCCGCGTTCGTGGTACTGGCTATGATGGGCAGCACCATCAATACCATGATCCTCGGCGGCATGGCGCTGGCCTTCTCGCGCGTGATCGACAACTCGGTGATCTCTCTGGAAAATATCTACCGGCACCTGGAAATGGGCGCCCTGCCGCGTATCGCGGCGGAGGTGGGCGGCGCGGAAGTGAGCCTGGCCGTGCTGGCGGCCACCTTGGTGGATGTGGTGGACTTCTTCCCGGTCGTGTTTCTTTATGGCGTGAGTAAGTTCCTTTTTTCGGCCCTGGCCCTAGCCTTTTCGCTGTCGCTGCTGGCATCGTTCGTGGTGGCGATGACCGTGATTCCCCTGTTCTGTTCGCGATTCCTGAAACAGCACGCGCCGGCCGAAGGGGGCGCCGAACACCCCATCGCCGCGCATCCCGAGAGTAAGTCGTGGGGGGGCAGGTTCAACGCCGCATTCAACCGGGGATTCGGCAGGGTGCTGGATTTCTACGAGCGCTGGGTGCGCCGCGCCGTGGTGCGGCCGGGTTTGACGGTAGCAGCCCTGGCGGGCGTGTTTGTGCTTAGTCTGGGGATCTATCCGTTCTGCGGCGTAGCATTCTTCCCCCGCACCGACGCCGGCCAGTTCACCATCAACATGAAGGTCCCCACCGGCACACGGATTGAAGTGACGGAACAATACGTCAAGAAGGTGGAAGACCTGATTCATCAAATCGTGAGCCCTCACGATTTCAAAATGGTGGTATCCAATATCGGCGTGGTGAACGACTTCACAGCCCTCTACACCGATAACGCCGGGGAGTACACCAGCACGGTTCAAGTGGCGTTGAACGACGATCATGAGGTCAGCAGTTTCGATTACATCGCACGCGTGAGAGAAGCCATTGCCGCGCGGTTTCCGGATGTGCGCACCTTCTTCCAGAGCGGCTCGATGGTGGACGCCATCATCAACTCCGGTATGCCGGCTCCCATCGACGTGCAGGTCTCGAGCTCGAACCTCGCGAACAACTTCGCTTTCGCGCAAGACCTGGCAGCCCGCATCCGCGCTCTCCACAACGTCGGCGAAGTCTACATCCCCCAGGACATGAACTATCCAGGCATCCGGCTGGATGTAGACCGCGTCCACGCCGGCGAGCTGGGTCTTAGCCAGAAGGACGTGGTGGATAACGTCATCACCGCGTTGAACTCGAACTACATGATCGCCCCCAATTACTGGGTGGACGACAAGAGCGGTAACGATTACTATCTTACTGTCCAGTATTACGAACACGGCGTGCCCGCCATCCACGATATGCTGGACCTGCGCAATATTCCCCTGCACGCGCCCAACGCAACCGCTCCGACTACGCTCGATTCCGTGGTGAAGCTGACGCGCATCCAGTCACCGACTGAGATCGATCATCACCAGATCCAACGGGAAACAGACGTCTATGTCACGCCTGCCGGAGAAGACTTGGGTCACGTCGCGACCAGTATTCGGGAAATCCTGGCCCAAGTCAAGGTTCCGGAGAACTTGCGCGTGGACCTGCACGGCATGGTGGAGGGGATGCAGGCATCTTTCAAGAGCTTCGGATTCGGCTTCATGTTGTCTTTCCTGCTGCTCTATCTCATTCTGGTCGCGCAGTTCAGATCCTTCATGGATCCGGTCTTGATCATGTTGGCGATACCCATGGGCTTTGTGGGTGTGCTGGTCATTCTACCCTTGACTCACACGACCCTGAACGTCATGTCGCTGATGGGCGTGCTGATGCTGGTGGGAATCGCGGATTCCAACAGCATTCTGATCGTGGATTTCGCACACAGTTTGGAGGAGCAGGGGATGTCAGTTACGGATGCCGTGATCACCGCGTGCCGGGTGCGGTTGCGCCCGATTCTGATGACCTCGCTGGCCACTATCATCGGCATGATTCCCATGGCATTGAAGTTAGGGGAGGGGGCCGAGCAATATACCCCGATGGCGCGCGCTATCATCGGCGGCTTAACCTCATCGGTACTGTTAACGGTGTTCATTGTCCCCGCCGCGTACGTGCTGGTGTACCGGAATAAACGGCGCGGCGCGGAGCCACAGGAGGCATGATGATAAACCTGCGCCCCATATTGGGCGCCCTGATTCTGGCGGGGGCGTGCCTCGCGCAAGCACCACCCCCGCCGCCGCTCACCCTGCAGGAAGCCGAGGCCCTGGCCCTTAAAAACCATCCCCAGGTGCAGGCTGCCCAACTGAATTATGAGGCATCCCGGCAGGCCGTGGCCGAAGCGCGCGCGGCCTATCTGCCGTGGCTCCAGGGCGATGTCACCGGATCCCAGGCGAACGTGCGGGCCCGGCTCGGCGCAGGGTACCTCACAGCATCCAGTCTTTGGGACCGCTTCGGCCAGGGCGTTACGCTCACCCAGCTCATCACCGATTCAGGGCGCACACGCAACTTAGTCGCCAGTTCCAACCTCCAATCCCAGGCTAGCTCGCAGCAATCTCAGGCTACCCGGTACGACGTGCTGCTGCGCGTGAATCAAGCGTATTTCCAGGCTCTGCAGGCTCAGGCACTAGTGACTGTGGCGAATGAGACGGTGGCTGCGCGCCAACTTCTGGTGGACCAGGTGACTGCATTGGCGCAGAGCAAGCTGCGCTCACAAGTGGACGTGGCCTTCGCTTCGGTGGACCTGGCGCGGGCGAAGTTAATGCTGATTCGCGCGCAAGACGGCGTCGAGCAGGGGTTCGCCGAACTCACGCGGGCGTTGGGACTCGACCGGCAAGAGACTTACAAGCTGAACGAAGAACCGCTCCCGCCGAGCCCGCCCGCGGATTCCGCCGAGGCAGTGGCGCAGGCTTTCCTGCAGCGGCCGGAACTGGCCAGTATTCGCCTCGAGAGAGAATCGGCCTACCGGTTCGCACGCGCCGAGCATGACCTCTCGTATCCCACCGTCAGTCTGATCGGCGTGGGAGGCTTCATCCCATACATCCATCAGTTGACGGCGGCGCCCATACCTCCCGAATATGAAAGCGCGGCCGTGAATGTGGAGATCCCCATCTTCAACGGCGGATTGTTTGCCGCCCGCCGGGAAGCCGCCCGGCTGAAGGCGCAGGCGGCCGATCAGAGAGTGCGGGATCTGGAAGAGAGCATCGCGCGGGATGTGCGCGTGGCCTGGAGCGATTCCGCAACGGCCTACCATCAACTGGACGTGACCGCGGAGCTGCTGCGGCAAGCTACCATGGCGCTCGACCTGGCGCAGGGACGCTATAACCTGGGACTAAGTTCGATCGTGGAGCTGACCCAGGCACAGTTGAATCTGACCGAGGCGGAGGTGGAGAATCTCGGCGCGAAGTACGATTACCAGAAATCGTATGCCGCGCTGCAATATTCCATTGGAATGCTGCGGTAAACGCCCCAGAAGTCAGGAGTCAGGAGTCAGGAGTCAGGAGCCGGACTTGTCGTGCCCGCGTCGGCGGCGAAGGGCGGCCAGGAATTGCGATTCCCGCCCGTGACGTTCCAGCGCCACATCAGTCCAGTGCGATAAACTCGTCGATGGACCCTCGCCTTCTCATACAATGCCATGCAGCATTCCCACATAGCCATCATCGGCGCGCCTCTGGACCTCGGACAGGGCCGCCGCGGCGTGGACATGGGCCCTTCCGCCATCCGCGTCGCCAATCTGAATAAGCGCCTGGCGGCCCTGGGCTACCACGCCGACGATCTGGGCAACGTCGCGGTGGACCAGCCCGAAAGCCTCCCCGCCGGTCCCGATCGCGCCCGCTATTTGCCCCAGATCGCGCTCGCCTGCAAGCGCCTGGCGACCATGGTGGATCGCGCACTTGCCCAGAAAAGGATGCCGCTGGTGCTCGGTGGCGACCATTCCGTCGCGGTGGGGACGGTAGCCGGTGTTTCGCGCCATTTCCGCCGTAAAAAGCAGGAAATCGGGCTCATCTGGATCGACGCGCACGCCGACATGAACACGCCCGAAACATCGCCCAGCGGCAACGTCCACGGCATGCCCCTGGCCTGCTGCGTGGGCCTCGGACCGCCGGAACTCGCGAACCTGCTGGGCTACGCGCCCAAAGTCAATCCGCGCAAGACCGTGCTGGTCGGCCTGCGCGATGTGGACGTTCTCGAAAAAGGCCACGTGCGCGAAACCGGCGTGCGGGCCTTTACCATGCGCGATATCGACGAGCGCGGCCTGCGCTCGGTCATGGACGAAGCCTTCCGCATCGCCACCGACGATACCGCCGGATTCCATCTTTCGCTCGATATGGATTGGGTGGACCCGCAGTTCGCGCCCGGCGTCGGCACTCCGGTGCGCGGCGGCGCCACCTACCGCGAAGCGCACCTCGCCATGGAGTTGATCTGCGACAACGGGCGCATGCTTTCCATGGAAGTGGTCGAAGTTAACCCGGTGATCGACGAGATCAACCGCACGGCGGATTTGGCAGTTGAAATGATCTTGTCGGCCATGGGTAAAAAGATTCTATGAAAACCACAGTCGCCGTCATCTACGGCGGACGCAGCGGCGAGCACGATATTTCCATCCGTTCGGCGAAAGCCATCATGGCGGCGCTCGATCGCGAACGCTATGACGTGATGGAGTACTTCATCGATCCGAACGGCAAATGGGCACCCGAGCCGATTCTTCCTGAGCCGGGCGCGCAGCCGGAGGTAGACGTTGTGTTTCCCGTTTTACACGGCACTTTTGGCGAGGATGGCACGGTGCAAGGCCTGCTGGAGCTCGCGGACCTGCCCTATGTGGGCGCCGCGGTGCTGGCTTCCGCCGTCTCCATGGATAAGGAGATGATGAAGCGCATTTGCATGGAGCGCGGCCTGCCGGTGGTGGAATATATCGTGCAAGCGCGGCATGAATTGGATCCCGCGCCGATTGCCAAAGGCTTCCCCTTCCCGGTTTTCGTGAAGCCGGCCAACCTGGGATCTTCCGTCGGAATCTCCAAGGTGCATACAGCGGAAGAACTGGAGCCGGCCATGCGGCTGGCCGCCGAATTCGACCGCAAGATCATCGTGGAACGCGGCATCGTGGGGCGCGAGTTCGAATGCGCGGTGCTGGGCAACGACGATCCGGTGGCTTCCCTGCCCTGTGAAATCCTGCCTTCCAAGGAATTCTACGACTACGAAGATAAGTACCTGCTCAACCGCGCGCAGTTCCGGCTGCCCGCGGATCTGAGCGAAGAGCAGACGGCCGAACTGCGGCGGCTGGCGGTGGAATGCTATCGCGCGGTCGAATGCGAAGGCATGGCGCGCGTGGATTTCCTGCTGGAGTCCGCCACCGGCAAGCTCTACCTGAACGAACTCAACACCATCCCCGGCTTCACCTCCATCAGCATGTACCCCAAGATGTGGGAGCACAGCGGGCTCCCGTTCTCCGCGTTGGTGGATCGCCTGATCGAGCTGGCGCTGGAGCGGCACGCGGCGCGTAAGGCTACGCGCTTTACAAGATAGAGGGGAACCTCTGTGGCGACCGCAAGAGTGCGGTCGCGGCAGGCAAAAGTGCCTGCGCCACGGGGCTACTTGATCTCGAAAACGCCGAATGCCAGCCCCAGGTCCCGTACATCCGTGCCGGACCGCACGGTGCGGCTCACCTCCACGGTGATTTCGATTTCGCTCTTGCCGGTGGTTTCGGCCGGTAGCGCGAAGTCGAATGTCGACTCCGTGTCGCCTTTGGTGAACCACGCGGGAGCCAGGCGGATGCCGTCCACCGTCACCGTCATTCGTAGCGGCCCTTTGGCGAGTTGCAGCGCCGGGCACAGGGCGGTCACATACAGTTTCTGGCCGGCCGCGCGCGGTCCCGGCATGCGCACGCTGGCGGTGCGCGGCATCCAGCGGTATCCCGATTCGGGCTGATACCAACTCGACCCGGGGTGGTCCGCCACCAGCGGATCACGCATATCGATGCGCAACGGTCCGGCCAGGGACAGCGAAGCCTCCGGCACTACATATTCCTGCGTAATGTTGCGCAGCGGCCCTGCGCCGGCCCGATAAACCACAATCCGGTTTGCGTCGAGCCCCCGCAGGGTCGTTTCGGCGGGCAGGACGAACTTGGATACATCGTCGATCTCGGGATACAGCGCTATCTTCGTTTCCGAGCCCGGTGTCAGATAGACGTCCGAAATACCGAGAAATTGAAAAGGCCGCTGCTGAATCGCGCCCCAGAATAAATCGGTGCCGACGCCGTCGAGCAGGATCACCTGGTCCGGATGCAGTTCATGCGCGCGCGCGACTCCCTCGACCAGCGCCTCCTGAGCTTGGCCGCGCTCGCGAAACCACTCCGCATGCTGCCACCCCAGCGGGACTTGTTCTATCACAAAGCCGGCAGCCAGCACCACGCTCGCAATCTTCCAGGCGGTTTTCGGCGCGGCGCCTTCCCGCCAGGCCCAAGCCAGGGCGTAGCCCCCCAGCATCGCCACACACATGGCGGGCAACGTCAGATAGTAGTCGGTGATATGGTTCCGCAACGGGACCACGGGGCCCAGCATAATGAAGAACCAGCCAAACAAGACCAGCGCCAGCCATTGCTTCCGCCGCGCCTGATGGATGGTGAAGGCCAGAAGCGCGATGGTCGAGCCCGCCATCAGCGCCGCGGTGACGGCCGCCGGGAAGGGAGACACGCGGCGCATGCCGATGGGCTCGAACACCCGGCGCCAGTATGTCCACAGGGTGGCCGGGATGGCGCGGTCGAAGTGCATGGTATAAGGAATCGTCCCGTGGTTGGGGGCGAGGAGCAGGTGCAGGATACCGTAGACCGCAGACGCCGCGAAGAAGGGCAGCGTCCGCCGGAAATACTTCCGCGCACAGAGCAGCGCATAGCTGGCGGCCAGCGCCGGGAACACGATGTTGGTCTCCATGGCCAGAAACCCGGTGAGGAAGGCCGCCCACGTCCACACATAGTAGCGGCGTTCGCCGGTTTCGGTGTAACGCAGAAAGAAGTGCAGCGCGAGCAGCAGGAAAAAGCCGCAAGCGACCAGGATGTACTCACAGGTCCACGACATCACCGTGGCGAGTTTGCTGTTCGCCACCCAGAAAATCGCGGCCCAGAATCCGGCGGCGCGCGACCGCGTCATCCGCGCTGTAACGGATTGGAGCAGCGCCAGGTTCGCGAACATGGTCAGAAAGACCCAGATGCGGTAGGGCAGCGCATCGCTGCCGAAAAGCGCCCCGAACGCCAGGAAAAGCACGCGCTCGCTGAGCGGCCGCCAGGTTCCTTGGATCGTCGGCTGAAACAGCATCCTCAGCAGGCCGTGCCAATCGTGGACCTGATTGCGCAGGTTGAGCCAGACGAAGTCGTCCTGTTGGAACCATGCCAGCAGACCCGGCCAATAAAGCGCCAGGCACAGCAGAGGCGGAATTGTCCAGCAAGCCGCCGTGAGGAGTTTCCGTTGCAACGGAAGATTATACCGAAGCGCCGCGGGCGCCTGCTGCTCCGAACAGCCGCTCGGACCCTTGCGAGAGCAGCACCCAGAGCCCGTAGATGCCCAGCGCGGTCCCAAAAGGCACGTGAATCAGTTCCAGCACGGAGAGCACGATCGTCAGGATGCGGGCCCAGGGGCGGAATTGCAGCAGTCCGACGCCGGCGATCAAGCTGGGCAGCGAAAGCACCAGTAGCACGAAGAAGACCAAGGCGGCGATGCCGCCCACGATCGGAATCGAAATATGTGCATCGCCCGAGTAGTCGCTCGCGCCGATTATCCCCGCGATGCCGCCGAAGAGCGCCAGCATGCCCAATGCCAGCATTATTCCCAGGGATCCGAAAACGATGTGGAGGACGCCGAGTATCTTAACGTGCTGTTCCATGGTTCCGCCTATTGTAACGCGCAAATGGATGGCGCACGCCGTTGGACTCTCCCGCTGTTAGGATGGCTACTACGGTCATGCACAAACCGATCTCGATAGTCCTGGCTCTTTCGGCCGCCGCGGCGGGCGCTGCGCAGGGGGCACCCACCCCCGCGTGGCGGTTCGCAGTGTCGGGCGACTCGCGCAATTGCGGCGATGTAGTGATGCCCGCCATCGCCGCCGGCGTTCTGAAAAGCGGCGCGCAGTTCTATTGGCACTTGGGCGACTTTCGGGCAATTTACGACTTCGACGAAGACATGGCACCGCCCGCTTCGCTGCACTTGCCGGCTCCCCACCTCAACATCATTTCCTATCTGACGAAAGCCTGGCCCGATTTCGTCGAGCATCAACTCCTTCCATTCCGGCCCATGGAGATCTTCCTGGGAATCGGCAACCACGAGACCATATTCCCGCAGACGCGCAAAGCGTATCTGGAGCAGTTTGAAAAATATTTGAATAGCCCGCGGCTGGCCGGCCAGCGCGACGCCGACCACGACACCGGCGGCTTCCGCACTTACTATCACTGGGTCATGCACGGCTCTGTAGATTTCATTTCGCTGGATAATGCGTCCGGCAATACCTTCGACCCGGAGCAAATGCGCTGGCTACGCGCCCGCCTGGCCGAAGACCGGAAATCGAGCGCGATCTCGACCGTGGTGGTGGGCATGCATGAGGCGCTGCCGGGCAGCAAGGGCATGAGCCACAGCATGTGCGACGCGCCAGCCGGCATCAGCAGCGGGCGCGAAGTCTACAATCTGCTGGTGGATCTGCGCGCCGCCGGGAAGAAAGTGTACTTACTCGCGAGCCACTCGCATTTTGTCATGGACGATGTTTACAATACGCCCTACTGGAAAGACCGGGTGCTGCCCGGATGGATCGTGGGCACGGCCGGCGCGGTCCGTTACCGGCTGCCGCCCGGACAGACGGGTTCGTCGATCGCGCGCACGGACGTTTACGGATATCTGCTGGCGGACGTGGCGACGGATGGGTCGATCCAGTTCGCCTTCCATGAAATCTCGCTGGACGATCTGCGCCTAGCTAACGCGGGCAAGACCCCCGATTCGTTGGTCCACTGGTGCTATTCGGAGAACAACGACCAGACCATCCCGGCGCCGGGCGCGTGTGCTGCCGTTCATTAGCCGGGGCGCAGAATCTTAGTTCGCCGCGCCGGCACTCCATGATAGGGGGTCGAGATGAGTCTCGACCGGCAGCATCGAACGCCTCCTCCGATCGAACGAAAATGCGGAAGGGCGGCCTGAGAGGCCGCCGCAGGCCGAGGGCCTGCCCCACAATTTATATCGCTGTTCGTTCCTTGAAAAAACTAAGGGACATTGGGCAAGATTGCCTGCGCCACGGGGATTAGCTGGCCTTCCAGTGGGTATTCCAATGCTCGGCGGGTGCGGGTCTGCCCAGCAGGTAACCCTGGATCTGATCGCAGCCGAGCGCCTGAAGAACCGCCAGCTCGTCGCCGGTTTCCACGCCTTCGGCCGTGGCAGTCAGTTTCATGCCGTGCGCCAGGCCTACGATGGCCTGCACCAGGGGTTGCATCCTGGCGTTCTGGTCGATGTGCTGCACGAAACACTTGTCAATTTTTAAGTCGTCGATCGGCAGGCGCTGCAGGTAACCGAGAGACGAGTAACCCGTGCCGAAATCGTCGATGGAGATGCGCACGCCCAGCGCGCGCAATTCAGCGATTTGCCGGGCGCTGTCCTGCGCGTCCAGCATCAGCACTCCCTCGGTCAGTTCCACCTCCAGATAACGCGGCTCCATTTCATGCGCCGCCAGGACCTGGGCGACTTTCTCCGCCAGGTTCGAGCGCATGAACTGTGTGGCGGAGATGTTCACCGCTATCTTCACCGGCGGATACCCCGCGTGCCGCCAGATCTGGTGCTGCCGGCAGGCCTCCTGCAGGACCCAGAAGCTGATGGGGATGATCAGTCCGCTCTCTTCCGCCACGGGGATGAAGCGGCCCGGCAGGATCAGACCCCACTTCGGATGGTTCCAGCGCAGCAGCGCCTCCACCCCGCCGAGTTGCCGCGAGGGAAGGCGGAACTGCGGCTGGTAGTACAGTTGCAGCTCTCCGCGTTGCGCGGCGCCGTGGAGCTGGTTTTCGATTTCCAGCCGCTCGCTGGACGCGGCGTTCATCTCGCGGGCGAAACGCTGAAAGCGGTTCCTTCCCCGGTTCTTAGCCTCGTACATGGCCAGATCGGCGTGCTTCTGCAGAGTGGCGCTGTCTTCGCCGTCCTCCGGGAACAGGCTTAGCCCCACGCTGGCGCTGGCAAACAACTCATGTCCCTCTAACTGGAATGGATCCCGCAGCGCCTCCATGATCCGTTCGCCGGCGATTTCCGCGGCGTGGACGGTCTCAATGCCGGGCAGCACCGCCACGAACTCGTCTCCGCCCGGCCGCGCCAGCGTATCGGATTCCCGTACGGTATGCTCCAGCCGCTTGGCCGCGTCGCGCAGCAGCAGGTCTCCGACGTCATGTCCCAGGGTGTCGTTGATGACCTTGAAACGGTCCAGGTCCACGTAGAGCACCGCCACCATCTTCCCTTGCCGCCGCGCCTGCGTGAGGGCTTGCCGCAGGCGATCTTCCAGCAGCGCGCGGTTTGGCAAGCCGGTGAGCGGATCGTGCTGCGCCTGATACGACAGCCGGCTGGTGAGCTCCCGGTGCTCCAGCGCCATGGCCGCCAATTTCGCCTTGGAATCCAGCAGGACCTGTTCGGACTCGGTGACCTGCCAAGGTTCCGGGCGGGAGATCTCCAAATGTCCCAAAACCCGGCCGCCCCCATCGCGGATCGGAACCGCCAGACGTCCCTGGTCGTTCGCGGCGACAGCCCCCGGGCGACCCCATCCGCGTTTCAAATTCGTGGAACCGTCTGTCAACAGAATGCGCGCGACGGCCCCCGGATAGTAATGTTCGACCATCTCTTCAATGCGGCCGAGCACTGCGTCGAGAGGCTGGTTCTGGGCGACCATCTCGAGGATCTCCCCGCGATCGTGCTCCAGCCGATCCGTCCGCTTGCGATGGCTGATATCCCGCGCGACACACAACATACCCACCGGCACGCCATTTCGGACTTGCATCCGGCCGCTGATCTCCATGGCCACCCGGCGGCCATCCCGCGCGATCAGATACGCCTCCAGGGCCGAAGACGCCCCGCCCTTCAGCCGTTCCGCGATGGAGTGGCGGATGGCAGCCATGGATTCGGGCGCGGCGAGCTGCTGCAGATTCATACAAAGCAGCTCCTGCCGGCGATATCCAGAGATCTGCTCTCCGATGGCGTTGACCGAAGTGAAGTTCCCTTCCAGATCGATGGTGAAAATGATATCGCTGGCGTCCTCGATGAGCTTGCGGTAACGCTGTTCGCTCTCGCGCAACGCCGTCTCGACGCCTTTCAGCTCCGTGATATCCCGGAAACTGGTTACCAGCGCGCGCACTCCGGGCTCCTCAAGCAGGTTGGTGGCCCAGCTGTCGCACCAGCGCCAGGATTCATCGGCATGCCGCACCCGCAGTTGAGCGCGCATCGTGGCGCCGGGTACCCGCAGCAATTCTTCGCGAAGCATCCGGACGTAGGCGCGGTCGTCGGGATGCATCCACCGATCGGATTGGCATCCCAGGCGTTGATCGGGTGAGATACCTAATAGCTCGGAAACGCCCGGGCTATCGTATAGAATGATTCCGGCGGGATCGATCAGCGTAATCACATCATTGCTATTCTGCACCAGAGCCCGGAACCGGTTTTCACTTTCGATCAGCGCGTCTTGCGCGCGCTTCTGCGCGGCGATATCCCGGATGATGACAGAGGCGCCAACAGTTCTGCCTTCACCATCCTGAGTAGGGGACGCCGTGATGCTGACCGGGAACACCGCGCCGCCTTTGCGCATGTGCTCCGTTTCAAAGGATGGCAGGGGCTGGCCGCCCACGACCACGGCTATGTTCCGCGCCGCCCCCGCGCGCCAGTCCGGCGGGGACAGATCCACTCCCGGGCGGCCCAACATCTCCTCCGCCGAATAACCGTAGAGCTCCTCCGCCGCCGGATTCCAGGTCTGGATGACGCCGTTTAAGTCCAGAGATATAATAGCGTCCCTGGAACATTGCACGATGGCGGCCAGCCGCGCCAAGGCCTCTTCGGCCTGTTTGCTGCTGGTAATATCCCGCAGGGCGCCGATCCACCGGCCATCGCGCTCCGGCGCTCCCAAATCCGAGTAATACCTGACCGCGCCATCGGGACGCACCAACCGGTACTCTTGGCGAAATCGCCCCTGGCTTCCAGCGCGCCGCGCGACGGCCGCCGTCACCCTCTCGCGGTCATCCGGGTGGACCGCGCGCGTCCAGTCCTGAAGGGTTCGCACGTTTCCCAAAGACGGGTCCGCGCCGTCGATTTCGGCCGTGCCTGTGGCCGGATCGACCTCGTACACGGTAACCTCGCCAATCTGCGCGGCAACACGTAGCCGTTCTTCCGACGCTCGCAACGTGGCTTCCATGCGCTTACGTTCGGTGATGTCTTCCTTCACTGCGATGTAATGCGCCGGTGTGCCCGTTTCATCGCGGATCGGGCAGATGGAGGCGGACTCCCAGTACAGCTCACCGTTCTTTTTCCGGTTGTGAAACTCGCCGCGCCACTCGCCTTTTTGAATTGTCTGCCACAGCTCGCGATATTGTTCGGCCGGCATCTCGCCTGACTTAAGAATCCGGGGATTCTGCCCTAATGCCTCCGCGAGCGTGTAGCCGGTCACCTCCGTAAATTTAGGGTTGACATACTCGATGCTGCCATCCAAGCCGGTAATGACTACGCTAGCCGGACTCTGTTCCACCGCTTTAGAAAGCCAGCGCAATTGATCCTCGGCGCGTTTGCGTTCCGTGATATCGAATGCCAAACCCACGTAACCCAGAAAGTCTCCGCGTGCGTTGAACTGCGGCGCGCCCTGGTCCAGCATCCAGCGGTATTCTCCGTCGGCCCGGCGCAGCCTATATTCTGTTTCGAATGGCTCGCGCGATCGCGATGCCGCCAAGCGCGCGGCCAAGCGCCGCCCCACATCGTCCGGGTGCACGCCGGCGACCCAGCCTCCATCCACCGCTTGTTCGAAAGTAGATCCTGTAAATTGCAGCCAGCGCTGGTTGAATAGCGTGGCGCCGCCATCCGCTGCGGACGACCAAAGCATCGCCGGCAGGGAGTTGGCGAAGTGCCGCAGAAGCGCATCCCATCGCACAGCCAGGCGGTGGCCGTTCACCGCCGGCGAGCCGCGCGCAGGTTGGATATGGCTTTCCGGAGGCGGCTCTGGGAGTGGAAAACTCACAAGCTCCTGATCGGCAAATACAAGTGCAGAGTTTAGGAAACCCCCTGCTATCGCTTGGTCGGAATCGGCAAACTTTATCGAGAAAATATGACTATTTAAGGGCCGCTGGATCGGCCGTTAAGTAGGACTAAAGTCCCGTATTAGGACTAAAGTTCCCCAAACCTGCGGTACTAATACCGAATACTTTTTTAAATAAGTAGTTGACCTTAGTCCCCGAAGAAACTAGGATTACCTAGAGTGGAACAAAGACGAAGCCGGCGCTTTACCCTGCAACTGCCCGTATCCATCACCCGCAACGGGACGGAACGCATCATGCAATACGGCCTGACTAAGAACATCAGTTCAGGCGGTCTGCTGTTCACTGCCGAGAAGGAACCCGATGTCGGGGCGTCCATCGAATACGTGATCAGCCTCGGCGGACCAGCGGACCAGAAGGTTAGTTTGCGTTGCATTGGCAAGGTGCTGCGCGCCAGCCGGTCAGCCTCCAGCGAATCCGCCTACGACATCGCCGCTACCTTGGAACGCTACGAGTTCATCCGCCCCGAGGTCTAACTGGAGAGCGCCGGCAGGCCCGGCAAATCACCCCGCAAATCAGACGGTTGTCATCGAGCCGCTTTTCGTGTAATGTAGCAAAGAAAAGGCGAAACTCGATGGACCTGACCCTGGCTTCTCCGAAATCACCCACACTCGAAGCGGCGTTGACCCGCTTTCATCATGCGGCCATCCGGCACGAGCCGGCCACCGGCGGCACCTATCGGGATGTGCCTGGCGCCGTGAACCCGGCGCTGCGGCGGGCGCTGGCGGATCGCGGCATCGGTCAACTCTATTGCCACCAAGCCGAGGCCTTCGAGGCGATCGAACTGCGGCAGAACGTGGTGGTGGTCACGCCTACCGCCAGCGGCAAGACGCTGTGCTACAACCTGCCCGTCCTGAATCTGCTGCTGTCCGATCCCGGCGCCCGCGCGATGTATCTTTTCCCGACCAAGGCCCTGGCGGAAGATCAGCTCCACGAACTGCAGACCGCCATCGACGAGATGGGCTCGGAGATCCGGGCATTCACCTACGATGGCGACACGCCGCAGGACGCTCGCAAGGCCATCCGCCAGCGCGCTAACATCGTGCTCACCAATCCGGACATGCTGCACGCCGGCATCCTGCCGCACCATACGCGCTGGGCCAAGCTGTTCGAGAATCTGCGCTACGTGGTGATCGACGAGCTGCACTACTATCGCGGCGTGTACGGCAGCCACCTGGCCAACCTGCTGCGGCGGCTGAAGCGCGTCTGCGAATTCTACGGATCGAAGCCGATATTCATTTGTTGTTCGGCCACCATCGCCAATCCGCGCGAACTGGCCGAGGCGCTGACCGAATTGCCCTTTCGCATCGTGGATTCGAACGGCGCGCCGCGCGGCGAGAAGTTCTTCGTCTTCTATAATCCGCCGGTGGTGAACCGGCAACTGGGCATCCGGCGCAGTTACATCGGCGAGGCGCGCCGCCTCGCGCTCGAATTCATCGAACACCACCTGCAGACGCTGGTCTTCGCCAACAACCGCCTGGCGACCGAACTCCTGGTCACCTATTTAAAGGATGCGGTGGAGCGCGGGCCGCTGCCCACCGACGCGGTGCGCGGTTACCGCGGTGGATATCTGCCGCGCGAGCGCCGCGAAATCGAGCGCAAGCTGCGCGCGGGCGAAATCCGCGCCGTGGTGGCTACCAACGCGCTAGAACTGGGCATCGACATCGGCTCGCTGGACGCGGTGGTGATGGCGGGCTATCCGGGCACCATCGCCTCCACGTGGCAGCGCGCCGGGCGCGCCGGACGCCGCCAGAGCGCATCCGCCGCCGTGCTGGTGGCCTCCAGCGCGCCGCTCGACCAATACATCGTGGAGCACCCCGATTACTTCTTCGGCCGCTCGCCGGAACACGCCTACATCAATGCGGACAATCTGGAGATCCTGCTGGCGCACCTGAAATGCGCCGCTTTCGAACTGCCCATACAGGATGGCGAGAAGTTCGGCGCGCACGATACAGCCGAGATGTGCCGCTATCTGGAAGAAGCCGGCTTCCTGCATCATTCTACGCCGCCGCGGGCGCCTGGCACTGGACTTCGGACACTTATCCGGCCGACGCCACCAGCCTGCGTTCCGTTTCGAGCGATAACTTCGTGGTGGTGGACATCACCGGCGAGCCCGCGGTGATCGCCGAGGTCGCGTTTACCGCCGCGCTCACTACGCTGCACGAGAAAGCTATCTATCTGCACGAAGCGCGCCAGTATCATGTGGAGCGCTTCGATTACAAGGAGCGCAAGGCCTACGTGCGCCGCGTGGATTGCGACTATTACACCGACGCCATCGATTATACGCAGGTGAAGACGCTGGAGCAGTTCGAGGACGATACGTTCGGCGGCGCGCGCCGGTGCCATGGCGATGTGCGTGTGACTCGCCAGATCGTGGGCTTCAAGAAGATCAAGTTCTATACCGGGGAAAATGTGGGCGCGGGGAATCTTTCGATGCCGGAACAGGAGATGCATACTACAGCCTTTTGGCTGCATTTCCCCGCCGACTTCATGGCGCGCTTCCCGGATCTGACACCTACGGAAAAGCAGAGCGGCCTGGCGGGATTGGGTAACGCGCTGCGGACCGTGGCGGCGCTGCTGCTGATGTGCGATCCGCGGGATCTGGGCGTGGCGTTCAGCGAGGAGCCTAACCTGTACCTGTACGATTGCTATCCGGGGGGAGTGGGGCAAAGCGCGCCGCTCTACCGCATGGCAGACAAGCTGGTGAAGCTGACCGTGGATCTGCTGGCCGGGTGCGAGTGCGAGGCCGGATGTCCGTCCTGCGTGGGGCCGTTGGGCGAGATCGGGGAGCGGGGGAAGGAAGCGGCGCTGCGATTTGTGCGTGAGATGCTGGCGGGCGTCTGACGTGCTAACATGTTGAACGCGATGCCTAAGCCCAAACAATGGACCGATCAGGCTGAACTCATAAGGGCTTTGAAGCGGTGCCGCTGGGGACTCAGAAGTAGCGAATCTATCCCGACCGACTGGACTAGGCTCATCCGAATAACAGTCGGCGCGAACACATTCCGGGCCTTTCACAACATGCCCCGGAAACCGTCGGAGGTATTCAGAGAATGGGCCTCGAGAGCGCTCTTTGGGCGTCCTGGTTACTTTGACAAGCTACTGCTCATTGAGAATCGCGCTGATTACGACATCTGGCTGCACTCCCTCGCCGCGGACTTTCGGCGGTACTGGAACCGCCAAATGGGCTGCGAGATCCCATTCGGACCATCGCTCAAGCTGCCGAACTTGCTTATGAAAGGCGGTTGCGGCGTCACTGAGATACCGAAACCTGCCTACGACCAGCTTGTGTGGTTCCTGCACGTTCCTCTTGACAGCTACTCGATTCAGGCGATCAGAAACTGCATCGACATACGTCTCCGGGAGCGGACCGGACACATTCCGTCATCTGCGGGAATGGGGTTCGTTGAGACACTCGAGGTCTACGACGGTCTTCAAGAGGCGATCCGGCTGCTGGCAGAAAAAGCGAACGTTCCGCCAATTGCGCTTGATATCGTTGCGTGGGACGAGGCTCACAAAGGCTGACCGGAGGATTTGCTATCGCCGCGTAGCGCGCCGTTTTTGCTAGAAGCCTGCCGGAAGCGTGAAAGCGGGTCCTTTGCATCGTTAGCACGTCCGTGCTAACATCTCAACAGGAGGAATGCATGGCCAAATCGAAACGTGCCCAAATCGCCGAAACGCCCGTTTATCGGGGGCGGCAAGCCAAGACGGGCAACTCCCTTGGGTTGCGCTTCGACAAAGCCCTCTTCCAAAGTCATCCCGAGTTCTCGGGCTTAGTGCGCGCGCACGTCATCGCGCCTGGGAGGATGCTGGTGGTCGCCGATGCCGCGCAGAAACCTCTGCGGAGGGACAGCGATCCGGTAATCGAAGCGTTTCTGAGCTTCCTGGCCCAGGACATGGTCCGATTCCCGGAACAAATCAAGCCTCTGGATCCGGCCTTATTCGCGCGGATTGATGCGCTCGTCGGTCATTTGCCTTTCAACCCGCACGAAGACCTGGGCGATGAGCCGCTGGCCTAATGGGATCCCCGGACGCAATAGGTTGGCGTCTCTTTATTCACCCGGCCTGTCAAGCGCAATTGGAGAAGTTGACGGCCCGGGTCGAGAAGCTGGCGTCTCAAGATCCACAGGGATATTCGTCACATCCCGCCGCCAAGATCCTAGCCACCATCAATCACTACATGCGAAATGTGATTCCGCGGGACCCGAATAGCACCGAATTTCGCCAAGGGAACACCCTGGGCCCGCACAACCGACATTGGTTCCGCGCTAAGTTTCACGGCAGGTATCGGTTGTTCTACCGCTTCTCGACCCAACAGCGGTTTATCATCTACGCTTGGGTCAACGACGAGTTGAGTCTGCGCAAGAGCGGGTCGAGAACCGATCCATATGCTCTATTCACAGCGATGCTCGAAAACGGCGATCCCCCAAGCTCCTTTGCGGACCTCTTGCAGGCCTCCGAGGAGATGAAGTGAACCGCGGATCGTCTAGTGCGGTTACTTTGAACCGGCCACGCGCAGCGTCTTACTCAGTTTGACATCGGCCGAGGACTCGCCCACCGTCAGCTCGACCTCGTCCTGCTCAAGCGCCCAGCGTTTCCGTCCCACATCCCAGTAAGTCAATGAGTCGGCCGCCAGGGGGATCTCCACCGTCTTTGTCTCGTTCGGCGCCAGCGTAACCCTGCGGAAACCGCGCAACTCCTTGGCGGGCCTGTCCACGGCCGATTTCATATGTTTCACATAAAGCTCGACCACTTCATCGCCCTGGCGCTTTCCGGTATTCTTGACATCTACGCTGACCATGACCTTTCCGTCCGCGGTCAGTCGGCCTGGGCTGACCCTGAGATTCGAATACCGGAACGTGGAGTAACTGAGGCCATATCCGAACGGATACAACGGATCGCCCTTGAAGTACATGTAAGTGCGGCCGTGCCGGATGTCATAATCCATCATCGCCGGAACCTGGTCGAGAGACTTCGGCCATGTTTGGACCAACCGCCCGCCAGGGTTGTAATCGCCAAACAGCGCATCCGCGATAGCCGTCCCCATTTCCTGGGCGTTGTGAGTCATGTGTAGAATGGCGGGCAGGTTTTCCTGACTCCAATTGATGGCGAAGGGGAAGCTCGACACCAAGACCATCACGGTCTTCGGATTAGCGGCGTAGACCTGCTTCACCAATTCTTCCATCTCCAGATTGATGGCGCGCCGGTCGACAGCCTCCTTGCCGTCGCTGGGAGTCGGACACTTCTCCCAGCCGGCATCGCACGTGGTGTGGTTCCCGACGAATACCAGGGCCACGTCCGACTCCTTCGCCGCCTTCACCGCCGCATCGTTGTCGTTGTTCGCGGCATAATTCACGGTGATGCCATCGCCCACCTTTCGCTTGATGCCGTCGAGCGGGGTAATCGTGTATGGCGGCGTGCCGCTGTACCAATCCAGCAGCACCTGGTCCGCGCGCGGGCCGATCACCGCGATGGATTTCAATTTCGACTTGTCGAGCGGCAGGAAGCCGCCGGCATTTTTCAGCAGCACGATCGATTCGAGCGCCACTTGCTTCGCGACGTCCTGGTGGCCCGGCGTCTTCCATGCGTCCTCCTCGCCTACCAGTTTCGAGTACGCCACGCGCTCCGGCGGATCCAGCAGCCCCAGCCGGATCATCACCCGAAATTCACCCTTGATTACGGCGTCGATATCCGCTTCCGTCAACAGATTTTCCTTCAGCGCATCGTTGACTGGCGCCTGGAACCGGTCCAAAAACTGGTTGATCCCCGCCTTCACCGCGCCCGCCGCGCCTTCGCTCAATTTCGGGTAATACTTGTGCAGCCTGATCATATTGCCCAACGAGCCGGCATCGGTGCAAACGATCCCATCGACACCCCATTCCTTCATCGTGATTTCCTTCAAGATGGGGTTCACGGTCATGGGAATGTGATTCCATGCATTGTACGCGGCCATGTACGAGCGCGAGCCGCCATCGATCACGCCCATGCGGAACGGGACCGAGTAATACTCGCGCAGCAGCCGCTCGTCGAAGTCCGACGACGAACCACCGCGGCCATTCTCGTTGCTGTTGGCCAGGAAGTGCTTCATGAGCGAGGCCGTGAGCCAGTATTTGGGATCGTCGCCTTGCAGGCCGCGCACCATGGCGGTCACCATGGTGCCGTTGAAGAATGGGTCTTCGCCGAAGCATTCCTCGGTCCGGCCCCAGCGCGGATCGCGGCCCAGGTCGGCATTGGGCGCGCGCACCACCAGGCCGCCGCGCTTCTTGCTCTGGTAGATGTAGCGCGTCTCGTTCCCTTCCACGCCGCCCGCCTTGCGGATCAGGTCCGGATCCCAGGTCTCGCCCATGCCGATGGATTGTGAGAATTGCGTGGTGGGAATCGGCGTGGGCCGTCCCCATCCGCCGGGACCGCCCAGCGCCAGGCCATGCAGGCCCTCCACATGACCGGTGCCCTGGATGCCCAGCCGTGGCACGTTCGGGCGCGTGCCCAGGCAGGCGACCTTTTCGTCCAGGGTCATTAGGGAGACGATGTTGTCCACACGCTGCTCGATGGGAAGGTCGGGATTCTGGAAAGGATATTGGTAAGGGCCGTCGGCGGCGGCCGGGCCGCTGATCGGGAAGAGCCAGAGGATGGCAGCCAGAGTGGCGGGTTTCATGTCAGCGTTTCTTACGTTCGCAGGCCGCTCCGTCGTAGCCTAGCTGTTTGACTTTTTGGATTGTAATGGTTCGCGCGGCCTCGTCGACAATCGCCTGCACTTCGACATGAAATCCCAGTTGCTCGACGATCGCGGGGAAGTTCTTCACCGTAAACACCGCCTTGGCCTGCTCGCTAATGAATGCAGGCGCAGCGCCATCTTTGAGGCAGGTCTTCGCACATTCAGGATTTGTTGCGGTGAATGTGCCGTTGGCAGCACGCGAGGACGCGCATTTCAGGTCGGAGAACCAACCGGTCCAAGTAACGTCCTTGCTTCCCGTTTCAGCGGCGCCGGCCAGCGCAAAACCGGCCATGATGATCGCCGCCACATACGATGGCATTCGATTCATTCTCTTCACCCCCGTTGATTCGCGGCTAAGGCATCCTCCACCGTCAGGCAAAACTGGAATATAGTGTCCAGCCGCGTGACCCGGAAACAATCGCGCACGTAGCCCTGCGCGCCCGCCATCCACAGCTTGCCGCCGCTCTCCTGCACTTTGTTGAGGCAGTAGATGAAACGGCCGATACCGGTGCTGTCGATGCGCTTCACGCCGGTCATGTCGAAGACGATCCGCCGCAGCCCCTGGTCCAGCGCGCCGTTCAGCGCCGCCTCGATTCGTTCGCCCTCCGGCCCGCGCATGACGTTGCCTTCGAGCGCGATCACCACCGTCGCGGGCGCTACCTCTTTTTGATTGATTTCCAGTGCCATCGAGCGCTGTCCACCACCAGTATATGCCGGATGGGTCTTTTTGCGGGGGCCATCCGTATACGGGATAGTGGTATGATCCTCGCGGCGGCTATGAATCCGGAGGCGTTCAGCGGCATCGAAGATGCCATCGCCGGCATGCGGCGGGGGGACCCCGATGCGTTGACGGCCCTAATCTCGCGCTACCAGCACCGGCTCTACCGCTATCTGCTGCGGTTAGTGCGGGAGCCGGCGGCGGCCGACGACTTGTTCCAGCAGACCTGGCTGCGCGTCATGGAAAAGATTGGCCGGTACGATGCGCGCCGCAATTTTGAATCGTGGCTGTTTTCGGTGGCTCATAACCTGGCCATCGACGCCTGGCGCGGCCATCGCGCTGAAGCCCCGTTTGATGCCGACGATGCCGGCGAGCCGGTTACCGAGCGGCTGCGCACCGGCGATCCGGATGCGTTGGAGCGGCTGCTGGATTTCGAGCGTGGCGCCATGCTGGCGGCTTGCATGCACGAATTGCCCGCCATCCATCGTGAGGTGCTGACATTGCGTTTTGAGGAAGACATGAAATTGGAGGAGATCGCGGAGGTGGCCGGAGTCCCGCTTTCGACGGTGAAAAGCCGACTGCGTCGCGCGCTGGAAGGGCTGCGCACAGCCACGGACGCGCGGCTTCCGGGAGGACAGAGACCGTGAGCGAGCACGAATCCCATCATGATATTGCCGGAATGCTGCCGCTGGCGGCCGCCGGAGCGCTGGATGCGCAGGAGCAACGGCGCTTCGAGGAGCATGTCCGCGAATGCGCGGCATGCCGGCGCGAGTTGGAAATCTGGAGCGGATACTCGCAGGGACTGCGGCAACTCCCCCATCCTCCCATCCCCGCGCAGTTGATGGAGCGCACGCGCACGCGGCTGGTGCAGGAGCACGCCGCGGCGGCCGACCGGCGGTGGGATGAACTGATGTTAGGTGCGCTGGCGCTGTTTGCCTGGACCGTGGGATTGACGCTCTGGTTTATCGCGCGCATCGTGACCGGCGGCGAACTGGTCATTATGGGCGCCAATCTGGTCCGCTTCGGAACCTGGTCGGCGGGCTCGACGGGGCTGGTGTGGCTGACCGCGGCGGTGGCGGCTGTTGCTTTGGGAAGACGCCGCCGCGAATTGAGGAGGGCTTTATGAGCCGCTTTCGAGACGAAATGGATTTGGTGCCGCGCCCGGCGTTCGGCATCGCCGTATGCGTGTGGTTGGCGTTTTTCCTGATGATGATGTTGCTGCCGTTCCGGCTGGATCCGGAAGGAAGGAACTTCCCCCTGGCCGGCAAGCTGGCGATCTCCGTGCTGCCCGGGATACCGCTGTTCGTTATGGTGTTGCTGGTCGGCTACGTTTATGCCGACGCTAAGCGGCGCGGCATGCGCTATGTGCTGTGGACCTGGCTGGCGGCCCTGATCCCCAACGCCATCGGGATCATCTTGTACTTTGTTTTGCGCGAGCCGCTGCTGGTGAATTGCACGCAATGCGGCGCGCAGGTGCGAACGGGCTTTGCGTTTTGTCCGAAGTGCGGCGGATCTCTGGCGCATGCCTGCCCGCAGTGCCGGCGCGCCGTGGAATCCGGCTGGACGCACTGCGCGCATTGCGGCGCAACGCTGACAGCGGCGTGAATGCCAGTTGTGGGGCAGGTTGTTTAACCTGCTGTCCGATTGACAATCGGCCGCTTGATTCGAATGTCTGGCACGCGCCCCTTCACTCCTCCCGCGGGCGAAGCCACACATGATACACCGCCGCCCCCGCGCCGATGGTGGCCAGCGCGGTCACAGACGCCACCGGCTGCCATACGATGCCATAGGCGATCATGGCGGCGCCCACCAGGATGTAGGCCAACGGAATTGCGGGAAAGCAGAAACTCACCGGGCGCAGCTTCTGCCAGCCCGGCCGGCGGCGGAAGATGAAGAGCGACGCCACCGACAGCACCGAAAAAAACGTCAGGCTGAAGCCGATGTAGTAGACCAGTTGCGTAAAGGGCGTCAGAGTCATCAGCATGGCGCAAGCGCACTGGCTCACGATTGCGATCACTGGGGTGTGCCATTCCGGATGCACGGTGGCCGCGGCCTTGAAGAAGGCCTTGTTCTTCGCCATGGCATAGTAGACTCGCGGCCCGATGGTCACTTCGGCATTCACCGTGGCCATCAGCGAGAGCGCCATCAGGGCGGAAAAGGTTCCGGCTACTTGCGGTCCGAACAGGTTGGATGCCGCCAGCGAGCCCACGGCCATTACGCCCTTCATGTTCTCGAGCGGCGTGGAGTAGATAAAGATCAAGTTCAGGCCGATGAATAGCGCGGTCACTACCGCCGTGCCGGCCGCCAGCGCGGAGGGCAGCGTTCGTTCGGGACGCTTCAGCTCCTCCGCCACATAGGTTGCGGCGTTCCAGCCGCTGTAGGCCACCATCACCCACAGCAGGCTGATGACAAATTGCTCCGGAAGCGTGGTATGGGCGGTGCGCACGGCGGGCTCGGAGAAGTGGCGCCAGCTTCCCGATCCGGCCAGGAATCCCAGCCCGATGAAACCGACGATTACCGCGATCTTCACTGCCGTAAGGGCGTTCTGCACCCGGGCGGTGCGCCGCACACCCAAGCAGTTCAGGACGCTGAAGGCTGCGATCAGCAGGCAAGCCACCAATTGCTCTCCGCCCAGATGAATGGAAAAGGGTCCGGAGCCGAGGACGTAGCGCGCGTGCCCTTGCTTGAGCACTGGAAAGAAGTATCCCAAATAATTCGAGAAAGCCAAAGCGGCCGCCGCGATGGGCGCGGAGAAGCCCGCGAAGAAGGAGACCCATCCGGTCATGAAGCCCCAGGCCGGGCCGAAAGCGCGCGTGAGGTACACATATTCGCCGCCGGAGCTGGGAAAGTTTATGCCCAGTTCGGAATAGCTGAGCGCGCCGGCCAGGGCGAACAGCGCGCCCGCCAACCACACGGCCAGGACCAGTTTGGCGCTGCCGAGGTCCCCCGCCATGATGCCGGTGGTGGTAAAGATGCCCATCCCCACCATGTTGGAGACCACCAGGGCCGTAGCGCTGACAAACCCGAGTTGGCGGAGAAGTCCCACTTTGCCCTGAAGCTGCGTAAGCATTGTTTGCTACTGGTCATTGTATGTCAGGTGGGGCAGTGGCTTTCAGAGCGTGAACGGGTTTCTGAGAAGATCTGGCAGGAACATCGATCGGGCGGCTAGGGGATGGGGTACAGGCAGCAGTTAGGGCACGCCGTTCACGCTCTAAGTTGTATAGTGATCGGTGTTCGCGAAACGTTTCATCGGCAGGATGGGTACTAGTACGGAGGAGGGCGGTCTGAGGCCTGCCCCACGTGCTAATATGTTGTAGCGCCATATATGGAAAACCGATCTATCGATCGCGAATGGAAGAAAGGCAGCGCCGAACTGCTGCTGCTCTCGCTAGTGGAGGCTGTGCCTCGCCACGGTTACGAAATCGGCAAGCTGATCGAACAGCGGTCCCAAGGCGCGCTCCACTTTCACGCCGCGTCGCTATACCCGCTGCTCTATCGCCTGGAAAAGCGCGGCTGGATCCAGGGCCGATGGGTGGAGAAGAGCGGCCAGCGCCGCCGGCGCTATTACAAGCTGACGCCGCAGGGACGCACCATCCTGGCTTCCCAGCGGCAGGGCTGGCAGACCTTCGTCGAGGCCATCAGCCGCATCACCGGAGTCGAAAATGCCTGACTGGAAAGAACCGATTCGCAAGCAACTGGTGGAGCTGAACCTGGTTCCCGCGCGCGAGGCGGAGATCGTTGAGGAATTGGCGCAGCACGCCGAGGATCGTTGCCGGGAGCTGCAGGCCGACGGGGCTGCGGAAGGGGCCGCCCGCCGCATCGCGCTCGACGAGATCGGCGGCCACGAGCTGCTGGCCAGAGAACTGCGCGCCCTCGAGCCTGCCAATGCGACGCCGCCCGCCGTCCTGGGCGCGGCAAGCAAGGGGAGCCTACTGGCCAGCCTCGGTCAGGATCTGCGCTACGGATTCCGCACGTTGCGGAAAAACCCCGGCTTCGCGGCCGTGGCGATGCTGGCGCTGGCGCTGGGGATCGGGGCGAATACCGCCATCTTCAGCGTGGTGAACGGCGTGCTGCTGCGGCCGCTGGCGTATCCGGACTCCGGCCGGCTAATGTTGATCGCCGAAACCAGCCCGGAGTTCAGCCAGATGTCGGTTTCATACCCGAATTTCCTCGACTGGCGACGCGAGAGCCGGTCCTTCACCGATATAGGCGCCAGCCGCATCGACGACTTCAACTTCACCGGACGGGGCGAACCCGAGCACCTTTCGGGTGAATACGTCTCGGCGAGTTTCTTCACCACCCTGGGCGTCACGCCGTTGCTGGGCCGCAGTTTTCTGCCCCAGGAGGACCGCCAGGGCGCCTCCTGCGCCATCGTGCTGCGCTACGGGTTCTGGAAGCAGCGGCTCGCAGCCGATCCGAACATTCTCGGCAAAGTCCTGACGCTCAACGCCATGAGCTGCGCCGTGGTGGGCGTCATGCCCCCCGATTTTCAGTTCCGCGAGAGTGCCCAGGTCTACGTTCCCATCGAGCTATATGACGGCGGCTTGTTGCGCACACGCGAATCCCACCCGGGAATCCGGGTCATTGGACGGCTCAAACCGGGCGTGACCATAAAGGCGGCGCAGGCCGAAATCGCGTCGATCTCAAGCGTCCTGGCCCGCCAGTACCCGAAGACCAATGCCGGGCACGGGGCGAAGGTGGTCCGGATGAAAGACGACCTGGTGTCGTCCATTCAACCCACGCTTCTGCTGCTGGTCGGCGCCGTCGGGTTCGTGCTGATTATCGCCTGCGCCAACGTCGCCAATCTGCTGCTGGCGCGCTCCACCTCCCGAAAGCGCGAGTTCGCGATTCGCACCGCGCTGGGCGCCGAACGTGGACGTATCGTGCGCCAGCTTCTCACGGAAAGTGTGCTGCTGTCTCTGGGTGGCGCCGCGATCGGCTTGTTGCTGGCCCGTTGGGGAACCAGCCTGGTCCTGGCCGCCGCGCCGGACAGCCTGCCGCGTTCCACGGAAATCGGCATCGACCCGTCCGTCCTGCTCTTTACCCTGGCGATTTCGATCGTCACCGGCATCCTCTTCGGCCTGGCCCCGGCTTTCCTTGGCGCGAATGCCAATCCGCAGGAATCCCTGAAGGAAGGCACCCGCGGCGCAGGTGGCGGGCGGCATCGCGCGGAGGGTGTCTTCGTGGCCGTGGAAATCGGCCTGGCAGTCATCCTGCTCGCGGGCGCGGGGCTAATGGTGCAGAGCATCTGGCGGCTATTGCGCGTCGATCCCGGGTTCAACACGCGCAATGTGCTGACGACGCAAGTCGCGTTATCGCCCAAAGTGATGGCCAGCCCGCCGTCCGTCCGCCTGGCATACCAGCAAATGCTCGCACGTCTGGCAGCCATTCCGGGGGTTCAGTCGGTGGCCATGACCTCGCTGGTTCCTCTCTCCGGAAACGACGACGAGATTTTCTTCTGGCCGGGCGTGGGACCGCAACCTGCTCAGGACCGGACGAATTCGGCGATGTTCTCGATCGTCACACCCGATTACCTGCGCGCGATGCAGATCCCCTTGCGGCGCGGACGGTTTTTCACGGAACGGGATAACCTGGCTTCGCCCCCGACAGTAGTGATCGACGAGGTGTTCGCCAAGCACATGTTTCCAGGCCAGGACCCGGTCGGCCGGCAGTTCAGCATTATGGTTATGGGACCGGTCCGGATCGTCGGCGTGGTGGGGCACGTGAAATATTGGGGCCTCGATTCCGACGATACAGCCAAGATCCGGGATCAGGTTTACTTCCCCTTCTCGCAAGTGCCCGACCCGTTTATGTCAGGTGCGCTAGCGGGACAGACGCTGATGCTGCGCACCGGGCCCGAACCGCTGAGCATGGTTCCCGCCGTGCGCGCGCAGGTCGCCGGTCCGACCCAAGATCAGCCCATCTACGCGGTGAGCACGATGGAGCAGACCATCTCGGGATCGCTGGCCGAGCGGCGCTTCACCATGCTGGTGCTGATCATCTTCGCGTCGACCGCCCTGCTGCTGGCGGCGGTGGGAATCTACGGCGTGATGTCCTATGCGGTGACCCGGCGCACCCGTGAACTGGGCATCCGTGCGGCCTTGGGCGCGTCGCGGGGAGAGATTGTTGGGATCGTTCTGGGCCAAGGCATGCGGCTGACGGTCATCGGAATCGCCGGGGGCCTGGTTGCGGCGGCGGCACTCACGCGATTGATGGCGGGCTTGTTGTACGGCGTCCGCCCGGCCGATCCGGCGACGCTGGCGGCGGTCGCGCTGCTGCTGGGAGGGATTGCGATGGCGGCGTGTTACGTCCCGGCGCGGCGGGCGACGGCGGTCGATCCGACGATCGCGCTGCGGTGCGAGTGACATGGTTGGGCGGACCTCGGTTGGAGGACGGGCAATTCTGCCCGCAGCCCTCCAATCTCAATAACCGACGTGGACGCCGGCCGCAGGACTGGAGTCCTGCCCCACCACTCAATCCGCCACCATGGGACCTTCGCCGCGCGACAACTCCGCCAGGATCGTTTCGCGGCGGGTGCGCGCGGACGAGACTGCCGATTCCATGGCCATCCAGTAAATCGCCACGCCCAGGGCGGCGGCGAATGCCAGGACCCCGTAGAAGACCGTCTGGTTATCAAACGCGTAGCGCGCCACGTAAGCCAGAAAGACCGGCAGCAGCGCGATCGGATAGAGCAGGAAGAGCAGGCCCTGCGCGCGTCCGCCGCTTCCGCCCGCCGAGACCCGGCGCGCGCTCATGGGCCGCGGGTAATTGACCGAGCTCAAATTGCCGATGCCCAGCAGGTAGAGCGCGGCGATGCCGGTGACCAGAAAAGCCTCCGCGATTTGGCCGGACGAAATCCCCAGGCGCAGCAGAGAGCACGCCGCCGCTACCGCCGCGATCTCCAGGAAGATGAAGACGGCGGCCGCGATGTTTTTGGCGGCCAGCGCGCGCGAGATGGCCACCGGCGCTGCGAAATAGAGCTGCGCAGCGGAGCCGTCGAATCCGAAAGCGTTGCCGTAAGTGACCTGGGCAAGCAGGAACAAGGCGTACAGGCTGACCACGGCCAGGAAATTGCCGGAGACCGCGGAGTGCGTCACCCGGCCGCGCAGCATCATCGGCAGCCAGACGACCAGGCCGAACGAGAAGCCCATCACGAAGACCATGCGGAAGCGCGGCGTGCGGACCAGCGAGCGGAGTTCCTTTTCCACCATGGCGGCGAGCGGATCGGGCAAGAGCAGCGAGGGCAGTCGGTATAGCCGTTCGGCGAAGGGGCGCTCTTTGGCGGTGGCAACGGTGGCTTGGGCTTCCTGAAAGTCGTAGCGCAAGCCGCGCGTGAACTGCCAGCGGCCAAACAGATAGGCCGCCACCGTCCAGCCTGCGAGCGTAGCCGCAGCAGCCATGGGCCAGGCTCCGCTGGACAGGCCCAACATGCTGTGCGCCGCAGCTCCCCAAGGCCAGAACGGATTCGCTGCCGCGGGGAAGACGCGCTCGATCCGCCGGGACCACAAGGCACCGCCGAACTTGGTGACGATCAGCAATCGCGGCAGCACACCAACCAGCATCAGCAGGAGGCCAATCACCTCGCGGATGCCTTTGCGGCTCAACAACCGCTCAATCAGGTTGCGCAATCCGGCGGCCAGCATCAGGTTGAACGCGGCGAAAAGAACCACGGCGAGAGGCACGCGCGCCAGCGCGCTCCATCCGCCGAACGCCGGATTCCGCAGCAGGCCGATGGCGGCGCCCGCCAGCAAAAGCAGCAACTCCGCGCACGTGGTGATGCGCAGCAGGATCTCAACCAGAAACAGCGAGCGCCGCGGCACCGGGTAGACCAACAGCTTGCGTAGATCGAGCGACGCGCCCAGGCTGGCCGAAGCCAGGGGCGCCAATTGCCAGTAGGCGAATACCGCCAGCATGCCCGCGGGCAGCCAGTTTTCGATTTGCGTGCGCAGTTGCGGCGCCGCCGTAAGCTCCTCGGCCACCACGGCGAGGATGGTCCAGAAGCCGTACCAAAGCACGGCGACGATGGCGGAAAACACCGCCCCGCGCCGCCCGGACGCCAGGCGGAAGATGCGCATGCTGAGCCATTGCGCGCGCAGGATGGCCCGGATCATTTGAGCCACTCCGGCTCGTGGAACTCGCGCCCGGCGCCCACCACGCGCACGAAAACATCTTCCAGCGATTCCGTTCCGCCGCGCAGTTCGTCCATGGACCCTTCGCGGACGATTCTGCCTTTATCGATGATGGCCACGCGGTCGCACAGGCGTTCGACGACTTCGAGCACGTGCGACGTGAGGAAGATGGTGGCGCCACGGCGCACCTGGTCGAGCAGGATATCCTTCATCAGGCGGGCGCCCACGGCGTCCACGCCTTCGAAGGGCTCGTCCATCAGGAACAGGTCCGGGTGATGGATGAGCGAGGCGGCCATGGCCAGGCGCTTGCGCATGCCCTTGGAATACTCCGCGATGAGCTTGCGCTTTTCGCGCAGCTCGAACAGATCGAGCAGCGACTGCGCGCGCTCGATGGCCACGGGACGCGCCAGCCCGTACATGCGGCCCACGAATTCCAGGAACTCAACGCCCGTGAGACGGTCGAAGAGCAGCGATTCGTCCGGCACCAATCCGATACGCCGCTTGATCTCGAGCTCCTGATCGGGCAGGCGCATGCCCAGCAACTCGATCGAGCCGGAGGAGGGCGGGATCAGTCCCGTCAGCATGCGGATAGTGGTGGATTTGCCCGCGCCGTTGGGACCCAGAAACCCAAAGAAGCAGCCGCGCGGGACCACCAGGTTGAGCGAGTCCACCGCGGCTTTGTCGCCGTACAGTTTGCGGAGGTCGCGGACGGCGATGGCCGGCGTGTCTGGAGTCATTTCGGCAGGCCGTTTTCATCGTACAGGAAGTCGGCATGGTCCAGGTATGGGCGGTTGACATGGGCGGCGGCGCGCCCGGCAATCGCGAGGAGTTCCTCGACGCTGGCCTTGCCATGGGGGCTCGGCAGGTGATCAAAACGCTCGCGCAGAGCTTCCGTTACGACGCGGGTCAGGGCGCGTACCGAGGTGGCAATCGCCATCAGCGCGGGAGCCCTTGTTCGTCGTAGCCGAGGATTTCATCGGCGCTGCGAGGGTCCAGGACCGGATGCCCGGCGCACCTTTCCCGGATGGCGCGGAGCTCGCGCTCAAGGCCGCCGGATTCGGGGTGTTCGATGTTCTCGGGCAACGCGTCCACCTGTCTATTATGACGCGGGCTTGGCCGATTCACAATTATTCACAATCGGCCTGCAGGCTGATAACCTGCCACTAAGGCAGAATTTAAGTTCCTTATTCTGTTTGCGGTTGAGGCTGGGCTTTTCGAAGGAATGACCTTGTAATTGTTAGCTGGAGCCTCCCGTTCTGTTGCTACGCCAGGCCGCTTTCGATTGCGAACGGCGCATGGCATTGCCCACGCTCAGGGCTTAATCGCGAATATTGTGCCTGCTCCAGAGGTGCCGCCCGCCCGCGTCGGGCCGTAAAGCACGCCGCTAGAACTTAGTGCCAGAGGCCCTGGCCACGCTCCATCGCCATTCTGGCCTGAGAAGCTGTGGAGGATTACCTCGGTCCAGGGCTCGCCCGGCGTCGAAGGCGGCTTCAGTTCGAATACTGTTCCACAGCCGGCAGCTCCATAGAAAGTGCAAGGTGAACCGGCGGTCGCGCTACCGCCATATGAAGTGGTGCCGTAGAGGACACCGTTTTTGCCGTCTACTACGCCCGCCATTGGATAAGCTCCATCGCCATTGGTTCCAGTGAAGCTGTAAATCACCGTCTCAGTCCAAGCTTCCCCGACGGCCGCTGGCGGACTTAATTTGAAGACAGTGCCGCATCCCGAGATCAGAAAAGGATCAACTGTGCATTGAGCAGCGGAGCCGCCGTCAAACGTTGTGCCATAGAGCACGCCACCAGCACCAACCGTCAGGGATGTAATCGATTCGCACCCGTCGTTCGGCGGCCCACCGAAGTTGTAAATGTCACTTCCCGACCAGGCTCCTTTGGTGGTGGGCGGCGCTAACTCATAGACCGAGCCGCAGCCACCGACGCCATCGGTTTCCGAAACTGTGCCGTACAGCGATCCGTCCAAGGCTACTACGCCCGCTGCCGGAAGCATCCCGAGACCTGCTGTCTCGAAATTAATCAGATTATCATCAGTCCAGCTCCCACTCGACTCCGCAGGAGGTATTAACTCAAAGACCGTTCCGCCTTGCTGGAATCCGCCTGGAGGGAAATAATTCGTAGACGTCGTCCCGAACATGGCTCCGGTGGTCGCAAGCAGCAGTCCGCCATACGGCTGGTGCGGAGCCTGTGGGTTATTCTGGAAACTGTATAGCACGGTCTGCGTCCACGGCTCGCCGGTCGTGGGTGGTGGCGCAAGTTCGAAGACAGTCCCGCCAAGCCCTCCACCGTCAATATCATAGATCCCCCCGTTCTGGGTAGTACCGTAGAGCGATCCATTGCTGCCAAGGATCAGTGCTGGGCCGGGTGCTCCAAATTGGGTTTCGCTAGGCAAGGCGCCATCGGCGCCATTGAAGCTGAAAAGCACGGTCTTGTTCCAAGCACTTCCGTCGCGGGTCAGCTGAAAGACCAGGCCACAATAGTAGGGCCGGTTTGGATTGCACATGTAGGTGCCCCCAGTCCAGCTGGTGCCGTAAAGAGCCCCATTCCCGTCGAGCGTCACGCCGTTCGGATACCCACCGTCCGATCCACCTTTGAAGCTGTACAGCGTACTATATGCAGAGGTCTGGGCGGTGCCGATGCTAGGCGCGATTAATGCCATGGAGCCTAGCAGCGCCGTCTGCGCGCTCAGCCTGCGTCGAAGTGTGGGCATGTTTTCTCCAGTCTCAACTCAATGGGTTTTCGCCTATCGTCCAATATACAGCATTTACTAAAGGCCCTCCTACGTCTCCTGCTGGAAATTCTATCATCGTATCTGACCAAACAGCCGACAACCTGCCCCACACACACCTACTCAATAATCGCCTGCATCACGGCGTTCTCGAAGTCTCTTTGCACCGGCGCAACTTGCGTCTGGATCATGACAATCGTGACCATTTTCTCCCGCGGATCGATCCACGCCTGAGTGCCATAAGCTCCGTCCCAGCCGAAGCTTCCCTTGGAGACGCGCAGGCCGGCGGCCACGTTGTCCTCCACAATGCCCACCAGCAGCCCATAGCCCATGCCGTGCGCCGGTCGGCCGAGCTTGCCGTTGAACATCTCGCCTACGTGATTGGAGGCCATCAACTCCACCGTCCGGGGACTCAGCAGGCGCTTGCCGTGGAGTTCTCCGCCGTTCAGCAGCATCTGCGCGAACTGATAGTAATCCTCGGTGGTGGACATCAGTCCGCCGCCGCCGGAGAAATAGCTCTTCAAGGAAAAGCCGTCCTGATTCTCCGCCTTCACCAAGCCGTTGGGACTCTTGCGATACAGCGTCGTCATCCGCAGCCGGCGGTCGTCGGGAGGGTAGAAGAACGTATCCTTCATGCCCAGCGGCTGAAAAATGCGCGCACGCAGGAATTTGTCGTAAGGCTGACCCGATACCAGCTCCACAATGCGCGAGAGCGTGTCGGGCGCCGCGTATCCGCTATAAGCCCACTGCGTGCCCGGCTGGAAATCGAGCGGGGCAGCCGCCAGTTGCGGAATATAAGTAGCCAGGGTGTCGCCCTCGACCATCCGCGGCGGGCCCAACTTCGCCCCGACACCGCCGGTCATCAGGCCGTTAGTGTGGGTGAGCAGGTCGCGGATGGTGAGTTCGCGATCCGCCGGCACCAGGTACGTCTCTCCTGAGTCGCCTCTGGCAATCGCCACTTTGGAATTCTTAAACTCGGGCAGGAACCGCGAAACGGGGTCGTTTAAGCGCAGCTTTCCCTCTTCCAGCATCATCATCACCGCGACACCGGTGATGGGTTTCGACATCGACGCGATGCGGAAGATGGCGTCCTTTTCCATGGGGCGCTTCGATTCGATATCCATGAGGCCGTGCGCCTCGAAGTGCACAATATGGCCGCGCCGGGCGACCAGCGTGACGGCACCGGAGATTTCACCGGCATCGATATGGTGCTGGACGGCGTCGTGAATGCGGTGCAGGCGCTCGGAAGACATACCCGAGTCCTCGGGCCTTGCGAGGGGTATGTCTGCCGCGGTTAGAATTCGAAACAGCAGCAGGGGGAGCAATAGGGTGGGCTTCATGATTTACCATATTCCCATGGTTAAACGCGCTTGGATTCTGTCCATTTGCATTCCGGCCCTGTTGCCGGCGGCTTTGCTGCGCATCGAGGTTTCCGAACGGAGCGACGTTCTGGACGGCAAAGCGTTCGCCTCCGCCGGCCCTTATGAACGGATCGTGGGGAAGGCGTATTTCGCAGTGGATCCCAATCTGCCGGCTAACAAGATCATCACCGACATTGCCAAAGCGCCGCGCAACCAGGACGGCCTGGTGACGTTCTCGGCCGATTTCGATTGCTTGAAACCGCGCGATCCGAAGCATGGAAACCATGCCGTGCTGTTCGAGGTTTCGAACCGCGGCGGCAAGGCCATGCTGAACATGTTCGGCGACGACTTCCTGCTGGATCAAGGCTACACGCTGGTATGGCTGGGCTGGGAATTCGACGTGCCGCCGGGGCCCGGCTTGTTGCGGCTCTATGCGCCGGTGGCGCAAGGGATCACGGGGCTGGTCCGGTCCGAGATCATTGTGGATCACAAGGCGACGCGGCAATCGCTGGGCGACCGCAGCCAGCTTGCTTATCCGGCGATGAACCCCGACGATCCCGGGCTGACGCTGACGGTACGCGATCATGCCGACGGCCCGCGGCGCGCCGTGGCGCGGGAGGCGTGGCACATCGAGAGCGGCACGCACGTGGTGATGCCGGCGGGCTTCGAACCCGGCAAGATCTACGAGCTGGTCTACCAGGCGAAAGATCCGCCGATCGTGGGGCTGGGTCCGGCGGCGGTGCGCGACCTGATTTCGTTCCTGAAATACGGCATCCCGGGCGACACGATTCTCGCCGATCATCACGACATCATTAAGCGGGCCTACGGATTCGGTGTTTCGCAGAGCGGGCGATTTCTGCGCACGTTCGTGTATTACGGGTTCAACCAGGACGAAAAGGGGCGGCGCGTTTTCGACGGACTGATGGCGCACGTGGCGGGGGCTGGGCGGGGCAGCTTCAATCACCGCTTCGCGCAGGCTTCGCGCGACGGGCACCCGTTTCTGAACACCTTTTATCCAACCGACATCTTCCCGTTCACGGATCTGGCGGAAACCGATGCCGAAACGGGCATCACCGATGGTTTGCTGACGCACGCCACGCCGCCCGCGGCTGTGCCGAAGATTTTCTATACGAACACCTCGTATGAGTATTATGGGCGCGCGGCGTCGCTGATCCACACTACGCTGGACGGCGAAAAAGACGCGCCCATTGCGCCGACCACACGCATCTACTTCCTAACCGGATGCCAGCATGGGCCGAGCCGGTTTCCACCGGAGCGCGAAGAGGCGCAAAACCTGCCGAATCCAAACAATTACCGGTGGACGCTGCGGGCGCTGCTGGTGGCGCTGGACGGCTGGGTGGCGCAGGGCCAGGAGCCGCCGCCATCGCGCTATCCGAAGATGGCGGACGGCAGCCTGACGCCGCTGGGAGCGGTGGCGTTCCCGAAAGCGCCGGGCGTGCAGTTCCCGACGCGCATCCAGCAGGCCTGGCACGTGAACTACGGCGAGGAATTCCGCAGTGCGGGAATCGTGACAATTGAGCCGCCCAAAGTGGGGAGCGCGTTTCCGATGCGGGTGCCACAGGTGGATGCGGATGGCAACGAAATGGCGGGCATCCGGATGCCCGCCACGGCGGTCCCGCTGGCGACTTATACCGGATGGAATCTGCGCGCGGCGGGGATCGGCGCGCCGGACGAGTTGTATAGCATGGTGGGGTCGTTCATCCCGTTCGCGCGCACAAAGGCGGAGCGGGTGAAGACGGGGGACCCGCGGCTGTCGGTCGAGGAGCGGTACGCGAGTAAGCAGGCGTATCTGGATAAGGTGCAGGCTGCGGCAGAGGATCTGGTGCAGGCGCGCTATTTGCTAGGGCGGGATGTGCCGCTGGTGGTGGCGCGGGCTTCGGCGGAATGGGACTTTGTAACGCGGTGAACGATCGCCATGCCACTGTTAGGGCGCAGGCGGCGTCATCGTACCCACGGCAGGTGAAGAGGTCTGATAAGTCGAGGTGACGCCCGTCTTTGTGACGTAAACCTCCGCCGAGCCCACACAGGCGGGCGCCACTCCTTGACCTCCGGTTGGATTGTTCGGCCTGATCCTTGGAACATATTCCTGGCGGCCCGACTCGGTGTACTTCTGAGGATTGAAGGTCAGCGAGGCCATTTGGCCGGGGCTGAGATTCACCTGCTGGGACGGTCCGATCGGATTGCCAGTGTCATCCGTAAAACTCAACAGCGCCACGCACGGGCTGTCCGACGGCGCCTGCGCATTGATCTGGATGCTCTGACCGAGAGCTACCCCTTGCGGAAGTAACGAAGGCGGACCTGCCACCGGCCTTCCCCCCGAAACGGGCACGCCCGGGTAGAAGGCCGAGCCGAATCCGGAGGTCGCGTTATAGACCTCCGCGCTGCCATTGATGCTCCCCATCGGCGAGGGCGCACCAGGCGGAGCCGTCACCACCGGCTGTACCTCGATCCACCCGGAAGTGATGAGCGTACTCGCCACCAAATCGAGCGAGGCGGTCTGGCCTGGATTCAGAGTAACCACCTGGCTCGGACCAATGGCCTCACCCTGGCTATTCTGGAAGCCGAGTTGTACCTGCACCGGAACGCCCGGCCCCACCCACACAGGCCCTTCGATGACGGTCAACCGCAAGTTCTGAGTGGGAACCAAATGGATAGGGGGATACGCTACCACATTACAAATACAGGGGCCGCCGATGGTCATGAGCCCTCCTCCGGTACCAGCCGAAAAAACGTACCACAAACCGGTGTATCCGAATGTGCCTATCCAAGCAGCCGTGGAAGGATTGAACTTGTAAAACTCATAGGCGCTCGGCACGATAAGTCCGCCATCCGGACCGAATCCAAAGTCGAACGAGCCAACATCATAGGCGATCGCAAAGGACGAGACCTGCGCGCCAGGCGACCCGCTCTTCGGCCCGTAATATTCGTAGATGGTGTTGTAATAACAAAAGAGGCAGTCTAATTCCGGTACAAAGAATTGGACGTACAGGTTCTCATTCGAACCGAAATGGAGGCCGCCGGGAGTCAATACACCGGACGGAACAAACACACCGATAACCGCCAGGCTGCTGCCGTTAAGTTGCACCACTTGGTTCGATCCAATGTCGGAAACGTAGAGGTTGCCATCGGGGCCAAAGGTCAGATCGAAGGGATCGCAGGTGTTGAACGCATCGGGCGGCGTACAACTGAACGTGCCTGTGGGTGTGAACGAAGGAGGCCCATCGAAGCGCAAAATGTCCTGGTTATTGCTATCGGCGACATAGAGGCTGCCCCCCGGACCGAAGGTAATGCCCTCGGGGCCCGACGTCGCGGGAAGCGGAATGGACACTCCTGTCGGTAGCCCACTCGACGGGTCGAAACCAAGCACCTCATGGTTGTTGAAATCGGCTACATATAGATTGCCATCTGGCCCTATGGCCACACCAGTCGTCGATCCGTTGCAGCATTGGTTGACGTCGAGGGTCAGCTTGGGCGCTCCGGTAATCTCGCTATAAGAGAGCACTTGGCCGCCGAGATTGAAGGGGTAAATGAACTGCGGTTTGCCGGTGCTGACAAAGATGTCTGCCCGTGCCGCCAAACCCGACATCATCACAGCCAGAACGGACAGGGTCCGGCAGGCCCTAGAGATTCGCAGAATTTCTTTAAGCATGGTTGCCTCCTGTAAGGCCCGGAAGGACAATGCCGGCACAATTCCGCCCGGCTCTTTGGACCTTCCCTCCTCGACAGCCTCCTCTGGGGGCCATGTTACGGGCCTCCTTCCAGTTCTGTCAAAGGACCGCTGCATGACCTGGATCTGACACGAGAAACCTTTTCCGCTCAGTGCAATACGGGAAGTTGTGACTCGCCCCGGGTGTCATGCTAAACTCGTACCCACAAGGAGGGTGACCTGCCGATGAGCTCGCCTGCGGCGTCGGGGCGCGTCTACCGGTTCGGTGTTTTTGAAGTCGACCTCGGTAAGAGGGAACTTTCGCGCAGGGGCGCCCAGGTGCGCATTCAAGACCAGCCCTTCCACGTCCTATGCATGCTGCTGGAACAGCCCGGCGGGATCGTGACCCGCGAACAACTGCGGCAGGCTCTCTGGCCCTCCGACACGTACGTCGAGTTCGACGGCAGCCTGAACGCCGCACTAAAGCGGTTGCGTTTCGCGCTGGGTGATTCGGCAAGAAATCCGACCTTCATCGAGACGCTTCCGAAGCTCGGGTATCGCTTTATCGCGCCGGTCTCCGCCGGGGATCTGCCCGTGGTGACAACTCAGCCCGCGACGCGGCCGGCCGGCGGGAACGGCTACGTCCACGCCTTGGTGAAACCAAAGGTCGCGGTCCAGCCGCGCGGGCGCTGGATGTATTGGGCGGCTCCCTGCGCCGCGGCCGTTCTCCTGCATCAAATCGTCTACTGGCTGTTTCCACTCCCGCCGCCGCGCATGATCAACCGCACGCGGCTGACGCACATCGGCAACGTTAACCCCGGGCCAATCGTCAGTGACGGGACCCACATCTTTTTCTGCGCCCGGCGCGGCGCCAAGTACTTCCCTATGCAGACCTCTGTGGGCGGCGGAGATGCGGTGGAGTTGAAAACGCCATTTAAGAACTCCGTCATTTTCGACATCTCGCGGGATCGTTCCAGCTTTCTGCTCGGATCCTCCGAGCGGGGTGGCGACCCCAGTAGGCTTTGGATTTGGCCAGCGGACGGCGGCGCGCCCCGCTCCTTCGGCGATTTCCTGTGTGTCGACGCCGTCTGGTCACCTGATGGGCGCCGTGTGGCCTATACGACCCATACCGCGCTCTACGTCGCGAATCCCGACGGATCGGCGCCGCGCATGCTAGCCGGCAAGGAAGGCTATGCGATTGCGTGGTCAGCCGATAACAGTAAACTCCGATTCAGCACCTGGGATCCCGCCTCAAACACGCATTCGTTATGGGAAGTGGGAGCCGACGGGACCGGTCTGAGGCAGGTGTTTCCAGATGAGAAAAGCGCTGACGTATCGTCGGGATTCTGGCTGGCGGGAGGAAAATACTTTGCGTTTCTGCGTTGGTCCGCCTCTGGTCCCAAGCTGTGGATGAGGCGGGAACGCCCCAGTTTCTGGCGGCGCTCTTCGTCGGTTCCGGTACTGGTTCCGACCGGATCGGAGGACACCGAGACAATCGCCGGCCTGGGGGGCAACGGTTCCACGATGATCTCCGTCGGATACTGGCCGGAGACCAGGCTACAGCGCCTCTCCTGGGATGCCCACTCCCTGACTCCAGTTGCGGCTTTCCCCCTGGCCGGCAACCTTCACTTCTCGCGCGACGGGAAGTGGGTTGCCTATACCTCCAGGGTCAATGGTTCGCTGTGGCGCTGCCGTGCGGGCGGTGGGGATTGCCTGCAGCTGACTCCCGCGCCGGCGATGGCATTGGAACCGCGATGGTCTCCGGACGGCACGCAAATCCTCTTTACCGAAGTCCACTCGAACGCCATTCGGCGCTTGTACGTGGTGGCTGCGAACGGCTCGTCGGCTCCGCGGACATTGGGCCCCGCGGATCTTGTTGCGGACGTGGCGGAGTGGAGTCCCGATGGAAAACAAATCGTGCTGGATATGAGCGCCGCTGCACCGGGCGCACCAGATTACCTCTACCTGGTGGACGCCGCTACCGGCAAGGCGGACCTGCTTCCGGGCCCAGAAGGGTTGCACTCACCCGCCTGGTCGCGTGACGGCCGGCTGATTTCCGCCGTTAGTTCCTCCGCTAGCGAGATACACCTCTATGACGTAGCACTGAAGAAATGGTTGCCTGGGCCCACCGGTACCCGACTGACTTACCAATACTGGTCCAACAATTCAAGCAGCCTGTTCTACCAGGATTCGGGCGAAGCCGGTCAGCCGGTTTACAGATTGAACCCGCAATCCGGAAAACGCGAACTGGTTTTCAGTTTCGACGAAGTTCTCCAGAAGGATGCCATGACCTGCCGGCTCGCAGGCATCGGGGTTGATGACACCCTATACGCGTACACCATTGGCGCGACCGCCGATCTCTTCGAGGTGGACCTGGACTTGCCTTAAGCGAAATACCAAGGACAGACGAACGGATTTTCACGCAGAGGCGCCAAGGTCCACTGCCAAGCTCGCCAAGAGAGACGGGACGGGATATGGGTTCATTCGTAGCGTAGAGACGTCATGGGGTCTCAACGCCAGGCAGCAGATGGCGGTCAGGGCGAAGCCTGGATTACGGCGGAAAGCGCGGGCCGCGTAGCGCAGATCGGAGGCCAAGTCGGCCAGCCACGCGATGCGCCAAGCTCCAGAGGTGTCTTCGGCCGCCTTCAGCGGCGAGCCGAATTCGCGGCGCGCCCGCAGGAGCGCTTGGGCGCGCGGCACCCCGGCGCTTTCCAGTTCATCGGCGCGGCTCTCGATATGGAACTGAATTTCATCGGCGAGCTCGGCTTGAAAACGCGATTGGCCGGCCAGCCAGCGCACGCGCAAGTAAAGTTCACGCAGGAGTGCCATGACGTTAGTCCCTCAGGCTGTCTTCATCACCAGTTGGATGGCGTTCACCAGCTTGTTGAATTCGCTGGCCTCCGCCGCAAGCTGCTTCTGGCCTTCCCGGGTGAGGCGGTAAAAGCGCGCCTTGCGGTTGGTTTCCGAGGTTCCCCATTCCGCGCGCAGCCAGCCTTTCAGCAGCATGCGATTCAAGGCTGGATAGAGGGAACCCTCCTCGACATCCAGGACGTCGGCGGAACGCTCTTTGATGCGGCGGGCGATGGCGTATCCATGGAGCGGACCGGCCGCCAGCGTTCGCAGGATCAGCAGGTAGAGGGTGCCTGGGAGGAGTTGCGGGGAATCTTCGGGCATGTTTTCCTATTCCAGACTATATATAGCCTGGACTAGGGAGGAAGTCAAGCGGATTCAGCTTCGCCTCTGAATTGACTCGAACCCGGAAGTGGCGGAGGAAGAATTGGTACAAGGATTCCGGTACGTTCAGGATCTGGGGCTATGGCTCCGAGCCGAAGACATTCCTGCGTCGAGGCCAAACCGCCCAAGGCAGGGCCTTGTAACCGCGGCCTATTTAATTGACCGAGGCTGTAACCGGGAAGGACGATTGACACTCGGCGGGTTTTGCAACCTGCCCGCGAAACGGATTCGGGGGTCTTAAAACCCGCTACAATATACGTACATGGAGACCTCCGCCAAGGAGCGCATGCGCGAACTGGGCCGGGTCAAGCAACGGCTGCAGCTCGGCGGGGGCAGCGAGCGGGTCGAAAAGCAGCACAGCTCCGGCAAGCTTTCGGCGCGCGAACGGCTGGCTCTGCTGCTCGACCGGAAGACCTTCCGCGAGGCGGGCCTGTTCGCCAAGCACAACGGACGGCTGTTCGGCATGGACGGCAAAGAGCTGCCGGCGGACGGCGTGGTTACCGGCAGGGGCCGGGTCGAAGGGCGGCTGGTGCACGTGGCCAGCCAGGACTTCACCGTGGCGGGCGGTTCGGCGGGCGAGGTGCACGCCAACAAGATCGCCGATACGATGAAGTCCGCCTTGAAGACCGGGTCGCCATTCATCTTCATCAACGATTCCGGAGGCGCGCGCGTGCAGGAAGGGGTGGGCAGCCTGGCGGGGTATGCGCGCATCTTCTATCAGAACGTGGTGCTTTCGGGCGTGGTCCCTCAGATTTCGCTGATCTGCGGGCCGTGCGCGGGCGGCGCCGCCTACAGCCCGGCGTTGACGGACTTCATCATCCAGACGCACGATGCGCAGATGTTCATCACCGGCCCGGCGGTGATCAAGCAGGTGACCGGCGAGATCGTGGCGCCCGAGGAATTGGGCGGGCCGCGGGCGCAGATGAACAAATCGGGCGTGGTGCACTTCGTGGCGGAGAACGATGTGGAGGCCGTCAAGATTTGCCAGCGGCTGCTCTCGTTCCTGCCTAACAATAACCTGGAAGAGCCTCCGCGCCTGGACGCGGGCGGCGCCCCGCGCGACGACGACGAGCTGAACGATATCGTGCCCGCCGATCCCAAGAGCGGCTACGACGTGAAAAAGATCGTGGCGCGGGTGGTGGACCGCGGCGATTTCCTGGAGGTGCAGACGGAGTTCGCCAAGAACCTAGTGGTGGGCTTCGGGCGCATCCGCGGACATTCGGTGGGTATAGTGGCCAACCAGCCGTCGGTGCTGGCGGGAGCCCTGGATATCGACGGCTCGGATAAAGGCGCGCGCTTCGTGCGATTCTGCAACGCATTCAATATTCCGCTGCTCACGTTCGTGGATATTCCGGGATTTCTGCCGGGCTTGGATCAGGAGTACGGCGGTATTATCCGGCACGGGGCCAAGCTGTTGTTTGCGTATTCAGCAGCCACAGTGCCGAAGATCACGGTAATTCTGCGGAAGGCTTACGGCGGCGGGTACATCGCGATGTGCTCAAAGGAATTGGGCGCGGACTGCACGCTGGCGTGGCCTTCGGCAGAAATCGCCGTGATGGGGTCGGAGGCGGCGGTGGAGGTGCTGTTCCGCCGCGAGTTGGCGGCATCCGATGACAACGGCGCGAAGCGGCGGGAACTGGTCGAGCAGTTCTCGGACACGTTCGCGACGCCGTACGTGGCGGCGGGGATGCGCCTGGTGGACGATATCATCGAGCCGGCCGCGACGCGGGCGCACGTGGCCGAGGCCTTGGAGGCGTTGGCCGCCAAGCGCGATTGGCGCCCGCAAAAGAAGCACGGGCTGATCCCGCTGTAACTGGATCGAGGACGGCGATGGCCAAGGATGACGAGGAGATCGCAATAGCGGCCGGAGCGGCGGCGGGCGGTCACGGCGCGAATCTCTGGGCCCGCCACGGACGCGAAGAGCTGCAGGGATCGCACAGCTTGACCACGCCCCTGGCGCGGTGGGGGCCGGAACTGGTGGAATCGCCGCCGCCTGACGCGCCGAACGGCGAGAGCGAACCCGCCATCGCCATTCCCGAGTCCGTGCTGCACGCGCGCCCGCCGCAACGGCTGCCGGAGGATTCGGTGTGCCGGAGCCCGATCGCGGGCGTGGTAGTGGCGGTCCTGGCGGCGGCGGGCGATAAGATCACCCGGCGGCAGCCGGTGATGATCGTCGAGGCGATGAAGATGCTGAATAACGTCAGCCCGGAGGTAGATGGGGTGCTGAAGGCGGTACACGTCTCGCCGGGAGACGCCGTGAAAGCGGGGCAAGTGCTCTTCGAACTGGACTAGCCAGGCACCCGTCGTCTTGTCCACTCATCGCCATAAACAGTTCATCCACGGCGCGCAGCAGTCCGCCAGTCCGATTTTCATAGGATTCGGCGGCCTGGAGCCTCGACAATTTAATTATGAAGAGGTTCGCCACGGATATCCTTGCCTGCCTGGCGGTCTGCCTCGCGCTATCGGCCGGTTGCTTCGCTCAATCCAACAGCGGAACGATTCGCGGGTCGGTCCTCGATCCTTCCGATGCGGTGATCGCGGGCGCAATCGTGACGATTCAGAACCCGGTCTCGCACTACAGTCGCACTATCACGAGCGACGCCCAAGGAAAGTTCGAATTCGCGAACCTTCCTTATAACAACTACCATCTGTCGGTCACGGCGGCGGGGTTTCAGGCAGCCACGCAGGACGTCAACATCAGGACGGCGGTGCCGATGGAGCTGAAGATCAGCTTGGCTCTGGGCCAGGAGACGCAGTCGGTGACCGTGGAAGCCGGCGCGGATTTGATCGAGACCACGCCCACTACACACACCGATGTGGATCGCGACCTGTTCGATAAACTGCCGCTCGAAAGCTCGTCCTCTTCGATCAGTTCGCTGGTGACTCTGGCCAGTCCGGGAATTTCCGCCGATTCCAACGGATTGTTTCACGGTTTCGGCGACCACGCCTCGAACTCGTTTTCGCTCGACGGCCAGCCGATCACGGACCAACAGAGCAAGGTGTTTTCGAATCAGATCCCGCTCGATTCCGTGCAATCGATGGAGGTGATCGCGGGCGCGCCGCCGGCGGAATATGGCGATAAAACCAGCGTGGTGATTGTAGTGACGACGCGCTCGGGGTTGGGGCAGACCCAGCCGCACGGCGATGTGACGGCCTCCTACGGCAGCTTTGGCAGCAGCAACGCGGGCTTCGACCTGGGCTGGGGCGGGCAGAATTGGGGCAACTTTATTTCGGCCAACGGCATGAACACGGGCCGGTTCCTGGACGGGCCGGAATTCAGCGTAATGCACGATCACGGCAACGAGGAGAACCTGTTCGACCGGGTGGACTTCAAGCCTTCCGTAGCGGATACACTGAGCGTGAATCTGGGCTTCTCGCGATCCTGGTTCCAGACCCCCAATTCGTTCGACGCCCAGGACGCCACGGCGTGGTCTGGGCTGGTGGTAAACAATAACGGGCTGGGCCCCAACGGCGTGCCCGTGGGCAGCACGGATCAGCGCTCGCAGATCAAGACGTTCAACGCCGCGCCCACCTGGACGCGCCTCGCGAATACGCACACGGTGCTGACGTTCGGAGCGTTCCTGCGGCAGGATCACTACGACTACTATCCCAGCGACAATCCGTTCGCCGACCTGCAACCCGATCTGCAACTGCAGTCGATCGGGCAGGACCGCACGCTGACCAGCGCCGGCCTGCGCACCAGCGTATCGTATGCCAAGGGCATCCACAACCTGAAGGCGGGTGTGATTTATGAAGACACGATCCTGACGGAGAAGGACGCTTTCGGAATCGTGGACCCGACGGCGAATGCGGTGTGCCTGAACGCGGACGGCAGCCCCTACGCGGGCGCCGGATTGACGGATCCCTCGCAGTGCGGCGCGGGGATGACGGTGAATCCAAGCTTCAATCCGCTGCTGGCATGCTACGATTTGACCCGCCCGGCGGCTCTGCCGGGGTCGGACGGCTGCCCGAACTCCACCAGCGGCCTTTACCATTTTTTTGGCCACGCCAACATCCGGGAACTCTCCGCGTACATTCAAGACGCCATCACGAAGAACAACTGGACCTTCAATTTGGGGCTGCGCTTCGACTACTACGATGGACTGGTGACGGCCTCGCAGCCCGAGCCGCGCCTGGGCGTCGCGTATAACATCAAGCCGACCAACACGGTGCTGCGGATTTCATACGCCCGGTCGCTGGAGACTCCGTTCAACGAGAACCTGGTGCTCTCGAGCGAAGGATGCAATAACCCGGTGATCGCCGCGCTGGAGGCGTCGACGGTCTCGCCGTGCGTGGGCAATGTGCCGTTGAGCCCGGGCTGGCGCAATGAGTTCCATGCCGGCCTCGAGCAGGCGTTCGGCAAGCACCTGGTGATTGACGGCGAATACATCTGGAAGTACACGCACAAGGCGTACGACTTCAGCGTGCTGGGTGACTCGCCGATCACGTTTCCGATCGAGTGGGACCGTTCGAAGATTCCGGGATACGCCATTCGCGCAAGCGTCCCGAACTGGCGCGGATTGACGGCGTTTGTGGTGATGTCGCACGTGTCGGCGCGATTCTTCGAGCCGCAGGTGAGCGGCATCGGCGCCACACCGGTGGGGTCGGAGGTGTTCCGCATCGACCACGACGAAACATTCAACGAGACCACTCACTTGCAATATCAGCCGTGGAAGAACGGGCCGTGGTTCGGGTTCAACTGGCGTTACGATAGTGGCCAGGTGGCTGGCCCGGTGCCCTGCATCGGTGGCAACTGCGTGAACGGGCCGAATGGAACGGATACCGAAGTGGATGTGTCGGGTCTGACGCCGGATCAACAGTTCCAGGGCGGGCTGTATTGCGGCAGCGTACACGCGACGCCGACCACGCCCATCAGCCCGAATGGGTTGTGTCCGGCATCGCTTTACGGCTCGAACCTGGTAAAGATACCGGCGACCGGCACGGAGAACGACGACCACAATCCGCCGCGGATTCAGCCGCGCAGCTTGTTTGACGCGTCGGTGGGCGACGATAACCTGTTTCACGGCGAGAAGTATAAGTGGAGTGCGCGGCTGACGGTCGTGAATATGACGAACGCTTACGCGCTTTACAATTTCCTTTCGACATTTAGTGGGACGCATTACGTTACCCCGCGAGCGCTGACGGTGACGCTAGGATTCCACTTCTAGCGAGAGATTGTCAATCGACTGCCTGTGGCGATGTGAGAGAATCGGCATTGATTTCTTTCACCTTCGTGCGCACCCACCGAGTCGCAGTGGTTGCCTTGATGCTTTGGCTCGCCGTGCGCGCTCCCGGTCAAGTGCAGGGACGCGTGCACGGCTTGGTTCAGGACCTGAGCGGATCGCCGGTAGCGGCTGCTCAAGTCCTCGCCCACAGCCCCAGTGAAAAGACCGATCGGACATTCGTGAGCGCCGCGGACGGATCTTTCACCATTGATGCGCTCCCTCCAGGTCATTACCAGTTCAGAGCGACAAAGCGCGGGTTCACCGATTCGCCGGTGGCGGAAGCGGACGTGACCGCCGGCTGGGATCTGACCCTGAACCTGACACTTGGCGCTAACAAAGGATTTCTGAAAAGACTTTCTCAAGCCTATGTCAAAGACTGGAGAGGTGGCGGCGACAGCGGCCCCGCACCTCCCAGCCGTACTTTGCCTTCGCCCCTGAACTCGCCGCCTTTCCCCAACTCCGACTGGTCATACGGCGGATCGCCCGAAATCGGCGCACCGGATACCAATGTGCCCCCACTCATGGAAGCTATCTACGGCGGCTCGAATGGCCAAGCCTGGGAGCAAAGCAGAGTCAAGATCTACGGCTGGCTCGAAGGCAGCTTCAACTTGAGCACGTCACACGATACGAATTATCCAGCCACCTATGATATTTACGCGAATCGGGTAGAGCTCGATCAGGCGGTGGTCTATGTGGAACGCCTTCCCGACTCGGTGCAAACCGATCATATCGATTGGGGATTCCACCTGAGCGGATTGTTCGGCACCAGTTATCGGTTCACCACCAGCCTGGGTTATCTCAGCGGGCAACTGCTAGACGACCACCGCCAGTATGGGTTCGATCCGGTGCTGGAGTATGCGGACCTGTATATCCCCCAGGTTGCCGAGGGGCTCAACATCCGCGTCGGCCGTTTCATCTCGATTCCGGGTATCGAAGCGCAATTGGCTCCCAATAACTACGTTTACACTCACTCGTTGTTGTATTCGGTCGATCCGTTTACCGACACGGGTATCCTGGGTACGGTCAAGCTGACTGACCACTGGCTGGTGCAGTTGGGGCTAACCGCGAGCCATGACGTGGCTCCGTGGACGCCGGACGCGAGGCCGTCCGCTACGGCTTGCGTCAGCTACACGTTCAACAAAGGCAACGACAATGTGTACCCCTGTGTGAACGGTCTCAACGGCGGTTAGTACGCTTACAACAACCTGCAGATGTTCGACAACACGTGGTATCACAAGTTCAGCCAGTCGTGGCACATGGCGACCGAGACCTGGTACATGTATGAAAGCGGTGTACCCAGCGTTTTCGGCCCAATAGAACCGGAAAAAGGCACCAACGGTGCGTACTGCCCCGCGGGACAGGTTCGCTGCCTTGCGCCGGAGTGGGCGATGGTCAACTACGTTGAGAAACAGTTCTCGGCGAAGAACTACCTATCGATTCGCAGCGATTTCCTGGACGACATGAAGGGCCAGAGAACCGGCTTCAAGACGCGGTACACGGAAGAAACGCTGATGTGGGGACATTGGGTGGGAAATACCGTAATCCTCCGCCCTGAGCTCAGGTTCGACCACTCCTTCGACGTGGCGGCGTATAGTCAAGGGACCCGGACGAACCAGCTTCAGTTGGCGATGGACGTAATCCTGAAATATTGAGGGATCGGAAACGTCGGCACGGCGCAGCGTCACGGGCGTAAAATAGTCGGCATGGCGCAGGCGCAGGCAACTCCCAAAACTTATGATGTGATCGTGGTCGGCTCCGGGGCGGGCGGGGGGGTGGCCGCGCACGTGCTTTCGCTGGCGGGCGCCAAGGTCTGCATGCTGGAGGCCGGCGGATGGTATGACTGCACCAAGCAATCCGATATGTTCAAGTGGCCGTACAATGCGCCGCATCGCGCGGCCGGCACCAAGGAGAAGCCCTTCGGCTACTACGACGCCACTCTCCTGGGCGGATGGCACGTTCCGGGCGAGCCCTACACTAACGCCGCCGGCACGGAGTGGATGTGGTGGCGCGCGCGCATGCTGGGCGGGCGCACCAACCACTACGGGCGCATCTCGCTGCGCATGGGACCGTACGATTTCAAGCCCTACAGCCGCGACGGCCGCGGATTCGACTGGCCCATCACCTATGAAGAGCTGGCGCCTTACTATGACAAGGCCGAGGAGCTGATCGGCGTCTTCGGCAGCCAGGAGGGCCTGGAGAATACGCCCGATGGCAAGTTCCTGCCCGCGCCTGCACCGCGTGGCTACGAGCGGATGGTGAAGCTGGCCTGCGACAAGGTGAACGTGCCGTGCATCCCGTCGCGGCTGGCGATTCTGACGCGATCGATCCACGGGCGGGCGGCCTGCCACTACTGCGCGCAATGCGGGCGGGCTTGCGGGGTGAACGCCAACTTCAATTCTCCCGGCGTCCACATCTTCCCGGCGGTCAAGACCGGCAACCTGGAGGTTCGCACCGGCGCCATGGCGCGCGAAGTGGTGGTGGGCGCCGATGGGCGCGCGCGCGGGGTATCCTACATCGACAAGAAGACCCGCAGCGAAGTGACGGTGAATGCCAAGGTGGTGGTGCTGGCGGCAAGCTGCTGCGAAACCGCGCGCATCCTGCTGAATTCCAAGAGCAGCCAGTTTCCCAACGGCCTGGCGAATTCAAGCGGGCTGGTGGGGCGGTATTTGATGGACACGGTGGGATCGGACGTGGACGGCTATTTCCCGATTCTGGAGGATCTGCCCCCGCGCAACGAAGACGGCGTGGGCGGCATGCACATGTACATGCCGTGGTGGCACTACAAAGACCAGAAGGCTGGCAAGATGCCTTTCGCGCGCGGATATCACATCGAGTTCGGAGGCGGGCGTGGACTGCCGGGCGCGAACGAATTTGGAGGTTCCGAACAAATCCTGGGCGGAGGGTATGGCGTGGAGTTGAAGCGTAATGTGCGCAAGGTGTACGGGGCGCAGGTCGGCTTTAGCGGGCGGGGTGAAATGATTCCCAATGCCGACAGCTACTGCGAACTCGATCCGCACGCAGTGGACCAGTGGGGCATCCCGGTGTTGCGCTTCCATTTCAAATGGAGCCAGGACGAAATCCTGCAGGCGAAGCATATGCAGGATACTTTCAAGGAGATCATCACCGCGGCCGGAGGCAAGTACTTTACCGGCGGCACGGCCGAAAACAACTGGGGAATCGCGCGCGGCGGCGCCATTATCCACGAGGTGGGGGCGGCCCGCATGGGCGACAACCCCAAAACTTCGGTGCTCAACTCCAACTGCCAGGCGTGGGATTGCAAGAATCTGTTTGTGACCGACGCCGCGCCCTTTGTGAGCAATGCGGACAAGAATCCGACCCTGACGATTTCGGCGCTGGGCTGGCGCACTTCGGAATACATCGCCGAGCAGGTGAAGAAGAGGAATTTATGACAGAGAAAACGGGAGTCAGCCGCCGCGACCTGTTCCAGATCATGGGCTCGGTGCCCGCGCTGGCCGCGGCCACGGCGGGCGCGAGCCGCGCGCAAACACACGAAACGCACCAGGGCGCTTACGCGCGCAAGGTATTCGACGAGCCTCAATGGCACACCGTACGAGTGCTTTGCGACCTGATCCTGCCCGCCGACGAGCGCAGCGGCAGCGCCACGCAAGCGGGCGTGCCGGAATTCATCGACGACTGGCTGGACTTCCGCAAGCAGCAAGACGGCAACGACGACTTGGCGGCCTCGATATTGGGCGGGCTGGCGTGGCTCGACCACGAATCGGCGCGGCTTTTCCAGAAACCCTTTGCCGGCGCGGGTACGGAGCAGCAGAAGCAGATTTTGGATCGGATTGCCTGGCCGGAACGGGCCGCGGCGGAGGATCGACGCTGGGCTGCCTTCTTCAGCAAGTTCCGGGATCTGACTTTGAACGGATTTTATTCGAGCAAGGTGGGGATTGCGGATCTGCCTTACCTGGGGAACGTGGCTGTGGCGGAGTGGAAGGGCTGCGATCCGGCGGTGTGGGCGAAGATTGAAGAGCGGATGAAGAACGGGTATAAGGGGCTGGGTGGGGAAATGAAACCATGGGCATAGCTGGACTAATGCCGAAGTGAGATTGGCGGGAGGTAGGTGGCTTTCTCTTCGCGACGCCACCACGCTCCGGTGCGACGGCGTTCCGCGAAGTCTGTGAATTGGTAGTCGTAAACCGCGGCACGGATATAGCGGGGAGGGCCTCCAGGAAAAGGGTTGCGATCGAGCAGTCCGAGCACCGCCGGCGACCCCTGCATCAGCCGGGCGGCGAAGTTGTAGAACCAGCGATTCTCGCCCACGTTCCCGAGGGCGGCGAACCACATCTGCCAGTCCAGCCGCGGTTGATACGGGGCCACCCAAGGCGGTGCGCGCTTCACGTCACCCGGCTTGAAGCGGAACTCGTAGGGCGTCCAGAGTGTCCCGTCGTTAGAACCCTCCACTATGATCTCAGGGCGGGTAGTGGTCATCACCGCGAACAACCCGTATGAATTGACCAAGCGGAGAGGTGAGATCCAGACCAGATACTTCTCGGCCGGCGCGGGCAGCGGCACACGAAACATTTCGAGCAACTGCAACGCGCTGGTGGTGAGCACGAAGACCAACAGAGCGATGGTGACAGCGCGGTGCGGGTGGGTTTCCGGCGGCGCGGGATGCGCCCCGTAGTCGGCGAACAGGAACAGGCACAGCGCGATGGCCAGCAGGTTGAAGAAGGTGTAGTTGCCGGTCAGGAAAATCAGTACTTGCAGTCCGATCAGCAGCCATGCCGCGATACGGCGCGGCTTGCGCGGCGCAAAGATCAGAAAGGGAACCAGCAGTTCCACCAGAAACACTAAGACCGTGGACGCCTTGTGAAACCAGAGGGGCAGTTGATACATGTACCAGGCGATGGGCGTAGGCAGCGGCTGCGTTTGATAGTGATAAGTCAGCGCGGTGAGATCGCGCCAGGTGGGATCGCCGCTGAGCAGTTTCACTGCGCCGGACATGAACATCAGGCGGAAGAGGAGCCATCGGAACAGCCACGAGCGCATGGGCGAACCGTCTGCGAAGATGGCGAGGAAGCCAACTTCGGTGAGCAGGATGTCCCACTGGAACGACCAGAAATCCTGCCCGGCGGTGGAGATGGAAAGATAGAGGATCAGCAGCGCGACGAGGCAGGCTCGGCGGAAGAATCCGCGCATGAGGACAATGGACAGTACGGCGCCGGCGATCCAGGCGATACGCAGGGCCCAGTCGCTGGAACTGAACCAAAACACTGTGGGAGCATACCAGAAGGCGCGGGCGCCCAACGCCTCGCGCATGCTTTGCAAGTAATTCGCCACCGGAAGGAAGCCCTGGGAGCCAATCAGACCGGCGGCCTGGACGCCGAAAGACACGAAGGCAATAAGGTAGATGGCGCCCAGCGCTTTGAGGAACAGCCCGGTGGCGCGGTTCACGAGATGCACTCGAGGATGTAGTAGGTCTTGCCGTCGTCGCGGGCGATCTTGCCGGCGATGATCCATTCGTGGGCGTCGGCGAGATAGACGCGGCGGTAGGAATCGTACTCCACGCCGATCTGGCGGTCGAGGCGGGGGACTTCCACTTCGCGCGTGTCGCCCGGAGTCCACGATTGCTTCACGACGCGGAAAGGATCCATAGGGGAATTATAAGGTCAGAGAGGTGTACAATAGCGCGCATGACATCTACACTGGCCACGGAAGCCGCGATGGTCTATCCGCCCTTCACTGCGGAACACGACCTGATCCGGCAAACGGTGAAGCGCTTCTGCCGCGAGGAAATCGCGCCGTTCGCGCAGGAGTGGGATGAAGCCGGCATTTTCCCGCGCGAGATCTTTCGCAAGGCCGCCGATCTGGGGCTATTCGGCATCCGCATTCCGACCGAACTGGGCGGCAGTGGCCTGGACTGGTGGGCCACGGCGGCGGCCATGGAATCCATCGCCTGGGCGGACAGTCCGGGCGTGGGTATGGGTCTGATGGTGCAGGGCGAACTCACCATTCCGATTATCAACGAACTGGGCACCGCCGAGCACAAAGAAGTTTTCATGCAGCGGGCCATGGCCGGCGAGTGGATCGGCGCGTTGGGCATCAGCGAGCCCGGCGGCGGCTCCGACGTGGCGGCCCTGCGCACGTACGCGCGCACCAACGGCGACGATCTGGTGATTTCCGGGCAGAAGCTGTGGATCACCAATGGCTCGCGCGCCGACTTCATCGTGCTGGCGGTGCGCACCGGAGAGGCCGGCCGGCGAGGCATCTCGCTGGTGCTGTTTCCGACCAGCACGCCCGGTTATTCGGTGGGCAGAAAGCTGAAGAAGGTGGGCAACCTGTGCTCCGACACCGCCGAACTGTTTTTCGACGACTGCCGCATTCCGGCGCGGTACATTTTGGGCGAAAAAAATCGCGGCTTCTACTACATCATGCACAACTTCCAGGGCGAGCGACTGGCTTCCGCGATCATGATGGTGGCTTCCATGGCGCGCTGCCTCGACCTGGCCATTCAGTATGGCAAGGAGCGCAACGCGTTCGGCAATCCGGTGGGCAGCTATCAGGTTTGGCGGCACAAGTTCGCCGAGCATCGCACGAACGTGGAGGCGGCGCGGTGGCTGGTGTACCGGGCATTGGACCTGACGAATCGCGGGCAGAAGGCGGTGCGCGAGATCACCATGGCCAAGCTATTCACGTCGGAACTGGCGCAGAGGCTGAGTTACGACTGCATGCAGATATTCGGCGGGTTCGGCTACACCACCGAGTATCCGATCAGCCGCTACTGGCGCGACCTCCGGCTGTACACCATCGGCGCGGGGACGTCGGAGATCATGAAGGAGATCATTGTTAAAGAGGACGCGCTGTAAGCTCCCCCAACCTGCGAGATGACGACCGAGGCGGTTATTCGGCGGACTCCGGCGCGTCGCGGTGCTGGGCGGCCAGATCGCTGGCGAGCCGCGCCTTGCGGAAATCGGCTTCAATGCGCTGAGAGACGATACCGCGGATTTGAGAATCGAGCGCGGTACACGCCAGGCGTTCCTCAAGCACCTCGCGCCGGACCATCGCATGACGCACCAACGACTTTGTGAAATCCCGGTCCTTTTCGCGTCCCGCGGCGTACTTCGCGATTGCCAGGTCGTGAACCTCGAGGCACCAGCCTCTGATGAACCGGGTGTTCTCGCCGGTCACCAGGATCAGCCTGTCGCGCCACCCTTGCGGCAGGATCGCGGTGGTCTCACCAACGCCGTGGGCGTAGTAGCCGAACGAGCGGTCAAACGGCGAGCCTTCGCCGATCGTGGAGTCGATCAGGTCGGCGCGCTCGATATGCTCGCGGGGAAAGACATCCGCCTCGTTGGACACCAACAGCTCCGGTGGTGCGTCGGGGAACTGACCCAGCACCGCCTGGCTGCCGATGACAACGACGTCATCGACATCCGCGATGGTCCCCGCGGCCCGAATCACATGTTCCAATTGAGCGCGCGTCATGAAGTCGCGACCCGATCCGGACTAAATTCTTCGTAGATGGCCCAGCGTTCTGCGGGCGTCAAGACCCCCGCAAAGGGAGTCGCCTGGCGGAGCGCCGTCATGCGTTCGCTCTCGTCTTCGAGCAGGTCCAGGATTTCCGGCAGAGGTCGCTGCAGGATTTCACGCCACGCATCCCAATAAGGTTGGGAGCGGCTTCCCGCGCGGCTCCTGCGCTCGATGTTGTCGAGCGCGATCGCCATCAGCGACGGGTCTGCGCGCAGCTTCTCCGCGATCGCGCGATGGAGCGCCAAGCTGCGCCGATCAATCCGCTGGTGCCCGCGAAGCGGAGAGCTCATGCCGTCCATTATCGCGCAGCGATCCGTTGCGGTCGCGGCGCGCCTATTAAAGTGCGTTGCGGCGCGCGATGTTGCCCAGGTAGGCGGCACTGGGCTTGACGGTCCGCATCTGGGTGTCGCGATCCACGGCGACGAGTCCGAACTTCGGCTTGAAGCCGGAGTTCCATTCGAAGTTATCGATCAAGGACCAGTGGATGTAGCCACGCACGTCGACGCGATCGTCGAGACAGCGCTGGACGCCGGCCAAAGCGCGCCGGATGTACTCGACGCGGCGCCCGTCGTCGTCGGTGGCGATGCCGTTTTCAGTGACCATGATGGGGACGCCCGTCTTCAGCGCCGCGTAGCGGATGGTGTGCTCCAACGCTTCGGGATAAAACTCCCAACCGGTTTGCGTCAGTTCAGCGTCTTTCGGCGGGGGCAGATCTTTTTCGGCGACAACCGCGCGGGTGTAGGTCTGTACACCGAAGAAATCATCCTTGCGGGCAGCTTCGAGGAACGGCCCATACACCGCTGCGCGCTTCTCTTCGACGCGCGAGGCCGATGACGCGGGCTGGTCGTCCGACATAGCCAGGCTGACACCAACGGGGAGGCCGGGGCGCACGGATTTGATGGCTTCCCTGCCCTCGATGTGGGCGCGAAGCAGGTTGGGGAGCGCAAGGCGCCGGTCGGCGAAAATGAAGCCGGAAAAATCCGGCGCGCCGAGTTGCTTGCGGATTACGGGCAGTTGGGAGGCGATCATCTGGCCGATGGACATGCCGCCAGGCAGGTTCATCCAATCGAGAAGGGCGGCGGCGTCGGGCTCATTGAGCGTGGTGGCGTATCCGATCATGTCGCCGAGACTGCGCGTGGCGCGCTCGCAGAATTTGGCGAACCGGGCGGGCGCATCGGCCTTTTCCCAACCGCCTTTGAAGGCGAACCAGCGGGGCACGGTGAAGTGCGAGTAGGTGACCATCGGCGTGACGCCGGCTTCGTGGCAAGCCGCCAGCACGCGGCGGTAGTGTTCCAGTTCGGCGCGGGAGAAAAGGCCTTCCTCCGGTTCGATGCGCGACCATTCCAAGGAGAAGCGATAGGTGTTGAAGCCGAGTTCGGCGAGCAGGCGAATGTCGTGCGGGTAGAGGTGGCATTGGTCACAGGCGTCGCCGGAGGGCTCTGCGAAGGTGCTCTCGGGGAGATGTTCCAGCAGCCAAAGATCGCTGTTCAAGTTATTGCCCTCGACCTGGTGGCCAGCAGTGGCGGCGCCCCATAGGAAGCCCTTTGGAAACGATTTGGCGGCGGCGGGCAGGATGCCGGGGACGGCGGCAGCGGCGGCGACGGAGGAAAGCAGAGCGCGGCGGGTAATCATCGAGTACATCATATTACGCATCAGCGAGCGGGGCGCGCCCGGCCTTGAACGATGTATAGTCGATGTAGATACGCATGGTGAACGACACACAGGTTTCCAAGTGGGGTAACAGCCTGGCGGTCCGGATTCCCAAGACCTTGGCCAGAGAGGCGCGCCTCGCGGAGGGCGACCGGCTGACCCTTGACCTCGAAACCGACGGCAGTATCGTCTTGCGGCCGGCCCGCCGGAAGTACGACCGGCGGCAGCTGGTATCGGGGATCACGACGAAGAACCGGCACTCCGAAACAGCTTGGGGACCGTCAGCGGGCCGGGAATCTTGGTAACTTCCACCTATATCCCGGACAGCGGAGATCTTATCTGGCTGACCTTCGACCCTCAGGCGGGACACGAACAGGCCGGGCGCCGTCCGGCTCTGGTGCTCAGTCCCAAGATCTATAGCCAGAAATCGGGCCTGGCACTGGTTTGTCCCTGACTAACCAGGCAAAAGCTATCACGGGGAATCGCTGGAAGAGGTGCAGGCGAGGCTGGCTCCACTGTTAGGGTGTTACCACCGTAGGCGCCCTGCACCTCGCTGGTTGTGGTAAATCTGGGTAATGAACGTCTCGCAGGTCTCCTCGCAGCATGCCGGAATCCAGTAACGCAGCCATGATCGAGGCCGCCGGCCTCAGCAAATTCTATGGAGATTTCGCCGCCATTCGGGACGTGTCGTTCTCCATTCCGCAAGGCCAGGTGGCGGCATTTCTGGGCCCCAATGGCGCCGGCAAGTCCACGACGATGAAGATCCTCACCGGGTATCTGGCGCCCAGTTCGGGCACGGCGCGCATCGCGGGGCTGGACGTGGCCACCGACCGTATCGCCGCCGCAGAGAGGCTCGGTTACCTGCCGGAAAACGGCCCGCTGTACCCCGATATGACGCCGCTGGGCCTGTTGAAATTCTTCGGGCGCGCGCGCGGCCTCTCGGGCGCACACTTGCAGCAGCGCATCGACGCCGTGATCGCGCGCTGTGCTCTGGAAGCGGTCATCGAAAAGCCCATTCAGAAGCTTTCCAAAGGCTACCGCCAGCGCGCAGGGATGGCGCAGGTACTGCTGCACGAGCCCGACGTTTTGATCATGGACGAACCTACCAGCGGCCTGGATCCGAACCAGACACGGGAGGTCCGCCAGACCATCCGCGAACTGGGCCAAAGTAAGACCATCCTGCTGTCGACGCACATCCTGCAGGAGGTCGAGGCGATGGCCGGCCGCGTCATTTTCATCAGTCGCGGACGCGTGGTTTTCGACGGCACTCCCGCTGAAATGCATGTAGGGTACGCATCGCTTGACGACGCATTCCACGCGCTGACGGAAGGGGGCGCATGCACACCCGCAAGCGTGTAATCCAGGCTGTCTTGCGGCGGGAGCTGGCTTCCTACTTCGCTACCCCCACCGGCTACGTGTTCATCACGCTATTTGTGTTCCTGAGCGCCATGGCGGCCTTCTGGCAGGAGCGCTTTTTTGCTACCAACCTGGCGAATCTCGATCAGCTCAACCGCTTCTTTCCTTATCTGCTCATCTTCCTGGTTCCGGCGATCAGCATGAGCTTGTGGGCGGAAGAGAAGAAGCAGGGCACCGAGGAGCTATTACTGACTCTGCCCGCCACCGACTTACAAATCGTGCTGGGAAAGTATCTGGCCGCGCTGGCTATTTACTCGGTGGCGCTGCTGTTTTCGCTCAGTCACGTGGTGGTGCTGTGTTGGCTGGGCAGCCCCGACCCCGGCTTGATGTTTTGCACTTACCTGGGTTACTGGCTGATGGGCGCCGCGCTGCTCACGGCCGGCATGCTGGCTTCGGCGCTGACCGACAATCTGACGGTGGCCTTCATCCTGGGCGCGATCTTCTGTTCGGCTCCGGTGTTCCTGAATTATGCGGGATCGATCGTGGCGGGCGCACCCCAGCGCCTTGCCGAGAAGCTATCGGTGGTGGAACAGTTTCGCGATCTTTCGACCGGCGTCATCACCCTCGCGCCGCTGGTTTACTTTGCTTCGTTTGCCGCGGCGACGCTTTATTTGAACGTCGTGATTCTGGGACACCGCCGCTGGCGCTCCGGCCCCAAAACCCCGCCGATGCACGCGCACTTGGCGGTCCGGGCGGCTGCGCTCGCGGCCATCGTGGCCAGCCTCACGCTACTGGCATCCAATTCCCGCCTGCGCCTGGACGCGACTTCGGAGCAGATCCATTCGCTCTCCCGCGAAACTAAGACGCTGCTGCGCTCCATCGACCGGCGGCAGCCCGTCTTCATCCAGGCCTACTTCAGCCCGGATGTACCGCGCAGCTACGTGGAAGCGCGCAGCGGTCTGGTGGCCATGCTGCGCGAGTTTCAAGCTGTCTCGGACGGCGGAGTGAACGCGAAAATCGTGGAGACGGTGAAGTACTCGCCGCAGGCCCGTGAAGCCCAGGAACGCTTCGGCATCAAGCCGTTTCGCGTGCCCGCCAGCGAAGAAAGCGCGCGCGCGGTGAACGAGATTTTTCTGGGACTGGCGTTCACGCGCGGCTCCGAGGAGTTCGTGATTCCGTTTTTCGATCGCGGCCTGCCGGTGGAGTACGAACTGATGCGGTCCATTCGCGTGGTATCGCGAGCCAAGCGCAAGAAAATCGGAATCCTGAATACCGGGGCCAAACTCTTCGGCGGAATGGATTTTCAAAGCCGCGCCCAGTCGCAGGAATGGTCCATCGTTTCCGAGCTGCGCAAGCAATACGACGTCGCGCAAGTATCGCCCGATGCCGATTATCCCGAGGATGCCGATGCACTGCTGGTGGCGCTGCCCTCGTCGTTGACGCAGCCGCAGGCGGACCGGCTCACGGCTTACGTGGGGCGCGGCAAGCCCACGCTGCTGCTGGTCGACCCCATGCCGGCCTTCGATCTGGATCTGGCGCCGCAGGAAGCGGCGTCGAGCGGCCCTTTCGGCGCGGCGCCACCCGCCACGCCGAAAACGAATCTTCGCCCGCTGATGGACCTGCTGGGTATCGCCTGGCAAACCAATCGCATCGCCTGGGACAACTACAACCCGCACCCGCAACTGAAGAGCCTGCCCAAAGAGGTCGTCTTCGTCGAGCAAGGGTTTCAATCAGCAGGACCCCATCACGGCCGGATTGCAGGAGGTGGTGCTGCTGTATCCGGGCGTGTTGAAGAGCCAGGGAGGCGCGCCATTCGTACCCCTGCTGAAGACCAGCGCGGACTCCGGACTGGTGCGCTGGGACCAGATTGTCGAGCGCGGCATGTTCGGCGTGGCGATCAATCAAGATGCGCCGCATAACCCGGATGAGGGCAATCACGTGCTGGCCGCGCGCATTCAGGGCAGGGGGGCCGGCGGGCCGCTGAACGCCATCGTGATCGCGGACGCCGACCTGATGAGCGAACAGTTCTTCGACCTGCGGCGTCACGGGGTGGAGAATCTGAACTTCGACAACGTCACGTTCCTGCTGAACTGCGTCGACCGGCTGGCGGGCGATCCATCGTTCATCGCGCTACGCAAGCGCCGGCCGAAGCAGCGCACTTTGGAAGCGGTAGAGGCACGCACGCGCACCTACGAAGCGCAGCGGCTGCACGAATCGGAGCAGGCCGAGGCTCTGGCCGACCAACGCCTGAAGGAGGCGCAGGCGCGTCTGGATCGCTCCGTGCGCGAAGTGGAGCAGCGCGCGGATCTGGACGAGCAGACCAAGGAAGTGATGATCGCCAACCTGAAAGCGGCGGAGACGCGCCGCCTGGAAGTGGCGCGGGCCAACATCGACGACGAGAAACAGCGGCAGATCGAAGACAGCCGCGCGGAGATGGAGAGCTCCATCCGCGGCATCCAGAACACCATCAAGCTGATGGCGGTGGCGCTGCCGCCCATTCCGGCATTCCTCGTGTTTCTGTTCGTTTCGGTGCGGCGGCTACGGCGGGAACGCATCGGCGTGCCCGTGGATCGCCTGGTAGATAAGGAGGCCGCATGAAGATGCGCGCACCTTGGGGGGCGGGCAATCCTGCCCGCAGCCGGCTTTCAGCCGGCTCTGGCCGCCTAAAAGGCGGCTGCGGCCACGATTGGCCGCCCTCCCAGGTCGAGGAGGCCGCATGACCGAGACTGCCAAAACCGCCGCGCTGGTGGGCGCCGCGCTGGCGCTGGCGATCTCCGCCGCGGTGATCGAACCGGAGGCGCGCGTGGCGGGGATCATGAGCGATCAGGGCGAGGCGTTTTATCCAACCTTCACCGATCCGCAGGCGCCGCGCACCATCGAAGTGGTGGACTACGACGATGCCACCGCAACGGCGCTGCCGCTCAAAGTGCAACTGTTGCGAGGCAAGTGGGTGATCGCTTCGCGCTACAACTATCGCGTGGACATCGGCGACCGGCTGGCCAAGACGGCCGCCGCGCTGATGTATCTAAAGAAGGACATGGTGCGGTCGGATTCGCCGCTCGATCACGCCAGGTACGGCGTGGTGGATCCGCTGGATGAGAAGGCCGGCGGGCTGACGGGACGCGGCAAGCGCGTCACGCTACGCGACGCCAACGGCGCGGTGCTGGCCGATTTCATCCTGGGCAAGCCGGTGGAGGGCAAGCCGGGCTATCGCTACGTGCGCGTGCCCGGACAGAAGCGCACGTACGCGGTGAAGACGGACGCGGACCCATCCGCGCGCTTTGCGGATTGGGTGAACGCGGGCCTGCTGCGCATCGCCAGCTCTTCCATTCGCAAGGTGACCATCAACCGGTACAACATCGACCCCGCCGCGGGCCGCATGAGCGACGCGGAGACCACCGTCCTCACGCAGGATAAAGGCGAGTGGAAAGCTGCCGCGGGCCAGAAGATGAACCTGCCCGCGGTGCATGCCATGGCAGCGGCGCTGGACGGTCTGAAGATCGTGGACGTGCGCCCGAAGCCGCCCGGACTGGCCGCCGGATTGCGCCACGAAGAGCTGCAGCTTACGCTCGAAACCGCGCTGTCGCTGCAGAAGGCGGGTTACTTCTTCACGCCGCAGGGCCGGGTCTTCTCGAGTGAAGGCGACATGACGGTGGAGACCGGCAACGGCCTGATGTATTCTCTGCGCTTCGGCGAAGTGGCCGCGGGAGATACCAAGTCCGGCGCGCCGGCGGACAACCGCACCCTTTTTGTGATGGTACACTTCGATGCCGCTAAAGCCGCGGCGTATGGCGGCGACGGAAGTGCCGGCGAGCGCGCCGCGCGGGAACTTAACGACCGCTTCGCGGATTGGTATTACGTGATTAGCGGCAAGGATTTTCAGAATTTGCGGCTGGGCCGGGGGGCGACTGCGCCGGCGCCGCGACCGGCGTCAGAGGCCGCGCCGTCCGTGAATCCCCATGCAATGCCCGGGACTCCGCCGCAGTAGGCGCGATTGCAGTTCCGAAGGGTGTCTGCAAGAAAATGCTTTGAATTCGAGGCATTTTGGAGTACGCTAGTAGCGGGATCGGATATACGACGTCCGATCCCGCTCGGTCATTACCGGCTGCCCTTACGGTGCCAGACGATAATGATCGTGAACTTGCCGATTAGTGGCAGCTCAACTAGCAATTTGATCATTGAGATCCTCCTTTCTGCTTCGAAGGGAAGGCCCGGCCAGTAACCGGGCTTTTCCGATCGAAGCTCAGGTGCCTCTCTCGAAAACCCGTTCTTCCAATCTCCACAGGAAAAGGACTCCGGATGTATGGTGCGCCAATGGGCGCGAAGTTCTCCGCTTACAAGCGCGCCAGATGGACCGATCCATCGCCGGTGCGCACGGTCAAAACCGGCCCGCCGCCGTTTAGCTTTCCGTTTACCGAGTCCTCGTGGATGCCGCCATCCGTGGTCAGCGGCAAGTCCACGGTGATGTGCCCGTCTCCGGTGTGCGCATCCACGCTAGCGGCGAAACCGTCGGGCAGCCGCAGCGTCGCGTTACCGTCGCCGGTGTGCACCATCCAACCGGTCGCCATGTGCGATCCCGGGGTCACCTCCGCATCGATGTTGCCGTCCCCGCTGCGCAGGTTCAAGCCGCTGAACTTTCCGCGCACGCGGATGTTGCCGTCGCCGCTGGATGCGTCCAGAACGCCCTCGAATCCTCCGCCGTCAATGTTGCCGTCATGCGTGACCAGGCGGGTCGTCCCGCGCAGGCCATCGGCGCGGATGTTGCCATCGCCGGTGTGCACGTCGGCCCTGGTGGCGTTGGGAACTTGCACTTCGATCTTGACCCACCGGTTTCCCAGATTGAAATGCACCGGAGGCACCTTCACTTCGATCTCCACCCGGTCGCCGGTCTGATGCTCCGTCACATGCACGTCGCCCGGGCCGATCCTCCAGCCGGAGGTATAGACCCGCGCCTCGATGGTGCTAATGTTAGCGGCGCGCAGCGTCACGTTGGCGTCGCTGGTCTCGATGCGCAGCTCCGGCGCGGCGCCCACGCTAAAGGTCTTGCTCCATTGATCCGCGAGCACGGGAAAAGCAGCCACGGCGCAAAGGGCAGCGGCCCACAAGATAGTCCTGAACATAGATAGCCTCACCATCAATACGAAGGAACCGGGCGCCCTGTTCCCGAATTTTGCGCGGAATGGCTGCGCAGCCCCTCGGTAAACTCGCTCATGAAATCGATCTCCGTTTTCCGGAGGGATTGTTTGGCGGCGATCTGGTCCCCAAACTCCATATAGCTCTCGTGGCCTGCGAAGGCGGGCCACGCGGCCAGTCCCGGGCCGTTCGGGCTGCCGGACTTGGCAAACGCCACCCAGGCGCCGCTCATGGCTTGCGAGAGCTTTCTGTCCTGCTCGTTGTAGGTGTCCGAATTGACGGCAAAGTCACCCAGGATATTCGCCTGCGTGCCGTAAACCGAATCGGGCAGGGTCTCCCAAACGTAGGGGATCTCGGACGCATGAAAGCTGCCCCAGTGAATCTGGCGCCCGACGCCATTGATGCGCGTGAACTGATATTGAAACGCGTTCGGATTCAACTTGGAAGCGGCGCGCAGCACGGAACGAGTCCCGTACAGGAAGACCAGATCGCCCGAGGATTTTGCGGCCGCGGCATGCGCCTCCGCATCGGTAGCCGCCGGATAAAGGCTCAGAAGCCGGTCCGCTAGCGGTCCGAGCTTCTGCGCGGCCCATTTGCGATACTGCTCCAGGTTTCGCACCGGCGGACCGCCCATCAGCGTGCCTTCGTCCGCATTGGTGCCGGCAATCAGGGCCACGTGATGGAATTTGGCCGAAGCAAACAGGCGCGCCGGATCGTCCGGGATGACCCATCCGTCCACCACCGGCATGTAAGCTTCGCCGCGATCCACGGCCTCGTTGCGCGCCATGGGCGGCGGCAGCGTCTTCATTAGGTCGGCGGTGCTTTTGGCGCGCAGCGCGGCCAGATCCGGGCCCAGCTTCTCGCCAAATTTCGTCATGGGCACGCGCCCATACCAGGACTCCGTCAGATGGCTGACGGGGCCGAACATCCACGCGGCGCTCTCGGAAATCACCTTTTGGAACAACCCTTCGGCCTGCGGCACGACCATTAGCAGGCAGACTGCCGTCCCACCAGCAGACTCGCCGAAGATCGTGACATTGTTGGGATCGCCGCCGAACGCGCCGATGTTGCGCTTCACCCACTGGAGCGCGGCGACCATATCGAGCAGCGCATAATTGCCGGATACGCCGTGCGGCGATTCCTGGTTGAGGGCAGGGTGCGCCAGAAATCCGAAGATCCCCAACCGGTAATTGACGCTTACCAGGACCACGCCTTGCGCGGCTAACGCTTCCCCGTCGTAGGCGGTTTGGGACGTGGCGCCGATCTGAAAGCCGCCACCGTAAATCCAGACCATCACGGGTAGCTTCGCCGCCGCCGAGCGAGCCGGCGTCCAGACATTGAGACCCAGGCAGTCCTCGCTTTGCGGACCGGGCACCAGCGCTATCTGCGGACAGTTGGCCGGAAAATTCCTGGCGGCCAGAATCCCCTTCCACGGTTGCGCCGGCTGCGGAGGCTTCCAGCGGAGCTGGCCGGTGGGAGGGACGGCATAGGGAATGCCTTTGTAGACCCGCACGTCGGTGCCGCTACCGGACACCCATCCAGTATCGATCTTGACCAGGGTGTCGAGGCCGTTGGCCAGCGCGGAGGCGGCCAATAGTAATACGCCGATAATCAGCTTCATCCTAAGGATGATGACACAAAATTTTCGGTATGAGGAGACAGTAACCGTCTCTCCGAGCGGATGTAAGGTCCTAAGCTAAGCAGTGATGTGGATTCCGTTAGCTCTTTCGATTTTTGGCCTGCTCGGCATCGCCATAGAGGTGGTGGCGGCGGTGTCGAATAAACGGGCGCTGGAAGGGGTTTCCAAATGGCGTCGACGGTGCCTGTCTTGGCCCGCGATTTCTGTCGGCCTGCTGCTGGCCATCGCTTCATTTTGGCCGCAATATAGCCTCGGAGACCGTGTTCGGGTTGCGGGCGTGCCATTTTTCACCGTCATTTTGCTGTTTGAGCGAGGCCACTGGATAGATCATGTACCGATGTTCGTCAACCTCTCTGTCATTGGCAACGCCGTGTTCGCGGCTCTGCTTCCGCAGCCTTTCATATTGTTAGCGAGGAGAGTCCGGCAGCAAGCCCTTTCGCGCTTTAAACATTAACCGTCGGCAGCTGCTTCCGCGCGGTGACTAACTGCGCCGAGCCCCAGTTGCTATAATCACTGGCAATACGGAATTACTTACGCAGCAGCCCGAGCCGTATCAGGCTCTCGGCGGTCGCGACGAGGGCGTCTTCGTTCGATAGCGGCGCCCAACCGAGCACGCGCTTGGCCTTCGCGTTGGTGCCGTTCTTGAACTTACCCAGTTCGGGCACGATCAGCCGGACGGACTTGTCGAACATCGCGACCAGCCGCACCACCCAGTCGGGCAGTACTCTGGTCGGGACGCGCCGGCCCGCGTTTCCCATTCGCTCCTTCAGCGCGAGGGCGATTTGCTGGATGGTCATGAAATCGCCCGCGGTCGCCAGGAACCGCTCGCCCTTAGCAGCGGGATTGGTCATGGCGGACAGGTGCAAGTCCGCCACATCCCGCACATCCACAATGCCGAAGGCGAGGCGCGGGCAGCCGGGCATCGCGCCGTCCATCAAACGCTGCACGATCTGAATAGAAGTGGAATAATCCGGCCCCAGCACGGGCCCGAACACGCCCACCGGATTGACCACCGCGAGTTCCAGCGCGCCGCCTTCCCGAGCGACGAAATCCCACGCGGCGCGCTCCGCCAGCGTTTTCGATTTCACATAGGCGCCTATCGCGCCGCGCGGGTCGGTCCAATTCTCCTCGGTGAACGGCCGATCCGTAATCTCGACGCCGTAACCGATCGCGGCGAACGAAGAGGTCAACACCACCCGCTTGACGCCCGCATCGCGCGCGGCCCGCAGTACGCGCAGCGCGCCCTCGCGCGCGGGGACGATCAGATCGTCTTCGTGTTTGGGCACGCTGGCGGGGAAGGGCGAAGCCACGTGCAGCACGTAATCGCAGCCGGCGACCGCTTCCGGCCAGCCCGCGTCGGACGTGAGATCGGCCGCGACGAACGAGAGCGCCTCACCCGATTCAGCGCCGCCCGCTTTGAGCATCGCGCGCACGTCGGGTTCCCGCTGCAGCGAACGCACAGTCGTGCGCACGCGATAGCCCGCGTCCAGGAGACGCAAGATGCAGTGGGCGCCAATGAATCCCGAGCCGCCTGTAACCAGCACCAATTCGGATTGCACGATTTCCATTCTCGCACGCCCGATCGCGCGCGGCGTCGTCTCAAGATGCAGTATGCTTGTGGCATTGTGGCCTTTATCGACGAAGATTTCCTGCTTCACAGCCGCACCGCGAAGCGCCTGTATCGCACTTTCGCCGAGACCGAACCGATTCTCGATTATCATTGCCATCTACCGCCCCAAGATATCGCGGAAAACCGGCAATTCCGGGATCTGACGGAGATCTGGCTGGAGGGGGATCACTATAAGTGGCGCGCCATGCGGGCAAACGGCGTCGACGAGCGCTACTGCACCGGCGACGCCAGCCCGTATGAGAAGTTCCTGGCATGGGCCGGCACGGTGCCGCACACGTTGCGCAATCCGCTCTATCATTGGACGCATCTTGAACTGCGGCGCTACTTCGGCATCGACGAACTGCTTGACGAACACAGCGCGCCGCGGGTTTGGGAGCGGGCGAACGCGCTGCTGGCTACTCCGGAATTGCGCACGCACGGCATCCTGAGCCTGTTTCATGTGACGCACTTGTGCACCACCGACGATCCGGCCGACGATCTGCCTTGGCACCGTGCGATTCGCACATCCGGTCTCGAGACCCGCGTCTATCCGGCATTTCGTCCGGATAGGGCGCTGAACGTCCACGCCCCGGATCTCTTCAATCCATGGGTGGAGCGGCTGGCGGCGGCCAGCAACGTGGATATCGGCTGCCTGCGGGACTTCACCGATGCGCTGCGGCGGCGGCACGACGACTTTCACGCGTTGGGCGCGCGGCTCTCCGACCACGGCTTGAACCGCTGCTACGCGGATTTCTGCTCGGAGCCGGCGGCGGCCACCATCTTCGAGCGCGTGCGCAACGGGCAGGCTGCCGGGCCGGTGGAGCACGCCCAGTTCGCCTCGTACATAATGCTGTTGTTCGGCCAGCTTGACGCGGAGAAAGGCTGGACCAAGCAACTGCATCTGGGCGCTTATCGCAGCGCCAACACGCGGCGGCTCCGGGAGGCCGGTCCGGACAGCGGCTTCGACTCCATCGGCGATTGGCCACAGGTAGCCGCACTGGGCGCCTATCTCGATCGCCTGGAGATGGAAGGCGCATTGCCCAAAACCATCGTCTATAACGTGAACCCGGTGGACGACTATGCTTTTGCCACCATGATCGGCAACTTTCAGGATGGCAAGATTGCGGGCAAGATACAGTTCGGCAGCGGCTGGTGGTTTCTGGATCAGAAGGAAGGCATGGAATGGCAACTGAATGCGTTGTCGAACACGGGCCTGCTTTCGCGGTTTATCGGCATGATCACCGACTCGCGTTCGTTCATGTCTTATCCGCGGCATGAGTACTTCCGGCGGGTGCTGTGTAACCTGATTGGCGGAGATATGGAGAACGGGCTGATTCCGGACAGCGATGAGTTAGTGGGACCGATGATCCGGAATATCTGTTACCGGAATGCTCAGGAATATTTGGGGTTGGGGGATTAGCCAGCGAATCACGGCAAACGCCACCAGGTAGATCGATCCGGCGATCACGAACAGCGGCCCGTACGCTTCGTGCGACCAATCCAGCCAGTATCCCACCAGCGGCGCTACCAGCATGCCGCCCACGGCTCCGCCCAGGCCTCCCAGGCCCACCACCGATCCCACGGCGGCGCGCGGGAATAAGTCGGAAGCCAGCGTATATAAATTTGCCGACCATCCCTGATGCGCGGCGGTAGCCACGCCCACCAGCGCGACGGCCATCCACATGTTGGCGTGTGTGAGGCCCACAAAAATCACCGCGGTGACCGCTACGGCGCAGATCAGCATGGCGCCTTCGCGCGCCCGGTTGGGCGTCCAGCCGCGCTTCACCAGGGCGCCGGAAATCCAGCCGCCGCCGATCGATCCCACCGTGGAGGCCTGATACACCACGATGATCGGCAATCCCAGGTGGGCCAGATCCAACCCATAAACCCGGCTGAAGAAGCCCGGCAGCCAGAACAGGTAGAACCACCAGGCCGGATCGGTCAAGAATTTGCCGAGGATAAACGCCCAGGCCGACCGGCTGCGCAACAGGCTGCCGAGGGGCGGGCGGGCCAGGTCTTCTTCCGGCGAAGGCTGGGGCGCGCGCCGCTCGGGCGAGCGCAGGAACAACCACCAGAGCAGCACCCAGAGCAGGCCCGCCGCGCCGGTGACCAGGAACGCCGCGCGCCACCCGTAATGAAGCGTCAGGTAGGGGACTGCCAGCGGCGCCAGGATCGCGCCGATATTCGCACCGCTGTTGAAGATGCCGGTGGCGAGCGCGCGCTCGCGCTGCGGAAACCAATCCGCCACGGTGCGGATGGCGGCGGGAAAGTTCGCGGATTCGCTCAGGCCGAGGGCAAAGCGCGCGGTGCCAAAGCCCAGGGCGGTGCGCGCCAGCGCGTGGGCCATGGCGGCGGCGCTCCACATCGCGACGGCCACCGCATAGCCCAGGCGCGTGCCCGCCCAATCGATTAGGCGGCCGGCGAAGGGCATGGTTAGCGCATAGGCCAGTTGGAACGCGAAAACGATCCAGCCGTAGTCCGCTTCGCGCCAGCCCAGCTCTTTTTCGAGCGACGGCTTGAGCAGCCCGAGCACCTGGCGATCCACGTAGTTGATGGTGGTGGCGAAAAACAGCAGTCCGCAGATGTACCAGCGGAGCCGCAGCGTGGACTGGTGTTCCATAAATGCGTCTGTCTTCGAAACGTCGTGGCGCAGACTCTTGTCTGCCGCGCCGGCACTCCTGCCGGCGCTTGGCGGCCGCGCCAAAGAGTGCCTGCGCCACGGGCACTAACCACTATAATGCAAGGGTGCTGGTCGCACGATAATCGTACGTACGTCATATCATAATCGTACGTGTGATATACTCGTCTTTGGAGAATGCTATGCGGGTGACTGCCTCGAAGCTGCGCGAGAACGTCTACAAGATTCTGGATGAGGCCATCGAGACCGGCGTCCCGGTGGAGATTGTGCGCAAGGGGGTAGTGCTGCGCATTGTCGTGGAGCAGCCGCCCAGCAAGCTGGATCGGCTGAAGAAGCGCTCCGTGTTCGTGGGCGACCCCGACGATATCATCGGCATGGACTGGTTGAGCGAGTGGTCGGAACTGAAGTGATCTACCTGGATACGCACGTTCTCGTTTATCTAGCCGCCGGCGAAACGAACAGGCTCGGGCCGGCGGGGCGCAAGGCCATCGACCGCGGCGACTTGTTGGCCTCCGCTGCCTCCGTCCTGGAACTGGAGTTCCTTCACGAACTTGGCCGAGTGAAGCCGACCGCCTCGAAGCTTATATCCCTTCTGGCGGCCGACATTGGCCTGCGGGTTTGCGATTTGCCTTTTCGCACTGTAGTGGACCACGCGCTGGCGGAAGGTTGGACGCGCGATCCGTTCGACCGGCTGATCGTAGCCAACGCCAAAGCCGCCGGGGCCGCGCTGGTCACCAAAGACCAGCGGATCCGCGACAACTATTCCCGCGCCTTGTGGTAACGGTAGATGCGCACATAATCGACCAGCATGGTTTGCGGGAAGACGCTGGTGGCATCCGGATTGTGCGGCCATTGGCCCCCAACTGCTACGTTCAGGATCAGGAAGAAGGGGTGGTCGTACACCCATTTAGTCCCGGCCGGCAGCGAGGCGGGGGTGACGGTATGGTAAATCTGGCCATCCACCAGGAAGTCGATGCGCTCGGGCGTCCACTCGGCGGCGTAGATGTGATAATCGTCGGCGAACCGCCCGGCCGCAAGTTGAAAGGCCTTGCCTATGCCCTTTTCACCCGAATAGCCCGGACCGTGCACGGTGCCATGCACGGTATCTGGTTCGCGCCCGATGTTTTCCATGATGTCAATCTCGCCGCAAGCGGGCCATCCCTCGCGCCCTTCGCCGGAGCCCAGCATCCAGAAGGCCGGCCAGATGCCCTGGCCATAGGGAATCCGGATGCGTGCTTCCGCACGGCCATACTCGAAGGCGAACTTGCCTTGCGTCTTCAGGCGGGCGGAGGTGAATTTGCCCGGTGTGGCCTCGAGCGCGCGGATCACCAGGTGGCCCTGGCCATCCAGATGGGAATTGGCGCGGCTGTTGGTATAGACTTCCAGTTCCTGGTTGCCCCAACCGTTGCCGCCGAGATCGTAAACCCACTTGGCGGGATCGGGCGGCGAGCCCGGCGCGCCATTGAATTCGTCGCTCCAGATCAAATCGTGATCCTGGGCGGTGCAAGCGGTGACGAATAGACAGGCCAGGAGGACTGTCCTACGAAGGTTCATGATTCCTCCGCCGCCACGGTCATAAGCTGCTGGCCGGATGTGCGCCAGAAAGCCCAGATCACGATGACCAGCGCCAGTGCGGGATAGAGCACCACGGCGGATTCGTACGGTTTGGTCAAGTTCTGCGCGCCGGGAGTTTGCAGCAACATGTTGACGAAGAAAATCGCCACCATGGTGGACACCAGGCCCAAGCGCAACAGCGCGAACGCCAGTAACGCGAAGACCACCAAATAGAACGGAAAATTCACGATATTTCCCCGCCAGACGTCGCCTTCCATGAGCGTGAATAGCACTGCGGCCGCCACGGAAGCGATCCAATCCTTTCGGAAAACCGTACGGAAGCAGAAAATCGCGAACACCACGATGAGTCCGAACTCGGCGGCGTTACTGGCCTTGCTTAGGACGCGGGCTATAAGGAAGCGCGCACTGACTCCGATGTTCTCGCCCGTCGCCGTATCTATGGTCCCCCGCCAAACATCGATCCAGTTGGCGGCGAGAAAGAAGGCGGCGATGATCAGGCCGACCAGCGCGCCGTAGAGCACATCCGCGGCCACCTGGGCGTCCTGCCAGCGGCCCGCCAGCACGCGGCTCCAGGTGAGGATGGCATGCGGCCAGCGCGCGCGCACGGCCGGCTCCAGCGCGATGTAGAGCAGCCAGATCATGGCTGCCGAGGTGAACCAATCCGCGGCATTCGTGCCCAGGATCTCGATCATCGCCAGGTCGACTACCCAGTGCGCCGAACACAGCCAGGCAGCGCCGATGAGAATGAAGTACGCCACCGACAGGCGCCATGCGCCGCGGCGATCTCCGCGTCCCGCTCGCAAATTGCGCGCGGCCATGAATGCGGAAAACAGGAATGCCAACCCGTAGATGATCTTCACCACCAGGGTGCGCGCCGACTGCCTCCAATCGCGGACATACGACGCCGGTTCGTGCCACGGCCTCGACCAGGGGCTGAGCACTTGCAAGTCGGTGATCCTCCCGTGCCAGGCCGCGGCCTGCACGGTGAGATCCGTATGCAACACGGGGTGCTGCCCTTTCCAGGCCTTCTGCCAGTCGAACGCGTGCGCGGGCGTAAATCTGGGGGCGGTCTCCGGCCAGCCGGAGATGTCGAAGCCGATGGCGCGGGAGATCGTCTGCTGGTCCACGGGTTGTGCGGGCGCGGTGCGGTCCACCTCCGGCGGAACGGCATGGAAGAAGCGCAATTCTCCCTTGCTGTTGACCCACGCCTCGATCATGCCAGAGATCAGCGGCGCGGGGCGATCGACAGTGATCTCCCCGTCCGGCAGCGAAACCAGCGGCAAGGGACTCTCGCGGTAGGCGAGGCGCAACGGCGGCTCCGCTTGAAACCAGCGGCGGCCCTCGTCCACATTCTTCACGTGTTTGCCGGCATCGGCGATGTTGTCCCAATCCCAGTGCAGGTCATACTTCTTGTCGGCGGGCAGCGCCGTATAGCCGAATGCGGCCGCGTGCTCGCGAATCCTGGCGGCGAGCGCATCCGGCGACAGCTCGAACGGCACGAAGCTGTGCATCTCGACGTTGTTGCGCGCGAACGGCACCGCGATAATGAGGACGGCGATGCCCAGCGCCAGCGGCACGGATTTCTTCAGCGGCAGCCCTTCGGTTTTACCGGATGCCGCTACCAAGTCCGGCGAGGGCGTTTCACCCGCGGCCAGGGCAGCGGCCAGCGGATCGCCGCCCGGCAGCGCCGCCGCCACCATCAGTGCGCTCGCGGGACGTTTGGCGGGATCGGGATCCAGGCAGCGGCGGATGGCTTTCTCGACCGTGGGGTCGATTTCGGCCGCAATGGAGGACATGCTGGTGATCTGGGCGCTCTCCTGCATGCGGATCAGCTCGGCCATGGTGGCGGCTTCGTATGCGCGTTTGCCGGTGAAGATCTCGTACAGCAGCATGCCCAGCGCGTAGATGTCGCTCTTGGCCGTTACCTGTTCGCCGCGCAACTGCTCGGGCGCCATGTAGGCGGGCGTGCCGCTGCGCGCTTCCGCGCCGCGCAATTCATCGGCGACAGCGGCCAGGCCAAAGTCCATCACCACCACGTTGCCGCGCCGGTCGAGCATGATGTTGGCGGGCTTCAGGTCGCGATGGATCACGCCTTTGTCGTGCGCCGCGGCCACCCCCGCGCAGATCTTGCGGCCGATCTCCAGGGCCTTATCGGAGGGCAAGCGGCCGATGCGCTGCAGCAGCGACGCCAGGTCTTCTCCATCCACGTACTCCATGGAGATGTAGGGCATGCCGTCCGCTTCGCCCACGTCGTAGACGCGGCAGACGTTGGGATGCGAAACCTGGCGTGCGATGCGCACCTCGCTATGGAAGCGTTCCAGAGCGCGCTGGTGATCCGGGCCGGAATCGGGCAGGAACTTGAGAGCCACGGGCTGCGAGAGCGTCAGGTCGGTGGCGCGGTAGACTTCGCCCATTCCGCCCCGGCCCAGCAAAGAGATGATGCGGTAGCGTCCGGCCACCAGGGTGCCGGGAACAAAGCGGCCTTCATCGGGGGGGGATGACGAAACGGGCGAGGCGGACGGCGCGATCACGGCGGTGGCGGTTTGGGATGGAGCGGCGGCGTCCATATAGCTTATTCAGGATAGCTTACCGCGAGCTTAGCCGGCCGTGCGCCGTTCGCACCCGGGTATTCGCCTATCGACCGCCGAAATGCGCCGTTTAGCCGCTCCGGGTCGTTCATCCGCTGGGGGCTTTCTACAATATCGAATTATGGTGGAGTTTAAGGTACTACAACCCGAAACAACCTATTCGGGATCGCGTATCGAGCCCTTGCGCAGGGGCCTTCCCAAGACGACGCAATCGCTGTGCCCGGAATGTACCCAGCTTCTGCCCGCGCGGATCTTCGAGGAAGACGGCCGCGTGATCATGGAGAAATCGTGTCCCACCCACGGCGAATTCCGGGACATCGTGTTTTCCGACGCGCGCCTCTATCTGAAGATGGAGGAGTGGACTTTCGGCGACAGCCGCGGACTGTCCAATCCCGCGGTTTCCACCGCCGCGCGCTGCCCGGACGATTGCGGCCTGTGCAACCTGCACACCAGCCACACCGGCCTGGCCAACATCGACCTGACCAATCGCTGCAACCTCACCTGCCCGGTCTGTTTCGCCAATGCCAACGCCGCGGGCTACGTGTATGAACCGCATTTCGAGCAGATCCGCGGCATGTTGCAGGCTCTGCGCGACGAACAGCCGGTGGCCGGCCGCATCGTGCAGTTCTCGGGCGGCGAACCGACCATCTATCCGCGCTTCTTCGACGTGCTGCGCATGGCGCGCGAGATGGGCTTCTCGCACCTGCAGGTGGCCACCAACGGGCTGCGCTTCACCGAACTGGAATTTGCGCAACAGGCCAAGGAAGCCGGCCTGCATACCTTGTACCTGCAATTCGACGGCGTGTGTGACGACATCTACCGCCGCGTGCGCGGCCGCTCGCTGTGGGAGCAGAAGCTCCGCGCCATCGAAAACGTGCGCAAGGCCAATCTGAAAGTCGTCTTCGTGCCCACGATCGTCAAGGGCCTGAACGACAACCAGATCGGCGACATTATCCGCCTGGCGCTGGAGAATATCGAGTGCACCAGTGGTATCAGCTTTCAGCCGGTGGCCTTCACCGGGCGGATCGCGCGCCGCGATCTGGAAGCCAAGCGCTTCACCCTGTCCGATTTTGCGCACGCGGTGAAAGCGCAGACCGGCATCTGCGATCCGTATGAAGACTGGTTCCCGCTGGCGTGCGTCTCGCCGTTCTCGAAGCTGCTGAGCGCCATGCGCGGCGTCGAGACCACCACGCTGTCCTGCCATCCGCATTGTTCGCTGGGAACATATCTGTTTGTGGACCAGAACCGGCACGCGGTGCCCGTGACGCGCTTCGTGGATGTGGGCCCCATGCTGCAGGCCATGGACACGCTGGCGCGCAAGACGGAATCCCGCCGCGTGAAACTGTTCTCGAAGTTCGAGAGCTGGAACATCCTGCGCAAGTTCTTCCACGCCGATAAGGCGCCCGAAGGGCTGACCTTCCAAAAATTCCTGCAGACGCTGCAGGGCATGACCGACAAGCGCTACGGCCGCGGCAAGCTGGAAGATCAAGGCTTCACGTACCGCACCCTCATGGTGGCGGGCATGCACTTCATGGATTCGTATAACTACGATGTCGAGCGCGTGAAGCGTTGTGTGATTCACTATGCCGCGCCCAACGGGCGGATTTATCCGTTCTGCGCTTATAACTCCGGGCCGGTTTACCGGGAGAAGATCGAGCGGCAGTTCGCCGTCCCGCTGGAGGAGCCGGCGGAGCTGGTGGAAACCGTTTGAGCATCACGAAAGTCCTCATCGTCGGCCGGGGTGTGGTTGGAACGATCTATGGCTGGGCGTTGTCGCAGGCAGGCATCGACGTCACCCATGTCGTGAGGAAGGATGGCCTTGCCCCGGCCGTCACCCTGGACCTGCTGGACTTGCGGCCCGGTTACGCCAAGCATGCCCGCGTGACCTACGCTCCCAAAACCGTTCTGCAGATCGCCCCTTCCGACGGCTTTGACCTCGTGATTGTCGCCACCAAGCACTACCAGGCGGCTGAGGCCATCTGGCAATATCTGCCCGGTGCGCCCGGCGCCACTTTTCTACTATTTACCGCCAACTGGGATGGGACCGAGGAAATTGACCGCCTGCTGCCGCGATCCGCGATCCTGTGGGGTTATGCCGCCGCCAGCGGCGGCCCCGACGATCGGGGTGTCCTGGTGGCGACCGTGGCTCCCACGGTGCGCTTCGGAAAGCTGGAAGGCTCCGATCCCGGGAAGTTCCAGGCTGTGACGGAGCTGTTCCAACAGGCTGGTTTTGCCTTGGAGGTTAAGTCCAATATCATCGAATGGCTTTGGGTACACCACGCTATCAATGCCGGTGGAATCGGAATCTGCCTTTGGGCGGGAGGAATCGCCGAAGCCACCCGGAGTCTCAAGATGATGAGATTGGGGGTGTGGGCCATTCGGGAAGCGTTGTATGTGGTGGCGGCCCGCGGCGTCGATCTGAAGCTTTATCCGGACTCGCGAAGTGTTTTGAAAGTCCCTGTTTGGCTCGCCGGCCTGCCTATCTTTTGCGCCGTTCGGTTCACGGAGAAGGGCCGGCGCCTTCTCCGCGCGAGTCACTTCGCCCACAGCCCGGACGAAATGAGACAGTATTACTTCGATGTGCTCGACACCGGAGAAAAGCTGGGCGTGGCCATGCCGCACCTGGGCGCGCTGCGCGCAAAGATCGAAAAATCGGAGTAGCGTCGTGGCGCAGACTCCTAGTTTGCCGCAGAAGAGTCTCCGCGCAAAGAGCGGGGCGGGCCCTCGGCCTGCGCGGGGCCCGTGGCCCCGCTGTTCGCAGAAAATCGTGATTCGTGCACCGGAAGGAGGGGGTCCTGAGAGGCCGCCTCTTGCTTTATTGGATTTTCTCAACGGCGCCCTGCTCTCTACGAACGACGTCCTGAGGCAGCGCCAGATACCCAAGCGCCGCTGCCTGCCGTTGTCCTGGTCCCAGCATCCATCGCAGAAAACCCGTGATCGCCGCGCGCTGCCTCGCGTCCGCAACATGGGCGGGAACCACAAGCCAGGTGAACGAAGCAATCGGGTAGGCCCCCGCGCCCGGAGGGTCCACCAGCGAAATCTTGAACTCGGCGCCGAGCGTCGCGGCTGCAGCGCCTGTCGCCGCCGCGATGCTTTCCAGGCTGGCGCCCACAAACATGCCATCCCGATTGCGCACCTTCCCATAGCTCAAATGGTTCTCGAGCGCATAAATGAACTCCACATACCCGATCGATCCGCCCAATTCCTTCACCAGCTTGGCCACGCCATCATTCCCGTTAGCGCCGCGGCCGGTTGGCCACTTGGGTTCAAGACTCGACCCCACCTGCGCCTTCCACTCCGGGTTGGCCGCCGACAGGTAATCGGTCCAGGCGTAACTCGTGCCGCTGCCGTCGGCCCGATGCACCACGGTGATGTCCAGATCCGGCAGGCGCAGGCCCCGATTCGCCCGCTGCAAAACCCTGTCGTTCCATTTCTTGATCTTCCCCAGATAGATGCCGGCCAAAGCTTCCGCCGTGAACTGAATATCGCCCGCGAAGCCAGGCAGATTCACGATCGGAACCACCGCGCCCACCACCGACGGGAACAGCAAATACTTGCTTTCGTCCCCGGGAGCGATCGCATGAATGACCTCCGGACTGTCCGAAGCGCCGAAATCCACCGCGCCGGCCATCAGGCTGCGCACCCCCGCTTCCGACCCCACCGCGTCGTAAGCGATATCGACCGCCGGATTCTCACGCCGGTAATTCTTGATCCACTTCGCGTAGACCGGATACGGGAACGTGGCGCCCGCCCCTTTCAGGACCGTCGTAGCCCCCTGCGCCGAACCCGCGGCAGACGGCATGGGCCCTTCCTCCAGCGCCGCGGCCAAGTGTTTCGCTATGCGCTTCGACAAGTCCTTGGAAACGTCTGTCGACGGCCCCGGGGTGGCCAGATACGACCAGATCGTCTCCCCTTTCCGGTCGCGCAATTCTACCGAAAGGTAGCCCGCGTAGACCGGCGTTCCGTTCGATGGCGACCTGCCTGATCGCGGGTTCAGGCTCCGGTAGCCTTTGATCCAGATCTCTCCGCCGCCGCCTAAAATAGCATCCGCGCCGGATTCCCCCGCCACCAGCGACACCGAGCCGATCTTGCGTAGTTCCGCGATCACGTCCTCCCGCAGTTCCTCCGCTCCCGTTTTGGTAACGAATGGTTCGACGTACAGCCGCTTGATGGCTCCAGCTTGCTTCGCCTGACCGGCCCACGCGACACCCGCCAGCGCGCACCAGCCGGCCAATCGGACAAGCCACATTTCTTCATCCTGCCATCAAACCGAGGGTCTCATATTACATAAAGGTTACGGCTCCGTGAATGTTCCGTGAGAGGCCGTCCGAATCGTTGACACGGGCAGCGCTCCTCCCTAACCATGAAACTTGCGCTTTCTCTCGGCTCTTCTGGTTCTCGCGCTCTGGCCTCTGTGCGCTCAAGACGCTGCGCCGCCGTCCACCGCGGACGATCCGATGCCTTTCTGGGATCGCTTCTGGGTCTCGGTGCAGGCGAACTTCATTCGCCAGCAGGACCCCGCCTTCAGCGCGCCCTACTCCGGGCCGAACAGCTTCTCGTCCGCTAAGGAACACGCCACCTCGCGGGTAGAGACGCTTTATACCGGCTTCCGCATCACCAGGCAGCTTGAGATCCTCGCCGATGTCGAAAGTGCGGGCGGAGCCGGCCTCAGCAATGCTCTCGGTATCGGCGGTTTCCCCAACGTCGACGTCGTTCGCAATCCAACCCTGGGCGAGGCTCCGTATATGGCCCGCGTCATGCTGCACTACACCATCCCCTTGGGCAAGGAAACCACCGAGGCCACCCGCAATCCCCTATCGCTTGCCTCCACCGTTCCCGTCAAGCGCTTGGAGCTCCGCTTGGGCAAGATGAGCACCGTCGATTTCTTCGACCTCAATTCCATCGGCAGCGACAGCCACCTCCAGTTCATGAACTGGGCGGTCGTCAACAACGGCGCATTCGATTATGCCGCCGACACCCGCGGCTATACATATGGCCTGGTGGCGGAACTCTACAACAGAAACTGGGTAGCCCGTTTTGGCGAAATGCTGATGCCCACCGTGGCCAACGGCATCCAGCTCGACTGGAACATCGCGCGCGCTCGCGGCGAGAATTTCGAATTCGAGTATCATACGGCCCTGCTGCCCAAGCGCGCCACCGTAGTGCGAGCGCTCAGCTTCGCCAATCATGCCAACATGGGCAGCTACCGCGAGGCCATCGACGGCTTTCTGTCAGGCAAGGATCCGGTGCCGGACATCGTCGCCTATCGGGAGCAGGGAAGGGTGAAATACGGCTTCGGCCTGAATGTCGAGCAGGAATTGACTCCCTTGTGGCGGGCCTTTGGGCGCCTCGGATGGAACGACGGCGCTACCGAATCGTTCGCCTATACGGAAATCGATCGCACCGCGGTGATGGGCAGCGACTTTCGCGGCAAGCCCTGGCGTCGTCCGCAGGACAAAGTTGGTGCGGCGTTCGTGGTGAACGGCCTCTCTGGCGACCATCGCCGCTATCTGGCTCTCGGAGGTCTGGGATTTCTGCTGGGCGACGGCGCGCTCAACTACGGCCTGGAGCAGATCTTCGAGACCTACTACACCGCGCACATCTGGCGTGGTGTCTCCCTGGCTGCCGACTACCAGCACGTCGCCAATCCCGGCTACAATAGCGCGCGCGGTCCCATTTCCATCGTCAGCTTCCGCCTACACTTCGAAGACGCCGTACCGTTCGACAAGTTCGGCAGCCGCAACTGATGGAGCGCCGCACTCAGGCGGCATCGCGTTCGAGCAGGGCGCTGGTTACTTTGGCTACCTTGACGGACTTGGCGATGCCGAAGAAGCGTAGAATCTGGATCTGGATCCAGGACATGTCGAATTCGTACCAGGCCAGGCCGTGCCGGGCCGAGGTGGGATGCGCGTGATGATTGTTGTGCCAGCCCTCGCCGAAGGTGATGAGCGCGACCCACCAGGAATTACGCGAATCGTCGCGCGTGTCGAAGCGGCGCGATCCCCACATGTGGGTAGCGGAGTTCACCAGCCAGGTGGCGTGCAACCCGACGACGACGCGCAAGGCGACGCCCCACAGCACCATCGACCATCCGCCGATGGCGTAGAGCAGCCCAGCCAGCAACACGTTGGGCAACCAGTGATAGTTATTCAGCCAGACGTAGAATTTGTGCTTCGCGAGATCAGGAGCGTACTTGGACATCAGGCGGGTATTGTTGTGCTTGGCTTCGCCCATCAGGATCCAGCCTACGTGCGCCCACCATCCGCCATCGTGCGGGGAGTGCGGATCGCCCGGCAGATCCGATTTCTGGTGATGGATGCGATGGGTGGCCACCCAGAAAATCGGGCCGCCTTCGAAGGTCAACGCGCCGCAGACCGCAAACAGGTATTCCAGAGCTAAGGGCACCTGGTATGACCGATGGGTGTGAAGCCGATGGTAGCCCATGCTGATCCCCAAACCCGTGGCGAACCAGAGGAGGAACAGGGTAACGGCCAGATTCGCCCAACTGAACATGAACAGCGCGGCGATGGCGCCTATGTGCAGCAGCACCAGCACTAAGGTGGTGGACCAGTTCAGTTTTTGCTTTTCCGGGAACTCCAGGAGTTCGAGATTACGCGTTTCTTGGGGGGATACCGTGGGCGCCATACTTTCACGCTAGCAGGGAACCTGTGCGGGCTTTGTAAGAGTTGTGTAATTTCGAACGTATCCAGTGGTTAACAGAGGGGGCTTGCATTGCCACACATTTTCGTAGTAGGATTACAAACAAGCATAGTAGGATTCGATGGCGGCACTCAAATTCACCAAACTAGAGCTACAGATCATGCAGGCCCTATGGGACCGCGGTCCGGTCTCCATCCGGGAGATCCAAGAGACGTTTCCCGGCCAGGACTTGCCCTCTTATACAACCGTGCAGACCACCGTTTACCGGTTGGAAGGGAAAAAGGCCGTGCGCCGGGTGAAGAAGATCGGCAACGCGCATATTTTCGAGGCGGTGGTTTCGCGGAATGCCGCGCAGCGCCGATTGATCGACGACCTGCTGGGACTCTTCGGGGGCCGGACGCAACCAATCATGGCGCACCTCGTCGAATCCGGTAAGCTCACGATGGAAGACGTCAAGGAAGCGCAGAATGCCCTGCGCAAGCTGGCGAAGGAGGAGAGATCCCAGTGATTCACGACAATTTCACTTTGGCATTGGCCAACCACGTGTGGCAATCGACGCTCGTTGCCGGCATCGCGGGGGTTTTGGCGCTGGTCTTGCGCAAGAACCACGCCAGAACGCGCCACTGGCTCTGGCTGGCCACTTCGGTGAAGTTTCTGATTCCGTTTGCGCTGCTGGCCGCACTGGGCGGTCAATTGGAATGGCTGACCGCCAGCCGCGTGGCGCGGCCTGAACTGCCGGTGGTGATCGAACGCATCGGTCAACCGTTCCCTGTGTTGGTGGGCCAAACCGCTGTGGCTGTGGCTCCGGCCGCGGTGCAACACGGGAGCCTCCTGCCGGCCGCTCTACTGACAATCTGGGCGGGCGGTTTCCTGGCTGTGGCGTTCTCCTGGTGGCGGCGATGGCGGCGCATCAACGCGGCGGTGCGTGAAGCATCGCCCGTGGCGATAGAGGTAGGGGTTCCCGTGCTGTCGTCGCCGTCGATGCTGGAGCCGGGTGTTTTTGGCATCTTTCACCCGGTGCTGCTACTGCCGGATGGCATCGCGGAGCGATTCGCTCCGGCGCACCTGGAGGCGATCCTGGCGCACGAATTGTGCCACATCCGGCGCCGCGATAACCTGGCCGCGGGTTTGCACATGGCGGTGGAAGCGATCTTCTGGTTTCATCCGCTGGTTTGGTGGATCGGAGCGCGCCTGGTGGAGGAGCGCGAACAGGCCTGCGACGAAGAAGTGCTGCGCTTCGGCAGCCAGGCGGAGGTTTATGCCGAAAGCATTCTGAAGACCTGCCAGTTCTATTTGGAGTCGCCGCTGGAGTGCATGTCCGGGATCTCCGGCTCCGATCTGAAGAAACGAATTACGCGGATTATGACGAAGGGCGCGGCCAGCCAGCTCAGCTTAGGCAGGAAGCTGCTGCTGGCCGCCTCAGGCTTCGCGGCCGTAGCCGTTCCCATTGGGTTCGGCGTGATGAACGCCCCACAGAGCCGGGCGCAGTCGCCCGCCGCGGCCGGTACCCCGCGGCCCACATTCGATGTGGTGTCGATCAAGCCGAACCATGGCGGGACTGAGCAATTCAGGGCCATGATGGATACCGGCAGGTTCAAGGCCGATAATGCCACGCTGAAATTCGTTCTGGAATTCGCGTACCACATGAAAGACTCTCAAGTCTCGGGATTACCGGGTTGGGCCGGCTCCGAACATTACGACATCGACGCTAAGCAGGACGACTCTGCGGTCGGCGCGCAGCCAAAGCTGATCCGCGACGAGGAGGGGCAGCAGCTCAGGCTGATGCTGCAGTCGATGCTCGCGGACCGATTCAAGCTGGCGCTACATCACGAAACGAAAGATCTGCCGCTGTACGCGCTGGTGGTGGCGAAAAATGGCCCCAAGCTGCACGAGTCGCCGCAGGCGCCGGAGGATGCCGCTCCCGCGGGGCCGCCAACATCAAACGGGCCATCATCGAGGGGCAACATCCGGATGACAGGGAGGGGGGAGCTTGTTCTGGACACCATGGGACTGGATATGTTCGCCGAGGCGCTGTCGCAACAACTTGGCCGTTTGGTGGTGAACAAGACCGGCCTGACGGGCAAGTATGATTTCACGCTGAAGTGGACGCCCGATGAGGGCCAAGGTCCGATGGGCGGCCCAGCCGGGGACGGCGCTCCACCGCCCGATGCATCCGGTCCGTCGATCTTCACGGCCCTCGAAGAACAGATAGGCCTGAAACTCGACTCGCAAAAAGGCCCGACGGACACGATCGTGATCGAGCACGTGGAGAGACCCTCCGGAAATTAGGATAAAGACCTCATGACGCGACAATTTGCAATACTCACATTCGCTGCCTCCGGGCTGGCCGTGCTATCGCCAAGCCGGGCGCAATCGCCCGCGGCAGCCAGCACGCCGCGGCCCACATTCGATGTGGCGTCGATCAAACCAAACCACAGCGGGACGGAGCAACTCAGGTTCATGATGGATGCCGGCAGGTTCACGGCCAATAATGCCACGCTGAAAATCGTCCTGGAATTCGCGTACCACATGAAAGACTCGCAAATCTCGGGATTACCGGGTTGGGCCGACTCCGAACATTACGATATCGAGGCTAAGCAGGACGACTCTTCCGCAGACGCGAAGCCCAAGCTCAACCGCGACGAGGAAGGGGAGCAGCTCCGGCTGATGCTGCAGTCCATGCTCGCGGACCGGTTCAAGCTGACGCTGCATCACGAAACGAAAGATCTGCCGCTGTACGCGCTGGTGGTGGCGAAAAACGGCCCTAAATTGCACGAGTCGCCGGCGGCGCCGGAAGATGCGGGGCCGCCCGGACCGCCAACACCAAACGGACCGCAACCCAGGGGCAGCATCCGGATGATGGGGAGGGGGGAGCTTAGTCTGAATGCGGTGGGACTGGACATGTTCGCCGAGGTGCTATCGCGCCAACTTGGCCGTTTGGTGGTGAATAAGACCGGACTGACGGGCAAATATGATTTCACGCTGAAGTGGACGCCCGATGAGGGCCAAGGTCCGATGGGTGGCGGCCCGCCCAGGGACGGCGCTCCACCGCCAGACGCGAACGGTCCAACGATCTTCACGGCGGTGCAAGAACAGCTTGGGTTGAAACTCGACTCGCAAAAAGGCCCGACGGACACGATCGTGATCGACCACGTGGAGAAGCCCTCGGGAAACTAGCCGCTGGAATATTCCAATGAGTAGAGACTCTCCTATCCCGAGGCGTCATAAGCCCTCGCCCGACCAGTTGCGGGGCCAGGTCCCAGGTGGGCCCGGCGACGCCGCGCCACCGCCCGGTGCGTCCGGTCCAACAATCTTTACAGCATTTCAGAAGCATCTCGGGCTGAAGCGCGAATCGCAAAATGGCCGGCGGATACTCTGGCGATTCGACCATGTGGAGGGGCCCTCTGAAAACTAGCCGCTTTGCCGCCGTAGCCTGGCTCGCGGTTACAGCCGTGTCGCCGGCGGACCACCGCGGACAGGCTACCTTCGGTGGATTGCCGGTTCCCGGCGCGACGGTCACGGCCACGCAAGGCGGCCGCAAATTTGTTGTGATTACGGATTTGGAGGGCCTGTACGATTTCCCCGACCTGGACGAGGGAAGCTGGACGATTGAGATCGAGATGGTAGGCTTCGAGACCGTCAGGAGCGCTGACGCGTCGCCGGCGGCGAAATGGGAATTGAAACTTCTGCCGCTCGATCGGATCAAGGCGGATATACAGGCCGCGGCGGCCGCGGCGCCACAGCCGGCCGCGGAAAGTGCGCCGGCACCCGCCCCCGCGAAGGAGCCCATCGCCGAAGATCTCAGCCAGCGCGCCGCGGACGGCTTCCTGATCAACGGTAGCAGCCAGAACGGGGTTGCTTCGCCCTTCGCCCAAATGGCGGCTTTTGGCAACAACCGCAATGGCGCGAAAGGGCTGTATAACGGCGGAATCGGCGTGATTCTGGACAACTCGGCGCTGGATGCGCAACCGTTTTCCCTGACTGGCCAGAACACGTCGAAGCCGGCGTATAACCGCTTGACGGGCGTGGCGGTTTTGGGCGGACCGCTGCAGATCCGGCGCCTTTTCAAGCGGCCGCCCTATTTCTTCGCGGCCTATCAATGGACGCGAAACAACAACAACAACACGCAACCCGGCCTGATGCCGAGCGTGGCAGAGCGCGACGGGACCTTCGCGAATGCGGTGCTCGATCCAAGCACTGGCGTACCGTTCCCCGGCGATGTGATTCCACAGAGCCGGATCAGTCCGCAGGCGCAAGCGCTGCTGAGCTTCTATCCGCTGCCAAACTTCGGGGGCACGACGGGCTACAACTATCAGATCCCGATTCTGAGCCCCGCGCACCAGGATGCCTTACAGTCACGCTTCAATAAGACGCTGGGACCCAAGGATCAGATCTACGGCCGCTTCGCCTTTCAGAGCTTGCGCTCGGACACCGCGAACCTGTTCGGCTTTCAGGATTCAACCAGCCTGCTGGGTATCAACACGAGTGTGAATTGGTCGCACCGTTTCGCCCAGCGGTGGTTCCTGAATCTGGGATACCAGTTCAGCCGGTTGGCTACGCACGTGACGCCTTACTTCGAGAATCGCGAAAACGTATCGGGTGAGGCGGGGATTTCGGGCAACGATCAGGCACCGATGAACTGGGGTCCGCCGACCCTGGTCTTCGCGAGCGGTATCGCCGGGCTGTCTGATGGGCTGAGTTCTTTCGATCGCAACGAGACCAGCGGGTTGTCGGATTCGGTGCTATGGCATCGCGGCGCGCACAACGTGACGTTTGGGACGGATTTCCGCAGGCAGGAATTCAATTATCTATCCCAACAAAATCCACGGGGGACATTTACCTTTACGGGCGGCGCCACGGGATCCGACTTCGCCGATTTTCTGCTGGGTATTCCCGACACCAGCGCCATCGCCTTCGGCAACGCCGATAAGTATTTCCGGGAGTCGGTTTACGACGGTTTCGTGAATGACGATTGGCGGATCAGTCCGGAACTCACGCTGAACGCGGGCGTGCGCTGGGAGTACGGCGCGCCTGTGACTGAGTTGTATGGAAGGCTGGTCAACCTGGCTGTAGCGCCTGGTTTTGCGGCAGTCGCGCCGGTGGTGGGCAACGATCCAGTTCGCCCGGACAAGCACGGTTTTGAACCGCGCGTGGGAGTTGCTTGGCGTCCCCTGTCGGGGTCGTCATTCGTGATACGGGCCGGTTATGGAGTCTATTACGACACTTCGGTTTATCAAACGATCGCCTTGCAAATGGCGCAGCAGCCGCCATTGTCAAAGAGCTTGAGCGTCCAAAACAGCCTGGCCGATCCGCTCACGCTGGCAAACGGTTTCATCGCGTCTCCGACGATTACGGGCAACACGTTTGCCATCGCTCCGAATTTCCAGCCTGGGTATGCGCAGAACTGGCAAGTGGCGATGCAGCGCGACCTGCCCGGCTCGCTGCAATTGACGGCCACATATCTGGGCATTAAAGGCACGCGCGGACCGCAGGACTTTCTCCCGAATACCTATCCCACCGGCGCGATGAATCCTTGTCCCAGTTGCCCTACGGGATTCGCCTACATGACTTCCAATGGCAACTCCACGCGGCAGGCCGGGCAAGTTCAGTTACGGCGCAGGCTGCACAACGGCTTGACCGGAACCTTGCAGTATACTTACTCGAAGTCGATCGACGACGATGCGGCGCTGGGAGGCCAGGGCGCCAGCGCGACCGGGCAGAACAGCCCGAACGCCGCTTCGCCCACACCCGCTGCAACCGGCCCTTCAAACCTTGCCATCGCGCAAAACTGGCTGGATTTAAGCGCGGAACGCGGACTATCGACCTTCGATCAGCGCCATCTGCTGAGCCTGCAAATGCAGTACACCACCGGCATGGGGACCGGCGGAGGCACGCTGATGACCGGTTGGAAGGGCGCGCTGTTCAAGGAGTGGACTGTGGCCACGCAGGTCACGGCCGGCAGCGGATTGCCGGAAACACCCGTGTATCTGGCGCCGGTCGAGGGCACGGGAGTCACGGGCACCATCCGGCCCGACTATGTGGGCGGTTACTTTCTGAATCCCGCGGCTTATATTGCGCCTCCGGCGGGCGAATGGGGAAATGCAGGTCGCGATACTATCACGGGTCCAGCGCAGTTTAGTTTGAGCGCTTCTTTGGGACGCACCTTCCGGGTCAGCGACCGGCTCAATCTGGACTTGCGGGTGGACTCCACCAACGCGGTGAACCACGTAACCTATACCACCTGGAACACCATCGTGAACAGCACCCAGTTCGGATTGCCGGCTGCAGCCAACGCCATGCGGAGCCTGCAAACTACTCTGCGACTGAGGTTCTAACCATGCGCCGCGCGATGCTCATGGTTCTGTTAATGGCAGTGACTCTGCGCGCCCAGCAGACGGAAGCTACGGCCACCTTTACCGCCAATACGCAGTTAGTGGTGGAAGCCGTGGTAGTCACAGACAAGAAAGGCAATGCCATTGAAGGCTTGACTGCCAAGGATTTCACCGTTACCGAGAACGGCGCGCCGCAAGAGATTCGTTTCTTCGAACATCAGAGCCTGCCGCAGACAGCCGCCGCAACGGCCGCCGGGTCCGAGCCTGAACATATCCATATCTACGACAAGTTGGGGCGAACGCAGATTTTGCGCGAAGCGCCGGGAAATACGCGATACAAAGACAGACGGCTGATGGCCCTCTATTTCGACATGACGGCGATGCCGCCCGGGGATCAGTTGCGCGCGCTGGCGGCGGCCGAGAAGTTTATCCGGACACAAATGGCGCCCGCGGATCTCTTGGCTATCCTGCGGTATTCCGGCGGGGCGGTAGATGTTCTGCAAGACTTCACCGGCGACCACGACCGGCTGCTCAGCATTCTGCAGACGATGATTGTCGGGGAAGGCCAAGGGATGGATTACTCCACCGACGACGCCAGCAGCCCGGATAACGGCGCCGCGTTCGGACAGGACGACAGTGAGTTCAACATATTCAACACCGACCGCCAGTTATCGGCCTTGCAGACCGCCGCTAACATGTTAGGGCAGCTTAGCGAGAAGAAGTCTCTTATTTATTTCGCCAGCGGGCTGAGATTGAGTGGGCTGAACAATCAGGCGCAACTGCACGCCACCATCAACGCCGCGGTGCGCGCGGGCGTGTCCTTCTGGCCGATCGACGCACGCGGCCTGGTAGCAGAGGCGCCGCTGGGAGACGCGACCGTGGGGTCGCCGGGCAACGCCGGCATGTACTCCGGCGCGGCGGCCTTGGCCGTCACCACTAATTTGAAGCAGTCGCAAGATACGCTCTATGCGCTGGCATCGGACACAGGCGGCAAGGCGCTTATCGACTACAATGACCTGACGAAAGGAATCGTGCAGGCGGAACAGTCCGTTTCCAGTTACTACATTATTGGCTACTACACGACCAATACGGCACAGGATGGCAAGTTCCGTCGCATCAAGATTTCGCTCAGGGCGGACCTGGCTGCGAATCTGGACTATCGCCAGGGCTACTTTGCGGGCAAACAGTTCAGTAAGTTTACGGCCGCCGACAAGGAACGGCAGCTTGAAGATGCCCTCATGCTACCGGACCCGATCACGGAACTTACCATCGCGATGGAGGTGGACTACTTCCAGTTGAACCGGGCCGAATACTTCGTACCCATAGTCGTCAAGATTCCGGGGCGTGAGCTGGCTTTGGCGAAACGTGGCGGGGCCGAACGGACGCTTATCGATTTTGTGGGCGAGATTAAGGACAACTATGGCACAACGATGACGAACGTGCGCGATAAGGTGGATATCAGGCTGAGCGAGGCGACGGCCGCGGAATTAGCCAAACGCCCCATCGAGTATGACGCCGGCTTCACGCTGCTTCCTGGAAAATATACTATTAAACTGCTGGCGCGGGATGCCGAGACTGGCCGCATTGGAACCTATCAGACCGGGTTTCTTATTCCGAACCTGAATAAGGAAGAAAAGCGCATCCCGATCAGTTCGGTGGTGTTGAGCAGCCAGCGGGTGGACCTGAAGGATGCGCTTTATAACGCGGTGAAAGGCAAGGACCGTAGCGAGACGGCCAATCCACTGGTAAGGGACGGCCAGAAGCTGATTCCCAGCGTGACGCGAGTGTTCAGTAAGGCTCGCAATCTGTACGTGTATTTGCAGGCTTACGAACAGGGGGCGGCGAGTGCGCAGCCTTTGGTCGCTTATGTGAGTCTGTTTGCGGGGGCGAAGAGGGCATTTGAGACTCGGCCAGTGGAGGTTAAGAGCGGAGCGGAGGGGCGGTTGCGGATTCTGCCGATTGAGTTCAATCTGGGTTTGAGCGGGCTTCAGCCAGGGAAGTATGAGTGCCAGGTTACCGTGCTTGATCCGGGTGGGCAGAAGGCGGCTTTTTGGCAGGCTCCTGTTGTGGTGGTGCCTTAGGGGAAAGGCAAGAGGCGGCCTGAGAGGCCGCCGCAGGCTAAGAGCCTGCCCCACTGGTATGCTGGTTGGGTCGAGCCTCCATGCCTGAACGTTTGCGCCGCGGGGACTACCGGTTTCTGACTATTTGTCTGCTGCTGCTGGCAGGGACGGTTTGGTTCTCGGCGCGGTATTTCCAGCGCGCATTTCCGGAAGCTTCGATCGATTTCCGGGTCACGCGGGAGCAGGCGCGGGCACAGGCTGAAAGCTTCCTGGCCGGTCAGGGCCTGCACGTGGACGGCTATCGCGCGGCCTCCCGGTTCAGCTACGACGACACGGCCAAGACTTTCCTGGAGCGCGAATTGGGCCTGGATCGCGCCAATCGGGTGATGGGCAGCCGAGTGCGCTTGTGGCGCTGGTCCTGGCGCTGGTTCCGGCCATTACAGAAAGAAGAGTTCCGCGTAGATGTGACTCCGGCGGGCGAACTGGCGGGCTTCGAGCACGAGATCGCGGAAGCGGCCGCGCGTCCCAGCCTTCCGGCCGACGAGGCGCGCGCGGTGGCCGAACGATTCCTACGCGAAGCCATGCATCGCGATCCAGCCGGACTCGATTTCGTGGAAGGATCGAGCGTCACACGGCCGGCGCGCACCGATCATACCTTCACGTGGAAGGAGCGCGATTTCGATATTCACGATGCGACTTATCGGCTGGAAGTGACGGTGCTGGGCAGCGAAGCCGGCGGCTACCGCGAATACCTGAAAGTACCCGAGACGTGGCAGCGCGGTTACGAAACACTGCGCTCGCGCAACGCCACCGCTTCCGTTGTGGATGCGGGTTTCATGATGCTGCTGGCGGTGGGACTGCTGGTGACCATCGTGCTGCGGGTGCGCGGACGGGATATCCGATGGCAGTTGGCCGCGGCGGTGGGCGGCACGGGCGCGCTGCTCTACTTTCTGGCGAACTGGAATGCACAGCCGCTGGCCGAATTCGGCTATCCGACGACGGATTCCTACGCCAGCTTCATCGCGCAGGAATTCCTGCGCAATCTGACTGGCGCACTGGGCGCGGGCGGGCTGCTGTTCGTGCTGACCGCGGGCGCGGAGCCGGTTTATCGCGAACGGTACCGCGGGCGGATGCCGCTGGGGACGCTATTCAGCCGGCGCGGGCTGGGCAGCAAGCAGTTCTTCCTGGGCACGATCCTGGGCATCACGCTGGCCGGCGTTTTCGTGGCATACCAGACGGGGTTCTACATGGTGGCTTACCGCCTGGGCGCGTGGTCGCCGGCGGATGTGCCCTACGACGATCTGCTGAACACGCGGCTGCCGTGGCTCTACGTGCTTTTCGGCGGATTCCTGCCGGCGGTTTCCGAAGAGTTCATGTTCCGCATGTTCGCCATTCCATTTCTTTCGAAACTGCTGCGCTATGTTCCGATCGCGGTGGTGCTGGCGGCCTTTATCTGGGGATTCGGGCATGCGGGCTATCCGCAGCAGCCGTACTGGATTCGCGGCGTGGAAGTGGGCACGGGCGGTGTGGCGCTGGGGCTGATCATGCTGCGATGGGGCATCCTGCCTACGCTGGTGTGGCACTACTCGGTGGACGCCATGTACACCGCGCTGCTCCTTCTGCGCTCGCATCATCCGTACTTCGTATTTTCCGGGGCGGCCAGCGCGGGGATCATGGTGCTGCCCGTGCTGGTGGCGGGGATCGCGTACCTGCGGCGCGGTGGGTTCGTGCCGGAAGAGGCGCGCGCGCCGGATGAGCCGGTAGAGACCCCAACGCCCAGTTCCCCGCCCCAAGCTGCCGCAGCCGAAGGCTTGCCCTATGCGCCGTGGTCGAGGCGGCGGCGACTGGGCGTGGCAGTCGCGATCATCGCGGGCATAGCCATCGCCGCGGGCGTGCGGACCAGCGAATTCGGCGACGAGCCGCGCTTTGCGCTGGGGCCTACGCGGGCCCGCGCCGCGGCCGCACAATTCGCGCGCACGCAGGGGTTCGATCCGCAAGGCTACCGCTCGGTGGCCACGCCGACCACCAACTGGGACGATTCCGACACGCGGCTGGCAGCGAAATATTTCGTCGCGCGCCGCGATATCGCGTATGTGGCGGACGCATTTCGCCAGCAAGCGCCGCTGCACGGCTGGACGGTGCGCTACTTCAAACCGCTGCAGCGGGAAGAGGCGCGCGTGTCGGTAGATCCGGAGAGCGGGCACGTTTTTGAGTTCGAACACACGCTGCCCGAAGACCAACCCGGCGCGGATTTGAGTGCCGATGCGGCGCGCGACGTGGTGTTGCACGCGGGCGGCCTGCCCTCGCTCGCGGGGTTCGAGCTGAAGGAATCCACTTCGGAGAAGAAGAAGGCGCGGCGGGACTACACCCTGGTGTGGGAAGCGCGGCCGGGCGATCCGCGGAATGTGGATGAAGCCCGCTTCCGCGTGCGGGTGACGGTGGCAGGCGACCGGGTGGCCTCGTTCAGCTCCTTCTGGAAGGTGCCGGAGGCGTTTGAGCGCGTCCGGGAGCGGCGCAGCGCGCTGTCGTACGCGCTGCTGGTACTGCGCATCGCGGTGAGCGCGGGCCTGGTGGTGCTGGGAATCTGGCTGTTGATCGAACGCACGCGCCAGGGCGCCCTGCGCTGGGGCCAGGCGCTGCGGGCCGCGCTGCCGCTGGGAGCGATCACGCTGGTGGGGATGGGCATGACGGAGCCGCTGCTGATGAGCCAATACCCGACCACTTTTTCGCTGGAAGCGTTCGAGGTGACGCTGGGGGTTTCGCTGTTCATTGGGGCGCTGGCGCTGTTTATGGCTATCGCTTGCGGGGTGGCGCTGATTCTGGGGCTCGAGCCGGATGCGCTGGCGGCGTTTCGCCGCGCGAGCCGCAAGGAGTGGGGCACGGACGCGGTGCTGGCCGCGGGTCTGGCCGCCGCAGTGGTGGCCGCACTGGGCCGATTGCGCTGGGTGGCGACCGACCGTTTCCATGCACAAGCGCTGCTCTCGGTGGATGCGCAGACAGCGTTCGCCACCCTTTCCCCGGCCGCTTCCGGGATTGCGTCGGCCTGCCAGCAGGCGCTTTCGTGGCTGGCAGTTCTGGTGCTGGTTGCGTACCTGGTTCGATATCTGGAACGCTGGCCCGGGGCGGCGGTGCTGGCGGGACTGGCGGCGGCAGCGGGGCTCGTGCCGGGGACAATCCACACGGGCGGCGAATTCCTCCTCTATTACGGGATGCGGGTGATCTATCTGGCGGCCGCGGTGATTTTCGTCAAGTACGTCGTGGGCCGGAATTACCTCGCTTACCTGCTGATTGCGTGGACCCTGGCTTTGATGGACAAAAGCGGTGATCTGCTGTCGCAACCGGCGGCTGCACTGCGCGTGCAAGGGGGGATTCTGATCGCAGTCCTGGCGGCCACGGTGGCGTGGGTGATCGCGCCGGTGGTTCGGGGCGAGGATAGGACAGGTTAGGTCCGGGGTGGGAGGGGTCTTTGGGGGGCGGTTTTGGGCATCTGGAGGATGTCGGGGGGCGCGGGGTAGCGCGGGCCGGGTGCAACGCCGCCGCTATTTTCAAAATCGCGTTGCATAGTGTTGCACGGCGTTGCGGCGGGGGCGGGCGCTGGTTCGGAAGTGGCTGATTCAGCGTGGGTTGGCGCGGACTCATCGGGATAGGGGTCGGGATACCTATCGATGCCGTGGAGGCCGGCAGGCTGTCGTAATCCTTTTCGATGATGGCCGAATCGAGCAGCTTTTCGCCAGCGGGATCGGGGGCCGGCTCGGGCATCGACCAGCCGGTTTTGGGCATTTGCGGACGTTGCAAAATGAACATCGAGGTGCGCAGCAGGACGGCGGGCGACGACTTGGGATTGTCGAGGATGGCGAGGAGGGTTTCCAGGGCGCGGTTGCTGAGGTGCTGGAGATCGTCACGGCGGGCGAGGACGAATTCGGCGCGGGCGCGGTGAAGGGCCTCGACGAAGGGCTTGCACGCCTTCATCCAACGATAGATGGTGACGCGGTGGATGCCGTAGGTTTCGGCGGCATCGGTGAGGGTGGAACCGGCGGCCAGGGCGTCGGCGACGCACTGCTGGACGCTGGTGAGGGGAGGTGTATCGGTCGTGTTTCTCATATTCGACGATGAGAGTAGCACGGGGGGACGCGCGGGTTTGGGGATCTGGGGGGGCAGTTTTGTTTGTTTTCAGGGAGATGTGGGGGAATGCCAACGTGTGACCGAAAACCGGATTTCACGCAAAGGCGCAAAGATACGGCGCCAAGCACGCCAAGATTGGCCAAGCCACAAGCCGAGTGACAGATCTGTCGCAGGGTGGTCAACCTTGTCCCGGTCGATCTGCCCTTGGTGAGAGACAGGTTTCGCTTTTTCAATGAGATACAGGAGATGCCTCGTTGGCACTCCGGGTGCTTTGTAGAGGCCGACAGGAGAACACGACATGAAAGCCGACTCGCCCATCGCCGAACAAAGACTCAAGAACACTGCACGCCTGGCGCACCAGAGCATGTGGCTCCTTTTTCTGGTGTCAGCCGGTTTAATGATGGTCGTGCGCCGCAGCGCCGAGGCGCGCACCGGATCGATCTGGATGCTGGGATGCGCCGTTCTGGCAATCATGTTCTCGTTCGTCCTGCGCGATGCCGTGAGGAAGCTCGGGCACCGGAACACGGAAAACAGAATCGTGAGAGACGTCAAGACGTTTCTGGAAAGAGAGCCGGAGCTTCCGGTCACGCAGCCGACGCTGATGATCGTGGCGAAGGGCCGTCCAACCCGGGTCGCCGACGATGTGCCTGCGAAGCCGGGCTTCCTGAAAGTGAACGGCGCCGAGCCTTATCGCACGCCTGACGCCGATCCGGTGGTTTTCGATACGATTCCGATGCGCGAGTCGGTGGGCGTGCCGACGGAGTTCTTTGCGGTGATGCAGCCGGTGATGACGCACTGCTGAAATAATCACATTAATTTGAGCGCAGAGCTGCCATGGGGTCTATCCGAGAGGCTTTCCAGGCGGGAAGATAGCCGGCGATGGCGGCCACCGCGACCAGAAGTGCTCCCACCTCGATGAATGTTGCGGGGTCGCCGGTGGAGATGCCAAACAGCAAGCTGCCCAGGGTATTCGACAGGACTCGGGAGCCTGCCATTCCTAGCGCGAGACCTACAGCGGCCAAGCCAAGCGTGCGGAGCACTATGCCGCGTTGAAGGTCGGCCGCGGAGGCTCCCAGCGCCATACGGATTCCAATTTCCTGCACGCGTTGACTGACCGAAAACGAAATGACCGCATAGATGCCCAGGGAGGCGAGGATCAGGGCGAAAGCCGCGAATCCGGCCAGTAATAGCACGAGGAAGCGGCGCGGGGAGACCGCCCGGTCGACCAGATCCTGGAGGGTGACAAAGTCACGGACCGGCAGATTCGGGTCGACCGGCCGGAGGGCCGCGCGAATCCCGGCCGCCAGGCTTTCCGCTGGAAGGGCGGTGCGCACGACCAGTTGCATGGCCGCGTAATCCCCGGTTTGCCGCATGGGAATATACATTTCCGAGCCGCCCACCTTTTCCAGGGCTTCGTGACGGACGTCGGCGACTACGCCAACAACCGTCCGTCCGCCATCGGTCGCGATCAACTGCCCCAATGGGTTCTGGCCGGGCCACAACGTGCGGGCCAGCGTCTCATTGATCACCACGACTTGATCGGCCGAGGCGCGATCCCTTTGGGTGAATGCTCTACCCGACCGCAACGGAATTCCGGCCGCCTCGAAATACCCATCGCTTACGACGCGAATAAAAGGCTCTGGCGGTGGGTGGCCCTTGCCGTAAACCTGTCCGACGGCAGAGACAGCCCAGGAGCGGTCGTCGCGCAGCGGCAGGACGTCGGTGATCCCGGCCGCGACAATGCCGGGGACAGAGCGGGCGCGATTCAGCACGTCGTCGATAAAAGAGTTCTGCTGCGCGGCACTGGAGATCCGAAAACTCGGATCGATCCGCAGAACAGCCGCGCGTTCCGGTTGAAATCCCAGATTCACGTCGAGGACGCGCAGAAAACTCCGGATCAGCAGACCCGCGCCGACCAGCAGGATGCAGGCGAAAGCGAGTTCGGAAACCACCAAGTCCATCGCGGACCCAGGCATGCCGCCTGCCGCCGCTCGATCCGCGGCTGGCATCTTGATGCCCTCACGAAGCGAGAGCGCGGTGACCCGTAGCGCGGGCAGCAGTCCAAAGAGCACGCCGGAACCAACCGCGGCCAGCAAGGTGAAGAGCAGCGCGGGCCCATCGATACGAACGCTTTCGAGCAAAGGAAGGTTGAAGGCATGGAGATGCGCCAGCTCGCGGGTACCGGCCGCCGCCAGGACGAGTCCCAACAGCGCACCGCAACACGCGAGCGCCACGCTCTCGGTGAGCATCTGCCGCAGCAGCCGGGAGCGTCCGGCTCCCAACGCCGCGCGCATAGCCATTTCCTTTTGCCGCGTGCCTAACCTCGCCAATTGCAGATTCGAAAGATTCGCGCACACAATCAACATCACGACAGCCACTGCGCAGGCCAGCACGAACAGAGCCGGACTCACTCCCCGCTCACATGCTGGGCCAGCGGGACCAGTTTCGGGACGATCGGGTTCCGTTCCGGATGCTGGCTGGTTAGTTGTTTCCCCAGAATGGTTAACTCAGCCTGCGCGCCCGGCACGGTCGCGCCGGGCTTCAGTCTACCGATGACCTTCATGGTGTTTCCACTCGGTTTGGCCTGGTCGTTCAGCGGCCAGGGAATGAAGATATCGACCGGAACGCCGGGAGCAAACACGCTCGGCGAAATCAAAGGATGCAGGTAGCACGCCCACCACGGTCACCGGCCGATTGTTCAAGGTCAGCTTCCGGCCCACCACGCTGGGGTCCGAATCAAAACGCCGCCGCCAGAAGTTGTAGCTCAGCAGGGCGGCGGGCGGCGCGGAATACTTCCCCTGGCACTCCGCGGCGGTGAACGATCTTCCGATCGCGGGCTGGACGCCCAGCAAGGCGAAGAGGTTGCCGGTTACGGGAACGCTGGTGAGGCGCTCGGGTTCGCCGATTCCCGTCAGTTGTTGATCGCCCGCGCGGTAGAAGCCCGACCAACCGGCCAGATCGGAGAACGAACGGTTCAATTCGCGGAGGTCGGCATAGTGTTCGGTTTGGGTGGTGGTCCAGTTGTCGCCGTTGGAAATCCATACCAGCCGTCCCGGATCGCGAAACGGGAGCGGGCGCAGCAGCAGCGCATTGACCACACTGAAGACCGTGGAGCTGGCGCCGATGCCGAGGCCGGCGATGAGAATGGTAAACGCCGTAAATCCGGCATCGCGCCGCATGCCGCGAAACGCGTGGCGTAAATCCTGCATCAGGTCGCTCGATCCAGCGGGCGATCCAGGTGGAGCGGGACTCTTCCGATTTTTGGGTCATATTGCCAAACTTTCTGTGAGCCGCGGCGCGGGCGTCGGGCTCGGACACGCCTTGCGCGGCCAACTCCTGAGTGATGGACTCGATATGGAATTCCATCTCTTCCCACAGCAGGCGCTGCCTTTCGCGGCGATTTAGCGCATACCGTAGACGGCGCCGAAAACGTTTCCAATGTGAACCTGGCCGCATGCATTTCTCCGTGACTCAAGCGAACCCCATGATGCGGGCCACCGCGCCGGTGACCTGGCGGTAACGGGCCGACTCCCGGGCGAGGTAATGGCGGCCGTCGGGAGTCAGGTTATAGAAACGCGCGCGGCGGTTGTTGGCCGAGAGTCCCCACTGGCCCTCGATCCAGCCATTCAGTTCCAGGCGCTGGAGAGCGGGGTACAGGGAGCCTTCTTCGACGCGCAGCAGATCGTCGGACAATTGCTGAATCCGTTGGGCGATGGCATAGCCATGCAGATGGCCGGGCCGCAATATTTTGAGGACGAGCATGTCCAGCGTACCAGGCAAGAGGTCGGCCTTTGGTTTTTTGGTTCCCATAGACGGTCTGATTATAGGACGACGGGGGGTATGGTTCGGTTAGGCGGGCTTTTTACCGACAATAATCTTTTTCTTGACAGAAGTATACTCCGGTGTTTACAATCGATCCATGCTGGCGACGCTGCAAATCGTACAGAGCCCCGAAAAAGCGGGCGTCTTACTCCAGCCCGGCCGGCTTGGCCTCCTGGAACAATTAACCGAACCCAATTCCGCCGCCGGACTCGCCCGCCGGCTGGGCGTGCCCCGGCAGAAACTGAACTACCACCTGCGCGAACTAGAGCGCGAAGGCTTTCTGGAGTTGATCGAGGAACGCCGTAAAGGCAACTGCATGGAACGCGTGGTGCGCGCCGTGGCCCGCGAATTCCTGATCGCTCCGCAGACCGGCGGCCGCGTGACGGCCGACCGTTTCTCCGCCGCTTATCTGGCTTCTACCGCCGCGCGCATGATTCGCGAACTGGCCTCTTTCTGCATCCGGGCGCGCCGCGCGGGAAAACGCGTCGCCACGCTTACGCTCGAAACCGAGATCCGTTTCGCCAGCGCTGAATCCCGCGCCGCTTTCGCCGAAGAGATGACCGCCTCCATTGCGCACCTCGCGGCGAAATATCATAACGAGCGGGCCGAAGGAGGGCGGCGTTTCCGCCTGCTCTCGGCCGTTTATCCTGCAGTCAAGCTGGGGGAATCCGCCAGCGAATCCGCAAATCTGGAGTGAAAATATGAGCAGATCCCACGAGACCGTCATCGATTTGAAAGCGACGCCCGAAGAAGTCTTCCGGGCCATCACCGACCCCGAACAGATTGTGAAATGGTTCGCCCCCGAAGCCCGCGTCGATCCGCGCGTCGGCGGAGAATATATCTTCTCCTGGGGCCCGGGGATGGAGGGTAAAACCACCATCACCGCCTGGGAGCCCGGTACGCATTTCGGCACCTGCAGCGAACGATCCATCGCGTATAGCGGCAAAGGCCCGGTGGACACAGGCGTTGTGCAAAAAATGTGCGTCGATTACTTCATCGAATCGCTGGGTGGAGGAATCACGCGCCTGCGTCTGGTTCAGTCCGGCTTCGGTCCCGAAGCAGCCTGGGACGACGAGTTCGCCGAAACGAGATCCGGCTGGGGGGACTTCCTGAAAAAACTAAAGGGGCTGTTCGAATAATAATCCCATGCAAGGAATACCCTGGAACACAATTGCGCTCGGCTCGCTTTTGGTCATCTCGGCCGGCTTAAAAGGAGGACAGGAAGTGGCATCTCCGCAAACTGAAAAACCGAAGGCGCCGGTCAAAACAGAGCCGCGCGGGCGGATCCTGGGAATCGGCGGGGTTTTCTTCAAATCCGCCAATCGCGACCCGATGCGCGAGTGGTATGCGAAGCATCTTGGATTGGCGGACAAAGGCGGAGGGGTGATGCTTCCCTGGCGCGAACACGAGGACCCGCAAAAGGAACACGTCACGGTTTGGACTATCTTTCCGGCCTCCACTAAGTATCTCGATCCCAGTCCCGCACCGTTCATGATCAACTACATCGTGGACGATCTGGATGCTCTGCTCGACCGCTTAAAACAAGAGGGCGTAAAGATCGACGCCAAGCGGATGGATGAATCCTACGGCCGCTTTGCGTGGATCTACGACCTGGATGGGAATAAGATTGAGCTGTGGCAGCCGGTGTCCGCGAAGCCTTGAGGGGCTTCTGCGGCGGTCGCCGACACCACCGGCTTTGGATGGATCGCGTTTTTGGATCGGGCTAAACAGGATGGTCCTCTCTTATGTCCGCCGCCCGTAACGGGCGCCATTATGGGCCCGGCGGCTTACATGTCGCCCGAAACAAGCCAAAGGCGAAGAGTCAGACGCGCGTTCCGACATCTTCTCATTCGGCGCCGTCCGCGCGAATTACGACCGGCTGGCGTCGATCAAGGGGAAGTACGATCCCGGAAACTTCTTCCGCGCGAATCAGAACATCCGACCGGCGGCCGGATTCCGCTCGCGGGCTTTGGAGCGATCGGATAACCGGCTCACGTTAGAGCGATCCAATTGGACCGCGGCCCTCGAGTTTTCAGGCAAAGAGCGGGTCAGGGGACCCGCGCGGACCAGGTCGCGGACCAGGGGTCCGCCCCACTATTTGGGCAGAGTCAGGGGTTCCAAACGAAGCCGTGATTCAGGTTGTTGGGGTCAATGTACCAGCCGGCGACGGCCCCTTTTGCGTTGTTGGCGGAGGGGCGCGTACCTTGGCCGGCTCCGGCGCCCGCGTCCGGCGCGGAGAAGATGGCGAAAACGCCGCCGGCTGAGCGGGAGAAGCCGTGCATCACGCTGTTCGTGTCGAGGAACTCCCCGGCGACCGCCCCGAACAAACCGATCGAAAAGGCGGCGGTGCCTTGCCCGGCGCCGGTTCCCGCGTCCGGCGCGTCGAAGGTCGTAAAGTGGCCGTGGCGGGTGCGCACGAAGCCGTGAAAGACGCTGCTTGAATCGACAAAGTAGCCCGTGATGGTGCCCTCGGGGTCGATGCTCGCAGCGATAGTGCCCAGGCCGGCCCCGGTTCCGGCTCCAGGCGCTTCGAAGCCGGTAATCGTCCCGTACGGACCGCGCACAAAGCCGTGAGCCACGCTGTTCGCATCGATGTAGAAACCGGTGATCGTGCCATCCGGGGTAAGGCACGTTTCCTCGCAGGGGTAGGTGTAGACCGATCCAGGAGGATCGAAGGACGTGAACTTGTTACGGCGCGAGCGCACAAAGCCATGGGTCACATCACTCCCGTCGATGTAGGTCCCGGAGGTTGTTCCTGCAAGATTTATGCTGAATGCCAAGGTGCCCTGATTTGCGCCTGGGCCGGCGCCCGGAGCGTCGAACGTGGTGAAGGGGCCGTCGGGGGCGCGCACAAAGCCGTGAAACACATAGCTGGAGTCCTCGAACTGTCCGGCGATCACGCCCAGGTCGTTGATGGCATATGCGGCAGTGCCCTGGTTCAGGCCATGGCCCAAACCCGCTCCGGGGGCATCAAAAGACGTGATCTGGCCGTCGGGAGCGCGCAAGAGGCCGTGCGGCACTATGTTCGTGTCCGTGTAGTAACCGACGATCAGTCCCAGAGCATTGTTGGCGAAAGCGAAAGTGCCGCAGTCCGGCGCGCACGCCGGCGAAGATATGGCGGCCGCGCCCGGGGCGTCGAATTGGGTGAGTGTGGACTGCGCCATGCCGGGCAGGGCCAGGCTGGCCGTAAGTAAAGTCAAGCTGAGAAAGCGCGTTTGGTTTCTGTTCGTCATTTCTTTTCTCCAATCGATTGTTTGAGGAGGTTCCGGCCAGCCGCTCGAAGCGCACGCGATCTCGGTCACCTGGGGGTGGCCAGAAAAGCGTGAACCTCGCCGTTTATCGTGCCCCAGCCTACGATCTCTCCAGCGTCACTGATCGATGCAGCCCACTGCAGATACCACGGCGAGTCCGCCGGGATGAAGTCGTTGAGGTCCTTCGGCACTTTACCTTGCCAGAGGAGGGCGCGTGAGCTAAAGGTGGTCCCATCGATCGAAAAGCCAACCACCTCGCCTCTGTTGTTGATGGTGTGGCAGCAGGGGGCCACGGTCGCGACGGCCCCGGGAAACGCGCCGAAATCCTGCATACCCGTATCTTTGGTCCACAGGAAGGTGTGGAGGGTGCCATCTACAGACGATTGTGCCGTGCCGACCACTTCACCCCGGTTATTGACGCTGGTAGCATCGTTAGGCGTACTTCCCAGGTTGCCGAGGTCGGTGGCCGAGCCGTCGCGCTCCCAGAGCACGGCGTGGGGCCCGGAAGGGTTCACAGGCCCCGGAGTGGTGTTCGAGCACAAACCCGATGTGCCGGCGACTTGGCCCTTGTCGTTGATCCCGAAGGCGAATCCGACCGTATCGCCCTTCAGGGGCTGGAGTTCCCGAATCCCTCCGTCTGGCCCCCAGATCACCGTTTCAAAACGGACAACTTGAAAAGGCGCTACGCAGGTTGAATCGGGAGTGCCATTTTCCGAAAACCCGCTTACCTGACCTTCATCGTTAAGAGAATACGCTTGGGCGTTGTTGCCGCCCGGCAGGGTGGGAAGCGCCATCATGGTTCCGTTCCTCCAGATGGCCGCGAGGCATTGAAGGTGAGTGCCGAAACCGCAAAAGTCTTCACCATTCGGATCCGTCATGGAAGTCTCGGAAATGATCGACAGCTCGCCAAACAAGTTAGGCCCGCCGCCCACTTCGCTGCTCGGTCCGCCCAGTGTGCCGAGGTTGGTCATCTGGCCGGCATGCCAAACGAAGGCAGTTTGGGCCACGCCGCCAGTTTGGCTTACGGTCGCAGCCCCCCCGCCCACCCAACTGGCGTTGTTAACGCCATAGCCATAACTATAAGTCCCTCCCAGAGTGCCAAGGTCCGTAACAACATAGTGTGGTGCGGGCTGTGCGATGGCCAGCGCCGCGAACAGGCCGCTGGCGGCAATCCCCCCGGTAATCAAAGTCAAAATCGATTTCGTCATTGGTTGCCCTCCCGTGGGCTGGCTCCGATTTAGACATGGAACCGGCGGGCAGATCCATGCCTGCCGGGTCATTTATGGCTCAAAAGGGCCTCATCAGGTAAGCCTTTAAGGGGATGGCGCTTGTCCGCCCACCTCATCAGCCGCGAGGATCCCCGTGGTAAGCTGTGGGCTGCCCTCGGCGAAACCTCTATGGCGTCCCAGCCCCAATTCCCGGCACGGCTGGCCTTCGGACCCTTTGAGGTAAATGTTCCAGCGGGTCAACTATTCAAGAGCGGTATCCGCATCCGTTTGTCCGGCCAGCCATTTCAGATTCTATTGAGCGTACTAGCGCAACCTGGCGAGGTTGTAACCAACGAGCAACTGCGCGAGCAGATCTGGAAGGAAGGGACGTTCGTCGATTTCGAGCACGGCTTGCACGCGGCGGTGAATAAGCTGCGACGCGCCTTGGGCGACTCGGCCGACAATCCACGATACATCGAGACTGTGCCTGGCCGGGGATATCGATTCATCGGAGTTTTAGGGCGGCAGCCCGTGCCGATCTCCGGTGGTCCGGCTACGCCTGCCGATCCGCCGCCGGCCGGCGCGGAGCTTTTGCCCCGCCTTTCCAAGCTGCGCCAGCGATGGTGGATGGCGGCCACTGTGGCGCTGGTGCTTATCGGACTGGGTACTTGGGCGGCGTCGCGCTTCCGGCAGGCTCCCGCCGAGGAGCGTGCGTTGAGTCTCCAGATCAATCCGCCCGAAGGTTCCGAATTTACGTTTGGAACGCAGTCCGCCGGCCTCTCGTTATCGCCGGATGGCAAGACGGCGGCCTATGTCGCGACGGAGCACGGGAAGGCCGCTCTTTGGGTCCGGCCGCTGGACGGCACAACCGCGCGCCTGCTCGCTGGAACGGAAGACGCTGGTATGCCATTCTGGTCGCCAGACAGCAAGTCGATCGGATTTTTCGCGCAGGGCAAGTTGGAGCGAGTCTATCTGGCGGGCGGGACGCCGCAGACCGTATGCGATATCCGCGCACGCGGTGGCGCGTGGAGCGACCAGGGCCAAATTCTGCTGGGAGGCTGGAATTCCGCCCTGTTTCAGGTGGCGGCTTCCGGAGGCAAGCCGTCTCCCCTCACTACTCTGGATGCTTCGCGCGGGGAGCTCTTCCATTACTGGCCGCAGGTACTTCCGGGTGGACGCGTTCTGTATTTTGTCCGGAGCAACAAGCGTGAGAATACGGGCGTTTATGCGGCTTCATTGGCCAAGCCTGGCGAGGCGGTGCAGTTGCTGGCCACGGACACCAACGCATTGTACGCGCCGGCGGGAGATGCGGCGGGAAATACCGGGAAAGGATATCTGTTGTGGCTGCGCGACGGAACACTGGTGGCGCAGGACTTTGACGCCGCCAGGTTGAAACTATCCGGCGTGCCGCATCCGGTAGCCGACCCCGTGGCGAGAATTGGAGGCCACGGTCAGATGCAGGCCGCTGTCTCGGCCACCGGAATCGTGCTGTACAACTCCAGTAGTCCCTCGCGCCAATTCAAGTGGGTGGACCGTGGAGGGAAGGCGCAAGGAACCGTGGGTGAGCCGGCATTCAGCGCTTTCTTCCATCTCTCTCCGGACGGACGGAGGATCGCGGTGGATCGCGGCGGTCCTGTTGGCGCCGATCTTTGGATGCTGGACGTAGACCGCGGCGTGGCGAGCCGGTTCACTTCGCGGCCGGGCCTGAACCTCAGCCCCGTTTGGTCCGCCGATAGCCGAACGATTCTATTTGCTTCCGATGTCCCTCCCAATCTGTTTCGAAAGGACGCCAGCGGAGCCGGCGAGGAACAACGTCTCACTCAATCGCCGAACCCTCAATACCCCACGGACTGGTCCCGCGACGGACGCTTCGTCATGTACGAGGAAGAGAGCGCGCCTGGCAGCCAGCGGTCGCTGTGGATTCTGCCCATGGCGCCGGGTGACGGCAAGCCGGGACTGTACGAGCGGAAGAGCTTCAACGAAAGCATGGGCCGATTCTCTCCCGACACCCACTGGGTGGCTTTTCAGTCCGACGAATCCGGGCGGTACGAGATCTACATCGACACATTTCCCACACCGAACGAAAAGGTTAGGATTTCAGTTGACGGAGGCGTTCTTCCGCAATGGGGCGGAGACGGGCGCGAGCTTTTCTACATTTCGCCGGATTCCCTTCTGATGTCGGTCAGACTCAAGCCGAGAGGCGACTCGCTGGCGCCCTCGGCGCCACACGCGTTGTTTCCGTTATTGGTGATAGATACGGATGTCAGCCCCTATGAGGTCGCCCGCGGTGGGCAACGCTTCCTGTTGCTGGATACCGCGGAACAAGTTACGCAGCCGCTGACGGTTATCGTCAACTGGCCGGCGCTGCTGAACAAGGCAGCCAACTCCCAATAAGCAGCGCCGATTGGCAATCGGCGCGACGGCCGATTAGCAATCGGCCGGCAGGTTAACAACCTGCCCCACAGGGCGCTAAGCGCGCTTTTTCTTGCGAGCTACTGCCGGGTCGGCGGGTTTGTAGGCTAGCGCCTTGCTGACGGCCTCCACGGCGGTCTTCAGGCACTTCACGCGCCCGAACCATTTGAAGTTCGATTCCACAACCGTCCAGGGCGCGGTGAGCGTGCTGGTGCGCTGGAGCATGTCTTCCACGGCTTCGTCGTAGCGGCCCCACTTCTCGCGGTTGCGCCAATCCTCGGGCGTCAGCTTCCAGCGCTTGTACGGGGTGTTCTGGCGCTTCTCGAAGCGCTTGAGTTGTTCTTCGGGGCTGATCTGCAGCCAGAACTTCACGACCATGGCGCCGGCGTCGACAAGCTGGCGCTCGAAATCGTTGATCTCGCGATAAGCGCGCTTCCAGGCGTCTTCGGCGCAGAATCCTTCGACCCGCTCAACCAGCACGCGTCCATACCAGCTCCGGTCGAAGATGAGGATCTGCTTTTCGTCCGGCGGCAGGAGGCGGCGCCAGAATCGCCATAGGTAGTGGTGGGTTTTGTCCTCGCCTTCAGGCGCGGCGATGGGAAAGACTTCGTAGCCGCGCGGGTCGAGTTTTTCCGTGAGGCGGCGAATGGTGCCGCCCTTGCCGGCGGCGTCGCGTCCTTCAAAGACCGCCACCAGCGAGCGCTTGCGCCGGTAGAGCTGCCAGGCCAGCTCGCGCAATTGCACCTGATAGCGAAGCAGATCGCGCTCGTATTCCGCGCGGGAAAGGTGTTTGCCCAGATCGAGATTTTCGAGCATGGTCAGGCCTTCCTCGCGGCGCGCTTTTCGGCGGCCGATTTGAGAGCGCGGACGATGGCCTCGAAGACGGCGATGCGGGTCCAGTAGCGGTCGGTGGCTTCGACGATGGTCCACGGGCCCCATTCGGATTCGGTGCGCTCCAGCATTTCCTTGACCGCCACGAGGTACTTGCCGTATTCCTTGTGGCGTTTCCAGTCGGCCTGCTGGATCTGCCAGCGTGTGAGCGGATGGCTCTCCAACTTCTTGAACCGCTGTTTCTGCTCCTTCTTGGAGATGTGGAAGAAGAGCTTCACGATGGCGTACCCGTCGTCGGCCAGGGTGCGCTCGAAGTCGGAGATGTCGCGGTAGGCCTTCTGCCATTCGGCGGTAGGAGTGAGCTTTTCGACGCGCTCTTCGAGCACGCGGCGGTACCAGCTGCGGTCGAAGATGGCCATGTGGCCGTGATTCGGGATGCGCTGCCAGAAGCGGTAGAGCCAGGGCATGTGGAGTTCGTGGGTGCGGGGCTACTGAATGACGTGGAGCTTGAAGGCGCGGGGCTCCAGGCGGCTGGTGAGCACGTTGATGCAGGTGCCTTTGCCGGCGGCTTCCCAGCCTTCGAAGACGATGACGCTGGGGAGGCCCGCCTCGGAGGAGCGGAGCTGCAGATCGTAGAGGCTGGCCTGCAACGCCGGCAGGCGGGCCTTGTATTGTTCCTTGGGGAGGGCGCGGGTTAGATCGACTTTTTCGAGCATTGATGGGTCGATTCTAACGCCTTGCGGGGAGCGGGGCTAAGAACCGCGCGCAGGCCGAGGGCCCGCCCCACAACGTACAATGGGAGCATATGGTGAGACTGGAACAGGTTCTGGATTCGTGGAAAACGGTGCGCGCGGATACGGCCACAGCCGTGGAAGAGTTTCCGGCCGGTGAGTTGGGCTACAAGCCGGCGGCGGATGTGATGGCGTTTGGCGAAATCGCGCGCCATATTCTGATCGCGGGACATGGCCTGACGGGGTTGCTGCTGGAGGGCGAGGAACACCTGGGCGGTCCGCAATTCCGGGAGAAAATGGCGCGGTTCGCGCTGCTGCCGGAGGGTGCGGGCGCGGGTGATCTGGCGCGGGAATTGCGCGCATCGGTGGAGCAGCGCACGGCGGAATTGGCGGCCCAGCCGCCGGAATTTTATGCGGGCATCGTCACGCGAGTGGACGGCGCGCGGGTCACGCGGCTGGAAATGCTGCAATTTGTGAAGGAGCACGAGCTTACGCACAGGGCACAGCTTTTCCTGTATATGCGGATGAAAGGTATGGTTCCCGCCACTACGCGCCGGCGCCTGGCGAAACAGGCCGGTCGCTGAACCGCTAAACGCTGTACAATACAGTTGCAAGCGAGGCGGAGTTTCGTTAAATGTATTGTGAGGTGTCCGGGAGGAATTCTTACCATGGTTACATGCCCGGTATGCGACGGGGCCATCGATGTCGATGAAGAAGATGTAGACGAGGGCGACTCCATCAGTTGCGACGAGTGTGGAGCGGACCTGAAGGTCATCGGGACCGACCCTCTCGAACTGGAATCCGCGGAGGAAGTGGAAGAGGACGAGGATGAAGACTTCGCGGAGGACGCGGAGGAGGAAGAATCCGAGGAGGACTGGAAATAAACCGATGTCAGCCGATTTGGGAAATCCCGCAATGCGACGGCTTTTCGCGGCGGCGGCGTGCGCACTGCTGCTTTTGGCCGGCGCCGCGCGGGCGGATAAGAAGGAAGACGCGACTATCCGCTCCGTGCAAGGTGTGGTGAGCGACGCGCAAGGCGGGGCCGTGAACGGGGCGGTGGTGCAATTGAAGAACACCAAGACGCTGCAGATCCGTTCGTTCATCACGCGGGACAACGGCACCTACTATTTTCATGGACTCAGCAAGGATGTGGATTACGAGCTCAGGGCCGATTTTGACGGCGCTTCGAGCCCGTCGAGGACCCTCAGCTCGTTTGACACGCGCAAGCTGCCCATCGTGAACCTGAAGGTGGAGACGAAGAAGTAGCGAAGCCTAGGCTGCGCGGCGGCGGCCTGAGAGGCCGCAGCAGGCCGGGGGCCTGCCCCACGGGCGCGGGCAAGCACGATGTGATACTCTTAAATTTCTCCATGTGCCGGCCCGAGTGAGCGAAGCCTTCGTGCTTCGCAGTTACCCCTTCAAGGAAGCGGACCTCGTCGTCAGCTTTCTGACGCGCGACCAGGGAAAATTGCGCGGCGTGGCCAAGCGGGCGCGCCGTCCGAAGAGCGCGTTCGGAGCCGGATTGGAACGGCTCTCGCAAGTGCGCATGTCGTATTTCCAGCGGGAAAACAGGGAGTTGGTGAACCTGGATTCCTGCGAGCTGGTGGTTTCGCAGTTCCGGCTGCTGTCGGATTACCGGGCGGCGGTGGCGCTGGATTATTTCGCTGAAGTTACAGATCAGTTACTGCCGCCAGACGAGCCGAACGACCGCTTTTTCCGCCTGCTGACGACGGTGCTGGAACACATGCGCGCTCCCGATGCGAGCGGTCCGGGGCGGGTGTGGTGCGCGGCCACGTACTTCAGCTTGTGGGCGGTGCGGCTCGCGGGTTTTCTGCCCGATTTGAATGCCTGCCTGAGCTGCGGCGCCGTGCTGGGCGACGGCGAGACGCGGGAGCGGGCGTTTTTCCTGCGCGGCCGGGACGGATTGTGCTGCGCGGAGTGCCGTCGGACGGCCGGCGCGGGCAGCAGTTGGGAATTGAGTATGGAATCGAGGACGATGGCGGAGCAGATGCTGCGCCGGCCGATCGCGCAAATCGGGCAGGCGGGCTGGGCGCGCGAGACCTGCGCGGACTTGCGGCGCTTCCTGGTGCAGCAGATCGAAAGCCACATCGAGCGCAAGCTGTTGACGCCGCCGGTGCTCGAAGCAGAATAGGCGGCCGAATAGAGCATGGAGTCATTTCAGGACATCATCTTCAAGCTGAAGGCCTATTGGGCCCAGCGCGGCTGTATTATTCAGGAGCCTTACGACGTGGAGGTGGGCGCGGGGACTATGTGCCCGGAGACGTTCCTGCGGGTGCTGGGTCCGAAGCCTTACCGCGTCGCCTACGTCCAGCCCAGCCGCCGTCCCGCCGACGGGCGCTATGGCGAGAACCCCAACCGGCTTTATAAGCACTCGCAATTGCAGGTGATTCTGAAGCCTTCGCCCGCGGATGTGATCGAGCAGTATCTGGGCAGCCTGGAAGCGGTGGGCATCGACCTCAAGCAGCACGACATCAAGTTTGAGGAAGACAATTGGGAAGCTCCGACGCTGGGTGCGTGGGGGGTGGGCTGGCAGGTAATGCTGGACGGCCTGGAGATTACCCAGTTCACTTATTTTCAGCAGTGCGGCGGGATCGACCTGGAGGTGGTGCCGGCGGAGCTGACCTATGGCCTGGAACGCCTGACGGCTTTCCTGCAGCTGAAGGACAGCGTCTACGACATCGAGTGGGCGCCGGGTTTCAGCTACGGCGATGTGCGGCTCGCGGACGAATTACAGTTCTCTGTTTACAACTTCGAGATGGCCGAGGTGGGGACGCTGTGGAAGCTTTTCGATCTGCACGAAGGCGAGGCGGCGCGGCTGCTGGCGGCTTATCCCAAGTACGCGGAGAAGGCGCGCTTCCCGCTGCTGCCCGCATACGACCAGGTGCTGAAGTGCTCGAACCTGTTTAATACGCTGGATGCACGGGGCGCGATCAGCGTGACGGAGCGGGTAGGGGTGATCCAGCGGGTGCGCAAGCTGGCGGTCGGCGTGGCGCAGGCGTGGGCCGATCAGCAAGGGGCGGCGGAATGAGCCTGCCTTTTCTGTTGGAGATCGGCACGGAAGAGATTCCGGATTGGATGATTCCGGGCGCGCTGGAGAGCTTGAAGGGCCAACTGGAAGGCTTGGGCATTGCCGCACGGATGGATGCCACGCCGCGCCGGTTGACGGCTCGCGCGGATAACCTGCCCGAGCGGCTGGCGGATAGCGAGGAGCGCGTGATGGGTCCGCCGCGCGCGGCGAATCCGAAGGCCGTGGAAGGCTTCGCGCGCAAGCTGGGCGTGGCGGCCGAGGATCTGACGGTCGAATCCACCGCTAAAGGCGAATACTACACTTACTTGCGCAAAGTGGAAGGGCGCAAGATGATCGACATCCTGGCGGAGGCGCTGCCGGGAATCATTCTGAAGATCACCTTCCCCAAGACCATGTATTGGACGGGCAAGGGCGGGCCGCGGTTTATTCGTCCGATCCGGTGGATCGTGGCGCTGCTGGGCGGGGACGTGATTCCGTTCGAAATTGCCGGAGTCCAATCCGACAACGAAACCAGCGGGCATCGCCGGCTTGGCGCGGCGCGTATTACTGTCACGATCGAGAACTACGAGCAGACGCTGCGCGACAATTTCGTGATCCTTTCCGCGGACGAACGGCGCCGCAAAATCGGTGAGGAGATCGGCGGGTTGGGTGTCAGGCTGAAACCCGACGCCGCGCTGCTCGAGACGCTGGTCTATCTCACGGAATTCCCGACGCCCATCATGGGTGAATTCGATCCACAGTTCCTGGAATTGCCGGAAGAAGTCCTGATCACGGTGATGCGCCACCACCAGAAATACTTTTCTGTGGAAGGCGCATCCGGCCATCTGGCGCCTCGGTTCGTGGCCGTGATGAACACGAGCGCCGATCCCGAAGGGCTTATCCGGCGGGGCAACGAGCGGGTGTTGCGCGCGCGCTTTAACGATGCGCGATTCTTCTGGCAAGCCGATCAACGCAAGAAGCTGGCGGAGCGCGTGGACGATCTCGCACACGTAACCTTCCAGGCCAAGCTGGGGTCGTATCTGGAGAAGACGGAGCGCGTGGTGACGCTGGCAAAGGAGCTTGGTGGCGACGAGCATGCCCAACGCGCCGCGCGTCTGGCCAAGGCCGATCTGACTACCGAATTGGTGAAGGAGTTCACCGAGCTGCAAGGCGTGGTGGGCGGACTTTATGCGCGCGCGCAGGGTGAGCCGGATGAGGTTTGGCAGGCGGTCTACGATCATTACAAGCCGGAGAGCATGGAAGATTCGATCCCGCGCGGACGGACCGGGCAACTGGTATCGCTGGCCGACAAACTGGATACGCTGCGCGAGTGCTTCCGGATCGGCATGGCGCCCACGGGCTCGCGCGATCCGTTTGGGTTGCGGCGCGCGGCGCAGGGCGTGGTGAAGATTCTGGTTGAGGGCAAGCAGAAGCTGCCGGTAACGTTCCTCTTTGAGACGGCCGGCGAAACTCAGCTCACCGAATTCTTTGAAGAGCGGGTGAAGTTCTATTTCCGGGACGTGCGCGGCTTCGCCTACGACGAAGTGAATGCCGCCATGGCCGCCGGCTGGAGCGATCTGCCGGAACTGGAAGCGCGCCTGTTGCGTCTCCAAACGATCCGGCCATCGCCCGATTTCGAGCCGCTCGCCGCCAGCTTCAAGCGGATCAAGAATATTTTGCGCCAAGCCGCCTTCAGCGGCGGCGAATTCACACCCAGCCTGCTGGAGCAGGGCCCGGAAAGCGAATTATTCGATGAGATCAATCGCGCGGCCGGGCAACCAATTGAATCCGCGATCGGAGCGCTGCGGCCGAAAGTGGACCTGTTTTTCGACAAGGTGCTGGTGAATGCGCCGGACCCGGCCGTAAGGGCCAACCGGCTGGCCATGCTCGACGGCCTACTGGAACAATTTCGAACGTTTGCCGATTTTTCGGAGATTGTCACGAACTCATAAGGAGAAGATTATGGATAAACATGTTTACCAATTCGGTCCCGGCGGGGCCGATGGCGACGGAAAAATGAAAGACGTGCTCGGCGGCAAAGGCGCCGGGCTGGCCGAAATGTGCCGGGCGAATCTGCCGGTGCCGCCCGGCTTCACGATTTCGACGGAAGTCTGCAACATTTATTTCGAGAACCACAACCAGGTTCCCGCTGAAATCCACAAGGAGATGCTGCTGGCGCTGGAGAAGCTGCAGAAGCAGATGGGCCAGACCCTGGGCGACACCGAAAATCCGCTGCTGGTGAGCGTGCGATCGGGCGCGAAGTTCTCCATGCCGGGCATGATGGACACGGTCCTGAACCTGGGTCTCAACGACAAGACGGTGCTGGCGCTGGAGCGCAAGAGCGGCAATTCGCGGTTCGCCTACGATTGCTACCGCCGCTTCATCCAGATGTTCGGCAACGTGGTGCTGGACATCGAAAAGCACGATTTCGACCATGTGTTCGATGGCCGCAAGAAGAAGGTGAAGGCCAAGTTTGATACCGACCTCACCGCCGAGGATCTGAAAGCCGTCATCGTCGATTACCAGAAGCTGGTCGAAAAGAAAACCGGCAAACCGTTTCCGCAGGAAGCCATCCAGCAACTGGCCATGTCGCGCGACGCCGTATTCCGCTCCTGGTTCAACGCGCGCGCCATCCACTACCGCAAGATGAACAATATCCCGGACAACCTGGGCACCGCGGTGAACGTGCAGGCCATGGTGTTCGGCAACATGGGCGACACTTCCGCCACGGGCGTGGGCTTTACGCGCAATCCGTCCACCGGCGAGAAGGTTTTCTACGGCGAGTACCTGGTGAACGCGCAGGGCGAAGACGTGGTGTCGGGCGTGCGCACGCCGCAGCCCATTTCCACGCTGGAATCGCTGATGCCCGAAGCTTTCCGCGAACTGCACCAGATCACCACCAGCCTGGAACAGCACTATCGCGACGTGCAGGATTTCGAGTTCACCATTCAGGATGGCAAACTCTACATGCTGCAAACGCGTAACGGCAAGCGCACCGGTCCGGCCGCCGTGCGCATCGCGGTGGACATGGTGAACGAGGGACTCATCAACAAGGAAGAAGCCATCCAGCGCGTGGATCCGCAGCAACTCGATCAGCTTCTGCACCCGGTGCTGGACCCGGCTTCGAAGAAATCGCTGGCGACCATCGCCAAGGGACTGCCGGCGTCGCCGGGCGCGGCGGTGGGCAGGGTAGTTTTCACCGCGGATGAAGCCGTAAAACAGGCTACGGCGGGACCGGTGATCCTGGTGCGCGCCGAAACCGAACCCAACGATATTCACGGCATGGAAGTGGCGAAGGGCATTCTGACTTCGCGCGGCGGCATGACCAGTCACGCGGCCGTGGTTTGCCGCGGCATGGGCACTCCGTGCGTGGCCGGCGCGGGCGATGTCGACGTCAATGCGGCACGCAAGGAAATGAGCGTGGCGGTGGGCGGCAAGAAGATGACGCTGAAGGAAGGCGACTGGCTGTCGCTGGACGGTTCGACGGGCGAGGTCTTCGCTGGGCAGGCTAACACGCTCGACGCCGATCCTTCGTCCGGCATCATGGCGACGTTCATGGGCTGGGCAGACGTGTTCCGCGGCGGTTTCGCCGTGCGCGCCAATGCGGACATTCCGCGCGACGCGAAAGCCGCGCGCAAGTTCGGCGCGGAAGGCATCGGCCTGTGCCGTACCGAGCATATGTTCTTCGCCGAGGGTCGCATTGCGCACATGCAGGCCATGATTCTGGCGCAGGATGAGAAGAGCCGCCGCAAGGCGCTGGCGAAGCTGCTGCCCATGCAGCGCGCCGATTTCGCGGGCCTGTTCAAGGCCATGGACGGATTCCCGGTGCTGGTGCGCACGCTCGATCCGCCGCTGCACGAGTTCCTGCCCAAGCGCGAAGTGCTGATGGTGGATCTGGCGAAGCTGCCCGCCGCGGACCTGAAGGCCAAGAAGGAAATGGTCAGCCGTTACGAGCGCCTGGGCGCCACGGTGAAGGATCTGAAGAAGGTGCTGACCGGCCTACTGGAGCGCGTGGAACAACTGCACGAGTTCAACCCCATGCTGGGCCTGCGCGGCTGCCGCCTGGGCATCATGTATCCGGAGATCACCGAGATGCAGTCGCGCGCCATTTTCGAAGCCGCCGTGCAGGTGACTAAGAAGGGCGTTAAAGTCACTCCGGAAATCGAGATACCGCTCATCGGTTCGATCGAGGAGTTCGCCAACCAGAAGAAGATCGTGCTACAGGTAGCCGAGGAAGTGTTGGGTAAGGCGGGCATGAAAGATTTTAAGTATAAAGTCGGATGCATGATCGAGATCCCGCGCGCCGCACTTACGGCCGACTTAATAGCTAAGGAAGCGGACTTCTTCAGCTTCGGCACCAACGATCTGACTCAGACGACGATGGGACTCTCGCGCGACGATTACACGAAGTTCCAGAAGACGTATGAGAACGCCAAGATCTTCAAGCACGATCCGTTTGCCGTGCTGGATCAGCAGGGCGTGGGCAAGTTGGTCGAGATGTGCGTGAAGCTTGGCCGGCAGACCAAGCCGGGCCTCGATATCGGCGTCTGCGGCGAGCACGGCGGCGAGCCCAGTTCGGTGCAGTTCTTCTATCGGGTGGGCTTGAACTATGTGTCTTGCTCGCCTTATCGGGTGCCGATTGCCAGACTGGCGGCGGCGCAGGCGGCGATTTCCGGCGATAAGTCGGAATCCATGCGGACGGCGTAAGGCGTGGGGCAGGCCTTCGGGCCTGTCCACTTTGGGGGCGCTGGAGCGGTAATCGATCCATGCGCCCCGCAGACTCGGCAAGGTGGCAGAGGCGTGAAATTCACGTTGTTTCTCAACGGCAAGCTTGCCCCAGCCGACGAACGCGAGATTCGCATTCGTGATTAGCCAGCCCCTACGCTATCTTCCTGGACTTCCGTTTCGTCGCCGGGAGAAACCGGATCTCGATCCGCTTGCCGAGAGCTTCCGCAATGCGCCGAAGCATGGCCAGCGAGTGACCCTCGTAGTCGGCATCCTCGAGCCGGCAGATTACTGAAGCCGTAGTACCGACCTTCTTGGCCAACTGCCGCTGCGTGACGCCCGCCTGCGCGCGCATATCGTAGATCGCGCGGGCAATATCTACATCCGCAGCGGCCTGCTCGTACTCGGCAATGCGATCCGGATCTTCCCCGATGTAGCGGTCCCAAAAATACTGAAGCGTCTCTGATTGAAAACGTGGGGCGTGAGCCATATCATACCTCCTTGGAAGTCAGTCGACTTGTATAACGCGCGGGATCCTCTAATACCAGTTGCTTCCGCTGGATCGCGCGCCGAATTTCCTCATCTGGCACCTTCCCGCCCTTGGTGATGCCATGCGAAAGGACCACCACATCCTGACCATTGAAGAAGTACAGAACGCGGTATGGAACACCCTGATGGGAAGGCCGCAGTTCGTGAATGCCGCCCTGCAAGGAATCGGCGACGGGCCTGCGCAGCTCGTGACCGAACGCGGCGAGCAGCCGCATATAGTAGAGGCATTTTGCCCGCGCCTTAGACGGCAAGCCGTCCAGCCAGTCCTCTATAGGAACGCGCCCATTCGCCTGCCGGAACACCAGTAGTTCGGTCGAAGGCATCGGTTCCCTTCCATTGTTCGCAGATTTGCGAACCCCTGTCAACGACGGCGTCGTTACTTGCGGGCTTCGAAACCGGACAGGTGAGGTTGAAGTGCCGAGGCTCCTAAGCGCTCTCGCCGGCCGAGCCTGTGCCCTCTTCGTCCGGGTCCTGCACGCTGGCCGGGTGCTCCAGCGCCTCCAAAAGTTCCCGGGCTTCCACCTCACGGTCGCGTGGCACCTGGACGCGGACCCACTTATGCAGGAAGCCGTCCACATCGGTGACCAGCGTGGTGATCTGGCCTAGCACGAAGAACGGGATTCCAGCGTCCTCGAGCAAGCCCTTCGCCATGGCCAAGTGGATGCCATCGTTCGTCTCCATCACCACGGCCAAGCCGAGCCGTGGGTCGAACTGGCTGGCTGGCTCCGCCGGAGGCTTGCCGGCTGCGAGGGCGACCTGGCAGTCGGAGCATTCGGTGAAACCGTCGCGATACTCGACGCCGCACTTCGGGCAATACATGAGGCACCTCTGGCCCAAGTGTATCTCACTGGGCCGCCGGCTTGACGCCCTTCCGATACGCGCCGAAGCCGAACGGCAGCGGATGATACTCGCCGACCAAGTCCACATTGGTTTTGGCTGGGATGCGCGCCTCCATGCCGAGGGCCCAGTAACAGGCATTCACGATCATGCGGCGGAGGCCTTCGCTCAGCAGATCCTGGGAAGCGCCCATGGTGGTGGTGAAGACGCGCGCGGTCTTCCCTTGCGCGCCGGTATAGCTCTTCACCCAGGCGATGGGCAGCATGGGATCGTTGGGCTTCCCCGGCGCGGGAGGATCTTCCGGGTGCATGCCCGCCAACACCTGGCCGAGCACCAGCGGACGGCTGTCCCCGGGGAGCGGCAGGCGCACTTCATAGACATCGGACGGACCCCAGATATCGCCGTCGCGGATGCCGCGCAGGATGGGATGATTCTGCGCGCCCTTGACCAGGATGCCGCGGGTGCTCTGGACGCCATGCTCTCCATGGTGATTGATCCAGGTTTCGCCCAACACCTGGCGCCCGAAGCCGCCGTCCCATAGCTTGCTGTTCCAACTGTAGCGGGCGTAGGTCGGACTGCTCTTCAGATCGAAGGCGTGCGTGGCGGTGCGCAGACCGACCATAGGGAGGCCGGACTCCACATAATCCACGATGTGCTTCATCTGGCTGTCGGGCAGATCGCGGAAGCGCAGCAGCATGACCATCAGGTCAGCGGAATCGAGCGCTTCGAGCCCAGGAATGTTGGTGCGCAGGTCCGGCTTGATCGTTCCGTCGGCCGGATCGATGGCGTAGAGGACGGTGCAATCGAAACCGTGCCGCGTGGACAGGATTTTCCCCAATTGCGGCAAACCTTCTTCGGAGCGGTACTCTTCGTCGCCGCTGACCAGCACGATGCGCTTGCGGGCGCGCACCTGGCTCGCCAGCAGGGAAGCCAGCAGGCCGCGCCGGGTCATCGCACGAACACCAGATACAAGGTCATCGCCACTCCCGTAACCGCCAGAAATAGCGCAATCACCACCGCCATGATTACGGGCCGGTCCACCACTTCGATGCCGCTCCGCACCGCGCGCACGAAGCGGACATGTTGCACCGCCGAGAGCACGTTCACGATAACGCCGATCAGGATGAGGGCGGTGCCAACCCACAGCGTAAATCTGCCGGAATGCAGGGTGCTGACCTGGTGCTGGCTGAATTCAAGCTCGCGCAGGAACAGGCCAAAGCGGGCTACCACGAAACCGAATCCCATGAGGGCGAGACCGGTGCGGATCCATGCCAGAAAAGTGCGCTCGGCAGCCAGGTAGACGCGGGGATCTTCGGTGCCGGGCATGTGCTTAAGTTAAGCCTGGGTGGGCGGCGGGCGCCGCGCCCAATGGTCCGCTGGCGAGATCGACCCACAGTTTCCCGTGCGAGTTGCGCACGAACACGGCGCTTTCGGCGCGAAACCGGCGCGAACCGTAGAATTCGCTCCAACGGCGGGAGGCGAGAGCCAGCGTTGTGTCCACCTGGCCGGCTTCCAACTCCTGCGCCAGAGTGACATGGGGATGATACGGGAAAGGCTCGTCCAAGACCAGCGCGCCGCGATTCAAGCACTGGTGCATCTGGCGCAACTGCTCCGTGCCCCTCTCGACGCTGATATAAATGACATCGGTGACGTCGAATTTCTCAATGCCGCCCAACTCGATGTCGAAGGGCGCGAAACCGGCCACGATGCCGCGCGCTTCCTCAATGGCGGCCTCGGGAGCCACGGGGAGCGGGCGCGGCGGAAGCAGGCTGATGTGCGCGTGGGGGTTGCAACCGGGCACCAACTCCAGCCGCAGATCGTCCAGAAAGCCGGCCAGCGGTTCCGGAAGGTAGATCACCAAAGCGTAGAGACTCGGGGTACGCGCGCTATCGGGTTCTGAATGCATCATTGCCGGCTGCACTGTAGATTATGCCACATGAAGGGGCGCTGGGTTCTGGGGGCTGGGGGCCGGGGCCTGGGGGCTGGGGGCCAGGGGCTGGGGTGCAGGTTGCCAGCACCCAGCACCCAACACCCAGCACCCATCTGTTACCCTCTAATTGAAAATGCCAGATACGGCGAGCCCCAATCCTTTATTAGACCTGTCCTTTAAAATACCTTTCGACCTGATACGCGCCGAGCACGTGCAACCGGCTGTGGCCGAGTTGCTGCGGGATGCGCGGGAACGCATCGACGCGGTGGCGGCCCCGGCGAAACCGCGCACGTTCGACAACACGTTGACGGCACTGGATGCCGCCACGGAACGGCTGGATGAAGCGATGGCGGTGGTGCGGCACCTGGAATCGGTGGCCACCTACCCGGAATTGCGCGCGGTGTACAACGCCGTGCAGCCGGAAGTTAGCGCGTTCTATTCGGGTATTCCGCTGCACGCGGGCCTGTGGCAGGCCATCCGTACGTACGCGGCAACGGAGGAGGCGCAGGCGCTGACTGGCCAGCGGCGCCGCTTTCTGACCAAGACCGTCGACACTTTCAAGCGGCACGGCGCGGAACTGGATGCGGAAGGCAAGGCCCGCCTGGAGGCCATCGATATCGAACTGGCCACGGTGACCACGAAGTTTTCGCAGAACGTGTTGGACTCGACCAACGCGTTCGAGTTGGTGGTCGCGGATGAAGCGGGGTTGGCCGGATTGCCGCCATCGGCGGTAGCCGCGGCCCGCGCCAGCGCCGAACAGAAGGGGCTGACCGGCTGGCGGTTCACCTTGCAAGCGCCCAGCTACTCGCCGGTGATGACATACCTGGACGACGCCGCGATCCGGCAGAAGATGTACCGCGCGTACGCGGTGCGGGCTAGCCAGGGGGAGCACGACAATCGCGCGCATTTGAGCCGCATCCTGGAATTGCGGCGCGCGAAGGCCGAACTGCTGGGATTCCGCAATTTCGCGGACCTGGTGCTGCACGATCGCATGGCGCATACAGGCCACCGCGCCGAGGAATTCCTGAAAGACCTGAAGCGCAAGACGGAGGCCCAATTCGCGCGCGAGAACCGCGATCTGCTGGCATTCCGGCGCAGCCTGGAGGGTCCGCAAGCGCCGGAGCTGCAGCCCTGGGACGTGGGCTATTACGCCGAAAAGCAGCGCGCCGCACTGTACGATTTCGACGAAGAGGAGCTGCGTCCGTATTTCCCGCTGGAGCGCGTGGTGGCGGGACTTTTCGAGACCGTCGAGCGGCTGTATGGCATCCGGGTGAGCAAGGAACCCGGCGTCCCGATATGGGACCCGCAGGTGCGCTATTACAGCGTGGCCGACCGAGATGGCGGCTTCATCGGCGGGTTTTATGCGGACTGGTATCCACGCGAGAACAAGCGCGGCGGCGCGTGGATGGATGCGCTGATCACCGGGTATCCGGCGGGCGACGGCGCGGGCGGCGGCTTTAAGCCGCATTTGGGCCTGATCTGCGGCAACCTGACGCCGCCGCTCAAGGACCGGCCCGCGCTGCTGACGCACCAGGAAGTAACGACCATCTTCCACGAGTTCGGCCACTTGCTGCATCATTTATTGAGCCGCGTGGAGATTCGCAGCCTGGCCGGCACCAGCGTGGCTTGGGATTTCGTGGAGCTGCCCTCGCAGATTATGGAGAACTGGACCTGGGACCGCGAGCCGCTGGACCTGTTCGCGCGACACTACCAGACGGGCGAGGCGATCCCGGCCGGCCTGTTTGAAAAGATGGTGCGCGCGCGCAATTTCCGGAGCGCCAACGCGCAGATGCGGCAACTCGGCTTCGGCTTCCTGGATCTGGCGTTGCACATCGATTACGATCCGGCGCGCGATGGCGGCGCGGTGGAGTACGCGCGCGATATCCTGCAGCAATATTCGCCCGCGCCGCTGCCGCCGGACCACGCCATGGCGGCGGCATTCACGCACCTGTTTTCGAGCCCGGTGGGCTACGGCGCCGGTTACTACTCCTACAAATGGGCCGAGGTGCTGGATGCGGACGCCTTCACGCGCTTCCGCGCGAACGGGATCTTCAGCCCGGAAGTGGGCGCGGAGTTTCGCGATACGATCCTGGCGCGCGGTGACAGCGAGGATCCGGCCGAGTTGTACCGGAAGTTTATGGGGCGCGATCCGGATCCGAATGCGCTGCTGGAGCGGGCGGGCCTGCTGGCGGCGGGACCTTCGTCCTGATTGCGGCCTGATGTGCGACGGGTCAGTGGCCTGCGCCTTTGGCGCGATCTACGTACTTCAGGTTCTCGACGTCCAGCCGGATCAGATCGCCGGATTTGATGAACTGAGGCGCCATGATTTCGACGCCGTTTTCGAGGCGCGCGGGCTTCCACGCGCTGTCCGCCTGGGCGTGGGCGGGCGGCGCGGTGTCGGCAATGCGCACCTCGAGAATATCGGGAAACAGCACGCTGACGGGACGATCTTCGACGAACTCCACCGTGAGCTTCATCTGCGGTTCCAGGAATTTAGCAGGCTGTCCCGCCACTTCCAGGGGAACAGCGACCTGATCGAACGTCTCGGGGTCCATGAAGTAGCAGTGATCGGCGTCCGCATACAGGAACTCCAAGAAACGCTTTTCGACGGGAAGCGCTTCCAGCTTCAACTCGGCGCGGAAGCTATGCTCCCAGTACGTTCCGGTGGCCAGGTTCTTGAGGCGGGCGTGCGCCGCGCCGCCCATCTGGCCCTGGCCGGGACGATAGTCGCAGGCCACCACTTTATAGGGCTGGCCCTCGAATCGAACCGCCATCCCGGCGCGCAATTGCGATGCCGTGATCATGGGGTGACTCCCGAGGTCTACGCTATCACTTTTCGGCGGGGGGGGTCGGCCCCGCATTCGCTTAGGACGAGGACCGCGTATTCAGTCCCTTCTGCAATACCCGGTCTTTTCGGTCCACGCTGGGATATTCGACTGCGTTGCCGACGGCTTGTGTCAGCATCCGGGCCTCCGTGTACAGGTTGTCCACGTACCGCTGAAAGGCGGGAACCCATAAGGTCTGGCGATGCGAGCTGCCGAAAGCCAGCGCGTCCTGCGTGTTATCCGCCAGCAGCCTGACATCGACGGCTATGCGATCGATAGTATTCTGTTGCCACGGATCCACCACGCGGCGAATCGTCTCCAACCGGCAGAGCCGCTGTCCCATATCGTTGACCGCCGAACGTATCTGGTCCAGTTGGGTGGCATCGCTGGGCCAGCTCACAGAGTCCGGCCTGGAAACCACGCTTTGCAGCCGATCGGCGTGGTACCGGGCCTGAGTGGCATCGAGTTCGATGTCCTTAAACGTGGCATTGGCTTCCTGCCGGAAATTCCAGGCGTACGAGGCGGGAGTCGGCTTCTGCACAATGCACTTGCGCGACTCCGCCGCGGAAGCGGCCGGCAAGATGGACAACGCGGCCAGAACGCACCCGGAAATTGTAAATCGAACTATCTTCATTTTATTTGCTCCTATTCGCTGCTCTGTAGCTATTTGCAGCCATTAGGTTAGATGCGGGGGAATGAACGCGGTAGGTCAGGCGGGGACTGTATTTTGCGCCGATTGGTAAGTTAGCGGGTGAGCCAAGAATCCTTACGTTGCCTGCAGCGCTTCGGCGATCTCTTTCTCCTCGATGGCGCCTTCGCGGATGATCTTCCAATACGGCTCGGTGATATCCACGGTGGTGGCGCCGGCGCCGGAGCAAGCACCGCCGTCGAGCACAAGATCGACGCGCCCATCCATGGTGCCGAAGACCTCGATGCCGCTGCGGCAGGTGGGCGATCCGGAGATGTTGGCACTGGTCGAGATCAGGGGCTGGTTCAGGGCCGCGATCAGGGCGCTGGCGATCTTGGAGCGCGGCTGGCGCAGGGCCAGCCTTCCGGTGTTGCCGGTCACTTTCAGCGGCACGCGGGCCGATGCGGCCACAATGATGGTCAGGGGCCCCGGCCAGAAGCGCCGCGCCAGGATGAAAAACCGGTTGTTCAGCTCCGAGGCCAGGTCTTCGGCCGCGATGGCGTCCGCCACCAGCAGCGGCAGCGAGCGGTGTATCTCGCGACCTTTGGCCCGGAACACGCCGGCCACCGCGCGCAGGTTGAACGGATCGGCTACCAGCGAGTACAGCGCGTCGGTGGGGATGGCCACCACCCGCCCGCGGCGAATGGCGGCGGCGGCGCGTTCGATCACTTCCGGTTGCGGCTCTTCCGCATTCACTTCCACCAGGTCAGTTGCCATACGCCCCGCGACCCCTAGCGCGGCCCAATCGCTTCCGCCACATCGATAGCCATCTGGTAACGTCCGAAAGGCGCGCTTAATTGTACGCCTTGCACCATGCCGCGCACCCGCGCGACCATCTCGCGGGCGATAGCCACGCCTTCCTGGCGCGACTTTTCGGCATTATCCACCTGGCGCATGCGCTCCATGTAATGCTCCGGCACCGGCACGCGCAGCTCGTTCACCATGAACTCGGCGTTGCGAAAGCTGGTCAGCGGCCAGATGCCGCAGATCACCGGAATCTTCACGTGCGCGATGCGCTTGAGGAACTGTTCCAGCAAGGCCAGGTCGAACACCGGCTGGGTGACGACGTACTCCGCGCCCGCCTGCACCTTCCACTCGAAGCGGCGGATCTCTTCCTCCATGTTCAGCGCGCCCGGATTCGCACCCACGCCGATCAGCAGCGCGGTCTGCGATCCCATGGCGTTGCCGCCGATATCCAGGCCGTGATTCAGATTGTTGGCGATATTCACCAGGCCGATGGCGTCGACGTCGAATACCGCGGTGGCATCCGGATAGCTGCCCATGCGCGGCGGATCGCCGGTGATGCAGATCAGATTGCGCACACCCGCGCAATGCGCGCCCAGCAGCTCCGACTGGATGCTCAGAATGTTGCGGTCGCGGCAGCAGAAATGGTTCACCGCCTCGATACCGGCTTCACGCTGAATGAGCTGGCAGGTGACCTGCGCGCTCATGCGGGCGCTGGCTCGCGGCCCGTCCGGCACGTTGATGCAATCGATGCCCTGGGCCGCGCACAGCTTGGCGCCCGCGATCTCCCTGCGAGGCATCCACGCCGCGCGGCGGCAGAATCTCGACGAATGCCACGAATTTCCCCGCGGCCAGCTTGGCGCCGAGCTGCGATTTCCCCGCCATGGGCACCTTCGGCATGGCCTGCGCCTTGGCCTTGGGCTCCTCCACGGTCACGCCCAGCTTCTTCTGCAGGGCTGCAGCGAGCGCGTCTCGGCGCGGATCAGCTTGATGTGTTCCGGCGTGGTGCCGCAGCATCCGCCGACGATGCGCACGCCAGCCCACAGCATCCGGCGCGCGTATTGCGCCATGTATTCCGGCGAGCACAGATAAAGATTGCGGCCTTCCACGCGCACCGGCACGCCCGCGTTGGGCATGGCGCTGATCGGCTTGGAGGAGTACTGCATCATGCGCTCGAAGGTTTCGAGCGTGGTCTTGGGACCCACCGAGCAATTGAGGCCGATGACATCCGCCGGCCACTCGTCCAGACGCGCGGGTGAATTCCTCCGTTTCGGTGCCTTCGGGCAGATTGCCGAAATCGTCGATGGTCACCTGGGCGACGATGGTGATGTCCGGCCCGGCCGCTTCGCGCGCGGCGAAGAGCGCTTCGCGCATCTCGTCCAGATTGCCGAATGTTTCGAGCACCAGCAGGTCCACGCCGGCATCCAGCAGCGCGTCCACCTGCTCGCGGAAGATGGCGCGCGCTTCGGCGAACGAGGTGGGTCCCAGCGGCTCGATGTGCGCGCCCAGGGGACCGATGGCGCCCGCCACGAACGCATTTTCCCGCGCCGCCTCGCGCGCCAGCCGCACGCCCGCCTGGTTGATGGCGCGCAGCTTCTCGGCGAGCCCGAACGCGGCCAGGCGCATGCGGTTGGCGCCGAACGTATTGGTCTCCAGGATCTCCGCGCCGGCCTTCACATACTCCTGGTGGATCTGCCGCACCATGTCGGGCGCGGAGAGGTTCAGCTCATCGAAGCAGCGGTTGATGAACACGCCGCGCGAATAGAGCATGGTGCCCATGGCGCCGTCGGCCACCATGGCGCGGCGGGCGAGCTGGTCCCGGAACTCTTCGGCGCGGGTTGTGGAAGCTGTCGGCATGGGGAGATTCGGATCTGCTTCGGCAACGCGGCGCGATCCGGATATTGTGATTTTAGCGCATGTGGGGTTGGCGGGACGGTGCGTCGCCGTGACGGCCGGCCGCCGACGGAGGTATATTTAAATAGAAAGGCGCTGCGAAGGTGCGAGGCCAAATGAACATCACCCTCAGTCCGGAGCTCCAACAACGAATCGCCGCCAAGGTCGAGCATGGGGAGATCGGAAGCGCCGACGCCCTCGTCGAGCACGCCCTAAACTTCTACCTTGACTTCGAAGAAGGCGGCATGGATGAAGAAGAGTTCCTTGAGACGAAGGCTGCCATTGACGAGGCGCTAGAGCAGGGAGACCGCGGCGAGGGGAGGCCTGCGGAGCAGGTTTTCGCGCAGCTACGCGCCAAGCATGGCATTCCGCGTTGAGTTCCGCCCGCGGGCCGAACAGGATTTGGAAACTCTATATCGCCGCCTGGTACAACAAGCCCCACTGCGCGGGCTGCAGTGGTTGAGCGGGCTGGAGGATGCAATTCAGTCCTTGCGGGCGATGCCTGTTCGTTGCCCGGTGTGCCGGCAGTTCTCACGACCCTCGGTGGCGGTTCGGCGACTTCTGTACGGCCGAGATCCGCACGTTTACAAGGTTTACTTCACCGTCGATTCCGATACGGTATGGATACTTCACATCCGCCACGGCGCACGCAGGGAACCGAAGCGACGGGAACTCTTGGGGTGACGCACTGACCTACAAAATTGAATTGCTCGCGCGCGGCAGACTACTGGAACAGCACGTCAGAATGCATCAGGAAGTGCTCCGCAATGGAGGGGCAAGCGCAGCGGGCGCGTCCGCCACGAAGCAAGAATGGACGCCAGCCTTTCGCGGGCTGCTCGGCCTTTCGGTTCCTCGGCCTCCGCCTCCCTATCGAAAGTCTACGGCTGGTAGATTTGCACGTAGTTGTAGATGTTCCCTTGATAAGGATTGGCGTTATCGGAGCCACCGAAACAGTAAAGGCGACCCCCAACGCTGGCTGAAGCGGCAACTACAACAGCATACGGCATGGAAGCGAGCCCTGTGGTCCACGAGTTCGTCTCGCGGTTGTACGCTTCAAGAACGGCCAGAGGAGGACCAAAGGTGCTGCCGTTGCCGGCAAAATAAAGCCTTCCTTCGGCCGCCTCGAAACAACCACCTTGCCGGGCTGTCGGTACCGGGGCCAGGGTTGTCCAGGACTTGCTACCGGCGCGTTGACCTTCGTTGTCAGCGGTGGCATCACCCGACTGCGTAAGGCCCCCGCCGCAATGATTTCCGCCCGGAAGACACCCACAGCCGCTAGTGACTTGCCAACGTTAAGTGGGGCCCCCTCCGTCCACTGATCGGTCGCTGGATTGTAGATTTCCACGGCCGGCACCCTGACGCTTGCGTCGTTGTAGCCGCCGATGGTAAAAACGATGCCTCCGTCGACGACCGCATAAACGCTGTTCATGGCCATCGGTAGCGGAGCTTTTGTGGACCACGTGTCGGTTGCCGGGTCGTATGCTTCTACGACGTTTATTAGCGTGTGGCCGACTTCGCCACCCATGGCGTACAGGACATTGTTGACGACAGCGGAAGCGCCGCACCACCGAGTTGTCGGCATGGGCGCGCCTGTAGTCCAAGTGTCGCTGATCGTGTCATATATCTCGTTGACGTTGAGCACGCCGCTGTGTTGGCTCCGCCGACTACGTAGATTTTACCGCCGATCACGCCGGCGAAGGCACCGTCGCGAGGGGTTGGCACGGGAGTGCCGATGTACCACGAGTTGTGTTCGAGCGAAGCGCCGGCATCGGGGGTAGGGATTTGGGCTCTTAGCGTATGTGTAATGACTGTCGCAGCGATCAGGAGCACCAAGACCACTGCGAGTGCGTGCTGAGTCGCTGCGAACTGCATTCTTAGGGAAAACATGGAATGGCCCCCTTGGTGCAATTTTACTCCTGGTCGGCGCGCCCTAATTCGAATTCCGCGCCTTTCACGATTCATCTTCGGACAGATATGTCCGCGTGTCAAGTTGAAAAGTTGAAAAATGAAAGGTGAACCAATGTCAGCTTTTACGTATCCCGCAAAATTCACGGCTGGCAGCGATGGCCGAGCGGCGAGCACAAAGGCTCGCGCGGGGCAGGAACCTCGCCTGCCAGTTCGTGGCCGGCAGAGGAAAGGGCAGCCACCGCGTCCTGGTCGAGTTCGTCGATCTTCCACGCGTCGCGACAGACGGCAAAGACGGGCGTGAAGCAATGGAAGAAGCCATGGATGCGCTGGGGTCGGATCTTTCGATCCGCTTGTCTCGCCGGGAAGAGATCCCTGCGCCCTCGGCCGCGAAGCGTGGGCCGCGCCTGGTGCCCGTTCCGCTCTGGCTCGCGCCGAAACTGGCGCTCTATGTGGCGATCCGCGACCAGCAAGTCAACAACTCCGAACTCGCGCGCCGCCTTGGGGTCCACGAGCGGGTGATTCGCCGTATGCTCGATCCGGCGCATGCCACCAAGGCGGCCAGAATCCAGGCGGCCCTCGCCGCGCTGGGCAAGCAGATGATTGTGGAAGTTCGCGACGCGGCCTGAAGGCCGCTGGCAGGCCGGGGGCCTGCGCCACGAATTTTCTGCGTTCTCTCCCACCCTGGCGCTCGTAATACTATTTGAGCGGATATTTCATGCACGGACTGCCCATCATCATCCTTACGCTGACGATTCTCCCCGCGCTAGGGGACGAGCCTACCGTCGACCAGATCATGGCGCGCGTGGCTGAAAACCAGGCGCACGCCCAGGACCAGCGGCGCGCGTACGTCTACAATCAGAAAATCCTGGCGCGGTTCCATCGCACCAACGGGAAGCTGGCGCGGGAGGAGAGGCTGGAATACCTGGTGTCACCCACGCCGGCGGGCATGGACAGGAAACTCACGCACTTCGAAGGCAAGGTGGACCGCAGCGGACAGTTGGTCTCTTATGACGAGCCAGGCAAGGAGATCAAGGATCTGGATGTGGATGGCGATCTGATGCGGGACATGGTCAACGACATGACCGGCGACAAGGAGTCCAAGGACGGCGTGGCGCACGATATGTTCCCGCTCACCGCCAAAGAGCAGGCCAAATACATCTTCACGCTGGAGGGAAAAGACGTTTATCGCGGCCGGCCGATCTATCGGGTGAGCTTCCGCCCCAAACCGCACGAAGAGGATGCGGACTGGAAAGGCGAGGCCTTGATCGACGCGGCGGAATGCCAGCCGGTGATTGTCACGACCAAATTCGCCACGCATATCCCGATGGCGGTGAAAATTCTTTTGGGCACCGATATCAAAGGGCTGGGCTTCACGGTGACCTATGAAAAGTTCGACGATGGCTTATGGTTCCCGGTCAGCTACGGCGGCGAGTTCCATATAAGGGCTGTGTTCTTCTATGCGCGGAACATGTCGATCTCGATGGTGAACAGCGGCTTCACGCGCGCGAAGGTTTCGACCAAAATCGCGTACGATATGAGTGAGAAGTGACCGTACTCGAAATGCCCCGGCGGACGGCGGCGCCATTGGCGGCGTGCGGATTGGATTTCGCGAGCCTGGTGCGGCAGCATCAGGCGATGGTCTTCAGTATTGCCTGGCACCTGCTGCGCGACCGGGCGGTAGCCGAAGAACTGGCGCAGGACGTGTTTCTGTCGCTGCACCAGCATTTGGCGGAGATGGAATCGCCCGAACATGCGCTGTACTGGCTGCGCAGGGTGACTACGAATCGGGCGCTCGATGAAGCCCGCCGCCGCCAGCGCCGGCCGATGGTTAGCCTGGAAAGCGCGCCGGAGCCGGTCGCGGTGACGGCCACGGGCGATCCGATGCTGGGCAGGGCGCTGACGAAATTAGTGGCCGCGCTGCCCGAAAAGTCGCGGGCCATAGTGGTGCTGCGCTACCAGGAGGATCTGGACCCGACGGAAATCGCCAGGGTGCTGGCGATCCCGGTAGGCACGGTGAAGAGTCAATTGCAGCGGGCGCTGGCGTTGTTGCGCGAGAAATTGACCCGCGTAGCCGGACAGGCCCCCGGGCTGTCCCTTGGGAAGGAATAAGAATCGATGACACCTTTTGAAGACGAACTCAGGTCGGCATTGCGGCGACGCGAGCCCTCGCCGGATTTCACCGAGCGCGTGCTGGCGCGGGTGGCCGCGGCGCCCGTGCGCCGGGCTTCCGGCGTGCAACAGCCGTGGGTTCGGTGGGTGGCCGGCATGGCCGCCGCTCTGTTGCTGACCGCAGGAGGCCTCGAGTATCGCCATTATCAGGGTGAGCGGGCCAAGTCGCAGGTGCTGCTGGCCGTGCGGATCGCCGGCAGCAAGCTGGCGAAGGCGCAGAAGAAAGTGCACATGCTGACGCATCGGAGTGTTTCATGAAAGCGGCGGGATGGCTGATGGCGGGCCTGCTGCTGGCGGGCGCCGCGCCGGCGCAGCAGGTGAAGTGGAATTTCGACAAGCTGGCCGCGCGGGCCAGCGATACGGTGGACGTCTCGCTGGAAGGCCCCCTGCTGCGGTTGGGGACCTCGTTCCTTTCCGACAGCGACAAGGACCAGGCCCAGATCAAGAAACTGGTCGCCGGATTGAAGGGCATCTACGTGAAGACCTTCGAGTTCAAGAACCCCGGAGAGTATACGGCGGCCGATCTGGAATCCTTTCGCGCGCCATTGCGCGGGCCGGACTGGCAGCGCATCGTCGGCGTGCACAGCAACGAAGACGGCGAGAACGTGGAAATCTATATCAAGAGCGCAACCAAGGGCATCGGCGGCCTGGCGATCATCGCGTCCGAGCCCAAGGAGCTGACACTGGTCAACATTGTCGGCGACATCGACCTGGATAGCTTGAGCGAGCTGGGCGGGCATTTCGGCATCCCGGAAGGCCTGGAAGTCGAGAAAGACAAGAAGAAGTAACCCCTCTGACAAGATTGTCCCCATTCAAGCAGGAAATACGCTTCTAACTTCAGATGCCTTCGATAGGCCATAATAGTTCGACGAAGTAAGAATTGGGGTGCGGGGATTGACAAGGAAGACGGGGAGTCTGGCGGTCTGGTGTGCCCTGCTGGCGGCCGCGCTCCAGTCGCGCCTCGCCGCACAACCAATCCTTTTGCCGGGAACCCCTGCCGAAACCCAGGCGACCGTATCCGTAGCGACTTACGCTGGTCCGGTCGCGGCCACCGCCACGCCGGTGGAGGTTTCGGGCCAGACGTTGGTGGTGGTGCTGGCCGGTGCGATGGCGCCCGACGAAAAAGATCGCGTGCGCGCCGAAATTCAATCCTCATTTCAAGGGGAAAGCCTCAAGGTCATGACGCTGGGAGCGCTGCACGGCCAGGAGTTCACGCCGGAAGGCCCGTTCAAGACACGGGTACAGTTGCAGGCGGCTTTGCGGCGGATGTTCGCCGGGGCGGCGCCGGAGCCAGCGCCACTTGAGCCGGCAGGGTTCTACCGCTGGCTGGCGCATGCCGCAGGCCAATTCGGATCCAACTGGAGTTCGGTGGTGCTGATCGGGGCGGTCCCGGATGTGGATGCGCCGTTGCGGGACTATACGGCGACGTATGTGGCCTCCCGGTTCCAGTCACAGAAGGTGCGCGTCAGTTACTGGAATCCGGACGGGCCCAATCCGGCGTGGTTTGGCGAGGTCTGCCGGGCAACCGGCGGCGCCGTTCTGGCAAACGGAGTGCGGGATCTCAGCGAAGCGGCTGGCGCGACCTGGCGAGAGATTGCGTGGCAGCCACCGACGGCGGTGCGCGGCTTTCTGCTCTATCGCGCGCGGCTGACGACATCGGCAGGCGGCGCTCCCGTTGAATTCCCCGCGGTGGCGATGCACGCCGGGACTGAACTGCCGGATCCGGAGGCGTACGCGACGCTGCGCCAAAGCGTGGAGACGGCCCGCCGCCTGGGGGGCGAAAGCAAACTCTCGGAGCAGCAGGCCAGCCAGATGCGGACGGAGCTGGAGCAGGCGCTGCGCATCAATCCATCGGAGCCGGATGCCCTGCGGCTGGCGGCCGATTATTACAAGCGATCGAACGACTACGCGAATGTCGCGCAATTCCTGGCCATCCTGGCGGAAACCAGCCCACAGGACGGCACGCTGCTGGCCGAACTGGGACATGCGCATTTTCAGGCGCAGCAATTGCCACAGGCCGAAACCGTACTGTTGCGCGCGCGGGAGAATGGCGCGAGCGGCGCGACGGTGGCGGAGGAACTCGCGCGCATACACCTAAGCCGGGCGGACGACGCCGGGGCCATGCCGTTCCTCGACGAGAGCCTCAAGAAAGACGAGAAGCAGCCGGCGGTCTGGTGGCTGCGCGCGGACGCGGCCGGCCGTCTGAAAGATTGGAAGACACAGGCTACGTCGTTAGAACGCGCCCTGGAGCTGGATAACCAGTTGGCGCGCCGCACCGCGCTGGTGCGCATTTATTTGGACCACAAGGAAGCGGACCAGGCGCTGCGGCATATCCGGCTGGTGACTGCCGGCTTACCCAAAGATGCCAAGGTGGGCCAAACCTATGCCGAGTTCCTGGACGAGCTCGGCCGGCCCGACGATGCACTGGCGTTATGGCAGAGAGTGATCGAGCTGGATGGCAGCGTGGAAGTTGCCCATTTCCGCGTGACGCGATTGCTGGTGGACAAAGGCGCGTTGCCCGAGGGTTTGCGCGCGGCCGACGCGGGCCTGGCGGCTGCCCCGAAATCCGGCAGGCTCTACCTGGTCAAGTCCGAGATCCTGGAAAAGCAGGGCACGATTTATGGCGCCCGGCTGGTTCTGCGCAAGGCGGCGGCATCGCTCGACGACCCGGCGCTACTCGGGCGCTTGAGTGAGTTGGAAGATATCTCAGGTAGGGATGCGGCGCGGTCTTATCTGCGCCTGGCCGAGGCACTGGAAAAGCAAGCGCCCCAATCGCCGGATTATATTCTGGCGCTGGAGCACTGCCGGGAGACATCGCTGCGCGACAACGATGCGGAGAGCGAACAAAAGTGTACGGCACGGCTGGAGAAAGCCGGCCGGAAGACAGCGACCGCCGCGGCCAGCGTGAAGCACGCCGATGCGGGCCAAGATGCCTGGATTCCGGGAGGGCTGGAGGCGCTGGCGTTCATGGCGCACAGCAAGCCCAAGACTTCGCCGGAGCGCTTCTTCGTGGAATACGCCAAGGCTGTGCGGCTGAACAAACAGCGCAACGATCACACCGCCACGGCCTATTTCGAGGCTATCCGGCATCACTTCGAGTTGCTGGCGGCGCTGGAGGAACTGGGCGAGCGGGACCACGATCGAGTGCGAATTTACCTGTCGTTGCGGGATAAGACTTCGCAGCAGCGGACGGAGAAAGTCCTCAACCTGTTGGGCTGGAAGCTGCACGTGAGCAAAAACGAGGTCACGCTGGATGCCGGCGAAAAGCTGGCACAGGCCAAGCGGCAGGAAACCGCGAGCGCACTGGCCATCGACGAGGCCGGCATGCAGGAGTCCTTGCAGGCCCGCCAGGACTTCAACATCGATATCCGGGGTGAGTGGGCGCCGGTGTTGTTCGGCGCGGACATGTGGAGGAAGGCGTTTTATCCGAAGGAGCAGCCACCGGGGGGCTTTGCCGAGGCGATCGCCGGGGACGCGCGTATGGCCAAGTTGTACGCCGGGATGAGCGCCATGGACAAAGAAGCCGCAGAGGCGCTGCTGTCGGGCACGGACCTGAAGAGTCTGGCCGACAAATATGCGGATCTGCTGTATCTGTTCTCGTCGGCGCTGGCGCTTCACCAGGCGCACGCGGCGGTGCCCGGCGGTCTGGCGGCCGAGCCCATCTGGGAGAAGCTGGCGGGCGCATCGCCGGCGCGGCCGGGCCCGTTTTTCAAGGCGCTACTGGAGAAAGACGACGGCAAATTGCTCTCTTTTTATGCCACGCTGGCGCAACTGGACCTGGCGCACCAGCAATTTTTCACGCGCAACGTTTCGCGCACCTCCAAGTTCTACGAACTCTACCGGCAATCTCCCGAAATGGCGCGCGGGGCGAGCAAGGAGAGCCTGGCAACGTCGTTCTTCGATGTCCTGCGGGAGGTGCCGCTCGATACGGACGGAAGCGTGATGTTTCCCGGGAGCCCCGAACTCTGGCTGGTGGCCAAGGGCCAGGTAAACTCGGTGGCACGCAGCAGCAAGAATCTGAAGAAGGTCTCGAAAGTGGTGGCGCCGGACGAAGAAGACGAAATTCTGTTGCGCCTGGCGCGCACCCGTTATAAAACCACGCTCTCCGAACTGGATAACTTTCTGGCCGTGGTGCGCATCGACGGCCACCGGAGCGAGCCGCTCGACGAAGCCGCCGCCCTGCTGCTGGCGGACCACTTCGCGCGCAGCCAGGCGATCTACCCCTATTTCGCGAGCCTCTCCTCGTTAGGCCATGAGGACTTCGAGAGCTTCTTCAGCATGGCCGAGAAAGTGGAAGGCCTGCCAACGGTCGAGCTGAATTCGGTCTGGGGCGAATTTCATGCCCTCACGCGACTATTGTGCCTAGGCCAGGAATCCGGTCAATTGTCCCCGAAAAAGGCGGCGGAGTTGTTCCGCCAGCTTTGTGACCGGTTCGGCCGCGCGGCCGGGCCGGCGGACTTCGCCAGCGCATCGCTCGATGTGCTGCGGCGGATGCTTCCGCAGGCTTCGGCGGCGGGCGCGGACCCGGACGATGCCATACGGACCATGCTGCTGGGCCAGCCCGCGGCGTCGGCATTCGAAGTGGACGGCGCGAATTATGAAACAGACTGGGTGGCCAACCGCCATAAGGAGTACCGGCACGTGGCCGAGTTGCAGCGCGTGGCTCCGCTGGCCGCGCTGTATCGTATGTACGATGCGACGGGCGCGCTGATCGAAGGCAAGGGCAACGCCGCCGAAGAGATCCAGACGCTCGAAACCAGCAGCGCCGCGCTGCCTGTGGTGGAAATACCCAAGACGATGAAGGTGAACGGAAAGCGGCGCGACAACTTACTGGCCTACCAGCCGCAGAAGATCGCGCAAGCAATCGCCAAGCTGCGCAAGAGCGAGGCCAAGAAGACAGTTGACCGGAAAGAAATCGCGCACTTGTGCGGCGAACTGTTGGCGGAGATAAACCCGCAGGTTCGGCTGGCTCTGACTGGGATCGTCTATGCGTACTACTTGAGACCGGACGACCTGTTGGTCTCCGAAGATCCGCTGTTCCTGCGGAAGCACGAATTCATCGATCTGGACCCGGTGGGGCACACGGACCTGTTCGGAAAGGCACCCGAGCTGGAGGTGAGCAGCGAAGGCGCTGGCAGCTACCTGACGGGCGGATTCGCCGGATTCAGCGCGGCAGCCGGGCGGGTGGCCGCCAAGGGAGCGTCGGCCGGCAACTCCGAAATGATGGTTGCGGCGCAAATCGGCTCGCTGCGCGCGACCGACTGGAGAGCCCTCTCCGATGGAGACATGCTGGTGTTTGGGCTGAAGGTCCGGCTGGCTCGGGAGTGGATCGAGCACGCTTCCACGAACGCGGAGTTGTTCTCCGGTCTGGCCGAGGCGAGCCTGGGCACGTTATCCTTGAGCCGGCGCGCCGATTTGCTCAACGGGCTGCGCGCGCGGGACTGGAAGCCGGTTTGGCAAGCCGTCACGCTGAGCGATCTCTACTTTCTGGCCGACACTTACCTCGCGCACTACAAGGCTGACGCATGGGATTCCCCGGTGACGCGTGCGTTGCGGAGGTGGCCGGCCGGCGCGGACGCTTCCGGATTGGCGCACCTCGGCGGCAGCCATCCGGAGTTGAACGGGTGCGACCATCCGCATCTGCTGCGATTGGCTCCTTATGAAGAATACGAGCGGATGCTGCTGCCCATGAAGATGGCGGAGAGGGTGACCGAACTCAAGCTATACTTGATTGACAATGCCGGGCAGGCAGGCATCCCGGCGGCGGCGCTGGGGAGCGTGGCGGAGCCGCTGGCCATGGCCGTTCTGCGGAAATTGAAGTTGGCCGACTTCAAGGACTGGCGCCCCGTTCCGCTGGCCTACTCCAATCTGGATGGGCAGAATCTGATATCGATCCTGAAAGGCTTATGATCCTCCGTATACTTACGCTGCTATCGATCTGGGGCGCTTTTGCGGGTCTCGCGGCGCAGGAAGGCGCGGCCGTGTTCCGGTCGGACGTGCGGCTGGTGGAGGTTTATGCGACCGTCTTCGACCACCACGGGCACTATTTGGACGGACTGCCGGGCAGCAGCTTCGAACTGCTGGACGAAGGCGTGAAGCAACCGATTGTCACGTTTGAATCGAATTTGTCGAACTTGTCGTGCGCCATCCTGCTGGATACGACCGGCAGCATGTTCCGGGCGCTGCCTGGGGTGAAGAACGCGGTGCTACGGCTGATCGACCAGTTTCGCGACCAGGACTCGCTGGCGATTTACAGCTTCGACACATCCCTCGACGTATTGCAGGATTTCACCAGCGACAAGAGCGCGCTCAAGACGGCCGTGCTGCGCACCAGGGCGGCCGGGGAGACCGCGCTTTTCGATGCGATCTCGCAGGCCGCTATGGCGGTGGGCAAGCGAAGCGGCAAGAAGTCCATGATCGTGTTCACGGACGGCGACGACAACGCCAGCGTACTGAACGCCAATTCGGCGCTGGGGCGGGTGAAGAAACTGGGAATCCCGATTTACAGCATTGCCGAGGGGGAAGCCGTCACCAGCGTGGCTTTGAGCCGCGGGCTGAAAGAGATTTCGCAGGTGACTGGCGGGGTGGCATATACCGTGAAGAAGCCCAAAGATGTGGAATCCGTTTTTCAGGATATATCGGAAGATCTGCAGCACGGATACATGCTGACCTACAAGCCGCCGCCTGCGAAGGGCTTTGGGTGGCGGAAGATTCAGTTACTGGTCAATGGTCAAAAGGATTACAGGCTGCGCGCGCGGGAAGGCTACCTGCCGGAGTAGCGCGTTCTCGAAAATGCAGAAGGGCGGCCTGAGAGGCCGCCGCAGGCCGAGGGCCTGCCCCACACCGACCGATAACAGGCAACCTTAACCCGCCTCGCGGCGTCACTTTGTTGTAGGTCTTTCTGGGTTCCATGGCTTTCCACGTTAGAATGGTAACCGTGCCGCGTTTTTGTGTCCCGGTGATGTTTGCGCTGGCTGCCGCATTGCATGGCCAGACTGCGTTCTTCCCGCTGAAGGACGTCAGGCCCGGGATGCGCGGCGTCGGCAAAACGGTCTTCTCCGGCAGCCGCATCGATGAATTTCAGGTGGAAGTGCTGGGCGTGCTGGAGAATATCGGCCCCAAGCAGAACCTGATCCTGGCGCGGCTATCCGGCGGCCCGTTGGGCGAGACCGGCGTGCTGCAGGGCATGAGCGGCAGCCCGGTCTATCTGGACGGCAGGCTCGCAGGCGCGGTGGCTTTGGCTTTCCCATTTTCCAAGGAGGCCATCACGGGCATCCGGCCGATCGAGGAGATGGTGCGGGTGACCGAGGCCGGCCGCACGCCGCCGCCTGGCCGGCTGGTCGCGAGCAATGAAATGTCGCTCGCGGCCCTGTTCGCCGCCAAGGACCTCACGCGCCTGCTGCCCGGCCGGGTGGAAACAGCTACCGGCGGCTCCAAACTACTGGACATTGCGACTCCCGTCTCCTTCGCCGGGTTTACCGGCGCCACGCTGGATTCCTTCGCGCCGCAGCTTCGCGCCCTCGGCCTGGAACCTACGCAGGGCCTTTCCTCGGGAGGCGCTTCCAGCCCGCACAGGGGAGATCCATCCACGCTCAAGCCCGGCTCGATGATCAGCGTGCAGTTGATGACCGGGGACCTCTCGATCGGCGCCGATGGCACCGTCACTTACATCGACGGCAACCGCATCTACGCATTCGGACATCGCTTTCTGGCGGTCGGCTCGACTGCCCTGCCCTTCACCCGCTCCGAGGTGCTGGCGTTGCTGCCGGTGCTGTCGTCCTCCTTCAAGATCTCCGCGCCGCGGGAGACCCTGGGAGCCATCCTGCAAGATCGCAACACGGCGATCGCCGGTGAACTGGGGCGCGCCGCCGCCATGGCGCCTATTTCCATAACCGTCTCGCGCGGCGGAAAGCGCATGGACGACTACCAGATGGAAATGGTGAACGACCGCTTCCTCTCGCCGCTGCTGGTGCAGATGGCCGTGTTCAATACCATCGACGCCACTGAGCGTACGGTGGGCGCGTCCAGCTTTCGGGTGACCGGCGAAATCGAATTTCAGGGCTCCGCCGCGCCGCTCAAGGTCAATAACATGTACGCCGCCGATACCGGTTCCGCGATGATCGCTTCGCTCTCCACGGCGATCCCGCTGGCGTACATCCTGCAGAGCGGTTTCGATATGCTGGAGGTGAAAAAAGTCGCGCTCAACATCGAATCCTTCGACGCGAAGATGCAGTTTCAAATCGATAGCGTGTCGGTGGGACGGCGTGAAGTGCGGGCCGGCGGGAAAGTCGAACTCACGACCATGCTGGTGGGTGAGAACGGCGCTGAAGTGCCGCGCACCATCGTTTACCAGGTTCCGCAGGGCATCACTCCGGGGCCGCTTTACTTCACGGTGGCGGACGGCATGAGTACCAATCTCGCGGAGTTCCGCCAGATCCTGGGGGCCCAGCCGAAATCCGCCGCGCAACTGATCTCGATCGTCAACGGCTTGCGCGCCAATACCAAAGCTTATGTACGGGTGTGGCGTCCGGAGCCCGCCTACCAATTGGAAGGCGCCGACTTTCCCGATCCACCGCCTTCGGTGGCCCTGATACTGGGCGGCCTGCAGACCGCGCAAGGCAGTGTCAGCCAGACGCGAAACTCCAAAGTGGCGGAATTGGAAATCGGCGCCGGGGACAGCGTTATTAGCGGATCGAAGACCATCGCGGTGGAGGTGAAGGAGTGAAACACGGAGACGCGGCGACACGGCGACGCGGCGACGCGGCGATCCGACTGTTGTCCGGTGCGATGCTGTTCGCGGGCGTCGCGTTTGGTTCCGCCACCACGGCTTGGGAGATGACCAGCTACCAGGATTTCATCCGCGGCCAGTTTCAGGGTGTTTCGCTCAGCCGCGACGGGCGTTTGACGCTGGCTCCCAAGGTGGATACGGTGTTCTCTTCCGGGCAGGCTGTGGTTTGGAGCGTGGCGGAAGGCGCTAACGGTATCATTTACGTAGCCACCGGCCACCGCGGCCGCGTTTACCAGGTGGATCCCTCGGGGGCCAGTTCTTTGATTTGGACCGCCGAACAACCCGAAGTCTTCGCCATCGCCACCGATCGAAACGGCGTGCTTTACGCCGGGACTTCTCCGGATGGCAAGGTCTACCGCATTGAAAAAGGCAAGGCCACCGAGTACTTCGCCCCTAAGACCCGCTACATCTGGTCGCTGGCCACCGGGCCCGATGGCTCGCTGTATGTGGGCACAGGCGATCAAGGCAAGATCTACCGCGTGACCTCCGCAGGCTCCGGCGAGCTTTATTACGACACCGGCCAGTCGCACGTGACCGGACTGGCGGTGGATGCGCAAGGCCGGTTGCTGGCCGGCACCGAGCCGAATGGGATTCTGTACCGCGTGTCGGCGAAAGACAAAGCCTTCGTGCTGTACGACGCCAGCCTGCCCGAGGTTCGCGCCATTCTTCCGCAGCCGGATGGAACGGTGTATGTGGCCGCGCTGGGCGGGTCGCTGGCGAAGCGGGCGCAGGCCGCTGCGCAAGCCGCTCAGTCCGGAACGGGCGGCGCGGTCACGGTGCAGGGAGGGACGCAGTCGGTCACAGTGGAAGCGCAGAACACGCAGCCCGGAGCCGAAATTAAGCCACAGACGGACCCCTCCAAGCTTGCCCAGCCGGCGCCAACACCACAGGTGACCACGCAAGTCACGGCCACCCCGGATCTGACGGGCGTGGAGCGCTCGGCCATTTACCGGATCAATCCGGACAATACCGTGGAAACGCTTTGGAGCTCCAAGGAAGAGAACGCTTACGATCTGCTGGCGCTGCCCAATCAGCTTTTGTTTTCGACCGACACCAACGGCCGGATCTACGGTCTGTCGCGCGACCGCAAGATCACGCTGGTGCTGCAAACCAACGACGGCGAGGCCACGCGGCTGCTGCCTTCGTCGGGTTCGGTGCTGGTGGCTACCGGCGACATGGGCCGCATTTATCGCCTGGGCGAAGTTCCCGGGGCGGCCGGCGATTACGAATCGCCGGTGCATGATGCCGGCACCGCGGCCCGTTGGGGCAGCTTGAGCTGGCGCGCCGAAACGGCCCCTGCGAGCGGCCTGGGGTTCCGCACACGGTCGGGCAATTCCTCAAAACCCGACAAGACCTGGAGCGATTGGTCCGAGCCGCTGCAGGATCCGGCGGCCTCGCGGATCACCAGCCCCAATGCGCGCTACATCCAGTGGAAGGCGGAATTCTCCGGCACGGGCGGCGCGACTCCCATCCTGGACAACGTGACTTTGGCCTACCTTCCGCAGAACTCGCCGCCGATCGTGAAGAGTATCAACGTGACGCTGCAGATGGCGGCGGCTTCGGCCGTCAAGGCTATCCAGCAGTCCATTTCGCCCTACTCGGTGACGGTGACCGATACCGGCGATGCCAGCGCTTCGGCATCCGCCGGCACGCCCACGCAGACGCTTTCGCGCGCCGCCGCGCAACAGATCACCATAAGCTGGCAGGCCGACGATCCCGACGGCGACCGGCTGGTCTACAACCTTTATTTCCGCGCCGACGATGAGCGGCGGTGGATGCTGTTGAAGGGCGACTTGCACGAGAACGGTTTCACTTTCGACAGCGACGTGCTGGCGGATGGCAAATACTACTTTCGCGTGCTGGCGTCGGACCGCGAAGTGAATCCGCCGGCCACCGCGCGGGAAGCGGACCTGACCAGCGCTCCGGTGATGATCGACAACACACCGCCGGTAGTCACGATCGGCCCGGTGCGACGGACGGGCGCGACGGCGGAGGTGGACTTCGACGCGCGCGATGCGGCTTCGCCCTTGCGCCGCTGCGAGTATTCGCTGGACGCTTCGGGTTGGGTGCCGCTGGAAGCCGCGGATGGCGTGATCGACTCGCAGCAGGAGCGGTTTGTGCTGTCATTCGACAAGCTTTCGCCGGGCGAGCATCTGGTGGTGATCCGGGTGCTGGACAGCGCCGGGAATGCGGGGCTGGCGAAGGTTGTGCTGCGGTAGGAGCGCGCGGGACGAAAAGCTTTTGTTGGCCGCCGATTAACGCCGATGAACGCCGATAAAACAAGGACGTCTGGTTTAGCGCCGCCGCGCCGTGGGCCTTGTGGCACGTTGCCGGTCGCACGAAACCCGGTGCCGTGGTTTGTGCTGTCACTGGACAAGGTTTCGCCGGGCCAGCTTCAGTTTTAGTCGCGGTAGGGACGTCCGTTACCGAACGCCCCCCGCACAGATCCGTACGGGCGCACTTTAGCGCATACGGCTCCTACCTTGAGTGTCTGGCGTCAAACCGCACCCCAGGTTCCGGATGCAGAATCCGCGGCAGGGGTAGATAGCGATCCACAATCGAGCCGAAGCGCTCCCAAGGAAGGCGATGTCGTTGGCTGCGTCGCCGCAGCGCCGCCAGCCACGCGCGCGCCACCTCCCGTCGAAACGTCCGCAGCGCCACGAAGTTCCCCGGTACCGCGTGATAGTTGAAGTAGCCCTGCACCACCGACCGCAGCCAGTCCCCCGTCTCGGCGATCCGCGCATGCCAGCGCCTGCGAAGCTCCTGCCGTACCGCTTGCAGTTTGCTCCGCAATCGCTTCTTGACCGTCCGCCGCTGGACCGTGAACCAACCGCCCTTCCGGGTCTTCCCGCAAATATGCGTAAATCCCAGAAAATCGAAGGTCTCGGGTTTGCCCTCGCCTCTCCGCTTCCGGTGCTCATCCGCAAATCGCCCAAACTCGATCAGGCGCGTTTTCTCCGCGTGCAGTTCCAGGCCGAATTTTCGCAGCCGCTCCCGCAACTGCTCCAGGAATGCTTCCGCGTCCTCCCGGCGCTCGAACCCCAGCACGGCATCATCGGCGTAGCGGACCACGATCATGTCCCCATGCGCCCATTTCTGCCGCCACTGGTTTACCCACAGATCGAAGACATAATGCAGGTAGATGTTCGCCAGCATGGGTGAAATCACCGCTCCCTGCGGCCTCCCTTCCTTCGTCTCCTTCCACTCCCCTTCCTCCGACACGCCCGCCTTCAGCCATTTCTGGATCAGGCGGATGATGCGCCGGTCCGCGACCCGATGCTCGACAAACTTGACCAGCCAATCGTGCGAAACGTTATCGAAAAATGCACGAACGTCCAGATCGAGCATCCAGTTCACTTTCTTCCGCCGCATCCCCACCGCCAGCGCGTCCAACGCATCTTGCTGGCTTCGCCCCGGCCGGAACCCGTAGGAGAATCCCAGAAAGTCCTCTTCGCATATCTGGTTGAGAACCGTCACCACCGCCTGTTGGACGACCTTGTCCTCCAGCGCGGCGATCCCTAATGGCCGCTGCCGGCCATCGGCTTTCGGTATCCAGGTTCTTCGCGACGGTTGGGCTCGATATGCGCCCCGATGGATGCGCCCGTGCAGGTCGCTGAACCGCTCCTCCACTCCCTCTCCATACTGCCGCCACGTCACTCCGTCCACTCCTGGCGCCGCCTGTCTCTTCAGCGTGTAATAGCTCTCCCGAAGCAGGTCGGCCGTCACATGGTGCAGCAGGGCGGTGAACTGCTGCCTCTTATCCCTGCGGGCTGCTTCCCGCACACGCTCCGAGCCCCTGGGACACGCTTTCCCGGCCCTGTGTCCGGCGCGTGTGAGCCTCTGCGGCGTTCTCCTTGGTCGAACGGCTTCCCTCCACCCTCTCCGCCGGGAACCCTTCCCCGTTGTTCGAGCGCTTCGTCGGTACTACCCGTTCGTCCGACTCCCCGCTGGCGTGCGTGCTGGACTTATAGCTCGTCGCCTTCTCCAGCCGATCCGGCGTACTGCTGCCGGACGCCCGCGGGGTCTCCCGGTTCTCGCGCATGGAGTTTCCAGGCATGCCTGGGGTCTGTGACTGCGCGGGGCTCATGTGTGGCTCGCGTCTGTCGTCACTCATGATGTGGCCTTCCGCTTCGCCGAACGGCGTCGGCGCCCCGTACGAGATGGATTTCGCAGCTCAATACCCTGCCTGCCTGTGCCCCTGCCAACGCTTCACGTACAGCCTTGCGGCCGCCCGCGCATGACTCGGGGTCAGGATGGTTCGCTATTCCTTTCCTGTAGGACTCTTTCATTCCCTATTCCATGCCGGTTTATCCCGGCGCACTCGGCGTTCATCGGCGGCCAAATCCGGTCTGAAGCGCGGCCGGTTGCCGCGGCGTTGAGCCGTGTGGTACGTTGCGGTCGCATGAAATCCTGGCAAGTTCACGCGTTCTGCGAGCCGGAGCAGATGACGCTCGACGAGATCCCCGTACCGGAGCCCGGCCCGAACGAAGTGCGCATCCGCAACCACGCGGTGGCGCTGAACTTTTTCGACATTCTGCAGATTCAAGGGAAGTACCAGATCCGGCCGCCCTTCCCGTTTACTCCCGGCGCGGAAGTCTCCGGCCTTGTGGATGCGGTGGGCCCGGAAGTGAAGCACGTATTTCCGGGCGATCCGGTAACGGCTATGACGCACAACGGCGCATTGGCCGAGTACTCGCTGGCAGCCGGCAGCCGCACGTTTCACATGATCGCGGGCATGGACTTCCCCGAAGCGGCCGCCATGCCGGTGGTGTATCACACGTCGTACTTCGCGCTGCATCGGCGCGCGGCGCTGGCGCACCGCGAATGGCTGCTGGTGCACGCGGGGGCGAGCGGCGTGGGCATGTCCGCGATTCAGATCGGCAAGGCTTACGGGGCACAAGTCATCGCTACGGCCGGCAGCGCCGCCAAGCTGGACTTTTGCACGGCGCAGGGCGCGGATCACGCGCTGCCGTACACCGACCCGGGATGGGTCGAGCATGTCAAGGAAATCACCGGTGGGCGCGGCGTGGACGTGGTGTACGATCCGGTGGGCGGGGAGGTGTTCGATCTGTCGACGCGCTGCATCGCGGGTGAAGGACGCATGCTGGTGATCGGGTTCGCCAGCGGGCGGATTCCCAGCGTACCGGCCAACCGCATCCTGCTGAAGGATATCTCGATTGTGGGCGTGCATTGGGGGCAGTACGTGGCGCAGCACCCGGAATTCCTCACGCACACGCACGAGGTGCTGACGGCCATGTATCTGGGCGGACAAATCCATCCAGTGGTAGGCAAGACGTTCCGGTTGGAAGAGGCGGCGGCGGGATTGCGCGAATTGGCCGAACGAAAGATTTTGGGCAAGGCCGTGGTGGTGATGGAGTGAAGGGACGCTAGCGCCGGCGGAAGCCTTTTTCGATCACGGGCAACGTGCCGTCTGTGATTCGATAAGTGGACAGCAGGCGGCGCGGCACCCAGGCGACGCGGCTGGCGTCGTCGGCGGCGCGGAGGGATCCGCCGGTGACGCGGCAGATGTAGTCGATCAGGACGTAGTGATATTCGGCGGCGCCCTGCGAATCGCGGATGATGCGCTCGAAGATTTCGAGCATCTTGAGGGGCTCGACTTCCAGGCCGGTTTCTTCGCGCACTTCGCGGACCACGCCTTCGTGCAGCGTTTCTCCGGTTTCGAGCACTCCTCCGGGAAGCGACCAGTATCCTTTTAGCGGTTCTGTGCCGCGTTCGACCAGGAGGATTTTGCCGCGGTCAAAGATTAGCGCGCCGATGCCCAGGACGGGGCGTGGGGGATAGCGGCGGTTATCGGGCATTCGCGAGCAACGGGTTTTTGGGCAGGCGGACGCGATAGACGGAGGTCCGCGCAGTGATGTAGAGGGTCTGCATGTCGGAGTCTCCGAAGACGCAGTTGGACGGCTTTTCGGCGACCGGAATGGTGGTCAGCAGTTGGCCAGCGGGGGAGTAGACGGCAATGCTCTTGGCGGCGACGTACAGGTTGCCCTTCTCGTCGGTGCGGATACCATCGGGGATGCCGTCGATTTTGGACACCGCCACGCGCTCATTCGAGACCTCGCCTTCGCGGTCCACATCGTAGGCGCGAATGTTGCGCTCGTCGGAGTTCGCGACGTAGAGAACGCGACCGTTCGGCGAAAGGGCGATTCCATTGGGGCGGCCGGCGGGCTTGGCGATCACGGACAACTGGCCGTTGGGCGCAATGTGGTAGACGCCGTAGAAATCGAGCTCGCGCGAATCCTGCTGGTTGCCGAAGGCCGGATCGGTGAAGTAGACGTGGCCGGACTTGCCGACGACGATGCCATTCGGGGCGTTGAGCCGCTTGCCATCCCACTTGTCGGCCAGCACTTCGATGCGGCCTTTCTTATCGGTGCGCGTGACGCGGCGGGCGTGCGTTTCGCAGGTGTACAGGCGCCCCTGCGCGTCGAAGGCGTTGCCGGCCGCGCCGTTGGAAGATTCACGGAACACCTCGGTGGCTCCCTCGGGCACATGCTTCATGATCTTGCCGGCGGGGATGTCACTGAACAGCAGATAGCCATCGTGGGACCAGACGGGGCCCTGGGTGAAACGGTAGCCGTGGGCCACTTTTTCTACCTGGGTATCGGGGGGGTCTTGGGCGGAGAGGGGGAGCAGGAAAAGCAAGAGGGCGGTGAGCCGCCTGAAAGGCGGCTGCGGGCATGATTGCCCGCCCTCCAGGGTCATCTGGGGTTGCCCTTGCCCACTACGATCAGCTGGTTGTTGACGCTCTTCACGCCTTGGACTTTTTTCGCGACCTTCTCGGCCTTGATCTTCTGCTGGTCGTACTCCACTTTGCCACGCAAAGTGACGACGCCGTCCTTGACTTCGACGTCCATGGCGCCGCCCTTCACCACCACGTCGTCGGCCAGTTTGCGCCGGACCAGATCGTAGAGTTGATCGTCGGAAGGGTGCTTATCGGCGGCCCACACGCACGTGGCGAGCGCGAAAATCACGAGCAAGGAGACTAACGTTTTAATTTTCATCTACTCCGGCCATTGTACGCCAGTCGAGGGCCGCGAGGAAGCCCGCTTTCTGGCGCCAGTTGGGCTGCACCTTGAGGTGCAGGTCGAGATAGATGTGACGGCCGAAGAGACGCTCCATCTCGCGGCGCGCCAGAGTACCTATATTTTGCAGCATGGCGCCGCCCGCGCCAATGATTATGCCCTTCTGGCCGCCGCGCTCGACGTAGATGGTGGCGTAGATGCGAATGAGCGCGGGAGTATCTTCCCAAGAATCCACGGAGACGGCGACGGAGTGCGGCACTTCTTCGCGCGTGGCTTGCAGAATTTTTTCGCGGATCAGCTCGGCGGCGAGGAAGCGGTCGGGCTGGTCGGTGATGTGGTCCGGCGGAAAGTAGGCCGGGCCTTCGGGGAGGCGTTCGATGATGGCCTGGCGCAATTCGGCGACGCCATCGCCGGAGCGCGCCGAGATAGGCAGGTAGGCGGCGAATTCATACTGCGCGCGGTATTGCTCGATCAGGGGCAGCACGGCGCCCTTGTCCTTGTGCAGCAGGTCAACCTTATTGAGGAGCAGCAGGGTGGGGGTATCGGCCTTGCGGATGAGGTCGACGGCGTGACGGTCTTCGAGGCCGAACTTGCGCGTAACATCCACGACCAGGAGCAGAAGGTCGCGCTCGCCGAGGGCGGCACGCACGGTGTCCATCATACGCTTGGTGAATAGCGAATCAGCTTTGTGGATGCCGGGCGTATCGAGGAAGACCATCTGAGCTTCGGGGAGCGTGAGCACGCCCTGGATGGAAGTGCGGGTCGTTTGGGGCTTGTTGGCGACGATGGCGATTTTGGCGCCGATGAGCTGGTTCAGCAGCGTGGACTTGCCGGCGTTGGGACGGCCCAGAATGGAAACGAAGCCGGATTTCATTGGACCACCGGCTGGGAGCGGCGGACCCGCACCTGGGCGACACGCAACTCGTCGCTGGCCAGGACATCGATATGGATGCCGTCGCGCTCGACGGATTCACCGGATGGCGGCACGCGCCCCAGCCATTCGGTGACGAGGCCGCCGACGGTGGTGGATTCCAGATCTTCCTCCGGGTGAAAGTGGAGCAGATCGCTCAGGCGCGCCACATCGAAGCTGCCGGAGACGATGTAGCCGCCCTGCCCGTCTTCCTTCACGTCGGAATCGGGCTCGTGTTCGTCGCGGATTTCGCCCAGGATCACCTCGACCAGGTCTTCCATGCTGGCCAGACCGGCGGTATTGCCGTACTCGTCGACCACGATGACCATGTGGGTATTATCTTGCTGCATTTCGCGCATGAGATCGTTGACCGGCTTGGTTTCGGGCACCGCACGGATGGGGCGGATCAGTTCGCGGACGGTGCGGTTGGCGCGCTGGTCTTCATCCAGTTCGAACATGTCGCGCACATGCACGAAGCCGATGATCTGATCGATGGTGCCCTCGTAGACCGGAATGCGCGAATACTGTTCATCGATGACAAGCTGCCGCAATTCTTCGAGGGTAGCGTCGGCGGAGATGGCCACGATATTGGGGCGCGGGGTCATGACCTCGCGCACCACCTTGTCGCCGAACTCGACGACGGACTGTATGAGTTTGCGATCCTCCTCTTCGATGAGTCCTTCCTCGGCGCCGGCGTTGATTAGTGCGTCGATATTTTCGGCCTGGGTGGGCGGTTCTTCGTCGCCATTGGCGTTGTCGGCGATCTCGACCAGGGACTGGAAGAAGCCGAGCACCGCGACGAACGGTTTGGCGGCCAGGCCCACGGCGCGCACGAAGCCTGCCAGCGGGGTGAGCCATCGCGCCGTGGTGCGGCGATAGAGCACCTGCGGCAGGACGTAGGCCATCACCATCATGGTCAACCAGGCGGAGACGGCGGTTTCGAGCGCTTCCGGCCAAGTCCAGGCCTGTCCGTCGGCAAAGACCAGGAAGTATAGGACGGCGATCAGGAGAATGGCGGTGTGCTTGACCAGGGTGAAGGAGCCGGCGCCATCTTCGGTGGGGAAGCCAATTCTGTCTTCCAGGGTTTCCTTGAAGAATTTGATGGCGGGCAAATCGCGGGTGCGGAGGCGGAGGCTTTCGAGATACAGCAATTGGACAAAGGTGACCAGGCCCAGGAGCAGGGCGAGTACGACGATCAGGAGTGTGAGGGCTGCGGTCATACGCGGGGCCGCGCTTCGCGCGGCGGGGCTAGGGGCTGGGGGCTGGGGGCTGGGGTTGTGCGTTCGATCAGGCTGGCGGGCAGGGCCAGGCGCCGGCGCCAGCGGGCTTCGGCGCGCCGCATTTGGCCGCTATCGGTTTCGTGATCCATGCCTAGCAGGTGGAGGAGACCGTGCAGCATCAGGATGCGGATTTCGTTTTCGAGAGAGTGGCCGAAGGCGGCGGCCTGGGCGCGGGCGCGGGCGGCGGAGATGGCGATTTCGCCGAGCGTGGTTTGGAGGACAGGCCGGGAGGCCTGTCCTACTGGGAACGAAAGGACGTCGGTGGGGTAGTCTTTGCCCAGGAAGTCGCGGTTGAGGCGGCGGAGGGCGGCGTCGCCGGCGATCATACAGCTGAAGCCGGCACCGTTCGCGACCTCGCCGCGCAAGGTTCGGGCGAAGCGTTCCAGGTTGCGGCGGTTCAGTTCCGCCGGCGCCCGGCGGAACAAAACTATGTGGTCGTCTGAGGCAGACATGTATCGGGAGCCGCTTCGGCGGGAGGTTCGGTCAGTTTCAAGTTCAGGGTAAGCTGGCGGCCGGCGCCGACCGCTTCGTTATAGCGTTCGTAGGCCTTGACGATGCGCTGCACCAGGTTATGACGGACAACGTCGCGCTCGTCGAACTGCACGAAGCTGATGCCTTCCACGCCGCGCAGCACTTCCAGCGCGTCGATGAGGCCGCTACGCTTGCCTGGGGGAAGATCGATCTGGGTGATATCGCCGTTCACCACCATCTTGGAATTGAAGCCGGTGCGGGTGAGCACCATCTTCATTTGCTCGGTGGTGCTGTTCTGGGCTTCGTCGAGGATGATGAAGCTATCGTTGAGCGTGCGGCCGCGCATGAAGGCGATGGGCGCGACTTCGATGGTGTTGCGTTCGAGCAATTTGTCGACTTTCTCGGATTCCATCATGTCGAACAAGGCATCGTAGAGCGGGCGCAGGTAGGGATCCACCTTCTCCTGTAAGGTGCCGGGCAGGAAGCCCAGGCGTTCTCCGGCCTCGACGGCGGGGCGCGTGAGGATGATGCGCGAGACGCGCTTGGAGAGCAGCGCCGACACGGCCATGGCCACGGCGAGATACGTTTTGCCGGTGCCGGCGGGACCGACGCCGAGCACCAGATCGTTGCGCTCGATGGCTTCCAGGTAGCGGCGCTGATTTACCGTTTTGGGCGCCAGCATCTTCTTGCCGAAATTGCGCTGGCGGCCGCTCTGGACCAGGGCGCGGAAATTGACCTCGGGGTCTTCGGTGACCACGCGGAGATAGCTGTTCAGATCGCCGTTATTGAAGACGTGACCTTCGCGCACCAGCGCCACGTAATCCTCGAGGATCGTCTCGGCGCGCGAGACGGCGTCGGCTTCACCTTCGATTTCCAACAAGTTGTCGATGAGTTGGGTGTTCACTTTGAGGCCCGACTCGATCAACCGGATATTTTCATCGCGGGTGCCGAACAGGCTTTCGATGCCTCGGCTGATTTGCACACTGGATTTCATTGAGTTGGTGTGTGGGTACCTCCACGGGCTCGAAAACGCAAACAGGGGATAACGACCGGTGCTTCGCGGCCGGTTGGTAAACAGGATGTCCGCAGTGCGGGGTGGTTAAAAACCATCCGCTATCCAGTATAGCAGGCGCGAGGCGGAAGCGGGCGGCGTACTGGGTACCGGTTCAGCTTGTAACCAGGGGGCAGCGCCCTGTATGATAGGCAGGATAAGGGGGGCTAAATGTGCAAGTATCGTGACGCGGGGACTAATTCGAGCAATAACGGGGCGAAGCGCGTGGTTTCTGGAATGGATCGGCGTTCGTTCATCGGGTTGCTATCGGCCAGTTCCGTCCTGCTGGCCGGCGCTAAGGCGCAAGCCACCGGGCTGACTTACCAGGTAGGCGTCGGCGTATCAGGCAGTCCCTCTACCGCGGCCTCAACCTATACGGCGGCGGCGACGGCTCTGGCCGCTTGCGGGCAGTTCCCCACGAGCCTTGCCGGGGTGACGGTGGTGATCAAGCCCAACCTGGTGGTTCCCAAGGCTTCCACCACCGGCGCCACGACCGACCCGAATGTGGTGCAGGCGATCGTGGACGCGTGTATCGCGGCCGGAGCGACCGATATCCAGATCATCGAAGCTCCGCTTCCTGGAAATCCCCCGTATTGGAGTCCGTGTGGGTATTCGGCGATCTTTACGGCAAAGGCTTATCCGCAAGTGACGCTGGTGAATCTGGTGACGGGAACATATGTTTTGACCCCGGTGCCCGGCGGTGGCATGGCGTACCAGGAGATGTGGGTTCCCTCGATCGTGGTACAGCCGAATACATTCTTTATCAGCGCGGGTAAGATGAAGACCCACGTAGACGCGGTAGTCACGATGTCCATGAAAAACCTGGTCGGCCTGGCATCCGAGACCGCCTATGCTACCGTACCGCCCGACACAGACCTTCCGCGGCACGACCTGCATCTGCGCAGCATCAATGAGTCGATCATCGATCTCAACATGACGGTGCCAATCGATTTCGCGGTAATCGACGGCGTTTGGGCCATGGAAGGCGACGGCCCCACGAGCGGAACACCGGTGGCCGCGAACGTGGTGCTGGCGGGCGTGAATCCCGTGGCGGTCGATCGCGTGGGGCTGAATGTTATGGAGTTTAGCCAGGAGGCCGTGACCTATTTAAACTACGCATCGCAAGCAGGGCTGGGGCCGCCGAATACGAACAACGTCGTGTTGTTGGGGGATACATATGCCCCCATCCCATTCGTTCCCCCCACTGGCCCCCCGATTCTCAAGGCCCCCGAATGCACGCCAAACACCATTTCTTTATCGGCGGGCAGCTTTTCGGTAAAGATCGAATACTCCCTCCCCAACACCTGTTTCACGCACGCGGGGATTATCCAGGACAACGATGATATGCCGGGCGTGAATATCATCCAAACGCTGCATACTTTTAAGGAAGTGAAGCCGCCGGGAGAGAGCCTGGTCTGGAACGGACTGGATAGTTCCGGTAGTCTGGTCAAGCCTGGAGTTTATTATGCCCAAATCCAGGCCATTCCATCGCCAAGCGGCATTTCGAACGAGAATTTTGCCGTGGGCAGGATCACGGTTACAAATTAGGGCCGTTGGCGCCGGCGAAGCGGTTGATCGCTTTTAGGCGGTCTTCGCTCGCCTGCGCTGGCAGTGCCAGCGCGGCAGGCCGAGGGTCTGCGCAGTGGGCGACGGACGATCTCCCTCCCGCCATCAATTAAAATAACTTAACAATTAGTGCGGCGCTGAGGTATTGGATGTACACTCCTTTGAAGTCCAGGGAGCCAGGGTATGATCGCGGCACCGGTACAGGAGATGAGATGAAACGGGTTCAAAATTTAGTTGGCGCATTTATATTGGCCGTCTGCGCGACGGCGGTTCTGCCGGCCCAGCCGGCGGCGAAGACGACCACCAGCGTTCCGAGGCTGGTGAAGTACAGCGGCACATTGGCGGACATCAGCGGAAAGCCTCTGAGCGGGGTGGTCGGAGTGACCTTCGCGCTCTATGAAGAGGAGCGGGGCGGAGCCCCGTTATGGATGGAGACTCAAAACGTGCAGGCGGACGGAGGCGGACATTACACGGTGCTGCTGGGATCCACACGCAACGACGGAGTTCCCGCGGAGGCATTCGCTAGCGGGGAGCGCTGGCTGGGTGTCGAGCCGCAAGGCGAAACCGAGGGGCAGCGAGTGCTGATGACGAGCGTGCCTTATTCGCTGAAGGCAGTGGATGCGGAGACGTTGGGCGGGCTGCCGGCGTCGGCGTTTGCCCTGGCCGGGACGGCCGGCAGCGGAGCCGTTGGAGCTTCAATCGCGTCGTCCAGGGCCGTAGCGGCAACTGGTGCGACGAAGCCCGAGGTGAGCCCTGAAACAACACCTGGCGGTACGGGCACGGCGGGCACAATTGCGATATGGACTGCCACCAGCACATTGGGAAACTCGGTGATCACGCAGAGGAGCGGGGATATAGGGATCGGCGGATCGCCCGTGGCCAACTTTAAGCTGACAGTGGAAAATGCCACTGAAAATGGCATCTACAGCGACACCGGAAGCGCCACAGGGATCGCGGTATGGGGCGCCGCCAGCGCAGACAGCGGCACGACGAGCGGCGTGTTCGGAGTATCCGCGAGCCCCGATGGGGATGGCGTGTCCGGAGATAATTCCGCGACCAGCGGCGTTGCGGATGGCGTCCTAGGCTCAAGCGCGAGCCCCGAAGGGAACGGCGTGCAGGGGATTAATATCGCAACTACCGGAAATGCCTCAGGCGTATTCGGCACGACAGCGAGCACGGCCGGAAGCGGTGTGCAGGGCGATGCCAGCGCAGACTCCGGCGAGACGAATGGCGTGTTGGGCACGAACTCCAGTCCCGATGGCAATGGAGTACAGGGTTCTAATTCGGCTGCCAGCGGAACAGGGACGGGCGTCTATGGAAACGTCGTGAGCCCGGATGGCGTGGCTGTGTACGGCGAGGCGACCGCAACGAGCGGCGATAACATCGGCGTCTATGGCGCGACCGCGAGCGAGTCCGGGCTGGGCGTGCAGGGCGAGGCTACGGCGGAGTCCGGTAGCTCGTTCGGGGTCGACGGCGTGAATAGCAGCACCGCCGGCATAGGGGTGCAGGGGCACGCGGCAGCCACCTCGGGCACCACGTTCGGAACCACGGGCATCTCCGACAGCACCTCGGGGACCGGAGTGCAGGGGAAAGCGACCGCCGCCTCCGGCACCGTGTTCGGCGTGACAGGCACAGCCGCCAGCTCGACAGGCACGGGCGTGCAGGGCCAAAACACAGCCACCAGCGGCGTCAACTACGGCGTGGTGGGCATAGCCGCCAGCACGACAGGTGCGGGCGTGCACGGCCAAGTGACAGCCACCAGCGGCATCAATTACGGCGTGGTGGGCACATCCGCCAGCAGCCAAGGCGTGGGCGTGTACGGCTACGGCGCCACGCACAGCACTCTCGGGGGACTCCTAGCCGGTAACGCTGCTGGGGTGTGGGGCGACACGCACAGCGGCAGCGCCGGTGTATTTGCGTCCGCGGACGATGCGGAGGCCGTGGCGGCTTACAACAACGCCACCAACGTGGCGACGATGTTTGTGGAAAACCAGGAGGACAGCATCGATACGGCGAACGTGTTCGCGACTTTCAGCAGTTACGGGGGCTATTGCGACATCGCCGTCAGCGGCAACCTGACCTGCAGCGGTTCGGTGGGCGGGCACGCTTTCGTGGGGCCCGACTCCTCGCGCGAGGTAGCCGTGTACGCGATGCAGTCGCCGGAGAATTGGTTTGAGGATGCCGGCTCCGGCCAGCTGCACAATGGCGCCGTGGTGGTGAAACTGGACGCCGAATATGCGCAGACGGTGAACACAACCATGGACTACAAGGTCTTCCTGACGCCCAACGGCGACTGCAAGGGACTGTATGTCAGCGGGAAGTCGCCGACATCATTTGAAGTTCACGAGCTGGGCGGCGGAACTTCGAGCATCGCGTTCGACTATCGCATTATGGCCAAGCGCAAAGGATACGAAAAGATCCGGTTGGCGGACTTGACCGGGAAAATCCAGCGAGGACCGGATTTGCGGGCCGCCGGGCAGGGCGCCCCCGAGAGGGCTTTGCCGGGGCTCGCGGCTATCGCCGCGGGACGGGACAATAATCGCGCGAAGCGGATGAAGGCGCGGGGCGTAAGGAAGCCAACGCACGCCGCCAAGCTGCCCGTTCGCGCCCCCAAGCCGGCGCTTAGTGGAGCGGCTTTGCAGCCTTCCGCTTCTCGCTGAAAAGGGGATAATTTGTGAGAGCGATTGCGATCCTGCTGGCTGCCGCCGTGCTCGTGTGCGCGCAGCCTACGCATCGTCCGCCGCCGGCGCCCTACCAGGCGCCGGATGCGCGTGCGATTTTGGGTCCGGCGCCAGCCGATCTGGGTCCGCTGCTGGAACGCTACGAGAGCGATCTGTGGAGCCTGAGAAGGTTCTACGATGTATCTGCTTCTCCCACCACCGAGCGGGTCATGCGCCAGTTCTACGCGGCGTGGCGGACCGCGCTGGCACAGATCCCATTCGATGGCCTGCCGCAGGAGGGGCGCATCGACTATATTCTCTTCCACAACAAACTGGAGCACGAGATCCGGCAGCTCGATCTGGACCGGAAGCGTGGGGCGGAGATCGCGGATCTGACGCCTTTCGCGCCCGCCATTGTGGAACTGAAAGAGGCGCGGCAGCGGGTGGATCCGCTGGATCCGTCCACGGCGGCCGGCACGCTGGAACAGATCTCCAAGCAGATGGAGGATCTGTCAAGGCGGATAAAGGACCCGGCTAAGGGCGGTGAGATCAGGGTGGCGAAGACCACCGCCTTCCGCGCGGCGCGCCGGGTCGACCAGCTGCGCGACACGCTGAAAGGCTGGTTCGAATTCTACAACGGCTACGATCCGTTATTCACCTGGTGGGTGACCGAGCCCTATCAAAAGACCGCGGCGGCGATGGAGAAGTATGCCGCGCTGATTCGCGAAAAGCTGGCGGGGGTCAAGGCTGGCGACCGCGACACTATCGTGGGCGACGCGGTGGGCCGCGACATGCTGGTCAGCGAACTGGCCTACGAGATGATTCCCTACACGCCCGAGGAGATCGTGGAGATCGCCAACCGCGAGTTCGCCTGGTGCGATGCGGAGATGCTGCGCGCGTCGCGCGAACTGGGGTACGGCGACGATTGGAAGAAGGCGCTGGAACACGTGAAATCGGATTACGTGCCGCCGGGACAGCAGCCGGCGTTCATCCTGGGGCTGGTGGAGGAAGCTATCGACTTCGTGGGATCGCACAACCTGGTGACGGTGCCGCCGCTGGCGGCCGAAACGTGGCGCATGGAGATGATGTCGCCGGAGCGGCAGCGCATCAATCCGTTCTTCACGGGCGGCTCGATGCTGAGCGTTTCCTATCCGGTGGAGGGCATGACCGAGGAGCAAAAACTCATGTCCATGCGTGGCAACAACCGGCACTTCTCGCGCGCCACCGCGTTCCATGAAGTGATCCCCGGCCATTTTCTGCAGGGATTCATGAGCGAGCGCTACCGCTCTTATCGCCGCCTATTCGACACGCCGTTTTCGGTGGAGGGCTGGGCGCTGCATTGGGAGATGCTGCTGTGGGACCAGGGCTTCACGAAAACGCCGGAAGACCGCATCGGCGCGCTATTCTGGCGGATGCACCGTTGCGCGCGGATCATCTTCTCGCTGAATTTTCACCTGGGCAAGATGACCGCGCAGGAGTGCGTGGATTTTCTGGTGAACCGCGTGGGATTCGAGCGCGAGAACGCCGCAGGCGAGGTGCGCCGTTCGTTCGAGTCGGGATATTATGGGCCGCTGTATCAGGTGGCTTATATGCTGGGCGCGCTGCAATTTCGCGCGCTGCACGCGGAGCTGGTCGGGCCGGGGAAGATGACGGACCGCGAATTCCACGATGCGATTCTGAAGATGAACGCGATTCCGGTGGAGATGGTGCGGGCCAGTTTGACGAACCAGCCGCTCAATGCGGGGTTTGTGTCGAATTGGAGATTCTACGCGCCCGCGCGTTGACTTGGTGCGCGAGAACCCACAGTGGCACTTCTTCTCTGTCCGATTTATCTTGCTTATTGAGCAGAAATACCCTAGTATTTTGACTGGATATTGCTAATTCAGGGGAGAAATTAGTGATGAACCGTACGGTCCGTGCTGTCTCCTGGCCCAATTCAAGCCCGTCCGGAGGATGCTGAAATGACGGCGGCAGAAGGGGATCGGAAAAGGCGACTTCAGCAGGAGAAACTACGGGCGAAGATACCCGTCCTTCTGAAGCGGGCGAAGGACCTCAGCCGAGAAATGGAACGAATTCTCGAGCTCCTCTCAGCAAGCAGTGGTGAGACCACAGTTAGCTGTGCGGGTCCGCTCGAACGATTGCCGCCAGGACTCTAGCGAGGTGGAACAACGACGACGCCTGACGAGAAACTAATTTTCGAAGATTGGCTCGGCTTCGGGATGGAAGACAAGCTGGCCGACCCGGAGGCCTATGCCCCATGAGCGCGTTACCTCGCTCCGCGCGGCGTTCTGCCTGTGGAAGAGCGGCTGTTTCACATGGTCCACTACCTTGATTGACTCCTCAAGGTTCAATTCTGTATAGACTCACGCAGCCTGATCCACCCTCGGCTATAGAATCTCCGTCGGGCGAGACGTCGAAAGGAAACGGGAGAGAAAACCAAGAACCATGTTCCGCAGGCTGAATCTTAGGTTTCCAGCGAGCGAGTTGCAGCCCGGAACGAAAATCCCATACCACCCGTCTGCGCGGATCACCGGGATACCACAAGAAATCAATCCGATCGAGCTTCTTCGAGTAATCGGAGACAACGGCTCTCGGCGCTTTCAGTGCCGTGCGGATGCTCGGATCGCTCCAGTTCGGCGTTGTCCCAAGCACTTGGCCTGTTCCGACCGCAGAGCATCCGACGGTCGGGTGCCACTCGGCACCGTGCATCCAGCAGAACGCCTGACCCGAGTCTGCGAACTGTGGGTCAATGACCACCGAAGCCGCGTCGGCCAAGGCTGATTCTCTGTGCCACGTCGGCAGCCGCAGCACGGTTCGCTGAGTCATCCCGTCGATGATCGTCTTCGATACCTGGGTTATGACAGCCCCGATTATCCTCTCCTGCGGAGTATCATCAAGCCGCTCTCCGGGTACACATCGTACGTTTGCATGGAGTCGGTTTCGGGGACGACCCAGCCGCCAGTTGGGTGACAATCCAAATCGAAGAACCGAACCCGGCGCGTGTGCGGGTCATATCCGACTACTTGGTTGTTGCCGAAGAATCGGTAGCCCGGTATCGCCGCTACCGGCGGCATTGAACAGGTAGCTCCGCTCGCCACGTCGGTGATGGTGTTCAACAAAATGATCCGCCCGCCCGAGGGCGACCACTCAATGCGCTTGTCAGCGCCAAGTCCGTGTTCAGTCAGGCGAGGGTTGACGTTGAGCTTAGAGAAGTGGCTGGAGGGGACGTGCGAATCGAGCACGAGCACCCATTGTTCACGGCCTGAGCGGCCAACGAGTGCAGCAACCTTCTCGCCGCCTCGTGAGAACCCGATAGCGAACACCCAGAGAGGGTCTGCGCCACCCTCGGCTCCCGAGACGGCGCTGATCTTGAAGTCCCAGATCTTGCGGAGCGTGCCCGCATGGGCAACATCGCTCAAGACCGCAGCTATGAGAACTACTAGTCCAGCCCGCCTACTGTTCCGCATTCCGTTAAACACCCACAGTGTATCAGGCGCGCCATCCTGACTAGTACGCAGCTGGTCGTGATATCGGAATGTGACCTCGCCGTCGCGCTCGGACGGACCCGACACATCAAGATTCGCGGCTTACGTCTAGCTGGAGAATTTACCCAGCCGGCCGACGGCCTGCCGAACCTGATCCGCGGTGGCCGATGGGGGCATGGGCGCGCCGAACGAGATGACCACCGGCTGCCGCAAAGTGCGCGGGCGCTTCCAGAAGAAGCGCCCGCCCCGGAAGCTGTACACGCTTTCCCACAGTCCGCCGAGATGCACGGGGATCACGGGCACATCGAGGTCGCGGACGACAGCTTCCAGGCCGCGCTGGAACGGAAGCAGATCTCCGGTGCGGCTGATGGAACCCTCGGCGAAGACGCAGAGTACCTGGCCGCGCGCTAATTCGGCGCGAGCCCGTTTGATGGCTTGTCCGGCGCTGTGAGGCCTGGTCCAGACGGGAATGGACTTCGCCAGGCGGAATCCCCAAGTTAGCAGTTTGTGGTCATAGTAGGGCTTCCACACCAGGAATCGGACGACCGGGCGCAAGCAGGAACCAATCAGGAATCCATCCAGGTAAGTGAGGTGATTGGAAACCAGCATAGCCGGTCCATGAGCCGGAATGTGCTCTTTCCCCAAGATGCGGATGCGGAACAGCGGCCGGGCGACGAGGCGCAGACCGCACCTGACCAGAATGTCGGAAAGGCGGGCCGGAATCATGGGACTGGCACCTTCCGCGGTGGCCGCGCGGCTCGGCGCGCGCACTCGGCCCGGGTCGCTTCGAGAATCACGGTGAGCGTGTCCTGCGGCAGGGATTCCATGGCGGATGATACGACCGCTTTGGGAACCGGCACGAAGCCGAGCGTACAGGCAAAAGCCTCGACCGACCGCGCCAGCGTGATGCTCTCGAATTCCAGGTAGACGTCCGGTCCCCGAGGACGGGCGCGCCAGTAAGCGTTGAGCGCCCACATGATCCCGTGGTCGTGATACGGCTGCAGAAAATCGGCATGCCCGGGTTCACCGCTATCGGACTCGCGGATCTCATCGGCTGTCAGGTGGACGCGTAATGCGCCGCTATAAGCAATGCGCCCCGTCACCTGAAACGCATAGTGCTGCGGGAACACCGAGGCGAAGCGGAACGCACTGCGCAGTCCAATTACGACGTCGTAAGAGGCGTCTGGCCCGTCCCCCGTGCGTTTGGTCCGGCAGGCAAAGACCAACCCCCTGTAGATGCGTTCGTAGCTGCCGTAGTCTTCCAGCACGGATCGGAGATCGGCGAGGCTCGCGTGGGGAATGCAGATGGCGCCGATCCAGTGCAGCACTGCGCCGTTTTGCCCCGCGATGCGCTGGTTCAGGGCGGCGTCGGTGATATTCGAGCGAACCAATTTCCCGGCGGCGAGCGCAGCGGCCGCCTGCCGGGATGCACGATCCGGCAGCCACGACAGATCGCCCGTTTCAAAGCGGTCGGGCATGACCCGCTCCGCGACGGTCACGTAGTTGTCGTATTCGCGCAGGATGGCCGGGTCGAGCACGGTGGTGCACCGCGCCGCTTGGCCGGCGCCCGCGGCCCCGCAAGCCAGCACGGCGATGTGGAGAAGACGGCGCATCAATGCAGACTGGCCATTGCGCGAATAAAATCGGGGTTGCCCGCCAGTTTGCCGACGCGCGGCTCGACACGCAGATACATCAGATAATCGCAGCGCTCACCCGCCGCTTTCCAGCCCCACTCGAAGGCCTTGGCCATATCGCCCATCGCATAATGAATTGTCGCAAAGTAAAACGCGGGAACGTAACGGGTGCGGGACATCTCTTCGAGGCGCGCCAGTTCCCGCCGGGCTTCGACCGGCTTTCCCGCCGCGGCATAGGCGCTGGCGAGCGAGGCTACCGACGCGGGGCTATTGCCCGACAGCGCCGCGGCGCGCCGGTACTCCTCGATGGCCTGATGCAGCGCGCCTTTCTGCTGGTAGGCCATGCCCAGGGTCTGATGCGCCAGGGGCAGGGTGGGATCGATTTCGACCACCGAACGGAATTGCTCGATGGCCTGATCGTACTGGCGGGAGTAGTAGAGGCACCAGCCCACGCCGATGTTGATGCTGGGCGACAGAGGTTCGAGCTGCAGCGCCTGGCGCATCTGTTCGGTGGCCTTGGGGAGATCGGCGGCAGCCATGAAATAGTGGCTATACCAGTGGTGCGCAGTGGCGGAGTTGGGGTTCAGATCCAAAGCCCGGGAAAACTCCCGCGCGGCGCCGGGCAGATCCCAGTCGTAAGACAGCAGGACGTACGCGAGGGAGGCGTGCCCATCGGCCAAATCCGGGTCGAGCTCGATGGCTTTCTGCGCAGCGGCCTTGGCGAGAGGCATGGCCTTGGTCGGCAGCATGCCATCGGTGCCGATGGAACCTAGCAAAGAGTAGGAGTCGGCCAAACCGGCGTAGGCCAGTGCATCGGTGGGATCGGCGGCGATGGCCTGTTGGAAATACTGCGCGGCGCGGCGGAGCCCGTCTTCGGTGCGCCGGTTCCAGAAGTAGCGTCCGCGGAGGTACGCATCCAGGGCTTCTGGTTTGGCCGGACGGCGCTGGCGAAGGCGCTCCCGATCGCCGGCCGTGACGCTAACCTGGATTTCGCCAGCGATGGCTTCGGCGATTGCCGATTCCAGAGACAGAACGTCTTCAATGCTGCGCTCATAGCTATTCGCCCAATGCACCGCGCGGGTCTTGGGATCGATCAGTTGGGCGTCGACGCGAATGCGTCCGCCGGCGCGTTGAATGGTTCCGGTGAGAACACCGTTTATGGAGTGATTGCGGAGGATAGCGGTCCAGGCGGCGGCCTCGCGATATCCGCCGGCGTCGGAGGCGAAGGAGACGACGCGCAGATTTCGCAAGTTGGCGAGGCGGGTGATGAGGGCCTGGGTCATGCCGTCGGCGAAGTAATCCTGCGCGGCATCCTTTTCCACACCGCGGAAGGGGAGCACCGCCAATATGCTAGCGGGGGTTGTTATGGACGCGACCGGCCGGATGCCGACATTTCCGGCGGTGAATTTTGCCGTTAGCCAGACGACGGCCAGAAGCGCGCAGGCGAGGGCGGTCCACATGGCCGCGGACTTCCACCTTTGACGCGGAACGTGAACGGGCATGGCGCGTTTCAGATCGGCGCGCATGGTAGCCGCCGACTGGTAGCGCCGCTCACGGTCCTTTTCGAGGGCTTTGCCGATGACGCGGTCCAGTTCCGGCGGTAGCGCCGGATTGAGGCGGACGGAGGGCTCGGGTGCGCGATTGAGGATGGCGTCGAAGATGACCGCCATGGTTTTGCCGGCGAATGGCTGGCGGCCCGTGGCCATCTCGTACAAGACGACGCCGAAACTGAACAGATCCGTGCGTGCGTCCAGATCTTCACCGCGCGCCTGCTCGGGCGACATGTAGGGCACGGTCCCGACCACTACGCCGGGGGTCGTGGGGAACTCCACGGTGGGCAAACTGCTGCCTTCCGCCGCGCGGGCTATGGGCGCGGTGACCTTGGCCAAGCCGAAATCGAGAATCTTGGGCTGGCCCCGCGTGGTGATGAAGATGTTTGCCGGCTTGACATCGCGGTGTACAATCCCCGCCTGATGGGCGGCATCCAGCCCGTCGGCAATTTGCACGGCCCAGTCCAACAGTTCGTCTGGCGGCAGAGGCTGATCCCCGATGCGATGCTTGAGCGTCTGCCCGTCGAGCAACTCCATGGCGATGAAGGGCTGCCCCTGGTGCTCGCCGGTTTCGTAGACCACGCAGATATTGGGATGATTCAGAGCCGCGGCGGCGCGCGCTTCCCGCTTCATCCGCTCCAGGCCCTGCCGGGTTCCCGCCACGCCGCCAGGGAGGAATTTCAACGCCACCGGGCGCGACAACACCAGGTCGTCGGCGCGATAAACCACACCCATGCCGCCCCTCCCGAGCAGGGTCACGATGCGGTAGTGTTCGCTGACCAGGTCGCCGGGAGACAATGTCGGCGTGGCCGCGGACTCCGGAGACGCGAAATCCTGGAGGAAACTACCGGCCGCGGCATCGCCAGCCAGGAGCTTGCGCACCTCGGACACCACGCTGGGGCTCTCGCCCGCCTCGGTAAGCAGTGCTTCGCGCGCGGGCGCGGGCTGGTCGAGCGCGCGCTCGAACAGCGACTTGACGCGCGGCCAACGCTCCGGAGTCATCTGTAGACTTCCTTGTAGAGCCAGGCGCGCGCCATCCGCCATTCGCGGTTGACGGTGCGGGCGGAAACGCCCAGCACTTCCGCGATCTCATCCTCGGACATGCCCGCGAAGAATCGCATCTCCACCACCTGGCACTGGCGGAGATCCAGCTTCTGTAATCGGGTGAGCGCTTCTTCCAGCACCAGCAGATCGCCGGAGTGGGCTTCGGCGATGTTCAAGGCGCGGTCCAAGCTGATCTCGGGCACGCCGCCGCCGCGCTTGCCGGCTTGTCGCTTGCGGGCGCGATCGATCAGCACCTCGCGCATGACATGCGCGGCAACCTGATAGAAATGCGCGCGGTCGCGCCAGGGCGTGCCAGCCTGGTCGGCCAGCCGCAGATAAGCTTCGTGCACCAGATCGGTGGTTTGGAGGCTGCGTCCGGAACGCTCGCGGCGCATGTGCCCGGCGGCGATTTTGCGCAGCTCGCGATAGGTCAGATCCATGAGGCGAACTTCGGCGGCGGGCTCGCCTTCGTGGAAGGCCTCGGGGAGACGGGTTATCTGGCCATCACGCTTGCCTTGCATGTGTGCCTGAGGTCAGGATCTCCTATGGGAGGAGTGAATTGCACCGGCGCTCGGTTTCGCATCCATCCAGTTTTAATCAAGTTTCCCATATCTTGTCGGTTTCTTCGATTGTTTCACGCCATTATTAATTGAGGACACCTAATGCGGTCATGCATGGCGCTTATGTTTTTGGGCGGGATGGTGGCGGCGGCTCACGGGCAGGATCGGCGCGACTGGCAATCGCTGGCCCAGTTGCAGGCAGGCGACAAGATCCGCCTGACTGTGAAAACGGGACCCGTCGACGGCGCATTCGTGAGCTGGACCCCGCAGCAGGTGACGACCGGGAACGTGACCGCGCGGAAAGAGGACGTGCTCAAGATAGAGCGGTACCGGGCAGGCGGGATGGGACGGGGCAAGCACGCAATCATTGGGGCGGTTATCGGATTTGGAGGAGGAGCCGCCATCGGCTGGGCTGTGGGCCGGTGCCCGCGTCTCAATGGCATGCCAGTGTGCGCGATCGTCGGGCCCGGCACGGTGGCCGCCGCGTCAGGAGGTGTAGGTGCGTTGATCGGCGCCGGGGTGGGGGCGCTAATTCCGCGGCACCATCATAAGGACATTATCTATTCGGCGAAGTAAGGATTCACTTCAATCAACCGAGATCGACAGGAGAAAAAACATGACGAACCTAAAGCAAATGAATTTTCTTAGCTTGACGTTTCTTGCGGCCAGCCTGGCTCCGCCGGCCCTGGCTCAACCCCCTAAACCCACATTGACCGAGTTCGATGCTCCGGGCGCGGCCACGGTATCTTCGCCGGCATGCGCAAGCGCGCTCGGTTGCGGAACTGTAGCATTCGCCAACAACGACCAGGGACAGATCGTGGGTTTCTACACGGACACCAACGTCGTAGCGCACGGGTTCCTGCGGTCTCCTAAGGGCGAGTTCACGTCCTTCGATGTGCCCGGCGCGGGCTTGGGTGCCGGTCTCGACCAGGGTACCGTCGCGTACGCCATCAACGACCAAGGCGCGATGGCGGAGCCTTCGCGGACGCCAGCTACGTCTATCACGGCTTTGTGCGCGACCCCGATGGCTCCTTCATCACATTCGACGCGTCGGACGCGGGCACCGGCGCAAACCAAGGCACTTGGGCATGGAGCCTTAATTTGAATGGGACAACCGCGGGGATCTATATTGACGGGAACAATGTCACCCACGGCTATGTACGGTCGCGCGATAACGAGTTCACGGAGTTCGATCCCCCTAATTCAGTTCTCACCTATCCCTGCGAGGAAACGTGCCTCAGCCCGGATGGCACTGTCACTGGATTCTACAACGTGGCGAACGGTACCTCTTACGGCTTTGTGCGCACGCCGGACGGGAAGATCGCCAGCATCGACGCGCCAGGAGCGGCCACGGGCTACGGCACGATCGCAGCCAGCATTAACCAGGACGGCGCCATCGGGGGGTACTTCGGCGACGTGAACTTCCTGGCGCATGGCTTCCTGCGCACCAGCGACGGCAACTTTACCGAGTTCAACGCTCCGGGCGCCACGGGCATAGGCACCGCCGCCTTTTCGATTAATTCGTCGTGGGCGGCGACCGGGGAATTCTTCGACGCGAACAACGTGATGCACGGCTTCTCCCGCACAGCCGCCGGCGTTTTCGCCATATTCAACGCCCCCGACGCGGGTACTCTCGCCTACCAAGGCACCCGTCCCAGCACCAACAACGCCGAAGGATCTGTCACCGGCTGGTACGTGGACGCCAACAACGTGGGTCACGGCTTCGTGTGGAACCCATGGAGGGACGGTAGGTGAATCCATGCGGCGCGGGGTCGGTGAAATGGAATCGATCGTCGGCGTTGGCGCAAACGCGGTGCGCGCGGCTACTTGTTATCGCCTCCTGATGCCGCGCCCGTGCTCTGTGCAGGATTCGTTTGAACGCCATTGGACGCGGGGTCAGTTCTGCACGGGGATGTACAGCGTCTGTGTTCCTGCAAGGCCACCCAAGCTGAAGGTCAATGGAACTGCGTCGCCCGGTGCCACATTTGGTACGACCAAGTTGCATTGGTAGAGGCCGATTTCGGCTGGGGCCAGGCCCCCGTATTCCAGCGTGCACGGCGTGCCCCCGATTGAGACCTGCAGCTTCGACGTGAGAGTGCTGCCCTCATCGACGAGCTGGCCAGCAGATATGTCCGGTGTGACCGGGCCAAAACCGACTCCGTAGAGCACGATGACGTCTCCGGGCTTGGCCGGACGGGAAGGGACGCCCGTGATGGCGCCCACCGGCAGGACATAGGTCGCATTATCCGGAAACAGCGCCACGACATATTGCGTTCCGCCGACGCTGAAGGACTCGGGAGCGAGAAGCCCCGGTGCGGCAGCGCTTACGTCGAGCGGATATGCGGAGCTCGTTCCGTTCCCGTTCGTAACGGTCACCTGCTGCGGGCCGACCGAGACCGTCGATGGCACCTGCACATTCACCTTTCACTTCGTAGTGGTCAGGTTGTGCTCGATAGCAAATTTGACCAGCCCCACCAGATCGTGAATGTTGAGCTTGCGCATCAGGCTGGCGCGGTAGGTGTCGACCGTCTTGGGGCTGATGTCCAGCAGATTGGCAATCTCCTTGGCGCGCAGACCGTTCACCAGGTGGAAAAATACCTCGTGCTCGCGCCGGCTCAGTTGCGCCAGGGGATCGTCCGCGCGCGCGTCGCGGGTGGACGGCAACAGCCCGGCGACTTTCAGCAGCGGCGAGACGTACACCCCGCCGTCGCGAATGTAGCTGATGGCGTCGGTCAAATGGCGGGGCGGTCCGTCCTTCAACAGGTAGCCGTCCGCCCCGACTTTCAAAGCCTCCCGGATGGCGCTCTCGTCGCGGCTGATGGTGAGGATGACGCAGCGCGTCGGGATCTCGGCTTCACGCACCTTGCGCACCACCTCCACGCCAGTTAGCTTCGGCATATTCAAGTCGAGCAGCGCGAAATCCGGCTTGAGCGCGCGGATCGTCTCCAGGGCCGTCAGGCCGTCGGCGCATTGCCCGACCACCTGCAAGTCGCGGCCTTGACAAACCAGCACCAGGCCTTCCCGAATGATGGCTTGGTCCTCCGCAATCACGACCGTCGTTTGTTTCGGATTATTCATGGATCACCGGAAAAGAAATAGTCAATTGTGTTCCTTCGGGAGTGCTTTGTGCCTGCAGATCGCCACCCAGCCGGACCGCCAGGTCGCGCATGGAGCGCAAGCCGATGCCGGCCGATGCCGCGGACCGGGCCGGCTCCTCGGGCGCGCGAAAACCAGATCCGTCGTCGGCGACCTCAAGGGTAATGCGACCGCCTTCCTGGCCGAGCGACAGGCGTACGCGACGCGCATCGGCATGCTGAATGATGTTCGAGATGCCTTCCTGCGCCACCAGGTAAATGGCGCGGCGCACTTCCGGCGGCGGCTCTGGGGAAAACTCGCGCAGATCGAGCGACGCCGAGAACTTCTCGGGTATTCCCGATGCTTCCCAAAGGCTGCGCAGAGCATCGACCAAGGGCCGCGCCTGCCAGTCCGGCACATACAACCGCCGCGAGACGCCGCGCACCTGTTCCAGAGCAGTGTCGGCCAACGCCCGAATTCGGTTGAGGCGCTCGCGGATCGGCTCCGTTGGATCCGGCAATGCGGCTTCGAGCAAGCTGGTGTGGACATGGATGCCGGCGAGCGCCTGGCCCACTCCCGTGTGCAACTCGCGGCCCAGGCGCTGGCGTTCGGCTTCGAGCGAATCCGCCAATATGGAGCCTGACGTCTGGGGTGCGCCGCGCACGCGTGCGTGCAACTTGCGCTCCGCCTCGAGCAGACGAAAGTAACTGCGCGCAGCGCGCTGCTGCATGGCGGCTAACTTTTCCAGCTCGCGGCCCGTCCCCATTTGCTGTAGCCGGCGTACGCTATCGCCTGGTCTGTTCGGCAAAAACCCTGAAGCCAAATTGAGTCGATCCTTCCATTTATCGGACCTGTGCTAAAGGAATAGTCTTACCCAGAATGCCAATTAGGATACCGAAGCGCAATCACATATGTACTTAGTACCTCAGTGAGATACTTAGTACTTGCTTCGGTAAGTTCTCGACATTAACGTTAGAGTGTCGGAATTCCTCAATGCTCTTTCAGCGACTGGCGGTGTTAATCGGAGGTTTCGCCGCAGGCGCGCTCATCAGGCGTTGGCAGGCGCACGATCCGGCGGCGCCACCCCGCTCCTTGAATAGGCTATCCGGAGAGTGGAAGGCGCAGGTACGCGCGCACGACCGCCGGCTCACCCGCCTGGAGGCGCGGGCGGATGCGCACGAGGCCAAACTGAAGGAGATGCCAGCCACGGCGCAGATTGTTTCCGCCATGGACGCGTTGCTCGCTAACGCGATGTCGGGATTAGAGGGACGATTGACCGCGCAGGCCCAGTCCATCGAGACCTTGCAAACCACCGTTCGGCAGACCGACGAATTGCTGGAGCGCGTGTTGGAATCCCTGGACACCTTGCGCGACGGAAGTGCGGCAGGCTCGTAGACTGTTCTCACCGCGCCAGCAAGCGCTGCAAATTGCCGCCCATAATCATGCCGGCATGCTCGGCGGAGATCTCGATCGCGCACAGCGCCTGTACCTGCGCCTGAAAGATCTGCGCGTGCCATCCGCGCGGAAAGAACGACGAGTCGGAACCGAACAGCAGCCGGTGCGGACCGGCCACTTCCAGCGCCTGGCGCAGCACATCCTTCAGATTGAGCCCGCCGGGTTGATAGCGCATCCAACTGTTGCTGCTGGAAGTATCCAGGTAGACGTTGGGGCACATATCGCAAAGCATGAGCGTCTCGCGAAAGTATCCCGCGCCGAAATGCGGGATCACGAAATTGACGCGGGGAAATTCCATGGCGACCGCCTGCAGGTCGATCGGATTGGAATAGCGCATATCGAATCGCGAAGCGAGGCCCAGTTTCTTCCGCACGCCGACGGTGAGTACGCCGCAATGGACAAACACGATGACGCCCGGATGCGCCGCGGCGGCTTCCAGGAACGGCCGTACGCGCGGGTCCGCTATCGAGTAACGATGCATGGCCGGAAACAGGCAGATTCCTTGTATCCCGCCGGCGGCCAGGGCTTTTTGGGCGCACTCCACGCCGCTAGTGGCGCTGTCCGGCGCGGCAGGATTGAACATCGAGAAGCCCCAGAAGCGGTCCGGATGGAGATCCACCGCGGCGGCCACGGAATCTTCGTCTCCCGGGATACTGGCGATGAGCGCGGCCCTGGCCACGCTCGATTCGTCCAACTCCTGTTTCCAGGCTGCGGCGAGATCCGCGCACGAAGGCGGAATGCTCCAGCCCAGGGTGCGTCCTATTTCCGTCGCGGTCTGGCCGCTTTCGGCCGCCAGCAACGCGAAAAACGCGGGAGAGAAGAAGTGTACGTGCGCGTCACAGACGACGAAATCACCCCACGGAGTTTGCATCGGGCTTGTTCCAGTGCGTCAGCCCGGCCGCCAAAGCCATCTGCGTGACGCCGGCCACGTTGTTGACGTGCAGCTTTTTCATCAGCATCTTGCGGTACCCGCGCACGGTCTGTAAACCCAGATCGAGCAGTACCGCGATGTCCTTGCTGGTCTTGCCCTCGGCCACCAGGCGCAGCACCTGCAATTCGCGTGGCGAAAGCGTGTCCAAGGGGGTCTCGCTGATGCCGGTCCGCAGATCGCCGTTCTGAATGCGGGTCAACAGGCTGTCGGAGACTTGCGAGCTGAGGTACGACCCGCCGCGGGCCACAATGCGGAGCGCGTCCAACAGGTCCGCCGAGGAAGCCCGTTTGAGCACAAAGGCGCGCGCGCCGGAGCGGATCGCGGTCACCACCGAATTCTCGTCGTCGTAAATTGAGAGGATGATCACGCGGGTTTGCGGCGTGTGGCGCAGGATCTCGATGGTGGCTTCGAACCCGTTCAGACCGGGCAAGCCGATGTCCATGACCACCAGGTCGGGACGCGACTTCTTGCAGAAGCGCACCGCATCCGCGCCATTTTCGGCCTCGCCGACCACGCGAAATTCAACGCTGCGCTCGAGAATCGCGCGCAGGCCGTCGCGCATCATCTTATGGTCGTCCACCAGCAGAATATCGTATGCCATAAGTATTCACCCGCCCCTGCGGACCTCCGATCAGGCTCGCGGCTCCGCGGCGCGAAGGCTGTTCGCGGAACGGCAAAGCGCCCGCACCACGGTTCCCCTATCCGGCGCGCTGTCGATTTGCAATTCGATGCCCGCCCGGTCCGCGAAATAGCGCATCACCAGGAACTCCAGCGCAGCCCCTGGTTGAGCGCTGTCCGCATCGAAGCCTGGCCCGTTGTCCCGAATTTCCAGCGCAGGTCCACTTCGCAACGACTTTAACAGTATCTCGATAGCAGAGCAACCCGCGCGCCGCGCCGCATAGCCGGCCGCCTCCTGCGCGATGCGGTAGAGCGCGGCCGCAGTGTCCGGCGCAGGCAGCGCGGTAGAATCCGCGAACACCCGCACGTTCCCCTTGAAATCCGTGCGCAGACGTCCCGCCAGCCCGTCCAGGGCCGCCCGTAATCCCACGCGTTCGGCGAGCGCCGGATGCAGCTCGCGGTGGACGTCCCGCACCAGTCCGATTAGCGTCTCCAGGATGGCCTGGATTTCGCCGATACGGTTGGGAATGGCAATGGTGGTGTCCGCCAGATCCATGCGCAGGAGATCGAGTTGCAGGCCGGCGGCGCTGAGACTCTGCCCCACGTAATCGTGCAAGAGTTGGGCGAGCCGCGCGCGATCGATTTCCAGGGCTTCGAGCGCGCGCAGCACCAGGGCGGCTTCCGGCATCTCGTGCGCCGTGCATCCGGCGAAAGCAACCTCGCCCGCGGGCGACCGGACCGGGAACATCGAGATGGAAAAGGCCGAAGCCTCTTCGCCGAACCGGCCGGGAGCGGCCAGCGTTTCGGCGGCGAAGACGCGCTCCAGCCGGCCGATCCATAACGAGCGCGCTGGCGGGACGGACAAATCCGTGAAGTTCAGGTTCACCAACTCGGCGGCCGCGCGGCCAAAGACCCGCAAGGCGTCGCCATACACCGCTTGGAATGCCCCGGCGCGGTCCAGCACCCAGGAGCAGCCCGGGCTCTGGCAGAGAAGCAATTCACTCAGACTGGCGGCGGGCACCGGTTTTGCTGCTGCGGATGACATGGTTGCTAGCGCACAATTCTAGCAGGGAGTCGATGGCGGCGTCACTGCCCCACTCATATGTTACGGTGATCGGGCATGCCCCGCGCCGCCCTCGATGGAATCCGCATTCTGGACTTATCGCACGCTTTGGCCGGCCCTTATTGCACGTTGCTACTGGCGGACTACGGGGCGCAGGTCTACAAGCTGGAAGCTCGGGAAGGCGACATGGGCCGCGGCTGGGGACCACCTTTTGCGGGCGGCGTCGCCAGCTTCTTCCTGGGACTGAACCGGGGAAAGCGCGGAATCTCCATCGATCTGAAGCAGCCCGAGGGTCTCGATCTGTGCCTGCGCCTGATCGATAAAATGGACGTGCTCATCGAGAACTTCCGGCCGGGATCGATGGAGCGGCTGGGGCTCGGCTATGAGGCCGTCCAGAGGCGCAATCCACGTATCGTTTACTGTTCGATTTCCGGATACGGGCAGAACGGTCCGGCACGCGACGAAGCCGCCATGGATTTGGTGGTGCAGAGCTCGAGCGGCCTGCTGAGCATCACGGGCACGCCCGATGGCGAGCCGGTTCGCTGCGGCTATGGCGTGACGGACGTGACGGCCGGCCTGTTCGCCGTGATCGGCATCCTGCTCGCGCTGCGGGCGCGGGAGAGCACCGGCCGCGGACAATATGTGGACGTCTCAATGCTCGATAGCATGATTTCGACCATGAGTTCCAATTACGCGAGTTATCTGGGATCCGGCGTGGTCCCAAGGCCCATGGGCACATCGTTCCCCACGGTGGTGCCGTACCGCGTTTTCCATACCATGGATCGCTCGCTCGCCATCGCGGTGGGCAGCGAGAAGCTGTGGTCCGCATTTTGCCGCGCGCTCGAGCACCCGGAACTCGAGCGGCATCCGGAGTACGCAAGCAACGCGCAGAGAATCCGTCGTCGCGACGCGCTGGAGGCGCACTTGGAGGCAATCTTTCTGCAGCGAAGGGCTGCCGAGTGGCTTGAGCGGATGCAAACGGCGGGCGTACCCTGTTCGCTGGTCCGCAACTTCGAGGACGTAGCGGCTGACCCACAGTGCGAAATTCGCGCAATGTTTCCCACGCTCCACCATCCCAGCGCCGGATTGCATCGCGTTACCGGAACTCCGGTCAAACTATCCGAGACACCCGGCGGGCCGGGATCTCCCGCTCCGCTATTGGGACAGGACACGCGGGACGTGCTGAAGGAATTCTGCGGCCTTGACGATGGGGCACTGGCGGAACTCGAAACCCGGCGCGTGATTTTCGAATCGCGGCCTTAGGCGGACGCAGCATGCTGGCTCTTCTCGGGTGTGCGACGATCGTGATCCTGCTGGCGGCGATTCTGGGCAAAGCGCTGACGCCGATGTCGGCGTTGATCGCCATCCCGGTGGCTTCGGCGCTGATCGCGGGATTTGGCGCGAAGACGGCCGGGTTCATGCTGCATGGCATGCAGAGCGTGGCCGGGGTCGCCGGCATGTTCATCTTCGCCATCCTTTTCTTCGGCATCATGACCGACGCCGGGATGCTGGATCCGATCATCGACGCAATTCTGCGCGCGGTTCGCGGTAACCCGATACGGATCGTGATGGGCACTTCGCTGCTGGCGCTGCTGGTCCACCTGGACGGCTCGGGCGCCGTCACATTCCTGGTGACGATTCCCGTGATGCTGCCACTTTATGAACGGCTGTCGATGGACAAGCGGGTTCTGGCGTGCGCTGCCTCCATGGCGGCGGGCGTCAACTTTCTGCCGTGGACCGGGCCGATGATCCGCGCCTCGGCGTCGCTGCATCTTCCGGTCTCCGCGATCTTCAATCCGCTGATTCCGGTGCAAGTGGCGGGTCTGGGATTCGTGTTCGTGGCCGCGTGGTGGCTGGGCAGGAGGGAGGCGAAGCGGCTCGGCCTGGGAGGAGCCGCCGGGCACGATTATATTTGCCGGCGCGAAATGAGCGAGGCGCAGGTCGCCCTTCGCCGTCCCGCGCGAAGGTGGATCAACCTATGCGTGACGTTGATCCTTATTGTGGGAATGATCGCGGCCAAGCTGGAGCCCGCCGCCGTGTTTATGGTTGGCGTGGTTTTGGCGCTACAGTTCAACTATCCCGATCTCCGCGTGCAGCGCGAGCGCATCGAAGCGCACGCGCAGGCCGCTCTGATGATGGCGGGCGTGCTGTTCGCCGCGGGCGCATTTACCGGCATCATGAAAGAATCGGGGATGCTGGGCGCGATGGCGAAGTCGGCTGTGGATTTCGCGCCGCCCGGGGCCGCGCGGCATCTACCTTTTATTTTGGGATTGGTTTCGATGCCGCTCAGCTTGCTGTTCGATCCGGATTCGTTTTATTTCGGAGTGCTGCCGGTGCTGGCGCAGGCGGCATCGGCGTTTGGCGTGGCACCGGTGCAAGTGGCCCAGGCCGCAGTGCTGGGACTGCATACGACCGGCTTTCCGGTGACTCCGCTGACGCCGGCCCCGTTTCTGCTCTGCGGACTGGCGGGGATCGAGTTTCGCGAACACCAGAAGTTTACGTTTCCGTTTTTGTTGGGCGCTTCGGTGTGGATGACTGTGGTGGCGGCGGCTATAGGAGTGTTCCGGCTATGATGGACAGGATGAGAAAAGCATTGCTTGCGTTGCTGATGATGGCGGCCGGCGCCTGCACGGCATGGGCGGCTTCCGACGAAGCGACGATCGATAGCGGAAGGCTGAAGGGCGTGACTCGCGAGGGTGTTGTCTCGTTCAAAGGCATCCCGTTCGCAGCCCCTCCGGTTGGCGATTTGCGGTGGCGGCCTCCGCAGCCGGCGAAGGCGTGGACCGGTGTGCGGTCCGCCGCCGAATACGGTGCGGATTGCATGCAGAAGCCATTTCCGGGGGATGCCGCTCCGCTGGGTGTCACGCCGGCCGAGGACTGCCTGTACGCCAACGTCTGGATTCCCGAGGGCGCTGGAAAGAAGCTGCCGGTGATGGTGTGGATCTACGGAGGAGGCTTCGTCAACGGCGGGAGTTCTCCGGCGGTTTACGATGGGAGCCAGTTTGCCAGGCGCGGCGTGGCGCTGGTCAGCTTCAACTACCGCGTAGGCCGTTTCGGCTTCTTCGCGCATCCGGCGCTTTCGAAGGAAAATCCAAATGGACCGCTGGGCAATTACGGATACATGGATCAGATCGCGGCACTCCAGTGGGTGCAGCGGAACATCGCCGCATTTGGCGGCGATCCGGGGAACGTAACGCTGTTCGGCGAATCGGCGGGCGGCGGTTCGGTGCTGACGATGATGACTTCGCCGATGGCGAAGGGGCTGATCCACAAGGCCATCGTCGAATCCGGCGGCGGGCGGGCGCTTCTGATGGGGAACCGTTATTTAGATCGTGCCGGCACCGGCGGAATGCCTTCCGCTGAAGCCGTGGGGGTAGCGTTCGCCAAGAGCGCCGGGGTTGAAGGCGACGGCGCGGCGGCACTTGCCGCATTGCGCCGTCTGTCCGCCGAAGCGGTAACGGCCGGCTTGAACATGGCGAGCATGGGCGTACCGACTTACGCCGGACCCATGGTCGACGGCAAGGTGGTGGTGGAATCGCCGGCCGAAGCCTACGCCGCCGGACGCGGCGCCCGGATTCCCCTGATAATTGGGGCCAACAGTTCCGACATCGGCTTCCCCAGGGGCCAGACCAAGGAGGCCTTGTTCGCACCGTTCGGACCCGACGCCGACAAAGCCAAGGCGGCGTACGATCCCCAGGGATCGGCCAAGGTTTTCGAAGTGGGAGTGGCTATCGCGTCGGACCAGATGATGGTGGAACCGGCACGGTATATGGCGCGCGCGCTGGCGGCGACCGGCCAGCCCGCTTTCGAATACCGTTTCTCGTATGTGGCGGAATCCATGCGGAAGCAGTGGCACGGCGCTCCGCATGCGACCGAGATTCCTTTCGTGTTCGACACGGTGGCGGCGCGGTATGGCAAGGAGTTGACCGATGCGGACCGGGCGGCGGCGCGGGCGGCGAATGCTTATTGGGTCAACTTCGCGAAGACCGGCGATCCGAACGGCAGCGGCTTGGCGGAGTGGCCCAAGTACTCGTCGCAAGCCGACACGTTGATGGACTTCTCACTCACTGGCCCCGCGGCAAAAGCGGACCCCTGGAAAGACCGGCTGGACTTAATTGACCGGCTGGCTGGACCGAAGAATTAGTCCCGATAAAAGAAAATGTCTCCCGAAGAGTTTCGCCGCTTCGCGCACGAGGCCGTCGATTGGATCGCGGATTACCTTTCGCATCCGGACCGCTATCCCGTGCTGCCGAAGATCGAGCCGGGCCAACTGGTGGACGCGCTGCCGGTCTCCGGCCCGGAGCAGGGCGAACCGATGGAGCGGGTGCTGGCGGATTTCGAGCGGCTGATCGTGCCGGCGATCACGCATTGGAACCATCCAGGCTTCATGGCGTACTTCGCCAATACCGCGCCGGGGCCGGGCATCATCGCGGAAGTGCTGGCGGCATCGCTTAACGCCAACGCCATGCTGTGGAAGACTTCGCCGGCCGCCACGGAGTTGGAGGAGGTGGCGCTCGGCTGGCTCCGCCAGTGGATGGGGCTGCCCGACGGCCTGTTCGGCATCATCTACGATACGGCATCCACGAGCAGCATGCACGCTATCGCGGCCGCGCGCGAACTGGCCGATCCTGAGGCGCGCACGCTGGGCGCTTCGCGCGGGCTGACGCTCTATTGTTCCGAACAGGCGCATTCGTCCATCGAAAAAGGCGCGATTGCGATCGGGATCGGGCAGCGGCAGGTGCGCAAGATTCCGGTGGACGCAGAGTTCCGTATGCGTCCGGCGGCGCTCGCGGCCGCTGTCGAGGCGGATATGGCGTCCGGTTTGCGGCCTTTCTGCGTGGTGGCCACAGTGGGGACCACTTCGACCACCAGCATCGACCCGGTTCCGGCCATCGCCGATATTGCCGAACGCCATGGGTTGTGGCTGCATGTGGACGCCGCCTACGCGGGCTCTGCCGCCATCGTGCCGGAGTTTCGCTATATTCTGGACGGCGCGGAGCGCGCGGATTCGCTGGTGGTCAACCCGCACAAATGGTTCTTCACGCCGTTCGACCTGAGCGCATTTTACACGCGCCGTCCCGATATTCTGCGGCGCGCCTTCTCGCTGGTGCCGGAGTATTTGCGGACCGCCGAGGATGGGCGCGCGGTAAATTACATGGACTACGGCGTGCCGTTAGGGCGCCGCTTCCGCGCGCTGAAGTTGTGGTTCGTCATGCGCTACTTCGGACGCGAGAGGCTGGCGGAGACGATTCGCAGCCAGATCGCGTGGGCGCACGAATTGGCAGCCGCCGTGGATGCGGATCCGGATTTCGAGCGCACGGCTCCGGCGCCGTTTTCCGTGGTTTGCTTCCGGTTCAAGGGAACGGATGATGAGAACCGGCGACTGCTGGAGACGGTGAACGCATCGGGCGAGTTCTTCCTGTCGCACACCGTGCTGCGGGGCAAGTACTCGCTGCACCTGGCGATCGGGAACATGGGCACGACCAGGGAACACGTGATGCGGGCGTGGGAGATGGTCCGGCGGGCGGCGGGCGAGCTTACTGATTTCACGCCAAGGCGCTAAGGGACCGCCAAGGACGCCAAGAAGAAGGAGAAGAAGTTTTATCTTTGCGTGCTTTACGTGTCCTTTGCGTCCTTGCGTGAAAGTTTTTTCCGATGGGGAGCCCGCTCAGGGCAGGTCGTGGCCGGAGGTGGTAATGGTGAATCGCCCGTGCTTCACTCCCTTGATCGCGATTAGGGCGTTCGAGAGCTTCTCCACGAGTCCGGCTATCACCAGGGAGCACGTGATGCGGGCGTGGAAGATGGTGCGGCGGGCGAGCTTACTGATTTCACGCCAAGGCGTTAAGGGACCGCCAAGGACGCCAAGAAGAAGGAGAAGAAGTTTTGTCTTTGCGTGCTTTACGTGTCCTTTGCGTCCTTGCGTGAAAGTTTTTTCCGATGGGGAGCCCGCTCAGGGCAGGTCGTGGCCGGAGGTGGTAATGGTGAATCGCCCGTGCTTCACTCCCTTGATCGCGATTAGGGCGTTCGAGAGCTTCTCCACGAGTCCGGCTATCACCAGGGAGCACGTGATGCGGGCGTGGAAGATGGTGCGGCGGGCGGCGGGCGAGCTTACTGATTTCACGCTGAGGCGCTAAGGGACCGCCAAGGACGCCAAGAAGAAGGAGAAGAAGTTTTATCTTTGCGTGCTTTACGTGTCCTTTGCGTCCTTGCGTGAAAGTTTTTTCCGATGGAGAGCCCGCTCAGGGCAGGTCGTGGCCGGAGGTGGTAATGGTGAATCGCCCGTGCTTCACTCCCTTGATCGCGATTAGGGCGTTCGAGAGCTTCTCCACGAGTCCGGCTATCACCAGGGAGCACGTGATGCGGGCGTGGAAGATGGTGCGGCGGGCGGCGGGCGAGCTTACTGATTTCACGCCAAGGCGCTAAGGGACCGCAAAGGACGCCAAGAAGAAGGAGTTTTATCTTTGCGTTCTTTGCGGGTTCTTTGCGTCTTTGCGTGAAGGTTTTTTCCGATGGGGAGCCCGCTCAGGGCAGGTCGTGGCCGGAGGTGGTGACCGTGAAGCGCCCGTGCTTCACTCCCTTGATCGCGATTAGGGCGTTCGAGAGCTTCTCCACGAGTCCGGCTATCACCAGGGAGCACGTGATGCGGGCGTGGAAGATGGTGCGGCGGGCGGCGGGCGAGCTTACTGATTTCACGCTGAGGCGCTAAGGGACCGCAAAGGACGCCAAGAAGAAGGAGTTTTATCTTTGCGTTCTTTGCGGGTTCTTTGCGTCTTTGCGTGAAGGTTTTTTCCGATGGGGAGCCCGCTCAGGGCAGGTCGTGGCCGGAGGTGGTGACCGTGAAGCGCCCGTGCTTCACTCCCTTGATCGCGATTAGGGCGTTCGAGAGCTTCTCCACGAGTCCGGCTATCACCAGGGAGCACGTGATGCGGGCGTGGAAGATGGTGCGGCGGGCGGCGGGCGAGCTTACTGATTTCACGCTGAGGCGCTAAGGGACCGCAAAGGACGCCAAGAAGAAGGAGTTTTATCTTTGCGTTCTTTGCGGGTTCTTTGCGTCTTTGCGTGAAGGTTTTTTCCGATGGGGAGCCCGCTCAGGGCAGGTCGTGGCCGGAGGTGGTGACCGTGAAGCGCCCGTGCTTCACTCCCTTGATCGCGATCAGGGCGTTCGACAGCTTCTCCACCAGCCCGGCTTTGCCTTTGACCAGCACGACTTCCAGACAATTGTCGTGATCCAGATGGACGTGCAGGGCGGAAAGCACCGCGGCATGATAGTGGTGCTGCAACTCCGTGAGTTTTTCGGGAAGCAGGCGCGCATGGTGATCGTAGACCAGAGTCACCGTCCCGAAAACTTCGGAATCCGAAGACTTCCAGGTTTCCTGGACCAGTTCATTGCGGATCAGGTCCCTAAAGGCTTCGGAGCGGTTGGTATAACCGCGCTGGGCGATGAGCCGGTCGAACTTCTCCAGGAGATCGCCGCTGAGGGCCACGCCAATTCGACAAAGGTCGGTCATTTATGCTTGTCCTTCACCAGAATACACCCCCATGCCAATCCAAACCGATCCGTAACACGTAATTGACAACAGTAGCACGCACTGGTAGTATCACCAATATGTCGTTGTTGCTATGGAGGGGGCCGATGCGAATTCCGAGGGCGGCGTTCGTGCTGGTACTGCTGGCGGCGCGCCTGGCAGGCGCCGGCGGTAGTATATCGGGAACCCTCAAGGATCCCAGCGGCGCTCTAATACCAGGGGCCCGGCTCACCCTGACCAATACCGCGCTCAAAGCCCAATTCAAAGCCGCCTCCGACACGCAGGGATTCTACTCCTTCCCGGCCCTCCCTGTGGGCCATTACGATCTCACGATTGAAGCCACCGGATTCCGGACGCAGCAAAAGACAAACCTGGCGGTGGACGCCGATGCGGCCCTTCGAATCGATGCCGTATTGCAGATAGGGACCGAGACCGAGAGCGTGACTGTTTCGGAGGTTGAGGCAGCCGTCCAGACACAAGTCGATACCGTGGCCACCCACCTGGGCGAGATCATATCGGACGGCCAGATCGAAGCGATCCCGCTGAACGGCCGCAGCTATACGGATTTGCTGGCGATTCAACCAGGCGTCGCCCCCATCACGACTCTCACCCCAACTTCAGTGATCATGGCCGGCGTTACGGGAACCATCAACCCTTCCGGCGATCTGAATCCCGGCGACGTTTCGATCGACGGGCAGCGCGAATCCTCCAACGGGTTCGTGGTGAACGCGATCGACGTGCAGGAGCACATGAACGGCGGAACTTCGGTCATCCCGAACCTGGACTCCATCCAACAGTTTCGCGTGCTCACCAACAACTTCGATACCGAGTATGGCAATTACAACGGCGGTTTGGTGAATGTGGTGACCAAGTCCGGAAGCAACGCTTTTCATGGCCAGGCTTTCGAATTCCTGCGGAACACGGATCTGGACGCCAGGAACTATTTCGACAATGTCCGCGGCGCCTTCCGCCAAAACCAGTTTGGCGGCGTGGTTGGCGGGCCGATTCGGAAGAATCGCGTGTTCTTCTTTCTCGACTACCAGGGAACGCGTACCGTGGAAGGCATCGCGTCCCCGGTGACATCGGTGCCCTCGCTGCAGGATCGCGCCGGTAATTTGAGTGACATCGCGAATTGGTTGACGGGCAAAGTCAGCGGACCGAATATTGCCAACCTGCTCACGCATAAGCTGGGATATGCAGTTTCGGAGGGCGAACCTTACTATACGCCGGGGTGCGCCAGCCCCGCGGCCTGTGTCCTTCCCAACGCCACCATCCCAACCAGGGCGTGGTCCGCCCCGGCCGTGAACCTGCTGCCTTACATTCCCACTCCGAATATCGGATCGAATCTCTTTGCGACCTCCGACTATCCCGAGACGGTCAGAGACGATAAGGCCGGCGCCCGGATCGACGCCAACACCCGCTTGGGGCAATTTTTCGGTTATTATTTCGTCGATAATTACCGGCTTGACAATCCCTATCCGGGCAGCCAAGGGGGCGCCAGCATACCCGGTTTCGACGCCCTCACGATCGGCCAGGCGCAGATGATTACGCTAGGCGACACCAAGGTGCTGGGGTCCACTGCCGTGAATGAATTCCACTTGGGTTTCCTGCGGAATGGGAACAACATCGGCCAGCCCCGCGGCGGCGCGGGAGTGACCCTTGCGTCGCAGGGCTTTGTGACGGGCGAGGGCACGCCGGGGATCGTGGTGCAAGCGCCGCAATTCGAGGGCGTGGAGAATATTGTTTTCCCTTCATTCGTGATGGGCGTGCCGATCACCAATCTGGATCAGTGGAACAATACGCTGTATGTCAGCGACTCGATATCGAAGGTAATGGGCGCACACACGTTTAAATTCGGCGGCCAATTCCATGCCGATCAGGTGAATGAAAATCCGAACGCCACCTTTAACGGAACCTTCAACATCGACGGAACGGAAACCGGGTCAGCCTATGCCGATTTCCTGTTGGGGTTTCCCAGCAACTTCACGCAGACCACCGGACAGCGCTTCTATCTGCGGAACCGGTACGGCTCCGCTTTCGCGGAAGATAGCTGGCGGGCGCGCTCCAACCTGACGCTGAATTTCGGCGTGCGTTGGGACTTGATTATGCCGTGGTGGGAGAAGTATAACAACATCCAGACGATTGTTCCCGGCGAGCAATCGGTGGTGTATCCCAATGCGCCGCCGGGCCTGGTGGTGCCCGGCGATCCGGGGATTCCGTCCACGATCTCACCCTCGCAATTCCACAATTTCGCGCCCCGAGTGGGGCTGGCGTATGCCCCCAGCTTCCACGACGGATTCTGGAAGACGCTGCTGGGCGGCGAGGGGAAGAGCAGCATCCGCGGCAGTTATGGGATGTTCTACACGGCCTTCCCTGGATTGAGCGCGGGTATCATGTACGGGGTTCCTCCATTCGGGTACAACTATTTGAGCCCCGCGCCGCCGCTGTTTGCGACGCCCTTCATCACGGCCGCGAGCGGCGCCCAGAACACCAACCCTTTCCCGCTGAACTTCCCGCCGCACAACGTTTCGGCTCAGAACCCGTTCACCGGTTTCAATTGGCCGGCCGTAACTCCGATAGCGGCCGATCCCTTTTTCTACTACCGCAATAGCGTTCCGTACACCGAGAATTACATGGTCTCGTTGCAACGCCAGATCGCGGGAAGCGCTCTATTGACGGTCAGCTACGCGGGAAACGAAGGGCATCACCTGCTGGTGTTGGTACCGGCGAACACAGGCAATCCGGCGCTGTGCCTGAGCCTTAGCCAGCCGAATGAAGTGGCTCCGGGAAGCGCCACTTGCGGACCATTCGGCGAAGACGCCGCTTATACTTCGGCGTCAGGCAAGTTTTACCAGGGCACGCGTGTAGGGTTAGGGCCAAACTATGGGTCGGTGACCGCCCAAAAGTCAGTCGGCAACTCGGACTATAACGCGCTCGAAGCCACCCTTAAGTTCGCCACCGGCACACGCGCGACTCTGCTGATTGGATATACCTATTCGAAGTCCATCGATCAGGCGTCGAATCTTGGCGAGCAGACCAATCCTTTCAACGCCAGTCTGACCCGCGTGATCTCCTCTTTCGACCTGAGGCAAAACTTCGTGGCCACCTATACTTATGTCTTGCCCTTCGAGCGATTGGCCGGGCGAAACCGCGTCACCGAGGGGTGGAGCTTGTCGGGCACGACACGCTTCAGCACCGGGTTCCCAGTGACGCTGGCCGACGATTCGGACCGGTCCCTGCTGGGGACGCTGGGCAACGGGGTCAATAACCAACTACTGGACACGCCAGAGATGATATCAGGCCCGCTCCAGATCAATACCAACCCGCGCAACGGCAGGCCGGAATTCAATACGAGTCTATTCGCCCCGGAGACTTTGGGACAGTTGGGTAACGCGGCGCGGCGTTTCTTTTATGGCCCTGGGATCGATAACTTCGATGTGCAACTCAGCAAAACGGTAAGTTTCACCGAATCCAAGTCACTGGATATTCGGGTGGAAGCTTTTAACTTATTCAACCACGCCCAGTTTTATGGGCCGTCGGCGGTGGACGGGGAAATCAACGATCCGGCCTTCGGACAGGTGGTGGGAGCGGCGGCTCCGCGGCTGGTGCAAGTGGCGGCCAAGATCCATTTTTAGCTAGTCTATTCTGACAGAACAAGGTCACCGGCGGTGAAGGTTTTCAGAAGTTTATCGTCCGCGTGCGCCGGCAGCGCGCGCTCCCCTGACGATGTCGCGCACGTCCGCGGCGAGCGTGGGCGCGTGGTACGGGATTCCGTCCTTGATGGTCCATTCGATTCCGGCGCCCTGCGTTGCGCCCTCCGTCGATGGATAAAGCACCTTGATGTCGTCGAGCGGATTGCCGTTCACCACGATCAAATCGGCGAGATAGCCGGGACGCACTCCGCCGAGCCGGCCTTCCATCCCCAATATTTTCGCGTTGTTTCCGGTGGCGTGCTGAATGACCTTAATCGGATGAAAGCCGGCTTCTTCGTGTAATTCCAGTTCGCGGATCAGCCCGAAGCCGTAGAGCTGGTAGATGAAGCCCGCGTCGTCGCCCACGCCGACCAGGCCGCCCAATCGTTCAAAGTCGCGCACCGCCGCCATCCAGATGCGGTAGTTCTCCTTCCAGAACGCCTCGTCGTTGGAGGTCCAGTGCAGGAAGTACGATCCATGATTCCTGGGGTTGGGGCGGAAGTATGCCTCGAGCGCGGGATGCAGGTATTCGCGGAACCAGGGCTGGTTCTGGGCACGCTGGAGGTCGCGGCTGGCCTCATAAATGTCCAGCGTAGGCACCCAGGCGACATTGGCTTTCACCATGGCAGCGAGCACTTCCTGCAGCTTCTTGGGGTCGGCCTCGCGCCAGAGATGGCCCGCGTAGCGGAAGCGGTCGGATTCGTCGTTGTAGTTGTAATTGGGCGGGAAGTTTTGGACCCCATCGGGGATGGCAGCATCGGGGATGCCATACCAGTGCTCGATGGAGCGCGTGCCCAGGCGAATGTCGTCCCAGGCGGTGGTCTCTTCGACGCCCACGTGGTGGGCGATGGGAAGGTTCAATTTATGCGCTTCCTCCTCGATCGCCTCCATAACGTCGCGGCGAACCTGGATCAGCTTGATCCCGTCCGCTCCCATCTGCTTGGCCTGGCGTACGTTCGCGCGGGCCTCTTCAGGATTGTTCGGGTTGAAGGAATTGTTGCCGCCGGCCCTTCCGAACATGGGGTAAACAAAGATGCGGGGCGCCACAATCTCCCCGGAGGCGCTGCGGGCGCGCAGATTCAGGGTCTTCGAAAAATCGCTGCCGACATCGCGAACGGTGGTGATGCCGCAGGCGAGCCAGGTCTTGAACTCGTATTCCACGGGCTGGGGTATGCCGTCGCGCTCGTCCTGGATGTGGGCGTGCGCATCGATCAGGCCGGGCAGAACATACTTGCCTTTGGCCTCGATTTCGACATCCGCGGGCTGGCGGCGCGCGCCGCGATTCACCGACACCGGATCGAAAGGCAGGATGGCGGCGATCCGGTCGTTTTCGATGATGATGTCATACGGGCCGGACGCGGGCGTCCCGTTGCCATCGACAATCATCGCGTTGCGGATGGCCAGGCGCGGGTATCGCTTGCCGCTTACAGGGGCGGTTTGCGCCAGGACGACTGTGGAGAGGGCAAGAATGAGGGCTAGGGCGCGCATGGCAATGTTTGTCCTTCATTAGGATACATCGCCGGGCGGCGACGCGAATCCATAATTGTCTTGTGCCACGTGCGGCGGCAAGGCCAACCAATATTTTCTTCGCGGCTTCAATCTCGACCATGGCACCAACATCGCCAATTCCATCGACGGTATGCCGCTCAACCTGCCGTCGCACGCCCACGGCGAGGGGTACTCGGACATGAACATCGTCATCCCCGAGTTGGTCGAACGGGTCGATTTCCAGAAGGGTCCTTATTACGCTGATGTCGGCAACTATGGCTCGGCGGCATCGACCAATGTGGTGTGTTTCAAGACGTTGCCCGAGAACTTCTTCCAGGTGGAAGGCGGCATGTATGGCTATGGGCGGGCCGTTTTCGGCGCATCGGAAAAGGTGGGTTCGGGCAATTTACTGGTCGGCGGAGAAGCGTACTACGATGACGGCCCATGGGTGCACCCCGATGGTTATGCCAAATTCAACGGCCTGCTCACCTACAGCCAGGGCGACGACGCCAATGGCTTCGGTATCACAGCCCGCGGTTACCACGGAAAATGGAACTCAAGCGATCAGATCCCGGTTACAGCGACGCCCCTGGTCGGTTTCTTTGGCGCACTGAACCCGTCGGATGGTGGGAACTCCCAGCGTGAGAGCTTGCAGGCTGAATGGCATCGTCAAGACGACAATTCCGCGACGAAGATCACGCTCTACGGTTTCTATTACGACCTCGATTTGTTTTCCGATTTCACGTACTACCTGGATGACCCCGTGAAGGGCGATCAGTTCGAACAGCAGGATAAGCGGTTTGTGGCTGGGCTGGATGCCCGGCACACGCTTTTCAATAATTGGTTCGGCCGCAAGATGAAAAATACGTTCGGACTGCAGGTGCGCAACGATTGCGTCCACAACGGCCTTTACCGGACGCAAAATCGTGTCCGCACGGACAAGAACGACATCAACGCATGCAATGACGAACCTATTGACGCATGCGCTACCAATCCGAACCTGGTAGCGGTCTTGCCCGCGGACACGGATATAAACAAATTTACAGACACGATGGTCGGTTTTTATGTGGAGAACAAAACCCGGTGGGCGGATAAATTCCGCACGGTGCTGGCCATACGCGGCGACGTGGGGCACGCCGACGTCACCAACTTGACTCCAAGTTATACCGCTACCGAACTACCTGGCGCTCCGGTGGTCAACTTTGCGGCCGCCAATTCCGGCGCGGTCACCAAGTTTCTGCCCGAGCCAAAAGCGAGTTTGATTTTCGGCCCGTGGCCCAAGACTGAGTTCTATGTACAGGGCGGATTCAGTTTTCACAGCAACGACGTGCGCGGCGCAACGCAAACGCAGGAACCGATTTCGCCGGACAATCCATTTCCCACGGCCACCTCGAGAATCCCCCTCCTGGTCCAGACCAAGGGGGCGGAGATCGGCGTGCGCACTTCGGCCTTGTCGCATCTGCAAAGCACGTTTTCACTCTGGTACCTCCACAGCGAATCCGAACTGCAGCAGGATGGCGATACCGGAGGCACGGTTGCATCGTTATCGCCGAGCAACCGCTATGGCATCGAATGGGCGAATTACTACACGCCGCTGGAACATTGGGCCTTCGATTTTGACATTGCGGATTCCAGAGCCTTTTTTACCGCCATCGACCCGGACGATGCCGCGCCGGGCAGCCCGTGGCACGCGCGTACCCGAAGCGGTTGGGTTGGTGGTTTCATCGGGCATCACGATGCACGATTACAAACGCTTTTCGGCGACTTTGCGCCTGCGCGCATTTGGCCCGCGCGATTTGACATCCGACGCAATTTATCGCTCAAAAGCAACGGTTTTGCTCAATGCGGATGTCCGTTATCGACTTGCGAAGAACTGGAGCTTTGTCGTCGAAGCCTTGAATTTGCTGAACCGCAGGGGCCACGACATCGACTACGCCTATACCTCCCGAATAACGCCAATGGGCGACGCGGCATTTACCGACGTTTACCACCCCGTGGAACCGTTTCAGGTGCGATTCGGCTTACGTTACGGCTTTTAAAGCTCTGGCGCCAAAACCCGGCGCCACGGCGCTAGCGGGCGCGCTTGTCGCGGTACATGGCGGCGTCGGCGCGCTCCAGCAGCGTCCGCAGCGAGTCGCCCGGTCGCGATTCCGCGGAACCGATGGCGGCGCTAACCGCGACCTTCCGGCTCGCGTCGCCCACGCGAATCGTGTAATCGCCGAATATCCAGCGCGAAATGCGCTCAATGTGCGCGTTGACCTCCTCGATGCCGGCGTCCAGAACTATGATGAACTCGTCGCCGCCGAAGCGGCCGACTACGTCCGAAGCGCGGAAGCCGGACTTCAGCTCGGCGCTGAATTGTTTGAGCAGTTCATCCGCCGCCACGTGCCCGCAAGTATCGTTCAACTGTTTGAACCCGTTCAGATCGAGAAGCAGGACCGCGAAGGGCTTCGTTCCGGCCAGGCGGCACTCGATGGAGGACTCGACCCGCCTTCGGTTGTCCAGTCCGGTTAGCGGGTCCTGGCCTGCCAGCCGTTCGGCATCATCCAGGCGCGTCTGGTATGTCTTAACATCGGCGCGCAGGCGGGCCACCGATTTCTGACTCTCTTCGGCCATCGCCTCGGTGCAGGCCCGCAGGTCGATGGCGCTCTTCACCAACGAATCGCGGATCAGGCGCAGGTCGTCGAGGCCGGCGATGGCTTGCAGGCGGCCCGTGAATTCCTGGAACTGGCGGCTATAGCGCTGGTCCCGCTCCCCGGCCAGTTCCGCGGTGTTCGCCAGGATCACCATCAGCTCCTTGACCTCGCCGGCCCGCTGCTTGAAATAGTCGGCGGTGCCAGAGCCCCATTGGGCGATCTCGGCCTCTGCTTTTTGCGCCGTCAGCTGGAGCATATCCGGCGTCGATTCCGGAGAAAGAGCCGCCTGTAGGTTGAGCAGGTTCTGGCGCAATGTGTTCCCCACCGGCGGGCAGGCTTGCACCCCGCTCTCGCCGATGGCGTTCAGCACGGAGCGGTAAGAATCCAGGGTGGCCTGCAAGGCTTCCGCCCCAGGCCGCTCAATGAGCTTCTTGATCGAGATCATGTACTCCCCGCCTTCCTCATCGGCCAAAAAACCGCCACTCACCGGTTGCGCGCGGGCTTTTGCCGAAAAACACAGGACTTAGGCGCACGGGCGGGCTACGCTGCAATCAGGGAGAGCAGATATGGACAACCGCAACCACAGAACCTGGCAGATCGCACCGGATCCGGATAGCGGCACGATCAGCGCCAGCATGATCTTCGGCTTGGCTATCGTGGCCATCGGCGTCCTATTCCTGCTGGACAATTTCGGTGTGCCGGTGGGCAATGTCTGGGGGTACTGGCCTGTGATCCTGATAGCCGTCGGTCTGGCCAAGATAGTGGACTCCAAAGATACCTCAGCCCGCACCGGGGGGGCTATAGTCCTGCTGGTCGGTGTGATATTCATGGCCGACAAAATCCACTTGCCGTTCCTGAGGGACCGCAATCTTTGGGACCTCTGGCCGTTGGCGCTGATCGCGTTCGGCTTCATCACGCTCTGGGGAGCGCTGGAAGGCAAGAACGCCGTCTCTTTCAAATTGGGTTTCACCGGCCCGTCGACTCCTGGAAACTGCAATATGTTCTCCGTGTTCGGCGGCGGCAATCGCAAGGTGACTGGCGACTTCAAGGGCGCCGACCTCGTCGCGATTTTCGGCGGCGGCGGCCTCGACCTGCGGAACGCAAGCATGAGCGCGGATGAGGCCGTAGTCAGCGTGAACGCTATCTTCGGCGGATTCGAGATCCGGGTTCCGGACACCTGGCTGGTGGACGTGCACGTGGCGGGCATTTTCGGGGGCCACGAAGACAAGACCCACCAGCCCGATCCGCGCCTCGTGCCGAATCCCAAGCGGCTCACCATACGGGGCTCCACAATCTTCGGAGGCCTGGGCATAAAGAACTGAGGCGCCCGGATGCACCCGCTTCTTGTCTCCGGCGCCGCGCTGGCTATTTACCTGGTGGGTTGGGTACCGCTGGCCGCACTGCTGGTTTACGTCCTGGAGGCCTCCGGCAACCTGGGCTGGGCGGCCAGCGCGGCCATCGTGATACCGGCGTGCGTGGTCTACGCTTTTGTCTGCCTGTCGCCGTGGTACGTGGTGCGCTTAACCCCGCTGCGGTCGAGCGCGTTGACGCGCATCCTGACTACCAACTTCGGCGCGGCCGTCGGCGGCAGCATCCTCCTGTTAGCCATCGCGCGCGCCACCGCGCTGGCGCTTTCGCGGTTCGATAGATTTCAAGGGGTGGATCAGCGCTTCCGGCCACACGCGCCGCTGCTGTTCGGCATGGGCGTGCTGCTCTATCTGCTCTCCGCCGGCATGCACTACGCGATGGCGTCGGTGGAGGAATCCAAGGAGGCGCTGAATCGCGAGATGCAGGCCCTGGTGGCGGCGCGCGACGCGGAGCTGAAGGCGCTGAAGGCGCAGATCAACCCGCACTTTCTGTTTAACAGCCTGAATTCGATCAGCGCCCTGGCGGGCATCGATGCGGGGCGGGCGCGCGAGATGTGTGTGCGGCTCTCCGACTTTCTGCGCAGCAGCCTGCGCGTGGGCGAGCGCGAGAGCGTTCCGTTGAGCGAAGAATTGGAGCTGGCGCACAACTATCTGGGGGTGGAGCAGGTGCGCTTCGGCGGCCGGCTGCGCGTGGAGCAGCAGATCGCGCCGGAATGCGAAGCGGGTCTGGTGCCGCCGCTGCTGCTGCAGCCGCTGGTCGAAAATGCGGTGAAGCACGGCATCGCCAGCATGGTGGAAGGCGGCAGCATCCGCCTGGAGGCCTGGCGCGTGGAAAACGCGATGCACATCAGCGTGGAGAATCCATTCGATCCGGAAGGCGCTACGGCGCGCCGCAACGGATTGGGATTGCAGATTGTGAAGCGGCGGCTGCTGGCGCGGTACGGCGACCGGGCGGATATGGCGGTGGAGAGTGGCGACCACAAGTACCGGGTGGAAATTTTGTTGCCGTATGAGACCGGGTAAACGGAACGGGCGCGGCGGCTCGAAGCGGCGTCGCTTTCGGCGATAATAGGGGTTCCGCGATGCCGCAACAATTATCAATCCTGGAGCAGCCGATCCGTGCTCTGGCTGCCCGTTAGGTGTTGCCGTGAGCTACACAGCGAAAGTTATCAACGTCGTGATTCCCTCACCATCAGACGTGCCGCAAGCGCGTCTGATCGCCCGCGACGTAATCGCCGAATGGAACGCGATTCATGCGAAGGATAAAAGAACCGTCTTAATGCCGATCGGTTGGGAGACGCACTCGGTGCCGGACACCGTGACCGACCGCAGGCCATCATCGGTGGACAGCTCTTGAAGGACGCCGATCTGCTCGTTGCCATGTTTTGGACTCGAATAGGGAGCTCGACCGGACCGGCGCGGGCCTGCTTGAGCAATACGAGAGTCTCAGCGAGTTCCTGATGAAGTTAACACGGCAGCGAGCCCAAGAATAATTCAGCGATTTCCTGGCGTTCCGCCCGTGATAGCAGGTGTCTCAGCGCCAGTCACTGCTGCGCATCTGCCGGACTCGATCCCTGTAATTGGCGACGCCGCCCGGAGCTCCTGTTTGAGGCGAGCAATGACCGACAGGGCGTAGTCATGAGCATAAGGGCGAAGTCTTCTTCGTCACGAACGGGGGTTACCGCATCGCCGACCTGCTAAAGCAACCATAGAGAGGAGGCGTTTCCCGGTGCTGCTGACGGGCCATCTCGAGGGCCTCGTTTCTCAGCCTTCCCCGAGCAGCGCCTTCAACCGCGCATAGCCCGCCCGGCTGACCGGCAGTTGCGTGCCGTCGCGCAGCACCGCGATCTTGCTGTCCTTGGTGTACGCTTCGATCTTGGCCACGCGCTCCAAATTGACAATGTGAGAACGGTGAATGCGAATGAACACCGCGGGATCGAGCATGCCCTCCAGACTGGAAATGGTCTGCTGCTTCAAATACGTCTTCTTGTCGCTCTTGAGCGCGACGTAGTCGTCCTGCGCTTCCACGTAATCCAGCTTCTCGACCGCGATCACGTGCACGGCCGGGCCGTCCTTCACCACGATCCGCTGCAGGTACTGCTCGGGCGGACGCGCCGCGGCAGCCAATTCGGTGGGATCGGGCGTCTTCTCGCCCAGCCGCCGCTTGGCGCGCTCCAGGGCCTTCTCGAAGCGCTCCGTGCTGAATGGCTTCAGCAGATAGTCCACCGCGTGCGCGTCGAAGGCGCGCATGGCATACGTATCGTATGCCGTGGTGAAGATCACGGCAATATCGCGGCCCACCAACTCCAGCACCTCAAAGCCATCCAGCTTGGGCATCTGGATATCCAGGAACAGCAGGTCCGGCTTGAGTTCCGAAACAGCTTTCACAGCTTCGAATCCGTTGGCGCATTCGGCGAGCACGCGCACGTCCGCGCACGGTTTCAGCATCTCGCGCACCAGGCCGCGCGCCAACTCTTCGTCGTCCACAATGACCGCGCCGATCTGGGCGGCGCGCGGCCGCAAGCCGGCAGGCGCGCCGGTCTTGGCCGCGGAGCCATCCGGATCGTAGCTACGCTGCAGGTTTTTCAAATCCACCAGCAGATCCCGGGCGGATTGATAGCGCCGGTCGCGGTCCTTCTCCAGGCACTTTCGCACGATGCGATCCAACTCCGGCGGCGTCTCGTAGTTGAAGCGCGCCATCGCCTCGGGCTGCGCGTGCAGGATCTGCATCAGCAGCTCGGTAGCGCTGGCGCCGGAGTAGGGCAGACGGCCGGTGGCCATCTCATAGAGCACCACCCCCAGGCTGAACAGGTCGGAACGCGCATCGGCTTCGCGGCCCAGCGCCTGCTCGGGGCTCATGTAGTGCACGGTTCCCATGATCATGCCCGGATCGGTGAGGAACTGGGTGGCCGCGAGGCTGGCGCCCGAACCCGCCGCGGGTTTCATCTTGGCCAACCCGAAATCCAGCACCGACACGTGGCCGCGCGGCGCGATCATAATGTTGGCGGGTTTGATATCGCGGTGCACAATCCCCTTGGCGTGCGCGGCGTCTAAGGCATCCGCCACCTGGATGGCGATCCCGATAGCCTCTGGCAGCGGCAGGGGCGCGCCGGCAATATGGGCGTCCAGGGTCTCGCCCTCGATGTATTCCATCGCCAGAAACGTGACACCCTCCGCCTCGCCGATCTCGAAAACACGCGCTACATTAGGATGGCTCAGCGCGGACGCCGTCTTGGCCTCCTGCACGAAGCGGCGCATGCGGTCGGCATCGTGCGCCACTTCCGCGGGGAGGATTTTGAGGGCGACGGGACGCTCCAGATTCAGGTCCTGAGCCAGATAGACCTCGCCCATGCCGCCCGCGCCGAGGCGTGAAACGATGCGGTAGTGCGCCAGGATGGAGCCGGCAGCCAGGGATTCGGGCATTCTTATACCATTCCCATACATGGTAGCTTGGCAGCATGAACTGGATCTATTGGTCGCTGCTATCCGCGCTCTTCGCCGGCGCCACCGCCGTCCTCGCCAAGGCCGGCGTGGCGGGTGTGGATTCGAACCTGGCAACGGCGATCCGCACTTCGGTCATTTTGGTCTTCAGTTGGATGGTGGCCTCCATCACCGCTCCGCCCGCCGCGCTGCGTCACCTGACATCGCGCACCTGGATCTTCCTGGTTCTGTCTGGCATGGCCACCGGTTTGTCGTGGCTCTGCTATTTCCGCGCGCTCCAACTTGGAGAAGCTTCGCGCGTGGCTCCCGTCGATAAACTGAGCGTGGTCTTCGTGATTCTGTTTTCCGCGCTCTTTCTCGGCGAACGCCTCACCGTCGCCCGCGGAGCCGGCGGGCTGCTGATTATGGCGGGGGCGATCATATTGGCGGTGGAATAAGGGCGCATGGCCAGCGCACGCGAGATCCTGAAACGCCTGCGCGCCGCCGGTAGCGCCGCCAACGTGGCGGGCATGGCGCGCTACGGAATCCGCCCTGCCAAAGCGTACGGAGTCGCCACGCCCATCATGCGTTCGATCGCTAAGGAATTGGGCCGCAATACAGAACTGGCGTCGGTGCTGTGGTCTACCAACGTGCTGGAAGCCCGTATCGTGGCCACCATGATCGCCGACCCCTTGCAAATCCAGGAAGAAGAAGTGGAGCGCTGGGTGCGCGAGTTCGACTGCTGGTCGGTGTGCGACTCCGCTTGCATCGGTCTGCTGTGGAAGACCCCGTTTGCCTGGCGCAAAGTACGCGAGTGGTCCCGCCGCGAGCCGGAATACGAGCGGCGCGCCGCGTTTGCGCTGCTCGCCGCGCTCGCTGTGCATGACAATCAGGCTACCGATAAGCAGTTCCGCGCAGCTCTTCGGCTCATCGTGAAGTCTGCCGCGGACGAGCGCAATTTCGTGAAAAAGGCGGTGAACTGGGCTTTGCGGCAGATTGGCAAACGCAACGCGGGGTTGCGCGAGGCAGCCATCGAAGTAGCCGAGTCGCTGATTGCCACCGATTCCCGTTCGGCCCGCTGGATCGGGCACGATGCGTTGCGCGAGCTCCGCCGTAAGGCCGCGCCATGAAGTTCAGCGGCGCCGCTTTTCTTCGAGTGTGCGTCGCATCATGGGAAGCACCGCCAAATCCTTTTCGCCGGCGACTTCTTCCTTAACGGCAATCAGGGTTTCGAGATTCAGGACCCGCACGCGCAATCCGTCGCCAACCTCGAGTTCGTTCGTATGCGGCAGCAGATCGTCGTAACCGCGGGACCGCCCAATGACGCCGAGAACGTCGAGTGGACCGAAGCACGTCATGAGCAGTTGATGGCCTGGCGACGCCAGATGCGAGGCGTCGGGCTTCGGCGCCAGTTGCGGACGAGTCCGGTAAGTGGCCTCCAGCGATTCCAGCGCGCCGAGCAGGCGGGTGATATTGTCGGGATTCCTGGCGTGCACAATATCCAGATCGAAGGTGTTCACGGCCACTCCTTCCAGCACGGCGGCGACGCCGCCAACCAGGATGAAGTCAACCCCGCGGTCGCGGAATTCCTGCAGAATCGCCCCAACTCTAGACCTGAGGATTCCGGGCACGGACCTCCGCGACGAAACCGACAAAGTCCTCGAGCACGTCCAGCCGTTCGGCCGGCGTGAGCGATAACATCCATCGGATGAGGGTCAGATCGACGCCCTCCGGGCTGTATGCCGGCTCATCCGGGGCACATTGTTCATCCGGTTCCAAGGCTGGCTCCACTGGGTCTACGGTACCAAACTTGAGCCGCGATGTGCCTGCTGAAGCGTAATCGAAACAACGGATGTGGCCGATAAACCGAAAGAGTGAAGCAAGGCGAGGATAGCCCGGCCCTACGGTCACGCCTGCTGCGCGATCTGGCGCAGCGGCTCCTTTGGAGTGGCTTGGTTTACGCTTTGTTCGCAGGCCTGTTCTCGCTGAGCCTGGGCGCCAGTTTCCGGGGTATTGCGCTATTTTCGTCCGGCGCGCTGGCTGTGCTGGGGGGCATGCGGACGTTTTACGCCCGCCGTGTGATCGACGGCGCGGAGGTCGAACCCGACGGCACACGGCTGATTCAAGTCACGAGAATGCAAAGCCTGGCATTCGGAGTATTCGTGGCGTGGGCCATCTGGAATGTCTGGGGACTGGTCATCCCGGAGTGCCTTCTGGTGGTGGGCGTTGCCGGCCTCTCGAGCTTCGGCGCCAGCTTGATGGCTCCATTTCCAGGCCTGGCCCGGCTCAATACGTGCGCCCAGGTGCTGCCGGTGTATGTCTGGTCCTGGTATGCGTTGCCTCGCTATGGCTGGCTGTTGGAGTCCCTCGTGATCATTCACGCCGTGGCGATCGTTCAACTGATCCGGATGAATAGCGCGCATATCCGCCGGATGTTTCTCGCTCAGTTGACACTGGAGGAGCAAAGCGAAGATTTGCGGCAGGCCCGCGACGCGGCGCAGAAGGCCGACTCGGCGAAACTGAGCTTCCTCGCCAATATGAGCCACGAGATTCGGACGCCGCTGAACGGCATCATGGGGCTCGTAGAGGTGCTGAATAGCTGCGCACTCGAGCGAGAGCAGCATGAACTGCTCGCCGATATCGGGCGGAGCGGAGACCACCTCCTATCTATTCTCAACGATATCCTCGACATGGCGAAAGTGACGTCCGGCAAATTATCGCTGGAGGATGTGCCCTTTGATCTCCCGCGGCTGATTCGGGACACGGCGTCACCGGCAGCGGCTCTGGCCGAAGCGCGGCAACTCCGCTTCCGCCTGCAGTTGCCGCCGGATTTGCCCCGGCAGGTAAAAGGAGACCCGGTTCGCACCCGGCAGGTGCTTTCGAATCTGCTCAGTAATGCGGTCAAGTTCACTCCTTCCGGAGAGGTTGGACTAGCGGTGAAAATGCCTCGTACGGGTTTCATCCGATTCGATGTTTCCGATACCGGTATCGGGCTCTCACCGGAACAGCAGCAAAGCCTGTTTCAGGAGTTTCATCAGGTGGATTCGTCAACCACCCGTAAGTTTGGCGGCACCGGGCTTGGCCTGGCTATTTCCCAGCGATTGGTCGAACTCATGGGAGGACGGCTGTGGGTTGAGAGCGGCCTGGGTGACGGGTCGACGTTCACGTTTGAGCTTCCGCTCGCCCCAGCCGAGATCCGTGCGGGTAGCGCGCACACGCGACCGCCCCTGGTATCGGAACTGTCACCGGGTCTGCGAGTGCTGGTGGCGGAAGACAACCTCATCAACCAGAAGGTGACCTGTGCAATGGTGTCCAGGGCCGGGGCGGACGTGGACATTGCAGAAAACGGGCGCATAGCAGTCGATCTCCATCGGGCTTGTCCCTACGATGTCATTCTGATGGATTGTCAGATGCCCGAACTCGACGGCTACGAAGCCACTGCCCTGATTCGCTCGCTGCCGGGCAGCGCTTCCCGCGTCCGCATTATCGTCGTGACGGCCAACGCTTTCGCCGAAGATCGCGACCGCTGTCTCCGCGCCGGCATGGACGATTACGTGGCCAAGCCGCTCAATCGTCAATCCTTGCTGGCGGCCATGTCAGGGTCCACGCTCTCAAGCGGACACACGATAACGGAACTGGTTCCGTAATCCTCCTGGCAACAGGCCAGGTCACCTTTCAAATCTGACCCAGAGCCCGAAAGGCTTGCACCTCCTGTTCCAGGTAGAAAGAAATGTGAAACACGGCACCGGCGCCGGCATAGTCCTTACCGCGCTCGGCGCGACTGAGATCGTATCCGGGCTTCATATCTTCGTCTGGGTCGAGGTTCATAGGTCCTCCTCATAACGCGCTCTTTCGGCTGCAGCAGCGCGCCGTTGGACGCCGACCCCAGCGCGGGCCCGAGTGAATGCCACGCCATGCTTTCGCTCGTTCGATTGAGCTTTCGCACCGTCCCATTCGAAGTGAAATTCACGGCGTTCTCCCACCAGTTCAGTGCGATCCAAATCGTGACCTGAAGTAAAGACCGGTCGACGCTTCCGGTCCGGCGCGGTGCCGGCCGACGCCTCAAGGCCGAGCCCTGCAGTACGAATGGGCAATTCTCGCCACCCGCGCTAGAATAGAAACAGCGGATCTCCACTCTGTAACGAGACCTCTCTATGATTGACGCTGTCCTAGCCAAGGTTTTTGGCACCCAAAACAAGCGCGACATCAAGGCCATTCAGCCCATCGTCGCCGCCATCAACGACCTGGAACCGCACATCCAGCAGCTCTCCGATATCGACTTGGCCGCCAAAACCATCGAGTTCAAAGAAAAACTGGCCCAGGGCGCGCCGCTCGACGATCTGCTCATCGAAGCGTTCGCGGTGGTTCGCGAAGCCGGCCGCCGCTTCCTCAACATGCGTCACTTCGATGTGCAGTTGATCGGCGGCATCGTCCTGCACCGCGGCAAAATCGCCGAAATGCGAACCGGGGAAGGCAAGACCCTGGTCGCCACCCTGCCCTCTTACCTGAACGCGCTCGAAGGCAAGGGCGTGCACGTCGTCACGGTCAACGATTACCTGGCCCACCGCGACGCCGATTGGATGGGCAAGATCCACCGCGCGCTCGGCCTCACGGTCGGCGTCATCGTGCACGACCTGGACGACCGCGAACGCCAGGATAGTTACAACGCCGACATCACCTACGGCACCAACAACGAGTTCGGCTTCGACTACCTGCGCGACAACATGAAGTTCCGCCTGGAAGACTGCAGCCAGCGCGGCCATCACTACGCCATCGTCGACGAAGTGGACTCCATCCTGATCGACGAGGCGCGCACGCCCCTCATCATTTCCGGCCCCAGCGAGGAATCCACCGACAAGTATTTCAAGGTCAATCGCATCATCCCCAAGCTCATGCGCGGGGAAGAGATCGAAGGCAAGGAGCCCGGCGAGAAATATACTACGGGCGATTTCACGGTCGACGAAAAGCACCGCACCGCGGCGCTCACCGAAGAGGGTTTCGACAAGGCCGCCAAACTGCTGGGCCTGCCCAATATTTACGATATCGCCACCATCGAGTGGAAGCATCACGTGGAGCAGGCGGTCAAGGCGCACGCCCTGTATCTCAAAGATCGCGACTACGTGGTGAAGCGCAACGACGACACGGGGCAGGACGAAGTCATCATCGTGGACGAATTCACGGGCCGCCTGATGCCCGGCCGCCGTTGGAGCGATGGTCTGCATCAGGCCGTGGAAGCCAAGGAAGGCGTCAAGATCGAGCGCGAGAATCAGACCCTGGCCACCATTACTTTCCAGAACTACTTCCGCATGTACAAGAAGCTGGCCGGCATGACCGGCACGGCGGAAACCGAGGCGGCCGAATTCGACAAGATCTACAAGCTCGAAGTGACGGTGATTCCGACCAACCGGGAAATGGTCCGCAAAGAGTTTTCAGATGTGGTCTACCGCACCGAGGAAGAAAAGTTCCGGAGCGCAGCCAAGGAAATCAAGGAGCTTCAGGAAAAGGGCCAGCCGGTGCTGGTGGGCACCGTTTCGGTGGAGAAATCCGAGCGCCTTTCGGCAATCTTGAAGCGCATGGGCGTGAAGCACGAAGTGCTGAACGCCAAGAATCACGAGCGCGAAGCGCCCATCGTGGCGCAGGCCGGCCGCAAAGGCGTGATCACGGTTTCGACCAACATGGCGGGCCGCGGCACCGATATCCTGCTGGGCGGTAACCCGGAATTCATGGCGCGCGAAGCCGCGCGCAAGCAGGCCCTCGACCCCGACAAGATGCCTAAACAGGAGTGGGCGGCCCTGCTGGCCCGCTTCAAGGAGCAGACCGACCGCGAGCACGACGAAGTCGTCGCGCTCGGCGGCCTTCACATCCTGGGCACCGAGCGGCACGATTCGCGGCGCATCGACAACCAGTTACGCGGGCGCGCCGGCCGCCAGGGCGATCCCGGCAGTTCCCGCTTCTATCTTTCCCTGCAAGACGATCTGATGCGCATCTTCGGCGGCGAGCGCATGCAGCGGCTGATGCTGCGCCTGGGCATGGAAGAGGACGTGCCCATCGAGTCGAAGCTCATCACCAAGCGCATTCAGAAGGCCCAGGAGGCGGTCGAAGCGCAGAACTTCGAAGCCCGCAAACACCTGCTCGAATACGACGACGTCAACAACAAGCAGCGGCAGGCGATCTACGGCATGCGCCGCCAGTTGCTGGAGGGATCGGACCAGAAGGAGCGGGTCATGGAGATGGTCCGCGGCCTGGTTGAGCAGTATCTCGATGTGCGCTGCCCGGAGAACACCCATCCGGATACATGGGATCTCCCCGGCCTGAAAACCGATGTCCTAAGCCAGTTCGGGTGCCGGATCGAAACCGGGGAATTCGCCAGCATGAACCGCCAGGAGATCGAGGACGCCATCGTCGGCCGGCTGGCGCAGAAGTACCAGGAGAAGGAAGATCTGGTCGGACCGGACACCATGCGCCAGACCGAGCGCATCATCATGCTGCAGGTAATCGACGATCAGTGGAAAGACCATCTGCTGTCGATGGATCACCTGAAGGAAGGCATCCACCTGCGCGGTTACGGGCAGAAGGATCCGCTGGTGGAATACAAGAAGGAATCGTTCATCCTGTTCCAGGACATGATGGACCGCATCGAAGACGAGACCCTCCGCTATCTTTTCTTCCTGCAGATATCGCGGGGGGACGACGCAGGCCTCGCCGGACGGCCCGCGCCGGTGCTGCCGTTCCCGATGGATGAGGACGGAGATGAGGAAGACGAAGGCGGCGAGGAAGGGCCGCAGGCAGCCGTCGCCGAACAGCAAAAACGCGCCGCGCAATCCGCCGTGCAGGACATGACCCGGAAGCTGCAGCGCGACAAGGACAAAGAACTGGCCGGACTGCAACTGGTGGGCGGCGACGGCTCGGCGGCGGCCAAAAAGCAGGTCATCAACAGCGACAAAGTCGGCCGCAACGATCCATGCCCTTGCGGCAGCGGAAAGAAATACAAAAAATGTCACGGAGCGTTATGATGCACCTGCGCCTGTGGGGCAGGACTCCAGTCCTGTCGGGATTGTATTGGAGGGCGGGCTTTAGCCCGCGCGGGGCTTCAGCCCCGCGTGCAACCGGGCCCTCAGGAGGCTATCGATCTCTGACCGTGCGGCCGGCGTCTACGGCCTGTCCGGAGCGTCCGCGGCGGACGCGTACGGTCGAAAACCCTAAATGCGGGGCTGCAGCCCCGCGCGGGCTAAAGCCCGCGCTCCACGCGTCGGCCGCGCTCCTCCTCCTCCTGCCCGCTGTCGCAGCGGCCGCAGTTTGGCCCGATACGCTGGGCGCGTTCCATCGTGTCTCGGACCAATCCGTCGCCTTCAAGTCCGACCAGCCGATCTGGAACGAATACGGCTTCCAGGAAGGCGAAGAGGCTCAATATGAAGGCGACGGCCAAAAGTTCACCGCCACCGCCTGGCGTTTTCAGGATCCCACTGGCGCCCTGGCCGGCTTTCAGTGGCTGCGCCTCCCGGGTGCCAAGCCGTCCGCTCTCGCCAAACTGGCCGTGGAGACGGATACGGTCACCCTGCTGGCCCACGGCAACTACGTGCTGAAGTTTGTGGGCTACCGGCCGGCCACTCCTTTGCTCACCACGCTGGTGGAAGGCCTGAAGCAGGTCGACGATTCGGCGCTCCCCACGCTTGCGGGCTACCTGCCTACCCAGGATCTGGTCCCTAATTCCGAGCGTTACGTGGAAGGCCCGGCAGCACTACAGAAGTTCTATCCGGGAATTTCCCCCTCTACAGCAGCTTTCCATCTCTCCGCGGAGGCCCAGATCGGCGAATTCCAAGCCCCCGGGGGGGACCTGAAACTGGCCATTTTCAGCTACCCGACACCTCAGCTCGCCCGCCTGCAGGCCGCCCAATTCCAGCAGATCTCGGGCGCCATGGTCAAGCGCAGCGGCCCGCTGGTGGCCGTGATTCTGTCCCCGCCCAATCCCGACGCGGCTGAAAAACTCCTGTCCCTGATCCGTTATCAGGCGGACATAACGCTCGACGAACGGGTTTCGACGCGCCGGGACAACATCGGCGATCTGGTGATCAACGCCTTTGTTTTGATCGGCATACTGCTGTGCTTCTCGCTCGTTGGCGGGTTGGCGTTCGGCAGCGTGCGAGCGTTCTTGCGGCGTGGCGGGCGCGGCGAAGCGGCCGACGCGATGATCGTGCTGCACCTCCTGGACCGCTGACGAGCCGCCTTCCAAACCGATAAAGCGCGGTATTCCAGGACCTTAGAACAAAATCAACAGGTCAAAACCCTCCGTTTTTCCGGTTCTCCGCACTGCCTGTGGAAATGTGGAAATCCTGTAAATATCTCATCTGCTTCTAATTACAGGCCAAAATTTTCAGTCGGATTTTTGCTTGACTTAGAGCGCCGGGAACCATAAGATCCAACTACCAAAGGTTTTTGGCGGAGTTGCGATTCCGTCGAACCTGATTCTCCCATCGAACATCCCCCTGGTAGAACAGGGGAAATAGATGCTCACCCTTCGGGGTGAGCATTTCTATTTTGGGCTGCTAAACTGAACCTATGCACCCACCCATCCCCAGGAGACCGGAGGGCGACGCCACTTGGCGCACCCGTCTGGCTTCCCTGCGGAATATCCGCCCGCTGCTGGGGATGGTTTGGGATACGAGCCCCACCCTGGTATCCATCACGACCGCTCTGCGCCTGGTACGGGCGCTGCTGCCTCTGGCCATGCTGTGGGTCTCGAAGCTCATCCTGGATGGCGTGGTGGCCTGGATTCGGCGCGGGCACGGCAACGCTGCGGGACTGTGGAAGCTGGTAGCCCTGGAATTGGGACTGGCCGTCCTCAGCGACTTGTTGGGGCGGGCTAATTCCTTGGCCGACAGCCTGCTTGGGGATCGTTTCACCAACCGCGTCAGCGTGCGGCTGATCGAACACGCCACGAAACTGGATCTGGCCTCGTTTGAAGATCCGGTCTTCTACGACAAGCTGGAACGCGCCCGCCGCCAAACCACGGGGCGCATCGGCCTTCTAGCAGCGGTCCTCAACGTCGCCCAGGACACCCTCAGCCTGATTTCGCTCTCTGCCGGCCTGATTGTCTTTTCACCCTGGCTCATGATCCTGCTGATCGCCGCCGTCATCCCCGCGTTCCTGGGCGAAACCCACTTCACCACCCTCGCCTATTCGGTGCTCTATCGCTATACGCCGGAGCGCCGGCTCCTCGATTACCTCCGGATGCTGGGCGCCTCCAACCAGAGCGCCAAGGAGGTCAAGATCTTCGGCCTGGGTACGCATCTCGCTGAACGATACCATGAGGTCTCGGAACGTATCTATGAGGATAATAAGAAGGTTGCGGTCAAACGCGCGAGCGTGGGTTTCCTGCTGAACCTGGTTTCTACGAGTGGCTATTATGGCGCTTATGCGGTGGTCTTGATCCGCACTCTGGCTGGCGCCATCTCCGTGGGCACGTTCACCTTCCTCACCGGCGCGTTCTCCCGCTCGCGCATGTATATTGAAAAAATTCTGCAAAGCTTCACGGACATTTCCGACCAGGCTCTTTACTTAAAGGATCTGTTCGAATTCTTCGAGATGGAGCCGTCCATCCGCAGCCTCCCTGGTGCCCTGCCCGCCCCCCGGCCGATCCGCAGCGGCTTCGAGTTCCGCAATGTGGGCTTCGCTTATCCTGGATCTTCCACAATGGTCGTTGAAAACATTAACTTCCGCCTGGAAGCCCAGGAAAAAATAGCTCTTATCGGCGAAAATGGCGCTGGGAAAACCACCTTGGTCAAGCTTCTGGCCCGGCTTTACGATCCGACCGCCGGCCAGATCCTTCTGGACGGCGTCGACCTCCGCGAATACGACGTCGAAGACCTCCGTAAAGAGATCGGTGTCATCTTCCAGGATTACATGCGCTATGAGCTGTTGGCCAAAGAAAACATTGGCTTTGGAAAAATCGAAGACCTCTCCGATCAGGCGCGCATCGCCAAGGCCGCCCAGAAGAGCATGGCATTTCAAGTCATCCGCAAACTGCCGAACGGCTACAACCAGATGATCGGCCGCCGATTCGATGGCGGCGTGGACCTCTCCGGCGGTGAGTGGCAGAAGTTCGCCCTGGCTCGGGCGTACATGCGCGACGCGCAACTGCTAATCTTAGACGAGCCCACCGCCACGCTGGATGCCCGCGCCGAGTACGAGGTCTTCCGCCGCTTTGCCGACCTGACCAAAGGTAGAATGGCGGTGCTGATTTCCCACAGGTTCTCGACCGTCCGCATGGCCGATCGAATCCTGGTCCTCCAAGACGGCCGGATCCGCGAACAGGGCACGCATCATCACCTGGTGGCGCTGGGCGGGCAATACGCGGAGTTGTTCGAACTGCAAGCGGCCGGATACAGATGAAAAATGACTGAAAACAAACTGCAAGTAATCCCCCTGGGCGGATTGGGCGAGTTCGGCATGAACATGACCGCCCTGCGCTTCGGCGAAGAAATCATTGTGATCGATTGCGGGATGATGTTCCCGGAAGACGAGCTGCTGGGCGTCGACCTGGTGATGCCCGACCTCACGTTCCTGAAGGAAAACCAGTCGCAGGTCAAAGCCCTGATCCTCACGCACGGCCATGAAGACCACATCGGCGCGGTCCCCTATTTCCTGACCGAGATCCGAGTACCGGTCTATGGAACGGCTTTCACGCTGGCCCTGGTCGAGCGCCGCCTGGAAGAATACGAGCTTGAAGAAGAACCCGAACTGAACATCGTCAAGCCGAAGCAAATACTGGAGATCGGTCCATTCAAGATCGAGTTCATCCACGTCACCCACTCCATCGTGAGCGCGGTGGCACTGGCCATCACCACTCCGCTCGGAGTGATCATCCACACCGGCGATTTCAAGGTCGATCCCACCCCCACCGACAACGAGCTGTTCGATCTGCATACCCTAGCCGATTACGGCAAGCGCGGCGTCCTGCTGCTGCTCTCCGATTCCACCAACGCCGACCGCCCCGGTTACACCGAATCCGAGCGCGCCGTGCAGCCGCGCATGGAGGACATATTCAGCCGCGCCCAGCGCCGCCTGATGATCTCGTGTTTCAGCTCTTCCATTCACAGAATCCAATTGGTCTTGGATCTGTCGGCGCAGTTCGGCCGCAAGGTGGCTATTGTCGGACGGAGTATGACATCCGTCAGCGAGATTGCGCACTCCCTGGGGCTGCTGGAGATTCCCGACGGAGTCCTGATCCGCCCGCAGGAAGCCATGGATTTACCCCCGCACAAGGTCACCGTACTGATCTCGGGCACCCAGGGCGAGCCCATGTCGGCGCTCTCGCGCGTGGCGGTGGATAACCACAAGCACATTTCGGTGGAAGAAGGCGACACGGTGGTGCTGAGCGCGCGCATCATTCCGGGCAACGAAAAGGGCATCTTCCGCATGATCGACCATATGGCGCGCCGCGGCGCCGATGTGCTGTACGGGAGCATGAATCCGCCGGTGCATGTCTCCGGTCACGCCAGCATGGAAGAAATGAAGCTGGTCCTGAACCTGGTGCGGCCGCGCTACTTCATGCCCATCCACGGCGAGTTCCGGCAGCTAACCAAGCACGCGCGCCTGGCCGAGCACCTGCGCGCGTCGGGCCTGGAGAACACTTTCATCATGGAATCGGGAGACGTGCTGGAGATCGACCACCACGGCGCGCGCAAGGCCGGCAAGGTGACGGCAGGGCGCGTGTGCATCGATTCCGGCTCGGTGGACGACGTCGTGGAGGAAATGGTGATCCGCGACCGTAAGCATCTTTCCGAAGATGGCATCGTGCTGCCGATCATCGCCATCAACCGCCAGACCGGGCGCATGGAGAGCCTGCCGGAAATCGTCAGCCGCGGCTTTGCGCTGGCCGAAGAGGGATCGGAATTCATGCAAGCCGCGCGCCAGGTGGTGGCCAAGACGCTGGAAGCCTCCAATCGCGAGGAGAAGACCGACTGGGGCGTTATAAAGGAGAAAATCCGCGCGGATTTGAAGCGGTACATCGTGAAGGAGACTTCGCGGCGGCCGCTGATTATGCCGGTTATTTTGGAGGTGTAGCTCCCTGCTGTAACTGCCTTACGATGGATTGATGGGCGGCCGATGTTTCAGTTGACGTCGGATTTGCCATTTTCGCTACCGAATCGCTTCGCAGGTCACGAGCTAGGCATCACAGGCCGCGGTGCAACCTTGAGAATCTCCAAAGCCCTTAGCTGCATCTGGCATGCCTCCGACTGCAGCCTTTCTGGAGCTAGGATAGCGAATGCGACAAACGCCACGAGAACCGAAGCCGCAGCCAGGCGGCCGATACCGATGAGCAAAGGGCAGAACCCGCGCAACGAGGGCTGGAAGCTAAAGAAATACGCGGCAAGGAACGAGACGACCGCCGCCAATGTTGGAGGACCCGCGAGTGTTTGCCGCGAGCCGCGGAGGATAGTTTGCATAAGCGCTTTCAGTGCTAGGTTCATTTCTGCCCCGCATCCAGTTTACCCGGCTGCCCCAACAAACATTGATGTCAATCGCGCTAGGTGAAAGAAAACAAAAGGAGAAAAGAATTGCGCGGCGTGTGACGCTTCGCGGCACGCGCCGTTGCGGCGCGCGGCAAGCGCCGAGGATCTCCTTGGCCTTCTCGGCGAATTACGCAGGGTCTCGCAGACCTACCTAGGCATTCCCGCGGCGCCGGACGCGCTCGACGATGATTCTCCGGCTTCTTGTAGAGACCGAATAAATAATGCGGAATTGGTCCCGATAGAACCTGACGCGATAGCGATCCCGGTAGCCGCGGAGCAGTGCTGAACCGGAGGGGAAAGGATCGTCCTTCAGATCCGTTATGACGGCGATAGCTTCTCGCTTCACCGAGTCATTCAGTTCATTGATTTCATTGTCTGCCGACGGGAGAATACTAACTCGCCACTCGCCGTCTTCCATAGCGCTTCAGAGCTTGTTCCAGCGGAATGGGTGTCTCACTCTGACGGCGCGCGGCCACGATAGCATCGGCATCGTCTTCGGTGACCCAGCGCGGATCCGGAAGGAGTGCCCTCTCCCTTTGCGAAAGGTTGGTCAACGCGACCGAAATCCGGTCTGTCCGCCGAGGGTGTCCCCTTCCGGGCCCTGTGCCGGTCTCTTGGCTGCTGGTCTTCATGTTGTGCCGTGCCGCTTCCTGAAGAGAAGTATAGCAGGGTACCGGCGGCTCAAACTGCGCCCAGAAAACTTTCCCCTTGACAATCTAGGGCAGGCGGCCCCATACTACCCATAGATCGTCATAGGAAACGCATTCATGGCCAAATCCGATTCCCCGATGCTGCTGCAAGGCACCCTCGATCTCCTGATCCTGCACGCCCTGCAGCGCGGCCCCCTGCACGGCTATTCCATCGCCCAAAGCATCCACCTGCTCTCGGAGCAGGCGCTCAAGGTGGAAGAGGGATCCCTCTACCCCGCGCTCTACCGCCTGGAACTGGACGGCGCCATCGCGGCCCATTGGGGAGTTTCCGAGAACAATCGCAAGGCCAAATACTACGAGATCACCAAGCGCGGCAAGAAGCTGCTGGCCGCCGAACAGGAAACCTGGAGCCGGCTCTCGCTCGGAGTCCAGCGAGTACTCGCGCGTCAGCCATAGTCCGCCACAATCCGATAAGGAGTGAACATGCCTCGACTCTTCCTCAAGCTCTTCCGCCGCCGCTCGATGGAGCAAGATATCGATGCCGAACTGGCCTTTCATCGCGAGATGTCCGCCGCGCATGGCAACCCCATTCCCATGGGCAACACCACCGTGGTCCGGGAGCAGGCCCGCGACCTGTGGCGATTCACCTTCCTCGAAAACCTGTGGCGCGATGTGGTGTACGGCGCGCGTAGCCTGCGCCGCAGCCCCGCGCTTGTGGTCACGGCCCTTCTTTCGCTGGGCCTGGGCATCGGCATCAATACCGGCATATTCTCGCTGGCCGCGGAGCTTCTGCTCAGCGAACCCTCGGTCTCGGACGCCCGCACCGTCGTATCCGTGCAAATGAGCGGCAACAGCCATTCCAAGAAGGAAGTGGTTGAGTTTGTGCGTGCCAGCGGCCTGTTCCAGGATGTGGTGGGCGAAAACGAAGAGGCTTACATCAACTGGGACGATGGCGCTGAAACGCGTCAAATCTTCGCCATGCTGCTCACCAAGAACTATTTCACCACGCTCGGCCTGCCCATCGCCTACGGGCGCGGCTTTCTGCCCCAGGACCCCGACCAGGCGGTGGTGCTGGGCAACCATTTCTGGCGCACCCGCCTGCACGGCGATCCCGCGGTGGTCGGCCGCGCGATTCGTTTGGATGGCCGCCCTTACACAGTGGTCGGCATCCTTCCCAGCGACTTCCGTTCGCTGATCGGTATGGGCTATTCGCCGGACGTCCTGGTGCCAAGTTACCTGAACGATACCATCCTGGCCCTGTACGCGCGCCTGAAGCCCGGCATGACGATCGGCCAGGCGCGGGCCGGTTTGCTCACCGTAGCGCGGCGTTTGGACAAGGCCATGCCTGGGCCGTATAGTTACGCGGATGGCGTCCGGGTAGCGGCTGTCGGCGGCCTGGACCGCCTCCGAAGCGAGACGCAAGTGCAGACCGTCGGCCTGTTTTTCGTGATGCTTTTAATAGTGGTCGGGCTGGTCCTGACGATCGCCTGCGTGAATGTCGCCAGCCTGCTGTTGGCGCGCGGTTCGGCCCGGCGGCAGGAGTTGGCCATCAGGCTTTCGCTCGGCGCGGGCCGCGGCCGCCTGGTCCAGCAGCTTCTCGTTGAAACCGCCCTGCTCTCGCTCGCGGGTGTGGCCCTCGGGCTGATGCTGCGCGAGGCCATGGCTGCGGCCGTCGAACAATTCAAGGTGCCGTTACCCATCCCCATTCGCCTGCACCTGGCGCTCGATTGGCGGGTGACCCTCTACGCGATCCTGCTCGCCGCTTTCGCCACCACGGCTAGCGGCCTGTTGCCCGCCTGGCGGTCCGTGCGGCAGTCGCTTGCTCCGCGCCCCCGCCGCGACGGCCGCATGCGGCTGCAAAGCGGGTTGGTGGCCGCACAGTTGGCACTTTCGCTGATCGTGTTGACGGCGGGCTTCCTGTTCCTGAGGAATCTGTGGCGATCGAGCGCGATCAGCCCCGGGTTCGATATCCGCCATACGATCTACGCGGATGTGAACCTGCCGCCGCAAGCATATGCGGACGTCGCCCGGAAGAGGGTCTATGTCACCCAGGCGCTGCGCGAGCTGACGGCGCTGCCGGGCGTTGAATCCGCCGCTGCGGCGCGCGTCGTTCCATTTACCGCGGGCACCCGCTTCATGACCGACCTGAAACTGCCGGATACAGGCAAATCCGTGCGCGCATTCTTCTATTGGAATGCGGTCTCGCCGGACTATTTCCGTACGCTGGGCATCCGCATCGATCGCGGCGGTACTTTCCGGCCTGACGCCGATAACACCATGCATGCCGTCATCGTGAACCGCGCATTCGCCCAACGCTACCTGGCCGATCGCGATCCCTTGGGCCGCACGTTTCGTTACGGCGAAGGCAAAACGCCTTATGCGATCGTAGGGATCGTGGACGTGACCAAGAACCTTTCGATCGGCGAAGAAGATCAGCCGCAACTGTACGAAGACCTGGCGCGGAGCGATAACGATCGCACCCGCATCGAGTTCGTGGTCCGGAGCGCCACGCCGCCGGGCATGCAGTTGCAAGCGGTGCATGCGGCGCTGCGGCGGGTCGAGCCTAATGCGGGCCTGGAAGTGGCCACGCTTTTCTCGAGTATCGGACTGGCGTTTCTTCCGAGCCAGGCGGGCGCGGCGCTGCTCGGCGGTATCGGCGTGCTGGGCTTGCTCCTGGCCACCATTGGCCTATACGGCGCCATGGTGTACTCGGTAAGCTGCCGGACGCGAGAGATTGGCGTACGCCTGGCGCTGGGCGCGAACCGGCGCGACATCGCGTTCATGGTGCTGGCTAGCGCTGCGAGGCTCGTCCTCACCGGCTCCACAGCCGGCCTGCTCTGTGCCTTTTTCCTGGTGAAGCCGCTGGCGCTGTTCCTGGTCCCCGGCCTGCACCCGGGCGATCCGATAAGCTTCCTGGCGGTAGTGGCAGTAATGGCCGCCACCGGCCTCGCCGCCGCCTGGGGTCCCGCCCGCCGCGCGGCATCCGTGGACCCGATCACATCTCTCCGGTACGAGTAACTGAGGGCGCGCAATGCCTTGTTCTCCCAAACGGGTGACATCCCGGACTCTTGTGGGAGAATGGGGTGAATGATCGTCGCCGACGGCATCTACTACGCGCTCGGGCTGACCGCGGGCGGCCTGCTGGTGTCCTACCTGACGCAACCCTGGTTCGGATTGCCGCTGTACATTCTAGCGGTGTTCTGTCTTTATTTCTTCCGCGATCCGGAGCGCGCGATTCCGGCCGGTCCCGTGGCCGTATCTCCCGCCGATGGCAAAGTCGTGGCGCTAAAACGGGAGTCCGCCACCGAAACGCGCATCAGCATTTTCCTAAATATTTTCGATGTGCACGTGAACCGCGCGCCCATCGCGGGCACCATCGCCGAGGTGCGCTACAGCAAGGGACAGTTCCACGTGGCCAGCCGCGAGGAGTCTTCCTCGGAAAACGAACAGAACGTCGTCACCGTGCGCGGCGAGGGCACCGCAGTGGTCTTCAAGCAGATCGCCGGCCTGATCGCGCGGCGCATCGTGTTCCACAAGCAGACCGGTGACCTGGTGGCCAAAGGGGAGCGCGTGGGCCTGATCAAGTTCGGGTCGCGCGTGGATGTGCTGCTGGGCCCGGAGTGGGAGGTCACCGTGCAGCCGGGTGCACGAGTTTTGGCGGGATCGAGCGTGATTGCGCGGCGTCGCGATGTGCCCGGCCTGAGCCTGGCCCAAGCTCGGGAAATGAAGCTGGAAACCCGGGAACTGGTGCATGCCGAAGCTTAGCAACCCGCTGGTGGACCGGCACTCGCCGGACCGGCGGCCCCGCCGCGCGGCTTACGCGTTGCCGACGCTGTTCACGGCGGGCAACATTTTCCTCGGCTATCTTTCGATTCTGCGCTCCTTTCACGGCGCCATGCTTGCCGCCAAGGGAGGCGCCGGGGCCGCGGAACAATTCGAGATCGCGGCGAAGGCCATCGGGATCGCCGTGCTGCTGGATGGATTGGACGGCATGATCGCGCGGCTGACGCACACCACCAGCGATTTCGGCCGGGAAATGGATTCGCTCGCCGATGTGATCACCTTCGGCATGGCGCCGGCGGTGCTGGCGTTCGCCTGGGGCGTGCAGTTCGTGGACAGCGGCATGCCGCTACAATTCCAGCATCAATTGTTTCAGGCCGGTTATTTCATTGCGTTCCTCTTCCTTTTGTGCGGGGCCGCGCGGCTGGCGCGTTTCAACGTGCAGAAGAATCCCATTCCCAAGAACCCCGGCCGGCCGAACCGGAAATATTTCGTGGGCCTGCCGATTCCCGGCGCGGCGGGCACGGTGGCGGCCGTGGTTTACGCCTTCTACGGCGAGCCCATTGGCTACTGGCCCATCGCCGTAGTTTGGCTGGGACTGCTGGGGCTGCTGGGCTTTCTGATGGTGAGCACGTGGCGCTATTACAGCTTCAAGGGCATCAGTTTACGCCAGCCGCACACGCCGTTGATCGTCATCCTGGTGGGCGGGCTGGTTTATGCCATATGGAACTACGGCCACGCGGTGTTACCGGTCCTGGCAACAATCTATGTGGGCAGCGGCATCGCCATTCGGATAGGCGGCATTGTACGCCGCCAGGTGATGCGCCGCCGGGTGGGCGCGCCGCCCGCCGCCCCGGAGCATCAAGTTGGCTAGCACACCGCCTAAATCGCAAATGTGGGCGCTGGTGGGCAGCGAGTCCCTTTTGGGGCGCGAGTTGCGCGACCTGGTTGCGCTGGGCCGCCTGCCGGTGGATCTGAAACTGATTTCCGAAGATCCGGAGAAGGCCGGCGCACTGACCGAACAGGGCGGCGAACCGGCGCTGGTCTGGTCGCTCGACGAGGCAACCCTGCGGGATGCGCCCGTAATCCTGCTGGCGGGTTCGGCCGAATCCACGCTGCGGGCGCTCGACCTGCGCGGGGAGACGCCCGGCGTCATCGACCTGACGCACGCCGCCGAAGACCATCCGCGTTCGTTCATTCGCGCGCCGTTTGTGGAGCCTGCCGGATTCCGCGCGCCGGAAGATGCGGTCCTCTCGATCGCGCAGCCGGCGGCCATTGCCATCGCCATGGTCCTCGCCCGCCTGCATGCCGCGTTTCCGATCCGGCGGTCCGCGATCCATATTTTCGAACCGGCCAGCGAACGCGGCGTGGCGGGCGTGGACGAATTGCAGCGGCAGACGGTGGGCCTGTTGTCGTTCAAGAGCATGCCCAAGAAAATTTTTGATGCGCAGCTCGCGTTCAACATGCTGGCGCAATATGGCGAGGATGCGCCGGAGCCGCTCGAATCCGCGGAGTTGCGCATCGAGCGGCACCTGGCCACGCTGCTGTCGCGCGGCGCCTTGCCGCATGCCGCGCCGCCGCCCATGCCGTCGCTGCGCTTGATTCAAGCTCCCGTCTTTCATGGATACAGTCTCTCGCTGTGGATGGAGTTCGAAGAAAACCCCGGCGTGGAGGCGCTGGAATCGTCGCTGGCGGACGATCGCATCGACGTGCGGCGTTCCGAACTGGAACCGCCCACGGCAGTGGGATTCGCCGGCCAGAACGGCGTGGCGGTGGGCGCGCTGGCCATGGACCGCAACCATCCGCGGGCTTGTTGGTGCTGGCTGGTGGCGGATAATCTGCGGCTTGTGGCGGAAAACGCGCTGGCCGTGGGGAGGGAGTTCTTATGAGAAAGACACATGCCGCATTATTGGCGCTGGCGCTGTGCGCCGCCGGCTGCGGCTATCATGTGGCCGGCCGGTCGGACATCATGCCGCAGACCATCCACACCATCGCCATCGGCGCCTTTTCCAACCGGTCGATCCAATATAAGCTGGCGCAGCGCCTGCCCGCCGATATCGCCCGCGAATTCATCGAACGCACGCACTATAAGATCGTGACCGATCCCAAGACCGCCGATGCCGTCCTGGATGGCGGGGTGCTCAACTTCGTCTCTTATCCGATCATCGCCGATCAAGCCACGGGGCGCGCGACCGTGGTGCAGTGCAGCGCGTATTTGAGAATCGCCTTGACCGAGCGCGCTACGGGCAAGGTGCTCTTTACGCGGCCATCGTTTGAAGTGCGGGAGCGCTACGAAATCAGCGTCGACCCGCAAGCCTACTTCGATGAGAGCGGCGCGGGCATCGAGCGTCTGGGCCACGATGTCGCCCGCGACGTGGTCACTTCGATCCTGGAGAAATTCTGACGGCATGACTCCCGCGCAGTTTCTGACCCGCATGGAACGCGGCGGTATCGCGCCCGCCTATTTGTTCCTCGGTCCGGAAGCCTACCAGCGGCGGCGCGCGCGGGCCGCGCTGCTGAAGGCCGCGCTGGATAGCGCGGAGGGCGACCAGGCGGTAACGCAGTACGATCTCGCCGAAACATCGCTGGCCGAAGTCATCGACGATGCGCGCGCGCTCTCGCTGTTCGCTTCCGAGCGGGTGATCTTCGCGGGCAATGCCGAAGCCGCTCTCCCGCGCACCCGCACCGATGAAGACGCCGGGGATGGCGAAGCCGGCGCAGGCTCCCCGGACGCGCTGGCGGCCTACATGCAAAACCCCACTCCCGGCGTGGTTTTGGTTTTCGACGCTCCCCGCTTCGATTTCGAAGGCGAGGACAAGCGAAAGCAGGACCGGGTTCGCAAGTTTTACGCGGCCGTGGGGGACCCGGTGGAGTTCAAGAGAGCTTCGGCGGAAGACGCGCGCCGGGAGGCCACCGCCCTCGCGCGGCGCGCCGGCCTGAACATCGACTCCGCCCTGGTGGACTTCCTGGTGGAGGCGCTGGCCGCCGATCTGACACGCATCGCCGTGGAAGTGGAAAAACTGGCGCTCTACACCCAGGGGCGCGCGGTGACCGAGGAAGACCTGGAACTGTTGGTGCCGGATGCGCGCGCTTCCACCATCTTCGCGTTGGTGGGAGCCCTGGGCCGCCGGGACCGCTCACGCTCGCTCGAAATTCTGGACACGCTATTTCGCGACGGCGAGTATCTGCCTGTGGCGTTGTCGTTCCTGTCGGCGCAGTTCCGCGCGGCGCTGGTGGCCAAGGAAGCGGGCCTGCGCAGCCCCCAGCAGATTCAGGGGCACTTCGCCAAGATGGGCGTGCAGATGTGGGGTTCGCGCGCCGAGCAGGTTTTTCAGACGGTGGCGAAGTTTTCCAAATCGCAATTGGAGCGCGCCATGCAGTTGACCTTCGCGGCGGATACGGACTTGCGCAGCGCGCGGCCGGACGACCGCATCGTGATGGAGCAGTTTATCCTGCGGTTGACGGGGTGACGCCGCTAGGCAGTGGCGAGCGACTTCACGCGCAGGTGCAGCTTCGACTTATAGCGCGCCGCGGTGTTCTTCTTGATGATGCCGCTCTTGGCGGATCGGTCGATGAGGGAGAACGTGGCGGGCAGCAACTCGGCGGCCGCCTTGGCGTCCTTGGAAGTGATGGCGCGCCGCATGGCGCGGATCTGGTGACGCAGGCGAGACTTATTCTGCCGATTGTACTCGGTGCGCTTTTCGTCTTGTCGCACGCGCTTGAGCGCGGAAAAATGATTGGCCATCTGGAAACAGACTGATCCTCACAAGAGATTCGTAACACACAGGATACCGCATGCCATGGGACGCGGTCAACTGCCGTATGCGCTCAATTGGTCGAGATCCATGTTTCCACCCGACAGGATGACGCCCACCTTGCCGATGCCGTCCGGCAATTTGCCAAACAGGAGTGCCGCCGCGCCCACGGCGCCGCTGGGCTCCACGAGGACTTTGAGCCGCGTGAGCAGGTAGGCGACCGCAGCGCGGATTTCATCGTCGGTCACCAGCAAAATCTGCTCCACCAACCGGCGGATTATAGGGAAAGTCAACTCGCCTGGCTGCGGGGCACGTAAGCCATCGGCGATGGTTTCGGGCAGCGGGATGGAGCGGCGCTCGCCCGCCTGGAACGAGAGAAATGTGTCGTTGCCATCAGCCGGCTCGACGCCGAACAGCCGAATCGCGGGGCGAATGTCTCTGGCGATAGTGGCGCAGCCCGAAAGCAGCCCGCCGCCGCCCATCGGCGCGATCAGGGCATCCAGATCCGGAACGTCTTCGAGCAACTCCAGTGCCGCGGTTCCCTGCCCCGCCATGATCATCGGATGATCGAAGGGCGGCACCAGCGTGGCGCCGGATTCTTCCAGAATCCGGGCGGCGATGGCTTCCCGGCTTTCGCGAACGCGATCATACGGCACGATGCGCGCGCCGTGCGCACGCGCGGTCTCAAGCTTGGAGCGCGGCGCGTCAGCAGGCATCACGATGGTGGCGGCGGCGCCGGCGTGACGGGCGGCAATGGCCACCGCAATCGCGTGATTACCGGAGGAAAACGCCACCACGCCGCGCTCCAGATCAGCGGGCGGAAGGGAGAGGATCAGGTTGGACGCCCCGCGGATTTTAAATGCGCCGCCGGTCTGCAGGTTCTCGCATTTGAAGAAGACGCGCGCACGGGCGGCGGCGTCGAAGTCGGCCGAGGTGAGCACCGGCGTACGCTTGGCCAGAGGCCGTATGCGGGCAGCGGCGGCACGCACGCTGTCTGGAGTGATGGGCACGGTTCGATTGTAGCGTGCCCACGTTCACCCCCGTGGCCGGGCTGCACGGAACGGCACCGGCGTTCTGCGGCGCGACGCGCGTGCGTCCAGCGCCACCAGCAAACGGACCTCACGCCGCGTCCGCCTGGTACGCTCAAGCAATTGCAGGATTCGCTGGATCTCCGCCTGTAGCTGTCTCTCCAGCACACGGTTCCTTGGTTCGATCTTCATTTGCGGTTGCTCGTATGTTGGGTAGTGCGATGAGACGTGCGAAACGTATCAAGTTTCGCAAAAGGAATTCGGAAAAGTGTGGGGAGAAGCCGGCCGGCCCCGATCAAGCCTGTTCGTCGCCGAGCCCGCATCCGAGCGTGCTCAGGTATTCGTCCGAGGTGTAGAGCGCGAAACTGAACGATGCGAGATCCAGCCGGGTGAACTGCGTCAAGCCCTGATAGCAAGCAAACAGACTATCGGCGTATGCGTAGTACTCTTCCAGGAACTCTGTAGAGATCACGCTGAACTCCGGCGGCTCCGGAAACACGGCATTGACGCCGATGGCCCGGGAGACAATCCGGCGGTAGTCGGTAACGCCCCAACTTTCGAAGCGGGCGGCGACCCCTGGCGGCGTGCGATTCACCAGGAAGTCCGCGAAACTCTGCGGGCGTATGCCGGCGCTCGCCAGCGCCTGGTCGCGAGCGGCGAAATCCACGCACTGCGCGATCCAGCGCATGACGTCCTTGCCCACCAAAGAGAGCATGCGAAATTCGACGTATCGGCCCCGGAGCAACGGCTCCTTCTCCAGGCCGGGCGCACCCATTCCGCCGAGATACAACGACAACCTGATGCTGTCGAAGGCCGCGGCTGTATCCAGGCCGCGGTCGAAGGGATGCAGTATTAGCGGAGGCAGGTCCCACCGCCGCCCCTGCCACGACACCTCCGCAGGATGAGTCATCTCTAAATAGCATATCGGCATGGGCCGCCAAAATGTTTATTGGTCCTCACCCTTCCAGCTTGAAGCGCGTTTGCGCCAGGCGGTAAAGCGGCCGCCACAGCGACCGGTTCACGCCCACCACCAGCGCCGCCATCACGATGGTCGAAAGCAGCAACAGATCCCAGTTGCCGGAATCCGTTGCCGAGCTGATCTGCGCACCCAAGCCGATGGTCTGCAGCGTCTGCCCTTTGAAGTGGAAGTATTCAGCCACGATGCTGGCGTTCCACGCGCCGCCCGAGGCCGTCACCATGCCCGTCACCAGGTAGGGGAAAATGCCCGGCAGGATCACCGTCTGCCAGCGCGCCCACTGCCCGAATTGAAAGACATCCGCGACTTCGCGCAGATCCGTAGGAATCGCCATGGCGCCCGCAATCACGTTAAACAGCACATACCATTGCGTGCCCAGCAGCATCAGCAGGATGGATCCCACGCCCAATCCGCCGCCCATGCGAATCAGCGCCAGCAGCAGCACCGGGAACAACGCCGTAGCTGGAACCGACGCGGCCAGTTGCGCGAACGGCTGGGCGATGCGCGCCAGCTTGGGGTTGAAGCCGATGGCCACGCCAGCCGGTATGGTCCAGGCGGCCGCAATCAGCAGCGACGCGATCACTCGCGCCCAGGTGGCGCCGGCTCCTTGCAGGGTGGAAATCAGCTCCGGCCGGGTCAGCGTCTTCAGCGTCATCCCGGCCTCGAATAGCGAATAAAGGATCGCGCCACCCAGCAAAGCGCCCGCCACCATCGCCACGACCATCTTCCAGTGCGCCGGCGGCTGCGGCGTCTCCACCATCTCGGGATGGCGTGCCGTGCGCAAGCTGATCCGCTCGGCGAGCGGCACCATGACGGCCATGCGGAAGCGCTCCAGCAGGTTCGACCGGCGCAGCAGATTCAGGACCGCAGAGGACGGCTGCGAAGTGCTTTCCACCTGCTCGAATTTGAATTTATCCGACCAGGCGATAGCCGGCCGCCACACCAGTTGATCGATCAGCAGGATCACGCCGACCATGGTGCCCAGTCCCCAGAAGATGGCCGAGGTGTCTCCGGCGCTGGCGGCGGTTTGCAGGTACGAGCCGAGCCCCGGCAGGCGGAAATCGCGCTTGCCCAGCACGAACATTTCGCAGGCCATCAGGAAGAACCAGCCGCCCGCCACCGACACCATCGAGTTCCACACCAGTCCGATCGCGCCGTACGGTAGCTCCAGTTCCACAAACCGCTGCCACTTGCCGAAGCCGTAAATTCGCGCCGCTTCCCGCAGCTCACGCGGGATGGACTTCAGCGAGGCATAGAAGCTGAACGCCATGTTCCACACCTGGCCGGTGAAGATCAGCAGAATCGCTCCGAATTCCACGCCGAGCTGGCGCGTGGGAAACAGCGCCACCATGGCCAGCATCACCCCCGGCAGGAAGCTGAGCACCGGAATGGATTGCAGGACGTCGAGCACCGCCACCATCAAGCCTTCGAGGCGCCGATTGTAGGCCGCGATATAGCCGTAACCCAGGGAAAAGAGCAGACTCAGCAGGTAGGCTACGGAGATGCGCACCACGGAATAAAACGCATAGAGCGGCAAGGCGCGGGGCGAACGGGAGATTTCGGCTGCCGGCGTCATGGCGCCGAACCAGTACCGCGTCATCACCTGCAAGCCATAGATCCCCGCCAACACGGCCGCGAAGACCACCAGGTCCAGCAACCAGGACCCGGTCCGCTCCGCAATCACGGTGCGGGAGAGCAGGGGCCGGAGGGTCAATGCGAAACCGCCTCGGAGCTGGGCGGCGCGGGCGCCTCCTCCGGGAAGAAAAACTGGCGGGTGTCGGAGTCGTGATCGAACAACTCCGCGTAGCGGCCCCAGTTGATGGCCGTTTCGAGCTGCGCTTTGGCTTCCTCCTCACTGAAGTGTTCGTCCAGCAGGTCTTCGAAAACTCCATCCGGCAAAGTGTGGTCGGCGCGCGCTTCGAGAGACCGGGTGATCTCGCGGATGAGCGCGATGTGTTCGAGCGCGGCGGTGCGGAACAACTCTTTCCGCCGCAGGATGTCAGCCTCCGCGAACGCGCGGCCGGTGGCGGTGATTTCGACATCGCCCTCTTCCAGCCGGGCGAACCCCAACACGACGGCGGCGTCCACCACCGGCAGCAGATCGTCGATCTCAAACGACAGGGCGGCGGCCAGCCGGTACATATCGTCGCGCCCGTTGTGGTCCGCCAGCATTTCGAGCAGACCGGCGACCGCGCCGCGGTGCGCGTGCGGCAGCATCTGATATTTGGGTTTGGCGCGGGGCGCCGCGGCGGGAACAGGCTCCATGGCCGCCGTCAGATCGGGCCGCGTCAAGACGCGGTAGATGTAATCGACCAGATTGGTGAAGCGCGCGTCTTTGCGGTCGCGCGGCCGCGCCAGCGCCACTTGGAAGTCGGTGCGGATGGTGGCCGGATTCTTGCCTAGGACGATGATGCGATCGGCCAGCAGCACGGCTTCTTCGATATTGTGCGTGACCACGAAAACCGCGCGGGTGGGCATTTTGTGGCTCTGCCAAAGCTCCAGCAGTTCGCCGCGCAGGTTCTCGGCGGTAAGCACATCGAGCGCCGAGAAGGGCTCGTCCATGAACAACACCTCGGGCTCCACCACCAGGGCGCGCGCGAAGCCCACACGCTGTTTCATGCCGCCGGAGAGCTCTTTCGGATAGGCGTTTTCAAAACCGTCCAGACCCACCGTGTCCAGGATCTTCACGCTGCGCGCGGTCCGCTCGGCTGCCGGGACGCCGCGCGCCTTCAGCGGCGCCGCGACATTTTCGAGCACCGTCAGCCACGGAAACAGCGCGAAGCTTTGAAACACAATTGAAACATTCTCACAAGGGCCGCCCACTTCGTGGCCATGATGGATGACTTCACCGCCGGACGGCCGCGCCAAGCCGGTCAACATGCGCAGTAGTGTGGATTTACCGCTGCCCGATGGCCCCAGCACGGCCAGGATTTCGCCGGGATAAATCGCCAGATCCATGGGCGCGATGACTTGAATCTGTCCCTCGCCCTCCGCGCCGTAGGATTTCTCGACTTTGCGGGCTTCAATGATGGCTTGCATGGTGGGGTCTTCACGAATCTACCACAGAAGCGGGAGAAAGAAGTCAGAAGTCAGAAGACAGAAGAGGCCTTTTTGGAGGGCGGGCAATCCTGCCCGCGGACCGGCGTCCTCGCCGGTCCACCGGCCGCAGACCGGACAGAGATATGATTGATACCGATGCGCCTCTTTGCTGGTTCCACACTCTCCCTCGTCTTCGCGCTGACGGCCAACGGCCAGCCCTACCCCGTGACCGTTCACCACGGCGTCTCCGTTGCCATGCGGGATGGCGTCAAGCTCGTGGCCGACATTTACCAGCCCGAGGCGGAAGGCAAATTTCCCGTGCTGCTCGAGCGCACGCCGTACAATCGCGTGGGCGGCGCGAGCTCGGGGGCGGCGATGGCCGCGCACGGCTACGTGGTCGTCATTCAGGACACGCGCGGACGCTTCGACTCGCAAGGCGAGTTTTACCCTTTCCGCTACGAAAGCCAGGATGGCTACGACACCATCGAGTGGGCCGCCGGCCTGCCTTATGCCAATGGCAAGGTCGGCATGTTCGGCGGCTCTTATGTGGGCGCGACGCAGATGCTGGCGGCCATCTCTTCCCCGCCCCACCTGGTGGCCATTCAGCCGTATGTGACGGCGTCGGAGTATTACGATGGCTGGACCTATCAGAACGGTGCGCTGATGCAATGGTTCGCCGAATCGTGGTCGAGCGGCCTGGCGGTGGACACTTTACGGATCAAAGCCAACGGCCTCCAGGACCCCAAAGTGTGGGCGGCGCACTTGCCCGTGGATAGCTATCGCATGCTGGAACTGCCCCCGGTTTCCGCGCTCGCGCCTTACTTCCGCGATTGGGTGACGCACGAACGCGATGACGACTACTGGCGGCCGTGGAAGATCTCCGATCACTACCCACAGATGAACGTGAAAGCGCTGCACGCGGGCGGCTGGCACGACATCTTCCTGAAAGGCACCATTCAGAACTACGTGGGGATGCACGCGGCCTCGCCCGCGCGCGCCGATCAGCGGCTGCTGCTGGGCCCCTGGGCGCATGCCGCGACTTCGGACGAAGGCAAGGTCGGCGACGTCACCTTCGGCAAGAGCGCGGTGCTCGATTCCGACGGCACCATCCTGCGCTGGTACGATTACGCGCTGAAGGGCATGCGAAACGAGTACGCCACGGGCGCGCCGGTGCGCCTTTTCATCATGGGCGAAAATGCATGGCGCGACGAAAAGGAGTTCCCACTGGCGCGCACCCGGTACACGAACTACTTTTTGCATAATGGAGCACTCTCGACCGATGCGCCGGCCGCCGAAGAGCCTGCGGCGTACGAATACGATCCGGCGAACCCTGTGCCCACCATCGGCGGACGGCTGTGCTGTGGCAACAATCAGCTTCCGCCGGGCCCCGCCGATCAGCGCCCCAACGAAGGGCGCGCGGACGTGCTGGTCTTCTCCACGCCGCCGCTGTCAAAGGATGTGGAGGCGACCGGATGGGTGAAGGCGACTCTCTACGCGTCGAGTTCCGCGGTGGATACGGATTTCACCGCGCTGCTCGCGGATGTGGAGCCCTCGGGCTACGCGCGGTTCCTGACCGATGGCATCGTGCGCGCGCGGTATCGAAATTCGACGGCGCGGGCTGAGCTGATCGAGCCGGGCAAGATCTACGAATACTCGATCGACCTGTGGGCCACCAGCAACCTTTTCAAGGCCGGGCACCGCATCCGGCTCTATGTATCGAGCAGCAACTTTCCGCGCTTCAACCGGAACCTGAATACGGGCGAGTCAACCGCGGGGTCGACACGGCTGGTGAAGGCCAGCCAGCGGATCTACCACGACGCACAGCATCGGTCCGCCCTGGTGCTGCCAGTGATTCCGCGGTAATGGGCTCCCATAAATATGGGATACTGTCGTCATCAAGACCACGCTCGAGATCCCGGACCGAACCTTCCGTAGGGCCAAGGCCACCGCCGGTGCGCTGGGAATTCCGTTGCGCGAGTATGTTACGCAGGCTGTCGAAGAAAAGCTCTCCTCGGGTCAACGCCCGGGCAAGCCCTGGCTCGAATGTGCGGGGGAGTTGGTCCATCTCCACAAGGAGACGAAGCGGATACAGCAGATCATCGACGAGGAATTCGAACAAATCGAGCCGGAGGACTTGACTTGATTCTGGACACGAATGCTCTGTCGGCATATCTGGACAAGGCGCCGGGAGCAGTTGAGGCCGTGTCCCAGGCGCGTGAACTTGCGATCCCCGTCATTGTGGCCGGCGAGTTTCGCGTCTGGTATCGCGCAATCTCGCCACCGCGATGCGTACGAAAGGTCGCTCCAACGAATGCTGGACCGATCGACCGTGCTCGATGTGGGCATTGAGACCGCGCGGCATTACGCGGCAATCCGGCTGGAACTGAAGGCCGCTGGTAAGCCGATTCCGTCGAATGACGTTTGGATCGCGGCGCTGAGCCGCCAGCATTCGATGCCTGTCATGAGCCGCGATTCCCATTTTGACTTTGTGGGCGGGTTGAGACGGCGAACCTGGCAGTAGGACGCAAGTGCTGGAACCCACCGGACTAACGCCGGCGACCTACTCGACGGTGACCGTAACCTTCTTAATGGTCCGCCCGTACTGGTTGGTCGAAAAAAGACCATAGGTAGTCGTCGCGGTGGGATTCACCACCACGCTGGTTCCCCGCACCGGCCCAACCTGCGGGCTCACGATATTGTAAACGGCGCCCGTCACCGTCCAACTCAGCGTGACCGGTTGGCCCGCGCTAACGCTTGTGGGATTGGCCGTGAAGCTGGCGACCGCGGGCGAAGGCCCGGTGGGCACGGTGGACGGCGTGTAGATGGGGTCCATCAGGATCACGTCGAAATCGGAGGCGGTGATGCTTTCCAGCGCGGCCAGGTCGTTGTTGTTCCAACTCGCGTCGGGCATGCCGGTGATGTAGATGGCGCTGCCGTTGTCCGCCAGAATCATGCCGTACTGCTGGAGCGCGGTCAGGATCACCTGGTTATGCGGGGAAAAGCCCGAAATATCGAAGCTGGCCTTCAGCCGCATGCGCATGCCCATGGGCGGCGCATTCGTGTCGGTGGTGCTGGAGGCCCAATGCGACGCAGGCGGCGTGAAGGCTTCCTGCGTGGTGGGCACGGTGAAGCGCACCGCATGGTTGATGGCGCCCGCGGCCACTTCGTCGTAGCGCACCAGTCCGGCAAAGACGGGCAGGCCCGCCGCATCGGCGGAAGTCCACGTATAAGGGCGTTGCTCGGGGATGGTCATGTCCCAGACGGCCGTCGAGCCAGCCTCCCATTCTCCATCGCTGGTGAACGAATAGTACAGCTCATAAAGCCAGCAATTGCCCTGGTCCAGAACCAGCACGTGCCGGTCGCCGTCGCCCGGATGCGGGTAGCCTTCGATCAGCGCATTGGCAGGGATGGGCATGGGGCCCGGGTCGCTCTCGCTGGGGTATTCCGTAATCTTCACCGGCACCAGGGCCTGCGTACCGGCCTCGATCTGATAGGGAATCCCGATGCTTGATCCGTCGTATTCGCCGGACCCGAAATCGGGATGCAGCGTCACGCTGGCGCCGATGTAGTTAATCAGGTTCGCGGAGTTGGGATCCACCGGCGCGTTGGCGATGTTCGTGTTCCACAGACTGGTAGGCCCAAATGGCACGAAGCCATTCAAGGAGGCCAGGGGACCCAGGCTCATGCCCGCGCAGGTACCGGCTTGGGCGAAGGCGGCGGTTGAAGCGCAGAGGGTGAGTACTGCTAGAACTATCGCTTTCATGAAGTCTATTGTTGCATTTGGCCGCATCTCTGTCCAATTTCCGCTGGAATATTTCGCCCATACCCTCTGATACTATGCGTTCTATGAGAATCTCGATACCACTCCGCCTCTCGCCCTGCCTGGCGGTGTTGGTTCCGCTGGCGATGGCGGCCCAAAACTTCTCCCCCGCCAAGATGGACACGGTGCTCTACGGCGCGGCCTTCTATGAGGAATACATGCCGGAGGACCGCCTGGACAAAGATGTCGAATTGATGCAGCAGGCCGGCATCAGCGTGGTCCGCGTGGGCGAGTCCACGTGGAGTGTTTGGGAGCCGCAGGATGGCCATTTCGAATTCGCCTGGATGGACCGCATCGTCGAACGGCTGGCGCGCGCGCACATTCGCGTGATCATGGGCACGCCCACGTATTCGATTCCGCCGTGGATGTTCAAAGAGCATCCCGAGATTCTGGTGACCCGCCTGGACGGCCAGAAAGCCACCTACGGCATTCGCCAGAACATGGACGTCACCAACGCGGATTTCCTGCGCTATGCCGAGCGCGTGATCCGCAAGATTGCCGAACATTATCGCGACAACCGCGCCATTATCGGTTATCAGATCGATAACGAGACGACTTCATACGGCACTGCGGGACCCAATGTGCAGGCCGGATTCGTGCGCTACCTGCAAGAGAAGTTCGGCACCATCGACCGGCTGAACAAGATCTGGGGGCTGGTCTATTGGGGCCAAAGCCTCCACGACTGGTCCGAGATTCCACCGCGAAACGGGATCCTGAATCCGGGGTGGAAGCTGGAGTGGGACCGCTATCAGGACTCGCTGGCCACCCGCTACCTGGCGTGGCAGGCGAAGCTGGTGCGCGAATACCTGCGCCCCGATCAATTCGTGATGCAGGACTTCGGCGGCGCGACCCGGGCGGACGTGAACGAATACGCCATCGCCAAGAGCCTGGATATCGTGGGCATCAATCCCTACCATCCGACGCAGGATCGGTATGACGGCGAAGGCTCGAGCTATGGCGGAGATTTTGCGCGCTCGCTGAAAGGCACGAATTACCTGGTGACGGAAATCAACGCACAGACCATCGGCTGGGATTCACGTACGCAGTTCCCGCCCTACGACGGGCAACTGCGCCAGGATGTCTACCTGATGGCCTCGACCGGCGCCAACATGGTCGAATACTGGCATTGGCACTCCCTGCATTACGGCCAGGAAACCTACTGGAAGGGCGTACTGTCGCACGATCTGGAGCCGGGCCGCGCCTATGCCGAGGTAGCGCGCACGGCGCATGAATTGCAGCGCATCGGGCCGCAGATCGTGGATTTGAAGGCGTCTCATCCGGTGGCGCTGCTCTATTCCAACGATTCGCGGCGCGGCACCGACTTTATGCCGTTCCTGTTATCGCAGCCCACCGGCGACATGCCCTGGAGCCATCCGGGCGGGTACGACGTGGAGTTGCGGCGCTTGTACCGGGCGCTTTACCGCTTGAACGTGGGCGTGGATTTCGTTTTCCCCGAGACCGAAGACTTGAGCGCGTACAAAGTAGTGGTGGTGCCGCCGCTATATATCGCCAGCGACGCGCTCCTGGCGCGCCTGGCCGATTACGCGCGCGCGGGCGGCCACCTGGTGCTGACGCTGAAGAGCGGTTTTTGCGACGAGTATTCCACGGTGCGCCACGAGATGGCGCCAGGGCCGCTGCGCGAGGCTGCCGGCTTCCACTATCAGGAGTTTTCCAATCTGGAGAAGCCGCTGGCGCTACGCGGAGACCCCTTCCATGCGGGCGCCGAAAACCACGTGAGCGACTGGGCGGATATGCTGCTGCTCGACAAAGCCAAGGCGCTGGCCTATTACGATCACCCGTTCTTCGGAAAGTATCCGGCCATTACGGAGAACCATTTCGGCCAAGGCATGGTGACCTACGAAGGCTCCGTGCTTAGCGACGGACTGCAAGGGAAGGTGCTGGAACGCGTCCTCGAACAGGCGCAATTGATCGGACCCGACCAGAAGCTGCCCGAGGCCGTGCGGGTGAAACACGGCGCTGGCCGCTCCGGCAAGACGATTCACTATTACTTTAATTTTTCGGCGATTCCGCAGCGCGTCGTTTACACTTACGCCGCGGGCCGTGAGCTGCTCGCTAACCATCCGCTGGCCAGCGGTGCGCCCCTCAGCCTGGAACCTTGGGGTGTGGCCATCGTGGAGCAGGATCGCCTGTAGGACCAGAATCATGCGCGAGTTCATAACGGATCTGGTTTACGCCGCCCGCGCGCTACGCCAGAATCCGGGCTTCGCCACCATCGCGGTATTGTTGGTGGCATTGGGAATCGGCGCCAATGCGTTGGTCTTCAGCCTGACGGATCGAATCCTGCTGCGCCCGCTACCGTTCCGCGATCCGGCTCGGCTGGCGGCTATCTGGGAGACCACCCGCGACTGGGATCCCAAGGTGTTTGCATGCTATCGCGACGTGGATACCTTCGACCGCCAAAGCCACTCGTTCGATGGAATCGCCGGATGGCAGTGGGCCGAATTTACACTGACCGGGCGCGGCGATCCGCGCCGCACGTTGGGCGAAATGGCCACCGCCCGCTTCTTTCAGATTCTGGGTGTGCCTGCCGCGCAAGGCCGCACGTTTGGCCCGGCCGACCTGAATAAGGGTCCGGCGGTGGTGCTGAGCGATGCCGGATGGAAGTCGCTCTACGGCGGCGCACCCGGCGTCATCGGGCAGGCGCTGACACTGGATGGGACGCCTTACACCGTGCTCGGCATCATGCCGCGCGGTTTCGAGTTTTACCCCAGGAAAGCTCTCTTTTGGACGTTGCTCACGCCCGCCGACGTCGAGCGCCAAGGCAGCGCCAAATTCCATGGGATGGGCGCGGTGGGCCGGCTGCGACCAGGCGTCTCGATGGCCGCGGCCGAGGTCGAAATCGCGGCGGTGCGGGCGGCGCTCGAGCGGGCCGACCCGGACGAGATCGCGCATGCGGGCGCCATGGTGCGCAGCTTACAGGAGGAATTGACCTGGCTGGCGGGGCGCGGACTACGCTCCGGACTGCTGCTGCTTTTCGCGGCTGTGGCATTCGTCCTGCTGATCGCGTGCGCCAACATCGCGAATCTGCTGGCCGGCCGGGCGCTGGAGCGGCGGCGCGAAATCGCTATTCGCACCGCGCTGGGGGCGGGACGGGGGCGCCTGATTCGCCAAATCCTAACAGAGAACCTGCTGCTCTGCGGGATTGGAGCAGCGGCGGGCGTGCTGCTGGCATCCGCCGGACTACGCTATTTTCTCGCTGTGCAGCCGTTGGAACTGCCCGTCGGCGTGCCCGCGGAAAATGTCTCGCTGGATTGGCGCGTGGCAGCTTTTGCGGCGGCGCTGACCTTATTCACCGCCGTACTCTCCGGACTGCTGCCGGCCTTGCAGGCATCCCGGCTGAAGCTCCACGATCTGCTGAAGCAGGGCGGGCGCGGCGGGTCGGCCGGGCGTGCCGAACAGCGCACCCGTAGCGTGCTGGCAATCCTGGAGGTGTCCCTGTCGCTGGCTTTGCTCACCGGCGCGGGGCTGCTGATCGAGAGCTTTATTCGATTGCGTGCCGAACCGCTGGGATACCGCATGGATGGTCTGGTGTATGCGCGCCTCGATCTGCGGAAGGCCAGCTACCCTTCGCTCGCCGACCGTCTGGTTTTCTGTGGCAAACTGACGCAATCGCTGGCGGCCCTGCCCGCGCTCGAAAGCACGGTGCAATCCACTTCGCTTGTGCATGCGGAAACCCAGGGGGGCCGGCCGGCGCGGGAAACCAGCTTCATCGCGGCGGTGCTTGTCTTTCCGGAATACTTCCGGGTGACGGGATTACCGCTGGCCGCCGGCCGCGGATTCGGACCCCTGGATAACGCGCAAGGCGAACCCGTGGCCATCGTGGATCGGGAGCTCGCGCGCCGCTATTTCGCGGATCAGAACCCTTTGGGCCAACACATCCGGCTCGGCGAAACCGGCGATTCGCCCTGGCGAACGGTGGTCGGCGTGACCGGCAATATCAAGGAGACTAATCCGTTTGACGAAATGCATTGGAAGGTCCAGCCGCACGTTTACCTTCCTTTCTCGCAAAGCGATCCGCGCGGCGGGCGCCAGTTGATGGTGATGATGCGGGCGGGCGGACAGTGGCTGGGCGCCGAAGACCGGCCGCTGGACACGCTGGTGGCCGCGCTGCGCCATGCAGTCCGCCAGGTGGATCCTACGCTGCCGCTTTCCGAGGTGGCCGGCATGCGGCAGTTTCTCAATGAATATGCATTTTCGAAGCCGGGTTTCCGGGCCGCGCTGCTGGGCGCGTTCGCCGCCATGGCGCTGTTGATGGCCGCCATCGGCCTCTACGGCGTGCTCTCCCAACTGGTTGCCGAGCGGCGGCGTGAACTGGGCGTGCGCATCGCGCTGGGCGCTACGCCGGGCAGTGTGGTCGGGCTGGTGGTGCGGCGCAGCCTGCTGCTGACTGCCATCGGAATCGTGGTTGGAGGGGTGATGGCGATGGCGGGCATGCGGCTGCTGCAGGGTTTTCTGCTCACCGGTCCCAGCCGCCCCAGAGTGTTCGCGGCAGTGGCCGCGTTGATGCTGGCGATCGCGCTGATGGCCGGCGGCGCCCCTGCCTGGCGCGCGGCGCGGATCGATCCGGCTGCGGCGTTGCGGGAGGATTAGGGCGTCTGACCGCTGGAGAGGGCGGTCAAGACGGCTTCCAAGTCTGCCAGGAAGAGCCGGCGCTGAAACTCCATCGCGCCAGACGGGGCCAGCCGCCCATAAGACTTCTCCAGGATCCAATCTCCGGACAGAGTCCGGGAGGGGACGCCTTGACGCGATGCGTAGAACTCCAGTTGGGCCGACTGCTGGCGTAGCGTCAGGGACAGCCAGTCTTCGAAGACGGACAGATGCTCGTCCCGTAGAGCGCGATCGAGTTCCGCTTTTCCGCAGGGCACCCCGATCGCTTGCTGGCCGCGTAAGGCCAGGAGCGCCGCCAGCACCTGGTCGTGATACTCGCCCGTTTCATGGTCTCGCAGGGACGCAAGGTAAATCAGCCGCTCCAGGATGGACGGCAGTATGGCTATAGCCGCATGCACGAATTCAATACAGACGTTGTCGAAATCAGCCCCCTCGCCTCTGGATGCCATGGATCTAGCTACATTGTCATTCAACGAATCGAACGGAACCATCCGCAATTTTTCGGTGCCGCGGACGGACAAACCGCAACTCGCGGCACTTTCAGGCAGATCCGCAGCCTTAAGCCCGTAGTTTTACGGATAGCGGCGGACCGCGTCTCCGTGTGCAATAGTTGGATGGGCCAGAACGGCGCGACGCCGGATCTCGGATCGAGTGGCGCGACAGCCGCCGATCAGGAGAAGCCCCGCATCATCCTGGCCGACGATCACCCGGAGCTGCTGGCGGCAATAGGCCGACGTCTGGCGCCGAATTTCAACGTGTTGTGTTCGGTCGCGGAAGGATTTTCCCTGATTCGAGCGGCTTCCGAGCTCAGGCCGGATGCGGTGATCTCCGACATCAACATGCCGCATCTGACCGGCATCGAAGCCTGCCGGCAGATCCTGCAACAGGGATTCACCAAACACGCGATCGTGCTGAGCGTGTACGACGACCGGGAACTGGTGCGAAGCGCCCTGGAGGCCGGCATCCGCGGCTACGTGCTGAAGATCGATGCGGCCGAGGAACTCATTTCCGCGGTGGAAATGGTTTTGGCCGGCCAGACGTATCTTTCCCGCAGGGTATTGCAAAAATGGACCCCGTAGGCGTGCGATAATGCCCGGCCCGCGTTATGATACCAGTACGGTTCTGATCGGGCTTCGCACATGCTCACCACGAGGGTTCTGCTGGCTGACGACCATGCGGTAGTCGCAGAAGGCCTGGAATCTCTGCTCAAGAAAAGCTTCGATCTGGTGGGTGTGGTGCACGACGGGCACGCCCTGGTGGATGCGGCTGAGAAGCTCCGGCCGGACGTAATTGTGACGGACATTTCCATGCCCGGCCTGAACGGGCTGGATGCGATCCGCCAGATCCGGGCTGGTCGGCCCGGGGCCAAAGTAGTGGTGCTGACGATGCACCGGGACACGCAGTTGGCCGTAGAGGCTTTTCGCGCTGGCGCATCCGGCTATGTCCTGAAGGTATCGCCCGCCGAGGAACTGGTGCGGGCGATCGCCGACGTGGCCGAGGGAAGAGGGTACGTCACTTCACTGCTGGCCAAGGATCTGATCGCGATCCTGTTGGAGGCGCGCGGACAGGCGTCAGACGGCCCGCCGCTCACGCCACGGCAGCGCGAAGTGCTGCAGTTGGTTGCCGAAGGCCGCACCATGAAGGAAGTGGCCTCCATCTTGAATATCTCGCCGCGAACCGCGGAGTCCCACAAATACGAAATCATGCAGGTACTCGGCGTGGAAACCACGGCGGCGCTGATCCAGTATGCGATCCGGTTGAAACTGGTCGCGGAGTGAGGCCGGTGCGCACCGGCGGCGGAGGAAGCTTTTCGACCCGGCAGGGCCGCATCCTGATCTTGTTGCTGACTTTCGGCGCGGCGGCTTTGGTGGCGGCGGTGGGATGGTATTATACGCGGCAGCGCGGCGCGGCGGAGACAGCCGCCGAAAATGAGCTGACCGCCATCGCCGACGCGAAGACCAAGCAAATCGCCAACTGGCGCGATGAGCGAAGAGGCGATGGCATGGCAGTGGCATCCTCTCCGGCGATGCCGATCGCCGCGCGGGTTCTGGCGGGACGGGCTGCCACAGAAACGGACCGAACAGATTTATTGCGCTACTTGAAGGGGTTAGAGCAAGCTTCCGCTTACGCCAGCGCCACCTTGGTCGACCTCGACGGCAACATCCGCATTCAATTGAATCCGGAGCACTCCGACGCCGTCCATTTGCGCGAGTTCGCGCGGGCAGCGGTTGAATCCGGAAAGGTGGGGCTATCGGACCTCTACCGCGAGGCCGGATCCGGACGGGTGCTCATGGCGGTAACGATTCCGGTGGCCGGAGCGGGGGCCTTTATCCTGGATATCGATGCGGCGCGGTTTTTGTATCCCTATGTGGAATTCTGGCCCACGGCCAGCCGCACCGCGGAAACGCACCTGACCCGCCGGGAAGGAAACGAGATCCTTTACCTGAACGAACTGCGCTCGATGCACGGAACGGCGCTGGCTTTCCGCCGGTCTCTCGCCGGCTTGCAAGTACCGGACGAAAAGGTGCTTCTGCAAGGCTGGCTACGCAAGGGAAAGGACTACCGGGGCGTGCCCGCGCTCATCCTGGTGCGCCGCATTCCGAACTCGCCGTGGTATCTCAGCGCCAGGATCGACGTCGCCGAAGTGGAAGCGCCGCTGCGGCGCCTCTGGTGGGAGATGGCCGCCATTGTCGCCTTGATCGCCGTCGCCACCGGCGCGGGAGTCGGGCTGATCTGGAGGAGCCGGCAAGTGCAGATCCATCGCGAGCAGGAACGGTGGTTCCGCACGGTGGCGAACGAGACGCCCGCGTATCTTTGGATGTGGTCGGCGACCGACGGTTCCTTCATCAACAAACCATTCGCGCAGTTTCTGGGCACACACGAGGGGCGCTTCGAGTGGAACTGGGCGAAAGGCTATGTGCATCCGGACGACGCGGAGTGGTCGCGCGCGCGGTTTCTGGAGTGCCGGGCGCGCGGTACGGAGTACGTCGCTGAATACAGAATCCGGCGCTTCGATGGCGAGTACCGCTGGGTAATCAGCCGGGGCTTGCCCAGGTTTTCGGCAGAACGGGAGTTCCTTGGATTTGCCGGGTCTGTGCTGGATATTACGGACCGCAAACAGGCGGAGGAGCGGCTAAGCACGACGAATGCCGCGCTGGCGGAGGAACTGGAAGAACGCACCCGCACAGAAAAAGAGATCCGCGCGTTGAGTGCCCGGCTGATCGATGCGCAGGAAGAGGAGCGGGCCCGCCTGGCGCGGGAGTTGCATGACGACCTCAGCCAGCAAATCGCGGCGCTAAGCATCGCCACGAGCAATTTGAAGACGGATATTCCCAAGGAACTGGCCAGCGCGCGCGCGCAGAGCGACCGGCTGCAGCAGAACCTGGCCGGCCTTTCGGAAGCGATCCGGCGACTTTCGCACGAGCTCCATCCGGCCGTGCTGGAGCATGCCGGGCTGGCGGCGGCATTACGCGCCTATTGTTCGGAGTTTTCTGCGCTGACCGGGGTCAGGGTGAGGCTGGAAGTGGAAGGTTCGTTCGGCGGCGTGCCCTCCGCCGTATCCCTGTGCGTGTATCGCATTGTGCAGGAAGCGTTGCAAAACGTTGCAAAGCACGCCCAGGTGGCCGAAGCCTCGGTCCAACTCAGGCGCTCGCCGGAGACTTTGAGCCTGATCATCGCGGACCGCGGCGCAGGGATCGCGCCAGACCGCACCGGCGCGGCCGCGGGACTCGGCTTAGTCAGCATCAAGGAACGCACCCGACTGGTCCGCGGCACCGTCCAGATACAAAGCGACCCGGATGAGGGCACAACCATAACGCTGAGTATCCCCGCCGGCAATTGGAGCTCCGCGGCGTTATCCTGAGGCCATGGATCTGACGACGGTTCGCCTGGAGATTCCCGAAGGCGGCAACGTAATTCTGGGACAGACGCACTTCATCAAGTCGGTGGAAGACTTGTACGAAGCCCTGGTCAACACCGTGCCGAATTTGAAATTCGGCATCGCCTTCAACGAAGCTTCCGGCCCTTGCCTGACGCGCGTGGATGGCAATGACGACGCGCTGAAAGCCATGGCGGCGCGCAATGCCACGGCCATCGCCGCCGGGCACCTCTTCGCGATCGTTATGCGGGACGGGTACCCGATCAACGTGCTGGGCCGCATCAAGGAAGTGCCCGAGGTCTGCTCGATTTTCTGCGCGACCGCCAATCCGGTGGAAGTGGTGGTGGCCCAGACGGAGCAAGGCCGCGGGGTGCTGGGGGTGATCGACGGCTTTCCGCCCAAGGGCGTGGAGACCGAATCCGACGCGCGCGCCCGCCACGATTTTCTGCGCATGATCGGCTACAAGCGGTGAGCTGGCGCGAACGGTTGCGGGAAGGCGTGGCCATCCCCGCGCACCCGCTGGCGCTGACCGCGGAGCGCAAGCTCGATGAGCGCAGGCAGCGCGCGCTGACGCGCTACTACGTGGCCGCCGGGGCGGGCGGCGTGGCGGTGGGCGTACACACCACCCAATTCGAAATCCGCGACCCGCGCTTCGGCTGGTTCGAACCGGTCCTGGAATTGGCCATGGAGGAGCTGCGCGCCTCCGATGACGTGGACGATCTGGTGAAAGTGGCGGGAATTGTAGGCCGCACGACGCAGGCTGTACGCGAGGCGGAATTCGCCGCGCGCTGCGGTTACGACGCGGGCCTGCTAAGCCTGGGCGCATGGCGCGACGCGCCGGTGGCCGAACTGCTGGCGCACACCCGCGCGGTGGCCGAAGTTATACCGCTGTTCGGATTCTACCTGCAGCCGGCGGTAGGCGGCCGTGCGCTGCCGTACGCATTCTGGCGGGAGTTGGCGGAGATGCCGCGCGTGGTGGCGATCAAGATTGCGCCCTTCAACCGCTATCAAACCGTGGATGTGGTGCGCGCGGTGGCGGATTCGGGGCGCGCGGACGAGATCGCGCTGTATACCGGCAACGACGACAGCATTGTCACCGATCTGGTCACTCCGTTCCGGTTCGGCGCGGTCAGCCTGCGCCCGATACGGATGGTGGGCGGCTTGTTGGGACATTGGGCGGTCTGGACTTTGCGCGCGGTCAGCATGCTGGAACAGATCCACGCGGAGGTGCGCGGTGAAAAGCCGCTGGCGGCATCCTGGCTGACACTGGGCGCGGAGATCACCGATGCGAATGCCGCGCTGTTCGATGCCGCCAACCAGTTTCGCGGATCGATTGCCGGCATTCATGAAATATTGCGCCGGCAGGGATTGCTGGCGGGCCGCTGGTGTCTCAATCCGGACGAGGAGCTTTCGCCGGGCCAGGCGGACGAGATCGACCGGGTGTGCCGCGCCTATCCGCACTTGAACGACGATCAATTTGTGCGGGAGCATCTGGATGATTGGCTAAGGTAGGGATATATGTCGACAACTCGCCTGATCCGAATCTGCGCTTTGGTCTCCGCTGCGTTAGCGCCGTTGGCTTCGCAAGCGCCTGTGCCAGAACCTCTGACATTCGCTCTTCGGTGTCCGGCCACCGAATGCCCACTGCTGGAAGGGGCACCGCAGACCGCAGGCATGCGCAGCGGCTTTGTGCGGCTGGAGCCCGGCAAATCTGTGGGATGGCACTCGACAGGAAAAAACGAGGAATCGCTGGTTATCTTGCACGGGCGCGGCGACGCCCTCATCGAGGGACAGCCGACGCGCAGGTTCGCCGCGCCAGGATACGTGTACATCCCCCCAGCGACACGGCACAATGTTGCGAATACTGGCAGCCAGACGCTGGAATACGTTTTCGTGGTCGCGCCGGCCAAGTCAGACTAACTCGGCTCACAGCACGGCTTGACCTTGGATCGCCGCTAAGCGAAGAAGATCGCCGCGCAGTCGCCGCTTCACGCGAATACTTCCGGCAGAACCCCGAAGGAGGCGTCTCCCTCGATCAGGTAGCCGCTGAGCTCGGCTTCAGCATGGATCAGGTGCGCGGGAGTGAAACAATGCCGCATACTCTTCGCGAGGCGAGAAATCCTGCATAAATTGTGGGGCGGGCCCTCACTATTTGCGCAGAAATTCACACTGTGGGAAAAGTGTGCGGCATCAGACTAGCTAGCTAGGAGACTGCCCCACAATACAGGGTTTGCTAACCTTCATGGCGGTGCACGTGCGGATGCGGCTGCACTGCGCCTTCCCCGTGAACGTGGGCGTGCGGCCGGATCAGCTTGGCGCGCTCCAACAGTTCCACGTCGTGCAGAATCTGGAGCGGCGTGCCCTCACCCGCCACGCGCCCGTTGGCAAAGACGTAGCAGCGGTCGGCGACGTCTTCGAGCGTATCCAGGTCGTGCGTGGCGATAATCACGGTCTTGGAGCCGTTGCCGCAGGAGACCAGAAAATCGACGATGCGCGCCTGGCTGCTCGGATCCAGCGCGCCGCTGGGCTCGTCGAGCAGCAGCACTTCCGGATCGAGCACCAGCACCGACGCCAGGGCCACACGCTTCTTCTCGCCGCCCGACAGCCGATGCGGCGCGCGATCCTGTAAGTGCGCGATATCCATGGCGCGCAGCACCTCCCCGACGCGTTCCCGAATCTGCTGCGCGGACCAGCGAAGCTGCAAGGGACCGAAAGCCAGCTCGTCGAAAACGCTGGGGCTGAACAACTGCACGTCCGCATTTTGAAAGACCAGACCCACACGGCGGCGGAAGCGAAAGAAGAACTCCTCATCCTGGAGGCGCTGCTCGGTCAGGGTCTCTCCGTGGAACGCGATCTCGCCTTGATCGGGGAAGCACAACCCCGCCAGCAACCGCAGTAGCGTGGACTTGCCCGACCCGTTGGCGCCCAGCAGGGCCACGCGCTCGCCGCGTTTTACCTGCACGGAGAGGCCGTTCAGAGCCGCGACCTGGTTGTATCGGTAGGACACTTCACGCACATCGAAAGCTAATTCGGTCATCGCCCCAACCAGACCGCCAGAGTGGCGACACCCACGAAGGCAGCCAGCCGCAGCCAGTCGGGAGTGCGCATCTGCAATTCGTCGAGCAGGCGGATCTCGCCGCGGAAGCCGCGCGCCTGCATGGCCATGTGCACTTCGCCGCTCACTTGCAACGTCTTGCCAAGCAGCACGCCTGCGCTGGCGGCGGCCAGACGGCGGCGGTCGGCGGGCTGCAGCACGCCCACGATGCGGCTCTCGCGCGATTCAAACATATCCCGCGCGGCGGCCAGGAACAGGAACATATAGCGATAGGTCATCCCTAAGATCGCGACGATGACCACGGGCGCGCGAAAATATCTCAGCGCCCGCAGCAGGCGGGTCCAAAGCGTGGTGAGGATCAAAAGCAACGACAAAGTGGCCGCCGTCTCACCGCGCAAAACTAGGAAGGCGGCGCTGCGCAATCCCTGTTGCGTGATCGGCCACGCCAGAACAGGGACGCGCCAGACCGCCGCGCCGGGCGTCAGAAAAATCGCGGGCAGCGCGATGGCTCCGGTGAACGCCAGGACCGCGAGCCAGACGCGCGTTGCCAGCAGCCGGATGGGGATGTGGGAGGCCAGCGCCAGCGCCACGCCGAAAACCAGGATGCCGGCCAGGACCCAGAGGCGATGGACGGCCACGGCGGCGACGATCAGCGCGCCAATGCCGATCAGCTTCACGCGCGGATCGAGCCGCTGCAGGAATCCGCCGCTGACGGCCATGTCTTCGGCAAACAGGACTTGGCCGGTGGCCTCCAACAAACCGCGCGCGGTCTTTTCGACAAAACTCTTGCGGCGGCGGCGTCCCATGGCGGCCGGAAGGTGGGCCAGCAGCCGATTCAATAACAGCGCGAGCGCGATGATCAGGCCGACGCCCACCATCGCGGAAACCAGATACCCGAAGGCGGCACCGCGGATAAAGGACGGCGCGTAACCCGAGAGCGGCGCGGTCCAGAGGGAGGAGAGCCGCTCCAGACCCCGCGGCGCGGCGGGCGGCGGCGCGTGGTTGTGGGACGCCGCGGCGATTTCGCGGCGCACCTGCGGGTCGGAGAAATCGCGGGCGCTCCATTCCCCCCAGGCGCTGCCGACTGCCAGGATGCCGAGCGGCGTCAGGATCAGCAGCGCCGCAAGGGCCAGCCACAATTTGCGCGCGGTGGGCAACCGGGAGGGGCCGGCGAGGCGATCGGGAACCGGGAGGGCGAGCTCGTCCGCGGGCGGCGCGTCGGGCGCGGTTTGGCGCAGGAGCCCCGGATCGGTGCGTTGCAGATAAGCCACCATGCCGGACGAGATGACCAACTCCGCCAGGCCCGCCAGGGTGAGATGCCCGAGCATCATGGCGGGGATCGCAATGCTTAGTGGATACGGCGCATAGAGCGGGGCTCCCGAAGCGTCGCGAAACAGCAGCGGCTGAATTCCAAATTCGATGGCTGCGCAGAGGGCGGCCACGTTGATGGCCGCGTAACCGGCCAGACCGGCGGCCACCACGCGCCGCGCGGAACTGAGCGCCGCGCGCCATGCCACCAGCCGGTAGACGGCATAGGCCACCAGCGACCCGGTTATCGCCATGTTGAAGCAGTTGGCGCCGAGCGCCGTGATGCCGCCATCGCCGAAGAAGACCGCCTGAATGGTGAGCGCGATGGAGATGGCCAGAATCGAGGCCCACGGGCCAAGGACAATGGAAGCGACTCCCATGCCCACCGCATGGCCGGTGGTGCCGCCGGGCAGCGGCAGGTTGAACATCATGATGACGAAAGAGAAGGCGGCGAACAGAGAGAGGAGGGGGATGAGCCGCGCGTGCAGGGCGGATTTGACGCGGCGCAGGGCCACGTACCAGAATGGCGTGGCGACGGCGGCCAGACTCACGCACGTCGAGGGACTGAGGTAGCCATCCGGAATGTGCATCGTCTCCCGGCAGCATAGCACGAATGCGATGTTCGTGCGAAGGGACGCTTGACGCGAAGCAGGGGCGTTCCCGGGGGTCAACTAACAATATGGCGACAACGTCAGGTCTTGGATGTCGTTGAGCGCCTGATCGAAGGCATCGTCTCCGTGATCTCGGAGGATTCCATTCAGGCCCGCTGTGGCGCCGGGCAGCAACTCTACTTGCCAGCGACCCTCCGCCGCCACTCTCAATCCTTCAAGTCGTGGCCCTGACGCCGAGCGAAGTCGCGGATATTCTCACCTCTCAGGCCATGCGGCTTCTCTTCCCGTATGGCGAGAATCAAATCGGCTTCTTCCTCATCGATCCAGTCTCGATCTTTGAGGAGCCTTCTTTCCGCGGCCCTCAATTCCAACTCGGAGGCCGGCCGGCGCGCAAAGACCGGCCGGGGCTGGGCGTTTCGACATTCCTGCGGACGGGCATAGCGGTTGACCTCGTTCCAGGATCGCATAGCAGGCCCGGCGCGGCAAGACACAGTAGGCCGGGCGCTTCGGACGAGGATCGCGTTTTCCTCGTCCGCTTGGCGGCTAATTCCTGCTCATGGGTTGCAAGCCATTCCAATCATCGCCCGTGTAGAATAGAACGCTGTACCAACAGCTCTCAAGTCTTTGAGCTTGCAGGACCTGACATGGTATCCCCGCAAGTCTGCCGGGTCGTTCGCGCATTGCTCCTGCCAAGAGTCGATCGGTCGGATCGAAAACGAGGTAGACGGTCTGGTCCATTCCGAACATTCCCCACCCGTCCCATTCGATGTGCTTTAGCTGCTCTCCTGGCGGAACCGGGCTCGCCAGCACTTTGGCCTTGTACCCTTTCGACCAAAATAGCCACCTTGCTGTTGCGCGGATCGCATTAGCGTGCGCGAGTGCTAGGGCCGAAGTCGCAACGAACACCGCGAATGCCCCCAATATCAACAGGCACGTACGCCGACCGTTCGCCCACATTGCGCACACTAGCAAGACGACGACGCTGACGGCGATGGCCGGTGCTATTAGGACGAAAAGCAAGAGCCATAGGTCCTGCTGGAGCAGCGCGAGCGCCAACGGTAGAAGTAACGCTATCCCGTAGGAGCGCAGCCGCCAGTCGCGCACGAGCGCGCCAAGTGTCCCTGGGCGAGCCATTTTTCTATTCTATCATGTACTTTGTATTGTAGAGTCGCGCGCCAGCATACGCACGAATGCGGTCTTCGTGCGAAGGGCCATATGCAGACCACAAGACCGAATACTCCGCTTCGCACCGCGATAGTTTCCCGAGCGAGCCCGTAGTGCGTCGTGCGGATTAACGATTATGTGGACACCGTGGGGCGGGCCCCGGTATTTGCGCGCTTCAGAGGGCCGACTAGGGCGTCGGCCGCGGTCCAGGGGGACCGCCCCACAATCAAGGCAGGTGTTCGAGAGTGGAAAAGCTATGTGGCATTCAGTTCGCGTTACAGTAATAACATGTCGGTCTTATTGCAGCTCACAGTGGCTGCCTCGCTTACACTCAGCGTCGTGTCCGCGCAGTTTGATCTCACCGCCGTCGACAAATCGGTGGACCCCTGCGTCAATTTCTATCAGTATGCCTGCGGTACCTGGATGAAGAACAACCCCATTCCGGCCGACCAGGCCATGTGGGGCCGCTTCAATGAACTGGCGGATCACAACCGCGACATCCTCCACGAGATTCTAGAAGCGGCCGCCAAGCCCTCCGCCAGCCGCGATGCCACCACCCAGAAGGTCGGCGACTTCTATGCCGCCTGCATGGACGAAAAGGCCATCGACGCCAGAGGCCTCACCCCACTCCAGCCGGAACTCGACCGCATCCGCAAGCTCACCGACAAGTCCCAGCTCGCCAGTGAAATAGCGCACCTGCAGGCCATCGGCGTAGAAGCGCTGTTTGAATTCGGTTCGGGTCAGGATTTCAAAGACTCCAATTCGGTGATCGCGCAGTTCGACCAGGGTGGTCTGGGCCTGCCCGATCGGGATTATTACCTGAAGGAAGATGCCAAGTCTGTCGAACTGCGCCAGAAATACGCGGCGCACGTCGAGCGCATATTGGAACTGGCGGGCGAGAAGCCAGAGCAGGCCAAGGCCGGCGCCGCCGCCGTCCTGCAGTTCGAGACGGCACTGGCCAAGGGTTCGCTCGACCTGGTTTCGCGCCGCGATCCCGAAAAGGTCTACCACAAGATCGGCAAACCGGAACTGGCGGCTCTCAGCCCGGCCTTCCGTTGGAATGCGTATTTCGCGGCTTCCGGCACGCCCGAGTTTCAAGCCATCAACGTCTCCTACCCGGAATTCGTGAAGACCATCAACGCCCTGATCGAAAACACGCCGCTGGCCGATTGGAAGACCTATCTCACCTGGCACCTGCTGCACAGTTCCGCGCCGCTGCTGCCCACGCCGTTCACCGAGGAGAATTTCAATTTCTATGGCAAGACCTTAACCGGAGCCGAAGCCATGCGGCCCCGCTGGAAACGCTGCGTAGATCTCACCGATCGCGAACTGGGCGAGGCACTGGGACGCAAATACGTGGAGCGGACCTTCGGCGCCGAGGGCAAGGCGCGCACGCTGAAAATGGTGGCTGCGCTCGAGAAGGCGCTGGGCGAGGATATCCAGAGGCTCGACTGGATCACGCCGGCTACGAAAGCCCAAGCCCTGATCAAGCTGAAGGCCATCACGAATAAGATCGGCTATCCGGATCGCTGGCGCGATTATTCCAGCGTCATGATCAAGCCCGACGACCCCGTTGGCAACAGTTTCCGCGCCGACGAGTTCGAGTTCCATCGCGAGTTGAACAAGATCGGCAAGCCCGTCGACCGCCTGGAATGGAGCATGACGCCTCCCACGGTTAACGCCTATTACGATCCGCTGATGAACAACATCAATTTCCCGGCCGGCGTCCTGCAGCCGCCCTTCTTCTACAACAACGACGACGATCCGGTAAACTTCGGCGGCATCGGGATGGTGATCGGGCACGAATTGACCCACGGGTTCGACGACCAGGGCTGTCAGTTCGACGCCCATGGCAACCTCAAAAACTGGTGGACACCTAAGGACCAGGAGGAGTTCCACCAGCGCGAGGCCTGCGTGGCTGACGAGTACGGGGGTTTCTCGGTGGCGCCCGGCGCGTTCGTCAACGGCAAGCTGACGCTCGGTGAGAATACCGCCGACAATGGCGGCGTGCGGGTCGCCCTAATGGCCCTGCTGAACACCATCGGTAACCAGACCGCCAAGGTGGGCGGCTATACGCCGGAGCAGCGTTTCTTCCTCTCGTTTGGCCAGGTCTGGTGCCAAAACGCGCGCGAAGAGGCGTTGCGGCTACAGGTCCAGACCAACGAACATGCGCCGGCGGAATTCCGTGTGAACGGTGTGATTGAGAATATGCCGGAGTTTCAGAAGGCTTTCGCGTGCCATCCGGGGCAGCCCATGGCCCCAGTCCACGCCTGCCACGTGTGGTGAGTGGAAGCAACTACACCAGAGTTCTCTTCGACCGGAAGAAGGCGGACTGAGAGGCCGCCGCAGGCTGAGAGCCCCCCACGATGCGACTACGTATGGTCTTAGGAGCCGTACTTATATGGCAGAATTGAATGTATGAAGAAAACGTTCAACGTCGATGACAAACTCTTCAAAGAAGCGAAGGCGGCTTGCGGGGCAAGCACGGATACGGCGACCTTACGTTTGGGGTTGGAAGCCCTGGTGCGCCACGCGGCTTACGAACGACTTCGGGCTCTGCGCGGTACGGAGCCTCTGGCAAGCGACGTGCCCAGGCGCCGTGAAAGGCCGTCGCATAAACGACGGGTGGCCTGAATGGTTCTGGTGGACACTTCGGTGTGGATTCGCTTCCTTGCCGGCCGGTCGCCGTACGCGGCCGAGTTGGACAGACTGCTCGGACTCGATGAAGTGACGGGGCACGAGTTGGTCTATGGAGAGCTCCTCATTGGCGACCGAGGGGGCCGCAGGAAGCTTCTGGCTGCCTACGAGCGGATGCATCAAGCGGCCATGGTCCCTCACCGTGACGTGGTCACGTTTGTCCGCGATCGCGACTTGCATGGCCGTGGCGTCGGCTGGATCGACATGCACCTCCTGGCGTCCGCTGTGGTGGGGCGATTGCAGTTATGGACGGCAGACCCGCGTTTCTCCGCGGTGGCTAGCCAGTTAGGCGTCGCTTATCAGCCTTCGTAGGTGCTTGATCAGTGGGAAGGAATGGCGGGGACGACGGGGCTCGAACCCGCGACCTCCGACGTGACAGGCCGGCGTTCTAACCAACTGAACTACGTCCCCGCGATGACGTGAACTCTTCCATACTAGCATGCGCGCGACGGGCGTGCATGCGCTATTCGTCCCGTAGCGCTTCGGTGGGGTCGACACGCGTGGCGCGGCGCGCCGGCAGATAGCTGGCCAGCGCCGCGATGGCCGCAAACAGCAGCGCGCTGGCGGCGAAGCTGGCCGGATCGGCGGCGCTCACCTGAAACAGCAGTCCGGACATCAGCCGGGTGAGCGCCAGCGCGGCGACGGTTCCGATGGCCAGGCCGGCCAGGGCCAGAGCCAGGCCTTGCCCTACGATCGCGCGCAGAATATCGCTCTTCGTGGCGCCCAGCGCCATGCGGATGCCCATCTCCCGGGTGCGCTCGGCGACCGAATAACCGATGGCGCCGTAAAGCCCCACCGCGGCCAGCACCAGCGCGGCCGCCGAGAACACGCCGAGCAGAAATACGCTGAAGCGTTGTTGCGCGGTGGATTCGGCCAGCACCTCTTCCATGGTATTCAGCGCGGTGACGGGCTGGTCGCGATCCACCGAGGCCACCGCCACGCGCACGGCCTCCGCCCAATGGCGCGGATCGCCCGCCGTCCGCAGAATCAGATTCATGGAGGCCCACGGACGCTGCGGAAAGGGCAAATAAACTTCCGCCTCGGGCGCGGCTGTCAGGCTGAGGTTGGTCACATCCGCCACCACTCCCACTACTTCGGTGGGCTGGACCATGCGGCCAATCATCAGGCGCTTCCCGATTGGATTTTCGTGCAGCCAGAAGCGGCGTACCAGAGTTTCGTTGACCACGGCAACCAGCGGCGCGTCAGCCTTGTCGCCCTCGGTGAATTCGCGGCCCTGCCGCAGGGCGACCCGGAGCGTCCGGAAGTACGCCGGGCTCACCATCTGGATCGCCATTATCGGACGCGCGGCGAGCGGAATCTCGTCCTGGCCCTCCACCAGCACCGGCGAGAATCGCACGGGGCGCACCGGCAACGCCGAGCACACCGCGGCGGATTGCACGCCGGGCAGCGCCGCGACCCGCTTTACGGCCTCATCGTAGAATACGGCCATGCGGGGTCCCTGCGGATAGCGGGCGGGCGGCAGTGCGATCCGCATGGTCAGGACGTTGCGCGCGTCGAAACCGCCGTCCACCTGGCGCAACCGCACGAAGCTGCGAATGAGCAACCCCGCGCCCACCAGCAGCACCATGGAGAGCGCCACTTGGCCCACCACCAGCGCGCGTTGCAATCGATTGCGCCGGCGGCTGCCAGCCGACCCGCGCCCCTCGGCCCGCAACACCGGGTTGAGATCCTGCCCGGAAAGCTGTAGCGCCGGAAGCAGGCCGAACAGCAGTCCCGTGAGAAGGGAGAGCGCCGCGGTGAATGCCATCACGCGCCAGTCGATGCCGATCTCCTCCACGCGCGGCAGGTTCCCGCGACCCATGGCAGCCAGCGCGGGCGTGCCCCAAGCGCCGAATGCGATGCCGAGCACGCCACCCGCGGCCGCGAGTACGACACTCTCCGCCAGCAACTGCCCGATCAGCGCCGCCCGCCCGGCGCCCAACGCCGCCCGAATCGCAATCTCCTTGCGGCGCGCCAGCCCCCGTGACAGAAGCAGCGCGGCTACATTGGCGCACGCGATCAGCAGCAGCAAACCCACCGCGCCACATAGAATGAGCACGGCCACGCGGACGTTCGAGACGGTCTGTTCCTGCAAATCCTGCGCCCGAATAGCCTGCCCGGGATGGGCGTCGGGCATGCGCGGATTCTCGCGTTTATACTGGCGGTCGAGGATGTCCATCTCGGCTTGCGCCTGCCGCGCGCCGATGCCCGGCGCCAAGCGCGCCACGGCAGTCAAGAATCCCAAGCCCGCGCGGACTTGCGCCGGAGTAGAGATATTCAGATCGAAAACCCGCGGCGCCCACACATCCACGGATTCCTCCAGAGGCGCGAAGCGGAAGCCGCCGGGCAGGACGCCGATAATCGTATACGGCGTAGCGTCCAGCATGATGTTCTGTCCCGCGATGTCGGCGCGGGCGGCAAATGCCCGAGTCCACAAGGCGTGGCTGATCAGGCACACGGCTTTGGCGCCGGGCCGGTCTTCATCTGGCAAAAACGTCCGGCCAATCGCCGGTCGCACGCCCAGCACATCGAAGAAATTCCACCCCACGCGCGCGGCGGAAAGCTGCTCCGGATCGCCTATTCCGGTCAGGTTGAAGCTATCGCTGGTGAAGGGTGCGAATCCGGAGAAGGAGCGGCTTTTCTCGCTCAGGAACGTGGCACGAAGGAAGGAAAAAGGTTGGACCGTACCCGCCGCATTGGCGTCGGTGGCGTAGACCAGCACCAGCCGATCGGGATGCGCGTAGGGCAAGGGCCGCAGCAGGAGCGCGTCGGCCACGCTGAAAATAGCTGTGTTCGCGCCGATCCCCAGCGCCAACGTAACGACAGCCACCAAAGCAAATCCGGGGTTCTGCAGGAGGCTTCGCCCGGCATAGCGAAAGTTTCGCGTGATTCTCATGCTTGGGGAAACCGCTTCCTGACGGTCGCGGCTCGGAAGGCGGAGGCGCGCCCCGGAGTGGGGGCGCGCTCCACGTTTGACGACTATTGAATATGGACAGCGATGGGGCTGGCCGCCTGGCCATCCGCCGTCAGCGAAACGTCCACCTTACCCATGCCGGCGAGGCTGCGCGGCACTTCCACGATGACCTCGTCCAAGCCCGGGAAGTGGCCCGACGCCCCGGCGTATCGCACCGGTACCTCTTGTCCCGCGATCTGCACGTGTACCTCGGACGCGCCATGCACACCCGATGCGTAGAACTGCAGCATCACCTTATCGGAAGACGCCAGCAGATCCACCGGCGCCGCCGACAGCGGCCGCACGGATTGCGAGCCGTCCGCATGCGCCGTGATTACCTGCACGCCATCGGAGTGCAGAAACGTATCCGCCTTGGGGGCGGGCGGCGGGGCGGCTGTAGCGGACGTTTTTCCATTGACCGACAACTCAGTCGCGGTGTAGGGACCTTCACAGCTCCACACCACGGTGCCATCGTTGGTGGTCCCGTCGAGGGTGTCGTTCCATGTCGGGGCGGTAGCCCCGCTGGTGCCTCCGGTTAGCACCTTCTGCGCGTTGCCGGACGGGTCAATGATCTGCTGCCCGGTTTCATATGTGGTGGAAGCCGTCCATGTGGAATATGAATAGCTGAAGACCGAGCTGGCCGTGACGATCGAGACTGGCGAAGTAAAAGGAGCGATCTTCGTGGAAGTCAAGGTGCCCGCCGGCAATGCGACCGTGCCGTGGATGTATATCAAACTGCCAAATACGGTCAGGTTGCCTTCCATTTCGACCAAGTCAGCGCCCTTGGCCGGCTCGATCAACACAAAAGTCACGGCGGTGGCTTTTATGGTGTAGGGCTGCGTAATCAGCGAAGACTGGACCGTACCCGTCAACTGGATGCCGGTATAGATGGAGTCGGTTGGTCCGGATTTTGCAGGCTGTTTGGACTCGCAAGCGACCAGGGTGATACTGAACGGCTCGCCGGCGAGCTTGAAGGCGTCGCTACCCTGGATCACGTTGGGGCCAAACGAACCCGAGGCCGTGTAAGTGACTACATCTTCAGAGCACGCTGCCTCTAAGTTTCCGGAAACGGCCATGGCGGATATGACCGCGGCCGCCATTGCAATAGACCGCATCGTAAAAATCATGAAATTCTTTCTCCTTTTCTTGTATGTTGGCTGGGATGATTGGTCCTTCTTTGAAGTTTAGATTGCCAACTCTGCGGAAATCAAGTACTTGAAGCGGGACGCGCGAATTTAGAGGTACCAGTACTGACAACGGTCCTAGTCCCAGAGCCTGGAGCTACCGTCTTCATAATACATCAAATACAATTTAAATCAGTTACTTAGAAGCGATAGAAGGGCCAGGATTGCCCGCGCGGTTTCGGCTGCGGGGGCAGTCGCCGCAGCGTCCACCGGTTGTTTTATTCATATTGTCACACGCACCCATTTCGGACTCCGTGTTCTAAGGCCGCTTTTCGGTACAATCATAGAATCCATGCCCAACGATCCCGCGGCCATAGAAGTCCGCGAGCTGGTGAAGCGCTACGCGAAGTCCAATGTCAACGCCGTCGACGGCGTGAGCTTCAGCGTGCGTCCCGGCGAGATTTTCGGCCTCCTGGGACCCAACGGCGCCGGTAAAACCACTACCATCGGGGTGCTTATCACCAGTGTGCTGCCGACCTCGGGCTCGGCGGCCATCATGGGCCTGGATGTAGCGCGCGACCCTATCGCCATCAAGCAGCGCATCGCCGTCGTGCCCCAGCAGAGCAACCTGGACCGCAGCCTCCGCGTGCGCGAGATTCTCACCTTTCACGCGGCGTATCACGGCGTGCCGTACCGCGAGCGCGAGCAGCGCGCCGACGCTCTGCTGGACGAACTCGGCCTGGGCGACCGCAAGAATGATCGCGTGGCGCGCTACTCCGGCGGCATGTCGCAGCGCCTGATGATCGCGCGGGCGCTAATGCACGCTCCCGACGTGCTGTTCCTCGACGAGCCCACCAACAATCTGGACCCGCAGTCGCGATTGTTCCTTTGGGACCGCATTCGCGCGCTGAACGCGCAGGGCCTGACCATCCTGCTGACGACGCACGATATGAGCGAGGCGGACCAGCTTTGCGGCCGCATCGCCATCATGGACAAGGGCCGCATCCTGGTCGACGACACCTCCGCCGAGCTGAAGAAGCTGATACCTGGCGGCAACGCCGTGGAATTGCGTGTGAGCCTGCCCGCGCCGGATGCTGGAGCGAGGGTGCTGGAGTCGCTGCGCGGCCTGGCGGGCGCCAGCAAGGTCGACGAGTTGGATGCCGGCGCGCCGCTCGCGCCCGATGACGAGATCGGCGTGGTCAACTACCGGCTCTACGCCGAAAAAGCCCCCGCGCTGGTGGGCCCGGCCACCGAGGCCGTGTTGCGCGCCGGCGCGCAGGTGCGGGATCTGCACGTGAAGCAGCCCAGCCTGGAAGACGTTTTCATTTACCTGACAGGGAGGCATCTGCGATGACACCCGTCCGTCATTCGAACCGTTTCTGGCTGGCCGCCAACGCCTTCGGCGCGACGTTGCGGCGCGATCTGGTAGTCACGCGCCGCGAGCTTCCCCAGTTCCTGGTGCAGGCGCTCATCCAGCCCATGTTTTTCCTGTTGATCTTTTGCAAGATCCTGCCCAGCATCGGCCTCGCCGCCGGGAACTTCGCGGCTTTGCTACTGCCAGGCATTGTGGGACTGACCGAGCTGATGGCCGCGATCCAAGGAATCACCCTGCCGCTGGTCCTGGATTTAGGATTCGCGCGCGAAATCGACGACCGCTTATTGGCACCCATGCCTGTGTGGCTGGTGGCGGCCGAGAAGGTGCTGTTTGCCGCCTTACGCGGCATGGTTGCCGGCGCGGTGATTTTTCCGGCCGCGTGGTGGGTGCTGGGCAGCCGCTACGCCGTGCGCGGCGACCGCATCGGCGTGCTCGTCGGCATGATTGTGCTGGCCGCCTTTGCCGGATCGGGCATCGGCTTGGTGATCGGCACCATCGTGAAGCCGGAGCAGATCAGCCTGATGTTTTCGGTGATCCTGACGCCGCTGCTGTTCACCGGCTGCACGTACTACCCGTGGGGCGCGCTGCGCAGCATCCGCTGGTTCCAGGTGATCACGCTGTTCAATCCGCTGACTTATGCCGCCGAAGGGCTGCGCTACGCGATGGTGCCGCCGATCGGGGGCCATGCGATGCCCACGCTGCCGATGCCGTGGGTGCTGGTGGCGCTGGCCGCCACGCTGGTATTCTGCTTCGGATTTGGCGCGCGGACGTTCCGGTCGCGGGTGGTCAGTTAGGGCGGGGCTGAAGCCGCGCGCGGGATGAATCCCGCCCTCCAGCGTCCAACGATTAGGTATACTCAAGTTAAGGATGGTGTCCCGGATGCCCCAAAAGCCGCGTTCGTTCGTTCTATTTCCCGGCCTGATCTGCTTGTGCGCTCTGATTGGCGGCATTTTCGGACCGCAAGTCCAGGCGGCCGCGACGGTGGCCGACGGCGACGACATCGGCGCCAGCCTTAAAGCGTTTACTAGCATTTACGGCCTGGTGGAACAAAATTTCGCCGATAAGATCGATCCGGACAAAGCCATCTATAAGGGCGCCATTCCCGGCATGCTCCGCACCCTCGACCCGCACACCAACTTCTTCGATCCGCGGGACTACCAACTCCTGCGTGAGGACCAGAAGGGGCATTACTTCGGCGTGGGCATGAAGGTGCAGCCTTTCAACGGAAAGACCATCGTGGTGGCGCCGTTCCCGGGTTCACCCGCTTACAAGGCGGGGCTGCGGCCGGGCGACATTATCATGAAGGTGAACGACAAGGCCACCGATAACCTCACCACCACCGAAGTGGCCGACCTGCTGAAGGGTCCGCGCAACACGCAAGTGGTAATCGTGGTTTCGCGGGAAGGCAACGATCAGCCGCTCAACTTCACCGTCATCCGCGACGAAATCTCGCGCGACAGCGTGAAAAATGCCATCTGGCTCAAGCCGGGCATCGCCTACGTTTTCATCGAGCAGTTCAACGAAACCACCAGCAAGGAGCTGGAAGACGCGCTGAAGAAGCTGGGCGAGAATAACATTCACGGCCTGGTTCTGGATCTGCGCGCCAACCCCGGCGGCCTGCTGAATGAAGGCGTGGCGGTGGCGGACAAGTTCCTGCAAAAAGGACAGACCATCGTTTCGCACCATGGCCGCTCGTCGCCGGAAAAGACTTACACGGCCCGAAACGGCAACCATGGTCATGAGTACCCGATCGTGGTGCTGGTGAACCGCTCTTCGGCTTCAGCCGCCGAGATCGTGGCCGGCGCACTGCAGGACCACGATCGCGCATGGATTCTGGGCGAAACCACTTTCGGCAAGGGCCTGGTGCAAACCGTTTATCCGCTCTCCGAAAACACCGGCCTGGCGCTCACCACAGCGCATTTCTATACACCCAGCGGCCGGCTCATCCAGCGCGATTACTCCAATAAGTCGTTCTTCGATTACTACTATCACAAGGACGAACCGAAGGACATGCAGGACGTGAAGATGACCGACGGCGGACGTACCGTTTACGGCGGCGGCGGCATCACCCCGGACGAGAAGTACGCTCCGCCGAAGATCGACCACCTGCAGACCGAGCTTTACGTGAAGTCGGCATTCTTCAACTTCACGCGGTACTACTTCGGCCAGCACGATGCCAAGCTGCCCAAGGGCTGGTCGCCCGACACTACGACTTTGAACGAGTTCCACGACTATCTGTTGAAACAGAACTACGATTTCACGGAAGCCGAATTCACGCAGGACGCCGACTGGATCAAGCGCATGCTGAAACGCGAAATGTACATCACCGCTTTCGATATCGATGAAAGCGACCGGGTGGCGATGGAAACCGATCCCGAGGTGGAACGCGCCGTGGAGGCCATGCCCAAGGCCAAGGCGCTGCTGGATACGGCCCGCAAGGTTCTGGTGCAGCGGGTGCAGCCGGAGAACCCCCTTCGCACCAGGTGAAAACTGCCGCCCAGATCGTCGTCCTGGATGCCGGCGGTCAATACTGTCATTTAATCGCGCGTAAGGTTCGGGACCTGGGAGTCTATTCCGAGGTCCGGGCGAGCGAAACTCCCGCCACAGATCTCGCGAGCGCCACGGGACTGATCATTTCGGGCGGGCCCAATAGCGTTTACGATCCAGCGAGCCCCACCGTCGATCCCGCCATTTTCCAAAGCGGTGCGCGCGTGCTGGGCATCTGTTACGGCCAGCAGCTCATGGCGCACCTGCTGGGCGGTACCGTCGAGTTAGGCGATAAAGGCGAGTATGGCTTCGCCACGTTCCATCCGGATGGCGGCACCAGCGCACTTTTCGATGGCATTTCCGGGCCGCAGCAGGTCTGGATGAGCCACCGCGATCTGGTGACCGCCGCGCCGCCTGGATTTTCCGCGTTGGGCGGCACCGCGACCTGTGCCATCGCGGCCATCGAGGCACCCGCCCGCGGCCTCTATGCGGTGCAGTTTCATCCCGAAGTCGTGCATACTTCGCGCGGCCGCGAGGTGCTCTCCAACTTCCTTTTCGGCATTTGCGGGTGCCGGCGCGATTGGGATCCGCGCGATCGCGTCCCCCAGATCGAAGAGGAAATCCGGCAGGCGGCGGGGGAGCGCAATGTTTTCTTCTTCGTCAGCGGCGGGGTGGATTCCACGGTGGCCTGCGCGCTCTGCCAGCGCGCCCTGGGCGCGGATCGCGTGGAAGGCGTGTATGTCGACACGGGATTGATGCGCGAAGGCGAGACCGACTCGATGCGATGCGTGCCCGGCGTGGCGATCGAATCCGCCGAAGCGCAGTTCCTGGCCGCGCTGGCCGGCGCGCGCGAGCCGGAGCAGAAACGCCATATCATCGGCGAAGAGTTCGTGCGCGTGCAGGAGCGCATCCTGGAATCGCGGCACCTGCTGGATGGCGGCTGGATTCTGGGCCAGGGCACCATTTATCCGGATACCATCGAATCGGGCGGAAGCGAAAAGGCCGCGGTGATCAAGACGCATCACAACCGCGTGCCGGGCATTCAAAAGCTGATCGACGCAGGGCAAATTGTGGAGCCTCTGCGCGCCTACTACAAAGACGAAGTGCGGGAGATCGGCCGGGAACTGGGGCTGCCGGCGGAAGTCATCGACCGCCATCCGTTTCCGGGACCGGGCCTGGCCATCCGCTGCCTCTGTTCGGAGGCCGAAGCCGGGGTTCAGATCACTGGCGAGGGCTGGATCGTGCCGGTCCACTCGGTAGGGGTGCAGGGCGATAGCCGCAGTTACGCGCCGGTATTATGCATTGAGGAGTTGGATCACGCGCGCGCCACGGAGCTGATCAATCGAATTGCCGGCGTCAACCGGGTGATTGCGCGGGTCGGCACCACCCAGCCGATGGCGGAGTTGCGGGTGCGCGTCAGCGAGCTCACTCCCGAGCGCCTGGCGCGCCTCCGGCAGGCCGATGCGCTCGTGCGCCGCCTCTCGCATGCCAGCGGTTTCGACCGCCGCATCTGGCAGTTCCCGGTGGTGCTGATTCCGCTGGGCACCGCCGGCGCACCGGACTCCGTGGTGCTGCGTCCGGTGGATTCGGTGGACGGCATGACCGCGCAGTCGGTCGAGATGCCGCCAGACTTACTCGACTCTCTATCGGCCGAGTTACTCGCGGTTCCGGGAATTGGCGGCGTGTTCTACGACCTGACTCACAAACCGCCCGCTACTATTGAGTGGGAGTAAGTTACTTCTTCTCGTCGCCGGTACACGGCGCGCTTACCCACTTCGCGGTGCCGGTCGATACGACCTTCATGACATGGGAGGCGTCGCCAGAGGTGATTTCCGAGGAAATCTTGACATGTTCCCTGTCGATGGCTTCGAAGCGAATCGTTCCGGCCGCTTTGATGCCTGAATTGCCGCAGTCGAGATGAATCTCCCGCTTGCCGGACGACGCCCTCAGGACGGTCTGCTTGCACGACCCGTGATCGTCACCGAACGACAGCCCTTTGGCGAGTTCCTCCTTCGTGACGCAATGCTTGCGGACGTCGGTATGCGCGCCGTGGGGCGTTGCCGCCTTCATCTGCGCCTCTAGCTGGGCCTGTTGCTGCGGGGTCATCCTGGCCAATAGATCGGGCGGGATAGCCGGCGAGCCGGTGGTCTCAGTGGTGGTGGCGGTCTCCCACAGTCCGGGCTTAATGTCGAGCGGTGTGGGGGCGTCGGCGGCCCAGGCGGAGCCAGCTAAAAAGGCCAATCCAAGCACATATTTTGCGATCATTTTTTTCATGTTATCCATTTTCCTGGGTGAAGGGATCGGCCCCGATCGTTCCCACCAGCTCCGCCAGGTACGTCTCGGCACTAACGCGGGCCATCTGCGCGCGAGCTTCCTCCAGCCGGCTGCCGACGTCGAGATCTCGCGCGGAGGGACCGGCGGCAAAGGCTTCCAGGGCCGCGATGTGCCGGGTCCAGAGCGCGATGTCGCGCTCCTGTTTGACGCGCAAGCGCTCTTTGTACCAGTCACTCTCGACCACCGATTCGCGCGTGAACATGGCGCGGAATGGCGGGTCTCCAATTCCCTTCCCTTCCCACTCGCCGTGCGCCATGATGTGCAGCAGCGCCTTGAGCGGCGGGCAGGCCGCCTCCACACTGCCATCGTAGAAGTAGTTCTCCGCGACACGGGTCTGCGCCGCCACGATGGCATCCACGCCGGCGGCGAACGCGTCCATGTCCTGTTTTTCCGGCCGTAGGATCTCTTCGGGAAAGACGGTATCGGGCGACTCGAAGATTCGCCCCAGGAAACGCTCCGCGAATAGCGCCGTAATGCGGTAGCCCAGGCGGCTGGCCTGTACTTTCCGGCCGCGCCATTCAAAGTCGGCGATCTTCTCCAGGAAGCCGTTCTCGATCAGGAATCGCGGATCGCGCTCGGGCACGCGCACGCGGCACCAGACCTCCGGAGCGAGCATGCTGATGTCGTGATCCACACGGTAGTGCGGACCGATGTGCCCTGCGGCGGTGGTGAAGCCGGCGTACTCGGTGAGCACCGCCGCCACCAGCGCGTTGTTTAGATCCACCACCGGTGAAACCGAATTGAACGGGCCTTTGGTGAGCGCGCCTTCGCTGCCGAATCCCGTGGTGGAGGGAGACTTGCCGGTGAGGCTGCAAATAAAATCCATGAACAGCTCGGGCAGTTCCTGATAGTGAATCGGATTGTAGACGGCCAGGGGAGGCAGGCCGATCTTGGGATCGGCGGGATTGCCGCGGCGCCCCGCCAGCACCGAATTCACCGGGAAACGCAGCGGCCGATCAGCCGGAATCCCGCGGTCCAGGCGCGCGCACACCTCCGCCACGTACCGGCCCAGCGGGTCTACCAAGTCCGGCCGCTTTTGCAGATAGCGCGGATTCTTCGAGGGACGGCCGTCCACCATGCGCGGGTGCGCGGAGGATACGGCGTAGTCGACTTTCGCATCGTGCACGAAACCGCGCAGCAGGGCCTGCATGGGCTCGGTGTACTGGTCGAACTCGACAATGCGATCCATCAGCGACTGGACCTGGGGTCTGGTGAGCGGCTCGAAGTTCGAGAGGAACGCACCGGGCGTGGCGATATCGGCCTCCGCCTGGGCATCGAAGCCGCGGTGAATGGCGTCATCCGGGCGCTGGAACAGGAAGGCCTCGCAGTTCTGGACCAGCTTGGCGCTGCGATTGGGATACTTCGTGTCAAAGTCCTTCAAGCCTTGCCGCGGCACCACCACCGATACGGTGATATCGTCCTCGACTTGCACCTTGCCCGCAGGATGGAAGTCGGGCCGCAGCTTGTAGATCCGCCAGGAGCCTTGCGGATCGAAACCCACCCGCAGATAGTTACCGACCAGCTTCTGATTCTCGTATTTCAGTTCATGGCCGAGATACCCATTGATCCGGTCGACCGTGAAATGCTCCCGCCAGTTGTCGCCCCACTCCGGCCGGTAATACCGTTTGACCGCGAACACGAGCTGGCGGATGGTCTGCGGCAGGCTGCGCAGCCACTCATTGTGCGCGTCGGTGTAATCGGACGAGACTGTAAGCAGCTTGATCACCGACCCGAGCGAGCGCTCGGGGCTCAAAATCGGCCGGCTGGCGCGGTCCGCGGGCTGCTTATAGGCCGTCGAGTAATCCCGAGCCAGGATCGCGGCCGCCTGATCCATATCGTGGTAGTAATCCCTGACGAACACCGGACCCTGCAACAGAACATTCGAAATAGATTTTGAGATCTCCGACTTGCCGCCGCCCGAGACGGTCGATGGTTTGTGACAAAGCGTGCCGTGCGCGACCGAGCCCACCAACCGCCACGCGGCTCCGCCAGCCTGTTTCTCGAGCCTGACCTGGTAACCGGAAGGCCCAATATAGATGCGGTCCGGGAGAAGCGTCAACTCGCCCGATCCATCTTCCCGCGGCCACCTCACCGACCCGCGCGCCAGGTGGAACTCGGCATTCTCCGGGATATAGAAGATATTCGGATAGGTGCGGTCCACCGCATACCCTTCCGGCCGGCGCTCCACGCGGTCTCCCAACAGGCGCATGGCATCCTCGAACTGATTTCTCCTGATGGAACGGGAGCGCTCCGCGTGAAAGTCCTGACCCAGCACGTACGACGGAAAAGCGATGGCACCGCCGGCGTGCTCTTCCTCGCAGAGGCCGAAGAGGTTGGCGGCGAAGCTGATCTGGCTCTTCACTTCCTTCTTGCAGTAACCGTAATAGTTGTCGGCAATCAGGGTAACCACGACGCCGCGCCGGTCGCGGCAGACCAGCTTGAATGCGCCGCCGTTGTTGTAAAGATCGCCCTCGTCGCGCCAGCACATGCCGTCGCGCCTTTGGCGCTCGGTGGCGCGATCGAATTGCGGAAGACCCAGTTCCTGTTTTCGGAGGCCCACGATATGCGGCGCCAGAATCACGCAGCCGGTGTGTCCGGTCCAATGCAGCACGTCCAGCGCGGCGTCGTTTTCCGGCAGATAGGGGTCCCCCGCGTTACCGAAGATGGTCTCCACAAAATCCAGATTGCTTACCAGGTTTCCGGGCGCGAAGAGGCGGATCTCCATGGTCTTGGCCGGGTCGGTACCGGTTGCCGGGCAAACCATGGGCCGGAGCAGCAGCGAAACGCAAAGGCGGGCCTGATCGTCCTGGTCGGCGGTGAAAGGCAGGGCCGCGGATTCCGGCGGCGGCCGGAGGGCTGCGGCCAGCAGCCGGGCGAAAGCTGCCTTGGGGACGGCCAGTTTGTCCGCGGGTATCGGCAGCCCGCCTTCCACGATGTGGAAGATGCCCTCCGTGGTGCGGCGGTCGCTCTTGGGGTTGTGCAGGACTCCTTGCACCGTGCGATAGGAGTGCAGGTAGGACGATGTGAATTCGTCAGAGCCGGGCGGCAAGGACATCGCGCGCGCCAGTCCGGGCCGATCGAGCACGAAGGAATTGGAAGGCAGGCGGGCCGCGCCCCCGGGTGAGACATCTTTCAAGTAGGCATCCAGGAACTGCTGGATACGGGTATCGGCGGGGCACAGCCGATCGCCGAGCAACTGATCCTTCTGATAGTAATTGCGCAGGAGCGGGCCGGCTATTTCGAGGAAGTAGGGATCGGCGGTGCGGTGGCTGCAAGGCTGTCCGAGAGCCACCAGTTTCAGGTTGATGTAGCGGAGCAGTTCCGGAGAGTCTGGGTGAACCACTTATTAATGTAACATGCGCGCCGCACGCTTCAGCGGGGTGCGCGCGACATAAGAGTGGCGATTCCAGCGGCGCGACTCGAGCCGACCGAGCGCCCTTAGTCTTCTGCTGCGGCCGGAGGTGCTCTTCTGCCGGCCCCCGCGGGAAAAATCAAACCCGATATCGGCCGCAGATGAACGCAGATGAACGCGGATAAAACGAGCAATGAGCAAGTTGGCCTGATGCTGACGATGGTATTCACGGCGGCGGTTGGAGCAGTCGGCGGCCCTGAAATACAGGTAAGCTGGAACCTAGCGGCTTTCTTTTCGTCCATGTCTTTATCTGCCTTCATCTGCGGCTCTCGACCCCGTCGCCTGCAGCCGGCGCCAGAGTTCCCACAAACGCAAGAATGGCCGGGGGGTTAACCCCGGCCATCCTTTTCTTACGCTGTCGAATCGAGTGTGTTTCGCACGCTCCGCGCGCCACCTCGGTGGCACGCGGAGCGTAGACCTCACTCAATCAGGGAGTGACGTTGAAGGTGATTCCCGAAGCCGATATGGCACCGCCGGCGTGCACGGTCACACTGGGTGTCCCAGTGCTCGCGATATCGGTTGACGGCACCGTGGCCGTCAGGGTTGTCGAATTGACGTATATGGTGGACAGCGCCGTCCCACCGAAGTACACCTGTGCGCCGGAGACGTAGCCGGCCCCGCTCACCGTAAGTGTGAACGTCGGGCCGCCCGCGGTTGCCGAAGTCGAACTGAGACTGGTCACCGTGGGTGTGATGGTGAACGTGCTGGCGGAAGACACCAGAGTCGCGCTGCCGTTCTGGACGGTGACGCCCGGCGTTCCGGCCAACAAGAGGCTGCCGGTGGGGACGTCTACCGCCAGTTGAGTCGACGTAGCGGTGAACCCTTCGTGCGCGGTGAGCTGCGTCGTACCCCAGTAAACCGTGGAGGTGCCGGGGACGAAGTTCGTTCCGTTGACCGTGAGTGTGAAACCGGAAGCACCGGCGAGAGCGGTCGTGGAACTCAGCGACGTGATCGCGGGGTCGACAACACTGAAGTTGATGCCGTTAGAAACGTTGGTCACGCTGCCGTTCTGGACGGTGACGCTGACCGGCGATCCTACCGTGGTCCCTAGTTGGGTACCCGTGAGTGCCACAGTGACTTGGGTCGGGCTGACATACGTGGTCGTGAGTCCCGTGGTACCCCAATACACTTTGGATGGGCTGCTGCCGCCGGTGACAAAGTTCGTACCATAGACGGTGAGCGTGAGGCTGGAGGTGCCAGCCGCGGCGGAAGTGGCGCTCAGCGCGGTGAGCGTCGGGCCGTTGACGGTAAAGGCGCTGGAGCCGGAAGTGGCAGTCGCACTACCGTTCTGGACCGTGATCGCCTGCGAGCCGGCCTGCGCCAGTTGAGCATTCGAAACGGTGGCCGTGATTTGGCCGGCGCTGACATAGGCGGTCGTGAGGGCCGTCGTATTCCAATACACCACGGAGGAGGAGTTGAAGTTCGCCCCAGCGACTGTGAGTGTGAAGGAGACGCCACCGGCAGAGGCCGAAATGGGGCTCATCAGAGTGATCATGGGGCCGTTGACGGCAAAGCTGATTCCGGAAGAAGCCGGAGTGGCGCTGCCGTTAACGACGGTGACGCTGATCGGCGATCCTACCGTGGTGCCCAGCACGGCACTCGTGACTGTGGCGGTAAGTTGCGTGGCGCTGTTGAAGGTCGTCGCGAGTGGCGTCGTACCCCACATCACCACGGAAGCGTTCGTGCCGCTGACAAAGTTCGTGCCAGTGACAGTGAGCGGGAAGGAACTGCTGCCGGCGAGGGCCGAAGTGGAGCTCAGCGAAGTAATCGCCGGGCCGTTCACCGCAAACGTGGTCCCAGTGGGAGACGTCGTAGGAGTGGTGCCGTTGGTAACCGCGATGGCTGGCGTTCCGGCCGTCGCGAGTTGAGCATTCCCGACTGAGGCTGTCAGTTGGGTGGAGCTGACGTAGCTCGTGGTCAGTGGCGTCCCCGCCCACACCACCTGGGAGGCGCTGACAAAGTTCGTGCCAGTGACGGTCAGGGTGAAGGGGGCGCTTCCGGCGCTGGCTAAGGCCGGACTCAGGGTTGCGATGGTCGGACCGACCGCGAAATTCACGGCTGTGGAGGGCGTGGACCCGTTCACCACCGTGATCGCATACAATCCGGTCGGCGTGAGCAGGCCGCTCCCAACGGTTGCCTTGATTACAGTGGAGGTGGGAGTCCCGACCGTGGTGAGCGCCGTGGTACCCCACTTCACCACCGAGCCGGCGACAAAGTTCGTGCCAGTGACCGTGAGCGTGAAGGAGGCGGTTCCCTCGAGAGTCGAAGACGGACTGAGCGAAGCGATCGCGGGGCCGGAGACATTGAACGTCGTTCCGGAAGAAGCCACGCTCCCGTTCTGGACGGTGACGAGCTGCGATGGGGTCGCGTTGAGCACGCTGCCCAAGACGGCTACGGTGAGTTGGGTGGCGCTTTTGTAAGTCGTAGTCAGTCCTGTGCCGGCCCAATATACCTTGGATGCGTTGGCGCCGCCGGTGACAAAGTTCGTGCCATTGACGGTGACCGTGAGGGTAGAGCCGCTAGCGATGGATCCGGCCCCGACCGACGACGGGCTCAAGGATGTAATTGTCGGTGCGCCGACGGGCACGGACACGGCGTTAGACGCGGCGCCGCCCGGATTCTGCACCGTCAGGCTCAGCGTGCCGATGCCGGTGAGGCTGGCGGCGGGTACTGTCGCGGTAATGGCCGTCGCGGTGACCGCGGTTGCCGTTAACGGGCTTCCGCTGCCGTTCAGGTAGACATTCGAATTGTTGCTGAACGTCTTGACGGTTGTTCCGGTGCTGGTTCCGACGACGAAGTTGGTGCCCGTCACGACCACCGACGCGCCATTGGTTCCGGCCGCGATGGCAGCAGGGCTTACCGATACGATGGTGGGGCCGACGACCGTGAGTGGAACCGCATTAGAAACCTCGGTTCCGTTTAGCACGGTCAGGCTTAGCGCTCCGGCGCTGGCTTGCGGCGGTACGGTGGCGGTGATGGACGTCGCGCTGCCCGCGGTAACGGTCAACGCGGTGGCGCCCAGGTTGACCAGCGAGCCGGCCACGAATTTGGCGCCAGTGCCGGTTCCGGCCACGAAGTTGGCGCCCTTTATAGTGATGGAAGTCGCAGGTGCGCCCGCCAGGATCGAACTCGGGCTAACCGAGGAAACCATGGGGGCGATGGCGTCGATGATCGGGAAGTTGCTCGCCACCGACGTGGTGCCATCGACGCCGTTAACCACTTCGATCGGCATCGGCCCGGCAGTGCCCGGGATCGTGGAAATCGAGGCGGTCAGTTGCGTGGCGCTCACAAACGACGTGGACACTGACGCAAAGGAGGTCCCGTTCCACACCTTGACCGTCGCGCCCGGTTGGAATCCGGTGCCGTTCACGGTCAGCGCGAACGCGCTGCCGCCGACCATTGCGAAACTCGGGTTGAAACTGGCGATGGTGGCGCTGGCGATGCTGAAATTCATCAGCGCGGAGCTGACGCCGTCCACCGTCTTCACTTTGACGGGGGCCAGAGCGGCCGTTGCGAGATACGAAGCCGGCACGGTCGCCGTGCAACGCGTGGTGGTCGCGCAGGACGACCCGCCTAAGGTGTAAGTACTCGTGCGTCCCTGCCATGTCACCACGGATCCGGTCGAAAATCCGGTTCCGGCGATGGTCAAGGCGACCGAACTGGTGCTGCCGGCCGTAGCTGAGGGCGGAGTGAGGCTGGTGATGGACGGCGCGGGGTTGACGGTGAATGTGGAAGCCACGGTGGTAGAGTCGCTCGAGACGCCCCCGGTGGTCACATAGATATTGAAAGTGCCCGCCGTCGTCAGACGCGCGGACGGCACGGTCACCACGAGCGAAGCCGGTGGCCCTGCCGAATACAAAACGGAGGTGAGTTGGGTGGCGGGGTCCAGGGCGCTGTCTATCCACCACACCGTGGATTTGCTCGTGATTCCCGTCCCCGCGATGGCCACGGAGATGCCGGCGCTGTTGCCCGCGGTGCCGACGTGGGGAGTGAGGCTCGAGACCACCGGCGGGGCAGTCACGATGCCGAAGGAGTAGGCCGCGGAACTGCTGAAGTCCGGCGTCGGGCCCACCACCTTGACGTTGGCGGTTCCCGCCGCTGTCAGAAGGCTGGAAGGCACTGTGGCCGTCATGGCAGTCGCACTGGTCCAAACGGAGCTTAGCGTGGTGGGGGACCCGGAAGGCTGTGGAGTCCATGTCACCGTAGATCCGCTGGCGAAATTTGTCCCGACGATGGCCATGGTGGTGTAGCTGATGCCCACGTTGGCGGTGGCCGTCGCGGAGCCGTTGATCGTGGAGATAACGGGTGCGGCGTTCACCGTAAGGTCGATCGAGTTCGAAACGATGCCGTCGCTATTGGTCACCAGGACCGCCGGCGTTCCGGCGATGAGCGACGCCGAGGGGATCGAGGCAGTGAGAACGGTGGGCGCCCCGGTAGAGACTGTGGTCAGGGCATTCCCATTAAACGATATCGTCGCGCCGGAGCTGAATCCGGTGCCGTTCACCGTCAGCGTCAGCGCCGCGCTGCGGCTGGCCGTGGTATGAGACGGGCTGAGCCACGTAATGGTGGGCGTGAGGCCAATGACGAACGCAAACGGCGAGGTGGAACTGCTGACGCCGTCCCCGCTTACCACCTGGATGTTCGCGGTGCCCGAAGCGGTGAGAAACGCACTGGGCACCACCGCCGTCAGGGAGGTCGCGCTGACGAAGGTCGGCGTCAGTTCGTAGGTGGACTCCGACGACGGGGGCTCCCAGGTCACCGTGGAGTTGCTCGTGAATCCGGTCCCTGTGATAGTCACGACCGTGTCGCCGCCGCCCATACTGGCTTTAGCCGGCTGGTAAAAATTGTTGTTGATGACGTCGCTGGTGTTGGTGATGGTTGGCTTGGCGTTAACCGCAAAGGAGACCGCGGTCGAGGTGGCGCCGTTGCTGGTCACCGTGACCGCCTTGGAGCCGGTCGTGCTGATCATGGTCGGGGTGATCGGGCAGCCACTCGTGCAATAAGAGGTCGTGAGGCTGGTGCTGCTCACGTTGGTGGTGGCCACGGGGGTCCCCCCAAAAGAAATCTTCGCCTGCGGGCTGAATCCCGTACCGGTTACCGTCAGCGTGAAGCCGGCCGTATTGCCGAGCGTGGCATAAGACGGAGAAAGGTGCGAGATGATCGCCCCCTGGATGGTGAAAGGCGCGGGCGCGGAGTAGAGGCCATTGGTGCTGACTACCCGGAGGTAGGCGGTGCCGCCGGAGTGGAGCAGCGCAGCGTCCACTGTCACCGTCAGGGAAGTCGCGCTCCCAACCGTCGGCGTTAGCACGGTGCTCACGCCGTTGAACGTCCAGGAAACCGCGGTGGACCCGGTGAATCCGGTCCCCCCGATGGTCACCAGACCCGAGCTCGGCAGGGAGGTGCCGGCAGTGGCTGTGGACGGCGAAACGCTGGTAATGGTGGGTGCGGTGTCATAGCTGCCCCACGCTGTCTCCAGCGCGGACGCGTCGAACGAACCGAGCCCGGTCGCTTGATTGTAACCGCTCCCGGCCGCGACGCCCCAATAACCGCTCGCACAAGGCGGCGACGATTGGCCCGCCGCACACATAATCTCGTTGTTGCCCGTGGCGGTGAGGTGGAAGACCGTGCCTACGCCGAAATCGGCGCTGGCCAGCGAGTACAAGATCGGGTTGATGTTGCCCGAAGCGCTACCGTCCGCCTGGGTCTCGTTCAGCAGCGCCAAAATGCCCGCGAAGACCGACGCGGGAGCGGTGCTGCCACCCACGGTGTAGGGTGTGCCTGCCGCGGTGCTCAGTTCCCCGTTCATGTAGATGACGTATCCGTCGTGAGTGGCCGATGCGGCCATCGCCACATCCGGTACGTTGCGCCCGGTGTCCACCACGTTCGCGAGCAGGCCGGCCGCGACCGTCTGCCAGGTTGGCAACGCGAAGATCGTACTGACGCCGCCTCCCGACGCGGCCAAGGTCTGGGACGCCACCAGGGTAGGTGTGTCGTTCCAGACTACTTCCGGGATATAGCCGGTCGCCGTGCCGCCATGCGTAGTCGCGTCGCCCCAATAGGTGGAGTCTCCTTCGTAGAACTCGGTGCCGCCCACCCCCGTCACTTCGGGGATGGAGGCCGGCAAGGTCACGGCCGCACCCTGCGTAGCTCCGTCTGCGATCACGCCGGTGTCGCAGCCCGCCCCTCCCGAGTCACCGGAAGCCGCGATCACCGTGATGCCTTCGGCATTGCCCGCCTGCACCGTACTTTCGATGGCACTGGCGCTCGAGCCGTCAGCCCCGCTCTCGCACGTCCCGAAGCTCATGGAAATGACCTGTCCGCGGGCGTTGTCGACCGCATCGCTGAGGGCATTCCAGACATTGCTGTCGGCGTCCAGGATAAGCGCGGCCTGGGGCGCCACGGCGCTGACCAGTTCCAGTTGCATGGTGGCTTCGGTAGCCAGCGCGGAATTCCCGGTTCCAGGCGCTAAGTCCGGATGAATGACCTGCAGCGGGATGGCGGCCGTCCCCAGGGTGAAAGAGGTGCGATAGCCAGCCAGGTCGGCCAGCGTGACGTCGCTGGCGCCGATCACCACGACGGTCTGACCCGTACCGGAGCTGCCGTCGGTCTGGAGCGTACCCATGTCGTAGATCGTGGCCAGATCGCCCGGGGCCACATTGTTCCTGGTGTTGGCGAGATAATGCGCCGAAACCTTGCCTTTGCCGCTCGCCATCTGGATATGATTCGGGTGGGGACCAAAGTCGTCCATTCCGCCCACAGCCAGCACCAGCGGCGCCAGGTTCGCCGGAACCGACGGCTCGCCGGCATTCGCATAGTGCTTCACGCCGTTGACCGTGTACTGGTGAATCTCGGTCTTGAAGGCGTATTTAACCTGTGCGGCCGTGGCGTCGAAGCGGATGAAGGTTCCGCCGCGCGCGACAGCCTTGATCTGAAAACCCTTGCTCTCCAGCCACTGCCGCAGGGTCGCCATGTCGTTCGGACTGGCGCCAAAGCGGAGGGCGAAAGCCTCCGGAGTCAGCCACTTGTGGTACAGCGGCGAGGCCGGATTCTGCTGCGCGGCGAGCAACTGATTCAAGCTGCTCTGCTGTGCCGCCGTGCGCCGTACCGTGAGCGTCATGCCCGGCAGCGCAAAGCCCGGATCGACCGCGCCTCGATCGAACTGGGGTTTGGCCATGGGTTTCAGATGGCCAGGGACAACCACCATCCTGTAGTTGTCCAATACTTGGGTGATCCTGTCGCGTTGCGCGAGCGCGGACCCGATCGCCAGCAGACTGACGGCGGTAAGGAGCCAGGTGCCGGTCCGGCTGGTGCGTGAAAGACGTAGGGATTTCATTAGCTTCCTCGGAGTTTGTAGTGCCGGACGTTTTCCGGCTTCGCTCCTCTCATCGGACGGATTGGCGGGTTCGTGCGGAGAGGGGCGTTTTTTCGGCGGGCTAAACCGCTTCCTGACGGTCGCGGCTCGGAAATGGCTGACTGAGCGGTCCATAATAAGGATATGCCCTTCGTGTCCATCCCCCAGGCGATCGATGAAATCCGCAGCGGCCGAATTTTGGTGGTGGTAGACGACGAAGACCGCGAGAACGAGGGCGACCTCACCATCGCCGCGGAGAAGGTCAGCCCCGAAGTGGTCAACTTCATGGCCACGCATGGCCGCGGGCTGATCTGCCTGGCGCTGACGCCGGAGCGCTGCGACGCCCTGCGCCTGCCGTTGATGTCGCCGATGAATACTTCCAACTTCGGCACGGCCTTCTGCGAATCGATCGATGCGCGCGAAGGCACCACCACGGGCATCTCCGCGGCGGACCGCACCTGCACCATCCTCACGGCCATCGGGGCGGATTGCCGTCCGGGCGACCTGGCGCGGCCCGGCCACGTGTTTCCGCTGCGCGCGCGCGAAGGCGGGGTTCTGGTGCGCGCGGGCCAGACCGAAGCTTCGGTGGATCTGGCGCGCCTGGCCGGTCTCACGCCCGCCGGCGTCATCTGCGAAATCATGAACGAGGATGGCACCATGGCGCGCGTGCCGCAACTGGTCGAATTCTGCCGGCGGCACGGCCTCAAGATGATTTCGGTGGCGGATCTGATCCGCTACCGCCTGCAGCACGAGCGCTATATCCGGCGGGTGGTGGAAGGCTGCCTGGAAACGGAATTCGGTCCCTTTCGCACCTACGCTTACACCAGCGATATCTCGCCGGAAATGCACATGGCGCTGATCCGGGGCGAGGTGGCGGGAAAGGAGCGCGTGCTGGTACGGATGCACTCGCACTGCATCTATGGGGACGTTTTCGGCTCCACGCGCTGCGATTGCCGGAAGCTGGTGCGCGGCTCGCTCGAGCGCATCGCCGCGGAGGATTTAGGCGTGCTGGTTTACCTGCACCAGACCGGGCCGGGTTTCCAGGTGCAGAAGAATCCGGCCGGCCTCGACCGGATGGTGTCGCACGGCCGCGATTTCATGCACTATGCCGGCACCGCCGGCCAGATGCAGTTGCAGCACGAAAGCGGCATCGGCGCCCAGATTCTTTCCGATTTGGGCTTGCACACCATCCGTCTGCTGACCAACCATCCGCGCAAGATCGTGGCGCTGGAGGGCTTCGGCATCGAGATCGTCGAGCAGGTCCCGGTTCCGTACCCCTCGGATTAAAGCGCACGCTTCCTGGCGTTTCGGATCTTCTAGTAGTTTGTAGTATGATAAACGCCAGAGGACGCCTATGTTGCACATCCGCTCCACCGTTAAAATGGACGATATCGAGGCCGTTCTACGAGCCGTGGCGCATCGCCACAACGCCAATGTAACGGTCGTCAGCCACCTGGGCCAGCCGCATCGGGCCGATGATGCCGCGGGCGGCCCGCGGGAGGCTATCGTCTTCAGTTTCTATCATCCGAAGCTGTATACGGCGCTATTAAGCGCCGACATCCGGTTCGCGGGATATCTGCCTTGCCGGGTGGCCGCCTGGCAGGAACCCGAAGGCGTCATGCTGCAAGCGTTAGCGCCTTCGGAGTATTGCCGCATTCTGGGGCGTGCGGACCTGGAGCCGCTGGCGGCGCCGCTCGACGGCGTGTTGCAGGGAATTCTGGAGGATGCCGCGCATCCCTTGACGGCTGCGGCCAGGTCGCGGCCGGGAGTCGAAACGTCCCGCTGGGGCGCCACCGAGGATCAGGTGAATATGCAGTTGACCCTGCCCCAACGGATCGACTACCGCGGCACGAAGATCGAAGACGAAGCCGGCACCGGCACGCACGATTCCTCGGGCGGTTAAGCGTCAATGCGGCCGCGCCGCGCCGAAGGTGAACCAGGAGCGGACGACCCGCATCCGGTTGTCTACGTCCGCCGCCGCGACAAAGCCGGGCTGCGACGGAGTGCCAAAGCGCATGTCCATGGCTTCCACGCGCGTGGCGCCTTCGGGATCGGCTAGCGGCATGGTCCGTTCCAGGGGAAACTGGGCGAATCTCAAGAAATCGCGGAAATCCGGCGAATTGTTAGCCGCCTGAATGGCAGCGCCCGGCTCGGCTTTATAGAATATGGACGCGCGCGACGGATCGAATTCCTCCAAAAGGTTGAAATCGACGACACTATAAGACTCTGGAGTTTCCACCAATCCGCGCCATGCCAGCGGATTCACCGGTCCGGGCAGCGCCGCTACGCGCTGGGGCGGCCGGCCGGCGTAAACGCGGGAATCCAGAATGGCCACCGCGCGCGCGTGCAGCACCCCGCGTCCGACGTTGTACAGCGCCAGAAACAGTAGTGCGAAAATGGCAAATCCGCGGCCGGCGCTTCTGGTGCGTGCGCCAATTTCAGAGTTCACCAGGCGCGCCACCGCCGGCCCCGCCAACCCCAACAGCAGCACCATCCAGATCCATAGATCCACCACCGAGGTAAGGTCCAAACGGAACCACTGCCCGGAGAACGGCAGCAGCAGGCGGATGCCGTAGACGTTGGTATAGTCCAGCAGGAGGTGCGAGGCGACCGCCACCAGCGAGATCGCGTAGGCCCCCAGCCAGCGGAACGGCTTGCGCGTGAATAGCCGCACCGCCAACACCGGCAGCAGGGCCATCAGCGGCCAGGCCGCGAGCGAATGCGTCAGGTGGCGGTGGTAGTTGAGATAGTTGAGCTGGCCTCCGGCGAGGGTCACGATATCGATGTCGGGGGCGTTGGCCGCCAGCACCAGGATCCAGGTCGCCTGGGGGGAGAAGCGGTGCAATCCCGCGCGGCCCAGAAACAGGCCCGTGGCTGAATGCGTAAGGGGATCCATGCTGGCCGAAGGCCGGATTGTACCACGGAAGGAAGGAGGCGGGCCCCAAATACGGGACCCGCCCGAGATAGCCGGCAGCCTATCAGGCGGCCGAGAGTCCCATGGGTGGACGCAGCACCCTGGCCGGCGCGCGCTTGGGTACAATGGCCACGGCGGTGTGGGGGCGTTCTTTACGCATCGTGCCGCCAAAGTACTGATCCAAAGGAAACAGACCGTAGGGCTCCAATTCACGAAAAACCCGACCCAGTTTCTGTTCGATCTTATAGATAATGTGAAAGAACGTGCCGCGATCGATTTGCATCCGCCAGCAGCAGAGCTTCCACTCCGCTCCTAACAGGAAATGGAAGCGGAAGATATCGTATTCCATGGGGCTGAGAGCCTTACGGCTGACCAGGCAGAAATCGGCGATGTACTCTTCCACTTTGCGGCCATAAGCCATCCGGGTGTCCTTGCCCGTGCACAGCTCCAGGCGGACCCGGCTTAAGTGCCGGTCCCTGGTGGTACAGTCTCGAAAGCGCATGTAGCAGGCGCGAAAAATAGCTCGAAAGACGCAATTGCAGGGAACCTCCCGTTCGTAACGTCCTGGGCGCAACCCATAACCATGGCAATGCGCGCAGGTCGTCTTTGCGAGCGCTATTGTTTCCGATCGATCCCAATTCATCAATTGAAACGTCCTCTCGGCCGCCTCCATCGTACGCGGCAGCCGCGACTAAAACTTGTTTCAAATTTATCGCCGGGCCGGAAATCGTCAAGTGAATTCCGACGTTATTTTTGAGAATTATACCGGAAAATACACGGTGAATATTACCTATCTCGTTATCAGATATTAGGTTATATTACTACTAAAATAGCTTAAGAAAAACACTGATGCCATGCGGATTGTTCGGGAATATACCAATTTTGTGGTGTGTCTATTTCTGGTAGGAATAGGGTGAGGTTTCTGCCGAATGGACTTCCGGCTTCTCCAGATGCGGCTCGTCACCCACGTGCGCGCCCGCGTGCGCAACGGTGAAATCAGCGAGCGCGCCCTGGCCCGGATTACCGGGATCTCCCAGCCCCATATCCATAATGTGTTGAAAGGAAACAAAGTTCTGTCCATGGACAAGGCCGACCAGATTCTGCAGCGGCTGCGAATCAACTTGCTGGATCTGCTGACCGCCGATGCCGGCGCCACCCCCCGCCAGGAACCCGGGGCTGCCCGCGATTGGCGCATGGTGGAGGTACTGGACGGCTGCATCGGGCCGGAATTTTCCTATCCCCACACAGCCGGACGCGAGCGGTATCCATTCCCGCTTTCCGCCTTGGAAGCGCTGTACGCCCCCGTGGCCGCCCGGTTGGCGCCGGACCCGCTGCGCCCGCCTATGTTCGGCGGCCGCTCGGTGGTCCTTTTGGACCGCTCGGAACAGGTTCGCCGTGAACTCGACGAGGAGGGCTACTTCGCCTTGGACCTGGGTCGCGGAGGCGCCATTGGGATGGTACGGCGAGCCGGACGCCGCTTGTGTCTGTGGGTCCAACAGGCGGATGTGTGGCAGTCCATCCTTCTACCTGACCGCGGCCTGCTCGACTTGATCCAGGGCCGCGTGAGCCTGGTGGTGCGCCAGTTGTGAGGCATGGCTGTGAGGCATTGATATCCAGGCGCTAGCCGCCTATCCTGGTAAGTGTGAAAGCCAAGTGGGGTTTCAGAACGGCCCGTGCGGGCGGACCTGCGAAACCGGGCAGCGACCGCCTGCAGAGGCTGGCCAAAAGCCTGGACGCCCTGGCGCGCAAGGATGAAACCGGTATCCGCAGGGCGCAAGAGATTGGCTCCCTGCGCCGCGAGGCGGCCCGGGAGTTGCACGGCATCTGCGGCGACTTTGTGCGCGGCCTGAACCAATTGCTCGCCGAAATCGAGCTGGAATTCCAACCGGAAAAGTACGGACTGGAAAGCTTTCAGGATGTGGGCATCAACCTTTTCCAGATCAATGCCCGCGGGCGGATTCTGCAAATCAAATTCGAAGCGACGCCGGAACTGGTCTCCACGGAGGATTTCCGGATTCCGTACATTCTAGCCGGGGCGGTCCGTTGCTTCAACCAGCAACTGCTGGAGAAGGACCTGATCGAGGAACAGCTGTTGTTTTATACGATTGAAAAGTCGCGCCATCTCTGGCGATTCTTCGATGCGCGCACCTACCGCTCCGGCCCATTCGACGGGGACTATCTCACCGGTCTTATGGAACACTTGGTGTGACGGGGGCAAGACAGAAGACAGAAGTCAGGAGTCAGGAGTCACTTTCTGACTATCAGCAGGGGCACTCGCAGTTCGTGACGCACCGGGTTAATGGTATTGCCGAATATCAGATCCTTCAAGCGGCGATGACCGTGGGCACCCATGATGATGAGGTCCGGATGGATTTCCAGCGCATAGCGCACGATCTGGCTGCCGGGCCGCGGCGCATGCACAATGTCGGTTTCCACCTCAATGCCATCGGCGCGCAGAGTCTCGGCAATGCGCTCCAGGTACTGCTCACCGGCTTCGACTTCGGCGGTGGACGATAACTGCCCATAAACGCGACTGGTGACGCCCTCCTCCACATGCAGCAGGTAGAGCTTAGCGCCGTGCATCTTGGCCATGGCCGCCGCGTGGCCAAGAGCCTGGCGGTCGAGTTCGCTGTGATCGAGAGGAACCAGAATGCGGTGGTATTCGAGCGCCGCGGGCTGCTCCGCGGTGGGTACGGGGATGGTCAATGAAGCGCGGCCAAAGCCGTGCCGCGCCCAATGCGCGATCAGCGGCTCAAACGAAATCCAGACCAGCAGGCCGGTTACGCCTGTTCCCACCAACAGCAACGGGAGCCACACGATGGGGCGATTGGCAGCCGACCCGAGCAGTTGGCCCAGCCCATCGGCCAGCAGCCAGATGTTGAGCGCCAGGATCAGCACGGCGGCGGTCCACGAGAGCCATTGCACCCATGGCTTGTTGGCGAATATGCCCATGCGGCGGCGGTCGCTGGTGAAGTGAATCAGGGGAATGACGGCAAACGGCAACTGCATGCTCAGAATCACCTGGCTGAGAATGAGCAGTTGATAGGTGCCCTTGTCGCCCGAAATGTAAATAACGATGGCCGCCGGGATGATGGCGATGGTGCGCGTAATCAGGCGGCGCAGCCACGGGCGCATGCGGAAGTTCAAGAAGCCTTCCATCACGATCTGGCCGGCCAGCGTGCCCGTGAGGGTGGAGGATTGTCCCGAGCACAGCAGCGCCACGGCGAACAGGATGCCGGCGAACGCGGTGCCCAGCAGCGGGACCAACAGCAGGTGCGCCTGCTGGATTTCGGTAACTACTACGCCGTGCCGGAAGAAGACCGCGGCGGCCAGAATCAGAATGGCCAGGTTTACCAGCAGCGCCGCGTTTAGCGCCACCACCGAATCGACCAGGTTATAACGGCAGGCGCGGCGCTTCCCGGCGTCGGTATGGCCGATCTGCCGCGTCTGCACCAGCGCCGAGTGCAGGTAGAGGTTATGCGGCATCACCGTGGCGCCCAGCATGCCGATGGCGATGTAAAGCGTCTTGCCGTTGATGCGCGGAATGACTCCCATCAGCACCTGGGAAGCCACCGGTTTGGCCAGCACGATTTCGATGCAGAAGCAGGCCGCCATCACCGTGATAAGGGCCAGAATAAATGCTTCGATATAGCGGATGCCGAGGCCCTGGAACCAGAGCAGCAGCAGCGTATCGGCGGCGGTGAGCAGGACCCCGATCAACAGCGGAATGTGGAATAACAGGTTCAGGGCGATGGCCGCGCCCAGCACCTCCGCCAGATCGCAGGCGGCGATGGCGATCTCGCACAGCACCCAGAGCGAGATGGTGACGGGCCGCGGGTACGTCTCGCGGCAGGCTTGCGCCAGGTCGCGGCCGGATACGATGCCCAGGCGCGCGCTGAGGGTTTGCAGGAGGATGGCCATGAAGTTGGACATCACCAAAACCCAGATCAGCGTATAGCCGAAGCGGGCGCCGCCCTCCAGGTCCGTCGCCCAATTTCCTGGGTCCATGTAGCCGACGCTGACGAGGTAGGCGGGGCCGGCAAAGGCGAACAGGCGGCGCCAGACGGGCATGTCGGCGGTGTCCACGCTGGAATGGACATCGGCGAGGGAACGGGCACGGGGCGTGGCGGCGCTAAGCATAGTGTCGTGCTGGATCTTAACTACAGTTAACATAGTTGCGGCGGCGGTGTCAATTCGAGAAGAGGCGTGCTGCAGGCTAAAAGCGGAATTTGACCCCTCACTTAGAATCCAGTAAGTTGAAAATGGAAATCCCTACTGGGATCTATTTCCAGGTTCGAATTCAAAGTGTCTGGTCAGGTGATTACGATTCTCCCGAAGCCGGCGACGGCCGATGACGAATACACGCCAGCGGAACGCCGTGCCATTGATCGCGGCATCGCCGAGAGCGAGAAGCAGTACGCCGCGGGCAAATCGTACGGTCCGTTCAAGACGGCTGCGGAGGCGATAGCGTCACTCGATGCTAACCTGCGCCGGAGGCGGGCAAGCAAGAAGAAACTCGCCTCGGCGAGTCGATGAAGATCGACTGGAAGCACCCGAAATAACGCGATGGGGGGGTGCGCCAAATGCCGGCGGGCATATTCGCGGCATGCCGATGAACGCCGATAGAGCACGCCACCGCTGTCCGTTCTTCGCTACACTGTCAATTTGAGGGGACAGGCCCGCATCGAGCCGATCGATGCACCAGGGAGGGATGACCATGACGTCTACAGTGCTAGCGAATGTCGAAACTCCGGTCGCCGTTAAAGCGACCAGACTACTAATCAACAATCGGTGGGTAAATAGTGAATCGGGCAAGACTTTTCCCACCATTAACCCCGCCACGGGGGACGTGATCGCCGAAGTGGCGGAAGCCGATTCCGCCGACGTGGACAGGGCCGTACGCGCCGCGCGGGCGGCTTTCGATGGCGGCCCGTGGCGCAAGATTTCGGCTGCGGAACGCGGCCGGATGTTAAACCGGCTGGCCGATCTGATTGAACAGCACGCCGACGAACTGGCGTTGCTGGAATCGCTGGATAACGGCAAACCGTACCAGGTTGCCAAGGCTGCCGACCTGCCGCTCACCATCGCGTGCTATCGCTACTACGCGGGCTGGGCGGATAAGGTGCAAGGCAAGACCATACCGATCGCGGGCGATTACTTCTGCTATACGCGCCACGAACCAGTGGGCGTAGTGGGACAGATCATCCCGTGGAATTTTCCGTTGCTGATGCAGGCTTGGAAATTAGGTCCGGCGCTGGCAACCGGGAACACGGTGGTGATGAAACCGGCCGAGCAGACTCCGCTCACGGCGTTGCGCGTGGGCGAGTTGATTGTGGAGGCTGGGTTTCCCGAAGGAGTGGTCAATCTGCTTCCCGGTTACGGCCCCACGGCCGGCGCCGCCATCGCCAATCATATGGACGTGGACAAGGTGGCCTTCACCGGCTCGACCGAGGTGGGCCACCTGATCATGGAGGCTTCCGCCAAGTCCAACCTGAAGCGGGTCACGCTGGAACTCGGCGGCAAGAGCCCCAACATCGTTTTCGCCGATGCGGACATGGATCAAGCCATCGAGGGAGCGCACTTTGCGCTGTTCTTCAACCAGGGCCAGTGCTGCTGCGCCGGTTCGCGGCTCTTCGTCGAAGACAAGTGCTACGACGAGTTCGTGGAGAAGAGCGTGGCTCGGGCCAAGGCGCGCAAAGTGGGCGATCCTTTCGACGCTTCCACGGAACAGGGACCTCAGGTCGATCAGGCGCAATTCGACAAAGTGCTTGGGTACATCGATGCCGGCAAGCGCGAAGGCGCGGCTCTGCTTTGCGGCGGCGGGCGCTGGGGCGATCGCGGCTACTTCGTCGAGCCGACCGTGTTCGCGGAAGTACAGGACCACATGAAGATTGCCGAAGAGGAGATCTTTGGCCCGGTGATGAGCATCATCCGGTTCAAGGACATGTCCGAAGTCATCGACCGGGCGAACCGTACGATGTATGGACTCGCGGCCGCCGTATGGACGCGCGATATCGGCAAGGCGCACGCGATCGCCAACAGCGTGCGCGCGGGCACGGTATGGGTGAACTGCTACGACGTCTTCGACGCCGCCGCGCCGTTCGGCGGATTCAAGCAGTCGGGAATCGGCCGTGAGCTGGGCGAATACGGCCTGCAGCAGTACACCGAAGTAAAGACAGTCACCGTCAAACTCTAACGGGAGCGTACCCTTGAGCACTTCACACACTCCGCGCCGGCTGGCCGCTTTGTTGCTCCTGAGCCTTTCAATAGCAGCGGCAGCGCACTTACCGGACCCGGCTGTGGACGATAAGACCCTGGGCGGCAGTGCGGCCAAGGGAAAACAGACCGCTGTGCTGGCGGGCGGCTGCTTCTGGTGCGTCGAAGCCGTATTTCAACAGATCGAGGGCGTGGAGAAGGTCGTTTCAGGCTACTCGGGCGGCGATGCGGCTTCGGCGCATTATGAGATTGTCAGTACAGGGACGACCGGACACGCCGAGTCGGTCCGGATAACATACGATCCTGCTAAGGTCTCTTACGGGCAGTTGTTGAAGGTATTCTTCAGCGTGGCTCACGATCCCACGCAACTCAATCGCCAGGGACATGACGTGGGCACGCAGTACCGCTCGGCTATCTTCTATTCCAATCCGGAACAGAAGCGAATTGCCGAGGCGTATATCGCACAATTGGATCGGGCGGGTGTCTTTCACTCGCCCATTGTGACTCAGGTGGTGGAGTTGAAAGCCTTTTATCCGGCAGAGGAGCACCATCAGAACTTCTGCCGGCGGAATCCAAGCAATCCGTATGTCGTGAACGTCGCGATGCCAAAGGTGGAGAAGGTCGCGAAGGACGTTCCAGAGCTGGCGAAGCAGAAGTAGCGGCCATCATCTGCCGCGGTAAACGACTCGCCAGATTTTGCCGTGCTGGCTTTCGCAGATATACAGTGAGCCATCGGGCGCTTCCGCGATGCCGTCGGCGCGGGCCAGCGCGTCGTCAGGATTCATGAGGGGAGATTTGCCCGCAAACCCGCTCGCGAAGACTTCGAAATTGCCGGACGGCTTGCCATCGGCAAACGGCTGAAACGTTACGTTGTACCCTTCCTGGGGATGGGCGCCCGGTTCCACGAGCCGTGAAAGGCGATGAATGCACCGTTCTTGTAATGCGCGGGAAACTGCGTGCCTGAATAGAACATCAGGTCCACGGGCGCCCAATGCGCCGGAAGCTGGTGATCGGGTTGGCAAATCCGCTGCGTCGGCCAACGGTTTTCCCATCGCCGCCGTACTCCGGATTCACCAGCAGCTTCTTCTGCCCGTAGTCGTAGAAGCAATACGGCCAGCCGAAGTTCGAGCCCTGCTCCGGGCGCTACATCGGCTCCGCCGGACGACGTGCACTCGCATTCGACGTGAATCCGGCGCGAATTCGCAGAATTCGCTTGCAATATGTTCTGTTATCGTGTAGGGTGCCGCTAAACGAGCTCAGCAATGCGCAAACGACTCTTTCTAATTCTCTCCGCGACCGTGATTATAGCCGCAGCCTGGCAGCTCTGGGTGCCGCAGGAAGCGCTGGCCGAGGCCTGCTGCACCGTTGCTTCCGACTGCGGCGCCAGGCCGTACTGTTGTTCCGGTCCCGAGCCATGCAGCCCCACAATGCCGGGATACTGCTCGAGCCACTGCGGCGGGATAGCCGGCGAGGCTTGGAGATGAACCGCATCCGTCTCCGCTCGGAAGCATCGGTGGCCATGGTGCTCTTGGGGATCTCCATAGCCGCAAATGCCGGGCTGGCGTATAGGGTTCACGCGCTCCGGGGTTATGTCGAGGCTCTGCGCGAGGGAGTGACCCTGCGGATCGGGAGCCGTGTGTCCCCGATCTCTGCCCGCGATGTCAATGGAGTCCCGAACACTCTGACCTATACCGGGCCCTTGCCTACAGTCCTCTATGTATTCAAACCCGAATGTGGGTGGTGTCAGAGGAATCGGGGCAACTTCGCCGCATTGTGCTCCCAGGTGGGGGGTAGGTACAGGGTAGTTGCCCTTTCGCTTTCGAATACCGAGGACCTCAGGGAGTTTGTTGCGAAAAGCCACATGACAGCTCCGGTGCTCTGGGACCTTCAGCCGGTGACCGTTACTGAATACCGTCTCGGGGGCACCCCGACAACAATTGTAATATCGACGGAGCGTATAGTTCTCAAGAGGTGGGTGGGCGCGTACAGCGACACTGTGGGAAAGGAAGTCGAATCGTATCTCGATGTAAGATTCCCCGGCCTGACGAATCAGGCGCCGCCTGCCTAGTCGGCTATAGGGCCCGCCGCAGGGCATGGGAGACTATAGGTGCCTCTTGCTGGGCGTCCGCAAAAACGCGAAATGCGGGCCTCTCTGGCCCGGACCCGGGGAATGCAGTTAGCGTATGTGGAATCGCTCGAAGGCAGTTCTGTGAAAAACGGCTCTCTTGCGAGTGATCGCAGTGCGGGAGGGACCGACACCAGTACCAACCTGCGTCGTCCCTGTGTCGCCCCAGCGAGCCTTGCTTCCTTGTTGATTGCGGTGGTTGGCGCTAGCTCCGGCGTTATTGCACAGACCCCTGAGGGGCCGGATGCGCATGCTGACAAATTGGCACCGCCGTTCCGGATTCAGGTTGAGAGCAATTTTGTGACCGTGAGCGTGGTGGTGCGCGATACAAAAGGCCACGCAGTGCCGGGCCTTCACAAACAAGACTTCCGTCTGTCTGAGAAAGGCAAACCACTGGAGATTGCGGGCTTCGCGGTCGAAACAACCGGTCCGAATGTCCATCCCCTCAACGGCCTGCCCGCTTCCGCCGCAGTCTCTCCAAAGCCCGCCCCTGGCGTTACCCCTGATTCTGCCCTCCCACAGCGTTTCATAGCCCTGTACTTCGACGATTTGTACATGGACATCGGCTCCATCGGGGCAACTCGGAATGCCGTCTGGCGTTACCTTTCCACACTGCTGGCCCCAGAGGACCGCGTGGCAGTTTTCACTTCGTCGAACCAGGCCACCCTCGATTTCACGGGCGACCGGGACAAGCTGCACGATGTGCTCTTTCGGCTGGGGTCGCACTCGCGTGTGAGCCCCTTGGACCGCGAGTGCCCGGCTATTGGTGAATACCAGGCTTATTTGATCGCGGAACAGCATCAGACCGATGCTCTTGAAATCGCGGAGAGGGAGGGATGGAAATGCCAGGACTGCCAGGATCCCGCACCCGGGAAAGCATACGGTGCCAATATGCTACGGGACGATTGCCAGCGCGTCGTTTTCAGTCAAGTGCAGGGACTGGCCGATCAGATCTGGAACTCGGCCAACCTGCAGTCGCTGTATGCGTTGGAGGTACTGGATGGCATCATCAAGCTCTTGGCGGTCAGGCCCGGACGGCGCAGTCTGGTCCTGTTCTCTACGGGTTTCCTCACGGCGACGCGGGAGCAATCGGTGAATGCTTTGATCGAGCGCGCTGTGCGGCAGAACATCTTGGTGAACACGTTTGACGCCGGCGGAATCTATACCAAGACTCCCCGCGATGCGATACGCCCCGAGTTGCAGGGCCGTAAATTCAGAATGGAGAGCGAGGGTTTGACCGTGGCACGAGATATTATGGCCGAACTGGCGGAGGGAACAGGCGGCAAATACTTTCATAACAGCAACGACTTTGAGGAGGGCGTCCGCCAGGCCGCGCAGGCGCCGGATGTGTATTACGTCCTTAGCTTCCCGCTGCACGATACCAAGCTGGACGGGAAATTTCATCCCCTGACAGTTAGCCTTAATGTGGGCGACCACTGGGATATCCAGGCGCGTCGCGGGTACTTTGCCGTAGCCAGTACAGTGGAGAGCGCATCGACCAAGAACCACCTGGCGAGCGCGGTCTACTCTCAGGACGAGCTTCAGGATGTCCCGGCGACCATCACGACGCGAGCCGAAAAGGCGGCCGCCGGTAAGTTCAATGTTGCTGTCAAGATTCATGTAGATATTCGCCCGCCGGAGTTTCGCAAGACGAACGGCCGCAATGTCGACGTGCTGACCTTCGATACCGCCGTATTCGATCGGGACGGAAAGCTCGTCAGTGGACGGCAGTCACCGCTCGATCTCCGGCTTACGGATGAGAAGCTGCAACAGCTCTTGCTGTCGGGGATCAATGTGCAGACTAGCTTTGAGCTTTCTCCCGGCACATACCGGATTCGCGAGGTAATACAGGACACGGAGACGAAGAAATCGTCAGCCTTGAACTGCAGTATCGAGGTTCCCTAACGTCCGCAAAGTAGCGGGCGGTTATTTGCCGCGGTAAATAACTCGCCAGATCTTGCCGTGCTGGCTTTCGCAGATATAGAGCGATCCATCGGGCGCTTCCGCGACGCCGTCGGCGCGAGCCACAGCGTCATCGGGATTCATCAGCGGGGATTTGCCCGCGAAGCCGCCGGCGAACACTTCGAAGTTGCCCGACGGCTTGCCCCCGGCAAACGGCTGGAAGGTCACGTTGTAGCCTTCCTGCGGCATGGGCGCCCTGTTCCACGAGCCGTGAAAGGCGATCAACGCTCCGTTCTTGTAGTGAGCTGGAAACTGCGCGCCCGAATAGAACATCAGGTCAACTGGCGCCCAGTGCGCCGGAAAACTGGTGACCGGGTTTCCAAACCCGCCGCACCGGCCCACGATCTTCCCATCGCCGCCGTACTCGGGATTCAGCAACAGCTTCTTTTGCCCGTAGTCGAAGAAGCAATACGGCCAGCCGAAGTTCGAACCCTGCTCGGCCCGGTACATGGGCTCGGCCGGACGCTCCGCATTCTCCTGCGCGGTGAACATGCCGGGCCATAGCACATCGAGCTGATCCCGGCTATTCATGACGATGTACAACGCGCCGTCGTGCCAGGCGATGGCCGGCATCTGGCGCATTCCGGTTGCGAATCGTACGCCGTCAGCCTGCTTCTGCCCGAGCTTATCCTCCGCGAATTTCCAGATGCCGCCATGGGTTTCGAGCAACGGGCAAGGATCCTGGCCGGGCACCTTAGCCTGACGGTCCTTCGACTGGCAGGCATTGGAGGGCGCGCCCACATTCACGTAGAGGCTGCCGCGTCCATCGAACGCGATGCTTTTGTCGCCATGCTGTTCGACGCCAGGCAGACCGGAGACCACGATCTCGGGCGCGCCCGCCGGTTTCAATTCGCCGGGCGACATCTTAAATCGCTCGACGGAGTGGAACTTGGCGACGTACAGATACCCGTTTCGCAGGGCCACGCCCGTGATGCTATCCTGTCCAATCTTCTCCTTGATTTCAAATCGCCCATCGCCATCGGCATCGCGCAAGGCCACGACACCGCCTTTCGCGCCCCTCTCCTGCAGGGAGACGTAGACGTCGCCATTAGCGGCGACGGCCATGTGCCGCGCGGTTCCCAGCCCATCGGCAGCCACGAAGGCGCAGAAGCCGGGCGGGAGTTGCAGGCCGCCATTGCCGGGGTCGCAGGCGGGCTTGCCCGCGGCGTGTAGAGTGCAGGCGGATATCCAAAGACAGACGGCGGCTAATCCCGCCTTGCAGTTATGGCTTTTTTGCATGACACTAAATAGCATACGAGAAAACGCATCGCATTAGCGGCACTCGGCATGATGGCGTGGATCTCCGCGGTCCCGCGCGGGAACGCCGCAGCCGCGCCGTCCGTGTGGGACGGAATCTACACGCAGGAGCAAGCCGGGCGCGGGCAAGCCCTCTACGCCAAAAGCTGTTCGTCGTGTCACCGCGAGGACCTGGAAGGGCACGGGACCACGCCCTCGTTGGCGGGCGAGGAGTTCGTCGAGAAGTGGGATGGCCAGACCGTTGGCGATCTGTTCGAGAAGATGCAAACATCCATGCCCGCCGACCATCCAGGGAGTTTGAGCCGGGAACAAAACGCCGCGATTCTGGCTTTCATCCTCCGCGCCAACAATTTTCTGGCTGGGCGGGCGGAGCTGCGCACCGACGCCGATTGGCTGGCGCGGATTCGCTTCACCGCCGCCAAGCCGAAGTGACTTTGTAGCGGCCTTCTACTTCTTCGGCGGGTTGATCATGATGTGGGCGCCCGCCGTTCCCGGATACATCAGCCATGGCGCGCCGTCGCTCGGCTCGGTGGACAGGCCTGTAGATTCAGGCGTGGCGAATGGCAAATAGATGACCCAGCGCAGGTAGGCGTCCGTCACTTTTCCGGTGCCCGCATCGAAGCCGGCGCCGGTGAGCACATACAGCGTGTGCGGCTCGCGCGGCAGAGAGAGTTTTCCGTCGGCCACCTCCTTCCAGCGTATTTCATTGCGCTTCTGCCCCGGTAGTTTCTGCGCCGCGAGCTCGCGGCCGCGGGCCATGTATGGCTCCAGGTCCTTGTGGTAGCAGGCGACGCTGAATGTCGTCTTGCCTGGGTCGTTCCCCAGGCAGATGAGTTCGTTCTTGCCCTCGCGCAGCTTGACCAGCTCGCCTTGCGGATTGTAGCCGAGGACGGCCGCGCCCTCCCGTAGGTCGGCCGGCGCGGCGAGGACCGCGGCAGCGATCTGGACCTCCGCGGGCGGCACATTGGCGGCCGCCGCCATGGATGCCAGGAGAAAAGCCGAAACCGCGATCTTCACTTTCATATCGCCTCCGTTACGTCCTATTATCATGCATGATCATGCATACGGGGATTTCCAGCGCGCCGCCAGCAGGCCGGAAGCCTTGGCGATGTCCACGTCCGCGATGAGCAAACCTTCCTTGCCGTAGGGTTGGTAGGCGAGCAGCGTCCCGTCGGGCCGCACCACCGCTGAAGTAGTCGGCGATCCGGCGCTCGCGCAGTTTACGGATGCGAAGAAACAGGTGTTCTCGGCGGCGCGGCACAAGGCGGCTTTCTCATGGAAGGAGTTCGCCGGATCGGCGAAAGTCGACGGCACGTAACCGCCGGGTTCGGCTTCGTGGAAATGAGGATGGAAGACGATGTGCGCGCCGTGCCGCACGGCCCAGCGGACCGTTTCCGGGTAGCGCCAACCTTCATGGCAAATGGCGATTCCGAACGTCAGGGGGCCGGTTTGGAAAACGCGCCTGCCCGAGCCTGCCGAATAGGTGCCCTCTTCGGAGGGATCGAGCTGCACCTTGTCCTGGAAACCGGCAAGTGTCCCGTCCCGATTGATCACCAATGCGGTGATGCGCAGGGCGCCATCCACGACGCGCTCGGTCCCCAGGACGACGGCTAGATCCCCCTTCGCCGCCGCCGATGCGATGACGGACCAGGCGCGTTCGAGGAACGCCGGATCGGCGGGCGGCACCGCTTTACCCATTCCCCGATAGCCGGGAATGAAGCATTCCGGAAAGCAGACGATGTCCGCGTGTTCGATGGCCGCTTGAGCGACGGCGTGTTCAGCTAATGTGACCGACTCATCGGGCGTCGCCGGAAAGCGGACGTTGGCCAGTGCGATTCGCATTTTAACGGGAGGGAATTGTTTTCAGAACAACGCCGCGGCGAAGGCGCACGATAGTCGGTCAGTTCGGTTTTGTGGGGCAGGCCCTCGGCCTGCGGCGGCCTCTCAGGCCGCCTGCTTCCGGTCGAAGAGTTGGATTCTCCGGCGAAAAACCAAACTGACCCACTACCGAATTTCTACTTGTTCAAGGCCACCGGCGCCAGATCGCGGCTGGCAATCACCCGGTCGATCATGCCGTACTCCACGGCCTGTTCGGGGCTCATGATGTAGTCGCGGTCCACATCGCGCGCGATGCGGTCCACGGGCTGCGAGGTCGCATCGGCCAGCAGCGTGTTCAGGGTTTCCCGCATACGCAGGATTTCCTTCGCATAGATATCGATGTCCGCCGCCTGCCCGGCCAACCCCTGCATGGACGGCTGGTGGATCATGATGCGCGAGTTCGGCAGGCTGAAGCGTTTGCCCTTGCTGCCTTTGGCCAGCAGGACCGCCGCCATCGAAGCCGCCTGCCCCACGCAAATGGTGACGATGTCGGGCCGGATGAAATCCATGGTGTCCAAAATGGCCAGTCCGGCCGTGATGGAGCCGCCCGGGGAGTTGATATAGATGGAGACGTCCTTCTCCGGATCCTCGGCTTCCAGGAACAGCAACTGAGCGATCACCAGATTGGCGACGTTGTCGTCGATCGGCGTGCCCAGGAAGATGATGTTTTCCTTCAATAAACGGGAATAAATATCGTAAGCGCGTTCCCCACGCGAGGTCTGTTCGACCACCATGGGGACCAAGACAGATTGGCCCATTGGGCACCCCCTTGCTATTTGATGCGGTAAACTACCGGCGGGCCGCAACCACGCGCCTGGGCTTGCGCTGTTTGGCAAGCGACTTGCGCTTGATATCCAAGGCCTTCACCAGGTCGGCGATCGTATTCCGCTCCAAGTAATCTATGATACGCGTGCGGAGGGCCACCCAGCTATCGTGCATGGAGCAAGGCATCTCGTCGGAGCATTCCGACAGGCCACTGGCGCAGGCGGTATATTGCGACATACCGTCCAGCGCTTCCACAATGTCCCAAAGCTTCACGTCCGAAGCCTGCACCCGCAGGGCGAAGCCGCCGGTGGGGCCTTTGCTCGATCGCAACAAGCCCTTCCGGGCAAGCTGCTGCAGGATCTTGGCCAGGAAGTGCGCGGGGATGTCCTCCTGCTCCGCGATGTTCTTGACCATCGCATACTTACCGTCCGGTACCTGTGCCAGGTGTACAAAAGCCCTAATGGCGTATTCGGCCGACCGTGAGTAGATCATCCGTCAACTCCCTCCAATTAGGAGTTATCCACATCGTTATCTTAAAATTATATCAACTCTGTTTGCAAGTGAATTCGATCCCGCTAAAATACGGTAACAACCCCGTTATCCGGCATCCCGGGCCGCCCGCACCATTTCCACTAGTACAGTACGTACTTCCAACGCATTCCGGACTTCCCGGAGAAAAGCGATCCTGGCGCCGTGAACCCGCTCGCCGGTGCGCAGCCGCAGGTGAAAACCCAGGCGGTCCACCGCCGTCATCGTAGCGGCTTCCGCGCCCGTCTCGCCGGCCGCGCGCGCCAGCAGCACCAGCGCTTCGCTGTGATCCGCATTCATGTGACCGAGGATTCCGGCCGAGTCGGCGGCCAGCGGGTCGGCCTGGCTGCGGGCGTACTCGTCTGCCGTAACCCAGCCCATCACGCCGAAGCCGCCAATGAAGTAGACGTCCGCCAGCGCCATCCGGTAAAAACCAAAATCGTCGAAATCCACCCAGTAACGGGCGCCTGGGTGACGGCTGAGGTAGAGTTCGCGGACCGCACCAACCTCGGTCTCCGGCGCCGGCAGCACTTCTCCCACCAGGGTAATGCGCGCCGCTCCCAAGGGATCCTCGCCGCTATCTTGCATCACCAGCAGGCTGGCTCGCGCGTCCGCCTTCAAGTTCTGCGTATGCATGGCCATGTTGCTGATGAGGAATACCGGCCGTCCCTGGCTGTCGGCGCCATAGGGCATCACCGAGCCGAAGGGGAATCCGGGCTGCTTGCGCGAGTGCGTGGAGAGCGTCCCGATGTTCCCAACCTGTACCAGGGTTCGGCCGCGCTCGGCTAGGGTGGGCTCCGGGACCGGCGCGCGCTCCGGCGCTGGCGGACCGGCATGCTGCCGGGAAGACGGCATAGATCGGATTTTTCCCTCTCCTTATATTATTTCACAGCCGGGGAATTCGTTGGTGGGCTGGCTGCCGTCAAGGACGAGTGCGCGGCGGCGAACTGAAGCGCCGGTCCGCGCACGCTGCCTCTTGATGCCGTCTACTTCTTCAGCGTGCGGATGAAGGCCACCACGTCGGCGGCTTGCGCATCGGGTAGGGCTACCGCTTTCATCTTGCCGTTGCCCGCCGTGATGTCCTTCTTCAAGTCCGCATCCGACTTGGCCTGCACCTCCGCCGAACCGAGCGCGCGCATCTTCATTGCCGCCATACCGGCGCCGTCCGCTTTATGGCACATTTTGCACTTGGCGTCGTAGACCGCCTTGCCCTCGGCAGCTGCTCCAAAAGCTTGGACCGCGCCGAATGCCAGAAAAACGGCACAAACAGGTAAAAATCTCATTTAATACCTCCTGCGGCGTATTGTATCGTAAATCGCCCGAGATGCCAGATCGTCCGGCTGCCATACGTGGATTGTACGGCGATCAGACAGAAAATGTAGTTAGCCTGCCGGCCAGGATTCGCACACCATGGCCAACCTCCTGATTCCACAATCGCGACGACCGGCGCGCCGCGTGCTTTACTCACAGGCATGACAAAAGATTGGGAAGGCCACCTGGACCGATGGACGGCGGCGGGTCTGGTGGATGCCGATAATGCCAGCCGCATCCGCGCCTGGGAGAACAGCCAGTCGCGCGCGCAGGGCCTCGGATGGCCCGTTCGGATGGCGCTGGCGTTCGGAGCGATCCTGCTCGCCGCTGGCGTGTTACTTTTCGTGTCCGCGCATTGGGACGAGCTATCGCGCGGGGGCCGTATGGCGCTGCTGGTGGCAACCGTGGCGGCGCTGCACGGCGGCGGCGCCGCGGTGGCGCGCCGCTTCGCCGGACTCTCCGTGGCGCTGCACGCGGTGGGCAGCGTGGCGCTAGGCGGCGCGATTTTTCTGGCGGGCCAGATCTTCAACTTGAGCGAACACTGGCCCGCGGCCGTGCTGCTGTGGGCCATCGGCTGCGCGCTGGCTTGGGTGCTGCTGCGGCATTGGACGCAGGGCGCCCTGTGCGCGGTCTTGTTCCCGTGGTGGCTGGCCGGAGAGTGGGACACCAGCCTGCCGCTCGCCAATTCGCACTCGATGCTGCCAGTCTGGGTGGGCATCTGCGCGCTGAGCTTCGCTTATCTGAGCGCGCGCCGTTCGCCCGCGGATGGACCGTTGCGCAAAGCCTTGATGTGGCTCGGTGGACTCGCGCTGCTTCCTTCCGCGGCCATCGTGGCTTTGTCCGCATTTGAGCGCGGTGGCGCGATGTGGCAATCGGGAGCGGACTGGATCGCGTGGGCGGTTGCGCTGCTGGTTCCGTTGGCGGTGGCGCTGGCGCTCGACGCGCGGCGCGCCGCATGGAATGGAGCGGCCATTGCCTGGACTCTGATGCTGGCCGTCTGCGGCAGTCAAGCGCACGAGCAACTGGCGATCTACGCCTGGTGCGCGATAGGCGCCGCGGGCCTGGCGGCGTGGGGCATCCGCGACGGGCGCGCCGAGCGCGTCAATCTGGCGGTCGCCGGCTTCGCCTTCACGGTGCTGGGTTTCTATTTCTCGAACGTCATGGATAAGCTGGGCCGTTCCGCCAGCCTGATCGGGATCGGCCTTCTGTTTCTGGGCGGCGGCTGGGCGCTGGAACGCACCCGTCGCCGGCTATTGACCCATATGCCCAAGGAGGCTTTATGAAATCGGTGTATCGCGGTGCGGCGGTGGCCGTTCTGCAGTGCCTGATCGTGCTGGCCGTGGCCGGCCAGTACGCCTTGGATCGCGAGCGGCTGCCGCGTGTCTGGGTGAGGGCGGCGCCGTTCGATCCGAATTTGTTTGTGCGCGGGCGGTACGTGAGTCTGCGGCTACAGGTGGACGCTCCGCTGGACGCCGGGCAGTGGACGTCCGCCCGTCTCTCTGTGGTGGACGGGCGCCTGGTGGCCACGCCGGACCCGGCCGGCGGCGTACACATCGTGCCGGGCGGCGATCGCTGGACGCTGGCTGAACCGGTCGCGTTCTTCATTCCCGAACACGTTCCGGACCCTTCGCGCCGGGCGCAGGGCCAGGAGCTATGGGTGGAGGTGAGCGTGCCCCAACGGGGCAGCCCGCGGCCGATCCGGCTGGGGGTAAAGCGGGACGGGATTCTGACGCCGCTGGAGCTACCGACGTGAGGCAGGCCCTCGGCCTGCGGCGGCCTCTCCGGCCGCCCTTCTGCATTTTCGTTCGATCGATGCTTCTCTACGGAAGTCCGCCAGGCGCACGCTGCCGGTGGTATAGCGCTGGATGGCGTGCGCGTTTTCGATTATGTCCGAAAGGCGGCGTACAGGCTTGTCAGAAGGTAACGGCTCGGTCTCTGTCGATCTCGGTTTGAAAGCGTTTCTTGCGTACCGGCTCTTCGATTTGCAGCTCAGGATTCCGGCTAGGCGTTTGCCCGTTGCGGCTTTTCGCGCTAAACGGAGACGGACACCCGGAAAGCGGGCGATGCCCTATCATGGACGTATGGCGGAATTGGTGTTTGAGGTTGTCCAGGAGCCCGATGGCGGCTATTGCGCCGAATGCCTGACGGAGAACATCTTTACGCAAGGCGATACCTGGGAGGATTTGCGTAAGAACGTCATCGAGGCTACCAGCGCTTTCTACTTTGACCGGGAGCCACCAGAGCAGGTCCGGCTTCACTTGGTGCGCGATGAAATCCTTTCGGTAGCATGAAGCTACCACGTGACGTCTCGGGTGCTCACCTTGCCGACACCTTATGCAGGCGTTGGCATTACACGGTCGTACACCAAGTTGGTAGTCATGTCATCCGCCTCGGCTCTTTCGTTTCGACTCTGCGGTCGGTCGCACGGCACAAAGGCGTCTCACGGGACGCGATTATCGCGACTTTGTAGTCCCCACCAGGCTTTGAGAAATCAGCCTGACAACCCGACGGGGCAGACCAGAAAAGCCCAGCGTCTGCCCCGCAGCAAGCGCAGAAAGGCCAGTCCGCCTGTCCTACGGGAAGATGCCCCGCACGCGCGTGGCTTCGGCTACGCGCGAGACGGCCAGAATGTAAGCGCCCGTCCGCATGTCGGTGCGATAGCTTTCAGCGGTTCCGTACACTTCCTTGAACGCCGAATTCATGGCCCGCTCCAGGTACTGGTTCACCTCGATCTCGGTCCAGAAGAAGCCGTACAAGTCTTGCACCCACTCGAAATACGATACCGTCACGCCGCCGGCATTGCACAAGATGTCGGGAATCACCAGCACTCCGCGTGCGAACAACTCCTTGTCGGCGCCGGGGGTGGTGGGGCCGTTGGCCGCTTCGGCTACGATCTTGGCCCGAATCCGGTCCACGTTGTCCAGGGTGATGGTGTTCTCGAGCGCGGCGGGTACCAGCACGTCGCACTTCAACTCCAGCAGGTCCTTATTGGAGATGAAATCGCAGCCGGGGAAGCCGACCACGGTGCCGGTCTCGTCCTTATACTTCATGACCGCCACGGGGTCCAGGCCCGCGCCGTTGTAGATGCCGCCCTTGGAGTCGCTGACGGCCAGCACGCGCGCGCCGTCCTCGTGCAGCAGCTTGGCGGCGATGCTGCCGGCGTTGCCGAAGCCCTGCACCGCCACGGTGGCTTTGGCCAGCGAGATGCCCTTCAGCTCACATGCGGCGCGGGTGGTGTACTGGCAGCCGCGCGCGGTGGCCTCGTTGCGGCCCTTCGATCCGCCCAGGCTGAGCGGCTTGCCGGTGACCACTCCCAGTTCGGTATGCCCATGGATCATGCTGATGGTGTCCATGAACCAGGCCATGGTCTGCGAGTTGGTGTAGACGTCCGGCGCGGGGATATCGCGATCCGGCCCGATGATCGGTGAAATCTCGGTGGCATAGCGCCGGGTGAGGCGCTCCAGCTCGTTTAGGGAAAGCTGCTTGGGATCGACGCGCACGCCGCCCTTGCCGCCGCCATAAGGGATATTCACCGTGGCGCACTTCCAGGTCATCCACGCCGCCAGGGCCTTTACCTCGTCCAGGGTGACGCCGGGGTGATACCGGATGCCGCCCTTGGCGGGGCCGCGGGCCAGGTTATACTGCACGCGGTAGCCTTCGAACACCTGAATTCGCCCGTCGTCCATGCGCACGGGGATGGAAACAATCAATTGCCTCTTGGGTTGTTTCAGGATGGCTCGCAGTCCCTCATCCAGTTTCAAATGATCGGCCGCAATGTCGAATTGTTGCTGGGCGATCTCGAACGGGTTCAGGACCTCTTGGGTCAATACGGCTGTACTCATACTTTCTCCTTACGGTTAGAAGGCGCTTGCGGTAACAAGCTCCTCGTGTACCTGCACATGCCGGACCATGGCCACCTGGTGAAGTGGCACATGGCGGCGGCAAAACTCACAGGAGCCGGCATCGGCATAATAGGTGGCGTCCAGCTTGGCCAGGTAGTAAAGCGGCAGGGATCCGAAGCCGCGGGTTTGCGGCGTCGGCTGATAGACCAGGACGGCCAGCGCCACCACCTGGGCGCCCCGGGCTTCGAGCAACTGGCGGGCTTCGGTGAGCAGCATGCCGGAACGAAGCAGATCGTCGACCAGGACGACCTTTTCGCCCGCCACCGGCTCCAGGAACTGGCGGAAGCGCATGGGCACCTCGCGGCCGTCTTTTTCCGCCCAATACACCTGGCCCGCCCGCAGCGCTTCGCAGAGTCCGTAGGCCACCGGCAGACCGGCCGGAGTGGCTGAAACGATGGAAAGCTCGGGAATCATGGCGCGCAGTTCGGAGTTGGCGCGCAGTTTGCGGCTCAGCCCGACGCTGAGGGTTTTGGCGTTGCGATGATGGCGCATGGCCAACGCCGTTTCCAGGTTGATGTCGGTATGCAGGCCGTTGAGACATTCGAAGTGGCCATTTTGCAGGGCTCCGGTCTCGCGCAGGAGCGCGAGCACCTCATCCTGGGTGGGAACCAGTTCCATTCGCTTACCTGCCTTTCGTTGACGATTCTATAGTATCAGAGGTCTTTATCGTTATCCATCTTTCACCAACGAAAAAGTGGTGCTGCCGAAAAAATCGACGCAGTTTCCTCACGCACTACGCTAGACTGTCGGTGTCCGCCAGGAGGCGGTCCCATGAAGGTCATTGCAGATCTCTGCGTGGTTCCCATCGGCATTGGGACTTCCGTATCCAAAGAAGTGGCCGCTTGCGAGCGCGTGCTCGCCGAAGCCGGCCTCAAAACCTATCTCCACGCCTACGGCACTAACATCGAGGGCGAGTGGGACGACGTGTTTGCCGCCATCAAACGCTGCCACGAAGTGGTGCACGCCATGGGCGCGCCGCGTATCACCTCCACCCTGCGCTTCGGCACCCGCACCGACCGCGAACAGCATATGGAGGACAAAATCCGCAGTGTCGAGGAAAAGCTCCGCTGATCCGGCCGGTCACCACGATGCCAACCAGCGAGTGATGTCCTCATCCCCGGCCTGGTCAATCACTTGCGATTCCCCGCCCCCTTCCTTGCCCCGGTTCGCCAGACGTCCCCATGCTAACTTGGTGGTGGCGCGAGCCTGAACCGTTGCCCGAGCGGGTCAGTTTGGTCTTGTGGGGCGGGCAATTCTGCCCGCAGCCGGCTTTCAGCCGGCTCCGAAGCGAACCCAAATTCTCGCCGGTCCGCGAGGACTCGATGCAACGCCCTGCAACACAAAACGGCGAGAACCGCCACCCGCCGCAGGCCGTCGCGGCACGCGAGCGTGACGAAGCGAACCCAAACATGCAACGCCGTGCAACACAAAACGGGGAGAACCGTCACCCGCCGCATCCATGGTGGTCAACGTCACTCAGTTTTCCCAGGAACGAACAGCGACATAAATTGTGGGGCAGGCCCCCTCGGCCTGCGGCGGCCTCTCAGGCCGCCTTCCTCCAGTGCAAGAGCCGCGATTTTCGTGCGAAAGCGGGCCACGGGCCCAGCGCAGAAATTCCGATGTTGGGAGAACCAAGCGGCATTGTCCCTGGTGGCCGCCCATCGCGGCACGCCAGCTTTACGAAGCGAACCCAAATTCTCGCCGGTCCGTGATGACGCTACTCGATGCAACGCCGTGCAACACAAAACGGGGAGAACCGTCGCCCGCCGCATCCCTGGTGGCCCCCCGTCGCGGCACGCCAGCTTTACGAAGCGAACCCAAATTCCCGCCGGTCCGTGATGACGCTACTCGATGCAACGCCGTGCAACACAAAACGGGGAGAACCGTCGCCCGCCGCATCCCTGGTGGCCCCCCGTCGCGGCACGCCAGCTTTACGAAGCGAACCCAAATTCCCGCCGGTCCGTGATGACGCTACTCGATGCAACGCCGTGCAACACAAAATGCGGAGGACCACTCAGCCCGGAGACCGCGTCTTAATCGGCGTTTATCTGCTGCCAGGATCGGCCGCCCCACAACCGAACTGATGCGGCTACTTGTCGAGTATCGGCGAGCAGCACGGCTTCTCGACCGGCTTCGGCTCCATCAATTCCACGCGCGTGCCATTCGGATCGTAAAGATTGAGCTGCCATTTCCCGTCCCGGCCGATCTTGGGTTCTTGCGGATTGATCCCGCGCGCGAGCACGGTCTTGTACCCCGCCGCCACGCTCGGCACGCCCAGCGCCAGGTGATGCATTACGCCCAACTGCTTCGGCGACGGGTTGTGCACGTTCAGCATGTATTCCAGCCAGTCGGTGCCGTCGGGCACGCGCATATCCACCCAGTCAGTGCGATCGTCCTGCATGCCGCCGTGCCAGATGTCGTGAAATCCGAGTACGTCGTGATAGAAACGGTCCGCCGCGGCGCGGTCCGCCACCGTTATGCCCACATGGATGACGCGCTCGGAAATGCGCGTATCGGGCAGGAACTTGCCGAAGTTCTTGGTGTGCAGCGAGCCGGGGCGATACTCGACGAACTCTACGTTGTGGCCGTCCGGGTCTTTCAGCATCATATTCAGGTTGCCGTCCAGGCCCGTGCGCAGCGTATCCGGCACCTTCACGCCCTTGGCGGCCAGGTAAGCGCGCAGTTGCTGAATGTTGGTGGTCTCGAAGGCGATGTGCGAGAGGCGGTCTTCGGTCGGGCTCTTCAACTCGGGGAAGACCTCGATGTACTGGTGATCGTTGACCTTAAAATAGGTCAGCATCAACCCGCCGGAAGGCTTGTCGACGGTGAAAGGCTCCTGAAAGCCGAGCACGTGGCCGTAGAACTCGCGGGCGGCGGCCAGGTCGTCCGTTTTGAGCCCGATGTGCGCGACTCCCACGATGGGAGGGCGCTCCTGCGCCGCAAGGATGAATGGAACGATGAATGGGACGAGGTAACGCATGCAGCCAGCAGTAGCACCTTTCGCGGGGGCGCGCAAAGTGGTGGGGGGGTGCTTAACGGTTTTGGGGATCGCGGCCTGGGATCATGCTGTAGGCTTCGGCTGGGAGTAAGCTCCGACGAACGGTGACTTCTAGTTGGGCTAAGCGGGGATGGGCACGCGGAGGAAGGTTTTTTCTGAATCGCGTGGAGGCAGCCGGTAATTGTGCCAGAGCGGCCAGGGCATCGCGGAGCATGGCCTTGACATCCAGGGTTCCGGGAGCTTGCTCCAGGGCCCAGAGGCCCTCCGCATAGTCGGCATCCAGCTCAAAGAGCTGTCGAATCGATCGCTGCGGGATCTCAGAGGGTGCCAGATCCATTCGATCCAGCGCACGAAACAGCGCCAGCAAATCGAGCCGCGCCGCTTCCAGACGGGCGCGAAGGTCGGCGGGAATTTCTACCGCAGAGCGATGGGGCATGACCCGAGCATGGCGCATCACGAGACGGAGGTCAACGGCGGACGGTCTGCAAAATGGCGGGCGATCTGCAATAGATGATTAAGCGATGGAAACCATGCGCAGGCGGTCCAATAGGGCCCAGTCCTCATTCAGCAACAGTAGACGCAATGCGAGCAGACGACGGGCTCCCGCTTCACTCCAGCGCATGCCAGCCTGGCGAAAGCGCGCATGCACGACCTGTTTATGGGCGCTCTCCACGGCGCCGCTGCCGATCCCATAGCCCAGTCGCAGATACTCGTCATAGCGCATGCGTCCGGCGTTTTCACTGTAGTAGCGGATGAGCGCCAGCAGGCTCTCGCGCAACTCCGGTGTTTTCGGCCGCACCCGTTTTAGTCTGGCGATGACTTCTTGCACCTTTCCGGCCCGCAGATCCTCGGCGATCTGGTGCACCCAACGGTCGGCCTGCGCCGAGCCTTCCCCGTAGCGGAGTTGGGCAAATCCCCAAGCGTGTTCCAGAGCGTGCCAGAAATCCAGGATTTCACAACGGCGCACAAACATGCTGGCGCGATTCCAGATCCACTCCGCGCCATCGCCGACAATGACTACCACGGTGTGCGCGCCCACCCACCCTAACTCCCGAAGTTGCGCATACAGGCGCGCGAAAATGGCGTCGGCGTCCCCCAAGCAGGTCACCAGAAACCGGCGCACCACCGCACGCCTGCCGGGAGAAGTTTCCACACGCTCGCCAGGCAGCAGCAAGACGCCCGTCTTGACTTCCCGGAAATGACCGTCCTCGACCGGTGGTAACGGCGGCAGTATTTCGCCGGCCTTGCGGCGCCGCCGAGTGGCACGTACCTGCATTCCCAAGCTGCAGCCATCCACTCCCAACACTACGGCCGCGGGAGCCGTTTGGGTGGGTGCGCCGATACTGCGGCTGTCGGCATGATAGCGGCTCAAGGCATCCGTATGCTGCGCCGCCGCTTCGCCCAACCGCTGCGCCACCCGCCAGATGCCCATGGGACTGATGGTGACACCCAACAGTAGCCAAGCCAGACGTGCCGCTAGAGGATACGGCGCCACGGTGGCCAGCAAAGCTAGCAAGCGGGCCAGCGCGCCACTGATGCGGCCGGGCTCTACCCCTAACAGATCCAGCAAGGGCCGGCACTCATAGTGGCAAGGCGGACAGCGGTAACGCGACACGCGGGCATGCAAGCGTCCGCAACGCGCCAGCCAGGAGACCTCCCGTGTCTCTTGGCAGCGCATCGGCTGGCCGCATTGCGGACATACGGGCGTCGTACCACGCATCTTGGCGGCGCAGGCATCCACCTTGCTTTGCAGCGCAGCCAACATCTGCGGACGGTACTCGATCTCCACTTCCCGCTCCAGCAATACGAAGCGCGGGGGATCATCGGCCAAGACAGGCCGCGTGGGCGGTATCGTGGGTTCCGGGCGTGCCAACGGCTGTGGCGGCATGGCTTTCTCTCTCTACGGCGGCGATGAAATGGAACGGCGCGGGGGGCGGGTGCGCTGATTCCGGGCGAGCACCAAAAGCTGGGCGTTGATCCGCAGCATTTCGGCGGCGGCTTCCTTGAAGCGTCGGCCAGCTTCCACTCGCGGACGAACCGTGCCGATCCAATCCCCAGGAATGGTTTCGACACGCTTCTTGCCACCGGTCATGAACGTGAGGGTCCAGAGCGGATGGCCCTCCCCTTTGGCGCAATGACAGGAAGGTTTTCCGCAGCGGCGACGGGAGAGCGCCAGCGATCCTGGAAGCGCGTCGTCCGGGAGGCGGAAGCGGGCTAAAAGCCGGCGCGCACGGCGGCGCAGTTCGGCAGCGTCCGGGCCGCTGGGGGAAGGAATCTCTACGTCCGTCATCTGTTGGTAATAATACCAGCAGAAACATTCGGAAACAAGCCCTATGACAAATGTTTCAAAGAAATCGGCTCAGGTCCGGCGGAGTTCGCCTACCCAAGGACTCGACCAGGCCCCGACGGTCATAACCCGCCATCCCCAAAACGGTTAAGCACCCGTGGTGGGGCGCAGGCCCCACCAGACCGTGGTAAAGTGGCAGGCAGGAGGGATGCATGGCTCGTTTCACCAGACGTGACTTCTTACGAACCGGCGCGGCCGCTTCGGTGCTATCCGCCACGGGCGGCCTGGCACTGTCCAAACCCAAGAAACGCTTGGCCACCGACTGGGTGACGCTGGGCAAATCCAACGTGAAGGTGACCCGCCTGGCCTTCGGCACCGGCACCATGGCCGGGCGCGCGCAACGCGAACTGGGCCAGGAGGGGTTCACGCGCCTGGTGCGCCACGCTTACGATAACGGCATCCGCTTCTTCGAAACCGCCGAAAGCTATCACGGCATGCCGGAGATGCTGGCCATCGCGCTCAAGGGCCTGCCGCGCGACAGCTATCGCCTGATGACCAAGTACAGCACGCCGGCCGCGGGCGACCCCGCTCCCAAGATCGATCTCTTCCGCCAGCAACTGAATACGGAATACATCGACATTCTGCTGCTGCACTGCCTGCGCCCACCCACCTGGGCCTCCGATTACGAAAGCCTGCAGGACGGCTTTTCGCTGGCGCAGCAGAAGCACATCATCGCGGCGCACGGCGCTTCCATCCACGGCCTGCCCGCGCTGCGCACCATTCCCGGCAACCAGTGGCTGCAAATCGCCATGATCCGCATGAACCACAATGGCACCCGCATGGACACGCCCGACATGAAAGACGTGGACAAGCCCGGCAACGTGGACGAAGTAGTAGCGCACACCCAGGCGGTCCACAAGCAGGGCATGGGCGTGATCAGCATGAAGCTGGTCGGCGAAGGTCGATTCACCAAAGCCGAAGATCGCGACGCCGCCATGAAATTCGCCATGAACCTGGGCTGCGTCGATGCGGTAACCATCGGCTTCACCAATACGGCGCAGATCGACGAAGCCATCGAACGCATGAGCCGCGTGATGAACGCCTGAGCGGGCGCCCGCTTAACGCGTTACCTTCACCGCCGCCGGATCCAACTCGTAGCCGCCATCCCGGGCGTCCGCGACGGCCAGCGAGACCAGTTCGGCATCGCCCGTCGCCCGGTCCGAATCCGGATGCGGGTATTTGATCACTTCCGATCCGATATGCAGGTGGACCGTCCAGCCCTTGTGCTTCTTGTCGCGGTCCTGCCAAACCACTTCCGCACTCCCTGCCCGTGCCAGTTGCGCCGATGTCGTCATTTGCGTCACCTCCTGACAGTCCGAAAAGTATCAAACTAGGGAGAGTGAGTCAATCCCCTGGCATGCGCGTGCCCGGAATGCGCACGATAGACGCGAGCGACCGTTCGCTCCTGCTGGTGTTCGACGACCGCATCACGCTCGCGGCGCACCGGGACGTGCTGCGCCTCACGCCCCTGCTGCGGGGCGTGCGGGGTGTGACCAATGTGCATCCGGCCTACGCTTCGATTCTGATCGACTTCGATCCGCGCGAGATCCGCCATTCCGGTGTCAAGAGCGCGGCGTCCGAGTTGTTCGCGCAGGCGGCGGCCGCGCCAGTGCCCGCGCCGCGCCTGGTGGAAATTCCCGCGGTCTACGGCGGCGACTACGGCCCGGACCTGGAAGCCGTCGGCGCATTGACCGGACACACGCCCGATGAAGTCGTCGCGATTCATTCCAGCGCCGAATACCTGGTCTACTTCCTGGGGTTCTCGCCAGGATTTCCTTACCTGGGTGGGTTGCCGGAGTCCATCGCCGCGCCGCGTCTGGAAACGCCGCGCCGCCGGGTCCCAGCCGGAAGCGTGGCCATCGGCGGCCGGCAGACGGGCGTGTATCCCATGGCGTCGCCCGGCGGATGGCGGATCATCGGGCGAACGTCCCTGCAGTTGTTCGACCCAGCAGCGGATCCGCCCGTGCTGTTGGAGATGGGCGATCGGGTACGATTCGTGGTGAAAGGTTCCCTCTGAATCGCATTCAAGTTATCTCGCCGGGCCTGTTGACCACGGTGCAGGATCTGGGACGGCCGGGCTATGCGCATCTGGGAATCTCCGCCTCGGGCGCCGCGGATGCCCTGTCGCTGCGCGCGGGAAACCTGCTGGTAGGGAATGCGGAAGGCGCGGCGGCGCTCGAAATGACGCTGGCCGGCGGCATGTTCGAGTTCGAATCGGCTGCGGTCGTCGCGCTTACCGGCGCGGATTTCGAGGCGAGCATCCCGTTGTGGACGGCCGTCCGGGTGAAGCCCGGCGAGCGGGTGCGCTGCGGCCATGCCCGCTCCGGCGCGCGCTGCTATTTGTGCGTCAATGGCGGAATCGACGTGCCGCTGGTGCTGGACAGCGCCTCGACGCACCTGCTAACCGCCATGGGAGGCCTGGAAGGCCGAGCTCTGAAACGAGGCGACGTCCTGCAAACTAAGTGGGGCAGGCCCATTGGCCTGCGCGGGACTCCCAGTCCCGCTCCGCCCTCAAAAACTATTCGCGTAACCTCGCCCGCGAACGCCCACGCCCTGTGCCACGCCGCGTGGGAAGTGCAGCCGGATTCCGACCGCATGGGGCTGCGCCTGCGGGGCCCGGCGCTCGAACGCCACACCAGCCACATGCTGACCGAGGGCGTGCCGCTGGGCGCGATCCAGGTGCCTCCCGACGGCCAGCCCATCATCCTTTTCGTGGAACACCAGACCACCGGCGGCTACCCCAAAATCGCCAACGTAATTTCAGCCGATTTCCACGCGGTCGGGCAACTGCGCCCGCGCGACCGGGTGCGCTTCGAACAGGTCTCGATCGACGCGGCGCTTACGCTGCTCGAAGCGCAGGAGCGGTGGCTGCGCGGCTTGGTATAGCTGTGGTAGATTCGCGGATATGAGAATCCTTCTGCTAGCGTTGCTCGCCGCCGCGAGCGCATTCGCCCAGAAAGTGTTTATTGAATTCGACCCGGCCGCCGGCTTCGCCCGGTACCATACCTTCGCCATCCGCGACGGCCGTTTGAACAGCCGGAACCCCCAGTTGAACAACGAGCTGGTGAAGAAGCGCATCCAAGCCGACATCGCGCGCGACCTTACGGAAAGGGGTTTGGTCCCGGTGGCGGGACCTGGTCCGGCCGACCTCAACGTACTGTACACGTTCGGGGAGTTCCACGAAGCGAGGCCGGAGGCCTATCCGGCAGGATGGCGCGGCTGGGGGACGGTGGTGGTAAGAGTGCCATACGCCGAGGGCACCCTGGTGATCGATCTGCGAGATCGCGCCACGCATTCGCTGGTCTGGCGCGCGCGTGCCACCGTGGAAAAAAGCGATGCGCAGAAGGTGGAGGGGAAGATCGACGATATGGTCAAGAAGTCGCTGAAGAAGTACCCGCCGAAGCCGTAGTACGGCGGGACGGCGCCAGGGTCATTGTTGGGAGGGGAAATTGAGCCGTTGCTGGTTCGTGGTCGTAAAACTGTAGAACGCCTTCAGAAGTTCGGTCTGGGTGTCCCTCAGCGTCTCTTTCAGATCGTCGAACCCATGCTGGAACTCCGAGCGAAGCATGGCGACATTCTCCTTCAGATCCGCTCGGAACTCGTCTATATCGTGCTTTACGTCGGCTCGCAACTCCTCAAGGTCGGCCTTGGTGGCCGGTTCGTGGCCGCTGTCCATGGATGTCTCCTGTTTGATTGTACATCGGTGCCGGGAAGGCTGCCCGCGTGCGATCGGCGTCCGGGGGACGGCAAGAGTGGGGCGGCTTGTGGGATTCGAACCCACGACTTCCGGAACCACAATCCGGCGCTCTACCAACTGAGCTAAAACCGCCGCAAGCGACCCTTTCAGTTTACCAAATACACCCGGCGTGCAGCGCGGCCCCGCCATTCGCGGGAATAAATTCGCAGGCCTTCGCCTTATGCCACTATAGGAGTATTGTTTTCAAAGCTCCCGCAAACCGGCGAATTCGAAACGGTAGCCTTGCCGCACCTGCACGAACTGTACCGGACGGCGGTCCGGCTGCTGGGTGACAGCGCGAAAGCCGAGGACGTGGTGCAGGAAACCTATTTACAGGCCTGGAAGTCGTTCGCCCGCTTTGCGCCCGGCACCAATTGCCGGGCCTGGCTGTTCAAGATTCTGGTCAACACCATTCATCATCATCGCCGCAGTTGGTTCAACTTGCGCCGCGTGCGGGAGAGCGAAGAAATCCTGGAGCAGACCGCGGTCTGCGCGGCACCGGTTCCGGAGCGCATCGCGCGGGCGGAAATCCTGCGCGCGCTGGATGGTTTGCCGGCCGATTACCGCGCCGCGGTCCTGCTGGCCGATGTCGAAGAGTTCTCCTACAAGGAAATTGCCGGAATGCTGGAGGTGCCCATCGGAACCGTGATGAGCCGCCTGAGCCGCGGCCGGAAGCTGTTGCGCGCGCAGTTGAGCGAGCTGGCGCGCGCTTACGGGATCGGCGCGGGCGGCCAGGAGGGCAAGGCATGAATACTGGCCTCACGTGCGCGCAGGTGCGCGAACATCTGGATGCTTTTCTCAGCCGCGAGCTGCCTGAGGAAACCAGCCAGGAAATCGCACGGCATCTGGAAAGCTGCGCGCCATGCGCCGCGGAAGTCGCCGCGCGCAGCAGCGTGCGCGCGCAAGTGCGGAGCGCGGTGCGCGCCACGCCCGTGCCGGCGGGCTTGGAATCAACAGTCCGGCGCACGGTGCGAGGCGAGATCAAGCGCCCGCGCACCGGGCTATGGGCGGTCGCAGCCGCGGCGGCGGTGATTGTGTGCGTGGTCTGCATTGGCGTGTTGCGCGAACGGGCCAACCCGGAAGAAGCCATCCTGCGAAAAACCCCAAGGCGCCTCGCGGCGATCCTGAACGTGGGGCTGCGGGATCATCTGCAATGCGCCGTCTTCCGCAAGTATTCCAAGCAGCCGGAGCCCGCCAGCCAGATGGCCGCCGAACTGGGCCCCGAGTTCGCAGGGCTGGTCCCGTTGGTCCAGGCCAGGCTGCCGCACGATTTCCGCGTGATCCAGGGGCATCGGTGCACTGCCGCGGGCCGCCAGTACACGCATCTGATCATCGCCGGTGGCGCGGGCGGCGGCAAGATTGTCTCCCTTCTGCTGACTCGCAAGCTACCCAGTGAGTCGTTCAGCGGTGGCGTCTACCAAGCGGGTGTGGATCGTTTTCAGGTGGTCGGATTCATGAGTCACGGCTACCTGGCCTATGTGATCTCCGATCTGGACGCTAGCCAGAATCTGGAATTGGAAGCGATGCTGGCCCCCGTCGTGCGCGGGTACCTGGAAGTAGCCCTTGACAGCGGCCCCGGGTGGGTTCATAGTGAAGGTGGATAGGGAACGAAGTCGGCTTCCCGATCCGCTGGACCCCGACGATGTATGCGGGGAGTAAGTGATACCCCGTTGGGGGTAGCCTGCTTGGAAAAGGAGGTTACATCGAACTAGTCGACAAGGTGGGCGGCTACCGGATTTCTTCGCTGCCCGGCCGCTGAGTGGTGACGCGCCAGACGCAACTTTTTGCAACAGGCGCCGCGGTATTTGCACCGCAGTCGATCAGACTCCACCGGCCGTGAGAAGCAAATGCAGCAGGATTCGGCGGTCGCCCTTTCATTTTTGGCCTCATCCCCACCCTCCAGCGCACTTCCGCTACACTGATTGTTCCAGGCAATTCCCAGGCCACCGAACGTGAACGCCGTCGAATTTCAAGGTGTTTCGAAGAGCTACTCGATCTACGACTCGCCGGGCGACCGGCTGAAGGAGTTGCTCTTGTTCAACCGGGTGAAGTGCCACCAGGATTTCTGGGCTTTGCACGATGTCAGCTTCGAGACCCGGCGCGGCGAAACCTTCTGCCTCATCGGCGAGAACGGCTCCGGCAAGAGCACGCTGCTGCAAATGGTGGCGGGCATTCTGCAACCCACACTTGGTTCGCTGGCGGTGAACGGGCGGGTCTCGGCACTGCTCGAACTGGGCGCCGGCTTCAATCCCGAATTCACCGGCCACGACAACGTCTATTTGAACGGCTCCATTCTGGGCCTGAGCACCAGGCAGATCGACCAGCGCTACAAGGATATCGAAGACTTTGCGGAAATCGGCGCTTTCATCAACCAGCCGGTGAAGACTTATTCGAGCGGCATGGTGGTGAGGCTGGCGTTTGCGGTCGCCATCAACGTGGATCCGGAAATCCTGCTGGTGGATGAGGCGCTGGCGGTGGGCGATATCTATTTCCGGCAGCGCTGCATGCGCAAAGTGCATGAACTGCGCGCGCGCGGGATCACGATTCTGTTCGTTTCGCACGCCATCGCCGATGTGAAGGCGATCGGCGACCGCGCCCTGTGGCTGGATCACGGACGCATTCGGGAGATCGGCGAAACGGACCGCGTCGTGGCCAAATATCTGGCGGCCATGGTGGAAAAGGATTCGGCATACCTGATGCTGAAGGGCGCTCCGGACCGCGCGGGCACGGCCGCGCGCGTGCAGGCTCCGGAGATCGTCGAGCACATTCCGAACATCGATCACCGCTATGGCGATGGCCGCGGGGAGATATTGGGAATCGCCGTGCTGGATGCGCAAGGCGACCCCGTTCACCTGTTGCAGCCGTCGCAGCGGATTACGGTGCGGATCAGCGTGCGGGCCCGCGGCGGGATCGCGCAGCCCATTGTGGGATTCATGATGCGCAACCAGCTGGGCATCGATTTCTCGGGCACCAACACCGCCCGCGAAGGGTACGATCTGCCCGCCATGATGCCCGACGATATCTACACCGTGGACTTTCATCTGGAGATGCCGGAGTTGTATCCCGCCTCCTTCTCCTTTTCGCCAGCCATTGCCGATGGCACGCTGCTGGGCTATACGATGTGCGACTGGATCGACAATGCCATCGCGGTGCAGATGGGCCACTCCCCCGGCGAGATCTACGGATTTCTGCGCCTGCCCTGCCGGGTGGATGTGAATGCGCGGCTGGCGCCCAAAGAGGCCGCGCTCACGGAGCATGGCGTTGGTTGAGGCTATGAGCGTCGAGTTTACGGGCGAGCGTGTGATCCCAGGTCAGGTGGATGCCGATTTGCTGAACGAGCACTTGGCGCGCTACGCGTTTGCGGCCCGGCTGGCGCGCGGCAAGCGGGTGCTGGACGCAGGTTGCGGCGCGGGTTACGGCGCGGCGGAGCTCGCGAAATCGGCGCTATCGGTGGTGGGCGCGGATATCGCGGCAGAGGCGGTGGGCTTCGCCAGAGAGCATTACCGGCTGCCGTATCTGGCATTCGAACAGGCCTCCTGCACGGCGCTGCCGCATCCGGACGCAGCCTTCGACCTGGTGGTGGCGTTCGAGGTGATCGAGCATTTGCCCCAATGGCGCGACTTCCTACGGGAGGTGCGGCGGGTGCTGGCGCCTACCGGCCAGTTCATCGTCTCGACGCCCAATAAGCTCTACTACGCGGAATCACGCAGCCGCGCGGGCGCCAATCCTTTTCATGCGCACGAATTCGAATTCGACGAGTTCCGCGGCGAATTGTCGGCCTTCTTTCCGCATATTTCCCTGTTTCTGGAAAATCACGTGGAGGGCGTGGCGTTCCGCCCGCTTGGCGCCGGGGAAACCACGGAGGTCCGCGTGGATGGGGGAGAAACACCGCCGGAAGAATCGCACTTCTTCGTGGCGGTCTGCGCGCACCGTCCGCAGACCGGCAGCCCCACGTTTGTTTATGTGCCCAGCACGGGCAATCTGCTGCGTGAGCGAGAGACGCACATCGCGCTGCTCGAAGGCGAGCTGCGGCGGAAGGACGATTGGCTGGAAGAGGCCAAGCAGGACCTGGCGGATTTGGACCGGGAGCACGGCAAACTGATGGCGGAGCTGGAGGAAAGCAATCGCTGGGCCGGGCGGCTCGACAGCGAGCTGGCGGCCCGCGGCGCGCGCGTGCAGGAACTGCAGCAGGAACTCGCCGCCGCGCAGGCCGCCGCCCAGTCCACCATCGCGGAACTGGACGTGGAGAATCGCGCGAAGTCGGAATGGGCGCAGCAGTTGAATGCGCAGCTCGACGCCAAGCTGCAGGAGCTGGGGCAGTGCGTCGAGTATCTGCATCAGGCGGAGAAGACCGTGGAAGAGCGCACGCGCTGGGCGAAATCGCTCGACGCCGATGTGGAGCAGCTTCGACGCAAGCTGGCGCTCGTGGAGGCTTCGCGCTGGGTGCGGCTGGGCCGCCGCGTCGGGTTGGGACCTGACGCCGATCTGCAATGACGTTCGTCCTGCTGATCCTCTCCCCATTGATGTGGCTGGCGGCGGTGTTGTCGTTGGCGCTCACGGATCTGGCGTGGCTGTTGTTAGGCAGGCGCGCCGCACCGCGCAACGAGGCGTGCCGGATGCATGCCGCGAGCGTGGTGATCCCCAATTGGAATGGGCGCGATCTGCTGGAACGGTATCTCCCTTCAGTAGTCGCGGCGCTCGACGGCAATCCGGAAAACGAAATCATCGTGGTGGACAATGGGTCGGGGGATGGCAGCGCCGAGTTCTTGCGGCGGGCATTCCCTGGGGTGACGGTGCTGGCGCTCGAACGGAATCTCGGTTTCGGCGGCGGTTCGAACGCCGGATTCCGCGCCGCGAAGAACGACATCGTGGTGCTGCTGAACAGCGATATGCAGGTAGCGCCGGATTTCCTGGCGCCGCTGATAGAAGGTTTCCGCGACGAACGCGTCTTCGCCGTCTCTTGCCAGATCTTCTTTCGCGACCCGGCCAAGCTGCGCGAAGAGACCGGGCTGACGCAAGGTTGGTGGCAGGATGGCGGCCTGAAAGTGCGGCATCGCACCGATGCGGGCATCGACGATCTGTTTCCGTGCTTCTACGGCGGGGGCGGATCTTGCGCCTTCGATCGGCGGAAATTTCTGGAGCTGGGCGGGTTCGACGAATTGCTCGCGCCTTTCTACCTGGAGGACACCGACCTCGGATACATGGCATGGAAGCGCGGTTGGAAGGTGCTGTATCAGCCGCGCAGCATCGTGTATCACGAGCATCGCGGCACGATCGGGAAGCGCTTCAGCGAAGCGCAAATCCAGGCGGTGCTGAAGAAGAATTACCTGCTGTTTTGCTGGAAGAACATGCACGACTGGCGGCGACTGGCGGAGCATTTCTTCTTCAGTTATGGCGGCGCGCTGTTGAGCGTGGCATCCGGCGACGTGCCTGGCCGGGCGAATTTGGGCGGCTGGTGGCGCGCGGTCCGGCAGCTTCCGGGTGCTGTCGCCTCGCGCTGGCGGGCGCGGAGTCTGGCCGTGGTGGACGATGGGGAGGCGTTGCGGCGGCCATTGGGCGGGTATTTTAGGGATCGTTTTGATGTGGGGCAGACCCGTGGTCTGCGCGGGTCCCCTGGACCCGCCAATCCCTTGCGCGTGCTATTCGTATCGCCGTATCCGATCTGCCCGCCGGTCCACGGGGGCGGCGTGTTCATGTATCAAACGCTGCTGGAACTGGCGAAGCTCGCGACGGTGCACGTGGTGGCCATGCTGGATGACCGATCGCAGGCGCCCGCGCAGGAAGAGCTGCGGAGTTTCTGCGCCTCGGCTGAATTCGTGGTCCGGCCTCCCACACCCGCGAGCCTGGGCTCGATGCGGCCGCACGCGGTCTCCGAGTTCGCCAACGACGATCTGGACTGGCTCATTCACCGCCAGATCTATCTGCACGGGGTCGACGTCGTGCAGCTCGAATACACGCCGCTGGGACAATACGCGCGCGGGTATCGCCATATTCCCACTGTTCTGTTTGAGCACGATATCTATTTCCAATCCATCGCGCGCGGCCTCGAGTTTATGCCCGGCACGCTGGCGGGGATCAAGGCGCGCTACGAGTATCTGCGGGCGCTGCGCTACGAGTTGGGGATGCTGCCGCGCTGCGACCGGGTGCAGGTGTGTACGCGGGAAAATGGCGAGTACCTGGCCGGTTTTCTACCGCGCAAAAGCGCAGTGCGCGGGCGGTTGCAGAGCGGCTTGCGGGCGGGCATCGACACGGCGCGCTATGATTTCTCACCCGGCGGGCGGGAGCCCTTCACCATGCTGTTCCTGGGAGGTTTCCGGCATGGACCCAACATTGTGGGGCTGGATTGGTTCGTGAATCAAGTGCTGCCGCGCATAGTGGCCAGCCGGCCGGAAGCGCGACTGGTGGTGGTAGGGGCAGATGCGCCGCCGCGGCATCCCTACGCGGACCGCTCGCCAGCCATCGAAATCCGCGGCTTCGTGGAAGACGTTCGCGAGCCGCTCGGGCGCTATGCGGTGTTCGCATGCCCCGTTCGCAGCGGATCGGGCGTGCGCGTGAAACTGCTGGAAGCTTTCGCCAGCGGCATTCCAGTGGTCTCGACACGCATCGGCGCGGAGGGTTTGGCGCGCCAGGATGGGGAGTTCTGCGCGCTGGCGGACGAGCCGGAGGAGTTCGCCGAGAAGGTGCTGCGGATTTTCGACGATCCGCCGTTGGCCGCCAAGATGGCCGCGCGCGCGCGCACCGAGGTCGTGGCAAACTGGGACATGGCCGCTATCACCAGGCGGCTGGTGGAGAGTTATCGGGACGCCGTGCGAGAGAAGAATCCTACTTTGACTTCGGTGAGAGGTCCTCTTTGAGGCGCTTCACGACGCGCTCGGCGGCATGGTCCAGCTCTTGCGGACTGGAGCTTTTGGGCTTTTCGAAGGCCGACCAAAGCACCTCGCGAGACTTCACATCAACCAGGAAGACGGTCCCCCGGCTGCGGCCCGAGACACCCATCCCGCCGGGTTTGTCGGCCTTATTGACGGTCTCGGCCAACAGCGAGGGCCGGCCGTGGGGCGCGGAAGTATCCGGTTTATCCTTGGCCGCCTCTTTGGGCGCCTCTTTCACTTCTGGCTCGGGTGGGGGATACAGGTCTTTCAGCCGGTCCTCGAGCGAAGCGCCCACCTGGTCCGTCAAGATTGTGTCCGCCTTGGCCGGATCGGTTACTACCTGGAGCACATGCATGCGGGTGAGACGGTTCGCCAGGAACTGGTCAAGGCCGTGGCCCATGGGCATCAGATACACGGTGCGGCCGAGGGTGAGTTCCGCGGCGGCGGCCAGATTCAGGCAACAGAGCAGCGAAACGGCCCATTTCATATCACTCACTATCATAGCAGCGGGTGCGATAAGATGAGCACACCGAAGGCGGACGACCGGCCCGGCGCGCTCGAACGGGAGCTGAGCTATTACGAACGGCTGTATGCGGGGTTTGCCCAGTCGCACTTCGCGCGTCCGGCGGTGCGCGCGCTGCGCCAGCACATGGTGGACCGGATGGTCCGGGTTCTGAGTTTGAACAGCGCATCGATGGTGCTGAGCCTGGGCTGCGGCGTGGGCGACACGGAACTGCTGTTGGCGCCGCGGGTGGGACGAGTCGTGGGAATCGACCTCTCGCCGAGCGGCGTGCGACAAGCCAATGCCGATGCGGCGCGCCTGGGAATCGGGAACGCCGAGTTTGTGGAGGGCGCGTTTCAGGAAATCCGCGATCTGCCTCCGGCCGACGCCGTGATTGCTATTTTCTTTTTGCACCACCTGCCCGACGCGGTGCTGGCGGAGACGCCCGCGCGGCTCGCACAGATGCTGAAGCCCGGCGGCATGTTCTATTCGCTGGATCCCAGCCGGCATCGCCTCTCCGGCAAGGTGGGACGTTTGCTCATTCCAGGATTGATGAAGCGATATCAGACCGAGGACGAGCAAGAGCTGGATCCGGGTTGGACGGAAGAGCTATTCCAGAAGGCGGGCTTCGACGCGCGCAGCGATCTGTACGATTTCGCATCGTCGCCGTTGGCGGGCGTGTTCCCCGGCTGGCGTTTTGGCTATCGCGCGACGCGGGCGATGGACGATGGCATTTTGCGGATTCCAGGACTGCGCAATCTGGGCAGCAATTTCGAGATCATCGCTCAAAGATGCGCCCGAAGATAATGTACAAAGGCGACTCCATCACGGTAATCATCCCCTGCCTCAACGAGGAGCAGGGCATCGAGCGCGTACTGCGCGACATGCCGGATTTTGTGGATCAGGTGATCGTGGTGGACAACGCGTCCACCGACCGTACGCCGCACGTGGCGGCTTCGCTGGGAGCGAATGTGATCCGCGAGGACGTGCGCGGGTACGGCCGCAGCTACAAGCGCGGGTTCGCGGACGCGACCGGCGATCTCATCGTGACACTGGATGGCGACCACAGTTATCCGGTGGACGCGCTGTCGTATCTGTTGGAAGCATTCCGGCACCTGGAGGTGGACTTCCTGAACGCTTCGCGCTTTCCCGTGCGCGACCGGCAGGCCATGAGCCTGAAGCACCATTTCGGCAACCTGATGCTTTCGATCGCTATGTCGATGCTGTACTTTCGTTGGGTGCGCGATTCGCAATCCGGCATGTGGGTGTTCCGCCGATCGATCTTGCGCGACATGCAGCTGGAATCCGATGGCATGGCGTTTTCCGAGGAGATCAAGATCGAAGCATTGAAGAACCCGCGGGTGCGCTTCGGCGAAATCTCGATCATGTATACCTCGCGGGTGGGTGAGAAGAAACTGAATCCCTGGCGGGACGGCTTCGCGAACCTGTGGTTCCTGGTGAAGAAGCGGCTCCCACGGCGCAAGCCATGAGCGGCGGCGAAGTGACCGCGATCGTGCCCGTGTGGAACCGGCGCGACCTGCTGGAGCGGGCGCTCGGCGGCTTGCGCGCGCAGACGCGTCCGCCCACGGAAGTGCTGGTGGTGGACGATGGCTCCGAGGATGGATCGGCGGAATTTGCCGAAAGCCTGGGCGCGCGGACCATTCGTATGGAGCGGCATGGCGGCTTCGCCAAAGCTGTGAACCGGGGCATTCGGGAGACTCGCACGCGGCTGGTGGCGGTGGTCAACAACGATGTGGAACTGCCGCCGGACTGGCTGGAAAGGCTGATGGCTGGGTTGGAGATGGGAGCCTGGTTCGCAACGGGCAGGATTCTGCAGGCCCGCGATCCGAAGCGCATCGATGCGACCTGCGACGAGCTTTGCCGCGGTGGTACGGCGTGGCGCGTGGGGAACGGGCGGCTGGACGGGCCACCTTTTCGGGAAAAGCGCGAGATCCGGTGCGCGCCGTTTACCGCGGCCCTGTTTCGCGCGGAATTGTTCGCGAAGATCGGCCTGCTGGACGAGCGGTTCGAATCCTATCTGGAAGATGTGGACTTCGGACTGCGCTGCGCCGTGGCTGGGTGCGCGGGGCGGTACATGCCGGAGGCCGTGGCGTGGCACGAAGGCAGCGCGACCCTGGGCCGCTGGCATCCGGAAACGACGCGGCTGATCGCACGGAACCAGATGTTCCTGATCGCCAAACATTATTCGAGGCGAATGATTTGGCGCTACGGATGGCCCATTCTGGTGGCGCAGGGGTTGTGGGGTTTTGCAGCAGTGCGGCATGGGCGGGGTTGGGCGTGGGCGCGGGGAAAGGTGCAGGGGTTGCGGGCTTGGGGGGAGTTGCGGGGAGGTGCGGCTGGCGGCGTGGCAGGCGTACTTTGTGCGGGCGAGCGGGAGATCCGCCGCGTGCAGCGGGAAAGCGGGCAAGATTGGTACTGGACCCTCTATTTCCTGCTCACGGCGGGTGGGGCAAAGTGACACATGCGTGAGGCAGGTATCGTGGTTGTGACACACGAATCGGAGGCCGAAATCGGGGAATGCCTGGACCGCGCGCTGCGTACCGGGGCGGAAATTGTGGTGGTAGACAACGCGTCGACTGACCGGACCTGCATGGAAGCGGCGCGCCGCAACGCGCGCCTGATTGCGAATAAAGAGAATCGCGGATTCGCGGCGGCAGTGAACCAGGGCATAGAGGCTTTGGACACGCCATACGTGCTGTTATTGAATCCGGACGCGCATCTGGAGACTTCGATCGAGGCGCTGGTGGAGTGTTGCCGCTCTCCGGGCGTGGCCGGCGCGGGCGGCAAACTGGTGGACGCGGCCGGCCGGCCGCAGGCGGGTTTTGCGGTGCGCAGGCTGCCGACTCCGGCCGCCCTGATCTGTGAAGCTTTGCTGGTGAATCGGATATGGCCGCGGAACCGGGTGAATTGGCACTACCGTTGCTTAGACTTTGACTTCTCCGCGCCATGCGACGTGGAACAGCCGGCGGGAGCCTTCCTGATGATTCGCCGGGATGTGTGGTTGGAATTGAACGGTTTTGACGAGCGGTTCCATCCGCTTTGGTTTGAAGACGTGGATTTCTGCTGGAGAGCCAGGCAGAGAGGCTACCGGATGCGCTACACTCCGGACGCTGTAGCGAAACACACAGGCGGGCATTCGCTGGTAAAGATTTCGCTATACGACCGGCAACTTTATTGGTATCTTAGTTTACTGGGCTTTGCAGCCAAGCATTATCGTTCCGGTGCGGCTAGAATGGTTTGTGCGGCTGTTTTTATCGGATCCATACCCAGGATGATCCTGGGGACGGCGGCATTTCGAAGCCTGACGCCCATCAGAGTATACGGCAAGGTGATGGCGCTGGCCGGCAAGAGATTCATCCGGCCAGGCGGGTGAGTTGTGTTTCTGGAGTTTTCCCAAAGTCTGGGATGAACGGATGTACACGTGATCGGCATTAGTTCAGGTTCGAGTTCATGTCCCATAACGACTTCGTATCCGTCACAATCGTAACTTATAATAGCGGCCGTTTTATCAAGAGATGCCTGGAATCGGTGCTGGAACAGCGGTACCCGAATAAGGAAGTTATCATCATCGATAACGCTTCGACCGACGGGACCATCGATATCCTGGAACAGTTCGAAGACCGCTGCCAGATTATCTACAACGAAGAGAACGCCGGGTTCGCCGCCGCGCAGAACCAGGCCATCGGGCGGGCCAGCGGTTACTGGGTGTTGACGCTGAATCCGGACGTGCTGCTGCTGCCGAATTTCATTCAGGCGCTGGTGGACGCGGGCAACTTCGATCCGAACATCGGCACGGTTTGCGGCAAGCTGCTGACGATGTCGGCGACCTTCGAGATTCCGTCGCAGCCGGTGGTGGACTCGACCGGCATCTACTTCAACCCCATGCTGCGGCACCTGGACCGCGGCAGCCAGGAAGTGGACAACGGCCACTATCTGCAATATGAATTTGTTTTCGGCGCCACCGCCGCGGCGGCTCTTTACCGCCGCGAAATGATCGACGACATTTCGCTCGACGGGGAATTCTTCGACTCCGACTTCTTCGTGTACCGGGAAGACGCGGATGTGGCGTGGCGGGCGCAGTTGCTCGGCTGGAAATGCATCTACGTGCCTTACGCGCGCGGCTATCACGTGCGCAAGGTGCTGCCGGGGAACCGCGGCGCGCTGCCGCCCGAAATCAACATGCACTCGGTGAAGAACCGGTTCCTGATGCGGATCAAGAATATCTCGCCGGACCTGTACCGGCGCAACATCTTCTCGATCACGCTGCGGGATGTCACGGTGGTGATGTGCTGCCTGGTGTGGGAACATTCTTCGCTGCGCGCGTTTTGGTTCCTGGCGCGGAACTGGCGGCGGGTGATGGCCAAACGGGCGGAGATCCAGAGCCGGCGCCGGGTGGATCACGCATATATCGCCAGTTGGTTCAAGTACGCGCCGGTGAGCGTGAAGGCTCCCAAGAAAGCGCCGCGGATGGTGTCGCGGTCGCAAGCGGCCAAAACTTAGGGGCTGGCAGCTTGGGGCTAGGGGCTGGGAGCGCCGGGATGCGCATTGCCATCCTGGGCACGCGCGGCATTCCGGCCAGTTACGGCGGATTCGAAACTTTCGCGGAAGAGCTTTCGGTACGGTTGGCTGCGCGCGGGCATGAGGTGACGGTCTACTGCCGCGGCGGGGCAGAGCCAGATTCTATTTATCGCGGCGTACGGCTGCGGCATCTCTCCACGATTCGCCACAAATATCTGGATACGATCTCGCACACTTTCGTCTCCACGCTCGATCTGCTGGCGCATCGCGTGGATGTGGCGCTTTATTGCAACGGCGCCAACGCCATCTTCACCGCGGCGCCGCGCCTTTTCGGCATGCCGACGGCGCTGAACGTGGACGGCCTGGAGCGCAAGCGCAAGAAGTGGAACCGCGCGGCCAAGGCGTGGTATCTGGTGTCGGAATGGCTGGCGACGTTTCTGCCGAGCGAGGTGGTGACCGACGCGCGCTCCATTCAAGACTATTACCGGCAACGCTACGGCAAGCGCACCATGTTCATTCCGTATGGCGCGGAGACGGGCAAGGTGGAGTCTACCGCGACACTCGGGGCACTGGGCCTGGAGCCGGGGCGCTACTTCCTGTATGTGAGCCGGATGGAGCCGGAGAACCATGCGCTGGAAGTGCGGCAGGCGTTCGAGCGCGTACGCACGGATATGAAGCTGGCGCTGATCGGCGATGCGCCTTATGCGCGCGATTACATCCGGCAGGTGCGCGATACGCGGGATCCGCGGATCGTGATGCCGGGCGCGATCTACGGGCAGGGATACCACGAGCTGGATGCGCACTGCTTCGCATACATTCACGCGACGGAGGTGGGCGGCACACATCCGGCCCTGATCGAAGCCATGGGGCGCGGGGCGCTGGTGCTTTATCTGGATACGCCGGAGAATTCCGAGGCTGCGGGAGACGCCGGCATTCCGTTCCGCGACGATCTGGCGGAGAAGATCGAACTGGCGATTGCGATGAGCGAGACGGAGCGCGCGGAGTTGCGCAAGAGAGCGCGGGGACGCGTGGAGAGGGAGTATAGCTGGGATGTGGTGACCGAGGCTTATGAGGAGATGTTTCGGGGGATGATGAAGTAGATGCCGCCGCCTTATCGGTCTTACGTCCTGGTTTCCCTCGAGCGCATCGCGCGCAATTACAGGAATGTCCGCGCGGCGGTGGGTCCGGGCGTGGAAGTGATGGCGGTGGTGAAGGCTGATGCCTACGGGCACGGCGCGCTGGCGGTATCGCGCACGCTGGTGAGCGAGGGCGCGAAATGGCTGGCCGTCAGCTCGGTGGACGAAGGCGCGGCGCTGCGGATGGCGGGGATTGGGGTGCGCATCCTGGTGATGGCCGGGTTTCTGCCACAGGAGCGGGAGGCGGTGGTGGAGTACGATCTGACGCCCACCGCGCATTCGCTCGATGACATCGCGGAGTTGGATGGCATGGCCGAGCGCGCCGGGCGTTCGCTGGCTTTTCATCTGAAGATCGACAGCGGCATGGGAAGGCTGGGCACGCGCGCGCAGCCGGAGGAAATCGTGGCGGCCCTGAAGGCATTGCGGCACGCGCGGCTGGAAGGCCTGATGACGCACTTTGCCTCCGCGGCGGATTTCACTTCGGCGCAGACGGACCAGCAGTTGGCTCGGTTCGACGCGTGCCTGGCGGCGCTGGACGAGGCCGGCATCGGCGTAGATTACGTACACACATCCAGCACCAATGCGATCGGCTACGCGCGCAGGAACGCCTGGCACAACATGGCGCGGGCGGGACACGCACTGTACGGTTATGTTTCGCCGGCGCGCGGCGGAGGGCCGGCGCAAATCCTGGACGTGCAGCCGGCGCTCACCTGGAAGGCCAAGATCCTGGCGGTGAAAGACATTCCCGAGGGAACGCTGGTGGGCTACGGGGGCACGTTCCGCGCGCCGTCGGCGATGCGCATCGCGATCCTGGGAGCGGGTTACGCGGATGGCGTGTTTCACCGCCTTTCGAATCGCGGCAAGGTGATCGCGGCCGGGCACCTTGCGCCGATCGTGGGCACAGTGTCGATGGACGTGACCACCATCGACCTGAGCCGCGCCCCGGAATTGAAACGCGGCGACGACGTGACGCTGCTCGGGAGCGAGGGCGACGCGCGGCTGGACGCGCAGCAGATTGCGCGGACAGCGGGCACGATTTCCTACAACATATTGTCGAGCATCAGCGCGCGGGTGCGGCGCGTGTACGTTTAGCCCCTAGGGGGCCAGCTCGAAGGCTTGGCCTTGGCTGTGCGCGCCGCCGCCTGAAATGCCGTAGAGCACGCCGGCGGGGCCGGCTATCACGGTAATCGCGCCGCCCCCAGGGGTGCCGGCAGCGAAACTATAGATGGCCGACTCGGTCCACGTGCCTCCTGGCGTCGTGGGCGGCAGCAGTTGAAATACGGTCCCACAAGACTCCTCGCAGGAACCGGTCCCGCCATAAGCCGTGGTGCCGAACAACGCTCCGCCCGCGCCGATTGCCACACCGGCAACCGGATAGCCGCCGTCAGTACCGTTGGTGAACTTGTACAGCACCGACTCGGTCCAGGTTCCTCTAGGCGAGGCTGGGGGAGTTAGCTGGTACACGGTGCCGCAGCCAGTTTGGGGCTCCTTCTGAAAGCACGTGGTGGAGCCGCCCGAGAGGGTGGTTCCGTATAGAACGCCCGTGGAGCTTATAGCCAGAGGACCCTCAGGCACCGATCCATCGGTTCCACCTTGAAAACTGTAGAGCACGTTCTCGGTCCATGCGCCACCAGGCGCGGACGGAGGGGTCAGTTGGTAAACAGTGCCCAAGCCGACAGTCCCGCCGCCGATACTCGCGCCATACAGCACATTGCCGGCTCCGATAACGACACCCTGTGTCGGGCTGGATGCGTCGGTGCCGTCGCCGGTGAAGGCGTAGAGCCTGTGCTCGGCCCACGGCCCAGTCCCGCCGGTTGGCGGCACCAGATCGTAGACCAGTTGACTGGCGGTGCCATAGAGCGCACCGTTGTGGCCAAGCCGCAGGGGTCCGCCGGGCGACTGGCCTCTGTCGCCATTGAAATCGAGCAGCACTGTTTCGGTCCAGGGGGTGGTCCCGGAGGTCAACTCGAAAATGGTCCCGCAACCCAGGCCGCCACAAGTGGAGGGACCGCCGGTGCCTGTTGCGCCATAGAGCACGCCGCCAGGCCCGAGTACTACCGAATTTGGCTGCTCTCCGTCAGTGGCCTGATCCGGGAAACCAAAGAGGACGGTATGGGTCCAGGCGCCGGTTCCGCCCGATGGCGGCACGAGGCGGTACACGGTACCGCAGGTGGTACAGTCCTTAGTGTTGGCGATCGTCGTGGTTCCGATGATCGATCCATCGGGCGCCAGCATCAAGTAATTGGGATTACCACCGCCCGCGCCGCCCGGGAAGCTAAATAGCGACGTCAAGTTCCAGGACTGACAGTACGCCGCGCTTTCGAAGACAATCGCAGCGGTAAATACAAGCAGATGTTTCAACCTCATTTCAACTGCCTCCGCGGAAAAGCTGCTTCCGCGAAGCCATCATACTGCCGGCGGGGGGCCCTGTCAAGAGCCGGGTAAGCCGGGGGCGCACGACATTAAAATGACTTGATCCTGAGGAGCACAGCCAAACGCCGTTTCCGGCGATAATCTGACAGTGTATAATGCTGTCAGGTGAAAACATGTCCACTGCTACAGATCTCCACGCTCTGGTCCTCAGACGGGACCAATTGAAATCCCAACTGGCTCAGATTGGCGAAATGCGCCCTGGGTCTCTCGTGGCGCGCTTCCGGAAATGCGGCAAGGCTTCCTGCCGCTGCGCCAAGAAGGGCGCTCCAGCCCACGGCCCGTCCTACTCCCTCACGCATCCGGTGGCGGGGAAAACGGTGACGCGCATCATTCCCGCCGGTCCGCGCCTGGAGCAAACCCGGCAGCAATTGCAGGAATATCATCGCTTCCGGGAACTGGTCCAGCAGCTGGTCGCGGTCTCCGAACAAATCTGCGATTGGCAATTACGGCATCCCCAACCGGAAGCCGAGCCGGTCAAAAAAAATTCTGCTCGCCGACCTCCTCGGCGCTGAGATCCTGTGGGACATCGAAGCCCTGTTCGGTCGCCAGGAACTGGACCGCCTGGATCTGGAAGCCTTGGAGACCGCAGTCCGGCGGCAGGTCCTGCAACTGGCGGCGCTGGCGGCACAACAGCGCCTCAATGCGGACCATAGCGACGGCGCGCTGACTCATCTTCCCTGTCCCTGCGGGGCGGTGGCGCGCTTGGCGGGTCGGCGCAGCAAGACATTTCAGAGCATCCTCGGGCCGTTGGAACTCGTGCGGGCCTATTATCATTGCGGCGCTTGCGGGCACGGGTTTTGTCCGCGTGACAGGCAACTGGACTTGCAGGACACCTCTCTGTCGCCGGCCGTCACGCGCATGGCCGGCACGGTGGGCGCGATGGTCAGCTTCGAGGAAGGCAGCCAGTTACTCCAGGAACTTGCGGGTGTGCCGGTCGATGCCAAACAGGTGGAGCGGGCCGCCGAAGCCCTAGGCGCCGAGGTCGCGGCGGACGAAAAAACAGGACTTGGCACCCGCCAACCTAGATCCCTTGCCCGTAACTCTCTACCTGGGCATCGATGGCACCGCCATCCCCACGCGTGCCCACGAACTCCAGGGCCGTAGCGGCAAACAGGCCGATGGAAGCGCCAAGACGCGCGAGGTCAAACTGTGTACGGTTTGGAGCGCGGAGGCGCGCGACGAGGCGGACCGGCCGGTCCGTGACTCTGGTTCGGTCACCTACGCGGCCGCCTTGGAAAGCGCCGCTGCCCTGGATACCGATGTCCTTCCTTCCCTATTCACCCAACGCGTGCGACGCGAGGCCACCCGGCGACGATTTACCGCAGCCGAACGGGCCGTGGTGATTGGAGACGGCGCCGTCTGGATCTGGAGGATCGCCCACGAACTGTTCCCGCACGCCATCCAGATTGTCGACCGGTTCCACGTCAAGGAGCATCTCAGCAATGTCGGCAAGGCAATCTATGGACCCGCCTCCAAGCAGGCCCAGATCTGGACGCAACGGCGCCACCAACAACTGGACTGCGGCCAATTGCCGGAACTGCTGCGCGCCCTGCGCCGGCACGCCAATCGTTGCGACGAGGCTCGGAAATGCCTGCAGTACATCCAAAACAACCGTGCACGGATGGACTATCCCCACTTTCACGAGCAAGGCTTGTGCACCTCTTCCGGCGTCGTCGAGGCTGGCTGCAAAGTGGCGGTCGGCACCCGCCTAAAGCGCGCCGGGATGCACTGGACGGTGCGGGGCTCCAATGCCATCATTGCTCTCCGCTGTTCCAAACTTAGCGGCAGGTCCCAGGATTTCCGGGAACGCCGGGCACAAATCCGCCAAGCCGCCTAATCCGGCGTCACTTTCGTGTCGTGCGCCCGTAAGCCGGCGCTAAATCGGGCTAGCTAGTTCCGAGATACATGACGTGGGCGTAAGTGCCGAGCCGGGTGTTATAGGCAAGGTACCAACCCACATGGTCCGGGTCGTCGTAGATTACGATCTCATCGCTGTCCCAGAGCCAGCCGGCACAGAAGCCGACATCGAACGGCGCGACGCTGAAAAAGAATCCGCCGAAGCCAAAGCGACTCGGACCGCCGCCAGACAGGTGCCAGACATGGCCTTTGCCGATGCCGCCAGTGAAGCGTCCGTGTTCCCAGGGATGGTCGAGATGGTAATTCGGGTCAGCCTTGCCTGTATCGTGGCCGACCCACTGGCCGTTGGTGTGGACGTGGGGCGCCTCCGGATGATTGACTTTGTCCACATAGGTGTGTTGCGCGGCTGGCGGCGCGGCGTGCGGCGCGGCCTTGGCGGGCGCGGGTCCGCGTTTGGGAATGTATCCGCCGCCAACTTCAGGCTTGCCGCCCCCATGTTTTTCCTGGGCAAGCGCTGGGAGAGAAACAGAAAGCGAGATGGCGCACAAACCGATGAGTAGCTTCATGGAATCCTCTGAAAGATATCTTAACAGCAGTAACGCGCGATGCGAAATTCCGTTCGGTGAGAATTATTACGTGTCTCCGCCGCTATTTGATTTTCTCGATGGCTTCCGTCATCCCGGTTTCCCACTTCTGGGTGGCGTCGTAGCCGACTCCTTTCAGCTTTACCACACCGCTGGAATCCACAATCCAGTTCTGGGGTATACCGTTGACCTTGAGCGTGTCGGACACAAAGCTGTACGCGGGAAGCACCGTTAAGGCGAGCTTCTTTTCGGTCAGAAACGGCTCGATCAAACCGGGGTTCTCATCCATATTAAGGGTGACGAACTGAACCTGGGGACGGTCCTTATACTTTTCCGCCAGCTTCTGGAGGCGAGGCAACTCCTCGCGGCAATACGTTCACCAGGAGGCCCAGAAGTTCAAGAAGGTAATTTTGCCCTTCAATGACGCCTGGGTCCAGGTCTTGCCTTTGAGATCGGTGAGCTCGAACGGGGGCAGCGGAGTGTTGGCGTCTTCCCAAGAGAGCTTGGTCTGGGTGCTCAACTGACTGGCGCGGCTGCCATACCAGGTCTGCCATCCGTCGTTGGTCCCACCGAGCTTGGTGAAGAGGCGTCGCGCATTATCCGCTAACTCGTCAGGCAGGCCGGTTTCCGGCGCTTGCTCCGCCTGGAAGCGCTGGAGGAGCGCGTTCTCATAGAACGCCATGGCATCCTGCGGGTGGCCCTGGAGCTCGGCTACGCGGGCCATCAGTCCCCACCAGGAAGACAGTCGGCCGGTGTACTCCTTCTTGAAGTCGGGCTTATCGCCCGCGAGCGCGGCAGCGGCATGCAACTCGTCCTCCATTCGGACCAGCACGAGCCGGGCCTTATCAGCCTGCTTCAGTTGGATATAGCTATCGGCCTCTAGGCCGGCGCCGGTGATGGGGTTGAGAGACCGATAGAAGTCAGACTCCTGAAGGTTGTCTTTGGTGGCGTATGTATCCCAAAACGGTTCCGCGGCCTCCACCTTCGCCTGGGCCAGACCTTTACCGGCTAACTCCAGCACGAGCTCCGGCTGCAAGTGCTTCCTGGACAGGACACCCGCAATGCTGAAGTAGTCGTCAGAAGGCGGCCCATCCGGCCCGGTCTCGCTCGTTAGAATCCTGAGATACTCGTCGGCTAAGGCTTCCACCTCGGCCGCCGGTGTGTCTTCGAGATGCTCCATGGCAGTCATCCGCTCATACCAAATGCGGGCAGTCTTGGGACGCTCCTTGAGCCACGCGTCCGTCTGTTTCAGAAGTTCGGTGTAATAAGAATGCTTCTGGTCCGCGGGGTCGTCGATCTGGGGATTCGGATGATCCTTAAACCATTTCGACATGGACGCGAGTTCCCAGGGGCGCGGCAACCGGCGCTGGCGCTGGTCGCTGGCCCAGTCGGCCTGCATCTGGTCGCGGGCCAGCTTGTATCCTTCTTCGAGCGTGTCATACCAATCGCGTTTGTCCTCGCGATTCAGGGCGCGGATGCGCTGCAGGTCTTCGCCGACCTGCTTGCGGAGGGCAGGGTACTCGGACATGGGGTGGGCTTTAAACTCGATCGACCAAAGCGTCTGATAGGCTTCGATGGCCTCGATATCCGTGCGGGTCGAGAGCGAGGCGCGCAGTTTCGCGGCGCGCGACGCCAGGAAGGCTTTGTCGTCCATCTCGGGGAGTTTGCGATAGCCATCCATCGAGTCGGGACAGGCCGCCACGAAGGCCTTCAGCTCCTTTTCCTTTTGTTCCTTGTTGGCGAAGACGGGCGTGCCGTATAAGCTCGCGAGGCCGAGATGCGGCCAGGGAAACTGGGGATTCTTCACGAGGTCCGCGTGCAATATCCGGATGGCCTCGGACGATTGGCGGCCTTCGAGCGCCATATTGTACAAGTAGGCCACAGCGGGATCGTCCGGATTGCGGTCGTAGCGCGCTTTATATTCGGCGATTACTTTGTCTTTGTCGGCCGGGCGCTGCATGGACCGGATATAAGTTTTTTGCACAAACAGATCGCCGGGAAAGCGGGTGAGCAGGTCTTGAATGGCGGCGCTGCGTTTCTGCTGGAAATCCCAGCGGGTCTCGGCCGGCGACTGTTCGGGCAACTGGTCTAAAGCGGCCTTGACGGCTGCCGACGGACTGCACCAATCCGCCGGCTGGGCTGGTGTTTGGGCGGGCAGGACAGCTAGTGACAACGCGAACAGCAACCCGATGCGCATGGCAGCCTCCCTTCGTGTAGATCTGGCGCTGGAGTTCAGTATACACCTGCGGCGGTTCGAAGGCGTTTAGGAGTAGGGCGAAAACCCAAGAATCAATTACGTCTTGCGCATCCACACACCCCAGGTGCCTGGCCCGATTTCCTTATTCGTCAATGGGCGGCCGGCTGCCTTGAGGGCCAGCTTGATCTGACCGTGATGATAGCCCTCGTGCCAGATCATGTGCTGGAGCAGGAGGATCGGGTGGTCGTAGTGAAGGTCCATATGGCGCCCGGCCGCCACCCTGCTGGTGACCGCGTCCCGCACGGTCTTGGCGCTCGCGTGCAGCATCTCAGCGATGCGGCCGGCATCCCGCTCGTTCGCCCACTCTTCCTCGGGCAGGCTACTGGCGAACTCGGGAGCATCCTCGAACACGAGCACGAGCCGCACATAGTGGATGTGTGTGAATAGCTGCGCGATGGATGGGCTGCCCGCGATCGCACTGGCCTCCAGCGCGCCCACCGGGAGGGCGCGGAGCAGGTTCACCAGGATGGCGTTGTTCCGGTCCCAGGAATCCAGCAAAGCCTCCAGTAGGCGTTGGTCTGTGGCGTCCGGCATATCCATAATGATTGGCGGGGAACGTTTTATGCTGACACCGTATGGGCCTCCCGGTCAAGCCCGATATGGGCGTAGACGAACGCGTTCGCATGCTATCCTGATAGAGACCCAAGCGGTTCCCGACGGAGAGATGGCCGAGTGGTTGAAGGCGCACGCTTGGAAAGCGTGTATAGGGGAAACTCTATCCAGGGTTCGAATCCCTGTCTCTCCGC
>CAVPQK010000022.1:0-92248 GCA_963707465.1 Bryobacterales bacterium
TTTCTAAATCCTGCCCTGACCCAGCTATCTCCTTTTCCTTTCTATGACTTTCCTGGTTCGAATGGCGCAGAATCTCAAACGGTTCGAACAGGGTTGTGCGCAACGCACCGTCCTGCCAGGCGGCCTTTTCAATCACCACCTGGAGCAAACGGCGCTGCTCCGCGGCGGGCTGCTGCGCGAATAATCCGCAGGCCCTGCTCGTCAACTGCAGGAGGTCGATCGCTTCGTCGATCGGCGCTGGCGTCGCTTTCTGAACATCCTGGATCTTGCGTAGCAGCGCATCCTGTTCGTCGCGCCATGCGGCGGAGCGCTGGTCGAAGAACTCGCTGGTGATGCGGCCGTCCAGCTTGTCCATATACATCGTCTCAATTCGAGCGTTGATACGCTCGTAGTCGCCTTGCAGGCGTTTGATGGTTTGCGCGCGCGCGGCCTGCTCCGTCTGATCTGAGGTGAGCAGGGCGTCGGCAAGCCACTCAAGGATGGGCTGGGGAATGACAATCTCCTGGAGGATGTTGGTAAATTCGCCTGCCAGCAATTCCTGGCGCGTGTAGGGCTCCGGGCACTTCCCGCGGTTGCCCGTGCAGTGGTAGTACACGTACTTTCCTTTTTTCAACTCGCCGACAAGCAGGCATCCGCAGTGGCCGCAGCGGATCAGTCCCTGATAGGCAAAGTCGTGCTTCACCTTCCTGGTTTTGCTTTCGGCGCGAGCATCTAGCAACTCCTGGACGCGCTGCCAGCACTCCCTGGTGACCAGCGGCTCGTGCGTACCGTGATATGTGGTGCCGTCCCAGTCGAAATCGCCCATGTACAGGCGCTTGCGCAGGATCTGGTGGAGCAGACTCGGGTTTAACTGCCGGCCGCCCAACATCCGGCCTTCCTGCCGGAATTTGGCAGCGAGACTCTTCATCGAGTACTGGCCGGTGCGGAACTGTTCGAACAGCTCCGTGATCACCGGCCCCGTATCTTCGGCGGGCACTAAGATGCGCTTTCCATTGGGCCCGTCCACGTTCCGATAGCCCACCGACGCGCAGCTCGGGTAAATGCCAGAACGGGCTTTCTCCAGCATGCCTTTCTGCGTTTCTTCGCTCAAATTGAGGCTGTGGTTGCGTGCCACCAGGACCTTGATGCCGTGCACGAACTGATCGGCAGAACGGGTATTCGGGCCGATGATGTTGTTTTCCTTGACGAAGTGTATGGTGACGCCAAGCTCATCGAGCGTGGACCAGTCCTTTAGGTTGCGATAGAGCCGGTCGGTTTTCTCCACTAGAATGGTCTGGCAGGCGTGCTTCTTGAGAAACAGGAGCATGGCGGCGAAACCTGATCGCCCACCGTGGCTAGCCGTCTCTACATCCACGAATTCCTCCATCACCATAATTCGCTCGGCGATCGCGTATTCGCGCAGCAGGCGCTGTTGGGCGGGAATGGAGAAGCCCTCCTTTTCCTGGTCTTTGCTGGACACCCTGGCGTACAGCACGGCCCGGAGCGCAGGCGCCGCCCTTTGCGAGGACGCGGGCATGGCGGTTATCGTTCTGGCTGGCATAGTCCCTCCACATTACCAAGTTCTAGCTGGCTGGCCCCAACTCTCGCGTACCACCGGGGTGGGGCACTCTGTAGCGACGTGCCATTCCTTGATCGCTTATTGACTGTGGTTTTCATATACTACCTCGACTTTGAATAATCTCTGCGCTTATCGACAGGATCGGCGTGCCTAGGCGGCCTTAACGGCTTCAGATTCATGAATCCGGTAATCTCGGTGCCAAGCACGGAGGATCGACACGAATTCCAACAATCTGGCTCGTGCCCGTCTCCAATCCGGATCCGTGAGTGCGCCGCCAACCAGGACTTCCAGTGCGTCCCGCGCGTTGCTCTCTTTTTGTGTGGCGCGGCCAGACAGCCGCGGCGCAGCATTGATAGGGAGCGTAATAGAGTTGTTCTGGGGAATCATTTGTTTTCCTTTGGTCGCCTGGTTTGCAGGTCTGCGGGGTACTTTTGTGATCCAAGGACCTGGGCCATTCCGCCACTGACGCCGCGATGCCATTGGAAGAATCCTTGCCCGGCGCCTCCGCTTTCGCCACCGTTGGAAGCCCGAACCTGATCTGTGAACCGAATCGCCGATTCGTCGGCATCCCACATTGCGCGCCCTCGGCGCACCAGTTGCATTGCGGATTTGCGGGTGGTATATCGGGGTTCGCCTGATACCGGGTTGATGATCTGCACGTTTCCGCGCCGTGGTGTTGACATAGTTTTGGTGTTCCCGCACTTTCGCGAAGCCATTGATTCGGAGTTGGCATCTCCGGAGCGTGGCGCTGACGGGGGCCCGCGGCAAGTCTCAAATACTGTTTTACCGCGGGGGGCGGCCGCAATTGTGATAATTATGATAAGCTAATACGGCCACTATGGTCTAGCAGATATCTAAACGGCTAAAACCCCTTCAGCTGGGGGTTTGGGTTGCTTCCGCAGTCAACGGATGCGCAGCTAATCTTAGGGTCGAAGCTCTTGAAGGCACAGCAACGTGGCGGGGTGGTGCGACTGCGGATTTTGATAGACTTAAGATATCCTATGGTATAGCAGAGATCCAAAATGATCAAAGTCCAGAATTGGGTCACCGAAGATGAAATCGTGACCGTACTTAATACAGAGCCGCCGCGGGCTACGTTATATGCTCGTTTTGTAGAGGCATACCGGAAGGGTTCCGCTCTCGACGAACCGCCGGAGACGGCAGAGCAGCTGTCCGCTACTCTCCGGGAGTGGGCGGAGCGGGAAACCAGAATCGGTCGCGCCGCTTTCGTTGCGAACTACTTGGCGTTCGCGCCAACCTTCAAACCCCGCGCAGCCACCCCGCAAGAAGGCTGGCAGCTGCCCGATACCATCCCACGAAAACAGAGCCGATCGATAGGCGCGGCATTGGTGTCTGCACATCTACGCACGCTGGTGGACGAATGGCTCGAAACAGCCCGAGATCCCGACGGCAGTGAATGGCCTTCACTCCGAGATCTGCGCAAGGCGCTCCGGGGATGGGAGGTGGCATCCGAATTCCTTGCGGATAGCCCGCCCTCCATGTATCCTGCGTCGGAGGGCGGCGGATTTGGTCTGACCATCGCGGAGCCACGTTGGGGACGGCCCTGGGCGGGGGATTTCTTTGCAGCACAAGAAGTGGCGGCGGGAAGACTGTTCGTGGGGGTCCTGGCGAGCGATTGGCAGCCGCGCCTATGCAAGTGTCGGTACTCGCCTTGTGGTAGGTACTTTGTAGGCGCAAAGATCCGCAAAGGTTACCGGCATGGTACGTTCTGCAGGCGCGAGCATCGAGCTCACGCAAGTGCGGATGCCGTCACCAAAGCCAGGCGGCGACACTCCAGACTCGACTTAATCGAGGCCGCTGCGCGCTGGCTCGCTCGACGACACGCTGATTCGGCGTGGCAGGATAACCACGAGCTAAAGGCCAGTGTTGCGGCGGCTCTCTGCAAACAGATCAGCCTGAACCCGAACCTCCGAACGGGTTGCCAATCCGTGGGAGCGAAGTGGGTGACGCGGAATCGCACTGCAATCGAGGGGCGGCGAATTCAACTTACCTGAAAGGGGAGGAAGAGGGCCGGCCGCTGGAGCCGCGGAGGACCAGCGGAGGAAAAAGCACGGGATACCGCCTTCCCAAATGCGGCACTGTTTTCTCAAACCATAATGATTCTCTACGCCGGCCGAATTGGCTTCGCCCGCGAGTTCAGGAAAGAAGCCTTGGCACGTCAGAAGATTCTGGAGGCGAATTCGGCACGCGTGTCGCTTCCAGCGCCGGACTACTGGCACCATCGAGAATGCCCGCTACGCAATGGGGCCACTGTGGGCCGGGCGAGCCGGATTCTGCCGAAGGGTTAAAGCCGGTATTCAACCTGCGTATCGCTATCCGCATGAGGAGCACGGCGCCTGGCGGTCATTCCGTCCGCAACAGATCGACCAATTGGCGCAAGCCAAATCATAGCGCGGCCTCGTGGGTTCGGCCAAGGAGAATTTAGAATCTCGTATAGAGTGGATACCGCATCCTGGCCGATGGCTGTTTTCTCTGACTACAAAACCGGCGGAAATGCGGTCGTTTTATTCCGGCGCTAACAGAAGATGGCCGGCCGCTGGAGCCGCGGAGGACCCAGCGGAGGAAAAAGCCCGGAATACCGCCTTCCCAAATGCGGCACTGTTTTCTCAAACCATAATGATTTTCCGCGGCGGTGTAATGCCGAATTGGCCTCGCCCGCCAGTCCAGGAAAGAAGTCTTAGCACGTCAGAAGATTCAACAAGTTGGGAGGCGAATTCGGCATTACGACGCGCAGATTACGCGTGTCGCTTCCAGCGCCATCGCCAGGAGTTGCGAAAGTGGAATTCCCTGCCTTTCCTCCGCTGGTCCTTATAGTAAATCCGGGACGACATTTTTCTTTAAGGGAGAAGGAAGGTTTTTGGGTGCACCGGTAAGAGGTGTACTCCGCAGGTAGGGCTTTTCACCGCTCAACACATTTGCTAGAAGATTTGTGTGAGCGGGCATCCCGCTGCTACGAATGGCTGGTCCCAACACCGGATGTTTTAGCGGAGTGTTTCGAGCAGCGGGATGCGCTTGGTTCCCATGACGAATACTCAGAAGACGTCTGCTCCTAGACTCCTATAAGGCTTTCGTAGGAGCCAGGCCTGCCCGTTCCAGAAAGGAGCATGGGCAAAAATGTCGAATACCGAAGCAGCAGCCCCGTTGGAACCGGAATGGGCCGCGTTTGCGGCCATTGACTGGGCCGACCGGAAGAATTTCTGGCGACTCCTCCCGGCTGGCAGCCGGAAGTCGGAGGCCGGGGAGTTGGACAGCACTCCGGAAGCCGTGGAGGTGTGGGCGGTCAACTTGCAGCAGCGTTTTGGGGGCCGGCCGATTGCCGTAATCCTGGAGCAGACGCGTGGGCCGCTGGTCTATATGCTCACCAAGTACCCGCACCTGGTATTGTTCCCGGTGCATCCCACCACCGCGGCGCGCTATCGGGAGACCTTCGCGCCTTCGGGCGCCAAGAGCGACCCCAGCGACACCAACTCCCTGCTGGATCTGTTGCTGCGTCATCGCGAACGGTTGCGCCCCCTGCGGCCGGATACTGTGGAAACCCGTCTGCTGCATTTCCTGGTGGAGGAACGCCGCCAGACGGTTGATGAAAGGACCCGCGCAAACCTGCGTCTGACCGATTGTCTGAAACTATATTTCCCGCAGGTGCTCCACTGGTTCGACGATGTGGCCAGTCCCCTGGTGGGGGATCTACTGGAACGCTGGCCGACCCTGGAGCAACTCCAGCGGGTGCATCCGGGCACGCTGTGCCGGTTTTTTCACGAGCACAACTGCCGGAGCGAAGAAAAGAATGCGGAACGTATGGCGGCCATCCAACAAGCCACCCCCGCCACGCAAGACCGGGCGGTGCAGGAGGCCTGTGTTTTGATCGCCCACAGCCTGGTGGCGATGTTGGCGACGCTGCGCGCCCAAATCGACGTGTTCGATAAGCGGATCGCCGAGCTGGTGGCGGACCACCCCGACGGGTCGTTGTTTCGGTCGCTGCCGGGCGCAGGCGACGCCCTGGTGCCGCGCATGATCGTGGCCTTCGGAACGCAGCGGGATCGCTACCAGAGCGCTTACGAGATGCAGTGCTACAGCGGCATCGCCCCGGTCACGGAGGCCAGTGGCAACAGCCAATGGGTGCATTTCCGCTTTATCTGCCCGAAGTTTCTGCGCCAGACGTTTCACGAATTTGCGGGTTGCTCAATCCAGCAATCGGAGTGGGCCCGCGCTTACTACGACCACCTGCGCAAGGACAAGAACAAGTCGCACCAGGTGGCGGTCCGCTCCCTGGCCTTCAAATGGCTGCGCATCATCTATCGCTGTTGGAAGGACGGCAAACCCTATGACGAGGCCATCTACATGCAGTCCCTGCGCCGACGAGGCTCCTTGCTTGCGGGGCTCCTCGGGACGTCCACCGGCGTCGGGTGGAAGTCGGTTGCAGGCTTTCAAAAACTATCTAAAAATAACGCTTGACGGATTACCTCAGAAGACTCCGCTGCTCCAGCGGTCGGCCGGATTCGAGCTTCGATGACGGTCAGACGCGCATTCCTCCGCTGGTCCTTATAGTAAATCCGGGACGACATTTTTCTTTAAGGGAGAAGGAAGGTTTTTGGGTGCACCGGTAAGAGGTGTACTCCGCAGGTAGGGCTTTTCACCGCTCAACACATTTGCTAGAAGATTTGTGTGAGCGGGCATCCCGCTGCTACGAATGGCTGGTCCCAACACCGGATGTTTTAGCGGAGTGTTTCGAGCAGCGGGATGCGCTTGGTTCCCATGACGAATACTCAGAAGACGTCTGCTCCTAGACTCCTATAAGGCTTTCGTAGGAGCCAGGCCTGCCCGTTCCAGAAAGGAGCATGGGCAAAAATGTCGAATACCGAAGCAGCGGCCCCGTTGGAACCGGAATGGGCCGCGTTTGCGGCCATTGACTGGGCCGACCGGAAGAATTTCTGGCGACTCCTCCCGGCTGGCAGCCGGAAGTCGGAGGCCGGGGAGTTGGACAGCACTCCGGAAGCCGTGGAGGTGTGGGCGGTCAACTTGCAGCAGCGTTTTGGGGGCCGGCCGATTGCCGTAATCCTGGAGCAGACGCGTGGGCCGCTGGTCTATATGCTCACCAAGTACCCGCACCTGGTATTGTTCCCGGTGCATCCCACCACCGCGGCGCGCTATCGGGAGACCTTCGCGCCTTCGGGCGCCAAGAGCGACCCCAGCGACACCGACTCCCTGCTGGATCTGTTGCTGCGTCATCGCGAACGGTTGCGCCCCCTGCGGCCGGATACTGTGGAAACCCGTCTGCTGCATTTCCTGGTGGAGGAACGCCGCCAGACGGTTGATGAAAGGACCCGCGCAAACCTGCGTCTGACCGATTGTCTGAAACTATATTTCCCGCAGGTGCTCCACTGGTTCGACGATGTGGCCAGTCCCCTGGTGGGGGATCTACTGGAACGCTGGCCGACCCTGGAGCAACTCCAGCGGGTGCATCCGGGCACGCTGTGCCGGTTTTTTCACGAGCACAACTGCCGGAGCGAAGAAAAGAATGCGGAACGTATGGCGGCCATCCAACAAGCCACCCCCGCCACGCAAGACCGGGCGGTGCAGGAGGCCTGTGTTTTGATCGCCCACAGCCTGGTGGCGATGTTGGCGACGCTGCGCGCCCAAATCGACGTGTTCGATAAGCGGATCGCCGAGCTGGTGGCGGACCACCCCGACGGGTCGTTGTTTCGGTCGCTGCCGGGCGCAGGCGACGCCCTGGTGCCGCGCATGATCGTGGCCTTCGGAACGCAGCGGGATCGCTACCAGAGCGCTTACGAGATGCAGTGCTACAGCGGCATCGCCCCGGTCACGGAGGCCAGTGGCAACAGCCAATGGGTGCATTTCCGCTTTATCTGCCCGAAGTTTCTGCGCCAGACGTTTCACGAATTTGCGGGTTGCTCAATCCAGCAATCGGAGTGGGCCCGCGCTTACTACGACCACCTGCGCAAGGACAAGAACAAGTCGCACCAGGTGGCGGTCCGCTCCCTGGCCTTCAAATGGCTGCGCATCATCTATCGCTGTTGGAAGGACGGCAAACCCTATGACGAGGCCATCTACATGCAGTCCCTGCGCCGACGAGGCTCCTTGCTTGCGGGGCTCCTCGGGACGTCCACCGGCGTCGGGTGGAAGTCGGTTGCAGGCTTTCAAAAACTATCTAAAAATAACGCTTGACGGATTACCTCAGAAGACTCCGCTGCTCCAGCGGTGGCTCAATCACCAACCAGAACATCTGCATCACGGGGCACAGCCTAGGCGGAGCGCTGGCGACATTGGCATTCACGCGGCTCAACGATCCGGCCTCGAGTCTGATCACGTTCGGCTGTCCTCGCGTGGGCAACCCCGCCTACTGCGATGTTATTTCCGCCGCAGCGCGCACACGCGCGTGCTATCGCGTCGTCGACAATCTGGATATTGTTACGCACGTGGCACCCGATTTTCTGAACTTCTACGCACACCCGTCCATCGCCGTCTATTGGCTGGACCCTGGTCACACCTTGCGGATTGTCGACCCACGTGACCTACCCAGTGACTTCGATGCCATATCCAAGCTCCCCAGCGGATTCCTGACAACGCACTGGACGGAGGGCCTCCCTGACCACTGTCCGAGCCGCTGGCGGACCACTCGCCTGTTCGCTATGCACATTTTATTGGGATGTCCATGTAAGCCGCGTGTGCTCGGATTCAGGCCTTCGGTTTTCCCTCCACGAACCGCCGTTAAGCAAAGGTTTCAACTTAAACCACGTGCGCAAACCTCGTGCGCAATCTCGTGCACAAATCGCAAAAACATGGCCAAAAACGAGTCAACTCGATCTCCTTTCACATGCCGCTGGCCGCTTCACTTGACCTGAAACGGCACATTGCTGGACAGCGTGCCGGTGGGAGTCACCACCTGGACCGTCCCGGTCGTCGCGCCGGCCGGCACAGTGGTGGTGATGAGCGTCCGCGACTCGACGCTGAACACCGCCGCGACGCCGTTGAAGGTGACGCTGGTCGCGCCGGTCAGGTCGGTACCCAGGATGCCCACGGGCGTCGCCGCCTTGCCCGCCAGAGGCAGCGTTTTGACGAGTGGCCCCAGGCCGACGGACAGGTTGAAGACGGTGCCACTGAGGCTGGAGCCGCCGCCCCACGTTGTCCCGTAGAAATCGCCATTGGTGTCCTGGACCGGAGCGGCGAGGGGTCCGCCTCCGTCCGTGCCATCAAAAGTTACGAGCGTCGTCAGCGTGCCGTCGGGGGTGATCTTGAAGATGGTCCCAAAGGTGTACTCTTCGCCGGAATTCGTCGTGCCGTAGAGATTCCCGTCGGTGGCCTGGATTAGCCCCGCGCAGGGCCACTTGCCATCCGTACACCCGGTTTGGGAGCAGAAGCTATATAGCGTGGTTAGCGTACCGGGGGTGATCCTGAAGATCGTTCCCCCGCCATGGGCCCCGCCGTGGAGGGTCGTTCCGTAGAGGTCCCCATCGCTGGCCTCGACCAGGGGCCCATTGGGCGCGGAGCCGTCCAGGCAAGCTTTGGTCTCTTGGGAACAGAAGCTGTACAGCAGCGTCAGCGCGCCGCCCGTGGAGATTTTGAAGACCGTCCCGTAACCGAATGCGCCGCCGGAGGAGGTCGTCCCGTATAGGTATCCGTCGCTCGCCTGGACCAACTCGTTGGGACTCGCGCCATCCGTGCCGTCGAAGCTGGCTATTGTGGTCAGCGCACCGCTCAAACTCAGTTGGAAGACGGTGCCATCACCGTCGGCTCCGCCTGAAGACGTTGTCCCGTACAGGTCGCCGTTGGCTGCCTGGATAAGCCCCGCGGTGGGGACCTCGCCGTCCGCACAACCGGTTTGAGAGCAGAAGTTGTAGACGGTCGTCATCCGGTCGCTGTGAGCAGCGATCATAAAGATCGTGCCGCCGCCATTGGTCCCGCCGGAGTTGGTGGTCCCGTACAGGTTGCCGTTGGTGGCCTGTACCAGCGCCGCGTAGGGGTAATAGCCGTCCGTACACCCACTCAGCGAGCAGAAGTTGTGGAGCGTCGTCAGTGCCCCGCCGCCCGTACGGATCTTGAAGACCGTCCCGTAATTGTTGGTCCCGCCAGAGGTCGTTGTCCCGTACAGATTGCCGTCGGTGCCTTGGATGAGCCCGGCATTCGGCCTATAACCGTCCCCGACGTCGAAGTTGACGATCTTGGTAAGGGTCTGCGCCGCCAGGGAGGTTGCGGCTGCTGTGAGCACGAATATGGCGGACGCCATGCGCGCCAGCCGCGTGTGCCTATTCGTCTTGGAAGTCATCGTTTTGGTCTCCTTTCGCGTATTTCTCGCGCCTTTCACATCACCTGAAACGGCACATTGCTGGATAGGGACCCGGTCGGGGGTCACCACCTGGACCGTCCCGGTAGTCGCGCCGGTCGGCACGGAGGTGGTCCTCATGAGCGCCGTGAGGCTGTTCTCGATCATACGCCTGCCAGGAGGTGAACAAGATATTTACTCCCGCCTCGCCAGTGCACGGCACGTAGCGGCACCAATTCCCTTACCACGGCTGGCGCCGGTGATGAGTGCGAACATTCCGCTAAGGTCGGGGTAAATGGCGTGATTCAACGAACCATCCTGGAATAGAGTGTAACATCGCCCAACTAGGCAAATCATCACTCCGAAATGGCTTGTTCAGAAAACCGGTCGCTCCACGTCGGATTGCCCTTTCCCGATTCGAGCCAGGGTGGCTCACAATTTTCTGGAATTCGGCGGCGGCCCGCCCGTTTGCTCTCCGGTGATCAGAAACCTGATCTCATCGACAGCGTCGTGCTGGGCACGAGCAGCAACGGCCGCGCGGTAACCGAGGAGGATCTGGACCGGTGGGTGGAGAACTTTCCCATCGAGGAGCCGGGGCCCGGCATACGCTTGAGGCAATTGCCGCCGGTATGAATGCCGGAGCGATAGTTGCGGAGGTCCCATGAGATCCGTGGTATCGAGGCTGGCGCGCCTGGAGCAGCTCAACCGGCTGCACACGGGGCCCAAGCGTACCCGAATCGAGCGCGGCTATCTTAAGAAGCTGCCAGACGACTACATCGGGGCCCCGGCATGTCGTTACCGTGAGGCAAATACCGCCGGAGGAAATAGCGCCGACCGAGCGCGACGAGAACTGGTTTTGAATGGGAAGAACGCCCTGGCCCTGAGCTAGCCTCGAACGCTACTGGCCCCGACGACGAGCTCGTCATCCAGGTTCACTACGTGGAGGGCAAACCGAAGGGCTGAACGCGCACACGCCGGCCAGACCGCTACCGCCCGTTTCCGCGCACTTGGAACATGGACATTGCCCGTCCCCAGAGCCAGTTCCTGATTAACGAGAAAATGACGATGCCGGCGGACGCCGTGGCGATCACGGGAGGTTCCATTTCGGTCTGCTCCTTGACGGCACGGCGGAATTCCGGTGCGCCTTCAGGCCTTATCGGCAGTTTTCACCCCAGTATGCGACAAAACGCGACAGTCTTCGGTGCCCGCAGCACGTCCTGGATGCGCAAAAGCCAGTCTGGAGGCGAGAATGCCGCCTCGGTTAGCGCCCTCGCCAATCGGAAACCGCTACCGATATGAACGATTAAGGCCCGCTAACGGCATGCCCTGTCGGTACGCCGATCCAAAGAGATGCCGAATGCATAAACAGGGTAAAAAACTCTTCCGGCCCGCTTTCCTATTGAGGAGCAGGGGCACGGCATACGCTTAAGGCAATGTGGACCCTGATGTGCTCGACCGTAACCGGTTTAGCACCCGGGACCACCGGCGGAACCTGTGTTTGCACCTGGGCGACTAGCCGTAGCCCGATTGCAACAGCCATGGTGAGCGCCACTTGGCAAGATACTCGCGTTTTCCTTTTCATCGCGGCTCCAGGGAGATGACGTCACCGACTTTGGCTCGACCGTCCGTGTCAGCCTGCCGTTTTTCAGATTTACGGTAACAGGTTTCGGCGCAACGAAGGAGCGCTGCGCGCTCACAATGATATAGTGAGGGAGCCGTTAGCGGGTAAGCGGCAACGCGGCTTGCCTTCGTCTTTGGAGAGATTATGCGACTGATTGCACTGATGGCGGTGATGATAGCGCCGTTCTGTTTGGCGCAGGATTTGGGCGAGTTCAGACCCGCCACATCCAACGTTCTGGACGCGCAGTATCCGCGCGTCGATGGCAAGTCACGCGTGCAGATCCGCTTCAAGGCGCCGGACGCCAGTAAAGTCAGGGTGAATTTCTGGAGCGGTCCGAAGGCCGAGATGGAGAAACAGGCCGACGGATTCTGGACGTTTACCACGCCCCCGATGGCGCCGGGCCTCCACTACTATATGGTCGTCGTGGACGGCGCCGAAGTGAGCGATCCGGGGAGCACGGCCTACTTTGGCGGAAGCAAGTGGGCCAGCGCAGTCGAGGTCCCCGAAGCGGGCGTGACGTATTATCTACCGCAGGATGTTCCGCACGGGCAGGTGCGCGAAGCCTGGTATTACTCGAAGGTGACCGGCACGTGGCGGCAAGCGATGGTCTACACGCCACCGGCCTACGACACACATCCGAAAGAGCGCTACCCCGCGCTCTACCTCCAGCACGGCGGCGGTGAAGACGAATCCGGGTGGACGCGTCAAGGCAGGGCGAACTTCATCCTCGATAATCTGATTGCCGCGGGCCAAGCGAAGCCAATGATCATCGTGATGGCGAATGGTTATGCGCGGCGCGCGGGTCAGCCCGCTCCCGATCTCGTGGGAAAATCATTCGGCTCGCCGGAGATGAAGAAGGCGATGGAGGACATGATGTCTGCTTTCGAAGACGATGTGACGCAGGCGTTGATCCCATTCATCGACTCGACATTCCGCACCACAGCCGATCGCGACCATCGCGCGATGGCGGGTCTTTCGATGGGGGGCATGCAGACGTTCCACGTGACGTTTGACCATCTCGATCTTTTCTCGTATATCGGTGGATTCAGCGGAGCGGCCAACGTGTTTGCGATGGGCAACGACAAGTTGGATACGAAAACGGCGTTTAACGGCGCAATGGCCGACCCGGCCGCGTTTGCCAAACGCGTGCACCTGCTGTGGGTCGGAGTGGGAACGAACGAGCCTGCGCGGATGAAGCAAGGTATCGAGAAACTGCATACTTCCCTTGATGAATCGAAAATCCAACACGTGTTTTACGAGTCACCGGGCACGGATCATGAATGGCAGACCTGGCGGCGCGACTTGAACGACTTCGCGCCGCGACTGTTCAAGGAATCGCCAGTCGCGCGGCGGAACTAAAGAACCACCAGCTACCGGAACAATCTGGGCCCGAAGTCGTTCAGATCGCGCCGCCAAGTGAGCCACTCGTGGGGTGTTCCGGGAGATGAAAAGTAGACTGATCGCTGAACTATCAGTGAGGGTGGAAGCGCTGGAGCATGATTTAGGGGACAAATTGTCCACGGCTACCGATATTAGCAAATATACCGGCCAATGTTCGGGTGTGATGGCCTCGGAGCGTACCGTGAGTACATCATTCTTTTTTCGTTTGAAACTGGTCATACTCGGCAGTTGAACGCTTGGTTGAGCCAATACTGGCGGCATCCGGCGCGCGCTTGCATCAGGGCGTTAATAGTGCGACAAAGAGTCATCGGCGAGCCGCCGCCCCTCCTTTCAGCGTCACGCCAAAGCGGGCACGGTTTGGCCAGTTAATAGCGGATAATGCCGTTGCCCCCTCTAGTGGATTACTTTCGGTTGCGCCGTTATCCAGGACTTGACTGTCAGTGGACGCCGGCATGGACCACTCTTACTGGATGCCGGCTCACTCCTCAAAGACTGCGCTTCCGAAAACCGGCCTGCCCCCAAGTGAGATGTAGAAGGCGTAAAGTGCCATCGCGGCCATCAGCAGAATCCCGGCCAGACTGATGTCCGCGTACCAGGCAGACGCTTGGGTCGTCAGGGGAAAGTTTTCAAGGAGACCCACCTGGAAGAACAAACAAGCCGCCTCAGCCAGCAAGCCGAGGCGGGTTATCAAAAACACAGCCGTTCCATTAAAGACCATAAGCGTCAGCCCGTTCACCAAGGCGGCGGCAGTAGACTGGCGGCTCCCAGCGAACAAGACCGGTGAGCCTATAGTGAACGAGGTCAAAAGAACGAAGGCGACCGCCGCCGCCCAATCCCTGCGCAACAATGCCCGCAAAAGAAACAGGACAAACAGAAACGCAAGCGCGCCAAAAAGCGAAAGGATCAGTCCACCCGATATAAAGGCAATGATCGGCCTCGCGCCCAGCAATTGCAATTGCGGACCCGATAGGGGTTGCGTCGGAGGCTCGCCGAGCCAGGCAGGAACAAACCACGCAACCCTGGAGAGAAGGGTCAGGAACGCCGCGAATAGACAACCCACAAGCACGTCGCGTCCCACCAGTGGATCCCGAACGCCTCCCGCCAACAAGCGGCTCCAGGAGACCAGCGTGGCCGGCCAGCGGCGGCGCACGTATGGCTCCAAGGCAATGTAGAGGAGCCAGAAGAAGCACCACCGGGCAACCCCCCATACTAAGAACTCCATGAAGAGCGCGAGTTCGGAGGAGCGCTCGACGGATGCTTCGACCGCTGGAGCAGCGGAGGAGCAGCGGAGGAAAGACTGGAATTCCGCGTTCCCATTCCACGCGATGCCACGGAAAGCCGTGCATGTGGCCTGTGGCGGCGTAGCGATACGCAATCCTCTGCGCATCGGTCCTCGGGACAAGCACACTTCCTCCTGCGTGCAGCAGGCGAGCAGGAGGAAAACGGCCCTCGATCACCCGCTCGTCGACCAGCGAAGGAACTTGCCGGACGGCATGCCGCCCAGCGATACGCAATCCTGTGCGCATCGGTCCTGGGGCGACACGCCAGATCCTTGCGGCTTGGGCGGCCTGGAAATCCCGGCGAAGACGGCGGCGCGGGGCCAGAGGGCATGCCACGTATACCGATGCGCAATCCTTTGCGCATCGGTCCTGCGCGACGCAAGATCCTACTGCTCGCCGACCTGCATTCCAAGTGGGAGAGGTACTCAGATGGCACGCCACCTGGCGACACGCAATCCTCTGCGCATCGGCCCTGGGGAACACGCAAGATCGCCGGTCGGCCACCGGAAGGTCCAAGGCCAACGCTTGTCTTTCCTCCGCTGGTCCTCCGCTGCTCCAGCGGTCGCGGCAACGCGCTCAGTTAGGTCTCAATCACGCGCGCCCTGGCCCGGCGTCCCATGGCGGCGGCCGCAACGGGATTGCTCGCCAGGTACTCCAGCCGGTGCACGAACTCATCGATATCCACCACAGTCCGTTGCGACAGGTAATTAGCGAGCTCCGGCGGGTGCAGCAGCGTCGCATACGCAGAGACGAAATTGGCGGAATCCACCGACCACTTCGTGTTCAAAAGAAAGCCGGTCTCTCCATCGATGACCAAGTCGTGGTAGCCGCTCCAACCGGTGGCGACAACCGGCCGGGCGTGAGCCATCGCCTCCAACAACGCAATGCCGAACGTCTCCTGAATAGAGTCAACCGGAGAAACGAACACATCGCATGCCGCGAAAAGACTTGACTTAAGGAACTCCTGAAAATTTTCAAATATTAGAGTGCGGTTTGTAAGTTGGAGGGCGCCAAGATGCGCGCGGAGATGCGCCATATATGCCGCGCTCGGGCTCTGGCCGGCCAGGACCAGACGAACGTCGCGCCCGGAGACGGCCAAGCGCGCGACCACTGCCAACAGCACATCAAGGTCGGCCTTATATCCTTGCGTCAGACGTCCGATGAAAAGCACGCAGAACGCGCCTGCCGGAAGGCCCAGCAGAGATCGGGCGTGTTCGCGGTTGAGTGCTTCCTCGGCCGGTAAATCCGTGCCCAGCGGTATGTCGACAATGCGGAGCCGCGCCACGGCGGCCGCATTGCATGGTAACCGCCGCGCGATCTTCTCAGCCCCCGCTTCGAGAGCTGTCTCCATGGCGCGGTGTCCTGCGCTGCTGGTCGCCACTATGGCGTCGCACTCCTCGGCAGCCATCAGCATTCGGGCGCAGTGCCATACCAGATCCGGAAAGCAAACCGCATGCAGGACGCCGCAAATCGGCACGCAGCCGGGAAGGTGCTCGCGGACATCGCCGAATACCGGCAGCAAGGGAGCCCCTCCCACCAGCACGTATTGCGGCACCTCCTCGACTGTAGGCAACGAGGGCAGGGTGCGGACAGTAACCCGGTTTCCGAACTGTCTTTGCAAGGGCAGCACGTCTGGGCTGCCCCACCCGAACTCGGGATTTCGAGTGACGGAAACCGGAAGTCCAGGCCGCCAGAAATCCCAATTTAGTGTGGAATCCGCTGCCAGCGTCGATTGGATCAATTGATTCTCGGCTACCGTAGCGCCGTAGAGATCTCCTTTGTCCGAACGGTACGGCTCCAAGGTTTTTCCAAGGAATGTCCCGCAAACCATCGTATTAAGCCCTCCCCTTGCGACGGTCTTGTCGTCCGAAACCGCCGGCGGCGGGCAGCCCGCGCAGAGACGCCCGCTGATTCTGTTTAGGTAACCACCAGAGCCAACACTCTGTCAAGGGGCAACAAGACCGCGCAGGGCATGCGCGAGGCTTGAAGTAAAAACGGGACTTTAGGCATCGGTTAGGAACGACCCCACGTGGAGAACCTGAAAATTCACTAGAAATTGACCATAAATCACTTGACCTTTTCGTCGGGATGCGTCAAAGTAGTTCAAATGGGTGCCCTGGGAGGTTAACCGTGGCCGACGGACGCGATAACGAACCAAACGAGCAGAAGTCAGAAGGGCAGACGCCTGCTGGTGGTATTAATCGCCGGACGTTCCTTGGCACGCTCGGTGCAGCTACGGCTGCGGCTGCGTTCCTCGGCCGGGGTGATCCGGCTAGGGCCCAAAGTCCGACCTACTGGTTCTATGATTCGTTCGGCAACGTGATTCCAGTCGACGCTGACGCCATAGCTGCTGGTATATATCCGCCCCCTTTGCCAAGCGGGGTCACGATCGGACCAGACGGGCCAGTGGGCGCTCCTCCCTCATCAGGTTCTACGTACGTCACGAACGGCTACGCTCAGCCCAATATTCTCTTGCTCATGGTAGATCAAATGCGGCTGCCCCGGTGGCTGACGTCCACCCAGCGGACCACGCTTTTTTCGTCGATCATGCCGAATCTTTACGGCACCTCCGATTCGCTCATATCCACCGCCACTTCATACCCGAACTATTTCGTGGCTGCCGTCGCGTGTACGCCGTCTCGCTCAACCCTGCTCACCGGGCTATATCCCCAACAGACCTGTATGTTTGCGACGGAAGATACGGCCGCCGCGCCAGCGTTGCAGCCGTATGATGGCGGAAATGGATTCGCAACAATCGGGGATGTTCTCAGCCAGCAGCTAACCAATTCTGGCATGCAAATGTTGAACATCTACGACACCGCCTGGATCGGAAAGTGGCACGTGTCGGACCTGGAGTTTGGTACGGGCTCGAACCCCACCGGAGCGAACGGGCCCTTGGATTACGGATTCAGCAGCCCTTTCAACCTCCCCACCAATGCCCACTCGTCGCCATTCCCGAACCACTATCCATCCCCGAACGGACTACAGAACGAGAGTACTGCCGGCGACAATCTCACAGGCAGGCTTCTTGGTTTCACCTACAACGTTGCGGCGGGGGATCCCCTTGATGTCAACGCCGGAGGACTCGATATTGGACCGCCATCCGGCTTCCATCTCAGCGATGCCGCCATCTATCACGCCTTCCACAACTACTGGCTGCCCAATCACGCGTCTGCGTCTGTGCCTTGGTTCCTGGGCCTCAGTTTCATCGGCCCCCACGATATGCAGAGCTTCCCATGGGCATTTGGACTGGCATCGAACGCAGACGGCCAAGCGTGCGGCATCAGCCCGAACACTTACAACTGCGCTCTTGACGGCGGTACGAGCGGGTTTTACCCGCCACCGGTTCTGGGCTGGACGGACAACTACGTAGCAAGCAGCCCAATCAATTTCGCCGGGTTGAACATTTTTTACAGTCCGCCGAACGACTGGAACAATACCGAAAGCCCAGCGACCTCGCACTACGGTCAAGCTGGAGGCAAGCCCGGCTTACAAGCATACTTCCAGAATCAGATCAACCTGGCGTCCGGGGACATTAACTCCCTAACCGGGTGGAACACGTTTCTAAACTATTACTACTGGCTGCACGGCAGCTTCGATACGCTGGTCGGCTTAGTGCTCAAAGACCTCAGCACCGGCGTATCACCCTATCCAGTCATCATCTTCACGTCGGATCACGGGGATTTCGGCGGCTCCCACACCCTGCACGCCAAGGAAGGCGCCCTGTACGATGAGGCATTTAATGTGCCCTTGATAATCCACGCGAATGGCCAGATGAGCGCGACGCAAAGAAGCTTTACGTGTTCTAGTGTGGACATTCTGCCGTTCATCTATTCGTTGGCCCTGGGAAACGAGAGCTGGCGTACCGACCCGTCCTCTATCGTCAGCTACCTCAACAACCGCGAGTCGATTTTCGATTCCATCATGCACGAAAACGCGGATTCGCGTCGCCTGGCGCCGTACACCAATGTCGGGGGTTTCAATCACACAGGGGCTGAATTGCCCTATGTGCTTTTCAGTACGGACGAATATTCGTACGCGACAGATCCAAGCGACGGTACCGTTGTTCCGAGCCATGCCATCGCCTTCCGCACCGTGGACAAATCCGTAGTCCACCAAGACGCGAACACCGGCATGAACTTCTGTGGCGGCGGGAAGCTGGGCATGTACACAACCTGGCTAAATTGCACAACGTTCCCGAATGTGAATGCCCCAGCCCCATTTGCGCCGCAATTTGAGTTCTACGATTACTATGCTCCGGGTATTAACTACGGCGAGCTTGGAAACGACGCATTCAATTCGGGGTGGAAGTGGAATGGGGCCACCGCCGGCGTATACCTGAACAGCTACAACGAAATCATGGCTGACGAGTTGTATCTCATCGACCCGAAGTTCCAACTCGGGTTCAACACGGCGTTCACCGCGTATATGAATTACATCGGATCCAACGGCGGAGGGGCGTCCTGTCCAATTGAGGTAGGTCCTCCGGATACGATACCTTGGCCCTAGCAGGCTGCGAAAAAGGGTATTTCGATGCCCCGCCCAGCCAAATCGGGCACTTGGCCCGAACGTAGAATCAATAACTTGCGGGTATTAGTAAGTACCATTATAAGTGGTCCAGAGACTTTTTCAGCAGCATGCTAGGAGGAGCGACGCATCCCCTGTCACCACGGGGAGGGATCTGTGGTTCCTGTGCTTGGTACCTACGTGGAAGGCGGTTCTGCCGTGGTCGGCGCGGTTTGGCCGCCCCGGTTTTGGCTGCCGTGCGGGGGAGAGCCGCGCGGCAGCCGTGGTGAGACTTCTTACCGCAAGTCGGGTTCATAGTTCGAAAGGAGTATTTATGACGAACTCCATGAAGGCATCATCTCCAAGCAGGGCTGCTTGTCGGCGGCCCCGGCTTTTACACGTTTCCCTCCTCGCGGCGCTCGCGATGTTCATACCGCATTCCGCCGCAGCCCAGACCGCAGCCTACCAGACCCTCTACAGTTTTCAGGGCAGCCCTGACGGCGCCGATCCCATGGCTGCTGTGATCATTGGCAAGAATGGCGCGCTCTATGGCACCACTTACGAGGGTGGCGCGTCCAAGGCCGGCACGGCCTTTGTATTGGCAAAACCGACGGGAGAGCCCTGGAAGGAAACGGTGCTCTATAGTTTTGGGTCCGATGGAAATAACCCCCGAATGCCCATGATCCTTGGCAGGACGGGAGCGTTATATGGAACGCTGGTTGGGGGTGGCGGCCAGTACTCGGCGGGCGTGATCTTCGAATTGACGCCACCATCAACGGCCGGGAGCGCGTGGACGCAAACCACCTTGTACACAGTCAGTTATTTGGAAGCGATGCCCAACGGGCCGTTGCTTTTCGGTCCTGGTGGAACGATCTACACCACGATCGAAGGATCGCCGGCGTCCGAGATCGGCCAGGTAATCGCCTTGGCGCCGCCCACTACGCCTGGGGGGGCTTGGACGGAGTCCGTACTGTATGGCTTTGACGGCGTTCCCGGAGGCTCGAACCCCACGGCGGGCGTAGTGTCCGAGGGTGGATCGCTGTTCGGGACCACGGAATACGGAGGCGACACGGGGGGCTGCATACGTGGCGGCTGCGGAGTGGCCTACGAGCTCACCCCGCCAACAGCCTCTGGCGGCGCCTGGACGGAGACGCTCCTACACAACTTCGGCGAAGTGTCGGGCGACGGTACCGAGCCCATGGGTCCCCTTACGGTAGGCCCGGGGGGGGTGCTCTACGGGACGACTTACTATGGCGGCACCGGGGTGTGCTACACATCCGGCGGAGTCCTTACCTCGGGGTGCGGGACGGTCTTCCAACTGACGCCTCCTTCGGCTTCCGGTGCGTCCTGGACATACTCCGTAATTCACAATTTTACGGGGGCTGACGGTGATGGTGCGGCTCCGGTGGCGGGAGTGGTGCTGGGTAAGAACGGAGCGATCTACGGCACTACGTCGAGCGCCGGAAGCACCGCGTCCGACTCCCCTTGCCCAGCCGTGTACCCTTTTATTGCCGGCTGTGGCATCGTATTTGAATTGACGCCGCCCTCCACACCGGGCGGTGCCTGGACGGAAACGGTGCTGCACAGCTTCTCAGGCCAGGATGGGGATGGCGCAATTCCGCTCGGCAGCCTGACCCTGAGTTCGAGCGGGGTGCTCTACGGTACCACCTCTGCAGGCGGGACCGTCGGTAAAGGTACGGTATTCTCCCTGGTGCCGTGAGCCGTTCCAACTGCGACCGATGCCCTACTTCGTAAATGGAGAGCTGATTACCGACGCCCGGATTCGCGCCGAAGAAGTGCGGATTAGCCAGCACCTGAAGTGGCGGGAAATACCCGACGAGGGCGCGCGAGCGAAGAGCATTCGGGCAGAGGCGGAATTCGCCGCCATTGACGCCCTGCTCCTGGAGCAGGTGGCGGCCCGCGATCCCCGGCCCGTGGATCCGGCGCTGGTGGAGCAGCAGCTACGGGCGCTGAGGGTTGTAGCCAACGGCCGCAACATCCCAGGCGACGGCGCTGTGCGGGCTCGGATAGGGCAGCACCTGCGATTGCAGCGCACCGCCGCCGAGATGTCCGCGAGGGCTGCCAAACCAACGCCGGCCACCATAGAAGCTTTTTATCAGGCGCACCGCGACAACTTCCGCGGCTGCGCGGCCTTCCAGGCGTCGCACATTGTGAAGCACGTCAACGCGCGGCAGAGCGAGGAGCAGGCGCGCGCGGGCATCGAAGCGGCCCTGGCCGATTTGGAAGGCGGCGCCAGCTTCGCGGACGTTGCGGATCGCCACTCCGACTGCAAGGAGAAGAGCGGCGACCTGGGCGAGTTTCTGGCCGGAACCATGGTGCAGGAGTTTGAAGATGCGATCCGGGAACTGAAGCCGGGCGAACGAACCGGCATCTTTCGCACGCAGTTCGGTTTCCACATCGCGGAGTTGCGCCACAAGACGCCCGCCGGCCCGCTGCCATTTGAGGAGGTCCGCCAGGATATCACGCAGGTCCTCACCAAGATCGCGGAGCACCAGGAGTTCCTCCGAGTGATCGCTCAGATACGAGCGACGGCGGACATCCGCTGGATTTCGAACGCGGGGACTCAGGAACAGAAACACGAGCCGGGCGAAGCAGTTGTGTCTTCGTGACGGGGCGTCAATGATTCGATCACCGGGACTGGATTCAATACCGGCCGCAGACGCGGCTCGCCATCCGGCTTGTTGCGTTCCCACTAAGCAGCGTTTGGCGCAACTCATGACGTCGCGAGCAGCATTGCCGAATCCGGGAGCCAGTCGGCCTCGCGCCACGGCTGGCCCGCTCGAAAACATGGTTCGGCTGGAAGGAACGTTTCGCATGGGCAGCGAGACGCCGGCCGCCTTCCTCGCAGACGGAGAGGGCCCTGTGCGGCAGGTGTTCTTGACGGCATTTTACATTTCGAAGTTCGCCGTCACCAATGCACAGTTTACGGAATTCGCGCGCCAGACGGGCTACCGCACGGAGGCCGAGCGTTTCGGCTGGTCGTTTGTATTCAGCAATCACGTACCGCCGCATCTGCGGGTTGCCGAGATGCCCGGCACACCGTGGTGGGTGCGCGTGAATGGAGCCGATTGGAGGCACCCGGAAGGCCCGGAAAGCTCGATTGGCCGCCGATCCGATTATCCCGTAGTGCATGTCTCCTGGAACGACGCGCAGGCATGGTGCGAGTGGGCGGGCTATCGTTTGCCCACCGAAGCCGAGTGGGAGTTCGCGGCACGGGGCGGCCTCGACCAGAAGACCTACCCGTGGGGAAACGAACTCACGCCGGGGGGCCGCCACATGTGCAACGTCTGGCAAGGCCGATTTCCCGATCTCGATGTCGGCGAAGATGGCTTTACATCCGTCGCTCCGGCCGGCAGCTTCGAACCGAACTGTTTTGGATTGCACAACGTGATAGGCAACACCTGGGAGTGGTGCGCCGATTTTTTCGATCCACGCTGGCATATTAATTCGACGCGAACCAACCCTGTGGGGCCACCGGCGGGAACCCGACGGGTTAATAAGGGTGGATCGTATCTGTGCCACGAATCGTATTGTTGGAGATATAGGAACGCGGCGCGCACGGGCACTGATCCGGATACGTCAACGGGGCATATCGGTTTTAGAGCTGTACGGGATGCCTGATACTTGTTTTCAGTAGACAACTGTAAATCGGCAAAGCTCACAAGTGTGGGTACGAATCCGGCGTAACGATGTGCTCATCATTGAGCGTAGAATCTGAGTCACACGCGTGCAAAATGATAGGTGGTGTATACACGTATGCCGCCAGCCGACCATGGAGATCAGCAATCTGCAAATCGACTGGCTTTTCAATCGTCGCGAGGTTGCTTGAAAGCACCTGTGCAGCACTATACCTCACGGCCAAAGCATATGTTGATTGACTCCAGGCAGCCCTATAAATGGCTCCAGCGCTGGAGGGCAAGGTTACGCGAATAGGGAGGACATCGCGGCGTGGAATAAAGCCACTCTGCCCCAAATAGATTAGGTCCCACTCTTTGGGAGTTCGTTCCCAGTATTCAAGAAACACCTGCCGGAAGTCAGGAGCGAATAGAATGTCATCCTCTAAAACTAGCGTGCTGTTGATTTGTTCGCGTTCGATCCTTCGCAATACAGTCAAATGCGAGAGAAAGCACCCTAGAATGCCGCGGCTCGGCGGATTTCGGAAGCGCCACCGTATGGGAAGAGAGCGCGCTTGCAAGAGTCGGCCGTCAACTGCGAGGAGGCGGTCGGCACTAATTCCGAGCCTTGTGAGTTGCTCACGGGTTCGCAACCACCGGTCTTTGCGACGCTCTAACGAAATTACGACTATCCAATCAAACGCGAAGGTAAGCATTGGCGAAGTACCCTTCCGCACCGAGATGCTAACAAATAACGGCACGTACTCCAATCCTATCAGACTCATCGAGTGTAGACGCGACTGCCCTTGAGATTTCCGGCCCGTGGGCTGAATCACGCCTTACCAGTTGCAGCTATGCAGCTTCGAGTCAGGAAGTAAACCTGCCTCGATTTTGTCTACAACGTTAATTTTGAGACGGTCTGTTATGTAGCAGACCCCTTTTTCCGTCAGGTCGGAATCGCCCGTCGGCACCACACCCCTTTGCGGCAGATCGGCACAAAGAGTGGCGAACGGGAAGGCCCCTACGTAGTCTGCACAATGTTATTTTAATGGAGGTTGTTGGGTCCAGAGGGCCACGAAATAGCCTTCCGACTCCGAGTCGGGGCTGCCTTGAGTCCGGACTGGCAAACGCCGCAAGAGCAAAACGCCGAAGAGCAATTGCTTTTTACAAGATAATGTTCGAAAATACTACTGATGTGCTCCGTCGCGAGCGGTTGGGGTCAATGCATAGGTGATGGTTCAGCTGCCTGTCAGGAGGCGCTCGCGGGTTGTTATACTGTAGAACGCGACGGATGTCGTGGAATCGTACATTCATGCGAACGGGACTTTGATGCTCTTGGAATTGCCCGAGGTCACATTGGTTGCGGTTGATTCCGCCGCTCATGCACTAACCCGACGGGCACTTGAAGATACTTTGCGACAGATCCGACCGGCGAGAACGATCGTCTGGTCTGACCGCGATGAGGCCGTACCTGTCGGTGCCGGTTGGGTGCGGTGCGAGCCATTGCTGTCCCTAGAGGCATTTTCTGGCATGTTGTGGTATCAGGTTCCGCGTTTTGTCAACACCAGCCATTTCCTCCTGGTGCAATGGGATAGCTGGGTGCTAGATGCTCAATGTTGGGATCCGCAGTTCCTCCAATACGACTACATTGGTGCGCCATGGTGGTTCCCCGAAGGCGTTAATGTCGGGAATGGTGGCTTTTCGCTACGTAGCGCTCGGCTGAGCAAGTTCGTAGCAGCGCACCCCCGCGAGTTTCCAGTTCGGCTCCCGGAAGACGCCGTCCTGTGCCGTGCGTACCGGCCATTTTTGGAGCGTTTAGGTTTCCGGTGGGCTCCGGACGCCCTCGCAGGGCAGTTTGCATTCGAGTGCACTCGGCCTGTTGCGCGCACGTTCGGCTTCCACGGTCCTTTCAATTGGGCCGCGGTCCTATCTCCTGATGCGTTGGCGGAGCGGATGGCCCTTGCTACAGATTGGGCCCGCAGCAGATTCTAGTGGTCGGAGCACTCCCCCTTTATTGCGGTCTTGTGGGTCTCCTAGCGAATGAAGGCCAAGACTTTCAACCCGAATACTCCTGACGGGCTCGCAAGAATCGGTTCCTGTGCTCGCTCTTATCGGTGCCGCCTACCAACTGTGCTTGCTGGACACAATGCGCGGCATCATGCTGGTGAGCGCTTTTTCCCCGCGATTGTGTGGGTGAAGTTTTCCCATGGGTCCGCTGGAGGGCAAGAACCATTCGTGCCCCCTCCGTAGTGTTTCAGCAGGTCAAACAAGGGGAGATGTGGCAGCCAACGGCAGAAAGCCCGTAGTTGATTGCGCCAAAGGCATGTCCCACATCGAGACCCATGAAGAGCCCTTAAATCCAATGTCTACCCCCAATGTCAATGAACATCCCCAGTCGCTAGTTACTGGCGGAGCCGGCTTCATCGGAAGCCACGTAGCCGCCGAATGCATCCGGTTGGGCCATCATACGGTTGTGCTAGACGATCTGTCCGGCGGCTTCCGCGACCAGTCGCCCGAGGGAGCCGTCTTTGTCGACGGATCCGTCACGGATTTGGCGGTGGTGGGTGCGCTGTTTACACAATACCGCTTCGATTATGTCTATCACCTGGCAGCCTACGCGGCGGAGGGTCTCTCGCATTTCATCCGCCGCCATAATTACCTGACGAACCTGATTGGTACCGTCAACCTGATCAACGAGGCTATCAAAGCCGGTACTGAGCGCTTCGTTTTCACTTCATCTATCGCCGTCTACGGTGAAAACCAACTTCCCATGACCGAGGATCTTGTGCCCCGTCCTGAGGACCCTTACGGCATCAGCAAGTATGCCGCTGAATTGGACTTGGCGGCCGGACACCAGTTCTTTGGCCTAAACTATACAGTCTTTCGGCCACACAATGTCTACGGAGAACACCAGAACCTCGGCGATCCCTACCGCAACGTGCTAGGCATCTTCATGAATCAGATCCTGAAAGGACTACCAATGACAGTCTACGGTGACGGTGAACAGTCGCGTGCCTTTTCCTACATCGAGGATGTCGCGGTGCATATCGCGCGGTGCGTTCACAATCCGGCCGCGTCAAACGAAGTCATCAACATAGGGGCAGATGAAGCTTACACAGTCAATCAATTGGCCGACGTCGTGGCCGCAGCGTTCGGAGTGGCCCCTCAAATCCGGCGGCTACCGGCCCGCAAGGAAGTGATACACGCCTATGCCTCCCACGAGAAGGCCGTTCGCCTACTGGGTGCTGGTTCAACCATTGGTCTGGAGCAAGGAGTGCAACGTATGGCACGCTGGGCGCGGACGGTCGGATCTCGTACAGGTAAGCCGTTTCAAAACATTGAAATCCACAGCAAGCTCCCTCCTTCCTGGCAAACGGGCGATAACAAATCCGCCTAGAGGACGTCCTTGAACCAGCTTGCGCGAGTTAATCCGCGCGGCATGGACGGTCCGCCGCAGGCTCTCCGGAAACCGGGCGGTTGTTTGCGTTCCTTTCAACTTCTGTACCCCGCACGTGGATACATGCGCTCCAGCGTACTGAGATGTGCATTTTCAAGCATTTGTAAGCGTTCCCTTTGCGCACGAAGTCCCGCTATGAATTGGTGTATGAGGGATTCCGTGATGTGGGTGATTCTCCGGTTGGCAAGCATGGAATGCACCGCATAATCTGAGAGGTCTCGCTCCGCAAGCGCCTCATCGACTCCTTCGTTTCGGCCAACGCCGCCCGAGTCTCCTCGAATCGCGTGCAAGAATACTCCGGGCGTTTCCGGATCGCTTTTTACCGTCGCAATGCGAAGGTCTCCAAAGATGCGGCAAATATCGATTGTCTCGAAACGCCAAAAATCCACAGGATGAGCATGATAAGGGAACCCTAAGGAGCGAGTTGTCAGCAGGAGATGCCCACCATGGGCCAGCGCGCGCTTTAGGTTGCTGGCGGCAATCCGCCAGTCCGCCACATGCTCCAACATCTCAGTGCACACGACTACGTCCCAACGGTTCGCGCCATAGCGGCTGACCAACTCGCCGATATCGCAGATCGCATCCACACCGCGCCCCATCTCTAGATCGACACCGAAGTATTCCGCCGGCCTCATAATTTCAAGGGCTGGCCGGAGGCTGCCGTTCATGTCTAGGGAACCGACTTCAAGGATACGTCGACCAGCGATGAGTGGGGGCTGCAAGACATCAATCCCGAACGTTAAGCAAGAACTGTGGCACATATTAAGAAACTCTCAGCTTACCGCAGATTTGAAGTGCTTAGCAAGATCGCGTTGTCCCATGCGAGAATCAGCCTGTCCATCAGTTCCCGGTATATACAGACGATGGGCGACCGCCGCCGCGTAGGGTGCCACACGCGTCACTGTTTTCGTTCTTGGGGCCACTTTGCGCCGCCGGTATGAGATTGTTTTTAGGCGGCCTGCGCCGCTTCTGGCGGTTCCACGAGTTCTGTGAGCCGCCGTATTGCCCCAATGGTCTCGGCTGATTGCCGGCCGCCAGCACCCGGAAGGCAATGTCCTCTACGAGCCGCCGCTCGATCCGGCGCGAGCTGAACACAGCCCACACAGTAGGCGTATACCAGCACTTTGGTCATCATCCAGGTGTCGTACGGCGGCTGCCCGCGTTTCTCGTTCCCGTATAGCGCGTCCATGGCGGACAGACCCAGGTTGTCCACCACGTCGCTCACGAAATACGCCGGATGCTTCTCCGGGAGCCAGTCGCGCAAGCTGGGCGGCAGCAGCAGCTCTTCATCTGGGTAGTAGGGTCGGTAGACTTCGCAAAACATTATGAGCTGATTCCGTTTCTGAGCGCCAGAGAAATCAAAAGAAAGGCATTTCTCGGACAGACCTCTCTAGAAGCAGGATGCTGCGCGATCTGCGCCGGGTCTGGGCAGCTCTGGTGCGACACCTATGCGCGAGCTCGATTGAGTCCAGTCTGGGACCAGCATTGAGAGTGCCACCCGGATGGCGTGGACGCGGAGGCGGTGTCTGGTTGGATGCAGCAGATACGCTTTCCATCGGCGCCTCTGACAGGCACTTTTGACGGGCCTCATTAGTGAGCGCGACTACTTCACCGATCCTGCAGCGGGTAGCATCTGCCGATCTAAACGAAGTGACGTGCTATAGCAATGCTAAGGGCGCTTCTCACGAGCCATCAGTTCCTGAAGCTATCCGGCGTTGGGCTGATGCCAGTTATCGGGCAACACTTGATGAGTGGCTCACAGTGCGTCCACTATTGGAAGAGTTCGCTCTGACCGGCGCCTTCCGCATGCGCGGTAGCTGGAGAGCACATAGATTTCTAGGTGACAGGTATTGCGGCGGGACCTATTGTTGGTTACGCCACGCTCGGGAATTTAACCGCGGCTGGCTGCAGACGCATAGTAGGCCCTTTGGCGAACTCGCGTTCGCGACGCGAACATAAGGCGTAAATGCGGTAAGGTGGATACTTACTTGACTCAGGTAGCCATACTGTTTGTATGGCTTCGATGGAGGAACGGAGGCGGCCTGCCGAAAATCTAAGAATGTCGGGCGGGACTAGAAGTCATTGAACATTCAGGTCGCCAACGTCGAATCAACCGAACAGATGCGATTGAGCTCGTTTGGCCAGAACGGAGATGTAGCAACCGTTGTGCCAATCACTTTCCTTAAAGGCATGTGCTGGATGTGAGCCGTCAAAGGTGCCTTGCCGAAACCCGGAGCCAATTCCAGTCATCAACAATGAATACAAACTCGGGACCGAGCGCATTGAGCACCAGCTTTAGGCCGTCGTATTGGTCTCTTTCATCGTGTGGTCCGTCCAGAAAATAAATATCGAATAAACCGATGGCCTCGTAATCAACGTTCCGAAAGTCGCCATCGATAACATAGACACGCGACTCTGGCGTCAAGATTCTTCCAAGATTGTGATAAAACATGTTCTTTGGCCCGCCACATTGGGACCAATTGTCGATCGCGACGGCGCGGACTTTGTTGCCATGGATGGCGGAGCAAAAGGCCGAGCCAGCCCAACTGCCTACCTCAAGATAGGCGACATCGCCGAGCGACTTGACCAGCGTATTGATTAAAAAGCGATATTTCTTACCCGACATACCATCAATGGCGTAAAAGCTACGGGTAGTGTCTAGATCGGTGACGAAATAAGCCGAATTCACGCTGTTATCGACGGCTTCGACCAGTCTGGACCTTGTCAGTGTGCGCAGGACTGTGATATCAGTCATAGCTCTCGTCGATCTATCCAATTGACTCCCATAACCACCCTCGCGCGAGACGGCGAGCAGGACGCTGGCTCGAAAAACTTGTCGGGGAACACGAAGGACATCTCCTGTGGACGGAAGATGCTGGGAAAGATTAGGGGCGGATCGATTGCCATCGCGGATATTGCGATATACGAGCGGCGACCACAGCGGCGCGCCAAAGAGCTTCGCCGGGCAAGATCGGGCCAACTCCGTTCGTCGTGGCTCATTCGTCAGCGCTCCTCTTTGTCTGAAAGGTTACAGCAAGCGTTCTCATCTGTGCAGTCTTTTTTACCATTGTTGTTTCACTGGAGCCAGGGTTCGGTTGTAAATGATTTTGTAGGAACGCGGCGACTAGCGGCCACACGCACTGCCAAGGGGCAAGCCGGCACACTTTCCCGCACCGCCTGAAATTGTAGAGATCTGTGCAGTAGGGGCTTTCAGATATTATCACATCTCGGATGATGGCCTCCAGATAATTGACGCGATATCCAGAAAACCAGGCAATGAAGTCAATACCCATAGCCATAGCCATGATCGCCAGTGCCAAGAACCACCCTAGCGTCCATTGAAAGACCGATGCCCAAAAATAGGAGCATAAGCTCTTAGGTTCTTCTCCGCACTGCGCCAGCGCTTCCACGGCCGATAATTCAAAGAACTTCGATGCACTATCATTTACCCACCTCCGCGTAAGTTATACAACAGAAGATAAACAACTCGACTCGTCAGAAGAAATCGTGGGTGGACTCGGGCTCGGGCAGCTTGCCAAGTGAATGATACAGCGCGAGTTCGAAGACCCGGAAAGTGCGGAAGCCGTAGGATTCTCTCATGGTGACCGTGGCTTTGTTGTTCAGGCCCTCGACGACGCCACTGGAAAGAAGCTTTTGAGCGCGGAAGTAGTTGAGGATCAACTCGCGGTGCTGACGCAGTGATCGGGCGATCTTCTTCATGGGTTCGATGCGGGAACGCATCGTTTGGCGGCACCACTCATCGAGGAATTTCCCAGCCCAGGCTGGCGAGTTGTAATCCAAGAGTTGCTGAAATGCTTCCTTGAGAAGGTAAGCACGTACGATCCTCAAGTTATACCGGAGCAGGTCGCGCAGGCGGAACCGCTGTTCGGTCTTCAGATTCTCTTCGCGTTTGAGCAGGAGCCAGCGCGACTTCTTCAGTAGCGGGGTCTGGCCTTCGCTCGCCATGCGGCGCGATTCTCCGGCGCGGACTTCGTCGAGAGCCTTGTTCATCTTGGACACGATATGGAAAGGGTCGAGAATATGCAGGGGCTGACAGCATGTCTCGCGGATGACTTTCAGATAAGGTTCCCACATGTCCGAGCAGACGAACACGATCTTGGAGGTGATCTCTTCACCTATGGTGGTGAGAATCCCTGGAAGCTCTGAATTACGAAAAGGCTCCCATTCCCAGTTTTCATACAATGGCGCATAATCAAAAACGCCGCCCGATGCGGCGGCATTCCTGATTATGTACCCTCAAACATTCTACACCATCAAAGACAAACTCACCCAATTAGTGAATCTCGGAAAACTGAAGTTCCCCTCCAAATCACACCCCCAAGGTCGACCATTGAAAATTGAAAACGTAGACGCATTGACATTGGCGCTTTACCAGCACTCAAGCACACGAGCAACCAAGAAATCGGTCTATGACGACTTCAAGGACCTGCTCGCCTGCTCGTACAAGACGCTCGTCATGGCCTTGAACCGCGCAGGTATCATGGCGAATGTGCTCTTCCTTGTGATGGGCAACGGAAGGAAAAATGCCCATATCGTGAAGATGACGGACGCGACGGACCTCCCTGTCTGCCTGAAGAAGAATGCGGACAAACACAAGACGATGCAAGGCCTCGCCGCATGGGGACACAGCTCAAAAGGCCGGTTTTACGGGCTCAAGATGACGATGACGCGAGATCTTGCAGGCCATCTCCTGGGTCTCCGGTTCAGTTCGGCGAATGCGAATAGCCGCGATATTTCCATTCAATCAATCGGGATATCAATGGCATCATCATCGCAGATGCGGGCTATGTGTCAAAGAAGCTTGAAAAAGATATGGATATCGACGGCAAACGCTGGATCATGATCCAGCCCAAGAAGACAATGAAAAAGCTCGCGCTTCCCTGGCAGTTGAAGCTCTACAAGCTGAGGTTCGTGATCGAGTTTGATTTCCGGTCGCTGAAACTTGTTCCATGGGCTCGTGAGTCCGATGCCAAGGTCAGTCAATGGCTACCTCGCCAACTACCTGAATGCCGTCTGTTCATTCGTGATCGCCAAGTAGTGTTTGTTTCTCTTGTGATTGGGGTTGGGTGATGTTGTGTCAGAAACCAAAAATCGCAGACAACTGCGGCAATGTTGCGTTCTGATGAAACTGGGGGCGGAAGGGACTTCGTAATTCAGAGTTGGAAGGACTCGATGGTTCTCTCCCTGCCGACCCAAAGCAAACGGGTGACGCCGATATCGATCTGATAAACCAGGGTCAGGTACTTGTGCCCTTTGGCGTACTGGATTTCATCCACCCCGATGGCATCGATTTGACCGAGCGTGCGGTGCTCCAGTCCAAACGTGACGACGTGTTCAACGGCGTCGCAGACCTTGTCCCAGGAGGTGCGGAACCGCCTCGGCCGTTTCCTTCCACGAAAGGCGGCGCGCCCAGCGAGCGAAAAACAGCATGTAGGCATTCGTCAACTGATGCTTGCCGTTGCCCCAGGGGACTTCTTCGACGACCACAGCTTGGCAGCGGCGGCAATCGACGCGCCGCATGGCGTACAGCAGGAAGACCAGAAATCCCCAGAAAGGGATGAAGTCGTAACGCCTTTCGGCGAGTTGATCATAACCCGGCGCCGGCTGATGGCAACGGGAACAAACTGCCGCCGAACCTTTCCGCGGACGCACGGCGATTTCGATCCTTTGGTGATCGGCACTGAAGCCGGCATGCTGGTAAACGAAACCCCGGAAATGATGGCACCGGTTTAAAATCGTGATGAGTTGCAGCATGGCGAAAAAGTCAGCGGCGAGAACTCCCAGGATAAACCGCGCCACTCCTGCGCGGGCCGCGGACCTGGAGCGTTATTGCCGGGGCCTGAACGATTGGCCGCGCTCGTGGATGGGAGGGGAAGAAGACCTCCCGCCGGGCGAGAATCTCGTGGTCTGCTTCCGGCCATTCCTCGAATACCTGGTGACGTGTGCGGATCTGTCGCCGAAGACCATCCAGAAGCACGTCGATAATCTCTGGGCGCTGGGCGGAGAGATTATCCGAGATCTGAACAAAAACCCTCCTCTGAGAAGGAAAAACATCAAACAGATTCTCCTCGATGTGATTGACGGCGATGGCGGGCCGCTGATTTACGGTGTTACTTCAGAGCAACAGCAGCGGTCCTTTGATGCCACCTGCCGTAAGCTTCTTCGATTCCTCGGTCAGCCTCCCCGCTAAACCCGTCAAATCACCCACACATTCTCCTGACGAGGCAAAAACTCAAGGGTAAGATGATATTGTTACAGGCAGAAGCTATCTCGTCCTCAATATGTCATGTATCGTGTTACTCGTACGATCATCAGGCAGCTTTCGTCGTTTCTGGCTGTTCTGAAAGCTCAATGAGTCGTTGCAGTGACGCTACCATATCAATCAGTTCTTGATCGTGAGCACGCCACCGGGTTCGAACGTCCTTCACTAGGCTCCACTGACAACTTGCCGCTTGCGGCAACATCTGCCTCCATAAAAACATCAATGGCATCGAGCGCAAATCGGCATCAGATGGTCAGGAAGCTGAATGCGGTTTCAGTTTCTTCTGCGAAATTTCAACTAGGCGTGCACGGGAGATCACATAATCGCGCGCTCGTTGCCGATCCGGATCGAGTAGAGTAATATCACCCGTCGCGACCTCAAGAATATGACGCGCCGCCTCTGTAGCTAGGTACTCAAAATGATTTCCCCAGACAGGCCACCCGGTCAACTGGCGCCACTCCTCAACATAAGCCTCCACGATGATCCAGAGAAAAACAATCGAGTGCGGAAACCAGTTTAATACGCGGGTCCGGTATGGGGGCCACCACGGCAACCGGCCTCCAAGCATCTGTAACAGGCTTATATGTCCCTCGCAAAGGTCCCGCAGAATATCGTCTACTCTCAAAACATCCAAAAAACCTTTGCTGGTCGTACAATATGCCTCATAAATCTTCCGCCTGGATCTCCAGTGCCGACGGTCAAATGCGGAGTTGTAAAAATGGTCAAGTTGTGCCCCCTCGATTTCGAGGTAGATCACGAAAGCGATGCCTAACTCGCCTATGGCTGATACCGTTGCAGCAACCGGATTCCAGCCCCATTTCCAACTCGCAATACCCACAATCAGCAACGGGGCGACAGATCCGATGATGATGGATTTCCAGGGCGATCCACGCACAGGCCATGATTTTAACATGCAGCCAGTGGTTAAATGTTTGCCTTCCTTGAAATAAAAAGAAGCGGGTCCAAATTGGACCCGCCGGTATACGCCCGATCTCGCTCCGAGCCGAATCAGGAGCGGCGGAACGCCGCATCAAATATACACATCGCCACCACCCAGACGAAGCAGAAGAGGGCGAAGAACAGCATGCCGTCCCCGAGCCCTTCAAGAAAACCGATGCGCATCAACTTTCCTAGGGCGGCTATTGGCACCGAAAGCCCGAGACAGATCAGCCACGCCCATGCTAGCTCTTTGTAGCGGTAGAACCACAAATGTTTCAGCCAACGCGCCAGACGAAGTTGCATGGATTACAACCACCCTTCTGCCGCGCGTAAGAAAGGCGCAGCTCTCCAGTGGCCAGAAGAGCTGGCCACCAAAGGGCTGCGCCCGCATTGATGTAATCATCTCGGCTTAGTCAAGCGCAGAATTCCGATTCTGTCAAGATCGTCCGGCAATGCGAACACATACGCTTGACATTTTCTGACAGTCAGATAATCTGTAAGTATGGCAATAAAACCAACCACAGTTCGAGAGCGCATCGGCCGCGTTGGCCAACGGCGCCAGGTGGTGATCCCGCGGGAGATGCTCGAAACCCTGAATCTGCGAGAGGGCGATTTCGTGGCGTTTGCCGAGCAGAAAAATGGCGTGCTGATCACGGCCAAACGCCTGGTTGATGCCGATGATACGCTGACACCCGCCGAAGCGGAAGCCGTGCGACGCGGAGAAGCGCAGCTCAAGCGCGGGCAGTCGAAATCGTGGCGTGCCGTAAAACATGCGCTGGCGCGTTGAGATTTCCGGCGACGCAGAGAAACAGCTCGCACGGTTCCCGCGCAACATTCGGGATCGCATCGAACACGCCATTGATGAATTCGAGGAGAAGGACGACTCCCAGTGGAGCAACATCAAAGCTTTGCAGGGGCCGGAATGGAAGGGGCGCTTGCGTAAACGTCTCGGCCCGTACCGTATTATTTTCCGGAAGTTCCCGGAGCGCGCCGTCGTGGAGATCTCAGCCATTCTCGTGAAATCAAAAGATACATACCGATAATGATCCCCGCTCCAGTGGGGTCACGCAGCCCGCGCCGCTTCTGGCGGCTCCACGAGTTCTTTGAGCCGACGGAGTGCCGCTATCGTCTCGATGAGTTCCTGATCATGAGCACGCCACAGAGTTCGAACGTCCTTCACTAGGCTCCAGTTAAGCGGACATTTGTTGCCGTTGTTGTTCTCCTCGCGAACGGTTTTTATGCGTCAACATTGAGCTGTCTGCCGAAGAGGGTCGGGTTCAAACCTGCAGTGATTGCCTGCGGCGGCACGGAATCCCGCCTTTTGTAGATCCGATCTCGCTGCTACCGTTTGAAACAATGCATGATCACGCCCAGGAAAAGGCACCCGGACCGGCTTTAGGCAATCTCTATCCGACGCTCAGCGATGAGGACTTGTTAGAGGCGGAAAAGAATCTTACGCACTACTTTGAAATCGCCCTGGATATTTGCCGGGACCTGCGTGCGAATGTAGTTGACACTTCCGCAGCCGAAGGTATCATCAAGGAAAGGTCGAAAGAACTCTCAGAACTTAATTAGGTTGCACCATGAACGCATACTTTGCGTATGCCAGGGTGTCAACCCCCCGACAGGGCGAGAAGGGAGTCTCGCTCTCCGAACAGAAGGAAGCCATCGAGCGCTACGCCAAGGTGCACGGGCTAGACATCGTGCGCTGGTTTGAGGAGCGGGAGAGTGCCTCGCACCAGGGCCGCCCGGCGTTCGGCGAAATGCTGGGACTGCTCCGGCGGAAAACCATCCAGGGCGTCATCATCCACAAGATCGACCGGAGCGCGCGAAATCTCGAAGACTGGGTCGATGTCGGCAAACTGGTGGACGCGGGCGTGGAGATCCACTTCGCCACCGAAAACCTGGACCTGCGGACGGTCGCCGGGCGCCTATCGGCCGACATTCAGGCCGTCGTCGCCGCGCACTACAGCCGTAATCTCCGGGAAGAGGTCAAGAAAGGGATCTACGGGCGGCTGAAGCAGGGAATCTACCCCTTCGGCTCCCCGATTGGTTACCTTGACCAGGGAGGCGGGAAGGTGAAAATTCCAGACCCGAGTTCGGCTCCATTCGTTCGTGATGCGTTCCAGTTATACCACTCAGGGAAATTCTCGCTTCCGCAATTGACGTACGAGATGCATCGTCGCGGATTGCGCAACCGGAGCGGGACGCCGTTCACCATGAGCGCGCTAGCGAAAATGCTCCAAAACCCGTTTTACATCGGCCTGATACGGATTCGCAAAACCGGCCAGATGTTCGACGGCAATCATGAGCCGCTCGTGTCCGCCGACATGTTCGAGGCGGTCCAGGCGCTGCTCGCCGGCAAGAAGGTAGACCGTATCAATCGACAGGTGTTTCAGTTCAGCCGGATCGCGACGTGCGCATCCTGCGGCTATTCGCTCATTGCTGAACGGAAGAAGGGACATGTCTACTATCGCTGCCACAACCGTCCCTTCAAGAATCCCGCAGTATGCCCTTCCACGTCGGTGCGCGAAGAATTCATTGACGAAGCTATCATCAACTGCCTGGCGGACGTGGATCTTACCGATGACGAACTGGCCATGGCGCGCACGGTCCTGAGCAGGAAGCGGAAAGACCTTCAGCAGGAACGCAACGAGATGATACAGGCGCAGCAGCTTCAACTGGACCGCGTACAGAGCCGACTCGCGAAACTCATGGATCTCCTGATGGACGGCACCGTGGACAAGGCGTTGTTCAACGACAAGCAAAACGCTCTCCTCGTAGAAAAGGTTCGAATCCAAGAGATGCTGGCCGAAAGCCGCCAAGGATCAACGCGTGTCGTCGAAGAACTAGAAAATACTGTCGAACTCGCAAAAAGCCCGTCAATGCTCTATAAAGTCGCCTCTTCGGAGAAAAAGCGTGAATTGGTTAAAACGCTACTGTCGAACCTAACGGTATCCCGCAAAACGATAGAGATTACGCTGGCTCTACCGTTCCGGATCATCCGCGAACGAGAAAAACAGATCATCGGTGGACCCAATCGGGGGAGTTGTCGAACCTGGGAAGATGTCACAACAAGACTGTTGCATTTAACTGAAGGGCCTGCCGGGTGACGCATGGCCGGCTGGCGAATAAAAAGAATCCGGCACGACCGGCTATTTCTGATGCTGTGCGAAGCTACTTGCCCAAGACACTCCCCCTACCGGCCGATGGGGTCTGCCGCAGCAGCCACTCCGAAGGGCGATTCCCCGTTCAGTTTGCGTTCATTTCACCAATAGCTTTCGCGCAGCCTCCAATAGGCGCGAATTCGCAGACGGGATCAATAGGACATTTATCCGACCGGAAACAGGATGTAGCCGAGGGCTGTGAGCAGCGCCGAGGGCTGAGCGGGCGCGTTGCCCGTGTCGGTGGCGGCGAAAAAGGGTACCAGTTTGGCGGTCGAGACGGAGCCAGGTGTGGGGTTACGCTCTGGCCTGGGGTGGGCGCAGGAATAGGGAAGGAACGCCTGTTTCCTTCTCTCAGGCCGGATTGTCCTCGCTTTTGACCAGAGGGGTACGGTAAGTCTTGCCTTTGATCTTGAGGATGATCGCGCGTTCGACCAGGCGGTCGAGGAGAGCCATCGCCAGTGGGCCATCGACCAGGTACTCTGCCCATTTGTCGAAGTCTACGTTGGTCACGAGCGCTGTGGAACGCTTCTGGTTGCGTGAAGCGATGATCTTGTAGAGAAGGTGGGCGGCCTGCGCGCACTCGGTTCGCTCGATGCGGTCGAACCCGAATTCATCAACAATCAAAAGGTCTGGGCGCGTATAATAGCGCAGACGCGCGGGCAGAGTTTTGTCGGCGAGTGAAGCCGTCAGGTCGGAAAGTAACTCGGCGGAAGTGCGATACAAAACGCGGTAGCCCTGAACGCAGACCTTCTGCCCCAAGGCCTGAATGATGTGACTCTTTCCGATCCCGCTCCAGCCAACCATGATCAGATTATTGCGGCGCCGGATGAAATCTCCGGTAGCCAGTTCCTCGATCTGCACGCGGTCGAAGGCTTTGGGATTGAACTGCCAGTCGAACCCCTCCAAGGTCTTGCTGTCCGCAAAATGGGCTTCCCGGATGCGTCGCGCGACGGCGCGTTCGCGATGCGCGTCGGCCTGCGTCCCCAGCAGCAGGTCGAGGAAGTGCAAATGAGAGAGGTTCTCCTTCTCCGCCCTGGACAGCAACTCGTCCAGCGATACGCCTTCCAGCGGAATCCGCAGAGTCGCGCAGTGACTCAAACACCGGTCACGCAGAGGGATCGTCGTCTTCGTCGGTTTCATCGTAAGTCGCCGTTTCTTCCAGCAGCGCCTGATATTCCGCTGCCGAGCGAGTGGACACGGGAGACTGCCGGAGGATCTCGTCGAGTTGTCCCTGCGCCTCGGCTTGCAGTGATTCCCATCCGGATCGGGGCCGTGCTTGCGCCGCCAGGATCCGCTCCACCGCGGACCAGGAGAAAGCGCGGTAACGGACGGCGCGCTGTAGCGCGCGCGCCAGATCCTCGCGGTGGTATGTGGCCAGCAGGCCCAGCACGCGTGCGGCTTCATCTTTGCCACGGCGCCTGGTGCGGACCAGTTCGTCGAGGAACAGGACGCCCTCCGATCCGAACTCCGCAAAGCGCTGTTTCAGTAACTCGTACTTCTGATGGTGATCTCGCCCTGGAGAATGTTCGGGAACAGTGCGCTTCTCTCCATTGATTCCGGAAGGGTACAACTCATGGCGGGCGATCTCCTTCACCTCGGGGCCGTAGACGATCAATTCCTTCTCGGTGATGCGTAGCGGCAGCAGTTCTCCAATGCGCTGCCACGGCACGGAGTAGAAGTTCTGCAGGTACGCCACATGGCCTTCCGGATTCACCGTCCGGTAGAAGACCTGGGCGGTGTCGTAGGCGCGCGCCGGCAAGCTCAGCAGGTGCGGTTTCTCTTCCTGGTAGAGATCGATGGGCCGGCGCTTGGTTTCCCGGTGCAAGTGCACGTCGGCGATGTCGGCAAGCCAGAGCGCGGCGGTCTCGTTCAGGTGCTCCAGCGAAGTGAACGTGCGGCCGTTGAGCAGGTTGGTTTCGAGGTAGGCAAATGGCCGTTCCACTTTACCTTTGGTTTGCGGACGATGGGGGCGGCATGCCCAGGGTTGATAGCCGTAGTGCGTGGCGAAGGACAGGAACCGGGTGTTGTAAATCGGCTGGTCGCCGTCATAGCCAGTCACCACCACTTTCATGTTGTCGTATAGACAGGTGGCGCACAGACCACCGAAATGCTCGAAGGCCCGCACGTGTTCCCGGATGGTGGTGGCAAAGTCCTGCCTCTCTACAAAACGCACGTACTGGCGGCGGGAGTAGGCCAGAATGTAGCTGAAGGCATGCACCCGGCGCCGCCCTTCGGCCGTGAAAGAGATATCGTACGGCGAATAATCCATCTGCGATTGCACGCCTGGACCGGTCTCGAATCGCTGCACGGGCAGTTTCGGCGCGTGCGGCCGGAGCACCCGCAGCCGGTCCCGCACAATCGTGTAGCGACCTTGGAAACCCAGCCGGCACAACTCCTCATGCAAGCGGACCGCCGTGATATCCGGATAGCGCTCCAGCAGTTGTGCCATGTGATCGGCGAATGGGTCCAGCGTGCTCGGCCGTCGCGGGCGTTCCGCTTCCACCGGTTCTGCCCTGTGTTGTTCGTGACCTAGCAGCACACGCGCCACGCTCTTGCGGGCGACTCCCAGCAGTTTGGCGATGCGGCGCTGCGAAGCACCACCGTAGTGCAAGCGGATGATCTCGTTGCGTGTCGATCCCTTCATGCGCGCTCCAGTTCGCCGACGAAGTCCCGACTCAACACCGCCACCGATCCGGCATCCCGCGCCAGCCTTTGGAAACGGGGCAGCAAGATCACGCGATCCTCCGGCGTCAGCCCGGTGCGCCCCTGGTGCGCCAGCCACACCTCCATGCGCCCCAGCACATCCAGCAGCATCCCGACGCGCTTCCATACCTGGTTTCCGGCTTCGCTCAGCCGGGGATCGCGCACCGCGGGAAGCACTCCCTTGCCCTGCGAGAGCGCTTCGCGAGGATGCGCCAGGAGATATTCTTGCTGGCGGCGTTCGGAACATCGCAACCAAAGGTCCACCACGCCGCCCAGTTCCGCGTTCGACAGCGCTTCGCGCCGGATCGCTTCCAGCACTTCGGTCTGGTTGCCCTGCGGCAACCGCACGATCTGCCGCGCCGCCGTGGGCGTCAACAAGCCCACGCGCAGTTCGTCTTTCGCCTTGGGGCCCAACCGCTCGATCAGCGCCAGCCGCCGGCACACCCAACTCTTGTGGCGGCCCAACAGTTCGGCCACCTCCACCTGGCTCAATCCGTCTTCCCGCACCAGCGCCTGGATGATCCAGGCTTCTTCCAGTTCCCGTGTGCGGCCCCCGGCGCGATTCAGCCCGTAGATGGCCGCCTTCGCCTGACGCTCATCGGCCTCCATGAGTCGCGCCGACAGACGCGGGATCTGCGCCAGACCGCGTACGGCGCCCAAGCGTTTGAAACCGTCGATCAGTTCGTAGCGGTCCTGGCGCCGGCACACCACCACCGGCGACAACTGCCCATAGCGCTCCAGCGATCGCGCCATGGCCCGTTCCGCTTCCGGCACGTGTAAGCGATAGCGTCCGTAGTGTTCTCCGATCTCCTCCCACTTCAGATCGAGCAGATTGTTGTCGGCCCAGCGCAGCACTCGCGTCCCCTTCCTTGCGGGACAGGTTGAATGTAAGCCAGTGGCCCAGCGCCGATCAATACGTCACGGTTAACTGGCGGTGCCATTCCCACCGCCTGGACACATCGCCGCGCGCCGGATTCCGCTCAACCGGCGCGTGTCCGTTGCCAGTATCGCTCGCGTTCCCAGACGCGCTCCATGGCACGCCGGCACTCGTGCGAGCAGAAGTGCTGCGAAGGCGAGCGCCGCTGGCGCACGAACCCGGCGTAGCAGCCAGGCCGGTCGCAACCGGCGTCGAAAAAACTTCTTAGTGATGACCCTCGCGGCCGCCGGAACGGCCTCGCCTGCTGGTGGTTTTCGGCTCCTGACGCGCTCCCGGTAACGCCGGCTCTGCCCGTTACGCTTCTGTTTGCCCGCCGCCGTGGCCCGATAGCTCTCCTGGGCCTTCCACCGCGACCAGGCCCGCGCCGCCTTCCGGCACTCCTCGCTGCAATAGCGCTGCCGCGCCCGTCGCGGACCAAACCGCTGCTCACATCCTTTGAGCAGACACCGCCGGGATCGCGGCCGGCACGAGGACCGTTTGCGCCGGCCGCCCTCTTGATTTTCGGGATGGCTTGTAGGACTCTTGGGAGGGCCCAAGGGAGGTCATTGCTCCCAGAAGCTCCTGCTCCGGAGGGGATCGTCACTCCTCTCCGGGGCGCAGCAGATCTTCGGATCAATACGAGATCAACAACTCTATCGCAAAGATCCGATCCCCCGCGACCTCGTCTCTAAGGCGTTCTCTTTTTTTCCGCCAGCGGCGGCGCGGCTGTGCCTCCTGCCGAACGGTCACCATCGTCTCGCTTGAAACCAGTTTAGTCTGGCTGGTGTCCGGTCACCGCTACTCACCATTGGCGGCGTGGTCCCCGCTGGCCCGCCAAAATGGCTCCCTCCCTAGCCGCCGCTAACATGCCCGCGCGGGAAATTGATGCGCCAGTAGTTGTTCAGGGCGGAGGCGAATAGCGTGGCCGAGAGCGGCCCGAACTTCTCTGGCCAGCGGCCACGGTTGATATCGCCGAACGTGGCCAGTGGCCCATCCACCGGGATACCCGCAGCACTCAGTCCGCACTCCGGGCGGCGCCTGGCCGAAACCATCCTGCACAGCTTCACCGGCCAAGATGGCGACGGCTCGATTCCCTATGCTGGCCTAACGCTGAGTTCCAGCGGAACCCTCTATGGCACCACCTCCGGCAGCGGGACTGCGAACAAGGGCACCGTGTTTTCACTCACGCCCTAAGTAACGCGGCGACTTTTCGCATGGTCGAGCCCGGTGTCGGCATTACCTTGATCGGAGCCAGTAAAGTTGCAGTCCCGGCTCTGCTAACGGTACATTGTGGCTCTCGCAACTGTATCCCAGTTCAAGCGTGGCGCAAGCCACGGAAGATGCGCATGCGTGTTCAACGACGGCAGTGGCCCGACCAGACGACGCCGGCTCGCAACCTGATACCCGGCTAGGCCTTGCAAATGCCTAAACAGCGCCTGGTCGTCAGGAATGTTCCTGCCAGTATTATGATGCTGCTGAAAAATGGCAAAGTCTTCCCGTAATACCCTCGGCGTGCTCACGAACGTCATGCAAGTAGACTCCTGTGTGCGCCAATGATGGTCACCCGCAAAATAAATTCTTGTATCCCAATGTGGCACATCCGCCAGCCAAGGAGGATCGCGCAAATAGCGCAGCGGGTGGTCGTAGCCCGTCACATAGTCCGCCGGTAGCGCCAGCAGGGCCGCGACCATCTTGCATAGGGAATCAGGAAGCCAAAGGTAATCGTCTTCGGCGATGATTACGGCGTGGTCCGGTTCGAGCTCACAGGCCCGTTTTATCGCCTCGATAGAAGAAACCGCGTTATTGGTTTTGGGGCCTTCTAGAATCGTATCAGTGCTCGCCAGCGAGTCCTTTAGCGTTATTGCCCACGGCTCCGAATCGTGCAAGGGGCCGTCATACAGGACGACTAAGTGTGTATTCACGTACGAACGCAACTGTTGGACTGCCTGAAGAAAGCTCTTTAGGCACAAGGTCTTCGAATACCAACTGGGCCTTGGCACCGAGTTCTCGCCGCCGTAAGTTCGATAGAATGCGGTGCAATCGATCATGGTGTCGTCGGGAACCACAACGCATAGCCGTCTCGGCGATGTGCATGAATCGCTCAGCGACGTGCGTTCCTAGCAACGAAAATATCTTCATCATACACCCGCGCTTCGGGTGATGCTATCCCAAAAATAAGGATCCCTTCCATTACGTGGCTTTCTTGAATTCGTGATCCATGTATGAACAATAGTTCGGGTTATTTCGCCAGCCCGGCTTGGTCCACTGAGTAATGTTAAATGAAACGGTCGATCGACTGGTGGGCTCGGACCGAATACGTGCTGAATTAGCCGCGCCATCTTCAGCGCCTGCTTGCCCTTGATCCGCTGTTCCGCCATGCCGCGCTTGTTGTGGAACCGCACCACCGCCCGGCTGTCCGTCTCTGGTTCGATAACGGAAGCTAGGCCGATGGTATAAGTCCCAATATTTGCGCCGACGTCGACGACTATCGGATTCGGATCACAATGTCGCAGGAGATGTGCCAACAGGGCTATCTCGTCGTGGTCGATAGCAACGCGCCCTCTAAATAGCGGGGGCATCTGACTAAGGTCGTTCCGATTCACGAGCATCGTCCCGTACACAGTCGGCACTGCAGCGGTAAATTGAAGGTGCCGCACCATACCTCCATGAAGGTAGACTAAAGCTTACGGTAACTATAGGTTACGCCAGCGTCGTCCTCAGACCGATTAAAGTACATAAAACCCGGATCGTGCCAATGCTGATGGGGTACGAGCAGGTGCATTGGGACAAAGGATTCTCTTAAGAACTCAGGCGGGTACTGCACAAGGATTTTCTTTCTAAAAATGGCTGGGTAGCATGCCGATATCCAGGATGGACCGCTATCGACACCGATAAATATACATGCTTGCGCAATGATCTTGACAACATCCCAAATCTCCCCGAGGCCTCGGCAATCGACAACGTGAGCATCTATATCGTCGGCTAACCCTACTTGGATGATATCATAGTTGCGATACTTCGTTCGAATGTGATCAATGATTTCTTCGGAAAGCACTCTTGAGTGATCTTCTCCACATTCTCTATTAATGGCCGCATCCCGCTTACCTGTTGTATGTATTACTACTCGCTTTTCGAGCGTAGGCAGATCCTCATATACGTACAGCTTCGGGTGCCTCAGATAGGCAACATGCTTGAAGATGCAAGCGGTTCGATCCGCAATAGAAAAGAAGATTGGTTTTGAAGAGAATTGTCGCCCGTGTATTCCCGAAAGTTGTGGCCAGGGGTGCCTCCACAGGTTTACTACGCTGGTAGGCGCCTCACCTCGGACGACGAACGGATTGTGGTCGAAGACCCAGGCGCAATCGAGATCGATTACCTTCTCGCCCGTATTTTTATAATAATTCTCCGGGAAGGAAGCAAATTGTAACTTGTCTCCCATGCGCGATGCGCCGCTCAGAGTGACTCCAAGCATCGAGATCTTTCTCCTCCCTGAATTTGGCCACGTTACCCTACCGAATTATCGCGAGGTTGCATACTTTTGGCTCTCTTCCAGCCTCTCACGCAGAATCTTGCCGACCTCGACGGGGTTAAAGCGCTGAATGTTTACTGCCGCCCTAAGTCTGCATTCGACTTCTTCCCGCACAGCAGAGTTATCTCGCAAGCCATAGAGCAGCAATAGTTTACCTTCTAAATCGTTTGGACAAGGATAGGCCCACCGCATCTGATTGGTAAAGGAACCAAACACATCTTCTTCCCGGATGCATTCCTCTTCAAACGCGAGCGGAAACGAATTGCTAGAGTCCATGAATTCCATGTTCCCGGAATAGCCGGTCGCAATCGTGGGCTTTCCGAAAAGCAACGCATCCGCCATCGTCAAGCCCCATCCTTCGGAGTGATGAGCGCTCACATACACATCAGCGCACTCGTAGAGCGCGGCGACCTGCCGGTCAGTCAGGTTAGCGTTCACCATGGTGATTCTTTCGTCGGAAATATGGGGACGCTCCTCCCCCATGCCGGCTTTGACGATCAGCCTTGCATTGGGCATATCGCCAGCCAGCCGTTCGAACGCATCGATGAGGAACTGAACGTTCTTGCGCTTGTCCCACACTTTCGTAACCGTCAAATAATAGATGCGCGCCGGATTGAAGTTGACCATCTGCCTGACCGCCGCGCGATCCAGATCGGAACATCTGAGGTCGCGGTCCACCGCATATGGCACGACGTGGACGCGCGGGTGGTAGCGTTCAAAGACGGCCTTGCAGTACTGCGATGGCACCCATACCTCTTGCACGAGCTCCAACGACCGCTTGTAGGATTCAGGAAGGTCGTCCGCTTCCCACAAGGCGCACGAAACGACATATTTGCCATCGAGCCCATGCGCCCGATACAGCGCCGCATAGTCGTGCGGCTCGCAATGCAGGATCACGGCATCCGCCGCATCCGCGCTGGAGACAAAGGAGTGCCATCGCCGTATTAAGCCCCAGTACGCTTGGGCAGTGCGTGAGTGACTGCTGTACCGGGAGAATATGTACAGGAGCTTCATTAATCCGCGGCCGCAGCTCGCGATTGATACACCGGCTCCGGCCTGGCGCTGGCGGAGACGATCCGACAAATCCCTTTTTTCGCCAGCCACAGGATGCAATCGCGCGAGTAACCCTGGTCGATCAGATTGGCGATACTGGCCGGAGCCATACGACAAATCCGGATGAGATCCCTGACCTCGGTAACCTGCCGCGCATTGCCGAAGCTCCAGAAATCCGAGATATTTTGTTCTGTCCACCTTCCGCCGTACGCCACCAGCATGTCATGCGGCGATAGGGCCTCATCGGCGTAGTGGGAAAAGAAGCTGTTGTAGTCGAACGATGGCCGTTCGCGCGTCCGAACATGGCGCGCGCGCTCAAGCTGATCCGTCCAGAGTTCCAGGTATTGTTTTGCAATCCGCGGCCACGTGTAGGTCTCAATCACGCGCGCCCTGGCCCGGCGTCCCATGGCGGCGGCCGCAACGGGATTGCTCGCCAGGTACTCCAGCCGGTGCACGAACTCATCGATATCCACCACAGTCCGTTGCGACAGGTAATTAGCGAGCTCCGGCGGGTGCAGCAGCGTCGCATACGCAGAGACGAAATTGGCGGAATCCACCGACCACTTCGTGTTCAAAAGAAAGCCGGTCTCTCCATCGATGACCAAGTCGTGGTAGCCGCTCCAACCGGTGGCGACAACCGGCCGGGCGTGAGCCATCGCCTCCAACAACGCAATGCCGAACGTCTCCTGAATAGAGTCAACCGGAGAAACGAACACATCGCATGCCGCGAAAAGACTTGACTTAAGGAACTCCTGAAAATTTTCAAATATTAGAGTGCGGTTTGTAAGTTGGAGGGCGCCAAGATGCGCGCGGAGATGCGCCATATATGCCGCGCTCGGGCTCTGGCCGGCCAGGACCAGACGAACGTCGCGCCCGGAGACGGCCAAGCGCGCGACCACTGCCAACAGCACATCAAGGTCGGCCTTATATCCTTGCGTCAGACGTCCGATGAAAAGCACGCAGAACGCGCCTGCCGGAAGGCCCAGCAGAGATCGGGCGTGTTCGCGGTTGAGTGCTTCCTCGGCCGGTAAATCCGTGCCCAGCGGTATGTCGACAATGCGGAGCCGCGCCACGGCGGCCGCATTGCATGGTAACCGCCGCGCGATCTTCTCAGCCCCCGCTTCGAGAGCTGTCTCCATGGCGCGGTGTCCTGCGCTGCTGGTCGCCACTATGGCGTCGCACTCCTCGGCAGCCATCAGCATTCGGGCGCAGTGCCATACCAGATCCGGAAAGCAAACCGCATGCAGGACGCCGCAAATCGGCACGCAGCCGGGAAGGTGCTCGCGGACATCGCCGAATACCGGCAGCAAGGGAGCCCCTCCCACCAGCACGTATTGCGGCACCTCCTCGACTGTAGGCAACGAGGGCAGGGTGCGGACAGTAACCCGGTTTCCGAACTGTCTTTGCAAGGGCAGCACGTCTGGGCTGCCCCACCCGAACTCGGGATTTCGAGTGACGGAAACCGGAAGTCCAGGCCGCCAGAAATCCCAATTTAGTGTGGAATCCGCTGCCAGCGTCGATTGGATCAATTGATTCTCGGCTACCGTAGCGCCGTAGAGATCTCCTTTGTCCGAACGGTACGGCTCCAAGGTTTTTCCAAGGAATGTCCCGCAAACCATCGTATTAAGCCCTCCCCTTGCGACGGTCTTGTCGTCCGAAACCGCCGGCGGCGGGCAGCCCGCGCAGAGACGCCCGCTGATTCTGTTTAGGTAACCACCCGAGCCAACACTCTGTCAAGGGGCAACAAGACCGCGCAGGGCATGCGCGAGGCTTCAAGTAAAAACGGGACTTTAGGCACAGGTTAGGAACTACCCGACCTGGAGAACCTGAAAATTCACTGGAAATTCACCAGAAATCACTTGACCTTTTCGTCGGGATGCGTCAAACTGCTGAAAGCGGGTGGTCCTCGGAGGTTAACCATGGCCGACGGACGCGATAACGAACCGAACGAGCCGAAGTTAGAAGGGCAGACGCCTGGGAGTGGTATTGATCGTCGGAAGTTCCTTGGCGCGCTCGGCGCCGCAGCAGCCGCAGGAGCGTTCCTCGGCCGGGGTGGACCGGCCAGTGCACAAAGCCCGACCTACTGGTTCTACGATTCGTTCGGCAACGTGGTTCCAGTCGACTCTGACGCGATAGCTGCTGGTATATATCCACCCCCTTTGCCAAGCGGGGTCACGATCGGACCAGACGGGCCAGTGGGCCTTCCTCCCTCATCAGGCTCTACGTACGTCACGAGCGGCTACGTCCAGCCCAATATTGTCTTGCTCATGGTAGATCAAATGCGGCTACCCCGGTGGCTGACGCCCACTCAGCGGACCACGCTTTTTTCCACGATCATGCCGAATCTTTACGGCGCCTCGGGTTCGCTCGTATCCAAGGCCACTTCATACCCGAACTATTTCGTGGCTGCGGTCGCGTGTACGCCGTCCCGGTCAACCCTGCTCACCGGGCTGTATCCCCAACAGACCTGTATGTTTGCGACGGAAGATTCAGCCGCCGCGCCAGCGTTGCAGCCGTACGATGGCGGAAATGGATTCGCAACGATCGGGGATGTTCTCAGCCAGAAGCTATACAATTCTGGCATGGAACTGTTAAACATCTACGACACCGCCTGGATCGGAAAGTGGCACGTGTCGGACCTGGTGCATGGCACAGGCTCGAACCCCACTGGAGCGAACGGGCCCTTGGACTACGGATTCAGCAGCCCATTCAACCTTCCCACCAATGCCTTCTCGTCGCCATACCCGAACTGTTATTCATCCCCGAACGGACTGGAGAACGAGAGTACCGCCGGGTACAACCTCATGGGCGCCCTTCCTAGCTTCACCTACAACGTCGCGGCGGGGGATCCCCTCGATGTCAACGCCGGTGGACTTAATATACATCCGCCATCCTACTTCCAGCTCAGCGATGCCGCCATCTATCACGCCTTCCACAGCTACTGGCTGCCCAATCACGCGTCGTCTACGCCTTGGTTCCTGGGCCTGAGTTTCATCGGTCCCCACGATATCCAGAGCTTCCCATGGGCATTTGGACTGGCATCGAACGCAGACGGCCAAGCGTGCGGCATCAGCCCGAACACTTACAACTGCGCTCTTGACGGCGATAGGAGCGGGTTTTACCCGCCACCGGTTCTGGGCTGGTCGGATAACTACGTAGCAACCAACTCAATCAGTTTCGCCGGGTTGAACATTTTTTACAGTCCGCCGAAGAACTGGAACAATACCGAAAGCCCAGCGACCTCAACCTACGGTCAAGCCGGAGGCAAGCCCGACTTGCAAGCATATTTCCAGAATCAGATCAATCTGGCGTCCGGGGACATTAACAGCCTAACCGGGTGGGAGACGTTTCTGAACTATTACTACTGGCTGCACGGCAGCTTCGATACGCTGGTCGGTTTAGTGCTCAACGACCTCAGCATCGGCGTGTCACCCTACCCAGTTATCATCTTCACGTCGGATCACGGGGATTTCGGCGGGTCCCACACCCTGCACGCCAAGGAAGGCGCCCTGTACGATGAGGCATTTAATGTGCCCCTGATAATCCACGCGAATGGCCAGATGAGTGCTACGCAAAGAAGCTTTACGTGTTCCAGTGTGGACATCCTGCCGTTCATCTATTCGTTAGCCCTGGGAAACGAGAGTTGGCGTACCGACCCGTCCTCTATCGTCAGCTACCTCAACAACCGGGAGTCGATTTTCGATTCGCTCTTCCAAGAGAACGCGGATTCGCGTCGCCTGGCGCCGTACACCAATGCCGGCGGTTTCAATCACACAGGGAATGCATTGCCGTATGTGCTTTTCAGTACCGACGAGTATTCCTACGCGCAGAAAAACGACGGTACCCCTGTTCCAAGCCATGCCATCGCCTTCCGCACCGTGGACAAATCCGTACTCCACCAAGATCCGAACACCGGCATGAACTTCCTTGGCGGCGGGAAGCTGGGCATGTACACGGCGTGGGTGCCATGCACAACGTTCCCCAATGCGGCTTCGATTTCAATTCCACCGCAATTTGAGTTCTACGATTACTATGCCTCGGGGGATAACTACGGCGAGCTTGGAAACGACGCATTCAATTCGGGGTGGAAGTGGAATGGGGCCACCGCCGGCGTATACCTGAACAGCTACAACGAAATCATGGCTGACGAGTTGTATCTCATCGACCCGAAGTTCCAACTCGGGTTCAACACGGCGTTCACCGCGTATATGAATTACATCGGATCCAACGGCGGAGGGGCGTCCTGTCCAATTGAGGTAGGTCCTCCGGATACGATACCTTGGCCCTAAGAGGAGCGACGCTTCCCCTACCACCACGGGGAGCGGCGATTCCTTGTGTGCTTGGTACGTACAGCGAAGGCGGCTCTGCCGTGGCGGGCGCGATTTGGTCGTCCCGTTTTGGATGCCGTGTGGGGAGGGAGCAACGAGCGCGCCAGTCTGTAACGTGAAACTTTTACCGCAATTAGGGGGCATGGTTCGAAAGGAGTATTATGAGGAACTACAGGAAAGCATCATCTCCAAGCAGGGCTACTCATCGGCGGCCCTCGCTTTTACAGGTTTCCATCGTCGCTGCGCTCGCGATGTTCATGCAGCACCCCGCTCCCGCCCAGACCGCACGTTACCAGACCCTCTACAGCTTCCAGGGCAGCCCTGGCGGCGCCGATCCCAGGGCGGCCGTGATCATTGGTAAGAATGGCGCACTTTATGGCACCACTTACGAGGGTGGTGCGTCCAAGGCCGGCACGGCCTTTGTGTTGGCCAAGCCGACGGGAGAGCCTTGGAAAGAGTCGGTGCTCTATAGTTTTGGCTCCGATGGAGGTTACCCTCAGGCGCCTTTAGTCTTTGGCGGCACTGGAGCGCTTTATGGCACCCTGTTCCAGGGAGGAGGCGACTATTCGGCGGGGGTTATCTTCGAATTGACGCCACCGTCAACGGCGGGGAGTGCGTGGACGCAAACTACCTTGTACACAGCCAGTAGTTCGAGCCCGATTCCCAATGGGCCGTTACTTTTCGGTCCGGGCGGAACGATCTACACGACGATCCAGGGCTTGCCCGCAATTGGGCCCGGCCAGGTAATCGCTTTGCTGCCAACAACACCGGGAGGCGCTTGGACGGAGTCCATGCTATACGGTTTTCCAGGCGCGCCGGGTGGTGCAGCGCCGATGGCGGGCGTAGTGTCCGAAGGCGGGTCGCTGTTCGGGACCACGTTCACCGGAGGCCAGGAGGGTTGTTATGAAGCCTGCGGTGGCACGGTCTTTGAGCTCACGCCGCCAACAGCTTCCGGTGGCGCCTGGACTGAGACGACCCTGCACTCGTTCGGCGTGGTGTCGGGCGACGGTTTCGAACCCAAGGCGCCCCTTACGATTGGCCCAGGGGGAACATTGTACGGCACAACTTACTGGGGCGGCTCCAACCAGTGTCTCAATCCCTTCGACGGCCCCTCGGGCGGGTGCGGCACGGTTTTCCAGTTGACGCCGCCGGCGTCGCTAGGTGGCACATGGGGATATTCCGTCATCTACAATTTCACGGGAGCGGACGGCGACGGGGCGCTTCCCACCGCGGGCGTGATAATGGGCAAAAGCGGGGCGCTCTACGGCACCACTTCGGCCGCCGGAAGCGCCGCCTCAGCATCGGCTTGCCCGGCGTCATACGACGTCTTTGGCGGCTGCGGGATCGTATTTGAATTGGCGCCGCCCACCACGCCGGGCGGTGCCTGGACGGAAACGGTGCTGCACAGCTTCTCAGGCCAGGATGGAGATGGTGCAATTCCGCTCGGCAGCCTGACACTGAGTTCGAGCGGCGAGCTCTATGGGACCACCTCTGCAGGCGGGACTGCCGGAAAAGGCACGGTATTCTCCCTGGTGCCGTGAGGCATTCGAGCTCCAGTCATGCCATACTTCGTAAATGGCGAGTCGATCACCGATGCCCGAATTCGCGTAGAAGAAGCGCGGATCCGCCAGCATTTGAAGTGGCGCGATATACGCGACGAGGGCGGGCGCGCGAAGAGCATTCGGGCGGAGGCGGAATTCGCCGCCATTGACGCCCTGCTCCTGGAGCAGACGGCGGCCCGCGATCCCCGGCCCGTTGATTCGGCGCAGGTGGAGCAGCAGCTACGGGCGCTGAGGGTCGTAGCCAACGGCCGCAACATCCCCGGCGACGGGGTGGTGCGGGCTCGGATCGGGCAGCACCTGCGATTACAGCGCACCGCCGCCGAGATGTCCGCGGGGGCCGCCAAACCAGCGCCGGCCGCCATAGAAGCCTTTTATCAGGCGCACCGCGACAACTTCCGGGGCTGCGCAGCCTTCCAGGCGTCGCACATTGTGAAGCACGTCAACGCGCAGCAGAGCGAGGAGCAGGCGCGCGCGGGCATCGAAGCGGCCCTGGCCGATTTGGAAGGCGGTGCCAGCTTCGCGGAAGTTGTGGATCGCCACTCCGACTGCAAGGAGAAGAGCGGCGATCTTGGGGAGTTTCTGGCCGGAGCCATGGTGCAGGAGTTTGAAGATGCGATCCGGGAACTGAAGCCTGGCGAACGAACCGGCATCTTCCGCACGCCGTTCGGTTTCCATATTGCCCAGTTGCGCCACAAGACGCCCGCCGGCCCGCTGCCATTTGAGGAGGTCCGCCAGGATATCACGCAGGTCCTCACCAAGATCGCGGAGCACCAGGAGTTCCTCCGAGTGATCGCTCAGATACGAGCGATGGCGGACATCCGCTGGATTCCGGGCGCGGGGACCCAGGAAGAGAAACACGAGCCGGGCGAAACCGTTGTGTCTTTGTGACGGGGCGTTGATGGTCCGCTCACCGGGACTGGATTCAATACCGGCTGCAGACTCGGTTCGCCATCCGGCGTGTTGCGTTCCCACTAGGCAGCGTTTGGCCCAACTAATGACGTCGCGAGCGGCATTGCCCAATCCGGGGACCAGCCGGCCTCGCGCCACGGCTGGCCCGCTCGAAAACATGGTTCGTCTGGAAGGAACGTTTCGCATGGGCAGCGAGACCCCGGCCGCCTTCCTCGCCGACGGGGAGGGACCTGTGCGGCAGGTGTCCTTGACGGCCTTCTACATTTCGAAGTTCGCCGTCACCAATGCACAGTTTGCGGAATTCGCGCGCCAGACGGGCTACCGCACGGAGGCCGAGCGTTTCGGCTGGTCGTTTGTATTTCGCAATCACGTACCGCCGCATCAGCGGGTCGCCGAGATGCCCGGCACACTGTGGTGGGTGCGCGTGAATGGAGCCGATTGGAGGCACCCGGAAGGCCCGGAAAGCTCGATTGGCCGGCGATCCGATTATCCCGTAGTGCATGTCTCGTGGAACGATGCGAAGGCCTGGTGCGAGTGGGCGGGCTATCGTTTGCCCACCGAAGCCGAGTGGGAGTTCGCGGCGCGGGGCGGCCTAGACCAGCAGACTTACCCGTGGGGAAACGAACTCATGCCCGGTGGCCGCCACATGTGCAACATCTGGCAGGGCCAGTTTCCCGATCTCGATCTCGGCGAAGATGGCTTTACATCGGTCGCTCCGGCCGGCAGCTTCGAACCGAACCGTTTTGGATTGCACAACGTGATAGGTAACACCTGGGAGTGGTGCGCCGATTTTTTCGATCCACACTGGCATATTAATTCGACGCGAACCGACCCTGTCGGACCACCGGCGGGAACCCGACGGGTTAATAAGGGTGGATCGTATCTGTGCCACGAATCGTATTGTTGGAGATATAGGAATGCGGCGCGCACGGGCACTGATCCGGATACTTCAACGGGGCATATCGGTTTTAGAGCTGTACGGGATGCCTGATACTTGTTTTCAGTAGACAACTGTAAATCGGCAAAGCTCACAAGTGTGGGTACGAATCCGGCGTAACGATGTGCTCATCATTGAGCGTAGAATCTGAGTCACACGCGTGCAAAATGATAGGTGGTGTATACACGTATGCCGCCAGCCGACCATGGAGATCAGCAATCTGCAAATCGACTGGCTTTTCAATCGTCGCGAGGTTGCTTGAAAGCACCTGTGCAGCACTATACCTCACGGCCAAAGCATATGTTGATTGACTCCAGGCAGCCCTATAAATGGCTCCAGCGCTGGAGGGCAAGGTTACGCGAATAGGGAGGACATCGCGGCGTGGAATAAAGGCACTCTGCCCCAAATAGATAAGGTCCCAGTCTTCGGGAGTTCGTTCCCAGTATTCATGAAACACCTGCCGGAAGTTAGGAGCGAATAGAATGTCATCCTCTAAAACTAGCGTGCTGTTGATTCGTTCGCGTTCGATCCTTCGCAATACAGTCAAATGCGAGAGAAAGCACCCCAGACTGCCGCGGCTCGGCGGATTTCGGAAGCGCCACCGTATGGGAAGAGAGCGCACTTGCAAGAGTCGGCCGTCAACTGCGAGGAGGCGGTCGGCATTAATTCCGAGCCTTGTGAGTTGCTCACGGGTTCGCAACCATCGGTCGTTGCGACGCTCTAACGAAATTACGACTATCCAATCAAACGCGAAGGAAAGCATTGGCGAAGTTCCTTCCGCACCAAAATGCTAATAAGTGGCGGCACGCACTCCAATCCTAGCAGAGTCGGGTGTGGACGCGACTGCCCTTGAGTTTTCCGGCCCAGACGGCCACGAAATAGCTTTCCTACTCCGAGTCGGCGCTCCCCTGAGTCCGAACTCGATGCACAAATGCAACCGCGACTGGTCGCCCATGGAGCCGGGCTGGTAAAAACCGCAAGAGCAAAGCAGCAAAGCATTGCTTTTTCCCAGATAATGTTCGAAAATGCTACTGATGTGTTCCGTCGCGAGCGACTGGGGCCGATGCATCGGTGGTGGTTCGGCTGCATATCAGGAGCCGCTCGCGGGTTGTTAGACTGTAGAACGCGACGGATGTCGTGGAATCGTCGTTCATACGAACGGGACTTTGTATGCTCTTGGAATTGCCCGAGGTCACATTGGTTGCGGTCGATTCCGCCGCTCATGCACTAACCCGACGGGCACTTGAAGATACTCTGCAACAGATCCGACCGGCGAGAACGATCGTCTGGTCTGACCGTGATGAGGCTGTACCTGTCGGTGCCGGTTGGGTGCGGTGCAAGCCAATGCTGTCCCTGGAGGCATTTTCTGGCATGCTGTGGTATCACGTTCCGCATTTTGTCAACACAAGCCATTTCCTTTTGGTGCAATGGGATAGCTGGGTACTAGATGCTCAATGTTGGAATCCGCAGTTCCTCCAATACGACTACATTGGTGCGCCCTGGTGGTTCCCCGAAGGCATTAATGTCGGGAATGGTGGCTTTTCGCTACGTAGCGTTCGGCTTACCAAGTTCTTAGCAGCGCACCCCCGCGAGTTTCCAGTTCGGCTCCCGGAAGACGCTGTCCTGTGCCGTGCGTACCGGCCATTTCTGGAGCGTTTAGGCTTCCGGTGGGCTCCGGATGCCCTCGCAGGGCAGTTTGCATTCGAGTGCACTCGGCCTGTTGCGCGCACGTTCGGTTTCCACGGTCCTTTCAATTGGGCCGCGGTCCTATCTACGGACGCATTGGCGGAGCGGATGGCCCTTGCTACAGATTGGGCCCGCAGCAGATTCTAGTGGTCGGAGCACTTCCCATTATCGTGGTCTTGTGGGTCTCCTAGCGAATGAAGGCCAAGACTTTCAACCCGAATACTCCTGACGGGCTCGCAAGAATCGGTTCCTGTGCTCGCGCTTATGGGTGCCGGCTACCAACTGTGCGTGCTGGACATAATGCGCCGCATCATGCTGGTGAGCGCTTTATCCCCGCGAATGCGTGGGTGAAGTTTTGCCCATGGATCTGCCGGAGGGCAAGGACCATTCGTGCCCCTTGCGTAGTGTTTCAGCAGGTCAAACAAGGGGAGATGTGGCAGCCAACGGCAGAAAGCCCGTAGTTGACTGCGCCGAAGGCATGCCCCACAACGAGACCCATGAAGAGCCCTTAAATCCAATGTCTACGCCCAATTTCGATGAACGTCCCCAGTCGCTAGTTACTGGCGGAGCTGGCTTCATCGGAAGCCACGTAGCCGCCGAATGCATCCGGTTGGGCCATCATGCGGTTGTGCTAGACGATTTGTCCGGCGGATTCCGCGATCAGTCGCCCGAGGGAGCCGTCTTTGTCGAGGGATCCGTTACGGATCCGGCCGTGGTGGGTGCGCTGTTTACACGATACCGCTTCGATTATGTCTATCACCTGGCAGCCTACGCGGCGGAGGGTCTCTCGCATTTCATCCGCCGCCATAATTACCTGACAAACCTGATTGGTACCGTCAACCTAATCAACGAGGCTATCAAAGCTGGTACTGAGCGTTTCGTTTTCACTTCATCTATCGCCGTCTACGGTGAAAACCAACTGCCCATGACCGAGGATCTCGTGCCCCGTCCTGAGGACCCTTACGGCATCAGCAAGTATGCCGCTGAATTGGACTTGGCGGCCGGACACCAGTTCTTTGGCCTAAACTATACAGTCTTTCGGCCACATAATGTCTACGGAGAACACCAGAACCTCGGCGATCCCTACCGCAACGTGCTAGGCATCTTCATGAATCAGATCCTGAAAGGACTACCAATGACAGTCTACGGTGACGGTGAACAGTCGCGTGCCTTTTCCTACATCGAGGATGTCGCGGTGCATATCGCGCGGTGCGTTCACAATCCCGCCGCGTCAAACGAAGTCATCAACATAGGGGCAGATGAAGCTTACACAGTCAATCAATTGGCCGACGTCGTGGCCGCGGCGTTCGGAGTGGCCCCTCAAATCCGGCGGCTACCGGCCCGCAAGGAAGTGATACACGCCTATGCCTCCCACGAGAAGGCCGTTCGCCTGCTGGGGGCTGGTTCAACCATTGGTCTGGAGCAAGGAGTGCAGCGTATGGCACGCTGGGCGCGGACGGTCGGATCTCGTACAGGTAAGCCGTTTCAAAACATTGAAATTTACAGGAAGCTCCCTCCTTCCTGGCAAACGGACGATAACAAGTCGTAAGCGTCCGAGAATCACCGGGGCGAGGCAAGACCCGATTTAGGGGAGATCGGGCCTTTGAAATCTCGAGGTTGGGCGGGTGCCCACTTGTGAGGCAGCAGCTCTGCGATGCGGGTGATGGGCTGGACGGCTATGCGCGACAGGACACTTTGGACCAGGCGAATAGTTCCAGGCCGGCCCGCTGGCAGGAAGCCACGAAGCTCCGCAGCATGGCGGCTGTGTAGGGGTCGTCGCAGCCAGTTGTTTCGGCCCACCGCTACACCCCGGATGGCGCGCTCGGTGTCAAGCAGGTACACCCGCACACTGCCGGCAGGTGCATCATGCGCGCAATGCCGCCAGCACCGTGCGCTGGGCCGCCGCGGCCCTCCCCTGCGGCACCCGCCCGCTCAGCGGATCATCCGCTTGATCCGGTTGACGGCCAAGAAGCGGATGCGAGCGACGTTGACCGCGATCCGGGACAAGCTCTACCAACGACGGCACGAACCCGTGCCCATCATTGGCAAGTGGCTTCACCGGGTCCTGATGGCTACTTCGCGTACCACGCAGTCCCTACGAATCTGCTGCGACTGAACGGCCTCCGCAGTGATGTCTGCGTAAGCGCCCGAGAATCACCAGGATGGGCCACCGATTAGGCCAATCCGTGTGATTGGAAGTTTTGGAATCAAGCCTGGGCGGGTGCCCAGTTGTGTGGCAGAAGTTCAGCGAGCCGGGTAATGGAATGGGATGGGCGGCGATGCGGGAGAGGACATCCTTGAGCCAGGCGAACGGATCGACTCCAGCCCGCTGGCAGGAAGCTACGAAGCTCCGCAACACCGCCGCCGTCTTTCCGCCTTGATCGCTGCCAAAGAATGTCCAATTGTTGCGGCCCACAGCGACTCCGCGGATGGCGCGCTCGGTGGCGTTATTGTCGATCGACAGATCGCCGTCCTCGCAGTAGCGGGTCAGCGCCGTCCAGTTCTTCAGCGTATAACGCACGGCTCGCCCCTCCGGGCTCTTTGGCAAGATTTCCGCCTGGATGTCCAACAGATAGTCACTCAACTTACCCAGGAGGGGCCGCGACCGGAGTTGGCGCAGCTCAAGCCGGTCTTTCGACGCCAGCGGCCGCGCTTGGTCCTCCACGCGATACAGTTGCGCAATCAGCAACAGCGCCGGCCCCATGCGCGCCTGGTCCGACTCCAATGCCTTATGGAAATATCGCCGGGCATGGGCCCAGCAGCCCACCTCGATCAAGTCCCACGCGGGGTCCTTGAAAAAGGCGTCATATCCGCCATAGGCATCTGCTTGTAAGTAACAGCGATAACCTTCAAGGAACTGTTCCGGTCCGGCACGTCCCCGCGTCGCGGTGTAGTCATAGAGGATCACCGGATGTTCTTGGTCACCGCAGTAGGGCCAGATACGCCCGGTGCGAGCGAAAGGAAGCTTTACATCCAGCACTTTCACGCCGGTATCGTCGGTTCCGATCACCTTCGATTGGAACAGAACTTCCTTCAGCGATCCATACAGGGGATTCAGCAGATCGGCGCTTTGGGCCAGCCACCCGCCCATGGTCTTGCGCGAGATGTCCACGCCATGCCGCTCAAAGATCTTCTCTTGCGATGCAAGGGCAGATGATCGGCGGTTTTAGCTACAATCACTTGCGCCAGCAGGCTCGCTCCGGCCGTGCTCTTTTCGATCGGCTGCGGGGGCTTGGTGGCCGTCTTCACCGTGCAGTCGCAAGCGTATTTCTTGCACACATCTTCGATGACGGTCAGTTGCGCCGGAATGTATTCGTACCGCTCACTCGACTCTTCCCCAATGGGCCGCAGATCGTGCTGGCAGGCGGCGCAATGCTTCTCTTCTTCGGTCAGATCATGCACGATGCGCTCGCGCTTGAGATGCCGCGCCAGAGGCTGTCGGCCTCCGGTCCTTTTCTTCGGAGCCGCATCGCCGGCGCCAGGAGTGGCGGCATCGTCATCATCGGAGCTACCGGGCGCTTCCGGCGTCTCTGCTTCCGCTTGCCGCGCCTGCCAGGCGGCGGCAAACAGAGCCAGTTGGTCCACAGAGAGTTGCCCGCTCTTGCGGCTGCGCCTGGCGTCCAATAGCTCGCGCAACAGAGTCTCGATTTTGTTTCGTTCGGTGAACTCGTGGTCCAGTTGCTTCATCAGGTCCAGCACCATCTGCTGTAGGGCCTGTGGATCTTCCGGAAGGTGTTTTGGATCGATAGCCACGAGTAAGTAATAAGTGTACCTACTTACTCACTCTTTGCCAAGAACACAATGAATATAACTCCGACTTTTTATTCGCATCGCCGGTAGCGCTTGCGCCGTGCCGCTTGCTGCAGGTCGATGCCGCTCAGCTCTTGCTGCCCGAGGCCGACCGCTGGAGCAGCGGAGGACCAGCGGAGGAAAGGCTGGGAATTCCACTTTCGCACCTCCTGGTGTCCGGCGCTGGAAGCCACACGCGTAATCTGCGCGGCGTAATGCCAAATTCGCCTCCCAACTCGTTGGATCTTCTGACGTGCCAACACTTCTTTCCTGGACTGGCGGGCGGGGCCAATTCGGCATTACACCGCCGTGGAAAATAATTATGGTTTGAGAAACATTGCCGCATTTGGGAAGGCGGTATTCCGTGCCTTTTCCTCCGCTGGTCCTCCGTTGCTCCAGCGGTCGCTGAAGCCTCTGCGTTTCAATGAGGCCGCGAGCGCGCGCTCGCGGAATGTTAGCGGCGGCTAGGGAGGGAGCCATTTTGGCGGGCCAGCGGGGACCACGCCGCCAATGGTGAGTAGCGGTGACCGGACACCAGCCAGACTAAACTGGTTTCAAGCGAGACGATGGTGACCGTTCGGCAGGAGGCACAGCCGCGCCGCCGCTGGCGGAAAAAAAGAGAACGCCTTAGAGACGAGGTCGCGGGGGATCGGATCTTTGCGATAGAGTTGTTGATCTCGTATTGATCCGAAGATCTGCTGCGCCCCGGAGAGGAGTGACGATCCCCTCCGGAGCAGGAGCTTCTGGGAGCAATGACCTCCCTTGGGCCCTCCCAAGAGTCCTACAAGCCATCCCGAAAATCAAGAGGGCGGCCGGCGCAAACGGTCCTCGTGCCGGCCGCGATCCCGGCGGTGTCTGCTCAAAGGATGTGAGCAGCGGTTTGGTCCGCGACGGGCGCGGCAGCGCTATTGCAGCGAGGAGTGCCGGAAGGCGGCGCGGGCCTGGTCGCGGTGGAAGGCCCAGGAGAGCTATCGGGCCACGGCGGCGGGCAAACAGAAGCGTAACGGGCAGAGCCGGCGTTACCGGGAGCGCGTCAGGAGCCGAAAACCACCAGCAGGCGAGGCCGTTCCGGCGGCCGCGAGGGTCATCACTAAGAAGTTTTTTCGACGCCGGTTGCGACCGGCCTGGCTGCTACGCCGGGTTCGTGCGCCAGCGGCGCTCGCCTTCGCAGCACTTCTGCTCGCACGAGTGCCGGCGTGCCATGGAGCGCGTCTGGGAACGCGAGCGATACTGGCAACGGACACGCGCCGGTTGAGCGGAATCCGGCGCGCGGCGATGTGTCCAGGCGGTGGGAATGGCACCGCCAGTTAACCGTGACGTATTGATCGGCGCTGGGCCACTGGCTTACATTCAACCTGTCCCGCAAGGAAGGGGACGCGAGTGCTGCGCTGGGCCGACAACAATCTGCTCGATCTGAAGTGGGAGGAGATCGGAGAACACTACGGACGCTATCGCTTACACGTGCCGGAAGCGGAACGGGCCATGGCGCGATCGCTGGAGCGCTATGGGCAGTTGTCGCCGGTGGTGGTGTGCCGGCGCCAGGACCGCTACGAACTGATCGACGGTTTCAAACGCTTGGGCGCCGTACGCGGTCTGGCGCAGATCCCGCGTCTGTCGGCGCGACTCATGGAGGCCGATGAGCGTCAGGCGAAGGCGGCCATCTACGGGCTGAATCGCGCCGGGGGCCGCACACGGGAACTGGAAGAAGCCTGGATCATCCAGGCGCTGGTGCGGGAAGACGGATTGAGCCAGGTGGAGGTGGCCGAACTGTTGGGCCGCCACAAGAGTTGGGTGTGCCGGCGGCTGGCGCTGATCGAGCGGTTGGGCCCCAAGGCGAAAGACGAACTGCGCGTGGGCTTGTTGACGCCCACGGCGGCGCGGCAGATCGTGCGGTTGCCGCAGGGCAACCAGACCGAAGTGCTGGCAGCGATCCGGCGCGAAGCGCTGTCGAACGCGGAACTGGGCGGCGTGGTGGACCTTTGGTTGCGATGTTCCGAACGCCGCCAGCAAGAATATCTCCTGGCGCATCCTCGCGAAGCGCTCTCGCAGGGCAAGGGAGTGCTTCCCGCGGTGCGCGATCCCCGGCTGAGCGAAGCCGGAAACCAGGTATGGAAGCGCGTCGGGATGCTGCTGGATGTGCTGGGGCGCATGGAGGTGTGGCTGGCGCACCAGGGGCGCACCGGGCTGACGCCGGAGGATCGCGTGATCTTGCTGCCCCGTTTCCAAAGGCTGGCGCGGGATGCCGGATCGGTGGCGGTGTTGAGTCGGGACTTCGTCGGCGAACTGGAGCGCGCATGAAGGGATCGACACGCAACGAGATCATCCGCTTGCACTACGGTGGTGCTTCGCAGCGCCGCATCGCCAAACTGCTGGGAGTCGCCCGCAAGAGCGTGGCGCGTGTGCTGCTAGGTCACGAACAACACAGGGCAGAACCGGTGGAAGCGGAACGCCCGCGACGGCCGAGCACGCTGGACCCATTCGCCGATCACATGGCACAACTGCTGGAGCGCTATCCGGATATCACGGCGGTCCGCTTGCATGAGGAGTTGTGCCGGCTGGGTTTCCAAGGTCGCTACACGATTGTGCGGGACCGGCTGCGGGTGCTCCGGCCGCACGCGCCGAAACTGCCCGTGCAGCGATTCGAGACCGGTCCAGGCGTGCAATCGCAGATGGATTATTCGCCGTACGATATCTCTTTCACGGCCGAAGGGCGGCGCCGGGTGCATGCCTTCAGCTACATTCTGGCCTACTCCCGCCGCCAGTACGTGCGTTTTGTAGAGAGGCAGGACTTTGCCACCACCATCCGGGAACACGTGCGGGCCTTCGAGCATTTCGGTGGTCTGTGCGCCACCTGTCTATACGACAACATGAAAGTGGTGGTGACTGGCTATGACGGCGACCAGCCGATTTACAACACCCGGTTCCTGTCCTTCGCCACGCACTACGGCTATCAACCCTGGGCATGCCGCCCCCATCGTCCGCAAACCAAAGGTAAAGTGGAACGGCCATTTGCCTACCTCGAAACCAACCTGCTCAACGGCCGCACGTTCACTTCGCTGGAGCACCTGAACGAGACCGCCGCGCTCTGGCTTGCCGACATCGCCGACGTGCACTTGCACCGGGAAACCAAGCGCCGGCCCATCGATCTCTACCAGGAAGAGAAACCGCACCTGCTGAGCTTGCCGGCGCGCGCCTACGACACCGCCCAGGTCTTCTACCGGACGGTGAATCCGGAAGGCCATGTGGCGTACCTGCAGAACTTCTACTCCGTGCCGTGGCAGCGCATTGGAGAACTGCTGCCGCTACGCATCACCGAGAAGGAATTGATCGTCTACGGCCCCGAGGTGAAGGAGATCGCCCGCCATGAGTTGTACCCTTCCGGAATCAATGGAGAGAAGCGCACTGTTCCCGAACATTCTCCAGGGCGAGATCACCATCAGAAGTACGAGTTACTGAAACAGCGCTTTGCGGAGTTCGGATCGGAGGGCGTCCTGTTCCTCGACGAACTGGTCCGCACCAGGCGCCGTGGCAAAGATGAAGCCGCACGCGTGCTGGGCCTGCTGGCCACATACCACCGCGAGGATCTGGCGCGCGCGCTACAGCGCGCCGTCCGTTACCGCGCTTTCTCCTGGTCCGCGGTGGAGCGGATCCTGGCGGCGCAAGCACGGCCCCGATCCGGATGGGAATCACTGCAAGCCGAGGCGCAGGGACAACTCGACGAGATCCTCCGGCAGTCTCCCGTGTCCACTCGCTCGGCAGCGGAATATCAGGCGCTGCTGGAAGAAACGGCGACTTACGATGAAACCGACGAAGACGACGATCCCTCTGCGTGACCGGTGTTTGAGTCACTGCGCGACTCTGCGGATTCCGCTGGAAGGCGTATCGCTGGACGAGTTGCTGTCCAGGGCGGAGAAGGAGAACCTCTCTCATTTGCACTTCCTCGACCTGCTGCTGGGGACGCAGGCCGACGCGCATCGCGAACGCGCCGTCGCGCGACGCATCCGGGAAGCCCATTTTGCGGACAGCAAGACCTTGGAGGGGTTCGACTGGCAGTTCAATCCCAAAGCCTTCGACCGCGTGCAGATCGAGGAACTGGCTACCGGAGATTTCATCCGGCGCCGCAATAATCTGATCATGGTTGGCTGGAGCGGGATCGGAAAGAGTCACATCATTCAGGCCTTGGGGCAGAAGGTCTGCGTTCAGGGCTACCGCGTTTTGTATCGCACTTCCGCCGAGTTACTTTCCGACCTGACGGCTTCACTCGCCGACAAAACTCTGCCCGCGCGTCTGCGCTATTATACGCGCCCAGACCTTTTGATTGTTGATGAATTCGGGTTCGACCGCATCGAGCGAACCGAGTGCGCGCAGGCCGCCCACCTTCTCTACAAGATCATCGCTTCACGCAACCAGAAGCGTTCCACAGCGCTCGTGACCAACGTAGACTTCGACAAATGGGCAGAGTACCTGGTCGATGGCCCACTGGCGATGGCTCTCCTCGACCGCCTGGTCGAACGCGCGATCATCCTCAAGATCAAAGGCAAGACTTACCGTACCCCTCTGGTCAAAAGCGAGGACAATCCGGCCTGAGAGAAGGAAACAGGCGTTCCTTCCCTATTCCTGCGCCCACCCCAGGCCAGAGCGTAACCCCACACCTGGCTCCGTCTCGACCGCCAAACTGGTACCCTTTTTCGCCGCCACCGACAGCGGCGCCGTCGCGCTCACAGCCGGCGGGCGAAAGGGATTCTTCCGGGCGTATGAAATGCGAATGGACACGCTGGTGACGCACCCGCTGTTTGAATACCGGGTGAGTTATCGGCGATTGCTGGAGATTCAAGCGCGGCTGCTCGCGCGCGTGGTGGAGGGCGAGATTGGCGAATATCCGGTGTTTACGACCCGTTAGAGGGCCGCGAGCGGCGGGTCGGGGGCCACAAACCGGCGTCCGCTCGCGGACACCTAACTCCTTCCAGCGGCGGCCGATACGGGCGCACGTTTCGGTTTGGGACACAGACTTGGGAATAAAATTATAAGGTGCTCGCAAACGAGCGCGCAGGTCCTTGAAAACAGAATATAATAGAGAGGTAGCCAATTCCGCGAGCGCGCGCTCGCGGCCTCATTGAAGCAGACAACTACTTGATATGTGGACCGCATGAAGGTTTGAATTCCGCGAGCGCGCGCTCGCGGCCTCATTGAAGCAGCTACTGCATCACCAAACGATTGGATCGTGGAGGAAATTCCGCGAGCGCGCGCTCGCGGCCTCATTGAAGCCGAACCTCAGCGGTGGCGATTTCCAGGGCCTTGCGGGAATTCCGCGAGCGCGCGCTCGCGGCCTCATTGAAGCTCACAGTCCCGCCTCTGGCGCCCACGCTTGATGCTGAATTCCGCGAGCGCGCGCTCGCGGCCTCATTGAAGCCGTAGTCTGCCACGAAGCCCCCGTGAAAGGCTCGTAATTCCGCGAGCGCGCGCTCGCGGCCTCATTGAAGCCCCAGTTCCCAGGCTTCGTCGAATGCCGCCTTGTAAATTCCGCGAGCGCGCGCTCGCGGCCTCATTGAAGCGAGATGAACAGCGGGTGGCGAGGGCCCCACATCAACAATTCCGCGAGCGCGCGCTCGCGGCCTCATTGAAGCCGCAACCCAGCCGCTTCGCGCGCCTTCGCTGCGTCCAATTCCGCGAGCGCGCGCTCGCGGCCTCATTGAAGCGCGGAGGTGCGGCGCGTCCTGCGCGCGGACGGCACGTTAATTCCGCGAGCGCGCGCTCGCGGCCTCATTGAAGCTGGGCGGCTTCGGTTCCTTGGAGCGCGGTGCTCGCAATTCCGCGAGCGCGCGCTCGCGGCCTCATTGAAGCTGGCTGGCGTCCAGCGGAACAGGAACGGCGGATCCCCCGGAATTCCGCGAGCGCGCGCTCGCGGCCTCATTGAAGCTACGGTCGGAGAGCACGTATCAATCTCTTTAGCTCAATTCCGCGAGCGCGCGCTCGCGGCCTCATTGAAGCGAAACGCGAACAGGAGATGCACCGGGCAGCGCTGCAATTCCGCGAGCGCGCGCTCGCGGCCTCATTGAAGCATTAGCAGGCTTGGTTTTCAAGGCCACATGAACCGAAATTCCGCGAGCGCGCGCTCGCGGCCTCATTGAAGCGCGGGCCTTCAGTATGGTTTCGACGAAAGCATCGAGAATTCCGCGAGCGCGCGCTCGCGGCCTCATTGAAGCACGGTTTTGCCCGTTTCGACGACGGGCGCTTCGGTTAATTCCGCGAGCGCGCGCTCGCGGCCTCATTGAAGCGACGACGCGACTGATAGCGCGATCCAAGGCTTGCTAATTCCGCGAGCGCGCGCTCGCGGCCTCATTGAAGCGCGATAGGATCGCGATAGCCCACGAACCAGTTCCAGAATTCCGCGAGCGCGCGCTCGCGGCCTCATTGAAGCCGCCATCGAGCTAAAGAGATTGATACGTGCTCTCCAATTCCGCGAGCGCGCGCTCGCGGCCTCATTGAAGCTCCGATATTTCGAACAGCCTGGCGCATCCCTTCGAAGGTAATTCCGCGAGCGCGCGCTCGCGGCCTCATTGAATTGAAGCCACAAGCGGCCGCAACGGCAGTATGTCAATTTGGGAGAATTCCGCGAGCGCGCGCTCGCGGCCTCATTGAAGCACCAGCAGATAAATCAGCTTCGTCTCCCCGTTATTCAATTCCGCGAGCGCGCGCTCGCGGCCTCATTGAAGCACATCGCCGCAGGCAGCCATGATTCTGCCGACTTCAATTCCGCTGTCGGTGGCGGCGAAAAAGGGTACCAGTTTGGCGGTCGAGACGGAGCCAGGTGTGGGGTTACGCTCTGGCCTGCGGTGGGCGCAGGAATAGGGAAGGAACGCCTGCTTCCTTCTCTCAGGCCGGATTGTCCTCGCTTTTGACCAGAGGGGTGCGGTAAGTCTTGCCTTTGATCTTGAGGATGATCGCTCGTTCGACCAGGCGGTCGAGGAGAGCCATCGCCAGCGGGCCATCGACCAGATACTCTGCCCATTTGTCGAAGTCCACGTTGGTCACCAGCGCGGTGGAGCGCTTCTGGTTGCGTGAGGCGATGATCTTGTAGAGCAGGTGGGCCGCCTGCGCGCACTCGGTTCGTTCGATGCGGTCGAACCCGAATTCATCAACAATCAAAAGGTCTGGGCGCGTATAATAGCGCAGACGCGCGGGCAGAGTTTTGTCGGCGAGTGAAGCCGTCAGATCGGCGAGTAACTCGGCGGAAGTGCGATACAAAACGCGGTAGCCCTGAACGCAGACCTTCTGCCCCAGGGCCTGAATGATGTGACTCTTTCCGATTCCGCTCCAGCCGACCATGATCAGATTGTTGCGGCGCCGGATGAAATCTCCGGTGGCCAGTTCCTCGATCTGCACGCGGTCGAAGGCTTTGGGATTGAACTGCCAGTCGAACCCCTCCAAGGTCTTGCTGTCCGCAAAACGGGCTTCCCGGATGCGCCGCGCGACGGCGCGTTCGCGACGCGCGTCGGCCTGCGTCCCCAGCAGCAGGTCGAGGAAGTGCAGATGAGAGAGGTTCTCCTTCTCCGCCCTGGACAGCAACTCGTCCAGCGATGCGCCTTCCAGCGGAATCCGCAGAGTCGCGCAGTGACTCAAACACCGGTCACGCAGAGGGATCGTCGTCTTCGTCGGTTTCATCGTGAGTCACCGTTTCTTCCAGCAGCGCCTGATACTCCGCTGTGGAGCGAGTGGATACGGGAGACTGCCGGAGGATCTCGTCGAGTTGTCCCTGCGCCTCGGCTTGCAGTGATTCCCATCCGGATCGGGGACGTGCTTGCGCCGCCAGGATCCGCTCCACCGCGGACCAGGAGAAAGCGCGGTAACGGACGGCGCGCTGTAGCGCGCGCGCCAGATCCTCGCGGTGGTATGTGGCCAGCAGGCCCAGCACGCGTGCGGCTTCATCTTTGCCACGGCGCCTGGTGCGGACCAGTTCGTCGAGGAACAGGACGCCCTCCGATCCGAACTCCGCAAAGCGCTGTTTCAGTAACTCGTATTTCTGATGGTGATCGCGCCCGGGAGAATGTTCGGGAACAGTGCGCTTCTCTCCATTGATTCCGGAAGGGTACAACTCATGGCGGGCGATCTCCTTCACGTCGGGGCCGTAGACGATCAATTCCTTCTCGGTGATGCGTAGCGGCAGCAGTTCTCCAATGCGCTGCCACGGCACGGAGTAGAAGTTCTGCAGGTACGCCACATGGCCTTCCGGATTCACCGTCCGGTAGAAGACCTGGGCGGTGTCGTAGGCGCGCGCCGGCAAGCTCAGCAGGTGCGGTTTCTCTTCCTGGTAGAGATCGATGGGCCGGCGCTTGGTTTCCCGGTGCAAGTGCACGTCGGCGATGTCGGCAAGCCAGAGCGCGGCGGTCTCGTTGAGGTGCTCCAGCGAAGTGAACGTGCGGCCGTTGAGCAGGTTGGTTTCGAGGTAGGCAAATGGCCGTTCCACTTTACCTTTCGTTTGCGGACGATGGGGGCGGCATGCCCAGGGTTGATAGCCGTAGTGCGTGGCGAAGGACAGGAACCGGGTGTTGTAAATCGGCTGGTCGCCGTCATAGCCAGTCACCACCACTTTCATGTTGTCGTATAGACAGGTGGCGCACAGACCACCGAAATACTCGAAGGCCCGCACGTGTTCCCGGATGGTGGTGGCAAAGTCCTGCGTCTCCACAAACCGCACGTACTGGCGGCGGGAGTAGGCCAGAATGTAGCTGAAGGCATGCACCCGGCGCCGCCCTTCGGCCGTGAAAGAGATATCGTACGGCGAATAATCCATCTGTGATTGCACTCCTGGACCGGTCTCGAATCGCTGCACGGGCAGTTTCGGCGCGTGCGGCCGGAGCACACGCAGCCGCTCCCGCACGATCGTGTAGCGACCTTGGAAACCCAGCCGACACAACTCCTCATGCAAGCGGACCGCCGTGATATCCGGATAGCGCTCCAGCAGTTGTGCGATGTGATCGGCGAATGGGTCCAGCATGCTCGGCCGTCGCGGGCGTTCCGCTTCCACCGGTTCTGCCCTGTGTTGTTCGTGACCCACCAGCACACGCGCCACGCTCTTGCGGGCGACTCCCAGCAGTTTGGCGATGCGGCGCTGCGAAGCACCACCGTAGTGCAAGCGGATGATCTCGTTGCGTGTCGATTCCTTCATGCGCGCTCCAGTTCGCCGACGAAGTCCCGACTCAACGCCGCCACCGATCCGGCATCCCGCGCCAGCCTTTGGAAACGGGGCAGCAAGATCACGCGATCCTCCGGCGTCAGCCCGGTGCGCCCCTGGTGCGCCAGCCACACTTCCATGCGCCCCAGCACATCCAGCAGCATCCCGACGCGCTTCCATACCTGGTTTCCGGCTTCGCTCAGCCGGGGATCGCGCACCGCGGGGAGCACTCCCTTGGCCTGCGAGAGCGCTTCGCGAGGATGCGCCAGGAGATATTCTTGCTGGCGGCGTTCGGAACATCGCAACCAAAGGTCCACCACGCCGCCCAGTTCCGCGCTCGACAGCGCTTCGCGCCGGATCGCTTCCAGCACTTCGGTCTGGTTGCCCTGCGGCAACCGCACGATCTGCCGCGCCGCCGTGGGCGTCAACAAGCCCACGCGCAGTTCGTCTTTCGCCTTGGGGCCCAACCGCTCGATCAGCGCCAGCCGCCGGCACACCCAACTCTTGTGGCGTCCCAACAACTCCGCCACTTCCACCTGGCTCAAGCCGTCTTCCCGCACCAGCGCCTGGATGATCCAGGCTTCTTCCAGTTCCCGCGTGCGGCCCCCGGCGCGATTCAGCCCGTAGATGGCCGCCTTCGCCTGACGCTCATCGGCCTCCATGAGCCGCGCCGACAGACGCGGGATCTGCGCCAGACCGCGTACGGCGCCCAAGCGTTTGAAACCGTCGATCAGTTCGTAGCGGTCCTGGCGCCGGCACACCACCACCGGCGACAACTGCCCATAGCGCTCCAGCGACCGCGCCATGGCCCGTTCCGCTTCCGGCACGTGTAAGCGATAGCGTCCGTAGTGTTCGCCGATCTCCTCCCACTTCAGATCGAGCAGATTGTTGTCGGCCCAGCGCAGCACTCGCGTCCCCTTCCTTGCGGGACAGGTTGAATGTAAGCCAGTGGCCCGGCGCCGATCAATACGTCACGGTTAACTGGCGGTGCCATTCCCACCGCCTGGACACATCGCCGCGCGCCGGATTCCGCTCAACCGGCGCGTGTCCGTTGCCAGTGCCGCTCGCGTTCCCAGACGCGCTCCATCGCACGCCGGCACTCGTGCGAGCAGAAGTGCTGCGACGGCGAGCGCCGCTGGCGCACGAACCCCGCGTAGCAGCCAGGCCGGTCACAACAGGCGTCGAAAAAACTTCTTAGTGATGACCCTCGCGGCCTCCGGAACGGCCTCGCCTGCTGGTGGTTTTCGGCTCCTGACGCGCTCCCGGTAACGCCGGCTCTGCCCGTTGCGCTTCTGTTTGCCCGCCGCCGTGGCCCGATAGCTCTCCTGCGCCTTCCACCGCGACCAGGCCCGCGCCGCCTTCCGGCACTCCTCGCTGCAATAGCGCTGCCGCGCCCGCCGCGGATCGAAAGCGCTGCTCACATCCTTTGAGCAGACACCGCCGGGACCGCGGCCGGCACGACGGACCGTTTGCGCCGGCCGCCCTCTTGATTTTCGGGATGGCTTGTAGGACTCTCGGGAGGGCCCAAGGGAGGTCATTGCTCCCAGAAGCTCCTGCTCCGGAGGGGATTGCACTCCTCTCCGGGGCGCAGCAGATCTTCGGATCAATACGAGATCAACAACTCTATCGCAAAGATCGGATCCCCCGCGACCTCGTCTCTAAGGCGTTCTCTTTTTTCCCGCCAGCGGCGGCGCGGCTGTGACTCCTGCCGACCGGTCACCATCGTCTCGCTTGAAACCAGTTTAGTCTGGCTGGTGTCCAGTCACCGCTACTCACCATTGGCGGCGTGGTCCCCGCTGGCCCGCCAAAATGGCTCCCTCCCTAGCCGCCGCTAACACGCCGCCGGCCCGCACGAAATCGCGCGCCGTCACCATGCTGGTGTTCACCGCGGTCAGCACCGCCGAGTCCACTATCAATGAACGAAATGGCTCCATCAAATCCAGCGCCAGCGCCGGCCGGCCGAACCGCGGCTGATGATAAAAGCCAACATAAGGATCGAAGCCCACCGCGTAACACGCCACCGTCAGATCCTTCGCCAGGAGGCTGTAGCCGAGCGATAACATGGCATTCACCGGATCGCGCGGCGGACGCCGGTTCCGCCCGTCCATCTCGAACGGTAGCGGCTCCGCGCCCTCCACATCTTCCGGCTTCATCATCCCGGCGAGATCCCCGAAATATAGCCGCGCGGCGTTCCCTTCGATCCCCAGCAACTCCGCCAGGGAACCGGCGGTTTCGGCGCGGTCCGCCATCTCTTTCATGCCCACGGATTCGTCGAGGTTCGACCGCTGGAGCAGCGGAGGAGCAGCGGAGGAAAGACTTGGAATTCCGCGTTCCCATTCCACGCGACGCCACGGAAAGCCGTGCATCGCCTGTGGCGGCGTAGCGATACGCAATCCTCTGCGCATCGGTCCTCGGGACACGCACACTTCCTCCTGCGTGCAGCAGGCGAGCAGGAGGAAAACGGCCCTCGATCACCCGCTCGTCGACCAGCAAAGGAACTTGCCGGACGCATGCCGCCTAGCGATACGCAATCCTGTGCGCATCGGTCCTGGGGCGACACGCAAGATCCTTGCGGCTTGGGCGGCCTGGAAATCCCGGCGAAGACGGCGGCGCGGGGCCAGAGGGCATGCCACGTATACCGATGCGCAATCCTTTGCGCATCGGTCCTGCGCGACGCAAGATCCTACTGCTCGCCGACCTGCTCCAAGTGGGAGAGGTACTCAAATGGCACGCCACCTGGCGACACGCAATCCTCTGCGCATCGGCCCTGGGGAAACACGCAAGATCGCCGGTCGGCCACCGGAAGGTCCAAGGCCAACGCTTGTCTTTCCTCCGCTGGTCCTTATAGTAAATCCGGGACGACATTTTTCTTTAAGGGAGAAGGAAGGTTTTTGGGTGCACCGGTAAGAGGTGTACTCCGCAGGTAGGGCTTTTCACCGCTCAACACATTTGCTAGAAGATTTGTGTGAGCGGGCATCCCGCTGCTACGAATGGCTGGTCCCAACACCGGATGTTTTAGCGGAGTGTTTCGAGCAGCGGGATGCGCTTGGTTCCCATGACGAATACTCAGAAGACGTCTGCTCCTAGACTCCTATAAGGCTTTCGTAGGAGCCAGGCCTGCCCGTTCCAGAAAGGAGCATGGGCAAAAATGTCGAATACCGAAGCAGCAGCCCCGTTGGAACCGGAATGGGCCGCGTTTGCGGCCATTGACTGGGCCGACCGGAAGAATTTCTGGCGACTCCTCCCGGCTGGCAGCCGGAAGTCGGAGGCCGGGGAGTTGGACAGCACTCCGGAAGCCGTGGAGGTGTGGGCGGTCAACTTGCAGCAGCGTTTTGGGGGCCGGCCGATTGCCGTAATCCTGGAGCAGACGCGTGGGCCGCTGGTCTATATGCTCACCAAGTACCCGCACCTGGTATTGTTCCCGGTGCATCCCACCACCGCGGCGCGCTATCGGGAGACCTTCGCGCCTTCGGGCGCCAAGAGCGACCCCAGCGACACCGACTCCCTGCTGGATCTGTTGCTGCGTCATCGCGAACGGTTGCGCCCCCTGCGGCCGGATACTGTGGAAACCCGTCTGCTGCATTTCCTGGTGGAGGAACGCCGCCAGACGGTTGATGAAAGGACCCGCGCAAACCTGCGTCTGACCGATTGTCTGAAACTATATTTCCCGCAGGTGCTCCACTGGTTCGACGATGTGGCCAGTCCCCTGGTGGGGGATCTACTGGAACGCTGGCCGACCCTGGAGCAACTCCAGCGGGTGCATCCGGGCACGCTGTGCCGGTTTTTTCACGAGCACAACTGCCGGAGCGAAGAAAAGAATGCGGAACGTATGGCGGCCATCCAACAAGCCACCCCCGCCACGCAAGACCGGGCGGTGCAGGAGGCCTGTGTTTTGATCGCCCACAGCCTGGTGGCGATGTTGGCGACGCTGCGCGCCCAAATCGACGTGTTCGATAAGCGGATCGCCGAGCTGGTGGCGGACCACCCCGACGGGTCGTTGTTTCGGTCGCTGCCGGGCGCAGGCGACGCCCTGGTGCCGCGCATGATCGTGGCCTTCGGAACGCAGCGGGATCGCTACCAGAGCGCTTACGAGATGCAGTGCTACAGCGGCATCGCCCCGGTCACGGAGGCCAGTGGCAACAGCCAATGGGTGCATTTCCGCTTTATCTGCCCGAAGTTTCTGCGCCAGACGTTTCACGAATTTGCGGGTTGCTCAATCCAGCAATCGGAGTGGGCCCGCGCTTACTACGACCACCTGCGCAAGGACAAGAACAAGTCGCACCAGGTGGCGGTCCGCTCCCTGGCCTTCAAATGGCTGCGCATCATCTATCGCTGTTGGAAGGACGGCAAACCCTATGACGAGGCCATCTACATGCAGTCCCTGCGCCGACGAGGCTCCTTGCTTGCGGGGCTCCTCGGGACGTCCACCGGCGTCGGGTGGAAGTCGGTTGCAGGCTTTCAAAAACTATCTAAAAATAACGCTTGACGGATTACCTCAGAAGACTCCGCTGCTCCAGCGGTCGCGGCCGCGAAGCAATCCTTGCGGCTTGGGCGGCCTGGAAATCCCGGCGAAGACGGCGGCGCGGGGCCAGAGGGCATGCCACGTATACCGATGCGCAATCCTTTGCGCATCGGTCCTGCGCGACGCAAGATCCTACTGCTCGCCGACCTGCATTCCAAGTGGGAGAGGTACTCAGATGGCACGCCACCTGGCGACACGCAATCCTCTGCGCATCGGCCCTGGGGAACACGCAAGATCGCCGGTCGGCCACCGGAAGGTCCAAGGCCAACGCTTGTCTTTCCTCCGCTGGTCCTACGCTGCTCCAGCGGTCGCGGCAACGCGCTAGGGCCCAGTCAGGTTATCATTCGCCGGCCGGCCCATCATGCGCAGCGTTTCCGCGATCATTGGCTGCGCCAATATGCTGAAGTACGGCGATTGGCCCAGATCGATCTCCAGCGCCCTCCGCAATGTCGGGCCGAAGGCCGGATCTTTGGAGCGATTGACAAAGTCCGCGACCACAATTTCGCGGGGGCCAACGGGTGCGGGCCGTTGATGCACGCGATAAACAATCGTTCCGGCGGCTGCCATCATGCCCAATACCGCCATACCGCCCCAGATCCATCGGCCCTTCGCCCTGGTCGCGGCAGGTAGCTTTTCCAACGGCTTTTCCGGAAAGGCGTCGACATACTCTTCCTCGATCACGGCGGTAGTCTGCGTGTGCGCCGCGTGCACCAGCATCCGCGGGGCCTCGGTCTCCATGGGTGCCGCGAACTGATAGCCCCGCCCCGGCACCGTCAGAATGTAACGATTTTCCTTGCTGGTTTCGCCCAGAGCCTTTCTCAGCAAGAAGACATTTTGGCTCCCGAGTCGCAGGGCCGCCAGCGCTATGGCGATCTATTTTGAAGTTCTGTGGGGCGCAGCGTCTTTTTTTAAGGGCCGACACAATCAACAGGTGAGGATGAACTGGCGAACCTCTCTAGTGGCAGCCGGAAGATTTCCGCGAACCACGAGTTCGTTAACGATCTTCACTGGCAATTCCGATGATTTTGCTAAGATCTGGCGAACCCATTCGTTTGCAGCGTAATCGCTCGTTAGCGGTGCCGAGAGCGCAACGACGAAGCGCTTGCCATCCTTCCGGGTCGCTAAGATCGGCACCGTTACCTCCCCGATCCCAGCGACTGATATCGGGGCGTCGAATTCATACTTGGCGCCGTCATCACTTTGCCTCGAAAGATCTTTGTAGAGCAGCGATTGGGAGTCGGCTATTCGAACCGCGTTGAAGCTCGGAAGTACGCCGGTCAGCAGAAATTCCAGCAGTTCGGCGGCAACATGCCTGTCGAGCAGGGCGTGTTCGAACTTATTCTTAAAGCTGCGCAGGCACCTGTAGCAGGAAGCTTCGCAGTTCTCGGGGCACTGTTTCACAATCTGCAGGGCCCGCTGAAGCAGTTCCGTACCCTTATCGATGAGTTGGCTTGAGAAGCCCGCGCCGCCCGCCAAAGTGTCATATAGAAAGATTTCAGCCTTAAGTCCCTGTTGGCCCTCTGGAGTCAGCGAGGGCCGGTATTCCGCCATCAATTCGGCGGGCTCGATCTCAAGCATCTGGCATGCAGCTTTTGCAAGGGACTCACTAACGGTACGCAGCGCAACATCGGTTGGATAATGCCCCGGTAGAAGCCTAAGCGGAGCTTCGACCTTCATCGAAAATAGTGCGATGTCCGTGATAAAGTCGGTGCCGAGCACGATATGGCGGGAGGTCCCTGCCCCTTCGCAGTCCGGCTGTTTGTCATCAGGATAAGGCTTGCGGTGCGGAGCGGTAAGCAGCGGAGTCGGCTCGCTGCTCGCCTCAATGCGGCCACACTTAACGCAATAGCTGTAGCCGTCTCGCTTGGGGCCGGTATTGGACACGAGCAGATGTTTCCGCTCCTTTAATATCTGCACCCGATCATTGACCTTGGTCCACTTGGCTTGATCCGACGGCGTTTGCATCGTCAATTTTGCTCGGGTGGCGTAGCTGGTTTCCGGTATTTCATCGGGCGAGGTGACCTCCGGGACATCGACGGGATGCGCAAATCCCGGCGGCCGCAGCCAGTATCGCGCTTCACCGAAGCTGTTTTTCGTCGCGCAGGCCGGGCAATCCTGTCGATCGCCCTTACTGATTTCGCCTATGGTGTAGGTCCTGGCAAAACCGCACGCGCTGCACTCGCAATAGAGCCGCTTTGCCTCCCAGGCCGCAAAGCGTTCGCTGGACATGGTCGTGTAAATGGCACCCGATGAATAGCACTTGCCCGAAATCCATATCTGCTTTCCCGGTGCGTATTGAGATAAGGCAATCGGCAGCCCCTGCGAGGGAGCAAACCGCATAACGGCCCGGAAGTGGCTGGATTTGGCTTGATCAAAAACGTGGAAGGTCGCAACATCGGTAGGAAACGCATAGCGGGGCAGGACGCCACGATAGAGGAGGCGGTCAAGGAGCTTGCCGCTGTCGGGATCTCGCAGCGGTTTCTCCTCATCGGTTTCGGCCGCATCCTCGGCCTCACCCTCTTCGTCGTCCTCAGACTGGGCCTGGGCCTTCTCATCTGGGAGGAATTGGATCGCATCTTCGAGCGCCTTGATGCAATCAGGCATGAATCCCGCAAGGAGAAAAGTGCGGTCCTTGGCCGACAATTCGAGGGGAATCCACGATGCGATTCTGCTTCGCAACGCCGTTTCGCTATCGGATAACCACGCCTTAAAATCCGTGATGTTAAGCATGGACTTGCCGCTCTTGAAGCTCGCGACACTACCCAACACCGAAAACAGATCATGCGGCTGCGCAGGGTCGATGTCAGGCAGACGGTCCTGATGATAGCGCTGCAGCAAGAAGGCACGTATGTGTCTCAGCGTAATGTCGCAATTGTCGAGGGTGAGCTTAGGATCGATGACGTCGCCCCGGATCATGCCGTCGGGATTTGAAAAATAATGTTCATCGTGACTATCCGCGCTTCCGAAGGCGATAACGGTGGCGACCGCATTTCCGCGGCGGCCTGCGCGGCCCGCTCGTTGCTGGTAATTAGCACGCCCTGGCGGCATGTTACGAAGAGCGACACCCGATAACGCCCCGATATCGATTCCGACTTCCATCGTGGTCGTGCTGGATAGGACATCAATGGCGGTGGCGCGATGCGCCTTTTTCCCGAGCGCCGGTGCTACGTCCTGAAAGAGCAATTCGTTCTCCTCGGCTTTCGAGAAGATGTCCTCGTTCTGCGGAGCATTGAGCTGTGCAGTGTGTTCTGCGGCAATGAGCGCCATGGGTTCCGCCGGCGGCTGCCCCAGCGCCGCCATGACTGGCTCGCGATAATAGCCCTTACGTGCAAGGAACACGGGGTCGCTCCCCGGCTCAAGCGAATAAACGCCCTCAGTGCCGCAATCCAGACAATGCGCCACACCGGGGATTGGCCTATGGACCGACTTGCAGGTTGAGCACCGCACCCACGGCGCATCGAAAAGAAGCGAAAGTTCCCCGCCGCGTAATTGATATTCGCCGCCCATGTCGGTGCAGAACATCGACAAAAGCAGAGGCGTCCATTTTTGTTCGAAAAGTTTCCGGGCGGGCTTGTCTGGAATCACAACCTCCATGGCCTTGAAGTTGCCCTTGCCCTTCTTTGCCTTGACGCTCACGCCCTGGTTTGCAGGCCGATTCCACCATGACGTCGGCATCTGGGAGAGCCAGAATCCGTTATTTCGCCAGCAGCGCAACCAAGCGCGGGCCAGGGCAACCTTGTTGTCCGCCGTCTCGGCAAGTCCGGGTATCGCGGGCATTTTCTCCAGCTTCGGCGTCAGCTCTGCGCGCTCGCACAATGACGCCAGCGCTAACGCCTCAAACCCCAGGAACGGGTCTTGTACTGTCGTGATAATGTCCTCCAGTAGCGCTTGGGGCGGCATCTCCGCGCGCAGTTTGATAAGAAGAAACTGCAAACCGCTGTCCGTGTCTGTGCTACCGCTCTCCACCGCCAAATCCACGACGTCTTCGGCCGCGAAGGTCTCTGCGGGTTTGAGTTCCGGCCGGAGGCGGACCCGGAGCTTCTTCGACGCCAGGAGAATGGCAAGATACAAATCATTCAGGCTCATGAGCGGCTTCAACCCATCAACCGACTGGAGTCTCGTATAACCCCAGGCAATGAGAGGCCGCAGCGAATCTCGCGTCGAGTACATCTGCAGGTTCGGCGCGAGGCGCGCGGCTACTTGCCGAGAGTCGGAGAAGGCCAGGACCTTGCGGCCGCGTAACGGCGCAAACCGGGTGGGTGGCGTGGCGTTACCCGGCTGGATCTGGATCTGTTTCGCCACGAGTGCCTGAAAGGGCTGATCGCCTTTGGTCTGATGGTCCTGGACGGTGGAACCGCCGTGGCGTGCGCTCTTGCCGCAACAGGCACACGGAATGAACTGTCCGCGCGCTTCCATGCTGGCGTCAACGTCGCCGTTCTCATCCGGCGGCGGCGTCACTCGATCGTGGCGCAAGTGAATGGTACGCATCCGGGGGCCGTGCTGGTTGGGATTAAGCCGGCCGGTCTCCAGATCATAGTCCGCAAGCTCGGTCGGGTTCGCGGGATTGGGTGCCTCAAGCAGCATGTCCAGCGGCAAGAGCGGACTGGTATCTCCTTCTTCCATCCGCAGCCTACCCCCCGGCTCGGACCAAAGCGCCGAGGGGCAGTCAACATCGTCAGTGTAGGCGCGCGCATATGCGGTGCCGCAGAAGCGGCAGGTAAAGAACTGATGGACACGCGCGCCGCAGGCACAGCGTTCCCGCGGCTGGCTGTACATCTTGCCGCAGATGCCGCTCTTCTCGCTCTCGGCCAACTCGCTGCAATCCGCATCCATACAGACCCAGAGACCGGGAAGTCCGCGAAAGAAGTTGTGAATCCGGCACGGCAACAACCCTGGGCTCTTCGGGTTCGGTTTCGCGATGCTTCCGAGCGCCATGAGCACCGTTGCGGCGGCGTCGGCCTCGGGTTTCGGGCTATCAGGAAACAACGCTTGTCCCAGTTCCTCAATCGGACGCGCTTGCTTCATCGTCGTGTTTATGAGCAGACCCAGAGGAGGAAACTCTTCGAGCGACTGGAACAGTGCTACTTCAAGACTCGACCCGCCCGTGGTATGGCGATGATTTAACCAGGGCTCAATGATCTTTAAGCGGCTGTCGTCATCCTCCTGGGCGTAAAATTTCACAAGGTCGATGGCCGTAAGGATCTCGGCATCTTTCTTGCTGCCAGTGGCTGCGTGCGCCCTCCAATCAAAGTCGCCCTGAATCGCGATGAAGCTCTCAGGGGGAACACCGGCGAGTTGAGCGCCGAACTGCGGAGCGTACTCCGCGTCTTTAAAACTTGCCGTGGCACAGATGACCTGAAATCGTTCCGGGGGAATATTGAGCCGATCCCGCAGGCGTCGCAGCAAGAGGCCGACTTCCGCCCCCGCTGCGCCTCGGTAGAGATGCGCTTCGTCAAGCACGATGAGGAACTTCTCGCGTGGATTGTGTTCCAGCCACTCGCGCGTCCTGTCGAAAATGGGACGTTCGATCGGACGCATGAGCATGTATTCGAGCATCGAGTAGTTGGTCACCAGCAGATCGGGGGGCGCATCCTGGACCTCATGACGCGTGATCAGTTCCACGTCATTTGGAAGCGTCACCGCCCTTCGGAATTTCCCGGTTTTTCGATCCTGCCATTCCGTGCCCTTATCTCCGAACCAGGTGATCAAATCGGGCTTGGCGGGCCATTTTCCTTTGGTCTTGAGCTGCTGAAGGAGCGTCTTGGCCTGCTGCTGTTCCTCGGAGGGTGCGCCCTGCGCCTGGCGCTGTATCTCGACATAGAATTCATCGAACGCATGAAACTTGCGGGAATCCTTGTCGCGCGTCCTTAGCCCCGCATAGGGAGTGCGGCTCGTATATCGCGCAAACCTTGCGGGTCGTTGCGCCCATTTCTGGAAGAGCGCGACAAGGCGCTGGTCCCCGAAGAGGGATCGCAGCCGGCCCAGTTGATCGTTAACCAACGCATTCATCGGATAAAGCAGCATGGCGCGCACTGCGGGTTGATCCCGGAAAGACGCCGGATTGGTACTGGCTTCGCGGGTAAGCTTGCCAAGAATCGGCAGAAGGAAAGACTCCGTCTTGCCGGAACCGGTCCCCGTCATGATAATCAGGTTCTTGCCTTGCACAAGGCCGTGCAGGATTGCGTCCGATTGGTGCTTGTAGGGCGGGTTATGGAGCAAGGCCGGCGACTCTCCCTCGGCATCCGCAAGCGCCAAATACGCCTGCAAGGCGGCGGGCGGAAGACCTTCGATGGCGGCAAAGGATTTGCCGGTCTTGTACCGCGGGGTTGACTCGATATAGGGAACCTGGTGAATGACCGATGGCCGATTAAGCAGTTCCTTTCGTTGGCTGATGAGCGCAGGCGCACTGATGTGATAGGTCGCCTCGATGTACTGCTGCAGCGAACTGTGGAGCTGACTGATGGTTTCCTTAATCGTTTGCATGATTTCTTCGCTTTCTTATGCAGGCGTCTCGTGAGGCGTGAGCCACAGGTGTTGCTGCAGGAACGCCAGCTCGGACTGAAGATCCTGCGCTGGGACCGAGAATGACAGCAGGCACTTGTACCGCGAGGCCGGACTTCCGACAACCATCATCCGCCGATGGGCCCACATTGGAAGGGGTGAAAAGAAATCCAGACATGGCTCGTTCCCTGTGTGCCGCAGTCTATAGCGCTGCGGCATTCCCCTGCAAGCGTCAATCGCCATCTGCAGGTGCCAGGCAACGTCGCACCCGCGCCACGGTGTGTTCCCGATGGGAAAATCGAGGAACTTGGTTGCCTGGCCGTTTGCGAGCATGGCATATCCCCAGATGGGAGCGCCGTAGGCCTGCGGTCGGCGGGCAATGAACTCTCCGGTGTCCCTCTTGGGAGCCCGCCATCGGTCGGCGTAGTAGTCCACCGGGCACTGGGGATCAAGGATCGACAAATCGGAAATCGCGCCGCTGGCCGTATGTGAGGCAAGACGCGTCAGCATTGCGCTGCGAAAATCGAAGGCCGATTGCTGCTTAGGCAGTTTCAGCCATGTGGCGCGCGACAGTTGCAGCAGGCCCAGTTCGCGCAGCATTGCGCGCAAATCCTCGCCGGGAAGGGGCGTAAGGACGCGCAACGGGCCGCGATAGACGATGCGCGCAGTCAGTGAGGCCGGCAGGGGCGTTATCTCGTCTTTGGCCGTCCCCAGCACGAATACGCTCCCGCCTGGGCCCTCCGCAAAACTGGGCGGCGCAGCGAAGACCCAGGTGCCTTTGGCGGCCGGATCGTCGATAGTGGCGTGACTCAGCTCCAGCAGATCGCCGTCGATCATCAGGCTCTCGGTAACGGCTATCAGCCGCTTCAGGATGGCGTCACGGCTCTCCGCCAGACCTTCGAGACTTGCGGCGACCATGCTTGAGAGAGTTGCGGGAGAGCAAGGACACAAGATGCCTGACGCCCGGCGCAACAGGGCCGCAAGAAGCGTGTCGTCCAGCTTGTCATCCGCCGGGCCCGGCAATCCCAGGGAGTGCCTCACGGCGTTCACGACATCCTGCGCCGACGCGGCGGTTATCACCATATCCACCTCGGCAAAGGGGGCTTGACCGCGGCGGTGTCCCCGGCGATTGCCATGAGGGCCACGAGCCTCGCCCCGCGAATCAAGGCATCATTCTTCCTGACTTCGGCAAGCAGCGCTTCAAAGGCAGGTGCAGGTACTGCAAGCATGCGATGCGGCTGGCTCGACAGTTGAAGGGCAAATTCGCAGAGACCCGCTTCCAAACTGACGCTGTAGCGATGGGCCACATCCGCAAACCAGGCCTTGCCGGCGATAGTGCCCTGCTGCATTCTGTTGTGGTCGCGTCGCAGAACGGCGGCGAATCCCGGCGACCCGACGAGGCGCTGGAGCTGCTGCAGAGCCGCTTCGGATTGGGTATCGGACAGGTACGCGGTTTCCGCTGCGGCCCAGCGGCTGCCGCACACCCGCGAAAAGAAGCAAGTGACCAAACGCGTGACGATCCGGTTGTGGCGCAGATGGACAAGAGGCCCGACTAGGCGTGCATCAGCCCAGGTTCTGATCAACTCCAGTAGATGCGTGACATGCACGGCCTCGCTTGCGAGATCCTTCAGGTCCGGTTCGATCAGCAAGCCTTGCAGCCCTCCTTCAATCCGCGGTGTGCTGGCCACGATGATGTCGCTGAAATCCCCGTTGCGGGCTTCATAGAGTCCGCCGACACCAGGCACTTCGAAGCCGGCATGCAGGCGGTCGGCCTCCAGCACACCCGCCCTGGAAGGATACAGGAAGCTGCGGAACGTCGCGGTTGCAGCGGCATCGTGTCCGGTGTCGTCATTGAGTCGAATGGTCATCACTCCGTGAACGCCGCGGCAGTTCCATCGCACCGGCTTGATGTCGCGATCCAGCCGGACAATAAACTCTCCGAGTTCATCGCCCTTGATGTTCAATCGGCCCGAAGCCGCTTCAAGGTAGGCGAACGTGCGCGTATCGGGAACCAGGAACTGGCTCAGCTTATGCTGCCACGCGTCGTTGGAAACGGGTAGGTCCAAGACACCTATTGGGTCGTTGAGCAATTCCGTCCCTGCCGCGCTGCTCAGGCTTAAGGAACATGTCACCTGCCGACCAACTGGGCCGAGTATGCTGAGCGTAACGTCGCCATCCCAAAACACATCGAGGGAAGGATCGAACGGCTCAAGGGAGACCGTAAGCCCCGCGTGTGATGTAGTGCCCGGAACCCAGGCGGTGGGTTCGCGAACTTCAAGGAGAACGACGCCTTCGAGCGGTGCGGTAAACCGACCCGGATTCGAACTTGGCTGCCGCGCCTTGACGGAAAGGATATGCCGGCCCGGTGGGAGCGTCGGAAGACTCACAAATGACGGGGTGCCGTTGCTATTGGCCTTGATGAACGATTCTGCGCCGCTATCCAGACGCAGAACATAGCCATCCACCGGATGGTCATGCACGATCCCGAAGCAGGGAGCGTCGGTAGTGAGCCACTCGCTGTATCCTTCGCCGTCCCAGTGGCGAGCGCTGAGCCCCGAGGGCCAGATGCGCACGGTCTTTGCGACGTGCAGCCCAATATCCTCCAGAGCGCGCACCAGATTGCCGGAGAAAACCGCCGGTGCCGTGAAAGACGCTGCATTGAGGCCGTTGCAATCCACGCGGCATTCGCTGAGAACTTCACCGGCGGGGAGGGGTTTCTCGCTCAGCAGGATATAGTTCTGCCGCGGTCGCACGGTGCGCCCGGTGACTTCGTACGCAAGCCCGTCGTCGCCTCGTTTGCATAGCCAAGTGGGCCCCTGCGACAACCGCACTTCCTGATCGATCAGGTGATTAAGCACCGGGTTGTCTCGTTCGAATTGTATCAATGCCGTTTCCGCGCCAGGCCACGATTTGAGCAGGCATTTCTGGTTATGGGACAGGAGCCAGCCAGCTGGTCGCCATCCCTCGCCGGTGCCTGCGATTTTGCACCGTGTACGGGCAAGGAAGGTGCGCAATTCGGATGTGATCTGGCCGACGGCCGCGAAACTCGGGATATCCAATACCGGCGCCCAGATCGTTTTTCCCGAGGGCCGCAGCATCAGGGTGGGGCGCATTCCCAGGGTGACCTTGTCTTTGGACTTGTAAGAGTGACCCTCATGCCCGTTGGCTGGGTCCGCAGGTTTGCGGGCGGCACCTTTAAGACGATCGGCCACAAAACGCCGCGTCTCATTCAACCACTCACGACTGCTCTGCACCTGCTGCAAATCCGAGGCCAGCCGTTTCAGCGTGGGAAGGTGAATCGGGCTGGGGACCTCAGCGGCCGTGTCCCCTAAGAGGGCCAGAACAATCCGGCCTGCCAGCTCTTCCTGCTGGAGAAACACGCGAAATCGCGAAGAGGCATCCCATGCGTTTTGCGAAAGGAGGCATCCTATGGATTCGGCGCTGAAAGCGTCAAGCCCGGCAAGTTGATAACGAAGGTCGTAGAGGGTCTTCGCAAATTGCCACTGCAGATACCTGGGCAGGATCGCATGGGTAATCGGCCACGCGATGATGGGAAACTGAGTTGCCCACGGGCCCGATGGTTTGACTCCGCCAAACGTCGTCTGAAACTTTGCAAACCAGGTCCGTAATTGATTTCGGCTGACCTTCTCGCGCCATCCGGACGTATAGCTTTCAAAAGACGTCCAATATTCATCGCCCTCATAGTCATACCCGAATTCGCTTGCATAGATGACCCAGACGAGCCAGTGGCCGCCAAGCCACATATTCGAGGCAAGACGCGATCGTAACAGGTCACCAATTTCGTCGAGTTCATCCTCGCTCAGGCCATGTTCAAAAGCGAATATGGGATATTCAGCGGTGGATCGAGTCGAAGCCAATTCCCTAAAGTGCCCTTCCAATCGTTTCTGCCATTGGTCGAGGGACATGGGCATTGAATTATCCTGCGATCTGCTCACGCATCGTTATGCTCGTGCTCGTAAGTCAACGGGCCTCTCCCAGGGAGGATCGCAAATAAGCGACAGTATGCTCTCGCGTTTCCACGCCTTAAACTCGGGCATGCGCTGCGAACGCGGAAGCATCCAGCGTTCAACTGCCAGTCGCGCCACATCGTCGGCGGTTTGCAAAGTAGAGAGATCGGGTTTGCCCCTGCCGGTGCGGAGTAGCTTAAGGGCGTTTTTGGCCAGCGTGCAGATGAAGACCTCACGCTGGATTCCGTGCCGAAGCATATCATCCTCAAAGCCTAGCGATTCAAGTGCGGCTCGCGTTGTCCGCATGCGCCAATTTGGCCCTTCACCGTAACGATGGAGGTCCGCATATGCATGGCCGATTTCTCGGAGGTAGTCGCGCAGATCCGCGAACAGGTCATCAGGGATGTGAAAATGTCCCCATCCGCCCGTATACCCAATTGCCGTGAAATACTCTTGACCATCGAGCTTCAGGCGGTTGTAGACGGAAGAACGACCCATCGATGAAGAGGTTGTGACGGCCAAAAGCCGGGCCTTCTTCTCCTGCTGCGAGATGATGCCAGTGGTCTTTCCGTATGCCTTGCTGAAATCGTTGTAGACATCTCTGCTGCGGATGAGACAGGCAACCAGCTTGCCGCCAAGAAGAGAATTATAAGGAGGCAGCGCGCCGAGTACATAGGCGTCCATGATGTTGACCAGGCGTTCACCTCGGGCGTGGACATCCCAAGCGATCAGGTTGTCGCGCACGGAGAGATTGAACACAGGGTCGCCGATGGCGATGATTCCGATCAGCTTACCGTTGTGTTGATCCCAAACAAGGTATCGCAGTCGCCGTCCAAAGCCGTTGGAGACAGGAACCGACCACGTCAGGGATGCCAGACGGAAGAGGTCGCCTTCCCACGTGTCGCTGGATATAAGCTGAAGCGACGGAGATATTCTCGTCACATCCACTTCGTCACCGGAAGCGAAGTAGTGTGAAAGCTTCTCATAACGCCTGTCAATGAATGCTTGATTCAAGGCCAGGCGGTCGGCGCGGTGCAAGCTGTGGATGGTGCGAATGGCATCTTTTCCTGAACCGGCCGGAGTGAGGGAGCCGTCCTCACTCTTTTGGAAACCCAATGATCGAAGGTGCCGCCGCAATCGCCGTTTGAGCGACGCCTTACGGGTCGAAACAGTGATCACGGTCTTGCCGTTCTTTCCCATCATTTCTCCACGTTGATCGTGCTTTCGTACTTCATATCGTGAGTCCACCGGTTGGAACGAAGTGAAGGACAGGCGCTGCTACACTGCCATCGGGCAGCCACGCGAAATCGCTCGACCACCGCCCTTCTGCGCCAACAGGCCGTACTTCGTCAAGAACATTCCATGCCCCGCGGGCTACTGTCGCTAGCCGCGACGCTATATCACTCTGTAATCCGACGAATACGGCGTGGCTAGTGCCCAGTTCAAGCGGCATTTGCCAGCCCTTCTCGGTCAGGACCGGACCATGTCCGGTGCGCGTCCTGTAGAACCCCCCAATGTAGGTGATTCCCGCAAATGGCTCCGCCGTGCAGGTCCAGACCGGGACCTGAAAGGTGAGTTGTGGAGTCAATGCGTACCCTAAACTGAGTGCGGATGCGAACGGCGAGAGTTGGAGCTTTTGAAAGATTCGGCTGTAGTGAATCGCCTTGGCGCCTCTCGCGAGTAGCAGGCTTTGCTCGCGCGTGAGCGGTTCACCCTCAGTATCGGGATCTTCGACGAAGGTGGCAGCCCGCTGCGTCGCCGGGCTTGCATCGGTGACCAGCTTTGTCGCCACGATGTAGCCTTTGGTGGTCCGAGGAAGGTCTTGGCTGTCAACGACACGTACACGCTTGAACTGCTCTCTCCAGTCGTTGAATGTCGCGCTTTCGAATTTAATCCCCGAGAAGCGACCCTTTGCCTCCGCAAGAAAAGAGTTGCGGTCGTCTCCGCAAAGATAATCAGGGACGTCCCCTTTACAAACTCGCTCGACGCGCATGCCGCCGAAAGCAGAGTGGGAAGTCTTGCCGAGAACCTCACTCATACGAGCAAAATGAACGATTCCAAAGTGATCCGACAACATCAGTCGGCAGAATGCCTGACCAATGCTGGTCGATAATGCGATTCGCTCCGTTTTGCTTGCGCTCGCCACATACGCGTTAAATCTGAAATCAGCCGCGGGACTGATATGCCGAAGATATTCGAATGAACTGGGGTCGGGATCGGGTGCTCCTACAGGAAAACTATCGAAATACTTATGAAGGAATAGCTGTCCGAGATTGATTTCAGTTGTCATGGCGGGAGCGTCAATCGCCGGGTTAAACCGCAGGCTGTGCGGTATCGGATTAACCTTGTTCAGGTGAAAATCGATGTTGCGATTCATGCTTTCCTACGCGCCGCGAACTTCGGCCTTGCCTGCTCAACCTGTAGCAGACGTCCTGACGGCTGTCATTCGTCTCGAAAAGTACGATTGTACCCGTATTCACAGTCCCGCATGTCATTGTGGAACCAAGGAAATGGATACGGGGGGTTGCTCCTAGATCCTACTGCTCGCCGACCTGCATTCCAAGTGGGAGAGGTACTCAGATGGCACGCCACCTGGCGACACGCAATCCTCTGCGCATCGGCCCTGGGGAACACGCAAGATCGCCGGTCGGCCACCGGAAGGTCCAAGGCCAACGCTTGTCTTTCCTCCGCTGGTCCTCCGCTGCTCCAGCGGTCGCGGCAACGCGCTCGCCCCGTCCCGCGGTCGCGCGGTGCGAGAGATGTGTTCGTCGATGGCGTCGACGAACTGCTCCACGGCACCCTGACGGTTGTCGGTTCGGGCAGTGCCAGCTACAGTGCCGACGGCGTTCCCAAAGTTCGCTCAGGCGGTCCATCCAGTTTGTCGTGTCCAAACGATTGATAACACACGGCACGCCAGGCGGCACACAGCGTCCCGGTTGGAGCGCTACCGTGTCAAGGTAGCGCTCCAGGCTTCCTGGCAAAAGCATCGAGTTGAGGCGGAATCGAGAGCTGTCCAGAACGATCCTGACGCCAGTTTCATCCGAGATGCGAGTCTCAGCAGACCAAAGTTTTTGGAATGAAACGGAATGAAACTGGTTCTTGGAATGGCCTGTAAGCTTATTGATATAATGGTGGCCAGGGACGGAATCGAACCGCCGACGCCAGCCTTTTCAGGGCTGCGCTCTACCGACTGAGCTACCTGGCCGCCAATCGGTTATTGTAACAGACACTTGCCCCGGCACGCTTCGCTACCGCGTGGAGAGCGCGGCCAATTCCTCGCCCGTGGTCTTCTCCACATCGGCGTGCAGGCTATGCCCGTGCGCGTCCATCGTGACGATTGCCGCGAAGCCATTCACCTTCAGTTGCCACATGGCTTCCGGAATGCCGAACTCCATTAGGTACACGGCAGGCACATCCTCGACCGTGCGCGCGTAAAACTGCGCCGCCCCGCCGATGGCGTTCAGATACACCGCGCCGCATTCTTTCAGCGCGGCCAGCGTCTTCGCGCCCATGCCTCCCTTGCCGATCACCGCGCGCACTCCATATCGCTTGATGACCTCCGCCTGGTACGGCTCTTCGCGGCTGCTGGTGGTAGGGCCGGCGGCCTTCACCACCCAGCGCTCACCTTGCTTCAGCATTACCGGACCGCAGTGATACAAAACCGCGCCGTGAAGATCCACTGGCGGAGCGTTCTTCATCAGGTAGGCGTGCACGTTGTCCCGCCCCGTGAACATTTCGCCGTTGATCAGCACCACGTCGCCTACCTTCAGCGCGCGCACAGTAGCCTCACTCAGCGGCGCGGTCAGCACCACTTCGCGTCCCGTGAGCGGGAATCCTTCGGCTTTGGCCATGCGCTCGACCGGACGGTTGGGATCGCGGTAAAGCCACTCGGTGATGGCGCCGTCGGTCGCGTCCAGCCGCACGCCCAAGCGTCGAAATGCCCAACAATCGTAGGCCACCGAGACGAAGAAGCTGGCCGGCAGCCGGTTGGCCGCCATGATCTTGCAGCCGATCAAAGACGCTTTGCCGCCGAATCCCATCGCGCCGACGCCCAGCCGGTTGGCCTCGTCCATGATCTCGCCTTCCAACTTCGCCAGGACGGGATTCGGATTTAGATCGTCGAGCGTGCGGAACAGTTGGCCCTTGGCCAGTTCGTAGCCATGCGCGCGATCGCTGCCGATGCAAACCCCCAGCGCGCCCGGAGCGCAGCCCTGGCCTTGCGCCTGCCAGACGGCGTGCAGCAGGCACTTGCGCACGCCTTCCAGGTTGCGGTCCGCGCGCCCCAGATGATCCAACTCGCAGGGAAGGGAATACTGGATATTCTTGTTCTCGCAGCCGCCGCCTTTCAGAATCAGCTTCACTTCGATGTCGTCCCGCTCCCACTGATCGAAGTGCATTACCGGCGTCTCGGCTCCCAGGTTGTCGCCGCTGTTCTTGCCGGTGAGCGAGTCCACCGAATTCGGGCGAAGCTTGCCCAGGCGGGTAGCCTCGGCAATAGCCGCGCGGATCGCGCCCTTGATCTCCAGTTGATTCACACCCACCGGCGTATGCACCACAAACGTTGGCATGCCGGTGTCCTGGCAAATGGGCCCCTCGTCGTCATGCGCCATGTCGACGTTCGACAGAATGATGTTGAGCGCCTGCGAGGATTGGGTGTGGGGCGTTTCCGTGCCCGTGGTCAGCGACATGGCTGCGCGCACATCGGGCGGCAGATTCGTGGATGTTTGGGTGATTAGTTCCAGAAGGCTGCTCGTGAGGAGTTCCATACCGATATCTCCGGAACCTTTATTCTATCCAAGTTCGGTTCCGGTCAATCGGTCCGCGACTTGCTACTCGTACCGGAGGGCCTCAATCGGACTCATGCGCGCGGCCTTGATGGCTGGCAGCAGTCCAGCGACCAGCCCTACGAACTCCAGCAGCAGCGTCGAAGTCATCACTGCGAATTGCGAAATCTGCAAGTGAATGTCGCCGGTGCCGCTGGTGTCTTTGAACAAGGGCCCGAGCAGCGGAAGCGTCTGCAGCGTCGCCGTGACTCCGTACCCGCATACGACGCCGGCGATACCGCCCACCGTGACAATGGTCATGGCCTCCAGCAGAAACTGGAGCAGGATCGAACGGCTGGTGGCGCCGATCGATTTCAACATGCCGATCTCGCGCGTGCGCTGCGTCACGGACACCAGCATGATATCGGCCAGGCCCACGCCGCCGATGGCCAGCGTGAGAGTTCCCACGAAGCCCAGCAGAATTTGCAGCGCGGTCCCCATGGTATCCACGATGCGCAGGAATTCGTTGAACACGATGATCTGGACGGCGCGCTCGTCGTTGGGCGAGAAGTTATGCACGCGCGCCAGCGTCTCGCGCACCTGCCGTACCGCTTCCGGTCGGAACAGCGGGTTCACCGGCATCCAGACGATGTAATCGGGGTATTTGACATCCCGCAGCAGCGATCCTGTGTCATACGGGATGAAAATGCATTCGTTATCCGGCTCGTTATAGTTGGAAATTTGCGTCTTGGTCTTCAGCACTCCGATCACAGTAAAATGCAGGCCGTTGATGGTGATGTCTTCGCCTTCGGGCGGGATCTCGCCGAACATCTTATTGGCCGCTTCGCCGCCCATCACCGCCACGCGCTGCTTCTGCGCTTCATCTTCGGGTCCCAGCCAACGGCCGGTCGCCAGCGTCTGGTTGCGGATGCGGCCGTAAACCGGATAAACGGCGCGCACCGCGATGGATTGCGTGCGGTACCCCCGCACCACCGACGCGCCATGGATCATCACTTCGGGCGAGATAGCCGCCACCAGCGGCACGGCGTCCCGAATGGCGTCCACATCCGAGCGCTCCATGCGAATCTTGCGGCCGGCCCGCTCACCGCCGGCCTGCGTGGAGGTTTGGCCGTCAAACATTAACACCAGGTCCTGGCCGACCGCCATAAAGGCTTTGCGCAGCGCAAAATGGAACCCGTCGCCATAGGAATACAGAATGACGAAGCAGGCCACGCCCCAAGCCAGACTGATGGTGGTCAGGATGCTGCGCTGCCGGTTAAACTTCAGCGCAGCCGCCGCTTCGGTGAAGATGGACCTACCGCTCATATCGCAGAGCCTCCACAGGAGTAAGCGACGCCGCGCGCCATGCCGGGAACAGCGCCGACGCAATCGCTACCACTGCCAGCGCCGCGAACGACCACGCCGTGGTGGCGCCCTTCACCGGTAGTCCCGCAAACATATCCGATTTGAGCGGCAAGGAATTCACCAGCGATGCCAGGCCGTACGCGCCCAGGAAACCTACCACGCCGCTGAGCCCTGCCAGGATCACGCCCTCCGCCAGAAAATCCATCATGATGCGATGCCGCGTGGCGCCGATAGCCTTGCGCAGCCCGATTTCGCGCGTCCGCTCGGTGACCGAAACCAGCATGATATTCAGGACTCCCACGCCGCCCAGCGTCAGCGTGATCACCGCGATGGCTCCCAGGAAAGCAGTCATCGAAACAAAAATCTGGTCCACCAATTCCGCGCTCTCCACGGTGTCCCAGATGTATACCGCGCCCTTGTCATCCGGCTCGAACTGGTGGTTGCGCCCCAGCACCCGGAGAACCTGACGCCGCGCCGCTTTCCATTCGGTCAGCGACGAAGGCACATAGATGATGTCGTTGACGATGCCGGGATGGAAATTATCGTCTTTGGGCGGAAGGTCGCGGACCATGGTCGCGTAGGGCACGTAGATTTTATCGCCGTCCAGCCCGTTATAGCTGCTGTCCTGGTTCTTGGCCGGCATCAGGCCGACGATGCGGTAGGGCAGCCCATTCAGGAAAACCTGGCCGCCGAGCGCCGTCGACCGCTCGCCAAACAACTGCCTGCGGACGTTATCGCCCAGCACCGCCACGCGCTCCGCGTCGGTCTCATCGGGGTCTGTCAGAAACCGGCCCTGCGCGATCGGTATGGTGCGGATCTTTGAATACAGTGGCTCTACGCCATTCACGGTGAACGATCCGCTGTTGTACGCGCTGGCCACTTTCGCGCCATTCTGTAGCTCGCCGATCACCCGGCTGACCCGGTAACATTCCGGCGGATGTCGTCGATGTCGTCGTATGTAAAACGAATCCGCCGGCCGGCGCGCTGGCCGCCCACCTGTTTCTCCGTGCGACCCGGAAACAGCAGCACGATATTCTCGCCAAGCTGCTTGGTGTTATTGCGCTGGCCCTGCTTGAACCCGTCGCCCATGGCCACGATCAAGACGATCGAAGCCACGCCCCAGGCGATGCCCGCCATAGTCAGCAAGCTGCGCAGCTTGTTGCGGAAGAGGCTGGATGCGACCTCCGATAGTAATTCCTTAAGGTAACCCATGACCCATAACCATCACCCAGCACCTATTGCAGTATGACTTGCTGCCCGGCGTTGACGCCCTTGGCGATCTCCGTCTTGGAGCCGTTGCTGATCCCCATGACCACTGGGATTTTGCGCTTGCCTGTCTCGCTGGTCGCATCGGGTATCTCAACCGACGTGGACTTGTCTTTGTTATAAAGGATCGCGCCTTCCGGCACGGCGATCACGCCCTTGCGCTCCTCCAGAATGATCTCCGCGTTGGCGGTCATCTCCGCGCGCAGTTTCCGCGATTCGTTGGAGATCGACACGCGCACTTCGAAAGTAGTCACATTGTCTTTCTCCACGCCCATCGGGGAGATCTTAGTCACCTTGCCGTTGAACTTCTCGTCCTTGAAGGACTCCACGGTAATGCGCGCGGGCTGGCCCAGGTAGATCTTACCCACATCGCTCTCATCCACTTTGCCTTTGACATACACTTCCGACAGATCGCCGAGCGTCATGATCAGCGTGGCGCCGGAACCCATAGTCAGGATCGAGCTGACGGCGTCGCCGACTTCCCGGTCGCGCGAAAGCACGACGCCGTCGATGGGCGAATTGATGGTGGTATTGCGCAGGTCTTCTTCCGATTGCGCCAGCGCGGCGCGGGCCTGTTCGATGGACGCTTGCGCCTTGGCGATGGCCGCCTTCGCCACGCCCAGGTTCACGGTGGCGGACTTCTGCCGGTTCACCGCCATGTCGTAGTTCTTCTCCGCGTCGTCCACCAGGTTGCGCGCCAGCAACTGCTCCTTATACAGGCCGCGCGCGCGATCCATGTCGCGCTTGAGGAACGGCACATCGGGTCCGGCGGCGTCCACTTTGTAGCGCTCGTAGTCGGCCTGGGTGCTCTTTAGGTTGGCTTCCGCCAGCGAGAGAGCCGCCTGGAATTGGCGCACTTGCGGCAGGACGTTGTTCTCGTCCAGCTTGCAAATGATCTGACCCTTGTGTACGATGTCGCCGAAGTTGACGGGCAGGCTCTGAATGATGCCGCTGGCTTTGGACTTGATCTCGACTTTGGTGACCGGCTCGATTTTGCCGGTGGCCACCACGGAGCGGGCCAAGTCGATGCGTTCCGCCTTCACCAGTTTCTCCGGGTCGATCTTAGGCGAACCCCGGCCGATCGCTTTCAGCGTGAACAGTGCCGCGCCCCCTAACAGGGGCACCAGAAGAAACAAGATCCATTTGATCGATCGCTTCTTGCGGGAGGTTGCCATAATATGCGTGCCTAAAGAGGATACGAATACAAGAGGCATAGTTCCGTTTTCCGCGCGCCCTATAATGGAACAGGTGGGTAACTTCTTCGTCCAAAACTTCGGTTGCCGGGCCACGCAGGCCGATGGCGCCGCGCTCGAAACGCTGCTTGCGGCCAAGGCTTGGAGGCGGCGGCGAGCGCAGCCGCGCCGACCTGGTGGTGCTCAACACCTGCACCGTCACCCGGCCGCGGATGAAGACGTGCGCCAGACCATCCGCCGCGTGCATCGCGAGAATCCCGCGGCGCGCATTCTGGTGACCGGCTGTTACGCGCAGCGCGCGCCGGAGGAATTGGCGGCCATGCCGGGCGTCGAATGGGTGGTGGGCAATTCGCACAAGACCCAGATCGCCGAACTGGTCGGGCGCCGCGCCGTACCACGGCAACATCTACGTCGGCGATATTTTCGCGCAGCACGATTTCCTCTCCGCGCCGGTGGAGGACGCCGCGGGCGACCGCACGCGCCCCAATCTGAAGATCCAGGACGGCTGCAACAACCGCTGCTCGTTCTGCATCATTCCGTTCGTGCGCGGGCGCAGCCGCAGCGCGCCGGCGGAGCAGGTGGTCGAGCAGGTGCGCAGCCTGAGCCGGCGCTATCGCGAGGTCGTGCTGAGCGGCATCAACCTGGGCCGCTGGGGCCGCGAGCCGGGCAGCGGGCCAGCGTCGCCTGGCGGACCTGATCCGCCGGCTGCTGGATGAGACCGGCATCGAACGCCTGCGGCTCAGCTCCGTGGAGCCGATGGATTTTTCCGACGATCTGCTGGGACTGATGGCCGCCTCGCCGCGCATCGCCAAGCACGTTCATGCGCCGTTGCAAAGCGGCTGCGACCGCATCCTGCGCCGCATGCATCGCAAGTACCGGCCGCGGCACTATGCCGACCGCATCGCGAAGGCGCGCGCGCTGATGCCGGACTGCGCCATCGGCGCGGATGTGATGGTGGGATTTCCCGGCGAGACCGACGCCGATTTCGAGGAGAGCCGGCAGTTCATCGAAAGCCTGCCGTTCACCTATTTGCACGTGTTCACTTATTCGGAGCGGCCCGGCACGCCCGCCGCGGAGATGCCGGATCCGGTGCCCATGCCGGTGCGCAAGGAACGCAATCGCATTCTGCGCGAGCTGGCCGCCGGCAAGAATCTGGAATTCCGCCGCGGCATGGTGGGGCGCACGCTCTCGGTGGTGACGCTGCACGAGCCGTGCACGGCGCTGAGCGGCAATTATCTGAAAGTGCAATTGGCGCGCCCGGCGGAGCCCAACCGGCTGATGGATGTGGAGATCGGCGGGGTGACCGAGAGCGGCGTGCGGGAGCAGTGTCCCGGCGACCTTTTCGTGATTTCCGGTAGGACACTGGATACAATTAGCCGTGATGGAACCCAACCGTAGAGTATTCTTGTGCGTAGGCTTGGCCGCCGCGCCGCTGTTTATCCCAAGCGCTGCGCGCGGCGCTAATGACACGACTGGTGTTCGGCATTGTCGGGGTTGGCAATCGCGGACAATGGTTGCACCTACGTTTCAGCAGTTGGGCGCGCGTTGCGTAGCCGTATGCGACGGTACCAGCCCACCCTCGAGCGCGCCCGCGCCGAATCGCCCAAAGACGCCAAGGCCTACGTGAACTACCACGATCTCCTGGCCCAGCCAGGCATCCACTTCTGGGGGATCGCCACACCCGATCACCAGCACAAGCCGCACCTGCTCGCCGCTCTCGCGGCGGGCAAGGACGTCTACCAGGAGAAGCCGCTTTCGCTCAACCTCCAACAGAGCGCCGAGATGGTGGCGGCCGTGCGCAAGACCAAACAAATCGTGCAAATCGGCATGCAGCGCCGGAGCATGCCTTTCGTGCGCAAGGCCAAGCAGTTGGTGGATGACGGCGCGCTGGGCTGCATCTCCATGGTGAAACCCATGTGGAACTGGCATTTCACCGAATG
>CAVPQK010000023.1:0-461857 GCA_963707465.1 Bryobacterales bacterium
CAGGTCTCTAAGGCCAAGCATCAAGCTGAGTCCGATGCGATCCTGGCCGCTCTTAACGCCACTCACTGGAACCGCAAACAGGCCGCCTCCATGCTGAACATCGAGTACAAGGCGTTGTTGTACAAAATGAAAAAGCTTGGGATCGATGAGGAAGTAACCTCGTCTCGACCCAAAGCATTTGCCGCGGGGTGATTTTGCGGTCACCTGCTGTTACCACAACGCCAGCGGCACGTCTCCAGGGCTGAAAGACAACCCTACTGAAGCGCGGTACTGTGTGTGCAAGAACGCGTTGCCGGCGACGTCGTAGTGGCTCGCATCCACACGCAGCACCGCATGCAGGCCCTTCCCCAGCTCGCGGGTAACGCCTACGCCTGCGCCATAACTGGTGTACGCGCCTAGCGTCTGCACGATCGCGTTCATCCGGGAGTATGTGGCGTTCGCGGTAAAATTCCAATAGTGTATGCCGGTATAGCTATAGGAGGCGCCTCCCGACTCCCTTCTGGACGCGAGATACACTCCGTTGCCGGGAGTCACGCCGTCGGTAAAGGTCACTCCAAATTGCGACCGCCGGAAACTGTCCGTCAAGCTGGCCGACATATCCGGCACGTAGTGGAGGCTGTAGGCAGCTTGTATGGCCACCGACTCGCCCAGTAAAGCGGCCACCGCCGGATCGAGTTGCACCTGCGCTAGGGCCACACTTTCGACGCGCGCGCCGCCGACGCGCATGGAAAATTGCACACGCCGCGTCATCTTCGTGCTGTAATTGATACCCACGGAGTGTATATCCGAGTTGCCGAACCCCCTGGTGTACGTAAAATCCGTGAAACGATAGTCCGCACCGAGGATAGAACGGCGGCCGAAGCGATACTGGACATCTCCGTGCGCGGAAGCTCCCGTGCTGCCGTAAAGCGCAGTCGACCTCCGGCGCGTCAGATCGCCTTCCCCGCCCATATTGAACGACAGCCGGGACGTCATATTGTAGATCAGGTCGCCCGCCGTGCTCAGAAAGATGGTTCTGTTATCGAATATGTCGTTTTGCGGAAGCTGCAGGTAATTCGTATCCAGCACACCCACCGCGCTGGGCAGGAAGGAGTTCTGAGAATACGTGCCGGCTCCATTACGCAGCGTGAATGTCAGGCGCCTGCCGATCCGATGCGTGAGGCTAAGCGACAGGAATTGATTGGTATCGTCGTAGTGACTGTCTTCAGGATAGTGCTGGAAATTTGCCCTATAGTCCAGCGCCAGGGTCGTGTGCTTTCCGGTGCGACGGGTGTACGCGCCCAGGTTGACGGCCACGCCATACGCATCGCTCAGGGGTATTTGGCCGCTGGAGTTCACCGAGACCGGCACCAGGCCGCTAGTATAATCTCCCTCCACGCCGATGTACGGCCGGAAGGCGATGGGTGCCGCGGATTGCATGCCAGGCGTCTCGCCCCGGCTTAGGATGGCGGGCCCGCTGTACACCTCAGTGGAACTGTCCGGCGCGGCATCGTCTTGTGCCGGATCCGACTGCGCCATCAGGCCTAGCGCGCATCCCAAGAACACGGTCGTCCGAACCAAAAGCAAAGCAGTCCTCCTGCTGGAAAGATGTGTGACAAGCGCGTCGGTGCAGAGCGCGCCGAAGAAAGATCCTCTCTGACCAGCACGATCCCGGAATAATTGAAATCGCGCGCGAAGTGGAGCACGAACGTTGCCATTCCCGACATATGCTACGTCGTTACGACCGCATTTCATGACCACGACTCCGTATTCAGTACTTACAGTACTTTAAGAACGTGGGTGCAGGGGTGAGGAGACCGTCCCACAAGATTGTTGGAAAAAATCCCGAAAAACTTCAGCAAAGCATCGGGAAACGGCGCGATTCCGCGACGAGAGGTTCCTCCAAGACTACCCATTCTTCGTTTAGTTTGTGTATGTTCGGAACTGTAACACTTGGGTCGCTGGGGATGGAGGTTGAAATGCTTCAACCGGGCGGTCGCGGTTGGAACTCTTAGGGGCATGGCCACCAGAGTTGGAGTTCTGACAACCGCTTCTGTTTAGTAAGTGAAAACGATGCTAGTGATCGAAAGGACATTAAAACGATGAAAAGATTTATGAGCAAACGGGCGAGTTTCAGCCTGCTCTTCTCGGTTTTGGCCTTGGCTATGGTGCTGGGCGGTAGCGTTGCACGCGCGGACACGCTGGCCCTCGGAAGCAGTTTTGGTTCTACGACGGTCATGATGGACGGAGCGGGTCCGGACGGCACCTATACCTCACCAACGGCAGTGAGTGAAGGTGCGGGTCCCATTGGCCCTAGCAGCCTGAACGGATCTCCATTGGCCTATGTTTACTGCGTTGACCTCTTCGACGTTGTCAGCGTGCCTGGCACCTATAACGCATTGGTGACGAGCAACGGCACGGTGAACGGAGCGGCTGTGAACAATGCCGGAGAAATTGCCTGGTTGCTGGATAATTATGGCGTCGCCGCTGGGAGTTATCCTGGTGTGGGTGATGCTAACGAACAGCAAGCACTCCAGGCGGCCATTTGGAGCGTCGAGTACGACACCTCGGGATTCACTGTCACAGGGGATTCAGCCGCAGGTTACTATTCTGACTACACGAGTATGATGAGTGCGTTGGCAGCCGCCAGCGCCTCCCAGCTCGCCGCAGACATCCCCTTGATGGATTGGTTCACTCCCGGCGGTAGCACCTACGGTCCGTATGATCAGGGCCTGGTCGGAGGCAACGACTCGGTTCCCGAACCGGCGAGCATTCTCCTGTTAGGGACCCTGCTGCTTGGTATCCTCCACTTGTTGAAGCGGAAGCTCGCCCCCAGCCAACAGTAGTAGTCTCGCAGTTTGATAGTCCGGCAGGTCCGGAACCAACCCGGCATCGGGGAGGATGCCAGGTTGGGATCGGCGGCCTGGATAGAGAAAAGAGTGTGGAGCGGGTGGATGAGGTCGCCACGGGGAGCCGGTGACTTGAGCCGTCCAAACCGCGATTGGTAGTTCCGTTCTTTGCAGGAGTTACTTTTAGGGCCCGAGGGCGGTGTGTTCATTGAGGACGCGCAGCGCTGCGAAGGTCTTTTCGATCAGGTTTGGGGCGGCACGCTTGTCTTTGCAGAAGATCGGGCAACTGCCGCCCGAAACCGTACAACTAATACTGACCGCGAGTTGGGTATCAGGGCGAGCGACCTACCAGGTATCCCGATGTACCACCATCCGGCACACACCCTCCAGCCTAGTTCTGTTCCACCAACTCCAGAATTTGGAGCTCTCACCCGTTTGCTGGCCTGCCATCGGATCCCGTGCAGCGCCGTGACCGTCGTAAACTCGAATTCCCGGAGTAAACGATCCAGTTTGGATGCCATGTTCCGCAATCCGGTATAAGTTCGGAGGCGCGCAATCCAGCTCGAGGCCAGGCGGGGCTGTTCCGGATCGAGTTCCCAGGGATGGAAGTAAAGGCATGCCGGCGCGTTTTCGTCCCCGTTGATGCGGCGGATTCCGGCGGCGGTGTAGCAATAGGGCATGAGCCGTAAGTAACCACCCCCTCCGACCAGTGGGACCCTGTCTCCAGGAAGCCGGACTGTGGCCACGGGCACCTCTAGGATCGGTCCCGAAGCCGTACTCAAGGTGTGCGCATAGCGGGCGAATCCCGGAATACCATAGCGGTCGTGCTGGATAGGACATAAACGCTGGCGCCTGAAACCACTGGTAGCGACACTTAGGCGGGCTCGCGGTGGTTGCGCCCTAAATCGAAGCTGTTGAACAATGGCGGGTGCCGGACGTCGTTTTCTTGGCAGGCGTTGTGACCCTAGGGGCCAAAGCCTGCACGATCCTCTCTTGTTTAATCTAGCGCCTTAGACTGATCCGGCACCTTAACTACGCTGGATGCTTAACTTCCTCCGCCGTTTGCAGCAACCAAACCGTTTCACTTGACGGATAACAGACGGCGAGCTGGACGAAGCAGCACGAGCAAAACACCGCCCAGCAAAGCAATACTAGCTGGTTCGGGAACCGGGGCTGCTCCCGCAGTGCCGTGACCGTCTTCGCTCAAGGTTGGGCTCGCGGTGCAGTCAGACAACGGACACGCATACCATGGGAGGCCAACGTCATGGCCGTAATCGTTGCCTTGGCTGGTGAGCACCTCATACGCGCTTCCCCAGGAGCCGCTCAGGTCGGTTACTGTGAATGAGATCTCCGTCGCTGCGGTATCGTAGCCGGCGCCCGAGCCGTTAATATTCAGGTTAAAGTATCCGAGGCTATCATACCCCTGCGGCGACGCAAAGTAATACTTGGGCGTGTAGGTGTTTGCAGTGAACCCAGGCAAATACGTCGCGCTAATACCGCTGACCGAGGCGTTGGTAGCGTCTATATTGAGGGCCAATGCCTGGCTGTCGTCTCCTATGAGGTATTGGTATGTTCCATTGCTGTCCCCAGTGAGGGTAATCACTGCCGTGGTAAGCGATGTAAGGTCAACCGACATTGTGGCGAAGGGTCCCGTGCAAGCCGGAGTGCAGGCCTGAGTGGTTTGGCCAATCAGGGATATGTTTTCCGTGTATTCAGTATCCGCGAAAACACACGGGGCAATCGCCAGGACAACGCCTGCGACTACGATCATCAATAACAGTCTCTTCGGCAGGGCGAGGTGCTTCATTTACGTCTCTTCGGGCTAGGTAAACCCCGGTCGTCAATGCAATTGGATTGCCAGCGCTGGGCTATAGCGACACGAACGATATCCGCCTTGCTACCAATGGCTTGCGATCGTTCCGTTTGTGGGCCGCCTGCGGGAAAAGCCAACAAGTTCGGAAATATTAAGAGTATTAGGTCCTATAACCTCAAAGTCGTCACGGGTTTCGCTGCGCGTAGTGGGCTGCGGAGGTCTCGTCGAACGCGGGAGGACAACGCGACATGCCCGTCCAGAACTGGGTTTCAGGCCACCTCGGGAACTGACCGCTAAAAACACTGTTCGGGCGCCCCGTTCATTTTCTTGGCTGGTTGACCACCTTGGGAGGAGCTTTAGCTAAGCTAGCTGCGTCATGTGCTGCCGCCGGTGCTCGCTGCAGCCTGCGCCTTTCTCAATCTCCGGAATCAAACGCGAACTCGGCCGCGTGCGTGGTTGCTGGCGCCGGGTGCAGAGCCGCAAGGGTGGCAAACTGGAAATCACCGAGTAAGCGTTCCACCTTGGACGCCATCCCCGGCGTTCCGGTGAAGGTGCGTACGCGTGAAGTCCATCCCGCGGCCACGCGGGGCAGTTCCGGATCCAGTTCCCAAGGATGGAAGTAGAGACACGCAGGCGCGTTCTCGTCCTCATTGATCCGGCGGATTCCGGCAGCGATGTATCGATACGGCAGGAGTCGCAGGTAAGCGCCTCCCGCCACAGGAGCGACCCTGCCCCCCGGAAGCCGAACGGTCGCGGCCGGCACCTCCATGATCGGTCCCGAGGCAGTGCTCAAGGTCTGCGCTCGGCGGCTGAACCCTGGAATACCGTAGCGGTCGTGGTGGATTGGATAGATGCTGGAGTCGTGGGTGAAACCGCATCCCACCAGCACGTCCAGCGCCCAGAGCGAGCGGTTGGTGATCGAGAAATTCGGCGCCCGGTAAACGTGTGGGGCCACGCCGGCAGCGTCCTCGATGGCCTTAACGGCGCGCTCCGTGTCTTGTTTGAATTCGAGCGGGGTTAAGTTGTAGACCAGCCGATGGAGATAACTGTGGCAGCCCAATTGTGCGCATAGCTGTGGCAGCCTACTTCATGTCCGGCGGCGGCGATGCGGCGGACAAGGTTCGGATGATGCTCCGCCACCCATCCAAGGACGAAAAACGTCCCAAAGATATCGCGGCTGCCCAGCATTTCGAGCACCCGGTCCGTCTGCGGTTCGACGCGAGAAGGCAGGGAAGCCCAATGCTCATGCCCGGCCGCACCCTGCATCTCAGTGGGGTGGAAGTATTCCTCCACATCGACACTCAGAACGTTGCGCATCTCTCTTACATTCTACGCCCGTTTGCGCCGGTTCAGCACGAGGACCGCGAGGTCGAACAAGACGGAGAACGCTAGCAAAACAAGCGTGTCCAGCGCCTTTCGCATTGACAAAGGGGCTCCTCCCAGAGTGGCCGTTGCACCCGATCTGCCAAAGGGCTCCTCCCACATGCAAGCGCGAAGATCGGGCCGTCCCGGAATCTCAGCGGGTGACTCGAACGTCTCCTTCGGCCCCGGAAATGGGCTCTTTCTTGAGCGCTGCCGAAACACCTAAGACATTATCCACCACGATGGGCCGAGAACCGGCGTGCGCATGGGCCTCGATTTCAAAATGCAGCACTGCCACCACGCCGTTTCCGATGGGCTTCTGGCCACCCGCCAGGATGCACTCCCATTTAGCCAGGCCGGGCGCGGCCCCTTTCTGGGCGCAGGTGAGGCTCTTGCCCGCGGCTCCGGCGGCTGGCCCAGCCACAGGTCCGGTTCGATCCAGTTTCAAGGTCTCACCCGGAAAACCTGTTTCCCATTGCAGCGCCAGAGGCTCTTTGCCGGAAGGGGAGTCCAAAACGATTTCTATGGCGAGCTTCTCTCCCGGAGCGCCCGATCCGGAAGAAACTCGCACGCTTTGCCCGAGCAGGGGCAGCGCACAAAGGATCACGCCAAAGCTACGCATGTTTTTTTGATTATACGCGGATTATCTGAAGCGGGCAAACCGGCAACCAAACGGAATTATTCAGTGGCTTTAGTCATGAGCGCTTGCAAGAAATTCTCCTTTCTGGAAAAGATTTCGCCTTGTACAGCGCAGCGCGGCACGCTGAACCGGGTAAAACAACCCGTTTTTTGGCAACCGGCGTGCTTCCTCTACTATTCAAGGCAATTCTTTATGGCGACAACGACGAGAAGGCGTAATCTGATTTTATTTGCCGTAATAGCGCTGGCTGGACTCGGCGCCAGCGACTGTGCGCGGTCCCCTCAGGCCAAAGAGGCGCGCTTCATGAGCCGCGGCAAGGAGGCGATGAAAAAGAAGGATTATGCCCGGGCATCCCTGGAGTTTCTGAACGCCGTCAAGGTTATGCCGCGGGATGCCGAAGCTTATTATCAGCTCGGCTTGACTTATCTGGCGGCGGGCAGCCTGCAACAAGGCGCCGGCGCGTTGCGCAAGGCTACCGAGTTAGATCCGAAACACGTCGACGCGCAATTGCGGCTTTCCACGCTGATGGCGGCAAGCCGCGACACGCGAGCTGTCGAGGACGCGCAGAAGCGCCTGAGCGAAGTGCTCGCGCTGGCGCCGGATAACGTGGACATTCTGGATGTGCTGGCGCTGACCAAGCTACGGCTCGGGCAGCCGGATGAAGCCGCGGAAGAACTGGCGCAAGCCCTCGCCAAGGTGCCCGCGCACCTGCAGTCCTCGGTGGATCTGGCCAAGCTCAAATTAACGCAGAAGGATCTGCCGGGAGCCCAGCTAGTGCTTCAGAACGCCGTCAAAGCCGCTCCGCAGTCCGCCGACGCAGCCCTCGCGCTGGGCCGCTTTTACCTGTTTTCAGGGAAGCCAGACCAGGCCCAAGCCGAGGTGCGCCGCGCATTGCAGATCGATCCGAACAATGGGCCGGCCCTCCAGACCCTGGCCGGGATGCAGTTCAATTCGGGGCATGTCGACGAGGCAGAGCGGACATACCAGCAAATCTCACGGTTGCCGGACAAGAATTACAAACCGCTGCACGCGGCATTTCTCTTTCGGACGGGCAAGATTGAGGCGGCCACCGCGGAATTTGAGAAGCTGGCGGAGGAAGCGCCGGACGACCGCGCGGCCCGCACCCGGCTGGTGGCCGCTTATTCCGCATCGGGAAAAACCGCCGCTGCCGAGCGAGTGCTGACGGCGGCCTTGCGGAAGAACCCCAAGGATACCGAAGCGCTATTGCAGCGCAGCCAGTCGTACCTGGTTGCCGGCAAGTATACCGAAGCGGAAAGTGACTTGCGGCAAGTGTTACACTTCCAGACCAATTCCGCAGTGGCGCACTATTACCTCGCCCGCGTGTACCGGGCCCGCGGCGCCGGCCTGAATCAGCGGCAAGAACTCACGGAAGCCTTGCGGCTAAATCCCAATCTCCTGGATGCGCGGGTTGAACTGGCGCGGCTGCTGATTGCTTCGAAGGGAGCCGGCACAGCGCTGGAGGTGATGAACGAGACACCAGAGTCACAGCGAAAAACGATGCCGGCGATCGTCTGGCGGAACTGGGCCTTACTGGCTATGGATAATAAGACTGAAGCGCGCCGGTCAGTCGACTCGGGGCTGGCAGTTGCGAGAGCCGCAGAACTACTATTGCAAGACGGAGTGCTTAAGTTCGAGGGAAAGGACTACGCCGGCGCCCTGGCTTCGATCGATGAAGCCGTGAAACGGCTTCCGGACGACGTCCCGGCTTGGGAGCTTCTGGCGCGGGCATATGCTGCCCAGAAACAGCCGGAGAAGGCCGTGGAACGGCTGCGGCAAGCGGCCCTGCAACGTCCCCAATCCGCCGGTCTGCAGTTGCTGCTGGGCCGCTGGCTGATGGCTCTCGGCAAGCCCACCGAGGCAAGGACAGCGTTCGAGGCCGCCAAGAAGGCCGACCCGAAATCCACCATAGCCGATATGGCTCTGGCGCAGTTGGACGTGATGCAAGGCAGCATGGATCCGGCGCGACAGCGCCTGGCGGCGATCCTGGCCGCGCAGCCTCAGAACACCGCCGCACGGCTCTTGTTGGGTCAAATAGCCGAAAAGACCGGCGACCGGACAGGGGCCATCGCCCAGTATCGGGCCGTGGTCACAATCGACCGCAACAGCACCATGGCATTGAACAACCTGGCTTACCTGCTCTCCAAAGACAACCCGGATGAAGCCTTGAAATATGCGCAGCAGGCCGGAGAGCTGGCGCCTGACAGCCCTGCCGTCGAGGACACGCTCGGCTGGGCTTACTACTGCAAGGGGAACTACGACGGGGCTATCCGATACCTGAAGACGGCTGTGGAGAAGGAAGGCACGCCCAAGCGGAAATACCATCTTGGCATGGCCTATCTGAAGGCCGGCAACCAGGATCTTGGCCAAAGGATGGTGAAAGCGGCGTTGGAGAGGGACCCGACGCTGGCCTCGACCCAGTAATGCACGCAGGGGATTTCAGAGGATCGATACGTGATTAAGTGGAAATGTTTGCTGTTCTTAATGCTGCTGTCGGGCCCGATTGCGATGCTCCGGGCCCAGAAAGACACTATCGTCGAGTACCCTGTTTCCGAGGGGTGCTGTCCCAACGGCATCACGAACGGGCCGGACGGCGCGCTCTGGTTCACCGCCGGCTACGGCATCGGGAGTATTACCACGTCTGGAGCGCAGTCCTACTACCCCGTGTCGTTCGTACCCCAAGGCGCCATCGCCGCCGGGCCGGATCAGGCGCTGTGGTTCACTGGGTCTGACGGGTCGGTTGGCAGTATCGGTCGCATTACCACGACAGGGGATCTGACCCAATATCCGACGCTAACCACCGATAGCTTTCCCCAGGCAATTACCGCCGGCCCGGACGGCGCCATGTGGTTCACCGAGAGCGGGGCTAACAATATCGGCCGCATTACTACCGCCGGCGTGCTACAGGAATATCCAATCCCGACGCCCTACAGTTATCCGATCGGTATCGTGGCCGGACCCGACGGCGCGCTGTGGTTTACCGAGAGCGCTGCCAACCAGATCGGCCGCATCACCACTTCCGGAGTGATCCAGGAGTTTATTGTGGGCGACGATCTAAGCTCTCCCAACTGGATCACAGCGGGACCGGACGGCGCCTTATGGTTTACCGAGTCGGCCCTCCCCGCGGGCAGGATCGGCCGCATCACCACAGCCGGCGTCGTCACGTCGTTTGTTCTGTCCCCGAATGGGGCCACGGGTCAGATCACCGCGGGGCCGGATGGAGCACTGTGGTTTACCGGAGGCGTATTCGACTTTGTCGGTCGTATCACTACGTCTGGCGTGGTCACGGAGTATTCTCTGCCATCGGCCAGCAGTTTCCCCACAGGGATTTCCACCGGATCGGACGGGGCGCTGTGGCTGGTGGAAAACAGCGCCGGCAACATCGCCCGCGCCACCGCCTGCGGCATTGGGGTGAATTTAAGCCTTTCGAGCGGCACGCTTACCATCAACTTTGATGTTGGCATCACCACAGCCGCAACCTGGCGCGGATGGCTGGTCACGGGAAGCGGCGCCCGCGAACTGTTTGAAAAAGAGATAAAGCCCTTGGTCCCACCTCGAACCGTTACGGATACCTTGACGGATTTTTCCAGCCAGGGCGATATAGAGGTGTTCTCGTCGCTATCCTCCGCCAGTGGCGTTTTCTGCTCCGATGGGCAGATCCTGGACATCGCTGGTGGCCGGGCCCCTGTTAAGTAAACGAGTGTAAAAAATACCACTCACGTTCCGGTAAACACTACCCTAAGGCCTCACTAAGCCACTAATATTCAATCACTTAGAAGCAACATCCCGTTGGCAGCCCGCTTGCTGAGGTCTTCGCCGAGCCTATATTTAGGGAATTTCCGGTACTCAACCGTGCATCCGTGGTGCTAGGCCATTCGGGGAGAGCTGGCACCAGCGGGGAACTGTCACATTCCCTATGATCGACCTGAACCGGAGTGGGCGATAAGCTCCGGCCAATTTGCCGCTGAGCCCTGGCACGCAATCTAGTTGCACGCTATCCGTATTAGTGTGTCTGGACTTAGATCAACTCGCAAGGGGCGGCAAGTTATACATAGTTAACTAGCATTGTTATCTAGCCCTAATATCTCAGCAAAAGCCGCGCCTAACGTTGGGTAATATCCTATCTAAACGCAACGTTGAGGATAGAGAAGGGACAGGGTTAACATTTAGCCACGATGTGCTCCCTAGCGCTGAGGCGTGCAACCGGCTTGCTTGCATTCTTCATCTCCTGCACCGCGGCTTTCGGCCAGTCGGATTCCCTGTCTCTGTCATCGGGTGGGGTAACTCCCGGTGGCACGACTTCCCTCAATCTTTCGCTAACGTCTCCGTCAGGAAGCCAGCCAGCCGGCATCCAGTGGACCTTCGCCTACTCAACATCCGACATCGTCGCCATCTCAGCCACTGCCGGCGCAGCCGCCACGGCAGCCGGTGACTCAATTTCGTGCGCGGGAAGCTCCGGCTCTTACCTGTGTCTGGTGACCGGAATGAACGGGAACCTTATCCAGAATGGCGTGGTCGCGGTCCTCACGGTGACGTTATCGCCTACTTCGTCCGGGACTACCATCGGCGTCACCAATGCGCTGGGTGCCTCGGCCTCTGCCAGCGCGATTCCAACCACAGCTACCGGCGGCACCATCTCTACCGGTGTGCCGCTCACTCTGACGTCGCTGAGTTGTAATCCGGCCACTGTGGCTTCGGGCGCTTTCACTTCTTGCACCGTGAGCTTGAACCAGGCGGCTTCCTCCGGCGTCACCGTCACCCTGTCGGATAATAACCCCCTGCTTACCGTCCCCGCATTAGTGACCGTATCGGCGGGCGCCAGTTCCGCTTCCTTCATCGCCACGGCCGGCGTCTTGACCACCAGCCAGACGGCCACCGTCACCGCCGCCTTGAATGGCACCTTACAGACCGCCACTTTGAGCCTCGTCGCACCCATATCGATTTCCGCTCTGTCCTGCAATCCCACCAGTGTCAGCTCCGGCGCGTCCGCCGCCTGCACGGTCGCCCTGAGTCAAGCGGCTGCCTCCGGCGGCAGTGCGGTCGGACTCTCCAGCAACAATGCGGCGCTAACCGTCCCGGCCTCGGTCACCGTACCGGCCGGTAGTCTATCCGCGACTTTCACGGCGAGCCTGGGCGCCATCACCACCACCCAGACCGGCACGCTCACCGCCACCCTGAGCGGCTCCTCCCAGACCGCCATCCTGAGCCTGGTCGCGCCCACCTTGGTCTCCGCCCTGGCGTGCAATCCCACCAGTGTGAACTCCGGCTCTTCCACCACCTGCACGGTTACCCTGAGTCAAGCGGCCGCCTCTAGCGGTAGCGCGGTCGGACTCTCCAGTAACAATGCGGCGCTAACCGTTCCGGCCTCGGTCACCGTATCGGCCGGTAGTCTATCCGCGACTTTCACGGCGAGCTTGGGCGCCATCACCACCACCCAGACCGGCACGCTCACCGCCACCCTGAGCGGCTCCTCCCAGACCGCCATCCTGAGCTTGGTCGCGCCCACCTTGGTCTCCGCCCTGGCATGCAATCCCAGCAGTGTGAACTCCGGCGCGTCCGCCGCCTGCACCGTGACCCTGAATCAAGCCGCCACCGGCGCCAGTGCGGTTACGCTTTCCAGCAATAATACGGCGCTCACCGTACCCACCTCAGTCACCGTGGCGGCTGGCGCCACTTCGGCCAACTTTGCGGCTACCGCCGGCACCGTCACGACCGCCCAACCGGCGGCCATCACCGCCACCCTGGGCAGCAGCGCGCAGACCGCTTCGCTGACCATCCTGCCGTCCTCGGCGCCACTGGCCTTGTCTTCCCTGCAATGCAGCCCATCCAGCCTGACTTCCGGCAGCACCAGTACCTGTACCGTCACCTTGAATCAGACGGCGCCTGCCAGCACGGCCGTGGCCTTGAGCAGTAACAACGCGAGTCTCACCGTGCCGGCATCGGTGACCGTGTCGAGCGGCGCCAGCAGCGCCAACTTCACGGCCACTGCCGGCACCGTCACGGCCACCCAGACGGCGGTAATCACCGCCACCCTGGGCAGCAGTACGCAGACCGCTTCGCTGAGCATCACCGTTGCCGGTCAACCCGATTCACTGGCGCTGGCGTCAGGATCGACCACTCCAGGTGGCACAGCGTCCCTCAATCTCTCGATTACCTCGCCTGCGGGTAGTGAACCAGCTGGCATTCAGTGGACGCTCACGTATTCTCCTTCCAGCATCGTATCGATATCGGCGGTGGCCGGCGCGGCTGGGGTGGCAGCCGCCAAATCCATCGCGTGTGCGGGGAGCCCGGGCTCCTACACCTGCCTGCTCACGGGGATCAACTCGAGTGTCATCTTGAACGGCGTCGCGGCCGTGGTAACCGTCACCCTTCCCTCGACAGCGACCGGCAGCACCTCGATTTCTGTCACCGGAGTGATCGCGACCTCGCTAACGGGGAGCGCCATCCCGGCGAACGGTACCGGTGGCGCCATTACAGTCATCGGCGGCGCACCGGTTAGCGTAAGCGGCGTGAGCTGCAGTCCGACGTCCCTGAACACGCCGGCCAGCGCCAGCTGCACAGTCACGTTGAATCAGCCAGCGGCATCCAGCATCAGCGTGGCGCTAAGCGATAACAATGCGAGCCTCAGCGTGCCGGCCTCGGTGACCGTATCGAGCGGTGCCAGTAGCGCCACCTTCACAGCCACCGCCGGCGCCGTCACTACATCCCAGAGCGCCACCGTCACCGCCACCCTGAACGGCTCCTCCCAGACCGCAACTTTGAGCTTGGTTGCCCCAACGCTGGTCTCCGCCTTGGCATGCAGTCCCACCAGCGTGAACTCCGGCGCCGCCACTACCTGCACCGTGACCCTGAATCAATCCGCCCCCACCGGCGGCAGCGTCGTCGCCCTCTCTGATAACAACTCCTCGCTGACGATCCCCGCTTCGGTCACCGTCGCGGCAGGCGCGACTGCGGCCACCTTTGCGGCCACCGCGGGTCCCCTCACCACAACCCAGTCGGCCATCATTACGGCCACTCTAAACAGCGCCTCCCAATCCGTAACCTTAAGTCTGATTGCGCCGGTGCTCGTTTCGGCGTTGACTTGCAATGCAACCACGCTTGATGCGGGCGCCTCCGCCACCTGCACCCTCACCCTTTCGGGCAAGGCTCCAACTGGCGGCACTCCAGTGTCGCTCTCCGCCAACAGTCCGGCATTGACCGTGCCGGCTTCGGTAATTGTCGCGGCCGGGTCTTCCACCGCCACGTTTTCGGCCACTGTCACCACCACACCACCGGAAGGCGGGACAACTGAAACCGCTTCCGTCGCGGCAACACTCAACGGAGTGTCCCAATCGGAGTCGTTTACGTTAATCCTCTGCCCGTGTTCGCTGTGGCCCCCCACCGCACAACCGCTGAATCCTGCTTCCACCAACCGACAGTCCATCGAAGCGGGCATGCAATTCACCTCGGACGTTGCCGGCTACGTTACCGGTGTGAGATTCTTCAAAGGATCTACCAACACGGGAACTCACGTGGGGAACCTGTGGACCGCCAGCGGTACAAACCTGGCGAAGGTGGTCTTCACCAACGAAACAGCTTCGGGCTGGCAAGCGGCCTATTTCCCCTCGCCCGTGGCCATCACCGCGAATACGACGTACGTGATTTCATACCATGCCCCGCAGGGACACAACGCCGCCGATAACGGCTCCTTCACCACGCCCGTGAGCAATTTGCCAATCCAAGCATTGGCCAGTGGAGCGGACGGACCCAACGGGGTGTACGTCTATGGAGCTAGCGCTTTTCCGACCACCGGCGCCTCCGCGACCAACTATTGGGTCGATGTGATCCTTAATACCTCTGCCATCATCGGCACGACCCCGGTTTCGGTTTGGGCGCCCACGGCGGTTCCCAAAACGCCCGGTGTGACGTCCGCCGTTTCCCAGGAACTGGGCTTGACCTTCCTGTCGGATGTTCCCGGCTACATTACCGGAGTACGGTTCTACAAGAGCTCCAAAAATCTTGGGACACACGATGGGTACCTCTGGACTAGCACCGGCACAATGCTCGCCTCCGTCACGTTCACCAACGAATCGGCCTCGGGCTGGCAGCAGGCAAACTTCGCAACCCCTGTCGCCATCGCGGCCAATACCCCTTATGTCATCTCGTACTGGTCTCCGCAAGGACACTACGCCGACGATGCCGGGTACTTTGCCACCTCGGGCGTCACGCACCAAATGCTGTACGCCCCGCCGAACGGTCAATACGGCCCGAACGGCTCCTACGCGACCAGCAACGAGTTCCCGGCCAGTTCCTCGAGCTCAAGCAACTATTGGGTTGATGTGGTTTTCACCAGCACGCTTCAGTAGCCCGGCGGGGTGCCGCGCGTCTCCACGCCGGCCACCCCGAAACTACAGCGATCCGAGAAGGGCGTTCGTCATTGCGGTCCGTCCCATAAGCGCTCTGGCCAGATATCAGGAGAAATCCAATCGAGTTCACACACCAATAGTTTATGAAGCAAGCGATTATTGCGTCGCCTCCCGTAGGCGCACCAGTGCCGCGGAGTTGTGCTCGTTGCGGGAACGGCTTTCACTCGTGCGGAAAAGAGTACACCTGTTCTGCATGTCGGACTCCCAAGAGCCGGACCATCCAAAAACCAGCTCGCGCCCTCTCTTTCCGCGAACAACAGATTGTAGCTCTCATTACCGAAGCCAAGGCCAACAAGGAAATTGCTTACGATCTGCGCCTCAGCGAAGGCACGGTGAAGGAATACCTCTATCACATCTTTCGCAAACTGAATGTAACCAGCCGGACCGAATTGGCCCTACGCTCCCTTCGCGACGGCCTCACAGATCGCACATTGGCGTGACAGCGACGCTTTACAGCGGCTCCTAACCAGCCTGCCGCAGAGATTGTAAAGCACTCCGGCTTTTAGATAGTGCATGTTCTGCCATCTCCGATATTCCAACTCGCTGGCCATTTCATACTTTAGCAATAGGCCAGACTAGGCGAGGTAATACACAGAAGACCTTATGGGGATTAGAGGGAATAAGGTCGACACCTAACTTATTTCATTGCTACTCAGAAGCTATAATCGCGACGATCTATTTGATGATGCGCATCTCAGCCAAATATGCGGTCGCCATCATTCTGGTCTGCCTTTGGTCTCCACTCGCCTTCTGTCAGACCGATGCGCTCGCTTTGTCATCCGGCGTGGTGTCGCCGGGCGGTACAGCTACCTTGAGCCTTTCGCTAACCTCTCCGTCGGGAAGTCAGCCAGCGGGCATCCAGTGGACGTTCGCCTACTCAACATCCGACGTCGTCGCGATTTCAGCCACCGCTGGCGCAGCTGCTATCGCAGCCGGCACGTCGATCTCATGCGCCGGGACCCCCGGCTCTTACCTGTGTCTGGTGACCGGAATGAGCGGAAACCTGATCCAGAACGGCGTAGTCGCGGCACTCACGGTGACGTTATCGCCTACTTCGTCCGGAACGACCATCGGCGTCACCAATGCACTGGGTGCGTCGGTCTCTGCCAGCGCGATTCAAATCACAGCCACCAGCGGTACCATCACTACCGGCATGCCACTCACTTTGACATCGTTGAGCTGCAATCCGGCCACTGTGGCTTCGGGCGCTTTCACTTCTTGCACCGTGAGCTTGAATCAGGCGGCCTCCTCCGGCGCCACCGTCACGTTGTCGGATAATAACTCTTTGCTGACGATCCCCGCGTCAGTGACCGTATCGGCGGGCGCCAGTTCTGCCGCCTTCATCGCCACTGTCAGCACCGTAACTACCAGCCAGACCGCCAGCGTCACCGCTACCTTGAATGGCTCATTACAGACCACCACTTTGAGTCTCGTCGCACCTCTATTGGTTTCCGCTCTGTCCTGCGATCCCACCAGTGTCAGCTCCGGCGCGTCCGCCACCTGCACCGTGACCCTGAATCAAGCCGCCACCGGCGCCAGTGCGGTCGCACTTTCCAGCAATAATGCGGCGCTCACCGTGCCCACCTCAGTCACCGTCGCGGCTGGCGCCACCTCGGCCAACTTTGCGGCTACCGCCGGCACCGTCACGACCGCCCAACCGGCGGCCATCACCGCCACCCTGGGCAGCAGCGCGCAGACCGCTTCACTGACCATCCTGCCTTCCGCGGCGCCACTGGTCTTGTCGTCCCTGCAATGCAGCCCATCCAGCCTGACTTCCGGCAGCACCAGTACCTGTACCGTCACCTTGAATCAGACGGCGCCTGCCAGTACGGCCGTGGCCTTGAGCAGTAACAATGCGAGTCTCACCTTGCCGGCATCGGTGACCGTGTCGAGCGGCGCCAGCAGCGCCAACTTCACGGCCACTGCCGGCACCGTCACGGCCACCCAGACGGCGGTAATCACCGCCACCCTGGGCAGCAGTACGCAGACCGCTTCGCTGAGCATCACCGTTGCCGGTCAACCCGATTCACTGGCGCTGGCGTCAGGATCGACCACTCCAGGTGGCACAGCGTCCCTCAATCTCTCGATTACCTCGCCTGCGGGTAGTGAACCAGCTGGCATTCAGTGGACGCTCACGTATTCTCCTTCCAGCATCGTATCGATATCGGCGGTGGCCGGCGCGGCTGGGGTGGCAGCCGCCAAATCCATCGCGTGTGCGGGGAGCCCGGGCTCCTACACCTGCCTGCTCACGGGGATCAACTCGAGTGTCATCTTGAACGGCGTCGCGGCCGTGGTAACCGTCACCCTTCCCTCGACAGCGACCGGCAGCACCTCGATTTCTGTCACCGGAGTGATCGCGGCCTCGCTAACGGGGAGCGCCATCCCGGCGAACGGTACCGGTGGCGCCATTACAGTCATCGGCGGCGCACCGGTTAGCGTAAGCGGCGTGAGCTGCAGTCCGACGTCCCTGAACACGCCGGCCAGCGCCAGCTGCACAGTCACGTTGAATCAGCCAGCGGCCTCCAGCATCAGCGTGGCGCTAAGCGATAACAATGCGAGCCTCAGCGTGCCGGCCTCGGTGACCGTATCGAGCGGTGCCAGCAGCGCCACCTTCACAGCCACCGCCGGCGCCGTCACTACATCCCAGAGCGCCACCGTCACCGCCACCCTGAACGGCTCCTCCCAGGCCACAACTTTGAGCCTGGTCGCCCCGACGCTGGTCTCCGCCTTGGCATGCAGTCCCACCAGTGTGAACTCCGGCGCCGCCACCACCTGCACGGTCACCCTGAGTCAAGCGGCCGCCTCTGGCGGTAGCGCGGTCGGACTCTCCAGCAGCAATACGGCGTTGACCGTTCCGGCATCGGTAACGGTACCAGCCGGCAACACATCCGCGACTTTCACGGCGAGCCTGGGCGCCATCACCACCACCCAGACCGGCACGCTTATCGCCACCCTGAACGGCTCCTCCCAGACCACAACTTTGAGCCTGGTCGCCCCGACGCTGGTCTCCGCCTTGGCATGCAGTCCCACCAGTGTGAACTCCGGCGCCGCCACCACCTGCACGGTCACCCTGAGTCAAGCGGCCGCCTCTGGCGGTAGCGCGGTCGGACTCTCCAGCAGCAATACGGCGTTGACCGTTCCGGCATCGGTAACGGTACCAGCCGGCAACACATCCGCGACTTTCACGGCGAGCCTGGGCGCCATCACCACCACCCAGACCGGCACGCTTATCGCCACCCTGAACGGCTCCTCCCAGACCACAACTTTGAGCCTGGTCGCCCCGACGCTGGTCTCCGCCTTGGCATGCAGTCCCACCAGTGTGAACTCCGGCGCCGCAACCACCTGCACGGTCACCCTGAGTCAAGCGGCCGCCTCTGGCGGTAGCGCGGTCGGACTCTCCAGCAGCAATACGGCGCTCACCATTCCCGCCTCGGTCACCGTACCGGCCGGCAGTCTATCCGCGACTTTCACGGCGAGCTTGGGCGCCATCACCGTCACCCAGACCGGCACGCTCACCGCCACCCTGAGCGGCTCCTCCCAAGCCACCACTCTGAGCCTGGTCGCCCCCACCCTGGTCTCCGCGCTCGTCTGCAATCCCACCAGCGTGAACTCCGGCGCCAGCACCACTTGCGTGGCCACACTGAGCCAAGCGGTTGGCCCCGGCGGCAGTGCGGTAGCACTCTCCAGCAACAACGCCGCGTTGACCGTTCCCACTTCGGTCACGGTACCGGCCGGCAGCACATCCGCGACTTTCACCGCGAGCCTGGGCGCCATCACCACCACCCAGACCGGTACGCTTACGGCTACCCTGAGCGGCTCCACCCAGACCACCACCCTGAGCCTGGTCGCCCCCACCCTGGTTTCAGCGTTGGCGTGCAATGCTACGACGCTTGATGCAGGCGGTTCCTCTACCTGCACCCTCACGCTCTCGGGCAAGGCTCCAACTGGCGGCACTCCAGTGTCGCTCTCCGCCAACAGTCCGGCATTGACCGTGCCGGCTTCGGTTGTCGTTCCGAACGGGTCTTCGACCGCCACGTTTTTGGCCACTGTCACCACCACACCACCGGAAGGCGGGACAACTGAAACCGCTTCCGTCGCGGCAACACTCAACGGAGTGTCCCAATCGGAGTCGTTTACGTTAATCCTCTGCCCGTGTTCGCTGTGGCCCCCCACCGCACAACCGCTGAATCCTGCTTCCACCAACAAACAGTCCATCGAAGTGGGCATGCAATTCACCTCGGACGTTGCCGGCTACGTTACCGGTGTGAGATTCTTCAAAGGATCTACCAACACGGGAACTCACGTGGGGAACCTGTGGACCGCCAGCGGTACAAACCTGGCGAAGGTGGTCTTCACCAACGAAACAGCTTCGGGCTGGCAAGCGGCCTATTTCCCCTCGCCCGTGGCCATCGCCGCGAATACGACGTACGTGATTTCATACCATGCCCCGCAGGGACACAACGCCGCTGATAACGGCTCCTTCACCACGCCCGTGAGCAATTTGCCAATCCAAGCATTGGCCAGTGGAGCGGACGGACCCAACGGGGTGTACGTCTATGGAGCTAGCGCCTTTCCGACCACCGGCGCCTCCGCGACCAACTATTGGGTCGATGTGATCCTTAATACCTCTGCCATCATCGGCACGACCCCGGTTTCGGTTTGGGCGCCCACGGCGGTTCCCAAAACGCCCGGTGTGACGTCTGCCGTTTCCCAGGAGCTGGGCTTGACATTCCTGTCGGATGTTCCCGGCTACATTACCGGAGTACGGTTCTACAAGAGCTCCAAGAACCTCGGTACACACGATGGGTACCTCTGGACTAGCACCGGCACTCTGCTCGCCTCCGTCACGTTCACCAACGAATCGGCCTCGGGCTGGCAGCAGGCAAACTTCGCAACCCCTGTCGCCATCGCGGCCAATACCCCTTATGTCATCTCGTACTGGTCTCCGCAAGGACACTACGCCGACGATGCCGGGTACTTTGCCACCTCGGGCGTCACGCACCAAATGCTGTACGCCCCGCCGAACGGCCAATACGGCCCGAACGGCTCCTACGCGACCAGCAACGAGTTCCCGGCCAGTTCCTCGAGCTCAAGCAACTATTGGGTCGACGTGGTGTTCACCGCCGCCATTCCGTAGGCCACCGGCGATTTTGATGGGTGGAGTAGGGCCGGATCTTTTAGCACAGCGGTTCGCGTCTTGGAGATTCGGCGCACGATTCCCGATTCCCAACATGTCAGGCAGGCAACAGCCGCAGTCTCGGCCTGCGCTATACGACTCAGATCTGGTTCGAGTCGCTCGGACCCACAGAGTCGGAGGTGTCGTAAGCGGATACGTGCACCCGCACTTGAGCCAGCACGAAATCCCGCACTTGTGACGCCGCGGTCAGGGCCTGTGCCCCTTCTTCCGGCCGGACGCCTTCTGGAAGGTCGTCCGGGTACAACCGACTCTCGATGTAATATCGTTTGAGAAACACAGCGTCATCCACGAGTCGTTGGAAGGAATCGTCGAGAGTAATGCAGTCTTCGAGCAGGACATCGAGCTGGTGAATTCGCTTCGGAGGTTGCCGCCGAAACAGCAGATATCCCTTCAAATACTTCTCCGACACTTGCTGGCAAACGAAACAGATGGTGGCCGCTGGACCTCCGTGCTCGGCGAGGAACGAGGCCGCAATGAAGTTCCTCCTCGCCTTCAGGCGCCACGTCTCGAATGTTGTCCCATCGTCATCCGGCGTCATGGGCGCTGATAGACAATCTGGCCAGTCGACAGAATTTCCCGGATGAAAGGACCGTTGCGTCGCAGCCGCTGCTCCATTTCCTCAGGAGTCAACACCAACAGGTCGTAGGGCACGCCAGAGCCGAACAGTTCCCGGGTAAGGCGAACCTCGCGTTCCGGCCGCGGAAGCGTCGAGCGACTGATCACCAGCAGATCGATGTCGCTGCTCTCCGTAGCCGTCCCGCTGGCGTACGAACCGAAAAGAATGATCTTCTCCGGTCGTTCCGCCTCAATGATCCTCGCTGTTAAGGTCGCGATTGCTTCGTGGTACATATTGCCCAAGGCGCTATTCTCGCCCGTGCCCCCAGTACACAACGGCATTGCTTGGCGCTCCGCACATGTGGCCGATCATTGCCGTCACTCCACCATCACTGCCCGAATAGCGCCGGATGGGGAAATTTCTTGCTGCCGGAACCGACTCTGCAATGCGTGCACCATATCCTCCAGGTGAATCCGATGTTGGTCCGAAAACTCCCTCTCCCCCAGCCGATGGTATGAATCCAAATTCTCCCGGTGATGCCCGGAGCACAGAGGGATCGCCGAGAAGCCGGGAGTTTTCTGACTCATCCCCCTTGGGCCCAATGCGTTGGTATGGGCTGCTTCGACCACGGTTGCCCCGCCGCCTTACTCTCAAACACACGACGCACGGAAGCGTTCGAATCCAGGCCAGGTAATCTGGGCATCGCTCCGGTCCCCGGCGCGGGACGCCGCACCAGCATCATGCCTGCTCCTGAGGATCGACCACAGCCAGACCGGCCTTGAGCGCCGCAGCCTTCAACTCTTGGTCCGATGTGACGAACGTGAATTCGTTGGAATCGATCCCCAAGTCGTTCCTGAGCTGCAGGGCGGACGCCAGATGCACGCTATCCGATCCGCGGAGTGCAAAGGCATCGGCGATCTCAAGAGACTTCTCGACTACTTCAGGCGCCAGGCCGACCCAGAGAAAACCACCCCACTCGTCCATCAGCCAACCCTTGGTCTCAGCAAGCCCACGGCAGCGTCAATCGCGCCGCCAGCGCACTTTCGCGCGGCAGTCGCCCTCACTTCGATAAGGCCCAAGGTCGAGCAACTCGACAGGCGCTCCTGTTCGAATAGACTATCAACCCACGCACTTCCACGCTCTTCGAAGTATCGCTTCACCCAAGCGCTGGAATCCAGATAGTAAAGCGTCATCGACGGTCAGCGATCAGCAGTTCAGAAGCAGGTATGCCGGGGCACTGAATGCGCTTGCGTCTGCGGAACGGCGGTGCATCCGCAGGGGGGACGCGAAACGCCGGTCGCTCGGCCAATCGCTCTCTGACGACTTCTCGGGGCACCTTGGCCGTCGTCGAAATAGCCGGTCGCAATCCTCTGGTGCTAATCAAACCCAGAATCTCCTGGGCCTGCTCTTCGGAGAGCTGATCCACCTGTTCGCGAAGCGATTCCTTAGCCGTGGGCATTTCCACTCTCCCGTCTGAGCCTCTGCCTGACATCTCTATCCTACATCTGCAGTTTCCCACAGCCCAACGGTCGCGCAAGTGTCGTTTAAAACCTGCACCGGATGAACCGGTTACCGGGACCGGCAACAGGGTGCCGTCCGGAGAGGCCTGCAAATCGAGCGGCCTGTTGCGGTGGTCTGTGTTACCATTGCGATGGTTCTGGGCATCATTGTTCGGACCAACTGCCGCGGCTTCCGATACGTTTCCCGACGAAGCCGGATGCCGCGGTTGTTCGATCTTCTTCACGCGCCACTCGATGCGGCGCCGGTTTTCCTCACACAGTTCGGCCTTGCAGATCTCAAAGATTTCGCGCGCCCGGATGCCGAGTTCGCGAATCTGCTGGGCCACCACCGGCGGCACGTACATGACGCGATCGCCTTCGAGCGCGTACATGACTTGTTCGCCATAGCGTCCTTCGACACGTTTGCCATCGTCATAGCGCAGGGCGACTGCGACTGGGGCGTTGGGGTTGAATCGCAAAATACCATTCGTCATTGTTGTTGTTCTCCTTGTGCCTGTAGATCAGGCGGTTCTGGTCCCTCGTCTGGAGGTTCCGGCAAATCGTCCGGCTGTTCCTCCAGTTCTTCTTCCTGTTCCTCTTCCGGCTCGTCTCCGCCGAATCCGGACTGGCCGTAGTAGTCCAGATCGGAGGGAGCGTTCCACATCGACCACATCGTCTACTCCTTTTGGTTTTGGAGCGGTCACTCCCATATGCTATCAAGCGCAAGGAAGCATGTCAAGGCAAATCTTGCGTGGATTTTTGCGGGTCCGCGCTCACTTGCGCAACGACGTATAATTCTAGACAGGTTGACCTATGGCGAAGAAGAACTCGGCTGCGGTGTCCCTGGCAAAGCTGCGAGCCAAGAAATTGACGGCTGAGCGTCGCCTCGAGATATCGGAAATGGGCAATGTGGCCCGAATGGAGAAGGTCTCACCCAACCGGCGCCAAGAGATCGCCCGCAAAGCTGCCGCGACCCGGTGGGGCAAGAAGCCGTAACGATAGGTGGACTGATCGGAGTTCCGCACTGCTTGCAACCACGGGGCGTCACCAGATACGGCGTCAGACTGGAAACGCGCGTTGGAAGAGGGGGTGTGGGGGAGAAACCTTTTGAAGGTTTCGCCCCAACCGGTCCGGCCACCAACAAGCCCTATCCGATCCGGTACCCACCGCGGAGCGCTTCCCCACGAACAGAAACACCACTGAAATATTCCGGCGGCCCTCACCGCCCGGTAGCCAGCCGGTCGGCCAACAGCGGTGGAAGACCCGCGCGCCGGATCTTTTCCTGCGCCTTTCCCACGTCGTATCGCAGCCGGTAGAAAATCAGGAAACTCTCGTCGGTGTTGTACAGCAAGTACGCCGCGCGCGGATCGCCGTCCCTGGGTTGGCCCACCGAGCCGGGATTGATCATGTAGGCGCACTCGGGATCCAGCTCCAGCATCTGCCGCTCTTCCTCCGCAGGCGTCTTTCCTATCGTTTCGACGCGCGCGTGGTTCCATATGAAACCGCCCTGCAAGTGCGTGTGCCCGAAGAATGTCAGCGGCGCATCCAGATAGCCGAAGACTAACCCGGCATCGGCCGCGCCTAGAATGTATTCGTCCTCGTCGAGTGGCGAGCCGTGTACTACCTGGAAACCGTCGAACGTCAGCGGCCCTCTAGGCAGGTTGCGGATGTACTCCGCGTTCTCCGGCGTCAGTTCGCCATGCGTCCAAATGGCCGCGGCGCGCGCCACCGGATTGAACCACTCCAGGTCGTCGAGTCCCACCGAAGCCTTGTCGTGATTGCCCCGGACCACCCCCGCCGCATGCGCCCGCACCCACTCGGTCACCGCATTGGGATCCGCGCCGTAGCCGATCAGGTCGCCGCAGCAAAGCACCTGGTCATACTTGCCCGCCGCATGCTCCACCGCCGCCTCCAGGCTTTCCCAGTTGGCGTGTATATCGCTCAGGATCAGGTATCGCACGCTGCCGCCTATGCCTTCCTCAAGCGCAGCAGCGCGATCTCGGGAGGCGCGCCGATCCGTGCGGGAATGCCAATCGTGCCGATGCCGCGCGTCACGTATTCCGCCGCCAGGCCGCGCCGGTACAATCCATACACGAACGGTGTAAAAAACCGCGCCGCATTGATGGGCTGGCGCAGGATCTCCACCGTCACCTGACCGCCGTGCGTGTGTCCCGCCAGCGTCAAATCGTATCCTTTTTCAACGGCCACCGGAAAGACGTCCGGATTGTGCGATAGCAGCACGTTGTAGGCGCCCGGCAGCACCAGGTGCTCGGCGCCGCGCAGATAGTCCTTGCCCTTCCGCTGGTAATCCACGCCGGCCACGTTCAACACCGCGCCGCCAAAGTGCAGCGGCTGTGCGCGTCCGCGCAGGAACGGAATCCCCAGACGCGCGCCTTCCCGTTCGGTAAAGTCTTCGCAGCTAGCGTAGTCTTCGTGATTTCCCATGCATCCCAGAATTCCCGCGTCCGCCCGCAAACGCGCGACTTGCCTTAGACAAGCCTCCAGCGGGTCGCCGGCCGCGGTGATCAGGTCGCCCGTGATCAGCGCCAGGTGTGGGCGCAATTCGTTAGAGCTATCGATCACCCGCGCCAGATTCTTCTCGCTCAGGAAAGCGCTCAGATGGATATCGCTCAAGTGCAGCAGGCGCAGGCCGTCCAGGCCGTCCGGCAGATTGGGAACGGGAATCTCCACTTCCCGCACATGGAAATCCAAGCGTTCGATGAACGCGCCGTAACCCACGGCCGCGAATGGCGCGGCTAGTAACGCGCCTCCCGTGGCGTTCAGCAGACGGCGCCGGGACGGGTCGAAAGTGGGGCCCCACACGCGTCTCGCGAGGAATTCCACCGCGCGGTAAGCCAGGTATCCGGCAGTCGAGCCGAAAAGCCATGTCTGTGCCACCGCGCCGGCTACTTGCGCGGGAGTGGGCGGCAGCTTGAACCGGCTCACCAGAAAGGAGAAGCCCAGCGCGAATCCAGCGGCCATGAGGGCGTAAAAAACCAACGCCGCCCAGCGCACGGCGGCTGCCGCGCGTACCGAAAGTTTCCGGCCCACGGCGGCCAGGAGTTGCCGGCTCATGTGCCACTGCGTAAGGGTAATGATGAATATCGCCAGCAGGTCGAAAGGATTGCGCAAGAAAGCTTCCCTACGGTTCATTCTAGCTGAGACGCCCACCACGAATGCGTGAGTATGGCGGCGGCGGCAATAGCGGCGGTTTCGGCCCGCAGTATCAGGGGTCCCAGCGATACCGGAGACCACCCTGCGGCCGTGGCGGCGGCCCGTTCCGCATCGGTCCATCCGCCTTCGGGGCCGGTCAGCAGCAGGACGCGATCTGAGTTGTAGCGTTGCCCGTGGCATGGGATCGCGACCGCGAGCGGAGCCGCGCCGGACTTTTCGTCCAGAAAATAGCGCAGGCCTGCAGCCACGGCGACGGCTACGTCCAGCGACATGGGCGCGCTAATTTCGGGCGGACTCAGGCGTCGAGCCTGCTGGCTGCTCTCGTGCGCGATGCGCCTCCAGCGCTCGGCTCGCTTGCGGGCGGCCTCCACCAGCCCCTTCTCACTGCGCGAGGCGTTGATGGGGACGATGGCCGCAACCCCCAGTTCGGTAGCTTTCTCGACCAGCCATTCGAAGCGATCGAACTTAATAAGCGCGGCGCACAGCGTCACGCGCACCGGCTGAGGCGGCGTATCCAGCGCCGCGATCACGCGGAAGACCACGCGGTCCCGCTCCACAGCGGCGATCTCCGCCAGATAGACCCCGGCGCCGTCCGCGATCTCGTATTGTTGTCCGGGCTCGGCGCGCAGCACCCGCGCGAGATGCCGGGCATCTTCGCCGCGCAACTCGGCGGCGTTATCGCGGACATGTTCGACCAGAAAGCGGCGGCGGGCCATCTGACGATGTTCTCACGGCGCAGGCTGATTTCGGTGGTCTTGAACTCCAAAACTGCGCTATCAGGCTGCCGGTAGCGGGCGATTAGTAGTTAGCGCGCGGCGAAATCTCGCGCCACTGTACAATACAAAGTTATGATTGCCTTGCTCCGCGGCGTGCTGCTCGAAAAGCATCCGAACCAGGCGGTGGTGGATGTGGGCGGCGTAGGCTACGATGTGACCATCCCGGTTTCCACTTATTCGCACCTTCCCGAAGCAGGCGCCGAGGTCCGCCTCCGCATCCACACGCACGTACGCGAAGACGCGCTGGCGCTCTATGGCTTTCTCACTCAGGACGAAAAGGCACTGTTCGAAAAGCTCATCTCGGTCTCGGGCATCGGTCCGAAAATGGCGATGGCGGTGCTCTCCGGCATTCCCGCACTGGACCTGATCGCGAACATCCGCCGCGGCGAGGTGGACCGGCTGGTGCGCATTCCCGGTGTGGGCAAGAAGACCGCCGAGCGCATGGTCCTGGAGCTGCGCGATAAGATGCCGGCGCCCTCGGGCGAGGAGCCCGCCACGCCCGGCGCGCCCAGCGGGGCCTTGACGACCATCGAGCAGGACGTTCTTTCTGCCTTGCTCAATCTGGGCTGCGCGCGACCCGCCGCCGAGGCTGCCGTCCGCAAAGCACGCCAAGCCGGCGCTCCCCCTCCTCCCGATACCGAGTTCGAGCCGCTTTTCCGGCGCGCCCTGGAACTGGTACGGTAAGCTGAAAACGGATGCCCGATAGGGAACTTGTTTCCGGCGCGCGCCAGCCCGAAGACGCACAGTTCGAAGCCGGACTCCGGCCGCGCTCGCTCGCCGACTTCGCCGGGCAGAAAAAGCTGAAGGAAAACCTCTCCATCGCCATCGAGGCCGCCCGCCTGCGCGGCGAAGCCATGGATCATGTGCTACTCTACGGTCCGCCCGGCCTCGGCAAAACCACGCTTGCCTGCATTATCGCCGAAGAGTTGAAAGTCCCCATCACCACCACATCCGGACCCGTGCTGCAAAAGAAGCTGGATCTCACCGGCATCCTGAGCAACATCCGCGCGCGCCAGGTCTTCTTCATCGACGAGATCCACCGCCTGATGCCGGACGTGGAGGAGATGCTCTACTCGGCGCTGGAGGATTTCCGGGTGGATATCCTGGTGGGCGCGGGTCCCGGCGCGCGCACACACTCGCTGCCCATGCCGCGCTTTACCGCCATCGGCGCCACCACCCGGCAGGGACTCATCAGCGCACCGTTGCGCGGCCGCTTCGGACTGGTGCTGCGCCTCGATCCTTACGCGGTCGACGAGTTGACCGTCATCGTGCAGCGCTCGGCCCGCCTGCTTGCCGTGGGCATCGACGACGATGCCGCCGTGGAGCTCGCGCGCCGCTGCCGCGGCACGCCGCGCATCGCCAACCGCCTGCTGCGCCGCGTGCGCGACTATGCGCAGGTGCGCGCCGGCGGCCGCATCACCCAAGCCGTCGCCCAGACCGCCCTGAACCTGCTCGAAGTGGACCGCTACGGCCTCGACGAAATCGATCAGAAAATCATGCTCACCATCCTCGATAAATACCGCGGCGGCCCGGTGGGGCTGAACACTATTGCCGCGTCCATTTCCGAGGAGGCCGACACCATCGAAGAAGTCTACGAGCCGTATTTGATTCAACTCGGCTTCCTGAACCGCACACCCCGCGGGCGTGTGGCCACGGATGCGGCCTACGAGTATTTTCAAATTCAGCGTCGTTTTATCGGCGATCGTCCCGCGCTGTTTTGAGCCTATGAAGACGGTCTACCTGGGACTAGGCTCGAACTTGGGCGACCGCGAGGCCATGTTGCAGGCGGCCCTGCAAGCGCTTGAGTCGCCGCAACTGCACGTCCTCCGCCTCTCGCCGGTTTACGAAACCGAGCCGATCGATGCGCCTGGCCAGCAGTGGTTTCTGAACCAAGTGGCGGAAGCCGAGACCGGCCTGTTCCCCTTGCAATTGCTGCGTCGCACGGCCAAGGTCGAGATCCAGCTAGGCCGCCGCCGCGTGGCGCGCAATGGGCCGCGCACCATCGACATCGATATCCTTTTGTTCGGGAAATCGGTCGTGAGGGCGCCCTCGCTCGAAATTCCGCATCCGCGATTTCGTTGCCGCCGGTTCGTGCTCGCCCCGCTGGCGGACCTGGCGCCGGAATTGCGCGATCCGGTTACCCGGAAGACCGTGCGCGAATTGCTGGGGGAGCTGCGTGGTCAGGTGGTGCGCAAGATTACTATATGAATTAGGGCCGAGCCTCTCTTATGGCAAAGATGTTTCAGCAGATACGTGTGGGTACGGTGACCGACGACGCCGTGAAGGCCAGCACGGGCAAACCGTGGAACGCGTGGTGCAAAATTCTGGATCGGGCCGGCGCCCGCATGATGGAGCACAAGGAGATCGCCCTCGTGCTTCAGAATCAGTTCGGCCTCACGCGCTGGTGGAGCCAGATGGTGGCCGTGGGCTACGAGAATGAACGCGGCATGCGCCAGGACGGGCGCGCCGAGTCCGGCGGCAGGCGCCATGACGTAACCATCACCAAGATCGTGAGCGCTCCCCGCGTAGCCGTGTGGGCCGCGTGGCAGGACCCCGGCACCCTGGCGCACTGGCTGCCCGACGCGAAATTCGAAATCTCGAAGGCCGTGCCGCCAAAAATCCTCCATCTCGATTGGCCCGGCGACACCCGCGTCGCGGTCCGGCTCTACGAGCGGCGCGGCAAAACCACAGTCGTGGTCTCGCATGCCAAAGTGCCTGAAGGCGAAGCGGACAGCGTGAAGGATTATTGGTCCGACGCCCTGGACCGGTTGAAGGCCCTGGTGGCCCGATGAACCGCGGTGCGCGTTTCCCAAACACCCCCGCTAGCGACTACACTCTTCGGTGAGGAGTAGCATCGCGATGAGAAATCTCTCTCTGGCGAGCCTGGCCGCGCTGGCATCGGTCGCGTATCCGGGCGCCGTCCACGGACAATTGAATCACGTGCGCGGCAACGCGCCCGGCAACGTACCGCAAATCTCGTATTCCATCCATCGGCTGAGCTCCGATCACGCCGAGGGCATCACCACCCTGGATATGAACGGCGACGGGCGCCCGGATATCGTGAGCGGGGCTTATTGGTATGAGAATCCGGGGCCGGGCGGCGGCGAATGGAAGCGCCATCAATACCGCGCCGTCGATATCGTCGGAGAATTTGTGTCCGACTGCGGCGAGTGGGTCGTGGACGTGAATCACGATGGCGCGCCGGACATTGTTTCGGTCGGCTGGATGACGGATGGATTGTTTTGGTACGAGAATCCGAAAAAGCCGGGCGTCATGTGGGAGCGTCACTTCATCACCCACTCGGTCGAGACCGAAGGCGGCTGGATGGCGGACCTCAATGGCGACGGCCAGCCGGACCTGGCCTTGGCGCATTATGGCCGCTCGGGAATCATCTGGGTGGACTTCGCCGGGCCCGAGCCGAAGGTCCACCACGCAGGCGGGCACGATCAGGATGGCCACGGCATCGGTATCGCGGACATCGATGGCGACGGCAAAATGGACCTTCTCACGCCGCATGGCTGGTTCAAGAATATCGACGCCGATCGCGACCAGTGGGAGTGGCACGGCGATTGGGATTTGGAGGAAGCCGGGTTCCCGATTATCGGCTATGACGTGAATGGCGACGGCAAGATGGATCTCATCTACGGCCGCGGTCACAGCTATGGCCTGTATTGGCTGGAACAGCAGGGCGATGCCGCCCACCGCCGCTGGGTCCGGCATACCATCGACGAATCATTCTCCCAGGTGCACGCGCTGAAGCTGGTGGATCTGGACGGCGATGGCCAGATGGAACTGCTGGCCGGAAAGCGTTATCGCGGACACGACGGCGGCGACCCCGGCTCCTACGATCCGCTGGTGATCTATTACTACAAGATCGACCGCAAGACCGGCGAATTTACCCGATATCCAATCTCGTTAAATGGCACCGCGGGCGCCGGGACGCAGTTCGTGGTGGCCGATCTGGACGGCGATGGCGACCTCGACATTGCCACGGCTGGCAAGACCGGCGTGCATTTTTTCGAGAATTTGAAGATCGACCTGGTGCCGCGCACCGAGCGCGAGAAAGAATTGTTACTGGACAAGAACTGGCCGTTCCCGGGCGAAGGCGCGCAGACCAAGTGGCAGCACTGAATCGATGTGCGCGGCATAGCCTTGGCACGCCGCGTGCACTACCTCAGGTCATGAAGGCAGAAATGGCATTCCTCAAATATCGGCGCGACGTGGTTCAGGCTTGGCCGGACTCACCCCGCAAGACGGTGTCTCTAACCGCCATTGAGAGCCGTATCACGAGCCTGCAACAGCAAGAGCAGAGCGCTGTTTCCGCACGGCAACATCTGTCGCGTGCAGCCTGATCTGGTGTTCCGGATTGGTACGGAACGGGCCGGATCAGTACAGACCCTTCACCAGCCCGCCGTCCACCGCGATCGACGCGCCGGTGATATAAGTGGCTCGCTCGGAAGCCAGATATACCACCAGGTCGGCGAATTCCTCCGGCCGGCCCACCCGGCCGAGAGCCGTCTGCCGCGCCCAGCGTTCCTCGATCTCCGCCGGATCCACGTCTTCCTTGACGGCCAGCCGGTGGCTGAGTTCCACCAGGCGGGCGGTGGCTGTGTAACCAGGGCACACGTTATTCACCAGCACGCCGTAACGTCCGTATTCGTTGGCCAGCGTCTTGATTAGGCCGCTGACTCCTGAACGCACGGAATTAGACAGAATCAGCCCCTCCACCGGCTGCTTCACCGCCACCGATGTGATGGCGATGAACCGGCCCCATTGCTGCCGTTGCATCACCGGCAGCACCTCCTTGGCGAAGTAGACCGTGCTCATCAGGTTCAGATCGGTGGCCGAGCGCCAGTCGGCAAGGGTGGTTTCGGCGAAGGTCTTCGCTGGGGGACCGCCCGCGTTCGCCACGCAAATATCCAAGCGGCCAAACCGTTCCACCACCTCGGCCACAAACCGGCGGACGTCGTCGTAGGCGGTCACGTCCAGCACGCCGGTCATCACTTCGGCGCTGGTGTCGCGGCGAATCTCGTCGGCGGCGACATCGAGAATCGGGCCCCGGCGCGCGCAGAGCGCAAGTTTGACGCCTTCTTTGGCGAGCCCTCGCGCCACGGCCAGGCCCAGCCCCCGGCTGGAGGCGGCCACCAGGGCGACGCGATCTTTGATTCCCAGGTCCATAGCTTACCCGCGCCGCAGATAATCGTCATGGCCCGTGAGCCAGTCCATGCGAATGGGGCTGAAAATGTCCAGATCGAGCGTGTCTTCAAGCGCGACCGCCCGATGCGGCACATGCGACGGGATGCGCAGCACCTGGCCTGCCGAAACCACCACCGTGCGGCCTTCGATTTCGAACTCGAGTGCGCCTTCCAGAATGTAAGTGATCTGCTCGCTCTCGTGATGGTGCTCGGGAACCACGCCGCCTTTCGCAATGAAAACCTGCGCCACCATGGCTTTGTCCCCCGCGATAACCTTGCGCCAGATGCGCGGATTCATCACTTCCTTCTCAATGCTATCCCAAGTGTAATGTTCCATTTGTTTCGGCCCGCCCCAGTCATTGTACCTGCCTGCGCCAATTGACAAACAATTGATCCCGACCGGCTGAACTTCGGGGCGGGTGCTTCGTCTGATCTGTAGACAAAGAAAGCCGCCTCATGGCGGCGATGAAAGGAAGAACCTGTGAACTTACAAAAACGATTCGCGCTTACTCTGGCGCTTGTCACTCTCGCCGCCCTGACCGCCGCGGGAGCCAGCGCCCAAACAATTACCCAGGCAACCTTTACCCTGCCCACGCAGACATACTGGAATGACGTCCTGTTACAGCCCGGCGAATATACGTTGACGCTGGATAGGTCCCTTGCGGGAATCCAACTGGTCCATGTTCGCGGCGAAGGCGCTACCGCAACTTTTCTCACGCCGGCCGGATCCGAAGAATCCTACGGACACAGTTGTTTCAAGGTGGACGAAGTCAACGGAAGTTACATCATCCGGGAGTTCGATAGCGGGCTGCTGGGCAGATCGTATCGGTTCGCCGTGTCTAAAGCTGCCCGGAACCACTTGCTGAGCGGCGCCGCCGCGCAGCCCGCCACGGTTCCGGTTTCAACGGCCGCGGGTCTGTGACCAGCGATCGACGGGGGGAGCGGTTTCCGTTGTTCTGACGCCTGACTCCCCCTAACCTGCCGCCTTCTGCTACAGCCCAACCCTCCGCATCAATTCCTTCAATCGCGGCTCTCCCCGCAGCGTGTCGAAGCGCGGTTCCACTCCGAGCCATGTCAGCCACACGTCGCGTTCCTCGCCGGCGCGATCTAGCAGTTCCAACGCGCGCGCGCCATCTCCGAGGCCGGCATGGACTGAGGCAAGCCAATACGGCGAGACGTACCGGCGTTGGGACAAACTTTCCAGTTCGGCGAGTATCCCGGCCGCCTCGCACATCTCCCCAGTGCCGGCATGGGCGTATGCCAAGGCCGCCAGCACCGCCGGTTGATCGCCCGCGCAGGTGCGGGCATTCCTCAACTCCACGATGGCATCTTCCATCAAACCCATCTGCACGTACGCCAGCCCCAGCGTATATTGCGCCGGGCCGAACTTAGGCTCCATCGCCAGAACCTTCCACGACTGTTCCGAAGCGCCCTGAAAATCCCGCGCCACATACAGGCCCCACGCCACGCCGACATTCACCATGGGCGACAACGGATCGATTTCCTCGCTCCGACGCAGTTCGCGCAGCGCTTCTTCGAACTTGCCCGTGGCCGCCAGGTGCGCGCCATACGCCTGATGCGTCATGGCTGAGTTGTAGCTCAATACCAGCGCGGTGAGATATTCCGCTTCCGCGCCGGCCCAATCCCATTCAAACAGCCTCTTCACGCTGGCCAACGATGCGTGCGCGTCGCCCAGATCCTGCCTGGCGCGCAAAGCGTTCAACGCCATCTCCTTCGCCCGTGGATAGATCTCGGCCGCGGGCGCCATGTTCAGCAGAGCGGACAAGCAGTACGCGTCAGCCAGGCCCGCATAGGCGAAGGCGCATTGCGGATTTTGCGCCAGCGCGGCGTTGAAATGCGCGACCCCCTTGTGCAGATCCTCTTCCGTCAGCTTATGGCAGAAATAACGGCCCTTCAGGCAGTCCTGCGGCGCTTCCGCCGCGCCGGCATTCGAGTGGACCAATTGGATGCCGGCCTCGGGCTGCGAGCTGCCTGTGCCGCGTACCTCTTCCACCGGCGCCAGGAACAGATATCCGAGTCCGGTCCGCGTCTCGATGAAGCGTGCATTGCGCGAAGTGTCGCTCAGCGCGCGCCGCAGCGCATTCACAGCGGTATTCAAGCTGCGGTCGAAGCTCACGTGCATGCCGGGCCAGAGGAGTTGCGCCAGATCGTTGCGCAATACCAGTTGTCCGGGTCTCTGCAACAGGTATTCGAGAATTTGAAACGGCTTGTGTTGCAATTTGATGCGCAGACCGTGCTTACGCAGTTCCTGGTTTTCGAGATCCACCTCGAAGGACCCAAAGCGCAGCTTGCCTCTGGCAATCATTGATTTTGGCGCGGGAAATGACATGATGGACTAAACCCTTTCATATCCTCTGCTTGAGTCGTCACAAACAATTGACGCCCTGCTGATAAACTTCGCCTCCGATTCGCCCATCTATTGCATAGACGAAACAAGTGCCTCAAAGGGTTCACCCGGAGAGGCCTATTAAAGGAGAATAACCATGAACGTACGGAAACATCTGAGCATCAGCTTAGCGCTGCTGGGTTTGGCGCTCGGCTTAACCACTGCGCGGGCCAACGCCCAACCAGTCCTGAAGGGTAGTTTCGAGCTGCCCACTGCCGCGTATTGGGGGAACACGCTTCTGCAGCCCGGCCAATACACTATCTGGATGAGCACCGAGGCGCGGGACGTGGCGCACGTGCCGGTCATTCATCTGAGCGGGGAAGGCATCAACGCAACTTTCCTCGCGGCTGCCCGGCCGGCAAAAGAATCCGGACGGAACTATCTGGACGTCGCTAACATCGACGGTACCTATGTCATCCGCGCTTTTGATGCAGGCATGCTCGGCGAATCGTTTGCATTTGGCGTGACCAAAAATGTGAAGAGCAAGGCGCTGCGCGCCAGCGCCGAAGTGCCCGGCATGGCCATCCCCGTCTCCGCGGAGTAAGACTGTCGTGTAGCGTAGAGGGCCCGGCCACGTTGCCGGGAAATCCCCTTACACAAGTATTGATGCTGCCCCGCAGACTGGGTTACTAGCGGCCAGCCAGTTGGATCTCGAGCAGGGTGAGGCTGTAGGGCGCGAACGTAAACCTGAGATGGCTTCCGACCGCCGGCAGGCTGTGCGTCTCCACCGAAACCGCCTCCCGGTCACTGGCTGAATTTGTGGCTTCGGTATTGGGTTGACCCTCCCTGTTCTTGAGCACAAACGCCGTGGCGCCCGCGGCGGATTGCCCGCTATCGCCCAGTGCGATGCTGGGTCGCAGCGCAGCTCCGGTTGAGTTCACGGCATAAATCCGAAGCATCCGCCCATCCGCGCTCAACACCGCGCTCACGTCGGGCTGCTGCAACTGCCAGGGGAGACCGCCGCTACGGTCCACGCTCAACGGATATGAGCCGGCCGCGCGGCCGTAGAGTTCCTCAGCGTAGTAGGTCGGTGCGCGGTACAACCATCCCGGTCCGGTGACAATGATACCCGACCCGAAGCTATCGATCAGATTTGACCGGATGCCCATTTCCACTAGGTCGGCATAGCGCTGCAGGACGTTGTGGTAGCGCGAACAATCGAGAGCGTTGCCCAGCGATTGCAGGATGCCGCGCTTCAGCCCCCAGTCGCCGCCGGTGGTGTTCCACTCCGTGACCGCTATGCGTACTTCCCTGCCCTGCGCCTGTTGCCGTATGCGATCCCGCAACGATTCGAACTCGCGCACCACCTCGGTCAAATCGCCCACTTCGTAATGGTGCGGGCACAGGTAATCGAGCTGCCCCTCCGCGCCGGCCAGCACGCCCTGCCGTGGATAAGAACTCATGAGTTTGATCGACGGATCGGCCGCTCTCATGGCGCGCGCAAACGCGGCGATCGACCGCTCGTACTCCTGGCCGCCCACTTCGTTGCCGATCTGCCAGTACTTCACGGCCCACGGCTCCGGATGTCCGTTGCGCGCGCGCAGGCTGCCCCAGCGCGACTGCGCGCTACCGTTCATGTACTCGACCTCGGCCGCGGCATCGGCCGGCTGCTTGCCCGTCCAACGAACGCAGATCAGCGGCTCGGCTCCCACCAGGCGGCACAAGCGGGTGAACTCGTCCAGGCCCACGAAGTTCGGCTCCAACCCGCCCCAAAAGGTCGTAAACGGCGCGCGGCCGTCCCAATTGCCGACCGTCTGGTCCCACTCCAAGCCTTCGATCGAGGTGCCGCCAAAGCGGATCACGCCGGGCTTGAGCGCCTTCATCGCTTCCACGACGTCCGGACGCCAGATGCCCTCGACGGCATCGTCGCCGATGAGGTACACACGGTCCAGCCACAGCGTTCCGGGCCCTTCGAAGTCGATGGCCAACGTGGCCGCCGTAGAATGGCGCGTGGCCGCGAGGATGGCTTCCGCCGGCTGCCATTGCGCCGACGCGCGGCCTAGATCTACCGCCTGCGCGACGTTGCCCTGTGCATCGCGCAGCACCGCGCGCACAGGCACAGCGCCTGTTCCCTTCATGTGCAGGCGCAGCCGGTACCGCACGCCGGTCTTCGTGTAGAATCCATCCTGCGCGATACCCGCGCGCGCGCCCGGCGCGGGAATCTCTATCCGCTGCGACCGCTTGCCGTTGAATGCATGCTCGGTGTCCAGAGCGTACTCCGCCGCTTGCACCGCGCCATCGGGATACCACGGGCGATTGGGATGGTCGGTCTCCTTGACGTACGAAAACCGGTACGGCGGCTCCTCTTCGAAGCTGTCGTTATCCACCTGCTGCGCGATCATCGACGGGATCAGCCGGCACAGCATCTCGATGAACTGCCCCTGCTGCTTGGCGTCTATGGGGCGTTTGCCGGCAGTTTTCAAATCGACGCGCAATTCCCCTGGATCTGGCTCCGGCACCGGTTCGAACCGGAGATCGCTGAACGATGCCGGCCCGCCGGTGCTATCCAGGTGAATCGTGACCTCGCCGGGCGAAGGCGTGCGGAAGAAAAACTCCGCACCGGAGGACGAGCCGAAGTTTCCGGAAGGGGTTTCGGCTTGGATCAGTGCGCTGCCGGTAGTCCTGGCGCTCAAGCGCCAGAGGGATCCCGGTGTCAGATAAACGGTTTGCGAGACTCCGGCGCGGCCCGGCCCGCGCGGCGCGATCGAGAGCGCGTGGTTCGCGGCGCGCACTGACGGATCGGCCGCGCGCTGTCCGTGCCGGTGGACCGTCCAGCCCGCCAGGTTGTCGTCAAAGCTGCCGTTATGAAGCTGCGGCGCGATGGCCAGCAGCGTGAGCGCATGCAGAATCAACTCAGGCCCTTGAGGAATTGCGCGCTGGATTTCATATCGGCGCGGTCCACTTCTACAAAGTAGTTCCGCGCACCGGACTTCTTAGCCGCTGCCCAGAGCCTCTTCCAGTCCACCACGCCCTGGCCCAGGGCGACATCCTTCTTCAAGGATGGCGAATAGTCCTGCAAATGGATCGAAATGAACCGGCCCGGATACTTTTCGAAGTAATCGGCCGCCTGGTAGCCCAGGCTGATTACGTTCACCTGGAACTGCATCTTCACCAATTTCGGGTCGAACTCGCTCATCAGCCTGTCGTAGATCAGTTCGCCGTCGATCTTGTGGAATTCGAAGTCGTGATTGTGGAAGCCGAGTTGGATGCCCGCCTTCTCGGTGCGCTCGCCGAATTTATTGGTTTCATCGACCGCGTGCATCCAATCCGACATCGTGGCCTTCTTCGGCAGCCAAAACGTGGCGAGGATCATTTGTTTGAGGCCCAACTCCTTGGCGAAATCCAGCCGCTCGTCCAGATGATCCCGCAGCTCCCCGAATCCGAAGTGGCAGCTCTCGCAGCCCAGCCCAGCCGCGTGGATCTTTTCTCGCAGCTCCGCGGGTTTCATCTCTGCCAGAGGCCCGAAGCCCATCTTGGCGTAGCCCGCCGGCGAGCACATCTCGATGCGCTCGAAGCCCATTCCGGCCAGGTCTTTCAACGTGCCATCGAGATCCTTTCCGATGGCCTCTCTCAACGGCCACGTCTGGCACCCGATCGGCAAGCCCAGCGGATTGGCGCTCAGGTAACGGGCCCCGGCCAGACCCGCCGCGCCGATCGCGCTCTTATGGAGAAAGCCTCTCCGTGAAATCGCATTCGTCTGCTGCATGGCGAGCATGGTAACTCCGCGCCACCCTTGCCGCAAGCCAGTTCCCACGTCATAATCGACAAATGCGCAAATTTACGGTTCTCTTGTTCGGCCTGGCACTCGCCGTGGCGGCTCCGGCCGCGTCCAAGAAGGTCATCCAACCGAAGGACTTCCCCACCGGAAGGCCGTTCAGCCCCGGCATCCTGGTGGACCATACGCTGTACATTGCCGGGCAGACCGGCTCGGATCTGAAAAGCGGCCAGATCCCCGAAGACTTCGACGCCGAGGTGAAGCAATGCCTGGAGAATATCGGGCTCGTTCTGAAAGAGGCGGGCATGAGCTTCGACGACGCCGTGGCGGTGCAGGTTGCCATGACCGACATGAGCCTGTTCCCGCGCATGAACGCGGTCTACACCACCTACTTCAAAGAGCCGCGTCCCGCGCGCACGACCGTTGGTGTGGCGAAGTTGGTGGGCACGGCGCGCATCGAAGTCACCGTGACGGCGCACCGCTGACCGGCCCGTTGGTTCACAATCTGGCCGGGTTCAACCCGGCTGGGCAAGAGACAGTCAGCGCACGATTATCAATGCTACCAGTTTGTTATCGAGCCATCGGGGCGGAAGTAAGTCTGGGCGCGGTTAGTGACTCTTTCGGTGATCTGGGTGATCTGCCGCAAGGGTTTGAAGTCAACTTCCACGCCCAGGCCGGGGCGGTCGTTGGGATACAGCTTGCCATCCTTGAAATCGAGGCACACGGGCAGATGCGCGAAGGTGTGGCCCTGGAAGTTATATTCCATCAACACGGGGCCTGAGAATGTACCGAGTGAGTTGACCAAAGCCGCCGTCGAGATAGGTCCGGTAAAGTGCGGTACGATGCCCACGAAGTGAGTTTCGCAAATGGCGGCGATCTTCATCATCTCGGTGATGCCGCCGACGTTGGGAAGCGTGGCGCGCACGAAGTCGATATCGTGATTCTCGACGAGCTTGTTGAAGTCCCAGCGATTGCCCCACTCCTCACCGGCGGCGATGGGCACCTTCGCCATGCGGCGCAGGATGGGAATATCTTCCAGGAATGCTTCCGTGCGTACGGGGTCCTCGACGAAGAACGGCGCGAGGCTTTCAATGAGGCTGCATCCGCGCACGGCTTCATGCAGATCGAAGCGCTGGTGGAAATCGACGCACCAGTCGCCATTCTTGCCCACTCCCTCGCGGGCCTCAACGCAGTCGTCATAGAGCTGATTGAGGCGCTCGCGGGTGTTGAAGGTGGTGTTTGCGGGCGCGTCGGCGGCGCCCATGCGGAAAGCCCGGTAGCCCGCGGCGATAGTCAGTTGCGCGCGCTCCTTGATGCGCATGCCGGGCTGGAAGCCGGGAATACTGCCAGCCGTGTTGTAGCATTCGCAATGGTTGCGCACCATGCCGCCCAGCAGCGCGTGTACCGGCACGCCCAGCGCCTTGCCGCGGATATCCCACAGCGCCAGGTCGAGCGCTCCTAACGCGTGCTCCTTTTCGCGCCCGGGTGGATAGAAAAAGGCGCGCGACATGTCCTGCCACAGCCGCTCGATGTACTGCGGGTCCTGGCCGATGAGGCGGCCGGCGCACTGTTCCAGCATGTCTTTGGATCCGCCTTCGCCGATGCCGGTGATGCCGGCGTCGGTCTCGACGGCCACCACCAGATCGCTTTGGTTGAAAAGCGGGTTGGCCGCGGGCGGCGTGTACACGCGCACCCTGGTGATTTTGGTTTTGGGGACCGCGGCGAATGCTCGCGGAGATCCTATGGTGCCGGCCGCGGACGCCGCCGCGAGCGAACGAAAAAACGTTCGGCGATGCACGAAAGCTACTCTATCACGTTGCTACCGTTCCAGTTTTCGCGATCCCTCAACGAGTGGTGCGAGGACGCCTTCGAACGCGAGGTAAATGAGAGGTATAGGAGAGGAAACTTTACGCCCCCGTTAGGCCGACCCGCCACGGATAACGGCGACATCGCCTCTGGCTTTTTCCTATCGTTTGTTCCCAGTCGCAGAATGAAATCGGCGTGTTTACAGGGTGCCCACCGGCTCGCGCGCCGGCTGCTTGTTTAGATTTATGCCGCCGATTAACGGTAGCGGATGGGCGAGCTTTAGACCAAGGAGAATCCAGTCCTCAAGAGTGGATCGCAGCTCTCGTTCACAGCGATACAGCGTCGGAGCGAAAGCAACCACGCCTGGGCAGCCGTTGATACTGCCAGCAAAAGTCTCATCCTCCAACTTGTCGTAGACGGCATGTCCCAAGGCTTCGTGTACGTACTCCGTCAGGACGTATCGCCGGCTCATGCGAAACTCACGAAGTCCGATGTTATCAGTATGCGGCCCTTGAGCGCCGCGACCACGGACAGATTTGAACTTCGCCAACGAGGCCGGCTAAAAGCCGGCTGCGGGCATGATTGCCCGCCCTCCAGTTCTTTGGGACTATACTACGTAGCGCTCGGCGTCCAGCAGCCGGTGCGCGATCTTGCGGCGCAGGGCGATGGCGTCCACCGGTTCGTATTTGCCGAAGCGGCGCAGCACTACCAGATTCGTGCGCAACGAATCGCCATCCGAGCAGGCCGCCAGCACGATGCGCGCAGTCACGTCGATGTGGGCCATCGCGTCGCGCACCAGCACGGCGGTCATATCCGCCGCGTTGGCGCCCTTGCCGGATTCCGCCAGCTTCTGGGTGCGCAGCAGCGCCGATTCCATGGCGAAGATGTCCATGATCACGTCGGTGATGCTGGCCAGGACCTCCTGCTGCTTCTCCATCTCGAGCATATACTTCTGATACGCCACGCCCATCAGCATGAGGGCGATTTTCTTGGCGTTGAGCAGGATCTTGGTTTCTTCGGCGAACGGGCCGGTGGGCTCGTCCTCGCCGCCACGCGGCCCGCCCAGGATCTCCTGGAGAACGCCGGTAGCCGCCTGCACCAGGCCGAGCTGCCCGCGCGCGGCGCGCTTCAGCAGCATGCCGGTGGTGAGCAGGCGGTTGATCTCGTTGGTGCCTTCGAAGATGCGGTTGATGCGCGAGTCGCGATAGGCGCGCTCGACCGGATAGTCCATGTGATAGCCGTAACCGCCGTGGATCTGCACACCTTCATCGACCACGTAGTCGAGCACTTCGGATGCGTAGATCTTGATGATGGAGCATTCGGCGGCGTATTCCTCCACGGCTTTCAGCATGGTCTGCGCGGCGTTGGCTTGCGACCAGGAGAAATCTTCCAGCTGCGACTCGATCAAGCCCACAACTCGATAGGTCATCGACTCGGCCGCGTAAGTGCGGATGGCCATCTCGGCGAGCTTGTGCTGGATCATGCCGAATTCGGCGATGGATTGCCCGAAGGCCTTGCGCTCCTTGGCGTACTTAAGGCAAACCGCCAGCACGTTCTTCGAGCCGCCCACCGTGCCGGGGCCGAGCTTAAGCCGGCCGACGTTCAGGATGTTGAAGGCGATGATATGGCCGCGGCCTATTTCGCCGAGCACATTTTCGACGGGCACAGGCACGTTGTCGAGGTAGACAGCCGTAGTGGAGCTGCCCTTGATACCCATCTTCTTCTCTTCGCCACCGGAGGAGACGCCGGGGAAATTGCGCTCGACCAGGAAGGCGGTAAATTTCTCGCCGCCGACTTTGGCGAAGACCGTAAACAGATCGGCATGGCCGCCGTTGGTGATCCACATTTTCTGCCCGTTGAGGATGTAGTGCTTGCCATCGGGGCTCAGATCGGCGCGGGTGCGGGCGGCCAGCGCGTCGGAACCGGCGTGCGGCTCAGTGAGGCAGTACGCGCCTAGCATTTCCATCTTGGCCAGCTTGGGCAGGTAATGCTTTTTCTGCGCTTCGGTGCCGAAGTACAGAATGGGTAGCGAACCGATGCCGACGTGCGCGCCGTACCAGCCGGCGAAGGAACCGTCGCCAGCCATGTGCTCGACGGCCACCATGGCGGAGGCCATGTCCAGCTCCATCCCGCCGTATTGCTCAGGGATGGTGATGCCGGTGAGGCCCAGTTCGGCGGCTTTGCGCAGGCATGCCATGGCGACGCCAGGCTCGTGGTGTTGGATGGCATCCACGTTCGGGCCGACTTCCTTGGCCCAGAATTCGTCCACAGTGCGGGCGATGGCCAGGTGCTCCGGAGTCAGATCCTCCGGCGTGAAGATTTCGTTTGGCAGGCGCTCTTCGATCAGGAATGCGCCACCCTGCGTTTTAGGTAATGAGATCGATGCTGTTGCCGTTGCCATATAAATTCTCCTGTTACATCAGTTCGAAGATACCAGCGGCGCCCTGGCCGCCGCCCACACACATGGTAACCATGCCATACTTCACGTTGCGGCGAGCCATCTCCCGCAGAATCGTCGCGGTGAGCTTGGCGCCGGTGCATCCCAGCGGATGCCCCAAGGCGATGGCGCCGCCGTTGACATTGACTTTCTCCGGATCGAGGCCGGCCTCCTGCATGACGGCCAGCGCCTGCACACCAAACGCTTCGTTCAGCTCGATCAAGCCGATGTCGTGGAGCGTGAGCCCCGCGATTTTAAGGGCCTTGGGGATAGCTACGACCGGTCCGATTCCCATAATCTCCGGGGGCACGCCGCCGGCGGAAAAGCTCACGAAGCGCGCCATGGGTTTCAGGCCGAGTTCGCGCGCCTTCCGGTCGGACATGACAATAGCGGCGGCCGCGCCGTCGCTCGTCTGGGAAGAGTTGCCGGCGGTGACCGTTCCGCTGGCATGAAAGACGGGCTTGAGCTTAGCGAGCGCCTCGGGGGTCGTGTCGGCGCGCGGACCCTCATCCTTGGCGAAAACCGTCTTGGTAACTGTGGGCTTCTTGCCGTTCGCGGTGACCCACTCGATTTCGAAGGGCACGATCTCCTCGTCGAACTTACCTTCGGCCTGCGCGCGCAACGCCTTTTGATGGCTATCGTAGGAGAAGTCATCGGCTTGCTCGCGCGACACATTGTATTTGCGCTGCACGCACTCCGCGGTGAGGCCCATGTTCATGTAGATTTCCGGGCGATGATCGACGAACCACGGGCTGGGGGCGACTTTGTGGCCGCCCCGCGGCATCATGCTCATGGTTTCCGCGCCGCCCGCGATGATTATATCGGCGCCGCCGGAGCGGATGCGGTCGGCGGCCATGGCGATGGCCTGCAGGCCGGAGCTGCAGAAACGGTTGATGGTCACGCCGGTGACGGTGTCGGGCAGGCCGGCGCGCAGGGCCACGCAGCGCGCCATGTTATTGCCCGATTCGGCTTCGGGCATGGCGCAACCCAGGATGATGTCTTCTATTTCGCCGACGGGGACTTGCGGATGCTTTTCCAAGAGACGGCGGATGACCGCGCCGGCGAGATCGTCCGGACGCGTAGTGCGCAGGGCGCCGCGCGGCGCTTTGCCGACGGCGGTGCGGAGGCAATCGATAATGACGGCTTCTGGCATGGATCCTCTTAGACCGCTTGCTGACGCGCGCGGCTCAGTTTCGCAACGGTTTTCCGGTCTTCAGCATGTGCTGCATGCGTTCCTGCGTTTTGCGCTGGCCGCACAGGCTGAGGAAGGCTTCCCTTTCCAGGTCCAGCAGGTATTGTTCGGAGACGGTCTGACGGCCGGTCAGGTTGCCGCCGCTCAATACGTATGCCAGTTTCCCTCCTACTACGGTATCGTAATCCGAGATGTAATTGCCTTGGCGGGCCAGATAGACGCCGGTTTTGAGCAGCGCCAGATCTTCAGCGCCGCCAACTTCCACATCGGTGCGCGGCACGCCGGGAACATAACCGGGCGCGATGGATAACGCCAGCGCCTTGGCATCGTCGATGAGCCGCTCGGGGTTCATGGAAATCTGGTCCTGCGGGCGCAGCAGGCCGAAGCTCCGGGCTTCCGCCGCGCTGGTCGCGACCTTGGCGTAGGCGATCAATTCGAAGGCCTTTTGCGCGCTGCCGAAGCGCAGCAGCATTTCCTTGGTGCCGCCCGCGCCGGGGATCACACCCACGCCGACTTCGACCAGGCCCATGTACGTTTCCGCGGACGCCTGCACGCGCGCCGAATGGATGGCGATCTCGCAGCCGCCGCCCAAAGTCAGGCCGAACGGCGCGGACACCACCGGCTTGGGCGCGTACTTGATCATCATCGTGGCTTGCTGGAAACGGTTAATGGCGGCTTCCAACTCTTCCCACTCTTCCTCCTGGGAGGCCAGCAACACCAGCATCAGGTTCGCGCCGACGCTGAAGTTTTCGCCCTGGTTGGCGATGATCATGGCTTCGAAGTTCTTGGAGGTCTCTTCGATGCCGGCGCGAACCAAAGAGACCTGGTCGTCGCCCAGCGAGTTCATCTTGCTGTGGAACTCCAGGCAGAGCACGCCGTCGCCGATGTCGATCAACGACGCGCCACCGTTCTTCTTCACCACGCCGTGCGCGTGTTTGACATCCTTGAGCACTGTAATGCCGGGGCGGTCCACCAGCCACTTATAGGAATTGGCAAGCAGGTCGAAATATTCGTGGTGCGGGCGCCGGTCGTGATCGGGCGCTTCGTAGAAGGATTTCGCGCCGCTCGCCAGCATCTTCTCCACGCTCTCCGGAATGTGGCGCTGTTCGCGGCGCATGCGCGCGACGGTTTCTTCGACGCCCAGCGCGTCCCACAACTCAAACGGGCCGAGCGAGTTGGCATAGCCCCAGCGCATGGCGCGGTCGATCTCCACGATGCGGTCGGAAATCTCCGGCACCATGGCCGCCGAATACAGCACCAGGTCGCTGAAGAGCCTCCAGAGAAACGTGCCGGGGCGGTCGGTGAGCGCCATTAAGGCGCGCAGGCGCTGGGGCAGGTCTTCGATATTGCGGACGCCATCGATCGAACCGAAGCGAGCTTTCTTGGACGGCTGGTACTCAAGCGTCTTCAGATCGAGCGCCAGGATCTCCTTTTTGTCGCCCTTGCCGATGCGCTTGTAAAAGCCCTGGCCGGTCTTGTCGCCCAGCCATCCGCGCTCGATCATCTGGGCGAAGAAGGGCGGCAGCACGAAGCGCTCGCGCCAGGGATCGCCAGGCACGAGGTCGTAAAGATTCTTGGTGACGTGCTCCCATACATCGAGGCCGACGATGTCCAGGAGCCGATAGCTGGCGCTCTTTGGCAGCCCGATGAGGGCGCCGGTAAGCGCGTCAACTTCCTCGATGGTGAAGCCCATCTCCACGGTCAGGCTTTGCACGGTACCGCCCAGGAAGCTGCCGATGCGATTGGCGATGAAGTTCGGCGTATCCTTGCACGGCACGACGCCTTTGCCCAGGTGGTGGTCGGCGAAATCGGCGACGCCCTCGCGTACGGCGGGCAGGGTCTCGGGGCCGGGGATCAGTTCCAGCAGGTGGAGATAGCGGGGCGGGTTAAAGAAGTGCGTTCCAAGAAAATGATGGCGGAACTCGGTGGGGAACCCGTCGGCGATGGTTTCGAGCGGAATGCCACTGGTGTTGGTGGAGAAGATAGCGCCCGGCTTGCGATGCTTCAACACCTTCTCGATCAGAGCGCGCTTGATCGCCAGATTTTCGGTGACGGCTTCCACGATCCAATCGCAATCCTTAATCTTGGCGAGGTCGTCTTCGAAGTTGCCGGGTGTGACTAGCGACTTAGTTTCAGGAGTAAAGAAAGCGGCGGGCTTTTGTTTCAGTGCCGCTTCCAATCCGCCCAGGGCAGCGGCGCTGCGATTGGCCTGATTGGGGAGAACGATATCGAGCAATAAAGCTGGGACGCCCGCATTGGCAAAATGGGCGGCGATGCGCGAACCCATGGTGCCGGCTCCCAGCACGGCTACACGACGAAGTGGTGTCATCAGTTCGGAGTTTAGCGCGATTTACGCGCGGATGGCTATGGAATCGGTTCTATGTGTCACAGTGCTGAAATTTTCGTCAGTCGATGGGAAGATCGGGGAGTTGGTCGGCGGGAACTTCAACGATTTTTCCGTTTTCCCAGAACACCATGGAGAAGCCCCTTTGCTTGTGCTCCTTGACGGTTCTGCGATAGGCCCGCTGCAGTGCTTCATCGATGGCCGTGCCCTCGCGAAAGATCTGGCCGATATCCTTCTTTTGCGGCTTTTCCGGCTTCGCTGTATTCATCGCCACTCCCTGTTCACATTGTTCCACAATTCCTGGTCAAAGACCACGTCGGACTGATCCCTGACGCCGTCGGCGATCAAGCGCCGCTCTCCCCGAACCGAGTTGTCGTAGAAGCGCCAGCTTGCGGCCAATGGACGGTAAATGCGGAAGAAATTCCGTAAGCCGGCCTCATAGCGCCGGCGGATGGTCTCCTCCGGCACGTGATGGCCGCCCTCCAGGACGCGCTGCCGCACACGTGCGACGGCCATATCGGCGGATGGCAGCCAGAAGAAGAGCAAGTGAAATTCATATCCGGTTGCCATCAGGGTCTTGATCCATGAAGCGAAGGTGCGGCTGGCGAGGGTGGCCTCGAAAGCAACGTCGGCGCGCTGCACGGTAAGGTGATCGAGACGCTGCAGCATGATTCTGCCGGCATCGAAAGCGACGGTTTCGGGTTGAAAGGACGCGAGTCATTGAAATTGGGGCGGGCAATCTCGGCCGCAACTGCCTTTAGAGGCGGCCGAGAGCCGGCTGAAAGCCGGCTGCGGGCAGGATTGCCCGCCCTCCAACTTCGTCTTCACCACCATTCGTGGGCCGCTGGAGTTCTGCCCCACCCGGGCGCAATGGTAGAATGTGCAATATATGTATCGCAGGTTTGTCCTCCTCATGGCGCTTACGGCAGCCTCCATCTCCGTGGCTGCGGCCGCCGATGTCCGCATCGTCGAAGAGATCGTCGCCAAAGTGAACAACGACGTGATCACGCGCGGCGAAATGGAGCGTACCCAGCAGGAACTCGCCGCTGAACTCCGCCAGCAAGGACTGGCCGGCGCCAAGCTCCAACAAACGCTCCATGAGCGGTCCGCCGACGCGCTGCGCGAGCAGATCGACCAGCTTCTGTTGGTCCAGAAAGCCAAGGACCTCAACATCAGCGTGGATTCCGAAATCACCAAGAAACTGGCGGCCATGCAGGTGCAAAGCAAGATCACCGATCCGGACAAATTCCACGACTTCATCCGCGAGCAGACGGGCATGCCCTTCGAGGACTTCAAGCAGCAGGTCAAGAATCAGCTCCTGACCACGCGCGTGATCGGCGAGGAGATCAGCTCGCATGTGATCATCCCCGAGGCGGATAAGCGCAAGTACTACGAAGAGCACAAGAGCGAGTTCACCCGCGACGAGGAAGTCTTCGTGCAACAGATCTTTATATCAACCGAAGGCAAGACGCCGGAACAGGTGGCCGCGGCTGAAAAGAAGGCCAAGGATCTGGTGGCACGCGCGCGGAAGGGGGAGAAGTTCGCGGACCTGGCGGCGACCAACTCCGATGATTTGGAAACCGCCCGGGTGGGCGGTGAGATGCCGCCGTTCAAGCGCGGCCAGTTGCTGAAACAGATCGACGACATCGTCTTCAAGCAGAATAAGGGCTACGTCACCGATCCGATTCGCGCACCGACTGGCTTCCTGATCACGAAAATCGTAGAACGCCACGAAAAAGGACTGGCGACTTACGACGAGGTCGAAAACGAGATTAACGAGAGAATGGCGGGGCCGCAGATGCAAGCCAAGGTGCGCACCTATCTGACCAAGCTGCGCCAGGACGCGTTTCTGGAGATCAAGCCCGGCTACGTGGATAGCGGCGCCGCGCCCGGCAAAGACACGGCCTGGAAGGACGTTGCCCAGTTGAAGCCGCAGACCGTGACCAAGCAGGAAGTCGCGGCGCACCACCGGCGGAAGCGGCTGCTCTTCGCGCTGCCGATTCCCGGGACCGGCGACAAGAAGGCGCCATCCACCAAGCCCCCGGCGGCCACTACGCCCACCAGCGCCAAAGTCGCTCCGGCGCCCACCACGCCGCTCGCGACGCCCGCCAAGCAGTAGCGCCGACATGAAATCGCCCTATGTAAACGAACTCAAGCCGGATCAGATAGTGACTGGCAGCTTCCTGGTTTGCGCCAAGGAGATCCGGCAGAAAAAGAAGGGCGATCCTTATTTGTCTCTGCAACTCGGCGATCGCACCGGCGAGTTGGATACCAAGATGTGGGACAACGTGGCCGAAGTGATGGAAACCTTCGAGCGCGATGACTTCGTCAAGGTCAAGGGGCTGGTCCAGATTTTTCACAACCGGCCACAGTTGACCTTGCACACCATCCGCCGGCTGGACGACGGCGAAGTGGACTTCACCGATTATTTTCCGGCCTCGGCGCGCGATCCGGAGGATATGTGGCGGGAATTGCGCGCGTTCGCCGCGGCCATCGCGAATCCGCACCTGCATCAACTGGTGGCCGCCCTGCTGGACGACGATGAAATCGCGCGCCGCTATCGCCTGGCGCCCGCCGCCAAGCAGATCCATCACGCCTACCTAGGCGGATTGATCGAGCACGTGCTTTCTCTCTGCCACCTGGCGCGTCTCACGGCGAGTCACTACCCCATGATCGACACCGACCTTCTGACCACGGGCGCCATCGTGCATGACATCGGCAAGATTCACGAGTTGAGCTACGAGCGCGGATTTAGCTACAGCGACGAGGGCCAGTTACTTGGACATATGTTGATCGCTATCCGGATGGTGGGCGATAAGCTGCGCGAGATCCCGGATTTCCCGCCGCGGCTGCGGTCGCTCGTCGAGCACATGATTGTCAGCCACCACGGACAACTGGAATTCGGATCCCCCAAAACGCCGGTATTCCCGGAAGCCATGCTGCTCCATTACTTGGACGATATGGACTCCAAAATGGAGTGCATGCGCCACCTGATTGAGAAGGACCGCCAGTACGCGGGGAACTTCACCAGCTTTAGCCCGAGCCTGGAGCGCGTGCTGTTAAAAAAAGACCGGTATCTGGCAGGACCGGTCCCCGAGCCTACGAGTGCCGCCGCGTGTCCTCCGGCCAAGCTTCCGATCGCGACAACGCCCGTACCGGCCCCCGCGCCCCTGCCGAAGAGCAATTCCCCATTCGCGGACAAATTGCGGCAGGCCTGGCCGCCGGCGGAGGCCAAGAGAGAAGGCTAATGCGTAAATCCGCCACGCGCACCGTCCCGCCGCCGTTGGAGTTATTGTGTCTCAATGCGCTTTGGTCGCTGGAACAAGCGAGCGTGAAGGAGGTGCGGGAGCGGGTCGCCCCCAGCCGTCCGCTGGCCTACACGACGGTAATGACCGTGCTCGACCGCCTGGCACGCCGCGCGATCGTCACGCGCCGCAAAGCCGGCCGCGCGTTCGTGTACGCTCCGGCGGTGTCGCGCGACGCGATACGGCGGCTGGCGTTGCAGGAGTTCCTGGATTCACACTTCGAGAGCTCCCAGCACCAGTTGCTGCAGTTTCTTCGGGGCGATCCACGTACAGAGGCTGCTCTGCCCGCTAGCATTGCTGCTAATGGGGCGGCTAATGTCCTGGATCCCGCCCTGCTGTAGGTGCGCGGACGCTCGAAGACTAATTCGAGCCGTTTCCAGCGGACGCGGCTATATTAATGAAGAATGGCATGCTGAGGTCGCCATCCAGCGAGACCGTTACGGGCACCTGCTGGCCCGCGATCGAAGCGGACAGCGTAAACTGAACCAGCAGATCATTGGAGCCGTCCTGCGCCTGTTGAATCGTGAGGCCGGGGATACTTACTCCGGCTTCGGCAACTCCGACGCGGCTGGGGGCGGCCAACACCGCCGGATCCATCCCGGTCGCTGCCAGCGTGATGGTGTCACCAGGCGCCGCGGCCTGGGAGCCACCCAAGGCAACCCCCGCATCCACCGCACTCACGATGACGGGCGGCGGCGGATCGATCTGCAGCACCAGCGGATAAGCTTCGAACGCGCCATTTTGGAAAGTTAACACGGCCGGACCGGTAGGCACACCCACCGGAACCACGAAGTTGATCTGGCTGGGCGACGCATAGAGGATCTGGGCGCTCTGACCCGCCAGTGTTATAGCTGGTGATGCCTCGCCCGCTTGCAGATTCTGTCCATAGATCGAAGCGATGGCCCCGGGGTAAAGGCTGTTCAGCAGTGGATAGAAGGCGTTGGGCACGGGCAGACCAATTATCGGAAGATTCGAATTCGGCGCTGCAACCTGGAACCCCGCCGTTTGCTCCGCAACCTGGAATCCGGAGATGACGCTCGCCACGGTGCTCTGCAGAATGGCGGATGGGGACACGGTCACATCGGCAATGGCGTGGGTAGGGCCCAGCACCCACAGGCGCCGAACGGCGATGTCGCCCGAACCAAAGCCGACGGTAGTCATCCCATCCACGAATTGCATGGTGGAAGTGGTTATGTCCACCATAGCCGAAACTCCCTGCGGAAGAGTGGGGATCGCGGCCTGCGACATCGTTAAAGTCGAAATGACCGCCGCGGGTGGATTGGTTTGCGGGTAGGAATAGGTGAACGGGGGCTGCGTCTGCGGCTGCAGGAACGTCGAATTTTGGCCGTCGGGGTTATACACGGTAATGGTGGCCGTCTGGCCGCTGGCGCCGGGCGGCGGCATGACCGAGACGAAGCCCGACTGCCCGGTCGGATCGGACGTGTTGGCCGCGTAAGCCGCCGTGACTTGCCCCGGCAGACTATCGAAGAACACCTGGCTGTTCGCGCTCAGGCCGGTTCCGGCAACGGTGGCCGAGCCGTCCGGATTCGGAGTCACGGAAGTCAGCAACGGCGGCGGATTCTCCACCACCTGGACGGCTTGCGGCAGCACGAAGATGTCGTCGGGCAGCATGAACAGCAGATGTTCGGGACCGAGGGCGGGGGTCGATTGATAATCGAAGTACATGGCCAGGAGGGTGATGTTCCCGTCCTGATAGACGTCCGATGCGTAATCCGGTAAAGGCCCACCCGGTGCGCCCAGAGCCAGCACGCTTTGGACCGGCGTGGACGTAGCCCGCGAGGTGAGTCCGTTACCCTGCGCCAGCACCGTTTCCACCGCGGTGTTCGCATTCAAATACGCCGGCTGATCGTAGCTCGGAGTGGCGGAACTGTACCAATAAGACGTCACATCGTAGATTTCGACCGCGGCGCGCGGCTGCACTGCAAAATCGATACCGCCGACGCTGGAGCCCTGGGATATAGCGACGGAGGTGAACTGGCTTGGATCCCAGGTGCCGGGAGCGAAAGTGCTCACAAACGGTCCGCTAGCGGGCACCTGTGTGACGCCGCTGGGATCGTAGGGCAGAGTGATATTGGCGGTCGGCGGCAGCGGATGCACATACACCCAATAATTCCCCGGCGGCAAGCCGTCGATCTCGTAGGTCCCATCCGGATTGGTCAGGTTGCTCACGGCCGAGCCGTTCGGCAGAATAGCCACAACCGAAGCCAGGTGCACGCCCTGTCCACCCATGGTCACCTGGCCGCTGATCGAGCCATATCCGGCCGGGAAGCCGCCGGCAGGATAAAGCAGCGAGACGCCCGCGATATCGTCCGCGTCCAGCGGCCGCGCGCGGTTTGTGGCGCGCGACACCGCGGTGGACATGGTGGCAGAGGTGAATGCATGCTGCAACCCGATCGAATGCCCGATCTCGTGGACCAGAACCGTGAAAAACAGCTCGGAATAACTGGGCCCCGTGTAACCTTCCGAACTGACCGCCCCCGCCTGCTCGGTCAGGTTGACGTTTAACTGAATGAACGATTCCAGGATGGGTACGAACTGAGTTCCATCCGCCGCGGTCACAGGAGTGGTGGAGGCCGAATGACCGGCGAGCGCCAGCACACCCGGCGGCAAGTCGTCCACGAAGGCTATCTCGCCGGCGGGCACGCTCTGCGCGGTGCCGGCGGTCTGCAGGCCGCCAAAGGCCACCCGCAAACCCGAACTGGCCACGGAGTTCCAAGCCAGGGTGGCGTTGCGAATCTGCTCCAGGACGGAAGGAAAACTGTCATTCGGCGTATAGCTGGTGGGTCCGGAAGTGGAGACGAAGAATGTGACGGTTTGGTCCGGCAGCGCCGTAAGATCGAATTTTTCAAAGACGACGGAATAGGGCGACGACGAATTCAGATAGTGGACGTAGTGGTAATAAGCCGCCGATGGGGTCGCCGCGGCGGCCAGGATTCCCGCCAGCCGCGCGAATGTCTTCAGGCGGATCATGATCCTGACGTGCCTCCGGCGGCGATGGCTGCAAGCAGTTGCGCGAGCGGCATGCTGATAGGCTGGCTCCGCACGGCCTGTCCGGTACCCGGCGCCAGAATGGTCTCCGTGGTGGGCATCTGTTCCACGGTCATATTGCCGGAAGTGTCCTGCAGCAGGTTGAACACGCCTTGGGTGTAGCCAATCGGGTAGGTCGCACCCTTGCTGGATGTCCACAGGAACAGCACGTATTGCTGACCCGCGATCAACTGCGGCACGCCGGGATACGTCTGGCGGACGCCTTTGACGGTTCCGCCGGGCACCATCACGTCGATGGTGCTCTGGGCGGCGCCCTTCCACTGCGCCACGACGCTGACCTTATAGTGCGTGTAGACCACCGCGCCAGTATATGCAGCCGAAGATCCGGTGACCTGTGCCTGGACAATGATGGTGGACTTGCCGATCAGATCGTTCAGGCTGAGCAGCTCCAAAGTGGCGCCCCAGACCGGCGCCAACCAAACGGCCAGGCAAAGCGCGAAGCGAGCGGGTTTCGGCACGATACTCTTCATGGCACTTCGCCTACCAATTTAACATACTGACAATACAAGGCTTAACATCTTCGCCCCCAGTCCCGCCGTGTTGCTTCGACACGTCTTTGTGGCGGCATGCCCCACTAGGCGCTCCAGTACCAGGACCCATCTCGTAGGTGATGGCGTACCTCACAATTCCCGGCAGTGCTATTGACATCTGTAAAAAACCCGGCGATGCTGGAGTTACTGGCTTTACCCGCGGTCTGAGGCGAAACCAATCCCTGCCGGTGTGAGGGAAAGGGCCGCAGGCTGTCACAACTCCCGATAGACGATGCGCACTTCGCACGCCCTTAGTGCGTCCAGCCAAGAACCATGACGGGACAGCTTTCACTCCGACCTCCGGCAAGGCCCAAGCACGCCATAAAGGGTTTTGATCTCCAGCCGGTTCTCCGCGACATGCTGCCCGAAGTAGCGGCGTTTCTGTACCGGTGGCGTGGCAGTGAGGCGGACCGTCCGCCGGACCGGGAGCCTGTTCGAGAATCTGTTCCCAGCATTGAGCGGCGTCTCCGGTGGCTGCTGATCGATAATCCTGTGGCGAGCGCGGACTCGACGCTCGGCTATTGCGTGCGTGACGGCCTGGGAGTAATACGGGGACTCAGTCTCAGTTCTCCGACCGCCTTCCTGTCCGCGGACAGACGGCTTCCCGGCTTGTGCGCCGGAAGCTTCTTTGTGGAGCCCTCGGCTCGCACGCTGGGTTTCTATCTGTTCAAGAAATACCTAAGCACACCAGGCTTCTCCTTTTACTTTGCCTCTACGTGCAACGCGAAATCCAGTGAGCTTTGGAAAGCGATGGGCGGTCAACCTGTTCCGAACTCCGAAACTGAATACATACTCCCGCTTCGACTGGATGTGGTGATTCCCGCATTTGTGGCCGCCAAGACTTCAAGCCAGGTGGCAGCCCAACTGGCCCGTATCTGCGGGCGGAGCGCGAATCCGCTGCTCCGTTTTCTCACGCGCTCCTCGACGAAGCTCGCTATTGAGCCTTGTCAAGATTGGGAAAAACTTTCGGAACTTTCCCGCCGCCATCGTCCTCCGCACTATTTGACGAACGATCGGTCGGCGGCGCTCTTGCAGTGGCGCTATGGGCCTGGCTCGCCTGCCTATCCATGCGGGGTCTATGTATTCCGCGACGAATCAGGCAACGAGGGTTGGTTCTCCTTGGGCGAGTTACGCGAGGCGGGAGGAGGGCGGCTTCGGGAATCCGTTTTGCTCGATGCCATTTGGCCTCGGGAACGCATGAGTTTCAAGCCCATACTCCGCGAAATAGCTCGCGTGGCTGCCGCGTCGGCCGACGCCGTTCTGTTTCGATCGCAGCCTGGGCTTGACTACGGCGAGTATAGCCATTGCGTAATTCCCCACAAATTGGAAGCGCCCCGAGCATTTGTGTGCCTGCCAAAAGGCGCGACGGGTTTCCCGCTCGACTCGCTGGATTACGACGACAGCGACTATATCGCCTGGAGCTTCCAGTGGACCGGGCCGCGACGCGCGAAGCAGCCGTAGCGCGATACTCGCAGAACGGTACATTACTTATCCGTACCATTACTAGGAAGTGTATTGTACCGCTCGAATAATCTTGTTACCGTGAGAAAGTAAGTGTTTGAAAGGAAGAGACTATGACTTCAACAGCTTCCGTTGAAACTCTCAACGAACTGGACATACTGTCAATTCAGAAACGTGTCGACCGCGCCATCGAGGAACTTTTGGCTTCATTACCAGACCCGGCATGTCTCTCGGCCAGCCAGCGCCGCGGGATCATCGCACGATACTCCGCGGTTCTGGAAGGCAATTTCATTTACTGGATGACCGGCGCGTATCTCGCCGCCGGGACGGCGGAAGCCCGCTCGAAGATCCTGGAAAATCTGCACGAAGAAGTGCGGGACTCCCATCCGAATATGCTGCGGAAGTTCTCCATCGCGGCGCGTGCCCTTCCGACAGAGGCGGATGCCTGGGCGGTCTATCGGGATTTGACGAATGTCCGGCTGTTCATCGGCCGGCTCTCGGCCGTACCGATCGTCCTGACGATGGCATTCTTCGAAGGATTCATCCAACGGTTCATGGCCTACTTGGCGGAACTCGCCGAACGGCAGGGATCCACCGAGATGGAATATACCGACGTGCACGGGGTTTGCGATATCACCCACACCGCAGAGCTCTTCCGTTCACTGGCGGCGGAAATGGCGATCAACCCGCCCGAACCCGACACGGACATATATGAGGGCATGGGCCTGCTTCGCACTTTAATCGAGACGATCGTCCAGGGCTGTCCCGCGTAAACTGATATGACCGTTCGGTCGGAAGTTATCGCCCAGGTTACTCAGGTGGCCAGGGAGCAAGACAAACAGTTGGCGCCACTGGCCGACGACCTCGAGCTTATCAATTCAGGACTTGACTCGCTGTGCCTGGCAGTTATCGTCGTTCGGCTTGAGGATTCGTTGGGAGTAGACCCGTTCGCTGCCGCCGACACTGCCGGCTTTCCGGTGACCCTGGGCGACCTCATAGAGTTCTACGAAAATGCCGCCAAGTGACATTGGGACGCTTTCCGACGGGATAGCCGCCGCCGGAAACCTGTCGGATCGGTTCCTCTCCGGCATCGAGGCGACCGTCACTTTGGGCGCTCTGTTTGGTGGCTCGTCGCTCGGCGGCCGAGCCGGGGAACTCCGCGGCCGGTCGGTGCTGGTCTGGACGAGGGACCAACTTACAACGGCTTTGGCGCTCATTGAGCTGGACGGCGTCGCGCGACGCCTGGTTCTCTGTCCCGCCGATGTTTCGCTAGAGCACCTTCCCTTCGTCGTCAATTCGGCGGCTGTGGATGCGATCGTGTCGGATCGCGGGCCACTCGGTTCGGAAGTCCCCGGCGTAGAATCTTTCGTCAAGTGCAGTCCAACCGTTACACCCGCGAACTACGACCGTGGCGCAGGGCTGCGCACGGAATGGATTCTGCTCACATCGGGCACCACGGGACAGCCAAAGCTGGTGCTCCACACCTTGGCGAGTCTGGCCGGAGCGATCGGCGGCGTGTCGCCAAGCCCGGCGGTTTGGAGTACCTTCTACGATGTTCGCCGTTATGGCGGCCTCCGAGTCTTTCTGCGGGCACTGCTTACAGGTGCATCGATGGTGATGTCGAGCACGGAAGGTTGCACGGCGGATTTTCTGATTCGGGCTGCCGCATATCGAGCCACGCATATCTCCGGAACGCCATCCCACTGGCGGCGGGCGCTGATGAGCCCTGCGGCGCGCCGCCTCGCACCGCGATACGTGCGCCTGTCCGGGGAGATTGCGGATCAGGCCATCCTGGACCAGCTCCACTCCTTCTACCCGCAAGCCGGAATCGTCCATGCTTTCGCTTCTACCGAAGCCGGCGTGGCCTTCGAAGTTGCCGACGGCCTGGCGGGCTTTCCCGCAAGCCTGATCGGCCGCGGTTCCGATGTCGAAATGAAAGTCGAGGACGGCTCCCTGCGGATCCGTTCGACGCTGGTCGCGGATCGCTACTTAGCCGGCCATTCCAGGCCGCTCACGGACCCGGACCGCTTCGTGGATACCGGCGACCTCGTCGAATTGCGCGGCGGACGCTATTATTTCGCAGGCCGGCGCGACGGGGTCATCAACGTCGGCGGCCTGAAGGTCAATCCCGAAGAAGTCGAAGCAGTCATCAATCGTCACCCGCAGGTCCGCATGTCGCTGGTGCGGGCGAGAAAGAATCCGGTGACGGGCGCGCTCGTGGTGGCCGACGTGATGCTCTTGACGTCGCCCGCCAACTTAAACGGGCAGGCCGGCAAGCTGGAACACGAGATTCTGCAGCTTTGTCGCGGCGCTCTTCCCCGCCATAAAGTCCCGGCGGCGATTCGCTTCGTCGGCGATTTGCCCATCGCCGCGACGGGCAAGATGGTGCGCCAGTCATGCATAATGTCGTCGTGACCGGTGGAAGCCGGGGGCTGGGTCTGGGAATCGCCCGCAAGCTCGCCGGAGAGGGTTACCACGTCATAGCCGTGGCGCGGAACGAGACCGATGCGCTGGTTGCGGCGCGGAATGAGGCGGAAAACGCCAACCCCGGATCGTTCCATTTTGTCCCCTTCGATCTGACCAGGATCGAAGAAATCGCCGGCTTCGTAAAGACCCTGCGGAAGGACTTCGGGCCTATCTACGGGTTGGTAAACAATGCGGGCATGAGCTACGACGGCGCTCTCGCCATGATGCCCGACTCGCAGATCGAGCAACTCGTCCGCCTGAACACCATCTCCCCCATCGTTTTGACTAAGTACGTCGTACGTTTCATGATGGCCGATGGCGGCGGGCGCATCGTGAACATCGCCTCGATTACCGGCTTCACCGGTTACAGCGGACTCTCCACTTATGCGGCCACCAAGGCGTCGTTGATCGGTTTCACCCGATCGCTGGCGCGGGAAGCCGGGCGCATGGGAGTCAACGTGAATGCGGTGGCGCCCGGATTCGTCGATACGGAGATGACCGAGGCCCTCACCGGCGAGCAACGGCAGCAGATCGCCCGGCGCAGCGCGCTGCGGCGTCTTACGGATATCGACGACGTGGCCAACGCGGTCGAGTTCCTGCTCGGTCGAAAATCGAAAAGCGTCACCGGTACGGTACTGACAGTCGACGCAGGCAGCACAGCATGACCGCGACACGAGCCTGGGCAAGCGCGCTGGAATTGACAGCGTCCATCGCCCGGCATCCCGATCGTCTTCTTCCAACAGTGATCGAGGAGCGCGCCGCCCAACTCGGCGACGCGCCCGCCCTGCTGTCCGATCGCGAGTGCCTGAGCTACCGCTCGCTGGTCGAGCGTTCGAATCGGTATGCCCGATGGGCGCTCAACCAAGGCCTCGCCAAAGGCGAAGTCGTTTGCCTGATGATGCCGAATCGGCCCGAGTACATGGCCATCTGGCTGGGCATCGTTAAGGTCGGCGGTGTGGTCGCGCTGCTCAATACGAATCTGACAGGTCCGTCGCTCGCGCATTGCATCGATATTGTCTCGCCCAAACACATCATCGTGGCCGCAGAATTCGCCGCCGCTATCAGTACGGCCTTGCCGTACCTCGCAACCTCGCCGAGGGTTCACGGCGCGGGCGAAATCGAACAGATCCCTGGAGACATGCTGCGCGATGGCGAGCGGCGGCCGGTGACCGTCACCGATCTGGCGCTGCACATCTACACTTCCGGGACTACCGGCTTGCCCAAAGCCGCCAATATCAGCCACGCGCGTCTTATGCAATGGAGTGGGTGGTTCGCCGGCATGCTGGATGCCCGCCCGGCGGATCGGCTATACGATTGTTTGCCGATGTATCATAGCACCGGCGGCGTACTGGCTCCGGGCGCGATGCTGGCCGCCGGCGGATCGGTCGCGATCGCCACGGAATTCTCCGCCAGCCGGTTCTGGGGCGATGTCGTCCGCTGGGATTGTACTCTGTTCCAATACATCGGAGAGCTTTGCCGGTACTTACTAAATGCCGCGCCGTCTCCCGATGAAAATGCCCACAAACTCAGGATCGCCTGCGGCAATGGCCTGCGATCGGATGTATGGGGACGCTTCCAAAGCCGGTTCCAGGTTCCGCGCATTCTCGAATTTTATGCCGCCACCGAAGGCGGTCTGTCGCTGTTTAACATCGAAGGCAAATGCGGCTCGATCGGCCGCGTCCCTCCGTACCTCGCGCATCGGTTCGCGCCGGCGTTGATCCGTTTTGATGTCGAGAAAGACGAACCTGTGCGGAACGGAAACGGGTTGTGCGTGCGCTGCGCTCCCAACGAAGCCGGAGAAGCGATCAGCCAAGCCCTGGAGGAGGGCTACACAGACAGGCAAGCTTCCGAGAGCAGACTTCTCCGCGACGTTTTCCAGCCCGGAGATGTCTGGGCGCGCACTGGCGATTTAATGCGAAAGGACGAGCAGGGCTTTTTCTATTTTGTAGATCGCCTTGGCGACACGTTCCGCTGGAAGGGCGAGAATGTTTCGACCTTCGAAGTGGCGGAAGCGATCGGCGCATTTCCCGGAGTGAGGCAGGCTAATGTCTACGGCGTGGCGATCCCCGGCGCGGACGGCCGGGCCGGGATGGCTGCGCTGGCTACCGAACCCGAGATCGATCTGGCGGCGCTCCGCGCGCACCTGGCTGACCGCCTTCCCCACTACGCGAGCCCTGTGTTTTTGCGGATCCGGAGTGAGATGGAAGTCACCGGCACCTTCAAATACACGAAGAACGGCCTCGTCCGCCAAGGATATGATCCCGCCGCTACCAGCGACGTTCTCTATTTCAATTGCTCCGAGCAGCAGGCGTTCGTTCGGCTCGACGAAGCGCTTTACAGCCGCATTGTGTCAGGGGAAATCCGGTTATGATGGCGCCGCCGCTTGGTCTGGACACAATCGGAGATGCGGTTGCCGCGTTGCAGTCGGATATCGCGGCCGGTCCGATTACTCCAAGTGTCACACCGGAAGAGATCAGGAGTTACCTGGCATCCCGCTATGACTTCAAGAAGGCCGCGCCGCTTGATGAAGTCATTGCCGATGTGGAACAGATGTTGCGCAAGTGGCAGGTGCAGGTAACCCACCCGCGCTATTTCGGCCTCTTCAACCCCAGCGTGACGCTGGCTTCCATCGTGGCGGAAACGCTCGTCGCCATGTATAATCCGCAACTGGCGGCGTGGCGCACGTCGCCCGCGGCGAACGAAATCGAACGGCATACATTGGCCTGGCTGGCGGCAAAGTTCGGCCTACCCGCGCATGCCGGCGCCACCTTTACCAGTGGCGGAGCGGAAGCCAATCTGTCGGCTGTGATCGTGGCGCTGACGCGGGCGTTTCCGGACTATGGCGAACGCGGCCTGCGCAGCGTCGCGGCTGCGCCGACCATCTACCTGACCGCCGAGGCCCATCATTCGTTCCACAAGATCGCGCACATGACCGGACTCGGCCGGCAGGCGCTGCGCACCATCCGTACGAATCCGGATCTGAAGATGGACTTAGATGATCTGGCTGCGCGCGTGGCCGAGGACCGCAGGAACGGATTGGCGCCGCTGATGGCGATCGGCACAGCCGGCACGACAGCGGCGGGCGCCATCGATCCTCTGCCCGGCCTGGCGAATTTCTGCCGACGGGAGAACTTGTGGTTGCACGTGGATGCCGCGTGGGGCGGAGCCGCAGCCATCTCGCCGCTTCTCCGGCATTACCTCTCTGGCATCGAAGCCGCCGATTCAATCGCCTGCGATGCCCACAAATGGTTCTCCGTCCCGATGGGCGCGGGCATGTTTTTCTGCCGCCATCCCGAATCCGTGGCGGCGGCCTTTCATGCGGAGACGTCCTACATGCCGGCGAAGACCATCGGGCCGGTTACCGATCCTTACGTCAGCTCCGTGCAGTGGTCCCGCCGCTTTATCGGCCTGAAGTTATTCATGGCGCTGGCCCAAAATGGCGAAGCGGGATACTGCGAGACGATCGAGCGCCAGACTCGCATGGGCGACGTGCTGCGAGAGTCCCTCCAGCGCGCTGGTTGGCAAATTGTCAACCGGACGCCTCTGCCGTTGGTCTGCTTCACCCGCGAGGGCCTCGATACCGCGAAGTTTCTGGCGGCCTTGCATGCCCGGCAGATCGCGTGGATGTCGGAAGTCCGGCTGGGCGGTGGCGCACCGGTCCTGCGGGCCTGCATCACCAGCTTTCGCACCACCGAGGCGGACATCGAGCAGGTAGTGAGTGAGATGAGCCGGCTCATATGAAACCAGAGACCATCGCGATTCACGGCGGATACGAAACGGATCCAACCACGAGGGCAGTGGCTGTCCCGATCTATCAGACTGTCGCCTATGAGTTCGACAGCGCCGATCATGCGGCAGCGCTGTTCAATCTCGAAGCCGGCGGATACCGCTACAGCCGCATCGCCAATCCGACCACCGACGTACTGGAGCGGCGCGTGGCCGCGTTGGAGGGCGGGCTGGAGGCTCTGTGCGTGAGCACAGGGCAAGCCGCCACTTACTATGCCGCGCTCAACGTAACGGAATTGGGAACTAACATTGTGTCCGTTCCGCAGCTCTATGGAACCACGCACACGCTGTTCGCTTACATTCTGCCGAGCCAGGGAGTGACTGTGCGCTTCGCGGCGTCCGATCGTCCCGAGGATATAGAGAAACTGATCGACGGCCAAACGCGGGCCGTTTTTAGCGAAACGGTCGGCAATCCGGCGGGGAATGTGTGCGACCTGGAGGCGCTGGCCCAGGTAGCCCACAAACACGGTGTTCCGCTGATCGTGGACAACACGGTGGCCACGCCAATTCTGCTGTGTCCCATCGAATACGGCGCGGACATCGTGGTGCACTCACTGACTAAGTTCATGGGAGGGCACGGCACCACGCTCGGCGGAGTCATAGTCGATAGCGGCAAGTTCCCATGGAAGGAGCACGCGCAGCGTTTCCCGATGTTCAACCGGCCGGACCCGTCCTATCACGGTCTCGTTTACACCGACCAATTTGGGGACGCCGCCTACATCGCGCGCTGCCGCAGCGTATACCTGCGGGCCACCGGGGCCGTTTTGCCGCCCATGAGCGCCTTCCTGTTGCTGCAGGGGATCGAGACGCTGCCGCTGCGGATCGAGCGCCATGTACAAAACGGCCGCAGCGTCGCCGAATTCCTGCGTAAAGACACGCGCGCCGCGTGGGTCAATTACGCCGGATTCGCGGAGAGCCCGCATCATGCGCTGGCCCAGAAGTATCTCGGCGGACGGGCTTGCTCTCTGATGACTTTCGGAATAAAGGGCGGGTTTGAAGCCGCCAAGCACTTCTACGACGCGCTGAAACTGGTGAAGCGGCTGGTTAATCTGGGCGACGCCAAATCTCTGTGCTGCCATCCCGCCTCGACCACGCATCGGCAGATGTCGGCTGAAGAACAGCGCATCGCCGGAGTAGGACCGGAGACCATCCGGCTCAGCATCGGCATCGAACATATCGACGACATCCTTGCCGACCTGGATCAAGCGCTGGATGCGGCCAAATTGTCGGAGGAGCTTTGATGCCTGAATCGCCCATCCATATCGGCCTGATCAATAACATGCCGGATGCGGCCCTTAAAGGGACCGAGCGCCAGTTTCTGTCTTTGCTCGATGCCGCGGCTGGCGGGCAAGCCGTGCACGTGTCACTTTATGCCTTGCCGGGCGTCCCGCGATCCGAAGCGGCCCGGCGCCATCTCGACTGTTTCTATTCCGGCATAGAGAGCTTGTGGGACGGCCAGTTCGATGGACTGATCGTAACCGGGACCGAGCCGCGGGCTGAGAACCTGAAAGACGAACCATACTGGGAAAGCCTGGCGCAGGTAGTCGATTGGGCCGGACGCAACACCCACTCGACGATTTGGTCCTGCCTGGCCGCGCACGCCGCTCTTTTGCACAACGATGGCATCGGCCGGCGCCGCCTTGCAGAGAAGCGCTTTGGCGTGTTCGAATGCGAGCGCGCCTCGGACCACGCGCTGACCGCCGGCGCGCCAGAACATCTACGGATGCCGCATTCCAGGTGGAACGACATACCCGAATCCGATCTGACGGATTGCGGCTATACGGTTCTCACCCGATCAAGGGATGGGGGCGTCGACGCTTTTGCCAAGGCGGGCAAGAGCTTGTTTGTGTTTTTCCAAGGCCATCCGGAGTACGAGGCTAACAGTTTGCTACTCGAATATCGCAGAGACGTGCGGCGCTATCTAAGTGGCGAGAGAGACACTTACCCGGCCATGCCGCAAGGGTACTTCGATCAAGACACTACAGACCTGACTGCGCTGGCCGAAACGAAAGTTTCGAATACGTGGCATTCGGCTTCGGTGCAGATTTATGGGAATTGGCTGGCATACCTGCGCGCGCAGAAGCCGGCTGAAAGCCGGCTGCGGGCAAGATTGCCCGCCCTCCGTGGGCTAAGTGCCGAAGACAGCTTTGACGGAGTCACTCGACACACTCACCAGCCGGTCTATCTCGGCCTGGGTGACCACTAGCGGCGGCGCGAAGAACAAAATGTCGCCCGTCGCCGGATGGGCGCCTCCCGCGGGGCGGGTGCGCGTGATCACTCCGCGCCGCGTCATCTCCGCTTGAAGGCGCGCGGCCACCTTGCGGCCACCGTCGAAATTCTTCCTGGTTGCCCGATCTTCCACGAACTCCACGGCCGCCAGCAGTCCCTTGCCGCCCCGTATATCGCCCGCATTCGGGTGACCGTCGAAAGCCGTCCTCAGGCCGGCGTACAGCCGCTCCCCCATGTTCTCCGCATTTTCGCAGAGCCGTTCCCGCTCCATGATCTCGATGTTCTTCACCCCCACCGCACAGCACGTCGGATGCGCCGAGTAAGTGGCGGCGTGCATCCAGCGGTCTTGCGGCGTGACTGAGTCCATCACGTCCTTGATCGGCTTGCTCACCATCATCCCGCCTAGCGGAAGGTAGCCGGAAGTGACACCCTTTGCGAACGACATGATGTCCGGCTTCACGTTCCAGTGCGTCAGCCCGAACCAGCGGCCCGTGCGTCCGAATCCAGTGATAATCTCATCCGCGATCAGCAGGACGTCATACCGTGTGCACACTTCGCGCACCCGCAGCCAGTAGTCGTCGGTCGGATAAATCACTCCGCCGGCGCCATGGATGGGCTCCCCGATAAAGGCCGCGACGTTATCCGGACCTTCGCGCAGGATTGCCTCCTCCAGTTCGCGCGCCGCCGCCTGACCCACAGTCTCACCCGGCCGCGCACCCTCGTATCGGTATGGATAACAAGTCTGGATATGAAGGAAACCCGGGACCCGCGGCTCGAACATCTTCCAGTAAGTGCCCATCTTGGTGGCGCTCATCGCCTGCAGAGTGACGCCATGGTATCCCTCCTGGCGCGCCACCACCTTCACCTTGCCGGGCTTGCCGCATGCTTTCCAGTAGAACCGCGCGGTCTTGAACGCCGCCTCGTTCGCTTCGGCGCCGCCGGACGTGAAGAAGACAGCCTGCATAGTGCCGCCGGCCAGGCCGATAATGCGCTCCGCCAGCGTGATCGCCGGGATATTCGACGATCCGATGTAGCCGGAGAAATAGGCTAGTTCCTTCATCTGGGCGGCGGCGGCGTCCGCCAGTTCGGCGCGGCCATGACCCGCGTTGACGTTCCACAGCCCGGACAGTCCGTCGAGATACTCGCGGCCGTTCACATCCTGTACGGTCGCGCCGCGCCCCCGCACATAGATGATAGGATCCTGGTGGTCTATTGGATGGTGCAGCGGGTGGATCAGGTGCTCCCGATCGACACTTACAAGTTCCGCGGCGTTCATGGCAGCACTCATAGGTTGGGTAACTCCCAGCCCTTTCGCCGCGGGCGGTTGACCGCGAGCACGTTCGCCTCTTCGTCGCCGATAACTTGCTCTTCCTGCGGATCCCACTGGATCTTGCGATTCAGTCTGCGCGCGATGTTCACCAGATGGCTGACGCTTACCGAACGGTGCCCGATCTCGACGTCGGCATTCGGCGTTTCGCGCGTGGGGATGCAGCCCAGCCAAAAGCCCATGTGATACTCCGCCTGCCAAAGAGCCCGCTTGTCATGCCACTTGTCGATCTCTTCCTGGGGCGGCAAGTCCAGCGTGACGCCAGCCGCGTCAATCTTGAAATTGTTGCGCCAGATGTCGATCGAGCCCTTCTCGCCGATGAAGCGGCCGCCACCCATCAGGGGTTGGTCGCCGCTATAGGGCAAGTCCAGATGGACCTCGACGCCATTAGCGTAGCGGAAAGCCATGGCGCCGCGCGGTTCCTGCATGGGCCAGATTTGCACCGGGCCGGTGTGGTCCATGCCGAGCGCCCACTGGATCTGGTCCAGGCCGTGGGCGCCCCAGTTGGTCGTCTCACCGCCCGAATAGTCCTGAAATCCCATCCAGCCGAATCGCAACTTCTTGTTGTAGGCGTGCGCGTGCGCCTGGCCCTGCCACACATTCCAGTCCAACTCTTGCGGGACGGGCTCTTCCGCCAGGTCGGGGATGGGTACCGAATCGGGGTAGTTTACGCCCTGGGCCAGTTTGATTTTCCCTAATCCACCCGTGCGCACCAGTTTGCAGGCAATCTGATTCATCTCCATGGAGCGCTGCTGGCTGCCGACTTGGAACACAGTTTTATATTTCCGCGCGGCCTTCACCAGCACCGTTCCTTCGCCAGGGTAGAGCGTCAGCGGTTTTTCGGCATAAACATCCTTGCCCGCCTGGCAGGCGTGAATGGACGGAATCACGCGGCAGTGATCCGGCGTCGCCACGATCACGGCATCGATATCCTTGCGATCCAGGATTCTGCGATAGTCCTGATAGACATCCCAGTTGGCGTTGCGTCTGCCGGCGGCCTCTTCGCACCGGGACAGGCAGCAATCGGCCAGCGCCACGATCTGTCCGGGTTTGGGCAACTGGTCGATCAAAAGGTTGGCGCGCCCACCGACGCCAATGACCCCTACTTGGATGCGATCGTTTGCGCCAGGCCGGCCGGGGGCGGCCAACACATGGCTGGGAACGATCGCGGGGAATGCGGCGCCCGCCGCGGCGAGAGAGGTGCGCGACAGAAACCGGCGGCGAGAGATTATGCTCTGGGCCATGGTTTCATGCTACCCCAAAGCGGCGAGAGGGGGCGAGGGGGAATTCATTGCGCACCGCGACGATTCTACGCGGTTTGGTTACGCGCATCGTTTTTTCGTTGACGTGTTGCGTTAGGTTGCATTTGTTGCGCGGCCTCTGGAATTGGGTTCGTTTCGCAAAAGGCATATGGGCCGCCGATGAACGCCGATGAACGCCGATAGGACACCGGCCTTCGGGCTGCTACGGGTATCGTTTTTTCGTTGACGTGTTGCGTTAGGTTGCATTTGTTGCGCGGTCTCTGGAATTGGGTTCGCTTCGCAAAGGGCATACGGCCCGCCGATGAAGGCCGATAGGACACCGGCCTTCGGGCTGTTACGCGCATCGCTTTTTCGTTGACGTGTTGCGTTAGGTTGCATTTGTTGCGCGGTCTCTGGAATTGGGTTCGCTTAGCAAAAGGCATATGGCCCGCCGATGAAACGCCGATAGGACATTTTTCGTTGACGTGTTGCGTTAGGTTGCATTTGTTGCGCAGTCTTGGAATTGGGTTCGCTTCGCAAAGGGCATAGGGCCCGCCGATGAACGCCGATAGGACACCGGCGCTCGGGCTGTTACGCGCATCGCTTTTTCGTTGACGCGTTGCATTACGTTGCATTTGTTGCGCCGGCTGCCGTTGGGTCGCTTGGGCTGCGGGAGGTCAGTTGCGTGATTCGGCATCAAGGGAATTGGGTTCGTTTCGCAAAATACGGTGGATTGGACATGCCTTAGCCCGATGGTGCCCGGTACGAGAGTAGCACGCGGGTTTGCCTGGCCCGATGGGCTCGGCGGCGGCTGGCTAGCGTTTTCAGGCGGTTGGAAGGCAGCGGGGAAGCGTCACCGATGGCGTTGGGATTGTCGTGGCGTTTCGCTTCTATTCGTGATCTGATGGTTTGCAATCGTGAATAAACTTCCGGTGTGCCTGATCCTGACCGCTGTCGGCGCGAGTTTGCCTATCCTGAGCGCCCCAGAAGTTCGCTATGGCACGGGGACCTGGGACGCTGACGTTTACGGAACGCATCGGGTGGTGGTTCGCGTTCCGGCGCCCGCCGACGCGGTCTGGGTCCACGTTCCCTGGCGGCGGCGCGACAACCAACCGGAGAACAAAGAGATTCTGGTGATTTCCGCGAGCACGGGCGGTCGCGTTCAAAATGTGGCGCGCGTGGACGTGAATCGCGAATACGGCGACCTCGTCTTCCAGCCCGTCGGCGGACCCGGCGAATACTGGCTCTACTACATGCCCTATTCCGGAAACGTCAAGTCATCTTATCCGGTCATCAAGTACCGGACCCCGGAACAAACCGCCGAACCTGCCTGGCTGGCGCGAAACCACCTGGCGGAGCCGCAAGGGGCGCACGCACGGCTCGCTCAATTGCCGCGCGCCGACCTGGTCGAGATCCAGTCCGTCGATGCGTTCGATAGCTTCGCTCCCATGGAACTCATCGCCACAAAAGGCGAGGTCGAACGCCTTCTTACAAGCAACCCTGGCGCCGCTTTCCTGGTCTTTCCCGAGAGCCGCGATCGCCCCATCCGCATGACCGGCGATCTTCCTGCCGCGTGGGCGCAGCGCGCGCCTGGCGAACCATTTCGCGGCACGGCGGCGCGCGGGGAATTCTACGTCTTCCAACTGGGAGTGTGGGCGGCCCGAACCGGATTGCATAATATCGGCGCCACTTTCACGACGGGCGCATTCCGCTGCTTCAACCTGGGAGGGGTTGACTGGCAGGGGCGCCACTTCACGCGCCAGGTGGATGCGGCGCGCGGAACGGTGCGTCCGCTTTGGTGCGGAGTGCAGATTCCGGCCGACGCCGCGCCGGGCGCGTACTCCGGCACGGTAACTGTCAGTGCGGATGGTCAACAACCGGTACCGGTGACGGTGCAATTGACGATCGCACCGGAATTCATCCGGAATGCCGGGGACGACGACCCATGGCGCCTCTCCCGTTTGCGCTGGCTCGATTCGCAACTGGCCGTGGATGACGGCCTTGTGCCACCTTACACGCCGGTGAAAGTGACGGGCAAGACCATCGGCGTGCTGGGACGGAGTGTCTCGCTCGGGTCCGATGGACTGCCCGCCTCGATCCGGAGTTACTTCGCCATCGAGATGACGCGGTTGGCTATGACTCCGCGCGAGGTTCTCGCGGCGCCCATCCGGCTGGTTGTCGAAGACGCCGCTGGGCACGCTATACCGTGGTCAACCGGTGCGTTCCGAATCGTAAGACGGGGGGATGGAATCGCTCTCTGGGAAGCGCGGAATCGCGCCGGATCGCTCGCCATGGAGATTCACGGGCAAATGGAATTCGACGGCAGCCTGGAGTTTTCCGTGGCCTTGACCGCGCGGGAGGCGATGGACACCGGCGACATCCGCCTCGAGATTCCGGTATCGTCCGCCGTAGCGCGTTACGCGATGGGGCTGGGGATGAAGGGCGGCGCGAGGCCCGAAAGCTACGCGTGGAAGTGGGACGTGAAGCACAACCAGGACAGCGCGTGGATCGGCGATGTGAACGCGGGTCTCCAGTTCGGGCTGCACGACGACCGCTATTCGCGCCCATTGAATACCAACTTCTACCAATCCAAGCCGCTGATCATGCCGGCCTCGTGGGAGAACGGCGGGAAGGGCGGATGCCGCCTCGGCGTCAGCGGCGCGGAGACTTATCTGGTCTCCTGCTACAGCGGGCCGCGCCGGTTCGCCGCGGGCGAGACGCAGCATTACGATTTCCGTTTACTGCTGACCCCGTTTCATCCCATCGACCCAGCGAAACAATGGCGCACCCGCTACTATCACGCGTTTGCCCCGCTCGACGAGATCGCTCCGACGACCGCGAACGTGGTGAACATCCACCACGCCACGCCCATCAATCCGTTCATCAACTACCCGTTTCTGCGCGCGAAGGAGATGAAAGCCTACATCGACGACGCCCACTCGCGCGGGATGAAAGTGAAGATCTACGACACGGTGAGGGAGTTGACGAATCACACTCCGGAACTGGCCGCGCTGCTGAGCCTGGGCGACGAGGTGATCGCGGACGGGCCAGGCGGCGGGCCCGCCTGGCTGCAGGAGCACGTGGTGGATCATTACATCCCGGGATGGTACGTGCCAGACCTGCATGACGCCGCGCTGGTGACCACTGGCACCTCCCGCTGGCACAACTTCTACGTGGAGGGGCTGCGCTGGCTGGCGGAGAACGTGGGCATCGACGGCATTTACCTCGATGACATCGCGTTCGACCGCACCACCATGAAACGGATCCGCAAGGTCCTGGCGCGCAACCGTCCGGGATCGATGATCGACGTGCACTCCGCCAACCAGTTCAACCCGCGCGACGGCTTTGCCAACAGCGCGAACCTCTATTTGGAACATTTTCCGTTCGTCGACCGGCTGTGGTTCGGCGAGTATTTCGACTATAAATCGCCGGCCGATTTCTGGCTGATCGAAATATCCGGAATCCCGTTCGGGTTAATGGGAGAGATGCTCCAGGACAACGGCAATCCGTGGCGTGGCATGGTCTATGGCATGACTAACCGCCTCCCGCATTCCGGCGATCCGCGCCCGTTGTGGCGTTTCTGGGATGAGTACGGCATTGCGGATACGGAGATGCTCGGCTACTGGGCGCCGTCGAATCCGGTGAAGATCGGGAGAAGCGACGTTCTGGCCACCACGTACCGCGGGACGCGGCGCGCGCTGGTCGCGGTGGCGAGTTGGACTGACGGACCGGCGGAGGTGCGGATGGAAATCGATTGGAAAGCCCTGGGCATCGATCCCGCGTTGGCTCGGATTCGTGCGCCAGCGATTGCGGGATTCCAGGCGGCCACTACTTTTGGCGTGGGGAGAGCGATCCGGGTGGAAGCGGGCAAGGGTTGGCTGCTGGTGATTGATGAAGCTGCCGGTCTTCGACCGGTGGACCGGCTGAGAGCCGGTCCGCAGGCCGAGGGCCTGCCCCACTGATACTATCTACTTATGTTGCAATTGTTGCGCTATTGGCGCATCCCCATACTGCTGCTTCCCGGCTTCGCCGTCGTGCACGCCGATGTGACATTGCCCGTAGTGCTCGGCGAGCACATGGTCGTGCAGCGCGGTCTGCCCGTGCACATTTGGGGCGCCGCCGATCCGCATGAATCCGTCACGGTGGAGTTCCGCGGCGAGACGCGCAGCGCAACCGCGGACGATCTCGGCCGCTGGAGCGTCTACCTGCGCCCCGCCGAAGCCGGCGGCCCGTTTGAGCTGACCATCCATGGCCGGAACACCATCGCGCTCAAGGACGTGCTGGTGGGCGACGTATGGGTGGCGTCGGGCCAGTCCAATATGGAACTGCGCGTCCAGAGCACCGCCAACGCGAAGGCGGAAATCGCCGCGGCGAACTACCCTCGCATCCGCTTGTTTCAGGCGCTGCACAAGGTTTCGGACTATCCGCTGGACGATATCGCCGCGCACGGCTGGGCGCTGTGCAGCCCCGAGACGGCCGCCAACTTCTCGGCCGTGGCCTATTACTTTGGCCGGGATATCCAACAGAAACTCGACGTGCCGTTGGGGCTGATCGAAGCGGACTGGGGCGGCACGCCCGCGGATGCCTGGACCAGCCTTCACGCCCTGTCCGCCGACGCGGCCCTCATGCCGGTCTTCTCCGAGTGGAGCCACATGAACGATGGCCGGGCTACCGTGATGCTGCAGCGCAAGAAACTGGATCGCGAATGGGAGCGCGCCGCGGCGCAGGCGAAATCCGAAGGCCGTACTCCTCCGGACCGTCCCTGGCAGCCCAACGAAGACAATTCGTGGATGCCGGCGGGTTTGTTCAATGCCATGATCGCGCCGCTCAGTCGCTTTCCCATTCGCGGCGTCATCTGGTACCAGGGCGAGAGCAATACCGGGGCGGAACGCGCGCCTCTGTATGCACGTCTGTTTCAGACCATGATCCGCGACTGGCGGCGGGCTTGGGGGCAAGGTGACTTCCCGTTCCTCTTCGTGCAGCTTGCCAACTTCGAGACCTCGCCGCAAAGCATGTGGCCGGAGGTCCGGGACGCGCAGCGCCAGACCCTGGAACTGGCCGACACCGGCATGGCGGTGACCATCGACATTGGATTGCCCAAGAATATCCACCCGACGAATAAACAGGATGTCGGCCTGCGCTTGGCGCTGTGGGCCAGGGCCATCGCGTACGGCGAGAAGATCGAATATTCCGGCCCCTTATACCGCGAGGCGACCTCGGAAGGCGGCAGCCTGCGGGTTTGGTTCGATCACGCGGGCGGGCTCAAATCCCGGAGCCAGGAACTGAAAGGCTTCGAAGTTGCCGGCGCCGACCGCAAGTTCTGGCCGGCCCAGGCGCGGATCGAAGGCTCCACGGTGGTGGTCTCCAGCCCGTCGGTACCTTCGCCGGCTTATGTGCGCTACGGATGGGCCAGCAACCCGGAGTGCAGCCTATACAACGCGGACGACCTGCCGGCTTCGCCGTTCCGCTCCGAGCCAAGGATGTGATCGCCGTTCGCAGATGGCGGTACCAGTACCCTAGATCCTAATTTTATTTGACGGATAGATTATGACGTGGTAGATTTACGTCTAGGTCACAACCGATAGCCACAAGTTAGTCGGAATCCGGCTCAACGGAGGAACTCTCTATGAAGCTTACTCTCTCGATGACACGCTGTCTGGCAGCAACAGCACTGACATTGGCCGCTGCTACCTTCTTTTTGGCTACGCCTGCCGAGGCGCAGCCAGTCCCGATCGGGATACTGAATCCCAAGTTCGACAGGAACACTTTGATGTGTTCGCCGGGCGGCGGCTGCACCCAAACTGGAATTACGGGCTGGATAGTGGGTCCAGCCAGCTACGTGGCAAAATTTTCAACGACGCAATATCCGAGCGCGCCGTCCACCGGACTGTACTGTGCGGCACTTGGCGATTCAACTGTAACCGGCTCCATCTTTCAGACATCCGGCGCGACGGTGCAGGCTAACACAACCTACACTCTGACCGTGACCGTGGGAGCCCGTGCGGATGTGGTATTCACCGGCTACCTGGCGTCGCTGGTGGCGGGAAACGATATACTGGTCTCAGGCGCCAAAGCGACTCCGGTGGGCGGCAACTTCGTAACCGAGGTGATCTCGTGGGAGTCCGGGGCTACACCCACTCAATTGGGCCAGCCTTTACAAGTTCTGATCGAGAGTAAAGGGACTGGACAAGTCGACATCTCAGATGTGGTGCTGACTTCCACACCGACGACTACATAAGCTACCGGCGCGCTGGTATGTGTGGAACGTGTGACACCGTAAGCAAAAGGAGATAGCGTATGTCTGGCTCTTCGAGCGCGCGGCAGCGGGTGGGGGGGGCTGTTTGCGTGCTGTCGGCAGCCATGGCGATGACCCTGCCTGCACAGACTTTCACCGCGCTGGCGAGCTTTAATGGCAAGGATGGCATAAGCCCACTCGGAGGGTTGATCCAGGGCGTCAATGGGGACGGCTACGGGACAACCTATGGCGGCGGGGCCAAGGGCGATGGGACTGTATTCAAGATTACCCCGAACGGCAGGATCGTGACAGTGTATAGCTTCTGCTCCGAAAGCGGGTGCACGGACGGCGCGCATCCGTACGGGGGGCTGGTCCAAAACGCAGATGGGGACTTTTACGGGACCACTTACCAAGGAGGGGGCGCGTGTGATTGTGGGACAGTTTTCAAGATCACCCCGGCCGGCACGCTGACGACCCTGCACACGTTCGCGGTCACGGACGGTGCATACCCATACGCGGGGCTGGTTCTGGCCAGCAATGGGTACCTCTACGGGACCACAGTGTACGGCGGGGCTTATTGCGCACCCACTGGCTGTGGGACAGCATTCAAGATAAGCCCGGATGGCGCGCTCACGACGCTGCATAGCTTCTGTGAGGAAAGCGGGTGCAGGGACGGGGAACACCCGTATGCGGGGCTGGTGGCAGCCACCAATTTGGACGGTTACGGGACGACGACTGGTGGCGGGGCTACGGGACATGGGACGGTTTTCAGAATCACTGGCACCGGCGCTCTGACGACGTTTTACAGCTTCACGGGCGGCGCGGATGGCGGCGATCCAGTGGCGGGGCTGGTCCAAGCCACCAATGGGGACTTCTACGGGACCACCGAGTACGGCGGGGCCAATTGTGCTCCCGCAGGCTGTGGGACAGTATTCCAGATTACCCCGAATGGCACGCTGACCACACTGTCCAGCTTCTGTTCCAAAAGCGGGTGCGCGGACGGTGAGTATCCGGAAGCGGCGCTGGTCGAGGCCACCAATGGGAACTTCTACGGGACGACAACTGGCGGCGGGACCAAAGCAGACGGGACGATTTTCGAAGTCACTGGGACGGGCACGCTGACGACTTTATACAGCTTTACAGGCGGCACGGACGGCGACGATCCTGTGGCGGGGCTGGTCCAGGCTACCAATGGGGAGTTCTACGGCACCGCATCGGTTGGCGGAGCCAGTGGCGACGGCACCATCTTCACCTTATCTGTGGGACTTGGCCCGTTTGTGACCACGCTGCCTACATCCGGCAATGTGGCTGCGGCCGTCACGATCCTGGGGTCCGATCTGACCGGCGCGACCAGCGTCACGTTTAACGGGACGCCGGCCGTATTCGTGGTTGTTTCGGCTACGGAAATTACGACCACCGTACCCAGCGGCGCGACCAGCGGAACAGTGCAGGTGGTGACACCAAGCGGCACGCTTTCGAGCAACGTGCCTTTCCGCGTTTCGTAAGACGCGTGGGTTATCAGCTTCCGCGACGCGTGTTTCAGTGCCCTCCGGCATGGAAATTCTTATCCGGATAGGGCGGGGGCGGCGGAACAAACACCGGCTTCTCCTTGATCAATCCCGTCACGTAGCTGAGCGCGGTCTCCAACTGCGCATCCTTTCCGGTGAAGGTGGCGTTGGGCAGATTATCCACTACGATGTCGGGATCTACGCCGTGGCCCTCGATCAGCCATTTGCCATCCGGACCGTAAACGCCCATCTCCGCCGCCGTCGCGACGCCGCGATCGGCCAAAACATTGCTGCCGCTCAGCCAGATCTCGCCGCCCCAGGTGCGTGTGCCGATCACTTTGCCCAGTCCCAGCCTGCGGAACCCCTCGGCAAACGCCTCTCCGTCCGACGCCGTCCTCTCGTCGCAAAGCACCACCATGTGCCCGCGGAAGGCGTACGGCATGTTCCAGGTGGGCTTGCCGGTGCGCGCCTGCCAGTAGAACCACGCCTGGCGCACCAGTTTCCCCAGAATCCAACTGTCGATACTGCCGCCGTTGTTGTGGCGCACATCGATGATCAGACCCTGCCGGTCGAACACCGGGTAGAACTGCTCCGCCCATTGATTGATGTCACCGGCCCCCATGGCACGCAAGTGCACATACCCCACCTGCCCGGCGCCGGCCTCCTCGACCCGCATGCGGCGCGTGAATTCCCACTCGCCGTAGCGCAGGTCCGCCTCTTCCTGTACGGTCATGGGTTTGACGATCACGTCTCGCGTATCGTTCTTCCCGGCCGGGCGCACACGCACCAGCACCTGCTTGCCGGCTTCGGTACGCAGCAGTTCGCCGATATCCGGGGCCGACAGCGCATCGTGCCCGTTGATCGAAACAATGACATCGCCGGAGGAGACATCCACTCCCGGCCGCGCCAGCGGCGCGCGCTTGTCGGGACGGTCCGGATCGGATTGATAGACGTGCTTCACGACATAGCCTTTGGCTGCCGTGTCGCGCTCCAGCCGCGCGCCAAGCGCGGCAAGTTGTACCTGATCCGGCCCGCGGCGTACGTCGCCGCCGCGCACGAAGGTGTGCAGCGCCGAGAGCTCGCCGACCATCTGGGCTAACAGGTCGTTCAGCTCTTCGCGGTCGCGCACCCGGTCTACCAGCGGCAGGTACTTCGCGCGCACTGCTTTCCAATCGAGGTGGTGCATGCCGCGGTCATAGAAATAATCGCGATGCAGGCGCCAGGCGTCCAGAAACATTTCGCGGTACTCTTCGGTCGGAATAACCGGGAAGGTCCAGTCTTTCAGGTCCACCTTGGCGTCGGCGAGGGTTTTCGGCGTCTTCAGAGCTTCAGCCTTCACCGCGGAGTCCACCACATACAGATCGTCTTTCTTGCGAATCAGCAGCTTCTTGCCATCGCCCGAAAGTTCGTAACCGCGGACGCCCTCGGCCAAGGTCTCCGGTTTCTCACCTTTGTTGGCGATATCCAGGCACGCGAGCGCGGTCTGATCGGAATCTTCGGAATCGGAATCGACCCAGCAAAGGCGCTTGCCGGTAGCGGCCAGGTCGCGATGGTTCCCAGCGGGCGCCGGCACTTCGGAGATGCGTGCGCCGATGTCATCCAGGTCGATTTCCACTTTGACGGGCTCGGCCTTCTTCTCCGCGCCGGCCGGTCTTTCCGGAGGCTTCGCCGCTTCCTCGGGCTTATCGGTATGCAGCTCGTCGGGAGGCTCGAAAGGCGAACGCTGCCCCTTACGCAGCGCCAGCTCGTAGATCTTGAACGACCGGTCGAAATAGGGGTCTGGCTGCCGCGATCCCCACGGTGAGCCCACCACACTTTTCAACGAACGGTCCGAGAGGAAATAGATCCACTTTCCGTCCGGACTCCAGCAGGCGCTGGTGCTGTTGTAGCGATCTGTGGTGACGGGGGTGAGCGAACCTTTTTCGACGCCGTACAGATAGATGCGCTGGAACTCGTTCGGCGCGGACACCGAAAAGGCCAGCCAGCGGCTGTCGGGCGACCATCGGACGCCCGAGAACGCCGGATAGTCGCCGCTCACCTCGTCGGTAAAAACCTTCTTCTGCGACTTGGTAGCCAGATCCAGCAGCCAAAGCTGGCCGTCTTTGTCCTGGTGCGCGATCCATTTGCCGTCCGGCGATGGCAGTGGATCCAATCGCAACACGTGCCCGTCGGTGGTGAGCTGCTCGCCGACGCCCACGCCGTTGGCCGGCAACTTCCACAGCTCCGCCTCGCCGCTCTCCGTCGAGATAACGATCAGGCTATTGCCATCCGGTGTGAGGCGCGCGTCGCGGAAGCGGCCTGGTTTGCCCTCGGTGGCTTCCACCAGGCGTCCCTGCTTCGCTGGGGCCACAAAGACTTTGCCGCGCGAGGTGAGCGCCAGCCGGCTCCCGTCTTGCGAGGTGTGTACCGACGTGGCGTAGTCGTTCGGCTGCTTCACCCAATGCTCCCGCAAATGATCGAAATCGGAAGCCAGCTCGATGGGGATGACTTTATCGGCGCCGGATGCCAGATCGAAGAGGCGCAGGTCCGCGCCGAGCTGGTAGACCACGCGGCCGTCGGAAAGCGAGGCGCTCTGCGCGTCCCAGCCCTGATGGTGCGTGTGCTGCTTCAGGTTCTTGCCGTTTTCGTCCATGGACCAGAGGTTCATGGTCCCGTCGCGATCGCTGAGGAAGTAGACGCGATGCTTCCACCACATGGCATCCTTGCTGGTGCCGGCGAAGTCGGCCGTCAGCGGTACAGCCTCCCCGCCGGGTGTAAACTTCCAGAGCTTCTGCGCCTCGCCGCCCTGGTAACGTTTGGCCTGGCTGCCCTGAAATGGCAGCCTGGTGAAGTAGAGCGTCTTGCCCGTTGCGTCATAGACTCCCTGCGCCGCCTGGCTTAGCGGAATCAGATCGATGCGATTCCCCAAGTCGATGGTGGCAAGCTGGCTGTCGGGCAGCGTGGAGTAGCGCCTGGTGGTGTAGAGCACCTTGCCGTCCGGGGTCCAGCCCGTCACGTATGCATCGCTTCCTTCGAACGTGCGCCGCGTGGGCAGGCCGCCGGACGCGGGCATGGTATAGACTTCCGTGGGCCCCTCATAGTTGGCAGAGAACGCGATGGTGTTGCCATCGGGTGAAAACACTGCGCGCGTTTCGAGGCCCGGATGGGTCGTCAGCCGGCGCGCAGGGCCGCCCGCGACGTTCACTTGCCACAAGTCGCCCTCGGCCGTGAACAAAACCTGATCGCCGTGAATCGAAGGATAGCGGTAATAACCGCGGTTGGTTTGAGCCCAACCTGTGGCAAGGGAAAGAGCCAAACATAGGCCAAGGGGAATTCTGTCCATGTTTGCCGAGTATATACCGGAAGGCCGTGCGGCCGCTTGTGTTGATCGAACTTGGGAATGCGCGGCGGCCAGCGTGGGGCGCATCCGGCTTCATTCCGTCGATGTCCCACTCGAAGGCAATCTTCTTTCCATCGCCAGGCGTGTAACTACAAACAGAGGTACGGAACGAATGGGACCAGGCGAAGAATCGCAGCAACTTCGCCAAACACGGCCTGGATTTTGGGGACGCCGAGCAAGTGTTCGCCGGGCGAACCGACTTGAGCAAGAAATCTATTACAAGCGACTTGAAGAGAGTTGACCGCATGAACGATGCCGATATCGATTACTCCGACATCCCACACCTCGGCAAGTCTTTCTTTAGGAAGGCGACGGTGGCGTGGCCTCCCGTCAAAAAGCAACTTACGATCCGGCTGGATGCCGACGTTTTGGAATGGCTCAAGGCCGGGGGGAGGGGTTACCAGACGCGCATCAACCACATTTTGCGCGTCGCCATGGAGAGCCGGCCCGCGCGGGCGAGGGTAACTTCGGCCACAGCTAACCGGCCGTCTCCCATACGCACCGGAACACACGAGCCACGTTGAGGAAGGAAGGCTCCTCAGTCCGCCGCGAGCTCCCGGCAACTGCCAGCCGCAACGGCCCGAACGGACAGCATCGAAAGCCTCCTCGATCGAACGAGAATGCAGAAGGGCGGTCTGAGAGGCCGCCGCAGGCCGAGGGCCTGCCCCACAACCAGGCTTTCATGCGATTTTGGTGGGCCGTTGGGGCCCATGGAGACAGGCCCGGAGGCCTGTCCTACTGCAAAGGCAGCTCCGGCTGCCCGTTCTCGCCGTTCTTGCCTTCGCCGTTCTCCGCCGCTTCCGGAATCACCGAAGCCGCCGCTACCTGATCGTCGTCCTCCATGCGCACCAGGCGCACGCCCTGGGTGGAGCGCCCCGCCTGCCGGATCTCGGCCGATTCCAGCCGGATGATCTTGCCGTTCTTGGTCACGATCATCAGGTCGGTATCTTCCTTCACCGACAGAATGCCGACCACCTTGCCGTTGCGCGTGGAGGTCTTCATATTGATCACGCCCTTGCCGCCGCGTGATTGCAAGCGATAATCGGTCAGCTTGGTGCGCTTGCCGAAGCCGTTCTCGGAGATGGAAAGAATGAGGCCCTCCTCCTCGACGATTTCCATGCCCACCAGGTAGTCGCCCGCATCCAGGTCCATGGCGCGGACGCCGCGCGCCGGCCGGCCCATGGAGCGCACCTGGCTCTCCGCAAACCGGATGGCCTGCCCGTCGTGAGACCCCAGAAAGAGGAAATTCTTGCCGTTGGTCAGCCGCGCCGCAATCAATTCGTCGCCATCATCGAGCGACACCGCGATGATGCCGCGCGCCATGGGGTTGTCGAACTCGGTCAGTTCGCACTTCTTGATCACCCCATGCTTGGTGGCCATCACGATAAACTGATCGGGCACGAATTCGCGCACCGCCATGAACGCTTTTACCGTGTCGTCCGGCTGCAAATTAATCAGGTTCGAGACATGCTTGCCCTTGCCCACGGTGGCGGCATCCGGAATCTCGTAGATTTTGAGCCAGTACACGCGGCCCTTGTCGGTGAAGATCAGCAGGTAGCTGTGCGTGGATGCGACGATCAGGTGCTCCAGGAAATCTTCGGTGCGCGTGCCCATGCCGATGCGGCCCTTGCCGCCGCGCGATTGCCGGCGGTACGTATCCACCGACGTGCGCTTCAGATAGCCGCCATGCGTGACCGTGACGGCGACGTCCTCCACGGCCACCAGATCTTCCAGGCTGATTTCGCCGGTGTCTTCGATGATTTGGGTGCGGCGCTCGTCGCCATAAGCCTTCCGGACTTCCTTCAACTCTTCGATGATGGCTTCGCGCACCAGTTTCTCGGAGCCCAGCAGTTCCAGGTACCCGGCGATGCGCCGCTGAATTTCCACCAGCTCGTCGGCGATCTTCTGCTGCTCCATGCCGGTGAGGCGCTGCAACTGCAGCTCGATGATGGCCTGCGCCTGGCGCTCGGTGAACTGGAAGCCGGCGATCAGCGAATCGCGCGCTTCGCGGGGCGCGCGCGCCGAGCGGATCAAGCGGATCACTTCGTCCAGATTGTCCAGCGCTTTCCTGAATCCGAGCAGCAGATGCTCGCGTTCGCGGGCCTTGCGCAGCTCAAAATCGGTGCGCCGGCGGATCACTTCCACGCGGTGCTCGATGAAATACTTGATGCAATCGATCAGGCCCAACTCGCGCGGCTGCCCGTTGACGATCGAGAGCATGATCACGCCGAACCCGATTTGCAACTGCGTGTGCTTGTAGAGATTGTTCAGGACGACTTCAGCCTGCTCGCCGCGCTTCAGCTCGAACACGATGCGCGTGCCGTCGCGGTCGCTTTCGTCGCGGATATCTGAAATGCCCTCGATCTTTTTTTCGTTCACCAGCGCGGAGGCGTTCTCGATCAGCCGCGATTTGTTCACCTGGTACGGGATCTCGGTGACCACGATATCTTCGCGATCCTTCGCGCGGGTCTCGATGGCGGCCTTGGCGCGCAGCTTCAGTTGCCCGCGTCCCTTGGTAAAGGCGTCGATGATGCCCTGGCGGCCCAGGATGAACCCGCCGGTCGGAAAATCGGGGCCCGGAACCATTTCCAGAATCTTGGCCAGCGGCGTCTGCGGATTCTGGATGAGCGCGATGGTGGCGTTCACGATTTCCGTCAGGTTATGCGGGGGAATGTTGGTGGCCATACCCACGGCGATGCCTGCCGAACCGTTGATCAACAGGTTCGGCACGCGCGTGGGCAGTACCTCCGGCTCCTGCTCGCTTTCGTCGTAGTTGGGGCGGAAATCGACCGTTTCCTTGTCGATATCCTCCAGCAGCGCGGTGGTGATGCGCGCCAGGCGGGCTTCGGTGTACCGCATGGCCGCGGGCGGGTCGCCATCGATGGAGCCGAAATTCCCCTGCCCTTCCACGAGGGTGTAGCGCATGGTGAAGGGCTGCGCCATGCGCACCAGCGCGTCGTAAATCGGCGCATCGCCGTGCGGGTGATACTTGCCCATCACCTCGCCGATGATCTTGGCGCATTTGCGCGTGGGGCGGTTGGGCGTCAGCCCCATCTCGTGCATGCCGAACAGAATGCGGCGATGCACCGGTTTCAGGCCGTCGCGGACGTCGGGCAGGGCGCGGCCCACGATCACGCTCATGGCGTAATCGAGGTAGGACCGTTTCATCTCGTCTTCGATGTTGATGGGGACGAGGTTCCGGTCGCCTCCGCTGCCCAGAGGCATCTGGGGGCCGGGTGGAGGCGCGGGCGGACCTTGCGGCGGATTTTCCTGATCGGGCAAGTGTTCTCCTTCGGTGGGTGTTAAGTTCTATTTTACCAAGAGGCTGGCTGACGATGGGGCCTCGAAAACGGAGGAATTCGCTTGACTGAGAATCGTGTAACTGTCGCCGTGGTGCAGGCGGGATCTGTTTTGTTCGACCGGGAACGCACCTTCCGGAAGGCCGCCGATCTCACGGCGGATGCGGCGCGGCGGGGAGCCCGGCTGGTGGTTTTTCCGGAGGCCTTCATCGGCGGCTATCCGAAAGGGCTGGACTTCGGCGCGCGCGTGGGGTCCCGCACGCCCGAAGGCCGCGAGCAGTTTCGCGTCTACTACGAAAGCGCCGTGGGAGTGCCGGGCCCTTGCTGCGATGCGCTGGGCGCCCTGGCGCGCGACCATTCCGTGGATCTCGTCATGGGCGTAGTGGAGCGCGATGGCGGAACGCTTTACTGCACGGTTTTGTTCTTCGCGCCGGATGGGAGCCTGCGCGGCAAACACCGCAAGCTGATGCCCACCGCCGCCGAGAGGCTGGTTTGGGGTTTCGGCGACGGCTCCACGCTCCCCGTGTTCGAAACGCCTGCCGGACGCGTTGGCGCGGTCATCTGCTGGGAGAACTACATGCCGCTGCTACGCATGGCGATGTATGGCAAGGGCATCGAACTATACTGCGCGCCTACCGTGGACGACCGCGAAACGTGGCTTCCCACCATGCGCCACATCGCGCTTGAAGGGCGATGTTTTGTGCTCTCCGCGTGCCAGTATGCCCCGCCGCAAGCTGCCTACCCGGATACCGTGCCGATCGGCGGCGGCAGCGTGATCGTCAGCCCGCTGGGCCAGGTGCTGGCTGGACCGCATCGCGCGGGCGAAGCGGTTCTGACAGCGGAGCTAGACCTTGGGGACCTCGCGCGCGGTAAATATGACCTGGACGTGACCGGACACTACGCGCGGCCGGATGTCTTCCGCTTGACCGTGGATGAAACCCGTAAGCCGGCGGTGATAAGGGTCGCGGACGGGGGATAGGAGCGCGACCAGGGGTCGCGCGCGGACGCGGGCGTCCGCCCCACTATGGCGCCCGGCTCAAGTGGACTTTGCCGGTGATCGCAGAGCCATCCATTGTCCCGCTGATTTCGCCGTCCAGCCGGTCGCCGTCGAACGTGAGGGTGAACTTCACCAGGCCATTCGCTTCCGTCGAGGAAACCTCGAAGGTCAGCCGCTTGCCATCCAGTTTCGCGCTGCGAATATTCTCGCCGGTCTGGTCTTCCTGCCGCCCGATGGCGCCCGTGATCGCCCCGGCCTTCTGCTGCAGGTCGGCGCGCACCCGCACCTCGATGTTGGGGCCCCCTGAAGGGTCCTCCACATTCACGGTTCCGGTCCATTTGCCGGACACATCCGCCGCCATCAGAGTCGCGGCCAGGCAGGGTAACAACCAGAGCTTCTGCATCGCCTTCGATAGCTTATCACGCCGCGAAACAGGATAGAATAAAGGGCTTATGAAAACGACTATTGGTTTGCTCGCGATTCTGGCCGGGGCGTTCGCCCAAACTCCCCCCGCCGCGCAACATAAGGCGCCGATGGTGAATCCTGCATTATACAAACGCCAAGCCCCCGCGAAATTCAAGGTGAAATTCACCACCACCAAGGGGGATTTCGTAGTGGAGGTGCACCGCGACTGGGCCCCGATCGGCGCCGACCGGTTTTACAATCTCGTGCGCGGCGGTTATTTTGACGGCGGACCGTTCTACCGCGTCAGGACCGGCTTCATGGCCCAATTCGGCTTTAGCCCCAGCCCGGCCGTGAACAAGGCTTGGAGCAGCGCCACCATCAAAGACGACCCCGTCACGCAGAGCAACAAGCCTGGCTATATCACCTTCGCTCAGACGGGCTCCCCGAACTCCCGCTCGACCCATCTGTTCATCAATTACATCGACAACTCGCGCTTAGACGGCCAAGGCTTCGCTCCGTTTGGACAGGTGGTCGAGGGGATGGAGGTGGTAGGCAAGCTGAACCCGGAGTACGGGGATGGAGATCAAGAGAAAATAAGCGCGGGCGGCGCGGCATTCGTGAAGCGCACCTACCCGAGAATGGACCTGATCCTGAAGGCGGAAGTGATGCCGGCGGACAAACCGGCGACGCCCGTGCCAGCCGCCGCTCCGAAGAAGCAGTAGCCTCGCCCTCGTTACCCCTGCGTCGCGGGAGACGGCGCAGGTTTCTGTGCCGCCGGGGCCGCACTGGCCTTGGCCGGCTGCGCCTTGGGCACCACCGCAGGTTCCATGGCGCGCCGGATCATGAACGCCAGGAAAAGCCCAAACGCCAGCGCGATCAACAGGCACGTGAGAAACAGGAAAAGACCATCCACCGATCCGGCTTGACCGCTGACCAGTAGCCAGCCCGCTGCCCCCAGCGACGCGATCTCCACCACCACACTGAACAGAAATAGAATTGCGCGATCCGACACAGTCCCCCTCAGAGCGGCGGAAATACCGCCGAAAATCATTGTAAGTGTTTGGATGGACTATCGGCAAGTGAAACCAAACGCCCTGCCCCTTCGCCATGTGTATAATCGATAGTTCGGGAGGCGACAAACCATGATCACCAGTGGGCTCACCAGACGCGCGTTCCTTGAGACCGGCACGGCCGCGGCGCTGGCCACGCGCCTGTTCGCGGCTCCGCAAGGTTCGACCAAGCCCAACCCCGATCTGGAAAACCTGGGAGCGGCAGCGCTGCGCGAAGCCAAGAAACTCAAAGCCTCATATGCCGACATCCGCATCATTCGCTACCGCCAGCAATTCCTCACCGTGCGCCTGAACCCCGAGCGCGGCACGGGCAAGATTCTGGAAGTGCCGGTGGTCTCAGATGGCGGATCGTTCGGCTTCGGCGTGCGCGTGATCGTGGACGGCGCATGGGGCTTCGCCGCCTCGCCTTTGGTCGCCAAAGAGGAGATCGCGCGCATGGTGGGCGAGGCCGTGGCGGTGGCGCGCGCTAACGCCGCCATCCGCACCAAACCGGTGGAACTGGCGCCCGTGCCCGTGTATCGCGAGCGCTGGCAGACGCCGCATGAACGCGATCCGTTCGCCGTGCCCCTCGAAGAGAAGCTGGAGCTGATTCGCACCGCGGCCGCCGAGGTGAAGAAAGAGAAGGGAGTCTTCTCGGCCAGTTGCAATCTGTCGTTCCGCTCCGAAGACAAGTACTTCGCTTCGTCGGTGGGTTCTTCCATCCAGCAGCTCAACCTGCAGACTTACGCCGTGGTGAACGCCACCGCGGTGGATTTCAAGCGCGGGCTTTCGAAGTCGCGCCGCTACGAGCCCCAGCAGGTCACCGCCGGCTACGAATACGTGCCGCTGATGAACCTGGTCGAAAATGCGCAGCGCATCCGCGCGGAGGTGGTCGAGCACCTGAACGCGCCGCCGGTTACGCCTGGCAAAAAGGACCTGGTTTTGATGCCCAGCCATCTCTGGCTCACCATTCACGAAAGCATCGGGCATTCGACAGAACTGGACCGCGCGCTGGGTTACGAGGCCAATTACGCGGGCACCAGCTTTCTGACCACGGATAAGATGGGCACACTCCGCGTGGGCAGCGACCTGATGAATATCTGGGGCGACCGCACCACCGACCGGGGCCTCGCCACCACCGGCTTCGACGACGATGGCGTGAAGGCCATTAAGTTTCCCATCATCGAGAAGGGCATTTTCAAGCACTACCAGACCATCCGCGACCAGGCCCATCTGATCGGCGAACATGAGTCGCGCGGCTGCTGCTATGCCGACAATTGGTCGAGTGTCCCGTTCCAGCGCATGCCCAACGTTTGGCTGGAGCCAGGCAAATCCGGAACCAATATCGAAGACCTGATCTCGGGTGTCGACGACGGCATCCTGATCGATGGCGATGGCAGCTTCTCCATCGATCAGCAGCGCTACAATTTCCAATTCGGCGGCGACGCCTTCTGGGAGATCAAGCACGGCAAGAAGCAGGGCATGGTCTCGCGGGTGGCCTATCAATCGCGCACCACCGATTTCTGGCAATCGCTCGACCTCATCGCCGGACCCAGCTACTGGCAGCAGTGGGGCGCGCCCAACGACGGCAAGGGCGAGCCGGCCCAGAGCAACTCCGTCAGCCACGGTTGTGCGCCGTCCCGTTTCCGTCAGGTGAATGTCATTCAAACGGACTGAACCATGCTCACCAGAGAACAAGCCCAGAAGATTACGGAAAAGGCGCTCTCGTTTTCCACTTTTCCCGAATGCGATATCAGCGTGAACAGCTCGGAACAGGCCTTCATCCGTTTCGCGCTCAATGATGTGACCACGTCGGGCTTCACCGTGGAACAATCGATGTCGATTTCGTCGGTGCGCGACGGCCAGAGCGGCTCCACGCGCGTGGACGAATTCGACGACGACTCGCTGCGTGAAGCGGTGAAGCGCACCGAGCGCCTGGCGATGATCGCGCCGCCCAATCCGGAGCGCATGCCGCCGCTCGAAAAGCAGAAGTATCCGGAGTTGGAGAACTATGCCGCCTCGACGGCCAGCGCCCGCAACCAAGTGATGATTCCGCATATTCGCGCGATCATGGATGGCGCTAAGGGAAACAGCCTGCAGGCCGCGGGATTCTTCGAGCGGTCGGCGGAAACCGCGGCGATCGCCAATAAGCAGGGAAATTTCGGGTATGGGCGGGTTACCGACGCGCACCTATCGGCCACCATCCGCAATGCGGCTGGAACCAGTTCTGGTTGGGCATCGCAACCGGCCGTGCGCATCGAGAGCATCGACGGCGCGGCGGTGGCCAAAACGGCCGTCGACAAATGCGTGCACTGGAAGGATCCCAAGCGCCTCGATCCCGGAAAATACACCGTGGTCCTGGAACCCACTGCCACCGGAGACCTGGTGCAGATGATGGGTTTCGGCATGCAGGCGCGCGCCGCCGAAGAGGGCCGCAGCTTCCTGAGCAAAAAAGGCGGCGGTACGCTGGCCGGCGAGAAACTGTTCCCGGATTTCATCACGCTGCGGTCGGACCCGTTCAATAAGCTCTATTCGGCGCTACCTTGGGGCGGCGGCGGGTTTGGCTTCGGCGGCGGTGGTGGCGGCGCAGGCGGCGGCCTTCCCGCCGATCGTGTCACCTGGATTGAAAACGGCGTGGTGAAGAACCTGATTTATGACCGCTATTGGGCCGCCAAGGCCGGCAAGCAGCCCACCCCCGCGCCCGGCCGCCTGGTGCTGGAAGGCGGCGGCAAAAGCCTCGCCGATTTAATCGCGTCGGTGGATCGCGGACTGTTGGTCACGCGCTTCTGGTACATCCGCGTGGTCAATCCGAAGACCATGCAGGTCACCGGACTCACGCGCGATGGCGTCTTCCTGATCGAGCAGGGCAAAGTCACTGGGCCGGTCATGAACTTCCGCTTCAACCAAAGCCCCGTCGAGATGCTGAAGAACACCGTGGCCATGGGCACACCGGTGCGTGTGCGCGGCGGCGAAGGCGGCGGCATGATTGCGCCCGCCATTGTGGCGAAGGATTTTTCCTTCACCAGCGTGTCCGATGCCGTGTGAGATAGGCTGGCGGCCTACTTGGCGGGCGTTGTCGTGGGCGGGGCCGCGCGGACCAGAGTGTAGGCATGGCGAAACGTGAACGTCTGACCCGGCGCCGCTGTTTCGCGCGTGATCTCGAGGATGTTTCGTCCGATGCGGATGGTCGTCCGCACGTCTACCGCGACCTGATTTTCGGTGCCCGGGCCTGTGAGCGTCAGACTGCCACGCCCCTGCTTGAGCTGAGCCAGGCCGGCGATGGCATAGCTGGATTCGAGCTTGCCGGCGGCGTCCAAAACGGCGTAGCGGGCGGCGACGGGGTCGATACGAACGAGCGAGGTCTCCGTGACGGTTTTCGCCGGGCCGTCGTCGTAGACGTAGCTGAAGCGCAGGCCGGCTCCGGCTGATTCGATGCGGAGCCATGTCGGCAGCTTCACGCGCTTGGTTGAGGCGGCCGGCTCCGAGAAGTCCCGGTATTCCAGCGTACCGGCCCAGGAGCCGACCAGTGCCTGCTGGAGTTCAGCGATGCTCTGTGCCTGGAGGCGGCCGGTCAGCGCCGCGAAGGCTAGCAGTGAGACAGCGAAAGGAAAGCCCCGCATATGCTTCAGTATAATCGCGGCCTGCGCGCAAAGCGGTTAGAATAAAGCTTCCACCCGATGCTCGAATCCCAACTGTCGTCTCTCGAATTCGACGCGCTGGCGCGCATCCGGACCGCCCGTTCGCCGCAGGATTTGGAAGCGGTGCGCATCGAGGTGCTCGGCCGCAAAGGTTCGCTGACGCAAGCCGGCAAAGACATGGGCAAAGTGGCGCCGGAGGACCGCGCGCGCATCGGCAAGCTGCTCAACGCCGCCAAGCAATCGATCGAGTCGGCCTTCGCCTCCCGGCAGGGCCAGTTCGACGCCCAGGCCCTGGAGGCCCGACTCTCCGCCGAATGGCTGGACCTCACACTCCCCTCGCCCGGCCCGCAAATGGGCCATCTGCACCCCATCACCCAGATTCAATCCGAAATCGAGGACCTCTTCGTCTCCCTTGGTTTCGCGGTTCTCGACGGCCCCGAGGTCGAAGACGAATACCATAATTTCGACGCGCTGAACATCCCCGCCGACCATCCCGCGCGCGATATGCAGGACACCTTCTGGCTCAGCGACGGCAACCTGCTGCGCACTCACACATCGCCGGTGCAGGTGCGCGGCATGGAGCGCCTGGGACCGCCGCTGCGCATGATCGCGCCCGGCCGCGCCTTCCGCAACGAGAACGTGGACGCCTCCCACGAGCACACCTTTTATCAGCTCGAAGGCATGATGGTCGACCGCGATGTCTCCGTCGCGCATCTGATCTACTTCATGAAGACGCTGCTTAGCGCCATCTTCAAGCGCGAAGTCACCGTGCGCCTGCGGCCAGGCTACTTCCCTTTCGTCGAACCCGGCTTTGAGCTGGATATCCAGTGTCTCATCTGCGGCGGGCCTGGCTGCCCGGTCTGTAAGCAGAGCGGATGGGTCGAACTGCTTCCCTGCGGCCTGGTGAATCCCAACGTGCTGCGCATGAGCGGCATCGATCCGGACGAGTGGAACGGCTTCGCCTTCGGCCTCGGCCTCACCCGCCTGGTGATGATGCGCTACGCCATTGACGACATCCGCCTGCTGCAGAGCGGCGATCTGAGGTTCCTGAATCAGTTTTGATCCCCGCCCGATGATCCCAAGGACCATTTTCGTTCTCGCATTTCTTGCTTCGCGCTTGCCTTGCCCGGCGCAAACCAGGGCCTTCGTAAATGGACTTTGGTTCGACGGCGAAACCTTTGTGCCCAGGACCGTCTACTCGATCGATGGCAATCTGGCGAGCCAGCGGCCCGCGTCCGTCGAGTCGACCGTCGATCTGGCAGGCGGCTATGTAGCCCCCCCGTTCGGAGAGGCGCACAACCACAATGTGGAACCGCTGAACAAGATCGAACCATTAGTGGCGCGTTACCTCCGTCACGGCATCTTCTACGTGAAGAATCCCAACTGTCTTCCGCATACCCGCGAACAGCTCGCGGGCCGCATTAACACTCCATCTACCATCGATGTCACATTCTCGAATGGCGGATTCACAGGCTCCGGCGGACATCCGATCGAATTTCAGGAACGCAACATCCAGCGCGGCATCTGGACCAAGGCCGACGGGGAAGGCGCGTTTTATTACGTCGTCGATAACCAGGCCGATCTGGAGAGTAAGTGGCCGCGGCATCTTGCGACTAAGCCGGACTTCGTCAAGACTTACCTGCTCTATAGCGAGGAATATGATGCCCGCAAGGACGCGGCGGCTTTCTACGGGTGGAAGGGCCTCGATCCATCCATCCTGAAGAAAATCGTGGAGAAGGCCCACGCCGCGGGGCTCCGTGTCTCGACCCACATCGAATCCGCCGCGGACTTTCACAATGCGCTTGCGGCCGGTGTAGACGAGATCAATCATATGCCTGGATTCCGGATGTTTTCCGATGTGCGCCCGCATCCCGTTTCGGCCTTCGAGATCGGCGATTCGGATGCGCACCTCGCAGCCCGGCAGGGAACTTATGTCGTGACTACTTTGATTAACGCCCTGGACGGCGACAAGCGCAAGCAGCAGGACGCCCTGAATGTTCGTAATCTCAGGCTGCTCCACGCCGCCGGAGTACGGCTGGCCATCGGAAGCGATTCGTACCGCGTGGATGCTCTCGCCGAGGCGCTATATCTCGAGTCGTTGCACGCTCTCGATAACTTATCGCTACTTAAGATGTGGTGCGAAACGACGGCGCAGACTATCTTTCCCGGCCAAAAACTCGGGTTTCTGAAGGACGGCTACGAAGCCAACTTCATCGTCTTAGACGGCGACCCGCTCCGGGACTTCACGAATGTGACTAAGGTTCGGCGGCAGGTTAAGCATGGAAGGTCATTGTCAGTGCCGCCGGAAGTGGCTCAATGAAATTCTCTTATAACTGGATTCGCGAACTCGTCCCCGCGCTCGACACTCCCGCCCGCCAATTGGAGCGGCTCATCACCATGCGCACCGCCGAGTGCGAAGGTATCGAAGAGACCGGCACGCTCCTCGCCCAGGCCTCGGCCGCGCGCGTGGTAACCGTCGAACCCATCCCCGGCAGCCACAGCGTGAAGGCCACTGTCGAAACCAGCCTCTATGGCGGCAAGGTGGTAGTCTGCGGGGCGCCCAACTGCCGCCCCGGCATGCTCACGGCCTACGTCCCCATCGGCAAGAAGTCGATCAACGGCGTCGAGAGCGATGGCATGCTGGCCTCCGGCGCGGAGCTCGGCCTCAACCGCGATGCGACCGGTATTATTGAACTCGCCGGCGAACTGGCCGGCTGCGCGCCCGATAGCATCATCGAGATCGACAACAAGTCCATCACCCACCGTCCAGACCTATGGGGCCATTACGGCATGGCGCGCGAGGTGGCCGCCATTCTGCGCCAGGCGCTCCGCGATCCGGTGCAGCCGTCGCTGATTCCCACCGCGCCCGCGCCCATCCACGTCGCCATCGAAGACCTGAATCTCTGCCCGCGATACAGCGCCCTGGTCTTCGACAACGTCACCGTGCAACCCTCGCCGCTTTGGCTGCAATACCGGCTCACCGCCATCGGGCTGAACCCCATCAACAACATCGTGGACATGACCAACTTCATCATGTCCGAGCTGGCGCAGCCGATGCACGCGTTCGATCACGATCTGCTGCACGGCGACACCATCTTTGTCCGCCGCGCGCACGAAGGCGAATACTTCCGGGCCCTGAACGAACAGGAGCTCACGCTGCACACCTCGAACCTGGTCATCGCCGATGCGCAAGGCGCAGTGGCCCTCGCCGGCGTGATCGGAGGCATGGATAGCGCCATTGCCGCGGGCACCACGCGCATCGTGCTTGAAAGCGCCTGCTTCAATGCGTCCAGCGTACGCCGCACTTCGGCCGCACTGAAGCTGCGTACCGATGCTTCAATGCGCTTCGAGAAATCGCAGGACCCGGCCAACACCGTGCGCGGCCTGGCACGCGCCGTCGAGTTGCTGCAGGAGCTCTCGCCCGGCATCCGCCTGGTGGGCGGCCTCGCGGACCAGCGCAAGCCCATTCCGCCGCCGCCTCCCATCCTGCTGCCCATGGACTGGCTGGTACGCAAGCTGGGCAAAGACGTCGGCCCCGATCAGGTGCGCGATATCCTGGAGCGCCTGGCATTCGGCGTCTCCGAAGCCGCACCGGGCGTCTTCTCCGTCACCGTGCCTTCCTGGCGCGCGACGAAGGACGTTTCGATCAAGGACGATCTGGTGGAAGAAGTCGGCCGCATGATCGGTTACGATTCCATCGACCCGCGTCCGCCCTCCGTCCTGACCACCGTTCCGCCTTCGAATCCCGAGCGCGCCTTCCACGCCCGCGTGCGCGCCATCTTCGCCGACCAAGGCTTCACCGAAGTCTACAACTATTCGTTCGTGGCGGAAGCTGATGCGGTCGCTTTCGGCATGCAGCCGGCCGATCACGTCACCGTGGCAAACCCGATCGCGCCCAACCAGTCGCTGCTGCGCATGTCGCTGTTGCCCGAACTGCGCGCCAACGTGCTCGAGAACAGCAAGCGCTTCGACGCCTTCCGGATCTTCGAAATCGGCCGCGAGATCCACAAGCAGCCGCAAGGCCTGCCACGCGAGATCCCGCACCTGGCCGCCGCGATTCATAGCAAGGATGGCGACGGCGCAGCGGGCTTGTTCGAATTGAAGCGCGCCGCTGAGTGCCTGATGCCCGGCGCCGAGACGCGCCCGTGCACCGCCCGGCCCTACGAGCATCCGGCTCGGGCGGCTGAAATCCACTGGAACGGCGCGGTCACCGGCCGCCTCTTCGAGCTGCATCCGTCGCTGAGCGAAGGCCGCGTCGCCATGCTGGATCTGGATTTGACGGTCGTGCAGGCCGCCGCGCCAAACGAGAAGCGCTACGCGCCCATCCGCCGCTACCCTTCGAGCGCCTTCGATCTTTCCGTGGTAGCCGCGGAGCGCGAGCCGGCCGGCGATCTGCGCGCCAGGCTGGCGGCGCTCGCGGGGCCGCTGCTCGAATCCATCGTTTATCAACGCCAGTATGCCGGTCCGCCGCTCGACGCAGGGACCCGGAGCGTCTCGTTCCGGCTGACCGTCGGATCGCCGGAGCGCACGCTGTCGTCGGAAGAAGTGGCCGAGGTGCGCGGCCGACTGATCGACGGCATGCGCGCGCAGGGCTACGATCTGCGGCTGTGAGCACCCGCCGCGCGCAGCGCGGAGGATGGACCAGCGAGCGCCGCCGCCAAGCGTGCCGCCGGTGCGGTGGCGCGGTGCCCAAAGGCCGCCGGACCTTCTGCTCGGCCGCGTGCGTGCACGAATGGAAACTGCGCACCGATCCCGGCTACCTGCGCGCCCAAGTCTTCCTGCGCGACCGCGGCGTCTGCGCGCAATGCGGCCTGGACACCGAAGCCATGCGCAAGGATAAGCGCAAGCTGGACTACGTCGCCCGCCGCCAATTCGAGAAGGACTGGGGCCACCGCCGGCATCTGTGGGATGCCGACCACATGGTGCCCGTGGCCGAAGGCGGCGGCGAATGCGACCTCGCCAACATGCGCACGCTGTGCCTGAAGTGCCACCGGGCCGCCACCCTCGCGCTGGTGAAACGCCTGCAATCGATTCGTCCCGGAACAAAGTCCGTTATACTTTCGTAGTTAGGGCTATGAGGTGCTCCATGCGAACGCATATTCTCGCTTTGTCCCTGGCCGCGGGCCTGCTCGGATTCGCCGGTTGCGATATCGACGACCTGGATATCGGCGGCTCGGAACGCTATACCCAGGACTTCCACTACAGCTACCCGCTCCAGGCTGGCGGACGGCTTTCGGTGGACAATTCGAACGGCTCGATCGAGATTTCCGGGTGGGACCAGGACACCATCGACATCAGCGGCACAAAATACGCGCGCACGCCGGAGTTGCGCGACGCGCTGAAGATTGAGATCGACCACGCCGCCGACTCCGTGCAAATCCGTACCGTACGGCCTTCGGACCGGCGCGGCAGCATGGGCGCCAAATACATCATCAAGGTTCCCCGGCGCACCCAACTGGAACGTATCGCCAGCTCCAACGGCTCCATTCACACACTGGATGTGGAAGGGCCGGCACACCTGAAGACCTCCAACGGAGGCGTGCGCGCGGAGAATCTGCGCGGCAGCCTGGACGTGCAAACCTCCAACGGCTCGATCGAGGTGCAGAACCTGGAAGGCAGCGCCACGCTGCACACCTCCAACGGACGCGTACACGCCGAGGATGTGCGTGGCTCGCTCGAAGCCGACACATCGAACGGCGGCATCCATGTGCGCCTGCTGAAACCCGACGCCGGTAGGCCGGTGAAGCTGGAGACGTCCAATGGCCCGATCGAACTGACCCTGGACGCCATGAACCAGAACGAGATTCACGCCTCCACTTCCAACGGCGGCATCACCGTTCACCTGCCCGGCGGCATCGGGGCGAACCTGGCCGCGCATGCCAGCAACTCGACTATCTCGACCGAATTCGAGGTCGCTACCCAGGGCACGCTGGACAAGCATCACCTGGAGGGCAAGATCGGCGCGGGCGGCCCGGCGATCGAACTGAGCACGTCGAATGGCAGCATCAGGCTGATGAAGCTGTAGGTCGATATACATCGGCCATCTGGTTGCTGTAACGATCTCCGCAGGGCGTGCGTCGCTCGAAAGTAGGACGAAAGACGTTCGCCGCCAGTATCAATGCGGAACTCTAAGCTCGCGACGGCCACTATCTTGTTTTTGCTGCTGCTATCCGGCGTGAGGGGCGCCCACGCGGCAGTGGCCCTCTTTGTCGAAGAGCCGTTCGGGGCGTTTGGACACGTGACTCCGACCGGCCATGCGGCGGTTTATCTATCCCGCGTGTGTGTCGAGTCTCCTGTCGCCTTGCGGGCTTGCGCGCCCGGTGAAACGGGGGTGGTGATAAGCCGGTATCATCGCGTGGGAGGCTATGATTGGGTTGCTATTCCGCTGATTCCGTACTTATACGCCGTGGAACAGCCCGACCAGGTTCCGGGATATGTCAATGCAGAGATGGTAGCCAATCTCCGGGACAACTACCGCCGCGCCCACCTGGAGCAGATTGCACCCGATACCGCGGACGGTAAGACGCCGGGTGGCGATTGGACCCAACTTATCGGGGCAGCATACGACCGGAAGATTTATAGCTTCGAGATCGAGACGACCGACGCGCAGGAGGGCCGGCTCATCGAGAAACTGAACTCGGAAAAGAATACGATTCACTTCAATCTGTTCCTTTATAACTGCGCGGATTTCTCGCGTGGCATCATTAACACTTATTATCCTCACGCCACGCATCGCAGTCTGTTTGCCGACCAGGGCATCACTACGCCGAAGCAGCTCGCTAAGTCGTTGGTCAGTTACAGTAAGCGCCATCCCGATCTTCAGTTTTCGTGCTTCGTCATTACCCAGGTGCCCGGTACGATACCGCGCAGCGGGCCTATACGAGACGTGTTCGAGGCTTTCCTGAAGTCGAAGAAGTACGTGTTGCCCGTGGCGGCCCTGCACCCGCTGGTGGCCAGCGGTATGGCCGTGGCCTATCTGGCTATGGCCTGTTGCGACCGGAACCGCAACATCGTGAACCACCTGGACAGCGAGGCCGAGCCTGCGCTGATTCTGGCGAATTTGGAATCGAATCGAGCTGCTGTTGCCGCCGATCACGTCCAAGCGACAGAGGACTCAGCAGTGCCGTCTGCTATGCGGTAGACGATACCACTTAGCTGCAGAATTAACGCGCCCTCCACACCTCGAATGACTCCACGTTACTGTGTCGTAGGCAGTAGACAATGCCGCTGGGCTGCAGGCGCACGACCTTCGCCATGCGGAGCGCGTACGTCCGAAAGCCGCGATGCCGCAGGAACCGCGTAGCGTAAGAGGCCAGTTGCTCGGCCGGAGCCGCGATGACCACGAGGCAGTAAGCAGGGTGACAAAGGCTTCGCTGGTAGAACGCGGCATCGCGGGTGAAAAATGTGACTTGCCGCCGGCTGCGCAACTCCGTCAAGATCTCTGCGTCCGTCATTCCCGCACGGCCCCAATCCAGCCCTACCTTGCGAACGGGCAGACGCCGCGCTTCGAGGAACTCCCGCTGGCTGCGCAGCGAATTCTCGTCGAGCAGAATCAACCTGCTCTCCGGCGGCCGGGCCCGGAGTACTCAGCGGCATGCTCCAGGAAGCTCTCCCGCGCCAGCCTTACAGCCTCGGTGATGGCCTCTGGGGGGACTCTTCCCTCCCATTCCTCTACAATGGTGTCCCACGGTAAACCGCGCTCCACCTGCTCCAGAACGTCCGAAACGAAGATCCTTGTTCCCCGAAAAGTGAGTTTGCCGTGACACACGCGCGGGTCGGCGACGATATAGCGGCCGATTTGCCGGATCGTTGGGGGCACTGCGTCGTCCTTCGCGGGCTTCCTGGCTGACATGGGATGTTGGACCTCATAGATAGTTTCGCCCAGTTGGCCGTCGGAATCAAATTCCTCGGCGAAGCGCGAAGCGTCTACCTGCTGACGCTCAAGCCGGCATGCTTGCGGACCTGCTAGTATGGAGGCGGGCTGCGCCTCGAATCGACTGCGCATGATCGCAAAGGGGATGATCGCAAGTGCCGAGCACTGCCAATAATCCTTTGGCACATCGTTCGATCGGCGGGTTAAGCGCGAAACTGCTGGCGCGCACGCGGCATAAAGGTTCGGTGTGGCTAGCCTGGTGCCCCCCTCTTGACGTCATGACCCAAGCGGAAACTGAGCAGCGGGCCGTGGAATCCTTGCGGGAGGCGGTCGAGCTTTGGTTTGAATCCTGCATTTCCCGCCGCGTGCTTGATGAGGCTTTGGTTGAGGCTGGTTGCAATCGATTGCGGTCCGGGGATGTGGTCCCTGGGAGCGATTGAGGCAAGCCCGCCGCGCGATGTGGAGATTGTGATTCGCAGCAAGCCGCGGTCCGGGCGGGCGTTTGCGGACCTTTGTCACCGCGGCCTGACAGGCTTCATCGGAGGCGTTGCTACGAGCCACGGGGGGGGCCGGACACCCGCTCGGCGTTCGAACACCCTGCCTCACCGCCGACCAGCTCAGATGACGCTGACGCCCGCGGCCTCGGCGGCAGCTCTGAGCGCCCGGTCGGCGGTAGCCAAGGGAAGTTCAAGCCGCATTGCAAGCTCGAGGTAGGCGGCGTCATATGTTGTGAGCCCACGCGCCTGCGCAATCGCCGGCAATCCCAGCACATCTATCGGCGTTTGGGGACCGGCGTCAATCGGCAGGGCTTTGAGCCGGGTCACGAAGCCGGAAAGTTGCTCGGACGTAATCCGCTTCCTTCGATGCGCCATGACGAGGCCGTTGCCGACCTCGTAAAACCACAGCGGGGGAACCACGGCGCGCTTGTCCGCCAGCCCGCGCAGAACGGCTAGACCGCACTCGCGGCCAACCTCGTCCTCCAGGAACCATTGGAGGGTCAAGGAAGCGTCGATAGCCAGATCGCTCACAGATGGTGGCCTTCGTGGATCAGGTCTTTCACGGAGATGCCGGCGAGAGTAGTGCGATTGTTCTCTACGAATCTGAGCATTTCGGACACCGCTTCTTGCTGGTCGGCGCCGCCGCCATTGGCACGTGGGTTTACTTTGCGAAGAGCCCGGAGCGCGCTAGCGACGACGTCTTCAGGCGTCCTATAGATACCCAATCGCAGTTGGTCGTCCACGATTTGCTCCTGCTCAGGGGTCAAGGTGATGGTCATGCAGTTTCTTCCTCGCTCAGTCATTATCATACCGGCTCTTGAGGCGTGATCGGCGAGGCCATCCTGGGGGGTCGGCCAAACAATGGGCGGCAAGGCGTCTCCCCACTGGCGTTCGAACGGTGCCCGCAAATGGCCGCGTCCCACATTTGATACAATCAGTTGTGCGGCCGATTATCTTCCATCCCAAGGCTAGGGATGCCGTGCGCCAGTTTCCGAAAGAGGCGCGCGTGCGTCTGGGGAAGGATCTCTTCCGGCTGCAGCTTGGCGAGCAGATCGCGATGCCGGTCTCCCGGCCAATGCCTGTAGTAAGTGCGGGCGTGTCGGAGTTGCGCGTGAAGAGCGCGGACGGATCCTTTCGCGTGTTCTACTACCTGGCATCGCCAAGGGGGATCCTCGTCTTTCACGCTTTTGTCAAAAAGGCCCAACGGACGCCTCCCCTCGAAATCGAGCTGGCACGAAAGCGCTTTAAGGAGCTTCTGGATGCATAGACTGAAACCGATCGTTTGCAATACACCCGAAGAATTGGCCGCCGCCATGGGACTCCCCGCGGCAGAGGCGAGAGAGTGGCAGGTCCAGCATGCGCTTCTTAAGCGCCTGAAGGAGATTGTCCGGAGACAGGGGATCACTCACGCCGAGGTTGCCAAGCGGGCAGGTACTTCGCGAACCAGGGTTACCGCGATTCTCAATGGCGATCTCGACCACGTATCCAGCGATTTGCTGGTTCGCATCCTGGCGGGGTTGGGATATCGGGTGAGGGTTTCGGTGGTCAAGTCGGATACGGCCGCGTAGCAGCGATCCGGCTTTCGGTTCTTCGGGATGGTAGTTGGCTATTTTGTAGCCCACTACCCGCGCCTGAGGTGAGGAGACTGCCAGTGCCCTATGTCCGAAACAGTGCCGTAGGTCCGGAAGGTATCAGCCCCGATGTTTTCCCGTCACGTTGTCGAGGATTGCCCCGAGCGAACCTGGCAGCGTTGGCCCGCTGTCATGTTTGAGAAGTCCCGTATCGGCTCTCGAAAAGAGTGACGTAAGGGATGAGTTGCCGATCAGTGTCGGCAACGGTACCGTCCTTCACGAGGGAGAGGAACACGGTCGTCAACTGGCGACGCTCGCGGGCGTCTCTAGCGAGATGGAAGCAACTCGTAGCCAGCCGCACAAACAGGTGGATCACGTAGACGGCTACGGACAAAGCAACACCAACCAACAGGGCACCACGTACGCCTTGACTCACGTCTTTGGCGGTAAGCAGGGGTGGGGGCCAATACAGCACTAAGCCGGTTGCAGCAGCCAGGACGGTGACCGCGCCTATCGACCACCAGACCCAGATTCGTCTACTTCTTGTGTACTCGTCCTCTAAGTCCTTCCAGTACTGGACTGGCCCCTCCAACTGGAGCTTATCCCTGTAGACCACTTCGAGTGCCTGGACCTTGCCAGCCCATTCCTGGAGTGCAGCGGCAAAGTCACCTGAAGACCTAGCTCGATCATCAATTGCGGCCTGGCGGCTCTCGGTAAACCACGCCGTAACACCTGCCTCTTGGGAATTCTTCCATTCCGTCATCTCTACCGTGATGGTTTGCTGAAACGCAATAAGGTCGTTACGAAAGCCTTCTAGCTGCGTCCGACTCTGTCGAAAGGAGTCCACCTCCGCGCCAAGGCCCGCGGCGGCCAGGTCAGGATGTCGGTAAAGCATCGCCCTGAATATGCCAAGTAGCTGCTGGGGGTCACGATGCGCATTCTGATCGATGCTGCCCTTGAGGTATTGATATGCGCCATGTGCAGCCCCGCCTCCCAGAGATGCCAGGAAGTGCCCATCGGCGGTTTCGGAACATATCACCGAACTGTTATTCCTAAGCGACTGCGCAACATTGAGAATACCGGCCCGCGCTTGAGCTGCCGCCTGTTGCCGCGCATTGCTGATGGCCTTGCTTCATTCAGATCTCGGATTTCCGCCTGGATTCCCAGGCCATTCCAGAATTGGATCTCCCCGTTAACGAACGCTTCAACTTCTCCGAGCGTTTTCAGGTGGCGACGGCGGTTTTCCGGGAAGAGCGAAAACTTTATGTTCCCTTCCGCTACAAACGCATCTAGTTCTTCTTGGCTTGCCATGAGCTGTCACGTCGCACCACAAGTCTAACTCAATGCGGCAAATACGGGTCCAGTCCATGCGGCGTGCGCTGCGGTTGCATTTGCTCGCGTGGCGCGGCGACACATTGATCCTCACCTTGGCGGCGCTGGGCCACGCCGGGAAGGTCGGACCAGTTTCGTTAAGCGGGGACTCCCGCCCGACGCACCTCAACTACACCCGCTAGTGCCCCCGCAATTGCCGCACTTATAGCAGCTCCCATTCCGCGTCATGATCGACCCGCACTCCGCGCACAGTGGCGCATCGGCGGTCATGGGCGCGAAGGGCAGCTCCTGCTGCGGGCTCGCGGCTCGGTGGGCCGCAGCGTTGACGTCTCGCCGGCTTCCGTCACCGCGTACTCCGGCCCCAGGAACCGCGCGCCCAGCCAGCGGAAAATGTAATCCATGATCGACTTGGCGTAGGGGATCTGCTGGTTGCCGGTCCACCCGCTGGGCTCGAAGCGCACGTGCGCGAACTTGTCCACCAGGAACTTCAGCGGCACGCCATACTGCAGGTTGAAGCTGATGGCCGTGGCGAACGCGTCCATCAGGCCGGAAATCGTGGAGCCTTCCTTCGCCATGGTGATGAAGATCTCGCCCGGCGCGCCGTCGTCGTACATGCCCACCGTGATGTAGCCTTCATGGCCGCCGATCGAAAACTTGTGCGTGATGGCGCGCCGCTCGTCCGGCAGCTTGCGCCGCACCGGGCGGTAGACCACCTTCTCCACGATCTGCTGCGCGGGCGCGAGAGCGGCTGCCGCGGCGCTACTTGCGGCGGCTTTCTCGGCCTTGCCGCCCGTGCCCGAGCTGAGCGGCTGCACGCGCTTGGAATTGTCGCGATAGATGGCCACCGCCTTCAGTCCCAGCTTCCAGCTCTCGATGTAGGCGTTCATCACCTCGTCCACCGTGGATTCCTCGGGCATGTTGATGGTCTTCGAGATCGCGCCGGAAATGAACGGCTGCACCGCCGCCATCATGCTCACGTGGCCCATGTAGTGGATCGAGCGCGATGCCGTTTGCGGCCGGAAGCTGCAATCGAAACGGCCAGGTGCTCGGGCTTCAGGTGCGGCGCGCCTTCGATGGTGCCGGTGGAATCGATGTGGCTGACAATCTGTTCCACCTGCTCCGGCGTATAGCCCAGCTTGATCAGCGCCTGCGGCACGGTGTTGTTGACGATCTTGATCACGCCGCCGCCCACCAGTTTCTTGTACTTCACCAGCGCCAGGTCGGGCTCGATGCCGGTGGTGTCGCAATCCATCATGAAGCCGATGGTGCCGGTGGGCGCGATCACGGTCACCTGCGCGTTGCGATAGCCGTTGCGGCGGCCCGATTCGTAGGCCTGGTCCCAGCATTCCTTCGCGCCTTTATAAAGGTCCTGCGGAATCTGGCGGCCGTCCAAACGATGCGCCGCCTCGCGATGCATGCGGATCACTTCCAGGAACGGCTGCCGTATTGCGCGCGTAGCCGGGGAACGGGCCGGTCGATTCGGCGATGCGCGAGCTGGTCAGGTACGCCTGTCCGCACATGACGGCCGTAATGGCGCCGGCGTAGTCGCGGCCCTGGTCGCTATCGTAGGGAATGCCCAACGACATCAGCAGCGCGCCCAGGTTGGCGAAACCCAGCCCCAGCGGCCGGAAGTTGTGCGAATTGCCGGCGATCTTCTCGGTGGGATAGCTGGCGTTATCGACGATGATTTCCTGCGCCATGATCAACGTGTCGACGGCATGGCGGAAAGCTTCCACGTCGAACTGCCCGCCCGGTCCCACGAACTTCATCAGGTTCAGCGACGACAGGTTGCACGCCGAATCGTCCAGGAACATGTATTCCGAGCAGGGGTTCGAGGCGTTGATGCGCGCCGTATTCTTGCAGGGATGCCAGCGGTTCACGGTGGTGTCGAACTGCATGCCGGGGTCGCCGCACTGGTGCGTGGCTTCGGCGATCTGGCGCATCAGGTCGCGCGCTTTGAGGCGCTTCACGGGCTGGCCGCCGACCACGGATTTGGTCCACCAGTCGCCGTCGCCGGCGACGGCTTCCATGAATTCGTCGGTCGCGCGCACGGAATTGTTGGCGTTCTGGAAGAAGATGGAGCTGTAGGCTTCGCCATCGAGAGAGGAATCGTAGCCAGCCTCCACCAGGGTGTGGGCCTTCTTCTCCTCTTTGGCCTTGCACCAGACGAACGACTCGATATCGGGATGATCGCAATTCAGAATCACCATCTTGGCCGCGCGGCGCGTCTTGCCGCCGGACTTGATCACGCCCGCAAACGCGTCGAAGCCCTTCATGAACGACAGCGGCCCGGAGGCGCGCCCGCCGCCCGAAAGGATGGCGTCCTCTTCGCGCAGCGACGATAGATTGCTGCCCGTGCCGGAGCCCCACTTGAATAGCATGCCCTCGGTCTTGGCCAGATCCAGAATGGATTCGAGCGAATCCTTCACCGATACGATAAAGCAGGCGGAGCATTGCGGCCGCGTGGCGCCCGATTCCAGCTTGGCGATAGCGCCCGACTCCTGATCGTAGACCCAGCCGTAGCCGCGCGCTTCTTTCACGCCCACGTTGAACCAGACGGGCGAGTTGAAGCAGGCTTTCTGCGTCAGCATCAGGTGCGCCAGTTCGTCGCGGAAGTTCTGGTTGTCCTGGTCGGTGGCGAAGTAGTGGTCCTTCCCGCCCCAGTCGGCGATGGTGTCGACCACGCGTTGCACCAGTTGCGCGACGCTGGTTTCGCGATCAGGCGACCCCAGCTTGCCATGGAAGTATTTGCTGGCCACGATGTTGGTGGCCGTCTGCGACCAATCCACCGGAACCTCGATATCGCGCTGCTCGAAAATGACGGCGCCCTTATCGTTGCCGATGGAGGCGGTGCGGGTTTCCCATTGGACATCGTCGTAAGGTGTTTTTCCGGCCTCCTGGCGAGCCGTGAAGTAGCGGGGGAAGGCAACCCCCGGGCAGTTCACCTTGTGGTCCTTTGTTTTCACCATTTCCGGCGTATTCATCACGGCACTTAAATCTACGGTAAGTTGTCCCATGGGGTTGTCCCTCCTATATTGTCGCGCAATCGTAATGATGCCCCAACATATAGTATTTCGTCAAGGATTTTATCTATATACAGTGCTATAGGTTACGAACAACTAGATTTAGTGAGAATTTGGAGACTTTCGCCCACACGTGAAGCCGTCGAGGTCCATTAGCGCGGTTGGGCACGTTGGGCGACTTCGCGGATGAGATCAAGTTTTTGCGAAACCTCGGGAGCGATCCGGCGGGCAGTTACGTAACTTGCGAGCAGATGGTAGTTCGTCTTGCGCATCAGGTTGGGTAGTCCGAGTCTGGTGAAGAACATGTCAAACAACCGGTCCAGGAAGTCGTCGCTGGCCTTCGTATCCCGCCACCAAACGTCATCGGGGTCGCGGAGGGCCAGAGGAGGGACGAGCTCGTGAATGCACTCGTCCATGAGTTTTCCACGCGCAGCCGCTTGGCCGGGCGTAAACAGAGGCCCCGGCGACGTCTCCTCGGCCGAGGCCTCCGCCCAGTCGAGTAATGTCTCTGGCTGGCACAGATAGTTCTCGATCTCACGCCGCTCCCACATCGCCTCGGTAAGGGCTGCGGCGCCTTGCGGCGGGCGCTCCATGCTGTCGTTCAGTAGAAAACCAACCAGATCCGGCTTCGCTTCCAATAACCCGTAGAAGTGGTCGCGCCCCCGGGGCGGCTGATTCTCGATATATCGGACAAACGGCGACTCCAGGTCATTTCGCGCCGCATGCTGCAACTTGGCGGCGAACGCCCGCAGAATTGCGAGATCCGTGGAGCCTTCCAGATAAAGTACCCAACCGCGTTGCTCTGCCTGGTAGTAGTCCTCGAACCCGATGTCTTTGAGCGCCTTCAGAAGCTGGTTGGGACGATCGTTCAACCGGTGCGGCTGACCCACGAACGCCACGACCACATCCCGCGCCGCAGCCTCGTTCAGGACCACTTCGGAGTGGCTCGCGATCACGACCTGGCTTTCCTGCTCGCGCGCCGCATCGCTGAGCACGTTGTAGATCTGGCGCTGGCGCAGGATTTCCAAGTGCGCATCCGGCTCGTCGAGGAGCAGCACCGACTTGGGGTTGACGGACAAATACGCAAGGAGCAGTAAAGTCTGGTGGACGCCACGGCCAGCCGACGATAAATCCAGCCGGGCACCCGACGGCTCGCGATACGTCAGGGTGATCCCGTTGGCATCACCGGAGGCTTCAGGATCATCCAGTTCAAGGCCAAACAACTGGCGAATTCGCACCACAATCGCCTGCCACTTCGATTCGTCATCGTCGAGAGCATATGCGACTCGAAGGCAGAGATTGCGCAGGACCTCGGCTGTGCGGCCTTGCCCGATCAGGAAGTCGATCTCGCCGGGTGTCTTCAGAAACTCGCGGTCCGCGAGGCCAGCCATCGGCGTGAGGAACGCCACGCGAGTCGCAAGCGCTTCCGGCGGGACCGTCGTGTTATTCAGCGGCCGGCAATAAAGGGATTCCTCGTTGGCGTATTCGAATCCAAGGCCGCATGTCCAGGGGCGGTCCGCCGTGACGCCTTCGACGGCAATCTCAATCGAGGCGTCCTGTACGCGCAAATCCTTCCACAGCAAATTGGCGTTGGGTATCGGTACGGCAAACAGGTCCTTGCGATTGATCGTGCCGCGCCGCAATCCCGCCTCCCAGAGCGCGATCGCCTGGAGCGCCGTGGTCTTTCCGGAGTTGTTCGGTCCGATGAAGACTACCGGGTTGCCCAGCTCAATCTCGGCTGTAGTGAAGCGTTTGAAGTTGCGGATCGTGAGTTTGGTCAGCACGTCAGAGGCAGCTTAACATGCTGGGCGGCCCCTTCAGGCCCCCGGACCGTGTTAGCATCAAATTGAATGCAAATTAAAGGTCGTACGCTCGACATCGGTAAAGATATTCGCTCCCTAAGCGATTTCAAACGGAACAGTCGGGAGTTCCTTGAACAGATGCGCGAAACTGGCAACCCGGTGGTGCTCACAATCAACGGCAAGGCGGAAGTGGTTGTCCAGGATGCCGCATCCTACCAGAAACTGCTCGACTCCATCGACGAGATGGAGGCCCTCGAGGGGGTCAAGCGCGGCCTGGCCGACGTGGCAGCCGGGAGAGTGACACCCGTGGAGAAACTCGAGAAAGATCTCCGAAAGAGGCATGCAATACCGCGTCGTTCTCGCTGATTCCGCGAAGGCCGACGCCGAAAGCCTCTAATGAATGGGTTACGGAAAGAGCGCCGTTGCTCGCTCGACCGTAGCCCCAACCGGTGTCCAACTGCAAACGTTCATCGCCGGCCAGACTGCGGCCGCTTGTGCCATGCGCATGCTAATAGCGCGGCGCCCGCAATCGCCGTGAGCAGCAATGTGGAGGGCTCAGGCACCGGCGCTCCCACAAGGCTGATCTGGTAGGTCACACCGCTCAACCCGTTACCGTCAGGATCAGAGAATCCGCGAAATCCGTCAAAAGCCGCCTCTGCGTCGGCTGCGGCCGGCACCATCCCGCCGAATGCCGCAGCCTCCGCAATTAAGGTGAGACCCACTGTCTCAGGGACGCCAAATACGAATGGCACCGAATTCCAAGGGCAGACAGGAAGAGAGGTCGTGATCACCTGGCATCCCCCCATCGTTGCCGACGCAGCGCTATCGGATTCAAAGCCAAAGGAAAACGAAAGTGACATCCAGGGTTCGGCAAAGCCTTCTCCCGTTCCACCAAAGAACGTGAGTTCCAGGTCCTCGGTGAACGACACCGTCGCAAGACTATTACCGTTTGGGTCTGCGGACGCGTTGGCATCCACCACCAATCCATCAAAATTAACCGTCGCGGACGCCGAGTCATTTGGCCCCGCGCAGGAGGCCGAGTAGGGCCCGCCACCCGTAGGCGCGCTGCTGCACGAGACAGACAGGTCGATGGTGGCCGCGGAAAGCGGGATGAGCGACACGAGAAGTAAGCAAACTACAAGGCGCATAGTCCTCCTTGTTCGAGCTTCGGTCTGGACTCTATCCAGACGAGATATAGTATACAGCCAATCGGCCAATAAGGCTCTGTTATCGGCGGGCGCGCTTTTTGCCCAACCGGAACTCCGGAGGGTTCGATCGGGGATCCCCCGCGCGGAGCGGCCTGAGAGGCCGCCGCAGGCTGAGGGCCTGCCCCACTTAGCCGAACTCTACCGAACGCGCCAGCTTTACCGCCGGATTCTCCCGCAACTGCTGCAGCACGCGTTCCGGCACCACATCGTCGGTCGAGACCACCGCTACGGCTTCCAGCGGCTCGCCCGGCGCGGTGGGGACCTCGCCGCGGCCCAGTGAAAAATTGGCGATGTTGATCTGGTTGCGTCCCAGCACCATGCCCACGTGCCCGATCACGCCGGGCACGTCCAGGTTCTTCATGTAGATCAGATGGCCGGAAAGCGGCGCTTCGCAATAGATGCCGTCCACCTGGATCAGCCGCGGCTTGCCCAGCAACACCGCGCCTTCCACTACCGTCACGCCGCAATCGGTTTCCAGTTCGAGACGGATCGAATCGGTGGGGCCAGAGCGGGCTTCGTGCCGTTCCGCCAGGTTCCAGCCGCGCTGCCCGGCGATCTGCATGGCGTTAATCAAATTCGCCCGCTCGGAAACCGACCGCTTCAGCACGCCCGCCAGGCCGGCATTGCGCAACAAGTTGGTATTGTTTTCGCCGATGCGCCCGAAGTAAGCCAGCCGCACCGTCTTGATGTGCCCCGCGGCGATATAGGCCGCAAAACTCCCCAGCCGTTCGGCGACATTGATATACGGCCCCAGCGTGCGGTATTGCTCGGGCGAAAGCGCCGGCATGTTCACCGCGTTCAGCGCCACGCCGTTCTTCAGATATTCGACCACCTGCTCGGCGATGCGCACGCCCACGATCTCCTGAGCTTCTTCGGTCGCACCGCCGATGTGCGGCGTCGCTATAACCTTGTTGCCCGCGAACAGCGCGTAACCCGGCGGCGGCGGTTCCACCGCAAACACATCCAGCGCGGCCGACGCGACCTTGCCCGCGTCAATGGCCTGCCGCAGGGCTTCCTCGTCAACCAGTTCGCCGCGCGCGCAATTCACGATGCGCACGCCCGTCTTCATCTGCGCGAACGCATCGTGCGAAAGCATGCGGTCGGTCTCGGGCGTAAGCGCCACATGCAGCGTGATGTAATCGCTCCCGTTGTAGAGCGCCGCCAGATCCACCAGTTCCACGCCCAAATCCTTGGCAATCTGCGCCGTCACATAAGGATCGTACGCCCGCACGTGCATTTCGAAGGCCCGCGCGCGCTTCACCACTTCCCGGCCGATGCTGCCCAGTCCGACAATCCCCAGCGACTTGCCGCGCAGCTCGCTGCCCATGAACTTCTTCTTTTCCCACTTGCCGCCAGTAGTGGATTGGGTGGCCTCCGGAATGCGCCGCGCCATGGCCAGCATGAGCGCCAGGGTATGCTCCGCCACCGAAATGGCGTTGCCTCCGGGCGTGTTCATCACCAGGACGCCGGCCGCCGTGGCGGCTTCCAGATCGACATTGTCGACGCCCACGCCCGCGCGGCCGATCACCCGCAGACGCGGCGCTTTGTCGAGCACCGATTGGTTGACCTGCACGGCGCTGCGCACAATCAGCGCATCGGCTTCCGCCAGGTGACTCGCATATTCCTTGGGGCTGGATACGATCACGTTCCAGCCGGGCTGAGACTTCAGAAGGGCGACCGCAGCCTCCGCGAGCGGCTCCGCAACCAGAACCGTCATGCGTGCACAGCCTGCGGCGCCACCGCAACTTCGCTGTAGAGCTTCTCCACCGCGGCCACGCCCGTTCCAAACTCCACCGGAAAGCCGTTGGCGCGCAGGATAATCTCCAGTTCCGCGATCACCGCGAAAAGATCGGCGAAATCGAAATAGCCCAGATGCGCGATGCGGAAGATTTGTCCCTTCATGCTGCCTTGGCCGTTGGCGATCACCGCGCCGAAGCGGCTGCGAAACTCTTTCACGATGACACTCGAATCGAGGCCCCGCGGCGCTTTCACCGCGGTCACCGAAGAGCCCGGCGAATGCGGCGCGAACAACTCCAGACCCAGTTTTTCGACCGCGGCGCGCGTGGCGCGGGCCAGCAACTCCGCGTTCTCGATCAAGTGCGGCATGCCGATCTGCTTCACGTATTTCAGCGCTTCCGCCAGCGCCAGAATCAGCGCGGTGGACGGGGTCCAACTCGATTCGCCCGCGTCGCCGCTCTTTTTTTCCTTTTTCAGGTTGAAATAATAGTGCGGCAACGTCGCGCTGTCGGCGAAGCTCCAGGCCTTCGGACTGACCGACATAAACGCCAGCCCCGGCGGGATCATGAAGGCTTTCTGCGAGCCGCCGATGACCACATCCAGGCCCCAGCCATCGATATCCAGCGGCATGGTGCCCAGGCCGGTGATGGCGTCCACCACGAAGATGGCGCCGGTCTTCGAAACGGCGCGGCCCATGGCGCGCACGTCGTGCGCGGCGCCGGTGGATGTTTCCGAAGCTTGCACGAATACGCCGCGGGTAGCCGGTTCGGCCGCCAAGGCGGCTTCCACCCGCTCGGGCGCGACGGCTTCGCCGTATGGCTCCGATAGAACCGTGGCGTCCAGCCCGTAAGCTTTGGCGATCTCGGCCCAGCGTTCGCCGAACTTGCCGGCCACGCAGACGATGACCTTATCGCCGCGCGAGAACAGGTTCGATACGGCCGCGTCCATCGCCCCGGTGCCCGAGGCGGCAAACATCAGGACGTCGTTGGCCGTGCCCATCACCTCTTTCAAGTCCGCGAGCGCGGACCGGTACACTTTGCGGAAGTCCTCCGTACGGTGGTGAATATCCGCCGCCATCATCGCGTGCAGGGCAGGCGGATAGAGAGGCGTCGGGCCAGGCGTAAGTAATCTTTGTTTTCGAATGTGCATGGCGGGACCTTAATTTTTAGAATAGCAGACGGCATACCCGGCGCCGGGACGGTCAGATGCCCGCACCAGCCAAGTTGTACACATCCCGAGACTCCGGACTGCCGTCGTGAATGAGCAGTTCGGGATCCTTGCCGACGACCTTGCTGTAGGGCGCCACGGAGTGGGTCAGCCAGACGTTGCCTCCGATCACGCTATGATGCCCCACGCGCGTCTCGCCTCCCAGAATGGTCGCGTTCGGATACACGGTGACATGATCTTCCAGATCGGGGTGCCGCTTGTTGGACTGGCCGCGGCGCAACTGTCCCAGATGGTCCTTCACCAGCGGATTAAAAGCGCCCAGGGTCACGCCGTGATAGAGCGTCACGTGGTTGCCGATGGTGGCTGTTTCTCCGATCACCACGCCGGTACCATGGTCGATGAAAAACGATTCGCCGATCGCCGCGCCGGGGTGAATCTCGATGCCCGTGTCACTATGCGCCGCTTCCGTCATCATGCGCGGAATGTACGGAATTTCCAGGCGATAGAGCCGATGGGCCAGGCGCTGCACGGTGATGGCCTGGATGCATGGATAGCTGAGCAACACCTGCTCGCGGCCCGCGGCGGCGGGATCGTTGCTGTAGGCCGCTTCGACGTCGGAAGCCAGCAGGCGGGCGAGTTCGGGCAAGCTCTCGAGCACCAGGTCCACGCGTTCCCGCGCGGTTTTTTCGATCCCGGGCGGCACCCTCCTGCCCTGGCAGTGGCACTCCAGATGGATGGCGCGGCAGATCTGGCTGGTTAGAAGCTTCTCGATGGCCTTGAGGTAGACGCGCGCCTGGCGGGGAAAGTGGCTCCCGCGATCGCTGTGGTAGAAAAGCGGAAACAAAGCGTCGGCATAGCGGTGGCAGATCTCCGCCACGGCGGTCCGGCTGGGGAGTTCGAAGGTTTTGTCGCCGCCCGCGAGGTTGGCAGCCAGAGCTTTGCCAAACGTCAGGGACAGGGTGTTCATCTTCTGGAGGTCCATGGGCACTCCTTTGAGATGCAGACAGCTCCCTAACGGTCGCGGCTCGGTAACACCCTCGCTTCGCGGCGTTAGAATAACAGACACTATGCCCTTACTCGATCGAGTACAGAAAGACATGGTCGAAGCCATGAAAGCCCGCGAGGAAGCTCGCCTGAGCACCTTGCGGATGATGAAGACCGCCCTGAAGAAACACGAAGTGGACGCCATGAAGCCGCTGGATGAAGCGGCCGAGATGCAAATCCTGAAGTCGCTGGTGAAGCAGCGCACCGAGTCGGCCGACATGTTCCGGAAGGGCGGGCGCGAGGAAATGGCGGCCAAAGAAGAGGACGAGCGAAAGCTGATAGAATCCTACCTTCCAGCCGCCGCAGGCGAAGCCGAGATCGAAGCGGCCATCGCCGCCGCCCTGGCCGAGACCGGCGTGACTTCGTTGAAGCAGATGGGTATGGTGATGAAGGCCGCGCAGGCCAAACTGGCCGGCAAGACCGTGGATGGAAAAGCCCTGAGCGAGAAAGTGAGGTCGCGACTGCAATGACGCCCCCCCCGACGGAAAAGAAACACCGGTCCTACGTGCCGGATAACACGAACATGCGCGAGTTCACCTTCCGCGCCGTGCTTTTGGGCCTGGTGCTGACGGCCGTTCTGGGCGCAGCCAACGCCTACTTGGGCTTGAAGGCGGGCATGACCATCGCCGCCACCTATCCGGCCGCGGTGATCGGCATGGCGCTGCTGAAGCTGATGAAGGGCTCGCTGCTCGAAGAGAACATCGCGCGAACCATCGGGTCGATCGGCGAATCCGTGGCGGCGGGCGCGATTTTCACGATTCCAGCTTTCGTGCTCTCCGGACTGTGGCCCGGACTCACGGCCGATAAGTATTGGAATTCGGTGGCGCTAATGGTCATAGGCGGCACCCTCGGAATTCTGTTTGTGACCCTGTTGCGGCGGGTGATGGTGGAAGATCCGGACCTGCCGTTCCCGGAATCGGTGGCCGCATCGGAGATTCACAAAGCCGGCCAGCAGGGATCCAAAGCCGCCAAAATCCTGTTCGCGAATATGGGTTTCGGCGGGTTCATGTATCTGCTGGGAGCGGTCAACGTCTTCAATCCGAGCAACGTATTCCGCGTCAACATCGGCGATGTCGGCAAGCGGCTGCTGCTCCGCACCAGCACCAATCCCAACGTAGCTTTCACCACCACGGGAGGCGTATCGCTGTTCACCGCGCCGGACGTGAGTCCCGCCTATCTGGGTGTCGGCTATATCATCGGTCCGCGGCTGGCCGCGCTGAACTTCGCCGGCGGCGTTCTCGCCTGGGGGCTGCTGGTTCCGCTGCTGACCTTCGTCCTGGGACCGTACCTCCAGGCGGGAAAGCCCGCCGGGCAGCCGATCTCCTGGACACTGTTGGCGCAATCGGTCTATTACTCGATCGTGCGGCCCATCGCGGTGGGCGGCATGCTGGTGGGCGCTTCCTACACGCTGTTCCGCATGCGCAAGCAACTCGGAGCGGGGATGTCCCGCGCCGTATCCGATCTGAAAAAGTCAGCCGCTTCGCATGCCGCCACCAGCCGCACCGAGCGCGATCTGAGCGCCCGGATTGTGTTTCTGGGCATCGGTATCGTGCTGCTGGCCATGGTCGGGCTTTATTACTATTTCATCAGCGCCGGCAATCTTTCCACTTCGACGGTGCTTACGGGCGCCATAGTAGCCGCCCTGATCATGGTGGTGCTGGGCTTCTTCTTCGCCGCCGTTTCGGGCAACCTGGTAGGCATGATTGGCTCGTCGAACAATCCGGTCTCCGGCCTGACGCTATGCACCCTGGTGATAGCCGCGCTGCTGATGGTGGCGCTGGGGGTATCGGGCGTTAGTGGTGTGGCGGCCGTGTTAGGCGTGTCGGCGGTGGTTTGCGTCTCGTCCGCCGTCGCGGGCGAGATGCTGCAAGATCTGAAGGTAGGCCACATCCTCGGTGGCACGCCGGCGAAAATGGAGATCGGCGACATGCTCGGCGTCGTGGTCGCTTCCCTGGTGCTGTTCTTTCCGCTGGCGATTCTGGACAAGGCGTATCATTTCGGCAGTGAGAAACTGCCCGCCCCGCAAGCCGGCCTGATGGCGATGCTCTCGAAGGGTATCGTGGGCGGCGATATGGCCTGGCCCCTGGTGGTGGTCGGCATCCTGATGGGGTTCGCGCTGATCATGGTGGAAGTGAAGAGTCCCATGCTGTTCTCCGTGGGCATGTATTTGCCGCTGGGCACCACGTTCGCCATCTTCGTGGGCGGACTGATTCGCTGGATCACGGACAAACTCCGAGACCGCCGCGGCTTCAACGAGGCGCAAAAGGCGCGGGTGGATAACGCCGGCGTGCTGACGGCATCGGGGTTGATCGCCGGAGAGGCATTGTGCGGGCTGGGCGTTGCGGCGCTCGTCGGCACCGGGCACGACGTGACGCTGCTGAGATGGACGTCGCCATTTCCGGTCGCGCTGATTGCGTTGGCGGTGCTGGCGGTAGTGATGACTCAGGTACCGCTGCGCAATGCGGGCCATCCGGACGAGCCGGCGCCGCCTACGGCGATCATGTAAACCAAACGGGCGAAAATATACTTAGCAAATCACCGCAACTCCGTGGTGGCCCGACGTGTTATAGTCCCTCTGCCGGATCTTGTCGGTAGGAGGAGAAAAATGAAAATCCAAGCACTGCTGTTGTCCATCGCCACGCTGTCCGTCTGGACTGCGTCTGCTCAAGTGAACATCCCAATCCTGAATCCGCAGTTCAACGCCGACACGCTGACGTGTACGCCGGGTAGCGCTCCTTGCTATGAATATGGGATCACGGGATGGATGACCGGTCCGCTGAATGGCTATGCTCTGGACTCAACTGTCCAATTTTATTCGGCCCCACCTGAGGGACTGTATGTTGCATTTCTTGGCTACCCACCTACAACCGGCTCGATATCGCAGACCCTGGGGGATACTCTTGAAGCGAATACTACGTACACACAGAAGGTGGCCGTTGGGGCGCGTGCGGATTTCCCGTTTACGGGTTATACTGTTGCCCTACTGGCTGGGAACGTGACCTTGGCCTCGGGGAACAAGGCTACCCCAACCGGCGGTACCTTCGTGACCGACGTCGTTGTGTATGCGTCCGGGGCCACGCCCGCTCAACTGGGAAAGCCTCTGCAAATTGTGATAAAGAGCCTCGGTACCGGCCAAGTCGCCATCGCGGGCGTTTCCTTGACCGCAACCGCAGAATAATCAGCAGACGGTCTGAAGACTCAAGCCGGGCTCCAGTGTCCATGAGCCCTGTCACTTCCGCGCCAGAATCTCCTTCACCCTGACCCATGCCTCCGTGCGCGCCTTGACGTTCGCTTCGCTCGCGTCGGGAGCCTCGCCCGCGCGCATGAAACCGTGACCGGCGCCGTCATACGTCACCGGCTCGTAGACCTTGCCCGCCTGCTTCATGTTGGCGATGGCATCCGGCACAGTCGCTCCGATGCGCGCATCGTTGCCTGCGTAGAAACCGTACACCGGTGCTTTAATGCGGCTCATCGCATCTTTGTCGGGCGGCGGGCCGTAGAACACCAGGGCAGCGGCGATGTCCGGGCGATTCGTGGCGAAGCGGAAAGTCTGGCCGCCTCCCCAGCAAAAGCCCGTCACGAACAGCTTCTTGGTGGCGGCCGGCAGTTTCAGCCCGTAATCGGCTACTGCGTTCAGGTCCGCAGTAATCTGGTCGGGGCTCAGGTGGCTGATCGCTTGCATCACCTCGTTCGACTGGAAACCCTTGGTGCCCTTGCCATCCGGCCCCATGCCCGAAAGCAGATCGGGCGCCACCGCAATGTATCCGGCGGCGGCGAACTGATCGGCCACATCCTGGACCCAATCGGTCATGCCGAAAATCTCGTGAATCACCAGTATGACGGGCGTTTTATCCTTCGATTCCGGATACGCCACGAAGGTTTCGACGGAGCGTCCGTCGTGCTTGATGGTGACCCACTCGCGATGGCGCGGGGATTTTTCCAGGCGCGCCACAGCCCAATCCTGAGCGCAGAGAGAAGTGGCCGCGAAGGCGGCCAGCAAGGCGAATCGACTCATGTTTCTGTTATAGCGCATCCGCGTCCGCGCGCCACTCTATTTGGCCAGCACCGCCGCCAGGCTGCGCCGGATGAGTGGATGGTCCGACACATGCAGGCCGGCTTGCGCGGCAGATGCCAGTTCCGCGTCGAACAGCGGGGGCTTTACGTGCCCTTCCGGTTCGGCGAGCAGCAGGCGAGCGCCAGGTTTCATGGCCTGTACAGCCTGCTCGAAAAACGACGCGGCGGAGGGCATCTCATGCACCATGGCGAACGCCAGCACGAAATCGACCGTGCCTGCCGCGCCTGCCAGTCCCATCGAATCCGGTTGCGCCAGCCGGATATCCAACCGGGCCAGAACTCCGGCGTGCGCGGCGCGGCGTCTCAACCGGTCGAGCATCCTGGGCTGGATATCTACTGCCAGGACGCGGCCGGACGCGCCCACTCTGCGGGCCAGTTCGAGGGTGAAGAATCCCATGCCCGGCCCGGGCTCCAACACGGTCATGCCTTCGCGCTCCCTGGGTCGATTGATCGAAGCGTCCAAGCGCTTCCGGCTGCCGCCACTCCAGTTCCTGCCCTTCCGCCTCGTTCAGCGTCATGGATGCCTCTATCTTCAGTAATCATATCGCGTACGGGGCCGGTACTTTCCCAAAACAGCCCTATCGTTTTTTGCTTCTTCATGCTTACAATAGCAATAGGGAGTATTGTATCCAGGCATTTATGGATCCGGACGCGCCGCTGAACACGAGACTGCAGGACATCCTGCACGCTATCGTGCGAACCTATATCGAGACGGGAGAGCCAGTCGGCTCGCACACGATCGCGCAACGCCGCCACCAGCGGCTGAGCGCGGCGTCCATCCGCAACGTGATGGCCGGCCTGGCGGATGCCGGCTACCTCTCGCAGCCGCACACCTCCGCCGGACGGGTGCCGACCGAAAAGGCCTTTCGCGACTATGTGCAGTCGCTGGCAGCCGGCCGTATGCCGTCGGCCGATGCGGCGCGCATTCGCATCGAACTCCTGGAAGCCCCCACGGCCGCGGCGCGGGTAGAACGCTGCTGCCACATCCTGACGGAGCTGACGAGCAACGTCGGCATCACCGCCGCCCTGCCGCCGGCGGTGCGCGAACTGGACCAGATCGAACTCGTACCGCTGGGCGACCGGCGCATCCTGGTGATCCTGGTGACGCGCGACCGCGCCGTCCACAACCGCGTGGTCGTCTTGGATGAATTCGTTTCCTCCGACGAGCTGGTGAACATTCGCAACTATGTGAACCAAAACTTCAGCGGATGGCGACTGGAGGATGCGCGGCGCGAGTTGCTCCAGCGCATCGCCGAAGAGCGTGCCGTTTACGATGCGGTGCTGCGCAAACTGACGCTGCTCTACCGGAAGGGCTTGCTGGATGTGGATGTGGCGCCGGTGGTCCACATGGAGGGCGCTTCCAACCTGCTGGGCCTGGATCTGCACCTCACGCGCGAGAAACTGCGCGACCTGTTGCGGGCGCTCGAGGAGAAGGAACGGCTGGTGGAACTGCTGAACCGCGTTCTGGAACAACCCACCGGGTCGCTCGAAGTGCGCGTCGGGCTGGAGGAGGCGCATCCCGCGATGAAAGAGTTGGCCATCATCGGCATCTCGTTCCAGATGCCTAGCGGGATCTGGGCTAAGATCGCCGTCCTGGGGCCCATGCGCATGCGCTACGAGAAGGTGATGGGAGCGGTGCTCCAAACCCGCCGGGCGCTTGAAGGCATGCAGTTTTAGCGAGTTTGCTAGCCGGTTTGGTAATCTAATAATAGTGGCAGACGATAACCAGGAAGAGAACGCGTCGAGTGTCGAGGAGAGCTTGCCGGCGGTCACGCCGGAGGCTCAAATTGCGGCTCTGACCGCCGAACGCGACCAGCTCACGGCGGAAAAGGCCGATTTGAAGGACCGCCTGCTGCGCGCGCTCGCCGATTTCGATAACTTCCGCCGGCGAGCCGAGCGCGACCGCTCCGAATATGTGCAGTTCGCCGCCATGGAAATGGTCCGCGACCTGATTCCCATCCTGGATGATTTCCGGCGCGCCGTGAAAGTGGAAACCACGGATAAAGAGTACGCCAAAGGCATCGAGCTGATCGATCAACGGCTCTTTGAAACCCTCAAGAAGGCGGGGCTGGAGCCTATCGAGGCCGCCGGCAAGCCGTTCGACCCGAATCTGCATCAGGCTGTCGACCGCGTCCAGTCCAAAGACTGGCCGGATCAGACGGTGCTCGAAGAATATCAGAGCGGATATAATTTCAAGGGAAAGCTTTTGCGGCCGGCAATGGTGAAAGTCGCCGTGAAGCCCTGACGATCCCCGTAATTCCCCGTGGCGAAAAGAGACTATTACGAAACCCTCGGCATCGGCCGGGACTCAGACGACGGCCAGGTGAAATCCGCCTACCGGAAGCTGGCGCTGCAATATCACCCGGACCGCAACCCGGACAACCCGGATGCGGAAGAGAGGTTTAAAGAGGCCGCCGAAGCGTATAGCGTCCTGAGCGATCCGCAAAAGCGCGCCGCCTACGACCGCTACGGCCATGCCGGCTTGCAGAATTCCGCGACACAAGGCTTCGACCCCAACGCGTTCTCGGATTTCAGCGATATTCTGGGCGATTTCTTCGGATTCGGCGACTTGTTCGGGGGCGGGAGCCGCGGCCGCCGCAACCGCGCGCAGCGTGGCGAAGATTTGCGCTACGACCTGGAAATCGCCTTCGAGGATGCGGTTTTCGGCATGACGGCCGAGATTCAGGCGCCGCGCATGGAGGCTTGCGACCGCTGCCGCGCCACCGGCGCCGAACCGGGCAGTGGGTCCACCACTTGCCCAACCTGCAATGGGCGGGGCCAGATCCTGTATCAGCAGAGTTTTCTGTCGGTGCGGCGCACCTGCCATACCTGCAACGGCAGCGGCCAAATGGTGCGGAATCCTTGCCGGCAATGCCATGGGCAGGGCTACCGGCAGGTGGTGCGCAAGCTGAAGGTCAACATTCCGGCGGGCGTGGACGACGGCAATCGGCTGCGGCTCTCCCAGGAGGGGCAGCCCGGCGCGAACGGCGGGCCCGCGGGGGACCTCTACGTGGTCCTGAAGGTCAAGGAGCACGCCTTCTTCGAGCGCCGGGGCAACGATCTGCACTGCACCATTCCGGTCAACATGGGACAAGCCGCGCTGGGGGCGGAAATCGAGATTCCCACGCTGGAAGAGCCGTATCGCCTGAAGATTCCGGAAGGCGCCCAGAACGGCGCTCAATTCCGTTTGCGGCATTTGGGCGTTCCCCCCGTGAATGGGGGCGGGCGGGGGGACATCTACGTACACATCGATGTCCAGGTGCCCACCAAGCTGACCCGCGAGCAGCGCAAGCTACTCGAACAATTGCGCGACACGCTTCCAGTGGAGAATCAGCCCGCCGAGAAGAGCCTGTTGGGCAAGGTCAAAGACTATTTCATGTGAGTTCTTCCTCGCCCGTGAGCGGCTTCTTGTGTTTCGGCTTGTCTCGCTCGGGCTTGGGCAGAATAGGCCGGGAAGATGGGACGGCGCCGACACGCTGTCGAGCCAGCTTACGCACTTCTTTTTTCATGTCGAAGGTCTGCTTCTTGCGCGCCATTGAAGTTTCCGTTCCGCTTTAGAGTATATCGCGCGGGCGATAGTTAGCGAAAAGTACTAGCCGTCCTCCCCTGCCCCCGGCCGCTAAAGACAATGGGCTGAGTGTGACCTTATTCACTTCGCCCAGTCAACGGCGGGTATCGTGTGATTCCGTACTGTTGTGAGTGCCTCTTTTGTGATGTACCATTGTCTTACTATACGGTTGCGAGCGCTTAAGCTATGCCGAAGATAAAAGCAAACGGAGTTAATTTGCATTACATCGCCGTCGGCGGGGGCCCCGACGTGGTCATGCTGCATGGCTTCCTCGGCAATCTGGCCGTCTGGCACCTCTACATGGCGCCCATTCTGCGCCGCGAGCACCGCGTCACTACTTATGACCTCCGCGGCCACGGCTATAGCGACGTGACACCCACTGGCTACACCGCCGCCGATATGGCCGAGGATCTGCGCTGCTTCCTGGATGAAATGGGCATCGAGCGACCCATCCTGGTGGGCCACAGCTTCGGCGCCGACATCGCCATGTACTTCAGCCTGCTCTACCCCGAGCGCGTGGCCAAGTTGGTGGCGCTCGAACCTGGCCTGGCCGCCCTGGTCCATCTGCGCAACGATAAAGACTGGATCGGCTGGGCGGCTTGGGTGGCCAAACTGGAAGAAGTAGGCATCCATGTGCCCGAAGACAAGCGCACCGACGCCGAATTCCTGTTGCAGCTTAGCCTGGAAACCCCCAAGTTTTACGGTCCCGCGCGCGGGCTGCCGCGCAACCGCGAGCCGCTGCTGCACCTGATCCGCAACACCACGCTGCTAAAGGACTACGAAGTGGTAGGGGACATGACGCTCGATGCCGTGCGGACCATCCAAACGCCCACGCTGCTCGTGTACGGCCGCGATTCGCACTTCATCAGCTCCTACGACTTCCTGCACACGGCGCTGCCCAACTGCAAACCGGTGCTGCTGCCGGGCGGCGAGCATTTCGGCCCGCTGGAGCAGCCCGAGTTGCTCACCGAACACATCCAACAATTCCTGAAAAAAAACGCGCCCGTCAGCAGCGTTCCTCCGGTTTCGTTCGGCGAAAGCGTCTTGGGATTCTCGTTATAGCGCGCTAGTCCGCTGCGGGCAACGAACCAGGCCGGCAATTAGCGCCGAAGCGCGCGCGGGGCCCCCGCAATGCGCCAGTACGGCGCCCATTCTGGCGGCGTTATCCCCGAATGCTGCTTCCGCCAGCACGCGCAGCACGGCCCGCCGCATCCGCCCCGGGGTCGCGAGGCTTGGGGAAATGCGTAGGCCGACGCCGGTTTCCGCGACCCGCCAGGCCATCTCGGCCTGGTCCCAAATGGATGGCAGCACCACGACGGGAAGGCCGGCCTGGAGAGCGGCCAACACCGACTCGGAGTTGCCGTTCGAGACCAATAAATCGGCCATGGGAAGCACATCGCTGAGCGGCGCGTGGGGATGGATCTCGACATTGGATGCCAGCGGACCGAACTTCAGGTCCGCCATCACGCGGCCTTCGCCGGCCAGCAGAATCACGGTGAGCGGAAGATTGGCCAATGCGCGCGCAGCCATCTGCAACACGCGCGGTTCGTGCGTGTAGAGCGCGCCCTCGTCGACCAGCACGACGGGCCGATGCCGCGGGATGCGCGCCAGCGTCCTCTCCAGCCAGGCGGGCGGCGCCTGGTCCCGGTGCTTGTCCCAAAGACACGGTCCCACATAGGACACGGAGGCCGGAAGATCGCTTCGCAAATTGTCGAATTCAGGCGCGCCCGGGACCAGGTAAAGCGGCAGCGTGCCGGTGAACGCGTTAACGCCCACATTTAGCGGCGCAAGGCCGAATTGGCCGCGCAAGGCGTTTGCTTTTCTGCGAGTGCGTGCGGTGATTACATTCGCGGCGCGTGCCGCCACCGCGGCGTAGACCGCCTGCCAGGCGTTCCGGCGGCGCGGCAAAGCAATGCCTTGGATGGGGCCATCGGGACCCGGCAGAATCGAGTGGGCTACGTGCGAGAAGGCAATCACGGGCACGCCCATACGCTCGCGCAGAATCAGGATAGGCGCCCACATGGCGATGTCGCAAACCAAAGCATCGGCCGGCCACTCAGCCAGCACCGCTTCCAGGTCGCGCACCTGCGCGGGCACCGTTTCCACCAGGAACCTGGGCCACAGCCGCCGCATTTGAGCCGGCCGTTTGCGTCCGGCGATGAGATCGTCGACCGTCCCCGACACACGCCCCCACTCCACTTCGCGAAATGGAAAACATCGAAAGCCCTCCCGCGCCACGACGGACAATGCTCCACCGCCCGTGTAGAAGGCAACTTCGTGGCCCTGCGAAGATGCTTCCCGCGCCAGCGCCAGGAACGGATGCAGGTGCGTCGGGAAAGGCCACACGGTAAAAAGAAGCCGCGCCATGCGAATTCGAAACCGCGCTATTTCAGGATGTAAATCGCGGCTTTGGCGAACTCCAGCTCGCGTTCTTCAATCGATGTGAAACCCGCTTTCCGGAACAGGCGTTTCCAGGTGTGCGCGTCGACCGGCTTTTGCTGCGTGAGGTCGTGGTACAGGAAATAGTAGATGGAGATACCGGGGTGCCGACGCAAATCCTCCGCGGGAGGCCGCACGGCTTCGAAGGCGATCAACGGCGCGCCCGGAAACAGCCGGCGGAAGTCTTTCAGAAAATCGATCAGCACATCTTCGCCGAAATAAAGCAACTCGTGCAGCACGAAGAACACAGTAGCCGCGTCGATGGGCGGCAAGCCGGCCTGATCGATCTTGGAAATGTCCAGCGCGGTCAAAGTGACCCTGTCTTGCAGCCCTGCCTCGCGAAGCACGCGGTTGCCTTCTTCGACGGCGGACGGCGCCAGGTCGATCCCAAAACACTGGACTTCCGGATTCAATCCGCAGAGCGTACGGAGGAATGTCCCATCGCCGCATCCCAGATCGAGCACGCGCTTGTAGCCGTTGGCGATGATGATGTCGTTCACCATGGGAAAGAACAACAGGTTCTCCATCTCGCCGCTGCCGCGCGCCACAAAATCGGACCGGCGGTAGAAGTCCCGGCCGTAGACTTTTTCCTTCCGCAGTAGAGGTTCCAGCGAATGGAAAACCTCGCTGTATCCGTAGCAGACTTCCAGCCAGCCGCGCATCACTTCGACGACGCTGCGCCCTTTTTCGGACAGCGAGTACCCCGCCTCGTTCCGCTCGAACATGCCCAGGCAGAAGAAGGCTTCACACAGCGGCTGAAGCACCGCCGGTTCCAGGTTCGCGCGGACCGCGAATTCGTGGATATCCACGCTGGGCTGCTTCTGCATTTCGTCGATCAGCCCCACGTTGAGCAGCGCGTGCATGGTGGTGGTCTCGAGATACCCGCGGATCATCTCGTCCCATCCGGTGCGGTAGGTCCTCTGCAAGCGAAGCATATAGGGCAGGCCGAAGCGGTGGACAGTCTTGGCTAGTTCTAACAATGGAATCTCCTCCGTCTATGGCTCCCATTGTATCAGGATATAAAGGCCTTTTAACCCTTATAAGTACCGGTACTTATGGGGCGGGCTCCCAACCTGCAGCGGCCTCTCAGGCCGCCCGCTGAACGACGTTGCTGGCAGAAGCGGGAAATAGCGGGGCGCAACCGCGTCAGGGTACCCGTAGGCCTATCCGATAACCCAGTGAACAAGCTTATGCCAGCCGGGGGTCATCCCAAGAAAGATACGGACCGGCGGCGACAGCAGAAAGAAGAAGAGCACACCCAGAACGTAGGCGCGATGCACGCGCCGCCGCGTAATCAAGTCGTACACCGGTCCGGCGAGGACAAATGCGTAGATCAGAATGGGCGCCAAGGCTGGATGGATAGCGGAGGCAAACCGCCCCAATCCCGAGGGAAGCAGCGCGCATACGGTGGCCATCAACATAATACGCTGATGCGCTTCGCGGTTGCGCCGGAAATAGAATCCGGCAGCGATAAACACGGCGAACTCCAGCATATCCACCAGCGCAAAGAAGCAAGCGCTCTCCGGATCGTGGGCAAATGGAATGGAGCGAAAGTGCCCGGCCTTCGCCATCCAAAAGGCAACCGTGGTGCCCAGGATGACCATGGCGCTCGCGAGAAACGCGCCGCCATAGCCCAACCGCCGATGAACCTGCACGCGGCCGTCCGCGATGAGCGCGGTTTGCGTCACGAAGAACAAGACCCAGGCCGAGAAAACCGCCCCGTGCAAATGGAGCAGCAGGGGCAGTGCCGGCGTGGCGAAGTACGTTTTCAAATAGTAGCTGCGCGCGAAGCCTAGAAAGATCCCAGCCGCGGACGCCAGCGCCATGGTCAGGAAAAAAAGCGGTCGCGCGCATACGCGCTGGATCGTCCGCGGACCCAAGTTTCCATCCCGATCGCTTCGACTGAATCGTGCATATTGTGCTCTCCCGAAGCGGATCAACCGCCCCAAGCCAGACGAGAGCTAAAATCTCAGATACGTCCACCAGGAGCGGATTAGGAATTTCTCAATTTTCCGTTAGTACCGGCATGTCTATGATCCGAAGACGTTTCTTTAAATTCGGCCCTTACATCTTGAACGTGGACGGGATGACCCTGCGCCGGGAAGGGGAGTTGATCCAGCTCCCGCCGAAGGCATTCGAGACGCTGACCGTACTGGTCGAGCACCGCGGCGAGATGGTAACCAAGGAGCACCTGATGAGTGCCGTGTGGCCCGACGCGCATGTGGAAGAGAGCAATCCTACGCAGAACGTGTTCACGCTCCGGCGCAAGCTTGGCCAGACCGCGGAAAACGAGGAATACATCCAGACGGTTCCGCGGAGAGGCTACCGGATCGGCGTACCCGTGGAAGAACTGGAAGAAAGCAATCCGGAACAACCGCCGGCGGCAGCCGCTACGAAACCCCGCCTGCCCCGCGCATCGCTATGGTGGGCGGGTGTGCTTGTCATAGCGGCCGCATTTGCGGTGCCGCTGTGGCGGATTCCGAGCGGAACCACGACCGTCTCGGACTATCTCGAGCTCTCGCACGATGGCACCGACAAGCGTGGAAAAACGGGAGCTGTCGGAGGTCCCGAGGCCGCTTTGGCAACTGACGGCAGCCGGGTTTATTTCACCGAGGGTTCTTCCCAGACTTCGGCGCGCATGCAGGTTTCGACAGCCGGCGGCGAGACCGCCGCGATTCCCGTGCCGTTCGGCTTGCCCCAGCTCTTGGATTTTTCACCGGCGCGGTCCGAACTGCTGGTCGCCAGCTTTGAAGATCCGGCCTCGGCTGCGCCGTTGTGGGCCATACCGCTACCGGCAGGAGTTCCGCACCGGCTGGGCAATCTGGTGGCGCGCGACGCCTCGTGGTCGGCGGATGGGCGCGCGATTGCCTTTGTGCGGGGCACGGAATTATTCCGCTCAAACGCCGACGGAACGGAGATAAGGAAGCTGGCCCCCCTTCCCGGCGTAGGTTGGAGGCCGCGATGGTCGCCAGACGGCAAAAGCCTGCGGCTGACCGTCGTGGACGCGAAGACCGCTGGCCAGTCTCTGTGGGAAGTATCGAGCGATGGCTCAAATCCGCATCCCCTGCTTCCCGGTTGGAATCGTCCACCCGCGGAATGCTGCGGAAGCTGGACTCCCGAATGGCAAACAATTCGTCTTCCAGGCCACTCGCGAGGGCAAGACGGAAATCTGGTCGCTCGCGAGCCCCGGGATTGGAGATTGGTTATTTCGCTCCGCCGGAAAGCCGGCTCAGATCACCAATGGGCAGATGAATTCCTTAGCGCCCGTGGTAAGCCCGGATGGCCGGAAGCTATATTTCATCGGCTGGCGGCTGCGCGGCGAACTGGCGAAATACGATCTGAAGACGCGCCAATTCCTGCCTTACCTGGGTGGGATTCCCGCCGATTTTATCGACTTCTCGCGCGACGGCCAGTGGATTACCTACGTTGAGTTTCCGCAACAAACACTGTGGCGAAGCCGCATCGACGGGACAGAGCGCCTCCAGTTAACATTCGCGCCGATCGAGGTCATGGTGCCGCAATGGTCGCCCGACGGCCAACGGATCGTGTTCGTTGGGACCGGAGCGGGACGGAAGAATAGCATTTACACAATCACGGCCAGCGGGGGAGTACCGGAGCCGATTTCCCAAGCTGGCGGCGCACTGAGTCCGACTTGGTCGCCCGATGGGAACTCCTTGCTATTCGGCGATGCGCCGTTTTTCGAGACGGATCCGGGTAACGTGGCGGTCCACCGGCTGGATTTGCGAACGCGAAAGCTGGAGACGATACCTGGGTCGGCGGGACTGTTTTCGCCCGCGGGGTCGCCTGACGGACGCTATGTCGCCGCCAAACCTCTCACGAGCAGGACCACGCTGCTCTTCGATTCACATACTCAGACGTGGTCGGAGCTCGCCGAGGGTTGGGGCTTCACCAGATGGTGGCGTGACGGCCAATATCTCTACTACATGCGCTACGGCGAGAGACCAGCCATTCTGCGCATCCGTCTCAGCGATCGAAAAGTAGAAGAAGTGGCGAGTCTGAGCGGCTTTCGGCAAGGCGGGCGCCTGGCGGGCCTGCAGTTCGCATTAGCTCCGGACGGCTGTCCTGTGCTATTGCGGGATACCGGAACCCAGGAAATCTACTCGCTCAACTGGCCCAGCCGGTAGGCCCACAATATTGGCCGCAGCCGCCTTTCGAGGCGGCTTGAGCCGGCTGAAAGCCGGCTGCGGGCAGGATGGCCCGCCCTCCAACCTGGTTTCAGCGCACCGTCTTCAGTTCCAGGCGGCGCTGCTTGAGCCAGCGGAGGCGGCTCTGTTGCTCTTGATAAAGAGTGCCCCAGCCCGCCCAGTAGTAACCGGCCACGAACAAAAGGAGGAACGGAATGGAAAAGAAGTTATACGTGTCGATGGCGAATACGATCATCGCCACAAAGTAGGTGCCTACCGCGATCTCGATATACGGCAGCAGCCCGCTCTTGCGGCGGTATTTCTTATTCTCCAGGTTCATCGGCCGGTCGCCTATGGCATATTTGGGCGTACGCACGAACCCGGTAGTAACGCCAAACAGCGCTTCGAGGACCGCGCGCGTGTTGATCACCGTGAGCGCCACGCCGACGGCCATCAGCACCGGGAGCAGGAGAATCGAGCGCTTCCAGTTCTTGGGATAGAGCTCGCGCTGCGCCACCACATAGAACGCGGAAATCGACCAAAAAGCGGCCATGATCAGCGGCAAATCGATAAACACCATCTGCCATACGCCCATGTAGAACCGCACGATCATGACGGGAAGCATCAGCGCGGAGACCACGATCATCAGCGGGTAGGAAATATTCGGCGTCAGGTGCATGAACGCTTCGAATTTCACGCGCCGCGGAAGGTCCGCGCGGAAGATCATAGGCAGCAACTTGCGCGCGCATTGCGTCAAGCCCTTCGCCCAGCGCGATTGCTGCACCTGGAATCCGTGCATTTCCACCGGCAATTCCGACGGGCATTCCAGGCCCGGCATATAGACGAACCGCCAGCCCTTCAGTTGCGCGCGGTAACTGAGGTCCGAATCCTCGGTGAGCGTGTCGTGCTGCCATCCGCCCGCGTCATCGATCATCTGGCGGCGCAGGATACCGGCCGTGCCATTGAAGTTGAAGAAATATCCCGCGCGCGAACGGGCTCCGTGCTCCAGGATGAAGTGGCCGTCGAGCAGCATGGCTTCCACTTCGGTGAGGAAGCTGTAATCGCGATTCAGATAGCTCCAGCGGGTCTGCACGACGCCGACGCCTGGGTCGGCGAAATGCTGGATGGTGCGGGTGAGGAAATCCGGCGGCGGGACGAAATCGGCATCGAATACGGCGACGAATTCACCCGTGGCGGTCTTCAAGCCCTCCTGCAAGGCACCGGCCTTGTAGCCCTCGCGATTGTCGCGATGATGGTATTCGATGGGAAACCCCAGCGCGCTATAGCGCTCCACCAGCGCCGCGGCAAATGGGGCGGTATCGTCGGTGGAGTCGTCCAGCACCTGGATCTGCAGCAATTCCCGGGGATACTCCATGCGCGTGACTTCGTCGATGAGCCGCTCGATGACGTACCGTTCGTTGAAGATGGGCAGTTGAACGGTAACCGGCGGCAACTGCGCGAATCGCTGGAGCGGCGCGCCAGTGGCCTTCTTGCGGTGCTTGAAGTAGGTGCGAATGATCTCGTAGCGATGCACGCCGTAAACCGAAAGCAGGATCAAAATCGCGAAGTAAGGGATCAGAATCGCCCAATCGAACCAGCCCAGTTGATGCACGCCGCTGAAGGTGTCGTCGAACAGGCTGCGCACCACGCGAGAAGCGGCCGAAGACGTGGCCAGAAATGCGATGGGGGGCAAGGCAGCTACCATAACGCCGAGTACAACATCATGTTAACAAATCGGCCCTCGCGAAACATTTCAATTTCTTAATTGTTTTGGAACTTAATCTGCGATTCCGCATCGAACCGGCGGTAAGCCCCGAAAACCGTCTCATTACGTACAAACGCCTTGGAGTGCCGCAGTTGCAGCACCGAACGCAGGGGCAGCAGATAGTCTTCCTTGCCGATTTTGACCATGCCGTAGTCGAGCGAAAGGGCTGGCGATTGCAGACCAAAGTCCTGCGCTAACCCGGAGCCTTGAATCGTGAGCCTTCTCACCATGCCGGTCTCTTCGTCAATGAAAACCTGCCCGCTATAGGCAGCCAACTCGCGCCTTCCGCCATAGTTCAGCATAAAGTTCGATTTGGCCTTGGACACCTCGACATCAAACACCTCGCACAGCACGCCGAGGGTCATCGCACGGCCCGCCCATTTGTAGGATGCGGCCACGTCCGGGTCGAACAAACCGCGCAGCATCGAACCGAATTCGTTGCGCGAATGGATGCCTTTGTTGCCCGCCGGGGCGTTCTCGGCTTTTACGCCATTGATCTCGACCGTCTGGTAGCGCTCCTTGCCATCTTCATACACCAGGTCGTCCTTAAAGGAGTCCGCTTCCTTGAGCTGCGTGGGGGCCTTCACGGGAGCGATAAACCGGTGCGTTTCCTGCGTGCAGCGGAAATTCGGCAGGTGTTCCAGGTATCCCATCGCGTTCTTGGCGGCCTCGTCCCAAAGCCTTTTCTGTTCTTCGGGCCGCATCTTCAATCCGCTGGAATCGATTGAGGCGGGCTCGATCTCCGGCAGCACCACCAGCGCGTCTTCGGCTTCCTCCTTGGGAGCCGACGGGCCCTTGGAGACTCCCGCTACCTGCACCGGCTGTGAGGGACCGTTTCCCACCACTTTGAAGGTGACCAGCCGCTTGATCACGCTCTTAGACTGACGAATGGTGATAATTCCCTGGTAATCGCCCGCTGAGAATTTAGCGCCATTCAGATTGACCAGGTAGGGAAACTCCTTGGCCTGCCCGCCGGTTATATTCTGGGCTCGGCCGCCGATCTGGCTGGAGGCGCCGTCCATCGCGCTGTTCCCCAAGGCGTTCTTGAACTGCAGCGGCAGGCGGGCGACCACCTTTCCTTCGTGCATGATTTCCATGCTCATATCGAGCGGCGCACCGTGGATATCCGGATACAGCCGCAAGTAGACTTGCAGGTTAATCGGCTCGTCGGCGCGGAAGACCGCGTCCAGCACGGGAGATAAGGTCTCTCCGTCGTAGCTCAGGATCTGGTCGGCCTCGAACTTGTCCGCGGATCCCTTAAACGGGCGCACCACCAACGCGTCGCTGGCCACCAAGCCGCGCGCGTTTCGGCCGACTCGCAAGGGTGTCTGGATCACACCCGACGTCCCGGCCACCAGATCCTCCACTTTGGCTTCCAGCGTGAATGGCCGCTTGCCCACCAGGGTTATCGCGCGCATAAAGAACATGCTGCCCTGGCGCCGTTCATCCAGCTTGCGCTGCGGCCCGTGCACGTTGACCTCTCTCCGGCCGGTCCAGATGACCGTCCCTTGGGCATTCCGCACCGTCGCGGTGATGCGCGCATGCCCCTGGTACGTGTTGGTATTGTCGTCCATGTCGAACTTCAGCGCGTTGAGCGGCGATTCGACGGTCACCAGGCCCTGCAAGGGTGCGTTGGAATCGTTGGATTCATAGGAAACCTCGGCGGAACCGAAAGCCGATGCGTAGCCGCCCGGGGCCTGGCCGGTCACGGTCGCGCCAAAATCCGCTTCGTGGTCGGCGATGCTCTCGGATACCGCTCCGGTTCCGGATGTGCGGATGAACCGGATGTGCACCGGAATCTCAAACTTGGGGATGGCACCGGGCGCCGGCGGTGCGGATTCAGCGGCGGTGCTGGCGGCCTCGACGGGCTTCGGCGCGGGCGCCGACGCCGCATCTTCTTCCGCGGGAGCCACCACCAAGGCCACATTAGGCTCCAGCGCTCGGGCCTGCCGCAGCCACGCGCCGCCGGTTTTGGTTGCCAGGGCGTTGAGGGCGGCGTTGGGTACGGTCCTCGATCCTTCGGCGACGTCCAGCACCAGGACTCTCACCCCTTTGGCCTGGCATACCTCGGTCAGATGCTCCAAAGTGCGCTCCGCATCGGACGATAAGGGTGGGCTATTCAGCACGGCGACCAGGATTCGCGCACCGGGGACCAGCGCGGCGGCTTGCGCGGCTGCATCCAGACTGATCAGGAAAGACGGGGGATCGGCATCGCGCGCGGCCTGCGCCGTGTCGCTAAATGCCTGCTCCAGCTCTTTAGCGCCCATGCCCGCGGCGATACGCTGCGTGTCGGGACTGCCGGCGCGCCGGAGTTCGACCACACCGCCGGTCTGCAGCCAGTGGCGCGCCGTGGCGGCCGCCGCGCGCGCGGATTGGTGCGCCGCCTCCTGTGAACTGGGGCCAAACACATACGCGAGGATACCTTGCTCTGCTTGAATCGCGGGAATCAAGGACAGGGACAACAGCAAGGCAGTCGTCCGGATAATACCTGAAGTGCGCATCGAATTCATTATCGCTCCATTCCGGCTGGATGGGGCGAGCCGGAGGCAATGTCGCTTATCGCAGCGGCTCGCGGCGCGCCTGAAACCAGGCTCCAAAAACCGCGATCAGCGCGCCGGCGGTCAGGTAGAGCGCGCGATGAAACTCCGGCGGTCCGGCGAAGTAGTAGTGGCTGAAAAAGAATCCGCGAGCCATCATCCCCAGCACCACCAGGCTCCACAGAAAGAACAGAGGCCGCCATTTCCGGCAGATCGCCAGGATCACCGAGGCCAATCCCGCCAGGGCGGCCGCGAAGAGCCACCAGGTAAGCGGCCGGCCCTGCCAGGGCAGCATTTCAAGCTGCAGGGTCTGGCCGCTGGACAGCGCCACGATGGAAAGGCCCAACAGGAACAATGTCAACAGCCCGTGAAATAGATAACTGAACACGCGCATAAGTGCCGTTACGGCAGCCACCAGGCGACCTCCGATTGAAGCGACATTGTAGCAAGTTGGGCGATGTGGGGCAGGCCCGTGGCCGCCGGCTCCTAATGAATCGTGCGGGTCTTCCGATTCATATAATCCATCAACAGGTATTGCCCCAGGGTATAAGGAGTGGTGAAATAAGCCTTGCCCCGGCAGATCTCGGTCACTTTCTGCACGAAGTTCACTAACCCGTAGTCGCTGGCCAGCATGAACGTGTTAATCAAGATACCCTGCTTCTTGCAGCGGTTGACTTCCTCCAGCGTCTTGCTGATCACCAGCGGGTCCAGACCGAAAGCATTCTTATACACGCGCCCGTCTTCGAGCGTCAGGCAGCTCGGTTTGCCGTCGGTGATCATCACGATCTGGCGCATGTCCTTGCGCTCCTGCGCCAGCAGCCGCTGCGCCAGGATCAGGCCGTCGCGCGTATTGGTGTAGTAAGGCCCCACCTGCACGCGCGCGAGCTGGCTGACCGCCAGTTCCTCGGCCGAATCGTGGAACAGCACGCAGCGCAGGCTGTCGCCCGGATACTGCGTGCGGATCAGGTGCGCCAGCGCCAGCGCCACTTTCTTGGCCGGCGTGAAGCGGTCCTCGCCGTACAGGATCATGCTGTGACTGCAATCCAGCATCAGCACCGTGGCGCAGGAACTCTGGTATTCGCACTGATGCACGTGCAGGTCGCTGTACTCCAACTCGAGCGGCACTTTGGCGCCCTCGCGCCGGATCGCCGAAAACAGCGTTTCGCTGATATCCAGATTGAGTGTGTCGCCGAATTCATACTGCTTCGTCGATCCCGACGCCTCGATGCCCGTCGCCAGATCGCGTGTGTCGTGCCGCCCGAAGCTCGACTTGCCCAGCGATCCGAGCAGGTCCTTCAGGGTCTTGAATCCCAGAAAGTCGAGTGACTTATCGGTCACTTCGAAGCGCACCTTGGTGTCCGGACCGTTGCCCGCGCCCGCCCCGCCTTCGGCCTGCTGCTCCACAGTGATCTGGCCTTCGTCGATCATCTTCTGCACCAGATTCTCGAGCAGTTTTTCCATCTGCTCGGGCGAGAGGCTCTGGAGCCGCTCCATCATCTCCCGCATGTGCTCGTTGTCGAAAAGCTCGCCCTGCTCAAGCGCCTGCTGAATAGCTTTCTTGAGATCCTCCAGCGTGTGCTCGTTCCATTCGCCGAAGGACATGTACTGCGTATTGAAGCCGCTCTGTAAAAGGAAATCGGAAAGCGCCTGCAGCAGATCCTGGGCGTCGATGCCGAAGTCTTCGCCGGTATATTTGGAATACCTGATTTTCATGGGTTATGGGTTGTGGGTCATGGGTGATGGCCCGCGCGCCTGAGGCTCGGACCAACACCCACCACCCATCACCTACCACCTAGTTATATTGCCGTCGCACATTCGGCCGCTGCGGCTGCGGTCCCTCTTCCCGCGCGCCCTCACGCTTGCGCTCCCCCGCGCCGAACTGCCGCTCCTCGTTGCGGCTGATCCTCCGGTGCGCGTACAAACCCTCCAGCACGAACTCCGCGGCCGACGCCCGTACCGCATCCGGCTCGTTGGCCGAAAGCTTCAGCGTCTTCAGCTTTTCCATCAGTCCCTGGATGGATCCCAGCGCCTGCACCATGGCCTCCGCATCCTGGCTCTCGTCGAGCTTCAGCGTGCCGCCCAAATCGAACCACTGCACGATCTGCGAGACGTTGGCGCCCTCGAAATACCGGTCGTAAACTTTGCCCACCGCCACGCGAATCAGCTCGCGCGCTACCGCATCGCCGCCCTTCAACTCGCCCTCGTACTCCAGTTCCATCTTGCCGGTGATCGATGGGAGCGCGGCGTAGATGTCCAGCACGCGCGGCACGGCCACCAGTTCCCGGCTCCGCAACGCCCGCCGCTCGGCGTTCGACACCACGTTTTCCAGCACCGAGATGGGCAGCCGCTGGGAAACGCCCGAGCGCTTGTCCACGCGTTTGTCATCGCGCGCCAGGAAGACCAACTGTTCCACGATTTCCTTGATGTAGACGGGCACGCGCACGTCGATGGGGGCCTCACGCTTCAGCCAGGCTTCCTGCTCGGTGATCGCCATCCCCTGGTCGAGCGTCACCGGATAGTGCGTGCGAATCTCGCTGCCGATGCGATCCTTGAGCGGCGTAATGATCTTGCCGCGCGCCGTGTAGTCTTCCGGATTCGCGGTGAACACCAGCATCAGATCCAAAGGCAGTCGCACGGGATAGCCTTTGATCTGCACATCGCCTTCCTGCATGATGTTGAACAAGCCCACCTGGATCTTGCCGGCCAGGTCGGGCAGTTCGTTGATGGCGAAGATGCCACGATTGGCCCGCGGCAGCAGGCCGTAATGCACCGTCAGCTCGTCGGAGATGTCCTGGCCGCGCCGCGCCGCTTTGATCGGATCGATGTCCCCGATCATATCCGCGATGGTCACATCCGGCGTGGCCAGCTTCTCCACGTAGCGATGCTCCGCCGTGAGGTAGGCGATGGGTGTGTTGTCGCCTTCTTCCAGGATCAGGTCGCGGCAGCGCCGGCAAATCGGGCGGTACGGACTATCGTGGATCTCGCAGCCTTCCACATAAGGCAGCACGTCGTCCAGCAGCGTGGTCAGCATGCGCATCAGACGCGTCTTGGCCTGGCCACGCAAGCCCAGCAGAATGAAATTGTGCCGCGACAGAATGGCGTTCACCACTTGCGGCACCACGCTGTCCTCGTAGCCCACAATGCCCGGAAACAAAGGCCCGGGACATTGCAGCTTGCGGATCAGATTGTTGCGCAGTTCATCCTTGACCGACCGGCCGCCAATGCGGTCCTCGGACATTGCGCTGTTGCGGAGAGCGCCCAGCGTACGGGGCAAATCCCAGGTGGCTTTAGTCAACCGCTGACCCCCCTTTGCCCGATTGTACCAGACGCCAGTGGGGCAGGCGCCCGGCCGGCCCTGTATAATTGTCCGAGGAATATTTCATGTACCTGCCACCCGCATTCGACAGAATCATCGCGCTGGAGGCCGCCGCGCTCGTTATGCAGGCCTACGCCCAGTACGAACAAGGCGCCCAGTGGAACTTCCCGAATGGCTACGACGATCTGGGGCGCCTCTCGGCCCGTCCGGAATGGAAGCCCGCGCCCGAACCATTCGGTTTCGTGGCGCGCAACCGAACCTCCGGTGTTGTTTTCGTGGTATACCGCGGTACCGAATCTCCACAGGACTGGATCGCCGATTTCACCTTTCCCCAAGTCCCGCATCCGCTGGGCAATGTGGAGAAAGGCTTCGCCGATGTGTACGATCAAACCGCGGATTCGGTGTCGGCGGCCATCCCGCGCGCCGGGGGCACCCCGAATGTGGTCGTGATCGGCCACAGCCTCGGCGCAGCCTTGGCCGTACTGGCTGCCGCCGCCATCGCCGCTTCCGGCGCGGCCGCCCAAACCGCGCTTTATAGCTTCGCCGGGCCGCGCGTCGGGGATCTGACGTTCGCCGCCGGTTTCAACAGCCGCGTCCCAACCGCATGGCGCATCGTGAACACCGAAGATATCGTCACCACCGTGCCCCTCGCTACTCCGGCGCTGTCCGCGGGCATGGTCCCGCACAACCCCCTCACTTTCCTGAACAACCTGGGCCAGAATCTGGATTACGAGCATGTCGGCAATTCCGTCCCCTTCACCACACACACGGGTTCCATCGAGGGGAATCACGCTATGCAGGTTTATATCGCCGCGCTGAACGCCGCCTAGTAAGACTTCAGCTGGCCGACGAGGGCGTCGGCCGCGGTCCAGGGGGACCGCCCCACTTTACTGGCTTACTGCGATCGTGACCGAATTCGACGTGGCTCCGCCGATGGAGATTGTGACCGGCACGGCATTGCCCGCCGTCACTCCGGCCGGCACCTTCGCATTCACTTGATACAAGCCCACGAAGCCGGGCGCCAGACCGGTGAAACTCGCGGCCGTCGAAACGCCGCCGATGGTCACCTGCGCGGCGGTGGTGGTCTCCGCCAGCGGACTGGAAGGCGCCGCCGCGCCGTCCGCCGGCTGATTACTGACCGCGCCCAGGCCGATGCAGTAAATCTGGATATAGGTGCTTCCCGCCGTGGCCGGATGCGATGCGTCGACCAATTGATAAGTGGTGTTGTCCAGAATCGCGCCTTGACCCGTGCCCTCCGAGTTGGTGGTGAAGATAGCCGGCGCGGTGGCCGCTATGTTCAAGCTGTAGAAGACGCTCGCGCCGTTCTCGATCCTGAGAGCCGCGTTCGAATTCGCGGGCACTTCGTAAGGAATCTGAAGGTTCATTTGCCCTGCCGACACAAAATACATGGGCGCGGGAGTGCCGTTGATGGTCGCCCATGTGCCGGCCAAAATGGTGGGCAGCGGCACGGTATCGGCGATGCCGGTAGCGGGAGCCAGTTCCGTGCCGAATATGCTTATGATCCCGCCGGGAGCAAAAGCCCCGGTGTAGGACGCGGCGTTTGAAACGCCTCCCACCGATGGCGGGCCGGTCGACGGCGAGGTCTCCTTCACGCTGGCGGTGGCGGTGCCGCCGAAGTAGGCAGTGTCGCCGCTGTATTGCGCCGTGATGGTGTTCGACCCCACGGGCAATTGCACGCCGCTGAGTGTCAGAGTGGCCGCCCCGCTCGCGTTGAGTGTGGACGTCCCGAGCGCATAACTTCCCGTGGTGAAAGCCACCGTGCCCGAAGGTACCGCGCCGCCGGCGCCGGTCACAGTCACCGTCAGCACCGTCGTGCCGCTGAATGTCACACTAGTCACGCTGGCCGCCAGCGCCATGGTCACGCTGGCTTTGCTAACTACACTGCCGCCGTGCCAGGCGGTCACCAGGTTGTAGACATTAGGCGTCCCCAGCCCAGTCACCCGGTCGTAGCCCACGCCCGCGCTGTACCCCACAACCTCCGCGCAGCCTTCGCAATCGGGGACGCTGTTGTTTCCCGTGGTGATGTCATGATAGACGCCCGCCACCAACGCGAGTGAATAGAGCTGTGGATTGATGTTGCCGAGCGCCGGGCTCGACTGATAGCCGTTCTTGGTCAGATACTGGCTCAGCAACGCGGCAATGCCGGCGAATTGCGGCCCGCCCACCGATGTCCCTCCGATGATTTGCAAACTCCCACCGGAAAACATCAGGTAGCCATCCTGATCGGGGGATGCCGCAATCGCCACATCCGGCACGTCTCTGAACCCATCGTTGGGAACTCCCGTGCCGGTCTGCCACGATGGTTTGGAGAAAAACGTACTCTTGCCACCGCCGGTGCCCTCCGGACCCGCCGGCGGCTGATCGTTGAAGCCCTCGTTCCACGCCGTCTCCGGGATATACGTAAGCGCCGAAGCCCCGTTAGCGCCGTTGGTGGAACTCCAATAGGTTCCGCCGCTTCCTTCGGTTAATTGCGTGCCGCCCACACCCGTCACCTGCGGAAGGGACGCCGGCATATCCACCGACAAGGCGTTATCGATCGCCGTTCCGTCGCCATCGCCGTAGCAGTCCAATGCGCCGTCATCGCCCGCGGCGGCGAAGAGGGTTTCGCCCTGCGCGTTGGCTTGCTCGCCCAGTTGCTCCAGAATCAGGGCGTCCGCCGAACCCGTATCCAATTCGCAGTCGCCATAGCTGGTAGAAATAACTGGCGCCAGGTTCTCCGTGACGGCATATTGGAGCGAGTTTTCGACATCGGTTGAATTCACGAAGTAAATGGTGGCGTTCCGCGCGATCGCGCCGGAGAATTCCAAATCGAGGTCGGCTTCCCCTAATTCGTCGTCGGCTGAGGTGTCTAGAAGTCCGGGATCCGGGCTGCCGGGAATCAGTATTACAGTTGGATTGTTCGCGGGCAGACCGAAATAACTGCGGTATTGCTCTATATCCGACAATAAGATGTCAGTCTGCCCGACAATCGCAATCTTCTGTCCCGCGCCATTGATGCCGGCGTCGAAAAGAGGAGTAATATTGTAGATAGTCGCTATATCGCCGGGACCAAGCTGCTCGGCGCCTTCATAGTTATCGCGGGGATAAGTGCTGTGCAATAGCCGGGGCTTCAGGCGGAAATCGTGCAGTCCGCGAATCCCGAGCACCACGCCTTGGAAAGCTACCGGTATCGTGGGATCGCTGCTGTTGGCATAGTACGTCGCGCCGCCCACGTTGTAGCTGTGAATCGAGACACCCAAGGCGCTGCCGATTTGGCCGGCGCCCCCGGCGAAAACTATCGAATTGCGCGAGCGCGCGACCGACTTGACAGTGAGACCATGCTGACCCAGCCAGGCGGCGATTTTATCTATATCCGCCTGACTGACTCCAAAGCGGTCCGCATATTGTTCCGGAGTCAGCCAGACATGATAGTTAGCGGACGTTGGATCCTGCTGTTGCGCCAATAACTGGTCGAGATCGGCCTGCTGGCTGGCCGAAGGCTTGAGCGCGAGAGTGACATAGGGAAGCTGGAGGGACGGGGCAGCCGGTCCCAGATCGATGCCCGATTTGATGCGCGGGCTGACATTGCCGGCGAGCGCCGCGCGCTGGCTATCGTCCACCGCCATGGTAATTCGATCTTCGGCGCTGAGCGCGTTCCCGAGAGCGAAACTCAGCAGAAGACATCCTGGAATGAACCGGCATCGCCGGGAAAACAAACCGGTTACACTTCCGGCTTCAGCTCCACAAGAGGTCATGTTACCTACGACGGGGGGGCCGGTACCTTGGTTTCCGGGAGTCTCTGCAGCGGTACCATCTGGCGGGCCCTGGCGCCACATTTTACGAAGGCTTAACCTTCATTGCGTGGCGCGCTTTAATAGTAGCGCCCAGTCCAGCCACCCGGGAGCTTCCGGGGATTTCCACCGGGGCCCCTCCACCGGAGGCAACGGCACCCATTCGCCGGTGAAAGCGCTGTACCAGACCGCTTCATAGCGCCCCGGCTCCAAGGTGACCGTGACATCGCCGCCCTTCGGCAGGTAGATCGCGTAAATCTCTCCGGGCTTCGCCAGGCAATAGGCGCCCTGGTCGACCAGCGCGTCGTGCGGTTCCGTCTTCCACCACTCAAAGCTGGTGAAGAAGTCCACCATGTGCGCATAGCCCTTCAGCATCACCATGGTATCGTCGCCGCGGCCGTTGATCCAGCCGCCGCCGGTATCGGGCCAGATGTTGATGCCGCGCCGCGCGGTTTCGCCGGCAGTCCCGTATGCGCCCGCCATGGCGATATCCCAAGCCACGTGCCGCAGCGTTTCCGCCGAATCCCCGCCCATGCCCGGCGCCCAGTGCGGGTAGTGATCTTCGTAGCCGTACTCTTCATTGGCCTGCGGAATGATGCGTCCGGTTTTCAGTTGGATCTGCCTCTCTTCCAGCATCAGCGCGTGCTGCGTGCGAGACCAGTCTTGAATCGAAGTGAACCCGAACCAAGCGGAGGCGCGATCCTGGTGCTCGCGATGCACGGGATGGCTGGTCGCCAGGTGGTGGTAGGGGTCCCAGCCTTCCAGCAGCGTGCCGGTTTCATGCGCCCACTTCTCGTCGCGAAAGCTGTCCATGTCGTCGCCCAGGTCCCAGGTGATGTTCGAAAATGCGCCCAGGCGCGCGGCGGCATAACGCAGATAGCGGTGCTCGTCTTCGCTGCCGGCTTTCAGGTGGACGCGCCCGTCGCTGATGTCCTGGATTACGGAAATAATCATGTCGCGCTCGCGGGCAAAGCGCAGCATGCGCTCGAACTTTTCCCAGTAGGCTACATCGAAGCGCGTATAGTCGATTCCGGGGTGATCGAGGCTCTGGGGATCGGTCGCGATCCAGGGCCGCAGAAATAGCGTGAAGTTATCGCCCGTCATGGCCGGTTCGCCGTAGAATGTGAACGAGCCGCCGGAAAGCAGCACGCGCATGCGGTTGATCTTCAGATCGTGCAGACGCTCAATGGCATTGCGGATGAATCGCTCGTCGCGCCAGCCCATCAGCCAGAAGGCCGTGGTTCCGTTAAAGAAGTAGTGTTCACCGGTGCCCTCCCAAATGAAATGCCACGGATATTGGGGATCCACGCGGATGGGGCCGCGGCGCGCCCCGCGGGCGCCTCCGGCCGTGGCCCGAAAAACGCCTTGCCAGGTCTTTTCGAATTCGCGCTGCCGGTAGACCACGGAGTAGGTGTAATCGCCCGGCGCGGAGGGCATGAATCGAATGCGGAAGACGCTCCCATCGGGAGCATCGCAGAAGCCCTCGACATGCAGGGTATCGGCGGCGCCGCGCTTGGAGAAGGTTCCGGTGAGGCTGGCAGCGGTGAATGGATTGCCGGCGCCGGGCGGCGCGATGGCGGCGGCGACTTCGACGAAGTCATAAGCTTCGACACGCGCAGCGGATTGCGAGAACGACACCTCGGCCGGGGCTGCCGCCAATAACAGGGGTAACGCCAGAATGCAGGCGCACAGGGATCGGCACATGCCCTCACTGTAACGCTTGTTGCTTTTGTTTCGAAGTGTTGTAACGCTTCAGCCCGGCGAAACACTATACCGAAGCCGGGGCGCGACTCTATGCGCGACGGCTCTGGAGGGGATATGACAACCTACGAGACGAATCTGAATTCAGCACGGCGCACGGGTGCCGTGTCGCGAGCGGTGAAAAGTACGTGCGCGGTTATGGCGCTGTGCGCGGCGGGGGCGACGGCGCTGCCGGCGCAGTTCACCACACTGTACTCGTTCCCCGCCCCCGGCGGAATCAACGCCCCGGCAGGGCCTACAGGGGCAATGATTCAGGGCGCCAATGGGAATCTGTACGGGGCTACGTCCGCGTATGGGGAGGGGTATTTGGCCGTGCCCAACATCATATATGAGATGACCCCTGCTGGCGCGGTGACGACGCTATACACGTTTTGCAGCACGTGCACGGAGAGCGGAGGTGTCCCCGGTGCGCTCGTGCAGATTCAGCCGGACGGAGACCTTTACGGAACAACCACTTCTGGCGGGGCAAACGGTTCAGGTATAGTCTTCAAATTCACGCCTGGCACATTCACGCCTGGCACATTGACCATTTTGTACAGCTTCTGCTCGCAAAGCGGATGCACCGACGGCGGGGGGCCGTTGGCGGGGCTCGTCCAGGCAACCAATGGGGAGTTGTACGGGACAACCAGCAGCGGCGGGGCGAACGGCAACGGCACGATCTTCAAGATTACCCCGGCAGGCGCCCTGACGACGTTATACAGCTTCTGCGCCATCAGCGGATGCACGGACGGTCATAGCGTGCTGGGCAACCTGATACAGGCTACCAATGGAAACCTTTACGGGGCCACTGCGAGTGGCGGGTTGAACAGCGGGGGGACGCTTTTCAAGGTAACGCCGGCGGGCGTTTTCACGACGCTTTACCGCTTCTGCGCAACGAACCCCGCATGCCCGGACGGCCAGGCACCCATGGGCGTGATGCAAGCCGCAAACGGCAACTTCTACGGGGTGACGCAGGGTGGCGGGACGGGCGCGTACTGCAATTCATATCTTGGCCTGCCTTGTGGGACGGTTTTCGAATTCACGACTGGCGGTACCCTGAACACGATTTACAATTTCTGCTCCCTGGAGAACTGTTCGGACGGCTCATACCCATATACGCAACTGATCCAGGCCACCGACGGTTATCTGTACGGGACAAATACGGCCGCCGGGCCGCTGACGGGCGGCGGAGGAGGATCGCCGCGCCGCGGATCTGAAATGAATGGAAGCCCCCCAATCACGGCCGGCGGCTTGACACCCACATACCCCGGCACAATTTTTAAGATCAGCACGAGTGGCGTCCTCACGACGCTGGATGACTTCTGCGTCTATCCGGATTCCTCGTGTGGCGCTGTCCCCGTCGCGCCGCTGGTGCAGGCTACCAATGGGACGCTCTATGGAACGGCCACCCAAGGCGGGACCGGGGGATGCTTCACCCTCGATTGGAACGGCTGTGGCGTGGCCTTCAGCCTGGCGGAAGGACTGGGCCCGTTTGTGGAGACGCGGCCTACTATCGGCGAAGCGGGAAAGGTGGTCAAGATTCTGGGGACGGATCTGACGGGCGCGACCAGCGTGACGTTTAACGGGACGGCGGCGGCGTTCTCGGTGGTGAAGCCAACCCTGATCAGCACCAGTGTACCGGCCGGCGCGACGAGCGGCACGGTCGAAGTGGTGACGCCGAGGGGCACCCTGAGGAGCAACGTGCGCTTTGTGGTTCCATAACGTGGAGCAGGTTGCCGGCGCCCCGGGTGCTATCATGAGTTCCAGCATGCCCGATCTCAGTTCGGTTTCCGCTCCGATGTCCGAAGCCATTACCCACGATATTCGCGTGGAGGTTCTGTCCAGATACTCCGCCGAAAACTCGCGGCCGCTGCAGGACGAGTGGGTATTCCAATACACGGTGCGGATTACGAACCAAGGAAGCGAGACGGTGCAACTTCTCAGCCGGCATTGGATCATTACCGATGCGCTGGAGCACGTCGAAGAAGTCCGGGGCCCGGGAGTGATCGGCGAGCAACCCGTGCTGGCGCCGGGCGAGTCGTTCAAATACTCTTCCTGGTGTCCGCTTAAAACGCCCGTGGGGATGATGCACGGCACTTATCAGATGGTGCGCACCGACGGCAGCCAGTTCGATATCGAGATCGCGGCTTTCGCGCTGAAAGCCCGGTACACGGTGAATTAAGAATCCGCGGCACGACGAGCCCGCCACGGCCCTGCCCATACATATCGTGCTACGATATAGTCAGGAGGGCGACCCACGCAGGACTTGAGCACGGCCGATTACCAGGCCCTGGCCGAATTTCGTTATCAGATCCGCCGCTTTCTGCGCTTCAGTGAGCAGGCGGCGCGGCGGGCCGGGCTGGAACCCGCGCAGCATCAATTGCTATTGGCCGTGAAGGCTTCCGCGGGCGAGCCCACCGTGGGTGAGCTGGCCGAGCGGTTGCAACTGCGCCATCACAGCGTGGTGGGATTGATCGACCGTCTGGCGGAGGGCGGCCTGGTCCGGCGCAGCCGCGCATCGGGCGACCGCCGGCAGGTGCGCATTCGTCTGACGGCGAAGGGCGAAGCCGTGCTCGGCAAGCTCTCGCTCGAGCATCGCTCCGAACTCGGCGGCGCGGGCAGCGCGCTGGCCGTGTCTTTGCGAGCGATCCTGGCCCGCCAGCGAAGACCTGCCCCGGCAAAAAACATCTAACCCACATGCCCAACAAGCTAGGCGATTTCACTTCCACACCGCGCATGATTACCATTTCGGGATTGGCCATCTTCATTGGCGTGGTGAGCGCGTTCGTCGCGTTGGCGCTACTCAAACTGATCGGCCTCTTCACCAACCTCTGCTTCTTCGGACGCTGGAGCACCGCGCTGGTTTCGCCGGCGGGGAACCATTTGGGCTGGTTCGAAATCTTTATACCCGTGGCGGGTGCGCTGGTCATCGGGCTGATGGCGCGCTACGGTTCGGAGCGCATTCGAGGCCACGGGATTCCGGAAGCCATCGAGGCCATCCTCATCGGCGGAAGCCGTATCGAGCCGAAGGTCGCCATCCTGAAGCCGTTGTCTTCGGCGCTTTCCATCGGCACCGGCGGACCGTTTGGCGCGGAAGGACCTATCATTATGACCGGCGGTGCGTTTGGGTCCATGATCGCCCAGTTGTTCAAGCTCACCAGCAATGAGCGCAAGACACTGCTGGTGGCTGGAGCGGCGGGCGGCATGGCCGCGACCTTTGCCGCGCCGGTGGCGTCCGTGCTGCTGGCGATTGAGCTGTTGCTGTTTGAATGGAAGCCGCGCAGCATGGTGCCGGTGGCGCTGGCCAGCGTCATGGCCGCGGCGGTCCGGCGCTATATCATTGGTCTCGGTCCTCTGTTCCCCGTGCCGGCGCATCCGGTGTTCATCGGGCCGCAGGGGTTGCTCGGGTGTGTGCTGGCGGGTGTTGCGGCAGGCGCGTTGTCGGCACTCCTGACGCTGGCCGTCTATGCCGCGGAGGATGTCTTCCGCCTGCTGCCGATTCACTGGATGTGGTGGCCGGCGATCGGCGGCCTGGCGATCGGGCTGGGTGGATTGATCTTCCCGCAAGCGCTCGGCGTGGGGTATGAAACCATCGGCGCGCTGTTGCAGGGCGACGTGCCGCTCAAAATGATTGTGGGCATTCTGGTGGTGAAGTCGGCGATCTGGGCGATTTCGCTGGGATCCGGGACCTCGGGCGGCGTGCTGGCGCCTCTATTGATGATGGGCGGCGCGCTGGGCGGTATCGAGACCATGTTCCTCCCGCACGAAGGCGCCGGTTTCTGGCCGCTGGTCAGCATGGGTGCGATTCTGGGCGGCACCATGCGGTCGCCGTTCACCGGCGTGATCTTTGCGCTGGAGCTGACCCACGATGTCAACATGCTGCTGCCGCTGCTGCTGGCGGTCACCATCGCGCACGGGTTCACGGTGCTGATGTTGCGCCGCTCGATCCTGACCGAGAAAGTGGCGCGGCGCGGCTATCATTTGAGCCGCGAATACGCGGTGGACCCACTGGAGATTTTGTTTGTGCGGGAGGTGATGCGCACCAACGTGGCAGCCATTCCCGCGGGGCTGACGGGGCCCGAGCTGGCGCACTCGCTCCATACCAATCACACCGTGCGCCACGGCCAGCATCTGTATCCGGTCGTGGACGATGAGCAGAGGCTGGTGGGAGTGGTCACGCGCGGGGATCTGGAACGTTTCGCCCAGAGCGGCACCGAACCGGCACACCGGGAGCCGGTGGTTGCGTATCAAGACGAGCCGTTGCGGGTAGTGGTGCATCGCATGTCGGACACGGGCCTGACGCGCTTCCCGGTTTTGAATAACGGACGGGAGCGCAAGCTGGCCGGTATGGTGGCGCTGAGCGATCTGCTGCGCGCGCGCACGCGGAACTTGGAAGAAGAGCGGCATCGGGAGCGGGTATTGCGCCTCCACTTGCCATTGAGCGCCAAGAAACCCGTTTGATGGCGATAAGATTACTTATACATGACGCCCGCTATCCCAAACCAGAATATCGGCCTGATGATCCATGCCGGCGCGGGCTTGGGTGTTCTGCATGAACTGACGGGCGTGATCGCCCGGCATCGCGGCGATATCCTGTCGGTCGAGATCATCGAACAAGGCTCCGCCGAAGCGCGCATATACTTCGAGATTGCGCTGCCGGGCCCTGGCGCGGATCTGGCGGCGGATCTGCGTTCGCTGGCCATTGTGCGCAGGGTCGAAGTCGTCGAAACGCTGCAAAAGATCTACGGCAAGCGCATCATCATCATGGGCGGCGGCGCGCAGGTGGGGCAGGTGGCCATTGGCGCGGTATCGGAAGCGGACCGGCACAATATCCGCGGCGAGCACATCTCGGTGGATACCATTCCGCTGGTGGGTGAGCAGGCGCTGGCGGACGCGGTACGCGCGGTGGCCCGTCTGCCCAGGGCCAAGGCGCTGGTGCTGGCCGGTTCGCTGATGGGCGGAGAGATCGAGCAGGCCGTGCGGGAAGTGCGTCAGGACGGGCTGCTGGTGATCAGTTTGAATATGGCGGGAAGCGTCCCGGATGCGGCCGACCTGGTGGTCAGCGATCCGGTGCAAGCGGGCGTGATGGCCGTCATGGCGGTCGCCGATACGGCAAAGTTCACCGTGGAGAGGCTGAAGCGCAGGGTGTTCTAGATTCACGAAAACCGCGACACAATCAGTAACGCGCCGCCAAGCGCGATAGCGTCCTCCAGCAGCGCGATGGGCAAATCCTTTCCGCCGATCGCCTTTACCAGCCGGGATCGGAACTCGTAGCCGCCCAGCGTCCCGGCCACCGCGCCCAGGGCACCCGCCAACACACCGCCGATCGGCGACGGGCTGGCCGCGCCCACAGCGGCTCCGCACAACGCTCCGGTGATGATCCTGGCTATAAACCCCGGAGGCGCTTTTCGGCTCGGCGTTTTGGGCAGCTTGTCGTTGATCAGCTCCCCAATCGCGAGCGCGCTGACGATGTATGGCGTCGCCGCAAAGCCGAGAAACGCCAGCCAGGTATGGTCCAAGTGCAGCCATCCCAGACGCGCGGCCCAACTGACCGCGGCCAGCGGCGTCAGGGCACGAAGTCCGGCCACCACGCCAATCAGAAAGGCTAAAACGTATAGCGACATATCCCTCCTACCCGCCCGCGCCGGCCAGCGGCTGCATTTCTCCCAGCATCGTCGGAATCAACTCGCAAACGGTGGGGTGAATGTTCACCGCTCGTTGAATCGTGGTGTAGGGCGCCTTCGCGTACATGACATCCAGAATCGAGTGAATCGCCTCATCGCCGCCGGTTCCCAGAATGGCCGCCCCCAGAATTTGCTTCGACTGGGCATCCACCACAATTTTCATGAACCCCTGCGTCTCGCCTTTCTCCACGGCGCGCCCCACCTTGGTCATCGGACGTTTCCCCAACAGTGCGGGACGTCCGGTCTTGCGCACCTGCGCCTCGGTCATCCCGGCGCGCCCCAGCGGCGGATCGATGTACAGCGCGTAGGCCAGGATGCGATCGCTCACACGGCGCGGGTCGGCATCCAGCAGATTCGCCGCGACAATCTCGAAATCGTTATAGGCCGTGTGCGTGAACCCGCCTTTACCGTTGCAGTCGCCCAGCGCCCAGATGCCGGGCACGTTGGTGCGCAATTGATCGTCGACCGCGATGTTCCCGCGCGCGTCCACCGCGACGCCGGCCGCGTCCAGCCCAAGGTCGTCCGTATTCGAGCGCCGGCCAACCGCCAGCAGCACATGCGAGCCGGCGATCTCCGGCGCGCCCTCCGCGCAATCCGCGTGGGCCACAATCTCCTCACCGCTCTGGGAAAATCCGATGCATTTCGCATTCAGGCGCACGCCGATCTCCTCGTTCGCGAGGATCTCCTGAATGGCCGCGGACACGTCTTGGTCTTCCCGCTGGACTAAACGCGGTCCCATCTCCAGGATCGTCACCTGGCTTCCAAAACGCCGGAACATCTGGCCGAACTCCAGGCCGATATAGCTGCCGCCCACCACGATCAGGTGTCTGGGAAGAAAGTCGACGCCCATCATCGAACTGTTCGTGAAATAGGGGATCTGATGCACTCCGGGCATTTCCGGCACCACCGCGCGTCCGCCCACGTTGATGAATATCCGCGGCGCGGTGAGCCGCTCGGGTCCCACACTCACCTCGCGCGCCGACTCGAAGCGCGCGTGGCCTTCATAGACGGTACAGTTGTCCATCTTCTTCAGCCAGGCTTCCAGCCCCGTTCGCGATTTCCCCGATATGGCGTCCTTCCTGGCCTTCACCCGCGGCATGTCGACCCTGCTTGCGCCGCCTGCATCCACTCCGAATTCGGCTGCGCGCCGGACCATATGGGCGGCGTAAGCGCTGGCCACCATGGCTTTCGTAGGGATGCAGCCGGTGTTGACGCAGGTGCCGCCGAACAGCTTGCGCTCGATGATGGCCACTTTCATCCCCGCCTTGGCGAGGCGCGCCGCGAGGGGCGGGCCAGCTTGTCCGGTTCCGATGACGATAGCGTCGTATAACGTGGGCATTTGGAGAGGAGAGGCTACGGCCGGCGATGCTCATGGATGGATTCAAGGATCTCATCCAGCGTCAGGTCTCTCTGCCACGCGTCTCGGTCGTGCGCATAGTCGCCGGAACCGGAGCGATTGAGGCGCAGGAATCGCGCAAGACCATCCGCACCCAATTCACGCTTCAGTACGTCGAGTGCGTGCCGCTCGAACTCCTCGTCGGTCAATTGGTCGATAGCGATCATAGTCCTTGCTCCTTGATCCAAGATACTGGATTCCGCACCGGAATTCGAGGGGCACCCAGGCCCCGCGCGGCCTGTTTAACCAAACGGTCGTCGGTGGACTGCAACACGTCCGCACCAGCTGACTCGGCGGCGGCCAAATGGAGGGCGTCGAACGGACCGTAACCAGCGGCGCCGAGCACTCGGGCGCGTCGCGTGACTGGGCCGTCAACCTCAACGGTGCGCGCAGCCAACGACAGCAACGTCTCCGCCTCGAGTCGCCGTTCCGCCGATGGATTACGTCGCGCTTCATCCTCCAGCGCTTCGCTTGAGATCATGTCCATCAGTCCGAGGCGAACTTGGGTAAGAACCCGCTCAATGGCCTCAGCCTCCTCGCGGATTCTTGGCTGCGCCTGGTCGTCAGTAAGCCGGCTCAGGCTGCAGGCGTCGAAATAAACCTTCGCGGGCTATCCTGGACGCACGTCGTTCCCGACGCGTCTCCCCCTATCTGCTATCAGCATTCAGCCATCCGCACTCAGACAGGAACATGCAAGACCAGCAGCGGCTTTGAAGGCCGTCCGTTCGCCCTGTTGATTATGTCGGCAATCAACTGGCCCGTAGTCAGGATCAACACCGTTACCGGAGACACAGCCGTATTGGCCTTCCGCGCAGACCAGCTTCGTTCTTTTCCCCTTCCCTTATGCAAGCGGGAAAATAAACGTTCTGTAGTTGATTCATCCGCGTGACGGGCGCACTCCCTGGCGTTCTCGTGGCACTCTGCCGCTTTCTCCACAGCCTACCTGGCCAGCAGATTAATATCCGTTTCCTTCATGGTCCACTCTTTATCTTTCCGGTCCAGCTTCGATACCAGTTGCGCCAGCTTGAATTTATCTGGCTCTGGCCCGTGGGTGAGGTCGAAACGGAAAACTGCGAGCTTCGAAGCCCGTTCTTCAAACCAATCCGCCTGTTCTAAAAACACTTCCTGGTGCGCTCTCTTGGGATCGATATAACGCTTCCCGTAGGCGCACCACAGCAACGGAAGCCCCTTCGTAATAGCAAGCGTGACAACTGCGCCGACGGCCCCGGCCATGTAATCCGACATGAGCACATTCTCGCACATTGGGCGCTGCTGTTCTGACAATCGCGCTTGCTTCTGGATATTGGCCCGACCGTGCGGGCACGCGCCGGAGGAGCACTGGCGCGGCGTCTCCCCTTGAGGCGCAAGACGACGCGGCCGTTAACCGGTATTGCCTCTAACGCCACATGATGAGCAGCTGAAAGCTGATGGCCGACGGCTCTAACTAAACGGTGTCCCCGATTGATCGCAAGCTGGTCGCGCCTCATTCAGCGAGTTCGCATGGCCAATGCCTCACGCGTCGTGTGCGGGTACGGAATCACGGTGCACCCTGTTTATCCGGTCTAAGGCCCCACCCTCTACGCAAGCCGGCAGTGAGCGGGCATGCCAGCACCAAGGGCCGGTTTAGGACTTGCTTACACCATCAAATCTAGATTTGTTTCCTGTGAAGCGCCCGGTCATTTTCCTGCCCCCTCGCCGGAGGGTGTTTAGCGACCCGGCAACTCTGACCCACAGCCGATTGGACGAGAATCGACCGCCCGAGTCTGTGAGTACCTCGACAACAAATCTCCAGTCCGTAATTCTGCCGCGAAGGCCGCCGTCCGCTAACTTCTTCCATTCAGACTCGTTCGTATAGACGACCATCGACGAGTGGACCGCGATTTCCGGCGTCCACTCCTTGCGTTGGTCGCGATTGACCTCAAGAGCCACTGTTCCGTCGATCCAAAAGCGCAGCTTGTCGATTCTCACCGGGTAAAGCGACAGGTTCGTGACCGCTATGTTCACGCCGGTAACCTCAGGCTCAGTTTGTGTTCGATCGACTACGTGGTAATAGGAAAGCTTGGGCGATCTCCGGACGATTATCCGCTCTTGATCTCGCTTCCACGTCCAGAACGCCACAACGCCCGTAAATGCGATCGTGGGAAGTGCCCCTATCGCATTAGTCCACAACGTGAGTGTTTGGTCTGGAGTCATTCGCCTTGGCCGCCACAGTGCTGTCGCTGCCTAGACCCTACCAGGGGGATGCAACCAGGGAACGCCCCGTGCTCGCGTTTGGTAGTTCAATACGCCCAGCGCCACAGGCTCGCGCCCGCCGTGTACCCTGCCCCCACGGCGGCGAACATGACCAGGTCGCCTTTCTTCAACCGTCCCTGCGCGATGGCGTCCCGCGCGGCCAGCGGCAGCGTCGCCGAAGTCGTATTTCCGTAGCGGTCGATATTGATCAGCACCTGTTCGGGCTTCAGCCCCATGCGCTCGCAGGCGCCGGTGATGATGCGGCGGTTGGCTTGGTGGGGTATCAATATGCCCACGTCGGACGGCTGCAGGCCGTTGCGCTCCAGAACTTCCGCGCACATCTCGTACATCTTCTTCACCGCGTACTTGAACACCTGTTGGCCTTGTTGGTGGACGAAGTGCAAGCGCTTCTCCACGGTTTCGGCTGACGCCGGGAGGCGGCTCCCGCCCGCCGGCATCCTGAGGAACTCGCCGCCCGATCCATCGATTTCGCCGATAAAATCGATGAAGCCTGCGCCGTCTTCGGATTCGCCGGCCGGCTCCAGCAACATGGCGCCCGCGCCGTCGCCGAACAGGATACAGGTCGCCCGGTCCGTGTAGTCGATGATCCGGCTCATGGTATCGGCTCCCACCACCAGGACTTTGCGATGCGTGCCGGCCGCGATCAATGCCGCGCCGGTCGTCAGCCCGTATAGAAAACTGGAACACGCCGCCACCAGGTCGAACCCCCAGGCGCGATGCGCGCCCAGGCGATCCTGAATCAGGCACGCAGTCGACGGAAACAGCATATCGGGCGTCACCGTGCACACCAGGATGGCATCCAACTCGGCGCCCGTGATGCCGCGGGCGGCCAGCGCCACGCGCGCAGCCTCGGTTCCCATGTCGGACGTAGCCATATCAGGAGCGGCGATGTGCCGCTCGCAGATACCCGTGCGCTCCACGATCCATTCGCTGTTGGTATCGACCATCCGCTCCAGATCTTTGTTGGTGAGTACGCCCGGCGGCACATAGCAGCCCAGCGCGCTGATTTTCACTTTCGGCAAGTTTCCTCCAAGGCCCAAATGGCCCCGATGTGCTAAATTATTGAGAAATGCAAGACCACGGCTCGGGCTTGGCCGTTTCCGGATTTCAAAGCGCGTTGCTTTTCGAAAGTCCGGAGGAAATCTATGCCCGCGTCTTCCGGGAATTCAAACCTCGCACCCCACTACCCAAGATCGCCGTGGAGTTCTGCCGTTTCGCCAACGCCGACAGTCTCATTCGTATGGAATCCGGCGCCATCCAAGTGCGCATCTCCGATCTGCTGGAAGGCGCTCCCGCTCCCGTCGTGGAAGCCCTCGCGTATATTCTGCTGGGCAAGCTGTTTCGCCGTCCGGCCGCGCGGATTTACGCCCACCGCTATCGCCTTTACCTGAACCGGCGGGACGTGCGGCGCCAAATGCATCTGGTCCGCCAGATCCGCGGCCGCAAATTTGTCTCCGGCCCACAAGGTAGTCATTATAACTTGGAGGCGGTGTTCGAGGCGCTGAATGCGGAACACTTTCAAGGCATGCTGGCCCGGCCGCTGTTGGGCTGGAGCCGCGCGGCCTCGCGCAGCCGGTTGGGTCACTTCGATCCGTCGCACAACGCCATCGTTATAAGCCGGATTTTCGACAATCCCACCGCGCCTGCGCTGGGCCTGGAGTACGTGATGTTTCACGAGATGCTGCATCTGCGGCATCCCGTGGATCATAGCGGCGCCCGGAGGCGCGTTCACACACGGGAATTCCGTCAAGCGGAAAAACAGTTCGTGAGGTTAAAAGAAGCGAAGGAGATACTGAAGAAGCTGTGAGGAGGGCGGGATCTATCGCGCGCGGGGCTTGAGCCCCGCCAGCAGGGTTTTCGCCAAGGTATCGTTAAGCGACCGCGGCGCCTTCGGCGGGAATCATTTGCCGCAGTTCGAGGCGCATCGACTCCATGGCGCGCACCAGGCCGCGCACATCCACCGTTCCCAAACCGCAAGCGTGCAGCAAAAGGCGCCACTCGATGGCTAACATCCCGAGGGCAAACAAAGCCTGCTGCTTGTACAGGATTCCGGCCAGGTCCGGACGGTCTTGCGCGGAATACATCATCATCAGCCGCAAAGCGGCGCCGACCAGACTGAAATCCCGACTCAAACAAGCCAGATACCCGCGGAAAACCTTCCGGCGTTCCGAGCGGACGCGCCGCAACATCTTCTTGTCGAAACCAGGCTGGCTGGCTAAGAAGCGGTAGTCATCCTCGCTCAGCAGCCGTGTCATCGGCCGATATCGCGCGGCGGAAAGATCGTTAATCCAATCGACCGACACCGGGAGCGATTTGGGCCCCGCTATCAGCCTCCGAAATAGAAATGCCAAGGCCGCTCCCACTGCCAGACAGATAAATGCGGCCGAGCCGAGGATAAAATACATACTTTCTGCCACTCTCAGGATGAGGATATCCTGTCTGGCGCTGAAAAGCAATGGTTACTTTGGTTTATCTTCGTGCCGCGCGCAGTAGCGCCGCGTTCAGGCTGTTCAACTGGCCGGCCAGCTCTTCTTCTCTCCCCGGCATCCATTCATGGCGCACCCTCAGCTTGCGGACTTCCCCGGCCGGAGTCAACTTCACCAGCCACACGCCAATCGCCGCCAGGGTGACCGCGGACAGAACATAGGTGACCATCGGCGCAGACCCCTTTCCGAGCATGCTAAGCAACAGGTAGGAGACCGTATTACACAGAAAATAAACGGAAAACACTATGCAGTGGACCACGATGTTGCGGCTCAAAGTGATCGGGTAGCGGGTCAGGAAAGCCAGCATGGAAACGAGGAAAGCCACCAGGCTGAAGTACACGGCCCGTTCAGCTACGTAGTAATACCGCATTAAATGGCTCTGCGTAGTGAACTGGGATGGCACCATCAGGCTGATCGCCGAGGCTGAGAGCGCCACCACCACGGCCGCGATGAGCGCCCAACGGCCCACCGTGGATAAGCCTTTATAATCTTCGAGAACGCGGGCGAATATCTCCAATACCACCGAGACGTAAAGCAGCCATTCGACCGGTTCTGTCAGCACCCAAACTTTTTGGTACGCGCCGCTGGCCTGGCTAAGACTGATGAAAACGCCGGAGCGCACCGTTTCAAAGACGAGGAAAAGGAAGAACAGCCGGTATCGTCGATCGAGGCCGGCAGCAAACATCCGCACGCATAACATCGCGGTGCCTGCCGCCATGAGCACGTCAAAAATGCGAGCCATGGAGATTCCGGAGCAACGCTTCGAAACCCGATTCTACCAATACTACATATAAATTGCGGCTAAATTCCAGCCGCGATCTGTCTTCCGCCCGCTCCTCGACACCCGGCAATGGACAATTGCCTTAATTGACCCAGGGGCAAGGATCGCAAGTCGGAGGGGGCTGGCTGGCGTCAGCGCCGATAGCCGCGAAGAACGAGAGTGCCAGAACGACCGCGAACAAAGCTTTTTTAAACATAAGGTTTTTTCTCCTGTTAACTAAAGTAACTAAGGCCTTAAGTTATACTGTAGTGATCGGTCGCAGCGGCGCTTCGGCGAAACTTTTCCAAATTTGGAACACCGTTAACTATCGATAACCCAAAATAGATCTATGATGTACAATCAACCCAGGACTTCTAGTCCTTCCGTCCCATATGGGGGGTCCCTCAGGCGGTAACCCAAATTGCGCAGAAAGACGCCTCAGGGGGCATCGTGAGCATTCTATGAGCACTGGAGATTTGAGGCCGGAACGGCGATTTGGCCAGGAGCCGGCCAGCGACCTTTGGCGCCACACTCTGGACCGTATCCCAACCCTGTTCGGACGGGTGCTGTATCTCTCCTCTTTGCGCAACCAGGCCAGTGGCGCATACGAACATCCGGGCCTGGCGCAAATGGTTGGCCATGAGGAGGCAGGCGAGACTCTGCGCCGGAGCCACGCGCGATTGTTCCAGGATTGGCTATGCCTGAATCTGGAGCAGCAGCGCACCGACCTGCGGGAGTATCTGGCGGAAACCGCGAATCCGTCCGCCATGCTGGCGGATTGGTCGGTTTCCGCGCCTTACCAGGGTTGGACGCCGCCCACAGCGCAAGACTTCGAGCGGCGGCTTTTCGCGGGAGATCTGGAAACCCTGCTGCCCCTGCTCACACACGAGTTCGGTGCCGCTTCCCCTGATCCAGAATCATAGCCACGCCGGATACCTGGCCGACGATGTCGATTTCGGAAGGATGCGCATAAACTACCGGCGCGCACTGCGACGCTGGATGCGGCTGTAAGACCAACTGGCTGCCCTTCAGCGTGCACCAACCCACCACGCAGCCGGCGCGATGCTCCAGAAAATAGATGGGGCGATCGAACTCGTTGTTCCAGCCTTCGTTGACGATCTTGCGGCGATTTTCGTCGATCAACAGCAGCGCGCCCGGCTGCAGGATCGGGTACATGAACCAATCTTCCGAACCCACGAATGCAAAGCGGCGATGCTTCAGATCCACGGCATTCAACAAGCAGAGGGGGAGCCGTCCCCAACGGCGAATGGCGCGGCTCAGATAGGTGGTCTTGCTTAGATCCACCCCTGGATCGACCATCAGCGGGACCTGAACTTCGCCGTGTATCGCGGGGCCGAATCCCAGCAGGTGCGTCCTTTCCAGCGGAAGGGCGGCAGCGTCCGCGGGCAGGACCGCCAGGTCCACCCCGTACCACTCCAGAACCTGCGCGATATCCAGCCGATAAATAGCGCACAGCGAATACAGACGGTAGATGGTGGGCACGGTGCCTTTGTTCTCAATATCGGAAAGGCGGCTGAGTGCGATGGAAAACTCCGTGTTGTGGCGCAGGGTGGAGATCCGGATACTGGCTTGCTCCACATCGCGATATCGCAGGTTGAGCCGCTCGCGTACCCGCTTGAGCTTGTGTCCGGCGTCTTCCATGTTATGATCCCGACTATAATACTCGTCGGGGCATCCTGGCGCAACCCGCGCCCGGCGCCCTCCACCCGGCCCGGGCGATACCCCAATGCGCCGTTTGCGATTATACACGGCGGCGGGACCGCTGGCAAGGCAAATAGTGTGTTTTTGTTCTGAATACGGAACAAGCATCAATCTTAGAGGCGAATTTTGAAAATCGTGGTGGGAATCTCGGGCGCCAGCGGCGCCATTTACGGCGTGCGCCTCCTTGATCGGCTACGCCAGAATCCAGCCGTGGAGACCCATTTGGTGCTCACCCGCGCCGGCGAGAAAACCTTGTTCCTGGAAACCGGGAGTCAGGCGGCCGACCTGAGGAAGACCGTCCATTGTTCTTACTCCATAGAGGATATCTCCGCCCGGTTGGCCAGCGGCTCGTTTCCGGTGGATGCCATGGTCGTGGCACCCTGCTCGATCCAGACCATGTCGGCGATTGCCGCCGGCATCGCCTCCAACCTGCTGCTGCGCGCCGCCGACGTGACCCTCAAAGAGCGCCGCAGGCTGGTGCTCATGGTGCGGGAAACGCCTCTCCACCTGGGCCACCTGCGAACCATGGTGGCCCTCACCGAAATGGGCGCCATCATCGCCCCGCCCATCCCAGGTTTCTATAATCGCCCGCAAACGGTTCTAGACCTCGTGGATCATAGCGTGGACCGCGTCCTGGACCTCATAGGGCTGCCCGACGAGCAGGTGCGCCGATGGGACGGCCCCGCGCGATGACCCGCGCAGCCCGCAAGGCGCTCGTCGCGTTCCAGGGCGAACGCGGCGCATTCAGCGAAGAGGCCGCGCGCAAACTGCTGGGCGCCGGCATCGACTTGTTACCCTGCCCGCGCTTCGAGGATGTTTTCCGCAGCCTGCAGGAAGGCGCAGCCACGGGCGCGGTGATCCCCATTGAAAACACTCTGGCCGGCTCCGTCCACGAAAACTACGATCACCTGCAGCGTTACGAGTTCCCCATTGTGGCCGAAACCAACGTGCGCATCGTCCACAACCTGATGGCCGCTCCGGGAGTGCCGTTCTCCCGCATCCGCCGGGTGTACTCGCATCCGGTTGCGCTGAACCAGTGCCTCGATTTCTTCGCGCGCCACCCACGCATCGAGCGCGTGATTCACTACGATACCGCCGGCAGCGCCAAAACCATCATGGAAGAAGGTCTCCGCGATGCCGGCGCCATCGCCTCCGCGGTAGCCGCCGAGATTTATGGCGCGCGCATTCTGCGGCGCTCGATCGAAGACGATCGCCGGAATTTTACGCGCTTCTTCCTCCTGAGGACTCCCGAATATACCCGCAAATGGCAAGAGAAACCGCCCCCAAATGCGCAATGGAAAACCTCCCTTGTGTTCTCCACACGCAACATCCCAGGCGCTTTGTTCCGTTGTCTGAGCGCTTTCGCACTTCGTGATCTCAATCTCACCAAAATCGAATCGCGGCCGCTGCGCGGCAAACCGTGGGAGTACCTGTTCTATTTAGATTTCCTGGGCCGGGTGGATACGCCCGCCGCCCAGAATGCCCTCGGACACCTCCGGGAACTGGCCGATGTCCTGAAAGTTCTCGGCTGCTATCCGCGCGGGTGATTCCCCAGTATGGCTGCGCCTGCGGCTGGCGGCCACCACCCCTAGCAAGACAAAGAACCACGCGCCGATGCCGGGCCTCTGTTGCAGCGGATACTCGACCAGGCAATGCACCCAGACCGACACCAGTCCGATTCCCCAAACCGATCGTACGGCGGACGGCGCCGCCATCGCGGCTAAAGCTAATAGGATGGCGAAAAACGGCACGCCTCCTTCCACCGCCCACTGCGCCCAGTCGTTGTGCGCCTGATTCACGTAGTTGCCGTCGTCGAACAGCGCATATTGCGGATACGCGCGCGCCCAGTTCCCCAGCCCGAAACCCATGCCTGGTCTGTCGCGCAGCATGGCTAGCGAGGAAACCAGGAACTCGCGCCGTTGCGCGTACGGATCCAGTTCGGCGAAGCGCTGCCGCAGCGGTTGCCAACTGACAATAGCGCTAAACAAGACGGCGATCGCGGCGAACGCGGCCAAGCCGCGGGCCACCGTCGCGGGCGGCGCCATCCCGCGCCGCCACGCCACCAGCAGCGCCGCGGCCACCTCCGCGCACATCAGAACGGAGCCCGCGCGTGAGCCGGCCGCTACCACCGAAGCCAGCATGGCCGCGGCAATGGTGTAACCGGCGAATGCCCGCCGGCGGTCGCGCAACGCCTGCCACAGCGCGATCGGCAGGATCATCTCCAGGAACGCGGCATACTGATTCCGGGAGACAAACGGCCCCAGCACCAGATCCGTGTAGCCGCTCGGAAAGAGCCAGAAGATCTTCCCTCCCGACGTGAACATCTGGACCGTCGAGAGCACGCACAACCCAATCCCGAAATACAGCGCGAAACGCAGAAACCAGCTCCGCGCGGCGCGCCCCTGGAATAGTTGCAGCGCCAGGAAGAACAGAGCCAGCCATGTGGCCCAATTCAACACGGCATTCCAAGTTCCCCAACGGTACACCGTGCGGTCGAGGGCGAGCTGCGCCAAGCCCCAAACCGGCGCGGCCGAAAGTGGCGCCAGCCACCAACTCCCGCGCACCGGAGATGGATGCCGTATCTGGCTGGCGGCCCACACGGCTAGAAACACAAAAACCGCGCACTGCGCCACGCCCCACGCCCATCGCTGGTCGATCCAGATCGTGAGTACGGCGTACCCCAGCAACCCCGCAAGCGCGGCTATCGCGCGCGTCATGGCCGGCGCACCATTGACAAATCGCGCAGCGCCACGGAACCTTCGATCCGTGTCGCACCCGGCAGGCGCTGGCTGGTAAGAGTCAAGCGCGCGAGTCCCGAGTCCGGCGCCCTGAAGCTCAATTCCGCGGCCTTCCAATCCACACTGGAAAGCCAGGGCGAAGCGGCTGCCAGATCGACACCCGTCCGCGCGTCGAATACGCTCCAGCGCAAGCCGCTCGCCAGTGGCAATTCGGATGTGTGGTACTCGAAACCGAAGCGGTAGCTCGCGCCGGGTGTCACGGGGACGAATTGCACGAGCGCCGCGTGGGTTTCCGGTTGATCGCCGCTATATGCGATCCACAGGTAGCGCGGCGACCGGTTCCGGCCAATCGTGACGCCCCGTGTCGGCGCCGGCCGCCAGCCGAAGCCTCCACCAACCGAAGCCGCCTCAAAACCGCCATCGGTTAGCGGCCCGCGGTCCGGGTCGATTGGCGCATACGGAACCAGGTGCCTGGCGCATAGCGCATTCCACACCGGCAGCGTGGCGGCGCCCGCGCCCGCTTCCAACTGCCAGTTGCACCAGGCAACCAGCAGCCGCTGATCCTCGATCGTGCCCAGCGCGGCCAGTTTGGTGGCGGCCTGCTCGGACGCGGCCCGCCTGCGTTCCCCAATCAGGAACCAGAGATAAAGATCCAGAACCTCGCGCCGCGGCGGGATCGCCCGGTCAAAGATCAGCCCGGCATCCTGACTCATATTCCAGCAAAGCCGGAAAACCGGATTCAGGTCGCCATAGCCCATCAGCAGCGATTGTCTCGCCCACGGCCAGAAATGCGCCGGGTCGTTGCGGCGGGCATAGTAATTGGCGAGCGCCCAGCGTGGCGCGAACTGGCGGCTCGTATGGGCGGCTTCCAAAAGGCGGCTCTCCGCCATGCGCAAGTCTCCGCGGATCTCTGCCGCTACGCCCAGCCGGATCCATGCGTCCGCATTTCCGGGATCCAGCCCGGCGGCGGCTTCGAGCGCGGCCGCGGGATCGCTGCCCGCCGCTTGTCGAACGTCAGCCAGCTTCAGGCGGAAGTCCGCATCGCCGGGAGAAAGTCGGACGGCGCGCGCCACGGCTTCGCCGTCGTGCGCTCGGGCAAGGTGGTCCGCCCAGGAGAGGCGGAGCGGCCAGTAGGCCATCCAGACAGCGGCGGGGATAACTGACAAAACTACGATCTGGCGCCTGGCCGCGAAGACCCTAAGGCGCATCGGGTTTTGCGCCATCGTCCCGCACCAGATAGTGCAGGATTGCCAGGAAGCCGAGAATTCCCGCGCCCCAGAGAAGCATCTCCCGCCGCGTCCGCTCCCGGACTCTTCTGCGCTCCTCGGGCCGCTTCCCGGCGCTGAGTTGCAATCGTTCCAGCAGATTGGAAGTCCGCAAAAAAGATCGTGACAGACACTCGTGGCAGCGGTACGGGTAAAAGCCAAGAAGCGCACCGATCTGCTCGATCGGTCCCGCCCTGCGCGACCGCCGGAGCTGCTTGCCACCGCATTTGGGGCAGATCGGTTCGCGTTGCGGCGGCGGGTGCTTGGGAGGGGATGATGTCCTTCTGTGAGAGCGGGGCGGCCTGGAAATCAGCGGAAGTCTCGGTTCCGGCGAGGAGGCCCGCGGAGGTTCGATGGTAATCTCCTGGTAACTGGCCTCCGTGCGCAATGCGCCCGATGCTTCCCGGAAGAAAATTCCCGCGCGCACGGGCCGGTCGCGCTCGCGGCGAGCAACTAGCGCGACCTGAAAGGGAGCATCGAAATAACGCGCATGGATTTGCAGGTCGCGCTCCGAGAGAAAGATCCGGCTGCGGAGGTGGGAGTGATACCAGCCGAGCGGCGCCAGGCCCGTCAGCTCGGGTTCCGTGGCGGGGGCCATGATGAGCTGCGCTAGCCGCCTCTCGTCTTTCTGCGAAAGAACATAGCCGGGGCCCATGGCGTGCTCGCATGGGAGTGGCTTCGCAACCAGGATGCGAATGCATTCGGGCTCGTGGACGCCGAACAGGACACCACCGGTTTCCAGTTCCCCGCGACGGGATTTCGAGGACTGCTCCACCTCCCGCCGGATCTGCTCCAGCACCTCGCAGGAACACTCCACCAGAAAAGGACAGTTCGGGAATTTCCAGGACAATCCTTCTCCGTTCGTCTTATCCAAAGCAGAATTGAGCATAGGTCGTGTGGGGAAGGCCACCGTGGCTACGTGGAAGTCGCCTGCACACCGGCGAACGCCGGATGATGCGGGCTGTGATTGGAAAATGCCGCCATCACCAATCCGTCGACTTCGTCCTTGTTCGCCGGACTGCCCACAGCCTTCAAATAGCGTTGGTTGTGGTAGCGGACATCGGTATAATCCGTAATCAGCCGGTCGTCGAAAGCCTTCCCGATCTCGTCCACGCCATCGCGCAAGGTGTACTCTGCGCGGAAGCCCGTCGAACGCCACAGCTTGTCGAAATTGACCCGATAGTTCCGGCGGTCGGAGTTCTCGATGTGCTCGATTCGAACATTCGGAAATGCGCCCTGAATCACTCCCGCGACTTCAGTCAAAGTATGATTCAAGCGCCCGTCGCCCACATTGAAGACTTCGCCGCTGACCAGCCGCACCGGCGTTTCCAGTATTCGAACACTGGCCTCAACCAGATCGCGCACATGAATGAACGGCCGCCATTGATGCCCGTTGTAAATCGTAATGATGCCTTCCTGGCAGGCTTTCGCGGTGAGCAGGTTCACCACCAGGTCGAAGCGCGGACGGTATCCCAGGCCGAACACCGTAGCGAAGCGCAGTATGGTGGGGTGGAATGTATCGCTCGTCGCATCCAGCAGGGCGCGTTCCGAATCGACCTTGGTCCGCGCATACAGCGAGATGGGTTCCACTGCGGCGCTTTCGTCCATCTCGACGTCCGTCGCGCCATACACGCTGCAACTGGAAGCGAACAGGAAACGGCCGACCCCATGCCCCTTGGCGATTTCGATCAGCATGCGGGTGGCGGCGTAATTGGTTTCGAGCGCCGGCCCATGGTCCTGTTCGCACGCCGGGTCGCCGACGATCGCCGCCAGGTCGATAATGGAGTCCACGCCGCGCACCGCCCTGACCACGTCCTGGATGTTTCGGCAGTCGCCCACGATCAGCTCGAAATCCGGATGATTTCTGACCGGACGCAGCGCTTCGTCGCCATAGAGCAGGCTGTCGAGAACCCGCACGCGGTAGCCTTTTTCGAGTAGCCGCTCCACCAGGACCGAGCCGATGTAACCGGCGCCGCCCAAGACCAAGACCCAATCGCCGCGGCGCGCCGGCGAGCCCATGCTCTTGGACTTCGGCAGGTATCGCTTCCGCACGTAATCCGCGACGATCCGGGCGCCGGCCGTGCCACAGGCCGCCAGCGCCACGAAGGGCACCGCCACGCTCCGTCCGATCTTCTCATAGCCGAAAAACAGGAAACTGGCCGCGAAGAAGACCATCGTCGCGACCACCACGCCGCGCAGCACCACCCAGGCCTTGTACCGGCCGGTGTAGGCGCGCGAACGCGTGTAAAATCCGTTCAGCAGAAACACCAGCGGAAAGATCGTCGACAGGCAGAAGAAAACCGTGTAGTATTCGAGAAAACCGGCGACGATGGCATGCGCCGCGGCGGCGTTGCCGGCCCCTGCCTGATAGACCACCGACATAGCCATGGCGGCAATCATGCTGGCATGCACGATTATGAAGTCCGCAGCGACGCGCGGAATCCCTTCTTGCCACCTAAAGTTGCGCAGGGATTGCAGCACTTGTGACTCCTTCTTCGTAAATCCGACCGGCGGGGACGCGGTAGGTACCGATCACCTCCCGAACTGCCGCCACCACATCGCCCGCATCCCGATCGGTCATCTTGGGATAAAGCGGCAGCGAGAGCAGTCCCCGATAGATTTCCTCGGCCACCGGAAATTGCTGCGGGCTATATCCAAATCGTTTGCGATAGTACGGGTGCCGGTGCAGGGGAATGAAGTGCACGCTGGTGCCGATGTTGCGCGCCCGCAACTGTTCGATGAACTCCGACCGGTTCAATTGCAGCCGGCCCGCTTCGATGCGGATCGGATAGAGGTGGAACGTGTGATTCCTGCCGGGGAGCCGCGCCGGCAATAGGATCTCCCGCAGATCCGAAAAAGCCTCGTCGTACAGGGCCGCGATCTCCTGCCGCCGCCGGATGAAGCCATCCAAACGTCGCAGTTGATGGATTCCCAGCGCCGCCTGAATGTCCGTCATGTTGTACTTGTATCCGGGCTCCAGCACTTCGTAGTACCAAGAGCCGGCTTCCGTATAACGCTTCCAGGCATCCCGGCTCATACCATGCAACGAAAGCAGGCGCAACCGGGCGGCCAGGCCGTCGTCGTTGGTGGTGATCATGCCGCCCTCGCCGGTGGTCATGTTTTTGATGGCGTAAAAGCTGAAGCACGCCGCCCGGCCGTGGGCGCCGATCCGGCTTCCCGCGTACTCCGCCCCGGCGGCATGCGCCGCGTCTTCAACCACCGGAATTCCATGACGGCCGGCCACCTCCAGGATCTCCCGAAGCGCGCATGCCTGGCCTCCGTAGTGCACCGGGATGATGGCTTTCGTGCGCGCTCCAATCGCCCGTCGCACCGCGTCCGGATCGATATGGAAATTCCTGTCCACATCCACGATCACCGGCGTCGCGCCCAGGTGCACCACCACATTAGCTGTGGCACAGAAGGTCAGCGTGGGCACGATGACTTCATCGCCCGGGCCCACACCCAGCGCCGCCAGCGAAACGTGCAGAGCGGCGGTGCAGGAATTCACCGCCACGGCGTGCTTTGCGCCCGCGTACGCCGCGAACTCCCGCTCGAAGCCTTGCACTTTGGGGCCGGTGGTCACCCAGCCGGATCGCAGGCTATCAGCGACTTCGGCAATCTCTTCCTCGCCGATGAACGGGAGGCAATACGGCAAAAACGAATCGCGCATTAAAGCACCTTTCGAAATGTAAGACTGGTACGCGTCAGCCGGAATCCCAGGCTTTCATACAAGCGCGCCGCTGGAATATTGCGTAGTTGCGTGCCCACCTCCACGGTCTCGATGCCGCGCTCGGCGAACCAGCGCAGGGCGGCGGCACTCGCGCGGCGCGCCGCCCCTCTTCCCCGCGCCCAAACCGCCGTGGCGACCAGCACGATGATTCCGCTGCGCGCCTGCCGATCTGCCTGGCAGGTGACGTAGCTGGCCACGCGGCCTTCTTCCTCGGCCACCACCACCGCGTCGGCGGCGATTCCCAGGCAGCAGTTTCGCGTCCAGCTTTCGTTGACCCGGTCGGCCACCATCGGGGCAATCGCGGGGTCTGCGTGAAACCGGTCGAAGGTGAACGCCGTCCGCCCGATTTCGAGGATCTCCGGCAGATCCCCGGGCTCGAACAGGCGAGTGCCGGCGGGCGCAGGCGGTTGGATTCCCTGGATGCGCAGCACAAACGTCTGAATGCCGTCGATCAATTCGAAACCAGCCTCCTCGAGCGCCGGAATCGTGGCCAGGTCGCCGGTGTCCACTCGCGCGCACAGATGCCGGATGCCGCCTTCGCGGCACTGCGCCAGCACCGCCCGAAGCAGCTCCCGCTTGCGGGCGCGCGCGTCGGTATAGGAGCCCGACGCTTCGAGCGAATCCAGGCGCGCCGCGGGAATGCCGAATTGCTCGCTATCCCATTCCAGGGTGCGCCAGGCCGCAATACCTGCGGGCGTTTCAATGCGACGCAGTGGCGCGGGGACTTGGGCTGTGGCCATCGGTGTGGATGTCCTTTCTCAGGAGCACGTAGGGGATCGTCCGGGCGCATAGCGACAGATCCAGCCAGAACGACTGGCGATCGACGTACTCGATGTCCAGCGCCTTCCGGCGATCCCAGGAGATGTTGTTGCGTCCGCTAATCTGCGCCAGCCCTGTAATGCCGGGCCTCACGTCCAGCTTGCGCCTCTCCGTTTCGGTATAGAACCGGATCTGGTCCACCTGGTCCGGACGCGGTCCGACCAGGCTCATCTCGCCCCGCAGAACATTGAACAACTGCGGCAGTTCGTCCAGGCTGGCCTTCCGTAGAACGCGCCCCACCGGGGTAACGCGAGGGTCGTCGGCGCCGGTATAGGCTGAGCCGTCCCGGTTCCGCAGGTCGGGCGCGTCCTGAATCATCGTGCGGAACTTCAGCAGCGTGAAGGAGCGGGCGTGCAGTCCCAACCGCCGTTGCCGGTACAATATCGGTCCCGGAGACGATCTCCGCACCGCTAGAGCGCATAGCAGCAGCACGGGCGAAAAAAGCGCCAAAAGCACCGCTCCGACTAACAAATCTCGCACCCGAGCCATTCTTAGACCGCCACAACCTGGCTCGCGATCCAGCCGTAAGTCTTTCCCAGACCCAGCCGCAGCGCCTTTGATGGCGCCCAATTCAGACGCGCCCGAATCAACCGGTTGTCGGAGTTTCTTCCCCGCACCCCCAGCGGCCCGGGGATATGCACGATTCTAAGGCGCTTCCCGGCAATATCCGCGATCATCCCGGCCAACTGATTGATCGTGACCATCTCCTCGGAACCGATATTCACCGGCCCCGTGAATTCCGAGTCCGTCAGGCGGCGCACACCCTCCAGGCATTCGTCGATATAGAGGAACGAGCGCGTCTGCTCGCCGTCGCCCCAGATCTCGATCTCGCCGCGGTCTCCGGCTTCCGCAACCTTCCGGCACAGCGCCGCGGGAGCCTTCTCTTTGCCGCCCCTCCATGCGCCTTCCGGACCGAAGATATTGTGGAAGCGGGCAATCCGGACCTCGACCCCATGGTTCCGCATGTAGGCGAAGTAAAGCCGCTCGCTGAACAGCTTTTCCCACCCGTACTCGCTATCGGGCGCCGCCGGATAAGCGGAATCCTCCGAGCACGTCGGATTCAAAGGGTCTGTCTGGTTGTGCTGCGGGTAGATGCACGCAGACGAGGAATAGAAGAACCGGCGCACCCCTGCCTTCACTCCAAGGTACAGGCAGTTCAGGTTGATGGTAGCCGAGTTGTGCATCACTTCCGCGTCGTGCTCACCGGTGAAGATGTACCCGGCGCCGCCCATGTCCGCGGCTAGTTGGTAGACGATGTCGATTCCGCGCACCACCTCGCGCACCAGCGACGGGTCGCGCAAGTCGCCCTGAACGAACTCATCGGCCGGCGGATCGGAGAACTCGTGCCGTTTCAAGTCGACCCCGCGGACCCAAAAGCCCTCGGCTTTGAGCCGCCTCACCAGATGGCCGCCGATAAACCCGCCGGCCCCATTCACCAGTACTCTTTTCATATTCACCCTCCCTCGTGGCGCAGGCCCTGGGCCTGCCGCGCTGGCACGCCTGCCAGCGCAGTCGAGCGAACCTCGCCACAGGCATCCATAAGCGCGGTTTCAATCCGCCCGACACATGCCTTCCGGCTGCAGTTCCGCTTCAGGTACTCTCTGCCGCGTTGGCCCATCGCGGCAAAATCCGCGCGCCGGTCCAGCGCGTCCGCCAGCACGGCGGCCAGGCGCACTAAATCGCCCGCGGCCACGGTGACTCCGCACTGGGCGTCCATCACCAGCCGGCTGAGCTCATTTCCCGGGTTGGTGATCGCAACAATGGGCCGCGCGGCGGCCATCTGCTTGTAGATTTTCGACGGCACCGAGGCCAGTGTGGCCGCGGAATTCAATGTCACCAGAGTCACATCCGCCGCTGCTAATACTTCCCCATATCGTTCGATGGGCTGGAACGGATAGAACTGAACGTTGTCCAGCCGGGCTGCTGCGGCTCTCTCCACCAGGGCCTGCTTTTGAACGCCGTCGCCCACGATGGCGAACCGGATCGGCAAGCCGCGCAACTGCGCCGCCGCGTCCAGCACCGGCTCCATGTCCGCGTTGTGCGTGAGCCCGCCCGAGTACACCACCAGCAGCTCGTTATTCGCCCCAGTCTCGCGCCGGAAAGCGTTATCCCGCGGCCCGGGGACAATCTCGTTCGGATCCGCCCAGTTGGGCACAACGTCTATCTTCGAAGGCCGGACGCCTTTCTGCAGGAGATTCCGGCGAAACCCTTCGGATATGACCACGATCCGATCGGCCCGCCGGTAGATCCAGCGCTCCATGCGGCGGAAAAACGCCACGGCCGCGCCGTTTCTAAGATAGTCGAGAGCCACCGCGACATCGGGATAAATGTCTTGCACGTTGACCACGAGCCGCGCGCCGGACGCCTTCGCGATCGCCCATGCCGCGACCCCCAACGGCAATGGGGGCAGGATCGCATAGACGACATCGATAGGGCGTCGCCATCGCAGGTAACCCGGCGCGGCCGAGAGGCAGAATGCACCGAATGCAGCAAAACGGGCCCAAAACGAATGGTTCGGCGCCGCGTAGGTGAGGGTTCGAATGACGTCGATGCCATCGACCGTCTGGCGATCCACCAACCGATTGCGATAGCCATCGAAAATCCGGCGCCCCGGATAGCTGGGAAACGACGTCACCACGGTTACCTCGTGACCCCTGCCCTTCAGGTCCTGCGCCAATTGCGTAACCCAGACTCCGGCGCCAACCGACTCCGGATAATAGTAGTTGCTGAGGACCAGCAGTCTCAAGTAGCTACCGCCTCCGCGCACCGCCCTGACGCGGCTCGCGCTTCTCCACAGACCGACCGGCACAAAGCGTCGAGCCTCTCGGCGAAGATCGTCGGGTTCAGTTCCCGCTTGACCCATTCCCTCCCCGCTTCACCGGCTCCCCGCAACGCGTCCGCGCTGCAACTCAGTGCCGTGCTCAGAACCCGGCACATATCCTCGAACGACTCTCCGCCCGCTACGAATCCCCCGCCATACCGGAGCACATATTCCGCCAGCCCCACCCCGGGCGAGAGAGCCACCGGAGTAGCTAACGCCAACGCTTCACCCGCGCTGTGACCGAAGTTCTCCGAAAGCGATAACAGCACAAACAGGTCCGCGGCGGCGTAGTAGTCCTTGACCTCCGCGCCAAATACCGGACCGGCATAAATGCACCGCCCGTCCGACTGCGCGCAGAGCGTCCGAATTTCACCGATATCCACCTCGGAAGTGGCCGGGCCCACACACAGCAGGACCCATTCGGAGGGCGCTTCCCGCAGGAACGCCCGGATGGTGTCCGTCACCCGCTTCACTGTCGCGATCCGCGCGCAGAATAGCGCGATCCTCCGGTCGCGGACTAACCCGTGGCGTTGGCCGATGGCCTCTCGCGCCATGTCCTTCTGGCCAATGGAATCGGTGGTTACGGTCCAGGGGATGCACTCCACCCTACGCTCCAGACCCGCCGCCCACGATCTGTTTCTCTCGGCCTCCGACGCATAAAGCACCGCGGCCGACCTCTCGAATAGCACCTCCCGGTACACCGACAGCCAGATCTTCTTCCGTCTGCCGCGCCTGGTAAATGCGAACGGGTCCAGCGACCCGTGCGGTACCAGCACATACGGAACCCCGTGCCTCCTTGCCACCATGGCCGCCTGCAGCAGGGGATGCACATAAACGCCGTGAATGAACACCAACCCGGCGCGGCTGATGGCGCTTGTCACCGTGTCGCCGTACGCCTGCGCGCACCATTGATATGCGCGCCCCACGGGTAGGCGGCTGGTAGGGAAAGTCCACGACCCCTCCGGCAGGTTGTTCCCGTCGTACTTTGAAAAATTGAGGATGTGAGCCGTCCAGCCCTTGGAACTGAGCGCGTCGTAAAAACCCCGGACCGTGCGGAAGGTGCCGCCGCTCTGGGGCGCCAGATTAACGCCTATCGAGAGAGCGTTCCCTGGTGCGGCAGGCCCTCGGTCTGCGCGGGGCTCGTGGCCCCGCTGTTCGTTCCTCGCAAAACTAACTGGCATTGAAGGGTACCGGCCGCCCCCCCAGCACCGCCTCCGGGTGGAACCGTACCGATGCGCGGTATGGTGCGCCCCAGCCTGCCGGCGGCCGGGAGAAGATCTGCTGCGTGCGCAGCGCGAGCCCGAAAAACAGCCACACGAGGGAGCTTCTGAGATCCACGGGCAATGCGATCCCGGTAATGAGCATGGTAACCAGCACTGCCCGGTACTCCCACGTGCGCCGCCTCGCCACAGCCGGACTGCGCAGGATCTTGAGGCAACACCATCCGAACAGCAGCACACCCGGCAGGCCCAGGTCCAGCAGCAGTGAAAACCAGAAAGAGTCCAGGCCCGCCGCTGCCTGGTAATCGAGCAGCGTGTAGCGGAATTCATCCGGCATATAGGCCGGCAGATAGAATGCCTCCGTCCCCACCCCGTATCCCGCCAGTACGCGGGGAAACTGGTCTTTGAAGAAATCGAGCGCGGGCCCCTCGCGCGCCTGCTGCAGCAAATCCTTCCTCTCCGTGAATCTTGCGGTTACCCGCAGTCTCCACACTTCGCTCACGGTCGGGAACAAAAATAGCGCCACACAGGCATACATGATGTACCGCGGCAACAACTGCTTGAGCTTGCGGTTTGGCTGCATCACCTCCAGCGCAACCAGGACGCAGGGACCCAGCAGCAGGAGCGATGAGGAGAAGGTCAGCACGCCCGCGCACAGCAGGCAACAAAACTGAGCGCGGCGCCAGGCGCGCTGCCCCGGCGATCCCGCGCCTTTCATGGATGTGTATGCGAAAGCTATCGCCGGCATCACGAATAGAGCCAGATCCTTGGGCTCGTTGCAAAACGCGGACGCCCGTACCAATTGAATGCCAAAGACATCCACTGGAAAATACACGCTGGCGCCATCGAACAGACCATACTGCTTGATGGCCGTGATGGGACTTCCGAATAGGGCAAAAGACATTTCCTGGATGATGGCATAAGCCGCCAGAACGGAAACCGATGTGGTGTATGCTGCCAGACAACGCTGCGCATCCTTACCCGAATTCACCACCGTTACGACTATCGCGACCAGACCGATGCGCAGCAGGAACATGCCATTGGCCGACGCCAGGTGGCCGCTCAGAGTCAGGTGATTCAGCCGGTCGAACTGCTTGACCTCGGAGGAAACGAACTGCCACGACATGAGCAGGATCGCGTAAGCCGCAAAGGCCATCAAGGGCAATGTCACCGCGCCGAGGCGCCTTACCTTGTGCACCCTGAGCAACAGGATCGGACTCAGCAGCAGCCCTACCTTGAATGGATCCAGCATCCAGACGAGTTTCACCCAGAGTCCGATCCACGGCGCCGTCACAAATAGCGCCAGGACGTACGTCGTCGGGCGCCGCAGCATGAACAACCAGAACGAAATCCATACCGCGAGATAAACGAAGGAGATGGTCATGTCTGTGTCACACCGCCAGGGAAACCGCTCTGTGTATCCCTGGGCCGCCGCGCCACAACCGGCCGAAGACCGCGCTGTATTGGCCGGCTACGGCCTCTTCGGTGAAGAGTGCATCCAACCGCCCGCCGCCGGCCCGGGCGGCGGACCGCCCCAGAAAGCATAAGCTCTCGAGGCCGGCCGCTACCTCCACCGGCGAGCGGCAGTCGGCCAGCACCCCTCCCCCATACGTGCCAATCAAGTCCGCAATCGTGCCCCGCCTGGGCGCCACGGCCAGTATCGGCTTGCGCGTCCGGGCGTAGTCGGCGAATTTCGAGGGAAGAAATATGCTTTCGCTCATCTGGGCTTCAATCACCAGCAGCGCGTCGGAATCCGACAGGTACTGCGCACATCGTGCGTGCTCCATTTCGGGGAGGAATTGGCAGGCTTTATCGGCCCCGTAGCGCCGCGCCACGGCCCGCAATTCGTCCCCCTGCGGACCAATCAGGACAACCTGCAATTCGCGCCCGAAGCTTGGTCCGGCAAGAAATACCGCTAATCCCTCGAAGAACACCTCTACGCGGCGGTAGGGCAGCAGTGCCCCGGCGTGCGTGAGCCTGAACGCTGCGCCATCGGCGCCGGACCGTGCCGCGGGCATTTCACCCCCTATGTGCGGAATCACGGACGCGCGCGCTGCGGCGCCTTGAGGCAGGAACTGCAGCATATAGCCGCGCAACCGCTCCGATGGGAATACGTGCCAGCCGGCGGCCTGCCCGATCCTGGCTAAAAGCCGTTTGTAACAACGCGGGACTGGCCCGTCGGGGCCCTCGCCGTAAGGTGGTGGAGCGATCAGCGCGGGAAACGGATCGTTCCAGTTGGCCACGATCGGAATGTCCGAAGCCCGCGCGTATTCCAGGGCCGCCATGTGACAGTACCCCCCGAACGAAAGAACCGCGTCGCATTTCTCGGGCGGCAACCGGCCCGCCGCCTCCGCCGCCATGCGCACCCCCCAGGCATGCTCCACCATATACCTCGCCGCCTGTGCGTTTTCACTCCCCATCACGTTGCGCAGCACCGCTCTAAGCCGTGGCCAGGGCGTATGGTACCGTGGGGCGGGCATATTATCCCCCGGCGCGCTCCACGCCTTCGGGATGGCGCCGTTCCGCCGGGAAATCACCTCAATCCGCATGCCGGCCTTCTTCAGCCCCGTCACCAGCCTGGTGTTCACCAGGGATTCCGCGTCGCTACGCGGAGCGAAGCTGGGAGTAAAAGCCACCACCGCCGGCCCCTGTTCCACGCCGCAGTTCACAGCACTCCTTGCAATGGATTCAGCCGATCGACGGCCAGCACGTCCTCGCACGCGCCTATCTCGGACGTGAGGCACGCTACAGGACACAGTTCCAGTCGCCGCTGCCGCCATCCGCCGTCTTTCCGAAACCGCAGGGTAAACAAATCGTAGTCGCGCGAGCGCAGAAAGTCCTCCACCGATGCGGGCGTGAAGCCGCCAGCCCCCAGGGCCGTCCTGTTGATCTCGATATGTATCGCCGGCCGAAAGCGCCGCAGCGTCTCCTGGGCGCCCTCCAGAACCAGCGGCTCCGATCCCTCCGCGTCTACTTTGATCAGCGATAGGCGATGCGTCGCCGGCCCGATGCCCATCTCCCCGATCGCGTCGTCCACGCGCCGTGTCCGCACGGAAATGGTCGAGATCAAAGTCGCCTTCGCCAGTTCGTTCGGGAATCTGCTTGACCACCCGATTTGGCGCGATAGGGCAAACTCGCAGTTGGACTCGCGGTCGCCGGCGGCGCAGGAATAGAAGCTTACTTGTTCAAATACGTTCCGCTGCGCGTTCGCTCGCAGGGCATCCATGGCTCGCGGATCCGGTTCGAACGCGATGACCCGCCCTCCCGGACCGGCGGCTTTCGCCATGTGCAGCGTCATGAAACCCTTCTGCGCGCCTACGTCCAGGCACACGTCCCCTGGCCGTACCAGTGCTGCGATCAGTGCCACTAAGTGCGGGTCGAACGTGCCCAGATAAAAAGCCCGGTCCGCCACATCGTGCGGATCGATCCGCATGTAGAACTTGCCGCCGACCTTTTGCCAGTGGGGCGCGCGGCCTAACGGAATCGTGCGCATAGCGCGCCAGTTCCAACGGATGGCGCGGGCCGGAAACTCAAGCACCGGGAGGCAGGCATCGGCAAAGCTACTCATGGTTCATCCAGTGTTTTCAAATCACGCGGCCGACGTGGACGCCGGTCACGGCATTAAGCAAATCTGTCCGCGGCACGAGGATTGTCAATTCCTAGCCGGGACGGCACCGTGGCGTTCGCTTCGGCCCATGACTCCTGCGGCCAGGCGGCGGGGCCTCCCCATGCGACGTTTTCCTTCAGTACCCGCGCCGGGTTTCCGCCGATCAAGCAGTTTGCCGGGTACGCTCCCGTCAATACCGAGCCCGCAGCTACCACGCATCCGTTCCCCACCGTTACACCTTTAAGAACCGACACATTCGAGCCCATCCATACGCGCTTGCCTATCGTGATTTGCATAGGCTTAACGCGTTTGCCGGGATAGTCGAGCGTATGCCAGTCGTCGTCCAGGAAACGGCAGTCCCAGGAGATGGCGGACCCCGCCCCAATCGTCAGCCCGTGGCGGATGATGGCCAGCGCGTTGGCGCTGAGGAAGCAATCCTCCAGAATGCAATGCGCCCCCTCTCCCACCCAGATTCTGCACCCTTTACCGATCAACACGTCTCCGCGAATGCGCAGGTCTCCACGCAAGTCCACCATCGTCTGGTCCGCGGGATGCATCAGCAGCCGGAACCGCTTGCCCACCGTCAGCCTTCCCTGGACAGAGAGCCAACGCGCTCCGGTAATGTGCGTGTTCGGATGCACCACAATGTCCCCGTACCGCGCGTAGTACAGTGTTTTCAACAAAAGGACCGGCGCGCGAAACCCCAGGCCGTACGCGGCACACAACGCCTCGAATGCCCTGAGAGCCCTCGGGTATGCGGTCAAGGCCTTCCTCGCGGTGCCCGCCAGGGAGTGTCTGTTTTGCTTCATCGTTGACATGGGGTAGGCAGATCGTGGGGCAGTCCGTCGGGCTGCAGCGGCCTCTCAGGCCGGCTGTCCGCGCGCACCAGGCGAGTCCTCAAGTGCAGTCTTACGTAGATGCTCACGGTCACCGCGTGTACCAGGTACGAAGCCAGGTAAGCGCCGGCCAGTCCCACGGCGCCGTAACGCGGCGCCAGCAGCGCCGCACTCGCCAGCAGCGCCAGTGCCCACGCGGAATTGAGGGCAAATCCCCACCACACTCTGTCCAGGCTGGCCATCGCTTGCGCCATCACTGAAACGACGGAGCTGATGGCGGTCGCCCCGGCCAGGAGAATCAGGACCCAAGCGCCGGAGCTGAAGTCGCGCCCATAGGCATTCATGATCCGGGCGGCAAATAAAATTACCGGCGCCGCTATCGACACGCTCAGTCCGACATTCAGGTAAAGGTTGGCGCGCAGAAGCTTCCCGAAGGACCGTGCGTCTGTCGTAGCCAGGTTCGACAGCATCGAGAGAACCGGTTGCGCAAGCAGCGCAGGCAGGAATGCCACCGCCATCCGCCACTGGTTCGCGGCGCTGAAGACGCCCATCTCCGCGTACCCGCCGCGCTGATTCACCAGAATTGAATTAGCCGCCCACACCGCCGGGCTGGTCATGGCCCCGCTCAGAAACGCGGGCAGGGAGAACTTCCACAGAACCAACCGTTCCGCCCAGAGATTCCTCCAGCACACCGGAACCCCATTGTCTCTGCATGCCGCGTGTATGGCCACGTGATTCAGGACCAGTCCCACAATGGCGGCGGTTGCCAGCGATGTCACGGCTCCGCGCAGGCCCCATAGCAGCACGAACGAGACCGTGAGCGGAAACGTCACCACGCCGCGGGCCAGACTCACCCGGGCGATTGCCCGGAATGCTTCGAAACCAGCCAGGATTCCGGTCTGCGTGCCGCTCAGGGCGTTCAGGAACAGCAGGCCGGCCGCGATGCGCAATTCCGGGGAAAGTTGCGCGGCATTCAACGTGTTGGCGGCCAGCCAGGGCGCCGCCACAAATAGCGCGGCCGCTGCCACCGTCGCGGTAATTAGAGCCACGGCGGTTCCCAGCGCGACGATGCGGCCCGCGCGAGCTGGGTCCCTCGCGCGCAGCTCCGCCACGTATTTCGTGGCCGTCAAGCCCAGCCCCATGCCCGCCAGAATCCCGAACATGCCCACCGTGCTCTGGATCATGCCGAACTCGCCGAACCGCTCGCGGCCCAGCAGCCTGGCCGTGATCACCGATGCGGCTAAGGTCGCCCCTTGCGATATGAGCGCTCCGATCAGGGACCAAACCGCGCCCCGAGCGAACCGGCCGCGGACGGAGTTCGCCTCCCACAACTCGGTGCTCGCCTTGGTAACTCGATTCCATCTGATGGCGGCGGCTATCGAGACCACCGGCTCCCGGACCATTCGGGACAAACCCTCTCACTCGCTCTCCGCGGTTTTGTAGTATCGATAATACTTCCCGTAATACCCGTAATACCGATAGCTGTCGCTCATATTGCTGGTCACTGAGTTCAATACCAACCCAACCACGTTCGCCCGCACTCGTTGCAGGGTGCCGAGCGCGGATCCCACCGCCTTGCGATTGGTCTCGCCGGCCTTGGCAACCATCACCACCCCGTCCACGGCCGCCGCCATTTGGAGCGGTTCGGGGAAACCCAATATGGGCGGCGAGTCCACCACAATCAAGTCGTACTCACTGCCGGCCTCTTCCAGAATCTCCGGCAATCTGCGCCCGATCAGGTCGGCGGCCCGGCGGCTCGAATACCCCGTGGGCAGGATATCCAGGTCGTCGAGTTCCGCCAGTTTCACCAGTTTCTCGCGCCACTGCATGCCGTTCTGCAGAACGGCGGCCAGCCCCGTTTCCGGATTGATTCCCAGCTTGGTGTGAACCCCAGGCCGCCGCAAGTCGCAATCGATCAGCAGAGTCTTGTGCTTTTGTTGGGCATGGGCGATCGCCAGGTGCACCGCCGTGGTGGTCTTCCCTTCGGAAGGTGTCGCGCTGGTGATCATCAGCGATTTCAGGCGCCGGTCGAACGATCCCAGCAGTATCGAGTTCCGCAGCGTCCGCACGGCTTCTTCGAAACCCGTGATATTGCGGTCCGCGGATGGCACCGGGGAGCCTTCCACGCGCACCAGCGCCGCCGTGCCGGCGTCGCCCGCGATCGCCGACACCAGGCCGCGGCGCCAGGTCTTCACCATCGGCAGGCTGCCCACCACTTCGGTCTGGAACAGAGTGCGCACCTGCTCGGCATCGCGCACGGAGCTATCCAACAGGTCGCTCAGCACCGCGAACCCCACCGCCAGCAGAGTGGAAAAAAGGAAAGCCAGCAAAACGTTCAGCTTCAGGTTCGGAAACACCGGCTTGATGGCGGCCCGCGCCGGATCGGCTATCCGTATGGAACTGTTCTGGAATCCGGCGTTGATCCCCGCCTCTTTGATCTTGCGCACCAGTTCTTCGTAAAGCGACTTGTCCGCCTCGGCTTCGCGCTTCAGGGACTGGTATTCGAAACTGCGCGCGTTCAGCCGGTCGAACTCCGCCTTCGTTTCGGCTACCGCCTTCTGCAGCATGCCCTCGCGGTTCACGGACTCGCGATACTCCACTTCCACCCGCTGCGCCGCATTCTTGGTGCTTTGCTGCAACTGGCGCTCGATCTCCTCCACCTGCACGGCGGCTTTGCGATACTCCGGGTGGTTGGGTCCGAAATGCGTCTGAATATCGGCGAATTTCTGGCGAGCTTCGTCGAGTTTTTCGGAGAGCTTCTTCAGGTTCTCGCCTTGCGTGGAGACCTGCGCGGCTTCCAGCGATCCGCTCTGCACCGATTTCCACGCCGATTCCTTGCGCACCCGATCCGTTTGCGCGTTGGTGTACTCGGTGTTGAGCTGCAGCAGCCGCGCCGAGAGTATGCTGGTCTTCTCCTCCGGATTGATCACGCTTAAGTCGCGCTCGAACTGCACCAGCGCCGCCGACGATCGCTCCATCTTGGCCTTCAACTCCTCGAGCTGTTTTTCCATGAAATCCGCCAGCGACGCGGCAGAGCGAAAACGGATGCTATAAGTGTGCTCCACATACGAACGCGCTACCGCGTTCGCCACATCGGCCGCCAGCCGCGGCTGCGGCGAGCGATAGCTGATCAGCAACAGGTATGTATTGGGTGGGCGTGTCACCTTCAGCTTCTTCAGCAGGATGGGAGCGTCCTCTTCGGCCTCCGACGACTTCTCCGGCGTGATTTCGGATGCCTCCTTTTCCAGGTCCAGCAGACGATACTGCTGGGCCACCGGCCGCAGCACCGAATCCGACTGAATCAGCTTCACCTGCGTCGCCAGGAACTGGTCGGCGTCGTTGAGTGACGCGCGCCCGGCGTCCTGCCCGATGATCGCCGACGGCATCTGGCGGTCGATGTCCACCGTCACGGTGGATTCGTAAATAGGCGTCAGCCGGGCCGAGACGATCAACGTGGCTGTGACACACGCCAACACGAATACCACGATCTTCCACCGGTGCCGCCGCAGAATCCAAACATAGTGCGCCAGGGGAACGGCGGAATGCTCCGCCGGCTCCGCGTCGTAGCCGTACCAGCTGGGCTGCAATGCCTGGTTGGGAGCGGGGAGAGCTTTTGGTTCGATCAGTTGGTTAGCCATTGATTAGCCATCGACGAAAGATCCACTTAACGAACTCCGGCGTATATCATCGCCGTGCCGGCGCCCGCGCCGAATGCCAGGACCTTTTCCAGCGCCCCCAGCGTCATGCGGCGCCCCTTGTTGTCCGGCACGTAGAGAATATCGTTAGCCAGCAGGGCCGCATCCGGAGCCTTTCGCTCCATGATTTTGCTCAGCGGAATCGGGATCTCGTTCTTGCTGCCGTTAGCTTCCCTGCGGTAGATATAGGCGTCCTTGGCGGCGTAGGGCATCAGCCCTTCCGAAAGCGCCAGCATCTTCAAGACGGTCGATTCCACGCCGTCCTGCACCGCGAAAGCGCCCGGCTTTTTGACGTTGCCGATGACGTAAACCCGGCCGGCTTCCGGCACGCGGATCTCCTCGCCGCCAATCAACGATATGTTCATCGCCGGATCCGCGGCATCGATCAGCCCCTTCACCAGGATGCGCTGCACCAATGCGGTGACCGACCCATCCGCACCGGACTGCGCACGGCTGACCAGGATCTCGGAACCCGCTTCGGGACTCAGTCCGCCGGCCTTGGTGAGCGCTTCCAGCAAGGTCACCGGGCCGGACGCCTGGAATGTTAGCGGCTGCTTGACCGCGCCCGCCACCGAGATAGGACGGCTGTTGTATTCCGCGATAGTGACGGTAACGAAAGGGTCCACGATGAGTCCCTCGGCCACCAACGCCGCAGCTATCGCTGTCTCCAACTCGCCGGGCATCAGCCCCTCTGCCTTGATGCGCTGCTTGAGCATGGGTAGCCGCATCAACCCATCCGCGCCCACCCGCACCGTGCGCGTCAACTCCGGCACGTCATAGACCGAGATCGCCACCAGGTCGTTGGCGCCGATGCGTTGCGCGGGCAGATTGGCATTGGCCAACTCGGTCAAAGGGCGTTGTACCTGGGCAATTGCCGCCGGCACAATAATCCACAAGAGGAGGTAGGACAGGCTTCCCAGCCTGTCCTTAAGACTGTAGCTTGACTTCTTCATGTAATACTCCTTGAAGCAGATTGTTCAGTTGTAATTGCATGAACGCTATCTGCTGTTCGAGCGAAGCGAAGCGGCGGGCCATTGGGCTCGCTGCGTCCGAATTCAGGAATTGCAGAACCTCGGACCTGGTGAAGTCGGAGAGGTTCCGCGCTCCCGCTCGCAGGCTGGCATCCTGCAATGTGCGATACTCCTCTTGACTCAGCCGAAACACGACAATCTTATTTCTGGGCTTCGTAGTCATCGCCAAATACTGGGTCGTTTTGGATCGCGATCTCGACTTCCGCCTCAGGCCCTCGGAACCGAGGTCTTTGTGTGGCTGGTAGTGTGGTTCGTAAGATAGACGTGCGCCATGCTGGCATCTTCCGCGCCCTTCACCGCGCAAATCATGTCGCGGTCAATTTCCACTGCCACCGCGCGCCGCAACAGCTCCACCGAAACCACCACGCGCAGGGCATCATTTTCGCGGATCAGCACGCCTTCCAGGCCGGCCAATGCGCCCCGCTCGATGCGCGCCTTCTGTCCCAAACGTAGGTAAGGCCACGGCTGCGACGGCAGCCCCGACGCCTGAATGGCGCGGAGCTGTGAGATCTCGTCATCGGCCACCGGCGTGGGCGTGTCCGAAAAGCTCACCACCGACGTCACGCCGGGAGTGTTCAGTACCGGAAGCCGGCTGGCATAAGCGAACCGGCAGAATACATATCCCGGGAACAAGGGCAAGTCGACGGGTTGCATACGATCCGTCCACTGCCGCCGTGACCGGTACAGCGGCACGAATGACTCTAGTCCCTTGAACCGTAAGTTCTCCGCCGCGACCTTTTCATGCCGCGGCTTAGACGTTAATGCGAACCATGCCCGTGAGTCAGTCATAAGACAAAGCTATCGCTGTCTCAGTCCCATTCCTGACTAACCAGGAATTCAGCTGAAATGTTTTCAGAATACAGATAGTAAACATACGGATACTATTTCTCTTATTAATTTCGGCCTTGGAGGGCGGGCTTTAGCCGCGCGGGGCCCGAGCCCCGCTTGCCGCAGGCACACTAACCCGCCGGCCCTCCATCCCGAACTCAACTCGTCCCTACCGGCTGGTACTTGGCTGACTACTGCCCTGCCCCGGAAGATCGTGCGCGATCGCCAACCCTCCCACCGTGCCCGCCGCGGCAACTCCGCCCACAATCGCTACGATTGCGCCTGTCGAGAGCCCGCCGGCCGCGGCACCCGCCGTACCGGCGCCTGCGGCCCCCGCGCCTGCCGCCGCCGCTTCGCGTTTGGACTTCGTCAGCCGCCGGACACTCGTTACGTCGATCACCTGAGAAGCCCCCGGCACCGTTGGCTTCTCGGCATCCACCGTCCCGGTAATCTCCACCAGGTTCCCGACTTCGGCTTCCAAGCCAGTGCCCTGCACCTGCATGGTGACGTTCGTGGTCCGGTCAACCACAATGAACTTGCCGCCCTTGATTGCCAGAATGCCGGACACCTTCGTCGCAATGCCGCTTTCCTGTGGCTCAAACGTCATTTCGTGGCCGCTGTTCAATCGGGCGATCAGTACCCCGTCGCTGTTGCTCACGTGTACACTCCCGTCGCGGGCTGCCACCACGACGCGGTTCGGCCCTCTCATTTGCACGCGCGCCGTCGCGCCCGGTTTATCCGCCTCAACGTGCAGGCTGGCAGCCTCGATCCGGTACTTGGTGGACTCCAACTGCCCGATGCCTTTCTCCAGCACCAGCCGTGTTTCGTAGACGCGGGCGCGGGTCTGTGCCGCGAGACGCAGCGTGACCCCATTGTTCAGTTGCAATTGCGATGACGAGACATTTGTTTCAATCACATTACCATCGAACAGCGTGGCGCTTCCCCGCACACTGGAATGGTCCAATTGGAAACTTCCGTTGGCCACTACCAGGCCGATGGCTGGGCTGGCCGCGAAGCAGGTGCCTACCGCGCCGAGCGTCAAAAGGCCGAGCAAAGCCCGGCGGGCGAATCTGGACATACGAATCTCCTTTTGGATCAGGTGCGGCCTGCGCCCGGTTAATCTCAATACAAATTTGCCGCACCCCCCGCCACTTGTAGTAGCATCGGAAGTGGTCGATATCCATAGCCATATCTTGTCCGGCCTCGACGATGGCGCCAAAACCCTCGACGATTCCGTCGCCATGTTGCGCCTCGCGGCCGATTCCGGCACCACCGACATCGTCGCCACGCCCCACGCCAATACCCAGTTCGCTTTCGACCCCGTCCTGATCGGGGAGAAAATCGCAGAACTGCAAGACGCTGCCGGCCCCCTCCCGCGCATCCACCGCGGCTGCGACTTCCATCTCACTCTCGAGAACATTCAGGACGCTTTGGCGCATCCCCCCAAGTACGCCATCAACCACCTCTCCTATCTCCTGGTCGAATTCTCCGACCTGCTCATCCCTCGTACCACCCAGGAAATCTTCGACCGCCTCCAGGGGGCCGGACTCACCCCCATCATTACCCACCCCGAACGCAACGCCCTGCTGCATACGCGCCTCGATCAGTTGCAATCCTGGGTCGAAAACGGCGCCCTCGTGCAAGTGACCGCCGGATCTTTGCTGGGCGGCTTCGGACGCACTGCGAAATCCATCGCCACCCAGTTGATGAACCGGAACCTGGTGCACTTTATCGCCAGTGACGCGCATGATACCCGCTATCGCACGCCCGTCCTGCGCGACGCCTATGAATACGTCGAGAAGACCTGGACCCCAGGTGTGGCCAAGCTGCTCTTCGTCACCGCGCCCCAGGCAGTAATAGCCGGCGAGGAGATCCTCCTGCTCGATCCGGCGCCCGCGGCCCCAAGCAAAAAATGGTATCGATTCGGCTTTTGAGTGGGGCGGGCTCTCAGCCTGCTGCGGCCTCTTAGGCCGCCTGTTTCGCGTCGAACTGCGCTATTTTGGTTAAGCGAGGACAGCGTAACGATGGCAGCGGATCACCGTGGAATGGGCCTGGAAGGCAAGAACGTAGTCGTACTGGGAGTGGCTGATGAATCCAGCCTCGCTTGGGCCATCGCCAAGCGATTCGCGGAGCACGGCGCGCGCGTATTCATCGGTTACCAGCAGAAGTTCTTCAGCCGCGTGCGTCTGCTGCTGATGCACAACCCGGGTGTGCAGGGCGACCGCTGCGATATTCTCAATGACGAAGAACTCACCAACTTCTTCGCCCGATTCCAAAGCAATCCGATCGAAGTCCTGGTGCATGCCATCGCCTTCGCGCCCAATGAATTGTTCACCGAACCGGCCTCCGCCTGCAGCGCGGAAGCTTTCTGCCAGAGCCTGACCGTTTCCGCCCACTCGCTTTGCAAGACAGTAAGATTCGCCAAGCCGCACCTGAAAGAGTGGGGCAGCGTCATCACCCTCACCTACCAGGCCTCCGAGCGCGCCGAGGCTTCCTACGGCCTGATGGGCGTCTCCAAGTCCGCGCTGGAAAGCGCCGTCCGCTACCTGGCGCTGGAGCTCGGCCAAAAAAAGGTCCGCGTGAACGCCCTCTCGCCGGGACCCATCGAAACCGTCGCCGCCACCGGCATCATGGGCGCTTTCCTCCGTAACCCCGACGCCCTCCAACGCCAGCGCGCGCGTGCTTTCGAGGAGGCCATCCGGATCGCCCGCGCCGAAAACCATCCCGATCCTTTGGCCGTCGCCAGCGCCGCCTGGAAGCATTTTCAGGACCTCTGCGCCAAGCGCTGCGCCATCGAAGAAACCGTCTCCAAGGAAGACGTGGCGGATTCCGCGCTCTTCCTGGGCAGCGACTACTCCCGCAAGATCACCGGCCAGATCATTCACATTGATTGCGGTCTTTCCACGGCCAACGCTGTCTGACCCGCGCCATCCAAATCGTTCCCTTCCGGCTGCGTCATCTCCCGCGCATCCTGCGCATCGAGCGCGCCAGCTTCGCCGTTGAAGCCTGGCCCCGCAAGTACTTCCTGGAGCTGTATGGAGATTGCCGTGACTTCTTCGTCGTGGCCAAAGTGGGCGGCCGCATCGCCGGCTACGCCGTGGCCTGCGCGGACAAACGCAGCGCGGAGATCGCCTCGCTCGCCGTTCATCCCGACTATCGCCGCCGCGGCGTGGCCGGCGCGCTCATGCGCCACACCCTCGCCAGCCTCGGCGCGGCCGGCGTCCGGCGTGTGGAACTGATGGTCCGGACCGGCAACACCGCCGGTGCCCAACTGTATCGTTCCCTCGGTTTCCGGCGCGTGCGCACAGTCGCGCGCTACTACGAGGACGGTGGCGATGGTTTCCTGATGGCCAGAGCGCTACAATAAACACCTGATGGCCGACAAGGATCATTTCGATTTACTGATGCGCGACGTCGACGCCTGGAACGCGTGGCGGGATGAGAAGCCCAAGGAGAAACCGGACCTCTCCTTTGCCGTGATGCGCGGCGCCGATCTGACGCTGGCCAACCTGTCCGGCGCCGCTCTGTACGAAGCCGACCTGGTGCTGGCCAACCTCCGCGGCGCGGACCTGCGCCACGCGGACCTGCGCGGTGCCAACCTGGTTGGCGCGCGGCTCATGGGCGTGGACCTGGCGCACGCCAATATCTGCGGCGCGGATCTTTCCACCGCCGAAGATCTCACCGATGAGCAACTCCGTCACACCCACGGAGATGCCCTTACAAAATTGCCCGAAGACCTCCACGCGCCCGAGAATTGGCCGAAAAAGGGCCGCACCGCCGCCCGCTAGCATGTGGGGCGGGCTTTAGCCCGCGCGGGGCTTAAGCCCCGCTCATTCCTCGACCGTAAATAGTACAATAGCGGGCTTGTATGGAATTCAAAGCGCCGCTAAAAGCCTTTTTAAGCTACGGTCACGAGGATAACCCTCAATTATTTCGCGAATTTCGCGAATAAGGTGCGGTCGGACCGCAAGATCACCGCGGGCATGAACTGGGATACCGGGCACACTTCCAACCAGATGGGCGGATCACCTGGACCCGTACTCGCTGGCATACTTCTTTGTGACGACCAAGCGCTACGTCAACCGAACCTGGAGACGGGAAGCGCGGCGATGGAGCGCACACACGAGCCACAGGGCAGGCACAAAAATGGGCACAGTGGGGAAGCTGCCGCGGTGAGAAATGGAACATGGCCTCCCGTAACTGATTAATACTACGTAGTTTAGCTGGTAGGCGCGGCCGGACTCGAACCGGCGACCCTCTGCTTAGAAGGCAGATGCTCTATCCGCCTGAGCTACGCGCCCGTTCCGGGGGATTCAGTTCGATTCTAGCAGGTCGGGCCGCTACTTCCCAGGCACCGGCAGCCAGCCGCGCGTGGCGAAGTCGCTGAAGCTCATCACCAACAGAATCCCCAGCCACAGCATGCCGCCGCCCACCACCACCTTCGTCAGGATGGTGCTGTGACGCAGGTGCATGAAAAACAGCGCCACCAGCATCATCTTCACCACCGCGATGAATAGCGCCATGACCACGTTGAACGCGCCCAAGTCGATAGTGGCCACCACCGTCGTCGCCCCAGTCAGAAGCAACAGCGACAGAAAAACCAGAGTATAAGTCTTGATCGAATCGACATGTTCTTGCATGTTAGTGTTGGTGACGGGCGATCAAATAGAGCAGCGGGAACAAAAAGATCCAGATGATATCGACAAAGTGCCAGTAGAGCCCGCCGATATCCACCGGCGTGTAGTATGCCGGCGTGTACTTACCGGTGTATGCTTGCCAGAGTAAGAACAACATCAGTCCTTCTCCGATCACCATGTGCAGAGCGTGCAGTCCGGTCATCGTGAAGTACAGTGAGAAAAACAGTTGCGCCGGGCCTTGCTGGGTGGTGCCTTCCAGGTGGAACGTCGGGCCGGGCACATGGTGCTCCTCGAATTTTTGGTTCCACTCATAGGCCTTGACGCCCAAAAAAACTCCGCCCAACACGATAGTCAGGATCAGAAACCAGATCAGCGCCTTGCGGCTGCCGATCTGCGCGGCGCGCACCGCCAGCACCATGGTGAAACTGCTGCATAGCAGGACGGCCGTGTTGGCCGCGCCTATGACCGGGTCCAGCGTATTGCTGGCCACCGCGAACGCCGCCGCGAACTCTCTCCGGTAGATCGCATAGGCCAGGAACAGGCCGCCGAAGAACATGATCTCGGTCACCAGGAAGATCCACATCCCCAGCGTGGAGACCTCCTTCTGCTGTCCCGCCGTCTCAAACTGTTCCCGCAGCGCGACGGTTTCCGTGTAGCTATCCAACTTTGGCCTCCTCCAGCGCGGCCTGCGCGGCGTAATCGTAAGCCTCCGTCGTGACTATCGGCGTGTGTTCGAAATTGTGAACGGGCGGCGGCGATGCCGTCTGCCATTCCAGGCCGGTGGCTCCCCACGGATTGGGGCCGGCGATGGGTCCATAGCGCAGCGACCACATAAAGTAGATCAGCGGCATCAGATACCCTATCGCCAGCACGGACGCGCCGGCGGTGGACATAACATGCAATACCTGGAACTCATCGGGATAAGTCCAGTAGCGCCGCGGCATGCCGAGGTAGCCGAGAATGAATTGCGGGAAGAAGGTCAAATTGAAGCCCAAATAGATGACCAGGGCCGAGAGCTTGGCCCAACCCTCCGGATACATGCGGCCGGAGATCTTGGGCCACCAGTAATGCAGGCCGCCGAGATAGGCCATGAGGGTTCCGCCCACCATAATGTAATGGAAATGGGCAATTACGAAATAGGTGTCATGGACGTGGACGTCCACACCCAGGCACGCTACAAATAAGCCGGTCAGTCCGCCGACGGTGAATAGTCCAATGAACCCAAACGCGTAGAGCATGGGCGTCGCGTAGGAGATGGATCCTTTGTGCAGCGTTGCCGTCCAATTGAACACTTTAATAGCCGATGGAATAGCTACGAAATAACTGAGGAAAGAGAAGACCAGCCCGGCGTACACGGACTGCCCGGAGACAAACATGTGATGGCCCCAGACCAGGAAGCCGAGAACGGCGATCGCCACACTGGAGAAGGCCACCACCTTATACCCGAACACCGGCTTCTTGGAGAACACGGAGACCAATTCGCTGATGACTCCCAAGGCGGGCAGTACCATGATATAGACCGCGGGATGCGAATAGAACCAGAACAGGTGTTGAAACAGGACCGGATCGCCTCCCCGCGCGGGGTCGAAGATTCCAATGTGGAGCACCCGCTCGCCGATCAGCAGTACCAGCGTGATGGCGATCACCGGAGTGCCCAGCACCTGAATAAGGGCGGTGGCATAGTTTGACCACACAAATAGCGGCAGGCGGAACCAAGTCATGCCCGGAGCCCGCATGCGGTGCACAGTCACGATAAAGTTCAGCCCCGTCAGAATCGAGGAAAATCCAGCTATGAATATACCCAAGCCGGTAGCAATCACATAAGTATTTGAGTAATTGGTGCTGTATGGCACGTAAAACGTCCACCCCGTGTCCACGCCGCCGGCCAGCATCGCATACATCGCAAAGCAGCCGCCAATCACCAGCAGATACCAGCTCAGCAGATTGATTCGCGGAAAGGCCAGATCCTTCGCCCCGATCATCATGGGCAGGAAAAAATTTCCCAGCGTGGCGGGAATCGACGGTATCAGGAAGAAAAAGATCATGATCACGCCATGCAGCGTGAATAGCTTCGCGTAAGTGTCCGCCGATACCAGGTCGCCTTTGGGCGTCAGCAGTTCCAGCCGGATCAGCGTAGCGAAAATGCCGCCGAGAAAGAAGAAAAACGTAATGGTATGCAGATATAACAGAGCGATGCGCTTGTGGTCCTTGGTAAGCAGCCAGGACTTGATGCCGTAACTTGCGTTGAGGTAATGTTCCCGCTCTTCGACCGCTTCGGTAATCATAGTCTTATTGTTTTGTAGTTTTCTGCCTGGACGTTACCGCCGCGGCGCCGGCCGGCGGCGCGACCGGCTTCTGTGTCAGGGACTTGATGTACTCGATTAGTTGCAGCACATTCTCCTCAGTGATGAGTCCTTGGAATGTCGGCATGATTGGCTGATAGCCCGCCACGATCTTCGCCGATGGGTTCAGGATCGACTCGCGAATGTAGTCCTCGTCGAATTTGACTTTCCCACCGCCGGTGAGATCGACCTGGCCTCCGTAAAGGTTGCGTAGATTCGGACCTCTTCCCGGCGGACCGGTCAGGTGATGGCAGTTGATGCAAGCCAGATCCTGGAATAGCTTTTCGCCGCTGGACGCCAGCGAGCCGGACGTACCGCCGCTGAGCCATGCCTGGTAGTCCTGTGGCTCCATGACATAGATCCAGCCGATCATCGCGTAATGGTTCGTGCCGCAATATTGGGAGCAGAATAAGTGGTACTTACCGGACTTGGTCGGCTTGAACCAGGTGGTCGTGTAACGGCCCGGCACCACATCGGCCTTGGTGCGGAAAGCGGGCACAAAGAAGTCGTGGATTACGTCCTCCGAAGTCATGGTCAGTTTGACCGCCTGACCCACCGGGATATGCAGCTCGTTAATCTCCCGCTGTCCCTCCATGTGCTGGATTTTCCACATCCACTGTTTGCCGATGACGTAGATCTGTTGCGCGTCGTCCGGCGGGCGGGAAATCGTAAAGAACACGCTGGCGCCCCACGCGAAGATGATCATGGTGATGCCGAACGGGATCACGCTCCAGAGTATCTCCAGAGTCATGGCGCCCTCCGCCGGAACCGGCAATTCCGATTCGGAACGCCGCCGGTAGCGGACCGCAAAATAGAAGATGGTGACAAAAATCCCTACCGAGAAGAAGACCGTCACGGCCAGCAGGAAATAGAGCAAGTGGTCCACGCTGGCCGCCACGCTGGAGGCCTGCACCGGAAATAGTGGTAATTCAGAGCTGCCCATGAAATTATCTGGCTTGCCTCAAACCCTGGCGATCTTTGCGCCAGTCGCGGCGCCATGCGAACAACAGGAATGTGCCGCAAATCATCACGAAAGTAGCGCCCGCGAAACGCACCATGTTCATGGCGATGGCGCCGTATTTGCCGGTGGCCGGATCATAGTGGTAACAGAAGAGCAGAATCTGGTCGACGGGCGAGCCGATCCTGTTTTGGGAAGCCTCCACCAACCCCAGGCGCACGTCGCGCGGGGCGTATTCCACGCCGTAGTAATAGCGCGAAAGCTTGCCCTCGGGCGTGAGGATCATGATCGCGCTGGCGTGCGCGTATTGCCCCGTGGAGGGGTCGAGCTTATAGCGGAAGCCCACGGCGGAAGTCAGCGCTTGGATGTTCGCCTCGTCGCCGGTCAGAAAATGCCAGCCATTGGCGGTATTGGGGCGGCGGTACCTCTGCAGGTAGCTGGCTCTCTTGGCCGCCGCAATCTCGGGCGTATCGTGCGGGTCGAAGCTCACCGCCACGATCTCGAAATCGCGGCCTGGATCGAGTGAGATGGCCCGCAAGCTGCTCTCCATGCCCGTCAGCACCAGGTTACATAGCATGGGGCAGGTATAGTAAACCAGGGCCAGTAAGACTGGCTTGTGCCCGCTGAAGTAAGTGGAGAGCGGCAGGGAGCGGCCGAATTCATCGCGAAAGACAAGGTTCAGCGGCACCTGCTGATTGAGGTTCTGTTCGATGGTTACGCCCTGCAGGCCGGCCGGCAGCGGGGCCGGCTTGGAATCAGGGTCGCGCATCGCCGATGGCTGGGCGGGCGCGGGCTGGGCCGGTTGCGCCCACGCGGCGGCCGCGGCCACCAGCGCGAGCCCGATTGTGCGCATCATCTTCTTCTTCATTTCGTTTTTCCAGCGGGCGCAGCGGGCGCAACGGGCAATCCCCGTTGGGCGATCAAATCCATGGCCCGATCCACCGGTATCTGGACAATGCCCTTATCCGGATCGATCCAGCCATATTGGTGGAGAGCCCGCTCTTCGGCGGCGCGCCAGTCCCGCATATCCTGCGCCGCGTGACGCTGCAGCCGGGGCTCCGGCGGCTGCATCTGGTTATTCACCATAGCCGCCGGCGAAAGCGGCAGCCCCGCTTCCGTCACACTGTTTTTCAGATACTCAAACAGGCCCCATAAGCCAAACAAGAAAATCACGATCAGGGCCGCCATGGACAATCCGAACTTGGTCAGAGCCACCGCATTAACGTCGCCCGGCTCGTGCTGGACGTGTGGATTGCGCGGCTCCTCGGCGGAGTGGACGTTATTCCCGGCCATGTTCCAGAGCCTCCTCCAGATGTGGATCTCCTATTGGCATCAGCGGGCGGTAGGCCAATTGCCACAGGAACAACGCCAGCCAGACGCCGCCCAGCCCGATGGGCATCAGAAAGTCCATCCAGCTCACTGTAAATTGCTCCTGGTGGAAATCCGGCGCCACCATCCAGTACAGATCCACGAAGCGCATCGCGATAACCACAATCGCCACCGCGCGCAGTAGCTTGAAGTTGCGTTTGAGATCCCGTGAAAGCAGCAGTGCGAAGGGCAGCGAGAATTGCAGGAGCACCAGCGCCACCCCGATGTACTGCCATCCTCCGCCGAAGCGTCTGATATACCACGGGATTTCTTCCGGCAGATTGCCCGACCAAATCACCAGCAACTGCGAGAACGAGAAATACGCCCACACCATCACGAAGGCCAGCATCAGCTTGCCCACGTCATGCAGATGGCGATGCGTTAGCACCTCCGCCATGGGCGGCCGATTGCTAAGAATCACCAGGACGCAAATCAGGAACGCCACCGCCGAAAGGCCCTCGCCGGCGATGAAGAGCAGTCCGAAAATTGTAGAAAACCAGTGGGGATTGATCGACAGAACCCAGTCGATCGCCATGAACGTCACGCTGAACCCATAGAAAATCAGCCCCGGACCACTGATCGCCGCCAGGCGGCCGGCGGCGCGCGCATCGCCGCGGTCCTGATCGCCCGACCATTTATACAGCGCGAACCCGATCAGGTTCCAACCGGCGAAATACAGCGCGGCGCGAGCCAGGAAGAAGGGCACATTCAGGTAGACCTGCTTGTGTTGCAGGATCTTGTCGTGCGCCACCAGGTCGGGGTGCGACCAAGGATACAGGTGCGGGATGCCGATGGCGATGGGGATGAACAGAAAGAGCATGAACGGCACCGTGCGCATGGCCGCTTCGGACGGGCGCCGGATCACCATGCCCCACGCGCCGCCACTCAGGTACTGCAGCATCAGCAGAGCCGTGGCTCCCAGCGGCAGGCCGATGAAGAACATGTAGGACCAAATGTACGAACGGTAAAACTGATCGGCGTTGAAGAATCCGCCGATCACGCAAAGGATGAGCGCCACCGCGCCAACTATCAGGAAGCGCGCCCGCCACGCGCGCATATCGGCGGCCAGGTCCGGCGGGATGGCGAAGGAACGCTCGCGAGCCGCGGCCGGCATTACTTGGTTCCTCCCTTGGTCAGTTCGGCGCGCTTATCCACCGGCACGTCGTTCACCGAAGCATGCTGGCTCAATTGCAACACGCGCACGTAGGCCACGATAGCCCAGCGGTCGCGAGGCGCAATTTGAGCCGCGTAATCCGGCATGGCCCCCAGCCCGTTGGTGATCACATCGAAGAAGTACCCCACCGGGGCCTGCCGCAAACGATCGATGTGGTAGGACTGCGGGGGCGGATGACTGTATCCGCGCTGCGCGATCATGCCGTGGCCGTTGCCCAGGCGATCGTGGCACGGCGAGCAGCAGATGTTGTAGCGTTCCTGTCCCCGGTCTAACACCGCGCGCGTGACCGGGAAGGGAAAGGCATCGACCGGTTTGCCGTCGGTTTTTCCGGTGTAGAAGGCCGTGTCGGCGTCCAAGTAGCCGCGCGCCACAGTGCCCTCCACCAAGGGACGCTCGGAGCGACCATCGGCGAAGAAGGTACTGGGACGCAGCGGGATGTACTTGGGCTGATCCTGCATGTCCTGCCGGCAGCCGGTCAGCAGGGCGGTGAAGGCCAGGAAACCAGCCGCCGATGAACGCCGATGAACGCCGATGAGAAAGCCTCTAGTGCGCAACTTCGGAGACCTCCCGCGCATCCAGACTCTCCAGAAACACCTCCGTGGCCTGGCGATCGAACAACGGATCCCTAGCCTCAATGCACAAGAAAAACCGGTTGCGCGAAGCCAGCGCAAACCGCGGCACGTTGAACATGGGGTGATACGGCATGGGCAGCCCGCACAACGCCAGCAGGCCGAAGACCGCCGACAGCGCCGCGAACAGGATGGTCAGCTCGAAGGTGATGACGATGTACATCGGCCAGCTATGCAGCGGACGCCCGGCGACATTGATCGGGAAGTAGATCACGGTTACGTAATACTGCATCAGGTAGCCGGTCAGCCCGCCCAGAATTCCGCCTATCAGCACGATCAGCGGCAGCTTGCTCTTCGGCAGATGCAGCGCTTCGGTCAAAGCTTCGATCGGAAACGGTGAATAAGCATCCAGCTTCCGGTAGCCCTTGGCGCGCGCCTCGCGGGCGGCATTCACCAGCGATGTGGGATTATCGAACTCCGCCATCACGCCGTAAATCGGAGGCTTCGTCATTCCGCCTCCTCCTCGACTTTGGCCTGCGGCAGCAGCGTGCGCACTTCGAAAATCGAAATCATGGGCAGCAGCCGGATGAACAGGAAGAACAGGAACGTGAACAGTCCGATGGTGCCCACGTACGTGGCCCAGTCCCACCGCGTGGGATGGAAAACGCGCCAGGACGACACCAGGTAATCCTGCGCCAGGCTGGACACGATGATGACGAAGCGCTCCAGCCACATGCCCACCAGCACGACCAGGGAAGCGCAGAAGAGGAAGACGGGTTTGGTGCGCACGCGCTTGAACCACAGCATCTGCGGCGCCACGATATTGCAGGTGATCAGGAACCAGTAGGCGCCCGCATAGGGTCCGGTCATGCGATGCCAGATCGCCGCGGTCTCGTAAACGTTGCCGCTATACCACGCCGTGAAGGATTCCAGAATGTACGCATAGCCGACGATCAAGCCGGTCGCCAGCATGACTTTCGCGGAGTTTTCCAGGTGCTTGTCGGTGATCAGGCCCTGCAGGCCGTAGACCCAACGCAGGGGGATGGCCAGCACCAGCACCATGGCGAACCCGGAATAGATGGCGCCGGCGACGAAATATGGCGGAAAGAATGTGCTGTGCCAGCCGGGCACGATGGCGATGGTGAAGTCGAAGCTGACTACCGTGTGCACCGAGAGCACCAGCGGCGTGGCCAGCCCGGCCAGCAGCAGCGAAGCCATTTCGTGATTCATCCAGTGCCGCGCCGAGCCGCGCCAGCCCATCGCCAGAATGCCGTAGACGAAGCGGGCGATGCGGTTGCGCGCGCGGTCGCGCAGGGTGGCCAGATCCGGCATCAGACCCACGAACCAGAACAGCAAGGACACGGTGGCGTAGGTCGAAACCGCGAAAACGTCCCACACCAGCGGGCTGCGGAATTGCGGCTGCACGCCCATGGCGTTGGGATAAGGGAACATCCAATAGAAAAGCCACGGCCGGCCCATGTGCAGCAGTGGGAACATGCCGGCGCAGGCTACCGCGAACAGCGTCATGGCTTCCGCGAACCGGTTGATGGAGTTGCGCCAGGCTTGATTCAGCAGCAACAGAATCGCCGAAATCAGCGTGCCGGCGTGTCCGATTCCGATCCACCACACGAAGTTCGTGATGGCGAATCCCCAGCCGACCGGGATCATGATGCCCCAAATGCCCACGCCTTTCGCGAACAGCAACGCCACCGCCCAAAGGAACAGCAACAGCAGAGAGAAGCCGCCCGCGAAGCACGCCAACCAGAATACGGGCGTGCGGCGGGTCAGGACCACGGACGCGATCTGGTCGGTGACCGTGCCGAACGTGTAGCCGGGGGCGATCACCGGCGCCGGCCCTAGCTCCTCGTCCGCGATTTGTCTTTCGTCAGCCATTGTTTAGCATTAATTCGCTAGCTCTGTGGGGCGGGCAATTATGCCCGCAGCCGGCTTTCAGCCGGCTCTGGCCGCCTAAAAGGCGGCTGCGGCCAAGATTGGCCGCCCTCCAAAGCTCCCTGTCCTCATCCTTCTATCTCCGGATTCGGATTGCGCAACGCGGCCAGATAAGTGGTCCGCGGCCGCGTGTTCAAATCCGCCAGCAGCCCGTAATTCGTCTTTTCCGCCTTCATCTTCGATACCCGGCTGTTCGGGTCGTTGATATCTCCGAAGACGATCGCTTCCGCCGGGCAGGTCGCCTGGCACGCCGTCTGGATCTCTCCGTCGCGCACCTTGCGATCCTCCTTCTCGGAGTCGATCTTGGCGCGGTTGATGCGCTGCACGCAGTACGTGCACTTTTCCATCACGCCGCGGCTGCGCACGGTGACGTCCGGATTCCGCTGCAGCTTCAGGCTGGGCGTGGTGAAATCCGAGAACAGGAAAAAGTTGAAGCGCCGCACTTTGTAAGGGCAATTGTTCGAGCAGTAGCGCGTGCCCACGCAGCGGTTGTACACCATGTCGTTCAGGCCTTCGCTGCTGTGGCTGGTGGCCTGCACCGGGCACACCAGCTCGCACGGCGCGTTCTCGCACTGCATGCAAGGCACCGGCTGATTGTAGATTTCCGGGCTGGCGATGTCGCCGTGATAGTAGCTATCCACGCGCAGCCAGTGCATATGGCGGCCGTGGTGCACTTGTTCCTTCCCCACCACCGCGATATTGTTTTCGGCCTGGCAGGCCACCACGCAAGCGCCGCAGCCGGTGCAGGCGCTCAGATCGATGGCCATGCCCCAGGCGTATTTGTCGTACTTGTACGCCGGATAAAGCGTCAGTTCCGGCGGCGGAGCTTCGGCCGACTCCTGAATCACTTTGGGATTTTTGCGGTACTCCGCGATATCCGCTTTCTCGATGGTGTGCCGCTCGGTATCCAGCGCGTGGTAATCCTGCACGGACACCAGCAGGTAATCGCTGCCCACCTTGCGCACCTCCAGGCCGTAATCCTGCCACAGCGCCGTAGACCTGCGCATGCCGTAAGCATTGAAGCCGATCCGCGTACCCACGTGACCGGCGCGCGTCCGGCCGTAGCCCAGATGCACCGTCACGGAGCCATCGGCATGTCCGGGTTGGATGAAGACGGGCGCGGGAATCTTGTAGCCGCGATATGCGATCTCCACCAAATCGGTCGTGACCACGCCCTTCTCCTGCGCGGTCTTGGGGCTGAAAATCGCCGCATTGTCCCAAGTCAACTGCGTGATCGGCCGGGGCCACTCTTGCAGCCATCCGTTGTTGGCGAAACGGCCATCGTATACTGCCGGGTCCGGGCGGAAAACCACTTCGAGGCCTTGCGGGTTAGCCGGCTGGGGCACGGAACCGGACCACCCCGCGCGCAGCGCGACGCTCTTGGCCGGCAGAGCCGTATCCGGAACCACGCCATCGTGCACGGCCTTCCGCCACCAGGCTTCGAAGTCCGAGCCTTTGTGCTGCGTGGCCCAATTGTCCTTCACGATATCGTAGGAGGTGCGCTCCGGCTGCCCGGTGAGCATGGTCAGCACCTCGTGCGCGGACTTACCCGCGTACAGCGGCGCGATCAGCGGCTGCATAATCGTAACCGTGCCGTCGTGCGCCCGGCAGTCGCTCCAGGTCTCCAGGTAATGCGTGGCCGGCAAGTGCCAGTGGCAAAGCTCGCTGGTCTCGTCCTCCTGCAGGCTCAAGTGCACGCGCAACGCGGCCTTCTTCAGCCGGTCGCGAAAGCCCAGCTCGACCGGCGCGTTGTAGGCCGGATTGCCGCCCAGGATCAGCAGCAGATCCACCGTGCCCGCATCCAGATCCTTCACCAGGTCGTAGAGGGACGCCACCTGGTCCACGGGCTGGGCTTCCACCGGATCCGTGTACAGCACCGTCTTGCCCACGTTACCCAGCGCCGCGTTCATGGCATGCGCCAACGCGTGAACCGCCGCGCTCTGCTGCTCGCCCGCGATCACCAGGCTGGCGCCTTTGTGCGCTTGCAAGTCGCGCGCTACCGGTGCGATCCATTTGTCGGCCGCCGTTGACGCGCCCTTCCGCCCGCCCGTCTCCGCGCCCAGCGCCGCCGCCAGGCTCCAGGCGAACTGCTCCACGTCGGCCGCCCGCAGCGGCAGCCGGTGATCGGCTTTGGTGCCCGTCGGGGTGGGCATGGGCTCGACCACGTAGAGGCGATTCATTTGGGTCTGGTCGCCGCGCACCCTGCGCCGCGCGGAAAACTGCCGCGCGTATCGCAGGCTGCCCGGTCCCGAAGAAAGGAAGTCGGCGTCCAGCGATACAATCACGTCCGCGTGGCTGAAATCGTAAACCGTGTTGACGGGCTGCCCAAACGCCAACTGCGCTCCCGCCACGGCCGAATGCGCGCCCACCGGCTCCCATTGATGCCATTTCGCTGCGGGAAAAGCCGCCAGCATTTCCTTGAGCTGGTTCGCCATAGTCGGCGACGTCACCGTCTCGGTCAGAATCCGCAGGCCCGCGCCGCGCTTGGCCTTTTGCTGCGCGATGGCCTGCTGGACGGCGCCCAGGAACGCGCCCCACGACCGGATCTCGCCTTCGAGCGTCAGCGCCTGGGAGCGGTCCGGATCGTACAAACCGAGCACGGATGCCTGTGAGTAGACGTCGCACGCGCCCAGGCTGGGATGGTCCGGATTGCCTTCCGCTTTGGTGGGCCGGCCTTCATGGCTTTCCACCAGCAATCCCGTGGAACCGGACCCCAGCGGCATGGCCGTGGCAAAAAATAGCGGACGCCCCGGTATCACTTCTTCGGGTTGCCGCACGTAGGGCGTGATCTGCTCCGTGGGCTGCCGCGTACACGCCGTCAATCCCGCCAGAGCCAGCGATGCACCCATCAGCTTGATGAAGTTGCGGCGGCTATCGCCGTCTTCCCACTCCGACGCATAGCGCGGAAATTCGCGATGCATCAGATCCTGGAAAGCGTCCGTCTGCGCCAGATCCTCCAGGCTGCGCCAGTATTCGCGGCCGTGGGACTTCTCGAGCAGGGCGCGCACGCCGGGTAAATCCAGCTTGCGCGCGGCTTGTGGCGCGGCCTCCTCGTCGTGGTGCAACGGATTGTTAGTTTCACTCATCGGTGACAGGTATTGCAACTGGTCAGCGTTCGTGCATCTTGAATCTTGTATTCCGCCACCAGGCGGCGTCCCATGGTTTCCTGGTCTTCGGCGGGCTGGTATCCCATGGTGAACACTTCCGCGCGCGGCCGCACGTTCTTTTCGGGATGCCGGTGGCAGTCCAGGCACCATTCCATCTGCAGCGAATGCGCCTGGTACATCAGCGGCATCTTGTCCACCCGGCCGTGGCAGGTTTCGCAGCCCACGCCTTTGTTCACGTGGATGCTGTGATTGAAATAGACATAATCCGGCAAGTCGTGCACCCGCGTCCACGCGATCGATTGGCCGCTGCGGAAACTCTCCCGCACCGGCTCCAGCATCGGGGCCGTGTTCCAGATCTGCGAGTGACAATTCATGCACGTCTTGGTGGGCGGAATGTTGGCGGTGTTGGAAGTCTCAACCGTGGTGTGGCAGTACCGGCAATCGATTCCATCGTCGGCCACATGGTGCACATGGCTGAAGGGAATCGGCTGATCGCGCACTTGCCCTTCGCGCGTCGCATATCCCGATCCGTTCAGCGTGGCGAAGCACCACACCGCGAACGCGAGGATGAACACCGCGCCATAGATCGTGATGCGCGAAAAGGTGTTCGTGCTGTGATGAAAGATCTGAGCCATTCGTCAGACGAACCGATATTCTATCCAACAGCGCGCCGCGAAATCACGCTTTTCGTTCGAATAGATACACGCAGGTCTCCAGACGGCTGGCGCCGCCACCGTCGTTGACCGCGAATCGCGCGGGACTGAGCTTGCCCGCGCGTAGACTGCCGTTCCACAGCGATGCGCCGGCGTACTCGCCGTCGTGGCGCAACGCATAAAAATTCAGATCCACCTTTTCCAGGCGCTCCATGTCGTTGTCGAAATTCCTAGCCACCCGTTTCAAGGCTTCCAGACAAGCTTCCCGCGGCGTCATCCCGTGCCGCATATTTTCGATGACTGTGTGCCCGCCCGCGATGCGAATATTCTCCTCGCCAAGTCCCGTCGAACCCGCCCCGCCCACGTCCTGGTCCACATATAAGCCAGCGCCGATAATCGGCGAATCCCCCACGCGGCCGGCGATCTTCCACGCCATTCCGCTGGTGGTGGTCACCCCGGACATCTCGCCCTTGGCGTTGCGCGCCAGGCAGTTGATGGTTCCGTGGGTGGGGTGTCCGGCCATCTCCCAGGCCCAGGTCAAGGTTTCTTCGTCCGCGTGTGGAAATATTTGCCGGAGCAGCGCCATGGTCTTCGGCTTGGGCGCGTCCAATCCCGGTCCCCAATTGCTGTGGCCCTCGGGGTCGCGCAGCGACATTTTCCAGGTCAGCCAGGCCATCCGCGATTTCTCGGTAATCAGATCCTGCTCGGGGTAGCCCATTTCCTGGGCGAATTTGGAAGCGCCGGCGCCCACCAGCATGATGTGGTCCGTCTGTTCCATCACCAATTTGGCGATCTTGGAAGGCGTCTTGTTCCCGCGAATAGAAGCCACGGACCCAGCTCGCCGCGTCGGCCCATGCATCACACTGGCGTCCAGTTCGACGATGCCTTCTTCATTGGGAAGCCCGCCGTAGCCGACCGCAGTGTCCTCGGGGTCCTCTTCGTTGATGTTGACGCCCGCCACCACGGCGTCCAGGGTGTCCCCGCCGCCCTTCAAAACCTCCATCGCGCGCGCGCAGGCGCGTTCCCCGTTGGCGCTGGAGATGACGATAGTCTTGGAGCTTTGCGCGGAAGCCATTCCCAGCGCCGGCAGCAAGGCCGAACCGAGCATCACGGCTCTGCGGCTAATCCCTTTTTCGTTGTGCATGCGCTGAATTTGCCATTATGGCACAGGATTAGCGGGATGACGTACTCTTTTTTGCGCTTCTGTCGGCTGGAGGAATGCGGCCCCTCCCGCTCTATTTCGGATGCGGGATGATGTCCACGATGTAATAGACGTCACCCCGGATGAGGAAGTAAAAGCGCCAATCTTTGTTGACACGGGCCTGCCAGAGGGCTTCGCTTCCGCCGTATTTCTTGGCGCGGAGCGAAGGGTGCGTTAGACTTTGCTCAAGGAACCTCACCTGCTTGAAAAAAACTTTCCGAACTTCGGGACGAAGGCCTGAAGACTCTTGGCGGCACGTTCGGAGTAGTCGGCCTTCATCGAGAGCGTTTTGCCTTTGGGGCGGTTACTCTCTTCTTAAGCTGGGCCTTCATGTGAGCGATCATCTCATCGGCAGTGTCAAACGGGCCGAAGGTGCGCCCCGCCTTGACGTCCGCCAAGCCCTCGGCGAGACGCGCGTCGATGATGCGGCGCTGCCGAGGGGTGTAGTTGTTGTCCGGAGCCGACGCCTTGGGAAGGATGGTAATCACTCCCCCAGATACCCTGAATTCGAGGTCTTGGCCGTCCTTGTGGCCGGCCCGCCGACGGATGGACGGCGGTACTACCAGCGGGGTCTTGGTTTTGCTTTTTATGGTGACGGCCATATAGTTCGCACCTCCTCTGGCTGCGCTCGCTTTCAACGCTTTCAGTGTAGGAAGTTTGGTGGGGTGTGGTCAAATCTCCGCAGCGAGTCCTACGGGTGCCCGCCGCCGCCCAGTTCCTTGAGCAGAAACGCATCGATATCCGTCCACAACGCCACATTTTCGTCGACAGACGACCCGAACCCATGGCCGGCCGTGCTGCTCGTGCGCAACAGCACCGGCTGCTTGGTTCCGCTGGCCTGCAGACGGGCCGCCATTTTCCGCGACTGCATGGGGTCCACGCGCGAATCGTTATCTCCGGTCGTCAGCAGGATCGCCGGATACTGGGTTCCGTCCTGCACGTGATGGTATGGCGAGTAGGCGTACAACGCTTTGAATTGGTCGGCCTCCTTGACGGTTCCAAACTCAGTGACGTTGAATGTGCCGTTGGGCGAGAGTTCCACGCGCAGCATATCGTAGATGCCCACCATCGAAACCACGGCATGAAACATCTCGGGGTGTTGGGTGAATTCCGCGCCCATCAGCAGGCCGCCGTTGCTCCCGCCGAGGATAGCCAGCCTGGCCGGCTGCGTATACTTGTGCTTGACCAGGTACCTGGCGCAGGCGGCGAAATCGTCGAAGACGTTCTGTTTCTTGGTCAGCATGCCCTGCCTGTGCCAGTCTTCGCCATATTCGCCGCCGCCGCGCAGATTGGCTTCCGCAATCACGACGCCGCGCTCGAGCAGCGGGACAAACTCCGCCGGGTAGGCCGGGGTGATGTTGATGTCGTAGCCGCCGTAAGCCGTGAGCAAAACCGGTTGGTTGCCATCGAGCGCCAGGCCCTTGCGATGGATGATGTTCAGCGGAACCTTCGTGCCATCTTTCGAGACCGCAAAATGGCGCGTCACCACGAACCCATCGAGCGGCACGGGCGGCGGGCTGCGCAGCGCTGTGGGGGTGAGCTTGCGCGACTTCGGGTCGAAGGTGAAGTAGCCGGCGGGATCGAGATAGCTGCCCACGGAACAGATCCCTCCGATGCCATCCAGATTGGCGCATTCCACCGTCGAAAGAGGAGGCACATGCACCTTCAGGGGATTTCCGTCGCCCGGCAAGAAAAGCACCTCGGATGGTCCACCCGCCACTTCGTTGACTAGCGGGCCATCCTTCGTAGGCGCAACGGACTCGATCACCACCGGGGATTCCGTCACCAGTGGCGCGGCCTGATCGATGGTCTCCGCCACGTCCATGTGCAAGAGCTTGCCGTGCGGCGCGCCGTGCTTCGACACCAGATAGATATCCTTCTTGTAGCCGAAAGCGATCTGCTTGACGTCGTCGCCGGGACTGGCAAGCTTCCGCCAGGGGCGGCTGGGCGCCAGTAGCCAGTACTCATGATCGCCGCCATCGCCATAGGCCACGCCGACGCCGATATACCGGCCGTCGCTGGACGCGGCGAAGGTAATCTCCGCAATGCGGGGGAAATCCTTGCCGATTTCGTAAGTGTCCTTCTCGGGCTTGTCGCCCAGCTTGTGAAAATAGACCTGCTGGTAGAAATCCATGTCGCCGGCCGGCCGCTCGCCATCGCGCGGATAGCGCGTGTAGTAGAAGCCGGAATTGTCCGCATTCCACACCACCCCGCCGCCCGCCGTGGCGAAGTTCACGCGCGCAATCACGTCGGGCAGCGGCTTGCCGGTAGCGGTTTCATACACGTGTACGTCCCCGCTTTCGCTGCCGCCGGTTGACAAGGATGCCGCCAGGTAGCGGCCATCCACCGAGGGGACCGCAAAGTCGATCTCGGTAAGATGATGGGCGTCGATGGCGTCGGGATCGAGGACGGTGCGCTCGGAGGACAGATTGTCGAGCGAAGCCAGCGTAACCACGATCTGATGCTGATGCTGCTGATCGCTTTTCATGGCGAAGATTTTGCCGCCGCGTTGCTCGATGGGGAAGTAGCGCGGCTGGGCCGGCTGGAACACCCGCCGAAGCTCGGTCGAAAGCTTGTCGCGATCCGGGAGCGCGTCAAGAAAGGAGCGCGCCGTGGTGTTTTGAGACTCCGCCCACTGCTTCACCGCCGGGTCGTCGAAATTTTCCAGCCAGCGGTAGTCGTCGGTCACCTTCACCTTGTCGTACGTATCGGTGACCGGCTTCTTGGGCGTCTGAGCCGGCAACACGGAAACCACAGCCAGAATGATTGCGATGCGGAACATGCAGTCAATGTACCACTTGACAACCGGGAGCCAAATAAGTCATACTTCCATCGATAGACGATGGGAAGAACCGGCCCGCCCGAAATCTTGCCTGGGACGCTGGATCTCCTCATTCTGCGTACCCTGATCGCCGGACCGATGCACGGCTACGGCATCGCCCAACGCCTCAAACAGGTTTCCGAAGATGTGCTCCAGGTCGGCGAGAGTTCGCTCTACCCCGCGCTGCAACGCCTGCTGCTGAATGGCTGGGTGAAAGCAGCCTGGGGCGCTTCCGAGAACAACCGGCGTGCGCGTTACTACACCTTGACGGCCGCTGGCCGCAAGCAGCTCGCATCGGAGCGCGCGGAATTCGCCCGCGTGGTGGGCGCCATTGAAAAGGTCCTCAACATGGCATGAGTAATGACGTTCGCACACCGTTCCTTCACGCCTGGCGTCGCCTCGTCTTTCGCTGGCGGCGCACACAGCTCGACCACGAACTGGCGGAAGAACTTGAATTTCACCATGCGCTGAAGCAGCAAGCCGTCGGCGAGCTCAGTCACATTCAGATGGGCAACATGACAATAGCCGCGGAGGAGTGCCGGGATATGTGGAGTTTTCTGAAGCTCGAAAGGCTATGGCAAGACATCCGTTACGGCGCGCGTATGTTCCGGCGGACGCCTGGATTTACGGCCATTGCCGTGTTTTCGCTGGCCGTGGGAATCGGCGGGAACGCCGCCATGTTCACCCTGGTGAATACGTTGCTGGTCCGCCCGCTGCCCTATCGCCAGCCGGATCGTCTGGTTCGCATCACGGGCATTTTCCCGCGCGCGGCCATCCCTTTCTTCCGCCAACGGACGCGGACCATGGATGTGGCCGCCGTCAGCCCCGGCTCCGAATACAACCTGACCGGGGAGGGCGAGGCGATCCGCATCGTCGGCAGCGCTGCGTCGGCGAATGCCTTTTCCGTGCTGGGCGCGTCGCCGGCGCGGGGACGCAGCTTCGAACCCGGAGAAGATGCGCCCGGGCGCGACGCCGTGGTGATTCTCAGCAATTCCCTTTGGCAAACCAAGTTCGGCGGCGATCCCTCCGTGATCGGCCGCGTGATCGCATTGAATGGCGTGCACCGGCGGATCGTCGGCGTCATGCCGCCTGCCTTCAGCTATCCCTCCGCGCAGGTACAGGCGTGGGTGCCTCTGCGGCTGGACGCTTCCAACTTTCTCGAATACTGGGGCGGCGAGTTCGTGCCGCTGGTTGCGAGACTGCACCCGAGAGCGACCGCCGCCGAGGCGCAGCGTGAAATCCCGCCCATTATCGCCGAGTTCCGAAAAACATTCCCCTATCCCATGGCGCGCGATTGGAATCACGATTCCACCGCCATCCCGCTGCAACGCGATCTAACCGGCGACATACGCGGCGAGCTGGTTATCCTGTTGTGTTCGGTGGGACTGGTGCTGTTGATCGCGTGCGCCAATGTCGCCAGCCTGCTGCTGTCGCGCGCCACCACCCGTCGCAAAGAGATCGCTTTGCGCGTGGCTTTGGGGGCGATGCGGCTGCGCATCGTTCGCCAATTGCTGACCGAGAGTGTCTTGCTGGCGACGACGGGTGGTGGTTTGGGCATCCTCATCGGGATGTTCGCGCTTAGCATCTTCAAATCGTTATTGCCCTCCTCCACGCCCGGCCTGGCGCAAGCTTCCCTTGACTGGCCGGTGGCCGCGGCGGTCGCGGGACTGGCGCTCCTCACCGGCCTGGCGTTCGGTATCGCACCGGCGCTGAGCGCCTCGCAGGTCGATCTCGCCCAATCCATCCGGACGGGCAGCCAGCGTTCTACCGCCGCATTTTGGACGCGGCTGCGAGGCGGGCTTATCGGCGCGGAAGTAGCGCTCACGGTGGTGCTGGTGGTGAGCGCGGGGCTCTTAATCAAGAGCCTGTACACCCTGACCGAAGTGCACCCCGGTTTTCAGCCGCAAGAAATACTGACGGTGCGCATCAGCCCGAACTCATCTTTTTGCGCGCAGCGCCCGGCGTGTATCGCTCTCTACGCCCGCCTTCTGGAAGGAGCGCGGAGCGTCCCGGATGTGGCCGACGCGGCCATCGCCAGCACCGTTCCGCTGGATGCCGAACAGCCCGACCTCGCTGTCGATGTGGAAGGCCATCCCAAGTCGGCAGACTACCCCGCTCCCATGCTGTGGTCGGGCGCGGTCAGCCCCGGCTATATCCGCATGATGCGGATTCCGTTGCTGGCCGGCCGCGACCTCGCCGAAACCGATGGCGCCAAGTCCGCCGCCGTGCTCTTGATTTCCGCATCCACTGCCAGGCATTTCTGGCCCGGCGAGAACCCCATTGGCAAGCACATTAAGGAAGCGAACGAGCAGCAATGGAGAACGGTCGTGGGTGTGGTGGGCGACGTACGCCAGTACAGCCTGAGCAAAGCCATGCCCGACTGGATCCCCGGGGCCATATATATGCCATATGCGCAGGCCGTGCGGGAGGATGGCCAAATTCCAGCCGCCATGACCCTGCTGGTGAAGACGCGCGCGAATTCCGACGGCCCCGCGCGCGAGATTCGCACCCTGGCGCAAGACCAAAATCCCAACGTGCCCATCGGCCAGGTGCAGCCGTTGGAAGAGGTGATTGCCGGGTCCATTGCCAATTTCCGCGCGACGATTCGGGTATTCATCAGCTTCGCCGCGGCCGCCATCCTGCTGGCCGCCATCGGGATTTACGGGCTGGTCTCCTATTGGGTAACGCAGCGCACGTATGAAATCGGCCTGCGCGTCGCCATCGGCGCCACTCGCCGCCGCATCGTTTCCATGATCCTGGCCCAAGGGCTGCGGGTCGCGCTTTACGGCATCGTAGTGGGCGTGATAGTGACGCTGGCGGCGACGCGCTTCCTGGCCAGCCTTCTTTATGGAGTTGGCGCTACCGATCTTTCCACCTTTGCGGCGGTGACCGTGCCGGTGCTGGGAGTCGCAATTGCCGCGACTGCATTTCCCGCCTGGCGCGCCTCGCGCATCGATCCCATCAAGTGCCTGCGCGTGGACTGATATGGACTCACATCGAGAAGCGAAACTCAAGTTCTTGCATTCTGAATCCACCGTGAATCGCGTTAAACTTGACTTGTTCCGGCGGCTCTCTACCAACGACTTGAAGTTGTCACTCGCTCCCGGCCGCCAGGGTGCACTGAAGGTTCGGAGAGATGGAACAGTTCTTGACGGGCATCACCGTCTCTGGGTTCTAGCGGAGCGCGGTGGGGACATTGACCAGCTTCCCAGAGAGATAATGGAGAAGATCGAGGATCATGAAGCCTGACTTATACTGGATACCCGGTCCCTGGCTGGGAAAGCTGGCGGTCGCGACTCGCCCCAGGGGCGGGGACTGGCTTGAGGATGAGGTTGGTGGCTGGCGCGAAGCCGGTCTCGACATCGTGGTTTCTCTGCTTGAGCGGGACGAAGCGGCGCAATTGGAGTTGGCTAGCGAGGGCGAAGTAGCCGAATCACAGGGCCTACAGTTCATCTCGTTCCCGATTCCGGACCGTGGGGTGCCGGCGTCCACACGTGACGCGCTTTTGCTGTTTTCGGATATTGCGTCCGCACTCAGAGAGGGTAAGAACGTGGCCATACACTGCCGCCAAGGCCTGGGCCGCTCGGGATTGGTAGCTGCCGGTTCATTAGTAACATCCGGGATGGGCACTGCCCAGGCAATAGACCTGGTCAGCGGTGCGCGTGGCGCAACCATTCCAGAGACCTCCGAGCAGCTGCAGTGGATCAGACGACTGCCGGCTGAGGATTTCGTTCTCGCATCCTGAGAAGTCTGCGTCGGCCCTATACTGAAAAGATGGGCTTTCACCTGACGGTCAACTACAGTCCCAAGGGCGATCAGGCTGCCGCCATCGAAGAACTGGTGCGCGGCGTGCGCGACGGCGAGGCGCACCAGGTATTGCTGGGGGTGACCGGCTCCGGCAAGACCTTCACCATGGCGAAGGTGATCGAGGCCATCGGGCGGCCTGCGCTGATCCTGGCGCACAACAAAACCCTGGCCGCGCAGCTCTATCACGAATTCAAGTCGTACTTTCCGGAAAATGCCGTGGAGTACTTCGTCAGTTACTACGACTACTACCAGCCGGAAGCATACATTCCATCGAGCGACGTTTATATCGAGAAGGAAGCCACCATCAACGACGAGTTGGATAAGCTGCGCCTCTCGGCCACGCGGTCGCTGTTCGAGCGCCGTGATTGCGTGATCGTGGCCAGCGTGAGCTGCATCTATGGCCTGGGCTCGCCCGAAGCCTACTACGGCATGCTGCTCATGCTCGAAAAGGGACAGAAGATTTCGCGCAGCCAGATCGTTTCGCGCCTGGTGGATATTCTCTACGACCGCAACGACATGGACTTCCGCCGCGGCACGTTCCGGGTGCGCGGCGATGTGATCGAAATCTATCCGACTTACGAAGACTACGCCTATCGCATCGAGATGTTCGGCGACGAGATAGAGAGCCTTTCGCAGATCGACCCCCTGCTGGGGCAGGTGCGGCAGACCTACCAGCGTCTGCCCATCTATCCCAAGACGCACTACGTCATGTCCGACGAAACCAGGAACCAGGCCATGGCGAGCATTCTGACCGAACTCGACTGGTGGCACAAGGAACTGGAGAAGCAGGGCAAGCTGATCGAGGCCCAGCGCCTGTGGCAGCGCACCATGTTCGACCTGGAGATGATGAAGGAGATCGGCTACTGCCACGGCATCGAGAATTATTCGCGGCATTTTTCCGGCCGGCTGCCTGGCGAAGCGCCTCCCACGCTGCTCGATTATCTGCCGCACGATTCGCTGATCCTGATCGACGAGAGCCACCAGACCATTCCGCAATTGCACGGCATGTATCACGGCGACCGCTCGCGCAAGGAGGTGCTGGTGTCGCACGGATTCCGTATGCCTAGCGCGCTTGACAACCGCCCGCTCACGTTTGAAGAGTTCGAACACAGAGTCAACCAGGTGGTGTATGTTTCGGCCACGCCCGGCCCGTACGAGCTGACAAAGGCCGCGGGCGTGGTGGTGGAGCAGATCATCCGGCCCACCGGGCTGCTCGATCCGGAAGTCGAAATCCGTCCGGTGAAAGGACAGGTAGACGATCTGCTGGGCGAGATCCGGCGGCGCGTGGAGAACAATCAGCGCGTGCTGGTAACCACGCTGACCAAGCGCATGGCCGAAGACCTCGCGGAGTATTACTCGGAAGTGGGCGTGCGCTGCCGCTATCTGCATTCGGAAGTGAGCACGCTCGACCGCATCAAGATTCTGCGCGACCTGCGGCGCGGCGAGTTCGACGTGTTGATCGGGATCAACCTGCTGCGCGAAGGGCTGGACTTGCCGGAAGTATCGCTGGTCGCGATTCTGGATGCCGACAAAGAAGGCTTCCTGCGCTCCAGCGGCTCGCTGATTCAGACCATGGGGCGCGCCGCGCGGCACGTGGAAGGGCTCGCGATTTTGTACGCGGATGTGATGACCGACAGCATGCGCAAAGCCATCGACGAGACCACCCGGCGCCGGCGTACGCAGCAGGAATACAACGAACGCAACGGGATTACGCCGCAATCGATTATCAAGCCGGTCGATATGAGCCTGGTGGCGATTGCGGAGGCCGACTATGTGACGGTGCCGCTCGAATCCGACGACGAGATCGAAAGCATGACCAAGGAGCAGCGCGAGCGCTTGCTGGGCGAGTTGGAAGAGCGCATGCGCGAGGCCGCGCGCAAGTTCGAATTCGAGAAGGCCGCGCAGATTCGGGACAAGCTGAAGGCGCTACGGGCTAATTCAGTAGAAGGTGTAGCAGCGGCGAGTTAGCTGGTTGTCTCAGGCCCGATCCAGTCCACGGGAACTACCCCGCATCGCCGGATCTCGTTGTCGCCAGTGATGACGCTTGCATTTTCGGACTGGGCCAGCGCGATGGCAAAGGCGTCACCGAAGGCCACCGGGTGGGCGCCTTTGATTCGGGCCGCGGAGATTATGCCATGCTCGTCGGGGAGCAAAACGCGTATGGGAAGGGACGGCAAGCGGCTCAAGAATTCCTCCGCGGTCTCCAAGCCTTGCCGTTTGGCTAGAGTGTAGAACACCTCGGCGGCGTTATACCAACTCATGAGCAGGTCGAATGCTCCCGCATTGGCATCGAGAATGATTTGCCGAACCAATGGCGCGGAGGGTTCCTTCTGCAGCCAGGCAAGGATTGCCCAGGAATCAACGACCTTTTGCGCGGGCATCGTCGTGCGCTATCTCGGCGGCGCGATCCTCCATCAAGGCCTTGGTCAGGCTTTCGCCGCCTCGCGCCATACCTTCCATCGTGCGCCAGTCCGGATAGTTACGGTCGACGCGCTTCATCACCAACTGCTCGCCTTGCACGTCGATGGAAAGCTCCATTCCGGCTTCGAGGTGCAGTCGCTCGCACACCGCCTTTGGTATAGCGATCTGGCCGCTGGATGAAATGGTCGCCGTAGTCATGACACGCTCTTCTCTTATCAAGGTAAAACGGGGCCGGTATCCAATGCAACTCCGGACTGAAACAGGGAAATCCCCGCGATGCCGGCCGCCCCGGCTTCCAGGCATAGCGCCGCGTTCTCCGCGTTCACGCCACCTAGCGCCAGCACCGGCATCTGCACGGCCGTGGCGGCTTCGCGCAGGCGCTCCAGCCCGAGCGGAGCGCCGTAGGCGGCTTTTGACGGCATAAGGAGGGCCGGCCCGAATACCGCGCCTCCGTCTTCCGCGCGAGACGAATTCGGTGAAAGGTGTAGGGGCGGCAACATAGTGTCAGCCTGTCGGGCGCTTCAAAGCGGAATCCATACTAACCGGTCGTTCCACTCCTCAGCCTCGCTGGCATGCCAAATCAACGCAATCTCCTCAATGGCGGTTGAGATCGGCGTCGCCTCACGGAGCAGGATCACTCCGAGGCTCTGCGCTCCTGATATATAGCGCTTGAAATGTAACGGCATGGTGCGGCGGTCCTGGCTGATCAGGATTCGCCCGGAGTCGGCGGCGATCGGCAGAACCTCGGAGTCCCCAACCCTTCGAAACCGGCTTCAGTCGCCGTCCTGACATCAATTCCCGGCTCTGCTCGCCGCAACCCGCGAATTACGCGGCCGTCAAGGTCGGCGTCAGCCTGGAATCTGACTCGCATGACGCGCCCGCTGTAGTTTCGCAATCAACTCCGCATTCGTCTGCCTCGACTGCTGGTGTTGCGATTCAGCGGTGCTTTTTCCGTCCGCGAGGTAGGCGTCGATCGCTTTCTGGTTCCTCAGGTAAAACGCGAGCGCGCCGTGCACCTGTTCGAGCGTCAATGCAGGAAAGGAATCGACCATGCTCTCGGCCGACATCCCCTCGCGAAACAGATACACGAGCGAATCGAGAGAAACCCGCGTCCCCCCGACCAGGTATTGGCCTTCCACAAGCCTGACGTATTTAATAGGCATAGGTTGCCCCGTGACCTAATCGTCACATGGCGATGCCGCATGGCGCAAGCGCGGGCGGAATACTGTCGCAACCCTTCCTGATTCGATCATAAGGGACCGGGACCTGGTAGCGGTAGTATTAGACCTTGTTGTGACTGAAACAAGGAAATCCCCGCGATGCCGGCCGCGCCGGCTTCCAGGCATAGCGCCGCACTTGCTGCGTCCACGCCGCCGAGCGCCAGCACCGGCATCTGCACGGCATCGGCCGCTTCGCGCAGGCACTCCAGGCCGAGCGGCGCGCCATAGGCGGCTTTTGAAGGCGTGAAAAACACCGGCCCTAAGACCGCGAAATCCGCGCCTTCTTCTTCCGCGCGGCGGACGTCATCCACCGAGTGGCACGATACTCCGATCAGGAATCCGGGCGGCGCGATCTGGCGCCAAACAGCCGGCGCAATCGAATCCGCGGGCAGATGCACGCCGTGCGCGCCACACCCCAGCGCGACGTCCGTCCGGCCGTTCACCAGGATGGCCGTGCCATGCGGATTCGGCAGGCACAATGCGCGACGCACCAGGTACGCGAGTTCGCGCGTGGTCAGGTCTTTCTCGCGGATCTGGATGCGCTCCACCCCCGCCGCCAGTGCGCGGGCGATGGATTCGAGCAGCGCGTCGCATCCGCCCAGCGTCCGGCGGTCCGTGATGTAGTAGCGCAACATCGCGTCACGGCGAAAGCGGCTCGTAGTAACGCTCACCGGCGCAGGCCTTGCAAAGAACCCTCCCGCCGCGCACGACCTCACGCTTAAAATTGATGCCCTCGCCGCATTCCGCGCAAACCACCCGCGCCGCTTTGTAGCCGGGGAATTCTTCGGGACCGAGCTTCACCTTCACCCACGCCGCCGCGAACAGCGCGGCATCCGGCATCTCGCGGTAGGCCCGCATCTGCTGCGCGTTCTTGTCCTCGATCTCCGGAAACATTTCGCGGGCGCGCTGTTTGGAATCTTCGATCGCCACCACGCGCACCGCGCGGTCCGCCTCCAGATCGCAAAACGTGGCCGCCACCTTGCCGAAATCGCGGAACTTGAGCGCGCGCTTGCCCAGCCGGCATCCGGTGACCACCGGGATGGCATCGGTGGCGCAGCGATCGATTTCGATAAAAGTCACCAATCGCTTGCGGTGTTTGCCCAGCGGGTCGTCCAGATCCAGCAGCTTCAGCCCGTAGATCGCCATGCGCAGCCCCAGGATCTGTCCGGCGCAGATGTGCCCGTGGGCCTGCTCGGCCAGCGCCACATATTCGTCGAAGGATTTCAGGGGCATCCCAGCACTCTCAGCGCGTCCGGCGGAAACTCCACCAGCCAATCCTTATTATCCCCGTTATCCCGATGGGGCTCGAACTCGCGCCGGCCGATTTCGGCCACGATGCCGCCAGCGAATTCCAGATGCACGGCTACGGGCGTCTCCGAAGTGCGCTCCAGGCGCGCCGCAACCTGATTCGGGGACGGTTTCGATCCGTCGTGCGGCGCCGCATGCAACCGGCCTGGCTCGACGCATAGCCACACACGATCGCCGCGCAGACGGCCGGGAAGGTATTGGCCGGTCAATTCCAAACCAGCTTCGAAAATAGCCAGGCGCAGACGGCTGGTGTTGCGGCCCGGATCGAGCGCCACGATCTCGGCGGGAAACAGATTGCGGACGCCCAGCAGGCGCGCGGCTTCCACGCTGGCCGGCCGATCGACAACTTGGCGCGGAGGCCCCGTTTGCAGGATGCGGCCGGCATCCAGCAGCAACATATTGCCGGCCAGTTCGAAGCAGGTTTCCAGATCGCGCGCGGCCACCAGAACCGGCAAGCTGGTTTCGTCGCGCACCATGCGTAAGACCTTGTGCCACTCGGCGCGCATGGCGATGTCCAGCCCACCGGCGGGCTCGTCAACCAGGAGCAGCCGGGGCTCGCCGATGAGCGCGCGGGCCACCGTCGCGCGCAGGCGCTCGCCGGGCGAAACGGCATGCGGCCGGCGGGGTGCGGCTTCGTCGAGCGCAAACCGCCCGAGCATGTCCTTCACGCGCCGGCGCCGCTCCAGACGCGCCAGACCCACCAGCGGGAAAAGCAGGTTGTCGTACAGGCTCATGTGCGGAAAAAGCGCCCAGTCGCGCGCGACATATCCGCAATGCCTGCGGCGCGGCGGCAGGTCCACGCGGGATGCGCCGTCGAAGAGAATCTCGTCGTCCGCCATAATACGGCCGCTGGCGGGCGTCGCCAGGCCCGCGATGGCATCCAGGATGAAGGTCTTGCCCGCGCCTGCGGGTCCGAACAACGCGGTGATTCCAGGGCCGGTCTGGAACTCCACATCCACTCCGTGGGCCGCGAGGCGCACCTGAATCATGCCAGCTCCTGCCCCTGCCGGACAACCCGATTTCCAACGTAGAGACCCGCCAGCGCCAGGGCTCCGGCCGGCAGCAGCAACCAACCGGTCTCATCGCGTGACGCAATGATGGCGGCTGCGCTGAAATCGGCGAAAGCGCGCACGAACCCGGCCAGGACTGCCGCCAGCAAAGCCCGCCACGTGAGCGGGACGGTCACCCGCCAAAATATACGCCACTCCCCGGCGTCTAAGACTCGGGCGGCGTTTGCGAAGCTGGGGTGCAGCGCGCGCAGGCCCGCGCGGGTCATGCGCAGCACCAGCGGCATGGTGTAGATCGCGGATACGGCTACGGCGGTATGCCAGTTGAATTCCAGCGGCCAGCGCCCCAGCTTGGCCAGCAAATAATACACGGTCACGGCCGGCGGCAGCAGCAGCGGAAGGTTCGCGGCGGCGTCCAGCAGATCGCTGCCGGTAAAGTTGCGCCGCGCGAGAAGGCACGCCAGAGGTAGCGCCATCAGGATGGCGAACAGCGTGGCCAAGCCGGCATAGCGCAAACTGAGCCAGAGAGGCGACCAATCAAGTGGCATCGGCGGGAATCTAATTATAGCCGCATGCCGACAGGCCAGGAGGCCTGTTCCACAAAGCCTTTACGTTACTTCCACGCGCCCAGCAGTCGCCGCACCAACACCAGTTGACCCAGATGATAGGCGTTATGGTCCGCCACCAGCAGGACCTCGCGCAGAACCGTCTGGCCGGTACCGTGCGGAATGCGGGTGTGCAGATTGATTTTCGGATTCTTCACCATCCGCCTAAGGGAGGCCAGATCCGCGCGGAACGCTTTGACGCTTTTGTCCCACGCGGTTTCGTCTGGCGGCGCCTGGGTGGCCGGCCAATAGCCCGCCGGCCATACCGGCGAAACGTGTTTCGGCTTGCGCGTAAACTCCAGAATGTCCGACTGGGCGATGCGCATGTGCTCCAGCAGTTCCCACGGCGTGTGCGGCAATCCGCTGGGCCGGACGCCGCGCAACGCGGCGGGCAGGCCGGCCACCGCCGCATCGAATTTCAGGTGCGCTCCGCCGCCGTCCAGCAGGTAGATCAGGTGTTCCCGCAGAGATTGATCTTGAGTCATATCTCTTCCTATTCTTTGCCATCGGGTGGCCCGAAAACAAGCCCTGGGCGAGTATTAGATTCTGGCTACAGGTGCGCGGGCGAGAACCGGAACGCAGCCATCTCCTGGCCGTTGCGAACCAGCAGGGTGTCGCCGGCCAGCGCCGGGTGGTTCCAGGTTTTGCCTTCGATGGCCGGGAAGCGCGCGATCTCCTTGAACTCGTCGGCAACCGCTCCGACCAGCGCCAGCTCGCCATCTTCCGACAGCACCAGCAGCAGGTCCTGGTCGGGCAGCAGGATCAGTTGGCCGTTGCCGTAGCGTCCGCCCTTCCAATTCCGTTTGCCGTCGGTGAGGTCGATGCAAGCGAGGATGCTGCCGTCGAACCCGAAGGCATGGCCCTTGTGGATCACGAAATCGTTGAAGTAGGGCTTCAGACTGGCCGACGTCCAGCGCTCCGTTGGGGTCCATCCGCCGGGTCCGTGCGCGACCGAGATGCGCCGCATGCCGGTACCGCCGGCGGCGGCCATCGCGATCATGAGGACATCGCCATCGGGCGTAATAGCCGGCTGCACGATGCGGGTGTCGGAATGCCACGGGTAATCCCAAAGCACCGCGCCATCGGCTGGCGCGACGCTGGTGGCGCCGTGTTGGCTCATCAGCAGTATCTGCGGGACTTCAGCGATCGTGAAGAGCTGTGGCGAGCTGTAGCCGTCTCCGCCGTCTGGCCCGAACCAGCGCGGCTTCCCGGTGGCGCGGTCGTAGGCTGCGAGCTTCCCGGCGACGGCCACGACCACGAGGTCGTCAACCACCAGGGGCGAGCTTGCAAAGCCCCAGCCGGGGGTTTTCTTGGCGGCATCGGTGGCCGCGTTGCGCGACCACACGGCAACTCCCGTGCGGGAATCGAGCGCGTTCAGGATTCCGGTGGCGCCAAACGTATAGACACGGCCGTTGCTGAGGGTGGGCGTGGCCCGCGGACCGGGTCCCGCGTTAGACTCCCAGAAACGCGCCGCGTCGCGATGAGTCCAGACGGGTTTGCCCGTGGTCTCGTTGTAGCAGGCGACCACTTCGGCGCTACCGCGCTGTTCCTGGGTGTACAGCAGGCCGCCGCTGACCGCGAAGGACGACCAGCCCGGTCCGACCGGCTGCCGCCACAACTGGGCCGGAGGCGACTTGGCCCAATCGGTGTCGATGCGCACGCCGGGGACCACGCCGTCGCGATGAAGTCCGCGGAAGCCGGGCCACTCGGGGATGGTCTCGGGCGCTGCCGGAGCTGTTGGAACCATAGCCGGGGGCGCCGGGCTCGCAGCCGGAGCAACCGGTAGTGACGCGGGAACAGCCGGGAGCGTGGGCGGCTCGGCGACCGTCTGGGCCAAGAGCCGGTCCTCGGCGGTCTTCGACCAACGCCAGGCGAAATCCGAACCCTTAAGGGAGATGCCATTGGTCCGCAGCAGCGCGAACACTCCACACCCGAGCAGGATGGCCGCGGCCATCGTCGCGCGCCGGGGTCCGTCAGAGAGGCGACTGCCGGCCACGACGCCCGCCACAAAAACGACGCTCAGGACCGGGATGGCGTAAATGGGAAACATCAGCCCCATCATTCCCGTGGCAAGCGAGACATGGATGACACGGGATGTGGCGAACAGGGCAACGATCATCAGGGCAATTGCGCCCAAGCTGTCGGCCCAAGGTGCCCGGCTGAAGAACACCCACCACAAAACGATCGCCAGGGCGCACACCATTCCGCCCATGATGGCGTATCCAAACTGCTCGGGTTCCACGATGGGCAGGCCAAACCTGGCTAGCAACAGCAGCACCGCGGCGGCCACGCCGGGCCACAGGCGCAGCGGTTTCCGGACGGCAGGATCGGGGGGATGCGACATAGTCACACTTAAACATTACTCCTTCCGCCGGCAATTTGTTCCGTTTTTCTTGGCATTTGCATGGTATGATGCGGGCTGGGCGCGCCGGGCGCCACCGTGTCCGCGGGAAGGGCTGAGCCCACCAACCGCGTCAATGTTTTTGTAGCTTCGCGACGAATCTTCTTTGTGCTCGTCACGCGGACATCGGGCAGTGACTGAAAAGGAGATCGTCATGCCCACTTCCGGAAATCCCCACCCGCCGCGCCGTCTGCCGCCGCAGCCGAGTTGGGAGCAATTGCGCAAACAAGCCAAGGATCTGCTGGAGGAGTTGCGCGCGGGCGACCCGGCCGCCGCCCTTCACGACGCGCAGCGAGTGCTGGCGCGCGCCTACGGCTTCCAGAGTTGGGCCAGGCTGAAGGCATTCGTGGACGGAGCGAATGTGGCGCGGCTGGCGGAGGCCGTCCAGACGGGCGACATCGCCCAGGCGCGCGCGCTGCTCCGTTCCCGGCCCGAGCTGGCTGTCATGGACATGGCTGGCAACGACGAACATCAGGCCTTGCATTACGCGGTATTGCGGCGAGACCCTGCCATGGTCCGCTTGCTGATGGCGGCCGGCGCCGACGCGCGCAAAGGCATCTTTCCGCACCGCGGTGCGACCACCGCCTTCGCTCTCGCCCGGGACCGCGGCTATACCGACATCGTGGCCGCGATCGAGGAAGAGGAGCAGCACCGGCGGGAGGCGATGAGTTGCCCGAATGTCACGGTGACGCCCGCACAGGATCAGATCAGCCGCGCGATTCGCAACGGCGACAACGCGGAAGCCATACGGCTCCTAAAGGCGGACGCCAGCCTGATCGGGGCGTGCGACCGCGAAGGAGCGACGCCGTTGCATGCCGCCGCGGAAGTGGCTAATGAAGAAATGGTGGCGTGGCTGCTGAGCACGCGGGCCAATCCACGCAAGCGGGATCTGAACGGCTTCGCGCCAATTGACCGCGCGGCGCTGGCTGCGGAGCGAGATTTCCCGGCGGTCGCCCGGCGGCTGCTCTACCACGGCGCGGAAATGACTATCCGCGCGGCGGTGGCGCTGGCGGATACGGAGCGCATCCGCGAACTGGTGCTGGCCGATGCCGGCGTGCTGCGCGAGAACAACTGGCGCACTGGCGGCCTCGTCACGCTGGCGGTCAAGCACGGACACATCGACGTAGTCAGGCTGCTGCTCGACTTGGGCGCCGATGTGGACGAGCGGACCACACTCCAGGAATTGGAGGAGCCGACGGTGAGCTGGGGCAGTCCGCTGTGGCATGCATCGCGTGCCGGACGGCATGACATCGCGGAGCTGCTGCTCGATCGCGGCGCGGATCCGAACGCGAATGTCTACGCCTCCGGCTGGGCGCTCGACCACGCGTACCGCCGCGGGGACCAGCGCATGAAGCAGTTGTTGCTGGTGCGGGGCGCGCGGCCGCAACCCTGGACGATCGCGATGGCGCAAGATGTACGCGAGGCTGAGCGGATGCTGGCGGCGGACGCCAGCGAAGAAACTGCGCGCGAGCTGGTCTGGTCGGCAGCCTGTAACGGATGTCCGGCCATCGTGGATCTGGCGCTTCCGCGGCTTACGTGGGCAGCGGACGATGCGCGCTGGCACTGGATCTTGATCCAGCCGATTCGCAGTGTGGGCGATCGGGCGGACGATGAGGACTATTTCACGTGCATGGCGGCGCTGCTGAAACACGGCATCGATCCGAATGTGGCGCGGCGGGGCGAAACAGCTTTGCACTATGCGGCCGCGCGCGCGAATCCGACCGAGGCGCAGCGAGTGCGCTTCGCGACGATGCTGCTCAACCACGGCGCCAGGCTCGATGTGCGGGACGATCTGCTGCGCTCCACGCCGCTCGGCTGGGCTTGCCGTTGGGGGCGGCGGGAACTGATGGAACTGCTGATCGCGCGCGGCGCGCCGGTTGAAGAACCGGAGGCGGAGGCGTGGGCCACGCCGCTCGCCTGGGCGATCAAGATGGGACATCCTGAGATTGCGGCTGCCTTGCGCGGGCACGGCGCCGTGCGGTGAAGGCCGCTACGCCGCGTTCGCCAAACAACACCGAGATGATCGCGCCGTAGAGTACGGGCTTCCTCACATCCGATTTCACCAGCCAGTAATAGTGCACGACGCCGGCTATGGCGCTGAGATAGATCAGCCGGTGGAGCATTTGCCAGCGGCGGCCGCCCAGGCGGCGGATCCATCCCGCGGTGGAGGTGAGGGCCAGCGGCGCCATCGCGACGAAGCCCACAAATCCCGCGGTAATGAAGGGGCGCTTCCATACATCTTTGAAGATTTCGTGGAAATCGAAGGATTTGTCGAGCCACAGATAAGTGGTGAAGTGCAGGCAGCCGTAGAAGAAAGCGAACAGTCCCGTCATGCGCCGGAAGCGAATCAAATCGGGCATGCGCAGCAGGCGGCGCAGCGGGGAGATGGCCAGCGTGATCGCCAGGAAGTTCAGGGTCCAGTCGCCCGTGTCATGCGTGATCGTTTCGATCGGATTGGGGCCCAGAATCTGCAAATAGGCGTTCCGGGCCAGCAGCAGAATGGGCACCAGAAAAAGCACGAAGACAGGCAGCTTGACCCAGCGCTTAAACAGCGGTTTCCAACGCATGCCGCGGCTCAGTAATACTTGCGCAGGTCCATGCCGGTATAGAGGCTGGCAACCTGATCGGCGTAGCCGTTGAACATGAGGGTCTTGCGCTTCAGGAATTCGCCCAGGCGGCGTTCGGTGGCCTGGCTCCAGCGGGGATGGTCCACGGTGGGATTCACGTTCGAATAAAAACCATACTCGCGCGCGTTCGACAGGTTCCAGGTGGTGGGCGGCTCCTTCTCGACGAATTTGATTTTCACGATGGATTTGATGCTCTTGAAACCATACTTCCACGGCACCACCAGGCGTACGGGCGCGCCATCCTGGTTGGGCAGATCCTGGCCGTACATGCCGAAGCAGAGGAGCGCGAGGGGATGCATGGCTTCGTCCAGGCGCAAACCTTCCACGTATGGAAACGGGATGCCGGCGTAGCGCGCGGCGGGCATCTGCTTGGGATCGTACAGGCTCTGGAAGGCGACAAATTTGGCCTTGGCGGTAGGCTCGACGGCTTTGATGAGAACGTTGAGGGGAAAGCCGATCCAGGGGACTACGATGGACCACGCTTCGACGCAGCGATGCCGGTAGATGCGCTCTTCCAGCGGCGCCATTTTCATGACTTCGGCCAGGTCGAAAACCTGGTGCTTCGCCACCGCACCCTCGACCGCGATGCTCCAAGGCGAAGTCTTCAGGTGGCCGGCATTCTTGGCAGGCTCGTCTTTACCGGTGCCGAACTCATAGTAATTGTTGTAGCTGGCGACGTCCTGGAACGGCGTGGGCTTTTCATCGGTGCTGAACGGGCCTTTGATGGCAGCGAGTTTGGCGGCGGCCGCGCCGCGGGTGGCGAACAGGGCAGCGCCCGCTACGGGAATGGCGGACAGAAAGGTGCGGCGGTTCAGGTAGGCGGTTTGAGGCGTTACTTCTGAGTAGCGGAAGGCGGGTGGTTTTTGGATCAGCATATACTCAAGTATAGAAGACGCGCCTTGGGCGCTTTATTCCCTGGGCGGCAAAACGGCGGGTCTGAAGCCCCGCGCGGGGTGAACCCCGCCCTCCAACTCTTATGCAACTTGAACCGCCGCGCGGCATGCGCGACTTTTATCCCGCCGATCTGGATCTGCGCGACCGCATCTTCGGCGCGTGGGCGGATGCGTCCACGATGCACGGATTCCAGCGCTTTGAGCCGCCGGTCGTGGAGTCCTTCGAACTGCTGGCACGCAAGGCCGGCGAGGAGGTGGCGCAACAGATTTACCACTTCGAGGACAAATCCAACCGGCAACTGGCGCTGCGGCCGGAGGTGACGCCTTCGCTGGTACGCATGATCAGCGCGCGGCCGCAGGACATCGTGTTTCCGGCGAAGTGGTGGACGATCGGCCAATGCTTTCGCTACGAGCGCATGACGCGGGGACGTAAGCGCGAGCACTTCCAGTGGAACCTCGATATCGTGGGCGAGCCGTCGGTGCAGGCGGAAGCCTGGATTCTGGCGACGGTGACCAGCGCCGTGGGCGCGCTGAGGCTGGGCGCGGGCGATGTGCGCATCCACATCAATAACCGGCAGGTGGTGGCGTATCTGCTGGGCGAGTTGGGCGTGCCGCCGGCGAACCATGTGGACGTTTTCATGGTTCTGGACAAGAAAGGCAAAGCGCCCGTGGAGGCGCTGAAAGAAATGCTGACCGAAAAAGGGCTGGCCGCGCAGACCGCCGACGAGGTGATGAATCTGCTGGGCGGCGAGGCGGCGGACAGCCTGACCACCGGGCCACTGGCGGGCAGTCCGGCGGCGGAGGATGTGCGCCGGCTGCTGGACCTGGCAGCCGACATGGGATTCGCGGATTACCTGCAGTTCGACTCCGGGGTGGTGCGCGGGCTGGCCTATTACACCGGGACCGTGTTCGAAGGGTTCGACGCCGAGCGCAAGTTTCGCGCCATCTTCGGCGGCGGCCGCTACGACAATCTGTTCGGCGACATGACCGGCGCGGCGCGTCCGGCGGTGGGGATGGGATTTGGCGACGTGGTGATCGCGGAGATCCTGACCGAGTTGAAGGGGCTGACGCCGCCCAAGCCGAAGGTGGAGGTGTGCGTCGGCATGTTCGATGCGGCGCTCGCGCGGGACGCCGCGCGGATTGCCGCCGAACTGGTGGCGGCGGGCATCCAGACCGACCTGGCTTTTTCGGCAGGCAAGCCGGGGAAGTTCTTCAGCTACGCGGACCGGCGGGGTGCCCGGTTCACCGTGTTTCTGGCGCCGAATGAGCTGCGGGAGGGAGCGGCGGCGGTGAAGGATATGGCAAGCGGGGAGCAGGCGACCGTGACTTTGGCGGAGTTGGCGGGCTGGTTGCGCGCGCGGCTGCGAGGGTAGTATCGCCCGTACCGTGAACCTTCAGAGCCCGCGCATAGCCGACGTGAGGAGCGATGCGCACCGAGGACCTGAACTTGAACTCCGCGCTCGTGTCGCAGAAGCGGCACGTCACCAATCGCGCAAACTTTGTAATGTCGATTTGCGCTTCGGCTTCACGTCGGCATGTCCGGCAGTCTGCGCTGCCAATAAATGCGGACGATTCTGAATCAAAGAGCGGGGTCTAGCGCTCCCGTATGGCTCGTCTTATCTGCGTTCATCTGCGGCCCATATTATTGGCCGCCGGACATACCGGGCGCCGCCGGGGCGCCATTCGCGGCCACCACCTGCGGCGCGGCCCGCACACCAAATAGGCGCGCCACTTCTTCGGTCCGCTCGGCATACAATTCCACCGCATCGCCCACCGCCACCAACCCGAACAATTCTTCCACGTCGGAGTTGCGCATGCGGATGCACCCGTGCGACGCGGGCCGCCCGATCGAGCGCGGATTGCTGGTGCCGTGTATGCCATAGCCTCTGCGGCTCAGTCCGATCCAGCGCGGCCCCAGCGGGTTGCTCTTGCCCGGAGGCACCACCTTGCCCGGACCGTACCAGGTGGGATGCGAAATCCGCACGGCCACCGTATAGCTGCCCGTCGGGCTGGGGGTGGCCGCCGCGCCCACCGCCACCGGATAGACCTTCGTTACGCGGCCGCCTTCCACCAGCGCCAGTTGCCGATCCGGAATGCTCACGACGATCCGTCGAGCCACCGGCTGCGTCTCCTGCGCGAGCGCCTCCCCGGCGGCCACCAACAGCGCCGCCAGCGCCTTGAAGTACTTCAACTGCCACCGCGTGTCCCGCATCCGCTTGCCTCCATTCACGCATGCCGGAAGTGCAGCCCGAATGCCAGCGCTATCTCGCTGATTCCGGGTGCATCGCGTGCCGGCTTCGTGTCTGCCCAGACACGGCGCGGGCGGCGGCCCCACGGTAGAATAGGTGATCAGATAGATGGGATGGAGAACAAAGAGATAGCGCGCATCCTCTGGGAAACGGCCGATCTCATGGAGATTGCCGGCGAGGATTCGTTCCGCATCCGCAGCTATCGCAACGGCGCCACCGCGGTCGAGGGCCATCCGGAGCGCGTCGCCGATATCCTCAAGGACCCGGAGCGCAAGGTCACCGATATCCCCGGCATCGGCAAAGGCCTGGCCGTGGTGCTGCACGAGATCCTGGACCATGGCTCTTGCGAGCGCCGCGATCTGCTCCTCCAAAAGTTCCCGCCTGCCGCGCTCGAATTCCTCAAGATCCAGGGGCTGGGACCCAAGAGCATCGCGCTGCTGTTCGAGCACTATCAAGTGCGCACGATCGACGAACTCGAGCGCCTGTGCCTCGACCAAAAGCTGCGCGTGCTGCCGCGCATGGGCGCCAAGCTGGAAGAGAAGGTGCTGAAATCCATCGCGCAGTATCGCCAGCGCACCGGCCGCTACCTGCTGAGCTACGCCGAAGACATGGCGCGCGAGTTGACCGCCTATCTGGGTGAGACGCCCGGCATCGAGCAGATCACTCCCGCCGGCAGCCTGCGGCGCGGGCGCGAAACAGTGGGCGATCTCGACCTGCTGGTCACCGGTCCAGCCGCCGCGGACGTGCTGGAGCGCTTCGTGCGCTTCCCCAGGGTGGAGCAGCTCCTGGCGCGCGGCGAGAACAAGGCCAGCGCCACCGTCGGCCGCGAGGGACTGCAGGTGGACGTGCGCGCGCTGCCGCGCGAAAGCTTCGGCGCGGCGCTGCAATATTTCACCGGCAGCAAAGACCACAACGTGGCCATCCGCACGCGCGCGGTGAAGATGGGCTTCAAGCTGAGCGAGTACGGGCTATTTCGCAGCGCCGACGATACCAAGGTGGCGGGCGAAACCGAAGCCGGCGTCTACGAGGCGTTGGGTCTCGCCTGGATTCCGCCCGAGCTGCGCGAAAACCTGGGCGAGATCGAGCGCGCCGCCGAAGGCCGCCTGCCCGAACTGGTGGAGCTTGCGCACATCCGCGGCGATCTGCACATGCACACCACCGAGAGCGACGGCCGCGCGTCGCTCGCAGAGATGGCTGCGGCCGCCCGCGAATGCGGTTACGAATACATCGCCATCACGGATCATTCCAAATCGCTCGCCATGACCAACGGCCTGGACGAGGCGCGCGCGGTGGCCTTTGCGGCACAGGTGCGGGAGCTGAACCGCCCGATGGGGGAAGCCCTCGGGCTGCGCATCTTCTCCGGCCTGGAGTGCGACATCTTGAGAGACGGCGCGATGGACCTGGCGCACGACGCGCTGGCCGAGCTCGACCTGGTCATCGGCAGCGTGCACAGCCATATGAACATGGAATCCGCGGAGATGACCGACCGCCTGCTGCGCGCCCTCGAATGCCCGTCGCTGCGCGTGCTGGGCCATCCCACCGGCCGCATGCTGCTGCATCGCGACGCGTACCCATTCGATTTCGAGCGCGTGGTGGATGAAGCCGTGCGCCGCGGCGTGTGGCTCGAAATCAACGCCAGCCCGGAGCGCCTGGACCTGGGCGCCAACCTGATCCGCACGGCCAAAGCGCGCGGCGCGCGCTTCATTATCTCCACCGATGCACATCATCCCAAGCATTTGGGGAGCATGCATTACGGCGTGATCACCGCGCGGCGCGCCTGGCTGGCTCCGTCCGATATCATGAACACCCTGCCGCTAGACCAGTTTCAGGCGGCCATTCGCGGTAACCGATTATGAAAATCATCTCGTCGCGTGAAGTGTACAAGTGCGGCCTCTTTCGGGTCACCGAGGAAGAGGCCACTGATCCCAGCGGGTTCGATATTAAGCGTTCCATCGTGCGGCACAAGGGGTCGGCGGTGATGATGCCCGTCGACGGGAAGAATCGGATCCTGCTGGTGCGGCAATTCCGGCTGCCTGCCGCGAAGTATCTTTGGGAGCTGCCCGCGGGCAAGTTGGATGAAGGCGAAACGCCGCTTCAGGCGGCGCGCCGCGAACTGAAGGAGGAGACCGGATACAAGGCGCGCAACTGGAAGAAGCTCGCTTCCTACTGGCCCAGCCCCGGATTCGTGGCCGAGAAGATGACCATTTATCTGGCCACCGGGCTGACTGCTGGCCAGGCCCAGCCGATGGATGACGAGCGCATCGCGTGCCGCTGGTTTGAGCGCAAGGAACTGGATGAGATGATCCGCAAAGGAAAGATCGAGGATGGCAAGACCATCATCGGCTTCCTGGCTTGGCTCCGCTACACATGAGTCGTGGCGCAGGCCCGTGGCGCAGGCCCGTGGCCTGCCGGCGGACTCTCAGGCCGCCAGCTTATGAACCGCATGCCGTGAGCCATTCATCAGCCCAGTAAATATTTTCCCCCTTTCATTGCAACAGTGCGCGCTATCGTGGCCTTCTGGAATTGAAGAAGACGCTCTGTTCTTTCGGGGATACCCGCAACTTTCAGACACTACCCCGCCGCCCAGGAGACTTCCGAGGTAAAATAGGAAATTACCTTCGAGGAGATTCGATTGGCAGAAGACAAAACGTACAAAGCTGAATACCTGGGCAGCGGCACCTTCGTCATCAGCAAGCCCAAGCGCACCAAGGCCAAGCGCCGCCAGACCAACCTGAAGAACCCGCAACGCGGCGCCCGGAAATAGCCGGTTCCATTGAAGTAAAGACATTAGCCCGCTCCGCCGATATGGGAGCGTGGGATGGTCTCGTCTTCGCGCCGCCTTGTTCCTGCTCGGCATTTCGGGCTGCCACCTTGCGGGCGAGCCACCGCGAAACCCGCCGGTAATTCTCCCTACTCTCACCACGGCTGCCGCCGTCCACGGGCTCTCTCCCTCCGAATCGAAACGGGGCTATCCGGTGCATCTGCGGGCGGTCTGCGTGGTTTGCTTTCCAGGCTGGCATGGCTTTTTCGTCAACGATGGGTCGAGTGGCGTTTATATTGAGACGAAGAACCATGTCCTGCTAACCGGTGAGATCCACCCCGGATCGATGATCGAGATCGAGGGCGTCACGGGCCCGGGCGAGTTTTCACCGATTATCGATCAGGCCGTCCTGCGCGGGCTGGGAGAAGGCCCGGTGCCGTCTGCGCGCCACGCCAGCCTCGACCGGCTGTCGACTGGTGTCGAAGACGGGCAGTGGATTCAGATCGAAGGCACCGTGCGCTCGGCCGATACCACCAACACCATGCTGACGCTGGTGGTGGCCTCCGGCCAAATGCAAGTGGAGGTGATGACCCCGAAGGACAGCACGGGGCAATACCTTCGGCTGATCGACGCGAGAATCAGTGTCCGCGGGACGTCGGGTCCCGTTTTCAATCGAAGACGCCAGCTCATCGGCGTCAATATGTACACGCCGGGCCTGGGCGCCATTCGAGTTCTGGAACCGGCGCCGGCGGATCCGTTCGCCCTGCCGGTGAAGACCGTGCGAAACGTATTCGAGTACACTCCCGGCGCCCGCCCCGATCATCGGGTGCGGGTCCGCGGCGTGGTGACCGCGCGATGGCCTGGCAAGGCGTTCTTCCTCACCGATGGCGTCCAGGGCGCCCGCGTTCTGAGCAGGCAGATGGCATCGCTCGAGCCGGGGGACCTGGTGGATGTAGTCGGATTCCCCGCGTTGGGAGATTACACGCCCACCCTCCACGAGGCAATCTTTCGCAAGCTCGGTTCCGGGCCGCCGCCGGCGCCGCGGCGTATTATGGCCGCGGATGCGCTCTCCGGCGATCTGGATGGCGACCTTGTCCGGATCGACGCGCGCCTCATCAAGCAAAAGGGGACCGCGGACCAGTACACGTTCCTGCTGGACTCCGGGGGCGCGGTCTTTTCGGCAATACTCCAATCGGACGTGGCGGACCGCCGATTGGACCTCCGCGATGGCAGCCTGCTGCAACTGACCGGGATCTGCGCCATTACTGAGACCCAGGCCTCACAACACTATCGGGTGCCCACCGCATTCCAAGTGCTGCTGCGGTCGCCGCGGGACGTCCGCGTGCTCCAAATACCGTCCTGGTGGACGCCCGAACACGCGCTGGGCGCTTTTAGCGTCACGGTTGCGACTTTTTTGTGCGCGCTTTTCTGGGTCATCGCGCTCCGGCGGCGCGTGCGCCAGCAGACCAGCACCATTCAAGCCCAACTGTCACAGGCCGCGGCGCTGAAGGAGCAGGCGGTAGCGGCCAACTTGGCCAAGAGCGAGTTTCTGGCCAACATGAGCCACGAGATCCGCACGCCCATGAATGGGGTCCTGGGCGCGACCGAGATACTCCTGGATGGCGAGACCTCGCCCCAAAAGCGCGCCTATCTGGACATGGTCAAGAGTTCGGGCGAAGGCCTGCTCGCCATCATCAACGACATTCTGGATTTTTCAAAAATCGAAGCCGGCAAGCTCGACCTCGACCCGGTGGATTTCGACCTCCAGGCGTTGCTCGACCAGATCATGAAGAGCTTCAGCCTCGGCGGCAGCCGGAATGGGCTCGAGCTGATGTGCGAGGCGCACGATGTTCCCGACATGCTGGTGGGCGACCCCATACGCCTTCGCCAGGTACTGACCAATCTGGTTGGTAATGCCGTCAAGTTCACCGCGAAAGGAGAGGTCGTCGTCCAGGCGGTGGTGGTAAGCCAGGTCGGGGACGCGTTGTCCGTGCACTTTTCCGTGCGCGATACCGGGATCGGAATTTCCGCCGAGAAGCAGCAGCAGATCTTTGAGCCCTTCGCCCAGGCCGACAGCTCCACTACGCGCAAGTACGGCGGCACAGGACTCGGCCTCACGGTCTCTTTGCGGCTCGTGGAAATGATGGGGGGCAGGATGTGGGTGGAGAGCGAGCCCGGCCAAGGCAGTTGCTTCCATTTCACCGCGCGGCTGGCCGTCTCGAAAAAGTCGCGCGTCGCCCAAGCGGGTCTGCCAGGCACAGAAAACGTTCCAGTTCTCATTGTGGACGATAACACCACCAATCTGATGCTGTTGGAAATGACGCTCTCCAATTGGGGAATGCGGGTTAGGGCGGAGTCGAGCGCAGAGGCCGCCCTCGCCTTTGCGCAGTCCGCGGCCGATGCGGGAGCGCCGTTGCCGCTGGTCATCACCGACGCGCACATGCCGGAACAGGATGGTTTCGAGCTTGCCGGACAGCTCCGTCGAAATCCGCGATTCGGCGGGCCCGCGATTATCATGCTGACGTCCGCCAGCCAGCCGGGCGACCCGGCCCGCTGCCGCGAGTTGGGCCTGGCCGGTCACCTCACCAAACCGGTGAGTCGCGGGGAGCTGCATCAACTGATTTGCGCGGTGCTCGACCGCCGCGCGGCAGGACCGCCGTCCGCGGAGCCGGTAGCAGCGAGCTTGCCGGGCGGCCAGCCAGCCGCGGTGAGCCACAAAATTCTGCTGGCTGAGGACAATCCGATCAACCGGGCCGTGGCCGTTCGGCTGCTGGAGAGGCGGGGGCACCGCGTAACCGTAGCCACAAACGGGCTGGAGGCGGTCAGGGCCCTTGACCGCGAGTTGTTCGACTTGGTCCTGATGGACCTGCAGATGCCGGAAATGGATGGCTTCGAGGCCACCGCGGCGATGCGCAAGGCGGAGACCGGCACGGGCCGGCATCTTCCCATCTTTGCCATGACGGCGCATGCCATGAAAGGCGACGCCGAGCGGTGCCGGGACGCCGGTATGGATGGCCATCTCCCAAAGCCGATCCGCCCCGCGGATCTGTACGCCATGATCGACACAGTTGGGTCCGTGGGGCAGGACTCCAGTGCTGCATGACCTTTCGGTAAGTGTGCGTGACGCCGGCTGGCCCGCCTTGCTCGTGAACCACAAAAGCTTGAGGCAGGCCGAGGAGTTGAGGTGCAACCAGCGTTTTTCGCCAGTGACGAAGGCAGTCGAAAATGCCGCAGGCTGGCCTATATGCCCGCGCCTCCGCCACCAGCCTTCACAGAGAGCCCGCCGATAGCTCACGGTGAACTAGGTCGATGACCGCCTGAAAAGATTCTAATAAAACAATTCCATTCTAAAATGTTTTGGCGCATACTGAGGGTATGGCTCGTCCTGCCCTGCACATTGAAGTATCTGCCAAGGATCAGAAGGCTCTGCACAAGTTGGTTAGCGGCGGTGTCCAGCAGGTCCGCGTCGTGCTGCGGGCGCTGGCCCTTTTGCAACTGGCGGAAGGCGTCAGCGCACCACGTATTGCGCGCATGATTCCGTTGACTCCACAAGCCATTCGCAAGGTCGGCCATCGTTATGAGTCCGGAGGCCTAGAGCGGGCCCTGTACGAGAAACCACGGCCCGGAGCGGCAGAAGTACTGGACCATAGCCAGAAGCAACGCGTGATCGCCATGGTGTGCAGTGACCCGCCGACTGGCCGCGCTCGATGGACCGTACGCTTGGTGGCCGAAGAAGCCATCAAACGCAAGCTGGTGCCCCGTGTGGGCAGGGAAACCATCCGCATTCTTCTCCTGGGCCACGACCTGAAGCCGTGGCGGGAAAAAAATGTGGGTGGTGGCCGATCTGGATGATGACTATATCGCCCACGTGGAAGACGTGTTGGAGTTGTACGAGCGGCCTTACAATCCGCGGCAACCAGTCGTCTGCTTGGACGAGAAGCCCATCACCTTGCACGCGGACCTGCGACCGCCCGCAGCGGCTCGGCCGGGACGCGAAGCGCGTCGAGACAACGAATACGAACGTCGCGGCACCGCCAATGTTTCTGTGCCATAGAACCTAAAGCGGGTCGCCATTTCACCTTTGCCACACCGGATCGTTCGGCTCTGGAATTCGCCCAGGTAGCCTTCGAGATCGCCCTGCAATACATGCAGGTTGAAACCATCCACTTGGTAGTGGACAATCTCAATATTCATCGTCGCAAGTCGTTGACCGACCTCCTGGGCACCGAGTTTGGTGCCGAGGTCTGGGAGCGTTTCACCGTCCACTACACTCCCAAGCATGGCAGTTGGCTCAACCAGGCGGAAATCGAAATTGGGATGTTCACGCGCCAATGCCTGGGGCATCGGCGCATTCCGGACCTCCGCACGCTGCGCCGCGAGTCCCGCGCCTGGAACCGACGAGCAAACGATGCACGCAGCACCATCAAATGGCGGTTCGATCGGAAAACTGCTCGCCGTAAATTCGGCTATAAAAGGAAATCATTCAAGCGGTCGAAGACCTAGTAGGTCAGTTCAGCGACGTGGGCGTGAGTGTCAGTTGCACGGTTGCGCCCGGCCCGACATCGATTTCCGTTCCGTGCGATCGCGCGCGCCACAGCGAGCCAATACTTTCTGGGCTTTTGTCGATGGCTACGGTGCTTGCCAACACGTAGTATTTGCCGGGCGCGAGCGCGACGGAGGTGTACGCGCCGTTCTGATCGGTCTGCCCGGAGATCAGCGTGTCGGCCAGCGAAGGTTCGGAATTACTCTCAGCGGGCATGACCAGGACATTTGAATCCGGCACGGGATTGCCGTCTTTATCCATGACCTTTACAGTCGCAAATCCGCCGTCGCGCGCCACCACGATATGCAGCGAGGCGTTGCCCATGGCGCTTCCCAGGCGCAAGGGCTCGTGCAGAATGCTCACGCCGGCGTAGGTGATGTCTTTGAAATACACCCCTCCGGAAAGTCCATGGAGACCAACCATAAAGTCGTCCATCAGCAGAGATGACAAGGAGAAGTCACCCGGTATGGTAGTGGGCTACTTTCGAAAGTAGCCCACTACCAAGACTCCGTTTGAGTGGTTTCCCCCTGCCACTGCGCCCTCGTCAACGGCTCCAGCCATATCGAGAGCTTCGATTCCACCGGCTTTTCGGGTGGTGTGGCTGCCCAGACGACCTCGCCCGAAAGATGTACCAGCGGCCGGGCCTGCACTCTGACGTTATGCACGTCCTTATCCGCGATTGCGGCCACGCCGGTGCCAAAGGATGCCGGCGGCTTCTGTCGGTTGAGGGGCGACTGAAGCGCCATGACCTGATACTCGCCCGGCGAAAGATCGCAGATGCGGATCTTGCCGTCTGGCCCGGTAATGCCGCCCGCAGGTATGGTGAAGAGGCCCCCGTCTCCCGAAGCCCCGCTGGTGGGCCGCCGCGCGCCGATGAAGAAGCGAAGCGCACCCGGCCCGCCTCCCGTTTCCAGTACGCCATCAATGCAATAAGAAGGCCCGTGTGACATATGAATATCCATGCCCTCGCGGCGCTCGCCCGTGCGTAAGACGACTGGCTGTGCGCCTTCGATGGATGGCGTGTCTGCGTAATATGTGGAGATGAACGCGGGTTTGCGCAACTTCGGATTCATGGGAACGCTCGAAATGGCGTCCAGTTGGTGTCGCTTTTTCCCCGCCATAACCAGATAGGCGCGCCCCGGCTCCACGCGCTGCAAACGATATTCACCTTGGTCATCCGTGGCCGCCATGCTGGCGAAGACATATCGCAGTGTCCCCAGCGAATACTCGCGCGCGACCAGGAAAACTGCCATGCCGGAAATCGGCTCCTTGTTCTCATCCAGCACTTTACCGGAGATTTCGGTTTGTCCCGGCAGATGAAAGTCCACCGTTTCCATGTCTTGCGTGGCTGCCACAGCGATCGCCTTGAACGCATGTCTCTGTCCGTCGGCCGCGAACGCAGAGACCGTATATCGTCCGGGATTCAGGCCCCGCAGAGTATAGTGGCCCTGCGCATCTGTGTGGGTACCCACGTTGCCCGGACTGACGAAGACATTCACGGCTGCCAGCGGCTTTCCCGTTCCGGCATCGTACACCACGCCGCCGATTGATCCCGTCTGTGCCATGCCGGCGCTGACGGCCAGCAACATCACCGTCAAAACCCTGCTCATCGTGGATTCTCTTTCGGCGCCGGCAGCTCGACATCCGTCGGGACTCCGCCCGAAACTTGAAACTCGACCAAGTGTGCTAGGTCCCCGACCCAGCGTGCCTTCGCGTCTTCCGCGGCCGGCTGCGCGGCGATGCGATACCGTCCTGGCCGCAGGCCTGTAAAGTCGAACCGGCCTTGGCCATCCGGGACGACCGCCTGAACGGCGTCGCCCGTGTCGGAGGCGGAGCGCAACAGGACTACCGCATAGCGGTTGGGGTTGCCCGCGCCGGTCAGCCGCCCGCGAATCTCGCCTGCGGGTGTGACCAGCAACTCCACCGGCTTCGCATCGGTTTCGCCGGCCAGATCCAGGGTCTGACTCGTTGCGCTGTAGCAACGCTCGCCGAGGCCCTCGACATCGATCTGATACCGGCCCGGTGCCAATCGATCGATATTCGACGGTTTGGTGCTGGCTTCCCCAGTGTACTCGGACGCCACGGCCCAATCGTCCAGCGACGTCAACCGTACTTTGGCGGTTTCCGGGCAAGCGTCACCTCCTGCCGTATGCAGGACACGCAAAACAAATGCGCCCGAACGGCCAGGTTCGACTCTGACTGATATTCCCTCAATCGGCTGGCCGCTGACTTCCAGGGACATGCGTCCAAATAGCGGCGCCGGCCCGAGGATCGTCCCGCCTGAGCTTCTGCCCGTCGAGGGTCCCGACACGAATAAAGAATAGGATCCGATCGGGACGCCCTCGAAATGAAAGCTGCCATCCGGTGCGGTCTGGGTGACGGCGACGGCGAGTGCCGGCCGATCAACGGGCGTCAGCGCCAGCCAGAACCTGACCCCTGCGGAGGCACGCTCGACCTTGCCGCTGACGCTGGACAACGCGCCTGGCGTCACTATCAGATCGATGTTCCGGTACTCTTCGCCTCCGGAGATGGTAAAGAACCGCGGCTGTGCATTGTCTGGATAGAATAACGCGCCCGAGCCAACCCCCGGCCGAACGATTGCGCTGCCTTGCGATCCGACGGCCATCGTCGAAGCTCCGTAGGCGACGGCCACCACATATTGTCCAGGTGGCAGGTCATAGAGGCGATAGCGGCCCTGCTCGTCGACGCTCCCGTACGCGGCGGCGCGTTGGCTGGCGAATGGCTTCCGCATTGCATATACATAGGCGCCGGCTAGCGGCTGGCCCTGTTGATCCACGATGTGTCCAGAAATTACTCCACGGCGGACGAGCCGCACAGACAGTGGATTACCGCCTGAATGCACGCGAACGCTTGCGCCGATGTAATTCCGCTTGGAAACATCCAGGCGGTACTCACCCGGCGCGAGATCCGATACGCGGAAGTGCCCGTCGCCGTCGGTGTCGAGATCGGCCAAGGCTTCGCGGATGCCCACTTTGAAGACCCGCACATCCGCCGAAGCCATCGGCGCGCCGGAATGATCTTCCAGCACTCTGCCGCCGATTGTCTCCGCCGGCCCGGAACGGGCCAGCAGCATAGCGAAGACCGCAATCAGCCGCCAGTAATGAGGCACGAATTACTCCAATAAATACTTTCTCATAGACGGAGCGAACAGTCCTGCGCATGAAAGCACGCTGCAGGTGCCGAGGTCCACGCGACCCGGAAACATTCTCTCCCGTCCACCGAAACGACACAGTCGTGCGGCCGACGTCCACGTCGGCCTGTAGGCTAGCGGCGCTTCAAAGCCTCCAGCTCTTCCAGCGTGCGCGGCCAATCCGAGCCGAGCAGACGCGAAAGACCCCGGTCGGCCAGCACCTTCCCCCCTGTCTGGCAGCGCGCACAGTAGTTCGTTTCATTCCCCGCGTACCGGATGCGCTGCACCTTGGCGCCACACCGCGGGCAGGGCTGCCCGTAGCGCCCGTGCACCGCCATTCCCTCGCGGAACGCGGTCACCTTCTCCGGAAATTTCCGGCGCGCTTCGGCGCACAGCCGGTCCCGCCAATGCGCCAGCGTCTTGCGCGTCGCGGCGTGCAGCCGCGCGATCTCTTCGTCGTTGAGCTTGCGCGTCTGCGCGATGGGCGACAAGCAGGCAGCGTGCAGGATCTCGTCGGAATACGCGTTGCCAATGCCGCTGAACGCCCGCGGATCGGTAAGTGCGCGCTTCAGTGTATGATTCTCGAAGGTCAGCGCCTCGCCGAACGCCGCCAGATCGGCCGCCAGCACGTCGATGCCCCCGGGATCGAGCCCCCGCAACCCCTCCTCGCCCTCCACCACGTGCAGCGACGCGCGGCGCCGGCTGCCGGCCTCGGTCAGCGTCAGCGAGCCGTGCGCGAAATCGAACGCCGCCAGGTTCTGCCGGCCTCCCAGTTTCGGCCCGGGTGGACGCCAGTGCAGCCGTCCGGCGATCATCAGGTGCAGAACCAGCCAGACATCGCCTTCCACGCCCACCGCGATACGCTTGCCGATGCGGCGCAGCCCGCGCACCACGCGGCCTTCGGCGCTCGCCGGCGGCGGCGCCAGCGTTCGCAGCAGAAAAGGGTTGCCCACCCGGACGCGCTCCAAAGTCCGGCCCATCACCAGCGGCTCCAGCGCCTCCATGTAAGCGGCAATATCCGGTAACTCGGGCACTCACTCCTTCCCCAACCATCGCAGCCGCGCCTCGTAGTGCCGGCCCTCGCTGCCGTAGAACGTCATGAAACTCGGCGACTCCAGAATATTATTGACCACCGTCGGATTCCTGTGGTTCGTCGCGTTATCGACGCCTCCCCGGATGCCGAAGCGATACTTCCGCAGCCGGAAGCGCCATTCCAGGTGCAGGTTCAAATTGAAATAGTCCGGATAGCGTTGCGCATCGGGTGCGCCAATCAGTTGACCGTTGTCGTGTTCGATGGAAAACGGAAAACCAGTCCTTTCTTCGAGTAAGTAAGCCACCGCCCAGTTTTTCCAAAACGTGGGAAGATATCCCCAACTTAGAAATCGGTTCGGCGTATCCCAGGGCAGCGGACCCGAGTTATTCGGCCCCAACAACAGCGTCTGTTCGAGCGATGGGTCCAACACTTCGTTTGAGTGTGTGCGCGATCGGGTGTAGCTGGCCATCCATTCATAGCGGCCCCCGACGGCCTGGTGCACGATCGCCTGCGCGGCGTCATACTGATCGTGCCGGGCATTGGTGAGCGTGAATTGCTGCTCCACATACGATGCATGGTACTCGGCGGCGATCTCCGGGGAAGCTACAATCGCCGCGGGCAGCGTATTCACATACGCGAAACCGTCGCCGCCGCGCTTCCGGTGCAGGCTCAGACCGGCTTTAATGCGCCCGGGGAATTGGTGGTCCACACCCACGCTCCAGTTCTGATACAGCGGCGACTTCAGCCGCTCGGAGGGGAGCGTGTAATACGACAGCGCGTTCGACTGCAGCAGGGCACCGCTCGCGGCATAGGTGTCGGTAAGCGTGTATTGGTCGAACGGCCGGGTGAAAAGCTGGATGATGGTAGGGTCGTAGAGCACCGCAAAGCCGCCCGAAATGCGCGTGTTGGCGCTGCCGAACGGCGCCCACGAAAACGCGGTGCGCGGCGACCACGACCACCGCCGCAGGATTTCATCCCAATCCTCCCGCACCCCCAATTCGAAGAACAGGTTCTTCCGCGCCTGCCAATGGTCTGTCACATAAGACGACGCCGTGAGGCTCGTCCGGCTAAGGTATCCGTCGCCATCGAAGGTGACTGAACGCAGCAGATTCGAGCTGTCGCCGTATAGATCGTAACCCGTGCGGCTGATGCCTTGCGCGTAATCCAGGCGGTCCACGTCCGCGCCCATCTTCAGGTTGTGCGTGCCTGCAAAATGCCAGGCGGGCAGGAATAGATTCGCCAGAAACTGTCCGCGTCGCGAATGTTGCGTGGAATCGATGAAATTGTTGCCCTGGTCGCCGGTCGGGGTGATGATGTAGACGCCCGTGCCAAACGGAATCAACCGCGCCAGCGTGAACATCTCGGCGAAACCCAGTTCCAGCAGCGTGCCCGGCGCCACATAGATCTGGTCCTTCAGGCCCAGGAACCAGGTGCGGCCGCGTTGATCGAGCGTGGTGGAAGGCGGCGTGAGCGCCCCCAGGCCCAACTCCGTCGCCCGCTGGTAGTTGAACAGGAAGTCGGTGTAGAGAATGTTCGCCGGGGTCAGATTCACCTGCGTGTGCAGCATATTGCTGGCCTGCAGCGAACTGGCCCGGCTTTCGTCGCGGGGCAAGTCTGGAATGGTGACAACGTTGTAGTTGGTATCCAGGTTATCGGCGAACCACGCGCGCCCCAAAACAATTGGCCCGGAGAAATTCAGACGCGGCGTCCAATCGCCCAGGTGCAATCCCTCCTCGGTGCTCACGCCCGGAATGAAGTTCGTCGCCGAATAGCGGAACTGGTCGTCGCCAGTCTGCGTCTTGATCTGCAGCGTGCCTGCCGACCCTTGCCCGTATTCCGGCGAGTAGCGGCCGCTCAGATAGTCGAGTGAGCTGACCGCCTCCACGCTCACCGTGGCGCCTAGAATTCCGGTCAGCGGGTCGCTGATGTTGAACCCATCCAGCAGGTAATTCGTCTGGTTCTCGCGCCCGCCATCGAAGTGCAGCCCGCCTGTCGCATCCGCCACCTGGCCGGGTATCAGCGTCATGGCCTCGCGCAGGCTGTGCGTCGAAGGATAAGGGATGTCCATGATTTGGACGCCGCTGAGCACCCGCTCCGACTGCGTTTGCTCCACGTCCACCGCCTGCGCCGACGCGCTCACATCCACCGCCTGCAAGACTTCCTTGGCGTGGTTCAAGGTTAGATAAACCTCGCCCATACCTGCTTGCACCTCCACGGGCAGGTTCTTCACCGGAAGATATCCGGACAACGCGGCGGCGAAGAAATACTGGCCTTCGGATGGGGCGTTGAGCTTGAAGCCGCCAGTGGGATCCGTGGTCGCGCGCCGCTCCACGCCGGCCTGGTTGCGGACCGTGACTTCGGCGCCCGAAACGCCTGCTTCGTTTTCATCGATGACGCGACCGGCCACAACCACGTCAGCGGCCTGCAAGGGAAGCAGGGCGAAGCAGGCGATTAATCCGGGGATAATGTGAATTGCACTCCCCACCTAACAAGGTTAGCGGAAATGGCGGAGCCTGACGCAGCGGTAGCCATCGTCCACGCGCGCGGCGCGGCGGATTCGGTACTACTCATGCGGCGCGCGGAGCGCGAGACCGATCCCTGGTCGGGGCATTGGTCGTTTCCAGGCGGACGCCGCGACCCCGAAGACAGCGACCTCGTGCAGACCGCGCTGCGCGAACTCGAAGAAGAGTGCGGCATCCGCCTGGCGCGCGAACGGTTGGAAGCGGCGCTGCCCGCGGCCGTCGCGCGGCGCAGAGTGGGCCCGTTCCTGCTCGTTGCGCCGTTCGTATTTCATATCGATAACGAGCAGCCGGTGCGCCTCGATCCGCGGGAAGCCGCGGAAGCGGTCTGGGCGCCGCTGAGCGTGTTGCGCGATCCGGCACGGCACGCTCTGCGGCCCGTCCCAGGACTGCCGGCGGATGTTCTGTTCCCGGCGATCGACCTGAACGGTGTGCCGTTGTGGGGATTCACGTATCGTTTGATCACGGACTGGCTGGACTCGAATCCGCGCGAGGGCGCCATTAAGGAAGCGGGATTCCATGCGGCGCGCGCATTGTTGGATGCGCTCGTGGCGCACGGCTGCGCGCTCGAGCATGGGTGGATCGACCGGGACGGCACGAAGGTCGCGGCGGTACGAGGCCGAATTCCGGTTGAATTCGTTGTGGCGCAGGCGTCGGTACCGGCGGTGCACATCCCGCGAATCAACATGCTGGAGGTCCGGGCGGATAGGGTTCGGCTCGTGGGCCTCGCGTTCGAGGAGTACGTTATCAGAGCAGGCCGGGAGGCCCGTGGCACCTAGTGCAGGTGCGTCCGAAATCCCAGGGATATTCCGACTCGCCTGGAGGGCCGCCAATCTTGGCCGCAGCCGCCTTTTCAGGCGGCTGGACCCGCTCTAGAGAGCGGGCAACGACACTCGCTAGCGCGGTGCGCCCGCCGTTACCGCCCGGTTGAGCCGCACCACATTCTTCATCAACTGCAACCCGCAATCGCCCTCGGAACTCAGGATCGACTCCGGATGAAACTGCACGGCTTCCACCGGCAGATCGCAATGTCGCAGCCCCATGACGACGCCGTCATCCGACTCGGCGGTCACTTCCAGGCACGCCGGGAATCCGTCGCGCACGGCGTAGAGCGAATGATAGCGGCCCACCTGAAAGCGCTCCGGCAGCCCTTCAAATACGCCCGCGCCGGAGTGTTTCACCCACGATGGCTTGCCGTGCATGGGATAATCCAGCACGCCGAGTTCGCCGCCGAACGCCTCCACCACGCCCTGCAATCCAAGGCACACGCCGAACACTGGCACGCCCCGGCGCACGGCCTCCTTCACCAGGCCGGGGACGCCGAAATCGGCGGGACGCCCGGGGCCCGGAGAGATCAGGATCAGGTGTGGGGCAATCTTCGCGATCAGCTCCGGCGGAAATCCGGCGCGATAAGTGACAACCTCCGCGCCCGTCTGCCGCGCATAGTTCGCCAGCGTCTGGATGAAGCAATCGTCGTTATCGACCAACAGCAGCCGCGCGCCCACGCCCACAGACTCTTCGACCGATACCGATGGGGACGCCGCAGCCCCACCCAGCGTGCGGAAGAAACCGGTGGCCTTCAGATGGCACTCGCGATCCTCCATCTCGGGCGACGAATCGTAGAGCAAAGTGGCGCCCGCCGGATAGCGCGCCACGCCGTCGCGCAGGTAGGTGGTGCGGATCAGGATGCCGGTATTCATATCGCCATTCAGCGTAATCATGCCGACCGCGCCGCCGTACCAGCCGCGCGCATCCTTTTCCAGGCTCTCGATGGCCTGCGCAGCGGCCTTCTTCGGCGCGCCAATCAACGTCACCGCCCACATGTGGCTGAGAAACGCGTCGAGCGAATCGAAGCCTTCCTTCAGAAAACCTTCCACGTGATCGACGGTGTGGAACAAGCCCGCGTACGATTCGATCAGGCGGCGGCCGATCACCTTCACCGACCCAGGTTCGCACACGCGCGATTTGTCGTTGCGGTCCACATCCGTACACATGGTGAGTTCGGACTCTTCCTTGGTGGACTTCAGCAGCTCGCGAATGTTTTCCGCGTCGCGCATGGGATCGCCCGTGCGGCGCGCGGTGCCCGCTATTGGGCAGGTCTCCACGCGCTGGCCTTCCACGCGCACGAACATCTCTGGCGACGCGCCGATCAGTTGCTCCTCGCCCAACTGCAGCAGGAATTCATAGGGGCTGGGGCTGGCGCGCTGCACGCGCTCGAACAACTCCGAGGCTTTGCCGGAGTAGGGAGTGCTGAAAGTCTGCCGCAGCACCACCTCGTAATAATCGCCGCGGCGCATGCCCTCGCGCACCGTTTCCACACCGGCCATGTATTCGGCAGGCGTGTGGTCGGAGACGATGGGGCCCGGCTCGCGGGCGGGCGGCGGCGGGATGGGTTCGGCGGTGCGCTCCAGGCCCAGCGTGGACAGGCCCTCGCGCTCGAAATCGTACTGATAGCGTTCGATCTGCTCCTTCTTGCGATCCATCAGGCAGATGTCGTCGCACAGGAACAAGTGCAGGTCCTTGTGGCCATGCCGTGGCAGTTTCTTTTCGATGGGATCGAACTGGAATAGCAGGTCGTAGCCGAACGCGCCGGCCAGCGCCAGCCGGCAGTTCTCTTCGTTGCGGAACTCTTCGATCAACGCGCGCAGGATGGAAAACGTGGAAGGCTGCTTGCTGCGCTCTTCTTCCGGAAATAGCGCCGGCAGCGGCTTCAGGCGCCCGCACAGCGCGCCACCCACGACCGCGAACGATTCCCAGTGCGGATGGCGCTCCAGCACCGGCAGCAGGATTTGATTCAGGACTTCGCCGCGAATGCTGAGCGCACGGAATTCCACTTGCCGGTCCCACGATACGATCTCGAGCGGCGGACGCGTGGAGGCGATGTCCCACCGCGAATAGCGTCCCGGATATTCGTATCCGGAAGAGAGGTAAATGCCGCGATGCAGATCGAGGTCGCGCACCAGATGCTTCAGGCCTCTGCGAAATCCGGACTTGGCAACTGTGCGAGTAACTACGATTCCGTGCGGAGTAGTAAAGCTGTATTCACGCATGTTGAACACCCGATGCGAGACTCTTGGCCCAGAATAGCATGGGACGGCGTGCTATTCTGGCATTCATCCATTATGGAACGCAGAGAACTTCTGAAAACCGGGGCTGCGCTGGTGGCCGGCGCGGCGCTGGCCCGGCCCCAATCGAGCGCGCCGCCGAAAGCCAAGATCACCAGCTCCGTCATGCTGTGGACGTTGAAAGGTTCGTTCGAGGAGAAGCTGGAAATAGCCGCGCGCGCGGGTTTGCAATCGGTCGAACTGGTCGGCGAGTACGCGGATTGGTCCGACGCGGACATCGCGCGCATGAAGAAAATAGCGCGCGGGTTCGGGCTGGGCATGGACACCCTGATTGCCTCGCCAGACTGGGGCAAGCGCCCGGTCTCGATGGTGGACCCCGCCCACCGTGATGCGTTCCTGGCGGACGTGCGCAACGCCATTGGGTTCGCGCGGAAGCTGGAGGTCCCGCAAATCATTTTGATGAGCGGCAACGCCATCGCGGGCCGCGCCCACGAGGAGCAATACGCCAGCCTGCTCGAAGGCGCCAAGCGCGCCGGCGGTCTGGCCGCGGACGCCAAACTCACCATGATCGTCGAGCCGCTCAATTCGCTAGTCAACCACAAGGGCTTCTTCCTAACCACATGCACCGAAGGGCTGAAGCTGATCCGCGAAGTGGACAATCCCCACGTGCGGCTGCTGTTCGATCTGTATCACGAGCAGGTTCAGGAGGGCAACGTGATCCGCACGCTCACCGAAGCCGCGCCCTTGGTCGCGGTTTTCCATGTGGCGGATAATCCGGGGCGCAACGATCCGGGCACGGGCGAAATGAACTATCCGAATATTTATAAGGCGATTCAGAAGACAGGATTCGCCGGCTATTTGACCATGGAGTATTTGCCATTGGGCGAGCCGGTGGCGAGTTTGACGAAAGCCGTGGATGCGTTCCGCGCGGCGATTGTCTAGCATGGACTTCACCAACAAAGTGATCGTTGTAACCGGTGGCGCCTCCGGCATTGGGCAGGCGACCGCCCGCGAATTCGCTGCGCGCGGTGGCGCGGTGGCAATTTTCGACCGCAACGATCCGCGCGGCGTCCGCGAGACGGCCGAGTATTTCCACGTGGATCTGGCGGTGAGCGGTGAAGTGGAACGCGCGGTCGAGCAGGTGGCCGCCCGCATGGGAGGCATCGATATCCTGGCGAACGTGGCCGGTATCCAGCGTTACGGCACGGCCGCGACCACATCGGATGCGGAATGGGACGAGACCATGAACGCCAACGTGCGCAGCGCGTTTCTGGCGTCAAAGTATGCGATTCCACACATGATCCGGCGCGGCGGCGGAGCGATCGTGGTGGTCGGCTCGGTGCAATCCATGACGGCGCAGCGCAATTCGATGGCGTACGTAGTGAGCAAGCACGCACTGCTAGGCCTCACGCGGTCGATGGCGCTGGATTTCGCGCCGGACAATATTCGCGTCAACTGCGTTTGCCCCGGCGCGATCGATACGCCCATGCTGCGCTGGGCAGCGTCGCTCGACGATGACCCGCAGCGGGTTGTGGATGCCTGTCACAAACTGTCGATGTTCGGGCGCATGGGGCGGGCGGAAGAGATCGCCCGCGTGATTGCGTTCCTGGCGAGCGATATGGCTTCGTACGTCTCGGGAACGGCGATTGTGGCGGACGGCGGCTTGCTCACGCCTACAGGCGGGATGATGAGCCAGGAGTCTGGCACAGGCGGGGCGCGGAAGTAGGGTCAGAGCAAATCTGCAATGAACTCTAAGGTGACCGACCTCTTCTCGGCGACCTCGGAGAGGATGCCGTGAAGCGTGCCGGTTTTGAGAGGGTTGTGCTGGGGGACCGCGATCGCATGGGCCGGCGGCCCGTCGTGCCGCAGCCTGACGTGGCTGCCCTTTTGACGGATGACCTTGTAGCCGAGGCGCCCCAGAGCACGGATAACACGATCCGCCGAGACGCCGCGCGGCAGTTTCATGCGGCTTCGACCGGAATCAACTCATCCTTCACATAATGCAACTGGACCAGCCGGGGATGCACCGGTTCGTCTTCAAAATGGAGCGATGTCGCCTCGAGGATATTGGCGCGAAGTTCTTCCCATGTCTCCGCTTCCGTGAAAATGCCATGGCCCAGGGCTCGCGCATAATAGCCGCCCTCCTCAGCGTCGCGGACTTCGAAGATTAGCTCCATGCTCATAGAATAGCTGAGCATGGTAGGGATTGGCACCTCAGGGTCGGAGGCGGCACGGCGCGGGGTCGCGATGTCTGGCTGAGGTTCGAAGGCCGAGGGGTCAAATTCTAAGTTTCTCAACCACGGCCTCTAATGAGAGCCCCTCTTGGCGTTGTTTTGCGGCCAGCAGACGTTGCTTCATTGGCTCGGACTTGAGCAGGTAAGCCGTTTCTCGCTCGGATTCGATTTCGCGCCGGAGTTCAATCGGGACGATGACGGCAGTTGGCTCGCCGGCCTCATTGGAGACGATCTGGATCTCGGCGTTTGCCATGACCTCAGTGTACCGCCGCGTGCGGTGGCTCGCCACGGCAGTGGGCTGACCACGTCGAACCGCGTGGTGGGCGGCTTGAGAGGCCGCCGCAGCCGCCGCGGCATCTGCCCCACTTACTTACAACCCCGCACGCCGCCATAACTCATCCACCCGCCCCTTCACCTCGTCCGACATGCGGATCACCCCCGGCCACGGCCTGGTAAATCCCTCTCCCGGCCACTTACGCGTAGCATCCACGCCCATCTTCGACCCGTAATTCGGCAGGCGGCTGGAATGGTCCAGCGAGTCGATAGGTCCCATGGTGAACTGGATGTCGCGCTCCGGGTCGATGTTGTTCAGCGCCTTCCACGCGACTTCGCGCACGTCCTGCACGTTCACATCTTCATCCACCACCACGATGCACTTACTGAACATCGCCTGCCCCAGGCCCCAGATGGCGGACATCACTTTGCGCGCGTGACCCGGGTAGGACTTGCGGATCGCCACCAGGATCAGGTTATGGAAGATGCCCTCGGCGGGCATGCAGATGTCGCGCACCTCGGGCAGTTGCAGGCGCATCAGTGGCAGGAAGATCCGCTCGATGGCTTTGCCCATGTAGAAATCCTCCATGGGCGGCGGCCCCACGATGGTCGTGGCGTAGATTGGATCCTTCCGCTGCGTGATGCAAGCGACGTGAAAGACTGGGTATTCGTCGGCCAGCGAGTAGAAACCCGTGTGGTCGCCGAAAGGTCCTTCGGTGCGCAACTCGCCCAGTTCCACATAGCCTTCCAGCACGATCTCGGCCTGCGCGGGGACTTCCAGATCGCAGGTCTGGCACTTCACCATCTCCACGGGGCTGCCGCGCAGGAAGCCCGAGATCATCATTTCGTCCAGGTCCGGCGGCAGGGGCAGGATGGCGGAAAACATGGTGGCGGGATCCGCGCCGATAGCTACGGCGACGTCCATGCGCTGGCGGCCGTGCCGCGGCCATGCGTCGATAGTGCTCCGCGCCCTGTTTATGCGTCTGCCAGTGCATGCCCGCGGTGCGCTCGTCGTAGATCTGCATGCGATACATGCCGCAATTGCGCTTGCCGGTGTCGGGATTGCGCGAAAACACCAGCGGCAGGGTGATGAAGCGGCCGCCATCCTCCGGCCAGCATTTCAGCACCGGATAATCGAACAGGGAAAAGCCCCCGGAGCGGACGATCTCCTGGCACGGGCCTTTGGACACGATCTTGGGAAAGAACGATCCCATCTCGGCCAGCTTTGGCAGCATCTTCAGCTTGCCGATGAGGCCTTCGGGCATGCGCATTTCCAGGTATTCCGAGATGCGCTGCGCCACGGTCTCGACCGAGTCCACCTCCAGCGCGATCTGCATCTTGCGCATGCCGGCGAAGCTGTTGATCAGCACCGGAATGCCATAGCCCTTGGGCTTTTCAAACAGCAGCGCGGGGCCGCCGGCTTTGACCGCGCGGTCGGCGAAATCAGAGATTTCCAGGATGGGGTCCACTTCAAAGGGGATGCGCTTGAGCTCCTGGTTCTTCTCCAGCGCGGCGATGAATTCACGCAGATCGGCGTAGGCCATAGCGTCACTCTGACGGGGCGTCTCTCTTTCTACTATGATTGAAGTTCGCAAACAAATCCATCCGTATTGTTTGAAGGAGAAATCATGTTTAGTCGCGTGGCGTTCGTGACGGGCGCCAGCCGGGGGATTGGCCGGGAGATCGCGTTGACGTTGTGCCGCGCCGGTTTCGATATCGTGGTGGCCTCACCGGAGATCGAGAAAAACGAAGAAGTGGCGGAGATGATCCGGGCCTGCAGCGGGCAGGCGCTGACTGTGAATCTGAACCTGTTATCGTACGATTCGATCAGGGAAGGTTTTGCCAAGGCCATGGAGAAGTTTGGGCGCATCGACGTGCTGGTAAACAACGCGGGCGTCACGCGCGACGGGCTCGCGGTGCGCATGAAGCGCGAGGATTGGGACCGCGTGCTGCAGATCAACCTGCACGGCGCGTTCTTCGCCACGCAGCAGGTGCTGCCCACGATGATGAAGCAGCGCTACGGGCGCATCATCAACATCGCCTCGGTGGTGGGCGAGAGCGGCAACGCCGGCCAGGCCAATTACGTGGCGTCGAAGGCGGGCCTGATCGGGCTGACCAAAGCCCTGGCGCAGGAGATGGCGCCGCGCGAAATCACGGTGAACGCGGTGGCGCCGGGTTTCATCGACACCGATATGACGGCGGTGCTGACGGACGAACTGAAAGAGAAGCTGCTGGCGCAGGTGCCGCTGCGGCGCCTAGGGCGGCCAGAAGAGATCGCCGCGGCCGTGCGATTTCTAGCTAGCGACGAGGCGGGGTACATCACCGGGCACGTTTTGAACGTGAACGGTGGGATGTACATGTAGCTGGCGCGCTCCCGCAATCGGCAGCAGGATGCCGGTGAGGTGCAGCGGGTCTGCGGGGCCCGCTTCAGGAATATCGCCGGATTCGGCGGAGCGGCGCACGGCGCGCAGCAGGTCGAGCGCTTCGGGCAGGGCGAACTGCTCGCCGAGAAAGGTCTGTGCAAAACGGCCGCCGCGGATTTCGCCGCGCGCTTCCATGCGGCGCAGTTCCACCAACAAATCGCGCCACGGGGGCGCCAGCGTTTCGCGCGCGGCCAGATCGCGGAAGACCACACCCCAGCGCTGCAGCAACTGGCGGGCGAACGATGCCGGAGAGATTTCACCCGGCTGCGCGGCGGCGCGGCGGAGCAACGCCCATCGTCCGGCGGCGTGCCGGGGACGAGCCAGACGGCCGCGTCCCTCGCCCCGGCGGCGCTTGGGATCCACCAGCGCGCGCAGATTCTCGAAGCCGTCCGCGGTGACCAGGCCCGCCGCCACCAGTTCCCAGAGCGCGTCTTCCACTTCGCTCGCAAGCCGGCCCGTCGCCCGCGCCAGTTCGGGAAAGAACGACGCGCCGCGCTGCTGCAATTCAGCCAGCACCTCGCGCGCCGGATGCGAGAGCGAAGCATCGGACGCAGGTTGGGGTCCGGAGAGCAGCCACACGGCGTCTTCGCGCAGGAACAGGGTCAGCGGCGCGACGCGTGTGGGACGCACGCGGTGCGTACGGCCGTTGTCATCGTTGTCGAAAGCGGGGTGCGGCGACAGGCGGCCCCACATCACTTCGCCCGAGAGGCAAAGCTGGTCCAGAAACTCAGGGCTGTAGTGCGCCACGCGGCTGGGCAGGACTTCGGCTTCCCATGCCGCAGCGGAGATTTCGTATCCCTGAAGTTGGCGGATGACGTGCAGCACGCCGTCCGCTCCATGCAGTTGTGAGCCGGGCGCGACGTGCTGCCAGCGGTGCAGGAAGCGGACGAAATCGGCTGTGGTGACGGGCTCGATCTCGCGGCGCAGGCGGCCGATGGTCAGGCGGTGGATACGCGCCAACAGGCGGCGATGGCACCACTCGGGCTCATCGCTGGAGGCGCCGGGCGTAAACCGGCCGCGCAGAATCTGGCCCTCGGCTTCGAGCTGCGCCAAAGCGGAATCGACCAGCGGACGCGGCAAGGCCAAGCGCGCCGACAGTTCCGAAGCGCGATGAGGTCCGCCAGACTCGAACCAGCCGCGCAGAATCTCGGCGGCGCAGGCCTCCTCGGTTTCGGGACGGTCCCCCGCGAATTGGATGAGCGGCTCCATACTAGCGCCGCCGTGAACCGCGCGCGCTATAGGCGTGCGTTCGGCGGGCGTCCAGAATGCACAACCGTTCACCACCAGGGTTGCCGCGCGGCCTGCCTCCACCAATGCCGCAAAGAACGGTTCCCACTCGGGCACCGGCGGGAGGGTGATCAAGGTCAGCAGCGCTTCGTGCAGTTCGTCGGGATCGCGCACCAGGGGCCAGGACTCCGCCGCCACCTGCACGATGGCGTCCGGATCGAGCGCGCCCGCACCTTCCACGAAATCCGTGCGCACGGTGCGCCGCAGCTCGACGGCGCGGGCTCGGCGTTCTTCGAGCGGCGCGTCATCCAGAAACGCGTAGGGGTTGGCGTTCAGGATCTCGTGCGAGAACGGCGTAGCCTCCGGTGTATCGACAGCGGATGTGCGGATTCGCCCTTCGCGAATGCCGTCGAGCACCGCGATAAGGCCGGTAAGATCCATCGCCTCATGCAGGCAGTTGCGAATGGTTTCGCGGACCAGCGGATGATCCGGAATACGCGGCGGCCCGGTGAGATTCTCGGCGCAGGCGGCCTGATCGGGGAACGTCGCGGCCAGCAGGTCGTCGGAGCGCATCCGCTGGATCGGCGCGGGCACGCGCGAACCGTGCGAAAAACGCAGGATGGCCAGCGCGCGCGAAGCATTCCAACGCCAGCGCGCGGTGAACATGGGCGCATCGAGCAGCGCTTGCGTGAGCACATCTCCAACCGTTTCGGGCCGCAGGAATTCGAAGACGATATCGAGCGGAAACGAATGCTGCTCGCCGAGCGACAGCACGATGCCGTTGTCGGTGGCCGCGGCTTGCAGCTCGAAGTTGAACGTGCGGCAGAAGCGCTTGCGCAGCGCCAATCCCCAGGCCCTGTTTACGCGCGCGCCAAACGGGGCGTGCAGCACGAATTGCATGCCGCCGCCTTCGTCGAAGAAGCGCTCGGCCACCACGTGCGCGGAAGCGGGCAGCACGCCCAGCGCGCGCGCGCCGGATTGTACGTAGGCGATGGCCTGCTCCGCGCCCAGGCGGTCGAGGCCAGCCTCCCGCAGCAGCCATTCGGGCTGCGGTGCGCCCAGGATGTCTTCGCGCAGCCGCGAGACTTCGGCAGACAGCTCGGCAGTGCGGCCGGGCGCTTCGCCATTCCAGAACGGAATCGACGGCGCCGCGCCGTGGGCATCCTCCACGCGCACGCGGCCGCGTTCGACGCGCCGTATGCGCCAGGAAGTCGTGCCCAGCAGGAAAACGTCGCCGGACATGCTCTCGACGGCGAAGTCTTCATCGACCGTGCCGACGGTGGCGCCTTCCGGTTCGGCGACCACCAGGTAATTGGCGTTATCCGGAATCGCGCCACCGGACGTTATGGCCGCGAGGCGCGCGCCGCGCCGCCCGCGCAGGCGATGATTCACCTGGTCGCGATGCAGGTACGCGCCGGCCCGCCCCCGCGCCGTGACGATGCCCTCGCTCAGCATGGCGACGATATCGTCGAAATCGCGGCGGTCGAGCGCGCGGTATGAATAGGTTGCGCGCGCCCAGTCGAAGAGGCCGTCTTCGGTCCACTCTTCGCAGGCGCAGGCTGCGACGATCTGCTGGGCAAGGATATCGAGCGGGGCTTCGGGGATCTCGGTACGGTCAAGCGCGCCGGAACGAATGGCGCGCACCACGGCGGCGCATTCGATAAGTTCGTCGCGCGTGGTAGCGAAGAGACGGCCATGCGGACGCGCGCCCACCCAATGTCCGGATCGGCCGATGCGCTGCAAAGCCACCGCGATGGACCGCGGCGAGCCGATCTGGCAGACCAGATCGACCGTGCCGATATCGATGCCGAGCTCGAGCGAGGCCGTCGCTACTACCGCCCGCAGTTCGCCGGCTTTCAGGCGGGCTTCGGCTTCCAGGCGCAAGCGGCGCGAGAGGCTGCCATGATGCGGCAGCACGGCCTGTTCGCCGAGTCGCGCCTGAAGCTGGTGCGCCACGCGCTCGGAGAGGCGGCGCGTGTTGACGAAGACCAGCGTAGTGCGGTGGGCGCGGATGAGGTCGGCCACGCGGTCGTAAACTTCGGCCCACATTTCGTTGCTGGCCACGGGGCCGAGCTCGTCCTTGGGGACCTCCACCGCCAGTTCCATATCGCGGCGATGCCCCACGTTGACGATGTGGGCGGTCTCGCTGAGGAAGCGGGCGATTTCTTCGATGGGCTTCACGGTGGCGGAGAGACCGATCCGCTGCGGCTTGGGGCCGCCCGCGCCGGTCACTAGCGTTTCCAGGCGCGCGAGCGTGAGCGCCAAATGCGAGCCGCGCTTATCGTCCGCCACGGCGTGGATTTCGTCCACGATGATGGTGCGGGTCGAGCGCAGCATGTCGCGCGGCCTCTCGGCGGTGAGCAGGATGAAGAGCGATTCAGGCGTCGTGACCAGCACATGCGGGCGCTCTTTACCCATCTGCTGGCGCTCCCACGCCGGCGTGTCGCCGGTGCGGACCGCCGCGCGGATGGGCGCCAGCGGTATGCCCTGCGCAGCGGCAGCGGCCGCGATTTCCGAAAGCGGCACCTCCAGGTTAATGTGGATATCGTTGCTGAGCGCCTTGAGCGGCGAGACGTAGACAACCTCGGTTTGGTTGGGCAGAGGCCCGAGGCGGGCGGCGCGCACCAGCCGGTCGAGACAAAGAAGAAAAGCGGCCAGGGTTTTGCCGGAGCCGGTGGGCGCTGAGATGAGAATGTCGCGGCCCGCGCGGATCTCGGGCCAGCCGAGCACCTGTGGTTCAGTGGCGGCGGCGAAGCGCTGCGTGAACCAGTCGCGCACCAGGGGGTCGAACTCGGCGAGGGGGGACACCTGGTTCTATTTTAGCGGCAGCGCGCGCGTCCCGCCCACCTCAGTTACGCGTCTACGTGCGTGCTGAAGAAGTGGTCGAGCGCCACCTTATTGCGCGCGGCGAGCGAGGCCGATAGCTGCCGCATCTCGGCAGGCGGCAGCGGCTTGAACGCCTTCGCCAGAGCCACATTCTGGCCAATGAATTCGAGTTTCGGCATGCCCACCACAGCCAGCGTCACGCCCGGAAGCGACAGCGAATAGTAGAGCAGCTTGTCGGGCGTCGCCTGGCCCACCAGCGCTTCCTGCGCGAAGATCTTCATGGCGATCACGCCCATCTTCTTCTTGCGCGCCACCGGCAATGCCACATCCTCGAAACTGGTCTTGAGATCCGGATTCGGCTCCATCCCGCCCTTGCCGCTGCGCATGCCCGCGCGCGCGGCGTTGAGCGCCATCTGGGTGCAGTCGAAATCGTGCCGCTCCAGCGCCGTCTTCAGCACCACCGGATCCGTGTGGCTGGTAATGCCGATGAAGCGCGTCACCTTCTGATCGCGCAATTTCATCAGGACCTGCAGCACGCCATCGGGCGCTTCGACCGCGGCCAGATCGTTTTCGTCGGTCAGGCTGTGCACGTGGATGAGGTCCAAGTGGTCGGTTTGCAAGCGCTTCAAGCTGCCCTCCAGAATGCGCTGCGCTTCGTCGCCTTTGCGCGCCTCGATCTTGGTCACCAGGAAGACGCCTTTGCGGCGGGTCTGCATCACCTTGCCGATGCGCTCCTCGCTGCGCCCGTTGCCGTAGCTGTAAGCTGTGTCCATGTAGGTGATGCCCAGGTCGAAGGCGCGGTTAAGGGCCTCCACGGCCTTGTCCTCGTCCTGATACATCAGGAAACGGCTGCCTCCGCCCATGGCCAGAATCGAAACGCGCGCGCCAGTGCGCCCCAGGATGCGTGTGGGGATGGCATCGGTAGCGGCGAGCGCGGCAGTGCCGGTGATGGCCGCCGTACCCAGAAAGTCACGCCGGGAGATCTTCATAGGGCCAGCATAGCTCAGTATGGGGCGAGGGCGCGGGATTATAATGACCCTGTGAAAACTCGACGGCTGGGTATCGTTCTGGCGGCCAGCGCAGCTCTATTGACTCACGCGCAGGACACGCCGGCGCCGGGACAGGTGACGGCGCAGCAGGATCATCAGCAGATGATGGACCAGTTGCACATCACCAAGCTGCGGCCGGGGGCGGATGGCAACCATCCGGACGCGCCAAACGCCGCCAACTATGACGAGGCGAAAGCCAATCCGTATCCGAACCTGCCCGATCCGTTGGTGCTGAAGAACGGCAAGAGAGTAAAGACAGCCAAGGTTTGGTGGACCAAGCGGCGTCCGGAGATCGTGGAGGATTTCGATCGGGAAATCTACGGGCGCGTTCCCAAAGTTACGCCGAGAGTCACTTGGGAAGTGACCGCCACCACGCAGGAGAACAACGGCGGCGTGCCCGTGGTCGTTAAGAAACTGGTAGGCCACGTGGACAATTCCACGTATCCGGCAATTACGGTCAACATCGACCTCACGTTGATGATACCGGCCAACGCCTTCGCTACGGTACCGGTGATCATGGAGTTCGGCTTCGTTTTTCCGCCGGGGCGACGCATGCCGCCGCCGCCCGCCGCGACTGGCCCGACATGGCAGCAACAGGTGCTGGCCAGGGGCTGGGGCTACGCCATCCTGATACCGACCAGCGTGCAGGCCGATAACGGCGCGGGCCTCCGGCAGGGCATCATCGGCTTAGTGAACAAGGGCCAGCCGCGCAAGCCCGACGATTGGGGCACATTGCGCGCGTGGGCCTGGGGCGCCAGCCGCGCGCTGGATTATTTCGAGACCGACAAAGCCGTGAATGCCAAACAGGTGGGCATCGAAGGACTGTCGCGCTACGGCAAGGCCGCCATCGTGACGATGGCTTACGATCAGCGCTTCGCCATCGGGTTTTTCGCTTCGTCCGGCGAAGGCGGGGCAAAGCCGCACCGGAGGAATTACGGCGAGATCGTGGAGAACCTGGCGGGGGCCGGCGAATATCACTGGATGGCGGGGAACTTCATCAAGTACGGCGGGCCGCTCAACTGGAACGATATGCCGGTGGATTCGCACGAACTGGTAGCGCTGTGTGCGCCGCGTCCAGTGTTCATCAGCGCCGGCGCGTTCAAGGGCGACGCATGGGTGGACGCCAAAGGCATGTTCCTCGCGGCCGCGGACGCGGGTCCGGTCTACAGGCTGCTAGGCAGGAAGGATTTGGGAACTACGGAGATGCCTCCCATCGAGACCGCGCTGATCGAAGGCGATGTGGCTTTCCGGCAACACAGCGCCGGGCACACCGCCGGGCCCAATTGGCCTACATTCCTGGAGTTTGCGGGCCGCTACCTGGGCGGACAACCCGGGAAGCCTGTCCCAGCTACTCAGACTCGGTAACGAACGAGCCGATGAAGGCGCTGCGTTTGTCGGGGCTTCGCCAGGTAGTGTCGAGGCCCTCTCCCTGGAATTGGTTCGCCAGCGCATAGGCGGGCATGGCATGATCCAGCTTGGTCAGCGGACGATACCAGACTTCTTCGTTGCGGCAAATATGGTCGCCTTCGCTCAGCGCGCGGGTCGTGATTTGGGCTAGGTTGCCCGCCGTCAGGTTAGCCTTCATGCTGTGGATGTTATCGTCGGCGAAGGTCAGCTCGACCGGCTGGTAGTCTACGCGCACCACATCCTGCAATAGATCGCCGGCCATGTGCTTGGCGAAGTTTTGTAGGGCCAGCCGCTGCTCCGGGTTCGCGCGGCTATCCACGATCATGACGGCTTTCACCGGATAGGCGGATTCAAAGACATCGCCCAGGGTGTGGTGCGCGCGCACCACGCCCACCACGGACATGCCGTCCAGATCCACGCCTTGCCAGGAACCTTTGGTCACCTTCCAGCCGAACACAGCCAACTGGCCCACCAGCCCGACTTCGGAGTTGGCGAAGCACGGGCCGGTGTAGATGTCCGCCGTGCGGGCCTCCACATAATTGCCATAGATGTTGTGCGCGGGAATGGCGGCGGCGAAGCTAAAACCCGCCATCGCCAGCAACACGACGGCCATCACGATTGTTCGAAGCATCCCAGATGCCCTCCTATGCCTATCATTATAAGCCGCCGGGGTGGGGGTCCGCTCACCTGGGGCCTCAGACCAGCACACAACGCCCAGCAACCAGCACCACTCTTACAGAGCCTTATAGCACTCCCGACCCGGGTTGCATTGCTCGTCGTCGACGACGTTGCCATCCGGGCCGAGGCAGTTGTAAGTATGCTGGCACCAGAAGAGCCGGTCGTTGCCGTGCTGGACCGTGGGGTCCCATTCGGCGTCGATAAACTGGCCCTTCCAGTTGAGGTTCTGGCACCGCTCCATGCCGATGTGCGTCAATCCGGGAAGTTCCATACTATACCTTTCCTAATGCGGCCATAAGCAGCGCGCGCTTCACGGCGACGCGCGCCAGTTGCACCTTATAGCGGTTCTGGCTCAACGGCGTGGCGCCTTCCAGCGCCGCTTTACCAACTTCCGCGGCGACCGCCTGCGTCACGGCCTTTCCCGCCACCGCCATTTGCGCCTCGACGGCAACCCATGGTGTAGGAGCCACGTGTCCCAGCACGATGCGCGCGCTGGATACAGTATCGCCCGCCATATTCAAAACCACGGAAGCGGCAGCCAGCGGCCAGTCCAGCGCTTCTTTTTGCCGCACTTCATAGGTAGCGCTATGTGTGTCCGCGGCGGGCAGCACAATCTCGGTCACCAACTCATTAGGCAGTAGCGCGATCTCGCGGCTGGCCACATTCTGCGGTGTGACGAAGAACTTCGCGGCCTCCACATCGCGGCTCCCCGAAGCCGAAACCAGCCGGATCTTGGCGCCCAGCGCCACCAGCGCCGGACCCAGGCTGGAAGCGCTCACGAAATACGCTGGGCCGCTGTTTCCCAGAATGGCGTGGTATTTATTCTCGCCGCCCGGGACCAGCGATTTGCCGTCTTTATCCTGGCCCAGGAGGCCGAAGCCGTTGCGGTAATACCAGCAGCGCGGCCGCTGGCAAAGGTCGCCCGCCACGGTACCCATGTTGCGGATTTGCGGGCTCGAGACGCCCCGCGCCGCCTGCGCCAGCACTGGGTAAAACCGCCGGATTTCGGGATTGCGATCCAACTCATCGAAGGTCACGGCCGCGCCTATATGCACTTCCGCGCCGTGCTTCCGGATGCCGCCGAGTTCCTTGATATTTTTGATATTCACCACGCGCCGCGGCGTTTCGATCTGCTCCTTCATCAGGCTCAGCAGATCCGTGCCGCCGGCCAGCACATCCACTTCGCCCCACTTCGCGCCGAGCATCCCCACCGCCTCGCGGACGGTGGCTGGGTTGGCATATTCGAAGGCTTGCATTACGCGTTCCTCCCTTCTAGAGCCGCCAGCACGCGGTCCGCGGTAAGCGGCACGTGCGGCACCCGGACCCCGGCGGCGTTAGCCACCGCATTGGCGATGGCGCCGATCACGCCGACCGCGCAAGGCTCGCCCAGCCCGATCACGCCGCGTTTATCGTTCTCCGGCGTGATGTCCATGTGCACCACAATCTCGCCGATATCGGCAATGCCGGCCAGCTTGTAGAATTCCATATCGGCATTCAGGTACTTGCCGCTCTGCTCGTCCATCACCCGCTCTTCAAACAGCGCGCCGCAGATGCCCATGATCACCGCGCCGTGGACCTGGCTCTCGGCGAGTTTGGGATTCACCACCAGGCCGCAATCCTGCACGGCTACGAATTTGTTCATCTTGACGATGCCGGTCTCGGTGTCGACGGAAACATCGGCCATTTGCACGCCCCCTACCCCGCTGGACATCAGCCCGCCGGGATTGCGCGGATTGTTCTCGCCCATCTCCGAGATCTTGGTCGTGCCCAACTTGCGGCAGGCATCCTGCCACGGCAGGCTCTTCGACGGATCGCCTTTCACCAGGATGCGGCCATCCACGGCGGCGAGTTGATCGGGCGCCACGCCCAGTGCCGGAGCCACCGCCGCAAACAGTTTGTTGCGCGCGTTGGTGGTGGATTTCAGCGTGGAAGGCGAAACTCCGCCGATGGTCGTCGAGCCGCCCGACGCGCCATCGGGCGGATAATCGCTATTGCCGATGCGCAGCGTGATCGCGCCCAGCGGCAGTCCCAGCGTCTCCGCCGCCACCATCGTGATCGCGGTACGGGTGCCGGTGCCCAGATCCTGTGTGCCGATTTCCAGCAGCACCGAGCCGTCCGGATTGATAGTCGTGCGGCACTGGCTGGCATGTCCGCCGCCGCCCCAGGTATTGATCGCCAGGCCGAGCCCTTGCTTAACCGGCCCGTGGCTTTCGCCGCGCGGATGCCAGCGTTTCTGCCACTCCATGATTTCGGCGGCTTTCTGCAATTGAGCTTTGTAGGTGGCTTCGCGCGCGGTGTAGCCGAGATTCTTGTTGAACAGTTCCAGCGGATCCATGCGCAGCTTGGCCGCCAGGTCCTCCAGCGCCGAGCAGGTCAGGAAGGATGCCTGCGGATGGTTTGGAGCACGCCAGGCGCGCGCGCCGCCCGCGTTCACCGCCACCGCCGTATGGTTCAGCCGCTTGTTGGGGATTTCGGTGAAGACGTAAGGTATGGGGGGCATGCCGCCGCCACCCATGCCGCCGGTGGCCCACGATTCGGATTGCCACGCGGTGATGGTGCCGTCCTTCTTGGCCGCAACCTTAATCTTGGCGAACGCCGACGGACGGTTGCCGGCGATCTTCAGTTCAGTCGCGCGGTCCAGGAACATCTTTACGGGCTTGCCGCCGCTGGCTTTCGAGAGCAGCGCGGCCTCCACGCCCCAGCTATCCGCGGCGAACTTGCTGCCGAAACCGCCGCCGATGTATTGCATCTCGACGTGGATGTTGGCGGCCGGCACCTCCAGCGACTTGCCTAGATCTCCGCCGATCGCGGAAACGTTCTGCGTGGAGGGCCACAGGTTCACTTTGTCGCCCGCGAACTGCACGATGTTGCCATGCGGCTCCAGGCAGCAGTGCGTGATTACCGGAATGCCGTAAGCGTCTTCGATCACCGCATCGGCTTCCTGGAAGGCCTTATCCGGATCGCCGGTCACCTGTTCGCCCGCGGGTTTGGCGCGCGGGCCGGCTTTGGCCAGATCGCCTTCGTGCACCAGGTGCGGCAGCACCTCGTACTGCACCTTGATCTTGCGCAGGGCATCGTTGGCGAGTTCTTCACTCACCGCCGCCACTGTGGCGATTTCCGCGCCTTCCCACTGCACTTCTTTGCCAGCGCCGGTCATCACGCGCACCGCCGTGACGCCGGGCATGTGCTCGGCTTCGCTGGTATCGATACTGGTGATGCGCGCGTGCGCGTGTGGCGAGGTCAGCAGCGCGCCGTAGAGCGTCCCTTGCGGTTTCAGGTCGGACGAGTATTTCGCCTTTCCGGTGGATTTTGCGATCCCGTCGATGCGCTTGGTGGGTTTGCCAATCACCCGCCTCTCGTCCATCGGAGGCCAACTGTACTCAGGCATGGTTTCCTCCCTTCATCTCCTTGGCGGCTTCCAGCACGGCGTGGCGCACGCCCACATAGGTGCCGCAGCGGCAGAGGTTGCCGCACAGCCCTTCCTTGACGTCCTCGTAGGAAGGATTCGGATTGTGGTCGAGGAATGCCTTGGCAGCCATCACGAATCCGGGCGTGCAGTAACCGCACTGCTGCCCGTCGTTGTTGACGAAGGCTTCGGAAACCGGATGCGGTTTGCCGTTCGAGATACCTTCGATGGTCTGGATCTCCTTGCCTTGCGCGTCGATGGCCAGCACCGTGCAGCTATACACCGATTTGCCGTTAAGGATGACCGTGCAGGCGCCGCACGTGCCCCGGTCGCAGACCCGCTTGGCGCCGGTCAGGTCCAGGTGATTCCGGAGAGCGTCGAGCAGCGTGACGCGCGGCTCCAGGTTAACGGTTTGCGGCTTGCCGTTGATCTTGAGCGTAATGGGGACCTCGCCAGGGCCCACGAAGCCGCCCGCGGCCGGTGGCGCCGCCAGCGCCTGCTTGTCGAGCAGCCCAGTGCCCAGGACGCCGCCGCCGATGCCCGCGCCGCGGATAAATCCACGCCGGGAGACGCCGCGTTTGGCCTTTCCGGGCACCTCAAAATCGTTGCTTGAACTCACCAGACACTCCTTTCATGCCGCCGCGATGGTGCGATTTGAGACGTCGCGGCAACGCATTTGTATGCGATGTTTTACCGAATATAGCAGATTCTTGTCGGTGTGGCCGGTGCCGGCGCGGGGCTGCCAGTGCGAGGCCGGCTTGACCGGTCCTGCCCCAACCTCTATCATGGTAGTGTTAACTAACATGCCCATGTTATAAAACACAAACATGTTAAACCACAACCTTCGCTCCGCGCGCGGCTTCGAACAGATTCTGGCCGGCGCCTTCCAGCGCGTCCGCTGGCGGGTCCGCCGAAAAAAGCAGGGCTCCATCTCGGGGCCGGACATGATCGTCGCGGCGGCCGGCAAGACGTTCGCGGTCGCGTTGAAAACGTCCTCGGAAGGACGGCGCGACCGGCTGATCCCGCTCCTGGCCCAGGCCGTGCTCGAGGCGCGAGCCGCCGCCCGCCAACTCCGCGGACCCGCAGTGCCCCTGGCCGTGGTGGCCGCCAATCGCATCTCGCTCGCGGCTGCCGAACAGGTCCAGCGATTTGCAGCGCAGTTCGCGCCGGAGACTGGCATCGGCATCATTGACGAACAGGGTTTATGCATCTTTGCCGGCCATGGACTGGAAAAGCTCGACCGGCGCCCGATTAGCCCCATACGGCGCCCGCGCCAATCGCCGCCGCGGCTAACGAACTTGTTCTCCGACCTCAACTCGTGGATGCTGAAGATCCTCTTGGGCCAATCCATCTCGGAGTCTCTCCTCTCGATACCGCGCGCGCGGTTCCGAAACGCAACCCGGCTGGCGGTTGCGGCCGGAGTGTCGGTAATGAGCGCGTCCCGGTTCGTGCGCCAGTTGGAAAACGAGGGGTTCCTCAACGAGCGCGCGGAGCATTTTGAGCTGGTGCGGGTGAAAGATCTCCTGGCGCGATGGGTGGCGGCCAACCAGCGCGCCTCGCGCGATATTCCAGCCCGCTGGATCGTCAGGCGCGACGAGCGCCAGCTAATGGCGTCGCTCAAGGCTTACTATTCAGCGTCCGCTCCCGCGTCCGGGGCGCGCCGCGGCGCGCCTAAAGCGGTTCCGCTCCGCTGTGCGGCCGGGCTGTTTGCGGCGGCCGGCGCGCTCGGCTTCGGTTTCGTACAGGGCGTCCCCCCCTACCTATATATGGAACGTCTGGATCTCGACGTCATCCGCCGGCTGGGACTCTCGGTGGAGGATACGGGCCGGCGCGCTGACGCCTACATACGCATTCCCGCGAACCGGGAAACCGTGTTCCGCCCGGCGGTGATTTGCGACGGTCTGCCCGTATCCGATATTCTGCAGGTGTGGCTGGATACGTCGGCGCATCCCGCCCGTGGACGGGAACAGGCCGGCGAAATCCGTAAACGGGTTCTCGGGCCCCTGCTGCGCAACTCGCGATGACCGATCTCGGCGACTTCGGCAGTTTCTCCCGGCTCCTGGCGGCCCTCTCCGGTTGGCTCGACCGGGTCGTGATTGTCGGCGGATGGGCACACCGGCTATATCGGCTCCATCCCTATGCCCAAGCCGTGGAATACGACCCGCTGACCACGCTGGACACCGACGTCGCGATCCCCTCCGACGTGCCCCACTCAACCGGGGACATCCGGCAGCGGCTGCTCGCACACGGCTTCACGGAGGAATTTCTGGGCAACGACCGCCCGCCGGCCACGCACTACAGGTTGCGGGATGAGGCTTCGGGGTTCTACGCCGAGTTCCTGACCCCGCTGCGGGGAAGCGGCTACGACCGCAGGTACACGCGGAAGGCAACCGCCCAGATCGCGGGCGTGACATCCCATCAATTGAGGCATGTCGACGTCCTGCTCATGGATCCGTGGGCCATTGAATTCGATTTCGCCGGCGGGACGAAGGAACGGAAAACCGTGCGCATCGCCAACCCCGCATGTTTTCTGGCGCAGAAACTTCTAATCCATACCAGGCGCACGGGCGAAAAACGCGCGAAGGACATTCTGTACATTCACGACACACTGGAAGTCTTTGGCAGTCGGCTGGAAGAACTCCACGATCAGTGGAGGACGAAGATTGCGCCACGGTTACACGCCATCATCTCAGCATCGTGACGAAGGCGCCGGATCGGGTCTTCGGCGGAATGACGGATTCAATCAGAGATGCCGCCATCATGGCCGTCGCCAGGGATCTCAGCCCCGAGTCCGTTCGCGAGGCCTGCCAATTTGGCCTGCGGCACTTGTTTGAGTGACGAGCCGGCTATTCAATCGGTTTTTCGAACTGGAGACTGCGTGGAATAGCGCCCTCGAACATCGCCTCGTAGCCCCCGGTGGTCTTCAGCTCGTCCGCGATGCGCCGCGTCAGTCCCATGGCGGCGCGGGCCAGGCCGGAGCCGGTGCTGATGCGCGCCACCCCCAGTTCCCTCAGGCGCGGGATCGGGGGCATCCCGGCCAGGGCCAGAACGTTGAGCGGAAAACGCAGCGTCTCGACGAAGCGCCGGATGGTGTCCTCGTCCGTGACGCCCGGAACGAAGACGCAATCCGCGCCCGCATCGATGTAGGCCCGCGACCGCTCGCAGGTCCGATCGAAGCGCGTGGCGGGTTCGTTGCCGGCCGGATCCAGATACAGGTCGGTGCGCGCGTTGATGGCCAGTTCACGCCTAGTTCGCGGCCCACGCGGCGCACAGTGGCGATGCGCGCGGCGTGCTGCGCCGGATCGCCGCCGCCATCCTCCAGATTCAAGCCGACCGCGCCCGATGCCACCAGGCCGGCGGCGGTGGCGGCGACATCGCGGTAGCCGGCTTCCAGATCCGCGGTCACGGGAACGCGCACCGAGCGGACGATGCGGGCCACCGCGGCCAGCATCTCCGCGGCGGGGATGCGTTCGCCGTCGGAATAACCCAGCGAGTTCGCTACGCCCGCGCCGGTCGTGGCGAGGGCCGGAAAGCCGGCTTCCTCGACGATGCGCGCGCTGGCGCAATCCCAGGCGTTGGGCAGCACCAGGATCTCCGGACCGCGATGCAGCGCGCGAAACGCCTCCGCCTTTTCACCTTGTGTGGCCGCACCGCCGGAGCTCATGACCCTCCCTTCGCCTTCTGCAACTCCCGCTGCCGGTCCAGATAGCTCTCCCCGTCCGTGATCCAACGCGCGGCGGGTTCGCCTTTCAAATAATATCCGAACCACTCGAAGATGCGCCGCTGATAATCGGTCTGATTGGCTTTCTTCCGCAACCCGTGATCCTCGCCCCCGTACTCCAGCAGCACCACGTTTTTCCCGGCCCGGCGCGCGATGTTGTACAGTTCCACGCCCTGGTGAAAGAACACCGTCCCGTCGCTGTCGCCGACTTCAATCAGCAGAGGCGTGGTCATGTTCTGCACGTTGAAAACGGCGGAATTGCGGATATAAGCCTGCAAGTCCTCGTAAAGAGGAACCACCATGCGCTGCTGGCCCGTTTCAATGTGATCGGTCTCCGCGATCCCCGAGCTCCAATGATGATTTCCGTAGTTGCTGATCAGGTCCGTAATCGGGGCGCCCGCCACCGCGGCGGCAAACAGGCCGGTGTGCGTGGAGAGGAACGCGGCATCGAAGCCGCCCCAGGAATGCCCTACCACGCCGATCTTCTTCTCATCCACCTGGCCCTTCGCCAGCGTTTCCTTCAGCGCCGCCGTCACGCATTCGGCTACCGAGAGGCCGGGTTCGCGCGGCCGGAACAGGATGTCCGGCATCAGCACGAAATAACCATGACTCGTCATCGCGCCCGCGTTGTAATAGCTGCGCTCCGATAGCGGCGTGTAACGGTGCAGTCCGTCGGAGAGTTTCTCGTATAGGTATACGATCATCGGGTATTTCCTGCCGGGCTCGTATGCGGCCGGATAATACAGCGCGCCTTCGAGGCGCCGCCCCTCCGTTGATTTGTATTCGATCAGCTCGGAACGGCCCCAGGCGTAATTGTTCTGGAACGTGTTGGTCGCGGTGACGCGCTTCGACCCGGCCAGATCCGGGCCCCCGACAAAGACGTTTGGCGATTCCTCAAATGTCTGCATCGCATAGGCATAGACCTCGGCCTCTTTCGCCTTGCCCAGCCGGTCGATGCTCTTGTCTTCCCAGATCAGCCGCTTAACGTCCGGCCGCTCCGGGTCTTTCAGGCTCAACCGCCCGAAACCCGATTTCTTGGTCCAGATTCCGAACAGGCTCATATACACGGGCTTTTCCGGATCGATAAACTCCTCGTCGGGATCCAGCCGGTCATACCGGTAGCGGATCTGCTCGCCTGCCCCGTCGGTCAGCTTCACGGCGCGCCCGCCATCGGGCGAGATCCGCCAAAGGTCGAACTTGTCGTACAAAATCACGTCCCGATCGTCCTTGGTCCATCCGGCCACGCCGAACGGCGGCAGTTGTTTCACCGTGTGATCCGACTCGCGGTCCACGAACGAGGCTTTCAGATCCCTGGTGATGTTCACCACCGCATGGCTCGACACATTCACGGTCCAGTAGTGATCGTTCTGGAGATACAGGAGGTACCGGCCGCCCGGACTGGCCTGAAGGTAGCGGTCGTCGAGCAGCCGCTCCTGAATGCGCGTCGGTTTGCCGGTCTCGAGGTCGACGAGATATAGATCGGCCGCCGGTCTTCCAATGCTGCGGTCCATCGCGTAAGCCTTCCACTCCAGGGAATACGCGGCCTTTTGATGCTTCAGCGGCGTTACCTGGCCCAGCAATTCGCGTCCCAGTTGCACGAACTGGTTTGGCTCCACATGCCAGACCGCGAGCAGGTTGCGGCGGCGGTCCTGGTCGGCGCTCTTCTTCTGTTTGGGCAGAACGTCGCTATCGCGCCAGTGCCAGATATCGACCGATGCCTGCTCCTCCAGCTCTTTGACCGCATCCTTGGGGGCCGGCTCCTTGGCTTTGGGCGGCTTCTCGTCCCATTTCGCGATTCCGCAGAAAACATCGGCGCCATCGGCCGACCAGGACGGTTTCCGGTAGGAGACGATCCGCATTCCCGCGGGGAACTGCGTTCCAGCGCCGGGGTCGAATTGGTGCGCGGATTCGGTGGATTCGCCCAGACGATTCCAGGCCATCACGATATGCGTGGGACCTTCGCGTTTCTCGTCGGTCTTCGACCGCAGGACCGCGAGATCCGCGCCGTCTTTTCGCCATGCCAGGCCGCTGTAAACGGAGTTGGAGGAATCCAGGACGCGCAGCGTTCCCGTGATCGTGTCGAAGAGCTGAACGCCATTGCCGGTCTTGTCCGGACTCGCGATCGCCAGCGCCAGCAGGTGTCCTTTCAGCCGGAAATCCTGCCAAACATATTCCGTTGCGGTGCCCAGAACAATATCGCGGCCGTTGGCCAGATTCCGAATAATCACGGCGGCGCCGGCGGGATTCTCGTCCTCCGCCGGGGGTGTCGCGGAATCCTTCTCGGGCGTATACCGGCGCATCGCGAGAAAGGTCCCCGCGGGACTGAAGGCGAACGATTCAATCCCTTCGATCTCGGATTGCTCGCCGGTTATTAGGTTTGTCAGTCCCAGCTTGTTCTGGACGGGTTTCTTGTCTTTGCGCATCTTTTCCTGTTGCGCTTCGGAGTATCCAATCGGATACGCAACCCACCGGCTGTCCGCGGAAAACACCGCTTGCGATCCGAAGGCAATGGTCTTCAGCTGTTCGCCGGCTATGCGCGCCAGGCGCAATTCGTTATTGCCGTTGGAGCGATTGATGCCATAGACGAGCCATTTGCCGTCCGGCGACAGCCCGCTGGATCGTACCGTGGTCACCAGCGTTTCCCACTGCCCGTAGTCGGCTGGGCTAGGTGGTTTCTGGCCATGGAGGCTAGCCAAGCAAGCAAGTGAAAATATAATGCGGAGAGTGAACAGGCGCATCGATGGATCAGGTTACCACGAGCGTGGGAACAAACAGCGACATAAATTGTGGGGCAGGCTCTAAGCAGCTCTAAGCCTGCGGCGGCCTCTCAGGCCGCCTGCTCGACCATGCGCGCGCTCGACGCAGCCGAAAGCAACTCGCCAGCTCTCGGCGACCGAGCCGGTGGACGCCGACATCCAGCCGGCCGAAACCCGTTTTCATCGGCGTTTATCGGCGTTCATCGGCGGCCAAATCTGCCTCTCTACCGGCCGAACCGGGATTGAGAGCAGCCTCGCCCCCCTTCACTTCGGCGCAGCTATATTCGTGCCCACGTGGAAGGTTGGCCCGATGGAGAACCGCACAGTGTTGCGCGCATTCACGAGATTGGCGAACAAGTGATCGTGCACAAAGTCCGACGTCACCCGCAGGCCGAAGTGACGACTCACATTGAAGTCAATGGAGCCTCCGAATCCGTAGAAACCGACCCACTGCGCCATCGTCCCGGCAGGCGCCAACTGTGAAACCAGCAGTTTCTCAATGGGATCGAGCTTGGCCATCAAAGGCGTGGCGTCTTCGTGAATGGCGCCCACATCCGGATGGATGGATAGCGTAGCCCGCCGGAAATGGCGATAATTCAACTGCGGACCAACGGCGTATTCCTGCGTTCGCGAATGCTCGGGTACGACCGGCGAGTAAGTGCTGGGCAGCACGCCCGCTCCGATCAGTGGCGCCAACCCCGCGGCGATCTGCTGTTGGAGTGGAGTTTTCAGCATCCTGGCGGTTAGGGTTGTGTCGCCGGCTCCCGTGCTGAAATCGAAACCCAACGAATACCATTTTGTCGGGTTCATCCCGATTTGCGTGTGAAAACCACTCTCGCCCAAGCTGAGGCCCGGGTTATCCAGGTACATCAATCCCGTATAAACGTCGTAGCGGCCGACATAGTCTTGCTGGCCCAAAGCGATGGAAGCCAGCAAGAGCGGGCATAGAACGCGGATTGCAAACCTATTTGACGTCTTCATTGCGGACTCTCGCGAACAGGCGCGACACTCAGACTCATATCCGGGATCTCCGTTCTTGGATTCCTGGAAAAGTTGATTGTACACCAATTGATGTAAATAGAACCTTTTAATCTTAATACCGACCTCGTGTAGCCCCGTAATCGTCTGAAAACAAAAGTGAATCACGCCGGATCCGCCTTGCTCGCGCAGCTTGCCGTGCTATCCTGATGTCGGGCAAGCTCACCGCACTGGCCGCCAGGCCTTCTGCCGGGCGCCCCGCGCTCTTTGACAATTTCGACGCAACAAATGCAACGTGATGCGACACGCGCCCGAAAAACGAGGCCATTACAAACAGCCGCCGAAGATCCGGGAGCCGGCAGCATCGCCTCTTGCGAACAAGAGCGGTAACTATAAGCAAATGCCAGGCTTCCGCGAAATTGGGATTGTTTGGCCAGCCGACCACCCCCTCAGCTTTGCAGCCATCCGCCCTCAGCCCGGAGAGCGGCGTCCTATTGGCGTTACGCTGCTCGATGCAACGCCATGCAACGCCAAAGCGAAGGGAACGCAACCATAGTAGTCGGCCGTCGCCGCATGCGAGGGTTACGATGCGAACCCAAATTGCGCAATTGTACTCGACCTGCAGCCAGCCGCCCCCAGCCCGGAGAGCGGTGTCCTATCGGCGTTTATCGGCGTTCATCTGCGGCCCTTTGGTTTTTCGGGAATTGCACCAACGCAGAATCGTCGCCGTCCTCCCCACCCGGCGATATAATAAGGTTTGGGAGTCGCAGGTCTGATATGAAGACCGTGGCTGAACAACTCTCCGCACAGGTCCGCGAGGGGGAACTCTACGAAAAGCTGGATTCCAACCGCGTACGCTGCTACGCTTGCGGCCACTGTTGTCCGATACCAGCCGGCTTCGCGGGCGTTTGCAAAGTGCGCTACAACCGGGGCGGAAGGCTCTACGCGCCATACGGCTATGTGAGCGCGCTGCACGCCGACCCCATCGAGAAGAAGCCTTTCTTCCACGCGCTGCCGGGAACGCTCGCCCTCAGCTTCGGCATGCTGGGTTGCGACCTGCATTGCGGATACTGCCAGAACTGGGTCACCTCCCAAGCCTTGCGCGATTTCCGCTCTTCGCTCGATTTCACGCGCATCACGCCCCGCCAGATCGTGGAAGCCGCGCGGGCAGCGGGCGCGCGGAGCGTGGTCAGCACTTATAATGAGCCGCTCATCAGTAGCGAATGGGCGGTGGCGGTTTTTCGCGAAGCGCGCGCGGCCGGCCTGGTCACCGGCTTTGTCTCCAACGGCAACGCCACGCCGCAGGTGCTCGATTACCTGCGGCCCTGGGTGGACCTATATAAGGTCGACCTGAAGAGCTTCGACGATCGCCACTATCACGAACTCGGCGGCCGGCTGGGACCGATTCTGGATTCCATCCGGCGCATTCATCAAATGGGATTTTGGCTGGAAATCGTGACGCTGGTGGTGCCCGGCTTCAACGATTCGGCGGCGGAATTGACGGCCATCGCGGAATTCCTGGCGGATATTTCCCGGGACATCCCCTGGCACGTGACGGCATTTCACGAAGACTACAAAATGTTTGGGCAAGGCAACACCGGCGCGGCCCCGTTGCAGCGGGCGGCTGCCATCGGCAGGGCGGCCGGCCTGCGCTATGTCTACGCCGGCAACCTGCCGGGGCAGCTGGGCAAACTGGAAGACACGCATTGCCCGGAGTGCGGCGCGGCCGTGGTGGAGCGTCGGGGATTCCGGGTGCTGCAGAACCGGCTGACGGAAGATGGCCGCTGCCCCGCTTGCGCCGCGCCAATCGCGGGAATGTGGGGCGCGACCAGCCCCCAGCCCCCAGCCCCTAGCCCCGGCGAGCTGTGCTCGCCCCGTTGTGGGTGACATCATGCATGCAGTGCACGTAACGCCGTACGGCGGCACGTGGTATCCGGACTGCCGCGCGGATCTCGAGCTTCTGCTCGACGACTTGTTCGAATGTTCCAGGCAAAGAACCGGTCCGTGGCTGTTTGCGAACCCGCTGGGGTTCGTGGTGCCGCACGCGGGATTGCAGTACTCGGGCGCCGTGGCGGCAGCCGCGTACCGGCATGTCCGCCAGCAGCAACCGCGGCGCGCCATCATTCTGGGGTTCACGCACAGGGGCGGCCCGGCGGGAATCTCCATTCCGAATATAGACGAGTACGAAACGCCGCTGGGCGAGGCTCGCGTCGACCGCGAAACGACGGAGCGGCTGGCCACCCACCGGCCCTTCCGGTTTAGCGCGGAGGACAGCATCTGCGATCATTCCGTGGAGATCCAGTTGCCTTTGCTGCAGTACACTGCGCCGGATGCCCGGATCGTGCCGCTCTTCATCGGCTATCTTGATGCTCGCGAGAGGGATTCGGCAGCGGAAACGCTGGCCGGTTTGTGCGGGCCGGAAACGATATTCCTGGTCAGTTCCGATCTGACGCACTACGGGCGGGCCTTCGGCTACCAGCCGTTCCCCGCGGATTCGAAGATATCCGCGCGGCTCGGGGCAATCGACCATAATATGATGGAAGCCGTCGCCAGCCTGGACACACAGTTCTTCGAGGAGGCCATCGAGAAGAGTCGCGCGACGCTGTGCGGCCGGGCGCCCATCGCGCTGTGGCTGCGCACCTTGGCATTCGCGGCGGGAGACGAGGTTTTCCAGGAGACGCTGGACTACCAGACCTCCGGCGACCTCACCGGCGATTACGACCACACCGTGAGCTATGGCGCGCTGGGTTACTTTCCGGCCAGCTCTTTCCAGGTGGACGCCGCGGATCGGGACCTGCTGCTCGAAAGCGCGCGGGAGACGTTGCAGCAGCTCCGCGCCACCGGCGAGCACCGGCCTATTCCGCCGCGCCGCATCCCGCCGGCCCTTTCGCGCAAGGCGGGCGTGTTCGTCAGCCTGCATCAGGGGCAGCGTCTGCTGGGCTGCGTAGGCAACCGGCTAAGTTGCCAGAGCCTCGCGGAAAACGTGCCGGAGACGACGCTGCGCGCGGCATTGGACGATCCCCGTTTCCCCACGGTGCTGGGTGTGGATGGTGCCATCGACATCGAGCTTTCGATTCTTTCGCCCATGAAACCGATCCGCGACGCGCGTGCGTTTCGCATCGGACAGCATGGCGCAATGCTCGACTACGCCGGTCGCCAGGCGCTGCTGCTGCCGCAAGTGGCGGCCGGCCGCAACTGGACGAGCGAGCAGTTCCTGGGCGCTCTCTCGGCGAAGGCCGGGCTGGGCACCCAGGGATATCGGAGCCCGAGCGCCTGTCTGAGCGTGTTTCAGGCACAGGTATTCGGCACCATGTGACATCCTGCAATGTTTTGCAACGTTCCAGATCCTCGGGACACTATCATTAGCAGAGGTACGACATGTCTAAGAATATTGTGGTTTGCTGCGATGGCACGGGCAACGACTTCGACGATCCCACCACCGACTCGAATGTGGTCAAGCTTCACGAAACGCTGGTGATCGGCGAGGCGCAAGCGGCCTATTACCACCCCGGCGTGGGCACCATGGGCAGCCCGAAAGCACAGGGGTGGCTCGACAGCCATTGGACCCGGGTGAAGGGTCTGGCGTTCGGCGCAGGCTTGATCGACAACGTGGCCGACGCCTACCGGTATTTGATGGATACCTACGAAGAAGGCGACCGGATCTTCATTTTCGGCTTTAGCCGGGGGGCATATACCGCGCGCGCCTTAGCCGCCGTGCTCCATGTGTTCGGTTTGCTCCGCTCAGGCAACGAGGGTCTGATTCCTTACATCCTGCGGCTCTACGCCGCCAAGGCCAAAGCCGCGAAGGCCCGCGGAGGCGTTGTCCAGGCAGAGGAAAACTTCAAATACACTTTTGCCCACGCCGTCGAGGTCCATTTTTGCGGTGTTTGGGATACGGTAAGTTCCTACGGATGGATCTATGATGCGATTGTTCTGCCCTTCGAAGGGCAGAACCCCGCCATAAAGACGGGGCGGCACGCCGTGTCAATCGACGAGCGCCGGTGCTGTTATCAAGACAACCTCTGGGGAGAGTCGCTCCCGGACCAGGACATTCGACAGGTGTGGTTTGCGGGTGTGCACTCGGACGTCGGGGGAAGCTATCCGGAGGATACCGCGGGTCTTTCTAAAATCGCATTGGAATGGATGCTGCTGCAGGCCGAGGCGGCCGGCCTGCTGGTCGACCCTGCGCGGGCGCGCATGGTCCTCGGATACAGCAAGCCCTTACCGGAGAAATTCCTGCCGGACTATGTGCCGCCCGATAACAGTCGCCCGCCGCACAACTCGCTGCATGGCGTTTGGTGGGCCTTGGAGTGCGTCCCGCGCAAGTTCTGGACCAAGCGCGGCGCCCGTTGGAGTTTGCCTCTGGGCAGGTGGCGCCGGCAAATTCCGCAGGGCGCCTGGATTCACGAAAGCGTGGTGACCGGACCAAACCAGCGCCCGCTCCAACTGGGCTGCCGGATGGAGCCGTGGCGCCACTACCCTCACCAGGCAGGCGCGGCAGGCGCCTCGTGAGATCATTGCTTCACTGCTGTATGGTGATGAGAGTGGTCATTGGCGAAGAAACTCCGCCGATCGAGGCCACGATGGGTTGATCCCCCGTCGGGGCCGATGCCGGCACCTGGATGGCAACCTGGTACAGGCCCACAAATCCGGGCGATAGGGCCGTGCCATAAACCGTAGCTGGCACGCCGCCTATGGTTACGGTCACTGGACCGGCCGCGTAGGTCGCATTGGAAGGGACCACCACACCCGCCGGCGCGGCAGGCGTAGTAGGCCCGAAGCCCGTGCCCCATAGGATCAAGATGTCTCCGGGCGCGGCTGGGACGGTGGTTTGCCCCGCGATGGCGCCATTCTTCACCGCGTAGCTGTAGTCCTGATAGGTGGCTATGGCGTATACGCTATCCAACAGGAAAAAGGCCGGGCCATAGGTCGCGGAAGTCGCGGCAAAAGCCGGACTCGTGCCCAGCGCGTTGGTCACGGTTACCTGTGTCGTGCCCGTGGCGGAACCAGGCGCCAGTACGTTGATCTGGCCGGAGCTGACGAACTCAACATAGGCGGGCTGCCCGTTGACGGATACCGTCACGCCATCCAACTGGGTAGGAAGCTGGCCGTTGACCACGGTCCAGGTATCGGTGACCGCCGAAAGGTTGGTTCCGAATATCGAGATCCAGGAGCCCGGCACGATGCCGGACAGAAAGCTGGCGCCGTTGACCACCGCCGCGATGTTGGGCTCCAGCGCCGCCGCCACGCCCGAGATTTCCCGCACCCGGTTGTCTGTCAGGTCGCCCGTATAATCGCCGTCGCCCACATACAGGTTCCCCAAGTAGTCCAATGTGATGGGAAATGGGCTATCCAGTTCCGCTTGCAGGGGCGCGCCGCCATCGCCGCTATAGCCCGCCGTCCCGGTTCCCGCCACCGTCGAAATAATGCCGCCGGTCACTTCCCGGATCCTGTTGTTTCCACCATCCACGATAAATAGCGCGCCGGTTGGATCCACCACGGTCCCGCCGGGGTAATCCAGGCTGGCCGAAGTCGCCGGTCCGCCATCGCCGGCAAACGTGCCGGTTCCATCCCCTGCCACCGTCGTAATCGTTCCGGAGGCCGCCGCGACCATGCGGACGCGATGGTTGAACTGGTCCGAAATATAGAGGTTCCCCGAGGCATCCTCGGTCACCCAAGTCGGGTTGTTAAACACGGCCAGCGTGGCCGGTCCTCCATCTCCGCCGTAGCCTAGCACGCCGTCGGTGCCCGCATAGGTCGAGATGATGCCGATACCATTCACTTTGCGAACGACAGACGCGCCTTGGTCCACGATGAACAGGTTGCCGCTCGGATCTACCGCGCAGCGAATGGGAATCACGAATCCCGCGGCCGTGGCTGGCCCCCCGTCCCCGCTGCTGACTGCCGTCCCGTTCCCCGCCACCGTGGTGATGACCCCCGAAGTCGAGATTTCGCGCACCCTCAAATTGCCCTCGTCGTTCACGTAAATGGCGCCGGATGGGGCCACGCATACTCCCAACGGCCCGCTGAGCTCCGCCGCGGTGGCCTGCCCGCCATCCCCGGCGTATCCGGCGACGCCGGTTCCCGCAAAGGTCGTGATCACGCCATGGGTATCCACCTTGCGCACCACGTTATTGTTTTGGTCGGCCATGTAGATATTCCCGGCCGAATCCGCCGCCAGTCCCACCACGCGGTTGATCTCCGCGGCGGTGGCCGGTCCGCCGTCCCCTGTATATCCGGCCGTTCCGTTTCCCGCAAAGGTGTTAATCGTCTGGCCGGAAGCAATCACGGCCGTCGATAGCAGCAACAAGAGTCTCGCGCGCATTCCTGTCTACCTCCGATCTACGAAGCCCGGAACCAGTATACGCGATTTCCAATGGGATACTAGTTCGCAGACAGTACGAACCAGTTCAAAAGGCGGCATTGACACCGAGTTTTTGTGCGAGAATGGGAGGACGCCACACGAGATGTTTTTGAACACTGGAGGTGTATGTGAGCTACGATCCTGAAACGCCGTTTGACAGCATCGAAGGTTCTCAAGAATACGTTTCCCTTCTCGCGGAGGCCATCGAGGAGGCCCGCCAGGATGTGGATGCCGATATCGAGGTAGCCATCGCCGAGAGCGCCGAGCGGCGCAGAGAGGCGCTGCAACTGGTGAGCTACAATCTGGCGAAGCTGACTTTGCACATCACCACCAGCCGGCGCATCTTGAACGATCTGCGGACGCTGCGCCGCCTGTTGCTGGCGGAACGGCAAGCCGAAGTCCCGGTTGCCAAGCGTGTGCATGGCGCTGGCGCCTGAAGCGGCATGACCCGAAGATCTGTTCTGCAGACCCTGCTGGCTGGCGGAGTGATAGCGCGCGTGGCAGCTCCTCGCAGCCGCGGCCCCAAGATCGGAGTCACCGATTGGAATCTCCAGCTCACCGGCAAAATCGAAGCCGTAGGTCTGGCTGCCAGGCTCGGATTCGATGGAGTGCAGGTAAGCCTGGGACGCACGCCGGTATCGGATAAGCTCCCCTTGGACGATGCTTCCATCCAGGCCCAGTACCTGGCCGCGGCGAAGCAACACGGCATCGCATTAGCGGGCACCTGCCTGGATATCCTGCACGTGGATCACTTAAAAGATAATAAGCAAGCCCAAAAGTGGGTGGCGGACAGCATTCCGATTACGGCCGCGCTGAAAGCTGATGTGGTGCTGCTCCCGTTCTTCGGTAAAGCCTCGCTCACCAACCACGCGGAAATGGACTATGTGGCCGGCGTGTTGAAGGAGCTTGCGCCCGCGGCCGAGAAAGCCGGCGTGACCCTCGGTCTCGAGGACACCATCTCCGCTGAGGACAACGTGCGTATCATGGATGGCGCGGGTTCCGCGGCCGTCAAGGTCTATTACGATGTCGGAAACTCCACCAATGGCGGCTTCGACGTGGTAAAGGAGATCCGGTGGCTGGGCGCGCAGCGGATCTGCCAGATGCACCTGAAGGACAACCCGCATTACCTGGGCGAAGGGCGCATCGATTTTCCGGCGGTGATGAAGGCAATTACGGACATCGGCTTTCACGGATTTGCCAACCTGGAAACAGATTGCCCGTCCAAATCCGTGGAGAATGACATGACGCGGAATTTGAAGTTTATCCGCGCACTGCTCGCCTAGCGGCACGCACCGAACCGCGACGGTAAGGGAGCGGTTCTCTGGGCCGTATACTGGTTAGCCCAGAAGCGGCTGCCGGTCTGACGCCGGGAACAACGGTCGATTGCGATTTGAATCCGGCCGGGTGGGAGAATTGAGGATCGGGCTCACGGACGGCGCTACACCATTACCGCTTCCGTTTCCTCACTCGCGGTGAAGTAGGCGCAATCGGGATGGTGGAACACCAGCGCGCTGACGCTGGCTTCGGGGTCCATCATCATGCCCTCGGTCAGCTGCACGCCGATGTCTTCCGGCCGCAATAGCTTCCAGATAACCTGCTGATCGTCGAGATTAGGGCACGCTGCGTAGCCGAAGCTGTAGCGCTTGCCGCGATAGCGCGACGTGAAGCGCTCCTGCATGGTCATGGTCGGCGGATCGGGGAACCCCCAATCCTCGCGGATGCGGCGGTGCAGCCATTCGGCGCAGCCTTCGGCCGTCTCAATCGCCAGCGCCTGCAAGCCGTGCGACTTGAAGTACAGTCCGGCGTCCTTCCACTCTTCCGACTTATCCCGAATGCCCGCGCCAGCAGTGACCACAAACATGGCCAGGTGATCGCGCTTGCCGTCTTCCGGGTCCAGGATATAGTCGCTCAGACAGAGGCCTTCGTCGCGCCGTTGGCGGCCGAAGCGGAACGTGTGCAGGGGGGCGGACGCGCCCGGCGCGAAAAGATGGATGGCGTTGCCATCGCGCTCGGCTTCGAAGAATTGCCAGACGGCCTTCACGCGCATGAACTGCGCGGCCTCATGCTTCACTTCTTCCAACTTATGGAACAGGTCCAGCGCCTTAGGCTCATGCTCGGCCAGACTCTTTTCGAAGTTACCCTTGTAACCCAGGTGCTTGCCATAGAGCATGTGCGGGTTGATGTAACTCCAGATTTCGGCGAGATGCGGCACGTCGCGCACTTTGCGGTCCAGGTTCGGCGCGGCCGGAATTGGAATGTCCGGGCGCACTTTGTGGCTGCGCGCGCCGCTCGCCGGAGCCGGCGTCAGTTCCACAGCCGGGGCTGGCGCGAGCGCCTCGATATAGGTGTGATCGCGCATGATGGCGTCGCGCGCGGTGGGGTCCATCAGCCGGTTCATCAGGTCCAGGCCGGTCATGGCGTCTTTGGCGTAACAGACGGCTTCGCCATAGGCGGGCGCGATGCGCGTGCGCGTGAAGCGATCCGAGAGCGCCGCGCCGCCTACCAGCAGCGGGACGCGAATGCCCGCATCTTTCAAATCGCCCGCGGTGACAATCATCTGTTGCGCGCTTTTCACCAGCAGGCCGGAAAGGCCGATGGCATCCGGCGCGTGCTCCTGGAAAGCGCGGATCAGGATATCCGGCGGCACCTTGATCCCCAGATTGATCACATGGTAGCCATTGTTGCCGAGAATGATTTCGACCAGGTTCTTGCCTATATCGTGCACATCGCCCTTCACAGTAGCCAGGACGATCTTCCCGCGTGTGGCGGAGTCCGCCTTCTCCATGAACTGTTCGAGATGCGTGACGGCGGCCTTCATGGCTTCGGCCGATTGCAGCACTTCGGCCACGATCAGCTCATTATTATTGAATAACCGTCCCACTTCGGCCATACCGGTCATCAGCGGACCATTGATGATCTCGAGCGGCGCGGCGCCTTCCGCGCGCTTGCGATCGAGATCCGCAATTAGCCCATCTTTGGTGCCTTCGATGATGTAGTTGGCCAGGCGCTGGTCGAGGGGCAGATCTTCGGCGCGAACCTTGACGCGCGCGCCGGTTTTGCGGAAATGTTCGGCAATAGCCGCGATATGGAACTGATTGATGGCGGTGCGCTGCTCCAGGGTCTGTTGCCGCCAGTCTTCGGGCGCGAGGTGCAGATCCTCAGGCCCTTCCGTGGGTGGCGTGTTGAACAGCAGGCTCTCGGCCAGCCGCCGCTCTTCTTCCGGAATCGACGCGAAGCGCTCCAGCTTCTCGGCGTTCACGATCGCCAGATCCAGCCCGGCTTTGGTGCAGTAATAGAGGAAGACCGAATTCACCACCTCGCGTGCCGCGGCGGGCAAGCCGAATGACACATTGGAGATGCCCAGCACAGTCTTGACATAGGGGATGTTCTCCTTGACCAGCCGCACCGCTTCAATGGTCTCCACCGCGCCGCCGATGTAATTGGCATCGCCGGTGGCGCATGGGAATACCAGCGGGTCGATGATAATATCTTCCGGCGCGATGCCATACTTGCCGGTGAGCAGAGCCACGGAACGCTTTGCCACCGCCAGTTTTCGCCCGCGCGTGAAGGCCTGCGCCTGCTGCTTATCCTCGTCAATGCAGCCCACGATCAGCGCCGCGCCATAAGCTTTCGCAATAGGACAGGTGCGCTCGAATTTTTCTTCGCCATCCTCCAGGTTGATTGAGTTAATAATCGACTTACCTTGGCAGTAAGTCAAGGCCAACTCCATGGCGCGCGGATCGGTGGTGTCTATCATCACCGGCGCTTTGATCTTGCGGATCAGTTTCTCGTAAAACGCCGGGATGTCCTTGATCTCCTCGCGGTCGGTGCTCTGCAGGCACACGTCCACGATGTGCGCGCCATTCTTCACCTGGCGGCGGCCGATCTCGCTGGCCTCTTCCCACTGCTCCGCGGCCATCAGATTCTTGAACAGCCGCGAGCCGATCACGTTGGTGCGCTCGCCCACGATCAGCGGCCGGTTGCTGTCTTCGGCTTCCACCAGGTCGATGCCGGAATAATAAGCGCGGTGTGCCGGCGCCTTCAGCACGCGCGGCTTTTTGCCTTCGGCCATCTGCGCGACCATTTGGATGTGCGAGGCCGTGGTGCCGCAGCAGCCGCCCACCAGGTTGAGCCACCCATGCTCCACAAAGCGTTCCAACTGCGTTGCGAACGATTGCGGCGTTTCGTTGTACTCGCCTTCCACGTTCGGCAGGCCCGCGTTCGGGTAGCAGGACACGCGCGTAGAAGCCATCTCGCTGAGGGTGCGCAAATGGTCCGTCATGAATTCGGGGCCGGTGCCGCAGTTCAGCCCCGCGGCGAGCAGGTCGGCGTGCGCGATCGACGAATAGAGAGCGTCAGCGGTCTGTCCCGCCAGCATGGTCCCCATGGTTTCGATAGTGCCCGAAACGATCACCGGGATGCGCCGGCCGAGTTCGCGCGCGAGGCGGCGTATGGCCAGCAAGCCCGCCTTGATGTTGCGCGTATCCTGGCAGGTTTCCAGCAGCAGCATATCCGCGCCGCCATCCACCAGTGGCTTGGCGAGATCGTAGTAATCCTGCTGCAGGTGATCGAACGCGATGGTGCGGCTGATGGTGATGCTTTTGCGCGTCGGCCCCATGGAACCGGCCACGAAGCGCGGCTTGCGCGCGGTCGAGAACTCATCGGCCGCCTGGCGCGCCATCCGCGCCGCCGCCGCCATCAGCTCGTAGGATTCGCCATCGACGCCGTAGTCCACCAGGTCGCTCTTGGTCCCGTTGAACGAATTGGTTTCGATGATATCGGCCCCGGCTTCCAGATACGCGCGGTGGATGCCCAAAACCACGTCGGGCCGCGTCTTCACCAGGATTTCGTTGCAGCCCTCCAGCACCGGCCCGCCGAAGTCCGCGGCCGTGAGGTGCTGTTGCTGCAGCATGGTACCCATGGCGCCGTCGATGACCAGAATGCGGCTTTCGAGGGCGTCAACCAATGCTTCGCGGCGTTCTTCGCTGGCAGTCATGGCTTAATAGGGTGTATCTTATGATTCTAACAGTTATGACCAGAAGAACCGTATTCCAACTGGCGGGCGCCGCGGCTGCCCTGCCCTCCTTGAACGCCCAGCCGGCCCCGTTGAAGGGACGTCTGAAGCAGTCCGCGGCGCGCTGGTGCTACGGCAAAATGAGCCTTGACGACCTGGCCCGCGAGACGGCGCGCATCGGCCTGAAAGGCATCGACCTGATCGACTACAAGGAGTGGCCCATCGTGCAGAAGTACGGGCTGGTTCCGGCCATGACGCCCGGCGCCGGAACCATCGGCGACGCCTTCAACCGCAAGGAGAATCACGACCGGCTGGTGCGCGAACTGGAGGAAAACATTCCGCGCGCGGCCGCCGCCAAAGTGCCCAACGTGATTACATTTTCGGGCAACCGGCGCGGCCAACCCGACGCCGAAGGACTGGACAACTGCGTGATCGGCTTGAACCGGGTGAAGAAACTGGCTGAAGACCAGGGCGTGACCATCTGCGTGGAGCTGCTGAACAGCAAGATCGACCACCACGACTATCAGTGCGATCACACTGTCTGGGGCGTGGAACTCATCAAGCGCGTGGATTCGCCGCGGGTGAAGCTGCTGTATGACATCTATCACATGCAGATTATGGAAGGCGACATCATCCGGACCATCCGCCAGAACATCCAGTACATCGCGCATTTCCATACCGGCGGCGTACCGGGCCGCCATGAGTTGGATGGCACACAGGAACTGCAATGGCGCGCGGTGGCGGAGGCCATCGTGGGCACCGGATTCACGGGCTACTTTGCGCACGAATTCGTGCCCACGCGCGATCCGATGACGTCGCTGGAAGAAGCGGCGAAGTTGTGCGACGTGTGATCGCCGCCCTAATAGACAGCACTCGCTGCGGCGGGCGTTCGGGGACCCAGCGGCAGAAACGCGATCCTCTCTAGTGTGTCCGATCCCGCCCATCGGCCTCGAGGCCAAGACCGGTTAACGCCTTCATCGCCGCCCCGTGCGCGATGACCACGTCGGGATCGCGCTGCAATGCATCGAAATATTGCCCGCGGAATCCGCTGCCCGATTCGGCCGGCGCCAGCAGTGCGCGGGCTTGCGCCAGCAGACGCGCCGCATCTGCCGCGGTGGCCGGCTCGTCGGCATCCAGCGTCTCGTCGATCATCACGATCAGCTCCGACAACTCATGCAGCCACGCAAAAAACGGGTCGCGCAGCACCAGGTTCAGCAGTTGCCCGGTGGACTTGATACGTTCCACGTCATGGTCGTAGCGCTCGCGCTCGGAATCGAGCAGCGTCTTGTGATGCGTCAGCAGGACATGCCGGAGTCCGGTCAGGAGGCTGCGTGTGGCGTCGGCCATGCAGCCATGTTACCGCTGTTACTCGTGGCCCAAAGCGGCCACGGGATCCACGCGCGCATAGCGCGGGTTGTGCATAGCCGTTTGGCGTTAGCGCGGCCGAAACCGCCCGTCGATTTCTACCTGGTAGCCGCTGGCCAGCCGGTTGGTTTCGTTGGCCATGCCCACCACCGCCATGAGTTCGGCGAACATGGCATCCGTCATGCCCGCCTTGCGGGCAGCGGCGGTGTGCGACGCGATACAGTACGGGCATTGGTTGGAGGCGCTGACGGCCAGGTACACCATTTCCTTGGAGAGCGGATCGAGCGCTCCGGGCGCCATGATCTGCTTGATGCTTTCCCAGGTGCGCCGCAGGGTAGCGGGATCGTGGGCCAGTGCCTTCCAGAAATTATTGATCCAGTCCGTCTGGCGGGTGGCCATGATATCGTCATACACGGCCCGCACCTCGGGGCCGGCATCGGCGTAATCGATCATGAACAGATTATACGCGGCCCGGCAGCAAGCCGGCCAACAGCGCGGCTTGCTCCAATGGCTGCCGTGCGATATCACTAATGAGTGTGATCCGCTGGGTGCTGGCAATGTTGATGGCCGCTATGTCCGCGCGGGGAGATGCGAACCGCTACGAGCTGCGCGGCCGGCTGGTTCCCGCCACACGCGCGTCGGTGTGGCTGCATGGCGCCACCGCGCCGTTCGAGGACAGCACGCTGGCCGACGACGGCGGGCGTTTCCGCTTCCGCGATGTGATTGCTGGAACTTACACGCTGGGCGCGTTCGTGCCGGGACGCGGCGAGATGCGCCGCACCATCGAGGTGGGGCCCAGCCAGGCCGACGCCCGAAATCGCATCGAGCTGAAGGTGGAAGTGCGCGACGGGGAGTTCGAATCGCGCGACAGCCTGCGCCGCGACGCCATCGTCTCCGCCAGGGAACTGGCCATTCCGGAGCGCGCCCGCCGCGAGTACGAAGAAGCCGAGAAGCGGCTTTCCCGCCGCGACGTGGAAGGCGCCGTCGCGCATTTCGAGCGCGCGGTGGAGCTGGCGCCCCAGTTTTCGGAGGCGTGGAACCATATGGGCACCATCGCCTACCAGGCCCGCGATTACCAGCGCGCGGAGAGTTGTTTCCGCAAGGCCCTCGACGCCGACCCCGCCGCTTATCAGCCGCTGGTGAACCTGGGCGGCGTGTCGATCAATCTGGGTAAGTTTGAGGACGCGCTGAATTACAATTTGTACGCCACACTTACCCGGCCCAATGACGCGCTGGCTAACTCCCAGCTCGGCATGAGTTACTTCTACTTAGGTAAATTGGACCTGGCGGGCAAGTATCTTACAGCGGCCAAACGCATCGACCCTGCGCATTTTTCGCACCCGCAACTGATACTGGCGGAAATCCACCTGCGGCGGCAGGACCGGATGGCGGCGGCTGGGGAACTGGCGGAGTTTCTGCAGTATCACCCGGATTCGCCGGAAGCGGGCAAGGTCAAGGAGAAACTGGCGCAATTGCGCGCGCCGTCCCCGGGGCAAGCATTCGCCGCCACCGGAATGGCGCGGACCTTTTCCGATGCCCTGGAGCTGACGCCCTATGACGGCGACCCGTTCAGCGTGCGGGCAAAGGACGGCCGCTACTATCTTCAAAGCCGCGATGGCGATGGGCATGTCCGGCAGAGCGGCATCGATGCGGCGATTGGCTCCGGGCGGCACGCGCGCGTCCTGTTGAGCCGGACGGCGGACGGCTGGACGGAATTGCCGCTGGCCTGGTACAGCGCGGACGGCGGACGGTACGGTCCCAGCCCCGGCTTCGGCTTTTCGGCGAATTGCCTGGTTTGCCATGCGCGCCAGAAAACTGATCGGACGGCCACGTTCGGCTGCGCCAGCTGCCATGCCGCGGCGGGATCGGGCAAGCCCGGCCAGGTGGTGTGCCTGGCATGCCATCCGCCGGCCAGTGGGTCGGGTTCCGCGCACGGAACGGCCGCGGCTGGCGACGATACTTTCGAGTTGAACAGCGCCGGTTACCGTCTGCTCGAATCGCGCTGCTATCAGGGGGCCGCCGGTAAGCTGACTTGCACCACGTGTCACCCGGCGCACAGCTTTTCCAAGACGCCGGCGGAATACCGGATGGTCTGCCGCGGTTGCCACCCCGCCATGCACGAGGGCGCGGCGCTGGATTGCGTGCGCTGCCACATGCCCAAGCGTCCGGCGCAGGATGCGCCTCAAGCCCAGCCAATCATGGTGACCGACCACCGCATCCGGCGGCCATTATAGCGGCGGGGTTGCTACCGTACCGGTACACCTTGCCCCCGAGTCACCTTGTGCCCTCTTCGCGCGTGGGATATCGTTACCAAAGAAGCGCCCATGAAAAACTGTCTGGCCGGCCTCTATTTCGCTTTGTTCCTCGCCGGCGCGGCCGTCTGGCCGCAAAACAGCACGCGCGCACGACCGGCATCCGCTGGGGCCGATTGGGACGCCGGGCGGCAGAACTTCAAGGTGGACAGCACCCTGGTGCTGGTGAACGTTGCCGTCACCGATGCGCGCGGGCGTTTTGTGACAGGGCTCGGACGGCAGGACTTCCAGGTGTTCGAAGAAAAGGCCGCACAGACAATCGCCTATTTCGCGACGGAAGAAGCGCCGGTTTCGGTCGCGCTGGTGCTGGACTTCAGCGGCAGCATGGAACCTACGTTCGGCAAATTGAAAAAAGCCGTGGCCGAATTTCTAAAGAGCGCCAATCCGCTGGACGAGTTTTGCCTGATCGAGTTCCGGGACCGGGCCGAGTTGTCCATGGGCTTCGCCGGGCAGCCCGCGGAAATTCAAAACCGGGTGGCCTTCACCAAACCGGCAGGGAACACGGCGCTGCTGGACGGCGTCTATCTGGGCCTGCGGCAGATGAGGAAGGCGCGGAACGCCCGCAAGATCCTGTTGATCGTCTCCGATGGCGGCGACAACCATAGCCGGTATGGCGCCCGCGAGGTCACCCGTCTGGCTCGTGAATCGGATGCGGAGATCTATGCGATCGACATCGCGAGCCCGTTCCCCAACCGCCCAGAGCACGAACTGCTGGAAGGGCCCGCGCTGCTAGCCGATCTCGCGGAAAGCGCCGGCGGACGTTGTTACGAGATCGACTCCGCGCGCCAGTTGCCGGCCGTGGCGGAAGAGATCGGACGGGAGCTGCGGCATCAGTACGTGCTCGGCTACGTACCGCTAAATCGGCGACGAGACGGACGCTACCGGCATATCCAGTTGAAGGTTGCTCGCCTTCCCGGCCAGCCGCGCGTGTCGGCCTACTGGAAGCGCGGCTACTACGCGACGGCGGATCGCTAGGTCCACAGCGCCAGCGCGCCCCCCATATCAGATTTTCTGATACAGGTAGATGATCGGGTAAATGAAGGTAGCCCCCTTGTGCGCCTGTTGCAGATAAGTGCCGGAAAACAGCGTGCCCACGCCAAAGCCCAAAGTCGTGCTCTTCGTCGCGCTGACGGTCGACAACAGCTCGATACTCTCGCCCACGTGCCCGCTGGTGGCGCCGGTGTCGAGGACGGTGCGCGTACCGGCGGCGTTGTACAGGCCGTCGGCGGTGGACGCCAGCCAGAAATCACGCCCATCGAGCTTCACTTTCAGCTTGCGTAGCGGATAGAACTCCACGCCCGTGCGCAGATCTTTGATGTTCTTCCAGCCAAACAGTCCGGTGAGGCTGTTCATCGGCTGATTGTAGCCATACATATTGTCGAACGTCTCGCGGCTGCCATCCTTGCGCCCGTCGTCTCCGGATGCGTAAGCATAGTCGGCACTGACGCGCGGCGCCAATCCAGATTTTGTGATCGCCCACCCGCCGCCCGCCACCAGTCCCATGGCGTTCAGACGGTCGCTCGAGTAGCTGCCGAATTCGTGCAGCGCCTCGAAACTATAGTCCACTCCTCCGCGCAGCTTGCCGATGACGCGGCCCCCCGCGGCGAGCGTGTCCATCTCGCCCAGCAACTTCTCTTTGCTGGTAACTCCCAGCGTGGTATGGGCCATGAAATAAGGCTCCACGGAGGCGCCCGGCAGTAAGTGGCTGAACGTATTGTAGTTCGCGTAGACGTGGTCGCCGGGCTTGTGCTCGTCGAAACCGTACGGGTTGACCAGTATAACGGAGCCTGCCACGAACTCGGTCTTGAAGAAATCGGTGGTGTATGACCCATGCGCCACATCGAAGTTGCGCGCGGTGTTCGCCCACCAGGTATCCGACGCCGCCAGCAGACGGCCGGAACCGACCACCATATCCTGCCTGCCGACCTGTACATACGCTCCCGGCCCCTCACGTTTGCCCACCGCCATCCAGGCCTGGTGGAGGTCGAGGGGGTTGGCGACGCTAGTCGACGGCGTAGCACCGTAAAACAACGCGCGCGCGTCCTGCGCCTGGGCAAAGAACTGGAGCCACGGCGTGGGTGTGAACTGCAGACCCAAGCGTATCTGGCTGAGCAGGTAGGAACTGGCGGGGGTGACGCTGAAAGGTCCATCGGTGGCCTCCCAGCGTTCCCGGATCGAACCGCTGAACTGAAACGTACGCGCCAGGTACCCTTTCTCGGCGGGCTGATCCGGAGCGGCGGCGGCCGGCGCCTGGGGGTTCTCGGCGGTCTGCCCCACGCTTTGGGCCCCGGCTATACCAAGCAGCCATACTCCACAGCCGATCACGGCCATGGTTCGTTGTAGATTTCGGAAAACCATCATGCAGGACAGATCGGTACGCGCGCAGCGGAGCTTTAGCCAGCGGCACTGTTTTTTGGAAGCGGCTGGGCAACTGGATGGCCCTCGTAGGGTCGGCGCAGCGGCGGACCTGTCCGCGATTCAATCGAACAAGCCGATTTGTTCCTTTGGGACGGGCTTCGGCTTCGGGCGGCGCAGCGGGCTTCCCACCACTCCCAGTACCTGCAGCTCGGTGAGCGCGGCGCGCGGGAGGAACAGCCGTTGATTATTGGAGTAAGGATCGGGCGGTACGACCGAGAAGCCGTACGATTCCATAGCCAGCAGGTTGTTGGCGAGGATGCCGTCCATGACTTCGCCATCCCGGAACTTCACCCGCACCCAAAGTCCGTCCAGCTTGGGTCGCGTGCTAAACACTTTCCGCTCCGCGGAAGGGTCCGGCGGCTCGAAATCCCTCACAAATTGAACGGCTTTTACCTCGTTGTACGGCACCACCGAGTAGCTGCCGTCCGGGGTCAGCAATTCCACTCCAGCGGGCCGGAGATAGCTCAGGGGGTTTACAAACCCGATCAGAGGTTCCCGCTCGAAGCGGCTGATCCGCACTTTTTTGGAGGTCGAGCCGGCCAAAATCAACCCCTGGATCGAAACATTGTCTTAAACATGGGTCGGGGTTATTGTATCATTGGCACGGATGGGTACGATGGATAAAGCGTCCGAGCCAGTGGCGGGAGCCTTCGCGGGTGAGGCCTCTTCGTTTCTCAATTTTTGCAGAATCGAAAAGGGGTTAGCCGCGAACTCGCTGGGAGCCTACGCTGCGGATTTGCATCATTTTACCCGGTTCGCGGAGGGCGAGTCCGGCGGCGCGATTCCGGATGTGGAGGCCCTTCGCCATTACCTGGATTCTTTATACCGCGCCGGACTGAGCAGCCGTTCAGTTGCCCGGCGCCTTTCCACCTTGCGCAGCTTCTATGCCTTTCTGCTGCGCGAGGGCCGCATCCCGAGCGATCCTACCGAACATCTGGGCGCTCCAAAGCAATGGCAGACCATTCCTAAGTTCCTCAATCCGGAGGAGATCGAACGGCTCTCCCAGTCTCCGGACGCGCAACGCACCACCGGCGCGCGGGACCACGCCATGATCGAGCTGCTGTATGCCACCGGCCTTCGGGTTTCCGAGCTGTGCAGCTTGGGGGTCGGCGACCTGAACCTGGACTTGGGCGTCTTGCGGGCTACCGGCAAAGGCAGGAAACAGCGCATGATACCGGTGGGCAAAGTCGCTCTGGCCGCCGTGCGCGCGTATCTGGAATCCGGGCGCCCCGCAATCTTGAGGGGACGTCCCAGCCGCCATCTTTTCGTGACCTCCCGGGGCGGGCCGATGACCCGCCAGGCTTTTTGGAAACTGCTGCGGGGTCATGGAAGGAAAGCCGGCGTTTTCCATCATTTGACCCCACACGTTATCCGGCACAGCTTCGCCACGCACCTGCTGGAGGGAGGCGCGGACTTGCGCAGCGTGCAGGCCATGCTGGGGCACGCGGACATCTCGACCACCCAGATCTATACCCACGTGATGCGGTCCCGGTTGCGGAAGACCGTCGACGAGCACCATCCCAGAGCCTGACATGAGCGACTACATGTTCATGCTGGAGAGCCACCTGAGCGCGGACCAGAACCGCGTGCTGGAACAGGTCAAAGCTGCCGCGGGCAATGCCGGCGTCAACCTGTTTCTCACGGGCGGCGGGATGCGGGACATGCTCGGCGGATTCCGGGTTCGCGATCTGGACTTCAGCGTGGAAGGCCACGCTTTGAAAGTGGCCCAGGCGCTGCAGGAGCAGGGGGCGCGCCTGCTCGCGGTGGACGAGAATCGCCGCAGCGCCGAGTTGGTTTTCCCAAGCGGCGTAACCGCCCAGGTAGCCATGTCTCGCAAGGAGCGTTACGCCAAGACGGGCGCCAAGCCGCAGGTGACGCCTGCCACCATTCAGGAAGATCTGCGGGGACGCGATTTCACGGTGAACGCCATGGCGCTGTCCTTGAACCGCGCTTCCCGGGGCCTGCTGCTGGACCCCACCAACGGCTTGGCGGACCTGGGCCGGCGCGAAATGCGCAGCACGCATCCATACGTGTTCTACGACGATCCGGCACGGCTGCTCCGCCTGGCGCGCTTGCGTGTCAGACTGTCGTTCACCGTGGAGGAGCGCACCCAAATGCAGTACGACAATGCCCGCGAGGCCCATCTGGAAAATCTGATTGCGCCGCCCGCGTTGCTGGAGGAATTGAAACGCATCGCGGCGGAGCCCAGCCCGGGGGAAGTCCTCCAGGCGCTGAATCAAGATGGCCTGCTGGCGTTGTTTTCATCGGCGCTGGCCGGATCTGGGCTGAACCTGCACGCCCTGACGCGTATGGAAAAAGCAGCCAGATTCGTAGAATCCGCCAATATTCCACTGGAGCCCCAGTTCGGGGCCTTTCTGCTCGCCCTGACGGTGAAGTTGACCCCCAAGGAAAAAAGCGGCCTCTTCAAAGCCGCCGAGATACCCAAGGCGGATATCGATGAGATGCGCAATCTGGAGCCGCGCGCTCGAAAGCTGGAGCAGGCCTTGAAGTCGGCGCGGGTGAAGAAGCCTTCGCACGTCTACCAGACCCTGGCGGATGCGCCAGCCGGCGAAATGGTCTTTCTCCTGGGCAACTCGGCGGAGCGGGTGGTGCAGGAGCGTATAAGAAATTACCTGCAAAAATACCTGCCGGCAATCCAAGAAGTCGCTCCCGCGGAATGGGCGGCCCTGGAAGGGCAGCCAGGCACGCCAAAATACCATCGGAGCCGCCAGGCGCTGCTGGCCTCCCGGCTGGATGCGCGGCCGCGCAAGACGCCCGAGGCGCCACCGGAGCCAGAGATCCCCGCCCCGATGGCAGCGATGGCACGCGGAAGGCAGCGATAGCTCGAGGACCTGGAAGTCGGTTCCGTTGCATCCTAATAAAATCAACAATTTGGCAGGCTCGATCGGAACGTCGCCTCTAGGGAAAACTGCGCGCCTAGAAGTGCCGTAGAATCAGGCTCACATCGAGGCCACAATCTTTTCCATTTTGTATTCGGACCCACCCAAACCCCGCAAAAAGTACCTGTGTTAGCCGTTCTGGACGCATACTATATCTAGTGTGCGAAATCGGCTAGAGAACTATTGATAGCGTTCTTAGGGCTAGGCCTAGGCTCTTCTCCTAAGAAGTACTATTTGGGTGGGTATGCTGTAGTACATGGATTCACAGTTAGTCATTGAAAAAACACGCAAATCTCAGAAAAGAATCTTGCATTTTAAGTTTGACTGCTGTATCCTTCAGGAGTGCTCTTGATTCGGCCCGTTCTGCCCCTAAGGCGACGGCAACTTGGATCGGGAGAGTTAGGTTAGGAGTTTCGGAGGAAACCAGACATGATGAAAAGAATATTAGCTCTGATGGCATTCTCGATGCTTACGCTGTGTCTCGCGAGCGCAAGTGATATTCCTTGCACCATTAGCGGGACAACGTTCGGCGCCCCGGTAAACGGAACCACTGTGGTCGACTGTGGCTCTCTGACGTTCGACGAGTTTTCGGTAGCGAACCCGACCAGCGGCACCAGCGCCCCTAATCCTGGTCAGGTCGACGTTTTAGCCACATCGTATTACGATACCGTCGCGGGAGTGGCCTATCTAGAGTTCAATCCCAACCTGACGGCCGATCAGGACGACGAGTTTCTGTTCGCTGTTTGGGGCGGCATCAGTACGATTGACATGACCGTCGGCGGCGAGAATGCGTCGATCCAGGAGACGGCCTGCTCAGTTCCTTTCAGCACCACGGAGTTGGGTGTGTGCCCTTCAGCCGATGTCCTGGGCCAAATCACGGTGCTGTCGAACCAATCCGAGCAGTTCGCGACGTTCTCAAGCACGAACCCGGTTTACATCTTCAAGAACATCAACGTCGGCGACGCGCCCGGGCAGTTGAGCGAGTTCACCCAAAGCTTCGGGACCGCTACTCCGGAGCCGATCAGTATGCTTTTGCTGGGATCCGGATTGCTTGGCCTCGGCCTTTTGCGCCGGAAATCGCGTAAGAGTTAGCTGCTAGTCTGACCGAACACTCTCCTATCTAAGTTTGAGGGCTCCCCGCTTTTGGGGGGCCTTTTTTATTTGGACACGCCGCGTCGCGTCCGCCCTGGCCAGCCCCGGCAAAGCCACGACGCACCAGTGTAGAATTTCTGAAGGGACATGCAGCGCGTTGCGATTACAGGTGTGGGGCTGGTGACGCCCCTCGGACTCACGGCCGGGGAGAACGTGGTCCGCAGTTGCCGCGGCGAATCCGGCATCGGACCGGCCACGGCCTTTACTGTAGAGGGCCATGCGGCCCAAGCCCTCGCCACCGTGGCTGAGTTCGAACTGGAACCCTTCCTCCGTTTCCCCAAGAACTGCAAATTCATGAGCCGCGCCGTGCAGTTCGCCATGCGCGCCGCCCGCGAGGCGATCGATCAAAGCGGCATTGATCCCCGCAAGTTGGAACCTGAGCGCGTGGGCATTCACGTCGGCTCCGGCCAGACCGGCGTCGAGTACGACCACTTCTTCCCTTCGCTGATCATGGCTTGGGACGCCGGCCGCGAGATGGATTACAAATATCTGGGCGGTCTGCCGTCGCACCTCATCGACCGCTACATTTGTCTGCGGACCCTGGCCAACGGCGGCTTAGCGCTCTTGTCCACCGAATTTGGCATCCGCGGCCCTAATGGCAACTTCACCCAGAAGGACACGGCTTCGGCGCAGGCATTGCACGCCGCCTACCTGGATCTGCTCGACGACCGCTGCGATGTGGCCGTCGCGGGCGGGTACGATTCCCTCGCCACCCCGGGAAACTTTCTGGCGTACGAGCAGGCCGGCTTGCTTTCGCACTCGCATCCGGATACGGCCTACCGGCCGTTCGACAAGCAGAGGGACGGCCTGGTGCTGGGCGAAGGCGCCGGCTTTCTGGTCCTGGAGACATGGGAGCACGCCACCGGCAGGGGCGCAGCGATTCTGGGTGAGCTTTCGGGCGCAGGTTCCGCGATGGGGGACGGCGAGCAGTGGCGTCCGGCCTGGACCGCGGAAACCATCCGCCACGCCGCGCGGCAGGCGTTGGGCGATCAAGAGCCGGATTTTGTGGTGGCCTCCGGCGTGGGCACACGGGAAGAAGACGGCGCGGAGGCAGCGGCGCTGACGTCGATGCTTGGTAGCGCGATGCCCGTAACCGCACTCAAGAGCCAGACCGGCTATTTGGGAGCGGGCACCGCCGCCGCCGAATTGGGACTGGGCCTCTTATGCGCCCGGCAAGGATTCGTCCCAGCCATCGCGCGCCACACCGGAGCCAGCCCGGATTTCGCGCTCGATCTGGTAAGCGGCGCCGCCCGCCAGATGGAAAAGGCCGATCCTTTGGGCCTGTTCCTTTCTTGCTCGTGGGGAGGCGCGGTGGCGGCCCTGGCTGTACGCGCCACGCGAGCCTGAATTCTACAATTACAATACGATCTCTTCCGCTTGCTTTCCGGCCCGATACGGCATACACTCGTAGACCGCGGGAACATCCGCATTCAATCGGAGAGGGGGAAAAACAATGTACCTGAGAAGAGGATTTTTGTTGTCCGTGGCTGCGCTCGTGTTGGGGTTGAGCCCGCTCATGGCGGCGAGCATCACGTACACGATTAGCGGTACGCTAGGGCCGGTATTGTCGGGATCGGATCCGCTTGGCGCCGATGGGGAGAGCGGAGTGATTACCGCAAAAGTCAGCACATCGCTCACACCCACGAGCACCACAGCTACTTCAGCCACGTATACGCTGCCGGCGGGCTCGATTTCGGTGGTCATCAATGGCAAAACTTACGGCACCACCGGGACCTCGACGTTGAAGTATAGCTTCCCGGCGGCGGGCCCGGATACCATGATTTTCTCCGCTAAGATTACCGATGACGGCATCAGCGGGACGGTGGTGGGCACGGCGTCTTTGGCCAAGGGCAGTTTCACCAGCGTGGTGAAGACCCATCCGCACAAGTTCACGCCGACTCCGCAAACCCTGACCGCGGCCACCACGGCGGGTGGCGCGGGAAGCCAGGTTAAGTACACCATACTGGGGAGTAGCACGGTTTTGGGGCTGAGCGGCACCGCTTCCAACTAGCGGGTGGGGCAGGTTGTCAACCCGGTATGCGACGGATCCTGCTTGTCGCGGCGATACTCTCGGCGGCTGCTCTCCTTGCGGAAGAGCCGGAATTCTGTGTCGGTGGCACGGTGCTGAACGACATAACCGGTGAGCCCCTACGCCGCGCTGCTGTTACCATCCCCGAATCCGCGGCGCTTACCGATGCATCCGGAACGTTTCGCTTCTGCCGTCTGCCCGCCGCAGCCTACTATGCCAATGCCGAGATGCCAGGCTTCGCGGCAACGGGGATCCGTGTCGTGGTTGGCCCCTCACGCGAAGACCTAGTCCTGCGGCTCCAGCCCCTGAGCGTCATAGGCGGCAAAGTGACAGACACCGCGGGCGAACCTCTGCCGAACGCGCTCATCCAAGTATTAGCGATCCTCGTAGAGCAGGGACACCGCAAAGCGCGCGTGGAGGCCGCCGTCTCGACCGACGATCGCGGCGAGTATCGTCTGGCTGGCTTGGCCGCGGGCCGCTACCACGTGAGGGCCGCGGGGTGGGAAAGCGGTACGCTTGATCCGGACGCCAGTGAGGCCTTCGCTCCGATGTATTACGGCGGAGCGACGGAATTGGCGTCTGCCGCCCCCGTGACTGTCGAACCGGGGCGCGACGCGCGAGCGGATTTCTCTGTGAGTCTCCGCGCCGCGTACAGGATCGGCGGCACGATCGCCGGCTTTTCGCCACTCCGGCCCACGACGGTCGAACTACTCGGCGGGGGCCTGGAACCTACAGCCGCGCGGGTCAACCTGGATGCCGCCAGTGGCAAATTCCGGATCGACGATGTGGCGCCGGGCAGCTATATCCTCCGGGCCACGCAGGGTGAAGGCCGCCGGCGCAGCCGCGGCGAACTGGCGCTCGAGGTCGCGGGCGACGTGCTGGGCGTGGTGGCGCCGCTGGCTGGCAGCGTGGAGGTCAAAGGCATCGTGCGCATGGCGGCATCCACCGCGCCGGCCGCGCCATCGTCGCCAAACTGTGCGATCAAGCTCTCGCCTGCGGAGCCATGGGTCTCCGGAGAAGCCCCCCTGGAAGCTTCCACCGAACACGCCGGTGACTTCGCCATCGAAGGTGTGCTGCCGGGCCGCTACCGGGTCGCGATGGATTGTGCCAGTGGCTACATTTCCGCCGCCCGAAGCGGGGAAACCGACCTGTTGGCAACCGGTGAATTGCAGATCCCAGCGGGTACCGCCCCGCCGCCCATTGAGGCGGTCCTGTCGTTGGATGGCGGAACCGTGGATGTAACGGCGTCCGGCGAAGGCGAGCCTGGCCCGGCGTGGGTGCTGCTGCTGCCCGCCTCCGGCGACGAGCTCCACGCCAGGTTCGCGCATCTCCGCACGAAGCTCACCTTCCCGGCCGTCGCGCCGGGGGACTACCAGGCCTATGCGTGGACTGGTTCCCCGGAGGCATTCGAATATGCCAATCCGGACGCCCGGCAAGCCTGGGCCGGCCGCGCCGTCAGCGTGCATGTCGCCGGGCACGAGCGGCAAAGTATCGCCATAAAGATTGCGGCTGGAGGAACGCAGTGACAGCCCTGTGGCCCGCATTTCTGCTGGCGTCGCAGTTGGCAGCCGTAGAATATCGCATCGCAGGCGAGGTGGTGAACGCGGCCAGCGGTAAGCCCGTCGCGGGCGCGCGCGTCACCCTCGCACCCATTGAGCGCCGCGACCAGCGCATGTCCACCCTCAGCGGACACGACGGACGATTCGCTTTCCCCGGGCTGCCGCGCGGCAAGTATGAACTGGCCGGGCAGCGCCGCGGCCTGCTGTCCGGGACGTTGCCCGGCGCCATCGTTATCGGCCCGGACCAGAATACGGAAAGCATCGTGCTGCGGCTGTCGCCGCCCGCCATCCTATCGGGGAAAGTGGTGGACGACGCCGGCGAACCCGTCGCGCAGGCGCTGGTCGAACTGCTTAGCTCGACGATCATCGACGGGCGCCGCCAGCTCTCGCGACACTCGGTCAAACGGGCGGATGACACCGGCGAGTATCGCTTCTCCTCCCTCGCGGCTGGCAGCTATTACATCGTAGTTTCAGGCGTTCCCTGGTACACCCGCTTCAATGAAACGATGGGAGACGCGGCGCCCCGCGGCATGACCCATACCGGATACGGCATTCGCTATTATCCGAATGCCGCCGACCCCGCCGCAGCGGAGCCTTTGATCCTCACTGCCGGCCAGGAGGCCGCCGCGAACTTCGCGCTGATCCCGGTTCCCGCCGCCTCGGTGTCCGTGCATTGCGCCCAATGCGAGAGCCTCAACACCCAGTACACACTCACCACCGAAGGTCTCCAGGCGAAACCGGTATCCGTCCGCCAAGGCAGCGCGACCGGGGATCTGTACAATCTGTGGGGCATTCTGCCGGGGCACTACACTCTTCGGGCCGAAGCGACGGATGGGAGCCGGACCTGGTACGGTGCAAGCGAGCTCGACGTAGCGGCCGGCGATATGGATGCCGCGATTACCCTGCACCCGGCACCCTCGGTCAGCGGCGAAGTCGTGGTGGAGAGTGGAGCGAGCCTGCCGGCGCAACTTACAGTCGTACTGCAGGACGAGAACGGACGCAGCCAGCCGCTCGGAATGGGCCCGGGCGGGCGGTTCTCCATTCCGGCAATTCCTCCCGGGCGCTATCGGGTGGGCTTCAGCGGCGCCAGCGGCTATTACCTGAAGAACTGGTCCGCGGAGGGCGGGCGCCGCGCTGGCGAGATGCTGGATATCCCGGCTGGCGCCGTGGTGCAGCTTACTCTGTCCGCTATCCGGGCTGCGGGCCGCGTCACCGGCACAGTCTTTTGCGAAGGGCAGCCTCTGGCAGGCGCGCTGGTGGTGCTGACGCCGGAGAATCGAGCCGTAGGGAGCAACAGCGATGGCAGCTTCGAATTTCGCGGACTGCCGGTCGGGGAATATCAAGTGTTCGCGGTCGAAGAAGTCGCCGATCTGGAGTACGCCAATCCAGCGGCGATCCGCCCCTACCTGGCCGGCGCGAAGGAGGTGTCGGTCGCGCCCGGCGGCGCGGCCGATGTGCGGCTGGATATCGGGCAACGGTCGCCGCAGCAGGTTGAGCCGCAATCGCGTGACGATGTGGTAAACTTCAAAGCTGCCGCGACGCGCAGCGCGCCGCTCCAGAAGCGATGAGTCCGCAACCGACGATCGCGCATTACCGCCTCATCTCGAAGCTGGGCGAGGGCGGCATGGGAGTGGTGTACCGGGCAACGGACACAAAGCTCGGGCGCGATGTCGCCATCAAAGTTCTGCCCGAAGCGTTCGCGAAAGATCCCAGCCGCATGGCGTGCCTGGCGCGCGAAGCCAGGGTTCTTGCCGCGTTGAACCACCCCAACATCGCCGCCATTTATGGTGTGGAAGATGGCGCGCTGGTGATGGAACTGGTGGAAGGCGAGACGCTGGCTGGACCGCTGCCGCTCGAGACGGCTCTCAACTCTGCACGCCAGATCGCTGGTGCGCTGGATTGTGCGCACGAGAAGGGGATCGTCCACCGCGATCCCAAGCCGGCAAATATACGAGATCCTGACCGGCAAGCGCCTGTTCCACGGCGACACCGCCTCCGATACGCTGGCGGCGGTGTTAACGCGGGAGATCGATTTCGAGCGCGTCCCGGAGCGTGTGCGACGGTTGCTGCGGCAGTGTCTGGAGCGCGATCCGAAACAGCGGTTGCGGGATATCGGCGACTTCGAAGTCCTCCTGGACGAGCCGCCAAAAGATGGCGTCCCCGCGCCGCTGGCCCTACGCCGTGGCCATCTCCGTTCTGACGGCCGCGGCGATCGTCCTCGGCGGCATGCTTTGGCGCGCCTCGCCGCCGCATCCGCTAATGCGTTTCGGTGCGGATCTGGGCCCGGAGGCGCTGGACGACGGCAACTCGGTCTCCAGCGTTGTCGTCTCACCCGATGGCGGGCGCCTGGCCTACTTCGTGCAGGTTCGCGGTGGGCCTCGCCACATTGCCACGCGGCTGCTGGACGAGGCCGCCCCCACCTTGCTGGCTGGCACCGAGCATGGCAGCGGGGTGTTCTTCTCGCCCGACGGCCAATGGTTGGGATTCTTCGCCGACGGCAAGATGAAAAAGATTTCAATTCACGGCGGACCGGTGACCACGCTGTGCGACGCCGCGAACTCCCGCGGCGCTTCCTGGGGACCGCATGGTTACATCGTCGCGAATCTCACGTTGGGCGGCGGTCTGTTCCGGGTGCCCGAAGGAGGGGGCAATCCTGAGGCCCTTACCGATCCCAAGGCCACTGGCGAAGCCACCCATCGCTGGCCGCAGGTGCTGCCCGGTGGCCGAGGCGGTGCTCTTCACCGGACATTTCATCACGGCTGATTACGACGAAGCCAGTATCGAGGTACTTTCGCTCAAGTCGGGCAAATGGAAAGTTGTTCAACACGGCGGCTACTTCGGGCGATACGTGCCCAGCGGGCATCTGCTGTATACCAGGCAATCGACGCTGTACGCAGTACCCTTCGACCTGAAACAATTGGAGGTGCGCGGCGCGCCGGCGCCTCTGCTGGACGATTTGGCGGCCAATCGCGGCAATGGGAGCGGGCAGTTCGACGCTTCCCACGACATGCTGGTTTATCTGAGCAACCGCTCCTTGCCCGGCCGGTTGGCCGGTGGTCTGGATCGACCGGGCCGGCCAGCAGCAGCCCATTCCGTTGGAACCGGCGCGGTACTCGGCGCCGCGCATCTCACCCGACGGCGGACGGCTGGTGATGGCAGTAGCACAGGGCGGCAGTGGCTCCGATATCGAAGTGTACGATTTCCGGCGCCAGACTACGGCCCGGCTCACCTATACGCACAACAACGCCCGCCCGGTTTGGGCGCCGGACGGCAAGCATATCGCATTCGTAACCGAATCGGCGCACTCGCTGGCCATTCGCTGGGTGCGCGCGGATGGGGCCGGCGAAGTGCGGACCCTGCTCGAAGACCGCAACGAGATGGATCCCTGGTCGTTTTCCCCGGAGGGCCGTCTGGCCTTCGCCTGGATAGCGACCGACGGCGTCTATCATCTCTGGACCCTGCCGTTGGATCTACGCGACCCGGACAACCCCAAGCCCGGTCCGCCGCAACCATTCTTGCGCACCCGATTCAACCAGATGTGTCCGGCCTTCTCGCCCGACGGGCGTTGGATCGCCTACCTGGGCGGCGAAACCCCAGGGATGTCTGTGAGTCCCTTTCCACCAGTTGCGGACGGCGATTCCCCAAAATGGCAGATTTCGACAGGAGGCCAGTCCCCGATCTGGTCACGCAGCCGCAACGAACTGTTTTACGAAGAGAACGGCAGAATCATGGCAGTGGATTATAGTGCGGGACGGGATTCATTCGCGCTAGGTAAGCCCAGGGTTTGGTCTACGAAGCCGCTCCCGGCAACGGTTGATGCGTGCTGTGATTCGTGGTACCTGGATGCTGCGCAGGACGGCCAACGATTCGTGATCTTTCCCGCGCCGCAGAAGCGAACGAGCTCGGTGGACGCGAAAGTAATACTGAACTTTTTTGACGAATTGCGCCGCCGCGTCCCCGTGCGCTAACCTCGAAGGCCGCGCGGCCAGGGCTTAGTCGTGTCGCGCAATAAACGGTCCAAAACTTCCACGGGCACCTGCCCTTCGGCCTCCGGGTCCGTATGCTCGCAATATACAAATTCGGACCGCACCAGGCCGTCGCGCAACAACGTCAGAACCAGCTCTACCGAGATGAAACGCGGTTTCGGTCAGCACCGCTTCACATGTCACTCGCGGTTCGGTGACCCCTTCGGCAATCCAGATCGCCCACTCATAATGGTGGCCTTTCAGGTTTCCGAACGCAACGAGAAAACGCGAGTCCGCGGACGCCTTCACTTACGAGAGAAACCCTTGCGCATCGAGAGGCCGCTTGGTCCAGCAATCGCACCCGCCGAGCGAAGGAACGGGCGTTTGGCAGACGTCCTGCGCGCTGTGGTCACCAGCCGCTTCGCCGAATCCTTCGGCCGCCGAACACGGATTGCACTGCTCATCTGCTTGAATTGTAGCGCTACAGCAAATCGTCGCGCCCCCGCTTTTCCAGCATCTTCACCACGTCGCCCACTTGCTGGGCGCTGTCGCGGTCGGCGATCAACAGCGCGTCGGGAGTATCGATGACGATCAGGTTCGAAACCCCGACCAGCGCCACCATCTTCCCGCCCGCGTCTATGTAATTGCCTCCCGCCGCCTGGCAGATGGCATTCTGCAGGAGCACGTTGCCGTCTCTGTCGTGTGGCAGCAGTTCATAGACGGCTTTCCAGCTTCCCACGTCGTTCCAGCCGATTTCGGGACAGGCGATACCAGTTACGCTGCGGGCTTTCTCCATCACCCCGTAATCGATGGAAACATTCTCGCAAAGCGGGAACGCCTCGCGCAGCCTGACCGGAAAACCGGTGTCGTGGAAAGCCGGCAGCGACGCCAGGATGCTCGCCGTGCGCGGCAGATTCCGGCGTAGCTCGTCGAGCAGCACGCCCGCGCGCCAGAAGAACATGCCCGCGTTCCAGAAAAACCGGCCGGACCCCACATACCGCCGCGCCGTGCGCGCATCCGGTTTCTCGTGGAAGCCGCGAATGGCGACGGGCTTCGATCCGGGCTCCGTGCCGCGCGGGAATTCGATATAGCCGTACCCGGTCTCGGCCCAGCGCGGCGGTATCCCGAGCACCACCATTTGACCGCGCTCCGCGCCGCGAAACGCGCTACGCACCAATTGCCGGTACCGGCCTTCCTTGGCGATGATATGATCGGCGGGAAAAACGCCCATCACCGCATCCGGGTCGATCGATTGCAGGATGCCCGCGGCCAACCCGATGGCCGGCGCGGTATTGCGTTGCGCGGGCTCCGCCAGGATCTGCGGCGCGGGAACCTCCGGAAGCTGGCGCACGATTTCGTCGCGCAGGTAGTCGTTGGTCAGGACCCAGATGCGCTCGCCGGGAATAACCGGGCGGAGGCGGTCGACTGTGTTTTGGATCAGCGAACGGGATCCCACTACGTTGAGAACTTGCTTGGCGGAGCGCCGCCGGCTGCGCGGCCAGAAGCGTGTCCCGCGTCCGCCCGCCAGGATCAGGCCGTAGTGGTGCGCGTCCGCGCCGCCGCGGCTGGCCATCAGTTTACCGGCGTTCCGCGGACCAGCATGAACGTACGTTGCCAGCGTGTCTTGGTGAAGAAGTGCTCCGCCATATCGACCAGATGGTCGACGCCGATGACGGGATTGAGCAGCGCTTCGGTGGGAGCATCGTACGACCAGTAGATGATCACCGGCTTGCCGAGTACGTTGTCGCGGGGAACGAATCCCCAATACCGGCTATCCAGCGAATTATCGCGATTGTCGCCCATGGCAAAATAATTACCCGGTGGCACGCGGATTTCGCCGTTCTCCACAGCCTGCGCCAGCATCTCCTTCCCGTGTTCGGATACCTGCATATCCGGCTCGCCGGGAAAGTTATCGCGGTAGCTATCGATGGATTCGGCGATGTGCCGAACGTAAGGTTCGTCCAGCTTCCGGCCGTTGAGATAGACCTGCTTGTCCACCAACTTGATCCGATCGCCCGGCACGCCCATACAGCGCTTCACCAGCGTCATTTTGAGGTCGGCCGGTGAGCGGAACACAAAAATGTCGCCGCGCTTGATCTCCTCGTACGGCAGAAGATGCTTGGAAATCGGCCCCGCCGGGGCGTAGGCCAGCTTATCCACCAGCAGATGATCGCCGATGAGCAATGTATCTTGCATCGACCCCGTGGGGATGACGAAAGCCTGCACCAAATTGGCGGTGCCGAAGAGCAGCAGGATGATGGTGACGGTCCATTCAGCGATGAAACCCCGGTGCGAACGGTCCGCGATCGGAGCCTGGGGAGGAGGGCCCTTCGGGTGCGCCGCACTGGCGGCTTTACTTTGTTTCACATCCAACTATTGTACAGGAAGGAATCCGGGCGGCGGGGCTCAGTTGACTTCCACCCCGTGCACCAGCCGGAATGTACGCCGCCAGCGTGTCTTGCTGAAGAAGTGCTCCATCAGGTCGACAAAGTGGTCAACGGAGATCGTGGGGTTCGACAGATCCTCGGTCGATGCATCGTAGGACCAGTAAATGATCAGCGGCTTGCCGATGATGTTTTCACGCGGCACGAATCCCCAATACCGGCTGTCCAGCGAGGAATCCCGGTTATCCCCCATGGCGAAATAGCTGTTCGCGGGCACCACCACTTCGCCATTCACCACATGGTGCTCGAGCATGTCCTCCCCGGAATCGGAAATATGCACGTTGGGATCGCTCGGGAAATTATCGCGGTAGGAATCGGGGTAATCGGTCTTATGGTAAACGTACGGCTCGTCCAGTTTCCTGCCGTTCAGATAAAGCTGCTTGTTCGCCAGCCGGATGCGATCGCCCGGCACTCCCATGCAGCGCTTCACGAAGGTCTGGCGGATATCCACCGGATAACGGAACACGATGATGTCGCCACGCTTGACGTTCTCATAGGGAAGCAGGTACTTGGAAACCGGTCCCGGGGGCGCGTACGCGAGCTTATCCACCAGCAGGTGGTCGCCGATCAGCAGTGTGTCCTCCATCGACCCCGTGGGGATCACGAAAGCCTGCACCAGCGTCGTGGTGCCGAAAAGGAGCAGAATAATCGTCACTGTCCATTCCGCGATGAAGCCGCGCGGCTGCTGGTCGTCCGTGGCCGGCAACCGGGTCGACCACCATCGCCAATGCCAGCGATTCGGGGCCGCCACAGGGTCCCCCTCTGCCACTATTGCTGCGTTCTTCTCTTCCACAGATACCTATTGTAGCGAAAGCTTGATATTCTGTGGGAACAGAGTCGCGTAACCGAGCCGCGACCGTAAGGGAGCGGTCAGATCCTGAGCTCATGTCGAACGCCGCCGTGGCCGATTCAACGCAGATTCCGCACACACCAGCCCGCCGCCAGCCGGTGGGACTCGTCTCTTGCTGCACGATTCTAGGCGCGGCCGCGCAGATCTTAATGAAGACCGGCGCTAACCGCATGACCGGAGCCGGCTTGCTGGGCATGGCCTCCAATTTGCCGCTAATGGCCGGATATTGCCTCTACGGCCTCTCCACGCTGCTGCTGGTGCTGGCCCTGAAGGACGGCGAGTTGTCGCTGCTCTACCCGGTGATTGCCCTGACATACGTGTGGGTGACGGTGCTCTCGTTCCTGATTTTCCATGACAGCATCAACCCCTGGAAGCTCGCCGGCATCGTGCTCATCGTGTCTGGCGTAGCGGTCTTGGGCAAAGGCGGCCGGCGTTGAAGACTCCCATCAGCCACATGCTGCTGGTGTTATTGGGCGCTTTCATCGGTTCTTTCGGCGGGGTCTTTCTGAAGTCCGGCGCGGCGCAGGTGCGCGAAGGCCTGGTTTACCTGTTTATCTCCCGCGAGCCTCCCTTTTTCAACTGGCGGCTGGCCACCGGTGTGGGCTTTTTTCTCCTCTCTTCGTATTTCTTCGTGCTGGGCATCCGGCCGCCGGGGGAGCTTTCCGTCCTCTATCCCATGGTGTCGCTGGGCTACATCTTCACGCTGCTCTGGTCGCGCCTCTTCTTCAAGGAACCCCTCACGCGCGTGAAGTTCTTTGGCCTTTTCCTGATTGTCGCGGGAGTAGCTTTCGTGGGGCTGGGAAGCAAGTAGCCCGCCTCGCGCAGCCGTTTTACTTGCTTTCGTCCACCACCTCGATGGCGTTGACGCAAGCGTAGTTCTCCACCGGCACGAATGCCAGTTCGATCTTCCCCTGGGCGTTGGGAACGATTCCGTGAAAGCTCTTTTCTACGGCGCGTTGCGGACCGCCGGCGGCCCGCAGGATGTCGAAATTGCGAAGCAGAGCCGCCCCATTGCAGTAGACGTCGAATACCCGGCTGCCAATTCCGCCGCCGCCGGGCTTGCCGGGGCCGAACCAGGTTTCCGCAAATCGCAGATTGACGGTGTACCGGCCATCCACCACGGGAACCGAGTAGGTGAAGTTTCCGAAGCGCTCGGCGGCAAACATCTCCGGATCCGGCGTGTTGGAAACCGGCTCCCGGCGCGCCACCGTGGAGCCATGGCTGAAGAAGCGGTCCGCGCCCCACACCGCGCCGCGCCGGTCCGTAAAGTTACGGTTCCCCGCCACGATGCGCACCGGATGAATCTGCCCCGGGATGCCGGGCACGATCTCAATGGCGTTCAGAAATGGCGTTTCCTTGAACAACGGAACGAAATGGAGATGCAAAATACCGTCCTTGGCCGGCGAGATGTCCTTGAAGATCTTCTCGTCCGCCGTGCTGCTGCCGCCGGCGTCGGCGATCACGTCAAAGACCATCAGGGCAGGTTGATCGTTGATCAACACCCGGAAGACGCGGCTTGATTCGCCGCCTCCGGCGGTATTATCCTCGCCGAAGAGGGTCTCGGCAAAGAACAGATGCAGCTCATAGAGGCCTGGCTTGAGCGGGATATCGTAGGTGAAGTCACCGTCGCGCCTGGAGCGGAATAACTCCGGGTCCGGGGTCCGGAAAATCGCGTGGTTGGGTGCGTTGAATACGGATCCGCCCCGAAAGAACCGGTCACCGGACCAGATATTACCCGTACGGTCCACGTAGCGGGCGGCGGGTGAGCCACACAAGATCCGGATTTCGTCCTGCTCCGCCCCCGCTGGCGCTGATGAAGCTCTCGGCACGTTGACGCCCTTGGCTGGCGAATGCGCCCTGTAATACCAAATCGCGGCCAGCAGAGCTGCGGCGAGCAACGGCAGTGCCATGAGGGCGGCCCGCTTGACCCAGGAACGCGATCCTCGCCGCGCGACGGTGGATGGAGCCACCGTTAGCGTGGCTGGGGCTACGGACAATTCCCGATTCGCCGCCGCGGGCGGCACGGCCTCCAAAACGATGTCGTCATCGTCGATAATGGGGTCGGGAATGATGTGGTCGGAACCGAGATCGTGCGCCACGCCATTCTCCAGAAAGTGCGGCACATACTGTCCGGACGGTATGACGATGCGGAGATGGCTCTCGGCGCCTTCGTTTTCGTAGTACTGCCGCAGGCGCTTTCGTAACCGAAATGCCTCCACCCTGACGATCGAATCCTGTCTGGGATCGAAGCTTGGGGGACGGCCCAGGGCCTCCACCGCAATATTGTATTCCTTGATCTGGTTTGCCTGGCCGTCAAAGAACTTCGTGCACACGTATTCCAGGAGCAGGGCCAAACTGGGGGCCTTCGAAAAGATTCCCGACGCGATGACCGCGGCTAGTTCGGCCTTACACTGGTCCCTGTCCGGAACAGCCGACATGGGCTTTTCCCCTAACATTTTAAACGACTTGCGAACTCCTTCCGCAGCGCGTTAACTCCCCGTAGCCTGCTGTAACTGAATACAATGTAGCAGTAACGTACCTGAAAAGAAAGCGGCTTTCCGGAGTAACCGCTCTTTTCTGTGGAGTTAACAGCCCTCGCCCCAGGAGTGAGCTCTTGCTTCGCAGAACCGGCGGAACGGAGCGGACGAGCGCGCTTCAGTGGAATAGGTGGGCCTTGACGCGCAGATTCAATCTGATTACATTGTAGCCAAGAGGTGTGGCTTCGGGCTGGCAAGTGCCCTCGAACCATCGCCTCCCCATACCAACCGGGCGGATCGCTTTCCGCTCAGTTTTCGATGCCCTCCGGCTCTTCGATTCCTTGACAGGGGTGTAAACACGAACGAATTCAAGACGAAAGTGCGGCCCGGCTGGCCCGTGAAGGCGATGATGATGTGCTTAGTCGCCCTGGCGCCGCTCCTAGGGGTGGCGCGGGCATCGCACCAGCGCTCACCGGCGGCTCCTGGCGTGATAACCGTCGATTACCCCGCAACTGGCTCGGTCTTTCCGCCCGATTTTGTCCCCCCGACTCTGGAGTGGCGCGATGCCGACCCGCGCGCGAAGTTGTGGGTCGTCGAATTCGCGTTCGGGGACCGCGCCGCGCCGGTGCGGGCGAAATCATCAGGCGAGCGGCTCCAGCTTGGCCCGATTGACGAGCGCTGCGCCAAGGCTGGCGCCGTGACCCCGAAACTCACGCCCAACCAGGAGGCCGGACACGCCTGGAAGCCGGACGCGGCGACCTGGGACAAGGTCAAGAAACACGGCGTCAAGCAGGCGGTCACGGTGCGGTTCCTCGGCTACGAGGATGAAAAGGCGAAGAAACCGGTCTCCAGTGGGCAAGTCACGCTGCGCATCTCCGGCGACCCGGTGGGCGCGCCCGTCTTCTACCGCGATGTGCCGCTGATTTCGGTGCCCGTGGGCGAGCACGGCGTGATCGCGCCGCTGCCGCCGGAGGCGGTGCCGTTTATCGCCTGGCGGTTGATGGATCTGTCGACGGGGCGCAGCCGCGTAATGATGTCGGGCCTGCCCACCTGCGCCAACTGCCACTCGTTCTCGAGCGACGGCCAATGGATGGGTCTCGACGTGGATGGCCCGCAGAACGACAAGGGCCTGTACGCGCTGGTGCCGGTGCGCAAAGAGACCTCCATCAAGAACGACTACGTGATCAAATGGAACTCGTTCTCCAACGATCCGGCGAAAAAACGCTTCGGGTTTATGAGCCAGATCTCGCCCGACGGGCAGTACCTGATTACCTCCACTGAGCCCCCCGGAGCGGGCGCAAAGAACTTTCGCGATCGGCTATTCAATGGGTTCTACAAGGACTACGGCTTCGGCCAGGTGTTCTACCCGACACGTGGCGTTCTTTCCTGGTACAGCAAGGCGACCGGCAAGCTGCAGCCGCTGCCCGGTGCCGACGATTCCGGCATGGTCCAGACCAGCGCCTTCTGGAGCCCTGACGGCAAGTACCTGGTATACTCGCGCGCCAAGGCCCGCGATCCCTTTCCGCCGGCCGCGAAGGATCCGCAGTACGCCAACTCGCCCGACGAGACCCAGATCCAGTACGACCTTTACCGCATCCCGTTTAACGGCGGCAAAGGCGGCCTTCCCGAGCCGGTCGAGGGCGCCGGCCAGAACGGGATGAGCAACAACTTCCCCAAGGTTTCGCCCGACGGCAAATGGATCGTGTTCGTGAAGAATAAGAACGGCCTGCTCATGCGGCCCGACAGCGAGTTGTACATCGTGCCGTCCCAGGGCGGCACGGCGCACCGGCTGAACTGCAACATGTCGCCCATGAACTCCTGGCACACGTTTTCGCCGAACGGCCGCTGGCTCGCGTTTTCATCCAAAGGCCGCTCCCTGTTCACGCAGTTGTTCCTCACCCACATCGACGAAAACGGAAACGACAGCCCGGCGATCCTGGTGGAAAACGCGACGGCGGCGAATCGCGCGGTGAATATACCGGAATTCGTGAACATCGCGCCGGATTTCATTGAAACCATGAATGCGCCAGCCACCGATTTCTACCGGCTGTTCAACGTCGCCATCGGCCTGCAGAATAAGGGCCAAATGGAACCGGCGATCGCCGAGTGGAAGAATGCGCTGGCGATGAGTCCGGACGAACCGGCGGCGCTCTACAACCTTGGCGTGGCGCTGTCCAGCATGAAGCGCGACGGCGAGGCCCTGGTAACGCTGCGTAAGGCGCTGGAACTAAAGCCTACCGACTCCCGCACGCAGACCGGTCTGGGCATGGCTCTGCTGCGCGCCAATCGCCCCGACGAGGCGTTGGAGCATCTGCAAAAGGCGATCGAGCTGAATCCGCGGGATGCCAAGGCTCAGGGCGCGCTGGGGAGTATGCTGGCCGAGCGCGGCCAGATTCAGGAAGCCATCCCGCACTTTGATCGGGCCCTGGAGCTGGATCCTGAAGACGCCGACACGCAAAACAATATTGCCGCCGCGCTGGTACGCGCGGGCCGGGCCGAAGCAGCTCTCCCTTTCCTCGAAAAGGCTATAGCCGCCGATCCGGATGCGCCAGAATTGCACGGGAACATGGGCCTGATCCTGTCCCGGCAAGGCCGCTTCGGTGAGGCGATTCCGCATCTCGAGAAGGCGCTCGCGGGCGGGTTCGACTCGGTCGAGGCGCACCGCGCGCTGGGCCGCGCGCTGGCCGGCCAAGGGCGATTCACCGAAGCCATCCCGCATTTCGAGGCAGTTGCCAAATCCGGCGATCCCATCGCTCTTGGGGCGCTTTCATCGGTCTATGCTAGCGTGGGCCGCCTGGACGATGCGTTGCGCGCCGCCAGACAGGGCTTGGCATTGGCCACCCAACGCAATGACCGCGATCTGATCCAGGCTCTCAACAACAGCATTTCGCTTTATGAAAAGGCGGCCCGTGGAACGCCGGGACAACGCTAGCAAGCTTAGGACTTGAGGGACAGTCCAGCGTGGCTGCAGCCGGCCTCTCAGACCTGCTGGAAAGCGGGCCCACAGGGTGTCCCGTGGGCAGATAGGTTACCGGCCCTTTAACCTCCCTCATGGCTGATTGGGGTCGGTCACTTTGCGCAGCCGCCTGAATTCCTGGCGCTCGCGCGCGGCATCCTGCGGACGGCCCAGTTTGGCATAGACGGAGGCCAGGTCGTAGTGCGATTCCGGGCTGCCCGGAGCCAGTCGCACGGCGGTCTCGAACTCCCGGAGCGCGCCTGCGTTGTCGTCCGCCTCGCGCAGCACTCTGCCCAGTTCCATGTGCGTGACGAAATCGTCGGGCGCCAGTTTCACCGCTTTCTCGGCGTATTCCCGCGCCTTTGGCAACTGATCGCGTTTGAGGTAAATACTGGCCAGGCTGACCAATGCCGGAATATGATCCGGCTGCAACTCCAGCGTCTTGGCGATTTCCTGGATCCCGCGCTCCGGATCCTGCCGCATGAGATACGCGCCGTAACGGAAGCGGATATTGGGATCTTTGGGGTAGTCCCGCACCACCACTTCGAATTTCTGGAGGGCTTCCTTCGAATCCTGCTCCATCCCCGCAGCCATCGCATCGCCCAATTTGAAGACCTTATCGCGCTCCGATTCGGGAACTTCGGGCGGTATCCAAGTCTCGCGCAGTCCGGCGATGCCGGAGGCCACGACGATCTCCGGCGTTTTCTTGGTATCCCGGGTCAGTTCCACCAGTTTGCCGATGGCTGTCTCAAACCGGCCCAGCTTAATGAGGACCAGGGCTAGGTGAAGCCGCGCGGCGCGGGCCAACTCGGGAGGTTCCGGAACGGTCGACCGTTGCGCCTGTTGCAGGCTCTTCAGGGCCGCCTCGTAATCCTGCAGATGGTATTCACAGAGCCCGGCCATGGTCCAGCCGGCCGGTTTGTCCGCTTCCAGGCTAGCCAGCCGCCGGAAGTCGGCGGCGCACTCCTTGTATTGGTTCTGGTCGTACTCAATGGACCCAGCCTCCCACAGGCCCTCCACCCAGTCCGGCTTGAGCTTGAGCGCCTTCCGGAACAGATCCAGCGCCTCCCCCAGCCTTTTGGCGTCGCGCGCCTCCGCGGCCTGCCGTGACAGTACTTCGAAGGATGGCGCGGCCTGCGGACGCGCCGGATTCACGGAGGTGGCCTGCATCAGCAATGTTGCGGCGAAAGCGATCATGCGCGTCTACCGATGTTATAGCAGGCTGCTTTGGTCAGGGGCTATCGTCCACAGCCTCGATGCCTTTGACGCAGGCCTAGGTTTTTCGACCGTGGAAAGTATTTTCAAGACATTTCCCTTTGAGAATGGTTTGGTCTCTTTCGAGGAGCAGGGCCAAACGGGAGGCCTTCGAAAAGAGCCCGGACGCGATGATCGCGGCCAAGTTCGGGCCTACACGGGCTCCTGTCCCGGAACAGCCGACATGGACTTTCACATAACATTTTAAACGACTTGCGAATTCCTTCTGGCAGCGCGTTAACGCCCCGTAGCCGAGTGTAACTGAGTACAATGTAGCAGTAACGTGCCTGAAAAGAAAGCGGTTTTCCGGAGTAACCACTCTTTTTCGGTGAGTTAACAGCTTTAGCCTTGCGTTGCCGACATAGTGGATTTATATTATGGGAGTCTCGTCTCAAATGCTTGCAGGAGTCTTGAATTGGAGCTTACCAGTTCCATGTGTGTGTGGCAATAAGAATGAAAGGGGAGTAAAGAGGTCCTATGAAGAACCGCACCGTAATCCTCGTCGGATTGGCGTTGTTGATTTTGTCGGCTATGAACTTGCCGGCGCAATTCACATCCGCCACGTTGACGGGAGTCGTATCCGACCCGTCCGGCGCCGTTGTGCCGCAGGCCAAGGTCAAACTAGTTAACGAAAAATCTGGCGATACGCGCGAAACCGTCACAAACAATGATGGTTACTATACTTTCGCAGGTATGCCCGTGGGCGATCTCAGCTACAAGTTGACCGTCGAGGCCAAGGGCTTCGTGACGTACGACGCGCCGGGCATCTCGCTGCTGGGCGGCGAGAAACGCAATGTCAACGTGACCTTAAAGGTCGGCAACACCTCGGAAACCGTCGAGGTGCTGGGTGTGGCCGATTCGATCGTGCCAGTGGATTCCGGCGAGAAGTCGGAAACGCTGACTACAAAGGAGTTGCAGAATTACATCCAGGTTGGCAGCAACGCCGCTGAGTATATCAAGATCATGCCCGGTTTCGGGCTCCAGAACGGCACGAACAACGTGGCCAACTACACCGGCGAAGTGATCGGGATTAACGGCAATGGCGCCGGCGGCAGCCAGAGCCCGCTGAATAACGCTTACACGTACAACGGGCTGCCCAGCAACTCACTGGACATCACCGCGGACGGCGCGCACGTTTCCGATCCCGGCTGCAACTGCGATACGCCGGTCAATCCGAACTCTGACATGGTCTCCGAATTCAAGGTCCTGGCGGGGAATTTCAGCGCCGAGAATCAGAAGGGGCCCATCGTCATCAGTTCGATCGCCAAATCCGGCGGCAGCGAGTTCCACGGTTCCGGTTTCTTCTATGCCCGCGACTACGTGTTGAACGCTAACGACTGGATCGACAATAAAGACGGCGTGCCGATACCGCAGACCAAGTACTTCTACCCGGGCGGCACCATCGGCGGCCCGGTGCTGATCCCCGGCACCAGGTTCAACAAGAACCGCAACAAGCTGTTCTTCTTTACCGGTTTCGAGTACTTCTACCAAGTTCTCACCACCTCCTTGGTGCGAGCCACGGTGCCCACCGCCAGCGAGCTGACGGGCAATTTTTCCCCAGCGTCGATTGCCGGAGAAGGCGCGCTGACGGCTTCCGGCGGGCCTCCCGGAGCGCTGAACACCGCGGGCGCCGCGTTGTTCCCGGGCGGACAGATTCCGTCGAACCTGATCGACCCGAACATGATCGCGCTGATGAAGCTGTATCCGGCAGCCAATGCCAACGCGGCTCAGACCGGCGGCTTTAACTATGTGGATCAGCCCGTTTTCAACCAGAACAACGATCAGTGGATGACGCGCCTGGATTACAATATCAGCGATAACACCAAGCTGTTCATTCGCTATAACTACCAACGCGAAACGCAGCAGTTTCCGGTGGGACTGTGGTGGACGCAGACCGATCAGGTTCCGTACCCCACCAATATCTTGGGCAAAAACAAATCCGACTCGGTGACCGCTTCGCTGACCCATGTGTTCAGCCCCTCCATGACCAACGAGTTCGTATTCGGCTACACTTTTGTGGGTTTCCCGAATATCTTCGCCGATCCCAGCAAGGTGAACCGCACCAACGTGGGTTACAACTACACCGGGCTATACAAGAACGGTGTGGCGCAGATCCCATCGTTCGGCGGTTTGGGGTGGGACAACTCGGAAGCCGCTTTGGTGTTCAATCCGGGCGGATTCGAAGCGGGCGGCCCTTCCCAGGGTCTGTATGCGGATAAATGGATGCCCAGCGTGAGCGACACCGTTACGAAAGTGGTGGGCACCCACACTATCAAGGGCGGTTTCTTCTGGGAGTGGATCCGCAATGCCCAGCCGGCCAACAACAACACCAATGGCAATCTGCAGTTTTGGGCCGCCGGCAACGGCTCTTATACCTTCGGCAACGACTACGCCGACATGGTCGCGGGCAACATTACCCAGGATTACAACGAAACCTCCTACACCAATGTCCACGACGAAGCCTACAACACGTACGAAGGCTTTGTCCAGGATGACTGGAAGGTGAGTAAGCGGCTGACCCTGAATTTCGGCTTGCGCTTCACGCACTTCCAGCCCTGGGCCGACCGGACTGGCAATGGATTTGCCATCTTCGACTACGCGGACTACAGTTCGTCTTGTACGCCGCTTCAATATTGCGGGTTCGAATGGCACAGCAAGGATCCGAGCGTACCGCTGGGCGGATATCCGACGCGCGCGCTCTTCTACCAGCCGCGCATCGGCGGGGCATACGATCTGACAGGCTCCGGCAAGACCGTGCTGCGCGGCGGATGGGGCCGTTACTACTACCACTCCGCGCAGTCCACCGCCGGCCTGGATGTCGCCGCAGGCGTGGACGCAACTACCATTTCCGCAAGCAGCCTGGGTGTCCCGCATCTGTACGCCAACATGATCGATAGCGTCAATTACGCAAATCAAGCGTTGTCCCCGGCGGCAGTAGACAGTACCGACAACAAGCAACCTTACACGGACAGTTGGAACGTCACCGTTTCGCAGCGTACTCCGTGGTCGGGCTTGTGGGAACTATCCTACGTCGGCAACCGCAGCCGGGACCTCTCGAATAGCGCGGGATACGGCAGCGATATCAATCTGGTGCCGGTGGGCGCGATGCTGGCGTCCAACAACGGTGGCGCCAATCCGAACAACCTGAATGCGAACGCTTTTCGTCCGCTGCAGGGCTTCTCCGATGTGGACCTGTCGACCAACAATCTGTATTCCAACTTCAACGCCTTCCAGACTACCTGGGTGCGTTCCAAGGGCCGTTACAATCTCAATTTCAACTACACCTTTGGCAAGTCGATGGGCATCCTTAATTCCAGCGCCGATCCGTATAACCTGGCCAACGACTACGGTGTGCTCTCGACCAACCGCAAGCACATCTTCAACGCCGCCTACTCCATCGAGTTGGGCAACCACACCACCGACAAAATGTTGGGTGGATTCGTCAACGGTTGGCAACTCTCCGGCATCACGCAGGTGGAGAGCGGTCCCAACCTGACCGGATTCAGCAGCGGCAGCGACTTCAACTTCAGCACCAATGGCAACACTATTGGGAACGTTTCTACCAACCCCGTCATCAGCAACACGTCGCTGTTTGGCACGCCCGACCTGCAGTTGAACCCGGTCCTCACCTGCAACCCAACGGCGAACTTGGGGCAGCATCAGTTCATCAACGGGAGCTGTTTCGCTATCCCGACGAGTATCGGTCAAAACGGGCCGACGGTGCTGCCGGCGATCTATGGGCCGTGGTTCTTCAATTCCGACCTGGGATTGTTTAAGAATTTCCAGATCAGCGAATCGAAGAAGCTGCAGTTCCGCATTGACGGCTATAACTTCCTGAACCATCCGCTGTGGTCCTTCTATAGCGGCGAGAATTTGGCGCTCAGCTACACCGCCAACGGCGGAGCGGAAAACGCTCAGAACTTCGGCGTCACCACAGACAAGCAAGGCCGCCGTATCGTGCAACTCGCGATCAAGTTCTACTTCTGATCGCGAACTAAACACAAATTGAACGAAGGAAAGAGCGTCCCCTCCCCAGGGGGCGCTCTTTTTGTTTATGCGCCCGCCGCGGACGCAATCCCTCCTTTACTTTGCATCCCTCAAAATGGTACTCTAAGTGCTTCATAATGCGTACAGTTGACTTGATCCAGAGAAAGCGCGACGGTGGCGAACTGTCTCCCGAAGAAATTTCGTACCTCGTGGACGGATACACGCGCGGAGAAATACCCGACTACCAGATGTCGGCCTTTCTCATGGCCGTTTACTTCGCGAACATGACAGACCGGGAAGTCAGCCGGTTGACCGAATCCATGATGCATTCGGGCGAAATGCTCGATCTTTCCGGGATTCCGGGCGTCAAAGTGGACAAGCATTCCACCGGCGGTGTGGGCGACAAGACCACGCTGATCGTGGCGCCGCTGGCTGCAGCGGCGGGCGTCATCGTGCCCACTATGGGCGGGCGGGGCCTGGGCCATACCGGCGGCACGGTCGACAAGCTCGAATCCATTCCCGGGATGCGCACCAATCTCAGCGTCGACGAGCTCAAGGAGCAACTCGCGCGCGTGGGGTTGTGCTTTCTGAGCCAGACGTCCGAACTGGCCCCCGCCGATGGCCGGCTCTACTCGCTGCGCGATGTGACCGGCACGGTGGAGTCCATTCCGCTGATCGCGTCCTCAATCATGTCCAAGAAACTCGCCGAGGGCGTGGACGCGCTGGTGCTCGATGTCAAAGTGGGCAACGGCGCATTCATGAAGAAGCAGGTGGACGCGCGCCGTCTGGCGCAGATGATGGTCGGTATCGGGCGCCGCATGGATAAGCGTGTGCAGGCGCTCATCACGGACATGAACCAGCCGCTCGGTTACGCGGTGGGGAACGCCCTGGAAGTCATGGAGGCATCGCAGACCTTGCAGAACTCCGGTCCCGCGGATCTGACGCGGCTGTGCATCGAGTTGGCGGCGCGCATGATTTTCGTGGCCAAGATAGAGCCCTCGCTCGAAGACGCCCGCCGGCTCGCGGAGAAGAACCTGGTGGATGGCTCCGGCTATCGAAAGTTGAAGGAGGCGGTCGAGGCGCAGGGAGGCAACGCGCAAGCGCTCGACCGGTTCGAGTTGCTGCCCAACGCCACGGGCATGCGCGAGGTGGTGTCGCCCCGCGGCGGTTATGTCAGCGTCATTAACGCGCAGGATATTGGCTTGGCTTCCAACATGATCGGCGCGGGCCGCGACCGCAAGGAAGATGCTGTCGATCCCGCGGTGGGCGTGATCCTCGAAGTGAAGGTCGGCGAAAAGGTGGAAGCCGGTTCCGTGCTCTGCCGCCTCTACCACACCAAGGAAGACCGCGTGGAAGAAGCGGCCGAAATGGTCGAGGATGCCTTCCGCATTTCGGCGCAGCGTCCCGACGACCGCGAGCTGATCCTGGAAGTCGTAAGCTGATAGCGGAACCCGCCAAACAGGGCCAAGACATTGCCAGCCGCCGATGAACGCCGATTAACGCCGATAAGATTCTGTTTTATCGGCGTTCATCGGCGTTTATCGGCGGCTGAAATTCTTGTTTTGCGAGCCTCTCGCTGTGAGGCCCGCTAATGCAGCGGTTCACCGGGCTGCTGGGTCTCGCCGCGATTCTGGCCATCGCCTGGCTGTTCTCCGCCCATAAGCGCGCCATCAAGCTGCGCATCATCCTGTGGGGACTCGGCCTGCAGTTTACCTTCGCCCTGCTGGTGCTGAAGACCGGCTTCGGCAAAGTCTTCCAGTTCATCGGTACGGGCGTCAATGCCATGCTGGGCTATACCGAGGCGGGCAGCAACTTCGTCTTCGGACCCCTCGGCATCAAATCCGGACCCTTCGGCGTCGTTTTCGCTTTCCAGGTTCTGCCCATCGTCATTTTCATCGCCTCGTTCTTCGCCATCCTGTACTACCTGGGCGTCATGCAATGGGTCGTAAAAGGCATGGCCATCGTGATGCAGAAGGTCATGGGAGCCTCAGCGGCGCGGAATCGCTCAATGTCGCGGCCAGCATCTTCATGGGCCAGACCGAAGCGCCCCTGACCATCAAGCCTTTCATCGCCGGCATGACGCAATCCGAGCTGTTCACCATCATGACCAGCGGTATGGCGCACGTTTCCGGATCGGTGATGGCCGCCTACGTGAAGATCGCCGGCGTCAGCATCGAGCACCTGCTCACCGCCGTGATCATGACCGCGCCGGCCACCATCATGCTCGCCAAAATCTTCTATCCGGAAGTGGATAAGCCGGCCACCGCCGGGCGCGTCGAAGTCCGGATCGAAAAGTCGGCGGTCAACGTGATCGACGCCGCCGCGCAAGGCGCGGGCGACGGCCTGCACCTGGCCTTGAACATCGGCGGCATGCTGATCGCGTTCCTGGCGCTGATCGCCATGCTCAACGGTATCCTCGGGTGGGTGCACACGCTGCCGGGCATGGCCTGGCTTCCGGGAACCATGCAGCAGATTTTCGCGGTCGTGTTTGCGCCGCTGGCGTGGCTCATGGGCGTCTCCTGGAAGGACGCGCCCACCGTCGGCAACCTGCTGGGCACGCGCCTGGTGCTGAACGAATTCGTGGCGTTTCTGCAGCTCGGGCCGCTGAAGGCGCAGCTCGATCCGCGATCCTTCACCATCGCCACCTACGCGCTGTGCGGCTTCGCCAATTTCAGTTCCATCGCCATTCAGATCGGCGGCATCGGCGCGCTCGCGCCCAACCGGAAATCCGATCTGGCGCGGCTGGGGCTGAAGGCCGTGGCCGCCGGCAGCATGGCTAACTTCATGTCGGCCTGCATCGCGGGTATCCTGTTATGATCGCGCAGGCCATGCAGTTTCTGGAGTCGCGCACGCCCCTGCGTCCGCGGGTGGCCGTGGTGCTGGGCAGCGGATTGGGCGCTTTCGCCGACGAGCTCGCCGACCGCACCGAAATCCCCTACGCCGAGATTCCGGGCTGGCCCTGTTCCACAGCCATTGGACACGCGGGCAAGCTCGTGCTTGGAAAATTGGGCGCGCTGGACGTCGCCGTGATGGCGGGCCGCGTCCATCTGTACGAAGGCTACACGCCGGCGCAGGTCACCTTCGGCGTGCGCGTGCTCGGTTCGCTGGGCGTGCGGTCGATGGTATTCACCAATGCCGCGGGCGGCATCAATCTGGCGCTGGAGCGCGGCGGCCTGGTGCTGATCTCCGATCACATCAATCTGCAGGGGTCGAACCCGCTGGTGGGCCCGAACGACGACGCGCTCGGTCCGCGCTTTCCCGACATGTCGGAGGCGTATTCGCGCGCCCTGCGCGCGCTGGCGCACGAGGTGGGCAGCGAAATCGGCATCCGCCTGGCGGAAGGCGTTTACGCAGCCGTGCTAGGCCCCAGCTACGAAACCCCCGCCGAAATCCGCTACCTGCGGACCATCGGCGCGGACCTGGTGGGCATGTCTACCGTACCCGAAGCCATCGTGGCCAATCACATGGGCATGCGCGCGCTGGGCATCTCCTGTGTGACGAACATGGCCGCCGGCATCCTGCCGCAGAAGATCAGCCATGCGGAGGTGCTGGAAACCGGCGAGATGGTGCGCGGTACGCTGGTGAAGTTTCTGCATGCGCTGCTGCCGAGAATGGAGAGCTGATGGACCCGCTGGTACAAGCCGCCCTGAACGCCCGGCAAAACGCCCACGCGCCATTCTCCCACTTCCAGGTCGGCGCGGCGCTGGAAGACTCCGCGGGCCGCATCCACACCGGCTGCAATGTCGAGAACGCCTCTTACGGCCTGACCCTTTGCGCGGAGCGCGTGGCCGTCTTCAAGGCGGTCTCCGAAGGCGCCCGCCAGTTCCGGCGCGTGGCCGTGGTGGCGGACACCGATACCCTGACCCCGCCCTGCGGCGCTTGCCGCCAGATCCTCTGGGAGTTCTGCGGCGATGTGGAACTGGTGCTCTCGAACCTGCACGGCAAGACCGAAACCTCCGCCTGAAAGATCTCCTGCCAAGGCCATTCGATGCGTCTTTTTTGTAGCTTCCTGCTTTTCATTTCCGCGCTGTCGGCCGAGTCCGCCGATTGGATCTTGGACCGCCCGTTATGTGGTCACCATGGACCCCCAGCGGCGCGTGATCGACAACGGTGCCATCGCCATCCGCGGCGAGCGCATTCTGGCCGCCGGGCCGAAAGCTGAAATCGAGCGGCGCTATCAGGCCCGCCGCCGCATCGACCGGCCCGATGCCATCCTGGCGCCCGGCCTGATCGACACGCACACGCACGCGGCTATGTCCCTGTTTCGCGGAATCGCCGACGACCTGCGCTTGCAAGACTGGCTGGAGCACTACATCTTCCCGGCGGAAGCCCGCAACGTCACGCCCGAGTTCGTGCGCTGGGGAACACGTCTCGGCTGCCTGGAAATGCTGCTTTCCGGCACCACCACATTCACCGACATGTACTACTTCGAGGACGTGGTGGCCGAAGCGGCCAAAGAAGCCGGCATGCGCGGCGTTCTCGGCGAAACCATCATCGGCTTCCCGTCTCCCGATTCCAAAACGCCCAACGATGCGCTCGCCTTCACCGATAAATTCCTGACCCGCTTTCATGGCGATCCGCTGATCGTGCCCGCAGTGGCGCCGCACGCAATTTACACCAATTCGGACGAAACCCTCCAGGCCTGCCGCGCGCTCGCCAACCGGCATGACGCGCCGCTGGTCATTCATCTTTCGGAAACGAAACACGAGAACGACGAGTGCATGGCGAAGCGCCGCGCCACCCCTACCCAAGCGCTGGACGCGCTGGGAGTCTTCAACGGCCGCACCATTGCCGCGCACGCCGTATGGGTGGATGAGGCCGATCTCGCCATTCTGAAATCGCGCGGCGTGGGTATTGCGCACTGCCCGTCCAGCAATATGAAGCTGGCCAGCGGCATCGCGCCGGTTACGCGCATGTTGGCTCTGGATCTGGCGGTGGGTCTGGGCCCCGATGGCCCCGCCGGCAGTAACAACGATTTCAATATGTTTGAAGAGATGGATCTGGCGGCCAAGCTGCAGAAGGTGTCGACCGGCGATCCGCGGAATCTGCCCGCGGAGGCAGCCGTCGAAATGGCCACCATTCGCGGCGCGCGTGCGTTGGGCATGGAAAAGGAGATCGGCTCGCTCGAATCCGGCAAGCGCGCCGACCTGATCTCCATCCGCCTCGACCGGCCCAACGCCGTCCCGCTCTACAACGTGTACTCACAAATGGTTTACGCACTCAAAGGCAGCGACGTCCAGGACGTCATGGTCAACGGCCAACTGCTGGTGAAGGACGCGCGGCCGCTGACCCTCAACGAGGCGCAAATCGAGGCGAAGGCCAGGGAGTACCGGCAGAAAGTCCAGCAGTCGCTCCGGTAGGAAGTGGGGCACGCGCTCCGCCTCCGGACCGGCAGCCAGGCGTTAGTTCGGGATGTACTTGAAAACATCCTTGATGATCTGCTGTTCCTGCACTGAAAACTGGTTGCGGAATTCTTCGCTTTTCATGCGCGCCTGACGCTGCGCTTCCGTCATCAGTCGAAGTTGTTCGACTTCGCGGTGTATCACCGGACGCCGCTCGGCGGGCAGTTGCTTATACTCCCGCAGCCGCTCGCGGACAATCTCCTGCTTGTCCGGCGGAAGTTCGCTGAAAGATTGGTAGCGTTGCAGGAGCGCCTGCCGTTCTTCCGGTTTCATGTGGTTGTACTGCCAGATCCGCTGGCGGATCGCCTGCGCGCGCTCGGGCGGCAGCTTGGCCAGTTCTCGTTCGCGCTCCTCCCGGGACATCCGATTCCAGCGTTCGATCGCATTGTCCGGCGGCTGGGCTTGCGCCGCGGGCTTGTCCTGCGCGGCTGGCTTGTCCTGCTCCTGCTGGGATCTGGCCGGTGCCGCCGCCGCAAGTGCCAGCAGAATAGCCAGTCCGAGCCCGGGATGCGCGCGTCGCGAGAAGTCAAAGAGCACCGGGAGGCCTGCTTTCCGCCGAGTCCGCCGCGCCGAACTGGCGCAATAAATCTAAATCGTCCAGAGTATTTTCCACCTGATTGGCGCGCACGGCTTCACGGTGCTCCGCGACGGGCGCGATGATGCCGGGATTCTGCAGAAGCAATCCGGCCACGAGCAGCAGGCCGGCGCAAGCCGTCAGGGGCAACACCTGGCGGAGCGGCATGAGACGGAACGGGCGCACCAGGCGTTCCCACCAGGGGCGCCGCGCATCCTCGTCGATACGGCGATACAAGCGCCGGTCGAAATCCGGTGAGACCGGGGGCGCGCCCCAGGCGTCCAGAGTCTTCCACACCGCGGACTGGCCGGCCACCACCGGCCGGCAAGCGGCACAACCGCCCACGTGCCGTTCCAGTGCGCGGGCAGTTTCCGCGGCGAGTTCGCCGGCGACATAGGCAACCAGTATTTCGGGATGGCGTTCTTCGATTGGGCAATTCATGTTGTTTCCATGTGCGCCAAACGGGCGCGCAACGCTTCATAGGCCCGGAACAGCAGCGATTTTACGGCCGAATCCGAGCAGCCCAGCACTTTCGCGATCTGGCTGTACTCCATTTCTTCGTACTTGTGCATCAGCACCGCCGCGCGTTGCTTTTCAGGCAAAGCCGCCACGGCCCGCCGGATCTCCTCCCTGGTGACCTCGCCCAACAACTCCTGCTCCACCGAGGGCCGCTGATCCGAAATCTGCAGGCCAGGCAGATCCCCAACCATATCGTCCAGCCGTTCCTGGCCCCGCTGGTGTTTTTCGTCTCGAATCCAGTTTAGTGCCAGATGGGTGGCAATACGGAACAGCCAGGTCTTGAACTTAGCCGTGGGCTGATAGCTCGACCGCGAGCGATACACGCGCAGGAAAACCTCCTGCGCCAGTTCCTCGGCCACGGCCTGCTCCTGCACCAAACGGTAAACGAAATATATCACCGAGGCGCGATGCTTCTCAAGCAGGACGCCAAAGCTGGGGCCATCCCCTTCCTTCACGCGAAGCATCAACTCAGCGTCGTAATCCAGGGTCGCGGCTACGGCTCCCCCCATATCAGTTGTAACCCCGGACGGTGCGTAAGGTTGCGCGTTCATGTGCAAAAGTTACTCGCCCTTGAGCGTGCGCTCCATCAGCCTCCGGATGGCCTCGCGGGGAGGTAGCCCGAAGTTTAACATTTCAAACATCTGGCACGAGATGGGCATCTCGACGGCATGCCGGCGCGCCAGATCAACCGTGGCATTGGTGGTTTTGATGCCTTCCGCCACCATCTTCATGGAACCAACGATCTCATCCAGCTTGCGGCCGCGCGCCAACTCCAATCCGACCGTGCGATTGCGGCTCAACTCTCCGGTGCACGTCAGCACCAGGTCGCCCAAGCCCGCGAGGCCAGCCAGCGTCTGGGATCGCCCTCCGAGGGCCGTGGCGAGGCGGGTCATCTCCGCCAAACCGCGCGTAATCAGAGCGGCCTGCGTATTGCTGCCCAGCCCCAGGCCGTGACACACGCCCGCGCCGATCGCCACCACGTTTTTCACCGCGCCCCCTATTTCAACGCCGGCGGGATCGGGACTCGTATAGAGACGGAACGTGGGACCGGAAAAGCTGCCCTGCACGGCGGCTGCCAAAGACGGGTCCGTGGAAGCCACCACCAGGGCGGTGGGATCGCCGCGGGCCACCTCCCGCGCGAAAGTGGGTCCGGAGATCACCGCCACGCGCGGCTCGAAGCTTCCGGACACGCATTCGCGGATAGTCTCGGAGGCGCGCTGCAGCGTGCCATTCTCCAGTCCCTTCGTGGCGCTGACGAAAACCATGGAGCGGTCCAGGCACGGCAGCATCTGGCCGTAAATCGGACGCACCAGGTGCGAAGGCATCACGCTCAGGACGATGGCGGCGCCGGCCAGCGCGGCGGGGAATTCAGTTTCCACCGTCACGTTGGCCGGGAGATGGAATCCCGGCAAATACAGATCGTTGATCCGCGCGGCGCGCATCCGCTCGGCCAGGTCTTTTTCGTAAACCCACAGCCGGATGCGCGCGAAGCGGGGCGCCAAAACGATAGCCAGCGCGGTGCCCCAACTTCCAGCGCCCACAATGGCCAGATCGCTCATTTGCCGCTCCCGCCGCTCCCGCTGCTCTTGAATGAGAACACCGACTCGGTACCGGCGCGCAGCCGCGCGATGTTTTCCCGATGGCGGTACACGATCAGAGCGCCGCTGAGGATAGTAGCCGCCACAACGGTCCCCGGTGGATGCGCGATGAGCCACACGGCCAGCGGGAACGTCCCCGCAGCCACGATAGAGCCCAGCGAGATATGCCGGGTCGAGGCGACCATCACCACGAAGACCACCAGCGTCGCAGCCAGCGGCAACGGCGCCAGACAGAGATACGCGCCGACGAACGCGGCCATCGCCTTACCGCCACGGAAGCGCAGGAACACCGGGTAAGAGTGCCCGATCATAACGGCCAGCGCGGCGGCGCCCATCCATTCGGCATTCCAGCCGGTAAGCCGGCCTTCCAGCCACACGGCCAGGTAGCCCTTGCCCATATCCAGCAGGAGGGTGGCAACGCCCGCGGCGCGGCCACTGGTCCGCAGGACGTTGGTGGCCCCGATATTTCCGCTGCCGGAAGCGCGCACGTCGCGCCCCGTGGTGATCTTCACCAGCAAATATCCGAAGGGAATGTCGCCTAGCAGGTAGGCGATCGCGAGTCCTAGAGCGGCCGTCATCACGATGTCGGAAGTCACTCGCCTGTGGGAACGATTTCTCCTTGCCCCAGGATACCGCAGCTTCCCAGCGGAAACTCCGCCAGTTTCGTATACGCCGAGCCGCCCGGGCCCAGGCGGCTTTGATACAGGAAAAAACGGTCGGCGCTGAAGCCGCCGAAATCGACCGACCGCAGCAGCGCGAGGGACTCCCGCAGCTTCTGCAAGTGCGTCGGATCCTTAATGCGCGCCAACGTCAGATGCGGGCTGAACGGGCGTCCTTCCGGCTTCAATCCCAGCCGTTCGAGGGCGCGATCGGTTTCCGAGGCCAGCACCGCCAGATCCGGCCCGGCTTCCACGCCCGCCCAGAACACTCGCGGGGAGTGCGGGTTGGGGAAGAAGCCCAGGTTTCGGATATGAATCGGAATCGCTGCACGGCTCGGGATTCCGCCGAGCGCGTCGCGCAGATCCGGCAGCCGTTCCGCGGGCCACTCCCCGATGAAGCGCGTGGTGATGTGCAGATTCTCCGGCGGGCTCCACTTGACGCGCGCCACCGGACGGAGCCGGTCCAGCAGGTGGCCGAGGGTGCCGGCCACCTCTGGAGAAAGATCCAAACCCGTGAACAGTCGCATGTCTGGGTTATGGCGTAAACGAGAAAACCGTGCCGTTACCTGGCGCTACTGCACCGTCACGCTTATATTATCAAGGTGCATGGACAGGCCTCCGGATAGGCAGCTAAATCGTATCGTTGGTTCGCGGCCAGGACGGCGGCTACACCGCAGCTTTCTTGGCCTTGCGGTAGGCGGCCCAACGCTTTTGGGTGGCTTCTCTTATGGCCTTCAAACCAGCCGCCGAAAACTTCCGCTTCGTGGCCGTCGCCGGTGCTGCTGCGGGTGGCGTCTGTTGCTTCTGCGCGGCCCATCTCGCTCTCTGCGCGGCGGCAATCCTGGCGCGGCCCGCTTTGCCGATGGTGCGGCGCTTTCGAGCCGTGTGATCGGGTGCGCTCGCTGTGGCTGCCGCGGTGGCCGTGGCTTTTGGCCGTCCCGGACCGCGTTGACCGAGTTGGGCTTTGATGTCGGCTATCTTCGCTGAGAGCTTGTTGAGCTCGCTCTGATAACCCACGATAGCCATCTCCAGCAGCGTGTTGTCTCTTGACTGTGCATGACGTGGCATTTTGGTTCTCCCCAGAACACTGAATTGCGGCCGTGTTTTAAGCAGCTTGGCCGCGATTTGATTCTAACACCGGCGCTTCCCGGCGAAATCGCTGTAGCATCGCGCGCTATCATTCAAGGTGAACGATGCGAATTGCGACATGGAACATCAATTCGGTCCGCCGGCGACTGCCGCTTGTCGTGGACTGGCTGGCGGCGCATAAACCCGATGTACTCTGCCTTCAGGAGACCAAGGTGCCCGATGCCGAATTTCCCGCCGCCGCCTTCCGCGATGCCGGATATCACGTCGCGTTCCGCGGCATGAAGGGCTATAACGGCGTTGCCACTCTGACCCGCCGCCAGCCCGATTCCGTGTTCTACGGTTTCCGCGCTGGACCCGACAGCGAAGATGTCCGTATCCTCGAAACCGTAGTCGATGGTCTACCCATCGTGAACACCTATGTTCCGCAAGGATACAAAATCGGCACGGATCGGTACGTCTTCAAGCTGGAATGGTTTCACCGCTTACGCCGCCATTTCAGCGACCGCCTCGATCCCACCGTGCCGGCTATTTGGCTCGGCGATCTGAACGTCGCGCCCGAGCCGATCGATGTTTACCACCCCGATCACCGGGTCAACGATCCGGACTTCCACATCGATGCACGTGACGCCTATCGCTACGCGGCCGGCTGGGGATTCATCGATGTGTTTCGGCATCTCTATCCCGATCGGGTGCAATACACCTACTGGGATTACTTCCGGAACGCCTTCGCGCACAATTGGGGGTGGCGCATCGACCACATTTTGGCGACGGCTCCGGCGGCCGCCGTTTGCCGCTCGAGCGACGTGGACCTCGAAACACGTCGCGCCGCGGGTGCATCCGATCACGCGTTGGTTTGGGCAGATTTCGACTATGACAGCCATTAGGGTGGAATGCTCAACCCAGGGCATCCCGGATTTCGGCCGTGATCGCATACGACCGCAAGCGCGCTGCGTGGCTGAATATATGAGAAGTGATCATCAGCTCATCCGCTCCCGTCCGGGCGATAAAACCCGTTAGCCCGTCGTGAACTGCCCGCGGAGAACCAATCGCCGCGCAAGTGAGCACTTGCTCGATAATCTCGCGCTCCTGTGGCATAAGCCCCTGCTGGTAGTCCCGTATCGGGGGTTGCAGACGCGATGGCCGGCCGCTGCGCGAGTTCACAAACGCCCGCTCGACAGACGAAGCCAGGAAGCGCGCTTCGTCATCGGTGTCAGCCGCAATAACGTTGAACCCCAACATGACGTAAGGCCGCTCCAGCTGCGCGGATGGCTGAAAATGTTCCCGATAGATGGCTAGCGCAGCCATCATCTGTGCCGGCGCGAAATGAGAGGCGAATGCGAAAGGCAAACCTAACTCCGCGGCGAGCGAGGCCCCAAAGAGGCTGGAACCCAGAATCCAGAGGGGCACGTTCAAGCCCTCCCCCGGCACCGCATGCACGATCTGCCCCGTTTTTACCGGCTGAAAGTAGTGCATCAACTCAGCGACATCCTGGGGGAATTGATCGAGATCGGATGATAGGTTTCGCCGGAGCGCGCGGGTGGTCGTCCGGTCAGTGCCAGGCGCGCGTCCTAAACCCAGATCGATCCGGCCGGGAAATAGCGATTCCAGCGTGCCAAACTGTTCCGCGATCACCAGCGGAGCATGATTCGGCAGCATGATGCCGCCCGCGCCCACGCGGATCGTAGACGTGGCCCCCGCCACGTGCGCGATCAGGACCGCGGTGGCGGCGCTGGCGATACCGGGCATGTTGTGGTGCTCGGCCAGCCAGTAACGGTGGTAGCGCAGTCTCTCGGCATGCTGCGCGAGTTCCACTGTGTTGCGAAAGGACTGCGCGGCATCGCTGCCTTCCAAAATGGGCGAAAGATCCAGGACGGATAAAGGAATCATGATTTGAATCTTTCCAATGAACCATGATACCTGTCTAGGACGGCTTCCTGACGGTATGATCGGGTAGGTACCATGCTTGATCTTCCACAGCAATTTGGCCAGATCGATATCTATCTTTTCGATCAGCTTCTCCGCGGCCGTATCACGAGGGGGATGCGGGTCTTCGACGCGGGCTGCGGTTCCGGGCGCAACCTCGTCTACTTTCTCAGAGAGGGGTACGACGTATCCGGCGTGGACGCGGACCCTCACGCGGTTGAGCACACCCGCCTCCTCGCTCAGTCCCTCGCTCCGGATCTTCCAGCGGATAATTTCCGGGTGGAGGCCATCGAAGAAATGACCTTTCCGGACGCATTCGCCGACGTCGTGCTCGCCAGCGCCGTGCTCCACTTTGCGCGCGGCGACGGCCATTTTGAAGCCATGCTGCGAGCCGCGTGGCGCGCTTTGAAACCGCGCGGTCTGCTTTTCTGCCGCCTGGCATCTTCTATCGGAATGGAACATCAGGTCCAGCGCGTGGCGGGGCGCCGCTTCCGGTTGCCGGACGGGACGGAGCGCTATCTGGTGGACGAGGAGCTTTTGCTCCGCTTAACCGCCGAGTTGGGTGGGCAATTGGCCGACCCGCTGAAGACCACCATCGTGCAGAATCAACGCTGCATGACCACGTGGGTGGTACGGAAGAACGTCTGACGCGTGAGGCGATCTAATGAGTCAGATCGTAAACGAAATAGTTCATCGCGATGCGGTAAGCGAGCGACGCCCATTTCTCCGCATATTTCGCATCGTCCGACCACTCCCAGGCGTCGCCCAAATCCATGTTGTGGCAGATGGCCACCATGATCCGGCCCCGGTCGTCGCGAATACAACGCCAATGCGGGACTCTCCCGGTGGGGCCTTTTTCGTAGGTGATGCCTGTGTCAAAGATTTGCGCGCCGGGAACCTGAAAGCGGTCCTGCAAGTCATAGATCGTGTGAAAAATCGGGTCGTCGTCTGGGATGTCCTCGATGGGGCGCTCGGGAAAAACACGCTTGACACTGTCGACGAAAGTTTGCCACTCGTTCAGCGGCTCGCGGGTGGCGTAATCCGGCCACAACTCCGATCCGTGAAAATCGTCAACCATCAGAAAACCGCCGCGCAGCAGATATTCCCTCAATTGGTTGGCCTGGTCTTGGGGAAGCAGCCAATGGCCGACCTCGACGGCATACATGCACGGCCAGTTGTAAACGTCGCCGGTGCCGTCCAGATCCACAATCTGCTCCACCGAACGGGTATCGATTCGCGTCAGACGGCGAACGCCTGCGAGCAGATGCCGGTCGGATCGCGGGTAATCCATGGTCCACTGGCCGGGCCACGGGCGATTGGGTCTCAGCCGAAGGCGCGAATGGTCCGGATAACCAAAGATATCGGGATACCGCAGACGCGCCCGGACCCAGTCGTGCTGCTGGTCCTTCCAATCGGAGGGGAGCGGAAAATCGTTGTACTCGATTGCCGGATATTCTTTAAAGGGTCTTTGCGCCTGCAGCAAAGCCAGGAAGCCCAGAAATCCGAGAGATCCTGCCGCGAGCGCGGTACGGAAGCACATCAACGTATACTTTCACCCGTCAGAATAACACCTTGGCGTGAAGCCAGGGGGGCGCAGATCGTGGGTGACCCAGCGCGTGGGTGTGTGGATCGCTTGAATGTCCGGTTCTTCGGCCACGTGCGTGCCGTCCACGCCGGTGACGCCCTGCGCAATATTCGATCCGCGCGTGGGATACATAGCGTCGTGTGCGTTCGCCAGCCAGAAATCGTGGAAGCTGGTGGCCGCCGTCCATTTGCGGGCGATATGCGAGTCTTGCCCAAACCGCAGATCCTGAAGTTCTGCTCCCATGCTTTGATTAAGGTCGATGGATATTAATGAAATCAAAATCAGCCACCGTTAATCGCATGCCCATTAACCGAAGCCCGCATCAACCTCGGCGCTGTCGCCAAACGTGTCCGCCTAAACGGCGAGTATTTCATCCTGGAGAAAGACGGCATTCCCATCGTGGGCATCATGGGCGCCAACGAGCTTGAGGACTACCTGGAACTCCAGGATCCCAAGGTCCGCGAGCACATTCGCAAGAGCCACGCAGAATTTGCCGCCGGCAAGAGCCGCCCGGTTGCCGACTTTCTGTCTCAGCGCGCGGCGTCCGCCAAAACGCATGGCAACCGGCGCCGCAAGGCATGACCCCGTCTCCATTTGACGTCCGTTCCACTCCGCGATACGAACGGCTCTCCAAGAAGCTGTTCAAGACCCATCGGTTCTGGGGATCCCGATTCACAGAAACCACTCCCTGACGGTCGTGGCTCGGTATGCCTTGCGGAAGCGACGCGTCGGTTGCTAAGTCGCGACCGTTTCCCCTAAACGGCTATGCACCTCGATGGAGGCTGCGCCCTTCCCGCGCCCGCCGCGTATTATACTGACGGCTTCGCCAAAGGAGTGGCCATGCTGCCCGATTACTTATCCAAAGCCGTACCGAATCCCGCCACGAACCGTGGTCCGTGGTATGCCAATACCGCGCCCAGCTACGCGGGCATTTTTCTGTGGATCGCCTTCTACCTCTCCATCGCCAAGGACACCATTCCGCACGCCGGGCTGGGCCTTTGCATAGCCGCCATCGTCGTTGCCGGCCTGCTCAGCTACGCGCTTTATTACTACGCGCCGGCGATGTTGGGCATGAAGACGGGCTATCCGCTGTACGTGGTCGGCAGTTCCACTTTCGGCACCGCGGGCGGGTACGTGATGCCCGGCCTGCTGATGGGATTGCTGCAGGTGGGCTGGTTCGCGGTGAATACGGCTATCTCGACGCAGTTTATCCTGAACACCGTGGGATCCACAGCCGGACCCGGCAGCCTGCCCTTCATCATTATCGGCATCCTGTGGGGCTACGGGATGGCGTACATCGGCGTGATGGGGATTCAATACGTAGCCAAGCTATCGCGCTACCTCATCGTTATTCCCGCCGGCATGGTGCTGCTGGTGTTCTTCCGCACCAGCCCGGGCATCGCGCAATACGCGCCGGCCGATCCGCAGCCGTTCGTGGCCTTCACCCTGCTGATACAAATCGTGATCGGCTTTTTCGCCACGGCGGGCGCGGCGGGCGCGGATTTCGGGATGAACAGCCGCAACGAAAAGGACGTGCGCATGGGCGGCCTCACCGGCGTCACCCTCGCCATCGTATTCGCGGCCGGATTGCCGCTGCTCTCGGTGGCCGGCGCCAGCACCATGTACAAGCTGCCGGGGCTGGGTTATGACGACGTGATCCGGTCCATCGGCGGCCTGCTGGCCACGGCCATGTTCGCGCTATTTACCATCGCCTCGGTGGCGCCCGCCTGCTTCTGCGCTTTCATCGCGGGCAACAGCTTCTCGACGATGATACCCGGCGTGCCGCGCATTTCGTCCACCATGGCGGGCGTGACGGTGTCCATCATCCTCGCGGTTACCGGCGTGGCCCAAAACCTGATCGGGTTCTTCACCATCGTGGGTGCGTCGTTCGGTCCGATCTGCGGGGCCATGGCGGCGGACTACCTGCTCTCAGGCAAGCGCTGGGCCGGTCCCCGCGAAGGCGTTAACTGGGCCGGATACCTGGCGTGGGCGCTGGGCTTCCTGGTCGGGATCCTGCCGCTATCCGCCGAGCTGAGGACCTACGTGCAGCCCGCCGTGCTATACAGCTTTGTGACCGGCTTTGTGGTCTACGCCGTGCTAGCCAAGGCGGGTATGCAGCCGCGAACGGTGGCGATGCGCTAACGCTGGAGGGCGGGCAATCTTGCCCGCCCTCCAAATTCACTACTGCTCCTGCGTGATGTGCGCGCGGCGATTCTTCTGCCAGCACGCTTCATCGTGCTCGCTGCAGATCTGCCTCTCTTTGCCGTAACTGATGGTCTTTAGCTGATCGCCCGGAACCCCTAGCGAAGCCAGATAGTCCTTGGCTTGCGTGGCGCGCTTGTCGCCGAGGGCCAAGTTGTACTCTTCGGAGCCCCGCTCATCGCAGTAGCCCTGCACGGTCAGCTTATAATCCGGATATTGCTTCAGGATCTCGCCCAAGGTCTTGGCGTCCGCCACCAGCGCGGCCTGGGCATCCGGGCGGATGTTGTGCTTGTCATAGTCGAAGTAGGCGTCCTGAATGCGGTTCAGCAACTCCTGAATCTGGTTCTTGGTCGCCTGATCGGGCATTCTCGAGGTTGCCGTGTGCACCAGAATACCCACGTTGGCTCTGGCGGTTGCAGTTCCGCCCGGCCCCGTGGCCGTCAGCGTATAAACCGTGTCGGCGCTGGGGAAGATTCCCTTGCTACCGGACTCCTGCACCTGGCCCAACGCAGGGGCGATCTGGACGTTGGTGGCATGTTCGACGGCCCAACGCAGGGTGGCCTCACCGCCTTTGTCTATGGTTCCAGGCGATGCGGCAAACAACGAGATGACGGGTTTCTCCGGGGCGCTCGCTTTAGCCTGTTGCGCGGCGGGCGGCGGCGCCGGCTTCACGGCAACCTTCTTCGAGCAGCCGGCGGCAATCAGGCAAATAACTCCAACTGTGGCGCATAACAACTTCTTCATTTGATCGTTCCTTCCAGGAAAAGTTTCCTGGTTATAGGTTAGTGCGGTGCAGGCGTCTGTGTTATCCCGTCGATCCGGTATTTCCAGCCGGGGGGACACGCGAGCGGGGCTAAAGCCCCACGTGGGCTTAAGCCCGCCCTCCAATGTAGCCGAACAGGCCTTTCTGCTTGATCACCGCGGCGGCCTGCGGCGGCACCAGGTTCTCCCAGCTTGGGTCGCCCGACTGGATGGCTGCCAGCACCGCGGCACGGGTGGCATGCAACCCGGCAGGATCGAACTCGCGGATCGATTCGATGTAACCGTTCTCGACCAGATGCCTGTACAAGTGGGTCAATTCCGGTTTCACGGCTAGCGTATCGGAACTGGTGAGATCTCCCGTATCGGGCTCTTGCGTCGGATAGACTAACAGCTTGACGCGTCCCTGGAACAGTTTGCCCAGGCCCTCCAGGATGCCGCCTTCCAAATCGGTGTAATACTTTTCGTCGAACACCTCGCTTAGCGTGGGCACGCCCATGGCCATTCCGATCCAATTCTGCGTGTAGCGGCGCAGGTTGGTGCTGACGCGGTCGAACCTGGTGTAGTTCGAAATGACGACCGTTTTGCCCAGCGCGCCCAGAATATCGACGCGCGCCAGGAAATCGCGATGATCGATGGCCTGTTCGGACATCAGGTTATTCAAGGTCATCTCCATGATGACCACCAGATCCTGGGTGTCCGGCGAATCCTGCTGAAGCTGGCGTACCGCGCGATCCAGCAGTTCGAGGGTCACGTTCGTCACTGGCCGGAAACTGCCGCGCTCGATCATCACCGGCTTGTTGTAGAGCACTTCCGCCGGTTGCACCACCTCGCCATCGGCCGTAAACATGGCGGCATCGGTAAGCCCCTGTTCGACCAGTTGCAGACTCATCAGCCGGTTGTCCACATTCGGGAAAGCCGGTCCGGAGAACTTGATCATGTCCACCTCGATGCGGCGACGGCTCAGGTCGTCCATCAGCGAGGCGATCAGGTGCGGGGGATCGTCCGCACAGTAGAACGCGCCATAGATCAGGTTCACGCCCACCAGGCCCAGCGCTTCTTGCTGTGCGACGGTGACCGAGTCCAGCATTTGCACATGCAAAATGATCTCGGAGGGCTCGCTGCGCGGCTCCGTTTGGAAGCGCACCCCCAGCCAGCTATGCCCGGCGGGCCGCTGCGAGCGCGTTTGGGTGGCGGAGGTATCGGCGAAAACGAAGAAGGCGGTGCGCTCGCCGCGGGTCTGATCCAGGCGGTCCACCAGGATCTTGAACTCGCGATCGAGCATGGCATTCAGGCGCTGTCGGCTGACGTACCGAGGGGCCGGCCCATAAATACCATCGCTGATGGCCATGTCATATGCGGAAATGGTCTTGGCGATGGTGCCTGCGGCTTTGCCCGCGTGGAAGAACCAACGGACCACTTCCTGGCCTGCGCCGATCTCGGCAAACGTGCCGAATTTACGGCCGTCGAGATTGATCTTCAGGGCTTTCGGCCGCGTGCTGCCGTATTCTTCCACCATCTACTCATATCGTAATGCGATGAGCGGGTCGACGGCGGCTGCGCGCCGGGCCGGAAGGTAGCACGCCGCCAGCGCGACCAACGCCAGCAACAGCGAGACGGCGGCGAATGTGAGCGGATCGAAGGGCGTCACCTCGAACAGGAAGTTCTTCAACACGCGCGTGACGGCCCAGGCGCCGGCGAGCCCGATCCCGAGGCCGCCCAAGATTAACGCAGCGCTGCGCCGCAGGATCAATTGCATGATGTGGCCGCGTTCGGCGCCGATGGCCATGCGGATGCCGATTTCCTGCGTTCGCTGCGTCACCGAGTAAGCCATCACGCCGTAGATGCCGACGATGGCGAGCAGGAAAGCGATGGAGGAAAACGAAGCCAGCACGCGGGTTTGAAAGCGCGGCTCGGCCGTGGATGTATACAACAGATCCTGCATGCCGGCGATGGCGCGGATCGGCAGGTCTTTGTCGACGGCCCAGACCTGCGCGCGCAAAGCCGGCGCCAGGCTGGCCGTATTCTCGTGCGAGCGCACCACGAAGCTGGCGTATTGCAGGAAGAACGAGACTTGCACCTGTGCGACCGGCTGGTAAATCGTCATGTAGCGCGAAGCTGGATTCTCCTGGCGGATTGATCCGGTCACTCCCACCACGGTCATCCAGTCGTCATCCGCCTTGGGATTGTCGGCGAAACTGATGCGCTTGCCGATGGGATTCTGATGCGGCCAGAAGCGGCGCGCGAACGATTCATCGACCATCGCGACGGGCGCGGATTTCAGGGTATCGTGTTCATCGAACGAGCGACCGCGCTCGAGCGGGATGCCCATCGCCCGGAAATAGCCGGGGCTGACGGCGGGCTTGGCGACGATCACGTCCGGCGGTGGTGGCTGGTCAGCCAATTTGAAATCTCCCTGGATCAGGGCATCGGACATCGGTAGCCAGTTGACCAAGCCCGCGGCGGTCACTCCGTCCACGCGCGAGATCCGTTGCAGGACTTCGTTATCGAAGCGCTGGATTTGCGCGGCGGTTTCGTATGGCTTGCCGTAGAGTTGCATGCTCATTGCCAGGACATTTTCGGGCCGGAAGCCGAGATCCACGGCGCGCAGCTTCTCAAAGCTGCGGACCAACAGGCCGGCGCCTATCAGCAGAATAAGCGCCAGCGCGACTTCCGCCATCACCAGCACGGAGCGCAGCGTGCCGGTGCGGGCGCTGCCGCGGGCCGCCGCGTCCTTCCAGTTTTGCGTCTGACGCGCGCGCGTCAACTGGAGTGCGGGCGCCAGGCCGAACAGCAGGCTGGTGACCAGAGACACACCGATATTGAACGCGAACACCCAACCGTCGAAGCGGATTTCGTCGATGCGCGGAATGCGATTGGCCGGCGCAAGCTGGATCAAAGTTTCCACTCCCCACAGCGCGACGAGGAGACCGAGCAGTCCGCCGATCACGCCCAGCAGCGCGCTCTCGGTGAGCAGTTGCCGCGTCAGGCGCCAGCGGGTACCGCCCAGCGATGCGCGGATGGCGATCTCCTGCTTGCGCGACGAGGCGCGCGAGAGCAGCAGGTTGGCCACGTTAACGCAGGCGATCAGCAGCACGCACCCCACGGCGCCCAGGAAAACCAGCAGCGCGGGCCGGGCGTTGCCAACCAGGCTGTCGCGCAGGGGGGCGATGGCCATCACGTCGTCATAACGATGATAATGGTTCGCTTCCGCGAGACGCGTATTGACTGCGTCCAGTTCCGCTTTGGCGCGCGCCACCGTGGCGCCCGGCGCCAGCCTGCCAATTACCTGGCGGAAGGCTATGTGATGATTGTCCGGCTCCAGGACAGCCGGGATCCAGAGTTCCTCGCTGGGATCGAAACCAGCCGGCATCACACCGACGATGGTGCGCGGCCGGCCGTCGAGCGTTATGGATTTGCCCAGAACGTCGCGGCCTGCCTGGAAGTGAGCGCGCCAAAAACTGTCGCTCAGAACCGCGACTTTGGCGTGGCTCGGCGACTCCTCTTCCGGCAGGAAGCCGCGCCCGAGTTGCGGCTGGACCCCGAGAGTGGCGAAGAAGTTGGTGGTTACTTCGTCGCCATGAATGGCTACGGGATCGCCCACGCCAGTGCCGTTCCAGTTCCCGCCGCTAAAGGCCGCAAGCTGCTGGAATGCGGTGGTGGCCGTCCGGCAGGCGATGAATTGGGGATCGGACATGGCTCCAACGCCGAACGGACTCGGGTGTTTCGGCGTGGGCCGCACTGTGTACAGCCGGGACGGCTGGTGGTAAGGCAAGGGCCGCAGCAGCACCGATTCGACCACCGTAAAGACAGCCGTGTTCGCGCCGATGCCGATGGCCAGCGCGCCGATAGCGACCGCGGTGAAGGCGGGATTACGCCGGAGGCTGCGGAATGCATAGCGAATATCTTGCGCAAGCGTGTTCATGGACAGATCCCCGCGGGCGGCATAGGCAAGCATTGGGCCAAAGCGCTCGAAGTCGATTCAAAGGGGTTACCTTGGCGTCGGAATCACGGCGGTGTGCGGTTGTGGGATGCTTTGGCGCGGGAGCGGACAGGGCGCCGGAGAATCGCCGCGCCCGTGCGCTTCAACGATAACTGTTGCGTTTGTATTGGGACGAATGTTATAGTTCTCTCGGTGCCTCATGCGATTCCTCGCGGTTCTCCTTTTTAGTATGCTCGCGGCCTCGGCGCAGACGCCGAACGCGGATGATCTGGTCTGGCAGAACGCCACCCACAAGTTCGACGCCGCGCGCTCCGCGCTGCTCGGCAAGGTCGATGCGGGGGCGCAAAACGGACCGTTCCGCCCCAACTGGGACTCTCTCAAGCATTTCCAGGTGCCCGCCTGGTATCAGGATGCCAAGTTCGGCATCTTCCTGCATTGGGGCGCTTACTCCGTGCCGGCATTTGGCAACGAATGGTACCCGCGGAACATGTACAAGCAGGGCACGCCGGAGTTCGCGCATCAGGTCGCCACGTTTGGCCCGCAGGCGAAATTTGGCTACAAAGATTTCATCCCCATGTTCAAGGCCGAGAAGTTCGACGCGAGAGCATGGGCGGATCTGTTCCGCAGGGCGGGCGCCAAGTTCGTGGTTCCCGTGGCGGAGCACCACGACGGATTCGCGATGTACAATTCGGACCTCAGCGACTGGTGCGCCGCCAAAATGGGCCCGCAACGGGACACCACCGGCGAACTGGCGCAGGCCGTGCGCGCCGCCGGTCTCCATTTCGGCGTCTCCAGCCATCGCGCTGAGCACTACTTCTTTCTCAATACCGGCAGAGAGTTCGACTCCGATGTTCGCGACCCGCAGTTCGCGGCTTTCTACGGTCCGGCGCACGCCGGCGTGACCGACGCCAACAAAAAGGACTGGGCGGCACATCCGGATCCCGCCTATCTCAACGATTGGCTGGCGCGCGTGGCGGAGCTGGTGGTGAAGTATCAACCGGAGATCTTCTGGTTCGACTGGTGGATCGAGACCAAGGAGTTCGAGCCGTACCGGCAGCGCATGGCGGCCTTCTATTACAACGACGCCGCGCGCCGCGGCTCCACGGCCGCGATCAATTACAAGCACGACGCCTTTCCGCCCAGCGCCGCCGTGCTGGATATCGAGCGCGGCCAGTCGGACCGGATCCTGCCGCAGTTCTGGCAGACCGACACCTCGGTGAGCGTGAAGTCCTGGGGGTACATCGACCACGATACGTTCCGCTCGCCGGAGTCCATGGTGCAGGAATTGGTCGATATCGTCAGCAAGAATGGCGCGCTGCTGCTGAACGTGGGACCCAAATCCGACGGCACCATTCCCGAGCAGGCGGCGAACGTGCTGCTGGCGATGGGCCGGTGGCTCTCCGTCAACGGCGAGGCGATTTACGGCACGCGGCCCTGGAAAATCTCCGGCGAAGGCCCCACCAAAGTGGTCGGCGGACAATTCAACGATACGGCCGTTAAAACGTACACCGGCCAGGATATCCGGTTCACCACCCGGGGCGGAATCCTCTACGCCATCGCCCTGGGCTGGCCGTCGGATGGTAAGATCAAAATTCGAGCTCTGGCCAACGGGTCCCAGCTCATGCCATCGGAGATCGGGGGCGTTCAACTGCTCGGTTCCCGCGCGAAACTGAAGTGGACGCGCGACAGTGAAGGTTTGGCGATTGAGCTGCCATCGGCGAAGACCGGAGAGTTCGCCTGGGCGTTCAAGATCGCGCCGGCGCATTGACAGCCGTACCAGCGCCGGGTTAATATTAACGATTACTTTAACGTTAATTACGAGGTCCGGCGTCTTCCACTCATGAAAGAGAACTCCGAAGTAAAGATCGACCACAAGATCGGACGCGACGATCTGATCGTCATCGCCGGCGCGGGCGGCTTCATCGCCGGCGCGCTCACGCGCTATTTTCACGATCTGGGCTTCACCCGCATACGGGCCATCGACCGCAAACCTCTTCCGGAATGGTATCAGCGGGTGCCCGGCGTGGAATGCCTCTCGCTGGATCTTAGCGAGAAACACAACGCCATCCAGGCCGCCGAAGGCGCCGTGGAGGTCTATAATCTGGCGGCCGACATGGGCGGCATGGGCTTCATCGAGCACTTTCGCGTCGAGTGCCTGCGCAGCATTTTGGTGAATACGCACCTGATCGACGCCGCCTGGCGCGCCGGCGCCCAGCGCTATTTCTTTTCGTCGTCGGCCTGCGCCTATAACACCGACCTGCAACGCGACCCCAAGGTGCGCGCGCTCAAGGAATCGGACGCGTACCCGGCCATGGCCGAGAGGGGTTACGGTTGGGAGAAGCTCATCTCCGAGATGTTCTGCCAGGAGTACTGGGCGGAACGGGGTCTCGAAACCCACATCGCCCGCTTCCACAATATCTACGGCCCCCACGGCACCTGGTTCGGCGGACGCGAGAAGGCCCCCGCCGCGCTCAGCCGCAAAGTGGTCGAAGCCATCGACGGCGGCGGAACGACCATCGATATATGGGGCGACGGTTCGCAAACCCGCAGCTTCTGCTTCATCGACGATTGCGTGCTGGGCATCGACCAGATCATGCACTGCGACCGGCTCATCGCCACACCCATCAACCTGGGTTCGAACGAACTGATCGCGATCGACGACCTGGCCACCATGGCGGAGCAAATCGGGGGCGTGAAACTGCAGCACACCTACGACCTGGATGCGCCCAAGGGCGTTGCCGGACGCAATAGCGATAACACCTTTATCCGAAGCGTGCTCGATTGGGAACCCCGCACGCCGCTCCGTACGGGCATGGAAAAGACCTACGCCTGGATCGCGCAACAGTTTGCGGACCGCAAGGCTGGAAAGCGCGTGGTAAGGGATTAAATCGTGCAGCGGCCCACTACCGTTTCGTCCGAGGCGCCCGCGGATATCGCCTTCATCGGCAGCCGCATTCCGAATCGCATGGCGCTGGCGGGCGGATGGATCGACCAGCCGTTCGTCTCCAGGCGCAACCCGGATCCTCCCGGTTCCATGGTGGTGGTGGCGTTGGAGCCGGCTTTCTGGTTCATGGATCGCTGTGGCATGGCCAGCAGCACGCGCCGGATCGCCACCCGCTTGTGGAACGGCGAGCTTCCCAACCGGCCGCGGGCCGACCTGGTGCGGGAGCTGTACTGGGCCGAGAATGACGGGAAGGCTGAACCCTCCGGCTCCCAGGACATGATTGGCCTGTTGTATCCGGGAGTCAGCCGGCTGGACTACGACGCAGGCTTTGAGGGCGGGACGTTTCCCGCGCATGTCGAATCCAATTGCGAGCCGGAAGTTGCGCGGTGGGTGGAAGAAGTTTTTCATCTGGTGCCGATCAACCAGCGCCCCGCGGGTTACAGTCCCCTGGGCGTCCAGAACCTGGATCCGGAATGGATCGCGCAACTGGGGCAGACCGGCAAGGATTGCTATGACGCGATCGTGAACACCGATATCCGCGGCGCCGGCGCGGCTATGAACGATTGCATGCGGTGTTGGGAAGCGATTCTGCCTCATACGGTGCGGCATCCGTCGATTAGTCTGGATTTGCAAGGGATCCTCTCCTGGTTTCAATCCCGATACCCCGGCGCCATGTATTCCGGGTGCGGCGGCGGCTACATGATTGTCGTTTCCGAAGAGCCGGTGCCGGGCGCGTTGCGCGTCAAAGTCAGAATCGGATAGCCGCGCCTTTATGCTGAAAACCGGCATTCTGAACCCGGCGCTGAATTCCCTGCTCAGCCGTGTCCGGCACACCAACACGCTGGTGATCGCCGACCGCGGTTTTCCCTTCTGGCCGCAGATCGAAACCGTCGACATTTCGCTGGTCGACGACATACCCAAAGTGCTGGACGTGGTGCGGGCGATTCGCGCTAACTTTACCGCCGCTCAGGTCTTCATGGCCGAGGAATTCCTCGCCGCCAATGGCAGCGATGTGCGGTTGCAATTCGAGCAGGCGCTGGCCGGCATCCCGCTCCTGTTCGAGCCGCATGTTCAGTTCAAGAAGCGCGTTCCCCAGGCGGTCGGACTGATCCGAACGGGAGACACCATTCAATATGCCAATATGATTGTCGAGTCCGGCTGAGCGCTACTCGACCGCGACGGTGAGGCCGCTCTGGGTGACCGCCGTTCCCACTGTGATGACGACCGGCTGCGGTCCGGACGCCAGACCCGCCGGGATTTGCAGATCCACTTGCAGCACGCCATTCACCAGCCCCGGCGCAGATCCCGCATAGACGACTTTCGCCGCCACTCCCCCGATCGTCGCGGTAACCGGCTGCGTGGCCAGGTTCGCAGCACCGGGCGCCAGCCCGCCATCCGTGGCGCCTCCCGCGATCGCGCCGCCGCCGGTGCCGAATACCTGAATGTAGCCGCCCACGGCGACCGGATTAGACGCACTGTTAACTGAGTAATCCAGGTTCAGAATGGCGCCCGGACCACTGCCGCTTTCATTTTGGGAGAAAATCGCCGGAGCGGCCGCGGCCACCGGCAGGATCGCGGTGTTCGATACCGCGGTCCCGCTGGCGGGCGAATATTGATACACGACGGTGGTCTGTGGCTCACCCGCCACTTCAAAGGGCACAATCACGCTGGTCTGCCCGGCAAGCGCGTAGATCAGCGGCGCGGGTACTCCGTCAAACAGCACCTGAACGCTGCCCAGGCTCGTGGGGAAGTCGCCATTCGAGTCCGGTTCGCCGACCACCAGGTTGGCGGGTCCGTAAGTGGAGTCGTAAACCGTCAGGATTTCTCCCGGCGCCACCGGGCCGCCCTGGTAGCTGGCGGCGTTCACCACATTACTCGTGCGCAGCGAAGGCGGCGTGGTTTCCATGGCCGTCATCAGCGCGCCGAAAGCGGGCGTGGGGGCGTAGTTGAAATCGAACGGCAGCGCCGCGCCATATCCAGGGAAGAAGCCGGGAATCCACGAATCGTTGTAGGAGACGCCCCACACCTGAAACGCGGTGCAGTTGGGCTGTTGGAGGCACGTGGTCAGGATGGTCTGGTATACCTGCGCCTGAGATTGCAGATCGGTCGCCGAAGCGTTGCCGCTCGAATCCACCGCCAGTCGCACGTCCATTTCCGTGATGTGAACCTGAATGCCCAGGGCCGCCAGCGCTTGCATGTTCTGCGCAAGCTGGGTGGCGTCCGGATAGTAGTCTAGGGTGACGTGCATCTCGAAACCCACGCCATTGATGGGCACGCCGTTGTTCACGAAATCCTGCACCATGCTCAAGACGGCGTCGAACTTGGGTCCCGGCTCTTCGATGTTGTAGTCGTTATAAAAGAGGAGCGCTTGGGGGTCGGCGGCGTGCGCCCACTGGAACGCCTGCGCAATATAACCGGTGCCCGACTGCCCGATGCCGGGCTGGTTGTACCAGATGGAATCGCGCAGGTTCGCCGCGGGCGTGTCGTCAAAAGCTTCGTTCACCACGTCCCAGGCGAATACCTGCCCCGCGAAATGCGTGACTTCGGTGTTGATATGATCTTGGAGCAGCGTGGCCATTTGCGCCGGCGTGGCGGTGTCGGCGTAAGGCTGCAGCCACGCCGGGAATTGCGTGTACCAGCAAAGATTGTGACCCCGCACGCGCATATTGTTGGCCTGGGCGAACGCCACCAGCTCGTCGCCCGGCTGGAAGTTGTAAGTGGTCTGGGTGGGCTGGGTCACATCCCACTTCATGGCGTTGCCCGGCTCCAGCATGCTGTATTGGCTGGAGAGCAACCCGGCGTAGGACAGGTTCTGAAGCAGATCGGGCGGGCCGTATTCGTCCGCCGAGGCCGCCGCGCCGATCGGGATTCCCTGCGGAGCCATTGCTTGCCGGAGCGTGGTGGGCTGCGCGGCCAACTGCGTCGCCGCTACCAGTACAAACGCCAAGATGGATTGCTTCATAGTCCTCATTTCACGGCCACAGTCACGCCCGCTTGACTCGTCATTCCGCCGATAGTGATCGTAACCGGCACGGCCGCGCCGGGTGTCACCGATTCGGGAATCAGCGCGTTCACCTGAACCAGTCCGGCAGTCGCGCCGGGCGCTTCCCCGCAGTAATTGAGCGTGGCGGTAACGCCGCCGATCGTAGCCGAGCAGCCCAGGCCCACATTGGGCAGCGGCGTCCCCGAAATCCGGCCATCCAAACCCGGAGGCGTCGTGGTACCTTCGCCGGTGCCGTAGATGAACACGTACTGTCCGCGCGGCGCCGGGTTGGCCGGGCTGTTGAGGCTGTAATCCGGGTAATTCAAAATGGCACCCTGGCCATGCCCCGACTCGTCGTTGGTGAAGATGGCGGGTTTGCTGGCCGCGACTGGCACCTGAAATGGCGCGGACGCGTTCCCCTGATACACCACCACCACATTGACCGTCGTCTGCCCCGCGACCTCATAGGGAATGACCGCGCCCAACTGCGAGCCGAGCACATAAATCAGGGGCGCCGCATAGCCATTGAACAATACCTGGACGCCGCCGATTGCACTGCTCAGCGTGCCGTTCGCACCGACCTGCAGACCCGTCAGGGTTGCCGGTCCCAGCGACTGTCCCCAGATGGTCACAATCTCTCCGGGCGAGACGCCGGTCGCGTCGTACGAAGCGGCGCTGGTGACCGCGGAGACCACAGGTTGCGGCACGCTCATGGCGCTCTGCGCCTGCGGAACGACCAGCAGCGTCATCGAATACGCGGGAAACGTGACGGTGAGGCTGTTGCCGCCGACATTGATATCCGAGGTCTGGCGCACGATCGACAACAGGTTCGCCGGGCTATACTGCCAGACCTGCGCCGTTCCGGCCGGCGTGAAGTTCGCGAGGCTGATCGTGTCGCTGATAGCGCTGGTGGTCTTGTTGAGCACCAGCATGGTCAGCGCCGAGTCCACGCGCTGGGCGGCGAAGATGGAGAGCGTATCCGGATCGCTGGTCGTTGCGGAAACGCTGGTGCCGCCGAACTGGCTGCCGTTGCCGTCGTAATTCAGGAAGATTTTGAAGGCGAACGCGCCTGGGTCGGTGGTCGCCGGGGGGCCCCAAAGCGTGCCGTAATCCAGCGACTCACGGCCGAAGATGCCGAGTATATCGGCCTGCGCAATGGCGCCGGTGATCGACCCCAGCGCGTGCCACATGTACTCCGTGATGGCCAGCTTGGTGCCGGGATAATTCTGGTCCACCCACTGATGCATGCGCGGGATGAGCTGCGGCGGGGTCAGGTTGCCGCTGGCGTCGTATTCGTTATCCCCGGCTGTGGTGTTTGGAACGATATAGTTTGGATCCCACAGGGCCCGCGTGGAGGTCATGCGCAGCGTTTCCGTCGCGGCATCGCCCGGAGTGTCGGTCAGCGAATCCGGGGTGATATAGCCATGCAGATCGAGCGCGTCGACCAGACGAATGCGGTGCTGCTGCTCGAACTGTTGCATTTGTTGCAGGTAATACGCGAGCCACGGCACGCCGCCATGCGCTTGCTGGTCCGTGGGGTTGTCCCAATATTGATAGGGCGGCGTGTTCCATCCGCTCTGAAAGTCGGTGCGTGAATAGAAGTAGCCGGGCCAACCGGAGGGCACCGGCCCCGTGACCAGCGCGCCGGGATCCGCCGCTTTCACCGCCTGCGCTAATCTCAGGTTCCGCGCGAGCATATCGTCATAGGTCGCGGGGCTCTGGTAAATGTCGATGTGCACGCCCCACCACCATTCCGGTTCGTTATCCATGCTCCACAGGGTGACGCCGCCCGCGTTGCCCGGGCCGTACCGCTTCATGAGGTACGCGATCCAATCTGCGGGGTAAGTTTGGGCCATGGGCTGGTAAGCGTCAGTTGGATCGTTGATGATCTGCTGCCCGTTGGCCAGGATGCCGTTGCCACAATCCGTGTTATAGGGATTTACGCCTTGTTGCGCGCCGTATTTCGTAACGCTAAAGCTGCAACTGACGGTGTCTTTAGGTGTCCAGTCCATCAATGAGATGGTGCCGAGGCTTAAAGTACCGGTCTGAAGGTCGGCCTCGTGGAACAGGTCGAACGACGAACCGTCTGGCAGTGGGGGTGCAGCGCCCGTGTACTGCGCGTAGTTTTCGAAATACCAGTCACCGGCGGCATTGCTGACATCGTTCTGCCAGTTGTAGCTGGTAGTGGCGTCGCCGCCGAAGCGGCGCAGCGGGATGTGCATGATGGACGCCAGGCCGGTGTCGGCATACTCGTTGATGCCGTATATGTAGGGGCTGATGGCGTGGCGGCTGGCGTTGGCGTCGACGGCCAGCGTGGGCGCGGTCTGAGCGTACAGGGTCAGGGCGCATAGGGGGATGACTGCAAGGCGCCTGAGATGCCGCCGCAGGCTGAAAGCCTGCCCCACTGGCTTTATACTCATTTCACCGCCACCGTTACGCCGGACTGGCTCGTCACACCGCCTATCGTGATTGTGACTGGCACGGCCGCGCCGGGTGTCACCGACTGCGGGATCAGAGCGTTCACCTGCACCAGTCCGGCGGTGGCGCCCGGCGCTTCCCCGCAGTAGTTCAGCGTGGCCGTCACGCCGCCGATGGTCGCCGAACAGTTCAGGCTCACACTGGGCAGCGGCGTCCCGGAGATACGGCCATCGACGCCCGGCGGTGAGGTCACGCCTTCGCCGGTGCCGTAGATGAATACATATTGCCCGCGCGCCTCTGGGTTGGACGGACCGTTGAGGCTGTAATCGTGGTTCAAAATTGCGCCCTGGCCGGACCCCGACGCATTGGCGGTGAAGATGGCGGGCTTGATGCCCGCTACCGCGACCGGAAATGGCGCGGACGCGTTGCCCTGATAAACAACCACCACGTTGACGGTCGTCTGTCCGGCTACCTCATAAGGTACGATGGCGCTCAACTGCCCGGCGGCCGCATAGATCAGCGGGGCCGCCACGCCATTGAAGAATACCTGGACGCCGCCAATGGAATTGCTCAGCGTGCCGTTGGAGTTGACTTGCAAGCCCGTCAGGCCGGCCGGACCTAGCGACTGTCCCCAAATGGTCACGATCTCGCCAGGCGAGATGCCCGTCGCAGCGTACGAAGCCGCATTGGTGACGGCGGCGACTACCGGCTGGGGCACGCTCATGGCGCTCTGCGCCTGCGGAATGACGAGCAGCGTCATCGAATACGCCGGAAACGTGGTGGTGAGACTGTTGCCGCTGACATTGACGTCCGAGGTCTGGCGCACGATGCCCGTCAGGTTGGTCTGGCCGTATTGCCACACTTGCGCGGTTCCGGCGGGCGTGAAGTTGGCCAGGCTGATCGAATCGCCGATATCGCCGGTGGTCTTATTGAGCACCAATACGGTCAAGGCCGAGTCCGCACGCTGGGCGGCGTAGATCGCAAGCGTATCCGGATCGCTCGAGGTGGCCGATACGCCGGTGCCGCCGAACTGGCTGCCGCTGCCGTCGTAATTCAGGAATATCTTGAACGCGAATGCGCCCGGATCGGTGGTCGCCGGCGCACCCCAAAGCGTTCCGAGGCTGAGGCCGTATGCACCGAAGATGCCCAAAATGTCGGCCTGCGCGATGGCTCCGGTGATCACGTTGGTGGCGCCCCAACTGTATTCGGTGATGGCCAGGTTGGTGCCGGGATAATATTGATTCACCCATTGCTGCATGCGCGGAATCAGTTGGGGCGCTACTTCGGCGCCGGTGGCATCCCAATAACCGCCGCCGGGCACCTGATAGTTGGGATCCCAAAGCGCGCGCGTGGAGGTCATGCGCAGCGTTTCCATGGCGGTGTCACCCTGCGATCCGCTGAGGCCCGACGGCGTGATGTACGCATGCACGTCCAGGTAATCGAGCAGCCGCGTAGGCTGCAGGCTCATTTGTTGCAGGTAATACGGAATCCACGGTATGCCGCCGTGCGCTTGCTGGTCGGTCGGATTGTCCCAATATTGATATGGAGACGTGTCCCATCCGCTGTCCATGTCGGCCCGGGAAAACAGCATTCCCGACCAGCCTCCGGGCACCGGTCCGGTGACCAGCGCGGTGGGATCCACGGATTTCACCGCCTTCGCCCACTCGATATTCCGCGCCAGCATGTCGTCGTAAGTGGCCGCCTGCGGGTAGATATCGATGTGGTTGGAATACCACCACTCCGGCTCGTTGTCCATGCTCCACAGGCGCACGCCGCCCGCGTCGGCTGGGCCATAACTGCTCATAATGTGCGCGACCCATTGCTGGGCGAAGGACGTTGTCACGGGAACGTAGGCGTCATTGGGATCGTTGGCCACCGGGTTGCCATTCGCGAGTATGCCATTGCCGCAGTCCGAATTGTCCGGGTTGGTAGCCTTCTGCGGGCCGTACTTGGCCACGCTGAAGCTGCATTCGCCGGAGGCTTTGGGAGACCAGTCCATCAGCGGGATGGTGCTCAGGCTGACGGTGCCGGCCGACAGGTTGGCTGTCTGGAACGCGTCGAAGTCGGGGCTGACGCCATAGTTTTCATAGCACCAGGGGTTGTCGCCGGTGTTGTTCTTGATGCTCGTCTGCCAGTTGTAGCTGGTGGCGTCGTCGCCGCCCCAACGGAGCACCGGTATGCGCATCAGTCCCATCAGCCCCTGGTCGCTCCATTCGTTAATGCCGTAGATGAGCGGGCTGATGGGATGGCGGTTGGCGTTGGCATCCACGGCCAGGGTGGGCGCTTGGGCATACAGGCCCAGCACGGAAAAAGACGCCGCGAGAAAATATGGACGAAGCATCGTCGGGACCTCTATCTATTGTCTATCTTATAGCGGCGCGGCCAGGGAAGACAGAAGTCAGGAGCCAGGAGCCAGAATGACGGTCTACGCTGCGTTCAGCCGCCGCGCGACCACCAGCGTGATGTCATCGGCCTGCGGCGAGCCCGCCGCGAAATCGGTCAAAGCCTGCGTGACCGCAGCCACGATCTGGGCGGCGCTCTTCTGGCGGTTGGCCGCGAGTACCTCCGCAAACCGCTCGTCGCCAAACTCCTCGTCTTTGGCGTTGGTGGCTTCCGTGACGCCGTCGCTATAAATGGCCAGCGCGTCGCCTGGATCCAGTTTCACACGGTATTCGGAGTACTTCGCTATGGGCAGGATGCCCAGCACCGTGCCGCCCCCATCCAGGTACTCTACGGCGCCGTTCGCGCGCACGATCAGCGGCGGGTTGTGCCCCGCATTGCAATAAGCCAGCTCGCCCGTGGCGGGGTCGAGCACGCAGAAGAAAAACGTGATGAACTTGTTGCTCGGGCACTTCTGACAGGTTTTCTTGTTCAGGCGATCGATCACCGCGGCCAGGTCCTGGGGCTCGTCCGCCAGCACTTGCACCTGCGCCTGCAGGCCCATCATCAGCAGAGAGGCGGACATGCCCTTGCCGGAAACGTCGCCCAGCACCATGGCAACGCGCCCGTTGGGATAGGTGAAGAAGTCGTAGTAATCGCCGCCCACCGTGCGGCACGCGGCATTGAATCCGGCCAGATCGGCGCCAGGGACCTGGGGGGCGGAGCCGGGCAGAAAGCTCTTTTGAATCTCGGCGGCCTGCTCCAGGTCGCGGGCCATGCGGCGCTCGATGGCTTCGACTTCGGAAAGGCGGGCATGCTCGATGCGGATCGCCGCCACGTTGGCCATCACGGTGAGCAGGCTCAGGTCGTCCTTGGTAAAGGCGCGGAACATATTCGGCGAATCGACATAGATCAGGCCGATGATGCGCTGTTCGGTTTGCAACGGCACGGCCATCATGGTGCGGACTTTCTGTTCCACGATGCTCATGCGTTCTTTAAAGGCCTCGTCCAATTGCGCGTCGCGCACCAGCATGGAGGCCTTTTCGTTGATGACCCGGTCGCGCACCGCCGAGCTGATGCGGAAGCCCTCGCCCTTGTTGGCCTTCACTTCCAGGAGATCGCCCTCCAGGGCCATCACCACCCCGCGTTGGGCTCCGACACCTTCGATAGCCAGATCGAGGATGCGCGGGAAGAGATCGGCCAGAGTGCCGCGGCCGGCCAGTTCCTGCCCGGCGCGAATAAGCGCCTCTACCTGTTTGGCGCCGTGCTGGCCGGGGCGGTCAACGATCGTCTGGCTGGAGAGGGCGCCTTCCAGGCTGGTGAAGATGGTGGACGTGCTGGGCGGGTCCGATTCGCCGGATTCGAAGATCACCACGCCTTCGGCGGGCCGCGCGGCGGCATCTTTATCGTCGAAGACAATCGCCAGATGGCCGGCGGTGATGCGGTCGCCGGACTTCAGCTTCAGTTTGGCGCGCAGGGGGATGTTGTTAACCAGCGTGCCGTTCTTGCTGCCGAGGTCCTGGACAGTCCAGTCCAGGCCGTCGCGTTCCAGGGCGATATGCTGGCGCGACAAACCGGCATCGTCGGGAAAGCACAATTCGCAGGTGCTGGACCGGCCAATTGTAAGCCGGTCGCCCTGCAGTGGGACAACCTTGATCTGCCCGTCCGGGCACTGGACCACGATCTCCCGATGCTTGGTGGGTTGAGGGAAGGCCACACCTGAATTATAGCGGAGGAGGTGGGCAATGCGGAGGCGGGCTGTTTGTATAATGGAATGCAATGGACGTCGAGAAAACCATGGAGTTCATCCTGGAGCAGTCGGCCCACACGGCCGCCATGCTGGACCAGGCGAAGGCGCGAGCGGACGAGCATCTCGCCCGGCATGACCGGCAGATCGCCCAGATCAACGAAATCCTGCGGCGGGCGGTGCGATTGGCGGTCCAGGAGGCGCGCGCCGAGCGAAAACGCCGCCGGGAAGCCGATGAACACCTCGATCTTAAGATGGACCAACTCGCGTCCTCGCAACTGCTGACTGAAGAAAAGCTCCGTCTGCTCGGCGATAAAATCGACAATTTCGTCGATGATATGCGGCGCCGCGGCGGCAACGGCCATCCGCAGTAGCCTCCCCATCGGGGTAACATTAGCCTGATGGACCCGATGACAATCGTGCGATACCTCTCCTTGAACTGCCTTGCGGCCGCGGTCTTGCTGGCACAGGCCGGAGCGGACGACAACAAAGATAAAGACAAGAAGAAGGAAGAACAGGGGATGCAGTACCGCGCGATCGGCCCGTTTCGCGGCGGGCGTTCATTGACGGCCGCGGGCGTGCCCGGCGATCCCACAACCTACTATTTTGGCTCGACCGGCGGCGGAATCTGGAAATCGACCGACGGGGCGACCACGTGGAAGCCGGTCTTCGATCACGAGAAATCGTCCTCCATCGGCAGCCTGGCGGTGGCGCCGTCCGATCCCAACATCGTTTACGCGGGCACGGGCGAGGGCTGCATCCGCGGCAACGCCGCCACCGGCGACGGCATCTACAAGTCACTCGACGGAGGCAAGACGTGGAAGAACGTGGGGCTGCGGGATTCGCGCGCGGTGGGCAAGCTGATTGTCGATCCGCGCGATCCCGACACTGTGTTCGTGGCCGCGCTCGGCCATCCCTACGGGCCGAACCAGGAGCGCGGCATCTTTCGCACCACCGATGGCGGCAAGACCTGGGCGAAGGTGCTGTTCGTGGACGAAAACACGGGCGGTATCGACGTGGCATTCGATCCGCACAATTCGCATATCCTGTTCGCGGCCATGTGGCAGGTACGGCGGCAGCCTTGGACGCTCGAAAGCGGCGGGCCGGGGAGCGGCCTGTATCGCTCCGGCGATGGCGGAACCACGTGGAAGAAACTCGATGGCGAAGGTCTGCCCGAGGGCCCGTATGGAAAAATCGGCGTGGCGGTGGCCGCCAATTCGGAGCGCGTCTGGGCGCTGATTGAAGCGCGCAAGGGCGGGTTATACCGTTCCGACGATGGCGGCGACAAGTGGGAACTGGTGAATCCCGATCACCGCCTTACGCAGCGCGCCTGGTATTACATGCACGTGGTGGCCGACCCTAAAGACTTCAACACGGTCTACATCCTCAACGTGGAGTTTCATCGCTCCGTCGACGGCGGCCGCACATTCAACAAAATCAAAGTCCCGCACGGCGATAATCATGGGCTGTGGATCGATCCGCTGAACACCAGGCGCATGATCCAGTCCGACGATGGCGGCGCCACCGTTTCAGTCGACGGCGGGGAGCATTGGACCAATCAGGACAATCAGCCCACCGCGCAGTTCTATCACGTGATGGCCGACAATCGATTTCCTTATTATTTATACGGCGCGCAGCAGGATAATTCCAGCGTGGCCATCGCGACGCGCGGCAGCGAGGGCGGCGCCATCGAGCGCGAGGACTGGTACCCGGTGGGCGGTGGCGAGGCCGGATACATCGCGCCTTACCTGCCCGATCCGGAGATCGTCTACGCGGGCGACTATGAGGGCCAGTTGACGGTGTTCGACAAGCGCACGGGTCAGGCAAAGACGATTGGCGTATCCGCGGTGCTGAGCGATGGTAAAGGCGCGGCGGGCCTGGAGCATCGCTTCCAGTGGACCGCGCCGCTGCTGACTTCGCCGCACGATCCCAAAGTGCTGTACCACGCCGGCGAGCGGCTGTTCCGCACCACTGACGCGGGCATGCACTGGGAAGCCATCTCGGGCGATCTGACGCGCAACGACAAGAGCAAGCAGCAACCCTCCGGCGGCCCGATCACCATCGACGATACCGGGACGGAATACTACGACACCATCTTCGCAGTGGCCGAGTCGCCGCTGGAGAAAGGGCTGATCTGGGCAGGCGCCGACGATGGGTTGGTCCACGTCACTCGCGATGGCGGCAAGAATTGGGCGGACGTGACGCCGAAGGAGATGCCGCAGTGGAGCAAGATCAGCCAGATCGATGCCTCGCCGTTCAATCCCGGCACCGCGTGGGTTGCGGTTGACCGGCACGCCAACGACGACCTGCGGCCGTATATCTACGCCACCACGGATTACGGCAAGACCTGGAAGCTGCTGGTGCAGGGCATCCCGGAAGGGTCGTTCGTGCGCGCCGTGAGGGAAGATCCGAAGCGCAAAGGCTTGTTGTTCGCCGGAACGGAAACCGGTGTTTTTGTTTCGTACGATGCGGGCGAAAAATGGGAATCGTTGCAACTGAATTTGCCGACGACACCGGTGCACGACCTGCTGATTCACGGCGACGACCTGGTGCTGGCCACACACGGGCGGGCGTTCTGGATTCTGGACGATATATCGCCGCTGCGGCAGGCGAGCGACGCCTCGCGCAAAGCCGCGCTGTGGTTGTACGATCCCGCGCCGGCCTGGCGCGTGCATGCGGCGCCCGCGCCTAAGGACACGCCCACGTCGGGACAGAATCCGCCGCCGGGCGCGGTCATCTATTTCGACGTAAAGGAGAAGCCCAAAGCCGCCACGCTGGAGATTCTGGACGCATCCGGCAAGGTGGTGCGGCGGTATTCGTCGACCGAGATGGAACCATTGGAAGAGCCGCTCGATCCGGACGATGAGAAGCCCAAGAGCCAGCTCGAAATCAAGCCCGGCATGAACCGGTTCGTCTGGAATTTGCGCTACGAAGGTACGCCGCGCGTGAAGGACTATTACTTGTTCGAGTACGAAGGCGGGTCAAAGGGCCCCATGGCGCTGCCTGGGAAATACCAGGTGAAGCTCACGGTGGACGGCACGGCGCTGACCGCGCCGTTGGAGTTGAAGCTCGATCCGCGGGTGAAGGTTGCGCCGGCGGACCTGGAGAAGCAATTCGCGACGCTGATGGAGATTCGCGGCGAGCTGACGCGCGTGTACACGACGGCGAACCAGATCGTTGATCTGCGGGCGCAGTTGCAGGATCTGCGCAATCGGGTGAAGCTGCCGGAGGCGCAGGCGCTGGACGAAAAGCTGGGCGCGCTCGAGGACCGGCTGCTGAATCTCAAGATCAAGGCCAACGAGGACTCGCTTAACTATGCGATGGGCGTGGATGGCGACCTGGCGACGCTGGCCCTGACGGTGGACAGCGACTCGGATTCCGCGCCCACGGAGGCTGCCTTGAAGGAGCTCGATAAGACCAAGGCGGAAGTGGCGCAGTATATGAAGCGCTGGTCGGACATTCAGCAGAGCGATTTGCCCGCGCTGGAGCGCGCTGTGGAGCAGCAGGGGATTAAACCACTCATGGTGCGGTGAGGCGAACATGGTGCAGGAAGAAATTCAGATTGCGATGGCGGACGGTGTGGCGGACGCCGTCGTTTACCGGTCGGAAGGAGATGGGCGATGGCCGGGCGTCCTGCATCTGACCGACATCGGCGGCATCCGTCCGGCGCACCGCGATCGGGCGCGGCGGCTGGCCGGTGAGGGCTACGTGGTCCTGATGCCCAATGTCTTTTATCGGACCTCACGCCCCCCGGTGCTGGTGCGCAAGCCCGGCGATGGCGAAGAGGCCTTCCAAAAGCGATTTAAGGAGCTCACGTCGCCGCTGACGCCGGAGGCGATTGAAGGCGATGCGGCGATCTACCTGGATGTTTTGGCGCGGCAGGCCGGAGTGCGGGCGGGGCGATTCGGCGTGGTGGGCCATTGCTATACCGGCGCCTTCGCCTTGCGGGTGGCAGCGGCGTGTCCCGAAAGGGTTGCGGCCGTGGCGTCGTTTCACGGCGGTGGCCTGTTCACGGATGCTCCCGCGAGCCCGCATCTGGTACTTCCACGCATTCAGGCGCAGCTCTATTTCGCGCACGCAGTCGATGACCGCAGCATGCCGGAAGCAGCCATCCGCGCCTTCGAAACGGCTCTGGCACAATGGGGCGGCAATTATCGGAGCGAGATCTACGATGCTCATCACGGCTGGACGGCGTCCGACAACCCAGCCTACAACGTGGCTCAGGCCGAGCGCGCCTTCTCGACGCTTACGCAGTTACTAGCCGCGGCGCTGAGTGGGGCAGACTCTTAGTCTGCGGCGGCCTCTCAGGCCGCCCGCGCTAGCGCGTTGACACACGCGTGTTCCCGGTTACACGGCCTCTCCCTCGCGGAATCCACAAATCTCCAGCATTCCGCCGCTGGCCCATGCCTTGCCTAACAGACGTCCGGGTAAGGAGGTTGCCAAATGTTGTTGCTGAAGTTTATGTTTCTGGCTTCTGGAATCGGCTTGCTGGCCGGCGCCATGAGCCTTATGTTGTGGGATGGTTATCTGGCCAACGCGCGCCGCGTCGCGGATGGCGCATCCGGGGCGCTGAATCTGGCGGCCGTGCGCTGGCGCCTGGCGCTGCGCTGCGCCCTGGTTGCATGTTTGCCGTTGCTGCTGAGTTCAGCGATCACGATCGTGCCGAGCGGCATGGGAGGTGTGCTGGTCAGCCAGATTTCCGGCGTTGCTCCGGGCACTTTGTATCCAGGCGTCCACCTGGTGGTTCCGTTCGTGCAAAGTGTCGCGCTGTACGATATTCGCGACCAGGTATTCACGACGGCGGCCAGCGAGGATCCGAAAGCAAAGTTAGAAGTGCTCAAGATCCAAACCAAGGAGGGGCTTCCGCTGGGGCTGGCGGTGTCGATTCGCTACCGGCTGGATCCGAAACGCCTGGCGTATATCCATGCCAACATGGCGCAGCCCGTGGACCAGGAACTGGTGCCCGCGGTGGTGGCCAGCGTGTTCCGGCAGATCGTACCGGGCTATCTGGTGCGCGACGTCTTCGCGGGCATGCGGGAGGAAGTGCGACAGCGCGCCAGCGAGGCCATTACGCGCAAACTGGGCGTGGACGGAGTGCTGGTGAAGGAAATCATGCTGCGCGATGTCCAGTTGCCGCCGGAATACGCCAAGGGGCTGGAGTCGCTTTTGCTGAAGGAGCAGGAGAACGACCGGCTGTCGGTCGATTTGGAGATCAAGCAGAAGGAGGTTCATTCGGCGGAACTGGAGGCCGAAGCCGAGAAGGCCCGGCGCGTAACGGGCGCCGAAGCCGAAGCGGCCGTAGTGGTCTTGCAGGCCAAGGCGCAGGCCGACGCCATGCAGCACACGCTGCCGCTGAAACAGAAACAGATCGAGCAATCGCGGCTGGAGGCGGAGGCCCGCAAGGAGGCCACGGTGAAGAACGCGGAAGCCATGGCGGAGGCCAAGGTGATCGATTCGAAGGCGGAGTTGGAAAAACGCAAGATGATGTCGGAGGCGGATGGCGACCATATTCGCGTGGTGGCGGCGGCGGATGCCGAGCGGATGAAGTCGGAGGCGCAGGTGCTGAAGCAGAATCCGCTGTTAATTCAGAAGATCATCGCGGAGCGGCTGTCGGACAAAGTTCAGATCATGATGGTGCCCAACGACGGCAAATTCTTCTTCGCGAATGATGTGCTGCGCGGGGCGATGTCGATGGGGGCAGCGGTGACCGGGAAGCCGACCGAGCCGGAGCAGTAGGCGCCAGTGTTGGGGGTCTGTCGAATCGCGACAGACCCTCGAATTGTGAGGAGCGATACAATGGGCGCGTGGCCGCAGCCAAAGCCTTCCTTTTACCCCGCATCGGCCTGGTAGGAATTAGCGCTGCCTTCGCACAGATTGGGACATACGGCCCGATTTGCGGTGGTCTCGAATCGATCAACTGGTGCCAGCAATTGGGGACCGGTTTGGCTTCAGGTATGGCGGTCGATTCCAGCGGTAACACTTATGTCGCCTCCGGATCGACGGTAACTGCGTTGGATCCGAACGGTTCCGCGATCTATACTGCGCCATTCAGTTCGCCGGTTGCCTTCGTCGCTCCCGGCGCAAACGGAATACTGTGGGTCGTGGCCGGCTCGTATGGCGGAACGGTTTATCAAGTGGATAGCCATGGCAACGAGTCCGCGTTGAGTTACTCTCTCAACGGTATTGCGGTGCACGCCGTCGCCAGCGATAGCGCCGGCAATCTGTACCTGGATGAAGTGCCCCTCGATCAGTTCAACCACTCGATCGTCAAACTGACTGCCTCGGGTGCGGTGGCCGGCACTTTCTCACTAAGTACCTATGGCAGCGTGACTGCGATTACCGCCGATGCGTCAGGCGCAGTATACGTTGGGGGAGTGCCGGCCAGCACGTTCCAAGCGACGGCGGGCGCTTATCAGACGGCCGTCCCAAATTCCGCTTACGGCGTCGGCGAAGCCTACGTGCTGAAGATTGCGGCGGCGCTGGACCGCGTGGTCTATGCCACGTTGATCTATCAGGGCCAGGCCGTGGCCAGCGTGACGAGCCCATCGGCGGTCGCGGTAGACGGCCTCGGCAATGCGTATATTGGCGGATACTTTTGGAATTCTCCGGACGCGCCCGCGTTTCCCGCGACTCAGATCGCGCTGCCTATAGACGACGAAAGCGGGAGTGCGTACATACTGAAGCTCAATCCGCAAGGCGCAGCCCCGGTGTGGTGCGTTGGACTTGGATCGGGATCGCTGGATGGCCTCGCAGTCCTGCCGGATGGACAGGTTCGCGCCCTCATGGAGGTCCCGATTACCGTGCCCGGTACTATGGGGGAAGAAGCGATGTTCACTATCGCCGCGGACGGTAGCGCGATCGACAGCAGCGGATTCTTGGGAGGCATAACCAACCCCAACTTTCCGCCAATCGGATTTCTCGCCACTCCTCCGGGCGGCTCCGCGCCGGCGCGCATGCTGGTGGCGGTCAATTCCGGGCAAATCCCAGTTATCTTCAACGATCAGGCGGCCACTCCCGTGGTCTTGGATTTCATGGACCCGCCGCCCGCCGCGGATCTCTCATTGTCGTTGTACCTGGTTGCGCCCGTAGTGATCGACAACGATACGGTCGATGTTATCGCCACTGTGTATAACAACGGACCGGCCGATGCCGAAGGCATCCAACTGTTTGCGACCCTCGGCGACTCCACTCCGGCGCTCGAATGCTTTCCTGGCGGGATCGCGATCTGCAACACCGGCGGTGCCCTCATCCCCACGCTCCCGGCCGGCGCCGCCATGAGCGTCGAGTTCATATACATCGCCTCGTGCAACGGCGGACCGGCTTGCAGTCAGTCGGTGGAAGGCAGGCTATTCTCCATGACATCGGACCCCAACCTGTCGAACAATTTCGCCACCATGCCATTGACCTTCACCGCCGGATTCGATGCGCGGTTCTATCCTCCCCATCCCGAGGTGTTCTACTACCGCAGCGACGCACCGATGTTCTACGGGTATTACCCCGTATTGAATGGCCCGCCTTCCTCGGTTGTTCCTCCGACGGCGGACCCGTCACTGACCATCTGGGTACCAATCCAGACTTATCAGGGTAACGTCTGGTATTTCGATTCCTGGTCGGATGGCAATCGCGATAATCCACGCACCATTGACGCTTCACAAGGCATCCCTTCTAGCCTGGCGGGGCTAAGTCTGAATACCGCTTTCCCGATTGGAGTCGATCCCGGGTCGCTCGACTTAGTGGCGCTGCCCGGGGCGACGCCGCTCCCGCAGTCAGTGACTCTGTATCCGGTGTCTGGGACCGGTGACTGGACCATAGGAATACCAGCGGCTCCCTGGCTGACTCTCAGTGCGGTGACGAATGCCGACGGCACGGAAACTGTCACCGGCGCCGCGGATTTGACGGGTCTTGCGCCGGGTTACTACACGACGACCTTCCCGGCAACGCTGGCTGTAAGTGGCCTCCCCGACGCATCCATGGATGTTACAGCTTCCTTGCGCGTGATGGCTACGGCTCCGGCAATTTCGCCCGGTGGCGTGGTCAATTCCGCCAGCTACCAGGGCGGTCCCATCTCCCCATTCGAAATCGTCGACATCTATGGCACCGGCCTCGGTCCGCCGCAGCTCGTTACCGCCATGGTGCCCCAAGCCGGTCCTCTCCCGACCGTGCTGGCCGGGACCTCGGTGACGATCGGACAGGCGCCGGCGCGGCTGCTCTACGTCCAGGACAATGTGATCGCGGCGATGGCCATCGACGGCTCCTATGGTATGCCCTTGCCCGTGACTGTGACACTCGGCGGAACGGAGGCGGCCTCTCTGACAATGCCCGCGGTGCCGAATGGCCCCAACGTCAACGGCACTGTCTTCACCCCGGCGCTTTTTAGCTTAGATGCATCGGGCAGTGGCAACCTGGCCGCGGTGAATGCCGACGGCAGCGTCAATTCGCCATCAAATCCCGCCAAAAGGGGGTCGATGGTCCTGCTCTACGGGACGGGTTCGTATGAGGGTAATCCGGGGTGGGGGTGCGACCCCGACGCATTCGGAACGCTGCTGCTGCAGAGCACGCCGCCCGTGGAAGCGTTCGTCGGGGGAAAGCCAGCGTATGTTCTGTACTCAGGCTCGGTCCCGGGGTTCACGTGCAGCGCCCAGCAGTTCAACGTCATTATCCCCGCGGATGCCGCTACGGGGCCAGCCGTGCCTGTTCAGTTAGGCATGGCTTTCTCGGATGAGTCTCCCCTGGAGCCGTACACCTGGTACACCAGTCAACCGGGCACCACGCTGGCGATCCAATAGAGGCGATGCTCCATCCGCCAACTCGGGACGCACCGCGAACCTGTTTTAGTTAGCGTAGATTTTCGGGGAGTTTCTAGCCGCACCTAATTGGAGCAATGCGTTTCTCCGTGGACGTCGGGAACCACACCTGAACTTCCAAGACAACCTCGATTGCCCCCCGTTCAATAGCGTAGGCCGGTAGACCCACTGCGTCATGGCATGCTTTGCGGCGTCCAGCAGAAGCGGGTCTCCACTAATCGGTTCGAGGCGCAGGACGTGGCCGTCTTTCCCGATCACAACATCCAGCCCACCTTCCCTCGGATACCCTTTTTCTTGGCGGCGTCGGGATAGATCGGTTCGACCCAAGCCACCAAACTTGCAGCGCATACTCGATACAGCCCGCCCCGACCATTGCCCTGAGGCTGAGATTGGCCGAATGCAGACGCGACGGCGCAGAGTACCAAGCACAAAGTGTGCACCGCTGAGTATCGCCACATAAACCGTGCCTTCGTTCCCGTCCTATCAGAGCCTCAATCCACCAGCCCGGACCGCACGGCAAATCGCACCAGGTCGGTGACGCTATGCACGTTGAGCTTTTCCATGATGCGGCCGCGATGCGCGTCCACCGTGTAGACGCTGAGGTTCAACACCGTGGCGACTTCCTTGTTTGTCTTGCCCTCCGCGATCATCTGCAGCACTTCGCGCTCGCGGCTGGTCAGCAGATCGATGGGATCGGTCACGTGGCGCCGGTAATCGTTGAGCACCGCGTCAGATACACCGGGGCTCAGGTAGCCTTCACCGCGGGAGACGGCGCGCACGGCGGCCAGCAGGTCGCTCGAGATGGAGTCTTTCAGCAGGTAGCCGCGGGCACCGGCGCGCAGGATCTCGCGCACGTAGACGGAATCCTTGTGCATGCTCAGCGCCAGCACCCGGCTACGGGGAGACAGATTGGCGACGCGGCGCGTGGCTTCGATGCCGTTCAACTCCGGCATGGCCACGTCCATCACGATCACGTCGGGCTGCAACTGGCCGGCCAGATCGAGGGCTTCGCGGCCATTGCCGGCCTCGCCCACGATCTCCATGTCGGGCTGCGCGGCCAGGATCATTTTGAATCCCTGCCGCACCACGGCATGGTCGTCAGCCAACAGGATGCGGATCTTTTCTCTCATGTTCTACGCCGGCGGCCGGCACGCGGACCTCAATTTCGACGCCCTCTCCCGGTTTGGAGCGCACGTTCAGGTCGCCACCTACACTGCGCGCGCGGGCCCGCATCCCGATCATACCCATGCCGGGCCGTGCTGCGCCAGCAGCCGGTAGGCCGCGCCCATCGTCGCGAATGGTCAGGCGCACCTCGCCGTCCTGAGAGTCCAGCACGATGCTCGAATGGTGCGCACCGGAGTGCCGCGCAATATTGGTGAGCGCCTCCTGCGCCACGCGGAACAAATGCGTTTCGGTTTCGTCGGGCAGGCGGCCGGAAAAACCGGATTGGAAATCCGTGAGGATGCCCGTGCGATGCGTGAAGCCTTCCGAGAGCCAGCGCAGGGCGGCCTCCAGGCCAAAGTCGTCCAGAATTGTGGGGCGCAGCAATTGCGACATCTGCCGCACGTTGCCGATGGACTCGTCGACCAGGCGCAAGCAGTCGTCCAGGCGCGCGGGATCCACGCTACCCGCCGTCTCCGGCGTGCCGCGGAGGGCGGACAGGTTGGCCTTGACGGCGGTCAACGACTGGCCGAGTTCGTCGTGCAACTCATGGGAGAAGCGGCGCGCGGTGCTCTCCTGGTCTTCCAGCATGTGCCAGGATACGCGGCTCAATTCGCTTTCCTGCCATTCCATCTCGCGCAGCAGTTGCGCGGTCAAGCGCACGGTCAGGACCGTGGAGAGCAGCGCCAGCGTGAGAAAAGCGGCCAGGAACGCGGCGGATTGTTTCACCAGGCGCTCGGAGCGCTGGTCGATCTGTGCCTGCGCCGCGACGGCCCTGTGGTAACCGGCTTCGATAAGCTTGGCGACCACGGAGATGAATGCCTCGTGATCGCGGAACAGGTCCTGCGATGAAAATGTTTCGGGCTCCGCAACGGTCAGCAACCGCCGCGCTTCGGCCGAGAAGGCGTCCGAAGTTTGCCGGAGCTGATCGTAGAGGCGGCGCTGGGGAGTCTGGGCGCCTTCGGCGGCGATGCGGTTGATGTTGCGGTCCGCCTCGCCCAACTGAGCCAGGATCTTGGCTGCATCGAGCGAATCGGGATCGCGCGCCAGGATGGAGAAGACTTCGCTCAGGCTGGCCTGCTGCCGGTGCACCTCTTCGAGCAGGCGGTTGGTGGACTGCTGCTCCGCGACGAGGCTCGCGGCGTTCTCCTTGATGGTGTGGATGTTGCCGATGCCGATGAAGGCGCCGGCCAGCAGCAGGAGGATAACCAGGCTGAATCCGGCGATCAGGACGCGCAACAGGCTGCGGTGGGTGAGCCGGGGGGCGGGCGCAGGTGAATGTTCCTTCACGGTCCTCCAAGTCCATGATGGCGCGGTGGCGGGGGCCGCGGATATCCCCTGCCGGGGCTAATCGAAGGCCCCAACTGGGGCTATGATCGGGCGATTCCGGCGTCTTGTTTCGCGCGCGAGTTAGCCTTTCGAGTCTATCGTACAAAAGCGCGTATTGCCCCAAGATGGAGTTGACGGGAAATAAATCCCTCAAAGGAGAATCAAAATGAAGAAAAGCTTACTCGCGATCGTTTTCGCCGCCGCCACCCTGCCGTTGACTTTTGCGCAGGCAGCGCAGGCCACTCAAAGCCAGCCGGCGACGGGCCAGAAGAGCACGGCCGTGTCCAAGAAGGCCAAGAAAACCCCAAAGCAGAATACCAAGAAGAGCAGCAAGCCTGCCACCAGCACCACCACCCCCGCGCCTCAGAAGTAACTATCCTTCCCAACGTGGGCAGGCGCCATACCTGCCCACGCATTTTCCCGCCCGATCGATCCTGGCTTCGCGGATGAGAGAAAGGCCGCGGCCGTCCCACACATGTCTTAACGCGGATGCAGGCCTACGACGTCACTCTGAAATTATTGTTGCAAAGATCGGCTTCGCTGACCATGCGCGAGCTGACGGGCACGTCAGTTACCAAGTGGTTGGATGTGGAACTGCCGAAAGTGCAAAACCGGCGGCTGGATCTCCTCGGCGAAACGGTCGACGGCGGTTTGGTCCACTTGGAACTGCAAAGCAACAACGACCCGGCCATGCCGCTACGCATGGCGGAGTACTGCTTGGGCGTGTATCGGCTCTTCGGGCGATTCCCGCGCCAGGTCGTGCTGTACGTAGGTGAACCGAAACTGGCAATAGGGGGCGAACTGCGAGGCCCTGATGTGCGCTTCCAGTACCGGGTGATCGACATTCGCACGCTGGATGGCGACCGCCTGCTGGAAAGCGGGGATGTCGGCGATAATGTGATTGCGATCCTGGCGCGATTGCGGGACCATAAGGAAGCGGTCCACAGGATTGTGGAGCGGATTGCGGGTCTGTCGCAGGCGGCGCGGGAAACGGCCCTGGCGCAGTTGTTGATTCTAGCCGGGTTGCGGCATTTGTCGGAAACGGTGGAGCAGGAGACACGGAATATGCCAATCGATGTCGATATTCGGGAACACGAGGTCTTGGGACCGATGTTCATTGAAGCGGAGCAGAAAGGCCGCCAGGAAGGACGGCAGGAAGGCGAACTAGCTATCCTTCGCCGGCAAATTGAGAAGCGTTTCGGTGCGCTCCCGGCTTGGGCCGCGGAAAAGCTGGCGTCGCTACCGGCGGGCGACCTTGAGGATCTAAGCGTGCGCTTGCTCGACGCCACAAGCGTGGACGAATTGCTGCGGTAAGCCGCGGTCCCCACGATATACTTTGCTTGTTGGACACCCGCCGGTATTTTCTGATTTTCGCCATTCTCTCCGCCATTTTGGTCCTAGCGCCGCTTCGCACCGGCGACCTCACCGGCTATGACGATGCGCAATACGCGCACATCGCCAAGGATATCCTGCGCAGCGGCGACTGGCTGGTCTTGCATAGCAACGGCGAGCCCGCGCTGGAGAATCCGCCGCTGCTCGAATGGATGGAAGCGTCGCTGTTCGCGGCTTTCGGCTTCTCCGACTCGCTGGCCAGGCTGCCCTCGGCCGTGTGTGGACTGGGCGTTATCCTGCTGGTCTTCTGGCTGGCGCGGAAGCTAACCGGCGACTCGCAGACCGCCGTACTCGCCATGTTCGTCATGGCCACCAGCCTGTATTTCTTGAAGTACACCGCGCGCGGCATGACCGATGTGCCATTCACCTTCTTCGTCCTGTGCGCGGTGTGTGCCTGGACGCGCACCGGGGACGATCCGCGCTGGTACCTGGCCGCGGGCGCGGCGACGGCCCTCGCCCAGTTGACGCGGAGCATGATGGGACTGGCGCTGCCGGCCGTGTTCGCGCTGGACCTGATCGCGAACCGCCGCCGGCCGCCGAGGCGCTACGTCATTCCCGCGCTGGCCGTGGCTTATTTGCCGCTGGTGGCCTGGTATGCCTACCTGGTGCACCTGTTCGGCGCATGGTTCGTGGAGGTTCACTCGACATGGCTGCGGAACGAAGTTTACGGCGGGTTGTCCCCAGCGTGGCGGCGGTACACCGGAGCTTTCGAGTATGCCTGGATGCTGGCAAAATCCTACTGGCCGTGGCTGCCGGCCATGCTTGCCGGACTCACCGTCGTCATCCGCGGGCGGGACCGCAGATTGTGGCTGCTCGTGGTGTGGGCGGCGGTAGTATTTGCCCTCTGCGCGGCCGCACGCAGCCGTGTGCTCCGATACATGCTGCCGGCCTACCCGGCCTTTGCCATCCTCGCGGCGATCGGCCTGCAGAAGTTTGTGCCTGACCGGTATCTGCGCGCGGGACTGCGCGTCGCGACGCCCGTGCTGGCGCTGGGTGTGGCGGCGGTGGCGGCGTTCCCGCGCACGCACCTTGAGGCCGCCGAGATCCGTCCCATCGCCAGAGCGGCGACTGCCGCGACGGCCCCCGGCGAGCGCGTCGGGTTTTACGATGCCGGCCAGCCGCGCTTCGACGAAGACAACCAACTGCAGTGGTACGGCGACCGCTTCCTGGTCCGGTTATTCAGCCGCGATCAACTAATGGAAGCGCTGCACGGCGGCCGCGTGCGGGTCTTCGTGTTGGATCGGAACGCTTATAGCGCTTATGTGGCGGGCAAAATCGGTCACCAGGTGCTGGCCGAGAGCGGTCACTTGATGTGCGTCCGCCTGGAGCCAGTCCCAGATGGACGCGGCCCAGGTTAGGCCTTGACCTTCTTCAACGCCGCTTGGATTTTCCTGTTCAGGTCCTGGCTTTCCTTGGAATCGGGCACGGTCTTCAAAGCCTCCTGCGCGCGGCTGCAGAAGACCTTCAACTTATCCGGTTGGTCCAGCTTGGTGCGCGAATAGAGCTGGGACGCGTCAAATAGCGCGGTCGCCATGGCCTCGACGAAAGCGGCTCGGGAGACCTTGGCATCGCCGGTTTTGAGCATATCCTGGGCTTTGGCCGGGTCGTCCTTGGCGCCCGCGGCACGGCACGTGGACAGCAGCACCCCGTGCTCGATGGCGCGTTTCTGGGCCGTATCGATCTCCCCGTCCGGAGGCCATGCCCCGCCGGCGATCTTGTTCAGCAGCACCACTTCGGTGGGGCTGCCGGTGGGATACGCAAAAGCCAGGGTAACGTACTCGTCCTTGCTTTGGAATTTCGACAAATTCTCGGCGAACTGCAGCGCCAATGTGTTAGCCGCTCCCTGGTAAGTACTCAACTGGCGATGGAAGTTCGTGGCCTGGGCGTGATTGGCATGCCCTCCGGCGTCGTACGACGCGGCCAGGTCCATGTAGCCCTGAACCATGCCCGAGGTCAGCACCAATAGCCATGGCTGGGCGCGCGCGGTGTATTCGTTTTCGCTGGACACGATGTTGCCCAGGTGTTCCACGGTTTTCTGATAATCGCCCGCCGCGTAGGTTTCCTTGGCGGCCGTCCAGTAGAACGCTGGCGTGCCGGGCTGCGGCACGCCGCCGCCAGAACAGGACAACAAGGCCAAATTAGCTGCAATAAAGGCCCACAGGGCCGCATTTCGCCAAGCCACATCGGTCATGGATGATATGCCTCCGTTGAAAGCAGTATCACGGCGCAACGCCGATTGCAAGCCGCCTACCGTTGCGGTGTATCCGGCCGAGCAGCTAGCGGCGTACCCGGCGCATCCAGCCGCCCAGCGCGAGGCCTGCCCGCGAGCTGAGTATGGCGATGGCGAGGGCCAAGCCCATGCGGACCCAGAACTCGGATCCGCTGCTCTCCACCTGCGTGAAAACGTACCGCACCCATTCATCGTCGAGGGGAACGAAGAACGGGAAGTATTGCGTTCCGAAGACCCAGTTGCGGGCGGCGGGCGACTGCAGGAAATCAGCGAACGGCCACTGGACCGCCAGGAACGTTCCCAGGAAAACCGCTCCGAACGCCGCGGATCGGCGCCAGCGGCCCCAGGTCCGCAGCCGCTGCCGCAACAGGTCGATCGCCAAAGCCGGCACGAGAATCAGCAGCGGAAAAGGCGGCGGAATGAAGGTCGTCACATGATGAAAAACGGGTCCCAGCTTCGGCTCAGCAGGAAACAACGGCAAGATCCACAGGTAGAGCAGGTTCAGCGTAGTGAAGATGCCGGCAATGGCGGTCGCGGCCCAGCGAAATTCGGAAACTTGTGCCACGGCCACCAGGAACATGGGCGCGAATAACGACATTAGCAAGTAAAACAAGGCGCTGTGCATCGAGTCGGTGAACGTGTATTCCTGGAAAATCGCGATAGCCACGCCCAATAGGTAGGTGAATGTGTAGACGAGCAGCGCTTCCAGTTTTCGGCGCAGCACTCCCTCGGCCCGGTGCATTTCGCCCAGGATCAAGACCACCGCGCCAAAGCGAATCGCCATCAGCCCGAAGATCAGCACCACGTGCGGCGGGCTGAGGATCTTGACGTCCAGCCCGTAGGCGGCGTGCCACCAATTGTCGAACGGAGCGGATGTGACCATGGCCACGCCGCCCCAGCAGCAGAGAAAAGCGCCCAGCGGTCCGTAGAAACCCCAGATGCGCACGCTGGCCGCGCGCCCGGCGGCCGCACTGCTGAACGTGGTGTGGAAGATCAGCCAGGCCGCCGCGGTTCCGGCCAGGATGCCGCCAAAGTGGATGAATAAATGCGGCGCCGTCCAGAAGGTGTCGCGGCCGATGCTCTCATGCCACGAGATATCCCAGACACCGCCGAAAGAAGCGGAAGTCACGGCCAGCGCGCAAGCCCAGATGTACCAAGGCACCGCGGTGCGCTGGACCGCGGCATCCTCCCGCCAGGCGACTGCCGAACTCTGCGCCATGCCCGCAGGATACCACTGCCGGCCCTACGTTCTAGGCGCTAACGGAAAATCGCGCCCTGACCTCCGCGCTTACGGCTACCGGCCGGCGCCTCTGCGCATCGATCGGACACCATAGCGTGCGCGCCTTTGCCAGCAGCGTCCGGTCGGCGGCACGCAGCAACTCGGTGAAGCGCTCGAACCTCACGCGGCTGGCCCTGCCCACCCAAGTGCGCGCAATAATTCCGTCGCCCAGAAATGCCGGCTGCAGGTAATCGATCTCATGGCGCAGCACAATCCAGTTTATTTTGGCCTGCTCGGCGGCGGACGCGACGGCTGTCCAGTGACCCACGGCCGCCTCCTGCACCCAGCGCAAATACGTTACGTTATTCACGTGCCCAAGCTGGTCTATATCCGTGGTTTCCACCGGCAGGACTATCTCGAAGGCTCCTGTATCAGGCCCCATCTCTTACAGTATCCCGCCCCTGCTATCCTGGAAATTAATAATCCTAAATCGAGGTAACCGCCGTGCGCGTAGTAGCCGGAGTGGATCTTGGCGGAACCGCCGTCAACTATACATTAGTAACCCCGCAGGAAAAGTTCCTGATCGAAGGGCTGTGCGAGTATCCGGCCCGCTCCAAGGAAGGCCCCGCGGTCTGCCTACAGCAAATCGTGGACGGCTTGAAGATCGCCGTCGAACAGGCCGGGCTGGGCGTCGCCGATGTCGCCGTCGCCGGTCTCGATACTCCCGGCCCTGCCAGCGCCGCGGGCGTGCTGAGCGCCAAAGGCTCGACCAACTTCGTGCATAGCGATTGGGGCGGGTTCGACATTCGCGGCCACCTGGCCGCACGGCTGGGCATCCCTGTCACTTATTTGAACGACGGAAACGCCGGCGCATTGTGGGGACACTTCAACATCTTCGGCACTAACCGGGAGGCCACTTCAGTCACGGTGGTCATCGGCACCGGATTGGGCGGCGGCGTGATCATCGATGGCCGCGACGTCAAGGGCCGCAAGGGCTTTGGCGGCGAGTTGGGACACGTGCTGCTGCCGTACCAGAATGTCCGCGGTATCGAGGGGCTGGTCCCGGAATGCAATTGCGGCCGCATCGGGGATCTGGAATCGGTGTGCTCGCTCACGGCCATCGAGAAGACCTTTCTGCCATACTTCCTGCCCCGCTATCCGGATCACGACCTGGGCCAGATCGACCGGCATCAGGCCGCCAAGCTGGTGCGCGGCCTCGCGGAAAAAGGCGATCCCATGTGCCGCGAAATCTTCCGCGTGCAGGCGCACGCGCTGGGCGTGTTCTTCGACGAGATGATCAATACGTTCGATCCAGATGCGCTAGTGGTCGGCGGAGGCGCGATCGAAACCAGCGAGGAATTCCAGCGCTGGTTCATCGCCGAGATTCATGCCGGCATGCCTCCGCAGCGCGCCGAACAGGCGGATATTCCGATCTACATCATGCCCAACGGCGATACCGCGGGCGCGCGCGGCGCGGCCATCGAAGCCCTGCAGTTCGCGCGGCAAAATAACATGCTGTAACCTGAACTCGATATGAGCACACTCCAAAACCGCCAATTCAAGTTGACCTCTCGCCCCGTCGGCATGGTCAAACGCAGCGATTTCGAATTCGTCACTACGCCCGCCGCCGAACCCGGCCCCGGCGAAGCGCTGGTCAAGGTCCAGTACCTGTCGCTCGATCCCGCCATGCGCGGCTGGATGAACGCCGGCAGGTCCTACATCGCGCCGGTGGGCCTGGGCGATGTGATGCGCGCCGGCGGCATCGGCAGCGTGGTTGCTTCTGGCGACCCGAGCCTGGCCGTGGGCGATACGGTGGTCGGCATCACGGGCGTGCAGGACTACGCCATCGTCAAGCCCAAAGAGGTGACCAAGGTCGATCCGCGCCTGGCGCCGCTGCCGCGCTTCCTGGGCGCGCTCGGTATGCCGGGCCTCACCGCTTACTTCGGCCTGCTCGATATCGGCCAACCGAAGGAAGGTGAGACCGTGGTGGTCTCGGCCGCGGCCGGCGCGGTGGGTGCGGTCGTGGGACAGATCGCCAAGATCAAAGGCTGCCGCGCGATTGGTATCGCGGGCGGTCCGGATAAGTGCCGCTACGTGGTCGACGAGCTCGGCTTCGATGCCGCCATCGATTATAAGAACGAGGATGTGCGCGCAGGCCTCGCGCAGCATTGTCCGAAAGGTATCGATATCTATTTCGACAACGTGGGCGGCGAGATCCTGGATACGGTGCTGTCCATGCTGGCGCGCCGCGCGCGCGTCATCATTTGCGGCGCGATCTCCCAGTACAACAACCTGGAGACGATCGAAGGTCCGCGCAATTACATGTCGCTGCTGATCAACCATGCTTTGATGGAGGGCTTCGTGGTCTTTGACTATGCCGCGCGCTATCCCGAAGGCATCCAGGCGCTAGCCGGGTGGGCGATGGGCGGTAAGCTGAAGGCGCGCGAACACATCGTGGATGGGCTCGAAACCTTCCCGGATACCCTACAGAAGCTGTTCCGCGGCGAAAACTTCGGCAAGCTGGTAATCAAGGTATAAGAGCCACCCCACAAGAATAGGATGATAGAAACATGAACGCAACAAGACGACTGCCCATCTTCTCCCTCGTGATCGCCGTCCTGCTAACGCCTGCGCTGTGCCTCGCCCAGGGGCTGCCTGACGGCGTAAAAAAGGTGACCTCCGTCGAAGGCATCACCGAATACAGCCTGCCCAACGGGCTCCACTTCCTGGTCTTCCCCGATCCGTCGAAGCCTAATATTACGGTCAACGTCACTTATCTGGTCGGCTCGCGGCGGGAAGGCGCGGGCGAGGGCGGCATGGCGCACCTGCTGGAGCACATGGTGTTCAAGGGCAGCACCAACCACTTGAATATCATGCAGGAGCTCACCGAACACGGCTGCCGTCCGAACGGCAGCACCACGTTCGACCGCACGAATTACTTCGAAACATTCAAGGCCAGCGACGAGAACCTGAAGTGGGCGCTCGATATGGAGTCGGACCGCATGGTGAATTCCTTCATCAAGAAAGAAGACTTCGACAAGGAATTCTCGGTGGTCCGCAACGAATTCGAGATGGGCGAGAACAACCCGTTCGCCGTGCTGTATAAGCACACCATGGCGGCGGCTTATCTGGCGCACAGCTATGGCAGGCCGGTGATCGGGAACAAGTCGGATGTGGAACGCGTGACCATGGACAAGCTGCAGGCGTTCTATCACAAGTACTATCAGCCGGACGACGCCGTGCTAACAGTGGCCGGCAAAGTGGATGAGCCGCAGGTGGTGGCGCTGGTCAACCAGTATTTCGGTAAGATCCCGCGGCCGACGCGCACGCTCACGCCGACTTACACGGTGGAGCCCGTGCAGGATGGCGAGCGGCTGACCGTGGTTCGCAGAATCGGCGAAGTACAGGGAATCTTCATCGTTTACCACACGCCCGATGGCGGCAACGCGGACCAGCCCGTTCTCGACGTATTGGCCAGCGTCATGGGGGAACAGTCGTCCGGGCGGTTGTACAAGGCCCTCGTCGACAATAAGAAAGCCACGGAGGTCTTCGGTAATGCGATGCAGTTCAACGAGCCGGGCCTGATCATGTTCGGCGCCATTCTCAACAAGACCGAATCGCTGGACGAAGCCCGTAACACCATGCTGGCTACCATCGACGGCGTCATCAAGGAGCCGCCCAGCAAGGAGGAAGTGGATCGCGCCAAGGCCCATCTCGAAAAAGACGTGGAAATGACCTTGCGCAACTCCGAACGAGTGGGCCTGTTTCTGAGCGAGTACCTGGCCCAGGGCGATTGGCGGCTGATCTTCCACGACCGCGACCTGTTGCGCAAGGTGACTCCGCAGGATGTGCAGCGCGTGGCCGCGGCGTATCTGAAAACATCGAACCAGACCATCGGCGAGTTCATTCCCGATCCCAAGCCCGACCGCGCCGAGATCCCGGCCAAGACCGATGTGGCGGCTGTGCTGAAGGACTACAAGGGAGAGGTCGCCATGGCGGCGGGCGAAGCGTTCGATCCATCGCCAAAGAATATCGAGTCCCGGCTGCAGCGCTACACGCTGCCCTCCGGCATGAAGGTGTCCCTGTTGCAGAAGAAGACGCGCGGGGCCAGCGTGCATGCCGTCATCACGCTGCGCTTCGGCGACCTGGAAAGCCTGGCGGGCAAGGACGTAGCGGCCTCGCTGGCGGGCGACACGCTGATCCGCGGCACGGCCCACAAGAACCGGCAGCAGATCCAGGATGAAATCGACAAGCTGAAAGCGCAGATCAATGTGAATGGCGACGCCACCGGCGCGAATGTCAGCATCGAAACCACGCACGAGAATCTGCCCGCGGCGCTACGGTTGGCCGGCGAAATCCTGAAGGAGGCCACACTGCCGGAGACGGAGTTCGAAGAGATCCGCAAGGAGCAGTTGACCAATCTCGATTTCGGAAAGACCGAGCCGCAGTCCCTGGCCTTCACCGAAATCAGCCGCACCATGTATCCTTACCCGAAAGGCGACGTGCGCGCCACCATGTCGATCCCCGAAGAGATCGACGAAGTGAAAAGCGTGAAGCTGGAAGACGCCAAGGCTTTTTACAAACATTTCTATGGCGCATCGAACGGGCAATTGGCGGTGGTGGGCGACTTCGATCCGGCCGAAGTGAAAAAGGAAGCGGAAGCCCTGTTCGGCGCGTGGAAGAGTCCGGCGCATTATGAGCGCATTAAATACGGGTTCCAGAAGATCGCGGCGGTGAACAAGACCATCGAGACGCCCGACAAGCAGAATGCGGTGTTCATCGCCTCTACGCGACTGCACATCAGCGACAAGGATCCGGATTACCCGGCGCTGGTAATGGGCAACTACATGCTGGGCGGCGGATTCCTGAATTCGCGCCTCGCTACGCGCATCCGCGTGAAGGATGGCCTGAGCTACGGTGTGGGTTCGAGCCTTTCGGCCAAATCCAATGAGGAGGACGGCAGGTTTCAGGCGTACGCCATCGCCGCGCCGCAGAACGTGTCGAAGGTGGAAGCCGCGTTCAAGGAGGAAATGCAACGCGCCCTGACCGGCGGCTTCACCCAGAAGGAACTGGACGACGACCGCAACGGCTGGCTGCAGGCGCAACAGGTGAACCGCTCGGAAGACGGCTCATTGGTGCGCACGCTGACTGTCCGGGATTACGACGGGCGCACCATGGCATGGGATGAGGAGCTCGAGAAGAAAATCTCCGCGCTGACGCCGGACGATATCGGCAAAGCCGTGCGGCGGACGATCGACATAAACCAGATTTCGATTGTGAAGGCCGGCGATTTCAAGAAGGCGGCGGCGAAGTAGAGTGGAGGGCGGGATTTATCCCGCGCGGGGCTTCAGCCACGCTCCCTGCAGAATGCCAGTCCCACTTCGTGGTGACAATGCGATCCGCTGCGCAATTGCTGTAGCGCTATTTGCGACAGCCGGCCTTGCCGCTTCAGCCTTCCAGGAGCCACCGCCAGTGCTCACTGTATGCGAAGTACTGAGCGACTTGCAACGATACGAGGGCCGTTCAGTTATCGTCGTGGGACGGTCGTCTTCTAGCGACGAAGGCGTTTGGCTCGAGGAAGAATGCGGGATTAAGGTCGTTAACGGCGGGCGCGAGTTCTCACCGTCCATCTCACTCGCCTATGTGGCAAACGAATTCGCGCCGCCACCGGAAAAGCCAAGGGGCTTCAAGTGGGACAAGCGTCTTCTGCAACAAAAGCTGCAGAAAGTGACGCAAACAACCCAGCTTCAGGTGCTGAAGAAAATCCACTACACTGACCATTGGCTGGCCGTCTTTGGGCGATTGGAAACCAAGCTTCCGCAAAAGGTAGGGCTTGGCTACACTTACGGGTTCGGCCACCAATCGGAATCTCCGGCTCAGCTGATCGCCCCCAGGGACGGCTTTTTGTATCTGCACGCCAAGTGAGCTGGTTAGGAACCTCTGGACCCTGCGCGGGCGGATCGTGCGCCTCACCCACGTTCTATCGGCGTTCATCGTATGTCGCCCGCTCGGGCTGCGGGCTGCTAGCCTGGACGAATGCGCTTTCTCTTATTGATCCTTCCGTCTCTCCTGATGGCCCAGGCTCCGGCTCCCCAGCCCGCGCCCCCGAAGTCCAACGCGGCTGCGTCGAAGCCGGCCGCCCGGAAGGCGGCAAAACCCGCGTCCGCCGCTCCCGTCGCGCTGACCACCAACGAGGAGAAGACCATTTATGCGTTGGGCCTGTCGGTCTACAAATCTCTGGGTCCGTTCGATCTTTCGCCGCACGAATTCGAGATTGTCAAGCGCGCGCTGGCGGACGCGGCGGCCGGCAAGCCCGCTATCGATTTGAACGAGTGGGCGCCGAAAATCGACCCCGTGGCACAGGCACGCGCGGCGCGCGTAACCGAGCACCAGAAGGCTGCCTCCAAGGCTTACCTGGAAAAGGCCGCCGCGGGACCAGGCGCGGTCCGGACCGGGTCCGGCCTGATTTATCGCGAACTGAAGGTGGGCTCCGGAGAGTCCCCAAAAGCGACCGACACTGTAAAGGTGCAATACCGCGGCACTCTTGTGGACGGAACCGAGTTCGACAGCTCCTACCGGCGGAATGAGCCCGCTCAGTTCGCCCTGAATCGAGTGATTCCATGCTGGACCGAGGGCGTTCAGAAGATGAAGGCCGGCGGCAAAGCCGTGCTGGTGTGCCCTTCCGACCTGGCATACGGAGACAAGGGGCGGCCTTCGATTCCGGGTGGGGCCACTTTGGTTTTCGAGATCGAGCTGCTGGAAATCGTGGCCGCCGCAAACTAACAGAGGCCGAGGCCCCCGGCTGAACCACTCAAAGGGAGATTCAGCGAATGACGATTGCCTGCTTGGCGCTGCTGCCGCAATAAGAGCGGCCGTGTCAACAGAAGAGTGTGCAGAAAAGTGCGCCGGGGGAGAGGAGCGGCGCGCTCACTTGGGAATCGGGAAACAAATCCGCCACAAGATCTGCCAGACGTGGCGCGAGGTTCTCATCGAAGAGCAGCCTCAAAGCACGGTGATCCTGTCGGGCATACTGGCAAAAAACTCGTAGACCGCGCGGAAATCGTCTTTTTCGAGGTACGGAAAGTCTCGCAATATCTCTTCTTCAGTCATCCCGGATGCCAGATAAGAGGCCACATCATAAACCGTGAACCGAAGGCCCCGAATGCAGGGCTTGCCGCCCATCTTTCCCGGCTCAACGGTGATGCGTGGATTGATGTCTGTCATACACCCACCTCTACTGATCATAGCCGGTCCACGCGTCAACAAGTCCGCTCACGCCACGCTTTTGTGGACATGGTCCATCTGCGCCTTGAACAGGCGCGTCGGATACACCCACTCCAGCAACGGGGTGGTCATGAAAGTTGTCACCAGCGCCATCAGCACCATGATGGAGAACATGGCCGGAGAAATCACGCCGATATCGAGACCGATGTTCAGGATCACCAGTTCCATCAGGCCGCGCGTGTTCATCAGAATGCCGAGCGAGGCCGCCTCGCGCCACGGCATGCCGGCCATGCGCGCCGCGAACATGGACCCACCCAGCTTGCCGGTGATGGCTACCACGATGACGATGACACTGTAAAACCAGATCGACCCGCCGCCGCCTACGCCGATGCGCGTGCGCAGGCCCGTGTAGGCAAAGAACAGCGGCAGCAGCAGCACCACGGTCACCGATTCGAACTTGTGCAGAAGGTAGCGCGTGAATTCGGGGGCCTTCGGCATGATGGCGCCCATGAGGAATGCGCCGAACAACAAATGTACGCCCAGCCACTCGGTGGCCAGCGCGGAAACCAGCACCAGCACCACGATCACGGCGACCAGATTGTCGCTCAAGTGATCCCGTTTGCGGAACTCGCGCTCGAATGCGGGCAGGATGCGGCGGACCACGAACAGCATGATCAGGACATAGGCGATGGAACCGGCGATGGTCACCCAAGCGGGCCTGGCGGAGTGCGTCACACGCACCAGCACCACGATATAGGCCAGGATGCACCATCCGGTGACATCGTCGACCGCCGCGCAGGCGATCGCCAGCGTACCCATCCGGCTGCGGACCAGGCCGCGTTCGGATAGAATCCGCGCCAGCACCGGGAATGCCGTGATGCTCATGGCGGCGCCCATGAATAGGGCAAAGCCGGTGAAGGTGACGCCGTCGTCGGAGAGCCGCGGATAGAGATACAGCGCCGTTAACCCGCCCAAGCAGAAGGGCGCCACGATGCTGACGTGGCTGGTGAGTACCGCCGCGTGGCCATAGCCTTGCAGATCCGATGGATTCAACGCCAGGCCAACCACAAACATGAATACGACCAGGCCAACCTGGCTCAGCGCGTTGAGGTAGCTCAGGCTGGCCAGCGGGAACAGCGCGCCCGAAATACTTGGCGCGAGCCAGCCCAGCAGCGATGGTCCCAGCAGAATCCCCGCCACCATTTCGCCCATTACTTGCGGCTGATGGATCTTCTGGAACAGGAACCCCACCGCGCGCGCCGCCACCAGGATCACGGCGATCTGCAGCACGAGATGGAAGAGATCCAGCATCAGGCGCCTGGCTTCTTCTGGCGGACGGCGTGAAAAGCGACCGGCGCGCAGCCGGGCAGAGTGATTTTGCCCTCCATCCTGCGCCCCTCAACCCCGCCCGTAATCCTGGCGGCAACGGTGCCCCCGGGCGATCCGGCCGTCAAGGTAGGGCCGTCGATGCCGGCATCCAGCCTGGTTCCGTAGCCGTCATGCAGGGTGATGGTGGCCTGGGTTCCGGATTGCGAGATGGTCCACGCCAGTTGCCGCTGCAGACTGCCCGGTGGATTGGCGCAATTGGCGGTGGGGTCGGCTTCGATTGCCCATTCGCCCGCGACCGAGAGCGGCGCCTGGATACTCCGCCCCGCCCGCAGAATGCCGAGCAAGCCCAGCACCGGCACACCCACCATTAACAGGTAGGCCGCCGGCAGATGATTCTTGACCAGGTTTGAGATTCCTCGATTCTAACGTGGGCGGTTCGCGGCGGCAAGCCGGGTGGTACCGGGCCTTCCGAGAGAACATGTTGGGAAGCCGATGGCCTGCTATACTTCGGCCTGAGGCATGTCCAACGGCGGCAAACTGTACTGGGCGGTGCTGGCCGCCGCGGGCGCCATTCTCACCTACCAACTCTTCATCCCTCCGGTCGTGGGGCTAGCGGATCAGGGCGACTTCGTGCGCACCATCGGCCGCTTTAGCTACGGGCCGCAGCATCACGGCAGCCTGGAATACGCCTACGTCGAGCCCAAGTTCATCCCCGACCCGCGCTATCGTTCGCCTTACTGGGAGCAGGCCAACAGCGAGTATTTATTTGTAGGTGCGGCGCTCGCGCTGAACAAGCTCGTTTCCAAAGACGGCGCGCTGGATATCACCGTCGCCGGATTGGTGCACGCGCTGGCTTTCCTGGCGGCTTTCGCGCGGCTGCTGTGGGTCACGCGGCGCGACCGGGCGCACGCGCTGCTGTGGATCGGCGCGCTGGTGGCGCTGACGGATGCGGGCTACGCCGTCTATTGGAATTCGTTCTACGCTGAGCCGGCTTCCTGCATCTTCTTTTTGCTGCTGCTGGCGGAAGCGGTCGAGATCGGCGTAGCGGGCGAGACCAGTTTGGGCGGCATGCTCCGCTGGTCGTTATGGTCGATCCTGTGGGTGTTGGCAAAACCCCAGAACGCGCCGATCGGGCTGCTGCTGGGCTTTTTCACTTTCCGGCTGGCCTTTTGGGCGCCGGCGAAGTCAGCCCGCGTGGTTGCCGCGGCTGGGGGGTGCGCGCTTTTTGTGTGCGCGGCGTTCAACGTGACGGCCATGCCCTTCTACGGGCGCCAGGCAAATACATACGGCATGGTCTTTTCGGGCATCCTGGGCGATTCGAAGAACCCTGAGGCGGACCTGCAGGCGCTAGGACTCGATCCGCAACTGGCCAAGTACGCGGGAACCGGGGCATGGAGCGCCGGCACCGATTTCCCGCAGGTGGCCGCCTCGGGAGTCCTGAAACGCGTGAACACCTTCACCGTGCTGCGCTTCTATCTGCTGCGCCCGGCGCGCATGTGGCGCCGCCTGCACGGTCTGCTGCCCCAGATCACGTTCCTACGGTGGTATGGGTACGGAAACTTCGAGCCTTCCGCGGGGCTGCCGCCGGGCGCCCAGAGCCGGGCGTTCAACCTGTGGGGCGGTTTTCACGAACACATCCTGCCGTTCGTGAGTAAGTGGATCGTTTTCGCCCTGGCCGGCTGGCCGCTGCGGGGCGTGTGGAGATGGGCTCGCAGCCGGGACATGGTGCGGCGCCGCCGCATCGAACTGGTCGCGCTGCTACCCGTCTGCTGCCTGGCGGCATTGTTCAGCGCGGTGTACGGCGACGCATTCGACGTGATCAAGCACATGTACCTGTTCAACCTCCTGCTGGACACGTGCATGCTCTATGCTGCGTCAGTTGGATGGAATCTTATACAGCCACAGAGCGCCAACCTTCTCCGTGGGCGGTACGCGCTCCCACCACGGCTGGAACGAAAGACCTAGCGTTTTGACCACGGTCGGGCTCAGCACGTTCCAGCCTTCGCCGGGTGACGAGACCGAGACCGGCTTGACGCGCGGCAGACCGTAGAACCGCCGGATGGCCTCTTCGGTGGGGAGCGGCAGTGTAAGCGGCTCGATCAGCATGACCGAAACCTCCGACGCGCCCAGTTGTTGCAGCCGCCGGCCGAGGCGCTTGGTATCCTGCCCCCAATCCAGATCCGAATCCACCAGGATCCTGGCGGGATCGTGCCCGGCGAAGGCGTTGAAGTATGACAGATAGTCGGGATGGGAGATAGCGCCAGAGATGGCTAGCCACAGCAGGAGGGCGACGGCTGCCGCCTGGGCTGGGAAACCGCTTCCTGACGGTCGCGGCTCGGTAAGTCGCGCTAGGCGATCCAGTCCCACGGCGGCCAGGATCGAAAAGCCGATGTAGACCGGCAGGATCAGCCGCACGCCGATGTCCACGCGGCTGGTCATAGCAGGCAGCAGGATGCCGAGGAAGAATGCCATCGGCAAGCGGTACGCCGCCATCGAGAACTTCCGGAGGCTCGTGTACGCTCCGAGAGCCAATAAGACCAGAAATGCAATCGGCGTCTTGACGGCCAGCACCACTGGGAAGTAATACCACCAGCCTTTGAGACTGTAATGGCCCAACAGGTAGCCGGGGTGGCCTTCCCGGTTATGATACTGCGCGGCCAGCAGGCCATCGAAGAACTCCGGCGCCGGCAGCCTGATATTCCATGCGGGAACCTTTCCGAATGAGAACCAATAGGCAGCCCAGATGACCGCCGCGCCCACCAACACCGCACCCGCGAACGACGCGGCGCGTTCCTTGACGAGAGCGGCCAGCTTTCGCGGCCGGGGCCGTTCCGCCGCCAGATAGAACAGCAGGGCGAGGGCGGCCATCGCCGGGAGGTAAAGCATGGCGGTGAATTTGGAGAGCGCCGCCACAGCCGCGGCGACACCCAGCAGCGCGGCGCGCGGCCATCTGGCGGATGCCGGCGACTCGGCCCACACGACCAGCGCCAGAAACGCCGCGCCCAGGCAGGCGGCCAGGGCCATGTCCGTACATGCCAGGCCCGCATGGGCCAGCACCGGCGGCAGCAGCGTGAACAACGTCACCGCCAACAGCGCCACCGTGGCCGTGAAGTACCGCCGGGACCAAAGATAGACCACCCCGCAAGCCAGCCAGAAGAAGGGCAAAGTCCCGGCGCGCATCAGCGCCAAGGTGCGATTCGGGCGGGGCGACTGCAGGATCACATCCCGGCCTTCCAGTTGGCGATTCTCTTCGCCCAGCGGCCGGACACCGGCCAGGTAGGGCAGCAGCGCGATGGCTGCCCGCGCCAGCGGCGGATGCTGAGTTTCGTATCGATAAACGTGCTTGCTCAGGTATTCCAGCCCGCAAGCAAAGTGGCCCGGTTCATCGATCGTGAAACTGAAGACGCGATAGGTGACCCCAATGCGCACGGTGGCTATGGCGATCAGCGCGAGCGCCAATACCAGGGAACGCTTTTCCAGGAAGTCGCGCAAGTTGGAGTCGGCCATGCCTACCCGGTATTCTAACGGTAATGGCCATGGCTTTCCGTCGTCCGGCAGCCCGCTTTGCGGTTATTCTGGCGGCGTTGCTGCTGGCCTACTCTCCGGCGGTTCACGCTTATTACCTGCATACGGACGATTACTTCTGGTCCACTTTTGGCGGCTTTCCGCGTACGGCCATACTCACATTCATGGCGGTGGTGGGGCGGCCGCTGACCGGGGCGATCTACTGCGCTTTTGGCGCAGTCAAGTCTATGGGCGGCATGAATCTGCTGCGGGCGCTGAGTATCGTCAACCTGGCGGCGCTCGGCCTGTTGGTGGATCGCTATCTCAAGAAGCACTTGCCCGCGACGGTGGCTCTGGCGATAGCAGTGGCCATGTTGACGACGCCTCCATTTGCTGTCGCGGTGGGGTTCCTGTCCACGGCTCCTTATGGGTTGTCCGCCACCGTGGCCGCCCTTGGTTTTGTCCTGGTGTCGGAAAAAGTCATCGGCAACCGGGCCCCCGGCAAATGGGGATTCGCGGCCCTGGCGGGGCTGCTGGCGGTGGTCTCGTTGGCCATCTATCAACCCGGAGCTCTGTTCTACGTGTCGCTAGTGGCTGTCTCCACGCTCCTCGCCGATCGGCAACGTTTCTATCGCGATCACCTTCGCGAAGTGGCTTTTCACGGCGTCATCCTGGCATCCGCCTGCGGCGTCTATTATTGGGTGTGGCGGGCGTGGCTGCAGCATGCCCACGTTCCCTTGCTCGGCAAGTACGATGCCCGCCAGTTCAGCGGTGATATCCACAAGGGCGCGGTGTGGTTCGTTCGGACGCCTTTGCTGGAAGCATCGAACTTCTGGTTTGTGCGGCCGATCCTGAGTGTTTCTATCCTCGTTGGCTGCGTAATCCTGATGGCGCTGTGGCTCGAATGCGGCATGATGCGAGCGCTGGGTAAGGCAGCCCTGCTGGCAGCCATGATACCGATGACATACGGCATCAACCTGGCCAGCTATATGCCCTCCGCGGAGTATCGGACCTACACGGCGCTCGAAGGCGCCATCTTCCTGATCTTCGCCATCTCGCTCGTCCGCATCCTGTCGGCCGCATCGCGCTGGATCCCGCCGCGATTCGCCACCCCTGCCGTAGCCATCGCGATGGCGATGGTCGCGGCCGGCGGAATCTGCGCCGCGCATGTTACGATCCAGCGCTATTTCACCGCGCCCGATTCCACCGAATTCCGCTTTGTGAAGGACCAGATCGATCGCTACCAGCGCACAAACGGTTCCGATTTTACCATGATCGATGTGATCGTCAGGCAGCGCCCGGTGGCTGCCATGCAGCGAAACGAGATGGGCGAGCCCAGCCTGCGCCACGGCCCCAACCTGCGCCCCATGGTGACCGCGGCCTTGCGCGAACTGGGAATCGCGCGCGACCCGCGGGTGTTTCAGAGCGTCCCCGATGCCCCATCCCAATGGATAGAGTGGGGAACTCAGTTACACTGGATGACGCTGGACTACTTTGTCACGCCGCCGCTTCCGGGCAAGACGATCGTCATCGACGCGTCGCAGTTGGAGTCTCTTCCGTAAACGGACATGTACCAGGAAATCGACCGCTGCCGCATCTCCGGCAGCCAGGACCTTATACCGGTGCTCAGCCTGGGCACGCAATCTCTCACAGGCGTCTTCCCCAAACAGCCTGGCGCCGCCATCACCCAAGGCCCGCTGGGCCTGGTGTGGTGCCCAGATAGCGGCCTGCTGCAGTTGAAGCAGTCCTACGACCTGCGCGAAATGTACGGATTGAACTATGGGTATCGATCCGGACTGAACCAGTCCATGGTGGCGCACTTGCACCGGAAGGTGCGCTACCTGGAGCGCTTGTGCCCGCTCTCCGCGGGCGATGCGGCGATCGATATCGGCAGCAACGACGGCACCCTGCTGCGGGCGTACGGAGCCGCTTGCCGGCGCATCGGAGTAGACCCCACCGGAGAGAAATTCCGCGCCTGTTACGCGGACGGCCTGGAGTTGATTCCGGATTTCTTCTCCGGCGCGCTGGTCCGCGCGCGGCTGGGGAATTCGCAGGCCAGGATCGTCACCTCGATCGCCATGTTTTACGACCTGGAAGATCCCGCGGCCTTCGTTTCCGAGGTGGCCGGCCTACTTGACTCGCGCGGCATCTGGCACTTCGAGCAGAGTTACATGCCGTCGATGCTGCGCACCAACGCCTATGACACGATCTGTCATGAGCATCTCGAATATTACTCGCTGGCCACCGTAAAGACGCTGGTGGAAAGATGCGGGCTGCGCATTATCGACGTCCAGACGAATGCCATCAATGGCGGCAGCTTCGCCGTCACCGCGTGTCTTCGCGAAGCGCCCTACCGGCCGAACGCCACCGTGATCGACTGGCTGCTGGGGCAGGAAGACCGCATGGGATTGACCACGCCACGCCCCTACCGGGAGTTCGAGCAACGCGTCTTTGAGCATCGCAACAACCTGCTCCGCCTGATCCGCGCGCTACGCGCCGACGGAAAAACGATATGCGGCTACGGCGCATCCACCAAGGGCAATGTGCTGTTGCAGTTTTGCGGTTTTTCGGCAGGGGACATCCGCGCCATCGCCGAGGTCAATCCGGACAAGTTCGGCTGCTTCACGCCCGGGACGAACATCCCCATCATTTCCGAATCTGAGGCGCGCGCCATGCAGCCCGACTACTTCCTGGTTTTGCCGTGGCACTTCAAGGAGGGCATCATGGCGCGCGAGCGGGCCTATCTGGAGGCTGGCGGCAAGATGCTGTTCCCCCTGCCGGAAATCGAAATTGTGGGCGGCTGATGCCATGCGTCCCCTCGTCTTTGTCCCCACTCTTAACGAACGAGAAAATGTCGAGGAGTTGCACAGGCAGATCCGGGAACTCGCCCTGGAAACCGATATCCTTTTTGTCGACGACGCCTCCCCGGACGGCACGGGCGCAGTGCTGGACCGGCTGGCAGCGGGCGATCCGCGCGTCACGGTGATTCACCGCCCGGGCAAGCAGGGCATCGGGAGCGCCCACCTCTGCGGCATTCGCTATGCGTACGAGCGCGGCTACGAATGGCTGGTCACCATGGACTGCGACTTTACGCATTCACCCGCGGACATTCCCCGGCTGTTGGCGGCGGCCGCGGGCTCCGGCCTGGCGGTGGGTTCCCGCTATATGCAGCCGGGAAGTCTGCCCGGATGGTCGCCATTCCGGCGCTGCCTCACTCTGCTGGGCCACTTCCTGACGAAGACGCTGCTGGGATTACCGGCGGATGCCAGCGGCGCCTTTCGCGCCTACCATTTAACGGCGATTCCGCTGGCGATTTTCGAAATGGCCGTGTCGCGCAGTTACGCGTTCTTCTTTGAAAGCCTGTTCATCCTGGCGCGCAACGGTTATCGGGTGGTGGAAATCCCCATCGTGCTGCCGGCGCGGACTTACGGCCACTCCAAACTGACCTTTCGCGAGGCCTTCCGCAGCTTCCGTTACCTGGTCGGGCTGGCGCTGGAGAACGCAGTTCTGCCCGGGCGGTTTCGGCTCGCCCGGCACACGTTTACGGTGCAGCCACAGCTCGCATTGGGGCTGGCATCGAGCGAGTGGGATGGTTACTGGAAGCGCAAACCGTCGTCGGCCGGGACGCTGTACGAAGTGGCCGCGGCGATCTACCGGCAAGCCGTCATCCGGCCGAACCTGGAGCGCGCATTACGACGCACATTCCCGCGCGGCGCCCGCCTGCTGCATGCCGGCTGCGGCAGCGGACAGGTGGACGAGCGGCTGCACGGCGAGTTTCAGATCGCGGCGGCGGACATCTCGCCCGAAGCCCTCGGCCTGTATTCCCGCAACAATCCGGACGCGTACCGGCTGGACCATGCCGACATATTTGCGCTACCGTATGCCGACCGCGAGTTCGACGGCGTCTACAACCTGGGAGTGGTGGAGCACTTTCCCCGGCGGGAAATTATAGCGATGCTGCGCGAGTTTCTAAGAATCCTGAAGCCCGGTGGAAGAGTGGTGATCTTCTGGCCTCACCGTATGGCGCCCAGCGTGATGTTCCTGGGGGCTGCGCACTTTTGCCTGCGTTGGGTTTTCAAAAGCCGGACACAGCTTCACCCGCCGGAGGTTTCTCTGCTAACCGGCAAGCGTTACGCGCGGGAGATCCTGGAAGAGGCGGGGTTCGAGTGCGCCGGTTACCAGTACGGATTTCGGGACGGATTCATCCAATCGGTGGTTGTGGGAGCGAAGCCGCACCCGGCGCCTCAGTCCAAGTGAATGGAGCCGCGCACAGCCAAGTCGCGCGAAGAAGCTCCGGCTTGGATGATGTAATCGCCGGGAACCAGCTCCCAGGCGTCCTTGTCGACGTTGAAAGTCGAGAGATAAAGACGCTCGAGCCGCAGCGTCACCGTCTTCGATTCGCCAGGCGCGAGCCGCACCTTCTCCCACGCTACCAGCCGATTGAACTGCTCGCCCGAGGCCGGCGGCAGAGTGGCGTAGACCTGGGCGATTTCCGCGCCGGCGCGCGCGCCGGTGTTCTTCACCTGGAAGGTCACACTATCTTTGGATGCCTTCAGGTTCGAATATTCGTAAGTGGTATAAGACAGTCCGAAGCCGAACGGGAACAGCGGGGTCTTGTCCTTGGCGTCGTACCACTTATAGCCGACTAACAATCCTTCGTCGTACGAGACATCGAACCGTGTGGTATTGTCCTTGAAACCCGGAATCATCTCGACCATGTCCTTGTCACTCGCCGGAGGCGGCTGGGTGGTGGGCTTGGGGTGTGGCAGATCGGCTTCCGACTTAGCGAAGGTCAGCGGCAGCTTAGCCGAGGGATTCACGTCGCCGAAGAGGATGTTAGTGATGGCTTCCGCGCCGCGAATACCCGGATACCAGGATTCCATGGCCGCGCTCACCTGGCCGATCCACGGCATGGTTACCGCGCCGCCGGTTTCAAGCACCACGATAGTGTGCGGATTGGCCGCCGCCACCGCGCTCACCAGCGCATCCTGATTGCCGGGCAGCGACAGGTTCGGGTGGTCACTGCCTTCGCTCGAAGGTTGGTTGACGAACACGATTGCCACATCGGACGCCTTCGCCAGGCGGGCCGCGGTGGCGGGATCGGTTCCGCCGTCATACTGCACGTCCGCATGCGGCGCCTTGGCGCGAATCGCCTTCAGCGGCGAAGAGCGGTGCCAGACCACGCGCTCGAAAAACGGCACGTTGGCCGGCTGCGGCACGGCATTGCCGCCCATAGGATCGACCTGGGCCGATCCGCCGCCGGAAAGCACGCCCACATCCGCATGCGATCCGATGACTGCGATGGTCTTCACCCGCGCGGTCAGTGGCAACTGCCCGTTCGCATTCTTCAGCAGAACGATGGACTGCTCGGCCACGCGCTCGGCCACGTCGAGACCGTGCAATACATCGGGCACCTGGCGTTCCGCCGAATTGTCGAACAGGCCCACCGCGAACTCGCTGCGCAGAATGCGGTGCACCATGTTGTCCAGGCGCGCCTTGGGCACCTGACCGGCCTCCACTGCCTTCTTGAGCGGATCCGCCAGGTAGGTGTTGCCGGGCATCTCCATATCCAGGCCTGCCATGACAGCTTTGGCAGTCGAATGCGTACCGCCCCAATCCGACAGAACGAATCCCTGGAATCCGAAATCCTTTTTCAAAACATCGGTGAGCAGATAGCTGTTCTCGCAGGCATAGTCGCCGTTCAGCAGGTTGTAGGAGCACATCACCGCGGCGGCGCCCGACTCCTTGACGCCGATCTCGAACGCCAGCAGATCGCTTTCGCGCATGGCGCGCTTGTCGGCCTTGACGTTGACGTAGGAACGGCCGCTTTCCTGGTCGTTGAGCGCGTAGTGCTTGACGTCGCCGAGCACGCCCTGCGCCTGCAGCGCCTTCATTTCGGCACCCACCACCCTGCCCGCCAGGATGGGATCCTCGCCCTTGTACTCGAAAATGCGGCCGTTGCGGGGCTCGCGCGCCAGGTTGACGCCGCCGCCCAGGGACATGGTGTAGCCCTGGTCGTGGAGCTCCGCCCCGATCAGCGCGCCGTATTCGCGCGCCAGACCGAGGTCCCAACTGGCGGCTTCCGCTACGCCGGACGGCAGCGCGGTGGAATAGCGGCCGTAGACGGAGCTGTGCGTGACTCCCACGGCGGCATCCGCCATTTGCAGATCGGGAATGCCGAAGCGCGCCACTCCTGGAATGTAACCGGCATTGCCCAGCGACTTCGAAGGCGGAGCGTCAGGACCGCCGAAGAGCATTTGCCAACCACCGCCATGCAGCATGGAGATTTTTTCGTCGAGGGTCATCTGAGCGAGGATCAGGTCGGCGCGCTGATCGGCGGACAGGGTTTTGTTCATCCATGGACCGGTGGGCTTGGGCCGCGGCGGACCGAATTGGGCCACGGCGGGGGCGGTGAGCGCGGCTAGGCAGAGGGCGGCGTACGCGGCTTGGCGCAGGCAGGGGAGGGTTCTGGTTTGCATACGAAGGAGAATAGTAACAGATCGCATTGTCCGGGGCGTGGCTGCGTGGACGCCGGGGACGCTGTAAGACTACTTAGCCGCTTGCGGCAGAGGCCGCTGCAACGAGAGCTAACAAGCGTGGATGTGCTTGCGGAATTCGAGGAACCGTGGAGATCGCTCCGCGATTCTGTCGAGGTCCGCGGCGGACGCTATCTCTTCGTACACTTTGTCGTCGGCCGGGAGATCAGCTTCGGAACGCATTCTCAGGAATAAAGGCTTTGGATCCATGATCTCCTCCAGCGGCCTCCTGACAGCCTTGATCGACCGGGTCCGGCCTCGCGCGCGAGCGACTATGCTTACAGCACGCTCGTCGGCGAGCAGCCAGGTCTCAATCATGCATCGGGTCGCGTAGATGTGGACAGGGAAGGTCGGCCTGAAACCCGACTTGCTCAGACGGCTATTCAGGTCCGCCTCGACAATCTCGGGTGCCTTCCGGTCGGAGTCACGGATGACCAACGCCTTGTCCACACGATGCCCCGTGTGCCACTCGAATTCCTTCAAAAACCCTACGAACCTATTGGCGAGCGCTGGTACGCCGCCACACTGCCGCGGCACCACCGCTACGTCGGGGCGAATTCTTCGGATGAGGACCTGATAGGTGGCGGCGTCGCGCGGGCCCTCAACGACGATGCCGAAAACGCTCATTCCTCACCAAGCGCCCCGGCAAACATCAGGTCACCCAGACCCAGATCTTCGTCCTGAACCAGTTTCCTGAGGTGCGGCTTATCATTGGGCCTTGTTACTTTCGTCTCGCCCTGTTTCTTCTCGATCCACAGGATCTCGTGAAGCCTCATCTGATCGATCACGAGCGGGGAATGCGTGGTGAAAATGATCTGGGAGGGTGGCATTCCTCGTTCCGCGGTTTTCTGCTGGACCTGCCGTAACAGGGCGATAAGCGTCTCGAAGAGCCTAGGGTGCAAGTGATTCTCGGGCTCCTCGATGAAGAGTAGCGTGCCGCCTAAATCGTCAGGGGCGAGAATGAGAGAGAGGTAGGCGACGAAGACAAGCTCGCCGTCCGACATCTAAAAGAGCGGCGTGGGGCGGAGCAGCCCTTGCTCTTCGGAGGCCAAATAGCCAGTGCCCTGCTGCGTCGGCCAACTGAGGAGTTGACGGATTTCCGGAAAGACGTCCCGCGCGGCCTCTGCGATGCGGCCAAACCCTTCCGGCGAACGCGTCTGCAGCCACATCAGCCAGGCGGAGAGGTTTGAGCCAGTGGACTCTAGTTCGTCGCCAGCAATCATCTGGTTTACCCCTCTCATGAGGTTCGGGACTAGTTGATAAAATCGCCAGTTCTGGGCGAAGAATTTCAGGTGGTAGCCATCCCAGTTGGGAGGCGCCAGTTCCATCCCCGATCTCTCGGCTTGGACCATGCCGACTTTCTCCGAATTGGCGTTCTGGAGCCAGCGGCCACCACCCACTTTAATAATGAGATCGTGATCTTTTCCACCCTCCCGGAGCGTCAGTGTCTCCTTCTCAATATGGCATATCCTCTAACGCCGCCTAGAATTTCGATTTCATATAGGAACGTCCTGTCCGCGCGGGCCAGTTCATCAAACTCGATGGCTATCGAAAGCAGTCTGTCCCGGCCTCCCTTCCAAAGGACCTCGTCCATCCCTTGCCGGCGCGCAAGAGCGCTTGCGGCCCCGGATGTTGGCGGCTGCGGAAACCAACATTCATGGAGGAAGTGGAACAAATCGAGAACATTGCTCTTGCCGCCCATGTTAGGCCCGACCAGGACGTTCAATGGACCCAGTGAGATGTCGACGTCTCTCAGGCTTTTGAAATTCCGCGCGCGCACTCGCGTAATCATAAGGGTACCGACACTATGATAACCCGCTCAGCCCTGGCCCGCCGGTTGCGACAGAATGGACTCCAGCATATCCGGAATTTCGAACACCGCGCGATTCGATTGCGCGGCGGCGTTGGCGCGCATACGGGCGTAGGTGGCGGGTTCCAACAGCTCGTTCACCGCGGCTTCGATCCCGCGGAAATTGCGTAACACCAGCCCGGCATCCTGTTCGCGCACCCACTCGCAGTTGTAGCGCTCCTGCGGCAGGTTCCAGGCGTTGCGCTCTACAATCACGGGCAGCTTCATGGCTAGGGCCTCGCTGATGCTGCCCGGCCCCGGCTTGCCGATGAAGAAGTCCGAGAGATGCATGTAATAGGGCACCTCCCGGGTGAATCCTTCCACGAACATAGGCATGCGCGCTTCCATCCCGCGTAGGCTGGCCGCCAACTTCTGGTTGCGGCCGCAGATCAGGATCAGTTGCAAGGGCCGGGCCGCCCGTTCCAGGCGGCGCGCAATTTCGAGCATCACCGCGGAGCCTTCGCCGCCGAACAGCACCAATCCCGTCGGCCAGTCCGGATTCAACCCGAGGCGTTGCCTTTCGGCACTGCGATCGGCCTCGACCGGCTCATAGAAGCGGGGGTTCAGGATCATGCCCGACGCGCGAAAGATACAGCGGTCCGCATGTCCCAATTCCCGCGCCTGGGCGACCGCGCGGTCCGACCCGCAGATCAGGTACTGCTGCTGCCGCTCGATCCAGAAGCGCGGCGGATAGTCGGCGATGTCCGTGAGAATTGTCACCAGCGGCACGCCGGGCAGCGCGGCATCCAGGCTCAGCCTCAACGCTCGATTGAAATTGGGGATCAACGAGACCACCATGTCGGGCCGGCCCGCGCGCCAGAAATCGGCTAACATCCGCACCAGCGCCGGCTGGAACAGACGGATCACTACATGCAACCCTTTTAATAACTCTGCAGAGCCTATGGTCCAACCCTTTTTCAGCAGGAGGTTGTAATAATCCTGCAGACGGATGCCGGTGATACGCCGGAAGATATCCAGGTTATCGAGCTGTTCCTGTAAGTTGACCATGCGGATTTCCCACGGCCGGCCTTGCTGCGCAATGACCTGCTGCAACGCCATGGCCGCGCTGCGATGGCCACCTCCGGCATCGAAGTAGATGAAATCGAGCTTCTTCACACTATTCACTCCTTGATTTCACCAACCTTTTAACCAAATGTCATGCTCTTGTAGGATTATGAGACTATAAATTAGGGTGGGATGGTGTTAGAGTTCATCACGGCACGGGATTACAACCTGATGCACCGCGTGCATCGGTGGCCGGCGCCGCGCTGGATCCGGGTGTGGATGATCTGCGCCACGCGCGGCGGCGACGGCTGGCTGTGGTACGCCCTGGGAATCGTCATCCTGCTGTTCGGCGGTCCCACGCGCTTCGTGGCCGTTGGTGTTGCGGGCCTCGCGGCGGCGCTGGGCATCGCGGTCTTCCTGTCCCTGAAGAAGCGGACAAACCGCAGACGCCCGTGCGCCATCGAGCCGCATTGCTGGGCCACGCTGTTACCTCCCGATCGCTTCTCGTTTCCCTCCGGCCATACGATTACCGCCTTCGCGGTGGCGCTTTCACTGGGTGCGTTCTATCCTGGCATGCTGCCGGGCTTGCTGTTCTGCGCCGCCAGTATCGCGCTCTCGCGCATCCTGCTGGGGATGCACTTCCTGAGTGACGTGATTGCTGGCGCGCTGATCGGCTCCGGGCTGGCGTATGGGGCCGTCTGGCTGGTGCGCTGACGCCTCTCAGCGGGTGCGCAATATTTGTCCATGTTTTATCTGCATTAATCGGCGTTCATCTGCGGCCAGATGTGCTTTTCTTCCTGCCCGGTAGTTGGCCTGAAGCTGGCCGGCCGGGCCTGTCTCTACCAACTATCCGCCTGCATCGCCGGATGTCGCGATAGAATCTCATATATATGCCTTGCGTTCGGAGTGCTTGCCTGGTGCTGGTCTGTGCCGCGACTTTGGCTCTGGCGGCGCCCCCGCCGACGCCCACCATGGAACTGCGCTTCGACCGCCTGGCGAGCGCCTTGACTTTGCTGAACGACGCCGACCGGAAGGTGGTGGATGAAGCGGCCCAACTCATCCGCGAAGGCGAGCACGCGGGCGCGCTGGCCAGGCTCTCCACGCTCACGCATTCGAATCCCGACAATTCGTCGCTGCGCATCCTGATGGCCTACGCGCAGCTTCAACTCGGCAACCTGACCGGCGCGCTGGACGAAGCCAAGAAGGCGCACGAAGCGCCAAACGGAAACAGTTACAGGTGTTACTTTCTGGCCAAGATCGCGTTTTTGACTGGTGACACCGTAACTTGCCGGCGGGAGTTGAATCACGCCAAGAACGCCGGAGATATGCCGGACGAGGTCCGGCAATTGCAGAACGATCTGAAAAAGGCGAAGACCAAGAGCTGAATCCAATCCTGTTACAATCGCCCTATGTTTAGAGGACTCGAGCACACGGCCATCGCCTCTCCCGACCCGCGCGCGCTGGCCGAGTGGTACGCCGCGCATCTCGATTTCGTCATCAACTACGAGTACGCCGGCAACTACTTCGTGCGCGCGGCCAACGGCACGATGCTGGAAATCATTCCCGGCAAAGGATCGCTCACGCCGCCGCAGTTCGACGCCCCCGGCATCCGCCATCTGGCCATCGATGTGGACGATTTCGATGCGGCGCACGAGCGCCTCAAGGCTTCCGGCGTGCACTTCCTGGGCGAGCCGATGAACAAACAGGGCAACCGGCTTTTGTTTTTTGCGGATCGCGATGGGAACATCCTGCATTTGATTCAGAGGGAAAGGCCGCTGCCCTAAGCCTGTGCTCAGCCGGGTCTTTAAGGCTTTCCATTACCGCGAATTCCGCCTGATGTGGTTCGGCGCCTGCACCTCGTCGATCGGCACCTGGATGCAGGTGGTGGCGCAGCAGTGGCTGGTCTTTTCGATTTCCAAGTCGGCGTTCATGCTGGGCCTGGACGGCTTTCTGGGCCAGATCCCCATTGTGCTGTTTTCGCTCATCGGCGGCGTGATCGCGGACCGCATCGACCGCCGGCGGGTGCTCCTTGGTTCGCAATACGTGCAGATGACCTGCGCATTCGTGTTGACGTTGTTGATCGCTTTCAACCTGGTGAAGGTGTGGCAAATCCTGAGCCTTTCGTTTGGGGTGGGCTGCGCGCAGTCCTTCGGCGGACCCGCATATTCGGCGCTGGTGCCCATGCTGGTCGAAAAGGAGGACCTGCCCAACGCCATCGCGCTCAATTCCATCCAGTTCAATCTGGCGCGCGTGATCGGCCCGGTGCTGGGCGGCCTGGCGCTCACCGGACTCGGCGCGGCCTGGTGCTTCGGGCTCAACGGCCTGTCGTTCGTGGCGGTAATCATTTCGCTGCTCTTGCTGACGGTCACGTTCGCGCCCCAGAAGACCAACGAATCCATCTTGACCGGGGTGAAGCAGGGCATCGGGTTCGTGCGCGGGCAAGGCGCCATGGTGGGGCTGATCGCGCTGGCGTTTTGTATGACCGGCCTGGCGATACCGACGCTGACTTTCCTGCCGGTGTTCGCCAAGGACGTATTTCATCGCGGACCAACGGCCTTCACGATCCTGCTCTCGTGCTCCGGGATCGGGTCGGTGGTGGGCGCATTGATCGTGGCGGCGCTGGGCAATGTCCAAAACAAAGGGCAGATCGCGCTGCTGACCATGCTGCTGCTGGGCGGTTCGATTACCGGATTCGCCATTTCCCGGTCGATCGTGTTGAGCGCTGCCCTCCTGGTTGTTTCGGGCGCGGCGATGATGGGGGTGTTCTCGATGGTCAGTTCGCTGGTGCAGCTGATCACCCCCAACGAAATGCGCGGGCGGGTGATGAGCGTGTATAACCTGGCCTTCCGCGGCGGGATGCCGCTGGGCAGCCTGGCGACCGGGTGGCTGGTGCCGATTTACTCCGCGCCGCATGTGCTGGCGGCGAACGGACTCTTGTTGGTTGCCGTGGGCTTGTATTTCCTGCTGATACAGCGGCGCGTGGCGGCGTTGTAAGGGCGATGGCCATAGCCGCGCGGCAGTCCCGCTTTTCGGTGAATTTGGTGGCATGATGGAGTTATGCAGAAGTCCTCGACCGGTTTCTCGTTGGCGATAGAGTATTTCCGGGAGGAAGATGGACGTTGGCTGGCGGACATCTCGGCGCTTCCGGGCGTGACGGCTTATGGCCGTACCAGAAAGTTGGCGACTGCGGCAGTGCAGGCGTTGGCGTTGCGGCTGATTGCCGATCGGTTGGAGCACGGCGAGACCGTCCCCGGCCCGATGAACGTATCCTTCATTGCCGCCTAAGAAGCCATCCGAAAGCTGGCCGTCGACCAAGGCCAGGCAAGCTTTGGCCGCGTTGTTGCGGATCGGTTGGACCATCAAACGTCAAGGCGGCTCGTCCCACCGCATTCTGGCGCGACCGGGGTGGCCGGACGTCTTGTTCGCCTATCATGATCGAGTGACGCTCGGCCCGACGGCCATGAAGGTCCTGGGCAAGAAAACCGGGTTGATGCCCAGGGACCTGTGACTGCCCGGGCAGTATAGCGCTATGATGGGAATCCATGATGGTGGCAGTGGCAAGCGATCACGCCGGTTTTCCGCTGAAAGCGCGGATCATCGAAGAATTAGGTAAATTGGGGCACCAGACCGTAGACTTGGGCACGGACTCGACGGACCCGGTGGATTATCCGGATTACTCGCGCGCCGTGGCCGAGGCTGTGATCGGCCAGCGCGCCGACCGGGCCATCCTGCTGTGCGGCAGCGGCGCGGGCGCCTGCGTGGCCGCCAACAAGTTCAAGGGCGTGCGTGCGGCTACCTGCCACGATCCCTTCTCGGCGCATCAAGCCGTAGAGGACGACGATGTCAACGTGATGTGCCTGGGCGCACGCGTGGTGGGCCCGGAGTTGGCCGTGGAACTGGTGCGGCGGTACATCGGGGCGAACTTCTCGGGGTTGGAGCGGCATAAGCGCAGGCTGGCGAAGGTCGCCGGATTCGAAGAGGAATTCGGCCGCTAGGCCCGTTCGCATGGCTGTTCTGCAGAAGAGCTTTCGCGTGGCCACGCGGGGCCATTCCGAAGTGCTGGATATCACGCCGCAGATAATGCGCATCGTGGCCGAAAGCGGCATCCTACAGGGAATCGTGAACATTGCCGGCGTGGGTTCAACGCTGGGCATCACCACGCTGGAGTTCGAGCCGGGATGCGTGGCGGACCTGCGGCGGGCTCTCGACCAGATCGCGCCCGCGGCCGGCGATTACGCGCATAACGCGCGCTGGAGCGACGGCAACGGATACGCGCACCTGCGCAGCGCGTTGATCGGCACGGCGCGAAGCTTCCCGATCGCTGAGGGGCGCATCCTGACCGGCTCCTGGCAGCAAATCGTGCTGTGCGATTTCGATAACCGCGCGCGCGACCGGCAGGTGCTGGTGACGGTGGTCGGCGAATGACGGAACGGCGCGCGGAACCCCGGTTGTGGTGTTCGGACCTGATCCAGGTGTGGATCGAAGTCGCGGGCGCTGAGCCGAAGGAGGTGACGGCGAATCTGGAAGACATCTCGCCATCCGGCGCGTCCGTGCTGCTCGAGCAGGAGGTGCCGGCCGGAGCGCGGCTATGCCTGGCGCTCGGGAAACATAAATTCCACGGGCAGGTGACCCACTGTACGCGCAATGAAATCGGGTATTTCGCGGGGGTGCGGTTCGACGCGGAGCGGAAGTGGTCCCGCAAGCTCTACGAGCCACAGCACCTGCTGGACCCAGCGGACGTAGTGGCGCGGGCGGCGAAGCCGGGTCACACCCGTTTGTGGCGTTCGGCGGGCTCTACCCACAAGCGATAGCCGCCGCGGAAGGCGTTGGCGTTGTCGCCGAGGCGCGCGCCGGGCGGAAGCTTCTTCAGCACCTTGGCGTTGCCGCCGCCCAGGACGACATAGTCGGCTTCGAGGGCAGCCTTCATGCGCTTCACAATATCGAACACGTTCTGCCGCCACTTCTTCTTGCCCAGCCGCTTCAGCCCGCGCAAGCCGACGTAATCCTCATAGGTGAGGCCGTGCTTGTAAGGCAGGTGCGCCAACTCCATGGGCTCCAGGACGCCGTCCACAATCAGCGCCGAACCGAGCCCTGTGCCCAGGCCCAGGAACAGCATGCGCCCTCCCTCGTAATGGCCGAGAGCCTGCATGGCGGCATCGTTGATGATCTTCACGGGGCATCCCAGCGCCTTGGCGAAATCGAAACCGACCCAGCCGCGCCCCAGGTTATGCGGATCGGCGAGCGGCTTCCCGTGCAGGACCGGCCCCGGATATCCCATCGAGGCGGCCGCATACTGCCAGCCATCGATGACCTTCCGCAAATCGGCCAGCATTCTGCGGGGAGTCATCTTCGGCCCGGAAGGAATCTCGACGAACGTCTTGTGGCCCGTGGCCAGGGCTTTCACGTGCGTGCCGCCCACGTCGAGGACCAGGATTTTGAGGGATGGTTTCGCCACTTACTCCACTGTGACCCGCGTGCCCCTGGCTTCGTGCCGCGAAAGGTCTCCGATGCGGTCGTCAATGAGGCTGCGCACGCCCTTCAACATCTCCACCCGCGCGTTGCGGAAATGGTCCCTGGTAGCGTCGGACCAGGCCTTCCGGAAGAACGGCTTCACATTCAGGCAGTAGAAGCAGCCTGGAGCGTCAAGGTTTGTCTTTTCGTCTGGCATAATTAATTCTCCCTCATTTCCACGGTCAACACTTTATTCTCCAACTTTGCGTGCGCGGGCGTCAGAGCCGCCATGGAAGTCGGCAGGCCGATATGCCGGCGCAGGGTCCCGATCTGGACGATCAATTCGTCGCCCTTCTTGAACAGCCCCACTTCGCCCTTCATGGCGAAGGGCAATTGCAATTGCACTTCGTAATGCCCGTCGCGCTTGGTGAAGATGTAGGGCGCTTCGGTGCGCGTGACGGCCGCGGGATCTTCGTCCTCGGCGTAAAGCGCCCGCGCCAGATCCTGGAGCCGCTCGGCGCCCAGCACCTCGTGCGTGAACAGCGGCACGTGCTTGACGGGCACGGGAGAGAAGTAAGCGTCGATCTCCGCCAGCACGCGCTGCTGCGACTCGCGCCATTCCGAGAAAAAGGAATCCTTGATGGCGTCGGGGAGCACGCGATTCACGATGATGCCATCCACCGTGAGGCCGTGCAGCGAAAAGTACACGAAGGCGCGCTGGGTCTCGCGCAGCACCATCTTCTCCGGATTGGTCACCAGGCGCACGCTGGTGGTGCGGGGATTTTCGAGCAGCTCGTCGATGCCGTCCAGCTTGCCGAACAGATCCTGGATGTTGGCGAAGTAACTATCGGTGGGCAGTTCCACCGGGGACACCCGGTTGGCCAGCGGGCGCACGGCTTTGAGCACCGTCCGCTGGAAGGGAAAGATGTGCTTCATGTACCAATCGAGCGTGGTGGGCATGCTGACGAAGCGCATGGATTCGGCCGTGGGCGCGCAATCCAGCACGATGACGTCGTAGCGCTGCTCGCGCCGGAACTGGTTCACCCACATCATGGCGCTGAGCTCTTCCATGCCGGGCAGGATGGCCAACTCTTCGGCTTCCACGTCGCTGATGCCGGTGGTGCGGAGCACGGAGATCACGTAGGCGGAGATTTCGCGCCAGTGCCGCTTGATTTCCTTCTGGATGTTGACTTCGTGGATGGCCAGCTTGTCGGCGATGGGGTAAGGGTCGCCGGTCTTTTCGTGGAAGAGGCTGGTTTCGAGGTCGAAGGAATCGGCCAGGCTGTGCGCGGGATCCACGCTCATGACCAGGGTGCGATAACCGAGCCGCGCGAGTTGCACGCCCGTCGCGGCAGCCAAGCTGGTTTTGCCCACGCCGCCTTTGCCGCTGAACAGCAGGATGCGCATGCAACCATTCTAGCAACTGCCCCACATTACTCCGAAAGGAATTCTCCACTGGCGCAATTACATGATTATGAAACTCAGGTTTCCGCTATTACTGGCGCTCGGCGGCATGGCCTCGGTGACGTCTGCACCGCCAGCCGAATCGGTGGCTCTTACTTACACGCGCGGTACGGTGCGGGTATCCATCCCTTACGCGGCGCCGCATGCCGGCGCGGGACAGCTCACCGTCGAGGTGCTGGATCCTGACGACGGAGTGCTGGGGCGCGCCGAGCAAAGCGTGGCCGTGGGCGCGGGGAACGGGCGGTGGCAGGAAGATTTCAAGCTCAAGAAACCGTTGGCGATCGACGAGCTCGCCTGGCAGCGCCTGCGCTACCGCTTCACCTTCGAAGGCCAACGGGACGCCGCCATCGAGGGCGCCGCATCCATCTCGGAGATCCTGCGTATGCCGGTGGTCCACATTCTGGGCCAGCAATCCTACCTGAGCGGCGCGCAGGCCGCGGTACGGGTGATCGTCACGGATTCGAAGAACGAGCCCATTGCGGGCCCCAGTTCGGTACGCGTGGAGTTGGCGCCCGAAGGCCGGTCCGTGCGTCCGCTTTTCTCGGGCCGGTTGAATGCGCGCGGCACCGCGGAGGCGCAGTTCCGGCTTCCGGCCGGCCTGGTGGGCAATTATCCGTTGCACTACGTGGCCGAAACGCCTATCGGAGAGGCGGAATTTACCCAGCAGGTGCGCCTCGAAGACCAGGTTTCGATTCTGCTCACTACCGAAAAGCCCATTTATCAACCCGGCCAGACCATCCACGCGCGGGCGTTGGCGCTCGATCGCGCGCATCACGATGCCGCCGCGGGGCGCAGCCTGACCTTCGAGGTGCAGGATTCGCGCGGCAACAAAGTGTTCCGTAAAGCCACGCAGACCGACAAGTTCGGCGTTGCATCCGCCGAATTCGAACTAGCCGACGAAGTGAATCTGGGCACGTATCATCTGCGAGCCGTGATGGGCGCGGAGGGCACTGCCAACACCGCCGAACTGGCTCTCAACGTGGAGCGCTACATGCTGCCCAAGTTCAAAGTCGCGATAGAATTACCGAGCCGCGACCGTAAGGGAGCGGATAAGCGCGGCTACCGGCCCGGCGACCACGTGACAGGCACGGTGCGCGCCAATTACTTCTTCGGGAAGCCGGTGGATGCGGCGGAGATCGTGGTGAAGGCATCGGGCAGCGACGTGGCCCAATTCGAGGCGGTCTCGGCGCAGGGCAAGACGGATCGCGAAGGGGCCTATCGATTCGACCTGCGGCTGCCGAATTATTTTGCGGGACGGGCGCTGAGCCATGGGGCCGCGGCTGTGCTTATCGAAGCCACCGTCAAAGACGCGGCCGGCCATGCCGAGACGCGCGGCGAGCCGATCACGGTCAGCGAATCGCCTTTGATCGTCACGGCCATTCCCGAGGGCGGAGCGTTGATCTCCAATCTGGAGAACCAGGTATTTGTGGTCGACGGCATATCCCGATGGCACGCCGGCCATGGCCAGCATCAAAGTGCATGCGGACGGAAATGCGGACCAGACCGCCAACACCGACGACGGCGGCGTAGCCGTGATCAAGCTGCGAGCCGGCGCCGGGCTGGACGCGCTGGAGATAGAGGCAACCGATAAAGAGGGCAACCATAGCAAGACCTCGGTGCGCCTGCAGGCCCGCTATGGCGCGGACCAGATTCTGCTGCGCACGGAGCACGCCGTGTATCGCGCCGGCGACCGCATCGCCCTGCAGGTGCTCTCGACGAAAAACCGCGGCACGGTGTACGTGGATGTGGTCAAGCAAGGGCAAACCGTGCTCACGCGCGACCTCGATATCGTGAACGGGAGGGCGGAACTGGCGTTGACCGCAACCGCGGATCTGGCGGGCACGGTGGATCTCCATGCCTACCTGTTCGGGCAGGATGCGCGGCCCGTCGGCGATCACCGGCTGGTCTTCGTGCAGCCAGCCGACGAGTTGAAGATCGAGGCCACCGCGGATGGCGCGGTCTACAAACCGGGCGACGAAGCGCGCATATCCTTTCATGTGACCAACGGCCGGGGCGAGGGAGTCGCGGCCGCCCTGGGGCTGCAGGTAGTGGATGAGGCCGTGTTCGCGCTGGCGGAAAAGCAGCCCGGAATGGCGAAGGTGTTTTTCTACCTGGAGCAGGAAGCCATGAAGCCGCGCTACGAGATCCATTCGCTCGGCATGCCGGAGATTGTGGAACCGGTCCCGGTGGCGCACGCCGCGCAACACGACCGCGCCGCGCGCGCGCTGTTCGCCGCGACCGAGATGGTGAACGGGAACCAGTTCGAGACGGAGTTTGGCCGCGCGGTTCCGTTAGCGAAGTACGCGGAGTATTTCGAGCGCTACCAGGAGCGCTACAGCCGGCAGATGCGCCAACTCGCCGCGGTTTTCTCACGGGCTTGCGGGGCGGATCTCCATGTTTGCGCGGGCTCTCCGGATCCGGCGCTGAAGCGCGAGTTGCGTGACGTTTGGGGGAACGATCTGCGCGTGGAACGCGTGGATTGGGCCCGGCAAAAGAAACTCTACCTGGTGCGCAGCGCCGGTCCTGACAAGCAATTCAACACCGCCGACGATCTGACAGGCTATTTGGAAGTTAGCGGCCGTAGTCCGGTAGAGAGTTCTGGCACTGGAACCAGCCGGATCGATCTCAAGATCGAACACGATCGCGGACCGATGAACGGCTTAGCGGAGATTACCGGAACCGTGGTGGACCAGCAGGGCGGCGCGGTGGAGGGCGCCACCGTAACGGCGCGCAGCGACTCCAACGGTGCGACGCGCAGCACTTGGACCAGGGCGGATGGACAATTCAGTCTCGCGGGCATTCCCGAGGGCGAATACGACGTCAAGGTTTCGAGCGGGGCGGCAGCCGTTTCGCAGCGCGTCACATTGCGCGTGCGCGACCGCGGCGTGCTGTCCGTCGCGCTCAGGCAGCAAGGCGCAGGAATTGTCGTAGCCGTCGCCGCGCCGCCGGGCAGGGTGTTCCGCGCCCGAGGCGGTGTCATGGGCGGAATCGCCGGCGACGTCGCGTTAGAGCGGATGCCGGCAGGGCAGATGATGATGAATGCTCCCATGCCCGCACCCGCAAAAGCCATGAAGTTCATTGCGGCCGCGAGCTTGATATCCAGCAGCCTGACCGTCGCCAAAGTGGAACCCGCCGCGCCCGCCGCGCGCGTGCGCTCCTATTTCCCGGAGGCGCTCTATATCAATCCGGAAATCATTACGGACCAGAACGGCGCGGCCAGCATCGCGATCCGGCTGGCCGATTCCATCACCACCTGGCGCATGGCGATGGTAGCGTCCACCACGCACGGCGCTTTGGGCAGCGGCGTTTCGAGCCTGAAAGTTTTTCAGGATTTCTTCGTGGACCTGGATCTGCCGGTCACTCTTACCCAGGGCGACCGCGTGTCGATTCCGGTGGCGGTCTACAATTACTCCGCGGCGCGCGGCGACGTCCGCCTGGAGTTAAAGCAGGAAGACTGGTTCGCTTTGGTGGACGATAATGCGGGCAAGACCGTGGCGGTGGATTCCGGGCGGGTGGGCGCGTCGCAGTTCACCGTGGAGGCGCGGCGCATCGGGAAATTCAAGCTGACGCTGGCCGCGCGCATGAGCGGCGGAAGCAACCCGGCGGATATCGTGGTGCGCGAGATCGAAGTGGTCCCCAACGGCCGCGAGCAGAACGTGGTGTTCAACGGACGCCTGGAAACCGCCGCCGCGCACGAAGTGAATTTTCCGCCGGCGGCGATTGCCGATGCCAGCAAGATCTTGGTGCGGCTGTATCCCGGCCCGTTAAGCCAGGTGGTCGAAGGCATGGACGCCATCTTGCGCATGCCGTTCGGCTGCTTCGAACAGACCTCCTCCGCCACGTACCCGAACGTTCTGGCACTCGATTACATGAAGCGCACCAAAAAGCTGACTCCCGAAGTGCATGCCAAGGCCGAGGGATTCATAGCCAATGGATATCAGCGCCTGTTGACCTTCGAGGTTCCGGGCGGAGGGTTTTCGTGGTTTGGCAATGCGCCCGCCAACAAGATTCTGACGGCGTATGGACTCATGGAGTTCTCCGACATGTCGCGCGTGCACGACGTGGATGCGCGGCTCATCGAGCGCACCCAACAGTGGCTGGCAGGGCAGCAGCAGGCGGACGGAAGCTGGAAGCCGGACGCCAACTTCATCAACGAAGGCGCGACCAACCGTTATAACGGCGATGTGCTGCGGATCACCGCTTACCTCGGCTGGACGCTCGCCAACACCGGCCACAAAGGTCCGGCGGTGGACAAGGCCAAACAGTACGTGGCCGCGCGTCTGAACGGCAAGGTGGACGCCTATACGCTGGCGGTCGCGGCCAACTTCGCGGCCGACTATGCGAAAGACCGCGAGTTTACGCGTCAGGCGATGCAGATGCTGTTGGCGGCGCGCACCGAAAAAGACGACCAGACCTGGTGGACGGCGGAAGAAACCGGCGTTTACGGGCGGGGCGCGAGCGCCGCCGTGGAGACCACGGGCCTGGCCGTTCAAGCGCTGCTCAAGTGGGGCGAGGCTTCCGCCACCGCGTCCAAGGCGTTGCGCTATATCGCGGCGAAGAAGGATGCGGCGGGCACCTGGGGCACCACGCAGGCGACCATTATGGCGTTGCGCGCACTACTGCTTTCGACCGAAAAAGGCGCGGCGGATGTGCGTGGCGCGGTGGAGATTTCGCTGAATGGCCAGCCTGTCCGGAAACTGGTGCTGACATCGGAGAACAACGATCTGCTGCACCAGTTCGTGTTTCCGGTGGATGCGGAGGCGGCGCACGGCGCGCAGCATGTGGCTCTGCGGTTTGAAGGCAAGGGCGGCCTCGCGTACCAAATTGTCGGCCGCTACTTCGTGCCGTGGGGCGAGAAGCCGGCGGGCGAGCCGCTCTCGATCGACGTGGCCTACGACCGCACGCGCCTGTCGCAGGACGATATCGCGACGGCCACTGCGACAGTCAAGAGCAACCTGACAAAAGTGGCGAACATGGTGATGGTGGACCTGGGCATTCCGCCGGGGTTCGACCTGCTGAGCGAAGACTTGCAGACATACCAGGAGAAAAGCAGGGATCGGAAGAGCGGCAGGCTGGAAAAGTTCAGCTTGACGGCGACGCAGGCCATTCTCTACTTCGATGCGATCGGCGCGGGTGACACGGTCACGCTGAAGTACCGCCTGCGTGCCAAGTATCCCATCCGCGCGCGGACATTCCAATCGCGGGTGTACGAGTACTACGATCCCGCGGTAAGTGCCGTGGCGCGGCCGGTAGCGCTCGAAGTTCACAAACGGTAAGGAAAAGTGGGGCGGACCCCTGGTCCGCGTCCTGGTCCGCGGGCGACCCCCCGGTCGCCCATCCGCAATTGGTATTATGGAACAGATGAAATCCTTGCAATTCGTTTTCTTCTTGACGCCCCTGGCCTGTCTGCTCGCCCAGACACCGCCAGCTTCTCAACCTGCGCCCGCGAGTCAACCGGCCCGGCCGCCGGCCATGCCGATGCGGCCCCCAGCCCCACCCCCACTCCCTCCGGTTCCTCCGGAAACAGTGGTGCTCACCATCGGCGACGAAAAGATGACCGCCGCCCAGTTCGATCACCTGATCCAGACAGTGGTCCCGGAGCGCGCCCGCATGCAGTTTGGCACGGGCGTCCGCCAGCGGTTGGCCGACAGCCTGGTCGACTCCACAGTGAAAGCGCATGAAGCACTTCGCCTCAAGCTGGACCAAACGGACGACTTCAAGAGCCTGTTGGCTTTCGCGACTCAACAAATTTTGGCGCAGCAGTACACCACGCACGTCACGGCCACAACCAAAGTGGACGAAGAAACCGCGCGCAAATACTACGACGAGCATAAATCGGATTATTTGCAAGTGAAAGCGCGCCACATTCTGATTCGGGTCAAAGGTTCGGCGGTTCCCCTGAAAAAGGACGCCAAGGAACTGACCGACGAAGAGGCTCTGGCGAAGGCGAAAGCGATCCGGCAAAAGCTGGTGGATGGCGCGGATTTCGCCACCCTGGCTAAGGCTGAATCGGACGACGCGGGTTCGGGCGCCAATGGCGGCGACCTGGGGACGTTCGGTCACGGCCGCATGGTACCGGCCTTCGAGGAGGTGGCTTTCAAGATTCCCGTCGGCGAGATCAGCGAACCGGTGAAGAGCCAATTCGGATATCACATCATCAAGGTCGAGTCGCGGCAGGAGAAAACCTTCGTTGAAGTGCGGCCGGAGATTGAACGGAAACTGGACGCGGAAATGGTCAAGAAGGCCCTGGACGATCTGAAGAAGGCGACGCCCGTGGTGATGAACCCGGATTATTTTGGACCGCCCGGATCGGCCGCGATGCCCGCTCGCAGGCCTGGCATTCCCATCCCGGCGCCACAGCCGCCGCCCCCGGCGCCGAAGTAGCCCTGCCGCCCGGCTACGAATAGGAACCGCGCGCCAGGGCCCATAGTCTGGCGCGCTTCTTCGATCGGCACGCTTTCCACCCTGTTGCGATTCAAATCTCCTGCCCCGCCGCCCGGCCCTCTTGACAAATTCAATAGTTCGAATATAATAGAACTATGGAACCGTTGCGCTTAAGGGATACGCCCGGCATCGATCGGACGGCCAGCTATGCGGATATGTTTGCCGCGCTCGGCGCGGAGCCGCGCTTGCGGATCTTGCGGGTGCTCCTGGCCGCGCATCCCGAGGGCATGGTGGTGGGGGAGATTCAGAGCGAGCTGGGCGTTGCCGCATCCACGTTGTCGCATCACCTGGACAAACTCAAGAATGAGGACCTCATCTCGGTGCGGCGGGAAAGCACGTTTTTGCGATACACGGCTAATGTCACAGTGTTGGAGGAATTGCTCGGTTTCCTTTACGCCGAGTGCTGCACCCGGAATAAGGCCATCAAGCCGGCCAATATCACGAAGATATGCAAGTAGGGGACGGAAGTGCGGAAGGCCTGAATCACTACGTGGCGGTGCGTCACACGCGAGATGCGATTCGCCGGCACGTGGTTGAGTTCGTTGAGAAACACCATCGACCCCAATCCGGGAAGGAAAAACTATGGGACTGAAAGAGCAAGTACGAGAGAAATACGGACAGGCCGCCTTGCGCGTCAAAACCGGCGGAAGCTCCTGCTGCGGTGCGTCGGCCGCGCTTGACGGATGCTGCGACCCGATTACCTCCAACCTTTACGATGCCACCGAGACCGGTGGGCTGCCGCAGGAAGCAGTGCTCGCTTCTCTCGGCTGTGGCAATCCTACCGCGCTGGCACAGCTCAAGCCAGGAGAAACCGTGCTCGATCTAGGTTCGGGCGGCGGTATCGACGTGCTGCTCTCGGCCCGCCGCGTCGGGCCCGCGGGGAAGGCCTACGGGCTCGACATGACCGATGAAATGCTGGCGCTGGCCCGCGAGAATCAGCGCAACGCGGGCGTAGAGAATGTTGAATTCCTGAAGGGCGAAATCGAGAATATCCCGTTGCCGGATAATTCGGTCGATGTGGTCATCAGCAATTGCGTCATCAACCTGTCAGGCGACAAAGACCGCGTGTTGAGCGAGGCCTTCCGGGTCTTGAAGCCGGGGGGACGGTTTGCTGTTTCGGATGTCGTCACGCGCGGCGAAGTGCCGGCCGAAGTGCGGCAAAATATGCTGCTTTGGGTCGGCTGCATTGCCGGCGCGCTGGAAGATTGGAGATATGTCGCCAAGCTCTCCAAAGCGGGTTTTGGCGATATCGACGTTGAACCGACGCGCGTTTACAACATCGAGGATGCGCGCGCGCTTTTGAGTGGGCAGGGGATCGACGTCGACGCCATGGCCTCCGCGATCGAGGGCAAGGTGCTGAGCGCGTTCATCCGTGCCGTGAAACCGGCCTCGAAGGAGTGTTGTGGTCCGGCGTGCTGTAGCTGAGGCGTTAGGAACGGCCTTCTTGCTGGCGGCTGTTGTCGGGTCCGGCATTATGGGCGATCGACTCGCGGGTGGAAATGTGGCGATCGCGCTTCTTGCGAACACCGTTGCAACGGCCGCCGCGCTCATCGCATTGATTCTCGCGTTCGGACCCATCTCGGGCGCACACTTCAACCCGGCCGTAACCCTTGCCGACGCCTGGCAGGGCGGTATCGCCTGGCGCGAGGCGCCCGCATACCTGGGTGCCCAGGTAGCCGGCGCTTTTGGCGGCGTTGCCGCCGCCCACGTAATGTTCGGCGAGCCAGTGTTTTCCGCCTCGCACCACGTGCGATCCGGTAGCGCCCAGCTCTTCAGCGAATTTGTTGCGACATTCGGTCTTCTCTCGGTCATCTGGGGCTGCGCGCGCCTCCGATCCTCCGCGGTGCCGTTTGCGGTGGGGGCCTACATCGCCGCGGCGTATTGGTTCACCGCCTCCACATCCTTTGCAAATCCCGCTGTGACGCTGGCCCGCGCGGCTTCTGATACGTTCGCCGGCATACGGCCCGCCGATGCTCCGGGGTTCGTCATTGCCCAACTGGCCGGCGCCGCCGCCGCCACGGCTCTGTTCCGCTGGCTAGTGCCATCGCTTCCGAAAGACGCCGAAAAGGTGGTTGTCCCACACACTCAACGCGAGAGCACCCATGCCCGATAAAACACGAGTCCTCATTCTTTGCACCGGAAACTCGGCCCGCAGCCAAATGGCCGAAGGCCTGCTGCGGCACGACGCTGGGGGCCGCTTTGAGGTATTCAGCGCCGGTACCAGGCCTAGCCAGGTTCGAGCCGAAGCGATCGCCGTCATGCGCGAGTTGGGCATCGATATTTCCGGCCATCGTTCCAAAAGCGTAGACGAATTCAGCGGCCAATCGTTCGATTACGTTTTGACGGTCTGCGACAACGCCAAGGAGAGCTGCCCCATCTTTCCGGGTAGGTCCGCAATGATTCACCGGAACTTTGAGGACCCGGCTGCGCTGCAAGGCTCCGAAGGGGAGCGGCTAGCCCTGTACCGGCGCGTCCGCGACGAGATGCGGCGCTACCTCCACAACTTCCCGCCGCCATAAATTTTCTTTGATTTCCATAATTCTGCAACAATAGTATTGACATGATTTGATAGTTTCAGTATTATCGAACTTGATCGCCAAATTAACCAGCCTGCCGCAGCAGGCTCGGTTTGGCTTTGGGGGGTACATGTCATGCATAATCGCGTTGTCAGACTGGATGTCGCTGCGCTGATGGCTCTCCTTGTTTTAGCCACAGTGGGGTGCAACTCGACCACTGACGAGAACACACCGTCGCCGTCGGCGCCCACGAGCGTGGTCGGCGGCGCCGGCAGCACCTTTGTCGCCCCGCTAATGTCCGCGTGGATCGACGGATACCAGCGAACCCACCCGAAAATGCTGGTGAAGTATCGCGCTATCGGCAGCGGCGGGGGAATCGACGAATTCAAGAAAGGGTGGTTGGAATTCGCGGCCAGTGATGCGCCTCTCAGCGACGGGCAGATTGGGGAGTTGCCGCCCGCGATCCAAATCCCGGCGACCGCCGGACCCGTCTGCGTCGTTTACAACCTGCCGAACCTGGAACACCCCTTGCGATTGAGTCCCAAGAGCTTGGCCGGGATCTATCTTGGGCGCATCATCAACTGGCAGGACCCCCAGATCGCAAGTGACAACCCAGGGACGCGGCTGCCGAAAGCGGCCGTGATCGTCGTTCACCGGTCGGACGGCAGCGGTACGACGAACGTGTTCACGACATATCTCGACAAAGTCGATCAGGACTGGTCGCGCGGGGCGGGACACGGGCTATCGGTCGGCTGGCCCGTCGGGTTCGGCGCAGATGGGAGCAAGGGTGTGCTCAACCTCGTCAAACAGACAGCGGGGACCATCGGCTATCTTGAGCTCAACTACGCCAAGGAAAACGGAGTGCCCGTGGCCGCGATACGGAACCAGGCGGGGGAATTCGTTCCCCCCTCGCCGGGCGGGGCTGAGGCGGCCATCCAGGCCTTTAAACGGGAGTTGGACAAGGACGTTCGCGCGCCGGTCGTAGATCCTCCCGCTTCCGCCAAGTACGCTTATCCGATTGCAGGGTTCACGTTTTTCCTGCTGCCCAAGGATCGTACTTCTAAAGAGGTGCAAATGGCAGTGCGGGATTTTGTCTCCTACGCGCTTACAACCGGTCAGGACGCCGCGCAGAACCTATCGTATGCGAAGCTGCCGCTGGCGGTCCAACAAAAAGCTCAAGGTCTGCTCGCTCAGTTGACCGTAAACGGGCAGCCACTGAAGTGAATCGGGGCACGGGAACGGCTCGATCCCGTCTCCGAATTGCCCGAGTCATAACCTATCCGTCATATCAGCGTAACAGGCGGGCGCTATATGGTAGACATGGGAAACTCTCCGAGCCTTGTCCCCATCGATCTGAGCGCGCTGTTCGATGAGCCTCTTAAGACTTTCCTGGCTCCGGTCGAGCCCGCCATTCAGAAGTTTCTACTGCTGGACCGGCTGGTCGGCATGCTGCAAGCGGCGTGCCGCGATGCGCACGGCAATGGCGTCTTCGAGCGGTTCCTGGCGATGATGGATGTCACCTATCGCGTGACAGCCGAGGATCTGGCCCGCATCCCCGCTACGGGCCCCGTAGTGGTTACCGCGAATCATCCGTTCGGATTCCTGGAAGCCGCGATTATGGCCGCGGTGATCCGGCGCGTCCGCCCGGATCTCAAGATCATCGCCAACTCGCTGCTGGCTTCCGTGCCCGAACTGCAGCCCAATTTCATCTTCGTCAATCCGTACGGCAGCGACGCTTCCGTCCGCGAGAACCGCCGGCCGATGCGCGAGTGCCTGCAATGGCTGAAGCGCGGCGGCGTGCTGGCTTTGTTTCCCGCCGGAGACGTCGCCCACATGCAGTGGAAGGACGGCGGCGTGGTGGACCCGCCCTGGAATCCGGCGGTGGCGCACCTGATTCGAATTGCCGACTGTCCCGCGTTGCCGCTCTATGTGAAGGGATCGAACGGCTTGGGATTCCAACTCATCGGCGCGGTGCACCCGCGCTTGCGGACGGCCGATCTGCCGCGCCAGACGCTCAACAAGCGCGGCCGGCGTATCGACGTGTCGATTGGCCGGCCGGTTGCCGCCAAGGCGCTGCAGTCGTTCGCGGACACACGGGAAGCCATTGAATATCTCCGCTTCCGCACTTTCCTGCTGGCGGGCCGCGCCGATGCCCAACCCGCGCAGGGCCTGGTTCGCTTTCCCTTCGGGTTCCCGAAAAAGCGATTGATGGCCTTGGCCCCGGAAATGCCCCGCGAGTTGACCATCGCGGAGACCAGCCGCCTGTCTCCCGTCTGCGAGAACGAGGAGTTTGCTGTGTATCTGGCCAGCGCCGCCGCCATTCCCAGCACCCTGCGTGAAATCGGCCGCCTCCGCGAAATGACATTCCGCGGCGCGGCGGAAGGCACAGGCGATCCGGTCGACTTAGACCGCTTCGACCCGCATTACCTGCATCTGTTCTTGTGGAGTAAGACGGCGAATGAAGTGGCCGGTGCGTACCGGCTCGGCCCCACCGCGGAGCTGCTGCCGCGCTTCGGCGTGGCGGGGCTGTACTCCAGCACCCTGTTCCACCTCCGCCCCGAATTATTCGAGTGCATCGGACCGGCGCTCGAGATGGGCCGCTCTTTCGTGCGGCCGGAATATCAGAAGCAGTATGCGCCGCTGTTGCTGCTATGGAAGGGCATCACGCGCTATGTCTCGGCGCACCCGGAATGCGGCGTCTTGTTTGGCGCCGCCAGCATCAGTAACGATTACAATCCCGTTTCGCGCAGTTTACTGGTCAGTTACCTGGAGACACAAAAACAGACGGATCTGGCCCGCCTGGTCAGGCCCCGCCGCCCTTATCGGCCGAACCATTTCCCAAAGCATGGCGTCGACTGGCTTTCGCACGACCTGGACGAACTCTCCGCGCCCATCGCCGACCTGGAGCGCGACGGCAAAGGCGTACCCATCCTGATTAAGCAATATATGAAGGCCGGAGGCCGCGTGCTCGGATTCAATATCGACCCGCGGTTTTCAAACGTCCTCGACGTGCTGATGATGGCGGATCTGCGCCGCGCGCCCCAGCCGGTGCTGGAACGCTATATGGGCCGGGAAGCCGCGGCCGCCTTTCTCGCGCGATAATTTCACTCGCCCGTAATCCTGCTGCAACACACCGGACCTTACTCTGAAGTTAAGAAACATTTCTAAGTCGAAATGTTTCGAATCGCCCAGAGGAGGCCACGTGAAGAAAACGTCACTCAATTTTCTGTGGAAAGACGGTAACGCGCCGCATTGTTTCCCGACCGCTGTTTCGCTGCACGGTCACACGCTGCATTCCTGGGAGAACCTGCGCTTTCTCCACTCCTTTAAACTCCCTTTACCTTTGATTCCCGCCGTGCTGCGCGTCGCGGGCTGGCAACACCGCCGCGCCACCGGACGGGATATGGCCCTGGCGCGCGTGTTGTGGACTCCGCCGCTCGCGGCCGATGAAGCTTACCGCCTGGAAGCCCGGCAAATCGAGAATCTAGGCTTGCAACCCATTGTCTCGCTCACCGATCACGACGATATCGAGAGCGGTTTAGCCTTGCGGCGGACTCCTTTGGCGCCCGCCGCTCCGGTTTCCTTCGAGTGGACGGTTCCCTTTCGCCAGACCTTCTTTCACCTGGGCGTGCACAATCTGCCGGCCGCGCAAGCGCGCGCTCTGTTTGCGGATCTGCGCGACTACACGGCGCATGCGGAGCGGCCGACGGGCCCGGCTCGGCTCGCCGAATTGCTCGAAATGCTCGATGCCCGCGAGGACCTGCTGATCGTGCTGAACCATCCCCTCTGGGACGAGGCGGACATCGGCGCGCTTGCCCACCGCCAGACGTTGGATGCCCTGCTTTCCGGCTATGGCCGCTGGATTCACGCCATTGAGCTGAACGGCCTGCGCTCCTGGGACGAGAACAGCGAGGCTCTGGAACTGGCGCGCGCGTGGCAACTCCCGGCCATCTCGGGCGGCGACCGCCACGGCCTGGAACCGAACGCCAATCTGAACTTGACGCATGCCTCCACTTTCGCCGGGTTCGTAGCCGAGATCCGGCGCGAGCGGCTGAGCACGGTGCTGTTCATGCCGCAGTATCGGGAAACGCTCGGGCTACGCTGGTTCGAAACCGTGAAGGACATTGTGCGCTGCCACCCCGAAGCGCAGCGGCCCCGCTGGGTGGATCGTTTTTTCTATCAGTGTGAAGACGGCGTGACCCGTCCCATCGCGGCGCTTTGGCCGAATGAAGGTCCCGCGCTGCTGCGGTCGGTGTTTGCCATGCTGCGTCTTTCGGAATCGCAAAGCCTCCGCGCCGCGCTGCGCTGGACGGTTCCCGACCCCGCCGAACTGCTGCCCTGATACCGGGCCCCCCCCGGTACGTACCCTCTTAGTACCCACATGACTACGTATTCCTGCAATCCTGCCAGATAATTAGGCTTGCCAGGAGACCATGTGAGCAAAGAGAAAATCCCGGGCGACCGCCGCTTGCAGCGGCGCTACCCCCTCGAATTGGATGTGGAATTCAAAATCGTCGACGACGACAAGGTCGTTTCCACCGGCACCGGCAGGACGGGGAACATGAGCAGCGGAGGCGTCCTGTTTTATGCCGAGGAGGGCGTACCTAGCGGGCCCCACGTGGAACTCGCGGTCCGCTGGCCCGCGGTTCTGGGGAACGCGCCGTTTCTCGAGTTGCGCATCTTCGGGCGGCTGGTCCGTAACAACGCGCAAGGTCTGGCCATGCGCATGAGCCGCTACCATTTTGAGAAGCTGCACGACCCGCGCGGAGCCTTCGAACAACTCTTCACCGGCGCCGTGATCCAGTAGTCGGGTAATGCGCTATTACCGAGCCGCGACCGTTAGGGAGCGGTTGGGCTTGACAATCGCTCGTGTTTGGGGACAATGACACTTAGCGGTCAAAATGCCCATTCGAGCCGAATACCGGAAGTATTACGATGCGCGTTGGCGCAAGTTCCGGCTCACCATGCTCGAAGCCGCCGGCCACGTCTGCCAGATGTGCCACCAACCCCACCGGTTGCTCAACGTGGCGCACCTTTCGCCCGATCCGGCCGATCGCACCCGCCTGACCGTTCTGTGCCCAAAGTGCCATTCCAAGCGTAACGCCGCCCAGCGCACTGCGACGGCCCGCCGGACGCTCGCCCGCCAGCGCGGCCAACTGTGGCTGTCCGACGAGTTGGAAGTGGCGCCCGTTCCTGTCCGGATGTGGCCCATGCGGCTGCGCCAGATGGATCTGTTCTAGAACAGGAGCCAGGAGTCAATAGGCAGAAGGCAGAATGGCGCTACAATCCCGTATGCATGGACACGTTTAACCGAAGAGGCTTTCTCAAGGCCGGCGCGGCGGGCATGGGCGGCGCCGCGGCCCTCTGGCAAGCGGCTGCCGCGGCTCAAACCGCGCCACACTCCGCTCTCCGCCATATCCTGCCGATGAATCGCAACTGGCTTTACGGCGGGCGGGCGATCACAGGATGCTCCGCCCCGGAATTCGACGATTCCAAATTCCAGCGCATCACCATCCCGCACTCCAACAAAATCTTCCCCTGGCACAGCTTCGACGAAAAGGATTTCCAGTTCGTCTCCATCTATCGCCGCCATTTCAAGCTGCCGCCGCAGCCAGGACGCCGCGTTTTTGTGGATTTTGCCGGCGTCATGACCGCCGCCACCGTCACCATCAATGGCCACAAGCTCGGCGAATACCGCGGCGGCTACACGCCCTTCTCTTTCGAGCTGACGCCGCACCTCAAGCCGGACGCTCCCAACGTCCTGGCCGTCGAAGTGGATTCCACCGAGCGGCCCGATATCCCGCCCTTCGGCGAGAACATCGACTACCTGACCTTCGGCGGCGTGTATCGCGAGGTGGCGCTGCGTTCCGTCGCTCCGGTCTTCATCGAAAACGTATTCGCCAAGCCGGTGGATGTGCTGGGCGACGGCCGGCGCGCGGAAGTCAAGTGCGCGCTCAATGGGGATGCATCGGCCGCCCTCACGCTGAAGGTGGAGCTGCGCGATGGCGCGCGCGTGCTGTCGTCGGTGGAAGGGCCGGTTTCCGCTCAGCCCCTGACCCTTTCGAAGCTCGGCGCCGTTGAACTCTGGGATCTGGATCGCCCGAAGCTCTATACCGTCACCGCCCGCCTGCACCAGGGCGGCGTCCCCATCGACGAATACACCACGCGCATCGGCTTCCGCGAAGCCCGCTTCACCCCGCAAGGCTTCATGCTGAACGGGAAGCACATCAAGCTGCGCGGCCTCAACCGGCATCAGACATTTCCGTACGTCGGCGGAGCCATGCCCGCCCGCGTGCAGCGTCGCGATGCGCACATTCTGAAACACGAGCTGAAGATCAACCTGGTGCGTACTTCGCATTACCCGCAGTCGCCGCATTTCCTGGACGCCTGCGACGAAGCCGGCCTGCTGGTGTTCGAGGAAATCCCCGGCTGGCAGCATATCGGCGACAAAGCCTGGCAGGATCTGGCTGTGCGCAACGTGGAACAGATGATTCGCCGCGACTGGAATCATCCATCCATCATCTTGTGGGGCGTGCGCATCAACGAATCGCGGGATAATCACGATTTCTACACGCGCACCAACGCGCTGGCCCACGAGCTCGATACCTCCCGCCAGACCGGCGGCGTGCGCTACCTGTACGACACCGAATTGCTCGAAGATGTAATGACCATGAACGATTTCGGCTTCCCTCTACGGCCGCCTAATCACCCGCTGTATCTCAACACCGAATTCAGCGGCCACATGTTCCCCACCAAGCGCTACGACAACGTGGACCGCGTGATGGAGCACGCCCTGCGGCACGCGCGCGTGCACAATCAACTGGGTTCCGACGATGCATACGCGGGCGGCATCGGCTGGTGCGCCTTCGACTACAACACGCACGCCAACTTCGGCTCCGGCGATAAGATCTGCTACCACGGCGTTTCGGACATGTTCCGCATACCGAAACCCGCCGGCCAGTTTTACCGTTCGCAGTGCGATCCAGCCGACGAGATCGTGCTGGAACCCTGCTTCAACTGGTCGCAGGGCGATCAATCCGAAGGCGGCGGCATTCGCCATGCGTTGATCGTTTCCAATTGCGATCATCTGAAGATCTACGTGAAAGACGCGCTGAAGTTTGAGGTCGATCCCGACCGCCAGCACTATGGGCACTTGCCCCATCCGCCCTTCATCCCCGACTTGACGGGCGAGCATCTGGAGGATTGGGGCGATCTGCGCATCGACGGCTATATCAAGGGCGCGAAAGTCATCTCGAAGACCCTCCCGGGCAACGATTACGACCGTCAGTTGCATGTCGAGCCGGACGATGCGGCGCTGGTGGGCGATGGCATCGACGCTACCCGCGTAGTGCTGCGCGTGACCAATGAACAGGGTGGCCCGCGGCCGTTCTCAACCGGCTCTGTGATGCTGCGCCTGGAGGGTCCAGGCGAGATCGTGGGCGAGAATCCGTTTTCGCTGGCGGGCGGCGTGGGCGCCGTGTGGGTGCGCACCAAGGAAGCGGCGGGCGTCATCCGGCTGCACGCACGGCATCAGTATCTGGGGGAGAAGACGGTCGAGATCCGCGTGACACCGGCCGAGCCGGAGCAGGTGTAGGAATTGTGGGGCAGGCTCCCAGCCTGCGGCGGCCTCTTAGGCCGCCTCTTCGCGACGCGGAGGCGACGGGGATTGGAAAAGCGACGGAGGTTCCGTGCTCGAAGTAGATCCAAAACTACGGCCGTCTGTTGGCGCGCAAGCTGCCGGCGGTCACTCGTACCGAGGCAGAGAATGAGCGCCTCATTGCCGAGCTGGAGCAATTCGACAAACGCCATGACGAACTCACGCCCGAGGAACGGGAGTACTCCGAACTCCTGACCGTTCTTATCGAAGCCTTCGAGGACGCCAACTTCGCCCTCGAAGGATCGACGTCCGGCAGCCGGTTGCGCAGCCTGATGGAAGAGCACGGCATGCGCCAGCGCGACTTACTGGATGTGTTTGGTTCCCGCGGCGTAGCCTCCGAGGTCGTGAGCGGAAAGCGGGCGATCAGCAAAGCGCAGGCGAAGAGGCTCGCCGAGCTATTTCACGTGCCTGCCGATCTCTTCCTTTGATCAGGCGGCCACCGCTCTCCACCAGAGTGAGTGCCGATCTGTGGTTACACTGTCTTCATGGAGATCGTTCCCACCACCACTCCGGCACATTTAGCTATGGTGCGGCAGCTCTTCGAAGAGTACTGGCAGTCGTTCGGCTTCACGCCCTGCTTTCAGAATTTCGCGGCGGAAGTGACCGGACTACCGGGCTATTACGCGCCCCCGGCGGGCCGCCTGGCGTTGGCGCTCGATGGCGGCGAGCCCGTTGGCTGTGTCGCCCTCCGCCCTGTGGACCATTCCCGCGCGGAGGCCAAGCGTCTCTACGTGCGACCGCAGTTCCGCGATCGGGGCGCCGGGCTGGCGCTGCTCCAGTGGGTGATCGGCGAGGCGCGCACGGCAGGCTATCGCGAAATGCTTGGCGATACCATACCCGTCATGCGCCGCGCCCTGGCCATGTACGAGCGATTGGGGTTCGAGCAGACCGGACCCTACACGCCGGACGCAACTCCCGGCGCAATCTACTTGCGCTTGACGTTGTGATCGCGCCAGTCACACCCGCATAGTGGTTACTGTTTAGTTATTTTTCATTATTGACAGGTTTCCCGATAACTCATAGACTCACAACATACAGTTAGAGGGAGGGATTTACTATCCTATGCGAGTGCTGGCATTGGTATTCGTGTGTCTATGTGGGATTCTCGAGGCGCAAGACCCGATCGGGATCCTGGAGGGTCAGGTCTCCGATCCGTCATCGGCCGTAGTGGGTGGCGCGCGGGTGACTGCGCAAAATGCTCAGACAGGGTTGCGCCAAACCGTGGTCACGTCGCGGCAGGGGACATTCCGTTTCTCCAACCTGCCAGTCGGCGACTACGCACTCACCGTCGAGGCCGTCAACTTCGCGCCTTTCTCGGCGTCGTCCATTCGGATCGACGTCGGTCGCGTGGTGAATTATCCGGTGCAGTTGCAAATTTCGAGCAGTCACAGCGAAGTTCAGGTGGAAGCCCAGACGGCCACCGTTGACACCAGTTCGGCGCTCGGGAATGTGGTTTCGGAGCGCGAAGCGGCGGACCTGCCGCTCAACGGCCGCAATCTGATGCAACTCGGTTTGTTGCAGCCCGGCGTGGCGCCCATGACCGCGGGGTTGGCCGAGGCCGGCGGCATTCTGCGCAGCGGGCAGGCTTTCGCCGTCAACGGGCAGAGACCCGAATCGAACAATTACCTATTGGACGGCGTGACCAACGTGGATAGCGTGAATGGAGGCTTTGCGTTGCGCACGCCCGTGGACGCCATCAGCGAGTTTCGCATTCTGTCTCTGGACGCGCCCGCCGAGTATGGCGAGACCAGCGGTTCGACCGCCTCGGTAGTCACCAAGTCCGGCGGCAACCAATTTCACGGCGACGTTTACGATTTCCTGCGCAACGACGCGTTTGACGCCCGTAACTTCTTCGCCGCTACGACCGAGCCGCTGCACCAGAACCAGTTCGGAGCGACATTCGGCGGCCCGCTTCGAAAGAACAAGGATTTCTTCTTCCTCTACTTCGAGGGGCAGCGCGATAACCAGGGTGAGACGCAGGCCGCCATCGTACCCACTGCCGCCGAGCGAACCGGGAATTTTTCCGGTTTGGTCGATCCTAGCACAGGCCAACCGGCCCCGCTGATTAACGAGTTTACCGGGCAGCCGTTCCCGGGCAACCAGATCCCCTCGGCGTTGCTCAATCCCATTGGGCTGGCCGCTGGGAATCTGTATCCGCTGCCGAACATCGGCACCAACGTTTACGAATCGACCCAGATGTTGAGCAACAACTATAACCAGGGGGGCTTCCGGTTCGATCACTACTTCGGCAATAACGACCAGATCTTCATGCGCTATGCCGCCTCCGGAGCCAATACCCTCGATCCGCTTCCCATCAACGGATCGAATGTCCCCGGTTTCCCCGTCAGCGACGCCATCACCACCAATTCGTTCACCATTTCCGATGTCCACGTAATTTCGCCGAATACCGTGCAGACCGTGCGCCTGGCATTCTTCCGCAACGTCTTCATCTATGAAGACGCGCAGAATCACACGCCGGGCAGCAGCCTGGGATTCAGTTACCAGCCCACGCTCGGCACTAACGCCGGCGTTCCATTCCTGATTGTGAGTGGATACGGCGACGTCGGTAACCCGATCACTGGTCCGCAGAACACGGCGCAGAACGATTATCAGGGATCCTACTCGATCGCCATGACGCGCGGCAGGCATAACCTGAAGCTCGGCGCGGATCTGGATCGCCAGCAGATCAACGTTTTGCTGGGAATTGCCACTAACGGATTCTTTGTGTTCGCGCCTTTTCCCGCGAGCGACTCTTTTGCGAGTATGCTGCTGGGGCAATCGGTGCAGTTCTTCCAGGGCGGCGGCGACTTCAACCGCGGCTTGCGCAAGTGGATCGCAGCCGGGTATGCACAGGATGAATTCCGCATCACTCCGCGCCTGACGTTGAACTACGGCCTGCGCTACGAAGTCAACACCCCGTATACCGATATTCGCAACCGGATGAATGAATGGGCACCGGGCCAGCAGTCCACGGTGATGCCCAGCGCGCCCGAGGGATTGCTCTTCCCTGGAGACAAAGGCGTGCCGCCAGGAATCGCCGCGGTCGATTATCACGAGTTCATGCCCCGCGTGGGCCTGGCTTGGGATCCGTTCGGAGCCGGCAAAACGACTGTCCGCGCCGCCTATGGCATCTTTTACGACGGCTTCACCAACGGCGTCGGCGGTCCGCTGCAGGCCGCCGTCAGCGCGCTGCCTTGGACCGAGGCCTACCAAATGGCCGGGCCCGGTTTCAACCTGGCGAACCCATACGGTGGCCAGCCGCCGCCATTTGCGAGCCAGCAGTTCGTGCAACCGGCGACTATCCTGACTGTCCAACAGGGTATGCTGCCGCCCTATGCGCAGAACTGGAACTTATCGATCCAACACGTCATCGCCAAGGACTATTTGCTGGATGTGCGCTATGTCGGCAACAAAGGTACGCACCTGCCTCGCTTCATCGAGGCTAACCCATCCATTTACGGCCCCGGCGCCAATGCCGAGAACACCGAGCAAAGGCGCGAATACGCCGATTGTAATTCTGCCGGGGTTTGCAACTATGGGTCCGTCGGTCTCATAGCGGACGATTCCAGCTCGACTTACTACGCGCTGCAGGTGGCCTTCTCACGGCAGTTCACGCGCAACTTTAGTTTCCTGGCATCTTACTGGTTCTCGAAGAGCCTGGACTATATCTCCTCATTGAACGTGGCTGGATCGGCGCCTACTCTGGTGGCGGGAGAAAACGACCTGGCTCAGAATCCTTTCGACCTGGCGGCCGAGCACGGCCCCTCCCTTTTCGATGCCAAGAATCGTTTTCTGTTCAGCGGAAGCTACAAGCTGCCCATCTGGCGGGGCGCCTCGCCGGCGGCGGCATTCCTCGTGAACGGATGGCAGTTGAATACCATCGCCAGCATCTCGTCGGGTACGCCGTTCACCGTGTACGACAGCGCCAACGTCTCCCTGCAAGGGAGCGCGCCTGAGATTACCGGTTTCTATTCAAGCCGTCCGGACTTGATTTCCAATCCCAATCTTGGCCCGCACACCCCCAGCGACTGGGTCAGCCGGTCGGCATTCCAGCAACTGAATCCGGTGACCCAAGCTGGGCAGTTCGGCAATGAGGGCCGCAACGTGGTGCGTGGTCCGGGCATTGAAAGTGTGGATCTGTCTCTGTTCAAGGACTTCCGGGTCGCCGAATCGCAACGTGTGCAGTTCCGCGCGGAATGTTTCAACTCACTGAACCATCCGAATTTCGGTCTGCCGGAGAATGACTTGGAATCGCCCGCATTCGGCCAAATCCTGCAAGCCGGTCCGCCGCGCCTCCTCCAACTGGCGCTGAAGTACATCTTTTAGCGGCTACACTGAGAAGAGCGCGAATATGACCAGCGACACGCAACATACCCGGCGGACCTGCCTGGCGGCCCTGCTAGCCTGTTTGGCCTTATCCCTGATCTGCGTGGTGTATCCCATCTATGTGATCCGGCCGTTCCGGGCGCAGGGCGCGCGCGAATTGGCAATCGCGCTGGTGGTGATGCAGTTTCGATTGGCTGCCACCGTTGTCTCCGCCGTCGGCGCCCTGGCCGCGCTTGTATTCTACTGGCGCGCGCAACCCCGCCGTTGGCGGCGGGCCTTCGCCATGGCAGGCGCCGCCATTGTCTGCGCCCTGGCAGCGCTAGCGCGCGTGAACATCTACGAACTGATGTTCCATCCCGACGATCACCCGTCGTTCGCGGCCGCCTCCCGCACGAAGCTCGATAAAGATGAGAAGGTGATCGCGGTGAAGTTCGGCGCCGCAGCCCGCGCTTACCCCATCCGCAACATATCCTATCATCACGTAATCAACGACGTGCTGGATAAGGTGGCCATCGTAGCCACTTATTGAACGCTCTGTCACACCGGTCTGGTGTGGGGTAGAGATGTAGCGGGACTGCGTCTGACGTTCCATCTGGCCGGCATCAACGACCAGAACTTTCTGATGCGCGACGAGCAGACCGGCAGTTACTGGCAGCAGATCAGCGGTAAGGCTGTGTCGGGTCCGCTGCGCGGGAGTCAGTTGCCGTTCGTCCATTCCGACGAGCTGAACTACGGCACCTGGCGATCCGAAGAACCGCAGGGGACCGTGCTGCAGGATGCCGCGCCGTACCGATCGGAATACGCGCGCAAGGATTGGGATGTCCGCATGCAGCGCGCGCCTGTGGTGATCGATTTCCGCGAGCATGGATTAAAGGGGCGCGACCTGATGCTGGGCATTCAGGCGTTCGGCGCCAGCCGCGCGTTTCCGTATGACCAGGTGATCCGGGAAAAACTGGTCGAAGACCACGTGGGCGCCGAACGGGTGCTGCTGGTTGTGGGAGAAGACGGCCAATCCGTGCGCGCCTTTCGCGATCGCATCCCAGGTATTCAGGGGACGCCGGAATTCTACCGGATGGGAGCAAACCAACCGGGCCCGCTGAGCGCTCTGATGATGGATGCGGCGATGGGAAGCGAGTGGAACTTTAAAGGCTGCGCCGTTTCCGGTAAAGCCAAAGGGGTGTGTCTGGAACCGGTGGAGGTAATCAAGGACTATTGGTTCGACTGGCGGAACTTCAACCCGGCGACGACGGTTTACGGCCGGAAGTAGAGAGTGGAAACCGGCACGGAAAAGCCGGGCAGCAGCGGATCTTCGAGCGGTTGATCGCCCTCCAGTTCCCGCACGCCGGTCGCCGTATGGACGGCCACCGAGCCATCGTCATAGAAGATCCAGACGGAACTGGCGCCGTTCCCCAGGAAAGCCGTGATCTTTTTTCTGATGTTGTCTGCCAAGTCCGACGGCGAGATTACTTCGATGGCAATCTCGGGTGCGCCTTTGATCAGCAGGCATTCATCGGCCAGCCGTTTCGTCCGCACGACCGCGACATCGGAACTGAATGTGTCGTTCGGGGCTACCTCGAATGCGATTTCGACGAGAGATCTCAAGCCCAGTTCAGGGTGAGCCCGCAGGTGCAGAGCCAGAGCCTCTCCGATATTGTTCTTCGTTATGTCGTGCCATTTTGACCATCCGGACACGCCCGGTCCTGGGACAATTTTCCCGCCAATCAGCTCTTCCTTGATTCGATTACCGCACTCATCGAACCGGCCTGGAAGAGCCAGAGACTCGGCGGAGGTCATCAGCGTTGCGGTTGACATATTTTCGATTCTAGCGCGCCCCTCTCACCCCTGCTAAAATAGGCTTGATCCAATCCCCGGGAGGAAAATCGAGTTGCCATCTGCCATCCTCGCCCTGGAAGACGGCAGCGTCTTCGAGGGCCGGAGTTTTGGTGCGTCTGCCGAACGATCCGGCGAAGTCGTCTTCAATACCGCCCTCACCGGCTACCAGGAAGTTTTCACCGATCCGTCCTATGCCGGCCAGATCGTCATCCTCACCAATCCCCAAATCGGAAATTACGGGACCAACGCCGCCGACAACGAATCCGCTCGCCCGTACATCGAGGGGCTGGTGGTGCGCGAGTTTTCCAGCATCACCAGCAACTGGCGCTCGGACGAGGAAGCCCGCGAGTTCCTGGGCAAGCACGGCATCCCCGTGGTATCCGAGCTCGATACGCGCGCGCTGGTGCGGCACCTGCGCACCCGCGGCGTGATGCGCGGCGTGCTTTCCGCCATCGAAACGGACGCCGGCAAACTGGTGGCAAAGGCCCGCCAGATCCCCACCATGGCGGGCCTCGATCTGGCCAGCCGCGTATCCACGCCGGAGCCTTACGGCTGGGACACAGCCCGTCGAACCGTGCTCGCCTTCCGAGTTGGTGCGGCCGCCCGCCGAACCGCGCTTTCATGTAGTCGCTTACGATTTCGGCATCAAGCAGAACATCCTGCGGCGCCTGGTGCAGGTGGGCTGCCGCGTCACCGTGGTTCCGGCGCTGACCTCCGCCGAAGATGTCCTGGCGCTGAAGCCCGATGGCGTGTTCCTCTCCAACGGCCCCGGCGACCCCGAACCGCTTCAAACGCAGGTGGGCAACATGCGCAAGCTGATCGGCAAGAAGCCCATCTTCGGCATCTGCCTGGGCCACCAGATTCCTGGGCCTGGCGGTCGGCGGCCGCACTTACAAGTTGAAATTCGGCCATCGCGGCGCCAATCATCCGGTGCACAACAAAGTGACCGAACAAGGTGGAAATCACCTCGCACAATCACGGATTCGCCGTGGACCCCGATTCGCTCAACACCAACGAAGTCGAGATCACCCACATGAACCTCAACGACCAGACGCTGGAGGGCTTCCGCCACCGCAGCCATCCGGTGTTCTGCGTGCAATATCACCCGGAGGCCGCGCCCGGGCCGCACGATTCGCACTACCTGTTCGACGATTTCGTGAAACTGATGGCGGGTGAGCGTTAACCGATGCCCCGGCGAAACGACCTGCATCGCATCCTGATCATCGGCTCCGGCCCCATCGTCATCGGCCAGGCCTGCGAGTTCGATTATTCCGGAACGCAGGCAGCCAAGGCACTGCGCGCCGACGGTTACGAAGTCATCCTGGTGAATTCGAACCCGGCGACCATCATGACCGATCCGGAGCTGGCCGACCGCACCTATGTCGAGCCGCTCACGCTCCCCTATCTGGAAGAGATCATCCGCCGCGAGCGGCCCGATGCGCTGCTCTCCACCGTGGGCGGCCAGACCGGCCTGAACCTGTCCGTGGAACTGGCCGAAGCGGGCGTGCTGGATCACTACGGCGTCGAGCTGATCGGCGCCAAGATCGACGCCATCAAGAAGGCCGAAGACCGCCTGCTGTTCAAAGACGCGATGCGCAAGATCGGCCTGGAGACGCCGCATTCGAAGCTGGTGAAAACCGAAGCGGCGGCCCTGGCGTTCGCCGAGCGCATCGGATATCCGTGCATCCTGCGGCCCAGTTTCACCCTGGGCGGCACCGGCGGCGGCATCGCCTACAACCGCGAAGACCTGACCGAAATCATCGAGCGCGGCCTGATGCTTTCGCCGGTGCACGAGGTGCTGATCGAAGAGAGCGCGCTGGGCTGGAAGGAATTCGAGCTGGAAGTGATGCGCGACCTGGCGGACAACGTGCATCATCGTCTGCTCCATCGAGAATTTCGACCCCATGGGCGTGCACACCGGCGATTCCATCACGGTGGCGCCGGCCCAGACCCTCACCGACCGCGAATACCAGATGATGCGCGATGGCGCGATCGCGCTGCCTGCGCGAGATCGGCGTGGATACCGGCGGGTCGAACGTGCAGTTCGCCATCGATCCGCGCAACGGGCCGCATGGTCATCATCGAGATGAACCCGCGCGTTTCGCGCAGCTCGGCGCTGGCGTCCAAAGCCACCGGATTTCCGATCGCGAAAATCGCCGCCAAGCTCGCGGTGGGATACCGGCTCGACGAAATCCGCAACGACATCACGCGCAAAACGCCCGCCTGCTTCGAGCCGACCATCGATTATGTAGTGGTCAAGATTCCCAAGTGGGCAGTTCGAGAAATTCCCCGGCGCCGATAACACGCTGGGCACGCAGATGAAGTCCGTGGGCGAAGTGATGGCCATCGGCCGCACCTTCAAACAGGCCATGTGGAAAGGGCTGCGCAGCCTGGAGACCGGCAAGGCCTTCGGCTCGGAGAAGCTCGACAAGAGCCTGATCCCGCAGAAGCTGATCACGCCCACGCCCGACCGCTTCAGCTATATCCGTTTCGCTTTCGAGAGCGGCTACACCGCCGAAGAGATTCACGAGATGACCGCCATCGACCCGTGGTTTCTGCGCCAGATGGAAGACGTGGTCAAGCTGCAGGTCGAATTACAGGCCGAGAGCCTGGATGCGGTTTCCACCGAAACCATGACGCGCGCCAAGCGTTGCGGCATCTCCGACGCGCAGCTCGCCAAGACCTGGGGCGCGGCGGAACTTGCAGTGCGCGAGAAGCGCAAGGCGCTGGGCGTGCAGGCGGTCTTCAATCGCGTGGACACCTGCGCGGCGGAATTCGAAAGCTTCACGCCCTACCTGTATTCCAGCTACGAAAGCGCCTGCGAAGCCGACCCGACCGATCGCAAAAAGGTCATGATCCTGGGCAGCGGCCCCAACCGCATCGGCCAGGGCATCGAGTTCGACTACTGCTGCTGCCATGCCTCGTTCGCCTTGCAGGAACTGGGCTACGAATCCATCATGGTGAACTGCAATCCGGAAACAGTTTCCACGGATTACGATACCAGCGACCGCCTGTACTTCGAGCCGCTGACGCTGGAGCACGTGCTGAACATCTTCGACACCGAGCGGCCCGATGGCGTGATCGTGCAGTTTGGCGGGCAGACGCCGCTCAACCTGGCGCTGCCGCTGAAGCGGCAAGGCGTGCCCATCATCGGGACGGATCCGGAAGATATCGACCTGGCCGAGGATCGCAAACTGCTTCGGCAAGCTGCTCGAGGATCTGGGTATTCCGGCGCCGGCCAACGGCTCCGCCACCAGCGTGGAAGAAGCCTGCGCCATCGCCGCGCCGTATCGGCTATCCGGTGCTGGTGCGGCCCAGCTATGTGCTGGGCGGGCGCGCCATGGTGATCGCCTACGACGAAGAAACCGTCCGCCAGTACATGCGCGAGGCGGTGAGCTTCTCGCAGGACCGTCCCGTGCTGATCGACCGGTTTCTGGAAGACGCCACCGAAGTGGACGTGGACGCGCTGTCGGACGGCGACGATGTGCTGATCGCCGGCATCATGGAGCATATCGAAGAGGCCGGCGTGCATTCGGGCGATAGCTCGTGCGTGCTGCCCGCGCAATCCATACCGCGCCAGCAACTGGACACCATCGAAGACTACACCGTCCGCCTGGCCAAGGCGCTGCACGTCATCGGGCTGATGAACGTGCAATACGCCATTCAGAACGGCACGGTGTACGTGCTGGAAGTGAACCCGCGCGCCTCGCGCACGGTGCCATACGTGAGCAAGGCCACCGGTGTGCCGCTGCCGAAAATCGCCGTGGGCCTGATGCTGGGCAAAAAGATTCGCGACTTCACCGATGCCACCGGCGCGTTGCCGGTGCCGCAGTATTTCGTGAAGTCGCCGGTGTTCCCGTTCAACAAATTCCCGGGCGTGGATCCGGCGCTGGGGCCGGAGATGCGCTCCACAGGCGAGGTGATGGGGGTGGGCGCGAACTTCGGCGAGGCGTTCGCCAAGGCGCAGATCAGCGCGGGCACGCCGCTGCCGGAAAAAGGCACCGTGTTCATCAGCGTGAACGAACACCATAAGCCCGAAGCCGTTGCGGTAGCGCGCAAGTTTGTCGCGCTGGGGTTCACGTTGGTGGCCACGCGCGGCACGGCGGCGGTGCTGCGCGCGGCCGGCTTGGCGTGCAAGATCGTGTTCAAGGTGAATGAAGGCCGGCCCAACGCGGTGGATTTGCTGAAGGCGGGGTCCATTCAACTGGCTGTTTATACCACGGCTGGCGCGCCGGCGTTCTTCGACGAAAAAGCCATCCGGCGCAGCGCGGTGACCTATCGGGTGCCCTGCATCACCACCATGAGCGGCGCGCGCGCGGCGGCCGAGGCCATGGCGGCCCGCAAACGCGATCCCATCCGCGTCTGGAGCTTGCAGGAGATTCATCGTGGGGCAGGCCCCCGGCCTGCGGCGGCCTCTCAGGCCGCCAACAACGGGCGAGAATAAATGTCCCTGCAGGCCGCGCGCCAGCGCGTCGTCGCCCTGCTCTGCGGCCTCGCGCTAGCGGCGGCCGCTCGTGCCCAGCCGCAGCGCTTGCGGATCGGCGAAATCGAATTCTTCGGGTACGCCGGTCTGGATCTGAATGCAAAGCGCGGCGCGCTTCCGGTGCGGGAAGGCGACGAAGTTTCCGAGGACCAGATGGAGGGCCTGATCGATCAGATCAGGCAAGCCGTCGCGGCGGCCAGCTTGAAAGCGGTCTGCTGTGACGATAAACGCGGCCTGATGATCTATATCGGACTCGCGGGCCAATCCGCGCGGGATGTGCCCTACAACCCTGCGCCGCGGGGCAAAGCCACGTTTCCGCAAACCGTGGCCAACATCGAGCAGCAATTCTCCGCGGCCTTTTCGCAGGCGATCGCAAAAGGCGCTACCGGCGAAGATCAGTCAAAAGGCTACGCGCTGTCCCTGGATGCGGCGGTGCGCGCGCAGCAGATCGCCATCCGCGGCTACGCCCTCCGCCACCAGCGCGAGATCCGCCGTGTGCTCGAATCCTCGTCCGATGCCGGGCAGCGCGCTATCGCCGCTCATCTGATGGGCTATGCGCGCCAGTCGCAAATGCAAATAGCGGCTTTGGTGAAAGCCAGCCACGATCCCGATGAGGATGTTCGCAATAATGCCACGCGCGCGCTATGGGTGCTGGCTGCGTCGAGCGAACAGCGGGCCGCGCGTATCCCGGCCGGCGGATTCATTGACATGCTCTATTCGCTCTCATGGTCCGACCGTAACAAAGCCAGCCTGCTGCTGGAGGTGTTGACGCGAAGGCGCGATCCCCCGTTGCTCCGCGCGCTTCTCGCGCGAGCGAGCGAACCGCTGCTGGAGATGGCCCGCTGGCGCAGCGCCGGGCACGCCTACGCGGCGCGCATGATACTGGGCCGGTGCGCGGGTATCGAAGAAGGCAAGTTAGAGAAGTTGGTGGAAGCGGCAGACGTTACGCCGCTCATGGATGCGCTACGCACGAAGTAGCGCCACACCGCCCGCGCCGTGGCTCGCCAGGTGCAAGGCATCCGCAAAATCCACCAACGCCCATTCCAGCGCCTTGGACACCGCGGGAGGGCGGGCAATTTTGCCCGCAGGCGGCTTTTCAGCCGGCTGGACCCGCTGTCAGCGGGTCCGCAGCCCCACAGGCTGCCTCACAATTGGCAGTCGGCCGCCTGTCAGTTAGCCTGCTCCATCTCCTGCAGTGTCTTCGCCCGTCCCCCGCAGCGCAGACATCCGGCCACATCTTCGAGGTGCGAAGGCGCCAGTGGCCTCAACGAGCGAGCGCGCGAACCGCTGCTGGAGATGGCCCGCTGGCGTAGCGCCGGGCACGCCTACGCGGCGCGCATGATACTGGGGCGATGCGTGGGAACTCGAAGAAAGCAGGTTGGAGAGACTGGTTGGGCTATTGTGGATGCCCTACACCTTGAGTAGGTTCACGCCCCTCACGCCCAGAGCCTTTGCGCGATTCACCAGTTTTTCGTCGAAGGTCACGAATCTGGCGCTGTCGCCTCGGCTAGCCAGGTGCAAGGCATCGGGAAAATCCATGCCGAGCGTGGTCCATTCGAGCGCTCTGGATACGGCTACGGGTTCCCCGACCCGCACCGTCGGGAGGCTTGTAAGCCCCAACAATCGGCGCGTGGAACAACGCTCGATACTGATCTCTTAACACTCGCCGCGCTAAAATTAAGTACCAGTACTGGAATTGCGTAGAGAGGCCTTCTGAGGCGCGTCCTACCGTTATTATCGTGTTATTATCGAGGAAGTCATTGTTTGCGGCGTTGTGGCGCCGCGCACCTTGAGAGTCTGAAATGAAATTGCTGCTGTGCCTTACAGCTGTTCTCGCGTCGTCTGCATTCGGAGCCGATATTCTTGTTAAGGTCCAGTCTGCACCGCACGCCAAGCCAACTCAGCCATCACTCCCGACCTGACCCAGGGAATCGCAGGCATCGCCAGGGATGAGAGCGGAAGCGGGTTGCCGTGTCTGAGCTGCTTCGGCGCGCCAGTCGGGACCGTTGTGGTACCGCCAGCTTACCAAATCGTTTCCCCCTCGGACGTAGTGCCAGTTGTGTACTATTGCGTAGTGCAGACGGGAAGCGTAGGTGGCGACGCCACCGGCGCCCTTGAGTTGGTTTATTCAGCCAGGTGGAAAACGAAGGTAGCGAGTGCGCTCTGGCTTTCATTCTTAAGGCTGTAATATGACTGGAACAGCCACCCGTCTCCTTCCGCCCCCGCCGGAGGGGCTCACTTGCTTTTAGCCGCTCTGGGTTTCCTCTGGTGCTTCGCGCGCCGCAGCAGTTCCCGGTTAATATCCGAGATCTTCTCCATGTGCTCCTTGACGCGACGATAGTTCTCGATCCAGCGCCGGACCTGCTCCACTTGGTCGGATGGGATCGTACTGCCCTTCCGGTGGGACTGGTCCAACGTGACACTCAAATACCATACCGGTCCATGCCGCTCTCCTTTGGCGCATTTGCAGTTTGGGTTCCCGCAGGTCAGATAGCGCTCCATTACGGAGCCGCGCATGATCTCTGCCAGCGGAGGTAAAAGTTGGGCAAGCCCTTGACGGCGATTCCGCAAGGCCAGGGTCGAGAGCTTGGCGAGGTTCTCTCTTTCTGCCATATGACTGTAAGAATCATAACGCCAAACCGGAAAAATGTAAATGCGAATCTCGCATTTGCGAATTTTCCCCTATCTCATTGATCTATTTTGGGATCAACCGGTCGTGCGAAGTTCCTGGGCCCCTGGGCCTTCGTTCCCTCATCCCATAAATAAAAATCTCACATAGATCCAGCTACTTAACGCCCTAGCCTCCCTCCCCCTCGCCCCCGCTGTGCTCCTCTGGAGCTGAGGAGGCTCTATCATGGCGCGCCCTCGCCGCCAACACCTGACCCCCGCCCAGCACCGCGCCCTTGCCCTGCTCTCTGCCGGTTCCACCGCTGCCGCAGCGGCTCGATCTGTCGGCGTCCACGGCAATACGATCGCCAATTGGCAGCGTTCCGCGCCCTTTCGCGATGCGCTCACGGCAATCCGCCGCGAGCAAGCCCTCGCCTGGCAGGAACAAGCCCGGTCCCTCGTCCGTCGGCCACTCAGCCCCGTTCGGCCCGCCCCGCTTCCGCCAACCCCCCTAGCCATCCCCATCCTCGCGCCCGCGTCCCCGCGAACCGTTACCCAAAGACCCGCCGTCGCGCCTCCCCCGCGCATGCCAACCGCCCTCCCACCGCGCGCCGATCGCCCCGGCCGCAACCAGCCCTGCCCCTGCGGCAGCGGCCGGAAATTCAAGCGCTGTTGCATATCCGTACGTTGATTCTAAAGCTCCCAATGGCTTTGTTCGTTCCAAACTGCAACGCTGCACCGAAAACCACAAGAAACCACAGGAAACCACAAAAAACCACAAAAAACCACAAGGAACCACAAGGAAGGCAAACCCGGATCGGCGCGCCGGCGTGCGCGTCCCGAGACCGCTTACCATAGTCCTATGACCCCCGAAACGAATATCGACAGGCGCGCGTTAGGCTCTACCGGGCTGCAAGTCTTCCCCATCGCGCTGGGCTGCATGGGAATGTCCGGCATATATGGCGCGTCCGACGATAACGAAAGCATCTCGACCATTCACGCCGCCCTGGATGCCGGCGTGAACCTGCTCGATACCGGCGATTTTTATGGAGCGGGGCACAACGAAATGCTTATCGGACGCGCGCTGAAAGGCCGCCGCGATCAAGCGCTGCTGTCGGTGAAATTCGGCGCGTTGCGTTCTCCCGAGGGCGCTTGGGGCGGTTTCGATGGCCGTCCGGCGGCGGTCAAGAATTTTGCCGCATACAGCTTGCAGCGGCTGGGCGTGGATCGCATCGATATTTATCGCCCAGCCAGGCTCGATCCTAGTGTCCCGATCGAGGACACCATCGGCGCGATCGGCGATCTGATCCGTGCCGGCTATGTGCGATTTGCCGGGCTGTCGGAAGTGGGCGCGGAGACCATCCGCCGGGCGCATTCCGTCCAACCCATCGCCGATCTGCAAATTGAGTACGCCATGATCAGCCGCGGCCCGGAACAAGCGATCTTTCCGGTACTCAATGAACTGGGCATCGGGGTAACCGCTTATGGCGTGCTCTCCCGCGGGTTACTCAGCGGATCCAAGCCCGCCGGCGCGGGCGACTTTCGCGCACACCTGCCGCGGTTCATCGGCGACAATCTCAGTCACAACGAAAAGATAGTCGCGGTGTTGAACCAACTCGCGGCGGAAAAGGGTGTCACACCCGCGCAACTGGCCATCGCCTGGGTGCTCGCGAAGGGACCGCGCATCGTTCCGGTGATCGGCGCGCGGACGCGAAAGCAGCTAACCGAATCGTTGGCGGCCTTGCAGACCAAGCTTTCCGTGGCCGATTTGGCGCGCATCGAAGAAGCTATCCCTGCGTCGGCAATCGCGGGGACACGCTATGACGAACGTCAGATGAGAGCACTCGATAGCGAGAGGCAGTAAGAGCAACCGTCGCCGCCGCTGCTGGTGTATACTAACAATCCCGGACTCCAAATACGAAAGCTCCGGTCTATAATGCCCCCAGAATCCAACCAACCGGCGATCGGTGCGATAATCACCCACTATAAGATCGCCTCTAAGCTGGGTGAAGGTGGCATGGGCGTGGTGTATGAGGCCGAGGACCTCACCCTGGGACGGCGCGTAGCGCTCAAGTTCTGCTCGAGCGGCCGCGGCGACCCAAAACTTCGCGCGAACCTGCTCAAGGAAGCGCGCGCCGCTTCCTCGCTCTCACACCCGAACATCGCGCACATCTACGAATTTGTCGAGAACCCCGACGGCGACCCGTTCATCTCCATGGAACTGGTGTCCGGCGTCAATTTGCGCCGCACCCTCGCCGAGCGCCGCCTCAGCGTCGAGGAGACCCTGAAAATAGCGTCGGCGGTGGCGTCGGCGCTGGCCGAGGCGCACCGCCATGGCGTCGTTCACCGCGATATCAAGCCGGCCAATATCCAGATCACCTCCGCGGGCGAAGTAAAGGTACTCGACTTCGGTATCGCGCGCACACCCGCGCCGCAAGCCGGCGAAGTGGAAGCCGCTACCCAGACCATTGAAGGCTTCTCCGGAACGCCGCTCTACATGTCGCCCGAACAGGCGTCCGGTGAAATGCTGGATGCGCGCTCGGACCTGTTTTCGCTGGGCGCGGTAATTTATGAGTGCCTGGCCGGCAAGTCGCCGTTCGCCGCCGACAGCCTCACGGCCGTCATGGCGCGATTGTTGACCGCGCAACCGCCGCCGCCATCGCGGCTCAATCCGCAGTCGCCGGCAGGCCTCGACCGCATCGTTCTCAAGCTGCTGGCGAAGGACCGGCGCCAGCGCTACGCTTCGGCGGACGAACTGTTGGCCGACCTGCGCACGCCGGAACGCCGCCCTTCGCGCCGCCGCGCGGTGACCGCGCTGGCCGGAGGCGCGGCCTGCGTTGGAGGCGGCGCAGTCCTCTGGTTGTGGAATGGAAAGCGCCACCGCGATCCTGTGGCGGCCGCGATTCCCTGGTATCGCGATGGCGTCGCCGCGCTGCACAACGGCAGTTACTATCGGGCGAGCAAAGCTCTGACACGGGCCGCCGAGATCGACCCTTCTTACGCCATGGCCCACGCCTACCTCGCCGAAGCCTGGTACGAACTCGACTACCTGGAGCGCGCCAAGGACGAACTGCTGAAAGCCATGTCCGCGCGCAATTCACTGCCGGAGGTCGAGGGTCTGCATCTCGACGCGATCCGCCAGACCGTCACCGGCGAGTTCAAGGCCGCGGCGGAGACGTTTCAGAAGATGGCCGCAGTGGCTTCGCCGGACGAGCGCGCCGCGGCGCTGCTCGATCTGGGCCGCGCGCAGGAACGCAATCAGGATACCAAGAAGGCCATGGCGACCTACTCGGAAGCGCTTCGCCTGGATTCGCAGAACGCCTCCGCCTGGCTGTTGCTGGGAGCGCTCCAGGCCCGCACCGGCGCGCGGGAGGACTCCGCCCGATCGCTCGACCGCGCGGAAAGCCTGTTCCAAGCCGCCTCCAACGTCGAAGGCGTAACCGATTGCCTCTATGTCCGCGCAGGGTCCGCCCGCACGCCCACCGAGGCGCGCGAACTGATCGGCAAAGCGCTGGCGGCCGCCCGCGTCACGGGCAACGAGCAGCAGCAGATCAAGCTCTTGCTGCTGTCGAGCCACAGCTATCTCAACGCCGGCCAGACCGCCGAAGCGCTCGACGACGCCAACCGCGCCATCGGCATCGCGCGCGCCGCCGGCGTCGAGAACCTGGTCTCGGAGGGGCTGATCGGCCTGGGCCGCGCGCTATTCGTCAAGGGCAGCACCGCCGAGGCCCTGCGCACCATACAGGAAGCGCTCGATATCGCCCGCCGTAACCGCGAGAAGCGCTCCGAAGCCCGCGCGCTGCTGCTACAGGGCAGCATTCGCATCCAGACGGGGGACGCGGCCGAAGGCTGGCAGGACGTGCAGGCGGCTCTCGCCTACTACCGGCAGGGGAATTTCCGCACCGAGGGCGCCATCGCCTTGTTCCTGCTGGGCCGCGCCGCGCGCGATAAAGGCGATTACGAAGGAGCGCGCCGCGCCTTCGAGGAAACCTTGGCCACCATGAAGCCTGCCGGTCCCTCGCTGCCGGTGGCGTTGGCCCAGGAGGGACTGGCCTGGCTCGAGTATCTCCAGGACCGCTGGCCGCAGGCGTTGCGCATGTTCGACGAGGCACGCCGCGCCTTCGAGGTCATCGGCCATTCCTCCGGCGCCGCCACCAACGAAATGAACGTGGCGGTGATGCACGCCCGGCTCGGCCATAAGGACGGCGCCGCGGTGTCCCCGAAGTCGGCGGACGACAATCCGCTTATCGCTCTTCAAATCATTTTGATGCAGGAACGTTTCGCAGAGGCCCGCGCCAAAGCCGAGGCTCTGCTGCGCGCCACGGATGCGAGCGACCTGGAAACGCAGCGCGGCGCCAACCTGGTGCTGGGCCTGGCCCTGGCGCGCTCCGGCGCAGGAGCGCGCGGCCTGGAGGCGTGCCGTAAAGCGTTCGACCTGGCCCACGCGGCCGGCAAACCCGCGGCGGAAGCGGAGGCAATGCTGGGCGCGGCGGAAGCGGCGTTAGCCGCCGGCGACCGCGCGGCCGCCGCCGGATACGCCAGCCGCGCGCGCGCCTTTTTCGCATCGGCCAAAAGACCGGAGTCGCTCTGGCGCGCCTGCGCGTTGCTGCTGCGATCCAGCGCGCCGGACCCCGCTGTCGCGGCCCAGGCCGCCGCCGCCCTCGCCCAATTGAGCGCTTCCTGGCCCGCCGAGGATTTTCGCTCGTACATGGACCGCCCGGTTATCCGCCGCTTGCACGCGGAACTGCTGCGCGCCGGCCCCGCGTCGCCCAAAACCAACTGATGGAAGGAACCAACCAACACATGACCAAGCTCACCCACACAACTTTTCTCGCGCTCTCGATTCTGCTGATCGGCGGTAGCCCATCCCGCATCGATGCCCAAGGCGACACCAAAGTAACGGGCGCAGCCGCCAAGTCAGCCAAGGTAAGGATCAACGACGGCGGATCTATTCTGCTTCAAGCCGACGGACTGGATGCCGGCGTCAACTGGAGTCCCATTACGTCGGCCGAACTGCGGAACTTGAACGCCACGGGTGTCCTGGCCGGTTTGAGGATCACTGATGGGGGCGCCGACCAATGCGCGGGCGACCCCAAATGCGGCATCGACCCGACCCAGCCCTGGACCGTCCAGGTGACCTACGGCGCCGGATCGCTGACCGTCGCGCCCACCTCCGGCAACCAGGGGCTGCATCTCACCAACACCGGACTCCCCTTCGACCAATGGCAGACCACCGCCAATACCGATGAACGGGTATTCGGCCACGGCGACGGCCTGACTATCTCCAATATCACCGTGAATAGCGGCGCCAGCCTGTGCTCGGGCAAAGGCAGTTGCAAACTCGAGTTGTTATACCTGGCCCAGTAGGCTATACAGCATGCATACCCTTGCCAAATTGACCCTCGCCGCTGGCCTGCTGCCCCTGCTGGCGGCCGGTGATCCGCCGCTGCGCGTTTGTATCGCTGGCCTCGTGCACGGCCACGTGGACGGCTTCCTGCGCGCCGCGGCCAAACGTCAGGACATCGAAATCGCGGGCATCTTCGATCCCGACACCGCGCTCCAGCGGCATTACGCACAGCGCTACGGTCTCGCCGAGTCTGTCTTCTTTACGGATCTGGGCGCCATGCTGGATCGGGTTAAACCGGAAACGGTGGCGTCATTCACCAGCACGTTCAATCATGCCATGGTGGTCCAGGCCTGCGCGCGGCGCCACATTCCCGTGATGATGGAGAAGCCGCTGGCCATCAATATGGCGGATGCGCGAGCCATCGCGCGCGCCGCGCATGAAGGCGGCATCCAGGTGATCGTGAATTACGAGACCACCTGGTATCCCAGCCACGCCGCCATGTGGCGCATCGTCAAGGAGCAGCAGGCCGCCGGCGAGATTCGCAAGATGGTGGCGATGGATGGCCACCAGGGTCCCAAAGAGATCGGCGTGGGGCCGGAATTTCTCGGCTGGCTCACCGATCCGGCGAAAAACGGCGCGGGCGCCCTGTTCGATTTCGGCTGCTACGGCGCCAACCTGATGACCTGGATGATGGACAACCAGCGTCCCGTGGCGGTGACGGCCATCGCCCAAACCATCAAGCCGCAAATCTACGCGCGGGTGGACGATGAAGCCTCGGTGCTGATCGAGTATCCCAAGGCGCAAGGCATCATCCAGGCGTCGTGGAACTGGCCGTTCGGCCGCAAGGATTTCGAGGTATACGGCGAGCGCGGCTACGCCATCGCCACCGGGGGCGACGCGCTGCGCGTGCGGTTGCCGGGCGCGCAGGAAGAAGCCCGCACGCTGGAGGCGCTGCCGCCCGAAGAGCACGATTCGATTTCGTATCTGACGGCGGTGGCGCGCGGCAAGCGGAAGCCCGCCGGCCTCTCGTCGCTCGAAAACAATATGATCGTGACCGAGATCCTGGTGGCCGCGCGCGAGTCCGCGCGGACCGGCCGCACCATCAAGCTGAGCGGGCCGCCAGAGGGCGCCGCGCGATGAATCTTTTCGCGATCGGCGTGATTGAGCTGCTGGCCATGTGGGTGTTGTGGCTGTACCCCTTCCTGCGCAAGCGGTTCACCGGCCCCAAGCGGGAATCCGAAGTGATGGCGCATTCGGGCGATTTGGGGCTGGGGCTGGAAAGCGCGGGCATATTCTTGGCTTGGTTCTGGTTGCCGGGCACCACCGTGCCGGGTGCGGCGCGCGTCGTGGCGTCGATGGTTTTGGCGCCCGCCGCCGCGCTCTTCGGCTGGATGTCGGTGCGGCATCTGGGGAAGCAGCTTCGCATTCTGGCCGGCTTGTATGCGGACCATGAGCTGATCCGCACGGGGCCGTATGCGGTCGTGCGGCATCCCGTGTATGCGTCCCTGCTTATGATGTTGCTGGCCACCGGACTGCTTTTCGCGCGCTGGCCGGTATTGCTGCTCGCCATCGCGCTCTACATTGCGGGAACGGAAATCCGCATCCATGCGGAAGAAGGCCTGCTGCGCGCGCGTTTCGGCGAGGAGTTTGAGAAGTACCGGCGGAGTGTGCCGGCGTATGTGCCATTTCTGAGGTGAGAGGTATGAAGTCTATCCAAAAAATCACGCCATTTCTATGGTTCGATCATCAGGCCGAGGAGGCGGCCCGGTTTTATACCTCCGTGTTCAGGAATTCGAGGCCCGCTTTCAAGTTCACCGAAGCGGTCTCTTTCGTCGTGAACTGCGACGAGCAGCAGGAAGTGGACGAGATGTGGGACAAGCTTTCAGCCGGCGGACAGGAAATCCAGTGCGGCTGGCTCAAAGACAAATACGGGCTGTGCTGGCAAATCCTAGCTCCTCCGCCAGCGCCAGCGCGCCCCAGAGCACGCTATCGTCGCCCAACTCCGCGGGTACCACATCGATGCGCGCGCCGGACCAATCCGTAATCTGCCGCCGCAGCTCAGCGCGTAGCGGATCGAAGAGCCGCGCGCCGGCCTTGCTGATGCCGCCGCCAATCACAATCCGCGCCGGGTTCAGCAGCATGATGCATGCCTTCAGCCCCAGCGCTAGATCCACAACGTACCGGCTGACGAAATCCGGATCGCGCATCAATTCCTCCGCCGTCTTGCCGTAATCGCGCGCCAGCCACAGGCCGCTGCACATGCGCTCGAAGCAGCCGTGCCAGCCGCAAAGACATTGCGGTCCGTCGGGCCGGATGGTCAGGTGTCCGATCTCGCCGCCGTAGGAATCGGCGCCGCGCCAGATGCGGCCATCCTCGTAGATGCCGCCGCCGATGCCGGTGGAAAGCGTCATGTAAAACAAGGGCGAGCAGCCGCGTCCGGCGCCGTAGCGCGCCTCGCCCAGCGCGCCGGCGTTGGCGTCGTTATCCATGATGGCCGGCACGCCCAGCAGGTCGCGCACCCAGTCCGTAAGCCGGAAGTCGCGCCAGCCGCCCACGTGCGTGGAAAGCGCCACGCGCTGCTCCCGGAAGATCACAGGCCCGCCGAAGCCGATGCCGCAGCGGTCCGCGGGCATTTCGGCTTGCCAGGCGCGCGCGATAGCCGAGATCTGCCCGAGCATCCACTCGCGGCCGCCCTCGGCATCCGTACGGCGGGACTCGCGGCGCACCATGCGCTCGCCATCGAACGCGGCGATGGAAAACTTGGTACCGCCTACGTCAATCGCCAGGGTTCGTTTCGCGGGCATGCGCTGCCAGCACCTCCTCCGGCGACGCCGTGCCGGTTCCTTTTTTCATGATCGTGATGGAAGCCACCAGGTTGCCGAACCGCGCGGCCTCGGCCGGCGATCCTGTCACGCACAAGGCCAGCGATGCGCCTGCCGAGAAGCTGTCGCCCGCGCCGCAGATATCGACGGGCTCGGCGACAGGCCGGGCGCCAACCCGATTCTCGCCGGACTCGTCGACTATCAGCACGCCTTCGCCGCCCAGCGTCACGAACATCAGCGGCGCTCGCGTGTGGCGTCGCAGTGCCGCAAAGTCCACCCGGCCGAACAGATCACGCGAGGCGCTCTCGGCTTCCTGGTGATTTGGTTTGACGATCACGTTGCGGAACAAATGGATGCGCGCGCGCGAATCTGCGAAGAAAATGCGCTCGGGATTTTGCCGCGCCAGTTCGGCGAGCAACTCGCGCACAGCGGGTGTGATCACGCCGCCCTGGCTGGTCTCCGCCTGATCTGCAACCAGGATGACGTCGAACGCTTTGGCGGCCATCCGCAGATTGTCGAGAATCCGGCCATCCACTTCCGCCGCCAGCGGAGCGGTGTTGATGAAATCCAAGCGGGGCTGATCTTCGATGCCGGTCCGCGCGTTGATCACCTTGGTGTAGGTGAAAGTCTGCATGGCTGGCGTGCGTACGCAGAGTTCCGCCGAAATGCCGCGCGCCCCCAGCGCCTGCGAAAGCTCCACGCCGAATCCATCCTGCCCGATCGCGCCCAGCACGGCGACCCGTCCGCAGCCCAGCGCGGCCAGATTGTTAGCCACCGTCCCGCCCGCGCCCGGCGTCACCTCCGTGCGCACCACCCCCAGCCGCGGGATGCCGGTTTCGCGCGAGGGCTCCGACGCTTCGGGCGCGTAGGTGCACCAGCGGTCCAGGCAGATATCGCCCACCACCAGCGCGGAAAGCTTCGGAAATTGGGCCAGGATTTCCGCGGTGGTCATGGGATATCGAGAATAGCGCGGCGCAGCGCCGGAAAAGTGGCGCGATGGTCGCCGCGGAAGTAGTAACTGGCGCCGCCATCGGCCACCGTCCGCACCAGCAGCGTCTTGTGTGGCCGGAAATAATAGCCGGCCTCGGTCTTGGGCAGCTCCTGTTTGATGCCGCCGATATCGCCGGGGATGGGCGCCAGGTCGAAGACGGCCGTGGCGAAGTCGCCGATGACGCGGCCCTCCTGGTGCGCCACGTTGCGCGCCATGGCCAGCGCCTTCAAGTACACTTCGGGCGCCATGATGGCAGAGCCGAAGCTCAGCAGTACGCCGCCCTCCAGGCGCTCGATGGCCCGCGCGAAAATCAGGAAGTCGCGGTAGCTGGCCGCGCCGAACGCCGCGCCATCGCAGTTGGGGTGTTCGTGCAGGATGTCGTAGCCGATGCCCACATGCACCGTCACCGGCACCGAGCACCGCCAGGCCGCCGCCAGCACGCTCAGCTCGCGATGCCGATAATCGCTCTGCGCTATGCGGCGGCCCGCGTTTTCGCCGAGGCCCAGACCGGTGTCCGCCGCCTCGCGCACCCAATCGTTCAGTTCGCCGGTTTCGCGCCACAAACCGAACTCGCCCGTGCGGATGTAGCGGGCCACACTTTCCGTGGTGGCGCCGATGCGCGCGAGTTCGTAGTCGTGGATCACGCCCGCGCCGTTCATGGCGATGTGATCCAGGTACCCGCGCTCCACCAGGTCGATGATCTGGCGGCTGACGCCCGCGCGCAGCACGTGCGCGCCCATCATCAGGATGCGTGCCGCGCCTCGCGTGCGCGCCGCTACGATGCGCGCGGCTACCTCCTCCAGTTCGGGGCGCGCGTACGGCTCGGCGACTTCATCGAGCTCCAGCCAATGCGCGGCGTCCAGATCGCTGACCCGCTCGGCGAGCGGTTTCACTTGCAGCCGGGAGCGGTCGAAGAGCGGATATTTACTGGCCATTGGGAAATAGCGCCGCGAGCAGTTCGTCGCGGCATAGAAAATTGGGAATGATGAAATCCGCGCCCACGCCCGCAAGGCGCTCGCGCTTCCATGCATCCACCACGCGGCATTCGGGCTCCGCGGTGGCCACGCCCACGGCCACGCCGCCCACCTCCTTCACGTTCTCGATTTCCACGTAACCATCGCCGAAGCCCAGGAATTCGGCGCCCGCGAATTCGGATGTGGCGATCAACCGTTCGATCAGAATCTTCTTGGAGAAGCTCCGGTAATCGTCCAGCGCGCCGTAGACACGGCCTTCGAAATACCGCGCGATGTCCAGCAACTCGGCTTCCTCGCGCATGTAGGGCTGGTCCGTGCCGCTGGCCAGGTACAGTCTCAGCCCGCGCTCGCGCAAAGTCTCGATCCACGCGCGCGCTCCCGGCACCAGGTACTTATCGGGCGAAACCTGGTGGCGGCGCAGCGCTTCCAGGCGATCGTGAATGCGCGCATGCAACCGGTCCAGGTACATCTTCTTGTATGCCAGCGGGTCGCCGGGCGCGCCGCCGCGCTTCGCAATTTCATCGGCGAACGCGATCATCTGGTACATGGTCTGCTTGCCGGTAAGCCGCCAGATGAACTCCTCCACCACGGCGCGCAACCCGGCTTCGGATTCGCCGGTCTTCAGATCCAGCAGGATTTCGACCATCATGGGAACCATCACGTCCATCCAGCCCGAGCGGATGAGCGAAATCGTGCCATCGAAATCGAAGAGGCAGACGCGGGCGTTTTGGGCAGAGACGCCCGGGCGGAGCGATTCGACCATGCGTGTTTATGCTCAGTTTATTGTGACATGGGTAGGGGCCCGCGACATAAGAGTGGAAGTACCGCAACTTCACCGGGAGCATACTACCCGTAATCTTATCCGCGTTCATCGGCGTTAATCGGCGGTGCCAAATATGTTTCTTCCGGCTCGACGCAAACATCAAAACGTTATTGGCCGCCGATTAACGCCGATGAACGCGGATAAGAAGCACAATAGTTAGTTCCAGTCTTGCGTCGCGCACCCCATGGGTAGGCGCGACACCCGGCGCGGCGGGCGCGGATGATACATTAACAGGTACCCAGTATGACCCGCTGTGTTTCCTGCGCTTCCGAGATTCCCGATACCAGCCGGTTCTGCCTGGCTTGCGGCAAGCCGGTGGCCAATAACTCTGAAACGGCGGTCATGCCTGGATTGCCCACGCCCGTCTCGGGCACTGGCCTATCGCGCGCCGCGGCCGTTCCCGCGCGGGTTTCGGCAGCCGATGGCCGATTCGCCGCCGGCGTGCTGGTAACCGGGCGCTACCAGATCATCGGACTGCTGGGCAAGGGCGGCATGGGCGAGGTCTATCGCGCCAACGACCTCACTCTCGATCAGCCGGTGGCGCTCAAGTTCCTGCCCGAATCCATGGCGCGCGACGCCGCCATGCTGGCCCGCTTCCACAACGAAGTGCGCATCGCCCGCCAGGTCTCGCACCCCAACGTCTGCCGGGTCTACGACCTCGGTGAAGTCGACGGCCAGCCCTACCTTTCGATGGAGTACATCGATGGCGAAGACCTGGGCTCGTTGCTGCGGCGCATCGGCCGGCTGCCCGCGGATAAGGCGATCGAATTCGCGCGCCGCATCTGCGCGGGTCTGGCCGCCGCCCACGACAAAGGCGTGCTGCATCGCGACCTGAAGCCTTCCAACATCATGGTCGACAGCCAGGGGCGGGTGTTCATCACCGACTTCGGACTGGCAGCGGTCACCGGCGAGTTGCGCGAGGCCCAGGCGCGCGAAGGCACCCCAGCTTATATGTCGCCGGAGCAACTGGCCGGCACCGAAGTGACCGCGCGCAGCGATATTTATGCGCTGGGACTGGTGCTTTACGAGATGTTCGCGGGTAAGCGCCCATTCGAAGCGGCCACCCTCGCTGAGATGATCCGGCTGCAGCAACAATCCACGCCCGCCAGCCTGTCCTCGGTGGCGGATCCGGCGGTGGAGCGTGTGATCCAACGCTGCCTGGCCGCCGACCCAGGCAAACGGCCGGCGTCTGCCCTGGCCGTTGCGGCGGCGCTGCCGGGCGGAGATCCCCTGGCGGCGGCTTTAGCGGCGGGCGAAACTCCCTCGCCCGATCTAGTGGCCGCGGCGGGCCAGCAGGCGGGCTTCCGCCCTTGGGTGGGTTTGGTGTGCCTGGCGGCAACCGTCGCCGGCCTGATCGCGATCATGCTCATGGGGCCGCGCGTGCAAATGATCGGCAGAGTGGCCATGGAACACTCGCCGGATGTCCTGGTGGAGAGAAGCCGCGACCTGATTCGCGCGCTCGGATACACCGCCAAACCGATGGGCGTAGCGCACGGATTTGCCTACGACGGCGATTACTTGCAGTACGTCGAGCGCATCGACAAGTCGGCCCAGCGCTGGGAGCACCGGCTGGGCGACATGCAGCCACCGCCGCTTTCGTTTTGGTATCGCGAGAGCCCACGCCCGATGGCGCCGGAGGCATTCGGCATCGGCGCCGTGGATCCCGGCGATCCCTCGCCGATAATTTCAGGCATGGTCTCGGTGGCGCTGGATCCGCAAGGCCGGCTTATCGAGTTCGACGCCGTGCCGCCGCAGGTGGACAAATCGTCCGGCGAAGTCCCGCCGCCCGATTGGAAGCGTTTGTTCGACGCGGCGGGCCTGGATATGTCGCACTTCTCCGCCGCCGCGCCGCAGTGGACACCGCTGGGCATCTGCGACGCGCGCGCCGCATGGATCGGAGTCCTGCCCGGCGTGATGGCGAACCCCATACGCGTGGAGGCTGCGGCGTGGCGCGGGAAGCCCATCTATTTCCAGATCGTCGGGAATTGGACCCGCCCGAAACGCATGCAGACTTTCATGATCGACGCCAAAATGATGGGGATTGCCATTACGGTCCTGGTGTGCGGCGGGCTGCTCATGTTGGCGGCCGCGCTGCTGGCGCGCCACAACATCCGGCGCGAGCGCGGTGACCGCCGCGGCGCCATGCGTCTGGCCAGCTTTACGGCATGCGTGACCATGTTGCTCTGGGTCTTTGCCGGCTCGCACGTAGCCACTCTGGATGAACTTGGGCTTTTCTTGGGCGGGCTTGGGTTCGCGCTTCTGCTGGCCGCGGGCGTTTGGATTCTCTATATGGCCGTCGAGCCGTTTGCGCGCCGCCGATGGCCCCACAGCATGATCGGTTGGAGCCGGCTCCTGGCGGGCGGCATCCGCGACCCGCTGGTCGGCCGCGACACCGTGGTGGGGCTGACTATTGGAACCGCCGTGGCGCTGCTGGGAATCTTGCAGCAACTCCTGCTCTTGCGCTTTGGTCTGATGCCCAGTGTTACGGTCATCCCGCGAACGCTGCTGGGCGTGCGTGGCGCATTGGCCGGATTCCTGATCATCATTCCGGACTGTGTTCTGCTGGCGCTGGTCTGGTTCGTGTTGATTTTCATTCTGCGCACGGTTCTGCGCCGGGACTGGCTGGCCGCGGCGGCCCTGGTCATCGTCTACATGGCTCTGAAGTGGTTTTCCACTCCGGCATCGCCCCTGCTGGGCGCCCTCTTCACCGCGGTTCAAACCACGCTGCTCATAGTCGTGATGCTTCGTTTCGGCCTGCTGGCGTTGATTGCATCGTCTTTCGTCTTCGAGTTGTTGCTGCTTTTTCCCATCACCCCGGATTTCTCGGTTTGGTACGGTGGCGCCTCGCTGTTTGCGCTCCTCAGCGTGGCTGCCCTAGCGGCGTTTGCGTTCCATTCCTCACTGGCGGGCCGGCCGTTATTGGGCGATGCGGACTTATAGCGCGCTTACTGTCCTGCGTAGGGCGTCAGCCTGGGCGGGCGAGCATCTGGCTCCAGCAGCCACACCCTACGGTCCGGATAATAACGGCGCAGCGTTTCATCCTCGACCGCGCCCAGGTCGCGCGCCCACACCACGCGCGCGCCGTCGATATCCGCCGCGTTGTATACCCACTCGTCCTGGAAGATGTGCCGCGGCCAGTAGCGCACGAAAACCAGTTGTTTGCCGGGCGCCTGCGCAAGCTGACGGTTGATGGCCACGCGCCGCTCCGGATTGCGCAGCTCGAGCGACCAAGGGTCGCCGCTCAACACATGCAGGCCGTACTCGAAAGCAAACTGCGCAATGCACAGTGCGACGATAATTTGCGCCGCCAGAGCGTTCCAGCGGCCCAGTTGATCGAGCCCAGTCACCGCAATCAGAACAAACAGGCATGTTACGGCCGCCATGTAATGATATTGGAAGGCCGGAAAGAAGTTGATTCCCAGGCCCAGGAGCAGCGGCCAAGCCATCACCCAGACGAACCACCGGCGCCGCAGAGCCGCGAAGAAAAATGGCAGCGCCACATAGAGCGGCGGCATAAAGAAGAAGCGATAGTACCGGATGCGATAGGCCAGCCGCAGCATATAGCTTCCCAAGGTCTCTGGCCGCTCTCCGCGAAACGACAACTGCATCTTATAATCCAGCTCCTGTTCGCGGGTCAACTCGCGATGTGGCGCTGGTTTCGCTTCGATTGTGAGCGCGGCGGGCACGCCGTACTGATGCTGGCTGAGCGCATAGGGCAGGGTCGTCCAACTGCCAGTGACTTGCTTGTTCTGCAGCAAGGTGAGGCCGATGGCCGGTAACACGACCAGGGCCGCCGCCACCAGGGGCCTTAGGAGCGGCCTCCACGCCGGCAGTAAGAACAGGGCTACGCCCAGCGCCAGAAAAACAGACTCATAGGGACGAGTTAGTAAGTGGATTGCCAGGCCCGCGCCGAGCAATACGCCGTCGCGCAACCTCCCGTCCCGGCGCAATCGGGGCAGCGCTCCGAAAACCAGGCATCCCGCCGCCGCGGGGAGCCCGCCACCCCAATAGCTATTCATCCACTGATTCAGCGGGCCGAATTCCATGACGGCCACCAAGCCGCCCGTGAGCGCCCAGCCCGGCGTGGTCCACCCGCGCAGCATCCAATAGCAGAGCGCGCACAGCGCCGCCACCGGGATCAACACGCCGGCCCAGGGAGTGCCGAATATCATCCAGCCGAGGGCCAGCACCACGCCTTGTCCAACCGGGTAGATCGAGCTATAAGTGGGCTCCTGCAGGACGAAGAACGTTTCGAAGAACCGATGGAACGGATGCATCGGATTCGCCAGGCGAAAATGCCGCAGCGTGTCCGCCACCAACAGATGGCTGAATTCGTCATAGAGATCGGGCACGGGCGCGGGATGGCGCGGCAGAAGTAGCAGCCGCAGCGCCACCGGCAGCACGGCCAGCAGCAGTATCGACCAGGCCGGCTTCTGCGCCAGCCTGGCCGCATAAAGTTCCAACCAAGGACGCCAGACTAGCGCCAACGCCAGCAGCAGCGCCGCCAGGCCCAGTTCGATCAGATCGGCGGGGCCCATGCCCAGCGGATTGGTGAGAGGTAGAAACGACTGTGCCAGGTGCGGGAGAAACATGCGGTCTCTTAGAATAGGAGGCAGTGCATGCGTCGACCTACACCATAACAGATCAGGAGCGCATGACGCACGCCGCGAACTACTTCGCCTGGCAAGGCCGGCTGGTTACGCCGAACCTGGGAACGCGCGTGATTGAGGTGGGCTGCGGCATTGGCAATTTCACCGGCATGTTGCTCGATCGCGAAATGGTCCTGGCCGTCGATGTGGAGCCCGAGTGTATCGAACGGTTGCGCGCGCGATATTCCAACCGGCCGAATCTGCATGCTTTTCTTTGCGAACCGGGTAGCGCGGCCTTTGCGAACCTGGCGCGCCGGCGCCCGGATTCCTGCGTCTGCCTGAACGTATTGGAACATATCGATGACGACGGCCGCGCGCTCGAAGCCATGGCATCCGTGCTGGTTCCGGGCGGCGCAATCGTGTTGCTGGTGCCGGCCTTCCAGGCCCTCTACGGCCCTATCGACCAGAATCTCAGCCATCGCCGCCGGTACAGCCCCAGCATGCTGGCCGCGCTCGCCGATCGCACCGGGCTGCGCATCGAAAAACTGCACTACGTCAACGCCATCGGGTTCTTCGGTTGGTGGATGAACGCGCGCGTGTTCCGGCGCGAAGCGCAGTCCGCGCGCCAGATCCGCATCTTCGACCGCTGCGTAGTGCCGTGGCTATCGCGTCTGGAAGCTATCGTGCCGCCGCCCTTCGGCCAGTCGCTCTTCGCAGTCCTGCGGAAGCCATGAAGGTCTCCATCGTCATTCCGGTCTACAACGAGTTCACCACATTTAGCCAGGTGCTGGAACGCGTGCGCCGCGCGCCGTTGCCCGCGGGTTGCACCAAGGAAATCGTAGTAATAGACGATGGCTCCACGGATGGAACCGCCCTGCTGGTGGAAGGCGTCACGCATCGGCGAATCAGTCACTCCGGCAAGGGATCCGCGATTCGCGCCGGCATCGAACTGGCGACGGGAGACATCATCCTCATCCAGGATGGCGACCTCGAATACGATCCGAACGATTACGCGCGTTTGCTCGAACCCATTGTCGCCGGCGCCGCCGACATCGTCTACGGTTCGCGCTTTCTCGGCCCACCGGTCGCGATGGCTTTGCCCAACCGCATGGCCAACCGGATCCTGACAGCGGCGGCGAACCTGCTCTATGGCGCGCAACTGACCGACGAGGCCACCGCGTACAAGGCATTTCGCACGACTTTTCTCCGCGAAATCCATCTGGAATGCCGCCACTTCGAGTTCTGCCCGGAGGTGACCGCCAAAGCGCGCCGCCTTGGAATTCGCATCCACGAAGTGCCCGTCAGCTACAACCCACGCGGTATCGCCGAAGGCAAGAAGATTCGCGCGCGCGATGGATGGGAAGCGCTATGGACGCTGCTCCGTTACCGCTTCTAAGTGGGGCAGGCCCGTGGCCTGCGGCGGCCTCTAAGGCCGCCTCAGGTGCTCCATAAACACCTCGCAGAACTCCCGTCGCAGCCCGGTCTTCACCACGGTGCCGTCGTCGGTGAACGCGATGTACTCCTGCTCCTTCGCCACGAAGCGGGGCCACTGCGGCAGTCCCGCGGCATTGGGGTCGCCCGTCAGCACGAAATTCGCCCAATAGGACTGCATCAAATCGGACAATTTCCGGTCGATCGGAGCCAGCTGCACATCGCGTCCCCAAGTCCCGAAAACATAGTTCAACTCGGCCGAATGCCCCATGCCATGGTTGGCGGGGCGGTCCGGCGCACCATGATCCAACGCGTATTCATACGTTACGTGCCCGGCCCCAGCGTGGTCCACGGCCTCGGCTACTACCGGACAGCGGAATACTTCATCGGTGGGCCACTCGACGCCCGGGCCGCCATACAACGGGTCCGGTTTGCCTTCGCCGCCTCCCGCCAGCCCGTACAACGCCAGCGCCCGGTCCGCCAGACTGCCATAAGTCTTCTGAATTGCACCCCCGATCTTCGCCGCGGATTCGTTGCCGCCAATTTCCTGCGCCGTGCTGCCGATCAGCAGTGGCACGGCCGCGCTCCGCCCCGCCACAAAAACCTCGGCCGGCGGCTGCGGCAGCACCCACCCGTCCACCGAAGTCTCCAGGCCGGTGCGATCGCCGCCCGTGGCGCGTCTGGCGGCCTCCAGAATCTCAACCGGCGGTACCTGGCGCAACCGCGCGATCGCATCGCCGTCAGGTATTTTCAATTCAGCGGCCAGCTTCTTCCCCAACTCCTCGGCCTCGCCGCGCGTTCTGGAGCCGTTGAATATGGACACCGCGCCGCTCTCCGCGATAGCGCCGCGGAACAGCCCGCGCGCCAGCGGCGACGTCATCAGCAAGCTGACGTCCATCGCCCCCGCCGATTGCCCCGCCACCGTCACACGCTCCGGATCCCCGCCGAAAGCAGCGATGTTCTTCCGCACCCACTCGAGCGCCGCGATCTGGTCCATCAGTCCGTAATTGCCGGAAGCATGGTGCGCCGACTCGCGGGCCAGCGCGGGATGCGCCAGAAATCCCAGTGCGCCCAGGCGGTAATTGATGGTCACCAGCACCAGGCCGCGCCGCACCAGCGTGCGTTGGTCGAAGCCCGCCGCCTCGCCCGAACCGGCCGTGTTCGATCCGCCATGAATCCATAGCATCACCGGAACCTTCGCCGCAGGCGGCCACACCGGCGCGGCCACGTTCAGATACAGGCAGTCTTCGGCGCTGTTCGGCACGTTTCGGATATTCCAGCCTTCGGAGAGCTGCGTGCACGCCGCGCTGAAGGCGGCGGCTTCGCGGATGCCAGTCCACGCCGCCACCGGCCGCGGCTCGCGCCAGCGAAGCTCTCCCAAAGGAGGCCGCGCGTAAGGGACGCCCTTGAACGCGGCGCCGCCATCCGGCGTGGACCGGCCGCGAATCTGGCCGCCGGCTACCGTCGCCACCGGTCCGGTCTCAGCCGCACACGCGAAAACAGGGAGTAGCAACAAAGCCAGCTTCATTCAGGGCCACTCCACATCCAGGGCATAAACATCCGTGGTGCTGGTATTGCGCAGCAGTATGGGCGAATCGTCCGGACTGAGGCCGATCCAGCCGGCGGAGAGGCCAGTCAGATCCAGTCCGCTCAGATTCACCAGTTGCTCGATCCGGCCATCGGGAACTTGCAGCCGGCAAAGCCACCCGGTGGACCCCTTTCGAATGAAATAAATGTACCGGCCATCGCGAGACCATATCGGGCTTTCGACGAAGTCCGCCGCAAGCTCCCGCCACGTTTTCCTGGCGACATCGAAGAGCGCCAAACGGGACGGCGCAGGTTGATCCGCCCACTTGATGGAGGTCGCGCTGATATAACGTCCATCGGGCGACCAGCGGGAAGTCCAACGCCCTTCGGATCCGGGGAGAGAGCTGATCCGGCTGGCGGCCAAATCGTAAACATGGATGACCTCGTTGCCGGCCGGTCTGCCGAAGCCTGCCGGTACGTCGCCAAACGTAATCCGGCGGCCATCGGGAGACCATGTCCCGATACCCTCCTCCTGGTGGTGATCGGGGAGGAGTTCCTGCGCGCCGGCGCCATCCGCCCTCACCAGATGGATCTTGTAAGGTAGCCCCGGCCTCTTCGCGCGCACGGCGATCGTTTTTCCGTCGGGCGACCAGTCCAGTCCGTCCGCCTCCATCGGCGCGAAGGTGAGCTGCGCCCGTTCCGTGCCGTCCGGCCGCATGCGCCAAACGGTGCGTTCCGGGTAGGTGATGTATGCGACCCAACGGCCGTCTCGCGAAAAGTTTACCCAACGGCCGCGGAGGCCGCCCAGATATTCGACGAACTCTCCGAGCCGCGCGTCGTATCGGGCAAGTTTTCCCAGGTTCTGATCGCCGACCGCAAACAGCGTCTGGCCATCGGGACTTATGGCTGGAAGACGGAGGCTGAGGGGCATGTCCGTGAGGTTGACGGGCCTGTTCCGGGCCATGCTCCACCAGGGAAGCTTGCCCCGCAAAGCCCATATATCCGCGCGGCCGCCTGTTTCTACCGCAAACAGAAGATAGCGCCCGTCCGGCCTCCAGATGACCCCACCAAACATTTGGTCGCCTCTGAGGTCTGGGAGCTCCAGTTTGCGCTTGCCCGTGCCGTCGGGTGCAATTTCCCAAAGCGACCCGCGCCCGCTATTAGCCGATACGGCTTCGAAAGAAAGGAGCTTGCCATCCGGCCTCCAGCGTGGAAACTCAACTGCGTCTGACGCGGTGGTGGTCAGGCGGCGTCTGCCCGTGCCATCCGCCGAGACCACATTGAGGTCACGGCCGTCGGCGTACGCGACGCTCTTTCCATCCGGCGACCAGCATCCCTCGTGGCCGTTCGCGGTAACACGAATAGGGCGTCCGGCCGGCAGCGGGAGAATCCAGAGAACGCGCTCTTCCCCGGGCATTCGAGCGGAAACCAGGAGCCGCGATTTATCCGGCGAGATGTCGCTGATCGCAAGATCCGCAAAGGGCGTGTCTACCGGCGCCGCCTCACCGCCTTGGACGGAGACAGACCACAACCTTCTGCCGTCCTGCTTGGAGAAATACACGCGGAGACCGTCGGTGGCGATCGTGTTGGGACTGGCATCGTGGGTTAGTTGACGGTAGCCGAGCATTCTGGGCGCAGGCGGAGGCCGCAGCGACAGATAGAGGAAGACGCCTGCGCAGGCTACGGCGGCAAACGCTATCGCCGCGGGCCAGCCGCTTGGCCGGAATCTTCTGACGCCGGGAGCCGGGATTTGGGCTGCCGCGGGCGCGCCCACGACGGCGGGCGGTTCCGGCTCCAGGACTTCGACCGCGCCCAGGAAGCGATAGCCGCGGCGCGGGGCGGTTTCGATAAGCCGGTTGCCGTTTTGGCGATCGTCTCCCAGCGCCTTCCTCAAAAGGTGGACGTGGAAGGTGAGGTTGCCTTCTTCGACGATGGCATCGGGCCAAACCAAGGCCATCAGCGCGTCCTTTTCCACCAAGCCGCCGCGGCTTTCCACCAGCGTAAGAAGGATATCGAACGCCCGCGAGCTCAGCGCCACCAGTTCCCCGTTGCGCAGAAGTGTGCGCCTGGCCGTATCCAGCCGGAAGGGTCCGAACCCGTAAACTACACGCGGGGAAGACATTGCAGCCTCGCAAAGAACTTCTAATAACTTTTCAAGAGTCTTTAAGGACTTCCCCTGGCCCTTTTGCGAAGATCAGCCTACCCGGCCGTGCCGGACAATGCATCCCCGAAGACCCAAGGATATTCTACAGCGGGGCTGGTCTCAAAAGCCAGACCTATTTGAATGTCGCCGCTCGGGGTGCGCGTCGGCGCGGGCCGGAGCAATAAGATAACGCAAATCCGACACTGGAGGTGTCTCTTGAATTCAGTAACACGCTACAGCTTTGCAATTGCGGCCCTGGCATGCAGCGCTCTGCTGCCGGCGGCCAAACTACAGGCACAAAGTCCGGCCTGGACGCAGATCCAGGCTAGCGGACAGAACTACGACCTGTTCCGGTTCGTCTCTACTACTGTTTACGACCCGGTTTCGAACGAACTGATCGTCTTCGGCGGCCAGTCGCAGGAAGCCGGAGACCCGAATCTCAACGATACCTGGATACTTAGCAACGCCAACGGCCTTGGCGGACCGAGCGCCTGGACGAACCTGATTGCGAACGGAGCGCCAGGCAACCCGCCGCCTTTGCACGGCCAATCCGCGGTGTGCGACTCGGTGAACAACATCCTGATTGTTCTTGGAGGGTGCGAAGGCGGTTGTGAACCGGTGTCGAATTCTGTATGGCTGCTGAGCTACGCCAATGGCCAAGGCGGAACGCCGACCTGGAGCCAACTCTCGCCAACGGGAGGCTCGCCGGCTCCACGGCAAGGCCACCAGGCAGTCTACGATCCCACGACGAACGCGATGATTATCTGGGGCGGCCAAAACGGAGGAGGATCTTGCGGCGGCTATAACGATGCGTGGGTGCTGAGCAACGCCAACGGCTTAGGTGGCGCCTCAAGCTGGACGCAACTCTCGCCCTCTGGCGGACGCCCACCCGACTACTACGCCAGCGCGGTTTACGACCCCACCCATAATGTGATGACCGCATTCGGCGGAGCGAGGCAAGCCGGCAGTTGTACGTCAGCGCGGGCTAATGCCGTGTGGGCGCTCTCGAACGCCAACGGCCAGGGAGGCGCACCGGTCTGGACGAAGCTGATAGCCGAAGGCGCGCCCGGATCGCCATCACCGAGGCTCTTCGCTGCCGCTGCCTACAATCCCGGTAGCAACGCTATGACTGTTTTCGGCGGCCAAGCCGGAGACGGCTCCTTCCTCGGAGACTCTTGGGTGCTCTCGAACGCGAATGGAATCGGTGGAACGCCCTCATGGACAAGGCTGAGTCCCACGGGGACTTATAAGCCGGTCCCTAGCGCACGGTGGAACGGCGCGGGGATGGACGCGACCAATAACCGCTTCATCATGTGGGGCGGCGTTTCAGCGGATGGCCCGCTGTGGGGCGCCTGGGTGCTAGCTCCAGCAAATTGACGTTGCATACGCCGGTCACACGGGGCGGGCTGCCGCTTGGCTGACGCTCGCCCTTCCTAACCTTTCCCTCGCTTCGACGTATTTACCTATGAGCGGCCTCCGGTAGAATATCTGCCGGAGCACAGTGACCGTTCGCCACCCCAATGGGCAAGAAGCCAACCCAAACCGATATTCTGCAAGGCACGCTGGACATGCTGATTCTGCAGGTTCTGGCGCCGGGCGCGGCCCACGGGCACACGATCGCCTACGCCATCGAGCGCCGCTCGGAAGAAGTTCTACTGGTAGAGCACGGATCCCTCTACCCTGCCCTGCATCGCCTGGAAGACCGCGGCTGGATCGCCTCTTTCTGGGGTACCTCGGAAAATAACCGCAAGGCGCGCTACTACCGCCTTACCGCCACCGGCCGCAAGCAGTTGAGCGCGGAAATGAGCCGCTGGGAACTGGTGGTCCGCGCCGTTAACCAGGTGCTTCGTCCGGCGGAGGAGTGAAACGCGCATGAGCTGGCGCAGGTTCTTCAAGCGGCGTTGGTGGGACGAAGAGCGTGCGCGCGAAATCGCCGCCTATCTCGAAGCCGAAACCGCCGACAACATCGCGCGCGGCATGCCACCCGCCGAAGCTGCCGCGGCGGCTCGCCGCAAGTTTGGCAATCCTGGATTGGTGCGAGAGGAGATTTACCGCATGAACACCATCGGCTGGCTGGAAAGCTCTTGGCAGGACCTGCGCTACGGCGTGCGCACACTGCGCCTGAGTCCCGGATTCACGGCCGTAGCCATCGTCTCGCTGGCGCTGGGGATCGGCGCCAACACCGCGATTTTTCAATTGCTCGACGCCGTCCGGCTGCGCAGCCTGCCGGTCTACAACCCGCTTGAACTCGCGGAAGTGAAAATCGCGGGCGGCAACCACGGCATGGGCCGCAATCAACAGTATGGCGAGCTGACCCGCCCCATCTGGCAGGTGCTCCGCGGCCGGCAGCAGGCCTTCTCCGGCGCATTCGCCTGGAGCGTTAACCAGCGCTACATCGGCCGCGGCAGCGAAATGCGCAGCTTCCGCGCCATGTGGGTGAGCGGCGATTTCTTCCGCGTGCTGGGCGTCCAACCGTTCCGCGGGCGCCTGTTGGAACCGCGCGATGAGGGCGCTTGCCCCACCTCCGTCGCCGTGGCCAGCTACGCGTATTGGCAAAGCGAATTGGGCGGACGCGACCTGTCCTCCGGCATCAAGCTGTTCGCAGATAACAGTCTGGTGGATATCGTCGGCATTGCGCCGCCCGAGTTCTTCGGCATGTCGGTCGGCGACAACTTCGACCTCGCCTTTCCGTTCTGCCAGCCGAAGGACGAGCTGCGCCGCGATATCTTCGAGGTGTCCGTCATGGGCCGGCTCAAGCCAGGCTGGACGATGGCCCGCGCCTCGGCGGAAGCGCAGGCCCTCAGCCCCGGCATTTTCGAAGCGACCGTTCCGTCCGGCCGCGATTCCCGATCCGTTGAGACCTACAAGCATTTCCGGCTGGCCGTGTATCCGGCTGCGCAAGGCGTGAGCTGGCTCCGCGAAAGCTACGACCGCTCACTTTGGCTGCTGCTCGGGATCTCCGGCCTGGTATTGTTGATCGCCTGCGCCAACCTCGCCAACCTCCTGCTCGCGCGCGCTAGCACCCGCGAGCGCGAACTTGCCGTGCGCCTGGCCCTGGGCGCATCGCGCGCCCGCCTGGTGCGGCAGTTGCTCGCCGAAAGCGCCCTGCTCGCCGCCGCCGGGACCGCCCTGGGTATCGCTCTGGCGCAGTCTTTGAGCGGCGTGCTGGTCTGGGCGATTTCCACCGAGGGTTCGCCCGTCAATCTGAATACCAACACGGATTGGCGCGTGCTTCTGTTCGCCGCGGCCGTGGCCGTCCTCACCTGCGCCGCTTTCGGCGTCCTGCCCGCGTTGCGCGCCGCCCAGGCGCAGCCGGTCGCCGCCATGAAAGCCGGCGGCCGTGGCATGACCGCCGGCCGGCAGCGCTTCTCTCTCCAGCGCCTGATGGTTGTCACCCAAATCTCCGTGTCCCTGATGCTGCTGGTGGCCGCGCTGCTGTTTGTGCGCAGCTTCCGCAATCTGCTGACGTTCGATCCGGGCATGCGGGAAAGCGGCATTGTGACCGGATTCCTGGGTTTCTGGCAGTCCAATCTGCCGCCCCAGCGATGGCTGGAGTTCAAACGCGAACTGCTGGACGAAATTCGCGCCACGCCCGGCGTGCTCAATGCCGCTACCACTACCAACGCGCCGCTACTGGGAGCGAGTTGGGAACACGGCGTGCACATCGGCGCGCTCGAAGGTAATTCGAAGTTTACCTGGGTCAGTCCCGGCTATTTCGATACCATGGGCATTCCAGTTGTCCGCGGCCGCGACTTCGGCGACAACGATAACGCCGCCTCCACGCGCGTCGCGGTAGTGAATCGTACCTTCGTGCGCAAGTTTCTGGGCGGCGCCGATCCGATCGGGCAGACGTTCCGTTCGATTCAAGAAGCCGACTACCCATCCACGCTATACGAAATCGTCGGCGTGATCCCGGACACGCAGTACAACGATCTGCGCAGCCAGACTCCCCCGATGACGTTCGCGCCGGCCGCACAACTCCCCGCACCAGGGCCATGGACCGGCCTGATGATCCATTCGAACGCACCGCCGGATGCCATCGGCGCGGCCATCAAACGCCGGCTCGCCGCCAAGCATCCCGATGTCATCGTGGAGCTCAGCGATTTTCAGAAGGACATTCAGAATGGGCTGACGCCCGAGCGTCTGATGGCCATGCTCTCGGGATTCTTCGGCCTGCTGGCCGCCGTGCTGGCTATGCTCGGATTGTACGGCGTCATCTCGTTTCTGGTGGCGCGGCGGCGCAACGAAATCGGCATTCGCCTGGCGCTGGGCGCGGAACGCGGACAAGTGGTCGCCATGGTGATGCGGGAGGCCGGCCGGCTGCTGGCCATCGGCGTCGGCACGGGCGCGGCGCTCTCGCTCCTCGCCGGACGCGGCGCGCGCTCGTTTCTTTTTGCGCTGGAGCCCTACGATCCCCTCACCCTGGTGGCCGCGGCGCTGCTGCTGGCGCTGATCGCGGCCGCCGCCAGTTTCCTCCCCGCGCGCCGCGCATCGAAGCTCGACCCCATGGCCGCCCTGCGCGACGAATAGCCAGGACAGGTGTCAGGTCTTTTCCGAACGGCCCCCAACATGCTAGCTCGGTCAATGTGGAGAATATGAGTATGCCGACCGGCAATCGCAGATTTTTGGAATGTGCTGTGCTCGCAATTTTTACGGTGTGCGCCGTGAAAGCCGAACCGCAACCCGTTCGACATACCCGTGGCTTCATCCATGGATTCATCGCGCTGAAGGACGCGCAGGATAAGTTACTGGCCTCCGGGGAAGTCATCCAAACCCAAGCCGGGCCGCGCGTAAACGGCGTTATGGTCCTGCATTTCAATGACGGTTCCCTGTATCAGGAAACCACGGTGTTCTCGCAGCGGCGATTCTATCATCTGATCAAATACACTCAAATTCAGAAGGGGCCGTCATTCAAAAGGGATGAGACCCTCTCAGTCGACGTGGCCGCCGGAAATGTGAGTATCAAGTACAGGGATGGGGACGGTCGGGAAAAGACCATTTCCGAGCACCTGGCTTTGCCGCCGGATCTTGCGAACGGAATACTCCCGACACTGATGGGCGATGTGGATCCCAAAGTCGAAACAACGTTGTCGATGGTCGTGTCCACGCCAAAGCCGCGTGTGGTGCAGCTTAAGATCGCGGCATCCGGCGAGGATTCGTACTCCATAGCCGGCATAACAGGCAGAGCCACCCACTACGTTATCAAGATAGATATCGGCGGTGTCGCTGGTGTGGCTGCTAAGGTTGTTGGAAAACAGCCGCCGCCCATCGACTTCTGGGTCACCAAGGATGCCCCCACCTTCTTACGATCGGAGGGGCCGCTATACGAAGCCGGGCCAATCTGGCGTATCGAGCTGGCGAGCCCGACCTGGCGAATGGCTGCGAGGACATAGCGCGGTCTGCCTGATCGGAACCGCGCGCGCGAAAGCTGGGGTGTTATCCTTCGTTCTGGATGATCTTCAAGCAGTACTATCTAAACTGCCTGGCACACGCGTCGTACCTTGTTGCCGACGAGGGCGCACGCGTGGCCGCGATAGTCGATCCGCAACGCGACGTGGATCGGTATATCGAAGACGCCCGCCGGCAGGAGCTGGAAATACGCTACGTGTTCCTGACGCACGCCCACGCCGACTTCATCGCCGGCCACCTGGAACTGCGCGAGCGGGTGGGCGCCGCCATTTACCTGGGTGCGCGGGCAAAAGCGGAATATCCGTTCACGCCGATGCGCGATGGCGATACCGTGCGCCTGGGCGGTGAAGTCACCTTGCAGGCATTGGAGACGCCGGGACACACGGCGGAGTCCATCTGCATCGCCGTCTTCGGGTCGCCGGCGGACGCGCCTGCGCCGCCTGAATCCGCGGAGCCTTGGGCTGTGCTCACCGGCGACACGCTGTTTGTGGGCGACGTGGGCCGCCCAGACCTGCACGCTTCTTTAGGATGGACGCCGGAAGACCTGGCTGCCCTGCTCTACGACTCCCTGCACGGCAAACTGCTGGCGCTGCCCGATGCCACGCGGGTCTATCCCGCACACGGCGCCGGGTCGCTGTGTGGCAAGGCGCTCGGTGCGGGGAGTTTTTCAACCATCGGCATTCAGCGGCATCTGAACTATGCGCTGCAACCCATGAGCAAGGACGAGTTCATACGGATGATCGTGGCGGACCAACCCGATGCGCCGTCCTATTTTCCTTATGACGCCGTCTTGAACACCAAGGAGCGGCCCACTCTCGATCAGGCGCTCGAGAAGTCGATGCTGGCCTTGAGTGTCGACGCGGTGTTGCAGCTTCAAAGCGAAGGGGCCCAGCTTCTGGATGTGCGGGATGCAGCCTTTTACGAGGCGGCGCACCTGGCGGGGAGTCTGAATATCGGGCTGGGCGGGCAATACGCCACCTGGGCCGGCACGATGCTGGACCGGGAGCACCCCATCGTGGTGATCGCCGAGCCCGGGCGCGAATACGAGGCCGTCATGCGGCTGGGCCGCATCGGTTTCGATCGCGTGGCGGGGTACCTCGCGGATGGTATGCTGGCGCTGGCCGGCCGGCCCGATCTGGTGGCCGGGACCGAGCGCGTCAACCCGGAGGTACTGGCGGAGGAGTTGCAGAAAACCGCGCCACCGTTCGTGCTCGACGTGCGCGCGCCGCGAGAGTGCGGTCAAAACCGGATCGCCGGCAGCGTGAATATCCCGTTGAACCATCTGCGGGCGCGGATGGCCGAGGTCCCGCGGGACCGCCGCGTGGTGGTTCACTGCGCCGGCGGTTACCGCTCCGCGATCGCCGCCAGTCTGTTAGAGCACGCCGGTTTTAAAGACCTGGCAGACTTGGCCGGCGGCATTCAGGGCTGGGTTGCCGCAGAGCACACACGAGTTTAGAAAGAGCACAGCATGTCGAATATTTATCAAGATAATTCTTTGAGCATCGGCCGGACGCCCTTGGTGCAGCTCAACCGCCTGGCGGCTGGACTGAAAGCCACCGTGCTGGCGAAAATCGAAGGACGGAATCCATCGTATTCGGTCAAATGCCGCATCGGGGCATCCATGATCTGGGACGCCGAAAAGAGAGGCGTTCTGAAGCCTGGTATTGAAATCGTGGAGCCCACCAGCGGGAACACCGGGATTGCGCTGGCGTTCGTGGCTGCGTCGCGGGGCTACGCGTTGACGCTCACCATGCCTGAAACCATGTCCATTGAGCGCCGCCGCGTGCTGGCGGCTTTCGGCGCCAAGCTGGTTCTCACACCTGGCCCCGGAGGGATGTCCGGCGCGGTGCGAAGGGCGGTCGAGATTGCCGAGTCGGACCCGCAGCACTACTTTCTGCCGCAACAGTTTGAGAATCCGGCCAACCCCGCCATCCACGAGCGGACTACTGGCCCGGAGATCTGGGACGATACCGATGGCGGTATCGACGTGCTGGTCTCGGGGGTCGGCACGGGTGGAACCATCACCGGCGTCTCCCGGTTTATTAAGAAGACCAAGGGCAAGGCCATCTTGTCGGTAGCCGTGGAACCTGCCGCCAGTCCGGTGTTGACGCAGCAGCGGGCGGGCCTGCCGCTCCAGCCGGCGCCCCACAAAATCCAGGGCATCGGTGCTGGCTTTGTGCCCAAGATACTCGATCTGTCGCTGGTGGACAGAGTCGAACGGGTCAGCAACGAGGAAGCCATCGAATTCGGACGCCGGCTGGCGCTGGAGGAGGGCATCCTGTCGGGCATTTCCTGCGGAGCGGCCGCGGCGGTTGCCATCCGCCTGGCGAAGGACGAAGAATTTGCCGGCAAGACCATCGTGACCATCCTGCCCGATTCCGGCGAGCGGTATCTCTCCACGGCGCTGTTTGAGAATTTGACCGCGGCGGGGGCCTAGCTCTTAGACACCGGTGATCGGTGAATCGTTCTTCATCGATCATGGCCCAGGCGTGGCGATTGGAGAGACGGCCTGCAATCAGAGTCGTTGGCCAGTATCCCGAGCTACTCATTCACAACGGCAGCCCGGAGTCGCTAGGCGTCTTCATGGGTGAAATTCTATATCGAAATGCAGGACGCCACGCTGGACCTTTACGAATTCTGGAACCTGCGGCCCAGCTTCGCGCTGGAAGGGGTCAAAACCGGCAAGCTGGATCAGTGGACCACCGGCTTTCGCTGGATAGGAGCGCTGCCGCATAGCTTCGATTACCGCACGGAGATGGCTTACCAGCTCGGCACGCTTTCGGTGGACAAGATTCGCGCCTGGATGGGCCACTGGGTGCTCGGCTATACCTTCCAGAACGCGCCTATCAGGCCGCGGCTGTTCCTCGAATACGGCTACGGCTCAGGGAAAATCGACGCGGCGTGCTGAAGTGACGACACGACATCTCGCCCATGCACATAGAAATCTCGCCGACCCCAGTCCTCGAGGCGGAGGGTCAGGCGGCGTCCATACAGCGCTGTCAACGGATGCTCGGTCCTGAGAAGCTCAGGGCCCGATGCTCTCCGCTGCCGAATGATCGACGATGGAGTTCGCTAAGATGATAATGACATGGCTGTTGCGGAGAAGCAGTACACCACCATCAGCGGGACGCCCATCGACCCGCTTTACGGGCCGGAACAGTTGGCGGATTTCGACGCGCGGCGCGATCTGGCGGCTCCGGGCGAGTTCCCTTACACGCGCGGCATCCACGAAACGATGTACCGGGAGCGGCTGTGGACCATGCGCCAGTTCTCCGGATTCGCCACGCCGGAGGAAACCAATCGCCGCTATCACTATCTGCTGCAACAGGGCCAGACCGGCCTTTCGGTGGCCTTCGACCTGCCGACCCTGATGGGTTACGACGCCGACCATGCGCTGTCCGAAGGTGAAGTGGGAAAATGCGGCGCCTCCATCTCGTCGCTCGAAGACATGGAGATTCTGTTTCGCGGCATCCCGCTGGGGGATGTGAGCGTCTCCATGACCATCAACTCGCCGGCCGCGGTGCTGTGGGCCATGTACCTGGCGGTGGCAGAGCAGCAGGGCGTGGATTGGAACGCGGTCTCGGGCACGCTGCAGAACGACATCCTGAAAGAATACATCGCGCAGAAGGAATACATTTTTCCGCCGCGGCCGTCCATGCGCCTGGTTACCGACACCATCGAATTCGGGGCGCGGCACACGCCCCGGTTCAATCCGATTTCGATCAGCGGATACCACATCCGCGAGGCCGGATCGACCGCGGCGCAGGAACTCGCGTTCACCCTGCGGGATGGCATGGAATACGTGGAGTGGACGCTGGAGCGCGGCATGCAGGTGGACGAATTCGCCCCGCGGCTCAGTTTCTTCTTCAACGCGCACAGTGATTTTTTCGAGGAAATCGCCAAATACCGCGCGGCGCGCAAGCTGTGGGCGTACGCCATGCGCGACCGCTTTGGCGCGAAGGAAGAGCGCAGCCTGAAGCTACGCTTTCACTCGCAGACGGCGGGATGCTCGCTCACGTGGCAGCAGCCCTACAACAACGTGGTGCGCACGGCCATTCAGGCGCTCGCTGCGGTCCTGGGAGGCACGCAGTCGCTCCACACGAATTCGCTCGATGAAGCTTACGCGCTGCCCAGCGAGCAGGCGGTGACGATTGCCCTGCGCACGCAGCAGATTCTGGGCTACGAGAGCGGCGTGACGAATACGCCAGACCCGCTGGGCGGCAGCTATTTCGTGGAGCGGCTCACCCTGGACATGGAGCAGGCCGCTGGGGATTACATCCGGCGCATCGACGAGATGGGCGGGATGATCGCGGCCATCGAGAAAGGGTTCCCGCAGAGCGAGATCTCGAATGCCAGCTACCGGTATCAGCGCGAGGTGGAGGCAAAGGAGAAACTGGTCGTCGGGGTGAACTCCTTTCAGTCGGAAGACCAGCCCATCGAACTGCTGCAGATCGACCAGGCCGCGGAGGGGCACCAGGTAAAGAAGCTGGCGGCGCTACGCGCGCGGCGCGATAATGCGCGCGTGCGGAAGGCGCTGGACGCGCTGCGGCGCGCGGCGGGGGGCACCGAGAATACCATGCCGTACATCCTGGATGCGGTGCGCGCGTACGCCACGCTGGGCGAGATCTGCGACGCCTTGCGCGAAGTGTTTGGCTCGTATCAGGAGACCGCGCACATTTAGATGAGCCCACCGATTCGAGTGCCGATTCGGGTGCTGGTCGCCAAGCCGGGACTGGACGGCCACGATCGCGGCGCCAAAGTGATCGCGCGGGCGCTGCGGGACGCCGGCATGGAGGTGATTTATACCGGCCTGCGGCAAACGCCCGAGATGATCGTGAACGCGGCGCTGCAGGAAGACGTGCAGGTGATCGGCCTCTCGATACTTTCCGGAGCGCACAACGCCATCGTGCCGCGGGTGATGGATCTGCTGCGCGAGAAGGACATGTCGGACGTGAAGGTCATCGTGGGCGGTATCGTTCCCGACCTGGACGCGGAAGCCCTCAAGCGGCAGGGAGTGGCGGCGGTGTTTCAACCGGGCGCGTCGCTGGAGAGGATCGTGGATTTCATCCGGCAGTCGGTCGCGCGCTAATATTTTGGGGGGCGGGCAATCTTGCCCGCAGCCGGCTTTCAGCCGGCTCTTCAACTACGTTCACGCTCGCGGACTCCAGTCCACCTGCTCGATGCGCCCGATCACGAACATATAGAAGAACGCTCCCAGCAGCACGAAGCCGGTAGCTACCGCGAAGGCCCAAAAAAACTGGCCGGTGCGCGTGACCACCAGTCCCGTGAGCGCCCCGGCGGCCACGCCGGCCAGATTGCCCACTCCGTTCTGCACCGCGGTCCATTTGCCTGCGGCGAGCGGCCCGGCTAGCGTCTGGATGAGCGCCCAGTGGTTGGAACTCCACATCCCGAAGAAGATGCAAGCGAGAAACAGCAGGGCCATAGAAAGATCCTTGCTGTTCACCAAAACCACCGGCAGGATTACGGTGGATAGCAGCAGGCCGCCCACGGTGAAAGTCTTGCGTACCCGCGTGGGCGTGGCGCCCGAGGCGATCCAACGGTCTGAGAGCCATCCGCATAGCGCCGCGGAAGCTCCAATGGCCAGATAGGCCAGCGACCCCATCGAAGCCATGTGGTCCATCGTAAAATGCCGCTCCATCACCATGTAGGAGGGCAGCCAGGTGAGCAGGAAATACCAGAAGTAGTTGCCGCAAAACAGCCCGCCGAAGGATCCCCAGGCGGAGCGTTGTCGCAGAATCTGCACGACGCCGGGCGGCGGATGCGCGGCAGGCTCGGTGATGATGCCTTTTCCACGCGGCATCCATTTGAGCCACGGAACCAGCCATGCCAGGCTGGCTGCGCCCAGCACGAAGAAGAAGGGCCGCCATCCAAAACGCGCCATCAGCAGCCCGCCAACCAGCGTTCCCAGGGCGGGCCCGAATTTCGAACCGGCGTCGATAAGGGAGTTGGCGAGGCCGCGGTGGTGCTCCGGAAAATGCGTGGCGAAGATCTTGGAATACGATGGATAAGCCGCCGACTCCCCCATCCCTAGCAGCAGGCGCATCCCGAACAGCACCACGAAACTGTTGGCCAGGCCGGTAACCGCTGTGGCGGCGGACCACATCAGATAAGCCACCGCATAGACCCAGGCGACATCGAAGCGATCCAGCAGCAGCCCCACGATTCCGAGCAACTGAAATAGCGCATAGGTCCAGAAAAACGCGGAGAGCAGTTGACCCAACATGGCCGGATTCAGGCCCAGGCCGCCCTTCTCCGGAGATTCCATCAGCAGCGGTCCCGCGATTGAAAGATTGCCGCGATCGATGTAGTTGATGAATATCGAAAGGACCAGTAAGATCAGCACGGCCCATTGCGACCCTGACAGCTTCGTGCGGGCGGCGGCGGGCGTGGTGGACATAGGGTTAGTTGGTAGGCTTGTCGCGCGGCGGCGCAACCGTGGCGAAGTCTTTCTTGACCCGCTCGACATATTGGTCGAGCAATTCGGCGACGCGCTCCCGATGCGGGGATTTCATGATCATCCCCACGTGGTGTGGCATTTGCATGCGCCACACGATCTCCGGATCGTTATAAGCCGAAGTGTCCGGATGCTCCTGCCTGGCGAGCGACACCAGCAGCGCGGCGTAATCGTTGGCAGGCGGCGGAGGCGCATAGGGCAGGTTGCCGCCTGCAATTTCCACCTTGGCCCACTCGCCCCACAAGTTCAGGCCGGTGGCCGCTGCCACCAATTCGGCGATGTGCGCTCCACCCACGCGCGCCGAAGTCTCCAGGAAATACAACTTGCCATCCTCGCCCTGGATGAACTCGGTGTGCGAAACGCCCCGCACCAGGCCCATGGCTCCCAGCACGCCTTGATTCGCCGCCAGCAGCGCCTGCGCATCGGCCGAGCCGCGCTCCAGCAACCGCGTGGTGAAGATGCCTCCGCGGTGCGAAACATCCAGCGGGGGATAGCCATACTGGCTGGCCACGGCGAACAGAATTTGGCTTCCGTAAACGATGGAGTCCACGTGGCAGACGTCGCCCGGAACGAACCGCTCCACCAGGAAGAACGACCGGCGATCGCCCAGCGCCCGGTCGGCCGCGTGCAGTTCCTCCCGCGTATGTACCACCTGGATGCCGATGGCGCCCGCCATTCCGCGCGGCTTCAGTACCCACGGCGGGTGAACCTGCGCGGTAAACTCCGCGACCTTCGCGTCGTTCAGCAGGTGTACGAATTCGGGCACGTGCAGGCCTGCCTCCATGGCGCGCATGCGCATCGCCAGCTTGTCGCGAAAATAACGCGTGGTGGTTTCGCCCATGCCCGGAATGCGCAGATGCTCGCGCAGGGAGGCGGCCATTTCCAGATCGAAATCGTCGAGCGCCACCACGCGGTCGATTCGCTCGGTGCGTGCCAGGTGGCTGATGGCCAGCAATGTATCGTTGCGATTCCAGGTTTTGTCCTGGTCCGGCATGTAGAAGATGTCGTCGATGCTTTCGAGCGGCCACTGTGCTTTGCCCTGCAGGCTTAAGGAAGTGATCAGGAAGACGCGCGCGCCCTGGCGCTTGGCTTCGCGCATGAAGTCGTGGCCCTTTTCGTAACTGGCCAGGCAGAGGAAGGTCAGCGGGTCCATAGCAACACGGCAGTGGCAAGCGTAGTTTACATCATAACCGTTCGCATGCCGGTTTTGACACGCGGGATCACTCCCTCAGCAGCGTCCAGTAGACGGCCGCGGGAACTACCAGGAGGATGGCCGCCATCCCCAGGAGCAGAACGCCGTGTTCAACGACGAACGCGACGGTCAAGGGGATCATCGCCTGGAATTTGATGGTGGCGAAGCTGGCGCCGAGCACGCCCATGGCACAGGCCAATGCAATCACCTGGACAGCCGTGATCGGACGGCCGGCGGCCTGGGCGGCTTCCCGGCGCGCGCGCATCTGGGCGCGCCACCAGACCACAGCCGAATCGGGAACCACGGCGTGCGCGCGCATTTCCTCGCGTGCGTCGTCAATAGCGCTGGCGCTGGCCGCCACATCGGCGCAGATCGTGCAGCCTGCCACATGCACGCGCAGGCTGGCATCCACGCGATCGGGCCAGCGGTTTTGCAGAACGGCTGCCAGGACCTCGGATTCCAATTCGCATTCGATGGGCCTCACGGTTTGCCTCCACGGGGGGCGCGGCCCAGCAATTCAGCCAGCTTGCGCCGTGCCCGAAATAACATTGGCTTTAAGCTGGTGGGACGCAGTCCAAGGACGCGCGCGATCTCCAGGTGCGAAGCGCCCTCCGCATAGGCCAGCCATAATATCGCCCGTTCACGCGGCCTGAGGCGCGACATGGCTTGCGTAATATTCGCCGCGCGCTCGGTAGCGCCCGTGTCTGCGCCCGAGGGAACGCGCTCGATTTCGTCACCTGCCTGGAGAGGGGCCGCACGCGCCAGCCTTCGCCGGCGGAAGTCCAGCGCCAGATTCGTGGCGATGCGATAAAGAGAGTTGCGGCGGTGGGTCTCGTTTTCGTAAGTGGCCGCCGCGCGCAGGAATCTATAGAACGTCTCCTGCAGCAGGTCTTCGGCGATTTGCCTGTCTCCCGTGACGCGCGCCAGGTACGCCCACAATCCGCGCGCATTCCGGTCGTAGAACAAGCGAAATGTGTCCTCGTCCATCATGAGGCCCGCGGAGGCGTCGTCGCAGGCGCGGTCGCGTCGGATATCGTTGAAGGCCGTCTCACGAAACATAGGAAGGCGCGATTCTGCCCGGAATAATGGACTACTGGACGCCCGGCACTGCGGCGCGCGGCGCGGGAGGCGTCAGTTCGATCAGCCCCAGCCGTTGAGAGATTACAAATGAAATTATCGCCGAAAGCACAAAGCCCACGCCCAGCGCGATGCCGATAATGCCCAGGGCATGCAGCGACTGCGAAGCCGGCGCGTCGGCCACTCGTCCGCCCACTATGTGCAGGCCTATGCCGCCGGCCATCAACACCACGCCGCCCTGCAGGGACCAGAGGATGCGGCCCAGCGGCGCGTCGACACCGCGCGGAGCAGCGTCCAGCGAGATAGGCGAAGACTCCAGGAACTTGGCCCCGGCGGGCGACTGGATGTAGGCGAGCAAATCCTCGTTGGCGGTGAACCGATCCAGCAGCTTCGTATGCGCATCGGTCTGGACTTTGGCCAGCCGGCTCCATCTTCGGTAGTCGACCAGCGTGCGGATGAGCCACGTCAGCAAGCCGATGGCCAGGCCGAAGCCCGCGAAAATGCCGAGGCCATTCATCACGTCGCGCCACATATCCAGGATCCGGGAGGCGGGGTCCGGACGGGGACGGGGGACGGCGCCGTCGCCGATGAAGAATGACGGATCGCGCGCGATTTCCGGATGCGCGTTCAGAAAGCTTACCAGGGCCGGATATGGCGCAAGATAGGACTGATTGTCCAACAGGCTCGGATCGAGCGCCAGAACGCCCCGCAATGAAGGCGGATAGCGTTCCAGGAGGGCCGCCAGTTCTTCCTTGGCCCGTTGCGCGTCGGGCTGCTCCACCGTGAGGATGGTTTGCGGCGCACTCTTGGCATTCTGCGCCCAGACGGACGACGGCGGCACAGCGGCGGCGCACAGCGTGAACAACGCAGCTCTCAAGATGTTGCGGGTTCGGATTGGTGTGATCATGCTTTCCTCTCTACCGGATAGTTACGCGGGGAAAGGGCGCAGGTTAACCGGGCCTCGAAAATTTGAGCCGGCCGCCCATAAGCCCTCCGTTTTGTGTCATAATCCTTTGCATGTCCGCCGTTGCTGTCGTCAAGCTGGAGCCCAAGTCGGAGGGCATCGCCACACCGCGTAAGAAGCGGCCCAAGGAACTGGCCATCATCACGGAATGCTGCACGGGCTGCGCCGGTTCGCCGGCCTGCGTGCCGTACTGCCCGGTGGCCGATTGCATGTATTGGGTGCCCGACGAAGACCATCCGCCCTTCGGCCACATCGAAGTGGACCCGGTGCTCTGCATCGGCTGCAAGAAGTGTACCAGCAAGGGGCCGGACGGTGCCTTCCTGGACGGCTGCCCGTGGGACGCCATCGAAATGGTTCCCATCGAGGAAGTCGAAGTGGCGATCGGCTTCAAGATGCCTAACTGAAATGGGCCTCGACATTCAGCAGCGCGAGCACGAGGGAATTGTAATCCTGGATTTAAAGGGCCGCATCACGGTAGGCCCGGAGGCCAGCGCGCTGCGTGATAAGGTGGCCAAGGTCACAGCGGCGGGATCGAAGAATATCATCCTTAACCTCGCCCACGTGGACTACATCGACAGCACCGGATTGGGCGCTCTCGTCATGTGCGCAAATAGTCAGCGCAAGGCGGGCGGCGCGCTGAAACTCGTGAATCTGAACCGCCGCAATATCGAGCTGCTGGTGATGACCAAGCTCGCCACCGTCTTCGACCTGTTTACCGACGAGCAGGACGCAATCAACAGCTTCTTCCCGGACCGCGCCATTAAGACGTTCGACATCCTGAGCTTCGTCGAGCAGATGAAGAAGGAAGAATAGCCGTAGCGCAGGCACTTTTGCCCAAATGCCGCATCCTTTTCGCAAGACCTGAGTCCGGCATAAATTGTGGGGCAGGCCCTCGGCCTGCGGCGGCCTCTCAGGCCGCCTTCTTCCAGGGCGGAAGTTGCGATTTTCGCGCGAAGGCGGGGCCAGGGGCCCGCCAGAGAGGTTCCCGAAAGTTACATATAATCCGGCACTTGAATCCCCAGAATATCCAGTGTCCACTCCAACTGGCGCCGGAAGAAATCGGTCATCCACAGCAGGAACACTTTCTTCTCCCGGTTTTCCTCATGGATGATCGGATACAGGTGGTAGAAATTATTGAAAGTCTGGGCGAGCTGAAACGCGTACCTGGCCACGTGGGCCGGCTCTCCCGCCGATACGGCGCGCTCCACCGCCGCATCCGCTTTCGAGGCGGCCAACAACAGTTGCCAGAAGTCTTCGCTCGCCAGTTGGCGGCCCAGCGCTTCGCGCGTCAGCTCCGTGCCGAAGTCGGGCAAGCGATCGCCCTTCTCCTCCAGCTTGCGCAGTATGTTCCGCGCGCGCACGGCGGCGTATTGTACATACGGCCCGGTCTCGCCCTCGAAACTCAACGCTTCCTGAAAATCGAACGCGATCACCGAATTGCGCGTGTATTTCAACAGGAAATAACGCAGAGCCCCGATGGCTATCTGCGAAGCGATGGCACGCTGTTCTGCTGGCGTGGCTTCGGCGTGGCGCGCGGCCACCTCCTCCAGCGCCTTGGCGATCAACGTGTCGATCAAGTCGTCCGCCTTCACTCCCAGGCCTTTCCGCCCGGAAACTTCCACGTACGGCCGGCGGCGGTCTTCTTCGGAAAGTGGGATTCCCAGCTCGGCGCAGCAGCGCGGCGATAGCGCCACCATTTCATACGAAAAATGGACCGATTGCGCGGCCTGCTCCGTATAGCCCAGCGCCTTCAGCCCTGCCACCACTACATCTTGCAGATACGATTGCCGGACGTCGATGACATTGTAAACACGCGTGCCGCGGCCAAATGCCGGCGCCGCCGTGCCGCTGCTATCGGGCGCAGCGGTAGAGACCCACAACTCGCGGCCATCCGCGTAGCGCAGGAACGGACGATAGTAGAAGTCCTTGCCCAGCAAGCCGAATTTCCAGAGCTGATAGGCGATGTCCTTGCCCACATAAGTGACCGTCCCGTCGGAACGCACGATCACCTTGCTGTCTTCCGTGCCGGAATCGCCCGCGAACGCCGCCGCGGGCATGACCCAACATCCGGTGTTCTTTCCTTCGGTCTCCAGGTAAATGGCCTGGCGTTGCTTTAGCAGTTCGAACGCCGACGCCCAGAACTGCAGATGCAGGATCTCGCTTTCGCGGGGCAATACATCGTATTCCACGCCCAGACGCAGCATGGTGGCCAAATGCCGCTCGACGATCGCGTCCGCCACGATGTGCGCCAGTTCCGCCTGCGCGCCGCCGCCGGCTTCGATGGCGTGCAGCGTCTCGCTGCGCCACGCGCGCGATTCGGGCGCTTCGCTGTAATACGCCGAAGTGCGGGCGTATAAATCCCAGCAGAGATAGTCGAAGCGCACGCCGGGATCCTCGATGAGCTGGCGCACCTCGGCGGGGGTCTTATGTTCCAGGTAATGAAAGCCCACCACCACATCGGCCACCTGCACGCCGGTGTTATCGATGTAGTTCTGCACTTCCACGCGCTCGCCGCCCGCGCGCATCATGCGCACAAACGTATCGCCCAGGGTGGCATTGCGCAGATGCCCGATGTGCGCCGCTTTATTGGGATTGATGTTGGTGTGCTCGACGATGACTTTGCCGCTCGCCGCGCTGGTTTCCGCGAGCGTGGGAGCGAGCAGCCCTTGTCCATACGCCGTGCGATCGAAACGAATGTTGATATACCCGCTGCCGGCCACTTCGAGCGCCGACACGCCGGGAATCGTGCCGATCCCGGCCGCCAGTTCCGCGGCAATCTTGCGCGGCGGCTGCTTCAATTGTTTGGCCAACTGGAATGCGGCCGGCACCGCCAGTTCGCCGAAGTCGCTCTGCTTGGGCTGCTCAATCGCGACGGCGAGATCGAGCCCATAGCGTGCCTGAATGTGGTCGTGAAAGGCGCGCTGAACCTGTTTTTCGAGGGCGTGAAACATCTACGGGAGGAACTCCGGGTCGAGAATCTGCTCGACGGTGAATGTGCATTCGGCGGGAAAGTGGCTCTTTGGCAGGCCCGTCGCAAGGGCGGCGAGGTGTACGGATTTCGGGTAATTCCCTCGCAGACCGGGTTGGACCTTTACCCACAGGCTCGGGCTGTCTTTTAGAAGTTGGCCGAGTTCGGTGCGCTGGCTGGCTATGGTGCGCTCCCACGACCGCGATATCTTCTCGGGTTGCAACTGCCATTTCAGCAGGTGGCGCATCAGCACCCGTACGCGGCTGTTCAGCTCGTTCAGATCACGCTTGCCCATATCCTCGATTTCTTCCGCGACGTGCTCGATGTCAGCCTGATCGAAGAGCCCCGCACGCAACAGTTCACCGTTCACCTGGGTCCACTCGAAGAAGTCTTCGTCGTAAAGGCCCGATCGATCGAAAGCGGTTTGGTCAAGTCGTGATTGCATCGGCGTCCTTATTGTAGCTGTGTCAGAAATTCCGGATCGAGGATTTGCTCGACGGTAAACGGACACTCGGCGGGAAACCCTTCGCGACCAATGGTGGTCCGGGCCATGGCCATGGCGCGTGCTTGGCGGGCTGCACCTGACCTACTAACAAATGCGCCAGCAGCGCCCGTGAGCGGCGGTGGAGTTCCTTGAGATCCTGCTTGCCCAAGTCCTCGATTTTCTCGGCGACATGCTCGATATCGCTTTGGCGCACCTTTCCTGCGCGCAACAGTTGCGCGTTGCGCCGCGTCCACTCGAAGAAATCTTTGTCGTAGAGTCTCGATAGCTCCGCGGTAGTAGCTGATTGCGACTGCATCTTACTTTCCCATTATATGCGGTTCGCGAATCACGATATAATCCGGCTTCATACTCTCAAAAGGAGCTTCCATTGCGAAAGAAGATTACCGTTGTGGGCGCCGGCAACGTCGGCGCCAATTGCGCCCTCCGGGTTGCCGACAAGGAACTGGCGGATGTGGTGCTGGTGGACGTCATTGAAGGCGTCCCGCAAGGCAAGTCGCTCGACCTGTTGCAGTCCGGCCCCGTTCAAGGCTATGACGTAACGCTCACCGGCGCCAACGAGTACGAACCCACCGCGAATTCCGATATCGTGATCCTCACCGCCGGCTTTCCGCGCAAGCCCGGCATGAGCCGCGACGATTTGCTGCTGGCCAACTACGATGTGGTGCGCGCGGCCACCGAGCAGATCGTGAAGTATTCGCCCAATTCCATCCTGATCGTCGTCACCAATCCGCTGGACGCAATGTGCCAGACCGCTTACATGGTTTCCAAATTCAGCAAGAATCGCGTCATCGGAATGGCCGGGATTCTAGATAGCGCACGCTTCCGCACTTTCATCGCGCAAGAGCTGAAGGTCTCGGTGGAGAACGTAACCGCTGTGGTGATGGGCGGCCACGGCGACACCATGGTCCCCGTGGTGCGCTTATCGAACGTCGCGGGCATACCGCTCACCGAGTTGATGGACCAGGCCACCATCGACGCGATTGTCACCCGCACGCGCAATGGCGGCGCCGAGATCGTAAAATACCTCAAGACCGGCAGCGCCTACTACGCGCCGTCCGCGGCCGCCGTCGAGATGGCCGAGTCGATCCTGAAGGACAAGAAGAAGGTCCTCCCTTGCGCCGCGTACCTGGAAGGCGAATACGGGATCCACGGCTTGTTCGTAGGAGTACCGGTGAGGCTGGGCGCGCGCGGCATCGAGCAGATCTACCAGGTGAAGCTGCAGCCGGAAGAACAGGCCATGCTCCAGAAGAGCGCGGATGCTGTGAAGGAGTTGGTGGACGTGATTCGAGCGAAGCATGGCTAGGGGCCGTGGCTGGTGGTTGCTCGCACTGACCACGTTGTGCCGTGCCGCGGTTCCGACTCCGGCGCAGCACTTCGGTTACACTCCGGGCGACGACTACAAACTGGCCGATACCAACGAAATCTTCGCTTATTTCCATGCGTTAGCCGCGTCGAGCGACCGCATCCGGCTGCAAGAATTCGGGCGCAGCTCGGAAGGCCGCCCCATGTACGTGGCGTTCATTTCCGCGCCGGACAACCTGAAGAAGCTGGACCGCCTTCGCCAGATCAACGCGCGGCTGGCGCTCGGGCAGGCCAGCGCGGAGGAGGCGCGCGCGCTGGCTGAAGAAGGCCGCGCAGTGGTGTGGATCGACTCCGGCCTGCACTCGAGCGAAGTCGCCCCCGCCCAGCAAGCGCCCCTGCTTGCTTACAAGATGATCACCGACGACAGTGCCGAAGTGGAGATGGTCCGGCGCAACGTGATCCTCATGCAAGTGCCGGTGATCAATCCCGATGGGCTCGACATGATCGCGCATTGGTACCGGCAAAACGTGGGCACGCCCTACGAAACCGCGCCCTTGCCGCGGCTTTTTCAGAAGTATTCCGGGCACGACAACAATCGCGATTGGTTCATGCTCAACCTGGAAGAGACGCGCAACGTGTCGCGGCTGCTGTTTCGCGAGTGGTTCCCGCACATCGTTTACAACCAGCACCAGGCGCCGCCGTTTCCAGCGCGCATCTTCGTGCCGCCTTATGCCGAGCCGCTGAATCCCGATATCCCGGCAGCCGTGATGGAAGGCATCAACAAGCTGGGCACCGCCATGCGGGAGCGTTTCGCGCGCGAGGATAAGCCCGGCGTGCTCTCCTATTTCGGTTTCGACGCCTGGTGGAATGGCGGCCTGCGCTCCGCGCCCGCATTCCACAATATGCACGGCATCCTGACGGAAACCGCGGGCTACTCTTACGCGACGCCTAAGACGTATGCGGCCGGCGATCTGCAGGCGGCCTTCGCCAACGGCGCGTCCACTCGCGAACCGTCGATCTTCTACGAACGCCCGTGGAAGGGCGGTAAATGGGGCCTTCGCGACGCCGTTGAATACATGCTCACGGCGGATATGGCGCTGCTGACCGAGGCCGCCACCCGGCGCGCGGATTACCTGATGAAGAGCTATCAAATGGCGCGCCAAGCCATCGCCGCAGGCGCCGAGGGCAAGCCCTACGCGTACGTCATCGGGGAGAAGCAATGGGACTGGCCCACCGCGTGGGACTTCCTGGAACGGCTGTCGCTGGCGGGCATCGAGGTGCGGCGTGCGCGCGCGGAGTTCCAGGCGCATGGCAAGACCTATGGCGCGGGCACCCTGGTGATCCCCGCTTCGCAGCCGTTCCGCCCGTACCTGGTCGACCTGCTGGAACCCCAGCACTATCCGAGCCTGAAGGAAAAGCCCTACGACATTACCGGCTGGACGCTGCCCATGCAGATGGGCGTGAGCGTGGACCGCATCGACGAACACTTCGACGCGTCGCTCGACCCGGTGGCCGAGTTTCGCGCGCAGGGATCTGTGGCCGGCAAGGGCGCGGTCTTGCTGCTCGATCATCGCGAGAACGACGCGTTCCTGGCCACGTCGTTCTTCATGGATCGCGAAGGCGCCGTGCGTTGGACGGCCGACGGCACGATCGTAGTGGATAGCGCGTACACCGAAAATGGCGCGCGCGCCGAAAACTTCGCGCGGCAGTTCAGCGTTAACGTGACCCTGGCCGATGCCGCGCCCACTCCCGCGTACGAGTTGCGCCGGCCGCGCGTGGGACTCTACCAGCCTTGGACCGCCAACTCCGACGAAGGGTGGACCGAGTGGCTGCTGGACCGCTATCACGTGCCCTACACGCTGCTGCACAACGCGGATTTCGGCAAGGGCGGCCTGCGCGCGCGGTTTGACAGCATCATCCTGGCATCGCAATCGGTGACGTCGATCTTGAACGGCTTCCGCAACGGAGAGATGTCGTCCCGGCGGGAGGGCGCCCAGGCGGAGGCGCTGGTGCAGAGGCCCGAGTATACCGGTGGCATCGGTCCGGAGGGCGTAGTCGAGTTGCAGAAGTTCGTGCGTGAGGGCGGCACGTTGATCGCGCTCGATACCGCCGCGGATCTGCCCCGCGAGTTCTTTCCGCTGCCCCTGCTGAATGTGGGCGGCGCGCCGTTCTCGTGTCCCGGATCGCTGGTGCGGATCACGGTGGATCCATCGCAGCCCCTGGCTTTCGGCATGCCGAAGGACGCGATTGCGTTTGTGAGCGGCGGCGAGGCATTCGACATCAGCTTGGCGCCCGGATACAACGAAGGCGAGCGCGAAGTGCGGGTGGCCGCGCGTTTCGCCGCCAAGGACCTGCTGGCCAGCGGCTACATCAGCGGCGAAAAGGCGGTGCTTGGCAAGCCGGCGCTCGTGGACGCCCGCTTCGGCAGCGGGCACGTGGTGCTGTTCGCGTTTCGCCCGCAGTTCCGGGGGCAGCCGTTCGGGACGTTCAAGTTCCTTTTGAACGCGGTGTATCTGGCGTCGGCGCGGGCGATGTAACATAGCTCGCTGGATATAATGCGTTGGGGGAATACGATTGGACCCGGACACGACGATGGGCGGGCCGCATGGCCAGTTTCCCTCGACACAGTTCTCGCTACTGGAGGCCGCGGGTTCCGGCGCCGCTCTGCCGAACGCCGCGCTGGAGCGCGTCAGCACCCTGTATTGGAGGCCGGTATACCGTTTCACCCGCTTCAGGCGGACAAAGGAACTCTGGGCAGATTTGGCCACCGGCTCCATGCCGTGTTAGGACACCGCGGGCCTTGCGAGCAATTCCGTGAAGTGCTCTCGCGAACGGACCAAATAGCGTCGGAGGACCTTCGACTTATACGCTCTAACTGTGGCTAGGTTCGTATTGAGCGCAATGCAATTGCCGATGCTTTTGATGGTGTTTACTTCGCGTTTAGGGACCATGAAACACACGTACGGCAATCCCGTAGGGTACTGCGCCTCGTATCGCGGATCTTTCTCGCCCACCAGGACGAGGAAGTCGTACTCTTTGGTTTCATTACGCCCAAGCGGTCGCTCCCAGTTCCAGCGTAAAGTGCTCGATGAAGTTGGACTGTTGAGATGACTCAGCTTCACCTCAAGACGATGGCCACTCCTCGTTGTGACATCGTGCCCATCCTTGTATCCGGCGCGCACTCCGCCCGTTAGCTCCGCTACGAATTCCTCCGCCGGAACCCCTCGGGCAAAATCAAGCTGCTTCTTGAGCGCTTCGTTCTCCTTCTCGAGTTCGGAGATGCGCCCTGTGAGCCTCAGGATTTCGTCGTCTTTGGTTATAGCCTATATCCACGGAGAAGATATTAGCTCCAACGAGGGCCGCCGGTCAACGATGGATCCGGTGTCGGATACGACATCGGCTTCACCAGCGCCTGCCGCCGCTGTCCACCATGCGCTGCGGTGGCCGAAGAGCCTCCCGTAGTCCCCGGCTGAAAGCTAAGCTCAACCCATACAATCTTGCAGAAATGGGCTGCGCTGGTACAATAGGCGGGTATGTATGTCCAGTCGCTCAAGGTTTCGGGCTTCATGTCATTCAAGGACGTGGCGTGGAAACCAGGGTGCCTGAACGTGCTGATCGGTCCAAACGGTTCCGGCAAGTCGAACCTGCTTAGGGCATTGGAATTGATTCGCGCGTCGGCAGCTGGCAGCTTGCGCGATTTCGTGCTGAGCAAGGGCGGTTTACCTCGCTTGTTGTGGGGTGAGGCAGCGCAACGGATCGAATTCGGCATTAACACCAGTGCCGACCAGCCCTCAGACCAACACACGTACCTTCTTACGTTAGCGCCGTTGGCTCAGTCCGGGAGCTTTCGCGTTGCGTCGGAAGCTCTGGGGTTCCAGGGGCCATCTACGCCGTATAAGGTCCTCGAGAGGGATGCGGATGGGGTAATGGTTTTTGGAGGTGGTGACGGGCTTTCGCTCGATCCGGCTAACGACCTTCCCGAAACGGAGACGGCTCTTTCAATGGTTTCAGCCCTCTGGACAGATCCGGTGTCGTATATGTTTCAGCAACAACTCAGGGCATGGACCATCTACCAAGAGCTGCGGGTGGATGAAGACGCGCCAGTTCGACGGTCTGCTGTCGCCCGAAAAGAGACGCGTATCTCCTATAATGGGCAAAACCTCATCCCGGTACTGAAAACGCTGTACGAGGGCGACTTCAAGGACTCCATCGACAGCGGCATGTCGGCGGCGTTCCCCGACGACTTCGCCGAGTTGTTCTTTCGCGAAACCGAGCCTAATCGCGTCCAGCTATATATCCGGCGGAAACACACCCATCGCGAGGACAGCGCCGCCGACCTGTCCGACGGTACTCTGCGCTTCTTACTCCTGCTAACGATCCTTGCCACGCCGGATCCGCCTCCGCTTATTGCTATCGATGAGCCGGAAGCGGGCCTGCATCCGTCTATGCTCCCGATCATCGCCGAATCCGCCGTTGCGGCCGCCGCTCGGACACAAGTCATCCTCAGCACGCATTCGCCGGAGATGCTAGATGCTTTCGGCGAGACGCTCCCGGCCGCGACCATCTTCGGTTGGGCGGGCGACCGCACTGAGCTGAAGACTGTCCGTGGCGACGAACTGAGGAAGTGGGTCGAGGATTATTCATTCGGGCGCTTCATTTTCTCCGGCGAGGCCGCAGCCGTCTTGTGAACTTTGCGCTCTTCGTCGAGGGTCACACCGAGCGCGCGATCCCCGCGTTTCTCAAGCGCTGGCTCGATCCCAGGCTCTCGCAGCCGGTCGGCATCAAACCGGTGCGCTTCAAGGGAAGCGGCGACTATCTGAAGAACTGGCGCGCCCCTCGCTTTCCCACTAAACTTGTCCACGGGCGCGAAGCACAAATGGGCCAAGGCCGAATTGGAGCACCGCGTTGACCACTCGCACTTCCAGCAGCATTTTGCGGTTCACGAGACCGAAGCTTGGTTGCTCAGCGACCCCGGAATATTTCCAGCCGCCGTCCGCGACCGCCTTGAAGCAGCCGCAAGCGCTCCGGAGTCGGTCAACTTCAAACAACCACCAGCGAAGCTACTCCAGCTGCTATACAGAACGACGGGACGGGAATACAAAAAGGTCGTAGACGGTTCCGCATTACTCAGCAAGCTCGATCCAAATCGAGCTTACGAACGATGCCCGCATCTCAGAATGCTTCCCGACGAAATGCTGGCTTTAGCCAAGGCCGTCGGCCATTGAGCATCTGTGCGTTGCGAGCATGCCGTTCGAGAGCATAAGCCGAGGAGCAGTGGCCCGTGGCGGTGAGCTGTCATCGCTGGATATCATGCGTGTGGGCCTGCGATTGGATCCGGACACCACGATGGGCGGGCCGCAAGGCCAGTTTCCTTCGACACAGTTGTCACTCCTGGAGGCGGCGAGTTCCGGCGCCGCTCTGCCGAACGCGGCGCTGGAGCGCGTGAGCGCGCTGTATTGGAAACCGGTGCACCGTTTCATCCGTATCAAATTTCGCAAGCTAGCACGAGCATTACCTGGAGATCATGCTGCCCGGCTTCATCACCGGCGCGATGATCGGCTTTCTGACGCAAAGGATGGGTGCGCGCGTGCCCGCGAAGGCCCGCGCCTGAGCCGATCAGTCTAGGCGTGCGCGGAAGATGGCTTCTGCCTTCTGGACGCCTTCCACGCTTCGGTGCGCGCGCGGATGTAAGCCGAGTAATCGGCGCTGGTCTTGAGCGCGGGCATGGTATGGTGCGTGCCGCCCTGCTCGTCGGGAACGGGAAGTTGCGATACGAGTTCGGCGTGCACCTGTTGCAGATGGGAAGGCCGGTCTTCGTCCGGATTCGTCCCGCTGGCTACGGGAACAACTACGCCCTGCAATGGGTCGTCCGTACGCGGGGCGGAGAGAGTGAGCACGGCGCCCAGATCCAATGCGGCGGCGTCCCGGGCCGTCAGCGCGGGCAAGGTCCAGCGCGTCTCCACGGTCTTCAGAATGGATGTGTGGTCGAGCGGCGTGGCGCCCGCGGGGACGCGGAAAACCGTGCCCGGAGCGATCAGGGGCGATACCAGCACGGCAGGTACGCGCGGCCCAAAGCGCGTGAAATCGAAACCAAACTCCCCGGCGGAATTGTCCGGCGGCGTCGCGCCGGACGGCGGAGGCACGTGATCGTAGCAGCCCCCATGCTCATCGTAAGTGATGATCAACAGCGTGCTGTCCCAGGCTGGCCCGTTTCGCAGGGCGTAGTACACATCGTGAATCAGTTGTTCGCCCAGCGCTACGTTGTAATTCGGGTGCTGGCTGTTTCCGGACGCGCTCCAACTGGGTTCCAGGAACGTGTAGGCTGGCAGAGTCCCGGCGGCCGCGGCTTTTTGAAAGTCGGTGAAGAGACCGAAGTGACTATCGTCGGCATTAGTCGTGTCGGAGAAGTCCTGGCGGGTCAGCGGCGGCTCGTCGTAGCCATAGATAGCCCAACCGATGTTGTTAGTCGTAAGCAGTCCGAAGATAGTGGGGCATGTGTAGGACTTGGTGTCGTCGTCCATGTGCCCTTGTGAAGTGCCTGCGCAGACAAAAGCGCGGTTGGGCAGGGTCTCGGTCGGAACAGAGCCAAACCATTGGTCGCAGACGGCGAAGCCGCGGGCCAGGCCGGAAAGGACAGGCAACATAGCGGGCGTGAACATGCCTATAATGTCGTTGGCGGTGGTGCCGGCCAGGATAGACCACCCCTCCTTCCCCTCCCAGCCCAGGGTGTAAGAGAAATCGTTCACGAAGCCGCCGTTCGTCGCGACGGGTGGCGTGGGAGCGTCAGTGGTGCCGAAGAGTTGGGAGTTAGTCGATTTGTAACCTTCGCCCGGATCGGCGCCGGGCATGAAATAAGCATTCGCGTCAGTTGGGACGATTTGAAAAACCTGCACGGTTGACCCATCCGCGCCAGGGTTGGATTCCTGCCCGGTCAGTCCCTCGAAGGGCTGACCCGTAGGAGACACATTTCCGCTGCCGGAGTAGAGGAAGCCGAGCATATGATCGAAGGAGCGGTTTTCCAGCATCAGGACTACGATGTGGTTAATAGCGGAGAGTTGATTGTCAGGCATTTGTAACTTACCTCGCGACAGGGAGTCAGACGAGATAAGTATACCGCTTCAGGAGCGGTCAGCTCTCAATCGATACCCAATTCCGCCGCTCGATCACTGTCTTCGGCTCATAAGTCACCCCGCGCTCCAGGCGGCGCTGCTCGCGGCGGCTGGTCCACAGCATCACCGGGCCCAGCGCCGCGGCCATCCGCGAGACCGGCCCGAACTCGCGGCCGAGTTCCTTCCGCAACGCACGGACCTGCGCGCTGACGCCCTGGTTGGTCTTTCGCAACTGGTGCTCCATAGCCCACAGCAAGCCACTGGCCGCGCTCTTCAGCGCTCGTACCTCAAACTCGAAGCGTCGCCGCACGCGCGGGTCCGGATGATCCTTGTAGCGCTTCCAGCCTGCCAGCGTGGTGCGCCAGACACGGAACAAACTGGGCCCGTTGCGCTCGAAATCGCGACGGAAGGCCCAGTCCAGAAACTGCTTGGATTGCTCCCGCGAAATCGCGGCGTGCTGGAAATTGAATTTGTCCTGCCCGTGAATATCGGCCAGGTCCACGCCGCCCAGCATGCGATGTTGGTCTTGCATCTCCTGATAGAGGGGAGTACCGGGCACGGGCGTGTACAGCATGAACTGGTGGAAATCGGTTTCGTGCTCCACGGCGTGCTCGATTTCCTCGCGGATGTTCTCCGGCGTGTGATGCTCCAGCCCGACAATGGTCGAGCCGAGCAGCTTGATGCCGTTTGCCCGCAGTTCTTTGGTGAGCGCCAGGGTGTCGGTATCCTGAAGCTTCGCGTAGGTCGATTGCGGAGATTCCAAGCCCATCCAGATCCACGAAATTCCCAGCTCCACCAGTTCCTTGATGGAGTACTTGCGGATAGCGTTGGCGGAGGAAAACACATACAGCGCCCAGGATTTGCCCTTGGCCTTCATGCGGTCCAGCAGTTCCATGGCGCGTTTCTTGTAGAGCAGGAAGTTCTCGTCCATGATGAAAAACGACCTCACGTTCATGGAAGTTTCCATTTCGCACATGGTTTCGAAGAGTTGCTCGCCAGTCTCGTAGAAGTTGAGGAACTTGCCCTTGCCGCCGAAAAAGGCTGAAGTGGTACAGAAGTTGCAGCCCATCGGACATCCCACCGAAGGGATGATGGTCGCCGCGGCTTGCCCGGGCATCTCCGGGATGCGCAGGCCCATGGTGCGGACGCCGTATCCCGAAACGATGTGCGGATGCCGGATGGGCGCGTTTTCGTCCGCGCCGAGATAGCGGCGCATCCAGGAGATGCCGTCGCCGCGCACGATGTGATCGGCGTCCAGGATCTTGTCGAGTCCCGGAATGGCCGCCACGTGGCCGCCCACCACGATGGTGGACCTGGGCGACAGCCGCCGCGCGATGCGGCACATTTCGCGCACTTTGCCCACGTTCACGATGATGGACGAGATACCCACCACGTCGTAGGCATTTTGGGTGAGTTCGCGCTCGAAGGCTTCGCGCGTGGGGAAGTCGAGCACCGTGCACGGCGCCGGAATATTCTCCTGGATCATCATGATCCCCCAAGAGCGGTGGAACATGCGCAGCGAGAAGGGGCCCTGTTCGCGGGTCACCTGGTTGTGGTATAGCTCCATGGGGTTCATGGCGCGGCTGCCAAAGCGGTCGTTTTGCGCGTAGGGGCCGAAAACGGCGGATAGCAGGATGCGGGCTTCTGCGCCTTTGGGATGGGTAGGCATTTTCGGAGTTAAAGTGCTTCTTAACCTTTGTTGTAACGCCGTTCCGGCTGTGGAATCGTAATATTTGTGTAATTTCGAGTGGCTGTCCGGCGCGGTATAAAATGGTCTGATGCTCAGGTTTTCATGCGCCATCCCGGCGCTGCTCGTTACGGCTGCCTTTGCCGCCGATTCCCATCTCGGCGACTTCCATCAGTTGACTCATGGCGGCCAGAACGCCGAGGCTTACTGGGCGCCCGATGGCAAGCGCCTGATCTTCCAATCCACGCGGCCACCCAACGATTGCGACCAGATGTACATCATGAACGCCGATGGCTCGGATCAGCACATGGTCTCGACCGGCAAGGGACGCACTACCTGCGGCTATTTCCTGAAGGACAACAAGCACATCGTCTATGCTTCCACGCACGGCGCGAGGGACGCTTGCCCTACGCCGCCCGACCGCAGCCACGGATACGTGTGGGGCGTCTTCGCGGGTTACGACATCTATCTCGCGACCGACACCGGAAAGATTCTAAAGCAACTGACGAATACGCCCGGATACGATGCCGAGGCCACCATTAACTGGAAGACGGGCAATATGGTCTACACATCGCTGGCGTCGGGCGATCTGGATCTGTGGACCATGAAGACGGATGGCTCGCACAAGCGGCAGATCACGAAGAAGGAAGGCTACGATGGCGGCGCGGTATTCTCGCGCGATGGGAGCAAGCTGGTGTGGCGCGCGAATTATCCCAAGACGCCGGAAGACATGGCGCGCTACAAATCGCTGCTGGCCGCGAACACCACCGCGCCCATGAAGATGGAAATCGTGGTGGCGGATGCCGATGGCAGCCATGCCGCCATCGTTACCGATTTTGGCTGCGCCAGCTTCGCCCCTACATTCACGCCGGACGGCAAGAAGATCCTGTTCGCCTCCAACAAGCACGCTTGCGATACACGCCGCTTTGAGCTGTATATGATGAACCTGGATGGCAGCGGCCTGGAGCAGGTCACGGATTTCGGCGGTTTTACTTCGTTCCCGGAATTTTCCCCGGATGGCAAGACGCTGGTATTTTGTTCGGACCGGGACGCCAAGGAGAAGTATGAGTTCAATATCTTTACGGCGGACTGGAAGTAGCGGCTCTCTGGCGCCAGAAACCAGCGCCAGCGAGCACGAGTGCCTGCGCCACGTCTTACATGGCCAGCAGCGCGGCTAAGAGATCGATGCCGTCCCACAGATTCTCCAGCCGGATATTCTCGTCGAAGCTGTGCTGGTTGTTATCGTGATTCGCGATGGGCACGGTGATGGTGGGCGCATGCAGCGTCTCTTCGATCATGTACAGCGGCACGCTGCCGCCCATGGTCGGTAGCTTGACGACCGGGCCGCGCGCGGATTCGGCCGTGCGCAGCACCAGTTGCGAAATCGGCAGCTCCATCGAAGTGCGCGCCGCGTTGTACCCGTCGGCCTCCACGACCACCTTGGCGACTTTGGCATGCGTCATGCGCGTGTCGGCATTGGGGTCGCCGTCCACCAAATAGTAGCCTTGCTTGCGGATGTGCTCGATCACGCGCCGCGCGGCGGTATCGTGATCGATGCCTTTCACCAGCCGGATATCGATCGACGCCATGGCAGTCGATGGAATCACGTTGCTGGCCTGCGCGCCCGTGCGCGCCGCGCTCATGCCGCGAATGTTCAGCGACGGTACGTTCAACAGTTCCACCAGCTTCTGGCCGCCGCCCTCGGTGCTGCCCAGCCATAGCTCGCGCATCAGGTCGCGATCCGCGTCGGGGGCCTCGGCCACGGCGCGGCGTTCGGTCTCGCTTAGAGGCTCGATGCCATCGTAGAAGTGATCGACGGTCACACGGCCGTTGTCATCCTTCATCGACGCCAGCAGACGCGCCAACATCATCGCCGGGTTGGGCGCCCAGTTTCCGTAATGGCCGCTATGCAGCTCGCGCTTCGGCCCGTAGATGGTGATGTCGAGCTGGGTGATGCCGCGCGCGCCGAACACGATCTGCTGGCGGCGGCTCTGGTGCACCGGGCCATCGCAGATCAGCCACACATCGCTCGCCAGCAGGTCTTTGTATTTCGCAAGAATGGCGGCCAGGTGCGGCGATCCGGCCTCTTCCTCGCCCTCGAAGACGAACTTGATATTGGAGCGCAGCGGAATTCGGGCGGCGTGCAGCGCATCGAGCGCTGTGGCGATGGCGATGATGGGCGCCTTATCGTCGGAAGCGGATCGCGCATAAATGCGGCCATCCCGCAGCACGGGACGCCACGGAGGCGTGGCCCATTCTTTCGGATCGAGCGGCTGGCCATCGTAGTGCGCGTAGAAGATGACGGTGCGCGCGGCGCCGGGGGATTCGATTGCGCCGTAGACCACCGGCGGCGCGTCCGGTACCTCCAGCAGTTGCGTTTTCACGCCGCGCTTTTCGAGAATGGCCTCGACCGCCGCGGCATTGCGGCGAATGTTGGGCCGGTCGCTCGCCAGGTTCGGAATGGCGAGCAAATCCATGAACTCGGCAAGAATGGCCTGCTGGTGCGCTACTCGCCACTGGTTCGCCGCCGCGGCGGCACGGTTCAGTTGGGCCTGGGCCAGGGCAGCGAACGCCAGCCACAGGAGGGCGGCTTTCAACTCAACTGCCCTTTAACCGGCAACTCGCGAATACGCTTCCCCGTGGCCGCGAAGATTGCATTGCAGAGCGCTGGGGCGATAGGCGGAACACCCGGTTCGCCCACGCCGGCGGGCGCGGCGTCGCTGGTCACGATGTGCACGTGCGTTTCGACCGGCGCCTGGTTCATGCGCGCCACCGGATAACCGTCGTAGTTCGACTGCTGAATGCGGCCGCCCGCGGCCGTGATCTCGCCCATCAGCGCGACGCTGGTGCCAAAAACAGCCGCGCCTTCAAACTGAGACCGCACGCGGTCCGGGTTGATCACGCGTCCCGCATCGACCGCGATATCCACGCGCGGGATCCGGACCTCGCCCCCGTGTACTTCCACCTCGGCCACTGCCGCGACGTAAGTCAGGAAGCTGCGATGCGCCGCGATGCCCAGCGCGCGCCCGGGCGCCGGTTTCTTGCCGGCCCACCCGGATTTCTGCGCGGCGATTTCGATGACGTTGCGCAGCCGTGCGGTATCGAAGGGGAACTTCGGATTATTGCCGCCCCCCTGCTTCATGCCTTCCTTACTGAAATCGATGACGCGCGGCTGCCCGATCATATCGAGCAGGTATTCCACGCGATCGCGCCCCGCCGCCGCGGCCAGTTCGTCGGTAAACGTCTGCACGCCGAACGCATGATAGATGTTCGAAACCGAGCGCAACCATCCGATGCGGACGTGCGCTTTGGCGGGACCGTTTTCCACCCGCAGATTCGGAATCGGATAAGGGATATCCGTCCATCCCATGCCGAGCTGGAAGCCGCCGTATTCCTCGTTCGGATTCCCCTGCATGGCGATCGGAGGAAACACGCTGCGCTGCAGCCACGCCGTGGGGTGGCCGCGGTCATCCACCGCGGCCTTCATGTACAACGCGGCCGGGGAATGGAAATAGTCGAATTGGACGTCGTCCTCGCGGCTCCAGACGATCTTTACCGGCTTGCCTACTTGCTTCGAGAGCAGCGCGGCCTCCGCCACGTAATCCGGCTTGGACTTGCGCCCGAATCCGCCGCCCAGCAGCGTCACGTGGCACGTTACGTCTTCCTTCTTGATTCCCACCGCGCGCGCCACGGTTTCCTGCACGGCCTGGGGATTCTGCGTACACGTCCACGTGACGACCTTGCCGTCTTTGAATTCGGCGACGGCGGCCAGCGGCTCCATAGCGGCGTGCGCCAGCATGGGCGTATAGTAGGACGCCTCCACGATCTTGACGCCGTTGCCGGCCTTGGCGAACTCTGCGTCCACGTTACCCGTCTCGCGAGCCACGCGGCCGGGTTGGCGCGCGGTATCGAGCATCGCCTGTTTGTACGCGGACGAATCGAAAGCGGCGTTCTCGCCCAAGTCCCATTCGATTTTCAGTTTCTTGCGTCCCTGCAACGCGGTCCAACTGTTGTTGGCGATCACCGCCGCGCCGCCCAGCGGCTTGAAGCCGAGCGGCGGCTTGGCCAGATCCAGCATGACCACCTGCGCGACGCCCTTCACCTGCTTGGCTGCCGCATCGTCGCAGCTTTTCAACGCGGCGCCCATGACCGGGGGGCGCTCGATGGCCGCGTAGACCATCCCCGGCATGCGCGCGTCGATCCCGAAAGTGGCCTTGCCGGTGATTAGATCCTTCAGGTCGACGATGGGAATGTCTTTGCCGATGTAGCGGAACTGATCGGGAGTCTTAAAGCGGATGGCCCTCGCTTCGGGAGCTTTCGCCGCCGAAGCCAGCACGGCCAACTCGCCGTAGGCCAGCTTGCGGCCGGACTTCGCATGCACTACAAAATGGTTCTGCCCGTGGCACTCCGTCTCGGGCACGCCCCACTTGGCCGCCGCGGCATTTTCGAGCATGGTGCGCGCGGATGCGCCCGCCGCGCGCAGCTTGTCGTAGAAATCGCGTACGGAGCAGGAACCGTCAGTGTCCTGGGAGCCGTACTTCGCATCGCCTGGCGCCTGTACCACCTGCACGCGCGCCCAATCGGCTTCCAGTTCATCCGCCACGATCATGGGCAGTCCTGTGCGGCAGCCTGTCCCCATTTCGGAGCGGTGCGCCACGATCTTCACCGTGCCATCGGGCTCGATGCCGAGATACACGCCGGGTTGCCACGTTCCGGCCGCCCGCAGCTTGGGGACGGCCGGCGCGGCAACGATCAGCGCGCCCGCCGAAAAAATCTGGCCCAGGAAGCCGCGGCGCGAAACCTTTTTCATGACGGGTCCAATTGCGGGTGTCATGCTTGCACCCCCGCCGCCATTTTGATCGCCTGGCGGATGCGTTGATAGGTTCCGCAGCGGCAGATGTTGCCTTGCATATTGGAGTCGATGTCCTGATCGGTGGGATGCGGCTTCGTCTTCAGCAGCGCGGCCGCCTGCATAATCTGGCCGGTCTGGCAGTATCCGCATTGCGGCACGTTGCAGGACTCCCAGGCTTTCTGCAGCGGATGGTCGCCCGCCGCGCTCAGCCCCTCGATGGTGGTGATGCGCTTGCCGGCGGCTACGCGCATCTTAGTCTGGCAACTGCGCACTGCCGCGCCGTTCACGTGCACCGTACACGCGCCGCACAGGCCCAGGCCGCATCCGAATTTCGTGCCCGTCAGCGCGAGCTCGTCGCGCAGATACCATAGCAATGGCATGTCCGGATCGCCGTCGAAGTGCGCTGGTTTGCCGTTTATGGTCAGTTGGATCATACGTTCCCTCCTGTTGGCCTTTAGGCCAGTATAGCGCTGGGTGCGGTGGTAGATCGCTGCATCGGCCCAATCTCCGAACCGACCGACAACCTGTAGGGATTATAATGGTGTGTGCCGGAAATTAGCCGGTTTTTCGGGATTGTAATTCGCATGTTCGCAGAGCCGGGCGCACCTCATCACGTTCCACATTTCCACGCCTACTACCAGAACGATGTGGGAATCTTCAGCTTCGACCCCGTCGACTTGCTCGCCGGTTGCTTGCCGGCACGGCAAAGGCGATTCGTGGAAGCGTGGGCAGAGTTGCATCAAGCCGCTCTCGCGGCCGATTGGACCGAACTACAGGCAGGACGGAAGCCTGCGCCCGTTGAGCCATTGCGGTAGGTATAGTATGACGCACCCAATTCATGAAGTCCGGTCATTTGAAGTCGTTGCAACATATACGCTTTGCGTTTCCTTTGAGGATGGCACGACGCAGACCATCGACTTCCGGCCCGTTCTTGCGGGCGAGCTCTACGGCCCATTGCGCGACGTGGACATGTTTAATCGCGTCTGCCTCGATCCTGAGGCGCGCACGCTGGTTTGGCCCAACGGAGCGGACTTCGACCCCGCCACGCTGCACGACTGGCCGGAATACGAGCACGAGATGCGGGAACTGGCGCGGCGCTGGGCGCCGGTGCAGGCTTAAGCGCCACGACCAATCGCCGACGAGGCCTTAAGTCAGCTCGATTCGGCACGCCGTGCCAATCCCCGTGTGGCATTATCCAAGCAAATGCCCGTTACGACCCGTAGGTTCTTGTCCATGTTGGCACTCTCCGTCGTAGCCTCATGGGCGGGAATCAAGAATCGTGCCTGGCAGACCGGAACGCTGTTAGACGTCTCCGTGAACAGTGTCGCCAGTATTCAAGGCGTAAACGGAATCATCAACACCGCAAGAGTCAACTATTGGTCATACACGCTGGATGCCGGGGACCGCGTGTATGTCGGTGAGCGCTGGTCCCGCAAGCCAGTGCAGCTGGAAATAAACGGACCGATTCAGTTTGCCGTTGAAAAGGATCACATTTTCATTATGGACCACGAACGAAGGGAGTTTCGGGTCAATATCATCAAGACGACCCTGAAACCACGGTGAACGTGGCTTGGCCTTGAGCCGACAAGAAACGCATGGACCCGACCCAATTGGTGAAAGATCTAGCGCGCGACGAACCCGAGGCCATCGTTCGGACTCTTGCGATGATGACGTACAATCCCGCGATCGCGAGGGTGCTTGAGCGAAACGGCGTGCGGAAGTTCGAGAACCTCATGGTGGAGATTGTGCCAGGACTTTCCAGAATCGCCACTCAGGAGCAGTTCGATGATTTTCACCTGGACACTTGCGCACGCATTATCGGAACCTTCACGACGAACAAGGGCGAGAGGCTGTCTTGGGGGCAAGCTCAAAAGCCTATCAACGTGTTTCTCAAGGTATACGTGGCGTGGGCAAGACTGCCGGACGCGCCGGTTGCCGAGAGGCTCAACCCCTTCCTTCACGTTCCGCTCGATAGCGTGTTAATGGGCTTTATAAAGAAGGAGTTTCCTCAAGAATATCGACAGTACATAATCGACGCCTGTGCCGGATTCGTTGGCGATTTGGCTTCACAGTACCCGCACCTCTCGACGGACGAAATCGGCCGGCTGCTAGTCGAGAGCGTCGAATTGGTGTTCCTGCGGCCGGAGCTGTACGTTGCGTGGCAAGCATTGCGGCGCTCCATTCATCCGGTTCGCCCGATTCTTCTGGACACGATATGGGCCACACAGCGCAACATCGCCGTGGGTTCTTGACTCAATATTTGCCGGCTTTACGGCCCCCAACTACTCCTTCGGCCCGATCCCCAGCGTCTTCATCTTCCGGTACAAGTTACTCCGCTCCAGCCCGAGTAACTCCGCGGTGCGCGTCACATTGCCGCTGGTCTCTTCCAGCTTCTTCAGAATATACTCGCGCTCCACCGCCTCGCGTACCTCCGCCAGGCTGCCGAAGCGGTCCATGGGTCGCTCCGCGGGCCTGCGAGTCACGTTCAGCGGAATATGCCGCGCATCCACGCGCACCTGCGGATTCAGGATCACGATCCGCTCGATCAGGTTGCGCAATTCGCGCACGTTGCCGGGCCAGTGATACTCCTGCAGAATCCGGTAAGCCTCCGGCGTCAGTTCCTTGGGCTTGCGCCCGTAGGCAGTGGTAAACTCGCGTAGGAAGTAATCGGCCAGCAGCGGGATGTCTTCCCGGCGGTCGCGCAGAGGCGGCACGTGAAAGGGAATTACGTTCAGCCGATAGAACAGGTCTTCGCGGAAATTGCCCCGCTCGATTTCTTCCTCCAGGTTCTTGTTGGTGGCCGCCACCACGCGCACGTCCACCTGCACCGCGGCGCCCGCGCCCACCGGCTCGAAGCGCTGCTCCTCCAGCGCGCGCAGCACCTTCGCTTGCGTGCGCAGGCTCATGTCGCCTACTTCATCCAGAAAAATCGTTCCGCCGTCGGCCTTCTGAAACTTGCCGATCTTGGTTTCGTGCGCGCTGGTGAAGCTGCCCTTGATGTGCCCGAACAGCTCGCTTTCGATCAACTCCTCGGGAATGGCCGCGCAGTTCACCTCCACAAACAGCTCAGCGGCGCGCGGGCTCATGCCGTGCAGCGCGTGCGCTACCAATTCCTTTCCCGTTCCGCTTTCGCCGTAGATGAGCACGCGGCCATTGGTGCCCGCCATCAACGCCAGCTCGTGGCGCAGCGCCTTCATGGGCACGCTCTCGCCGATGATTCGGTAGCGCGATTCCGTGCCCTCCCGCAGCCGGCCATTTTCGATCTGCAGGCGGCGGTGCTCCAGCGCGTTCTTGGCCACCACCGAGATCTTTTGAATCGTCAGCGGCTTTTCCAGAAAATCGAATGCGCCCAGCTTAGTGGCTTTCACCGCCGTTTCGATGTTGCCGTGTCCCGAAATCATCACCACCACGGGGCGTTCGGGCAAAGGCATCTCCTGGATGCGCGTCAAGGCTTCCATGCCGTCCATGCCGGGCAGCCAGATGTCCAACAGCACCAACTCGCGAGCCTCGCGGCCCAACTCATTCAGGCAGGCTTCGCCGCTATCCACGGCGTGCGCCGCGTAGCCTTCGTCTTCCAGCACGCCGCATAAGGAACGCCGGATGTCCGGCTCGTCGTCCACGATCAGGATGCGGACCGGTTTCATGCGCCGACCACTGCCGGTTTCGGCGCCGGCTCGCCGTTTTCGGAATCAACCAGCGCTGGAATCTCAATCGTAAAGCGCGCGCCGGTGGGCTGGTTGTCCTCTACTCGGATTTGCGCTCCGTGGTCGGCCAGAATGTGGTTGACGATGGCCAAACCCAAGCCGGTGCCGCGGCCCTTGGTGGAGAAGTACGGCAGGAACAACTTCTCCTTCTCGTCGGAGGATACGCCGCAGCCGGTGTCGGCGATGAGCAGATCGACGGTTTCCGCGGCGCCCGCCTGCGTAGTGATGAGCAGACGCTTCACCAGCGAATCCTGCATGGCCTCGGCGGCGTTGTCCACCAGGTTCACCACCACGCGCTGGAATTGGTCCTTGTCGATGTTGACCGGCGGCAAGTCTGCGGCCAGCTGCACGCGGATGTCGATACCGTCGAGGCGGCCGTGGAACACCGCCAGGGCGGCCTCCACGACTTCGTTCAAATCGCAGCGCACGGGCTGCGCGGCGGGAAAACGCGCGAATTGCGAGAACTCGTCCACCAGAGTTTTAACCGATTCCACCGAGCGGGAAATCGTGCTGGCGCACTCGTTCAGGATGCGGCTGTTTTCCGGCGGAATCTGCAGACGATCCAATTGGCGGCTGATGCGCTCGGCCGAGAGGGCCATGGGCGTCAGCGGATTCTTGATTTCGTGGGCCACCCGCCGCGCCACTTCGTGCCAGGCGGCGGCCTTTTGCGCGCGCAGCAGTTCGCTGGTGTCCTCCAGCACGATGACGAAGCCGGAAGTCAGCTTCTCCTCAAGAGCCGACACGGTCACCGCCAGGTGCATCGTCTGGCGTTCATTCTGCATCTCCAACTGGCGCGACGCCAGGCCCGTGCGCCGCGCTCGCTTCATCAGGTACTTGATCTCGGCGGTGTCTTCGCGCGAAAACAGATCCTCCAGGCGAGTCGCGGTGGCCAACTGCGCGGCGGGAAACATGCGGCTCAGCGCGCGATTGACGCGCCGGATGTAGCCATCGGCGCCGATGGAGATGACTCCCGTGGGAATGCTTTCCAGGATCGCCTCGGTGAACCGCCGGCGGGCGTCCAGTTCGCGGCTGTTGGCTTCCAGCTCGCGCGTCATCTCGTTGAAGCCGCGTACCAGGCTGGCTAATTCGTCGGCGGCCCGCACTTCCACGCGGTGCTTCAGATTGCCCTTGCTCACCTCGCCCGCGGCATGCAGCAGCGCGGTGATCGGCACGCTGATCTGCTTAGAAAGAAACAGCGCGATCCAGGTGGCCACGAAGAGCACGAACAGCGTGATCATGGCCATGAACAATAAGTAGAAGGTGCGCACGTTGCGCCGGGAGGCGGCCAGTTCCTTGAAAGCGCGGTCCGATTTGTCGATCTCCCGCTGTTTCTCGGTGATGTCGATCGGCACGCGGGAGGCCAGTTCCACGGTGCCCTTCAAGGCGCCATCGATTTCGACGGCGTGGCTGGCGATCACGGTTTGGTTGTCGCGGGAAGGCTGGATGGGGACTGGTCCGATCGAATCCAGCGGCGTGTCTCCAGTAACTGGAATGATGGCTGCCGCAGCCAGGTCCTGGTCTTTGGCGAAACTTTGAAGAAAGCCGGGAGTCTTGACGCCTTTTTCCAAAAGAAGGCGCGTTTCCGGCTGCGCCGCCAGCAAGGCAGCCTGCAGCGCGGCTTCGTCGCGAAGCTCATTTTCGAGGGTCTCGGAAATCTGGACAAAAGTCTGATGCGATGCCTCAGCCGGTTGGCTGAACCACTTATCGAGGTTGCGGTTCAGCACTCCGTAGCTGAACAGCACAAGGAACAGGGCCGGTGTGAGGCTGAGCGCCAGGGCGCCCAGGACCAGCTTGGTCTGGATGCGCGAACCCTCCCGGCCGCTGCGCCGGTCGACGTACAGCTTCACCACCGTGCGCACCAGCATGAAGCCCAGCGTGACCATCAGCACGAAGATCAGGCTGGAAATGGCCCAGAAGATGAACGTTTGTTGCGGATCGGCCGGGCCGTATTTGCCGAAATTGAAGGAGCCCTGCCAGACGACTAGCGCCACCAGGATCGCCAGCAGGACGATGCCGCCGCCGTAGAGGATTCGCTTTCGCACCTCTTTGAATTATAGTGGACTGCCGACCTTGCCGAACCGCGCCGCACGACCGCGCCGCGCGACCGAGCCGCGACCGTAAGGGAGCGGTACTCCCGCTAGTCGCCGCTCTTGTGCGGCTTCTTTTCTCTGAACAGGTCCATGGGATCTTTGTCGGGCGCCATGGCCACATCGAAGAAGCCCATCATCATCTCCTCCCAACTCTGGTCGCCCCAGCGAACGGCCTTGGTCGCATCCGGGTTGGCCGGGTTGTTGGGAGAATTATCGAAATGCGCCACGCAGTGCAGGCGGGTCCCGGCGGGCAGTTCCTTCTGCTGGGTCAGGTAATAGAAAAGCTGCCAACTGAAATCGTACTTCGGCACGCTCAGCAAAACCTCGGATTCTCCGGTCGGATAGAAAGCCGTATACACGAAATCCTTGCCGCGCAGGTGCATGTGAGGCATCAGGTCGACCAGCTTGGCAGGCTCCTGGAACGTGATGTCGGATTCCACCTGGTAATTGGCGTCGCCCGCCGGAATCTCGAACTTGTCGTTGGTGGCGCTCACCGTGTAGACACGTTCCCGCGGAGGCTCCTTGGCGAAAACCAGGCCCAGACGGCTGCGATCGGTGCCCGGTTTGCCGTTGGCCGTGTAGTGTATCTGGAAGACGAAATCCGATCCGGCTTTGATGAGTTTGGCTTGGCCGGGTTGCATGATGCCGGGCGGCGTTCCCGGAGCGAACCCGACGAGCAACTCGGGGGGGCCGCTGTCGTCATCGCCCCGCCGATGCTTCCGCTCTCCCTTGTGCTCCTCTTTGACCTGCACGAAGGGTATGCCCGGTTGGGCGTCTTTGAGCCATTTCGATCCGGGCGGGCGGACGAACGCGATGATGTGATGCACAAGCTGCCGGTTGCCCGGGCGCACTTCGAGTTCCTGCACCCATTTGTCCTCGGTGAAACCGGCAGGGATCACGATGTACTGATAATCGATGGTTCCGGCGGCGGGCACGGCGAATTCGTTAGGCATCTCGAACACGGCGTCGGGCGTGTGGATGCCCCAGCCATCGGCGAAGCGCACGGGCTTAGGGGCATCGGAGGGATCGCCTTCGCGGGCGCCGCCGTCGGCCCAAGCCACCAGCGTATCGATCTCCTCGCGCGAAAGCGACCGGTCGTTGCTGAACTTGCCGAAATGGGGATCCGCTGGCCATGGCGGCATTTTGCGGGTGATGACGGCCTCACGAATGGCCTTAGCCCAAGGCCGGACCTCCTTATAGCTGAGGAACGACATGGGCGCCGCTTCGCCCGGCCGGTGGCATTCCTGGCAGCGATTCTGCATCACTGGCAGGACGTTCTTGTAAAACGTTGGCTGAGAGGGAATCGTGGCCGCGGCTGCCAGTGCAGACGCAACCATACCGAGCATGAACGATCGAGCAGCCATCCGCACCTCCAATGTGTGCTGTTTCTTCATTCTAGGCGATGCCGGCGGCGCTGTAAAGAGGGCCAAATCGGCGTTGCGGCCCGCGCCGCGAGACGATAGACTAAAGATACCGCACTGTTGGAGCAATCCCCGGTCGTCTAATGGTAGGACAGCGGCCTTTGGAGCCGTGAATCGTGGTTCGAATCCATGCCGGGGAGCCAAAT
>CAVPQK010000024.1:0-1291322 GCA_963707465.1 Bryobacterales bacterium
CTGATCCGAATGTGCCACTGCCAGGAACGTTTAAATTGTTATTGGTCGAATCCGTGGTGATGTTGCTGGGTCCGAGAGTCGTAGACGCTCCGGAACCATAAGCTGGCAGTGCATAGCCGCTGCCAGAGCTGATGCCATTGCCGTTGCACAGCCGCTCTGAGTCAGTGCGCCGCCTGCGCCGTTCGGACAAACCGGCGAGGTCGCCGTTCCCACAAGACCGGTGTCGATGATCTGCGAAAAGGTCTGCGTAGCCGTCCAGGTATTCGCGTTGCCCACATTAAGAGAAGCGACGACTCCTCCAATGTTTGGCGAAATCGTGAGCGATCCATTGACATTCGAAACCGAAGCCACCGACGCTGCCCGCTGATCCAACGAGTCTCCATTTTGCGCCATCGAAATTGCGTGTGATTTAGTCTTACCGGCGTTTTATCGGCGTTCATCGGCGTTCATCGGCGTTCATCGGCGGCAAAATAAGCCTTCCTCCGGAGATTTTACCTCGCGCACCCGGACTTACAGAATCCTCACAAGGCCTTAACGACTTCCTTACGGCGCGCACTCTACCCTGTGGTCAGTGAGCGGCGTCCGAATACTCATTGTCGACGACGAGCCCCAGATCCGCAGAGTGATGCGCGCGACCCTCAGTGGCGCAGGCTATCTGGTGGCCGACGCGCGCAGCGGCGAAGAGGCTCTCGAAAAACTGCGCGATGAGCGTTCCGACCTGGTTCTGCTGGACGTCAACCTGCCCGGCATCAGCGGCATCGAAACCTGCCGCAAGATTCGCGCGCAATCCGGCGCGCACGTGTTGATGGTCACCGTGCGCAACTCCGATCAGGACGCCGTGGAGGCCCTCGACGCGGGCGCCGACGACTACATCACCAAGCCTTTCGCCATGGAAGTCCTGCTGGCGCGCATTCGGGCCACCTTGCGGCGATCCGCGCCGGCCGCCGAGCCGGGCGCCGACATCGTCCGCTTCGGCAAGGTCGAGGTGCGCGTCACCGCGCGGCGTGTGTTGGTGGACGCCAGGGAGGTCAGGCTCACGCCCAAGGAATTCGACCTGCTGCGCTTCCTCATCTCCAACGACGACGTGGCCCTGCCCCACGAGCGCATCCTGCAAGCCGTATGGGGACCCGGCTATGGCAGCGAGGTGCAATACCTGCGCGTCTTCATCAAACAGTTGCGCAAGAAGATCGAGCCCGACCCGGGGCGCCCGCTGTATATCCTGACAGAGCCTTGGCTGGGTTATCGCTTTCGCATGCCCGAGGCAGCGCCGGCCGCGACAGCTACTTTATAAATCCGATCTTCTTCAAGTCATCCACCGGCTGCGGTTCGTCGAACTGCGTAAGTGACATCTTCTCGCGCCCGTTCACCAGCGCCACGCCCGCCGGCGCGCTGACATAGGGAAAAATCTTCTTCAACTGTTGCAGATCGGTCGAGATCACGGCGTTCAAATGTGTGTCCTCGAGGAAGCCCTGCGCGAACTGCGGCACGTTGATGGGCACGGCCACAATGCGCGTGTCTCCCCAGTTCAGCTTCGCCATGCGTTTGCCCGCATCTAGGCAATGCAGGCACTCGGGGTCGAAGTAGAAGATCAGAATCTTCCCTTCCTGCAGGGAATAAGGTTTGCCGTTCACCGTCACCGTGTCCGGCGCCGTCGTGCCCGTCTGCCGCATGCTGGCCACCAGTAACGAGCCGCCCGCGAACAGCGTAATCGTTCCCAGGATCAGCAGGAAGGCGCGCATGCTCCGCTTGGGATTGGCGAATGTGGCCCATGCGCCCGCCATCACCGCCAGTGCCAGCATGATGCCGTCGCCAATGAAGAAGCCCGGACCCACGGCGCGCTTCACCCACGGAAAGCAACTGCACTCCGCGCCGCGTAGCGCGTTGTAGTTCATGCCGATGAAGATCATGAACGCGATCAGCAGCGCGCCGCCCAGCCATGCGCCCCAGCGCCGGAAACGCGGCGTCAACAGCAGCACCGCGGCAAAGGTCTCGGCGATGCCGAAGCCGAGCGCCGCCGCCAGGCTCAGCGATTGCGGAACCCGCGCCTGCGCCATCCGCACGGCCGCTCCCTGGGCGTCCGTCAGTTTCCAAAGCCCCGAAACCAGGAATACCAGCGCCAGCAAAATCGCGGCCACCCAACTCAGCGTCGTCTTCCAACTGGTACCTTGGTCCATGGTGACTATTCTAACGAAATGATCGCGGCGCTGTTTCTCCTGCTGGCCGCATTCGCCCGCGTCGATCTGGTCGACGAGGCCTTCGAGATCCCCGCGCACGATTGGCGCTACGTGCCCCGTGCGCTCACGACCCAGCCGGCCATGGTCGATTGCGCTTTTCAATCCGACCGGCCGGACGCCCAGGTCCGGGTGGTGCTGCTCGGCCGTGCCGACCTAAGCGCCTGGCGAATGGGCCGCGACCACGAGGAGATCGCCACCACCCCCGCCGCTGCCCGCGGTACCCTGCGCGTGGCTGTGCACGACCCGGAAACCTATGTCGCTGTAGAAAATCGTGGCCGGCAACCGGCGCGCGTGCACCTGCGCGTATTCTTGGAACTGCCGCGGGTGCGCTACCTTTCGCGTAGCCGCCAATTGGCTGTCATCGTCATCAGCTTCGGCGTTTTCTTCGCCATCGTCAGCTTCTCGGCACGCAAAATGCTCAGAGGGATCCGGAAATGAAATCGCGAGTTGGCAAATGCATTTGAAACAAATTCCCGTTCCCGCTCACCATATAGCAGCAAGTGAGGGACGGACGGAAGGGAAAATGGTCATCTGTACCCGCGCATCCCGGTCTTTCCGTCACTTCTGACAAATCAAAAGGAGCAAATCAATGGCAGAACACAAAAATCGCGTAGCGCTTCCCGGCAGCGAGCGATCCGCTCGCCGCGGTTCCCGGGTCGTGGGGGCCCCGGATCCTAACCAAACCATCAAGATCAGCGTGCTTTTGCGGCCGCGCAAATCTTTCCAGAATCTGGCCTCGGCGAAGGAACTCACCGCCACCGCGCCCCACCAGCGCAAATACATGACCCGCGAACAGTTCGCCGCCGCCTACGGCGCGAATCCCGACGACATTGCCAAAATCGAAGCTTTCGCCCACCAGCACAACCTGACCGTCGTCGAAGCCAGCGCGCCCCGCCGTACCGTGGTTCTTTCCGGAACCATCGCGGGGCTCAGCGCGGCTTTCGGCGTCTATCTGGCCAACTACGAACACCCCGATGGCGCGTTTCGCGGCCGCACCGGCCCCATCTACGTGCCTGCCGATCTTGCAGGCGTCGTGCAGGGCGTCTTCGGGTTCGACAACCGCCCGCAGGCCCGGCCCCATTTCCGCGGGCTCAAGCGCAAGCAGCCCAAGCAGCCTAAGCAACCCGCCCAACCGACCTCCTACACGCCGCCGCAGGTGGCCCAGCTCTATAATTTCCCCACCGGACTCGACGGCACCGGCGAGTGCATCGGGATACTGGAATTCGGCGGAGGCTATACCACCACCGACCTGAACACCTACTTTCAACAGTTGGGCATCGCTACGCCCTCCGTCACGGCCGTGTCCGTGGATGGCTTTACCAACCAGCCCGCCCCCGGGCAGGACAGCCCCGACACCGAGGTCATGCTGGACATCGAAGTGTGCGGCTCGGTCGCGCCGGGCGCCAGCATCGCGGTCTATTTCTCGACGTTCACCGAGCAGGGCTGGGTGGACGCCATTACCACCGCCGTCAACGATAGCGTCCACAAACCATCCGTGATCTCCATCAGTTGGGGTTTCGCGGAAGGCCAGCAGATCTGGTCCTCCGCGGCCGTCCAGGCGGTCAACGAATCGTTTCAAGCCGCTGCCGCCATGGGTGTGACCGTCTGCTGCGCGGCGGGTGACGACGGATCGCGTGACCAGGTGGACGATGGCCTCGCGCATTGCGATTTCCCCGCATCCAGCGATTTCGTCCTGGCCTGCGGCGGCACTTCCATACAGTCTTCCGGTTCTAAGATTACCAGCGAGACCGTCTGGAACGATGGCGTCAACGGAGGCGCCGGCGGCGGCGGCATCAGCGACATGATCAACCTGCCCACCTGGCAGGCCAATGCCCATGTGCCTCCCTCGGTGAATCCCGGCGGGCGAATCGGCCGCGGGGTCCCCGACGTGGCCGGCAACGCCGATCCGGAAACCGGTTACCAGATCCTGGCCGACGGACAGCCCGGCACCGTAGGCGGCACCAGCGCGGTGGCTCCCCTCTGGGCGGCCCTGATCGCCCGCATCAATCAAAAGCTGGGGACCCCCGTCGGCTTCCTCAATCCGCTGCTGTACTCGCAACTTGCCGCCGCCAACGATTTGAACGATATCACGACTGGAAACAACGATATCACCGGCCAGATCGGCGGCTACTCGGCGGGTCCCGGCTGGGATGCCTGCACCGGATGGGGCAGTCCCAACGGAACCGCCATCGCCAATTCCCTGGCCGGCGCCAGCGCCGCCACATCCTGATTGTGGGGCAGACCCCCGGCCTGCGCGGGGCCCGTGGCCCCGCTTTCCAAGCCGGGAGCCTGCCCTACTCAGCGCCCAATGGCGACAGGGCGTGGAACGAACAACGCCAAGAGCAACAAGCCAATCTCCAGCGAGGCCAGGCAATAGTAGGCAACTCTGGCCTTCGGCCAAAGGTACATCGGAAGCTGGTCGGACAGTTTGTCGCCGATAGTCTGACTCAGCCGCCTCAGAGCCTTCCAGGACTGCCGATCGATAGCCCAACGGGCCGACAGAAGCCCCTGCCGGGTGATGTAATCGGAGTCTCCTATCGCCTTTCCGTGCGGGGCGTAGCTGAAAGCGGTCCGCTCCTTATCTGTGTTCATCTGTGTCTATCTGTGGTTCCAAAAGCGTTTCTCGCGGCCGCGTTGGTCTTGGCGATATCCTCATCCGTATGCGCGGCCGAAACGAACGCAGCTTCGAACTGCGAAGGCGGCAGATAGATGCCTTGCTCCAGCATGCGGCGATGGAACCCCGCAAACCTGGTCGTATCCGCGCGCTTGGCAGACTCCCAGTCCGTCACCGGCCGATCGGCGAAAAACCAGGTAAACATCGCCCCCACCCGGTTCACCGTGATGCCGGCGGGCGCGCCGCGCACGACAGCCGCCGACGTAGCCTCCAACACCTCGTACGCTTCCGGATGCGCCTTCAAATATCGCAGCATGGCCAGGCCCGCGGCCACCGCCAGTGGATTGCCCGACAGCGTGCCGGCCTGGTAAACCGGCCCGACCGGCGCCACGCGGCTCATGATATCCGCGCGTCCGCCGTAAGCCCCGATGGGCAGACCGCCGCCGATAACTTTTCCCAGCGTGGTCATATCCGGCCGGACGCCAAAACGCGCCTGCGCGCCGCCATACGCCACGCGGAATCCGGTCATCACTTCATCCAGGATCAGCAGCGCGCCGTGCCGCGCCGTAATCTCGCGCAGCGCTTCCAGAAAGCCGGGCAGCGGCGGGACGCATCCCATGTTGCCCACTACCGGTTCCACGATCACCGACGCGATCCGGTCGCCATGCGCGCGGAAGGCGGCTTCCACCGCATCCACCGAATTGAAAGGCAGCGCCACCGTCGTATCGGTGAAGCCCTTCGGCACGCCCTGCGTATCGGCGATGCCCAGCGTAGCCAGCCCCGAACCGGCCTTCACCAGCAGCGAATCCACGTGGCCGTGATAGCAGCCTTCGAACTTCACGGTCAGGTCGCGGCCCGTGAAACCGCGCGCCACCCGGATGGCCGACATGGTGGCCTCGGTGCCCGAGTTCACCAGCCGCACCATCTCCATCGAGGGCACGGCCTCCCGGATGGCTTCGGCCAGATCGATTTCCCGCTCGGTCGGCGCCCCGAAACTGGTGCCTGTTTCGAGCGCATCCCGCACGGCTTCCACAATGGCCGGATGACGGTGCCCCAGCAGCAGCGGTCCCCACGAACCTACATAGTCGATATATTCGTTGCCATCGATGTCGAAGATGTGCGATCCTTCGCCGCGCGCAATGAAGGGCGGAGTGCCGCCCACGCCGCGGAAGGCGCGCACCGGCGAGTTGACGCCGCCCGGAATCACCTTCAGCGCCCGTTGAAACGCCTCTTCGGATTTAGTGCGGAGGGCGGGCAATCCTGCCCGCAGCCGGCTTTCAGCCGGCTTCCGGCCGCCGTCCAATATCACGGCCGCGCCTTGCCCGGCAGCAGCCGCCCCAGCCCCAGGCTCATGGCGATCTCAAACAGGCTCCCGTTCAGATTGCGCATCAGCCGGTTCTTCAATCCCAGGTAAGGTTGCGTGCCCGCGAACAGGTCCTGCATCACGCCCGAGAACCGGCTGCTGCGCCGCGTGAATTGCACCATGCGCGCCGGCACCGATCCGAACAGGAATCGCCCCAGAAACACCCGTTTAGCCAGCCGCGAGCCGAATTCCAGATCGGCGGCGAAATCCCGCCGCAACATGCGCCGGTAAACTTGCAGCCGCTCCGCCAGCCCGCCCAGCTCGGAGAGCAGCGCCTTGGCCGCCAGATCGGCCGAACGCAGCGCGTAATAGATCCCTTCGCCGGTCACCGGATCCACCAGCCCGGCGGCGTCCCCCACCGCCAGCCAGCCGTCGCCCGCCACGCGATTCTTCTTCCATGCCGGCGTGTCCAGCGAGGGCAACAAATGGCTATAGAACGCCGCGCCCTTCCAGCAGATGCCTCTCTGCGCCATGTAGCTCTCCAGGCGCTGGCGCAGCGAGGCGGCCGGCTCGCCCTTCCCGCAAATGCCCACCGAGAGATGCCCGCAGCGCGGGAAAATCCAGATGTAACCCTCCAGTTGTGGCAGGAACTGGATATCGATTTGCGCCTGGTTGCCCGGCACATAGTAGCCCAGCGCGGACATGGAATCCCGCGATGTCAGTTGCGTGCCGAAATCCCGCAGCGGATTGCGCGCGCCCGTGGCGATCACGCAGAAGTCCGCGTCCATCGCGCCCGCGTTGGTGCGCAGCCGCCAGCCCATGCCCGACCGGTTGATTTCCAGCACGCGCGCTTTCTCGATGCGCGCCCCGGCCCGCTCGGCGCGCTCCAGCATCATGCGGTTCAGATCCATCCGCGAGTAGATCAGCAGCGGCTCGCTCAGATGCAGCGTCGCGGCCTTGGCCCCCGGCGCGGAAAGTATCGTTTCCGTGATCACCTTCTTCGGCGTGTTGTTCTCGATCAGGAATGGATACGTGTGGTAGGCCTTGTACGTCAGCCCGCCGCCGCAGGGCTTTTCCCACGCCAGCTTCTCGTCGAACACGACGGTTTGCAAGCCCGCGGAAGCCAACCGCTCGGCCGCGAAAGCGCCCGCCGGACCTCCGCCCAGTATGGCCACCAGTTTCATCTTGGGGCGCTATCTTGCGGGGGCATCGCCGGATGTCCGGGCGGCAGCGCGCCCGTGGGACTACCGCCTGGCGGCATGCCCATCCCGCCATGCGGGTTCTGTCCGCCGCCGGCCCGCGGCTTCACCACCCAGCGGTCGCCCTTCTTCTCCAGCAGGTAGTGGATCGTCATAGGCTGCGCCGCATTCGATCCCTTCGGCGAAAATACGATAGTGGCATCCACTTCGTTCTCCCGAACCACCATGGACGCTACCGAAACGTTCATCGAATCGACGTTCAGGCCCTGCCGCGTCGCCAGGTAATCCATGACGCCCTGCTTAACCGCTTCTTCGTTGCCGATGTTGTGATGGCAGCCCACCAACACAAGGCACGCCAGTACGGGGAGGATTCTCACGCTCTTGATTATAACCGGAAGAAAAGGTTGGAGGGCGGCCAATCTTGGCCGCAGCCGCCTTTCGAGGCGGCAGGCTCGATTCCGCGGGTCCCCCTGGACCCGCTCTTTGCCTGCATAATCAGGGCGACCACCCCCTGGTTGCCGGCCAAATCTCCTTTCTTGCGCGCACCCGCCGAACTAATTTCCATAGACACGGTGGATTGATCCGCGCTAAGATATCAGAAATACCTAAACGAAACTTCCCGAGCAACACATGACTGAAATCCTGGTTGGCTTCCTGATCGCGGCGGGTGTGGGGCTGACCGGCGTCGGCGCGGGTTCGCTCCTGGCCCCGGTGCTCATGTTGTTCTTCAAAGTACCGCCCGCCGAAGCCGTCGGCACCGCGTTGGCATTCTCGGCGGTCATCAAGCTCACCATCGCCCCAGTCTACATGGTTCGCAAGCAGATCCATTATCCAACCCTGCTCCGGCTCTGCTGCGGCGGCGTCCCCGGCGTATTGCTGGGCTTCTTCGCCATGGATTTACTGGATGCCAAGCACCATCGCAACATGCTGTTCTTAGGCATCGGCGCACTGGTCGCCAGCATGGCCCTCTATAATCTGATCCGGACCCTCCGCCGCAGCACCCACACCCGCAGCATGACCGACCGCTCCGGATGGCTCCCCTTCATCGCCTTTGGCATCGGCACCGAAGTCGGTTTCTCCTCCGCCGGCGCCGGCGCCCTGGGTGGCGTCGCTCTTCTGAATCTGACTCCCCTGACACCCGCCCGCGTGGTCGGCACCGACGTCATGTTCGGCCTGGCCTGCTCCCTGGTCGGCGGCAGCTTCCACCTTTCCGCCGGACACTTCCAGTCCGGTATCCTGATCCACCTCATCATCGGCGGCATCTTCGGCGCCATGATCGGCGCGAATCTGTTGGCTGTTCTGCCTTCCCGCCCGCTCCGCGTAGCCCTTTCCGCCTGGCTGACCTGCATGGGTATACAGCTATGCTGGCAGGCCTTCGCGTAGTCGAAAACAAGTGATGCGGCCCGCGGGATCGCCGGCGGCGCTTTGAGGTTGCCTTAAATCGGACTTTCCCCTAACCTGAAGCAAGGAGTATCAGGCCATGACGATCCATCTCACGCCCGAACAAGAGCGACGCGTCCAGGCTGTCATCAGCCGCGGCGCCTACGAGTCCATTGAGCCAGTCGTCGATGCGGGTTTGGCTGCCGTCGAACAGCGCACCGTGCCCGGTTTCGCCGGCACACACAGGAAGAACTCGACACCCTACTTGCCGAAGGCTTGGCATCGAAGGAAATCACGGAAAACGAATTTTGGCGTTCGGTGAACACGCAAACCGACGCCCTGCGTGCCGAGCATAAGACCGGCCCGCATTCGTGAAAGTTTCGTATCGGCAAGCCGCCAGCGACGACATAGTTCGCCAGTTCCGCATTACCTCGTCACCCTGGACGTTCCGGATGTCGCCATGCGCTTCCGGAGTGCCGGCCGGAGCACCGTTCAATCATTGATCCAGTATCCTTTCCTGGGTCCGCACTATCGCTCGATCAACCCGCATCTTGAAAATTTCCGCGCTTGGCCGGTTGCGGGATTTGAGGCCATCCGGATTTACTACGTTGTGGATGAAGACGCCCTCCGCGTCATTCGGATTCTACACGGCAAGCGAGACGCTAAGCGCATTCTCGAACGTGAACGGATCCTTTGACCCCCAGGTATTCAGCTGCCTTTGCGGGCCAGCCGCTCTGCTAGTCAATATGCCGATAGAGAGCTGGGAGGAAGCCCTATCTAAATTGTACTTAAATATACTTGACAACAGCACGCTAATATTTTATGATTGTAATCGGATGAACATAAGTCCAACAATCATGAAACAAGGAGCAACACAACGCAACATGTCCCTAACCCATGTCGATCCATTAGCCAACCTTCGCGTCTTTGAAGACGCTTTCAACCGCATTCTCAGTGAGCCGCGCGCAGGCCGGCCCTGGTCGCCCGCGGTGGACATCTTCGAAACCGAGGACGAATTGGTCCTCAAAGCCGACGTCCCCGAAGTCGAGCTCAAAGACATCGACGTGCACGTCGAAAACCAAACCCTCACCCTGTCCGGCGAACGCAAGTTCGAAAACGCGGACACCAGCAAGGGCTACCATCGCATCGAACGCGGCTACGGCCAGTTCACTCGCAGCTTTACCGTTCCCCAAACCGTCGATACGGAAAAGGTTGCGGCCGAGTACCACAACGGCGTCCTCACCGTGAAGCTGCCCAAGAAAGCTGCCGCCAAAGCCCGGCAAGTCAAAATCGAAGTCAAGCAATAGTGGGGCAGGCTCTTAGCCTGCGGGCGGCCTCTCAGGCCGCCCCACCCCATGATCCGATATCCTAGAGGGAGGACCCTGTGATCCGATTCGACAAGTTCACGCAAAAAGCCCAAGAGGCGCTCCAAACCTCGCAGGAGATCGCCGGCAAAGCCGACGGCCAGGTGATTTATCCCCTGCACCTGCTGGTAGCCCTCGCCCAGGAGCGCGAAGGCATCGTCCGCCCGGTCCTGGAAAAATGCGGCGTGCAGCCCGACGCCATCGTCTCCGAAGGCGAGCGCCAGTTGCAAAACATCCCCAAGGTCAGCATGCCGCCCCAGCCCGGCCTGTACGCTTCCCAGCCGCTGAATGAAGTGCTGGAGCGCGCCTTCGACGAAGCCAGCCGCTTCAAAGACGAATTCGTCTCCACCGAGCACCTGCTGCTGGCAATTTCGGCCCAGAAGCGCGATCCCGCCGCCCAATTGCTGGAGCGCGCCGGCGCCACCCACGAAGCCATCCTGAAAGCCCTGGTTTCCATCCGCGGCACGCAGCGCGTCACCGATCCCAATCCGGAAACCAAATACCAGGCGCTCGAGCGTTACGCCGTCGACCTCACCAAGTCCGCGCGCGACGGCAAGCTCGACCCCGTCATCGGCCGCGAAGACGAGATTCGCCGCGTCATGCAGGTCCTCAGCCGCCGCACCAAGAACAATCCCGTGCTCATCGGCGAGCCCGGCGTAGGCAAGACCGCCATCGTGGAAGGCCTGGCCCAGCGCATCGTCTCCGGCGACGTGCCCGATCAATTGCAGCATAAGAAGCTGGTCGCCCTCGACCTCGGTTCCATGGTGGCGGGCACCAAGTTCCGCGGCGAGTTCGAAGACCGCCTCAAAGCCGTCCTGAAAGAGATCATCGATTCCTCGGGCGAAATCATCTGCTTCATCGACGAGCTGCACACGCTGGTGGGCGCGGGCTCCGCCGAAGGCGCCATCGACGCCGCCAACATGCTCAAGCCGGCGCTGGCCCGCGGCGATCTGCGCTGCATCGGCGCCACCACCCTGAACGAATACAAGCGCGTCGAAAAAGACGCTGCCCTCGCCCGCCGCTTCCAGACCGTTTTCGTGGGCGAGCCCACCGTCGACGATACCGTGGCCATCCTGCGCGGCTTGAAAGAGAAGTTCGAAATCCATCATGGCGTGCGCATTAAGGATGCCGCCATCGTGGCCGCCGCCCTGCTTTCGCAGCGCTACATCACCGACCGTTTCCTGCCCGACAAAGCCATCGACCTGATCGACGAGGCCGGCGCCGCCCTCCGTCTGCAAATCGGCTCCATGCCCATCGAAATCGATGAGAAGGACCGCCGTATCACCCACCTCGAAATCGAGCGCCAGGCGCTGGGCCTGGAGCGCGACACCGCTTCCCGCGAGCGCCTGCGCCACGTGGAAAACGAGCTGGAAAGCCTGCGCGGCGAAACCGCTACCCTTAAGGAGCGCTGGAACCGCGAGAAGGCCGCCATTCGCAACGTGCGCCAGCTCAAGGAAGAGCAGGAACAGTTGCGCAAGGACGAAGAACAGGCCACCCGCCAGGGCGACTGGGAAAAGGCCGCGCAAATCCGCTATGGCCGCCTCGCGCAGATCGAAAAGGATATTCAAGCCGCCGAGCGCAACCTGGAGGCCATCAAGGATTCCGCATTGCTGAAGGAAGAAATCGACGCCGAAGATATCGCCCGCATCGTGGCCAAGTCCACCGGCATTCCCGTCACCCGCATGCTGGAGGGCGAAGTCCAGAAGCTGGTCCGCATGCCCGACCACCTCAAAGAGCGTGTGGTCGGCCAGGACGAAGCCGTCCGCCTGGTTTCGAACGCCATCCTGCGCAATCGCGCCGGCCTCAGCGATCCCAACCGCCCCATCGGCAGCTTCATTTTCCTCGGACCCACGCGGCGTCGGCAAAACCGAGCTGGTGCGCGCGCTGGCCGAGTACCTCTTCGACGACGAAAAGGCCATGATCCGCGTGGATATGTCCGAGTACGGCGAGAAGCACTCGGTGGCGCGCATGATCGGCGCCCCGCCCGGATACGTCGGCTACGATGAAGGCGGCCAGCTCACCGAACAGGTGCGCCGCCGGCCCTATTCCGTGATACTCTTCGATGAAATCGAAAAGGCCCATCCGGACGTCTTCAATTCCATGCTGCAAATCCTGGACGACGGCCGCCTCACCGACGGCCAGGGCCGCACCGTCAGCTTCAAGAACACCGTGATCGTGATGACCTCCAACGTGGGATCCACCAGCATGCGCGAGGTCGGACCGATCGGCTTTTCGGTGCACACCAAGAGTTCCGCCAACGAAGCCACGCGCACGCGCCTGCTGGATGCGCTGCGCAGCACCTTCCGCCCGGAGTTTCTGAACCGCATCGACGACATCATCGTCTTCAACTCGCTCACCCGCGAGCATCTGGCTATGATCATCGACATCCAATTGCGGCGCGTAGGCAAGCTGCTCAAAGACCGCGGCATCCGGCTGGAGTTGACCGCCGCCGCCCGCGAGCTGCTCATCAAGGAAGGCTACGATCCGCAGTACGGCGCGCGGCCCATGCGCCGCGCCATCCAGCGGCTGATCCAGGATCCCCTGGCGCTCAAGCTGCTCAACGGCGATTTCCAGGATGGCGACACCGTGGAAGTGGACGCCCATCCCGCCGCCACCGAGCTTCGTTTTCAAAAGCTCACTGCCGTGGAGGCCTAAGAGGCGCATTCCATGAATAACATCAAGACGGTTCTGCTGCTGGGCCTGCTCAGCGCCATGCTGCTGGTCGCCGGCGAGGCCATCGCCGGCCCGCGTGGCCTTTACATGGGACTCGGCCTGGCCGTCTTGATGAACTTCGGCAGTTACTTTTTCTCGGATAAAATCGCGCTGGCGTCTTACCACGCGCAGCCGGTGACCGAGACGGAGAATCCCGAAGTCTACAACCGCGTCGCGCCCATCGTGCGCGGCCTCTGCCAGCGCATGGGCCTGCCCATGCCGCGTCTCTGGCTGCTCCCCGAAGAGAGCCCCAACGCCTTCGCCACCGGACGCAACCCGCAGCACGCGTCGGTGGCATTTACGGTGGGCATTCTGCGCCTGATGGACGACCGCGAGATCGAGGGAGTGGTGGCGCACGAGCTGGGCCACGTCCTGCACCGGGATATTCTGATCAGCTCCGTGGCCGCCACCATCGCCGCGGCCATCATGTTCATTTCGCGCATGGCGTTTTGGTTCGGCGGCTCGCGCGACGACGAAGATAGCGGCGGCGGCAACGCGGTCGCCGCCATCGCCATGATGATCCTGGGCCCAATCGCAGCCATGCTGATCCAGATGGCCATCTCCCGTTCGCGCGAATATTCCGCCGACGAAGCCTCCGCCAAGTACACCGCCTCGCCGAATGAGCTGATCTCCGCCCTGGGCAAACTCGAGACTTACTCCAAACGCATCCCCATGGAAGCCAGCCCCTCAACCGCGCACATGTTCATCATCAAGCCCTTCACCGGCCAGTGGTTCATGAACATGTTTTCAACCCACCCTTCCACCGCCGACCGCATAGCCCGTCTGCGACGTGGGGCAGGCTCTTAGCCTGCGGCGGCCTCTAAGGCCGCCTCTTGTAGTCACCAGCCCAGCCAAATAAATCCCCCCCGCGTTTTCAATCCCTTACCGAAAATCACTCCAGTGTCCCCCCAACCCCGCGCTGTACCATGAGTCATGGAAAAAACGAACACCCGCAACCACCCCACCGAGGCCCAAATCCGAGCCAACCGCGAGAACGCCAAAAAATCAACCGGCCCTCGCACCCCCGAAGGCAAAGCCGCATCCAGCCGCAACGGCCTTACCCACGGTCTCTGCGCCGAAAAATTCATTTTCCCTGGCGAGGACTCCGAAGAATACCTGCTGCTCCTCCAGGACCTCTTCCATACCTTCCGCCCCGTCGGCCCGGCCGAAGAAAAACTGGTGACGTGCATTGCCGCCGCCCAATGGCGTCTCGACCGCGCCCCGAGCCTGGAAGCCGGCATCTACCGCGAGCGGATCCTGCAGGTCGCCGAAGCCGATGCCGCCGACCAACGAAACTACGAGTGGAACAAAGAGAATGCCCAACTCCGCAACGAGCCGCCGCCCCCCGCGCCCGCCGTGCACGACCCGCGCGACCTCCTGGCCCGCGCCTTCGACAACGATGCCATCGCCCCCAACTCCCTGGCCAGGCTCGTCCGCTACGAAGGCGCGCTGGAGCGCTCCATCGAAAAATGTCTCCGCCTGCTGAAAACCTATCAGGCCGCGCGCCAGGCTAACGAAGCGAACCCAAATACGGTCGCAGACACCCCCGAAGACCCCGTGGAAGCCACTGATTTCAAAGAAGATGTGGGCCAGGCCCCCTGGCCTGCGGAGGGCCCCCAGGCCCGACCCTTCCCACCACCCAACCCCGTCCCGAACGCGCCAGACGCCCACCCTGACCCGCCGCGTTAAGGGCCTTATCGGCGTTCATCGGCGTTCATCGGCGGCAAATAAGATTTTCTTGTTCTTCCCGCAACCGAATGCAACACGATGCAACATGATTCCTTGCCGCACCTAGGCCACGTATGTTGTACTGTTGCATATGGTGAAGCCAGTCCTATGGACCATCCTGCTGGCCGCCCCGCTGGCCGCCCAGGTGCGCATCACGCAACAAGGCATCGAGTACATCACGGTCGAGATCAAGGGCAAGCCGTTCACCCAGTTCTTCATCGGACCGGAAACCAACAAGCCCTACCTGCACCCGCTGCGCTCCGCCAGCGGCAAGATCGTCACCCGCGGCTACCCGATGGAAGACATACCCGGCGAATCGCGCGACCATCCCCATCATCGCGGCCTCTGGTTCGCCCACGGCGACGTGAACGGGTTCGACTTCTGGGGCAACGAGACCCGCGGCCCCAAATTCGGCCGCATCGTGCTGGCCAAAATCGACAATGTGTCGAGCGGCAAGGATTCGGGCACAATCGACGCCACCTTCGAGTGGCGCGACCCCACCGGCAAAGTGCTGCTCACCGAAGCGCGCCACATGATTTTCTACGGCGCGCCCAAGACCCGCGCCATGGACTTCGATATCACCCTGACCGCCCGCGAAAAGGCCGTTTTCGGCGACAGCAAAGAGGGCACCTTCGCTTTGCGCCTGGCATCCGCCCTGGAAGAGCCGCACACCGGCGCGCCCGCCGAACCGCCGCGCACCGGCCACATGGTGGACTCCCAGGGACGCGAGGGCGAGAAGCAGGTGTGGGGCAAACGCGCGGATTGGCTGGATTATTACGGCGTGGTGGATGGCGAGCCGCTGGGCATCGCGGTGTTCGACCATCCTTCGAATCCCCGGCATCCAACCTATTGGCACACGCGCAGTTATGGCTTATTGGCGGCGAATATTTTCGGTCTGCGCGATTTTGAAAACGACAAGAGCAAAGATGGCACCCTGACGCTTGCTCCCGGCGAGACCGTCCGCTTCCGTTATCGCGTGGTGATCCATCCGGGCGATGTCCACAGCGCCCACATCGCCCGCCTCTACCAGGATTACGCAGCCGGGCGCTAGCCTTGCCGCTGGGGGTCGGGATTTATCCCGCGCGGGGCTTTAAGCCCCGCCCGTGTGCTCCCTTCCACAAGGGTAGGGAACTTGCCGGAGCATCTAAAGTAGCCTTGCAGAGCATCCGATATGTAGAAAGGGTGTATAATTATGACCGGAGAGGCAGAACAAGTGACAGCAACCGGATACGCATCGGCACCTGACCCGGGAACCGCGGGCGGCACAACACCCCAGACAGTGGTGAGACTGAATTTCAATGTCTCCGAATCTGTGGCCAACGATGTCACCGCCATGGCCAATGAAATGAACATCTCAAAAACCCAACTGTTCAGATACGCTTTTGGGATTTTGAAAATTGCCATGAGCGAGGCCAGAAAACATAGAAAGCTGGTGATTGCCGACGAAGATGGTACGCCGCTACGGGAAATCGTACTGCCTGGATAGGCGCTCGGCTGATTTCCAGGTAGACTTTCAGTTATGGTGCCTCCCGGCGGCGACGGTGAGATCATTGAAAGTTTGGCCGGCCTCGATGAAGTAAGCCGCCCCATTCATAATCAGCGTATTCTCGAAGCTCGCGTGACGTTCTGGTGTGCCATCGCTTTGCTGGCTGCCGGAAGCCTCCTTTTAATATTCGGCGCCCTAGGTGGGACGTCTGAGCTACGGGTAGCCAAAGCGGTAGCTGGCGCTCTCCTAAACGGAATTGACACTCTCGATTAGGGCCTTGAAATCATCCAGGTCCTCGGCACCGTCACAGCGAAATTCTTTCTGCCAGCCCAATTTCTGCACGATTTGGCCGACAAACTGCGCCAGCCACGAAACTGAATGGGTTTTGTGAATGGACAGCACGTCCGGTTTGGTTCCGAGAAAATTGCCGCCCTCGCCAAGCACCAACGCTTTCAAATGGAGTTCGAGGGATTGTCTGTACAGGTTCAAGACCGGCGAGAAATCAGCGTCCGAAACCGGGTCGCCGCCACGCAGAAATCCGGCCAGGGCTTTTGCGGCCCGGTGAAAAGAGCGGGCGTAGAACGGCAACTCGTCTTCGTCCAGAAGCCGATTCCTCTTCGGAGCCTGCGATTCCTTTGATGGTTCGGCCACCGGATATTTGGGCTTGCGTTTCCCAGTCTGCATTGATTCTTCCAGTGTAGAGCGAAACGTCCGTTAATCGGTTCGACTTCCAACCGTCTCATAACTGGAATGATCGAACTGCTGGAGTTTGCGGTAGAGTTGTTGCTCGAACTAGCTCTCGATGTGCCAGTAGTCGGTGTACTCGTGCTCTCTCTGATCGTCTTGTGCTTTGTTTTCAGAGTGATTGGTCTCCTCTGAACATGTACGAACCTACTGACCGCCGTTACCGACAATCCAATTCTGGCACACTATCTCGCCAGAATTGGAGCAAGGCACAATTGACCGCTGGCGTGTCTCCGATCCACTTTACCTAAATGTGATCGGCACTTCCGCAGAGACCGGGATGCGATGCACATGATCCTACAGATCGCCGATAAGCACGCCAGAGATCGGGCAATTCAGGAGTTTTCAAAATACCTGCAGGACGAGAAACTCAGCTGGTGGAAGCGACTCTTTCGACGATGAGTCCATATGCGAAATGAAGCCGAGAAGTGCCAGAATAGCGGAATTCGTAATGGTGCCTCCTCCCCGATTTTACGGCTCGACGGCGAAGACAGTGCCTCTTCCAGCCGTTCCGCCCGCTGTGGTTGTGCCGTAGAGGATGCCAGTCGAACTCAGGACCAGACCGGCCTCGGGAATTGCGCCGTCGCCGTTCTGACCAGAGAAGGCGTGTAGCACCCTTTCCGTCCAGGCCCCGCCTGGCGAGGACGGCGGAGTCAATTCAAATACGATGCCACAACCGTTGACCACGTCGTATGACCCCGGGGCAGACCGAAGCGATCGTTCCGCCCCCTCAATGCCTGCCCCGACCGCACTCCTGCGGTCGGCCGGCGCCACGCCGGTGACACATCTCACCAACTTTTTTCCGCCCCGCAACCCCGCCCAAACAAACCCCTTCCCAGATCCCACCCCAATCCGCCAACGAATTCCGCCAACCCCCCAGGCTACCCTTAAGTCGGGTAACTAAACTGAACCGCCAATCCGTCGGCACAACCCGGCTGTTCATCCGTGTTTATCTGTGTCCATCTGTGGTTAATTGTCTTGTCTTTGGTCTACGGCTCGATGACGAAGGCGGTGCCTTTCCCCGCCGTCCCGCCGGCGGATGTAGTGCCGTACAGTACGCCGGTCGAGCTCAGCGCCAGGCCCGCCGCAGGCGTGGCCCCGTCCCCGTCCAGTCCCGTGAAGGCGTGCAGCACAGTTTCCGTCCAGGCCCCGCCGGGCGTCGCGGGCGGCGTGAGTTCAAATACGATGCCGCAACCGGCCAGAACGGAGGCCGAGCCCGGGCAGGCCGATGTGACCGTTCCGCCCCATTTCGCCGTGCCATAAAGCGCTCCGTTCTTACCCACAACCACGCTGGCGACGGGCGCGGCCCCGTCGCCGTCAGCCGCCGAAAAGCTGTAGAGTACCGACTCCGTCCAACCCCCTCCCGGCGCTGGCGGCGGTGTCAACTGGAAAACGGTTCCGCACCCGGCGTCGGGGCCGCTGGGCGTTCCGCACAGCCCGGTGCCGCCAAATTCGGTGGTTCCGTGCAGCACGCCTACCGGACCTAAAGTGAGGCCGGCAGCGGGGTTCCGGCCATCGCCGGGCCCCTCATTGAAGCCGTGGATTGTGGTCTCCGGCCACGCGACCCCCGTGGCTGCTGGCGGCGTCAACTCATACACCATGCCGCACCCAAAGGCGCCACAAAACCCGTACCCTCCGGAGCGCGTCGCCCCGTACAACGAGCCTCCTACGGATACCAGGCCCCCGACGGGTGTCGCCCCCTCCGGCAAGCCTGTAAAACGATACAGCACCGATTCCGTCCAGGCGTCTCCCGGCGTTTCGGGAGGAGCCAAGGCAACGGCAAAGCCCGTGGGCGCGCCCCTGCCCTCGGTCGTGGTGTAGAGAGTTCCGGCCGGACCGATGAGCAACGGACCGTTCGGTGCCGCGCTCTCGAGGCCGCCGCTGAAGGCATACAAAACAGTCCCCGTCCAGGGTCCGCCCGCGGCGGAGGCTGGCGTTAGTTGGAAGATTACTCCCGTGGCGCCCCCGCCCCCGCCTCCGGTCGTAGCGCCGTAAAGCACTCCCGCGCTACCCAAAACCAAGGGCGAATTGGGGTTTTGTCCGTCGGAGCCGCTGAAACTATAGAGCACCGTTTCCCGCCAGGGCTCTCCCGTGGGCTTGGTTAGCTCAAAGACCGTTCCCAGCCCGGATGCGCCTCCGGCGACAGTTGTGCCATAGAGTGCGCCGTACTCGCCGATGACCAGGGCGGCTTCGGGATCGACGCCGTCCGGGGCGCCTTTGAAGCTATACATGGTCTCGTAGGTCGGGGATTGCGCGGCTAGGGCCAGGGCCGCTAGAAGCGTCAGGCTCGCGGATTTCGTCATGGGGTTCCTCTGGACGGCGGCCAATCTTGGCCGCAGCCGGCTTTAAGCCGGCATCCAAGCAGTAGTTTGGACCGTTCCCGCGACAATAGCAACCGCCTTGCCATCCTCGCTCGATTTGGCCTATACTGGACCTTGCCAACCCACTCGCAGGAGTGGGTTTTTTATTGTTCCGGATAGGGAGCCGGCAGCCATGATTATCTCGATGCGGCCGCACGCCACGCGCGCCGAAATCAAGCACGTTTGCGATCGGATTGAAGAGTTCGGATACAAAGTCCATTCCATCGAAGGCGAGGCGCGCGTCGTGATCGGCGTGGTGGGAGTGGGCGACGTCACCGCCTGCCTGGAGTCGCTCGAAGCCACGCCCGGAGTGGAGCGCGCCGTGCGCATCTCCGCGCCTTACAAGTTCGTCAGCCGCGAGTTCAAGCCGGAGCGCACCGTGCTGCGGATCAACGGCGTGGAGATCGGCGGCGACGAGTTTGTGGTCACGGCTGGGCCATGCTCGGTCGAATCCGAGCGGCAGATCATGCAGACCGCCGAAGGCGTGGCGGCGGCGGGCGCGCGCATGCTGCGCGGCGGCGCGTTCAAGCCCCGCACTTCGCCCTACGATTTCCAGGGCATGGAGCTGGAAGGCCTGAAGCTGCTGCGCAAGGCCAAGGAGGCTACCGGCCTCGCCATTGTCACCGAAGTCATGAGCGATAGCGACGTGGGCATGGTGGCCGAATACGCCGACGTGATGCAGGTCGGCGCGCGCAACATGCAGAACTTCGCGCTGCTGAAATCGTTGGGGGGGTGCGGCCGCGCGGTGCTGCTGAAGCGCGGCATGAGCTCCACCATCAAAGAGCTGCTCATGTCGGCGGAGTACATCGTGGCGCACGGCAATCCGAACGTGCTGCTGTGCGAGCGCGGCATCCGCACCTTCGAGACGGCCACGCGCAACACTTTCGATATCTCGGCGGTTCCGGTGCTGAACGAGCTGACCCACCTGCCGGTGATCCTCGACCCCAGCCACGCGGCCGGCAAGCGCAGCCTGGTGCCGGCGCTGGCGCGGGCCGCGGTGGCCATCGGCGCGGATGGGCTGATTGTGGAAGTGCATCCGAATCCGGAGAAGGCCGTCAGCGATGGCGCGCAATCGCTCACCCTCGAGGATTTCCGCGGCATGATGCGGCAGTTGCGCCCGTATCTGAACCTATGGAAGGAAGCCCGGCTGGCCGAGACCGCCGCGGCTGTGTGAGACTGCCCTTGTGAACTATAAGAAACGAGCCGCGCTGCTCATCATCTCGATTGCCGTCGTCTGCGGAGTCGCGGTGTGGGGCGTGGCCCGCCTGCGCTACCACTCGCTGCGCACCACGGCGGACTGGCTGCAGCGCATGCCCTCGCGGGATGCGATGGTTTTCTACATCGATTTCGCGGCCCTGCGCCAGGGCGGCCTGCTGCAGATGCTGGCGGGGTCAAACGTCGGCGAGGAGCCCGAGTACAAGGTCTTCGTGATGAAGACCGGGTTCAATTACAAGCGCGACCTGGATGCGGTGCTGGCCTGCTTTACGCCGCAGGCCAAATACCTGGTGGTGAAGGGGCGGTTCGATTGGCACAGCCTGGAAGCCTACGCGCGCGAGCAGGGAGGCACCTGCCGCGATGCGCTGTGCCGCATGAGCGGCAGCACGCCCGAGCGTAAGATTTCGTTTTTCCCGCTGCGGCCGGACCTCATGGGGCTGGCAGTCGGCGCGGACGAGTGGGCCGCGGCCGATCTGCAGTCCACCGCGGCGCGGCGCAGGGGGCTGGAGCTGCCGGATGCGCCGGTGTGGGTCTCCCTTCCGCCCGCCCTGCTGAAGAGTGGCAACGATATGCCCGCAGGCACGCGCATGTTCGCCCACACCATGGAAGATGCCGACGACGTGAGCATTGCCATGTCCCCATCGGGGAGCCGCTTCGAAGCGCGGCTCAACGTGCAGTGCCGCTCGGAACGCCAGGCCGCCGCGCTCGCCGCCCAGCTTCAGGCGATCACGGGTATGCTGCGCGAAATGATCGCGCGCGAGCACCAGACACCCAGTTCGAGGGACCTAAGCGGGGTCCTCACCTCAGGTACCTTCAACCACCTGGGGACGCGGGTACTCGGAAGTTGGCCCCTGGAAAAGGTGTTCGTCGAAGGAATGCTAGGAGGAGGGTAGTGGGGCAGGCTCTCAGCCTGCGGCGGCCTCTCAGGCCGCCTTCGCCGCCCTCCGTGCCTCCTGCGTCAATCGCTCCCCGGGGGACGGCGTTGTAAAATGAGGCTTGCCGAAAACGAAATCCGGCCCCTTGCGGGCCGCAGCCCTTTACTTCGCTATCGTCCTCGTGGCACTCCTGGTGGCAGTGATCGCAGCCGAAGTGTATCTTGCGAGCCGCAGCGCCCCCCGCATGGCCCTGCCGTTCTACAACGTCCTCTACCCCTATGTAATGTTCCGGCCGCTCGATAACGCCAGGTACGAGCCGCGGGAAACCTTCGCAATGTCGCACTTCAAGAGCCGGGCATCCGTGTATACAAACGAGGATGGCTTCCGCGTGCCCTCGCCGCACTACGCCCTGCCCAAAGACAAGCCGCGCGGCCAACTGCGCGTCGCGGTTCTGGGCGGGTCGCTCGTCGAACTGGCCAGCACGTTCGAAACCACGCTGCCGGGGTCGTTGAGGGCCATCCTGCGCGAACGCTATCATGGCCGCGATATCGAAGTAATCAACGCCGGCATTCAATCTTGCGTTTCCCGGCAGTCCGTCGCGCAGTTGTTGTTCATGGTGGTCGACTACCACCCCGACATCGTGATCCTCTACGACGGCGGCAACGATGTCGGCCTGCCGCTAACTTATGAATCGCGGGCGAACTTCCCTTACAACTTCCAAACGATGCAGGAGGCCTGGGACCTGTACCGGCAGGAAAGGCAGCGGCCGCTGTGGCAGGTGGCGCTCGATCGCAGCAATCTGTATCGCCTTTTGCGCGCGCGCCTACACCCCGACGAGCGCAAAATGATACCCACCGCCGACGCGCCGTTCGCCGGCAGCAATGCGCTCCCTGCCGGACGCATAGTGTCCGACCGCGCCTACGTCGCGAGCCATGTGGCCGCTTACCTTTCCAACTGGCGAAAGCTGATCGAGCTTTCCGAGGCCTACCACTACAGGCCCGTCTGCGTCCTGAGCCCCGCGGGCGACCTGTTGCCCGATCGCGCAGCCCCGGCGCTGATGAAATCGTTCAATATGGACCGCGCAACGGCGATCCAGTGGCTGCGCACCCTGGACATGCTCTACGCGGAGGCCAGCCGCCAGGTGGCGGAAATGCGCGCCGCATACCCCAACGGCGCTTTCATTCGATCTGTCGCGCTTCCTGGACCCGCCGGAAAAGTATTTCTGGGACCTCGGCCACATCTACGACGAAGCCAACATGGTGGTGGCCAAACGAATCTACGAAGACATCCGGCCGCTGGTGGAGCGTAGCCTGCGCGAGGCCCGCTAAGTGCGGGCTCCGCGTCCGGGTCGACGTCTGCGCTCCGCCCTGGTGAATCTCGCGGTGTTGGCGGCCAGCCTGCTGATGTTGGCCGGCGCCCTGGAAATGGCGCTGCGGCTGGTCTTTGCGCGCAGCCTGGATTTTTCCATGGAGATGTGGAAGTATGCGGTGGCGCTCAAGCAGCCCGTGGCCGACCCGAGGCTCAGCTTCGCGCACCGGCCGAACCGTTCCGCCTCCTCATGGGAGTGCCGATCTCGATCGACTCCGCCGGGCTGCGCGACCGCGAGTTTCCCCGCGAAAAACCTCCCGGCGTCTACCGCATTGTGTGGCTGGGCGATTCCACGACCCTGGGCTGGGGCGTCCCGTTGGCCGGCACTGCGCCCAAAATTCTCGAACGCGAATTGAATGCCACGGGACGCGGGCGCTTCGAGGTGCTCAATGCGGGAGTTGGGAACTACAACACCGTGCAGGAGGTGGAGCACTACCTCGCCGTCGACCGCTCGTTCCACCCCGACCTTGTGATCCTGGAATATTTCATCAACGATGCCGAACAGGTGCCGGGCGAACGGAGCCTTGGACTGCTCGGCCGCAGCTACCTGGCCGCCTTCGCGCTCTCCCGCTTCGACGGCGCGCTGCGCTTGGCCGGGCTGCGCCCGCGCTGGCGGGAATACTACGCCTCGCTATACCGTGACGGCAGCCCCGGCCTGGAAGCCGCCAAAGGCGCGCTGGGCCGTCTGGCGGCGGTGACCGGCCGAGATGGTGCGGCCCTGCTGGTGGCGATCCTGCCGGAGTTGCACCAGATCGACAACGCCTATCCGTTCGAGAAGGAGCAGAGGAAAATCGCCGACTACCTGGCCTCGCGCCGCATTCGGACCATCGATCTGCTCGATTGCCTGCGCGGCCGCGGGCCGGGAGGCGGTCTCTGGGTCACGCCCGCGGACGCGCACCCCAGCGTCAAAGCTAACACCCTGATCGCGGGATGCGTCCGCGCCGCCACCACACTCCCACTTGATTCCGGGCTTTGAGAGCGCGCCTCGAGGGAGGGCGTTGTAAAATGGGGCTTGCCGAAAACCAAATCGAGCCCCTTGCGGGACTCAGCCATTTACGGGGGGATCGTCCTGGCGGCACTCCTGGTGGCATCCATCGGCGCCGAAGTGTATCTTGCGTACCGCGGCGCCCCGCGCATGGCTTTGCCCTTCTACAACCGCCTGTACCCGTACGTGATGTTCCACCCTTACGAGAGCTACATCTACGAAACGCGCGAGACCGCGGACATGTCGCACGGCAAGAGCCGCATCTTCGTCTACACCAACGAAGACGGCTTCCGCGTGAGATCCGCCGGTTACAATTTGCCGAAGGAAAAACCCGCGGGGCAGTTGCGCATCGCCGTGCTGGGTGCTTCGCAGGTGGAGCTCGCCAGCACTTTCGAAACGACTCTGCCCGGCTCGCTCGAGACCCTGCTGCGCCGCCAATATCCCGGCCGCAACATCGAAGTGATTAACGCCGGCATCCAGTCCTGCGTATCGCGGCAATCGATCGTCGAGTTGGAAGTCACCGTGGTCGATTACCACCCCGACATGGTGATCTTCTACGATGGCGGCAACGATCTGGGGCTGCCGCTGACCTACGAGTCGCGGCCGAATTTCCCGTACAATTTTCAGACCATGGAAGAGGCCTGGGACCTTTACCGCGAAGAGCATCGCGCCTCGTTATGGCGCATCGCAATGGGCCGCAGTTATCTGTACCGCGCCATGCGCGCACGAATGGAAGGCAGCCAGAAAAACACCATACCCACTGCCGACGATCCCCTGGCGGGCACCAACGCCGTCACTCCAGACCGCATCATCTCCGACCGCGGCTTCGTCTCCGCCCACGTGGCTGCGTATCTCACCAATTGGCGGAAGATGATAGAGCTGTCGCGCGCGTATGGCTACCGCCCGGTGTGTGTGCTGATTCCATCCAGCGCGGGCCTGGACGCCGATTATGCCGTCCCGAAGATGATGCAGTGGTTCCACCTGGATCGCGGAACGGCCGTCAAGTGGGTGCGCGCCTTCGATGTGTTGTACGATGAAGCCGGCACCCAGATCGAGCGGATGCGGGCGGCCTACCCGGAGGCTTCCTTCTTGAATCTGTCGCACGATCTGACGCCGCCGGGCAAGTATTTCTGGGACCTGGCGCATATCTACGACGAAGCGAATATGATCGTAGCCGAACGGATCTATCGCCAGATCCGGCCGACGATTGAGTTGTCGCTCGGTAAGGCCGCGCAGTGAGCGCACGTCAGAGGCACTTTGCGCCGATTACCAATCGGCGCGCAGGCTACCAGCCTGCCCCACTGCCTCGCTCGATCGTACTAAGATGGTCTTCATAGCGCCTTGGCGAATCCCAGTCTGCATGAGCAATTCGACCGGATCGAGGAGCGGAACCTGTCCAGCCGGCCGGCCGGGATCGGGATAGCCTGTACGTTTGCGATGGTGGCCTGCGCGCCCTTGTTGAGGCACGGACGAGTGCGCTGGTGGGCGCTGGCCGTCTCCGGCGGCATGCTGCTGGTTTCGCTGCTGTGGCCGGGCCTGCTTCAGCCGGTCGCCTGGCTGGGCCGGAAGCTGGCGGATATCCTGGGCCGGATCGTCGGGTTTCTCTCGCTGGCGCTGCTGTTCTATCTGGCGATCACGCCGTTCGGCCTGGTGCGGCGCATTTTCGTGCGCGATCCGCTGCGGTGCCGCGTCGACAAAACGGCGAAAAGCTACTGGGTGGAGCGTCAACCGCCGGGGCCGTCCCCAGAGAGCATGGCCCATCAGTTTTAGGAGGAAGAGATGTCGTTTGCCCGCGAGTTCTGGGCATTCCTGCGAATCCGGAAGAAGTTCTGGCTGCTGCCGATTATCGTGATCGTGCTGGTGTTCGGCGCACTGCTGGCGCTGGCCCAGAGTTCCGCTATCGCGCCCTTCATCTACACCTTGTTCTGAAGCACACGGCCAGCGATGCGCGTTCTTGGAATTTCGGCGTTCTACCACGACAGTGCGGCCGCGCTGGTGCGCGATGGCGTGATCGTGGCGGCCGCCCAGGAAGAGCGCTTCTCCCGCCGCAAGCACGATGCCCGCTTCCCGCGTCACGCCGTCGCATACTGCCTGGAGCGCGAAGGCGTGCCGCTCGAGTCCATCGATTACGTCGTCTTCTACGACAAGCCGTTTCTGAAATTTGAGCGCCTGCTCGAGACCTACCTGGCCTTCGCGCCCCACGGGTTGCGCTCCTTCGCCATGGCCCTCCCGCTTTGGATCCGCGAGAAGTTGTTCCAAAGGAAGCTGCTGCGGAATGCGCTGCGCGGCTTCGGGCCGGCGTTCGATTTTGAAGGGCGCTTGCTGTTCGCCGAGCATCATCTCAGCCACGCCGCCAGCGCCTATTATCCATCTCCATTCGCGCCGCACGAGGCCGCCGTGCTCACAATGGATGGCGTAGGCGAATGGGCCACCACCTCGGCGGCCCTCGGCTGCGGCAATCGCCTGGAGGTGCTGCGGGAGATCCACTTCCCCCATTCGCTCGGCCTGTTCTATTCGGCCTTCACCTACTATGCCGGTTTCCGCGTGAACTCGGGCGAGTACAAGCTGATGGGCCTCGCGCCCTACGGAGATCCCAAATACGCCGCGCTGATTCGCGACCGTCTCATCGATATCAAGGAAGACGGCTCGTTCCATCTCAACCTGGATTACTTCGATTACTGCACCGGCCTGGCCATGACCAACCGCCGCTTCGACGAGTTGTTCGGCGCCCCGCGGCGCACGCCCGAGGGCAAACTCACCCAGCACTATGCCGACGTGGCCGCGTCGGCGCAGGCGGTGACGGATGAGATTGTGGTCCGCCTGGCGCGGTCGCTGGCAGCCGCGACGGGAGCCGAGGCATTGTGCATGGCGGGCGGCGTGGCCCTCAACTGCGTGGCCAACGCCAAAGTCCTGCGCGACGGAGCCTTCCGGCGCCTCTGGATTCAGCCCGCGGCCGGCGATGCCGGCGGTGCGTTGGGTGCCGCGCTAGCCGGCTATCACCAGGTAGGACAGGCCGGGTGGCCTGTCCAGAGGCTTGACGCTATGCAAGGCGCGCTACTCGGCCCCGACTTCACCCAGCCGGAAATCGAACAGCGTCTGCGCGCCGCCGGCGCGCGCTTCACGGCATTGTCGGACGGAGCGCTCCTGGACTCCTGCGCCGAGGCCCTTGACCGCCAGCAAGTGCTGGGATGGTTTCAAGGCCGCATGGAGTTCGGCCCGCGCGCTCTCGGCAGCCGCTCCATCCTGGCCGACCCGCGCCAAGCCTCCATGCAATCCGAGCTCAACCTGAAGGTCAAATTCCGCGAGTCCTTCCGCCCCTTCGCGCCCGCCGTGCTCCGCGAAGACGTCGGCGACTGGTTCGATTTCGATGGCGACAGCCCCTACATGCTGCTGGTGGCCGAAATAGCGGAGCGCAGGCGCCGCCCGCTGACCGCGGACGAGCGAGCGCTCAAAGGCTTCGACGCGCTATGCGCCATGCGCTCCGAACTGCCGGCCGTAACCCACGTCGACTATTCCGCGCGCCTCCAAACCGTCGATCGCGAAACCAACCCGCGCTTCCACGCCCTGCTCTCGCGCTTCAAGCAGCGCACCGGTTGCCCGGTGCTGGTCAACACCAGCTTCAACGTGCGCGGCGAGCCAATAGTATGTACGCCGGAAGACGCGTTTCGTTGTTTCATGGGCACCCGCATCGATTGGCTGGCGATCGGCAACTGCCTGCTGCGGAAGGAGGAGCAGGACGGCTCGCTTCGGGGCGATTACGCGTCCACCTTCGCGCCCGACTGAGCGGCCACTAGACCAGCTTCACCGGCACAGCCTCCGACACCGCACCCCGCAATCCCACAGCCACCGCATACTCGCACGGCTGCGTGCCCGAAGGCAGCATGGCGTTGATCTGCCGCAATCCCTGCGCGTCTGGCTGCGACACGAACACGGCCGGCAGATCCTCGCCATCCAGCCAAACCGTGATCTCGCTCATCGCGGCATCGTCCGGCAATCCCGAAACCCACAGCGAGATGCAGCTATCGATCCCTGTATGGACGATGTTGCGCTCCCACGTCTTGCCATCCGTCACGATAGCGATTTGGATACCGCAGTCGGCGGTAGATGCGGGGTGCTCGGAGGCGGAAAGGTCGACGGCGATGCGCACCGCGTTTCCCCAAGCGCTAGCCGCGGTGCGCAGCGTAACCGGCCAACGGCCAGGCTCCAGGCCGGGCGGCAATTTGCAGTTCACCTGCCAGCACTCGCCGCCCACGTGCTTCACCAGCACCGGATGCGAGCCATAAGGTCCGATACGCGGGCACACATCCGCCGCGGTCAGCTCCGCGCGCGGGCTATTGAACCAGATCGCCACGTAATCGTCATTCGCGCTGCCGAAGACCCGGTCCCGCGTCGCCGCGTTCTCGACCGCCGTCACATAAGGCGCGGCCTCCCGCGGGTTCTCGACTTCCGGCCAATGCCGGTAGCAGGTTACGTGCGCGCGATGGTCCAGCACGCTCTCCAGTTGCACCCGCGCGAATCCGGCCGAGCGGCACATCGCCAACAGGCACGCCGTATTCGGCCCCACCCAGTTGTCGAACTGGCCGCACAGCTCGGTCGATTCGTAGAATTCCATGACCGGCTTGGCCGCCGGATCCGCGCCGTCGTCTGTGACGTATGACTCGACGCACACCATGTCCGTCGCCAGTTCGCACACTTTCTCCAGCGCCAGCATGGGATGCTTCAAATGGTACAGCACACCCAGGAACATCACGATATCGAAGCGCCCGATCTCCGAGGACGAGAGCCGGCAAACGTCGCCGATGCGGTATTCGGCCCCCGATCCCAGCAGATCCCGCGCGATGCGGAAGCGCTCGATGGGTGTGGAATCCACCGCCATTACCTGCGCGCCGCGGCGCTCCAATTCGAAGGTGAACCAGCCATCCCACGCGCCGATGTCCAGCGCGCGCTTGCCGCGCAGATCGGCCGGCAGTGGAAACTGCGCCAGCCGCTGCCGCAACACATCCAGGCTTTGAAAGCCGGGAATCATCTGCCCATCGGGCAGTTCCAGGCTGTGATACCAGCCCAGGCGCGCGAGTTGTTCGAGCTTCTCCCGGTTCGGATCGGATGCGGATGGGTTAGGGTCCACCGAGCTATTATAGGTGGCGTCAATCGAGCGCCGCGTACCCCACGTCTCCCCACCGAATCAGCCGGGGTTCGTCCTCCGACCACCAGACCATCACTCGGCCGTGCAGCGACTCGTCGGTGGCCAGCCGCACCACCGCGTCCGCCACCTGGCTCAGTTCCAATAACCGCGACGGCGCGCCGCGCTGTTTGCGCTCGTCGGCCGTCAGCGGATCCCAGTAAGCGCGCACCTGTGCGGATGCGATCCAACCGGGCGCCAGGCAATTTACGCGGATGTTCTCCTTCTCGCCCAGCCAGCCCAGCGTGGTCGTCAGCCGCAGCACGCCAGCCTTCGCCGCATCATATGCCGGGGCAGGGAACTGGCGCCCGTGCCGCAGCGCAGATATCGAGCTGATGTTCACGATCGCGCCGCCGCCGGTGCGCCGCATCGCGTCGATGGCGGCGCGAATGCCGTACATGGTTCCCAGAAAGTCGCGCCGAGGCGCTGCTTACCAGCACGGCCAGCCCGCCAAAGGTCTCTTCCGCAAAGTCGATCAGATTGCGGACTTGGTCGGCAGCGCGGACATCCGCCGCGCAAAACGCAGCCCGTCCGCCGGCAATCTCGATCTGGCGGACGGTCTCCCTCGCGCCGTCCTCGTTGATATCCGTGACCACGACCGCGGCTCCATCGTTCGCGAACGGGCGTGCAATCGCCTGACCTCCATAAACCCAGTATGCGATTTCGCCGCGGCTCCGAAATCCCCTAAACTGGGCGGATGGAGCCAGGCTGTCTGTTTTGCCGCATCGTGGCCGGCGACGTTGCGGCAGCCACTGTCTTCGAGGACGATCTGTCTCTCGCCTTTCTGGACCACCGCCCCCTGTTTCCCGGCCATTGCCTCCTGATCCCAAAAGCGCATTATGAAACGCTCGCGGACCTGCCGGAGGATCTCATCGGTCCGCTGTTCTCTAACGCCAGATTGCTCGCGGTCGCCGTGGAACAGGCCATGCAAAGCGATGGCTCGTTCGTCGCCATCAACAACCGCGTCAGTCAGAGCGTCGCGCATCTTCACATTCACGTGGTGCCGCGCCGCAAGAAGGACGGGCTGCGCGGCTTCTTCTGGCCGCGTCAGAAGTACGAGAGCGCGGCCGAAATGGAGCGTGTGCGCGATACCCTGCGCGCCGCCATCGTCCGCATCCGGTCCGCGCCACGTTAGAATCCGATTATGGAATACGTCAACCTGGGAAAAGCCGGCGTGAAGGTATCGCGCATCTGCCTGGGCGTCATGACCTATGGGTCGAAGAAGTGGCGCGAATGGGTGCTCGAAGAGGAAGAAGGCCGCCCGTTCATCCGCCGCGCGCTGGAACTCGGCATCAATTTCTTCGACACCGCGGATATGTATTCCGATGGCGTGAGCGAAGAGATCCTGGGCCGCGCGCTTAAGGACTTCGGCGGGTCGCGCGACCGGGTGGTCATCGCCACCAAAGTTTTCAACCCCATGGGCGACGATCCCAACCAGCGCGGCCTTTCGCGCAAGCATATCCGGCACGCCATCGACGACAGCTTGCGCCGTCTGGGAACCGACTACGTGGACCTCTACCAGATTCATCGCCTGGATTATGCCACGCCCATGGAAGAGACGCTGGAAGCCTTGGACGACGTCGTGAAAGAGGGCAAGGCGCTGTATATCGGCGCGTCTTCGATGTTCGCGTGGCAGTTCGCCAAAATGCTTTACAAGGCCGATGAAATGGGCCTCACGCGGTTCGTCAGCATGCAGAATCACTACAACCTGGTCTATCGCGAAGAGGAACGCGAAATGATTCCGCTCTGCCGCGCGGAGGGCATTGGCGTGATTCCGTGGAGTCCGCTGGCGCGCGGGTTTCTGGCGGGAAACCGGCGCAAGGAAGATTTCGGCGAAACCGTGCGCTCCAAAACCGACCCCTTCGCCCACGGCTTGTACTACCAGCCGGCGGATTTCGCCGTGGTGGACCGCGTCGGCGAAATCGCCCGCGGCCGCGGCGTGCCGAATGCCCAGGTGGCGCTGGCCTGGATCCTGCAGCAGCCAGGCGTGACCGCGCCCATCGTGGGCGCCAGCAAGATGCAGCATCTGGAGGATGCCGTGGCCGCCCTCAGCCTGAAGCTCGACGAGCGCGAGTTGCAGGCGCTGGCCGAGCCGTACCAGCCGCACAAGGTGCTGGGGCACTCGTAGCGGGCGTATACTGAAGCTATGGCGGTTGCACCGACAATCACGCTCGTCACGCCCGATGAGTATCTCAATTCCGGTTATCGTCCCGACGTGGAATATGTTGATGGCGTGCTGGTGGAGCACGGCTTGCCTACGATCGCACATGGCTTCCTGCAGCTCATCCTCTGCGTCTACCTGGATGCCTTGCGAACGCAGTTCGGATTTGAGCCACTCCCCGAAGTCCGCACACAAATTATAGAAGGCGCGCGCTACCGCATACCTGACGTGATGCTCTGTCCCGTCCCCGTTCCGGCGGGTAAAGTCGTAACGTCTGTCCCCTGGGCGGTCATCGAGATCCTCTCGCCGGAAGACACGTTCTCGGACTTGGTTGCTCGTTTTCGAGACTACACGAAAATAGGCGTCCGTCACCTGGTGCTACTCGATCCCGATGATCTCGTCGCCTATCGCTTCGAGAACGGAGCCTTGGCTCAAACGCGGTTCACCTCACTCGGGTTGCCGACTGGCGACCTGCCATTCGATAGCGAAGAGTTGTTTCAGCGGCTTGCCGCGCGACTCAACCGAGGCGCGACGCTGGCATAGGCTAGCCCGCACTCGTAGAAGCGTATACTGAAGCTATGGCGGTCGCACCAACACCCCCGCTCGTCTCGGCGGAAGAGTATCTCAATTCCGGCTACCATCCCGACCGGGAGTACGTTGATGGCGTTCTAGTGGAGCGAAGCGTGCCCACGATTGCACACGGTCTCTTGCAGGCTATCCTCAGCGAGCATTTTCGCAGGTATCGCAAGCAGTTCCGATTTGCGGCGCTTTCGGAGACGCGCACTCAGATCGTCGAACGGGCGCGCTATCGCATCCCGGATCTGATGCTATTTCCCATACCTCTTCCGGCGGGCAAGATCGTAGACGCGACACCCTGGGCAGTCATCGAAATCCTGTCGCCTGACGACAGATTGTCCGATCAACTCGCCCGCTTTCGCGACTTCAAACGAATCGGCGTCCCCCACATGGTGCTGCTCGATCCGGAGGATCTCGTCGCCTATCGCGTCGACGAGAATGGCTCGCTGATCGAGACGCGGTTCACTTCCCTGGACCTGCCAACCGGCGACCTGCCCTTCGACACAGAAGCCCTGTTCCGCCAACTCGTGGAAGAACGCAACGAAGGCGCCACGCTATCATAGGGTAGGTGCCGGGCGTCTACGTTTCCTATCCCTTCTGCGCGCAGAAGTGTACCTATTGCAATTTCGCCTCGGGTGTATTTCCAACCGGAACGGAACCGCGTTACCTGGATGCGTTGCGCGCCGAAATCGCGCGGCACACCTGGGACTGGCGGCCGGAGACGGTGTATCTGGGTGGCGGCACACCCAGCGCGATGGAACCCGCGGCGCTGGCATCCGCGCTGGCGCTCATCCCTGGGCGCCCCTGGCTGGAGGCGACCCTCGAAACCGCGCCCGGTACCGTCACGCTCGAACGCGCGCGCGCCTGGGCGCAAGCTGGCATCGACCGTGTCAGCCTGGGCGTGCAATCATTCGTGCAGCCGGAGCTCGCGCGCACGGGGCGCAAGCACACCGCGCAGATCGTCGCCGCGGAAATTGGCATGCTGCGCGCGGCGGGTATCTCGAAGATCAATATCGACCTGATCGCCGGCCTCTCCGGCCAGACCGAAGCAAGCTGGCGCGAATCCCTCGATTGGATCGCCCGCCTGGCGCCCGATCACGCTTCGGTCTACATGCTGGAGGTGGATGACGACAGCCGGCTGGGCCGCGAGATCCTGTCCGGCGGAACGCGCTACGGCGCCGCCGATCGGCCTTCCGGCGATCTCACCGCGGACCTCTACGAAATGGCCGTCGCGCGCCTCGCCGCGCTGGGACTTGCCCGCTACGAAATTTCCAATTTCGCGCTACCCGGCCACGAATCCCGCCACAATATGAAATACTGGTTGCTGGAGCCTTACGCCGGCTTTGGCAGCGATGCCCATTCCTTCGATGGCCGGCTCCGTTGGCAAAACCCCGAATCCGTGAACGAATACCTCGGCGCCTGGCAACCGGTTAGCGTCGACCGCGATCCGCTGGAGGAGCGCTTCTTCGTGGGCCTGCGTCTGACCCAGGGAATCCGCCCCGAGCCGCGCGAATGGAAACATTTCGGCGAGCCGATCCGCCGCTTCATCGAGCAGGGCCTGCTCGAAACCGATGGCGACGTGCTACGTCTGACCAACCGCGGCGTAATGTTGTCTAACGAAGTCTTTCAGGAGTTCCTGACATGATCGATTTGCGCAGTGACACGGTCACCAAGCCCACGCCGGAGATGCGGCGCGCCATGATGGAAGCCGAGGTGGGCGACGACGTTTACGGCGAAGACCCCACCGTCAATCTGCTCGAAAGCCGCGCCGCCGCCATCGCGGGCAAAGAGGCCGCCATCTTCGTGCCCACCGGTACCATGGGCAACACCATCGCGGTGAAGCTGCACACGCACCATGGCGAAGAAGTGATCTGCGACGTGCGCGCGCACCTGCTCGAATACGAGCTGGCCATGCTGGCCTGGTTTTCCGGCTGCGTGGGGCGGGCGATCCAGACCACCAACGGCATCATGAGCTGGGAACAGATTGCGCGCGAAATTCGCCCGCTGGGGCCGCATCGCGCGCGCACCGCCATGATCGAGATCGAAAACACGAACAATATCGCGGGCGGCACGGTCTATCCGCTGCCGCTCATCCACGAGATCTGCAGCCGGGCGCACGACCGCGGACTCAAAGTTCACATGGATGGCGCGCGTGTGTTCAACGCCGCCGAAGCTTTGGGCAAACCCGTGCGCGAAATCGTGGCCCCCGTGGATACGGTGATGTTCTGCCTGTCGAAAGCCTTGGGCGCGCCGGTGGGTTCGATGCTGGCCGGGACAGCGGAAGACATCGCTCAGGCGCGCCTCTACCGCAAGCGGCTGGGCGGCGGGATGCGCCAGGTGGGCGTGCTGGCCGCCGCGGGATTGATCGCGCTCGAGCAAAGCCCGCGCCGCCTGAGCGAGGACCACCGCAACGCCCGCCTGATGGCCAAAGGCCTGGCCGCCATTCCTGGAATCCAGATCGATCCGGCCAAGGTGCAGACCAACATCGTGATGTTCGAGGTCGGCGGCACCGGTCTTCCGGCGGCCGAGATCAGCCGGCGGTTGAAAGAGCGCGGCGTGCTGATCAATCCGGTCGGCGCCAATTGGCTGCGGCTGGTCACGCACTATGACGTGGATCGGGAAGGCTGCGAACTGGCGCTGGCCGCGCTGGCCGAGGTGGCGGCGGGAGTGCTTGCGGCTTCCTGATCCGCTCCCGGCGGCGCTATGGCTGCAACTTCAGCGTGGCTTTTCCGGCCGGACCGTTGTAAATCAGTTCGATCGCATGGATGTTCTCGGTCTTGCCGCGGTACGGGAAGAATATCACACCGGCCTGTGGTAAGGCGCGATCCCCTTCCGGCAGCACGCACTTTTCAACGTGCTGTTCCATCGCCCGCCGCATGGGTATGGGCATCTTCGGCGCAACGTACGGCGTATTCTCCTGGCCCTTTCCGCCGGTTTTGACACTGGTGCTGCCCCCCCCCTCGTCCTTTGCCTTTTTCGCTTCGATCGCGATCGTGTCCTCCCAATCGGGGTCTTTCAGCGTCTTCAACACGCCGCCAAAGGGTTCGCTGGGCAAAGGCTTCATCTTCTTCGCCAGGATGCGAAGTGAAAAGTCGTCGGAGGATATCTTGAGGCGTGTTCCGGCTGGACCGAACAACGCCGTCTCCACCACCACGTAGTCGTCCGTACTGTAGGTTGTGCCTTCCGGCGTAAGGATGGCGTGCGCCATGAACTCGGCCGCGATCGTCACCGCGCCCGCCGTGGCTTGCGCCTGATAATCGCCCGGCGTCGCTCGCGGCGGCATGCCCTTCTTTTCGGCGGCCTGGGCATCTTTGTTTGGCGGACTTGGCGGGCCTGGCGGGTTCTGCCCTTGGGCGCACAGGCACAGGGCCGCAACCAGGATACTGGTCCAGCTACGGGAAAGTTGCATTTCTACTCACAAGCTAGCACAGGTAACGCCCGGTGTGGCCGGCACGGACTGGTACTCGACCGCACCGCAACTCTGTAAAGCTTTGTTAAGCCGGTGCCCGTTTCCGGCCGGCGGGCCGTCATCGATATATACGGAGAAAATCGAATGACCATCGGCACTTTTCCAAAGCACTCATACTCTGCAACCGTCGGCGAGATGCTCCCAATTTCCCCCGCGGACTGGCGCGATTGGGAGATGCAACTGGCGCGCGAAGTCCAGAACCGCGCATTTCCCACCACGCGGCCGCATGTCGCCGGCCTGGACTATTACAGCGACTGGCGCCCCGCGCGCGGCTTGAGCGGCGACTACCTCGATTATTTTGAATTGCCGGAAGGCAACCTGGGCCTGGCAATTGGCGATGTGGCCGGCAAGGGTCTGGCCGCCGCGCTGCTCACTTCCTCCTTGCACAGCCTGGCGCGGGCGCTCCGCCACTATCAGCATGGCAGCCTGTGCGAATTGACGGCGGCCATCGATGAACTGTTCTACGAGGTTTGTCCGGACAGTTCTTACGCGACCATGTTTGTGGCCCGCTACGATCCGGCGCGCCGCTTCCTGCATTACGTGAATGCCGGACATGAGCCACCGGTACTGCTGCGCAAAACGGCCACCGGGTACCGTCCGGTAGCGCTGGAGCCGACCGGCCCGGTCATCGGGATGCTGCGCAAATCGGTCTTTCACGAGAATGTGGTGTCCCTTGCCCCTGGGGATTTGCTGGTGGCATACACCGACGGCCTGTGCGAAACCGCCAATTCCCGTGGTGAAGAATGGGGGTTCCGCCGTCTGATGGCGGCTATTCTGGCCTGTAGTTATCGCCGGTCCCGCGACATCGTGGACCGGGTGCTGGAAGCCGCGGAGGCGTTCGCGGCAGGCAGTCCGCAGCATGACGACATGACGTTGTGGATCGGACGCGTCGAGGAGGCCGGCTGCAGGACCTTCACCCTGGCCGATAGCGTCCCCTTGGCGGCGGTGGCGTAAGGGAGATTTCAGTTAAATGCCGAAGTATCAAAAAACTCGATGCGAAGGCCCGTAGGGTTGATCTCCGGACCCGGCGCATTTTGCACGACCACATACAAGACCAGAGGCGAGCCGGGGTTTATCGCAATCGGGTTGCTGAAGCTCAAGTCCGTCCACGCGGTGTACCCAACGGGATTTATGGGCACGGACAGGCCCGTCACAGGAGCGCACAGGCCAGCCGCGAGATCCGCCATGTAGAGCGCATAGGTAGAATTGTCGGAAGACAGTTGGCCATTGATCGTCAAACCTGTGGGCACAATTCCGCCGGGCAGAACCGAGGGTACGGGAAACTGAGTGGCATAAACATACCAGCCTTGGGTTCCGCTCCCTTCTCCATCATATGGCGTAATCCACTCCGAGGCAGTGCTAACACTGTTCGGCAGCCAGGCGGGGTTGGTAGTGTCTACCCAGGCGGGAACGAAGCTCCTGAACTCACAGGGGCTCTCCCCATAAGCGGAAGGATAAGGCTTTGCCAGCGCCCAGTTGCCGTCCCGGTTAGGCCCACCGCCCCACGGGTTTGGCGCCACCAGGTCACCGGTGCATCCCGACGCGGTGGCTCTGGTTTGGCCGGTATTGCAAAGACCCGTAATCTGTGCGGCGGCCATGGCGGCGAAAAACAGCATCGCGGCTGTAGCGCGCAGTATAGTTCCTGAACCGATTCGCAGCATATTCATGTGCCTCCAAGTATACTCAAAAAAATGACGAAGTAGAAAAGAACTCAACGCGAAGGCCCGTGGGGTTGATCTCCGGACCGGGCGCATTTTGCACGACGAAGTATAGGAGCAGAGGCGCGCCGGGGGTTATCGCAATCGGGTTGGTGAAGCTGAAGTCCGTCCACGCGGTGAATCCGACGGGATTTATGGGCACCGGCAGGTCCCTCGCCGGAGAGCACAAGCCAGCCGCGGGGTTCTCCATGTAGATCCCGTAGGTAGAATTGTCGGAGGCCAGATGCCCACTGATGGTCACGTCGGTCGGTACAGTTCCGCCGTACAGGACGGTAGGTACCAGGAGCTTAGTCGCATACACATACCAGCCTTGGGTTCCGCTCCCTTCTCCATCATAGGGCGTGATCCACTCCGAGGCGGTACTGGCGCTATTGGGCAGCCAACCGCCGTTGGGAGTGTCTACCCAGGCTGGAACGAAGCTCTTTAGCTCACACACACTGCCGGGCGAGGTAAGAGGAGAAGGATAAGGATTCGCCAGCACCCAATTGCCATCGCGGTTAGGCCCTCCGCCGCTCGGGTTGGGAGGCACCAGGACGCTGGTGCATCCGAACGCTGATACATGCGTTTGCCCGGTATTGCAAAGAGTGGGAATCTCGGCCCCGGCCATGGTGGAGAGCAATAACATCGCGCAAAGCGCGTGTAATACCGTTTTCGAGTGTACTGTCTGAAGAAACATCGTTGCGCTCCTTAAACGTTTTTCAATTGAATGCCGACGTATCAGAAAACTCGATGCGAAAGCCCGTAGGATTGATCTCCGGGCCTGGCGCATTTTGCACGACGACATATAGGAACAGAGGCGAGCCGGGCGTGATCGGAATCGGATTCCTGAAGCTGAAGTCCGACCACACGGTGTATGTTGCATCGGGATTTATGGGCACAGGCAGGCCCCTCACGGGAGAGCACAGGCTGGCCGCGGGATTCACCATGTAAAAACCGTAGGTGTAATCGTCGGAAGAAAGACGGCCATTAATGGTCAAACCCGTGGGCACAATTCCCCCGGGCAGAACCGGGGGGATGGGAAATTTAGTGGCATAAACATACCAGCCCGCCGCTCCGCTCCCTTCTCCATCATATGGCGTAATCCACTCCGAGGCAGTACTGGCACTGTCCGGCAGCCAGGCGGCGTTGGGAGTGTCTACCCAGGCTGGAACGAAGCTCTTGAGCTCACATGGACCGTAGGTCGACGACAGAGGGGAAGGATAGGGGTCCGCCAGCACCCAGTTGCCGTCGCGGTTAGGCCCACCGCCCGACGGGTTGGGTGGCACCAGGACACCGTTGCACCCGGTCGGTGCAACGTGGGTTTGGCCGGTATCGCAAAGACCGCCAATCTGGGCGGTGGCCATGGTGGAGAAAAGCAGTAAAGCTGCAAAGGTGCGCAAGAGCATCGTCTCACTCCCAGCCAATACTAACCCGGCTGTGCCGTTTTTGTTGTGCCCGCGGGTGCGGTAAATTACAGATAGTGAAAACCGCTAAGTTATCGCTGGCTTGCCCGGTGTGCCAATCGCCAGAAGTGTTCTACAGTTGCACGCCTAACTGCTGCTTCAACCATGTGTGCGGCGAGTGCGGCGCCACCTTCGAGCCGGTGACGCAGCTCGCCGGCGGAAAGCTGGCGGGCGTCGAGCCGCCCGACCCGTTGCCGGAAGCCTCAGACCCCACGGTCGCCTGCATCAAGTGCGATTCCACGGCCGTCTATGCGCTCGCGGACGGCCGCCTGGTGTGCGGAAAGTGCGGCTCGCTGCTGGCGCTCGAGATCACCGAGATCGCACCCAGCAGCGCGTGACCGCCTTATTCCGCCTTCTTGCCATGGATGCGGGCGCAGGCCGTCTCCGCGCCGGTGGGATCGATGGCACCGCTGCCTTCCTCGATGTGCTGGATGCGGCCTTCCTTATCGATCACGAACGTGGCCCGATTGGCGAATCCGCGGTCGGGGAAAAGCACGCCATACTCCGCGGCCACCTGCCGCTTGGCGAAGTCGCTCAATAGGGGAAAGGTGAGCTTGAGCTTCTCGGCGAATTCTTTTTGGGAGGGGATATTGTCCGTGCTGATGCCAAAAACCTGTGTTTCGACGCCTTCAAAGTGGGCGATACCAGCCTGGTACGCCAGCATTTCCTTCGTTCAACCACCGGTGAAGGCCGCCGGGAAGAACGCCAGCACCACCGCCGATTTGCCCCGGAATTCAGAGAGCGTCACCGGCTTGCCGGCCGTCGAAGGCAGAGTGAAATCGGGCGCCATGTCCCCCACCTTCAGGTTGGTCTTCGGGGGCGCCTGTGGGGCGGCGTTTTGGGCAGCCAGGCTCCCGGCCACGGCTGCGGTTACAAGTATTACAGACAGTGTTCGCATCGGTCCTCCAGGTCTGTCGTGAGCTTACCATTGAACCGATCAGATCTGCAAACTGAACGACTCGCCCAGATACACGCGCCTGACTTCCGGATCGCGCGCCAGCGCCTCCGGACTGCCCGCGCGGAAGATCCGCCCGTTGTCGATGATGTACGCGCGGTCGGTCACCGTCAGCGTCTCGCGCACGTTGTGGTCGGTCACCAGAATGCCGATACCGTCCCGCTTCAGATCGAAAATGATGCGCTGCAGCTCCAGCACCTGGATGGGATCGATGCCGGAGAACGGCTCGTCCAGCAGCAGGAATTTCGGCTCGATCACCAGCGAGCGCGCGATCTCCACGCGCCGCCGCTCGCCGCCCGATAGCATGTAGCCTTGGCTTCGCCGCACTTTCTCCAGGCCCAGTTGCTCGATCAGCCGGTCCAGACGCTCGTGGCGTTCGCGGTTCCGCAAGGGCAGCGTCTCCAGGATCGCCATCAGGTTCTCCTCCACCGTCAGCTTGCGGAAGACGCTGGCCTCCTGCGGCAGATAGCTGATGCCGCGGCCGGCGCGCTTATACATGGGCAGCGGCGTAATATCCGCACCGTCCACCAGGATGTGTCCGGAATCCGGGCTGATCAGCCCCACGATCATGTAGAATGACGTGGTCTTCCCGGCGCCGTTTGCGCCCAGCAGGCCGACCACTTCACCCTGGTCGAGGCTGACCGTCACGTCGTCAACAACCTTCCGTCCGCGATAGGATTTCGAAATTTCCCGGGTTTCCAGTTTGCTCATTGCGGATGCTTCTTGCGGATACGGCTGACGGCTGGCTTGCCGTCCGAGCCTGTCACGAGCAAACGGTCGTCGTTGGAATAATAAGTCAGTTCCGTGCCTCGAGCGTTCCCGCGGAGGCTGTCGTTCATCGTAGGGTTGCCGCCGCTCAGAATGATCTTCTCTTCATCAGTGTAATACTCGGCGTGCTCGCTGGTGCCGGTCCGGGTGCGGATCGGCCCGGACTGCACGATCTCCACCGCGCCGTCGGCGATGGCCTTCTGCAGCCGATTGTCGGCGCCCTCTTCAGCCAGCCAGGACCGCAGATCGGCCGCCTTCATCTGCAAGCCGGCGCGATTGAGCAGAACACCGCCGGAGTAGTGCGCCAGGCGGTCCGCATCGGTGTAAACCATGTGCGGCGCTTTTACCAGCGTGAAGATCGGAGCGGCGGAATCGGCCGGCTTGCCCGCCGCGGCTGTGGACACGGGCGCCGTGCCGTCCGGCTTGCTCTCCTCGCGCGACTGCGTGACCACATGGCCGTCGGCGATAATCGAGCGCTTGTCGCGGTCGATCTCCACGTGGTCCGCCTGAATACGGTTGACGCCCTGCCACAGCACCGCATTGCCGTCGTATTTGACCAGTTTATTGTGATTGGCCGAGTGCATGGTGTGCGCTACCGCTTGCAGCGGTTCGTCGCCCGAAAGCATGGCGGAGTCGCTCTTCTTTTTCTGCTGGTCCGGCAGGCGACTGGTATTGACGTGCCCCTCGGCGGTGAAGTTACCGCTCTTCTCGTCCAGCACGATGTGGTCGGCGATGGTGTTTCCAGTGCTGTCCCACATGCGCGCGTTCTTGTCCAGCGTGATGCGGTTCTCCACCTGTTCCAGAATGCCGCGGTCCGCGCGTGCTTTGCGCTCGCCCGATTCATAGGAGAAATCGCCCCATTGCTCCATGCGCGTCAACTGGCTGGTTTTCGGATCGAATGCCGCCGAAACATTCTTGCTCACCGTGGTGGTGATAGGGTGCTTTTTGGCCAGTTCTTCAGGTGTCGGGTTGGTGACTGTCCGGCAGTTCACGGCGCTGAAGGATTGGATGCGGTTCTGCGCGCCGAAGCCGATCCACATGCGCTCGCCGGAGAATTTGCGGTGGTGCTGGCCGGCCAGGTTGGGCAGGAACTCCAGTTCGCTGGGCGCGTGCGTTTCCAGGCCCGCGATTTCGCGCCCGCCGGGCCGCATCTTCATCTGGATAATCTCGCTGCGCAGGTCGCGCGTCTCTGCCGGGTCGTGGCCCGGTGAGGCCAGCGGTTTCGATTCCAGGAACCCATGGCCGCTGACCAGCGCTTCGGTCAGCGCGCTCTCACCATTGGAGTCCGCGAATTGCAGGTCCACGCGGTCGCCGGTGGCGGTAATTTGCGAGCCCTCCGAATCGGAGACCAGGCGGGCATTTCCCTCGCCGGTAATCTTCTCCACCTCGCCCGTATCGCCGTAATCCACCGTCAGATGGTCGGCGCCATATTGCAGCTTGCGGCTGGGGTAAGCATCGGTGCCGTGCGCCTTCTGCGCGTCCACATGGTGGATCTTGCCGTCCTCCAGCGCGATCACCGTCTCGCCCGCTTCCACGATGGTATTGTCGCGGGTCAGCCGCGCCCATGGAAGCAGCCAGATGCCCGCCAGATTTTCCCGATAGATTACCTGGCCGGCTTCGATCTTCATGGGCTTGGCATGCGGCCCCGGAGGGTCCCAATGCAATTCCGCCTGGCTGTTCAGGAACAATTCGCGCGTCGAGGGATCGTAGGATGCGCCCACGGCGCTGCCGTCCCCGTTTTCGAACTTGAACGTTGCCGCGCGATCGGTGGCCGCCTTCCCGGTGCCGCTGTCGAACGTCACACCGGAGGAGTGGATCGAGACCAGGGTATGCTTGGGCTGGCCTTCGTTCGGCACGGCCAGCGTGATATCCACCGTGCCATCGGAGTACAGGTGCTTGTCGGATTGACGGTACTGGGCGTGCGCGCTATGCACCAGATTGTAGGTATCCGTGTGCATGGATGGCAGGCGCAATTCCACCTGCTCCAGTTCCACCTGGTTGGAGTCCTTCGCTTGCCGCACGTCTTTGGCCGTGATCCGGCAGACCGTGCGGCTGTCCGGCGGCTCCGAGGTTTCGATGTGCACCCAGTCCTGCGCCGCGGACATGAGCTCCGGCGCCATGGACTCAGGCTTAGTCGGAGCCTCGTCGCGTAATTCTTTTTTCTGGAGCCGGTAAGTCGCTGCAACGCCTCCCAGCAGCAGAATGATGGCTACCAGGATGAGCCAGCGCGTGCCTCGCATCGTTGCTTCTATTGTACCGTGCGGGGCAGGCCCCTGGCCTGCGCCTGCGCGTCCGGCGCGGACGCTGCTATCTCCGCGCCGCGGCCACCAGGCCAGGCTTCGCGGCAGCCTCCGCCACGGGCGCGCCCTTCGCCTCCGCCTCCGCCTTCACCAAGCCCAACAGCAGCCGCAGTTCCGTGTCTATACCCGACCGAATATCGGCATTGTCCTTCAAAAACTGCCGTGCATTTTCGCGACCCTGCCCGATGCGGTCGCCCTTATAGCTGTACCAGGAACCGCTCTTCTCGATCAGGTTCTGCGCCACGCCCAGGTCGAGCAGGTCGCCCTCTTTCGAGATGCCTTCGCCGTAGATGATATCGAACTCGGCCTCGCGGAACGGCGATGCCACCTTGTTCTTCACCACCTTCACCTTGGTGCGGTTTCCCACCACTGCGTCGCCATCCTTAATGGCCGCGATGCGCCGGATATCCACGCGGATCGACGCGTAGAACTTCAAGGCCCGTCCGCCGGTAGTGGTTTCCGGGTTGCCGAACATCACCCCGATCTTCTCGCGAATCTGGTTGATGAAGATCAGGCAGGTCTTGGACTTCGAAACCACGCCGGTAAGCTTGCGCAGCGCCTGCGACATCAGCCGGGCCTGCAGGCCCATGTGGCTGTCGCCCATCTCGCCATCGAGCTCGGCCTTGGGCACCAGAGCGGCCACCGAGTCCACCACCAATACGTCGATCGAGCCGGACGCGATCAGCGCGCCGGTGATTTCCAGCGCCTGCTCGCCATAATCGGGCTGGGACACCAGCAGGTTGTCCACATCCACGCCCAGCTTGCGCGCGTACGCCGGATCGAGCGCGTGCTCCACATCGATGAACGCCGCCATCCCGCCCTTCTTCTGCGCTTCGGCAACCACCTGCAGCGCGATGGTGGTCTTGCCCGAAGACTCCGGACCGTAGATTTCGGTGACCCGGCCGCGCGGGAAGCCGCCCACGCCCAGCGCCGCGTCCAGCGAGATCGATCCCGTGGAAATCACGGCCACGGGCACGATGGCATCCTTGGACCCCAGCCGCAGGATGGACCCTTTGCCAAACTGCTTTTCGATCTGCCCCAGAGTGGCTTCTAGTGCACGGGCGCGTTCTTTTTCATCCATGACGAGACTCCTTGAAAAGTGGCGAAAGGAGATTATACCAGTTTCCACGGCAAGGCGAAAGTAAGGCGAAGCAATAAAGCGCGGCAATGCCGGCTGAAGCTATGCTCGGCGTCGGGCCCGCGGACTTTGGCGGCACCGCTTCCCCCCAGATGCCCCGCGCGACCAGGGCGCCAAACGCCGGCCGGCCGCCGCGGCAAACGGCCAGGGCGAACCGCTGCCCGCCGCCCGCCTCGTCCGATGCGTAAAATTCCGCACACTTAGGCTCCGCACAAGCATTGACAACTTCCGTCGGCAAGCGCATACTTGACCCTGGACCTATTTAATACTTTAAGATTAGAATATCCACAATACCGTTTCGCAAATGGTTTGCATTTCCCCTAAATGGCGTCGCTCCCGTATCTGGCCTTGGCGGTTCTGGGGACCGTTCTCCCCTCAACTTGCCCGGCCCAGACGCCCCTGACGCTGGCACAGTTCACCGACTGCATCGGGCCGAACGTGGGCGGCTGGGGCAGCACATGCGAACTTGAATCCAACGCGGCAGGCTACACGATCACGCAGTCCCTGACGGTTACCCGATCCAACATTACTATTGAGGGAGAGTATCCTTATCCCACGCTCAAGCGAGCCGCCGGCTCCAGTCAAAGTCTCATCGTGGCCCCGGCGTCGACGAGCCCCTGCCCAAATACGTCAGGCGTCGGGTCGCCGTGCTTCGTCAACATCCTGAACCTCGTCCTCGACGGATACCTCTCGGAGGGCGCGCCAGCGGGTTTCGCGGAGCTGAATCTTTACGGATGCTCCTACTGTCAGACCAATGGGGTAACATTCCAGAACTCCCCAAACTTCGCGGCTCTGGTGTCGCCCAGCATGCCTACCGTGCTCGACAATTCCACCTTCACGAACATCGCCTACGGAGGAATATTTGTTGGCACAAGCACCACCGCCTGCGCAACGCCGGTTTATTGGTATCCGCACTACTGTTTTTTCGCCGTTGAGTCAAACTTCACTCAAAACGGCGCCGGGGCCAGAGGTCCCCAACCGATGAATGCGTCTATCGCGTATGACTTCTTCAGCGGGAACCATGACCTGTGCCCATACAATGCGCCTGGCGGGCAGATCGACCTGGACACTTACGCCAACGGCGTAAGCGTGGAATACAACACCTTCGCAGAAGGGCCGAACTGCACCAACGGATTCTGGGCCGTTGGCGTCGAGCTGCACGGCCTGAACTTAACCCTCACCGACAACTTGATCGAGTACAATGCAGGCGAGGGGATCTACATGGACGGCGCGCAGGGCGTGACCATCACCACGGATGACCCGTCGGAGTACCAGATTGTCGATAACAACCTGCGGGGATCCGGATTCAGCGGCTGCGGTGGGTTCCCTGGGATACGTGTGCACTCCTCAAATGCACAAGGAAGGGCGACCGAGAATGTTACGATTGAGAACGTGTGGTCCGTTTACAATCAGAGCTACGGCGTCGAGGTGTCGAGCTGCGCCACGACCGGGCCGCTAATCAACTACGTAACGATTGAAAACAATTGCGTTGCGGGCAATCTGCATGGCGGCCTCTACCTCCCTGCGCTGGGATCCCCGAACACAATCAGCAACAACTCGACGTCCTGCGGAGGCTACGGTGCCATCCAGGCGCCCGAGCGGCAGGTGGACCCGCAAGCCGTGGCAAGCAACGTTGCCATCTTCGAACATATATTCACCGCGTTGCCTGCGCTGTCTTCGGTCCACCGGCAGGCGTACCTGGACCATCTCGGCCTGTCGTCGCAGCGCGACCGCGAGGTAATGGAGGCCACCGCCGCACAATTCCAATCCCAGGAGGACGCCTTCACCCAGCGGGCATATGCGGCGCTTTCGGTTGGCGACGCAGCCACGCACGCCGAAGTCGTGGGCCAAAGGGCGGAACTGCTGGCGAACACGGCAGTGCAGCTTTTGGGGGAGCATAGCGTCGCCGGAGCGAGCCGGATCGCTTCCTTTGTTGAGGGAGCGGCCGCAAGCGTTCCGCGCCGGGCCGGCAATTGACGCGTCGCGGCCGGCGCATCGGCAGCGCGTGCGCCTCTTTCACGGCACACGCAGGTGTGGAAATCTCGCGTCGTCTGTGAACAAATTCAGAGTGCTGCATTGCGGACATCGGTACGCGGGCACGATTCGCAAGACCCTCATAACCATGCGCTCGTGCAGGAGCCAGGCCGACGGATGCCCCGCTCCACAACGCACGCAGACATTGGTCCACGTGGCGCGGTCCGCGGCTGCGTCGACATTTCCGAAATAAAGAGCCCATCCGTAGACGCTGGTGCGGGCCCCCAAGAAACGGTCCGCAAGCCTCAGGACGTACGTGATGAGAAGCAAGGAGATCTGTGTGCCACCCCCCCAGCAACAGCAGCCGCCCGGGGGGCCGGCCGCGCCGGTTGGAACGATTCAGGCACGCAAGGGAACTGCACAGAACCCGTGTGGCCACATGTCTCAGCCCGGTTGCGCGCGCAATCAGGCGGGCGAGGTCATGCGCCGAAGAGAACGGGTTGACGTGGCCGCCTCCGCGCGCTAACCATCGATAGAGCCGGTCCGAAATCGTAGTACAGTCGGGTACGGCGACGTAGAGTGCCCCTGCGGGCCTCACGACGCGGCCGATCTCCCGCAGCGACCCGGCGAGATCGCGGAAATGTTCCAGGCTGTTGTTGGAGATCACCAGGTCGAAGCAACGATCCGCAAACGGCAGCCTCGCCGCATCGGCCTGGACAAAATTGGGGGCCTGGGCACCCTGGCGTTCCAGGTCGGCGCGCACCACAGTGAACGGACCGCCGCTCGCGTCGAGGCTGCCTCGCCCGGACCCGATATCCAGAACCACGGCTCCCCTGGGAAGGGCGCGCAAGAGTTCGTTCATGAAGCCCATCCTAACCCCCCTCCCGGCGAACCGGCAAGCAAGCCCCGATCAGTAAAGCGCTGCCCGTCCTCTTGCTGCATACCGCATTGCGGTATAGTTGAAAGTGGTGGAATTTGCGCCCGAAGTCGCGGTCCTGCAATTGCCGAAGTTTAAAGCCGAGGCCGCGAAGTTGATTGGAGCGGAGGGCATCGAAGCGGCGGCCGCTTATCTGGTCGGCCATCCCACCGCCGGACAAGTGATACCCGGCGCCGGCGGAGCGCGGAAGTTGCGATGGGCAGCGAAGGGCAAGGGAAAGCGCGGCGGCGCACGGATCATCTACGTGTACGTCGTGATCGCGGCACGCATTTACCTGCTCCGGTGCTATGCCAAGAATGTCAAAACGGATCTGACCGAGTACGAGCGGAAAGAGTTGCGGCAAATCGCGGCTCATCTGAAAGGAGCGCAACAGCATGCCAAAGAAAACGCCCGCTAAGACGACGGCCTTCGGCGCGGACTTGATCGAAGGAATGACCCTGGTCCTGGCGCATCGGCGCGGCAAAATCGAGCTGGAACAGGTTTGGCCGAAGCCAGTCGACGTGCGGGCCATCCGCAAGCACGTGAAGATGTCCCAGGCCGAATTCTCGCGCGCCTATGGCATCGCCAAACGCGCCTTGCAGGAGTGGGAGCAGGGCGGCCGTGAGCCAGACTCGGCCGCGCGCGCGTACCTTACTGTGATCGCGAAGGAGCCAGCCATGGTGCGCCGCGCCCTTGCGGGCGATTAGGCCGCGTGTTGCTCCGCTTGCGTCCGCCAAACCTGCGGCGGTATGCTTTCTTAGTCCCCGCCATATCATGGCCCAGGAGTTCCTATGACCAAGTCCGCCACCGCCCTGTTCGCGACCGCGCTAAGTTTGACCCTCTGCACCTCCTGCGCGAACAAGGGCTCCGGCCTCGCCGCCGGCCCCGATTTTCAGAAAAAGTTCCAGGAGGCGCTGATTGCCGCCAAGCCCGGCGCCGTCATCGAACTGCCGGAAGGCCGCCTGGATATGGACCGCGCCCTGTCCCTCTCGGTCGACAACGTCACCATCCGCGGCAAAGGCATCGACAAGACCATCCTCTCGTTCAAGAATCAGAAGAGTGGTCCGGCCGGCCTCACGGTAACTTCCAACGCTTTCACCATCGAAGACCTGGCCATCGAGGACACCAAGGGCGACGCTCTCAAAATCAACGGCGCCAACGGCGTCACCGTGCGCCGCGTGCGCACCGAGTGGACCGGCGGCCCCAGCGAGAAGAACGGCTCCTACGGCATCTATCCGGTGCAGTGCAAGAACGTGTTGATCGAGGAATCGGCCTCCATCGGCGCAGCCGACGCCGGGATCTACGTGGGCCAGTCGAGCAATATCGTCGTGCGCCGCAGCCGCGCCGAAGCCAATGTGGCCGGCATCGAGATCGAGAACTCGCAATTCGCCGATGTGTACGAGAACAAGTCCACGCACAATACCGGCGGCATCCTGGTGTTCAATCTGCCCGACCTGCCGGTGAAGGGCGGCGGCAACACGCGCGTGTTCAACAACGAAATCGTGGAGAACAACACGCAGAACTTCGGCGCCAAGGGCAGCATGGTGGCCAAGGTTCCCACCGGTACCGGCGTCATCGTGCTGGCCACCAATCATGTGGAAGTGTTCAAGAACACCATCAAAGACAACAATACCGCCAATGTTTCCGTGATCAGCTACATGACTACGGGCAACCCCATGAACGACGCCACCTACTATCCGTTCCCGGAAGCCATCTATGTTCACGACAACACGATTTCCGGAGGCGGAACGGCTCCCAGCGGCGAATATGCCGATGTGCTGGCGCCCGTGGTGGGCAAGCCCATGCCGGCGATTCTGTTCGATGGAATCGTGAACCCGCAGAAGCTGGCCGCAGGCAAGCGGCTGCCCGACGATCTGCGCATCTGCATCCAGAACAACGGCGACGCCAACTTTATGAATTACGATGCTGGAGGGCATTTCAAGCACGTCAGCCGCGACCTGAAACCGTACAACTGTTCGCTCGCGCCGCTGGCCGCCGTCAATCTGCCCGCGGCCGCGGCAGCCCCGCCGGCCGGAGGCAATTAGTGTTGTGGGGCAGGCCCTCGGCCTGCGGCGGCCTCCCAGGCCGCCCGGCTGCTGGTTCGATCGCGTTAACCGCCGCCCTGATCTTCGGCGCCTGCGGCAGCCGAAGCGTGCGCGCGCGCCTCACCGAGCCATTCCCCGCCAAGCTGTCCGCCTGGCGCCTCTTCATCGGGGACCCCGCCACCCTAAAGCCCAACGCCGGAGTAATTCCCTACGATCTCAATACGCCGCTTTTTTCCGACTACGCGACTAAGTACCGCTTCGTCTGGATGCCGCCCGGCACGTCGGCCACTTACAACGACACCGAAGCCTTTGACTTCCCCGTAGGCACCATCTTCTCCAAGACATTCGCCTTTCCGGACGCCGACCAGGGCGGCAAGCAGCGCATAGTCGAGACTCGCCTGCTGGTGAACGCGAAGTCCGGCTGGGTCACTCTCCCCTATGTCTGGAACCGGGAGCAAACCGAAGCGACGCTCGACGTAGCCGCCGATCCGGCTACCGTACACTGGGTCCACCCATCCGGAGCGCGATACACCATCGACTACGTGATCCCCAACACGAATCAATGCAAAGGCTGTCACGACCGCTCTAAGACAGTGACTCCCATCGGCCCCAAGGCGCGCAATTTAAATAAGGACTTCAACTATCCCGAAGGCCGCTTCAATCAGCTAACTTACTGGACCAAAGTAGGCTATCTGAAGGGCGCGCCGCCGCCCGATCGGGCGCCGAAGCTGGCAGTGTGGGACGATCCATCGAGCGGCACGCTGGACGCTCGCGCCCGCGCCTACCTGGATACGAACTGCGGGCACTGCCACAATCCGCGCGGCCCGGCCAACACCACGGGTCTCTACCTCACGGCCGCGCAAACCGATCCCATGCGGCTGGGCCTGTGTAAAGTGCCGGTTTCCGCCGGCCAGGGATCCGGCGACCTGCTGTTCGACGTCGTGCAGGGCAAGCCCGAGGAGTCCATCCTGATACATCGCATGGAATCGACCACACCCAAAATCATGATGCCGGAGTTAGGCCGCAACATGGTTCACCAAGAGGGTGTAAGGCTAATCCGCGAGTGGATCGCGTCGTTACCGGGAAGCTGCAACGCCGCAAAATCGGGCCACCTGTAACTGGTTATTTCACCGCCGCGAACACCCGGTAAGAGGCGCGCTCCAGTTTCGTTGTAAATACCGTCCCGCCCGCCGACTGTTCCCCGTTCAACTCCGCGCCACTCACCATATCGCGCAGCTTGGTGATGCGCTTATCCGTAATAATCCGCGCGTCCACCGGATTCTCCTGGAACGATTCCACAATGAACCTGTCGTTGTCGTAGGCGAACAAGCTAACCCGGCTCGGCGCATCCAGCCGCACATACATGTCTTTCGTCAGCACGTCGCGGATGGCCCGTAAAACGCCAGCCGGGTAGCTATACAAATCGCCGATGGCCTGCGGGATCGTCAATACATACAGCATTCCCTTGGAATACTTGGCGGAGAGCAAAATAGGCGTGCCCGAAGTCTTGGTGGGAGAAGTGAAGGCACTGACCATTTCCCAGGCATCGTTGGTGGCATAGCGGATCTCCGGAAGCAAAATGTCGGAGTCGGCCTTGTTCGCGCTACCCAGTCGAAAGCCCTGAAATTCGCGCGCGGAGACCGTCTGGCCGGTATACTCCAGCTCGACGATGTCACCCAGCCCCTTTTGCAGAGCCTTGAGCAAGCCCGATGTGATGACCACATCCTTCCCGCCCACTAACTGCTTCTTGATCTTACTGACAATATCGGGATCGTACTTAGCCTGCTCGGTGAGCAGGACAGTCTTGGCATCTGTCGGAAACTCCGGAACGATGTCCATGGGAATGCCGAGCATGCCCAGGTAGCTCGGTAGAAAGTCCTCGCCCGACGAATGAAACGGTTTGTAGGTCTTCACCCCCACCGGTTTCCCAAGCTCGCCCACAAATCCATCAACCTTCGCAAACACCTCTCCGGCGATGTGCGCCGCCTGCGACTCCGGCGCGGCAGCCGGCTGGTAAAGCGAGCCGATATTGAACAGCGTGATTTCCGGCGCTTTGGCGAAAAGCGTGAGCCAGAGCTGTTCCGCATAGCGCCCAGATATCTGCGCGCCGCCTTGATCCACCCATCCGCCGGCATTGCCGCCGGGCTTCAGGTTCTCAAAGTAACGGAACACGGAATACCCGTGGTATTGCTGCAGGTGCTGATTGCCGTTGACCGGGTCTCTGGTCTCCGTGCCCGTGTAAATCTTATCGAAGTACTTAGGCTCGGTCTCCAGGTTGAATCCGAGATACTGGAAATGATCGTACCAGTTCGGATACTTGATTATGACGCGAACTTTGGGATTGACGGCCTTGGCCGGATTGACCACCAGGTTGCGCCCGGCCTCGTCCATCAAGGCCAGCCGGTAGGCGGTCCAGCTCCTGTCGCCCTTGGCTTGAATCTCGCTGTCGGACTTGCAGTCGGTGAAAAAGAAATCGTCCAGGATGATCTCGTCGAAATTGCGAGCCGTGAATTCGACGACTTCTTTCAGCTTCTGGCGCCACTCGGGATTCGAATAGCAAAAGGTTTCGAACCGGTTGCGCTCGTTGATGGTCGCCGTGATCCCGCCCGAAACCTTCACCCCTTTGCTCACAAAAAACTTCTTCGCCTGGTCGAGCGTCTCCTGATCCACCACTACCGTGTCGCGATGCGTCTCCAGATAAATCTTGTCCACCTTCATGTTCCGCGAGATGGCTTCCCAATGGCTTTCCAGCCACGCGGGATCCTTCATCTGCTTGGTTTCGTAGACGCGGCTGTAAATGGCCACATCGAAATTCTTGTAGTTGTTCCCGCCCGCCCACAACACGAACGCGGAAAGTACGGTCGCCAGCAATATTCGTAGCATTTCAGACCTGATTATAAGCCGGAACAGGTCACATCAGCCGGCTTGCAGCGGATTGACCCATTTCAGGCCGGGAAAGCGCGTGAAGTCCCGGTCGTTAGTGTAGAGGACGGCGCCGTGCTCGATGGCCAGCGCGGCCAGGTGAGCGTCCATCATGAGAGCGGCCCGCACCTGCCCCTGTCCGATCAGTCCCTTTAAGATCGTCCAGTGGCGATCGGTCGGCGCGAGCAACCTGACATTGCGCTGATCCAGCCACTCCTCTACGATTGCGACGGCCTCAGAGGAATTGAACGGCTGGGCCCGCATCCGCGGATGGGTGCTAATTCGAAGGAATGCCAGTATCGTGTCCCAAGTCAGTCCCGCAAGTTCGGGACCGGAGAAGGCGGCCGCCAGCCAATCCGCGGCGGCCCGGTGGTATTCAGACCCGGAATCGTACGCATAGAGCAACAGGTTGGCATCGATCAAAATCATTTGTGGAGCGGGCCTTCCAACTGCTCGATGAGTTCCTCCACGTTGTCATAGGAGAGTCCCGGTGGCAATCCCAAGGGCCGCGCCCGCACTACGAAGGGCTTCGCCGGTTTAGAGTGCGCCGGCGTATTCAGCCCAAGGCGCAGGTAGTAGTTGACGGCCTCCTTGAAGGACTTGCCATTCTTTCGCGCTTCCCGATCGAGCTTGGCTTTGACGTCGTCGTCCAGGGTTAATGTGGTTCGCACATCATGATGATAGCTCATGAGCATCATGATGTCAAAACGCAGGCAAACGAACCCACGGCCCTCCGGGGATGATTATCCGATTATAATAGCCGTGAACTCCTATGCGACTCTACCGATTTGCATTCATCTTAACCGCGCTGCCATGGGGACAAGTCTTTGCCCAGCCGCCCAAGACGCAAAAGGTCCAAGGCCCCTGGATGGACAAAACCCTGTCGCCCGACCAGCGCGCCGACCTGATCATCGCCCAGATGACGCTCGACGAGAAGATCCAACTGGTCCACGGCACCGGTTGGGGTGCCTTGCGGCCGGGCGCGGCGATTCCGCCCGGCTCCAACGAAGGCGCAGGTTTCGTGCCCGGCATCGAGCGCTTAGGCATTCCGCCCGTCAACATGGCGGATTCCGCGGTCGGGGTCCGCATGGCGGCGGTGGAGAGCCGCTATGCCACGCTGCTCCCCTCCACGCTCGGCGCAGCGGCCAGCTTCGATCCCGAAGCGGCATATTTGTACGGTTCCGTAATCGGCCGCGAGCTGCGCGATCAGGGTTACAACATGTCCATCGGCGGCGGCGTCGACCTCATCCGCGAGCCGCGTAACGGCCGCAATTTCGAATACGCCGGCGAGGACCCCATACTTGCCGGCACCATGGTCGGTCAGCTCATGAAGGGCTTGCAGGCCCAGCAGGTGATGGGCGACATCAAGCATTACGCCTTCAACGATCAGGAAACCGGGCGAAATATTCTGAACGTGATCCTCGACAAGCGGACGATGCGGGAGACCGATCTGCTCGCCTTTCAGATCGCCATTAAGATCGCGCAGCCGGCGGGCGTGATGTGCGCCTATAACAAGGTCAACGGCGATTATTCGTGTGAAAACGATTACCTCCTGAACCAGGTGCTGAAGAAGGAGTGGGGCTTCCAGGGCTGGGTCCTGTCGGACTGGGGCGGCACGCATTCCACCACCAAGGCCGCCTTGAACGGACTCGATCAGGAGATGCCGGGCGACATTACACAGGGTTTCTTCGGCGCGCCTCTGAAGCGGGCGGTGGACAGCCGCGAAGTGCCCGAGGCGCGGCTCAACGATATGGTCCATCGGATTCTGCGCAGTATGTTCGCCTGCGGGGTGATCGACAATCCGCCGGTACGCAGCGTGGTGGATCCTTTCCAGGGGCTGGCGGATGCCCAGCACATCGCGGAAGAGTCCATCGTGCTGCTGAAGAACGACAGCGACCTGTTGCCTTTGAATGCGGCGCACGTGGCGTCCATTGCGCTGATCGGATCGCATGCCGATGTGGGCGTGCTCTCCGGCGGGGGTTCGGCGCAGGTGGACCCGCCGGGCGGAGATGCCGTCAGCCACCGGAAGGGAGAAACGCCGTGGATGCATCCGGCCTGGTTTCCATCGTCGCCTTTGAAATACATTCGTGCCAAGGCGCCGCAGGCAACCGTGGAATACGAAGACGGCAGCGACCTGGCGGCCGCGGCCAAACTGGCGAAGGCGTCGCAGATAGCCATCGTGTTCGTCAACCAGTACATGAGTGAGGGCCGGGATTCGGCCACGCTCTCCCTCCCGAATAATCAGAATGCGCTGGTGAGCGCGGTGGCGGCCGCGAATCCGCGCACCATCGTCGTGATCGAGAGCGGCGGACCGGTCTCCATGCCCTGGGTCGGGAACGTAAAGGGAGTATTGGAAGCCTGGTACCCGGGGATCGGCGGTGCGCAGGCCTTGGCCGCGATCCTGTTTGGCGATGTGAACCCTTCAGCGAAGCTGCCCGTCACTTTCGCCAAAACCGAAGCCGACCTGCCGCACCCGCAAGTGCCCGGGATCGACCTGAAGCCCGCCAACCGGCCGCCGCCGTTCGACGTGCGCTATACCGAGGGTCTCAAGGTTGGCTATAAGTGGTTCGAGGCCGAACACAAGCAACCGCTGTTTCCGTTCGGGCACGGGCTTTCGTACACTACGTTCGCTTACTCGGCATTGAAGGTGGATGGCGCCGCGCGCACGGTTACCTTCGGTGTGAAGAATACCGGCAAGCGGGCCGGCGTCGAGGTTGCGCAGGTTTACGTGACGCTCCCATCCGCGGCGGGCGAGCCCTTCAAGCGCCTGGCCGCCTGGCAAAGAGTGCCGCTGAAGGCCGGCGAATCGAAGACGGTCACCCTTCCGCTCGACCCGCTCTCCCTTTCCATCTTCAACGCGGAGAAGGACGGCTGGGAGCTATTGGCGGGCGACTACACTGCCTCCGCCGGCCCCCTGACCTCGCAATTCCACGAGTAGTGGGCAGGCTGGCAGCCTCTCGACTATGGCCGCAAGCGCCCCGCGCGCCTCGTCTCCGCCTGATTACGCCGACTTGATCTCGGTCCAGATCCTGTCGCGCAGCCGTTGCGTCGCGCCCGGCATGGTGGCGATCCACTGGCCGCGCTCCAGCGTCGCGGGGGATGGAAACAGCGTAGTATTGCTCCGCAGCGCCTCCGGCAGCAAAGCTTGCGCCGCGGCGTTGGCCGTGGCCGTGCGGGATGTCTCCACGATGGCCGCCGCCACCGGCGCGCGCAGCAGGTAGTTGATAAATTCGTGCGCCAACTCCGAGCGGCGGCTTTCCCGCAGGAGCACCGCGTTATCACCGTACAGCGGGAACCCCTCAGCGGGGTAGGCGAAACCGAGCTGCGGCGCGGCGTCGATAGCCTGCTGTGCGGTGGTCGCCCAGGAGTGCGCCACCAGGATGTCGCCGGCCACCATCTGGTCGCGAAACTCGGCGTTCAAATAAGCGCGCAGCAGCGGCTTCTGCGCAATGGCTTCGCGTTCGGCGCGCCGCAGGTTGGGGGCGTCGGTGGAATTGTAGGAAAGCCGCAGCTTCAGCAGGCACGCGCCCAGCACTTCCTCGGGATCGTCCAGCATGGTGATCCGGCCTTTGAGCCGTTCGCTCCACAGATCAGTCCAGGCGGCCGGCGGTGGCGCGACCGATCGGTTGTACGCGATGCCCGTGGCGCCCCACATGTACGGGACGCAATATTCCAGGTGCGGATCCCACGGCGGACTTTGGAAGCGTGCTTCCAGATTCTGAAGATTGCCCAGGAGCGCGTGATCGAGTGGCGCCAGCAGCCCGTACTGACGCATGGGCTGGATGCGATTGTGCGTGGGGAACACCACGTCCCAGCCAGAGTTGCCGCTGAGCACCTTGGCCAGCATTTCTTCGTTGCTTTCGTACGTGGCATAGCGCACCCGCACGCCGAATTCGGCCTCGAAATTGGCGATGGTATCCTCTGCAACATAGTTCGACCAGTTGTAGACGTTTAGCCGCGGCCGCCCGCGGGCGCATCCGGCCAGGCCCGCCACGCCCATCAAAAACGTACGCCGGTTCAGGATCGGATTCACGATTCGCGCATCCTCTCCGAGACGAGCACCAGCGCGCCGAAGACCACCACGATCAGCGCCGAAATCGCATTGATCACGGGGCTCGCGCCGCGCCGCGCCATGGCGTAAATCACCATCGGCAGCGTTTCGGAATCCACGCCCGCGACCATGCTGGTGATCACGTAATCGTCGAAGGAAACCGTCAGCGCCAGCAGCGCGGCGGCCACGATGCCGGGCAGCAGCGCGGGCAGCGTGACGAAGCGGAAAGCCTGCCATTCGGTGGCGCCCAGATCGAGCGCGGCCTCCTCCAACGCGGGACTGAAGGTGCGCAGGCGCGCCGCAATCACGATCACCACGTAGGCGATCGAGAACGCCACGTGCGCCAGGATCACGGTGTGCAATCCCAGCCGCCAGTGAAGCCACCGAAACGACCACTGAAACAGCGCCAGCAGCGAAATCCCCATCACGATTTCCGGAGTCACCAGCGAAAGGTACAGCGAGCCCGAGAGCAGCGTCGAGCCGCGCTTCCACAAGCCGTAAGCGCACAGCGTGCCGGCGATGGTGGAAAGAACCGTGGCCACCAGCGCGATGATCACGCTGTTCCACGCGGATTCGGCAAGCTGTTGGTCCTGGAAAATAGCGCGATACCAGTTGAGCGAAAAACCTTGCCACACCGTGAAGCGCGACGAGTTGAAGCTGAAGACGGCCAGAATCACCAGCGGCAAATGCAGGAAGAGGTACACCGCGGCGGCATACAGGCCCAGCCAGCGCTTCATACCAGCCCCTCCCGCTCGCTGCGCAGCATAATCAGCACCAGCAGGCCCACCAGCGCCATCAGTCCTATCGAGATGGCCGCTCCGAATGGCCAATCGCGCGCGTTGGTGAACTGGTTCTGCACCAGGTTGCCGATCAGCACGGTGCGGCCGCCGCCCAGCAGGTCAGGCGTAAGATAAGCGCCCAACGCCGGAATGAATACCAGGATGGCGCCGGCGCGGATGCCCGGCGCGGAGAGCGGCAGAATGACGTGCAGCACCGTGGTCCACGGCTTGGCGCCGAGATCGGCTGCCGCTTCCACCAATGCCGGATCCAGCCGCTCCAGCGTGGCGTAGACTGGCAGCACCATGAATGGCAGATAGCCGTACACCAGGCCGAGCAGCACCGCGCCGTTGTTATAGAGGAGCGGCAGCGGATCGTGAATCAGGCCGAGATGCTGCAGCGCGGTGTTGATCAGGCCGGTGTCGCGCAGCAGGAACAGCCAGGCGTAAATCCGCACCAGAAAACTGGTCCAGAACGGCAGAATCACCAATTGCAGGTAGATGTTCTTGCGGCTGCCCGCGCCTGAAATGAACAGGGCCAGTGGAAAGCCCAGCAGCAGGCAGATGACGGTGGTCGCGCCCGCCATCACGAAGGAGCGGAAAACGATGCCGAGGTAGAGCGGATCGAGCAACCGCTGGTAGTTCTCCCAGGTCCAGGGCAGCCCCAGCCCGCCGTATGCGCCGCGCGTCAACAGGCTATACACCACCACGATGGCAAATGGCGCGGCGAACAGCACCGCCATCCAGATCCAGGCGGGTAGCAGAAACCATGCGCGGAGGCGCTCCCAACCGGAGAGCGCCCTCATGGAAAGATCATCTCGTCGGATGGATTCCAGCAGACATGGATGGTTTCGCCGGTCTGGTAAGAACCGTTATTGCGGGGGATTTCGGCGACCACGTCTTCGCCGCTTTCGAGGCGCGTCAGCACATGCACGCAGTTGCCCAGGAAGACCGATCCGGTCACTGTGGCCGAACGGAAGCGCGCCCCATTGGACGGCAGCGCACGCGCGATGCGCGTCACCTCCGGGCGGAGGCCGATGCCATCGATCCAATTCACCGCGCCCAGGAAGCCGGCTACGAAGCGCGTCGCCGGGCGCAGGTAAACATCCTGCGGAGTGCCCACCTGTTCGATCAAGCCCGCGTTCATCACCGCCAACTGGTCCGACATGGAGAGCGCTTCTTCCTGGTCGTGCGTGACCAGCAGAAACGTGATGCCCACGCGCCGCTGCATCTCTTTCAGCTCCAGGCGCATCTGCTTGCGCAGCTTGGGATCGAGCGCGGCCAGCGGTTCGTCGAGCAACAGCACGTCGGGCTGCAACACCAGCGAGCGCGCCAGGGCCACGCGCTGACGCTCGCCGCCGGAAAGCTGCGCGGGATGGCGCGACTCCTTGCCGGTCAGCCGTACCAGATCCAGCGCTTCGCGCACCTTGCGCTCGATATCGGGCCGGTTCTTGCGCTTCAGCCCGAAGGCGACATTTTCCGCGGCGGTCAGATGTGGGAAAAGGGCGTAATTCTGAAAGACGGTGCTGACGTTGCGCTGGTAAGGCTTCTGTTCGTTGACCACCGCGCCATCCAGCAACACCTCGCCCGAAGTGGGCTGCTCGAAGCCGGCGATCAGGCGCAGGGTGGTGGTCTTGCCGCACCCCGAGGGACCCAGCAGCGAGTAAAATCCGCCGCGCGGAATCTTCAGCGAGACGCCATCCACAGCGCGCTGGTTCGGAAAATGTTTCACCAGGCGGCGCAGTTCCAGAATTGACTCCATTTGACAAGCATGTTACCGCAAACGCGGGAGCGAGCGATGGAAAATTTGTATGGATCTTCCATCGGTCCGCCTATATTGCCCGGCACGCGCCGCCGATAGAAGGATGAGAGCCGCGTGATCGGACGATACCGGCTTGCCGCGGCGGGAGGCGCCGATGCTGCCTGCATTGCGGAGGCTTCCACGAGCCGCGAAATTCCCGAAAAGGACCTTTAATTCGTGATAAGACACATTCCTAACGTATCGCTCACCCTTGCGGTGAGCGCCTGCCTGTGGCTTGGCGCCGCCGTTTCGTATGCGCAAAAACTCCCCAATTCGACAGTCCCTTCTGGGGCGCAGATCGTTCCGGCAATCAGCCTTGCGCCGGACATCGCCGGCGTAGGCCAAGCTAGCGAGGTGGTGATCAGCATTACGAATCAGAATCCAAACAGCACCGCGCAATTGCAGCCGGGGGACACCTTCACCCTGAACTTCGAGTTGGCGGATGGCGAGATAAAGACGCTTCCCACGGGCGTGACAGTGTCCTCCGCCACGCTGTCGCCGACGGGATTCATCGTGACCCAGGGCAGCAACCCTTCGCAATTGGCGATTACCTATCGCGGCGTCCCGGCCAACTTCGGCTTGGCCGACTCGATTACGATCAATCCGGTTCTACTGGCGCCCAGCAGTCAGCGGGTGAGCAGCATCGTTCTGGAGCTTCCTAATCTGGTCCGCTTTGCCACCGCGGCGCAGGATGTGGCGTCCTGGACCTCAGTCGCCTTTCCGATTGGAGCGCCCGGCCCGCAAGGCCCGGCCGGACCTGCCGGACCCGCTGGGCCGGTTGGACCCGCAGGGCCGGCTGGCCGGTCCGTGGCCGGTCCCCAGGGCCCCAGTGGGCCGCCCGGAATGGTGTTCCGCGGCAATTGGAGTTCCACGACGGCGTACGACTTCGGGGACTCTGTGTTCTACCTTGGCAGCACCTACATCAGCCTCTACTCGGTCAGTGCCGGCAAAACGCCGGGTCAAAATCCGGCCAGTTGGTCCCTCCTGGCGGCGGGCGGAACCGGGCCGGCAGGTCCCGCCGGCCCGACCGGGCTCACCGGCAAGACGGGTCCCGGTGGCCCTATCGGACTCACCGGCCCGGCAGGTCCCGCCGGCCCGATCGGTCCCACAGGCGCAACCGGATCTACTGGCGCTATCGGTCCCGTTGGTCCGGCAGGCCCTACAGGTCCGATCGGTGCCACAGGCGCGACCGGTAGCGCTGGCCCCATCGGACTCACCGGTGCGACCGGCGCCGTTGGTCCGGCAGGCCCTACAGGTCCGATCGGTGTCACAGGCGCGACCGGTAGCGCTGGCCCCATCGGACTCACCGGCGCGACCGGCGCCACAGGCCCGGCAGGTCTCGCGGGCACAACCGGAGCCATGGGCGCCACCGGTCCCATTGGGCCGGCAGGCCCCATCGGCGCTACCGGACTCACCGGCGCGGCCGGTCCTGTTGGCCCAACGGGACCCACAGGTGCGACAGGCGCTTCGGGTGTGATCCCCGTGCTGCGCACCACCTCGTTTAGCACTGGCGAGTTCGCGACAAGCTCTGGCTCGGGTGCATGCCCTAGCGGTGGCTACATTCTCTCTGGCGGATACAACAGTCCGGACCTTGGCATGGGAATGGAGGAGTTTGGCGGGACGGTTGTCTCGGCGAATGGGCCATCCGATAGCGCCACGTGGACGGTTACTATTTCCAACAATTCCCCAATCGCGTTGAATACCACGATCAGCTATCTGTGCACTCAGTAGGAAGCTCAGTCGGGACAGGCGGCGTGGCTGAAATACGTACCACGCCGCCCCCGGCTCTGGTCCGGCCGCGTACCGGCCTTCCCGCTTCATAGCATTTGACAAGCACACAAGGCTGGTTTTAGCATCGAACGATGCCCAAATTCTGGTGGATGCTGCTGACCGCGTTACTAGCCTGCTCTGAGACGACGCCCCACGCGCAGGCCCAGTCGGGCGCGGAACTATTCGAGAAGCACTGCGCGGGCTGCCACCAGGCGGGGAGCGCGACGCACGCGCCGGCTCCGGAAGCGCTGCGGCAGATGTCGCGCACCAAGATTTTCGATGCCCTCACCACTGGCAAAATGATTCTGGTGGCGGCCACGATACCCGTGATGCAGCGCATGATGATCGCCGCCTATCTGGGATCGAAGGAGCCGGAGGAGGTGAGCGGAGGTCCATGCCCGACTGCGCCCGCGCCGCTCAAGGACCTGCGCGGCTGGCACGCCTGGAGCGCGGACGCGGAAAACACCCGCAGGCAAACCGCTGCCGCCGCCGGCCTGGATCGCTCCCAGGTGAGCAGGCTGAAACTCAAGTGGGCGTTCGGATTTCCGGGGGCGAGTTCGGCGTTTGGACAGCCATCCATCGCGGACGGGCGCCTCTACGTGGGTAGCGCGGGCGGCGCAGTGTACGCGCTCGACGCCCACACCGGCTGCACGCATTGGACCTTCAAGGCCGCGCAGACGGTGCGCACCGCTATCAACGTCGCGCCCTACGGCGATGGGCGCCACGCCGTGTATTTCGGAGACGCGCAATCCATCAGCTACGCGGTGGATGCGGATTCTGGCGCGCTGCTGTGGAAGACGCGCGTGGATGAGCATCCGTTTTCGCACATCACCGGCACGCCCACGCTGTACGAAGGCCGGTTGTATGTGCCGGTTTCGACCGGCGCCGAGGAGTTCGTGGCGGCGGGCGACCCGAACTACAAATGCTGCACCGCGCGCGGCAGCTTGGTGGCGCTCGATGCGCGCAACGGCGAGCGCCTCTGGAAGACCTACACGATTCCCGAGCCGAAGCCCACGCGCCTGAATTCCGCGGGCACGCAGATGATGGGACCCTCGGGCGTGTCGATCTGGTCCGCGCCCACGGTTGACGTGCGGCGCAAGGTGCTTTATGTGGGCACGGGCAACGAACACTCCGGACCGGAGACTACCGCCAGCGACGCCGTACTGGCCGTCGACATGGAGACCGGCAAGGTTCTGTGGTCCAAGCAACTGACGCCGCAGGACCACTGGAATGTGGCCTGCGTGCTCCCCGGCCAGGTGAATTGCCCGGAAAAAGCGGGCGAGGACGAGGACATCGGCTCGTCGCCGATCCTGGTATCGCTCGCCGGCGGCAAGCGTCTGCTGCTGGTGGGGCAGAAATCCGGCGTGATGTGGGCGCTCGACCCCGATGCGCAGGGCCGCGTGGTTTGGCAGAAGCGCCTGGGCAAGGGCGGAGTTTTGGGCGGCATCCTGTTTGGTCCGGCCGCCGACGCGGAGAAGGTCTACGTGCCGCTTTCCGACTTCACCCTGCGCGGACCCACGGAAGGCGGCGATCCCAAACTGGGCGGCGGGCTGTTTGCGCTGCGCATCCCGACCGGCGAGCAGGCCTGGTACGCGCCGCCCGAGGCGCCCAAATGCATCGGCACGCTGGGATGCACGCCCGCGCAAATGGCGCCCGCCACGCTGATTGGCGCCGTGGTCTTCTCCGGCTCGATGGACGGCCATCTGCGCGCCTATAATACGGCGAACGGCGCGCTGATCTGGGACTACGACACACTGCGCGATTTCCCCACGGTGAACGGAGTGAAGGCGCGGGGTGGATCGATGAGCGCTTCCGGAGCGGTGGCCGCCGGAGGCATGCTGTTCGTCAATTCTGGCTACGGCGCTCTAGGTGGCATGCCGGGCAACGTCCTTCTGGCGTTCCAGCCGGATTAGCGCGACTCGACTTGGAGGGCGGGATTTATCCCGCGCGGGGCTTCAGCCCCGCTTGCTTTCCGCAGCCTTGTTGATAGCCTCCACGGCGAGCTTAGCCGCAATCAGGTCGTCGCGGGAAAGAAAAGTCGCTGTTGTGCCGGTCGCCTGGTCGATGTTCGCGACCCATGCGGAAGAATGAGCCCGGGGCCGCGAAGTCGGCGAAGGTCAGAAACAGCGTAGGCTCCGACGACCAGGTATTTAACGCCGTGCGCGTTCAACGCGGACAAGAGTTCTTTGTAATCTGGGTACATCCGGGGCCTCGCCTTTCAAGGCGTAGTGTTCTTGAGTCAGTTCAGAAACCGCGTCCGTGCGCTCCCACACGTGCCGGCTCTGCCAGTACCGATACTCGTCGGCCTGCATCTAGTCGAAGCTCGTATACTTGCGAATAGTCTTATCCATCCTCCACCTGGCGCCTAAGTCAACGCCGGCAGCGCTTTCCGTGCCTCTCGGTCCGGGTCGTTCTTGGCCACGCACGTATCGTCGAAGACCATGGTCTCGCCCTTGGCCTCGGAGTATTTGGGCCAGTTGGGAAGTCCCGCCCCGTTCGGATCGCCGGTCCTCATGAACCGGAGCAACGCGCCGGCCATCTTGGCGGATACGGCCCTGGGGCGTGGACCGCCGCCGCTGTGGGTCAGCATCAGGTCCGTGTTGTAGAACCAGAACGAGATGTCTACGCAGTGGAACGCCCGGATCCGGCCATCGAACAGGGGCGGCTGCCAGGTAAACCAATCCACGTAAACCGCAGCCGGCTGCTTGGATTTGACGTCGGCCAGCGCCACCACGCCTTGGCGGTTGCTGCTGGCCAGCGACCAGATTTCGACCGGCTTCCTGCCTGGAAAAGCTTTCGTGTAAGCGTCCACCACGTCCTGGGCTTTGTCGCCGAATCCGCCGCCGAAGCCGGCCCTGGTCTTGAGCCTCTCCACCACCTGGTCCATGGTCATCGACTCGAGCGAGGCATCCGCCCAACTGGCCGACTGTTCGTGCTCCACGGAACTGATGATCATGGGCACATCCGCCGCGGTCGGGGCTGCCACCGGGTCATAAGGATGTTGCGGTAGAATCTCGCCGTCCACCACGGGGCTGAATCCACGCATCATGCCACCGCCGGGACCGGCTGCGCGAGCCAAATTCCGCTGGGCCTTGGTGGCGATCGCATAGAAATCCTTCCAGGGCATGGACTGCAGCTTGTCGAGCTCGGCGGCGTTGAGGCCGGCTTCCTGCAACACAGCCGCGCCCAGTTTCTCGGAGAACTCCTTATCCGCCGCTTTCCGCGAGGCCCCGCTCAGCACCACGGCTTTGTGAAAGAGTCCCTTGGCGGAAGGCATCGCGGTGAGGATGCAGACCTTGGCGCCGCCGCCGGATTGCCCCATAATGGTGACGTTGCCGGGATCGCCGCCGAAGTTGGCGATGTTGTCCCGCACCCACTCGAGCGCGGCGACGATATCCATCATGCCCACATTGCCGGACGCGGCAAATTTCTCTCCGCCTGTGCCAGCCAGATTGCAGTACCCCAAAGGACCCAGCCGGTGGTTGATCGAGCAGAAAACCACGTCACCCAGACGGGCAAAGTTCTCGCCGCTGTAGCCATCCTGTTCGATCGCGTTGCCGGCCGTGAATCCCCCGCCGTGAATCCAGAACATCACCGGCCGCTTCTTTCCGTCGCCCGCGCCGGGGGTGAACACGTTGATGCGCAGGCAATCCTCGCTCACGTCGCCGTAGTTCCAATGATCGCGGAAGGAGGCGTATTTGTTGGCGTACCGGTTCTCCATGTTTTGCGGCGCCGAATCACCCCACCAGAGCGCCGGATACACATCGGTCCAGGCCTTCGGTTTTTGCGGGGGCATGAAGCGATTCGGGCCGGAGGTGTCGGCGCCGTAAGGAATGCCGAGATAGTACTGGATGCCACGCAGCACATATCCCCTGACCTTGCCGTATTCCGTCTCCGTCACCGCGATGTTGTCGCCGACGAGCAAGATCGGTCCATCATGGATTTTGGCCACTGCGTCTTCCGGGACTACGCCCATCGCCGCCGCGCCCATGGCCACGCCGGCCGAACTCGTTCCCACTGTCCGCATGAACTGCCGTCTGTTGGATTTCATGGTTTTCAGATCCTTTCTAACTGCTAACGATCACGATCCCCGCTGGATCTCAGAATAACTCAAAGCTGCGAATCAAGCAGTCTCACGCCGGCCGCCGGCGGATCGCAGCATCAGCACCGCCGCATACAGGACGATCGCCACCACCAGCCACCGCAGCGCGTTCAGAGGCAGCGATTTGACCACAAATGCCGCCAGCGGCACTCCCAGGAGGCCGCCGATCGCGAGGCCCGCGGCCGCCGGCGCAAAGTAAGCCCGGCTCCACAAGAACCGAATGCTGGCTACGGGCATGAGGAACGCCGAGGAGCCCATCATGATGGGGAACGCCGCCACCGGATTCATTCCGAGCAGGCTCACCATCGTCATGCAGGGAGCGTAGAAACCGATCCCCAGCGTGCTGAGCGCGCCAAAGACAAAATTTCCGGACATGCCGGCGGCCAGCCGCCAGCCGCCCAGCCGCAGAGCGTCGCCGCCCAATGGAAACAGATCGAATTGACGCACCAGCAGCGCCGCGGCGGCCAACAGCAAAGCCGTTCCCATCGAGAGTTGCACCGTGCGGCGCGACAACCGCGCGACCCGCCCCGCGCCAACCCATGCGCCGGCCACCGCGCTTGCGATCAGCAGCACCAGGGTCGTGACATCCACTTCAATAGCGGAAATGTAGATGAACGCCTGAAAAATGGTAGGCAAGGTGTGGCCGGCGTTCAGCGTGCCGGGAATCAACTCGTCGGGGACCATGCGCTTGAATTTGAAAATGGCGGTGGTGGTAGCGAACGAGCCGATACCCAACGTGTCGAAGAAATTGGTCACGAAGCCGGTGGCCACGTGGAGAGCAGACGGCGCGGGGTTCGTCTTCTGCAAATGCATGCGCCGCAGCGAGGCGACGAACACCGCGGCATAAGACAAGGTGAATCCCGCCAGGGCTACGAAAATGGCTGCTTTCGCCGGCATTCGGTTGGCGAGCCCGTGTTACGCGGTTCCGATCTCGCAAACCGGCTCGCCCAGCACATCCATGCGCGGCGCGATACCCAATCCCGGTGCCGTGGACGATGCCAGCCGTCCATTTAGGCGTTGCGGCGCGCCTTCGGCGATACTGACCGTCACATAGCTGTTGAAGTCTGTCGACGAGAACAGCATCTCAGGCGGCGTGCTGTGCGCCAGGTGCGCGATCGCCGAGGTGACGATGTCGCCGCCCCAGGTATCCTCGATGGTCATGGCTATGCCGAGCGAAACGCACAAGTCGCGAATCTGGCGCGCCTTGGTGAGTCCGCCAACCTTTGAGATCTTCAGGTTGATCACATCCATGGCCTTGTCCCAATAGCCGCGCAGCACCAGCAGAACGTCGTCAATAACTTCATCGAGGACCATGGGTTTATCTGTGTGCTGGCGCACGGCGAGGCATTCTTCGTAGTGCCGGCAGGGTTGCTCGATATAAACGTCCACTTGCCGCACCGCATCGGCGACCCGCATAGCCTGATGCTGCGTCCAACCCGTGTTAGCGTCCGCGATCAGCACATCCCCGGTCCGGAGTCCCGCGGCAACCGACCGGATGCGCTCAATGTCGGTATCCGCGTTTCCGCCCACCTTCAATTGAAACTTGGTGTATCCCTGCGCGCGGTAGAGTTGGACCATCTGCGCCATGGCGTCCGGAGATTCCTGGGAGATGGCCCGGTAAAGGGGAAAGTCCGGGCCGAAGCGGCCTCCCATGAGCACCGCCACGGGCAGGCCCGCGGCCTTGCCCAGGATGTCCCAGCAAGCCATGTCGAGCGCCGACTTCACGTAGGGGTGGCCGCGCATCGCGCGGTCCATGGTTTGGTTGAGCACGCCGAGTTGGGTGGGGTCGAGCCCGATCAGGTGCGGCGCCAGTTCGGCAATGCCCGTGCGGGCCCCCGCGGCATATGCCGGAAGGTACGCCGGCCCCAGAGGACATATTTCGCCGTAGCCGCTGATGCCGGCATCTGTCAGGATCTCGACGACCGTGGAATCGAACACCGTCACAGAATTGCCGCCAGACCACTTGTAGCTACCCTCGTGCAAGGGAAGCTCCGTACGATAAACATTGATCTTGGTGATGCGCATTTTCTTCCCGTTGAAAGAATCCTCAGTATAAGCGACCAGCGGCCGCTCCCACCGCCGCGCAAATTTTCCGGAGAGGACTTCCCGCCGTCCGCCACGAGATTGCTTCCTGCAAGGAGGAATGCTCATGGACGAACGCGAGCGGCGTCACGCTATCGACGTCACGCTTTCACAACTGGACAAGCAGTTCGGCAAGGGCGCGGTTCTGCGCTTGGGTTCCGGCACGATTGTGCCCGTGGCGGTGATCTCCAGCGGCTCGATCTCGCTCGATGCCGCGCTGGGAGTCGGCGGTTTTCCGCGCGGACGCGTGATGGAGATTTTCGGGCCGGAGTCTTCCGGCAAGACCACCTTGACCCTGCATCTGATCGCCGAGGCGCAGAAGGCCGGCGGAGTGGCCGCCTTCATCGACGCGGAGCACGCGCTCGACCCCGGCTACGCGCGCAAACTGGGCGTGGACGTGGACAACCTGCTGGTGTCGCAGCCGGACCACGGCGAGCAGGCGCTCGAAATCGCCGCGGCGCTGACCGGTTCCGGAGCCATCGATGTGGTGGTGGTCGATTCGGTGGCGGCGCTGGTTCCCAAGGCCGAGCTGGAAGGCGAGATGGGCGACAGCCACATGGGGCTGCACGCGCGCCTCATGTCGCAGGCCCTGCGGAAGCTGACCGGCGTGGTGAGCCGGACTGGCACGTGCATGGTTTTCATCAACCAGATCCGCGAGAAGATCGGCGTGATGTTCGGCAACCCGGAAACCACTACCGGTGGCCGGGCGCTCAAGTTCTACGCCTCGGTGCGGGTGGATATCCGGCGCATCGCTGCGCTGAAGGACGGAGACAGTGTGATCGGCAATCGCACGCGCGCCAAAGTGGTGAAGAACAAGGTCGCGCCGCCTTTCCGGGAAGCGGAGTTCGACATCCTATATGGCGAAGGGATCTCGCGCGAGGGCGATTTGCTGGATCTGGGCGCGACCAACAACCTGGTGGAAAAGAGCGGCTCATGGTTCAGCTTTCATGGAGAGCGCATCGGCCAGGGGCGCGACAATGCCCGCCAATTCCTGCGCGAGCACCCCGATTTGTGCCGGAATCTGGACGGCGAATTGCGCAAGGTATTAGGGCTCGAGAGCGCACTGGTGGAGCCCCGCAAGGCGGCGGCAGCGGCCGCGGGCAGCGAGGCCCCTGTCAAAAAGGCCGTTTGACGGGCCTTGCGCGGCTCATCTTTCAAAAAAAGCCCGGAAACAGGCGGTTTTGGGCACATTTTCTCTTTACATCGACTTTCGCATTCACTTATTATTGATACGTAATCGAGGCCGCCGCTACAAAGCTGGTGCGCGGCCGGCGCCTTAATCTCGATGGATGGCGTGAATCGATGGTGAGAACCAAAGGAGATCTATGGCAAGTCAACGTATGACGCAGACGGCTCTAGTAAGGCACCTGGCCGAGAGCACCGGAACGAACAACAAAGTATCCCGCCAGTTCCTGGATTCGCTCGCTGGCCTGGCAATCGGGGAAGTGAAGAAGAATGGAGTCTTCGTGCTGCCGGGTATTGGACGGCTAGTGCGCCAGGACCGTAAAGCCCGCGTGGGCCGCAATCCCGCGACCGGGGAATCGATCAAGATCCCGGCTAAGAAGGTGGTCAAGTTCCGCGTGGCGAAAGCCGCCAAGGACGCCATCGTCCCGCCGAAGAAAGCGAAGTAGTCGGAATAACAGCCCCAATTAGCAGAATCCCCGCGAACCGCCACGCGCGTCCGCGGGGATTTTTTTGAGATGTCCGAAGCCTGAATGCCGGCCGCCCAATTTGCGGGCAGCCTCCGGAAGCCTACTGCTTCTTCTCGTCGTCGCCCTTCATGGCGTCTTTGAAGTTGCGGATACCTTCGCCCAAGCCCTTCGCGAAATCCGGAATCTTCTTGGTGCCAAATAGCAGCACCACGACGACCAGAATCACGCAAAGCTCAGGAAAGCCAATAGATCTCACAGGGCCTCCTATTCCATTCTATTGTACAGGAAACCGCCGAATTCGGCGCAACCAGTCACGCGGCGGAAGTGGCGCTCGAAGCGCGCGGCTCAAAGGTGTAGCCGAATCCACGCACCGAATGGATCAGGCCCGGATTGGTCGGGTCGATCTCGATCTTCTGCCGCAAGCGAAGAACATACACGTCGACGGCGCGATCGGTGATCGCGCGATCCTGGCCCCAGACGGCATTCAACAGTTGCTCGCGGCTGAAGACCACCCCTGGACGGCTCATCAGGAATTCGAGCAGGCGGAACTCCGTGGCGGTAAGGTTCAGCAGGTTCCCGTTCAGGCGCGCCTGGCAACTGCCGCGGTCCAATTGCACGCCACCCGCGTCCAGCACGCGTGCCGGGGCGGTCTGATTGCGGAACTGCAGCTTGATGCGGGCGATCAACTCGCGAACGAAGAACGGCTTCACCACGTAATCGTTGGCGCCTAACTCCAGGCCCACGATACGGTCCGTTTCCGACGCTCGCGCGGTCAGAAAGATGATGGGCGTGCTCAGCAGGTCCGGATCTTTTCGTACGGATTTGCAAATCTCCAGGCCGTCGTAGTCGGGCAGCATGATATCCAGCAGGATGAGATCGGGCCGCACCTGGCGGCAGAGGTCCAGCGCGCCTTTGCCGGTCTGGGATCCGGCCATGGCAAATCCTTCCTTCTCGAGGTTGTATTTCAAGAGGGCAAACAGATCGGTGTCGTCTTCAATGAGAAGGATTTTCTTCATGCGCCTGCCGCCTTTCCGATGCGTCCACCTTAAAGCGTAAACAACATATGGTTACTGGGGCGTTACGGAAGCGTGAACTGGGGATTAAGTTCTTGCGGCGGGACTGTGGTTCTACGGGAGTCCTTCAAAGCGGTACCCAAATCCGCGGACGGTGGTGAGGTAACGTGGATTATCCGGCTCCGTCTCGATGTGCTCCCGCAAGCGGCGGACATGCACGTCCACTGTGCGCGGCGTGACAAAGCGCTGTTGGCCCCAGACCTCCTCCAGAAGCTGATCGCGGCTGTAGGCGCGGCCCGTGTGGGTCAGAAAGAACTCCAGGAGCTTGTATTCGGTGGAGGTCAAGTTCAGTTCGTTGCCGCGCAGAAACACGCGGTGCGCGCCCCGGTCCAGCTTAAACGGCCCGGCCTCGATCGCCGTATTTTCTTCTTCGTCACGTTCGGCGCGGCGCAGGTGGGCCTTCACGCGGGCCACCAATTCGCGCGGGCTGAACGGCTTGGTCATGTAATCGTCGCCGCCGATCTCGAGGCCGAGCACCCGATCGACCTCGTCGGACCGGGCCGTGAGAAACAGCACAGGCGTGCGCGCCAGAACGGGCGACTGGCGGATCTGGCGGCAAAGCTCGAATCCATCGTCTCCCGGCAGCATTACGTCCAGGACGATCAAATCCGGTTTCCAGATTTCCAGATCTTTCAGGGCGCCCTTATTACCGGCGAGCACGTAAGACTGATAACCGCCGCGGGTCAGATTGTAATCGAGCAACGCGGCCAACTCCGCCTCGTCCTCCACAATTGCGATTCTCTTTGCCATCAGGATGCCGGTGGCGATCCCCAAGAATATTCTAGCCGAGTTCCGTGCGGCGCATTTCTGTTAGGCTGGCACCATGACGGATCTGCGCTACCCCATCGGCCCCTTCACCTACGCCGGCGAAAGCACCGAAGAGCAGCGCCACGGGTTCATCGACCGCATCGCGGCGACGCCGGCGCGTCTGCGCGCGGCCGTGAACGGCTTAACCCCGGAGCAACTCGATACGCCCTATCGCCCAGGCGGCTGGACGGTGCGCCAGGTGGTGCACCACGTGCCCGACAGCCACATCAACAGTTACTGCCGCTTCCGCCTGGCGCTAACCGAAGAAGCACCCAACGCCAAAGGCTACTATGAGGACCGCTGGGCGGAGCTTTTCGATGCGCGCACGGCGCCGGTAGAGGTTTCGCTCGCCTTGCTCGAAGCGCTGCACGGCCGCTGGGTGCCCCTGCTGCGCTCCCTGACGCCGGCGGATTTTGCGCGCACGTTCCTGCATTCCGAGCTAGGCCCGGTCACGCTGGATCGCAACCTGGCGCTGTATGCCTGGCACGGCGATCATCACGTAGCGCACATTCAATCGCTGCGTGCGCGTATGGGTTGGGCCTGACGCGCTATCCCTGCGCCTGCCGCGCAGGGATGCGTAGCAGTCCGATCAGCAGGTTCATCGCGGCCAGCAGCAGCACCAGCACATTGATTGACGCGCGCCATCCGGCGGCCTCCTTCAGCACTTCAAAGCAGACCGTCAGACCCAGCACGCCCGCGTTACCGATGGTCCAGAAGATCCCGGAAGCTGCGCCCGCATGTTCCTTGCCGGCGACGCGCTCAATCACGGTCAGCGTAATAGCCAGAGACGGCAGCCACAGAAAGCCCAGCACCGCGCCCAAGGCGTATCCCGCGTGCGGACTGGCCGCGGACACAAATGGATGAACCAGCAGCAGGCTCGGCGCCAGGCAGACCCACAGCAGCAGCCGCGGGTAATCGAACTTGTCGAACAATGGGGGAATCAACAGCGCGCCGACGATGCCGCCGGCGATGATCATTCCGCCGGCCATCCCCGCGGCGTCGCTCGAAAAGCCGCGCTCGTGCCAGATCACCTCCAGCCACGTCGTAAGGGCATTGAAGCAGCCTTGTCCGATAAAAGCGGTGACGAAGATGACGGCCAGATTGCGGTTCATCAGAAGCGCGCGCACGGGCGTGCCAGCTGGCTTGACGGAGGGCGATACGGCTCGCGCGGGGCGATTTTCGGGCGCGGTGAAGCGGTAGAGCAGCGCCCATCCGCCGGCCACCGCGGCCAGCAGAGCCATGGCGCCGCGGAATCCCAGCCACTCAACCAGCAGCGGAGAGGCGGCCAGCGAAAGCGCCATGCCCACGAAGATTCCGATCGTGCAGATGCCGGTGAAGAGTCCCTCCTCGGCGGGGAGAAACCAGTCGGCGACCAGCGTCGAAATGGACGTCACGATCAAGGGAACCGAGAGGGCGATGCCGATCTGGCCGGCCAACAGCATGTAGAAGCCGTCGAAGATGCGCACGCCGGCCGAAACAGCCATCAGGACCAGCCCCCACTGGATCGCGAAGCGGTATCCGCGGCGATCGATCAATGCGCCCGCGTAGCCGGAAAACAGCATGCTGGCCAATGGAAAGACCAGGATGGTCCAGCTGGCGGTCAGTGCGCTGATGCTGTACCTGGCGGTTAGCAGGGAGATCAGGGGCGCGAAGTTGTACCAGAAGATTTGCGTGAGGATCAGAGCGCCGAGGAACGCCGTGAGCACCAGCCATCGGCGTGGTGCGGGCGAATCAGGCGCTTGATCGGCCATCCGTTTACGCCTCCGTCCGTTCCAGCAACGTTCTTCGTTACCCGTGAATTGTGCAGCCTATTCGAGACCGGCGATTTCACCGGCGACAACATTCCGCAGGGGCGGCAGGGCCAGTTGCACAGTATCCCACACCAGCTTCGCGGCAACATTCTCGTAGTCGTGGCGGTAGACGTTGCCAGCCCCGGCGATATTCTTCCAGGCAATCGCTGGGTATCGAGCCTTCATCTCCGCGGGGAGACGACGGGACGCCTCCGAAATGATTTCAAGGCACCGGGGTGACAGCATAAACGGTGCGCTCGTCATCCCGAAAAGCATCGTAGTCCAAGCCCGCGACGAACTGGGCAGCGAGACGGATATGGTAGTCCATGTCACGCAGGGCGCTGGCTGCGTCAAAAGGCATAGATGGCGTCAGCTGTGGCCGCCGGTTTGACGTAAGACTTGAGTCCGTCGCGGTTTACTACGTCCACGTGCCCATCGAACAAGGCGGCGATGTAGTCCTTCAAACCGGAATAATCAAAAACAGTGATGCGGGCCGCGGGATCGAATTCGATCATGATGTCGGTGTCGCTACCGGGCCCTTGATCGCCACGTGCCCGCGAGCCGAACAATGCCGCATGAGCTACACCCAGTTCCGCAGAGCGGCTTCGTTCTCGCGCAGCCGGTCTATGATCTGTTCGCGATTCATAACTACCTTCAGCTTAACCCGTTAAAGTGATTCACGAGGGAACGGCAAGTTGTCAAGGCTATGGGCGGGGCGATCCATGCGTACAACCCGCCTCTTGAAGTTTTCCCCGGCGAGTTGAACAGTGCCCGTCACTGCGAATCCCGCCTTTTCGAAGGCACGCAACGATCTGACGTTGCTCTCCTCAGGATCGTTAATTACGGCGTTGACGCTCGGATCTGCAAATACAATTTGCCTAAGGAATTCGCAGATCGCAATCGGCCCCAATCCCAAGCCAGTCATCGCCAGTTCCCCAATTGCGAGGTCGATACCAGCCGAATCGAGATCGGCCCCTAATTGTCGCGCATGCCCCGCGTAATCACGCCAGAGATACCACTGAATCCACCCAACTGGCCGCTCGCGATGTTCGATTACGAAAACGTGCGTGGGCTCAAAGCCGTCAACCCGCGGGCCGTACTTAGCGCCAACACTCGCCAGATCGAGGCGATCGTGCCACCATGCATCCACATGCGGGGTGGAGAGCCATTGTTGAAGTAGAGGAAAGTCAGACCGTCCAAGCGGTCGGAATGAGACGGACTCCTGCATCAAAGTCCGGGAGCCCTGCGCGGTCATAGCGCGTACATTGCGTCCAAATGATCGCACATGAATTGCGCGATCATGGCCGGCGGCACATTAGCCAACCTCCCGCCATAAATCGCGCCGCTTTTCGACGGCTCGGAAGGCGGGGTCTTGGCATACGCCACCGCTTCCTTTAACTCCGCCAGGAACCTGTCCGCCAAGCCGGGCACGGTTTGCGGACGCGTGATGCAGAAGTGGAAGCCGGGCGGCGATTGCAGTCCGTTCATGCGCCACCCCTTGGCGGCCAGATAGTCGTTGACGTGGCAGATATCCACCGTGTCCGACAGAAATGCGATGCAGAACGTCGGGTCGCCCGCGAGGCGAATCTCGGGAATCGCGGCGGCGCCCGCCTTGATGGCATCCGCGACTTGCATGATCTGGCGCGCGGTTTCCAGGTAACCCTCCTCGCCCAGCGACACCATGGCGGCCCACGTTGCCGCGGAGATGCCCTCCGATCGGCTGCCCGCCAGGGTCGGCGCGGCGTACAACCCGCCCGCCCAATTGCTCACCGTGAAATATTGCCGGCGCCGCAACGCGCGGTTCCGGTACAACACCACCGACGCGCCCTTGGGGCCGTAGCCCCACTTATGCGTGTCGCAGGACATTGATGTCACCCCGGGCAGCCGGAAATCGAAGGGCGGAATCGGGTAGCCCAGGCGCTCCAGCCAGGGCAGCATGAACCCGCCGTAGCAGCCGTCCACGTGCATGCCGATGCCGCGCTCCACCGCCAGGCGGGACAATCGCTCCAGCGGATCGATCAGGCCGTAGGGGTAATTGCCGGCCGAGCCCACCAGCGCCACGGTGTTCGCGTTGATCTCGGCGCGCATGGCATCCACATCGGCCAGCAGGTCCGCGCCCACGGGTACCCTCACCAGCTTGAGGCCGAACAGCCAGGCTCCCTTGTCGAATGCCGGATGCGCCGTCGCGGGCGCCACCACCTCCGGCGCCGCGATACCCGCCGCGCGCGCCTGCTCGCGATACGCCAGCATGGGCAGCATGATGCTCTCGCTGCCGCCGGAGGTAACCGTGCCCACCACTTCGTCCGGCGCTTTCACCGCATCGCCGTGCAGCATGCGGGCCGTCATGGCCACGATCTCGGCCTCGAACTTCGTGCCGCTGGGGCACATGTCGCGCTGCAGAATGTTGACATGCGAGAACAGGCCGTAAACCTGGTTCAGGAAGGCGAAATGCTCCTTGCCGGCGTGATAGTAGCTGCCTGAAATCTGCCCGGTTTCCCAGCGGGCGTCCTCGTGCGCGGCAATCGCGCGCAGTTCGCGCAGGATATCTTCCTGGTTGCGGCCCTTCTCCGGCAGCCGCGCTTGTCTCTCCAAATCCATTTCGATGCTCCTTTACTCCACCATCACACCGGATGCACTACCGGATTCAGTCTCCGGTAAATGGGCCGCATCCGCCGGTAGAACTCCAAAAACTCACGGAACTGATCATCGTACACGCGGCGGTGCTTTTCCTCCGGCTGGTACGTCTGGGCCACCTGCACGATTTGCGCGATCTCCTCCACACCGATTTCGCCCAGCGCGCTGAAGGCCGCCAGCGCCGCTCCCACCGCATTGGCGCTGCGTGCGTTGGCGATGCGCCGCACCGGGCAGCCCAGGATGTCCGCCTGAATCTGGCACCAGACCTGGGAGGACGCGCCACCACCGATGAAATTGAGCTGCGCGAACGGCCGCCCGATAAACTTTTCGACGTGGCCCTTGAGCCAACGGAGGTTGAACGCTACGCCCTCCATTACGGCGCGCACATAGTGGGCGCGCGTCGTACGGGCGGTCTGGTTGAAGAAAGCGCTGCGCGTGTAGTGGTCCTCCCGCGGCGCCAGCACGCCGTTAATCCACGGCGTAAAGATCAGCCCTTCGCTGCCGGCCGGGACTTGCGCGGCCTCCGCATTCAGTATCCCGTAAAGATCGCCGCCCGCGGGCGTCTGTCCGTTCACCGGAAACAGGATATTGTTCTTCAGAAACTCCAGGCAGCGGCCGGCGGTGCCCTGTTCGGCGCTGACCATGTACCGGCCGGGCAGAGCAGCGGGCATGGTGGCGATGGAATGCGCGATGTCGGTCTTCTTCCAGGGCACATGGCAACTGAGCCACGCCGTGGTGCCGATCGAGAAATAGCCGTCGTAGTCGCGCACGCATCCGGCACCCACCGTGGCGGCCTGGCTGTCGCCCGAGCCCATCACCACGCGCGTACCCGCCAGCAGGCCGAGTTCCGCCGCCACATCAGGCTTCAGTTCTCCCAGGATCGCATCGACCGGCCGCAGGTCGGGCATCTTTTCACGCTCGATTCCGGAGACGCGCAGCAAGCCGGCATGGTAGTCGATGCGGTTGGGGTTGCGGTTGTCGGTCAGCCAATACGGAAAAATCGTGCTGTAAGACGCCGCGCACTGGCCGGTAAGCCGGAAGTTGAGATAGTCCATCGGCTCCAGGAATTTGTAAGTGCGCGCGTACAGATCCGGCCGCTCGTGCTTGAAGTACAGGATATGGCCGAAGCCGTCCACGCCGGAGTGGTTCGGCGCGGCTCCCGTGAGCCGGACCCATTGCAGCAGCTTCGATACCGCGTAACCCTCGATCTTGGGCCAGCCATCCACCGCGGCCCGGCTGTAGCGGCCCCCGCGCGTGTCCATCCACGAGAGCGCGTTCCAGATGGCGTGGCCGCCTGCGTCGACCGGCACGGTGACGGCCCATTGGGTGGTACACGCCATCGCTAAGATCCGCTCGGGCGGAACGGCGGCAGTAGCCAGCGCCGATTGCGCCGCCGCGATCGCCGCTTTCCACCACTGTTCGGGATCGTGCTCGGCGCCACCGCCGGGCAGCAGCAGGGTGTCCACGTCGCGCAAACCGGCGCCCGCCACTTCGCCGCGCTGCGAGACCAGCGTGGCCTTCACGCTGCTCGAGCCCAGGTCGATCGCCAGCACGTAACGCTCGTCGTGCATCCTGTTCGCCATCTCCGAGGAGGAACCTTCCATCCTACCCTAGAATGTCAAAGATTGACACATGGCACTTTCTTGCATAAACTCAAAGTCAGGTAAACCATGGACCAGATGAACGTGTCGATGACGGACCGTCTCGCGGGCTACGTGCGCAGGAAAGTGAAAAGCGGGCGCTACAACAATGCGAGCGAGGTGGTCCGCGATGCCTTGCGGCGGATGGAAGATGAGGACGCCAGAACACTGCGGCTTGCCAGGCCCACAGCCGAGGATGTTCTCGCGGATTTGACGGCGCAGCAACTTGACGGCATCCGACGGCGCGTCCGGGCGAGCATTGATGCGATCGCGACCGGCGAATATCGGGAATACGAAGGTCGCGAAGGGCTAAAGAAGCTGGCCGATGGGGTTAAGGCGAGAGGGCGCCAGCGCCTCGCCCGGGAAGTCTCCAGCCGGTGACGCGGTATCGTGTCTCCAGGGACGCTGAGCTCGATCTCGACGAGATCTTTCACTACTGGGCGCACCGGGTAGGCGTGGAGGTTGCGGACCGCCTCATCGACAGCATCACCGACCGGTTTTGGCTGCTGGGAGAACATCCCGATGCCGGGAAACCATTCGACGAGCTCGCAGCCGGGGTGAAATGCGTTCCAGCGGGCAAATACCTTATCTATTACCGCAGGACGCGCCGAGGGACAGAGATTCTGCACATCTTCCACGGCGCACGGGACCAGCAACGTGCCTGGTCCAGCACTTAGACGGCGCTACTTCTCCTCCAGCCGGCCTTGCCCCGGATTCCAGTCGAAGCGGCGCGCGCCAGTCGGCAACGCCTCCGCTCCACTCACGAGATGCACGCGCGCGGCTGGTTTCCCGGAATTCATCTCCACGCATTCCGGAAATCCGTTGGAGAGAAAATAGACGCCTTCCAGCCTGTCGGGCAGGCCGCTCACGAACACAGGCCGCGGATCTTGCGCCAGTTCGCGGCCCAGCGCACCGCACACCGCAGCGGCGGCCGCCGGAGTCGTGCGCCACGGACGCAGGTTGTGCTTGAGAGCCGCCACATTGAATGCGATCAGAGCCGCGCCCATCGCCCAGATGAGTTTTCCCGGAACGGCGCGATCCAGTACGGCGGCCCAGAAAATGGCGAGTCCGGCAAGCGGCAGGTACAGAACCCGGGCGCCCGCAAAGTCCGGCTGGAACATTAACAAATGCTGGACCGGTAGCACGGCGGCCAGTAGAAACGTCAGTCCCGCCACAAGGCGCGCGCGTCCGCCGATGCCTGCCCCGTCACGCGCGGCAAAGACCACCAGAATCGCCAGAAAGGCCACCGCGGCCGCCTGGAGCCACCACTCCAGCGGCGCCGACCAGTTCACTGGAAAAAACAGAAAGGCCCACTCCCGGAAAAACAGCGCCTCCGACGTGTGCAGCGGCCGGGACCGCCACACGGCGCTGACGCCAGTGCGGTCGGCATATCCGCCGATTCCGCCGAGCGCCCACCAGCGATAGGCAAAAAGAACGGCGCAGACCGAGGCCAGTGCCAGACCCGCTGCCATCGCGCGGCGCCATTGCGTGCGCGGCAACGCCGGCAGGAGCGCGATGGGCAGCAAGGGCAGACAAAATGCCGATTCTTTAGTGTAAACGGCCAACGCCGCGCAGGCGGCTAACGGCAAATACCACGCGCGCCGCCCGGTGCGGCAGTATTCCAAAGCAGCCAACAGCGCGCACAAAGCGAAGAATGTGGCCAAAAGATCGAAGCGGGCATCCACCCAGGCAACGGTTTCCGCGCGCGATCCGTGCAGCGCAAACAACAGTGCCGCCGCTAATGCCGCCGCGCCCCGCGTTCTCAGCCGCATCAGCAGCAGATAGACCAGGCAGGTATTGGCGGCATGCGCGGCCAGGCTCCACAAATGCCAGCGAATGGCATGGCCGCCGGCCCACCGGTAATCGAGCCAGTAAGAAATGAATCCGACCGGGCGAAAGAAGAGTCCGTGCCCACCTGGGACGCGTTGAAACGCATCGGCGAGAATTCGCCAGTTGGCGTGCGAGGCCTCCATGATGTGCCGATAGTCGTCATATACTAAAGGCGATCTCAAGTTGGGCCAGAACGCCACAACCGTTGCCGCTATGAGGACGGCCAGATCCACCCACGCAGTACTCCGGCCCTGCGCCGGCCCGGCAGCACCTCTCGCGCCGATCAGGACCAGCAGCACGAACGAGACCGCAACAGTGGCTGCGGCATTTACCGGCGAATTCACGGCGACCAGCGCGGACCGAAACGGACCCGCCACAAACCGAATGGCAAGCAGCGCCGCCGCGACCATCAGGGAGTAGAAAAGGAAGAAGGGGAATCTGCGCAGTTATTCAGTTTAAGCCACCGCACATGGTAAAATCCAAAGTGTCCTCTCCGACACATGGATTTTCTCAAGGGCCTCAACCCTCAACAACGTGAAGCCGTCGCCTACACTGAAGGCCCCCTGCTGATTCTGGCCGGCGCGGGCAGCGGCAAGACGCGCGTCATCACTCACCGCATCGCCTATATCATCACGGCGCGGCATGTGCCCCCATCCGCCATCCTGGCGGTGACCTTTACCAACAAGGCGGCAGCGGAGATGCGCGAACGCGTGGCGACGCTGCTCGAGCGGTGTGGCGCTTTCGTCCACGCCCAATCTGGCCACTTTTCATTCGTTCTGCGTGCGTCTGCTGCGGCGGGATGGCGAGCCGCTGGCGCAGCTTCGCCCCGGGTTTACGCGCCGCTTCAGCATCTACGACGACGAAGATCAACTGGCGCTGATCAAGTCCGGCTTATCGGCACCTGGGCCTGGACGAGAAGTTCATGCAATACCGCGCCGCGCTGTCGCGCATCAGCCAGGCCAAGAACATGAAGCAGACGCCGCAGGATTTCTATCGCGATGCGAAAGATCCCACGGCGGGCAAGCTGGCGGTCATTTGGGACGAATACGAGAAGGCGCTGCGCACGGCCAACGCGCTCGATTTCGACGATCTGCTGCTCGAAACCGTGCGCCTGCTCTACCACGATGAAGCCACCCGCGCGCTCTATAACCGGCGGCTCAGCTACATCATGATCGACGAGTATCAGGACACCAACCGCAGCCAGTACGAGCTGATGCGGCTGCTGTCTCGAAACGCACGGCAACGTCTGCGTGGTGGGCGACGAAGACCAGTCCATTTATAGCTGGCGCGGCGCGGATATCAAGAACATTCTGGATTTCGAGCACGATTTTCCAAAGGCACGCGCCATCCGGCTGGAACAGAATTACCGCTCAACCAAAAACATCCTGGCCGCCGCCGGCGCGGTGGTGGCGAATAACAAAGCGCGCAAGGGCAAGAACCTGTGGACCGAAGCGGACCGCGGCGAGATGCTGGGCTTGTATGCCGGATGGGACGCGGAGAACGAAGGTATGTTCATCGCCAAAACCATCGAGCGACTGCTGACGGAGAATCCCACCGACCGCGTGGCGGTGCTCTACCGGACCAACTCGCAATCGCGGCAGATCGAAGAAGCGCTGCGGCGGCATAACCGGAAATACCTGGTGGTGGGCGGATTCAGCTTCTACCAGCGCGCCGAAATCAAAGACGCCGTGGCGTACCTGAAGCTGGCCATGTCCAGCCAGGATTCGGTGAGCCTGCTGCGGGTGATCAACACCCCTGCGCGCGGCATTGGGCGCACCACGGTGGAGCAGGTCGACGCTTTCGCGCGCGAAAATAGCCTCAGCTTGTGGGATGCCGTGTCGCGCATGATCGACCAGCAGTTGTTTCCGGCGCGCGCGCAGTCGGCGTTGGTGGCCTTCCGCACCATGATCCAGGAACTGTCGCTGCGCGCGGCGAGCGAGCCGCTGCCGGATGCCATCCGGTTCATGCTCGACCGGACTGGCTACGGCAAGATGCTGGAGCAGGAAGGCACTCCCGAGTCCGAAGGCCGCCTGGAGAACCTGGGCGAGCTGGTGAACGCGGCAGCCGAGGCGGCGGAGCGCGGCGAAACCCTGGGCGATTTCCTGGATCACGCGGCCCTGGTGGCGGACGCGGACGCGGTGGACGAGCAGGCGCAGGTGAGCCTGTTGACCCTGCACAACGCCAAGGGCCTGGAGTTTCCGATCGTGTTTCTGGCGGGCCTGGAAGAAGGGTTGTTCCCGCATCAACGCTCGATGGCGTCCGTGGAGGCGCTCGAGGAAGAGCGGCGCTTGTGCTACGTGGGCATGACCCGCGCGCAAAAGAGGCTGTACCTGACCTGGGCCCGGTTTCGGCGCCGGTTTGGGGGCGGGGAACAGGAACGCATGGTACCGTCCCGGTTCTTGAGTGAAGCGCCCGCGGACCTGATTGTCGATCTGGGCGAAGACGACAACGTACCGCAAGTGGATCTGCACGCCGAGCGCTACCAGGTGCGGCAGAGCGCCCAAAGGAATACATTCAACGGAAAGACGTATAATTCCCTGGAGAACATCTCGCAGTTTTTCGCCGAGCGGGGAGTGGCGTTTCCGTCGCAGAAGACGCCACCGGTAATTCCGCCGCGCGCGCCGTTCCCAGGGGCAACGGTCGCCAAGCCGCCGATTGCCGCTCCGCCGCGTAAATCGGCGCGCACCGGCATGACGGTGGAGCATCCCAAATATGGCACCGGAACAGTGCTGCGGCGCGAGGGCGAAGGCGAAGACGCCAAGATTACAGTCAGCTTTCCGCGATACGGGCTGAAAAAGCTGGTAGAAAAATACGCGGGGCTGAAGAGAGGCTGAAATGGACACGACAACAATCACTGATAGACTGGAACGGAAGAAGTTGAAGAGGGCGGCGCGGAAGAAGACGGCTCCCAAGGCCAAGCGCGCGGCAGGCGTGGCGCGCGGCTCGATGAAGAAGAAAGTCAAGAAGATGGTGCAGGGCCAGCGCAAACGCTAAATACTGAGCCGTGACCGTAAGGGAGCGGTTCCTGGGACAGGCCGTTGAGCCAACTATTTCGCACGAAGAGCATCGACGCTCTGATTGAGGCTTCGCAGGAGCCCGATAAGCGGCTGCGCAGGACGCTGGGTCCCTGGACCCTGACGGCGTTCGGCGTAGGCGCGGTTATCGGCTCCGGCATCTTCACGCTCACCGGGACGGCGGCGGCGGGCACGGTAATCCCCACCAAGTCGATCCTGGAGGCCACGGTGATCGACCTGGTCCTGCACGGGACCCACGCCGCTTCCCAGTTAGGCCGCCCCGGCGCAGGTCCGGCCATCACCGTTTCATTTGCCTTAGTAGCGGTCGCCTGCTTGTTCGCGGGCTTGTGTTATGCCGAACTGTCCTCAATGATCCCCATCGCCGGCAGCGCATACACTTACGCGTACGCTATTTTGGGCGAAATCGTGGCCTGGATCATCGGGTGGGACCTGATTTTGGAATACGCGGTTTCCAATATGTCGGTGGCGGTGGGATTCTCTGCGTATATACAGGACCTCTGCGACAACCTCTTCGGAGCGCACTTGCCGCCACAATTGGCATACCCTCCGTTCCCAGCGCCGGGGGGTCCGGCGGGCATCTTCAATATTCCAGCTCTGCTGATCACGATGCTGGTTACCGTGGTGCTGATTCGCGGCGTAAAGGAAAGCGCCAATGCGAACACCATCATGGTGCTGATCAAGATCGGCGCGATTCTGCTATTCTGCTTCGGCTCGGCGCGGGCCATCAACAGCGCCAATTGGCATCCGTTCGCGCCCCACGGCTTCCCGGGAATCCTGACCGGCGCGTCGATCGTGTTCTTTACCTATATTGGCTTCGACTCGGTTTCGACCGCGGCCGAGGAGTGCCGCAATCCGCAAAAGGATCTGCCGTTCGGCATCATCGCCACCCTGATTGTCTGCACTATTCTCTATGGTTCGGTGTCGCTGGTGCTCACCGGCATCGCCAAGTATTCCACTCTCACCTCGGCTTCGCCGGTGGCCGATGCCCTGAAAGCCTTGGGCTTCAACCGGCTCCGGGTGGTGGTCACCGCCGGCGCGCTGGCCGGCATGATCTCTTCGCTGCTGGTCTATCAGTACGGGCAGGCGCGCATCTGGTTCGCCATGTCGCGCGACCGGCTGCTGCCGGGCTTCTTCTCCGCCGTGCATAAGCGGTTCCAGACGCCGTATATCTCCACCTGGATCGCCGGTTTTCTGGTGGGTATTCCAGCCGGAATCTGGGACATCGACACCTTCGCGGAGCTTTCGAATATTGGCACGCTGTTTGCTTTTGCGCTGGTCTCGGTGGGTGTGATCGTACTGCGAAAGAAGCAGCCCGACCGGCCGCGGGCTTTCCGGGTGCCCTTCGTTCCCCTGTTTCCACTGATCTCGATCGCTTGCTGCCTGGTGCTGATGATGGGCCTGCCGCTGCGCACCTGGTTCCGCTTTTTTGCCTGGCTAATCGTGGGGCTGGCTATTTACTTCCCATTCGGACGCAAGCGCAGCACGCTCGCCACAAAAGCGGCATGAAAGAAAGTTTGTGAACGCCCGCGCGAGCTGCGTGTTTCCGAGGCAGCTAACGGAGTGGGGAGGAACCATTGGCTTTAGGAGCGCAATTCGCACCAGGCGTCCACAATAAGTAGTGACGCCAAGGGGCATAACGTTTCACGAATTCGGCAGTTTTCTTTACCCCACAATTCGCCCATCGCGCATCCGTACCGTCCGGTGCGCGAACGCGGCGGCTTCCGGATTGTGCGTGATCATCAGGATCGTCTGGCCCAGCCGCCGGTTCAAATCTCTCATGACGTCTAGTACCGCGGCGGAATTCTCGCTATCCAGGTTGCCCGTGGGTTCGTCCGCCAGCAGGATGGCCGGGTGGTTCACGATCGCACGGGCGATGGCCACGCGCTGCTGTTCGCCTCCGGAAAGCGCGGCGGGCCGGTGATTGAGGCGCTCGGAAACCCCCAGCAGTTTCAGCACCTCCTCGAATTCGGGCTCGGGTGTCTGGCCGCGCCCGGCAATATGGCGGGCGATAGCGATATTATCCGCGGCGGTCAGGTTTGGCAGCAGGTTGAATTTCTGGAAAACGAAGCCGACCTTGTTCTTACGCAACTCGGTGCGGCCGGCGTCGGTGAGCGAGGAGATGTCTTGTCCGCCGATGCGCACTGTGCCGCCGGTCGCCGGGGTTAGCCCGCCAATAATGTGGAACAGCGTCGACTTGCCGGATCCGGATGGCCCCACGATAGCCAGAAACTCGCCCGGCGGCACATCCAGGTCCACGCCGCGCAGCGCGGAGACGTCCACCTTGCCCACGCGATAAACCTTCCGCAGCCCGCGGATTTCGATGAGCGGCTCACTCATACGCGAGCGCCTCGATGGGGTCCTGCGCCGCCGCGCTCAAGCCCGGATACAAGGCGCCCAACAGCGCACCCGCCATGCTGATGGCGCCGGCGATGGGCCACCAATCCGGCGTAATGGCCTGCGTCAGCGAAGCCGGGTAAAGGGCCAGAATTAGCGCGCGCGCCGCGAAGCTCAACCCAATTCCCACCACCGTGCCACCCAGCCCCATGACCACGGCTTCGGCCAGAATGATCTTCAGAATGAACCAGCGTGACGCGCCCAGCGCCTTCAGTATTCCAATCTCGCGGGTGCGCTGCAGGACGGCCATGTACATCGAAAGCAGCACCACGGCGAACCCGATCACTACGCCGATGCCGATCATCACATGGATGAAGGTGCTCAATCCACCCACATTTTCGATGGTAAGCAGCGAGGTGAACTCCTCCATCGTATAGATGTTGTAATCCGGCAGGAAATCGGGCGCCTTCAGCTCTGCCATCACCACGGGTATGTTGGAGGGGTTGTCGACCTTCACGAAAATCTGGCTGACCTTGGCCGTATTACCGGTAAGATCCTGCAAGGTGCGCATGGGCACGGACACATGCGCGAACTTGCCTCCTTCCACAACCCCCGAGACGTGCCACGGGCGATTCAGGATGTCGGTCACCGTGTCACCCGCATGCAGTTTGTGCTGCTGCGCGTAATACTCGTCGACGATCATGTCGTCGGGGCCGCGGAACGGGCCGCCTTCCAGATATTTGAAGCCGCCGCTCATCTGCTTGAAGAGGGAAAGATCGACGCCGCTGACGAAAGTTACGCTCGTAATTGGATGCACGATCATGCCCATCGCCAGCGCCACGTGCGGCTTTTGCCGGATGGTATCGACCAGTTTTTCGGGGATGGGGGCGCCGCTGAGGGTCAGCATGGAGGTCTTGGGCGGCCGTATGACGATGTCCGCGCCGATGCCGCGGGCGCGGCGGGCGGAATCGGCCAGCATGCCGCGGCTGAGACCCACCAGGCACAGAATCAGGGTCACGGGCACAGCGATCAGGAATACGCTCAACAGGCTGCGCATGGGCTTGTGCTTCAAGTTTTCCAGGACGAGTTTTGCCGTCACGGTTTCTTCTTCCCAGTTGCCGGAGGCGGCGGGGGCGGCGGTGCAGGCGCGGGCTGACCCAGTGCCTGAAGCTGGGTTCCCTCGGGCTGCTCCAGCACAAACTTGTCGTCGGAGACCCCGCGGTTGATTTCCATCTTTACGACGCTCAGGACCACGGCATATTCGTCTTGCGGGCGCGTGATATCGATGGTCTTGGGGAACGGCACGCCATCGTAATCCTTCCAGTCGCTGTAGCGGGCGTCCGTCAGGATGTTGCCTGCCGGGTCGTAGACCAGCAGCCGGTTCAAATGCAGATTAATGCGGCTGAACCAGACACTGCGTGCGGGTAGGATCTCACCGCCCGGCCCGACACGAACGAAATGCAGGATATAGACAGCGTTGTCTTCGTCGGTGAGATTTACCAGTTCCGCCTTTTCGCCCGGTTGCATGGGCGCGATCAGCAGGGCCTCCAGAAAATGCTGCGGGCGGAGGTTTTCGATCTTGTTCGGCGAGCGGCCGATCAGTTCGTTGGATCCGGTCACGAACCGGTTCTTGGCCGGCAGGTACAGGCGGAAGTCTTTGCCGTTCGAGACCATGTCGAAAGCCTTGTTGCGCACCACCGGATACAGCCCGATGATGCGAATATCGTCCGGCTTACGGAACAGGATGTAGCCGCGCACGTCCTTATATTCGGTGATCTTGCTTTTTTCGGAACTGCCCAGCGCGGGCGTCATGTCGACGGTGGCGCTGAAACTCCGGATGGCCTGGTAATGGGCCGCGAGACTGTCGATGAGAGTCTGTTTATCCGCGGTGACCAGCACCGGAGTGGCGTTGCCGCCCTTCCGCGTAATGATGCGTCTGCGGACGAAGCAACCGGAGAAATCCAGCGCCGACAGGCAGATCAGGAGAAAAAAAAGCGCGAGCACGCGCCTGCGAGGCATCATACCATTGTAGGCAAGCGGGCGAGCAATGTGTCAAACCGGTGAGCGCCATGCTATATTCAAATGAAACGGAACCGGGCCTGTGGCGCAGTTGGGAGCGCGCTTCCATGGCATGGAAGAGGTCGTGAGTTCGAATCTCACCAGGTCCACCAAAACGTTTCATAGACTTAGCGTTTTTAGATCTTCCCAAAACTACCCGCCGGAGTCCGAGTTCGGACGCTTACGGAACCGCTTGCACCCAAGATCTACGTTATAATCGATGCTGTTAAATCGCCAGAATCGGCGGACCGCCTTCGGCACGCATGACGGAAAGCCCTCAAGATCGGCATGTAGTGACGCGCCTTCTCAGGGACTGGAGCGGCGGGAACAAGGCGGCGCTTGACGAACTGATTCCGATCGTCTACGAACAGCTTCGGAAGCTGGCGTCGATATGTTTGCGTTCCGAGCGTCCCGGCCACACGTTGCGTGCGACAGCCCTGGTGCATGAGGCCTATATGCGGCTGGTAAATGCGGACGTCGCCTGGCAGGATCGAGTGCACTTCTTTGCGGTTTCCGCCCGTCTGTTGCGCCGCATTCTGGTAGATCACGAGAAAGCCCATAACCGGCAGAAGCGCGGTGGCGGCGCGGAAACGATTTCGCTGGATGAAGCCATCCTGGTCGGGCCGAAAACAGAAGGCGGCATCGTAGAGCTGGATGAGGCACTGCAGCGTCTGGCGGCGCATGACAAGCGCAAGGGCGAAATCATCGAACTGCTTTGTTTCGGTGGTCTCACGCATGATGAAGTCGCCGCCGCCCTCAAAATTTCTCCGGCCACGGTACACCGGGAGTTGCGAATGGCCAAAGCCTGGTTGCACCACGAACTCACGCAAGACTCAGCCTCGGCCTAGGAGCGGCACGAATGGCATCGTCGTCCCGATCGAATCGGTGGCTGCGCCTGGAGCACCTCTTTTATACGGCGCTCGAGCTGCAGCCGGACAGCCGGGCGGCATTCCTCGACCGGGCCTGCGGAGACGACGCCGAGCTGCGAACGCAGGTGGAATCCCTGCTTCGGTCGGAGGGCCGGAGCTTGGATTTCCTCCAAAAACCGGTGTTGGACGCTGCGCAAAGGATCGCTGCGGAAGAAGATCTCTCCGCCGAACGCATCGGCGCGTACCGGTTATTGCGGCCGTTGGGAGAAGGCGGGATGGGCAAAGTCTATCTGGCCGCCCGCGCCGATGATCTTTACCGGAAGAAGGTCGCTATCAAGACCGTGCATGGCGGGCTGGGACAGAGTCCGGCGATGCTGCTCCGTTTTCGCAGTGAGCGGCAGATTCTGGCGAATCTTGAACATCCCAACATCGCGCGCCTTCTGGATGGAGGCATCACTGAAGCCGGCACACCCTACCTGGTGATGGAGTATGTGGATGGCGTCCGGGTCGACGATTATTGCAGGGTCAATAAGCTCGGAACGGAACAACGGCTGCAGTTGTTCTGCACGGTTTGTGCCGCCGTGGATTACGCGCACAAGCATCTGGTGGTGCATCGTGACATCAAGCCGGCGAACATCCTGGTTACGGCCGATGGCGTTCCCAAGTTATTGGATTTCGGCATTGCCAAACTTATAGACCCTGAGTTTGGCAACCTCACGCCGACGCTGACCTCCGACCGCATGATGACGCCGGAATATGCCAGTCCGGAGCAGGTGCGCGGCGGCCCGGTGACCACCGCGACCGATGTATACGCCCTCGGCGTCCTGCTCTACGAGTTGCTGGCCGGCAATCGCCCTTACCGCCTGGACTTGGCCGGGCCTTTTGAAATGGCGCGGATGATATGCGAACAAGATCCGGAGCCGCCGAGCGTGGCGGGCGCCGCGAATGCGGAATCGGCGCCTCCCGACGCCTTGGAAAAGCTCAGCCGCGATCTGGACAATATTGTGCTGATGGCGATGCGCAAGGAACCCGCCCGCCGGTATGTCTCCGCATCCGCGCTAGCCGGCGACGTAAAAGCGTACCTTGCCGGTTATCCGGTCGACGCCCGCACCGCCACCTGGCAGTATCGCTCCGGCAAGTTTATTCGCCGGCATAAAGCGGCGGCATCGGCGGCCGCCATCGTCGCGCTGGCGCTGGTGGCCTTCAGCATTGGTATGGGTCTGCTGGCGAGGCGCGCCACTCTGGGACGGCTCGCCGCGCAGCGGGAGGCGCAGTTTCTCCAAGGCATTTTTGCCGCGGCTACGCCGGATCGTGCCCGCGGCCGGCAGATCACCGCCCGCGAGTTACTCGACCAGGGCGCCAAACGCGTGGACCGTGAACTGGCTGGCGATCCTGAGTTGCAGGGCACCATGCTGGACGCCATTGGGCGCGCGTACTCGACGCTGGGACTGTACGGCCAGGCCGAGCTTCTGCTCGAGCGAGCCTACGTCCTTCGCAGCCAGACGCTGGGGGTGTGGAATACGGATGTGGCCGGTGCTCTATTTGACCTGGCGACGTCGATCCGCATGCAGGGCGAATACAAGAAGGCCGAACCGTTTTTCCGGCAGTCACTCGCTATTCGAGAGCGGAAGCTTGGCGAACGCAGCGCCGACGTTGCCGAGAGCCTCTCCGCCCTTGGCGAATGCCTTTACCTGGAGAACCGCGACGCCGATGCCGAGCCGGTGCTGCGAAAAGCGTTAGCGATCGATCGCGAGATCGACAGCGATTCCTTCGCGGGAAACTACCTGGCTCTGCTGTTAAAGCGCAGAGGGAATTTCGTGGAAGGTCTGCAGTTGTTGCGGGAACAGGTCGAGTACGAACGGCGGCACCTGGGCGCGGACAGCCCGGATTTTGCGCTGGCCCTGCACAACCTGGCCGGCGCGTTGATCGATGCCGGCGATTTGGCCAGCGCGGAAACGGCCGAACGGCGAGCCCTGGAACTGCAACGCAAGATCATGGGCAACGATCATCCCGACCTTGCCTATCCGTTGAACAATCTGGGCAATTTGCTCCTGGGAAAAGGAGACTGGCAGGCGGCGGAGCCTCTACTCCGGGAAAGCCTGGAACTTCGGCGCAGGACAGTCGGAGAAAAAAGTCCCTTGTTCGGTCTCGGCCTCAACAATTGGGGCCGGCTGCTACAGCAAAAAGGCGAGTACGAACACGCCGAAAGAACACTCCACGCGGCATTGGAAACGATCGTGAAGGCCAACGGGCCCGTTGACTGGCAGGCAGCCAGGGTGACGGCCAGCCTGGGACAGTTGGCATTCGACTGCCGAGATTATGCCGGGGCCGAGCGCTATGCGCGCCAGGTTCTCGATATAGCCCACAAGCTGGGTGGCGATGAAAATCCGCAAGCGGTGGCTGCGCGAATCGATCTTGCCGAGGCCCGATCCTTCCAAGGAGATCCGGCCGGCGCCGAGCCGTTGCTTCGCCAGGCGTGGGCAATTCGCCGGAAGGAGTTTTCGCCTGGACACCCTAATGTCATCGCCGCCGAGGTTCGCTTGGGCGAAGTGCTTACGGCCGAGGGCAAAGCGCCGGAAGCGGAGCGGCTCTTGCGCGATGCCCTTGCGTCTGCCCGATCTGCCCCGTTTCCCTTGCTGTCCTGGCAGATCGCCGAGGCGCAGAGTGCGTTGGGCGTTTGCCTGCTCGCGCTCGGCCGGTCCGCTGAAGGGGAGTCGCTGCTCCAGGCGAGCCAGGCCGATCTGCGGAGGGATCCGCGGCCTGCTTTTCGGCGGCCGCGGCGTCCCCCGGCACATCGATTGACTGCATCGCGCTAGGGTTGCAGCTTCAGCGCGAGATCCGGCCGCAGCGTACCTGGTTCGGGCCGTGCCGGCGGAGCGAAGCGGGAGCCCTGCGCCGCCGGGATCCCGAACGCGTAGAGATTAAAGTCCCCCGAGCCAACGTACACCACGCCATTCGCCACCGCCGGCGAAGACGCGATGCCTCCGCCGCTGGCCGCGCTCCAGAGGGGGCTGCCGTTAGTGGCATTGAAGGCGTAGATGTTGTTGTCGACCGACCCGATGTATACCACCCCGTTTGCTACTGCCGGCGCGCCGAAAATGTAGCTGCCGGTGTCAGCCTTCCAGAGCAGGCTGCCCGTGGCCGCGCTGAAGGCGTAAAGGTTGAAGTCGTCCGATCCGATATACACTACGCCGTTCGCCACCGCCGCCGAAGAATAGACGTAGGAGCCAGTGGCCACACTCCAGAGCGGGCTGCCGTCATTGGCATCGAAAGCGTATACGTTGTGGTCCGGCGAGCCGATGTACACGACGCCGTTGGCTACAGCCGGTGAGGACTCCAGGCCTCCGCCGGCGGGTGCGCTCCAGAGGAAACTGCCGTTCGCGGCGTCGAAGGCGTAGAGGTTGCCGTCCTCCGATCCCACGTACACTGCGCCATTCGACACCGCGGGCGAAGTCGCTACCAGCGAATTGGTGGCTGCCTTCCAAACCACGCTCCCCGTTGTGGCATTAAATGCGTAGAGGTTGTTGTCGTCCGAACCCACGTATACCAAACCGTTGGCCACGGCCGGTGAAGAATTGATTGGGGCTCCGGTGGCCGCGCTCCACAGGAGGCTTCCCGTTGTGGCGTTGAAGGCATACAGGTTGTTATCATTCGAGCCGAGGTACACAACGCCATTCGCCACCGCCGCCGCGCCATAAATGAATCCGTTGGTTGCCGCGCTCCAGACCAGGCTGCCGGTAGCGGTGCTGAACGCGTATAGATTGTCATCCTGCGAACCGATGTAGACCATGCCGTTGTCTACCACCGGCGAAGCCGTGATGGAATAGCCCGTCGCCCCGCTCCACAGCAGGTCCATCCCGCCCACCGTAGCCGGACTGAGCACGTTCTCCACCGGGTTGTCCCTCTTGGGCGGCGTTCCCCAGTTGTACTCGCTCCAGTTCGTTTCGACGGTAAATGTCGTCTGCGCGGCAAGTCCGCTATGGCGGCCCACTGCTGTGATCCAGTGCGTCCCCGGTACGGCCGAGGCCGGCACGGTAATGCCAATGCTGGAAAACGCGCCCGATGCTTTGGTGACGCCGAGGGCCAGATCGGTCGTGTCGAAGTAGATGTCGACGGCTTCGGTCGCCCCAAAGTGTGCCCCGCTCACGACGGGAGCACTGGTGGGCGGGCCGCTGGCCGGAGTGCTGGCAACGGACGGCGGCGCGGTGGCCGCCAGGCCCGGCATCGATATCAGGGCGAACGCCAGCATCGGTTGAGTTAGGGCGGCCATAAGCCGGAAACGGCGGATGGCACGGTTCGTTTGAATTGTGTGTTGCATTTCGAGTATCTCCTTCGCAGTTTCAGATTGTCCGGGATGTCTGCGCCACGACATTGGGCTTGCGGCACACTCTAATAGCGACATTCGAGGAGCGATTCCCTCACGGCTGCCGACGGGCTGCCCCAGGTGCTGTAAAATCAGGTATGCGTTCAGCCGCCGGCAGCCTGGCCCTTCTAGCTGCCACAGTACCGGCTTTGCTTGCTCAGCCTGCGCCAAGCTCCGTTGACGCCGATTTCTTCGAGACGAAAATCCGCCCCCTGTTCGCCGAGAAGTGCTACGCCTGCCACACCGAAGCACGCATGGGCGGGCTGCAACTGGATTCCCGGGAGCACTTCCTTAGAGGCGGCAAGTCCGGCCCCATTGCCGTCCCTGGCGATCCCGACGCAAGCCTGCTGGTGAAAGCTCTGCGCTACGACGCAAATCCCAAGATGCCCCCCACGGGCAAACTCGCCCCCGTCCAAATCGCCGCCGTCGAAGCTTGGGTCAAGGCCGGCGCCGTATGGCCGCAGGACGGGAAAGCGGGACCTCTCTCGCCTCCTTATAAAATCACCGCGGAGCAGCGAGCATTCTGGTCCTTCGTACCCGTTAAACCCGTTTCTCCTCCGGACGTAAAGGATGCCGACTGGGAGCGCACGGAAATCGACCGTTTCATTGCTTCCAAACTCGACGCGCGCGGGTTGCGCCCGGCTCGCCCCGCCGATCGCCGTACGCTCATTCGACGCGCCACCTACGATCTCACCGGCCTTCCACCCACCACCGAAGAGGTCGATGCATTTGAACAGGATCGCGCGCCCGACGCGTTCGCCAAAGTCGTCGATCGTCTGCTCGCCTCACCGCGTTACGGTGAACGCTGGGGCCGGCTTTGGCTGGATGTCGCCCGCTATTCCGACGACCGGCTCGATTCGGAGCGCGATAACCCCTACCCGGCGTCGTTCCGCTATCGCGATTGGGTCATTCGGGCCATACAAAACGACATGCCCTATGACGTTTTCGTGAAAGCCCAAATCGCCGGCGATCAACTTCCCGATCACGAAAAATACGAAGCGGGCCTGGGCTTCTACGCTCTGAGCCCCGAGATGCAGGACGACCGCGTGGATGCCACCGCGCGCGGATTCATGGGCCTTACAGTGGCGTGTGCACAGTGCCACGATCATAAGTACGATCCCATTCCCACCCGCGACTTTTACTCTCTGATGGGTATCTTCCGCAACACAGACCTGCATGAGATCCCGCTGGCTCCCAAGGAAACCGTCGATGCGTTTAAGGCGAAGAAGGCCTTGATTGAGGAAAAGGAGAAAGAACTCAAGGAGTACGCCGAGGCTCAATCCGCGCAGTTGGGTCTCATTCTGGCTGCTGACACCGCGGACTACCTGCTCGCCTCGAGCCAAGGCTCAAGCCAGGTGCCCGACGCGCCCGCTGTCTCCACGCTCGATCCGGGAACGCTGGCCCGCTGGACCAAGTACCTGGCCGATCCCGAGAAACAACACCCTTTTCTGAAGGATTGGTACGCCGCCACAACCGCCGCCGCAAGCGATGACGAGCGCACGAAGGCGGCCGCGGAGTTTCAGGCCCAGGTCGTCGCCGTCATCGCCGAGAAGAAGCACGTGGATGATGAGAACCTCGTTCGCTTGGGTCTGAATCCGACCCGTGACGATCTTTCCAAGGCCAACCTTGTTTCGCTCGACCGCGCCAAATTCGGCCTCTGGGAGGACATGCTTGGCGAGCACGGGGTACTTCATTACGGAGACTCCAAGAAAGAGGAGCAGCAAATCGACCGTTTCCTCTCCGGTGTCTGGCTCGATCGTCTCACCCGGTTGCGCGCGCAGGTGGCCTCGCTGAAGAAGGATCTTCCGCCCGCCTATCCCGTTTTGCAGACCATCGCCGACAAGGAGAAACCCGAGGAGCAACATGTCTGGATCCGGGGCAGCGAAAACAACCCCGGCGACCTTGCCCCCCCGCATTTTCTGGCCATCCTTTCTCCCGCGGAACCGCAAACCTTCCAGCGCGGCAAAGAACGCCTGCAACTCGCCGAAGCCATCGCGAGCCCTGGTAACCCGCTAACCGCCCGCGTAATTGTGAATCGCGTCTGGCAGCACCACTTCGGCTACGGCTTGGTGCGAACACCGAGCAACTTCGGCGCACAGGGCGACCGCCCTTCCCATCCGGAATTGCTCGACTATCTCGCCGGCTGGTTTGTGCGCGAGGGCTGGTCGCTCAAGAAACTGCATCGCAAAATCATGTTGACCGCCGCCTATGGGCTGGGCGATGAAATCTCCGGCCGCAACTTCGCCGAGGATCCCGATAACCGCCTGCTTTGGCGCTACAACCGACGCCGTCTGGACGCCGAATCGCTCCGCGATTCCCTACTGTTCGTCTCCGGCAAGCTCGATTTGCAAACAGGCGGTCCCGCTGTCCCGCTGGAGAAGGAGAACAACCGCCGCGCGGTCTACGGTTACATCTCCCGCCGGCAGCTCGATCCTATGCTTGCGCTATTCGATTTTCCGAACCCGAATAACACCAGCGAGCAGCGCTTGCAAACCGCCGTCCCACTGCAGAAGCTCTTCTTGATGAACAGTCCGTTTGTCATCGAACAATCCACGGCCCTGACCGCCCGTGTGGCTGCCAACGCATCGGGCGACGACCAACGCATTACGGCCACTTACCGCATAGCGCTGCAGCGGGACCCCACGCCGGAAGAGCGCCGGCTGGCTCACGAATTCATCAAAAGAAACGCCGGCGCGTGGCCGGAATACACCCAGGTCCTACTAAGTTCCAATGAGTTCGTCTATCTCAACTAAGGAGAGTATGAAGATGATACTTCCGCCATCGCGAAGGCAGATATTACGCACCATTGGAACTGGTTTCGGCATGGCCGGCCTCGCCGGTGTTCTAAACGCATCGACCAAGGCTCCGTCCGGCGCCCCCGCGCCCATGGCGCCCAAGGCCCCGCACTTCAAAGCTTCGGCCAAACACGTCATCTTCCTATTCCTCAACGGCGGTCCCTCCCAGGTCGACACGTTCGACCCCAAACCGATGCTGCAGAAGTACAGCGGTCAGCCCATCCCCAGCGGCAACCTGCAAACCGAGCGTAAGACCGGCAATCTGCTGGGCTCGCCCTTCAACTTCCGCCGCTGCGGCAAGAGCGGTATCGAGATCAGCGAGATTTTCCCCAAGCTGGGAGATTCGATTGACGATGTGTGCGTGATTCGCTCGATGTACACAGAGATTCCGAACCACGAACCCTCGCTGTTCCTGATGAACTGCGGCCATCGCGTGCCGGGCCGTCCCTCGATGGGTTCATGGCTGACCTACGGCCTCGGGTCGGAAAACCAGAACCTGCCCGGGTATGTCGTGTTGTGTCCCGGTTATCCCATCGTGGGGGCGCAGCTCTGGAGCGCCACTTTTCTTCCGGCGATCTATCAGGGCACTTACATCCCGAACAGCGCGAAGACTCCGGACAAACTCATCAACTACATCCGCAATCCGTCGACCCCCATGCCCGAACAGCGCCGTGCGCTGGATCTCCTGCGCCAATTGAATCTGATCGAAGAAAAGCGCGAAGGCGAGGACAGTCAACTGGACAGCAGCATCCAGGCCGCCGAAATCGCTTATCGGATGCAAAGCGAAGCGCCGGAAGTCTTCGACATCACGAAAGAGCCGGAGGCCACACGCAGCCGTTATGGCGACCATGATTTCGGGCGCGGGTGCCTGATGGCCCGCCGCCTGGTGGAGCGCGGCGTGCGCATGGTGCAGGTTTATTACGGCAACGGCCAGCCGTGGGATAATCACGACGATATTCTCATTCACCGCAAGCTGGCCCATGATGTGGACGGCCCCATCGCCGCCCTGCTGGCCGACCTGAAGGCGACGGGCCTGCTGAAGGAAACCCTGGTCATCATCGGCGGCGAATTCGGCCGTACGCCGGTGCTTGAAGTGAGCGGCTTGGTGAAAGTGCAGAACGGCCGCGATCACAACAGCCATGGTTTCTCGATGCTGCTTGCCGGCGGCGGCGTCAAGGGTGGCATCACCTACGGAAACACGGATGAGTTCGGCTTCAAGGCGGTGGAGAATCCCGTGCACAATCATGATCTGCACGCCACCATTCTTCACGCCCTGGGCATGCACCACACCAAACTGACTTACCGCTACAGCGGCCGCGATTTCCGCCTGACCGACGTGGCCGGCAACGTCGTACACGACATTTTGGCCTGAACCTATGCGCGCTCTCCCCATCCTCCTACTTGCGCTTGTCCCACTCTCTGCCCAGACACGCGTGCCGCCCAAGCGCTCCTCCCAAATTCAGGACGGCTTCGGCATCAACTCCGACCTGCCCCGCGATCCCTATCTTCCCTGGGACCGTCACTGGTGGACCCGCATGTTCGATGCCGGCGTAAGCTGGATCCGCATCGGCCAATACGAAAACACTTCCGACTACACCAGTTGGGATTGGATCGAGCAGAAGCGCGGCGTGATGGCGATTCCGCCCGGCCTGGACGACTACGTCGACTCGCTGGTGGATAACGGCGTCAAGGTGCAGGTGCAGTTGCTGTACGGCAATCCCATGTACACTTCGCCCGCCGGCAAACTGCCGGATGCCATTACGCCCGAGCCGGGCGGATTCCACAATCCCGACCGCAGCCTATATTCCGCTTTCTGGCCGCCCAAAACGCCGGAACAAATTGCGGCCTTCGTGAAGTACGTGCAGTTCGTGGTGGGGCATTTCCGCGGCCGCATCCACTATTACGCTTTGTGGAACGAGCAGGATATCGATTACTGGAATCCGGCGCCCAATCCCGAAGATTACGGGCGCCTGCTGAAGGCGTTCATCCCCGCCGTGCATGCGGCCGATCCGCAGGCCAAAGTCATCTATGGCGGCCAGGCCGAACCCACCCGCGATTTCGCGCGACGTGCGTTGGACGCCTGCGATTGCGCCGCGGGCATCGACGTATTCGCTTATCACACCTATCCCGGTTACGGCTCTAACCTGAATCCGGAGTCGATGGACTACGGCGCGTATGGCGACGAGTCGCCCGCCAAATTGCGCGAGATGGTGCGCGCGTATCCGGGAATCCGGCCGGGCATTCCGTTTTGGGATGACGAGTTCAATTCCATCCCGGCGTGGCCAGGCTCGGACGAATCCGTGCAGGCGAAATACATTCCGCGCGGCATGATCTACAACTGGGCGCGCGGCGTGCGCACCTTCGTCTGGCTGCTGACTGCCGGAACGGATGGCAACGAATACGACGATTTCGGTTTCATCCACGGGCTGCGGCATCTGCCGGACGACTTCACGCCGCGCCCTGTGTTTTACGCGCTGCAAAATACCAATGCGCTGTTTGCGGATACGCATTTCGACGCATCCATCAAGATCACCGCGGACGATGTCCCCGCGCTGCACAACAACCCGTTCCAGGTTTATGGTTTCCGCAGCCGGACCGGCAAGACGATCGTGGCTTACTGGCTGGCCGCGCACAGCGTGCCGGGTGGCGCGTTCCCGCCCGTCCATGCGGATCTGACCATCGCGAACAGCGGCATACGGCATCCGGTGCTGATCGACGGGGTGTCCGGCTCCATCGCGCCGATTGCCAAGCCCGAATCGAGTGACGTGTTTCCGAACTTGCCCGTGCGCGACAGCATCATGGCCATCGCGGATCAGGATTACTTCGATTGGCCGGTGCTGCCCGAAGCGCCTAGTTCGCTGACTGCGGCGGTGGCTGGCCATACCATGCGGTTGCGCTGGCAGATGCACGGTGGCGATCCTGCGAACGCCATCGTCGAACGCCGCGCCGGAGACACAGGATCGTGGATCCGCATCGCCGAGCAACCTTCCGCCATTGCGGAATACACGGACGCCGCCGCCCCTGCAGGCGTGGTGTGCTACCGGGTGAGGGCCGCCAATCGGAACGGCGAATCCGCGTATTCGAATGTGGCGCGTGTTCGACGGTAGAGTGCCGAGCCAAAAAGAGATAAGGTTGAGGCCTGGGATCTTCTGAAAGTGGCGGAGGTTTCGCGTCGCCACGGCGTACCCTCTCTCTAACGCAGACGCCCCGATCAACAGATCGTCAAAAGGAATAGTCACCAGCAGCAGAGGACTCCGCGCCGATTTTGCCCACCAATTCGGCGGTACCGTCTGTAATTGGGTACACGGGGACGGCGGCTTTCAAGTCATCCAGGAAAATCCTCCGGCGCACTCGCCGCTCGGGGGTGTCCGCACGGTGGATGCCATGCGCCAGCTCGGCAACCGTTATCGCGCAGAGGGCCGCTTCCATCTCACCGACCCGCAGAGCGACCTGTCTCAAGAATTGTGCGACGTTGAGATGCCGGCGTTCAGCTTCGATGACGACGCTGGAGTCGAGGATTACTCCCAAACTGGCGGGTTCCATGGCTGTGTGCGCCGCGCAATTCCTTCCTCGACGTCCTTCATAAAGCCCTCATCCAAGGTCTCCCTCGAACCGCGAGCCTCTGCCAGGGCGATACACTCCGAGAGCAGCCTGCCCCTGGGCAGCGGTGAACGGATGACGGCCACAGGCTTATGGTCCTGCTCGACGACGATCTCAGCGCCCCGCTGGACTCTCTCCAGCACGCCATGAAGGTTCCCAGCCACTTCGGCTTCGCTCATATGCACTTGCCCCATCCACTCGATGATAGCGCGCCTTCTCGGGTCCAAGCACAGCGCTAGCTATCGCAACGCCGACACCGGAATCGTAAACGCCACCGTGTTCACCACGCCTTTGCGCTGGAACTGGATCCACACCCGGTACGCCGCCTCGCGCGGAAAGAAAATATTGAACTGCATATCCGGCCCGCCATTGGCGATAAAAGGATGCCCATGGATGGTGTCGACCAAGTCATCGCTTACCGCCAGCAAGTGCGCCCATGCGCCGATATACGGCTCCAGGCCCTCCGCGGGCGTCAGGTGTACGAACAGCATGGTCTTCCTACCCGCAATCGGCCGCGGTGGATCCAGCTGCAACTCCACCTCCAGGTTCTCGCCGTGCTTGGGCGACAGGTCCGGCCCCAGCCGCGGAATACCGGCCTCGAGCGGCTTCGTGTAACCGGCCGTAGTGATGGTTTTCGGGACGAGCTGGGGCGTGCCGCCGGTGGGGTAGAAATCCGCAAGCAGGCGGTAGACGCCGGGCTTTGGCAGCGTTGTTTCCAGCCGGAAAACGGCGCCATCCCATACCGGATGCACGTGCGCGAAATACTGCAGATCCTGGCTCACAATGAACAGATGAAAAAGCTTCTCGTGTACGATTTCGAATTGTTTCACCGGCGCGGCCGTCTGTGGATCCGTGATGCGAAACTCGAGCGTGATGGGACGCGCGCTGGGGATCTGCGGCGGATCGACGCGCAACTCCACCGGATACTCGACCGGCTCGGGCAGATTGGCCACCAGCGTCATGCCGCAGCGCGGGCATTTGCCGGGAGTCGCGGAGCGCACGTCGCGATCCATGGGACAGATGAATTCGACGGCTGTCTGCGCCGCGAGCAGCGCCGCCAAAAACATGCAGACAAGCAGGCGGCGCATGGTCAGCCCTCCGGCTCAAACGGCCAGACTGCGGTGGTGGTGTAGCCGCCATCCACCGCGACGATCTGGCCGGTGATGTAATCCGCGCCCGGGCCCGCCAGGAAGACGGCCAGCGGCGCGATATCGTCCGGGGCACCCAGCCGCGGATTGGCCTGTGCGCCTTTCAACCATTCGCGCATCCGTTCCGGTTCCCACATCCGGCGGTTGAGGTCCGTGACGATAAAGCCCGGCGCGATGCAGTTCACCTGAATGTTGTAGCGTCCCCACTCGGCGGCCAGCGCCTTGGTAAGCTGCCCCAGCGCGCCTTTCGTCATGGCATACACGGAAAGATACGGCAGGCCCAGCAGCGACATCAAGCTGCCGATCATCACGATCTTGCCGCCCGCGCCGCGCTCGATCATGCGCGCGCCCACCTTCTGCGTCAGTTCCACGATGCCGTCCAGGTTTGTGCGCAGGATGTGCTGGTACTCCGCCTGCGTGTATCCCGCGAAGCGTTTGCGAATGTTCGTGCCCGCTACGTTCACCAAAATGTCGGGCGTCTCCATCCCGTCCACGGCCGCGCGGATGGATTCGGAATCGGCCATGTCCAGGCGCAGTGCGTTTGCCTCGAACCCCTTGGCAACCAGCGCGTCCGCATGCTCCCGCAGCTTGTCGATGGATCGCGCCGCCAGCGTGGTGCGCGCGCCGGCCTGGGCCAGATGTTGCGCGATCGCCAGGCCGATGCCGCGGCTGGCGCCCGCCACCAGTGCCGTCTTGCCGGAGAGGGAAAACAAGTTCATAAGGTTACCGGAAGAGGCCGAAGATATGGGCGGTGCCTTCGTAACTCCACTGCGACATAATGCGCCCCAGGTCCGAAACGGATACCACCACGATCAGCAGCAGGAATCCGGCGCGCGCCAGTTCGTTGTAAACCACTACGGGAATGCGGGCGGCCAACAGCAGCTTGGAACCATCCAACGGCGGGACGGGCAGCATATTGAAAATGGCCAGATACAGGCTCAGATTCACGCCGCGCGCCGCAAACTGCGCCAACGCCGGAGCGAAAGAAACCGTGACGCGCGCCACCGCGGCCAGAATCAAGGCGAAGATGACGTTGCTCGCGGGTCCGGCCATGGCCACCAGCGCCAGGCCATTCAATCCCCAGCGCAATTTGGACGGGTTGCTGTAGACCGGCTTGCCCCATCCGATCAATCCGCCGCCGAAAAGCGACGTGAGCGCCGGCAGGATGGTGGTGCCCAGCCAATCCACGTGCGCCAGCGGGTTCAAGGTCAGGCGGCCTTGCAAGCGAGGGGTATCGTCGCCCAGCCGCGTGGCGGTCCAGGCATGCGCGAACTCGTGCGGCGTGGTCAGGAGCCACAGTAGAGCCACGTTCAGAAGGGCGCTGACGAAGTCTAAGTGCATTGAAATTCAGCGGCGCTTTACGATCAGGGCCCACAGGATGAGCAGCACGAGCACGGCCAGGATCGCAGTAACGGTTAATAAGCTGATACTTTCTATTGTATGCGCATCACGGCTGTCGAAACGATCCACCTGCGGCGCGGCATCACGGTGCATGCCGGTCCTATCCAGTGGCTATGGGTCCGCATCCATACCGATAGCGGCCTGGTGGGGTTGGGCGAAACGTATCCGCACCCGAAAGCGGAGAAAGCCGTGGTGGATCGCTCGCTCGCGCCCGTGCTGTTGGGGCGCGACCCGTCGCAGATCGACCGGCTTTGGGCGGACATGCTCCAGGCTGTCTCGTTCAGCGGCTGGGCGGGCGCCGAGATGCGGGCCATCAGCGCGGTGGATATCGCACTCTGGGACCTGGCCGGCAAGGTGGCGAACCTGCCGCTCTACCAGTTGCTCGGCGGCGCATCGCGCGGGTCAATTCGCACTTACAACACGTGCTACGACCATATCGATTTTCTGACCGAGCCGGTGCGGCTGGCGGGCGAACTGGCGAAATCCGGAATCCACGCCATGAAAATTTGGCCGTTCGACCCGATGGCGAAGGAAACCGGCGGCCAGTACATCACGGCCGACCAACTCCGGCGCGGGATCGAGCCGTTGCGGCTGATTCGTGAAGCGTTCGGCGACTCGATGGATGTGGCCATGGAGTTTCACGGCTACTGGAACCTGCCCTGCGCCATCCGTATCGCGCAGGCGCTCGAGCCGTACGCGCCCATGTGGCTGGAAGAGATGCTGCCGCAGGATAACATGGCCGCTTACCGCGAACTGGCTCTCGCCGCGCGCCTGCCGCTTTGCTTGAGCGAGCGGCTGATGACCCGTTTCGGGTTCCGCGAGTTGCTGGAGAACCGCGCCGCGCGCATCGTGATGCCGGACATCTGTTGGTGCGGCGGCATCTCGGAAGCGAAGAAAATCGCCGCCATGGCCGAGACTCAGTATCTTCCGGTCGCGCCCCACAACTGCGGCGGCCCCGTGTTACACGCTGCCTCGCTGCACCTGGCGGCGAATGTCACTAACCTTTACATTCTGGAGAGCGTGCGGCGGCATTACCTGGATGAGTACCGCGGCATCGTGACCCGGGCATTGCCTCCAGACGGCGGCGAATTTGCCCTGCCGCCGGGTCCCGGGCTGGGCGTTGAGCTATCTCCGGAAGTGATGGAACGGGAGGATGTGCAGGTGGGATGGCACAGGCTTTAGGCTGTTGGGTGTAACCGCAGCATAGGAACGTTCGCCATCAACATATGGTTCTTAGATCAGGCTTCGTGGCGCTCGCCATGCTTACTCTCGCGGCGGTGTCCACCCAGGCCCAAACCGCACGTCCCCCCAAGCCATCCCCGACTGGTGGCACCGTATCCGGCTCAGTGAAAGACGCCTCAGGTGCAGTCATTCCAGGCGCCGCCGTGACTCTCACCGGCGATGACGGCAAGACGCAGCAGGCCCAGACCGGACAGGATGGCGTGTATACTTTTCGCGGAGTCGCGCCGGGCACTTATTCGGTTTCGGTCGCCTTCAAAGGCATGGACCAGGCTGGCGGCGTGGCGGTGCTGGTGACCACGGGGCAAATCGCGCGCGGCGACGTCGCCATGAAGCTGGCGGAAGTGAAGCAGGAGGTCACGGTAGCGGAGGAGAATAACACCCAATTGAGCGTGCAGTCTTCGCAGAACGTCGACGCGCTGGTGTTCAAAGGCGCCGATCTGCAGGCTCTGCCGGACGATCCCGACGACTTGCAGCAGGACCTGCAAGCCTTGGCGGGACCCTCCGCGGGACCCAATGGCGGCGAAATCTTCATCGACGGTTTCTCCAGCGGCCGCCTGCCGCCCAAGGAATCCATCCGCGAGATTCGCATCAACCAGAATCCGTTTTCGAGCGAATACGACAAGCTCGGCTTCGGACGCATCGAGATCTTCACCAAGCCGGGTTCCGACAAGTTTCACGGCACTGCTTCGTACGATATCAGCGACGGCATCTGGAACGCGCGCAACCCGTTCCTGTTCTCGAACCCGATTCCGGGATTCAGTTCCCAGACTTACGGCGGCAACGTGAGCGGTCCGCTTAGCAAGCACGCCAGTTTTTTCCTGGATGTGGAACGCCGTCAGATCGACGACAACGGCATTCTGCATGCCACCCTTCTCGATCCAATTACGTTTACCAAGGTGACCGACAATGGTTCTGTCCCGACGCCGCAGTCGCGCACGACCTTTAGCCCGCGCATAGACTGGGCATTGAGCGGCAATAACACGCTCAGTGCGCGTTACTCCTATCTGGATCTGCACAGGGACCTCTGGGGTGTGGGGCTCTTCAATCTACCCGGAAACGGTTATAGCTACGTTCAATTGCAGCAACTGGGCCAGGTCACCGATACCGCCGTGCTCTCCACTAGCGCGGTGAATGAAACGCGTTTTCAGTTCAACCATTATCTGACGGGTGAAACTGCGCAATCCCAGGCTCCCGAGGTGATCGTGCCCGGCGACTTCGACACCGGGGGCTCGGGCAATAACCGCACCGTAATAACCGAAAGTAACTACGAGGTGCAGAATTACACGACCATCACCCATGGCAAACACACCATTAAGTTCGGCGCGCGCACCCGTAACGATTTCCTGAACTACAACACGCCCACAAACTTCAACGGCACATTTACTTTTGGCTCCTTCGCCGCTTACCAGGCCCTGGTGATGGCGGTGGGTACTTGCGCCGACGGGTGCCCCACGCTTCCCAGCGGCGTCGGTCCCACGCAGTTCAACTGGACCCAGGGCAATCCCTTGGTCAGTTCGAACATGTTCGACATTGGCGCGTTCGTGCAGGACGACTGGCGTGTGGCGCAAGGCCTCACGGTGAGCGCCGGTTTGCGCTGGGAAGGCCAGACCAACATTCACGACTGGCGCGATTTCGCGCCCCGGCTCTCCTTTGCGTGGGCGCCCGGCCGCCCCGGGGCCAGGGGCACGCCCTCGACTGTGATCCGCGGCGGATTGGGCATGTTCTACATTCGATATGCCAATACTTACAACCTCACCACGGAGCAATATAACGGCCTGAATCAACTGACTTATCAAGTGAACAATCCCGATTTTTACTGTCCAACTGCCCTGGCCGGCTGTATTCCCTCCACGCTAACTTCGACCACCCCCGTCCAGTTTGCCGCCGCCAACGACCTGCGCGCGCCGTATCTTATGCAGGCGGCGTTGGGTGTCGAGCGGCAGATCAACCGCCGCACGACTCTGGCCGTCAATGTGACCGACACGCGGGGAGTCCATCAGTTCGTTACCAACGACGCCAGTCCGCCGGGTCCGGCTGAACTTTTTCAATTTCAATCGGACGGCCTGTTGAAACAGTTACAGGTGATTACCCGCGTGAATTCCCAACTCGGAAGCCGCGTGACCCTGACCGGAGCATACATCTGGAGCACGGCGCACAGCAACACGGACGGTGCTTTGTGCGCCTCCTCGTCTGGCTGCGGCACATCCACGCCGGTGAACCCGGATGATTTGTCGGCGGAGTGGAGCAGGGCCGCTCTGGCCGTTGAAAACAGGATGTTCATATTCGGCACCATTAGTGCGCCATTGAAGATTCAACTTGCTCCATTCGTGGTGGCGTCGAGCGGCGTGCCTTTCAACGTCACCACGGGCGGGATTACCGAGTTTGACGGTTTACCTAACGGGATCTTCAACGCCCGGCCGGCATTCGCCAGCGGGCCTGGAACTGATATCGTGTCGACGCCCTACGGGTACCTGAACCCATACCCGACGCCGGGCGAAGCGCTCATTCCGCGCAACCTGGGCACCGGCCCGTCGCAGTTCAGCTTGAATCTACGCCTAAGCCGGACCTGGGGCTTCGGCACCACCAAATTCGCGGGATCGAGCGGTGGCGCGCGCGCCAACACCGGTGGCGGAGGACCGCGCGGCGGCGGCTTTGGCGGCTTTGGCGGCGGCGGCCGCGGCGGACCCTTCGGCGGCACCACGACGGAGCATCGCTATAATTTGACGCTTTCGCTCAGCGCCCGGAACTTATTGAACCACGTGAATTACGCCGCTCCCGTGGGCGTCATGGGATCGTCGAACTTCCTGCAATACACAGCCATAAGCGGTGGATTCCAAGCGGAACAGACTCCGACGGACAACCGCCGGATCGACCTGCAATTGCGCCTTCAGTTCTAGAGGAGGGCGGGCTTGAGCCCGCGCGGGGCTTAAGCCCCGCTTGCCCTCAATGCCGGAAATGCCGCACGCCTGTAAACACCATGGCCAGGCCTAACCGGTCGGCGGCCTCAATTACCTCACCGTCGCGCACCGATCCGCCCGGCTGGATCACCGCGGTCGCGCCATGCCGGGCCGCCTCCTCCACTCCGTCCGCAAACGGGAAGAAAGCATCTGATCCCACCACCGTGCCCTGCAGCGGCAGGACGGCTTTCATTGCCGCCAACTTCACCGAGTCCACGCGGCTCATCTGGCCGGCCCCGACCCCCACCGTCTGTCCGGCGCGCGCAAATACGATGGCGTTCGACTTCACGTGCTTGGACACCTTCCAGGCGAATTCCAGCGCGATCCATTCCTCATCGCTGGGCGCGCGTCTGGTCTTCACTTGGGTGGCTGCGCGATCGAGGCGCGCTGAGTCCGGCGTCTGTGCCAGGTATCCTCCGGAGATCGATTTCACCACCAGTCCATCGCTTCCGCCCGCTACCTTCATCAGCCGCAGGTTCCTCTTGCCACCGAGTGCAGCCAGCGCTTCCGGCGTGTAATCCGGCGCGGCGATAGCCTCCAGGAACGTCTTGGCGCATTCCCGGGCGGTCTCCTCGTCCACCGGGCGATTGAACCCGATCACGCTGCCGTAGGCCGAAACCGGATCGCACTCGAACGCCCGCCGGTAGCTCTCCGCCAGTATCCCCTTTTCCGCGCAGCCGCAGGGATTGGTGTGCTTGATGATGGCGGCGGCCGGCGCGTCGAATTCGTTGGCCAGTTGCCAGGCGGCATCCAGATCCACCAGGTTGTTGTAGGAAAGCTCCTTGCCCTGAAGCTGTGCCGCGCCCGCGATTCCCGCGCCGCGCCTGCCGTAGAGCGCCGCGGACTGGTGCGGGTTCTCGCCGTAGCGCAGATCCATGATCTTCCCGGCGCGCAGGTCGAGGGTGGCCGGCAACGCGCCGGCGGCATCCGCCAGCGACAGGCGGGCGCTGATCGCGCGGTCGTAATCCGCTGTGGTGCGAAAGGCCTTCTGCGCGAGCTTCCACCGGGTCTCGGGGGAAACCGCGCCGCCCTGCGCCTTCATCTCATCCACGATGCCCGCGTAATCGGCGGGCGAAACCACCACCGCCACATCCTGGTAATTCTTGGCGGCCGAGCGGATCATGGTGGGCCCGCCGATGTCGATGTTCTCGATCAGATCGGCCAGGCGGGCATCCGCCTTGGCGGCCACTTCTTCGAACGCATAAAGGTTCACGACCACCATATCGATCGGCTGGATGCCGTGCGTCGCCAGCGACTGCATGTGTCCGGGCTTGCCGCGCATCGCCAGAATGCCGCCGGTCACCGCCGGGTGCATGGTCTTCACTCGCCCGTCCAGCATTTCGGGAAAGCCGGTCACTTCCGAGACGTCGCGTACTGGCACCCCGGAATCGCGCAACAACCTCGCCGTGCCGCCAGTGGAGATCAATTCGGCGCCCAAATCGCGCAACTCGCGGGCAAACGCCGCAATACCGGTTTTGTCGGTGACGCTGATCAGAACGTATTTGATTTTGGCCATCTAATCGAAAGGTAACATGGCTGCTCCGCGGCTTCCCCACTCCTGAGGACGGTACGTCGCCGTACATTTCTCATGGAGCGCGGTGGGCCACAAGACGATTGGCGTGCTAGGATGACGGGAACGGTTCAGGCCACAAGGAAGGGCCTGCCATGGATCTGGCCAAAGCCCTCGCCGAGTTACGCGAGCAGCGCGACGATATAGACCGAGCCATTATGAGTCTGGAAAGGCTCGCCAACGGCCGTCCGCGCGGCCGGGGCAGGCCCCCAGGCCGGTCGCTCGGCCCCGCCAAGAAGCGCCCGGCTACCCAAATGGGCGGCAACCGGTTGAAAACCCCCTCGGATTGAGTTTGACTCTAGTCGCTGCGCGGCGACGGCAGGACTGTGGCCATGGAGGTTTGATAGACTAAACCCGAGCCATCCATGAGCACGTCCGATCCCGGCCCCAACCCCAACCTCGAAGCAGATGAGCGTGCCCACCTCATCCGGCTTCTGCATGATTCGGAAAACGACTTCCTGGAGCTCATCTCCGGCGTGACCGACGGCGAATGGGACTGGAAGGCTGCGCCGGACCGTTGGTCGGTCGCCGAGACCGCCGAGCATTTGGTGCTCGGGGAAAAGGCTATGTTCGGCAGGATCAAGCAGGCCCTGGCCGCCCCGCCCAATCCGGACTGGGCGGAGCAGGATGCCCGTAAGACCAAATTCGTCAGCCTGGTGTTGCCGGATCGCAGCCGCAAGGCGGCCGCGCCGGCATCTCTCGAGCCGCATCACCATTGGCCGCGGGAGGAGACTGTCGCCCGCTACAAGGAGGGTCGCGCCAGGACGTTGCAGTTCGTCGCACAATTGGACCAGCCGGTGAAGGACCGGTCGGCCGAACACCCGTTCCCGGTCTTCAATATGCTGAATGCCTATCAATGGTTGCTTTACATCCCGCTGCATAATGCCCGGCACAACCAGCAGATCGCCGAAGCGTTGAAGGAGTTCGTCCGATGAGAACCCCTCGCACGATCGGGGTGACCGGAGGCGCTGCGGGCATCGGCCGGGCGGTCGTCATGCAGTGCGCCGCGCGCGGCGATCGCGTCGCGGTGCTGGATATCGACGGCGCCGCGGCCCGGGATGCCGCGGCCGCCGCGCTGTCCGCCGGAGCCGCCGCCGCCCTGGCGCTGGAGTGCGATGTCTCCCGCGAGGAAAGTGTGGCGCGCGCGTGGGAAGAGGCAGCTGCCGCGCTCGGGCCGGTCTATGGCGCGTTTGCCAACGCGGGCATGGATGCGGGGGGCTTCCTGCACGAACTGCCGTGCGACATATGGAAGCGGGTGCTGGACACCAATCTCACCGGCGTCTATCTTACCTGCAAGTATGCGCTGCAACAGATTCTGAAAGCCGGCACGCCGGGATCCATTGTATGCACCTCGTCGCCGGCGGCGTCGGTGGCCTTCGCCGCGGGCGCTGCGGGCGCTTACAGCGCCTCCAAGGGCGGCATTTCGGCACTGGTGCGATGCATGGCGGTGGATTATGCGAAGTACGGCATCCGCGTCAATGCGGTGGTCCCCGGCGCCACCGAGACCCGCCTGATGTGGGCCAATGTGGATCGGTCAGCCATGCCCGAAATGCGGCGGCGCATCTGCGAAGAGGTGCCCCTGGGCCGCCTGGCCAGCCCGGATGAACCGGCGCGCGCGGTCGTCTGGCTGTTGTCCGACGAGTCGTCTTATGTGACCGGCTCGCACCTGGTATGCGATGGGGGAATACTGGCCAAGGCATCTATCAGCGTTTGAGAATCGAATGGATATGAAGAGACAAATCTGTACATTGGTTGTGTTGTCAGCCATCTTGGGGGCGCCGGTGGTGCCGGCGGCAGCGCCCGATCCCAAGGCCGTCGCGATTGCGCGGACTATGATGCAGGCGATGGGCGGCGAGGCCGCCTGGAAGCAGGCCCGCTATGTGCGTTTCGATTTCATCGTGAAGGTTCGCGGCCAACCCAGAATCGAGCGCGCGCACCTATGGGACAAACAGACCGGCCGTTATCGCCTGGAAGAAAAATCGGCGAACGACAGCCCCGGCGTGGTGCTTTCCAACCTGCGCGACAAGCAGGGCGCGGTGTATGTGAGCGGCAAGAAACTGGAAGGGCCGGAAGCCGCCGCGTCCTTGAAAGGAGCCTACCGCAACATGCGCCTGGACATAGACTGGCTGGCGCTGCCGTGGAAATGGCTCGAGCCGGGCGTCCATCTGAAATACGTGGGCGAGAAGAGCCTCCAGGACCAGGTATTCGACGTGGTGGAAGTTACGGTCGATCAGCCCGGCGCGGCCGCTACTGTGTATAAGGCGTATATCTCGCGGCGATCTCACCTGTTGGAACACTGGAGCGTGGGCGCGGAAACCAGCTTATGGGATTGGCAATACACGACGGTGAGTGGCATTCAACTGGCCAGCGATCATATCAACAGCGAGAAAAAGTCTTCCATCTCGATGGGCGTGGTGAAGGTATTGGACAAAGTGGATGAGGCTTTCTGGACAGATCCCGCGCACCGGCTTTCGACGCTGAAGTAGCTGAACCGTCGCCGCCCGGCCTCCTCCGAAGGCTGGAAGAGGCCGCGCGCGGCGATTCGGCGCAGATCGGAGGCCCGCCCAGCCTCTTCACCATACCCGTCCGGACAACCGTCGTAGTTGCCCGGCAAGCCTTTCTCAAGGGCTCCGAGTGCCGGATCGCCGCCAGCCGGCCGCTGAAACTCCGGCTGGGGACAGGAGAAGCGCCCCAAAAACGCTTCTCGTAAGAACGCCGCCCAGTCAGCACGGCGCCCTTTCTTGATTTCACAGTGCCATGAAGCCGTCGGGAACCCGCGGGACAGCTTGCGCAAGCGATTGAAATGGAAGGGCAAAAAAACTCATCCCGGTGGCGACTGACTGTGGGGCAGGCTCTCAGCCTGCGGCGGCCTCTCAGGCCGCCAGGCGCAGCCCTTGTCCAGTTAGTCACCAGCCACCAGTCACGGCGTTCCCAGGCTTCCCAGCCCCCGTTCCTGAACGCCCGACCCCCAACTCGCGGTTCACAGCTTGCAGAGTGCGGCGAGCCCTCCACGCCTCCGGTTCGAGGGCAATCGCCTTGCGCAAAGCCACCTGGGCTTCCGCCAGCCTGCCCATTTCCCCGTACAGATAGCCAATGAGCTCGTACACTTCCGCACAGGGCCAGATCTGCGCCGCCCGCGTCAGCTTGTAGAGGGCTGCTTCCCTCCGCCCCAGGCACTCCAGAGCACGGCCCCAGGCTAGATCTAGCAGGTAGTCGTTTGGCATGCGTTGTTCCGCGCGCTCCAAGTATGGAATCGCCGCGCTGCAGCGATGCTCATCGGCCAGTACGGTAACCAGGTTCACGTACGGCCTGCCGTTACTCGATTCCGTAGCGGCCTGCACAAAGAGCTGGGAGGGCTCCGCCCATAACTGGTTGCGTTGATCGCATAGTACATAAAATCCCACCAGCATCCCGCCGAACACGACATAGCCCGTCACTCGCCGCATCCGGACGCGCTTTGCGATTTCGCATCCGATCAGTATCAGGCCCACCAGCGGTAAGTACATGCGGCGTTCCACGAGGGGGTCTCGAATCGGCACAATCGATGACGTGGGCGCCAGCAGGATCAGCGTCAGAAAAAAGCCGAAACACGCCAGTGGATACCGTCTGCGCCACGCATAACAGAGCGCCATCAGCCCAGCCAATGCCGCCAGGTACACGATGGCGCCGTGCTCCAGAATCGTATGTGACACCGGATAGGAGTGATCGATTGACTGGCCAATTGGAATCACGGCCAGCCGCAAGTAAGTGAACAACGCGCGTGCCTCCGTAAATCCGTATTGGTACCAAGTGATATCGCGAACCGAAAAGCCCGCGGAGGGCGTTCCGGCGAGTATGCCGAAGACCTTCCAAATCGCGACTGCCCCGACCGCCGCCATGGCCGCAAAAAGCTTCCAGTCGCGCCGTACCCCTCCCGTGGCGATCGATCGCTGCCAGTAAACATCCGTCAGAACCAGCACGCCAGCTAAGCTGACGGCGTTCTCCTTCGAGCTGACACCGAGTGCGAAGCAAGCCAGCACCAGCGCCGTTTCCGCCCACGAGATGGCCTCCGCCCGCCGGTATAGAAATATGGTGTACCCGAGCAGGACAAACAACGCGGCCAGGCTCTCCGACCGGCCGGCGATATAAGCGACGGATTCCGTCTGCAGCGGATGGACAAAGAAGATCGCGGCTCCCAGCAGCGATCCCACGCCGGCTTCGCGCGCACTCAGGTATCCGGGTAGCGCCAGCAGGCGGCTCAGCACCACAAAGACCAGACCTGTATTCACCGCATGAATCACGAGGTTAAGCAAGTGATATCCGAGCGGCGAGTCACCCGAGATGCTGGCATTCAACCAGTAGGTCAGCATCAGGAAAGGCCGCATCCCGGATACCCACGGCATCAGGTTACTCAGAGAATGGTGCAGCGGCAAGGCGAGATCGTCGAACACAAACTGCGAGTTCAATACCCGGGCGTAAAGCACCATTCCGGCGCCCAGTGCCGCAGCCATTACGGCAGCCGCCCGGCGGCTAATCCGAATCGGCGCGGCTGAGACGTCAGCGCGACGAGTATCGACGCTAGCTGCGATCGTGCGCGGCATTCCTCGTTGTCCGATTGCTAATTATTGGCCGGATCGCCGTGAGTTGACAAGCGCCGCCCGTGGCAAACAGTACGTGCTTTACAATACAGTCGACTGTGGGGCGGTCCCCACCGCTGAAGCGCGTAAACAGAATCGAGTCCAGCCCTCGCCGACGACTCGGAGGGCGGCCAATCTTGGCCGCAGCCGCCTTTTTGGGCGGCTTCCTATCGCGTATCCTTGTAGGTTATGGATGGTTATGGGAGATGAGTCGTCCGTCGCGTTCCCGGCTGGTCCACTGATTGTCTCCCGGCGAGCGCCGATGCCGCGGCCAGGCGAATTCCCTCTCTTTTCCGGTGCCGTGAGGCGGTCGGGAACCCGCTGGGCAGTTCGCGCAAACTCGTTCCGGTGCCGACTCGCGAATCTCGCGATCATAGGTTTCCTGGCCGTCGCCTGCTTCGATATCGTCACAGGCTTGGAGCATTGGCCGTTCGGCAGTTATCCCATGTACTCTCTCCTCTATCCCAAACAGTTGTCGTGGCTGCGGCTTTATGGGGTGACTGATCGGGGCGAGATTCTGCTGCGCGGCGAGCGGGATTTTGCGCCCTTCGATGAAGCGCGCTTGACTGTGGCCCTCGATCGCCTGACGCGCGCCCGAGGAGGAAACCAGCAGCTCGACCAGGCGCTGCGCAATCTGATGCGGCTGCACGATCTCCAGGAGGCCCGCCACAGTCCTGCCGGCCAGCCCCTCCGCGCCTTGCGATTATATGCTGTGCGCTGGGTTTTACGGCCTGGCCTGGAAGGCTCGGAATCGCCTCACGAGCGGACCCTGGTCGCCGAGGTGACCAGGGACGAAGCTGGCCGATGACCCTCCGAAACTGGCGACGCTACTGGTTCACGCCGGAAACGGCCGAATACCTGGCGTTAATCCGGGTGGTCTGCTACGGCCTTCTCTTCCTCATCTATCTGCCGCTCGATGATCGCGGCTGGACGCAAGTTTCCCCGGTTTTCTGGATGCCCATTTCGGCGTTCCACATCCTCTCCGGTCCCCCACGCGACCCGGCCCTGATCGGCATCCTGCAGATCCTTTGGAAAGTCTCGCTCCTGACATCGGCGCTCGGGTTGGTCTCGCGCTGCAGCATGGCGGCCGCCGCGGCGCTCGGCTTCTTTCTGCTGGGGTTGCCGAACTGCTTTGGAAAGATCCATCACCTCGACGGATTCCCAGTGTTACTGCTCATAGTGTTGGCTCTGTCGCGTTCGAGCGATGCGCTCTCGCTCGACCGGGCTTTGCGACCCAAGGGGAAAGCAAGCGCCGGGCTCTCCGCGGACTATGGCTGGCCCGTGCGCCTTGCGCAGACGCTATTTCTATTGGTGTTTTTCGCCGCCGGCTTTTCAAAGCTCCGAAATGGCGGACTGCACTGGATGACCGCGGACAACATGCGCGCCATCTGGTTGGGAGAGCTTTTCACGCACACTCCGCCCACGGCGCTCGGCGGGTTGCTGTCGAAATCGGCGTGGCTGTGCCAGTTGGCAGCCGTGGCCACCGTGCTGGTGGAATTGTCGGCGATGCCTGCACTGTTTGTCCGGCGCCTTCGGGTCCTCACGCTGGGTGCAATTTTGGCCATGCAGGTGTTTATCGCCCTGATGTTGGGCGTGTACTTCACGCCGCACCTGGTGGGTTACGCTATCTTCTTGCCTTGGGAACGCTATTACAGGAGAATGGGTCGTTATGGACCATGAGTCGTCCGGCGCTGTCCCATTTTTCTCCGTGGTGGTGCCCACCTACAACGAGGCGGCCAATATCGGACCCTTCCTCGAAGCTCTCAGGGCGTGCCTGGATTCGGGAGTAGCCGGCGGCTACGAGGCGATCGTGGTGGACGACGAAAGCCCGGATGGCACGGGTGATTTAGCCGCGCAGATTTCGGCCGGTTGGCCCAACCTGCGGGTGATGCGCCGGACCGGAGAACGCGGCGTGGCGAGCGCGGTCGTGCGCGGTTGGCAGATGGCCCGCGGCGACGTGCTGGGGACCATCAACGCGGATTTTCAACATCCGCCGTCGATACTCCTTGAGATGCTCCGAAAGATGGATGGCGCGGACCTGGTGGTCGCTACACGATACGCCGCGCAAGGTTCGGTGGGGCGATTTCCATTGCACCGCCGGTTTTTGTCGTCATCCGCGAGGCATGTGGGACTGCTGGTTGCGCCCAGGGTATTCCGCAGCGTCAGTGACCCGCTTAGTGGATGTTACATGCTTCGCCGGCGGGTGATCGAGAATGTCGAGCTACGCCCTTCCGGATTCAAGACGCTGATAGAAGTCCTGGCGCGGGGGCGCGTGGAAAGCGTGCTGGAACACGGCTACACCATGGAGGCGCGGCGCAGCGGGCGTAGCCATGTGCGGATGCGCGACTGGTTCAACTACCTCGGGCAATTAGGCCGTCTCCGAAACGAACTGCAGCGGCGGCGATCTTGACCATCCATCCTGCCAGGCAGTGGGCGATGGCTGCTATCGCGGCACTCCTGGTCATATTGGCGGCGCAGGCCGGCGCGGGGATACTGAATGCCCCGTCTTTCGTCTGGAACGAGATCCGGTTGGCCCGCTCCCTGGCTATGTTGCACGGCTCCAGTCTCTATTTGGACAGGGACGCTGCCGGCCCGGTCATCGGAACGCTGCATACTCCGGTGAGCCATTGCGTCTACTTGTTGGTGGCCGGCTTTCATAGCCCTACAGTTGCGCTGCTGGCGGGGTCGCTCCTGTCCGCGCTCCTCATTTTTGGGCCGCTGGGTTGGGTGTTGCTGCGCGGGTGCGAGGGCGCCCGTGATCGTCTCTTCGTGGCCACGGCCGCGTTCCTGTTCTGCGGATTCCTCATCCTGCAAGCGCCAGGCACTTTCCACACAGCCTCGATGATTCACACGGATGCGGCCGCCCTGGCCTTCGGGACGCTGGCTTGCGGCGTCTTCTCGAATCCGCGGAAGGCCATCGGCGCGCGGCAGGCTTGGCTGGCGGGCCTGGGTTGTGTCCTCGCCGTGGGATCGAAGCAAACCATGGCGCCCATCGTACTCGCGATCGCGCTCTACCTGGGAGCGAGCGCCGGTGGCAGGCTGCTGGCTCATTTCGGGGCTGCGGTAACGATTGGCGGGGTCCTGCTATTGGGGGTCATCATCGCATTTGTGCCGCTGCGCGCCTTTCTGTTCAATACCGTCACGCTGGCGGCGCACCGCCCGCTCAAGAGTGGAGCTACTGAGCTTCTGGTGACGTCTTACCGGGAGGGAAAACTGGATGCGCTTCCCGCGCTGTTTCCGATGCTACTCCTGGTGGGCTTTCAGTGGATCGGAGCGGCGCGCCGGCCCGATCTACGGGAATTTGCGCGGGCGAATCGCTGGCTGGCGTTTGTGCTTGCCGCGGTGGCGCTGATTCCGGTGACGGCGAAGGCCATCGTCTCGGCCGGCTCGGATGTCAACCATTTGGGAATCGTGCTGTATTTTCTGTTTGCGGCGGCGGGTCTGGCCATCGGGCAGTGCTTAGCCGTTCCCGATCAGGCCTTTTTGCGTGGCAGCGCCTGGATGTGCGCCGGCCTGGGAATATGGGTCGGTATCGCGCCGGGAGCGGTGCTCACGCTGCCCTCCCGCCTGCGCGATGTGCATGCGAATGCGCCCGAGGCGGCGTTGCAGTACGCGCGGCGACACCCCGGGCGGGCCTATTTCCCTTTCAACCCGATGGCCAGCCTGCTATCGGCCGGTAAGGCCTATCACGTGGATTATTCCGTCTACGATCGAGAGATCGCCGGATACCCGTTGACGGCGCAGCAATTCGAAGCGGGCCTTCCCTCGGGGTTCAAAGTGGTTGCGATCCCACCTGGAGAACAGGCCCAGTCAAGTGCGCTTCGCAACATGGTGGCCCGTTATGACAAGATCACCAACATCGAACTGCCCGGCTGGACCGTCTACTCGAATTCGTCCAGCCCGTCCGCTGTTTCTTCGTCCGCCTGGCCGTGGATTTCGACGACATCATCGTCGGCGGGATCCTCCGGCTGCGGTGCATGCCGCCGATGACCCGGCGGGAACCGCCTCTCGGGGGGATCGGCATCCCGCCACTCAACACCTGTGACGTTCATACACCAGGTAGATCGGCGGATTCGCGAAAAACCATAGGGGCCGCAGATGAACCGTAATGGCCCGGCGCCGGAAGGGCGGCGCGGGGCGCCCGAGATGATGAAAATGTGATTAGGATAGCTGTGTCAGGATGATAGCAGCGGTAGTGGAACGATGTGCCGGGATCGACGTCGGGAAGAAGTTTCTAAAAGTGTGCGTCATGGTTGGCCCGCTCAGTGAGGAGCCCCGATTTGAAATTCGAAAGATCGATTGCTGCGAGTCGGGCTATCAACAGTTGCACAAGACGGATGCCTGTGACGCCTGGTGGTTGGCGCATCTGCTGCGGCACGGGATGATACGGCCGAGCTTTATTCCGGAGAAGGCGACCCGCGAACTGCGGGAACTGACCCGGCGGCGGAAGAAGCTGATCGGGCTGGTGGCGCAGGAACGCAATCGGGTGCAGAAGCACTTGGAGTATGGCAACGTGAAGCTGGGCAATGAACTGAGCGATGTCTTCGGGCTCAGCGGCCAACTGATGCTGCATGCACGGGTGGATAAGAAATGCACGCCGGAGCAGATCGCGGAGTTGGCCCAAGGAGTCTGAAACAAAAGAAGGCGCGGATTGCCGAAGCGGTCCGCGGGCAACGCTTGAGCGAAATGCAAAAAGAGTTAATTCGCTCCTCAATGCGGCTCATGGTCTATCTGGAGTTGGAAATCGAGAGTTTGGACGGGCAAGTGGGCAAGCTGATTGAAAGCAGCCAACAACAGGAGCCCTATCGGCTGCTGCAGACCATTTCCGGGATCAAACAGGAGGCGGCCGCCAACGTATTGGCCGAAGTCAGTCCGGACATGAAGCAGTTCCCGGATGCCGCGCACATGAGTTCGTGGGGAGGGTGTGTCCTGGCAATAACGAGAGTGCCGGAAAACACAAGAGCCGGCACATCACCCATGGCAATCCTTGGTTCCGGGCGACGCTGGTGGAAAGCGCGTGGGCAGCCTCGCGTACCAAGGGCAGCGGCTTCCAGGTTCGATATGCCGGCTGACGGAGATCCAAAGGCAGCGCGCGATCCGCCACCATACCAGACGCCTCCACCGACTGGGCTGCTGGCTGTCCAGCGAAAAGCTCGGTGCCCTGCAGGAATGGTACACCAGCTATTGCCTCCCGTCGCTGGATCCACCGCCGGCGAAGCGTCGGCGTCGTAAGCCGAAGGTGTCTCAAACTGTTTAGCCAACTGGGCGCCAAAGTGAAGCCTAAGCGTACTCATTCCTCTCGCAGCACCCGCGCCGGGTCGATCCGCATGGCGGTGCCCGCCGGAATGAGACAGGCGAGCGTGGCAACACCCAGCAGCACCGCCGCCACGGATGCCAGCGTCCAGCCATCCGCCGGCGCCACACCGAACAGCAGGGTCCGCACTATGTTTCCCGCGGCGAGGGCCGCCAGCATGCCGCCCGCAAGCCCCAGGATCACCGGCCGCAATCCCTTCCACACCACCATCCGGCGTAGTTGAAAGGGGGAAGCGCCCAGCGCCTTCCGGATGCCGAATTCCCGGCGGCGCAGCCCGATCCCGTATGCCACCACACCGTAAATGCCCAGGGCGGCCAACAGTAGCGCCGAGACCGCAAACGCGGCCGCAACCTGCATCTGAAAACGCCGCTGCGCGACCGCCTCCGATACCAATTCTCCCATGGTGCGCATCTTCGGCGCGGGGATCGTGGCATCTATGTCCCGTAAAGTCCGCCGGACCTCTTGTGGCAAGGTCCGCATGCCCGGCGCGGAACGCACCGCCAGGTCCGCTACCTGGTAGGCCTGCTTCCAGAATGGAATGTAAATCATCAACGTGGGATCCCGTTCCAGCCGCGTACTGTGGACGTCGCCAACCACCCCCACCACCTGGGCGCGGTTGACGCCGGACCCGCTGCTCAGCACCTTTCCGACGGGCCTCTGGCCGGGCCACAGTTTCGCAGCCAGCCTTTCGGAAACCACCGCCACGTCGCGCTCGCGATCGGCCGCTTCGATGGCGCGGCCCTCGATCAACGGAATCCCCATCGTTCGAAAATAGTCCTGGCTGATGAAGCGCACGTTCACCATGACCAGATGTCTGGTCGCGGGGTCCAACGCGCCCTGGTCCGATCCTTCCGTCTCTACGTCGTTCACATTCGATTCGCCGCTCAGCGGCACCCTGTTAATGGCCGCCACGGCCGACACTCCGGGCAGGGCGCGCAGACGCTCCGCGGCGCGGTCGAAAAAGGCCGCCCGGTCCTGGACCTTTCGGTAGCTGGGGGGCAAGTTGAGCGCGATATCCAGCGTCTCGCCGCCCGTGAAACCCCGGTTCACATGCAACACGTGCCACAGGCTGCTGAACAGCAATCCGGCCAAGACCAGAAGCAGGGTGCCGAGCGCCACCTCCGCGCCCACCAGGCACTCACGCAGCCGCAGACCGCGGCGGCTTCCGGTGGCCGTGTGGCTTTCGCCGCGCAAAGCAATCTGCGGATCGGCATGGGAGAGGCGGAGCGCCGGCAGCAGACCGCACAGCCAGCCGCATACCAGCGACAGCCCCAATGCGAACGTCAGCAGGCGCCCGTCCATCCGCACTTCATCCAGCCGTGGCAAATCGACTGGAAGCGTGCGCACGAACCACAACAACGCAGCCTGCGCGGCGGCCACTCCCAGCACCGCTCCCGCACAGGACAGCATGATCGTCTCCACGAGCGCCGCGCGGAGCAGGCGGACCCGCGAAGCCCCCAGGGCGATTCGCAGCGAGAACTCGCGCGCCCGCGCGCTGCCCCGCGCCAGCAGCAGGTTCGCCAGATTGACACACACAATCAACACCAGGAGCAATACCGCGGCAAACAACACCACCAACCCCGTGCGTGCCGGAGAACCGATCACTTCCTGCAACCGCCGCATCTGCACATGCAGTCCCGCGGGAAGTTGATGCTCCCTGGCGATGCGCTTCTCCAGCAGATTCAGCTCGGCGGCGCCCTGCGCCAGAGAGATGTCCGGGCGTAGCCGGCCGAAGACGATGTAATCGAAATCGCCGCCCCAGCCAGGCGCTGTCTCCCGTAGCGGCGCAAAGAACTCCGCGCGCTCGGGGAGCCGGGTCAGCGGCCCAAGATCGTCTTTCCGCGGAAAGCGGAAAGAAGCCGGCAGCACGCCCACTACGAGCGATTGGGCGCCGCCCAGCCGGATGTTTTGGCCGACAATCGAAGGCGATGCGGCAAACCGTCTGCGCCACAGGCCGTCGGTAATGATGACCACCGAAGAACCGTTGGGTTGCTCCTCTTCCGGGAGAAACGCGCGCCCGAGCTGCGGCTGCACTCCCAGAAGAGCGAACAGATTGGCCGCAACCTCCGCGCCGCCGATTACCTCCGGGTCGCCGCCGCTTTCGAGCGTGGCGTTCCCGGAAATCGCCGCAGCCAGCCCGGCAAACGATCCAGCCTCTTGCCGCCAGAAGCGGAAGTGCTGCAAGTTCACCGGCATGGTGGGATAGATGTGTTCGAGAGGCGGGACAACCTCGCGCACCAGCACGAGCCGCCCCGGGTCGCGGTACGTCAACGGCTTTAGCACCACGGTGTCTACCAGGGAGAAAATCGCCGTGGCCGCGCCGATTCCCAGGGCGAGCGAAAGTATAGCCACCAGCGTAAACACCGGCGCTCGCATCAGCGTGCGCCAGGCAAATCGCACATCCTGCGAAAGGCCATCCCAACCCGGAAACCACACGAAGCGCGCCTCCTCATGGGCGCGCGTCAAGCTGCCGAACTCACTCCGTGCCACGCGCGGCGCATCGTCCGCCGGCAAGCCCGCCTGCCGGGCGTCCTCAATCGCCAAGGAAAGGTTGGCTTGCATCTCTTCTTCCAGGTTGCGCACCCGCGACCGGCGCGGTCCGGGAAACCATAGCAGTAATCGGCGAAGCCAATACATCGCTCACTCCACGGGATTGGGATGCAACACCCGCGCCACGGCGCGCACGAACTCCTCCCATCGCGAAACCTCGGCGCGCAGTCCCTTGCGCCCCGCCGGCGTGAGGCGGTAAGCCCGCAGGCGTTGGTTCCGCTCCGAGACATCCCAGCGAGCCGTTACCAGTCCCTGCAGTTCCAATCTCTGCAGAGCCGGGTACAGCGAGCCGGCCTCCACCTGTATGGCTGCATCCGTGGTGCGCCGGATGGCTTGCGCCACCCCATAGCCATGCAGCGGCCCGGCCGCCAGGGTGCGGAGGATAAGCATGTCGAGTGTGCCCTGCACAAATTCAACGCGGGAGGAAGGCATCTTCAATACTATATAGCTCGGCTATATAGAGACTGTCAAGCATATAGATGCTCTTTAGCGATCCGCGGCCGCTACCTCAGATCGAAACACGCCAGCGTCCGCTCATTGCGCACGTAGAGCTTTCCGTTGGCGAGGGCTGGGTAGGAACGCACCGTGGCGGGCAACAGTTGGGCGCGTGAAATCGGCCGGAACTCCTTGGGAGTGGCAAGCGCCACGATCAGTTCGCCGCCTTCTCGCATTAACAAAAGCTTGTCACCGGCCAGAGTGACCGTGCCGGCGCCAAAGTGGTCGAAGTTCCACTCGACCTTCCCGGTTTTCAGCTCGATGGCCCGCAAGCTCTGGCCGAATTCCTGGCGGCCGTGATAGCCGTAGACGTAGCCATCACGGTAGACGCTGCTGGCATAGTGGTTCGAAAGCGCCTCATCGGAATCCCACAGCTGCTTCACCGACGAGCCATCGATTTGTAATAATGTAGCGCCGGTCCCATAACTGGCGGAGAGAAACACCAGGTTGCCCACCACCAGAGGCGCCGCCGCGTTAACCGAAGCGTGGCTGCGCGAGCGCCGGGGGAACTGGAACCGGATTTTCCCGGTGGCCGGATCGATGCCGACCAGACCGGCCCGCGTCCAAAACAACGCGTGGCGTGCTCCGCCGATGGTGGCCACCACCGGCGCGGAGTAGCCGGCCTCGTCGTTGGTGGCGGTCCAGAGGACCTTGCCGGTGGCCGCATCGAACGCCACGATGCCTGCGCCATTCGGGCCGCCGATGTTCATGAGCACGCGGCCGTCATCCACCAGCGGCGAACAAGCGGCGCCGAAGAAGCCTTTGGCCGCACCGAACTTCTGACGGGTATCCACGCTCCAGAGGCGCTTGCCGGTGGCGAAATCGAGAGCTTGCAAAACGCCCTCCGCTCCGAACGTGAAAATTCTTTCGCCGGCCACGGCCGGCGCCGCGCGCGGTCCCTCATCGAAGCCGAAATCATCGCGATAATCGGTGGCGTATTCGGCCGACCAGATGCGCTTTCCGGTGTCCTCCTCGAGCGACTCCACGATCGCCTGCTTGTCGCGCCGATGGAACAGAATGACCCGCCCCCGCGCCACCACCGGGGCGCTAAAACCCTGACCCACCTCCACCTTCCACAGCACTTCGATCCCTGGTTTCGGCCACGAGGCCGGCAACTGGCCGGAATAAACGCCGTTGCGTCCCGGTCCCAGGAATTGTGGCCAATCCTGACCGTGGGCGGCCTGGCACGCAAGGACGAGAAGTATCGGAATTGCCGTGGCTTTCATTCCGATCATCGGCCAGCCTCAAACAGGTGCATGGGCGCTTTGGCGTGCGCCACCGGAAACGGTTCCGATCCTTTCAACATGCTCCAGAGAATGTTGTTGAACACCACGTCGTTCACCCGATCCGGAGCGCTGAAATCAAGCCCTTCGGACAGTTTCGCCGCCGGCGTTGTGGATGGGTTCATTTCATGCATGTCGATCAGCGGCGCCAGGGCCGTCCATGGCGACATATCCGGAGTGCCGGCAAAAATATCCGCCAGGGACCGGCTGAAGTAATCGTACTTGGATAAGCGGCTCAATCCTAGAATATCCTCAATTGCCGCGACGACGTCGGTTGTGTTAATAAATCGGTGAATCGTCCCTGGACGATTGTACGCCGAAATCGCAAAGAAGACGGAACGGTGGCTATCTACGTGGTCGGGGCCCGCTTGCGAATCGTCCTCAAGCACGAAAACAACCGTGTCCCGCCAGAACGGAGACTTGGATAGCGCTTCCACAATCCGCCCCAAGGCCAGATCGTTGTCCGCCATGTAGGCCCTGGGCGTCGGGTAGCCGGCGCGTCCGCCCGCGGTATGGTCACCCGGCAGATGCATCACTTCAAGCTCCGGCATCTTCCCTTCGCTAACGAATTTGTTCAACTCGGCGATCCAGGCGTCCGCGCGTGCTTGATCCGCGATTTTCAAGTTGAAAGGCGGGTACGCCGGACTCACGTCGGTGCCTAACTCCCGTTGTGTGACCGGCCAACCTTCAGGGGCCTTCATCATTTCGCCATAATCGCGAAAGCGGATTCCCTTTTTTCTCGCCAGGGTCCAGAGAAATCCGTTGATCGGCTCATCGACTTCTTCGCCGTCGACGCCCTCCCGTCTGGAGGAATAGGCGGAAGGAACCGTCTTCTCGCCAAAATCGGTCACGTACGCGCCCGTGGACCAGATGTGACCTTGTGAACTGACCTCGGCATTGGTGAAAAACCGATCGAATATTCCGAAACGTTCCGCGAGGCCATGATGATTCGGCGATACGGCTCGCCCGAAGAAAACGAGACTCGGATCGCCATCGCCTTCTTTCACGTCACCCAACACCTGGTCATACGTGCGATTCTCCTTGATGATGTAGATCACATGCGTGAAGGGCGGATATGCCTGTGTCGACCGGCGCACTTTCCAATTGTTCGCTTCGGAAACGCGGCGCGAGTATCCTGACAGGTCTTCCGCGGTCCAATGCTGGGGAAACGTTCGCAGCGTTCCGTTCAGTTGACCCAGGTCGTATCCGAAAGGCCTGGTAATGCCTTGGCCGGGAGTGGGACCGTCGGGGTTCGCGTGGCTGCCATGTCCCTTGCCGCTGAGGATCAGGAGTTGGCCGCCCGTATCCAGGACCGCGGTCGGGTACCAATCGGTGGGGATGCGGCCTGCGAGCGGCGGTTTCGCCGGGTCTGAGCGGGGTGCGCGATTCTCTGCGACATCCAGAACCGCTATCGCATTGTTGTCTGCCTCGGCGGCGAACAGCGTCGATTCATCCCTGGAAAGCGCCAGGGCGTTCGGCGTACTGCCTTCGGATGGCCCCTCTGGCGCGGCGTCGCGCAAATAGCGCAACACCTTTTTTCCTGCGGTATCCACGATCGCGACTTGGTCCGTGGCGGCCATGGCCACGAACAACCGCGATCCGGATGCGTTCGAGACGAGCGCCGAAGGCCGTGGGCCAACCCGCACCTTGCCCGCGGGCTTGAGCGTCCCATCGGGGCGCGTTTGAAAGATCGAGATGGTGTCGGCTCCCCAGGCGGAAACGTAAACTCTATCGTTGGAGGCGGCTTCCACCGCATAGGGATAGTGATCGGTGGGAAACCTTCCCACTACGCTCGAGGTGGCCACATCGACGATCGCGAGAGTGTCGCTCAGGTTTTCCGCAACATAAAGATAGCCGCCGCGCCGCGAAACCGCGATCCCCGCCGGATATCGCGATCCTGGCGATCCGGCTTTGTGATCAGCCAGGGCGATTTTCCGATTCAGTGTGGCGACACCATCTTTCCACGCGTAGCAATAGACCGAGTCGCTGTTGCCGCCGGACACGTAGATCTCCTTTCCGTTTAAGGAGAACGCGATTCCAAAGAACGCCGCTTCCTGCGGCAGGGTCTGCAAGGCATGGTGGGACTTGAGGTCGACGATCTGCAAGCCCTGCTCACGCCAACCGCTGAGGACGATGGCAGCTTTTTCTCCGCCGGGCGCAAGAGCTATAGCCAGCGGCATGCTTCCGAGTTCGATGGCCTCACCGACGGGGTCAAGCCGCAGCCCCGTGGACAGGAAGCCTCCGGAAGGTAGCGCGCCGTTCTGAACTTGGGCGATGCTGCAGGTGGCGGCGAAAAATCCAAGGGTTGCCGACAGCAGGCGGTGGGCTAAGACACGGGACATTCACTTGAGCATACCAGCGCCGGGGAGGGAAACGACGAGGCTCGCGGTGATTGAAAAGAATTGGTCGGGGCGAGTGGATTCGAACCACCGACCTCCTGGTCCCGAACCAGGCGCTCTAGCCAGGCTGAGCCACGCCCCGAAACAACCAGTGTAGCTGGTTCCACCCCTCCTGGACAAGTGGCGCGCCCGCTCTGTACCATCAAGCAAGTGAGCGATAACCAGAAACTGCGTGAATTGCCCGCCGTACACGAGGTTTCCGAGCGGGTCATCGCGCCGGGGATTCCTCGGCATTTGGTGGTGGCGGAAGTGCGCCGGGTGCTGGATGGCGCACGGCTGGAGATCCAATCGGGCGCAGCCAACGGCGTGGCCATCGAAGCGCAAGTCGAGCGCGCGCTGCGGGCACTGGCCGCGCCTTCCCTGCGGCGCGTCATCAACGCCACGGGGGTGGTCCTGCATACCAATCTGGGCCGCGCGCCGCTGGGTCCGCTGACCCTCCTTCCCGGATACTCGAATCTGGAATACGACATCGCCACCGGGCTGCGCGGCAAGCGCGATGCCCACACCGGCGCGCTGCTGGAGCGCCTGCTCGGCGCGCCCGGCATCGCGGTCAACAACAATGCCGCCGCCATCTACCTGGCGCTGAATGAACTGGCCGGCGGCCACGAGGTGGTGGTCTCGCGCGGCGAGCTGATCGAGATCGGCGACGGCTTCCGCATCCCCGACATCATGCAGCGTTCGGGCGCGCTGCTGCGCGAAGTGGGCACGACCAACCGCACGGGCATCGCCGATTATCGCGCGGCCATCACGGAGCGCACGCGCCTGCTGCTGCGCGTCCACCCGAGCAATTTCCGCATAGAAGGCTTCACCGCCCGCGCCTCGCTCGCCGAACTGGTGGCGCTCGGCCGCGAGCGCGGCGTTCCGGTGTATGAAGACCTGGGCAGCGGCTGCCTGGTGGATCTGCGCCCGTTTGGCGTCGACGAGCCGCTGGTTTCCGACAGCCTGCGGGCCGGCGCCGATTTGGTTTCGTTCAGCGGCGATAAGCTGCTGGGCGGTCCGCAGGCCGGCATCCTGGCGGGAAAGCCGGAGATCGTCGCGCGGCTGCGCCGCAACCCGATGTTCCGCGCGCTGCGTCTGGACAAGATGATCTACCAAGCGCTCGAGACCACGCTGCGCAACGTGCTGCTGGAGCGCTGGGATCAGGTGCCGGCGCTGCGCATGATCCGCCAAAGCGCCGAGGATATTCGCGCACGTGCCGAACGGCTGCTGCCTTCGCTTTTATCCGCGCGGCCCGGTTTGAAGGCCGAACTCACACCCGGTGAATCCGTGATCGGCGGCGGCGCCACTCCCGAGCAATCCATTCCCACCTGGCTCATCGCCATCGCCTGCGCCGATGCGGACACCGCGCAACGGAAGCTGCGCGCCCACGATTCCCCGGTGATCGCGCGCATCGACGACAATCGATTGCTGGTGGATCTGCGGACGGTCCTGCCGGAAGAAGAGACAGAGCTGGCGGCGGCCCTTCAGGCCCTTTCCTGATAGGTGCCTTCCGCGGTGGAGACGCGGATCTTCTCGCCTTCGGTGATGAAGGGCGGCACCTGCACCACCAGTCCGGTTTCGAGCTTGGCGGGCTTGGTGACGTTGGATACCGACGCGCCCTTCATGCCGGGCTCGGTTTCGACCACGGTCAGGTCCACCGTAGCCGGCAGTTCCACGCTGATGGGATTGCCTTCGTAAAACTCCACGGCCACTTTCAACTGCGGGACCAGGTAGCCGACGGCATCGCCCAACAGGTCCTTCGTCAGATGCATCTGCTCGTAGTTCTCGGTGTTCATGAAATAGAAGTACTCGCCATCGTCGTACAAGTATTCCATCTCGTGTTCTTCGAGCGCCGCGCGTTCAACCTTGTCTTCCGATGAGAAGCGGTGTTCGATCATCGTTCCGCTGCGCAGGTTGCGCATCTTGGCCTGCACGAAACCGCGCAGGTTGCCGGGCGTCCGATGGTTCACGCTGAACACGGAGAACAAGTCGTTGTTGAACTTGACTACCATGCCCGGACGCATTTGTGTCGATGAAATCATGAACTACCTCTCGATCCTGTGAATATTGGCGCAACAGGCGTAAATGCCAGTATAGCAAAGCCGTTAACGTTCATTTCGCGCGGCGGGTCTCTGTCGAGTTCGGCCTTGCCGGATGCCTGCGGCAATGACCATGGTGGAGCAGTCCGGCGCGTGGTCACGTCGTCCTGTTTGCCACTGGCGGCCGACGATGCGCTCGTCAATTACCAGGCTGCCGCCAATTCGGCCGCGTGGGACAATGGGATCTCAGTTCGACTCGTGCCTAAGCGATACACAAGCCGGGACCTAATCAAGCTGGCCGGGGAGTTTGGATGGGAACTGGTCGGCGTAAAGAGGAGACCACCACAACTTCAAGCATCCCGCGAGCCGGTTTGTAGTCACCATCGTCCATCCGCGAAAGGTACCGGTGGGGCGAACAGTTGATACCGTTAAGAAGATTAAGCTGGAGATCAAGTAATGCGATTTCTAATCATGCTGGAACAAACCGAGACGGGATTTGCGGTGCAGGCGCCCGATTTGGCTATCGCCACCTATGGAGAGAGCATCGAAGCGGCCAAGCGAGCCGCAAGTGAAGCCATCCGTATTAACCTCGAAGCCTATCGAGAGGCCGGACAACAGGTACCTGAGGGGCAGAGCGTTTCAAATCACCTGGAGAATCCCGAATTCCGGGATCTGCTGTTCGCGTACGTCGATGTGGCTGAACCTCCGGGGAGAATCGCCGCGTAGAGAGACAGCGAACGGCCGCGGGGGTGGCGATCAGAACGGCAGGATCTCCTCACGCACCGGATCGAAGTCGATGCGCCGTTTCTGCATGTACGAGATATTGCCCAGGTGCGAAGCCTGCGCCGACCGGTGCCCGATCAGCACATCGCCGTTGGGCCGTTGGCGCGAGCGCACGCACTCCAGGAAGTTGTTGACGTGGTCCTCGTCGATCTTGCTGAACGCCTTCACGATGGTGGGCTGCGCGCCCCTGCCCACGGGGTGGAACTCGTAGTGACCGCGATCGATGTACAAGCGCCCGTCCGTGCCGCAAATCTCCACTGCCGCGCCCGTGATTCCCGGCACTAGAGTCGCTTCGAACGTGGCGGTGAACTCCGTCGGATATTCCAGCAGAACGTTGATGGTATCGGGCGCCGTGCGGCCGTCCTTATATTTGTAGACGCCGCCCGCCGCGGAAGCGGACAACGGCACTTCCTGGCCCATGAACATGTGCACCACATCGATCCAGTGGGTGAACAGGTCCGTGACTTGGCCGCCGCCGAAATCCAGGTAGGCGCGCCAGTTGAAATATTGCTGCGGATCGTAATCGCGCCACTTCAGCGGCCCCAGGAAATGCGCCCAGTCGAGATTGGATGGCTGCGTCCGCAGCGATTCCGGCGCCAGCCGCAGGTGATAGCCGTTGCCATGCCACCAGGTGCGCGCCAGTGTGATTTTGCCCAGCTTGCCTGTGTCGAAATACTCGCGCTTGGCTTGCAGATAGTGCTGCCCGGAGCGCTGCTGCATGCCCACCTGGCAGACGCGCTCGTTGACCCGCGCCGCCTTCACGATCAGCGGACCTTCTTCAATCGTGCGCGTTAGCGGCTTTTCGACATACACGTCTTTGCCGGCGTTCAGTGCGTCGATGGCGACCTGCGCGTGCCAGTGGTCCGGCGTGGCGATCAGCGCCACGTCCACTTCTTTCATTGCCAGCAGCGCGCGATGGTCTTTGAAATCCTTGGCACCGGGCGCGTTCTCGCGGGCCTTGTCGATCTGCGCGCCGTAGATGTCGCAGACCGCCACCACGTCGGCTTTGGCTTTCTGGAAATTCCCCATGTCATAGCGGCCGCGATCGCCGCAGCCGATCACGCCCAGTTGGATGCGGTCGTTGGCTCCCATCACGCGGGAGTAGGAAAGCGCCGTGACGGCGGTGGCGGCGCGCAGAAAATTGCGGCGAGCGAGAGGCATTTCAGACATAATGCTCATTATACGGCTGCACGGCGGGCGGTTGCGACGCGGTAGAACTCCGACCCGGACTCATGGCGCTTGAGCGCCTCGCAGTAAGACTTCGCGGCCTCGCCGGTGGACACGTCGCTCACCAGTGCGAACCCGTGCGGCCGCAGGTAATCCGCCACCCCGTCTGGATCGAAGCCGAAAATGAACGGTTCGCCGGTCGACCGCACCAACGACTTCCACCGGCGGGCTTCGCGGAACGCCACCGAACCGTCCAGCGCGCCGCTGTGCACATAGGTGAATATGAGCTGGCTGCCCTGCGCCAGGATGCGCGCCAGCATGCGGAAATTCTGGTCCACGGCAGCGGGCGTCAGGTAGCTCACTACGCCTTCCCAGACGGCCACGGTAGCCACGGCGGTATCGAAGCCCGCGTGCAGCAGTGTGGCTTCCAGGTCGTCCTGCTCGAAATCTACCGGCACGAAATGAATGTTGCCCGGCAGCGACCCGAGCCGCGCCTCCAACCGCTGGCGCTTGGCCTTCTGCGTGGAGGGATGGTCGACTTCGTAAAGCGGAAGGTCCCGTAGCTCTTCCAGGCGGTAGGGACGGCTGTCGAAACCCGCGCCGAGCAGCAGCGCCTGGCGCACGCCGTCGTGCACAGCTTGCCGCACGAGATCGTCGATCAGCCGCGTGCGAACCACAGCCGAACTGCGCGTGCGCGGCCATCCGAGATCCAGGAAGTGCGTGGCCAGGCGGCCTACAACTGGCACGCGAGCGAAAGCGGCCAGCGCCTTGAGTCGCCCGGTCAGCAACGCCGCGGCGAGTGGATCTTCGAAAAGCCGGCGCCGTGGATGCTCCGCGGTCTCCACCGCGCGAAACAGAGCCATGTATTCGGCGGTGCGGCTGGGGCGATCGCCGCTTCGAAATTGGCTAGCGGTTTCAACGACGGTTGCCAAGCCTCAACCTTCCACCCAGCCTTCACCCGGGACCCACCGAACCGGCGTGCCAGAGCTGCCATCCACGAGCCCGTCGGTATCTTCCTCCGGCAGACCGCGCGCCCATTCCTCAAAGTCCTGCTCGGCGAGTTCGGCGCTCTCGGGGTGGGGATGCTGCAACGATCGGCGAAGCTCTCCGCGCCGGCGGCGGTCAATGTCTCTGACAAGGTGATCGGGCAGGGTGACGGTCACGCGTTCGACGATAGCCATTTCACACTCTCGGCATGATCATACCCCAACGAGCAAGCACGCGCACCCGCCAGCCGCGATGCATCATCTCCGTCAGGGCACGAGCGTCGGGACACCACAGGGATCCGCCGCCGACCGCAGCTTCTTGTGGTTCGTCGCCAGCGGCAGGCTGGAAACCAGGGCTGCTTGCAGATAGCACGTGTCATAGAGCGACAGATCCTGCCTCACGGCGAGATGCGTTGCGGAATGCTCCCGATTGCCAAGGCGTTGGCGACTTCCACCTGCCACACCCAGGAACACGACCGCGCTATCGCTATGCGCTTCCATGCGCCGAAGCGCCGCGTCCGTGTTCGCCGTCGCGCGGTCGGGGAAACACCACATCAAAGCGTAAGAAGCGTCCAGAATGCAGGCGCTCACTCGCGCCCCTCCTCAATTAGCTCCTTGATCGAGAGCTCGCCAAGCGCCAGACCCTCGCGCAACTCCCACAAGCGCGACCTTCGCGGTAGCGTGTGCGACGGTTCTGCCGCGATCATGTAACTCGGGAGGGAAGCGATGGCCGTCTCGATAAACTCATCCACCGACCGGAACGCGCCGACGCGGATGGCCTCCTCGATGGCTCGTTCCTGATCGGGTTGTAGCGTGATTGTCATGTTACTGCGCCGATTGGCAATCGGCGCGCAGGATTCCATCCTGCCCTACCATCAATAAGCCAGCACCCGCTCCATCTCCGCCACCAGATCTTCCACCTGCGGCAGGATCGCATTCTCCACCTGTGGCTGGTACGCGACCCAGGTATCCAGCGCGGCCACGCGGCGCACCGGCGCATCCAGGCGGTCGAACAGCTCGTCGGCGATACGCGCGGCGATCTCCGCGGCGTACCCGAACGACAGGCAGTCCTCGTGCGCGATGATTACCCGGTTGGTCTTCTCCACCGATGTGCGGATGGCGTTCCAATCAAATGGCGCGAGCGACCGCAGGTCGATCACCTCCACACTGATGTCCGGGTTCTTGCGCTCTACCAGCAACGCCGCCTGCTGCGATTTCTGCACCAGCGCGCCATAGGTCACGATCGTAAGATCACGCCCCGGCTTCACAATGCGGGCGCTGCCGAACGGGATGGTGTAGTCCGGTCCGGGATCTGGCGAGCGGTTATAAGGCTCTCGATACAGCCGCTTGTGCTCCAGGAACATCACCGGATCGTCGCATCGAATGGCGGTACGCAGCAGGCCGCTGGCATCCAGCGCGTTCGAAGGCATGATCACGCGCAAGCCGGGCAGGTGCGTGAACGCCACCTCGCCCGACTGGCTATGGTAAATGGCGCCGCCGTTCAGATAGCCGCCGATGGGAACGCGCAGCACCAATGGGCAGGCGAACGTGCCGTCCGAGCGCCAGCGCATGGTGGCCAACTCGTCGCGGATTTGCATCATGGCCGGCCAGATGTAATCGAAGAACTGAATCTCGGCCACCGGTTTCAGGCCGCGCACGGCCATGCCGATGGCGCGCCCCACGATGGCGGCTTCGGCGAGCGGCGTGTTGAAGGCGCGCCGCGAGCCGAACTCGCTCTGCAATCCGTGGGTGACTTTGAAGACGCCGCCCTTGCCCTTCACCACCGCCAGATTCTGCTCGCGGCTGCAATCGGCCACGTCTTCTCCGAACGCTATCACGCGCGAATCACGGCGCATTTCCTCATGCAGCGTCGAGTTCAGCAGATCGACCATGGTCTTGGGCTCGCCGCGGTATTGGGCCGGCGCGCTGAACTCCTCCGAAGTGGGATCGATCTTATCGGAATAAAGGTGCCGCATGGCGGAATCGCGCGGGGCCGGATCGGCGCGCAAAGCCGTCTGCGTGGCGTCGTGTACCTCGCGGTCCACCTCCAGCACGATGCGGCGCAGCGCATTCTGGTCGAGCACACCCTCGTCCAGCAGAAACTGGGGAAATCGCGTGAGCGGATCGCGCGCTTGCTCGGCCCCGCGCTCGGCGGGAGTCTTGTAGGCCCGCTCGTCGTCGGAGAGCGAATGCGAGTAGGGCCGGATCACGTGCGCATGCACCAGCGCGGGACCGCGCCCCGCGCGGCAGTACTGTACGGCCGCCTGGAGCGCTGCGTAGGACGCCAGGAAATCGCAGCCGTCCACTTCCTGCTGAAACAGGCCCGGGAAACCGGATGTCAGCGCCGAAATGCTGGCGCCGGCGGTCTGGTATTCCACTGGAACCGAGATGGCATAGCCGTTGTCTTCGATCAGGAACAGAACCGGCAAGCGATTCAGGCAGGCGGCATTCAACGATTCCCAGAACTCTCCCTCGCTGGTGGCGCCATCGCCGCTGGCGGTCAAAACGATAGCGTCGCCATCCGGGGCGACATCCCGGGCGCCATCCGAGGCAAGGTAGCGATTGGCATCCGCGCAACCCACGGCTTGCAGGAATTGCGTGCCGGTGCACGAAGAACTGGAGACGATGTTCAGCCGATGGTCGCCCCAGTGGGAAGGCATCTGGCGCCCACCCGAAGCCGGATCGTCGGCCGCGCCCACCGCCTGCAGCAGCATCGCCAGGGGCGTTACACCCAGGGTCAGGCACAAGGCCCGGTCGCGATAGTACGGAAAGATCCAGTCATGCCCGGGGCGCAGACACATGCCCGCGGCCACTTCCACGGCTTCGTGTCCGGCGCCGCTGATCTGGAAAAAGATGCGATTCTGGCGTTTGAGGGCGACTTCGCGATCATCCAGACGCCGGGACGTCTGCATGATGCGGAAGGCGTTGATCAGTTGCTCGGGCTCCAGGCCGTGCCACTTGGCGCTAGCGGCGGGCTGAACGGTTGAAACGGTGGCCAAGACGGCATCCCCCCAAATGTCAGTTTAGCGGAGCTTGCGCCATTGGGACAGCATCTATGGCGGAATTATCGCGCGCTCTTGGCGTGCGGACGGCCACCGCCAGTGCGGCCAGGTACAGTAGCCCCCCGGCCAGCAATGTCTGGACCAGGCCCAGGTAGATCGCGCACACCAGCGATCCGACCGAACCTAGCACGCTGGATGCCGCATTCAGCGACCACGCCCACCGTACTGAGGGTTTGTGCCATTCTTCCAGGCGTTTCAGCGCCGTGGGGAACGGCATTCCCATCACGAAGCCGGCGGGCGAGATCAGCGCCACCGTGATCGCGAATTTAAGCGCCAGGGGCAGCCCTACGCCCGCGGCCAGCAGCGGCGTCACGACGGCCGCCAACAACGCCACCAGCACGGCGATCAGGGCCAGCGCGCGGAACAGGCGGCGGTCGTCGTCCCCCAGGATGCGCCGGCTGAAATAGCTGCCCAATCCGCTCGAGACCAGCATGGAGAAGATCACTACGGTGAGCGCGTAAGTGGGGTGCCCGAGAAAAAGCACGAACTTCTGGATCAGGGCCATCTCGATCAGAATGTAGCCCGCGCCGATGCAGATGAAGTAGATCAGGAACCGGAGCACGCCCTTATGGCGCGGCAGCCGCGCGCCCAGCACCAACGGGGGCAGGGCCAGGATGATGGCGGTGGCGAGCACGCTGATCGCCATCAGCGCGTACAACAGGGGCACGGCTTTGTTGATTTTATAATCGGCCGAGCGGCGCGATGCATTGGCCAGGAACGCCAGGATGTCGCGCGGTTGCACGGAGTAGAAGAAGAACGGCTGGTTGTCGGTGACCGGCGAAATGTTGTACCGGTAGTTGCGCTCGTACGCCGCCGGATCGGAGCTGCGCAGCAGATCGGTGAACTGGCCTGGGATGCGCTCGTCCGGCAGGTAGATGGGCTGCATGTTGGCCGCAGTGAAGGCGGCGCGCGCGCGGGCCACATCGGCGGGGCTGAACGGCTTGCGCGAGATCAGTACGGTATCCTGCGCGCCCCAGCCCTTGGTGAACCCGTCGCGGCCCACGATCACGTGCCGCCATGGTTCTGTTTCGCCCAGTTGATTCAAAGCCACGATGGCCAGCGAGATCAGCCGCAAGGATTCGCGCGGCGGGTCGAGCCCCCAGCGGGTGAAGGCGACCATGCCGTCATCGGTCAAATGCAGCAGATAATCGCGCAGGGCGTCGGTGGTGTAGAGATTGTTCTCCGAAAGCGCGAAAGCGCCGGCCGCGGTGGAGGCCCACGTATCCACCAGGGTGGCCTGTACCACCTGGTATTTCTCCTGGCTGCGGCGCACGAAACTGCGGCCGTCTTCCACGAAGATGCGCACGTCGGGCCGCAAATAGATGCCGCGGCTCTGGGCCACGTATTTATCGCGCATCACCGTGGTGGCGATGATGGGGTTGATCTCGACGCCGGTGATATCGTGGCTGCCGGAAGCCAGCGCGCGGGCCACATCCCAACCGCCGCCGGGGCCGATGACCAGCGTTTTCGCTCCGGGGCGCACGGCATAGGGCAGCGCCGGACCCTGCTCCAGCAGCTCATGGCGTTCACGATCGGTGAGGTGCGCGAAATCGAAGCTGGCGATGCCGGTGGAAGCGTCCGCGTCGATGAAGATGGAGTAGTTGCGTACGGCGATGCGCGAGAAGCTGTTCCATTGCACGAACTCTTCCCGCTTCAACTTCTGGCCCTTGGCGTAGCGTATGGCGATGATGTTGTGGGTGCCGTTGTAGAATACGAAGCCAAACAAGGCCAGCGCCATGGCCACGGCGGCCGCGCGCAGTTTCACTGAGCCCGCCATGCTGTGCCAGATAGCGCCCGCCGCGGCGAACAGCACCGCCACCAGCATCACGGTGCTGGTGCCGCCGAAGTAATTCAGGAACGGGACCAGCAGCAGGCATCCGGCCGATGCGCCCAGCAGGTCGAAGAAATAAACGCGGTCGATGCGCTCGACGGTCTCCGAAATAGCCAGCGAAACAATGGTCCCGGAGACGAAGAACGGCAGGGCCGTGGTGAAGTAGACCAGCGTTAGGCCCCAGGCGCCGGGCTCCTCCTTCTGCGCCACCACCACGGCCAGCGCCGCCATCACCAGCAGGCCGTTCAGCATGCTGAGATAGCCGAGTTTCCGGAATAGCGGCGTCTTCCAGCCGGCCACGATGTAGGAAAAAACGCCGCCCACGCCCAGTCCGAAAAGGGCAATGGAGATAGCCAGGAACGCGAAATGGTAGTAGAACACCACCGAGAAGATGCGCGTCAGCGACAGCTCGAGCAGCAGCGTGGCCAGCGTGGTCAGCGACACGCCCAGATAGAGGTGCGGCCAGGGGATTGAGGGATGTGAAGAAGAGGGCAATATCTTATCTTAGAATGTATCCATGAAGCCTGTTGGAGAGCCTGTAGGCGCTGAATTGGCGCGGGTGTTGGATGCGGCCGACGTCCGGCTGCGGCAAGTCCGCGAAGAGGAGAGCGCGCGGCCGGTGTTAGCCGGCGGTTGGTCGCGGAAGCAACTGCTGGGACACCTGATCGAATCCGCCTCCAACAATCACCAGCGATTCGTGCGCGCGGCGCTGGCGGATGCGCTGGACTTCCCCGCTTACGATACGCCCGGCTCGGTGCGCATAGCGGCGGTGGAAAGCGCCGGCTGGACGATGCTGGTAGACCTGTGGGCGAGTTACAACCGCTATCTGGCGCATGTGATTCAGCACCTGCCCGCGGCCAAGCTGGACGTGATCTGCCGGATCGGGGCGAATGCGCCGGTTTCGCTACGGTATCTGACAGAGGACTATGTGCGGCACCTGGTGCAGCACCTGGATTAGATCGGCGTGGCCACGGGGTCGTGACGGCGCAGCCACCGGCTCCAGGCAACCACTCCCAACTCGGGCTGCGGCGGGTCCGGCAGCATCGACAGGAACTCGAGCTGATGGCCATCGCGGTCCTGAAAGAAGATCGATGCCGCCGGCATCCAGGCGAGCACCACGGGCTCTTCGGTGGCGCTGCCCGCAAAGTCGAACGGAGTGACATTCGCCGCGCGCAGCCGCGCCGGCGACGCGAGCAGGTCCGGGAGGTCGACGGCAAATGCCAGGTGCAGCTTCATCTGTTGCGGACCGGTTCCCACCTCCCACAATCCCAGCATGGCCCTCCCCGCCCCGCCGATCCAGTAAAAAGCGACTTGCCGCTCCGGGAACACGCGCGCCAGTTCCAAACCCAACACGCCGCCATAGAAGTCCATCGAGCGCCGCAGGCTGGCCACGGTGAGGTGGGTTTCGAAAAGACCGCGGATCGGCAGCATACCAGTCACAGCGTAGCAAACAAAGTGCGCGCGCCTGCAATGTACTCGGAGACGATCCTGTTAGCCAGGCGGAGCTTGTCGCGCACCGGGATCGCCAGCCGGTGCTGCAGCATTATGCAGACGCTCAAGACGTCGCCCGTACCGGTGGCGTTGACCACTCTTTCCGGCGGATAAGCCGGCTCCACGATGAACGGCTCGCGGCCTGTGAAATAACCGGCGCCGGCCGCGCTCATATGCACCACGATGGCGCCCGCTCCCCAATCCGCCAGGCGGCGCAGCGTCAGCTCCAATTCCCCGCAGCCGGCAAACTCGTTCAACTCGTGGACGTTGCCGTGCACCAGGTCGACCCAGGGCAGGACCTCGCGCATCGCCTGCTTGCGCCGGTCCACCTCGGCCGTGGACGACACGCCCCACTGCGGATCCCAGTTGAGGTCGATGGAGATCGACATGCCCGCCTCACGCGCTGCGCGGAATAAGCGCTGGTTGCCGCCGTACAGCATGGGCTCCGAGAACCACACGTCCGTGCGTGCTAAGTGCCCGTAGCGCGGCAGCACGGAAAGGTCCAGATCTTCCGGCGCCAGCGATTCGTTGTTCGCGAGACAGCTTATGAAGTGGCGATGCCCGGTGTCATAGACCAGATTGATCGAAGTCCCGGTGGGCGCGGCGGGGTCGCGCTTGAGATACGGATCGACGCCCTGTCGCCGCAAGACCTCTTCGAGGCGAAATCCGAGCGCATCCGCGCCCGTCTTGCCCAGGAAGGCCACCTTCGCGCCCAGGCCGGCCGCGGCGCAAGCCGTATTGGCTCCGCCGCCGCCCGTGGTTTCACGAATGAACGGCACGGAGGTCTCGCCATCCTGGAACAGATAGGCGCCCGGCGCAACCGGCGCGATCCTCAGATCGCGGTTCAGGTTGCCAACCACGCAGAGGCTGGCGAAGGGGAACGGCGCCGCGGGGGACATCGAAACCAGTTTAAGCCCGCTTTGGGTGGCTCGGAACCGGCTTGCATATATGGAGGAAAGCTCTATAATTGCATAGATGTTGACCCGCCGCCTGAACGCTCGCCTGAAGCACCTGATTCGCCACTCTCCGGCTGTGGTCCTGTTGGGACCGCGCCAGGCCGGAAAGACCACCCTGGCTTTGGCCATAGGCGAGCAGCAAGCTTCCATATACCTCGATCTTGAGGACGAGGATGAGCGCGCCAAGCTCTCCAACCCCGTCCGGTACCTTGCGGATCACGAAAGCGAGTTGGTCATCCTGGACGAGGTTCACCGCGTGCCTGAACTGTTCCAGCGGCTGCGGGGCATCATTGATCGGGGACGGCGGAGCGGCAAGGCAAATGGGCGATTCCTGCTTCTCGGATCAGCCGCTATGGACTTGCTCAAGCAAACCGGCGAAAGCCTGGCCGGTCGTATTTCATATCTGGAACTCGGGCCGTTCGACGCCCTGGAGATCGATCCCTCGGCGATCGAGACGCTCTGGGTCCGGGGCGGCTTTCCGCGCAGTTTCTTGGCTGAGTCGGACGATCTCAGCACGGAATGGCGGCGTGATTTTGTCCGAACCTACCTGGAGCGCGATGTTCCGCAGTTCGGCTCACGAATACCGGCGGAGACGCTTCGGCGCTTTTGGACGATGCTGGCACACAACCAAACTCAAGTTCTTAATGCTGCAAATCTGGCGCGTGGCCTGGGTGTCGACGGCAAGACAGTCGCCGGCTATCTTGATCTTCTTGTCGACCTGCTGCTCGTTCGACGATTGCCGGCTTGGCACCGCAACGTCGGCAAGAGGCTGGTGAAATCGCCTAAGGTGTATGTGCGCGATAGCGGCATCGCGCACGCGCTGCTCGGTATTCGGGACAAAGAAGCGCTGCTCGGCCATCCGGTTGTCGGACAAACTTGGGAAAGCTTTATCATCGAAACCCTGATCGCCACGGCTCCTGACGGGACCGAAGCGCACTACTACCGAACCTCCAATGGGAACGAGGTAGATCTCGTTCTAACGCTTCCCGGCGGAAAGCTGTGGGCCATCGAGGTCAAACGCAGTTCCGCACCGAGGATCGGGCGCGGATTTCATTCGGCATGCGCCGATCTCAATCCGCAAAAGCGCTTCGTCGTGCATCCGGGAAGCGAGCGATTTCCACTTGACGGCACTACCGATGCAATCGGCGTCATCGCGTTGGCGAGGGCGCTTCAAGAGGTAAAGTAGCGCCGTCTCCTTCCGACGCAGCAAGCGGCTTGCGCCCATTCGGCCAAAGCACGGATCGTGTCGTCGCCGAATGAGCGATTGATTGATTGAGCGATGCGATTGTGATTATCTATCAATCAAAACTGCTTATAATATGAGCGATAGGATCGGCGGCTATCGCTCATGAAGTGGAACTGGCAACAACCCGATTGGCCCAACTTCTCCTGGGATCGAAACCGCCTGCGCAAGGCGGAGGAGCATTTCTTCATGGGGACGGCGCGCCGCACGCCAGTCGCGGCCCTTCAGGCGCCGCCAGTTGCCGCTTTGGCCTCTTCGCGCAGGGTGGCAATCCGGTTCTGCAGGGTCCGCAGGCTAATCCCCAACATCTCGGCGGCCAGCTTCCGATTACCGCGCACGTGCTCGAGTGTGAGTTTAATGTAGGACTCCTCGAGTTTCATGAGCGGCTGGCCAGGCTGGAGCACCACAGGGCCCTCGTAGCCGGCCGGAGGACGGGCGTACGGGCCGGCGCTCGCATCGAGCGCGCCGGGAGGCAGATCCGTCAGGCGGATCAATCCTTCGCCTGCCAGTATCGTGGCCCGCTCCAGAATGTTGCGGAGCTCGCGCACATTGCCGGGCCAATCATACGTGTGCAGCACTTCCAGCACGTCGGCGCCCACGCCCGTCACGCGCGTGCTGTACTTCTTGTTCAGATTCTGCAGCATGACATCGGCGATCTGCGGGATATCTTCCTTATGTTCACGCAGCGGCGGCAACACGATCTGGAAGACGCTCAACCGATAGTAAAGTTCTTCGCGCAAATGCGTTCTGAGTTCCTGGCTGGTGGCGGCCAGAACGCGGGCGTCTACCGCGATTTCATGCTTCCCGCCCAGCCGCCGCACCCGCAAGTCCTCCAGAACGCGAAGCAGCTTGGGTTGCGTGGACTGCGGCATCTCGCCGATTTCGTCGAGAAACAACGTGCCACCATGCGCCTGCTCAAAGCAGCCGGCCGAGCGCTCCATGGCTCCGGTAAACGAGCCCTTCTCGTGACCAAACAACTCGCTCTCAACCAGCGCCTCGGGTAAGGCGGCGGCATTGATGGCGACAAAGGGTCCTTCACTGCGGGGGCTGCATTTATGGATCTCCCGCGCCACCAACTCCTTTCCCGTGCCGCTTTCTCCGCAGATCAAGACGGGCGCGGTGGTGGGCGCCACCTGCCGGATCAGGGAGAAGATCCGCTGCATGGCCGGAGTGGTTCCTACCATGTCCCCGAGCACGCCGCGAAGGCTGAGGTCGCGCTTCAGCTCGTCGGTTTTCCGCAGGCTTCGGTTGTAGCTGATGGCGCGTTCCAGAAGGGTCCGGAAGGCGCGCGGCTCCACGGGCTTCTCCAGATACCAGAATGCCTTGAGGTCGTGAACAGCGGCCAACGCCTTGTCCATGCTGCCGAATCCGGTCAGCGCAACCGCCGGCGTGAGATCGCCACGGTCCTTCAAATACCGCAGCAACTCGAAGCCGTCCATGCGCGGCATGACCAGATCCGCCACGATGACATCCGGGATAAAGGTGTTGAGCTGTTCCAGCGCTTCTTGCCCGTCGCCTGCAAGCCGCGTTTCAAAGTCACCATCTGAAAGCATGGCAGCCAAGGCGGTACGCTGGCGTTGGTCATCGTCGACGATGAGGATACGGCCCGGAACGACAGGCAGACGCGACATTATATCCCTATTTTAGCAGGTTCGAGCGAAAAGGGACGGCCAAATCTGAAATACGAGCGTCTCATCTAACCAAGAACCCTGCGTCCCTGAATCAGACGGATTACCATTACGATCAAAGCAATCACTAACAGAATGTGAATCAGCCCGCCGGCAGTGTAGGAAGTTGCCAATCCCACAGCCCACAGAACCAGCAGAATTACACAGATGGTCCAAAGCATCTTTATTGCTCCTTCGCGACGGATAACTGCAAGGGCAGGTCCAAAGCGGCGGATTCGAGATCCAAAGGGACTCGAAAGCCCGTGCCCGGCAGTTCCGCTAGCGGAAAGTGCAGAATCTGCACTTCATTCCGGCAGTTGTTGCAGAGCGTGGAGTAATGTCCGCTATAAACGGTTTCGCCTGAACGGTGCCGCGCGTGCTCTACCGAAATCATGAAGACATATCGAATTACCGGCGCCATCCTGGCGGCCCTGCTCGTCGCGTTCTCGGCTTTTGCACGCGACCGCATCCTGCTGAACGGCACCTGGACACTCGAGCCCACCAAGAGTGATTTTGCGGGCCAGCCCGTGGTCCAAACCGGCACGGTAACGATAAACGAGCGAGAGGGCATCATCACCATCTCACGCAATTTCGTGTATGAAGGCGCCGGCGAGACGTACTTCTACCGCGACATGACCGACGCCCAGAACAACGCCACGATCCACAGCGGCAAAGACCTCAAGAGCAAGACCCGATGGGATCACAATGTGCTGAAGGCGATCACCACGCAATCCGGCGCGGTTACCGTCGAAAGCTACAGCCTCGCCCCGGACGGCGACATGTTGGTCAGCGTAGTAAGGCCGGAGCACACGCCGATCACCCTGGTCTTCCGGCGCCAATAGCAAAGGAAACTACACATGGCAGACGGACTGTTGACGGCGGAAGTCGCCGAGGATCCCGCCGGCGCGGTGGATGTGATCACCGAAGTCCGCCGCGAAGAGGCTCTGCTCAAAACGGGAGCCTTGCAGAATGCGATTTTCAATAGCGCCAACTTCTCGAGTATCGCCACCGACGAGAAAGGCGTCATTCAAATATTCAACGTCGGCGCGGAGCGCATGCTGGGCTATGCGGCCGCGGACGTGGTGAACAAGATCACGCCAGCCGATATCTCCGATCCGCAGGAAGTGATCGCCCGCGCCGTGGCATTGAGCGCGGAGCTCGGAACCACCATTACGCCCGGCTTCCAGGCCCTGGTATTCAAGGCCTCGCGCGGGATTGAGGACATCTACGAACTGACCTATATCCGCAAGGACGGCAGCCGCTTTCCGGCCATCGTGTCGGTCACGGCGCTGCGCGACGATCAAGGAGCCATCATCGGCTACCTGCTTGATCGGCACCGACAATTCCGCGCGCAAGCAGGTGGAAGCGGAGCAGATGAAGCTCGATCAGCGCCTGCGCGACCAGCAGTTCTACACGCGCTCCCTGATCGAATCCAACATCGACGCGCTCATGACCACCGACCCGGCCGGCATCATCACCGACGTCAACAAGCAGATGGAGGCGCTCACCGGCTGCACGCGCGACGAACTGATCGGCGCGCCGTTCAAGAACTACTTCACCGATCCGGAGCGGGCCGAGGCGGGCATCAAGCTGGTGCTGCGCGAGAAGAAGCTCACCAACTACGAGCTCACCGCGCGCGCTCGGGACGGCAAGACCACCGTGGTGTCCTACAACGCGACCACTTTCTACGACCGCGACAGGAAGCTGCAGGGCGTGTTCGCCGCCGCGCGCGACGTCACCGAGCGCAAACGCCTCGACCAGGCGCTCGAAGAGCAAAACGTCGAGCTGAAGCGAGCCAGGGCCGCGGCGGAAAAAGCCAACCTCGCGAAATCGGATTTCCTTTCCAGCATGAGCCATGAGCTGCGCTCGCCGCTCAATGCCATCCTCGGCTTCGCCCAGCTCATCAATTCCGATTCCCCGCCGCCGACGCCCGCGCAGACGGACAGCATCGACCAGATTCTCCACGCGGGATGGTATCTGCTGGAGCTGATCAACGAAATCCTGGATCTCGCGCAGATCGAGTCCGGAAAGCTGGCGCTGTCGCGCGGAACCGACGTCGCTGGCCGAAGTCATGTTCGAATGCCAGGCCATGATCGAGCCGCAGGGGCAAAAGCGCGGCATCAACATGACCTTTCCCCAGTTCGACCGTCCCTGCTTCGTGGATGCCGACCGGACCCGGCTGAAGCAGGTTCTCATCAACCTTCTTTCCAACGCGATCAAGTACAACCAGGCGAACGGAACGGTGGTCGTGGAGGTGGATCGCGTCAGCGGCAACCCGGAACGCATTCGCGTCAGCGTCAGGGACACCGGCGCGGGATTGCCTCCGGATATGCTGGTGCAGCTCTTTCAGCCGTTCAACCGTCTCGGGCAGGAGCGAAGCGCCGAGGAAGGCACGGGCATCGGCCTGGTGATGAGCAAGCGGCTGGTGGAACTGATGGGCGGCGAGATCGGCGTGGAGAGCACGGTCGGGATTGGGCAGCGTGTTCTGGTTCGAGCTGAACTCGGCCGCGGCGCCGCAGCTGGCGGTCGACACAGCCGAACCCGCGGCAGATCCGCAAGCGCAGGTTCCGCACGGCGCGCCGCTGCGCACCCTGCTCTATGTGGAGGACAACCCGGCCAACCTGAAGCTGATCGAGCAACTCATCGCGCGCCGCCCGGATATGCGCCTGCTGAGCGCGCGCGACGGAGACCTGGGCATCCAGCTGGCGCGCGACCAACCAGCCGGAAGTGATCCTGATGGACATCAATCTGCCCGGCATCAGCGGCATCGAAGCGCTGAAAATCCTGCGCGAAGACCCGGCCACGGCGCACATTCCCGTGGTCGCCCTCAGTGCCAATGCCATGCCGCGCGACATCGAGAAGGGCCTGCAGGCGGGATTCTTCCGCTATCTCACCAAACCAATCAAGGTCAATGAGTTCATGCAGACGCTGGACGTGGCACTGGAATTCGCACGCCACCAGACCGCTCATGCCAAATAAGTCGGGACGGAGGCCATGGTCAGCCCAGCCGACATTCTGAACGCCAGAATCCTGATGGTTGACGATCAGGAAGCCAATGTCCGTCTGCTCGAGGGCATGCTGCGCGTCGCCGGCTACACTTCCGTCGACGTCCACGACCGATCCGAACGAGGTCTGCGAGCTGCACCGCAAGAACCACTACGCCCTGATCCTGCTCGATCTCCAAATGCCCGGCATGGACGGATTCCAGGTGATGGAAGGCCTGAAGGAAATCGAAGCAGGACGGCTATCTTCCGGTCCTGGTGATCACCGCGCAGCCGGGTCACAAGCTGCGCGCGCTCGAAGCCGGCGCCAAGGATTTCGTCAGCAAACCGTTCGATCTGGCCGAGCTGCGCGCGCGCGTGCACAACATCCTGGAAGTGCGCCTGTTGCACCTCGAAAACAAGAACTACAGCAAGGCGCTGGAGGAAACGGTCCGGGAACTGGAGCGAAGCCGCGAGGTGATTCGGCTCAAGACTCTGGAGGAGCAAGAGAGGAGCGAGCGGGAATTAGCCTTGGCGCAGGAGACGCAGGAAAGCCTGCTGCCCCGCTCCCTGCCCCAGTTTGAGAATTTCCGCATCCACGCTTATAACAGCCCCACGCGCTATGTGGGAGGCGATTTCTACGATTTCCTGCAACTGAGTTCAGGGGAGTGGATGGGGGTTCTGGCGGATGTCTCCGGCAAGGGGATGTCCGCCGCCTTGTTAAGTTCGATGGTGCTGGGCGCTCTCAGCATGGAATTCCGCTCCGGGACTGCAACCGCAGGAAGTCTTGAACCGCGTAAACCAGCTCCTTTGCGAAAAGTCCCTTCCCGCTCAGTTCGTCACGCTTTTTCTGTTTCTGCTGAGCCCGCAGCGGCACGGGGCAATTCATCAGCGCGGGACATAATCCGGCCTATTTGTTTCGCTCCGCCACGGGAAAGATCGAAAAGCTGTTCTCCGAGGCTCATTTCCTGGGGATGTTCGATTCCGCCGCCTATGCGATCGCGCAGCTTTTCGTCTGGGCAAAGGAGACATCCTGGTGGTGTATTCCGACGGCCTTACCGGACGCGCAAAACCCGCAGGAAGAAATGTTCGGCGAGGAAAGGCTGCTGCAAATCATTCGGCAGGAGGCGCCCTCGGGAAGTCAGGCGGTCGAACAGAAGTTCCTGAAAGCCATTGAGGAATTCACTGAGGGCACGCCGCAAACCGACGACATCACATTCGTGGTCGTCGAAAAATACCAGTGAAACGGATCGCCATCGCTAACTTCTGGCCGTGACGGTTCCCACCAGCGCCCCGACGCCTGAGGTCAGCGCCATGGCTAAAGCTCCCCAAAACGTGACGCGCATGGCGCCCACCAGCACGCCTGCGCCTCCCGCACGCGCGGCCAACCCTCCCAGAACCGCCAGGAACAGCAGCGAACTTCCGGCGACCACGGGGATCAGCCCGGCTTCCGGGCTTATGGCGGTGACCAGCAGAGGCATCGCCGCTCCGGCGACGAAGCTGGCGGCCGATGCCAACGCAGCCTGAATCGGGCGCGCGGTGAAAGACGCGGAGATGCCCAATTCATCGCGGGCATGCGCGCCTAAGGCATCATGCGCCATCAGTTGGTCGGCAACTTGTTTGGCTAACTTGGGATCGAGCCCGCGGGCGACGTAGATCGCCGCCAGTTCCTTGTGTTCGCCCGCGTCGTCTGTCTTCAATTCCGCGCGTTCCAGCTTGAGATCGGCCCGTTCGGTGTCTGCCTGCGAGTGCACGGACACATATTCACCCGCGGCCATCGACATGGCCCCGGCAACCAGGCCGGCGACCCCGGCGACCATAACGTTGCCGTGAGTCGCATGCGCGGATGCCACACCCAGCACCAGGCTCGCCGTCGAAAGGATCCCGTCGTTCGCGCCCAATACTGCCGCGCGCAGCCAGCCGACGCGTGCCGTGCGGTGTCGTTCCCTTTGGGCTACAGACAATGCCTTGTGACCGCCGTTGATCAGCTACAGCGAGACGGTAATCGCCAGCATGACACCCGGATACGAGCGGTTGCAAAGGTAGTACCCGCTGTCATAAACGATGTAAACGTCATCGTCAGCGTACCAGTTCTCTGCCCAGGTTTCCGGCCAGGGATCCACCAGCATGAACCAAAAGCCGCCGTACGAGAAGCGCGGATACCCCATGTACATCGATGGCATACCGCCCATCCGGAACCAGTGCTGACTCCCGAAACTGAGATTGTAGGTGTTCTGCGGAATGAAATAACCGCCATAGCCTCCGCGCTGCGCCCAGGTGCGATGATCGCTGTTCCAATTGCGATCGCCGCCTTGTGCCCAGGTCGTGTGGCCCTGCCATCCGCCACCCTGTTTTAGCCATCCCTTCTGCTGCTGCCACGCCACTGCCTGCGGCCGCGTAGGGTGCCCTTGCTGTGGTTGCACTGTCTGCCGCGCCACCTGCGGCTTCGGTTGTTGCGGCTTGGCTTGGTGTGCCTGCTGCTGTTTGGGTTGTTGCGGCTTGGCTTGGTGTGCCTGCTGCTGTTTGGGTTGTTCCGGCTTGGCCTCGTGGGCCTGTTGCTGTTTGGGTTGCTGTGGCTTAGCTTCGTGGGCCTGCTGCGGCTTCGGCTGTTGCGGCTTGGCCTGCTGGGCCCGTTCCTGCGTCGCCGGCTGAGCGGCTCGCTTCTGCGGCTGCGCGTGTTGCGCCGGCTGCTCGTGCGCCTGTGCCTGAGGGCGCGGCTGTGCGGATGGCCGCGCAGCCTGCTGTGGCCTACTTTGCGGCTTTTCAGGCTGCCGCTTTTCAGGCTGCTGTTTTTCCGGCTCGTGCTGCGCGTACGCGGGGAAAATCGCCGCGAAAAGCAGAGCCAGGGCAGCGGTGCTTGTCGTTCGAAGGAATTGCATATTGATCCGTCTCCAGTTCAGGTCGCTCTCGGCAATGCACGCATAAGACCAGTCCTATTTCTTAATTTCCTGGACAACATATTCGGTCGCGTGTGGGACCGGCGCTTCGTCACGAACCGCGACTACGGCCACGGGTCTCTCGACCGGCTTATCCGTCGTGCCATAATCGGCGGCCGCCTCGGTAGCCGAGGAGATGTCCCGGGCGCCGGTGTCCTTCAGGGTTTTCTTGGCCTTCTCACACCACTCCGGGCTGTCACAATGCACGGACACGAGTATGCCGCCGCGTCTCATTCTGCCCGCGTATCTCTTGGCCACGTATTCGGTCAGACCCAGGCCCGCCAGCAATCCCGCGATCCAACCCAGCGCTCCGCCGCAGCCGGCTCCGGCCAGAGCCGCAAGCGAAGGTCCAGCGGCGACCAGCGGCCCCAAGCCCGCCACGTTGACCACTTGATTGGAGTCGAGCCACGCCAGTACCGCGCCAACTACCGCGCCTACCGCCGCTCCGGCCCCCGCTCCCGCCGCCGCTTTGCTGTGCCTCTCGTGCGCGAAATCCTTCGAGCCTTGGTTGTCTGATGTCAGGACCGAGATATCCGCGGCACGATATCCGGCTTTCTGCAGGACGCCCATCGCGTCCGCGATCGTGGTGCGATCCTCATAGATGCCAATTACCGATGTATTCTTTCCCATTTGGTTTTCCTCCTCTTGGAACTCTCATCGTGGTCTGTGCACGAGGTGGGCCAAGCGCCGCGGAGCGTGGCACCGTGGAAGCGCGCGCCAGTGCGGCGGTGCGAAAAGTGCAGAATCTGCCTTCGCGGATGCACCTTTGGCTGGCCGCAGCTAAACCCGCCGCATGATTACCACGACTTCAAACGGCGTCAAACGTGCCACACCTGAGTTACGCCGGGAGACCGGAAGCGGCAGGGGAGCAGGCAGACAACCAGGCCCTGGCGCAAAGAGGATCCGATCGCAAGAGCCGCCCTGCCACCCGCCCTTAAGAAATCACCGATCCACGGAAATACATGATGCGGCTGCTTACATTGCTTACATTGATTCTCGCGCTGGGGCTGCCCCTTTGCGCCGACGTATGCGACCCGAAGAACATTCAAGGGCCCTACGGAGTTCAGCTCTCCGGTGACACCAACATTTCCGGCGATTCGAAGCCTGTCACCAATATCGGGAGGATAGTCCTCGCCGAAGATGGGACCATCAGCGGCTACTCGACGGTCATGTTTGCCGGCTTTCTGTTGGGCAATCCCGTTACCGGGACCTACGAAACCCACTGGGATTGCACGATTGCCTGGAGCCTGCAAGACGATTCCGGCGCGTTTCAGCACTTCAGCGGCGTCGCTACGAGTGACGGGAAGAGAGTGCATTTTAGCCAGACGGATCCGGGCGGCGCGCAGGGCGGCACCATGGTGAAGACTTCGGCTGCATGCAAGACTTCCGATTTGCGGAAGGCATATTCGTTTACACTATCGGGCACCACGATCCCCATGTTGCCGGGCGGAACCTCCAGCGCAGTCGCAGCGAAAGGTCTCATTCAGGCGGATGATAAAGGCAGCTTCAGGCTGGCTCCCGCTGGCGCCGCGGACCCGACGGACGTCACCATCACAGTCGATGCGGAGTGCAACGTTGAGATCGGACTGACGCTTCCCGCTACGGGAGAAGGAACGGCCATACCAACGAACTTGCGCGGCGTCCTGATCGACGAAGGGAAGGAGATCTTAGCCATCGAGACCGACCCGGGCGCGATGGTGTGGGCGACGTTCACTGCACACTGAGTTTGGCCTGATGCTTGCACTGGAGGGGATGACGAGGCCCTTCATTATGACCGATAAGATGCTGTTTTCGCTGTCTATATTCTTGACCGGGCTGGGCGCCGGCATTGCTCTGGCCGCCATCGTTGCGCCTCACGCGCGCTCGGCCAAGGGCCTGCAAACCGGCTTGCAGTCCGAAGAGGACTTGCCCAAGTGAAAACGCCCAACTCACGAATCGCAGATCTCTGGTGCAGACTGATGCACGCAGAGCCCATGTGGCCGGCGCACGGCCAGTACGAGTGCCGGAGATGCGGACGGCGGTTTCCGGTCTGTTGGCAACTGCCTTCGGCGGCCGATGTTCGCGAGCAACCGCGATTGACAGTGGCCGTCGGGTTGCTGGATATTCGGTGAAATTGGCGAAAGACCCTCTTAATTCTGCCCTCTGCCGTAACTGACAGGCCCAGAAGAGTGAGATCGATCCAACAGCGCGCTTGCGGAACCGGCGTTCGACTTCAGTTGTTGCTCACTTAACTTTGCCTGGTTGCTTGCCGCAGAGGGGTTTTTTTCGTGGGCCTTCATATTCCCGCAATTCCTGCATTCCGCACCGCAATAACTGCATGAGCCCATAGTTCCCGTGTCAGACGGCTCTGAGAGATTCCCGGCCTTGGCGCCGCGCTTCGCATTCCTCAAGGTGTGGCAAGCACAACTTCAAGCGACGGTGTAACGCCGTTTCTCACGCCAATATGGGCCGATGGACCTCGGCATGCTTCTCATGCATCGTGCGACCAGCCGGCCGAAGTCTTCGAGACATGGGGCCTGGATAGGGCGAAGAGCCGAATCGCATCAGAGTTCAAAAACAAGGAGCAATAACAGATGAGTGTCTCAAAAGCGGTAACAACCAGCGTGTTTTGCATGGCCGTGATCGGCGCGGTACTTTCACCCGCGGCGAAGGCGGACGAAGCGAACCATAAAACAGTAATGACTTTCAGCGGGCCCGTGGAGATTCCGGGAGTGCACCTCAAGGGGTGGGGCGTATTGCCGGCCGGCACCTACGTGTTCAAGATTCTGGATTCCCAGACCGACCGTCACATCGTTCAGATCTTCAACAAGGATGAAACGCAGATCATTGCCACCATCCTGGCGATTCCCAACTATCGCCTTAAGGTGACCGGCAAGACTGTCGTTACCTTCCGCGAGCGGCCGGCCGGTGAGCCGGAAGCGATCAGGGCATGGTTCTATCCTGGCGAAAACTATGGCGAAGAATTCGTTTACCCGAAAGCCAGAGCGATGGAGATCGCCAAGGAGACCAAAACGGTCGTTCTGTTCACGGCGGCCGAGCTCCCGATGGAAGTCGCAGAGCCGATCAAGACGGCCGATGAACCGGTGGTCGTGCAAATGAAGCAGGCGCCCGTCATGGCGATTCAACCCACGGGAGAAGAGGTAGAGGTTGCTCAGGTGGTGGCCCCGGAGCCGACGCCGGCGCCCGCAGAAGTCGCGGCAGCGACCCTTCCCGCTACGGCCAGCACGATGCCTTTGATCGCGCTGTTCGGAATGCTGGCTTTGGGCGGAGCATTCGCCCTCCGGCTGGCGCAAAAACGCCTCCAGTAAGGCACTTGCAGTTTTGAGGTTCGGGCAGGGTCCCGCGCCACAACGGTCAAAGGAGAGCAGCTATGCGGACAAGGCTGTCGCGGGCGGGGGAGCGTGGCGTGGCGAAAGCCATCGCTCTCCCGGCCCTTTTCCTGGTTCTACTGGCAGGCCCCGTAAGCCTGCAGGCGGCGCCGCAAGATCGCGACCCGGAATCTTTTCGGATCTCGGTGGATGTCGCCCTGGTGGTGTTGCATGCCACGGTAACCGGCCGGCAAGGCGGCTTCGTCTCCGATTTGGCCGCGCCCGATTTTGAAGTGTTGGAGGACGGCAAGCCGCAAACCATCCGGCTCTTCCAGAACGAAGATGTTCCAGTCACGGTGGGGCTGGTAGTCGACCAGAGCACCAGTATGCGGCCGAAACTGGCGGAGGTGTCCGCCGCCGCCCGGTCCTTCGTCCACTCCAGCAATCCGGGCGATGAGATGTTTGTGGTCAACTTTAACGAGCACGTATGGCTGGGCTTGTCCGGCGCGCTCCGATTCACCAATAACACCGTCGAACTCGGGAACGCGATCACCACCAGGCCTCCCGGAGGGCAAACCGCCCTTTACGACGCCATCGTCAAGGCTTTGGATGAATTGCAGGGAGGCGGCCGGGATAAGAAAGTGCTGATCGTGGTCAGCGACGGCGGCGACAACGTCAGCAAGCGCGGCTTGGCCGAAGTCATGAAACTGGCCGCGCAATCCAGCGCCATCATCTACACCATCGGTGTCTTCGACGAAGGCGATCCGGACCGCAACCCGGGTGTGCTCAAGCGACTGGCGCATGCCACGGGCGGCGAAGCTTTTCTTCCGGACCAGCTCAGCGAAGTGGCGCCTATCTGCGAGCGCATCGCGCAGGACATTCGCCATCAATACACGATCGGATATGTTCCAACCAACGCGGCCCGTAACGGAGCTTATCGCGCCATCCGGGTAACTGCCCGCGAGAAGGGGCGCGCGCTTTCCGTACGCACCCGCACCGGCTATATCGCAGGCGGCGAACCAAAGCCTGACGAGAAAGCCGCTCAATGAGGCTGGTGGTTGAGAAGAAATCGCTCAGACGGATTCTGAAATGGACACAGCTTACGCTCTTCGCCTGCGGCATCCTGCTGTTAGGCTATTGCGGATTCACGCTGGTGGACGGCTGGATTTTCCAGCGGCGCGCCAGCCAGGATCTCGACCGCCAACTTCGCGTGCGACGCACCGAGAGCCAGAAGCGGCCCCAAGCGCTGTCTTCCGTCTCTCCGAAGGCTGGGCCCGCCGCCGCCCCCGAGGCGGAGAGTCTGGTCGGACGCATCACGATCCCGCGGCTGCTGTTGTCCGTGGTCGTCATCGAAGGGGTAACCAAGGCCGCTCTGCGCCGCGCAGCCGGACATATTCCCGGCACGGCGCTGCCGGGCGAGGCTGGCAATGTGGGCGTGGCCGGGCACCGGGACACATTCTTTCGCCCGCTGAAGGATTTGAAGATCAAGGACGAGATTCAGTTCTCGACACTAAAGGGCGATTTCAAATACGAAGTCGAGTCGCTCAGGGTAGTCGAGCCGGACAATGTTGGAGTACTGGCTGCTTCGGGCGAAAACGTGCTGACGATGGTGACTTGTTACCCTTTCTTCTACGTGGGGCCTGCGCCCAAGCGGTGGATCGTCAGGGCCAGGCAGGTGTCGCCGCAAGCGGCGCTGCCATCAACTGTGGAATGATGAAAGAGTCGGCGAAAGCCGGCTGCTGGGAGGATCTTGAAAGACACATCGTTAGTGTCCGCCGCCCGCATCCTTGTCATTGAGGACAACGGCTCGGACGTCTTCCTTCTCGATCGGGCGCTGAAGAAGCAGGATTTCCGATTCGAACTGGTTCACCTGCTGAACGGCGGCGAAGGCCTCGCTTTTATCCGCCGGCAGGGGGCCTATGCGGATGCGGCCACTCCAAGCCTGATCCTGGTGGACTTGAACCTCTCCAAGTATACCGGCGAAGATATCTTGCGCGAGATCCGAAGCGCCGGACATCTAGCCGGCGTTCCCGTGTGCGTGTGGAGTTCATCCCGGTCGCGGCGGGACCAGGCTTCGCTCAACGATCTCGGAGTCGCCCGGTTCATCACCAAGCCGGCAGGCCTGGATGAATTCATGGAGATCGGCAGGATCATCAAGGAACTGGTCACGGGCGCCGCAGCCGCCGGAGCCGGTTAACGCCTGTGCGAGAGTGGCCACCTGCGTGCATGGTACGGGACGGTTCGGTTCTAACGGCGACGCCCTTCATTTCCGGCCAGGAAGGCAATTTTTGCGTGTGGCAAAGAAAAGCGACCATCCGGTCTCCGCGGTAGCTATCGCGCGGCCGGCCGCCGGGCACCTTGACGGCAATCCCGCTAGCGGCAATCCCACTAACATTGTTGGCGTAGGCGCCTCCGCCGGCGGCCTGGAGGCATTCACGGAGCTGCTCGGCCAACTGCCGGATGACACCGGTTTGGCATTCGTGCTGATCCAGCACCTGGATCCGGGCCACAAGAGCCATCTGACCGAGTTGCTTGCCAAATCAAGCAAAATGCCCGTTTCGGAGGTAAACGGCGAGACTCGCGCCGAAGCCAATCATGTTTACGTCATCTCGCCGCGCTGCAATTTGAGCATTTCCGGCGGAGTCCTGCAGACGCCGCCCCGTCCGGAAAGCGGCCGCAACATGCCGATTGACGATTTTCTCAGCGCGCTGGCGGTGGACCGCGGCAGCCGGGCGCTGGGCGTGGTTCTGTCGGGATCCGCAACCGATGGCACACTGGGCCTGCGGGCCATCAAGGCCGCGGGAGGCGTCACCTTCGCCCAGGAAGTGCACACCGCAAAGTTCGAGAGCATGCCCCGCAGCGCCATCGCCGCCGGCGTAGCGGATTTTGTCCTGCCGCCCGCCGGAATCGCGCGGGAACTGGTCGCCATCGCGCGCAATTCCAATTCGCCGATCGAGCTGCGGGGGGCCAGCGTGCCGCCCGGAGATCCGGCTTTCGCCAGGATCCTGCGGCTGGTGCGACGCGCCACCGGAGTGGATTTTGCGCACTACAAGCCCAGCACCCTGACGCGGCGCATCAAGCGGCGCATGACCCTGCGCGGATTCAAAAACCTGGAAGCGTACAGCCGGCACCTCGAGCAGAATCGCGAGGAAGCCGGCGCATTGTGCGAGGACTGTCTGATCACCGTCACTGCATTCTTTCGGGAACCGGCGGTCTTCGAAGAGTTGAAGGCGACCGTGTTCCCCGCGCTGGTCGAGAATAGGGCTGCCGGCGACCCGATCCGTATTTGGGTGCCGGGTTGCGCCACTGGCGAGGAGGCTTATTCGATCGCCATCTGCCTGGCGGAATTCCTGGACGAGGCGCGCGCGAGCATTCCGTTTGAGATTTTCGCCACCGATATCAGCGAAACGGCGATCGCGAGAGCCCGCTCCGCCACTTACAAGGACTCCGAGATTGCGCACGTCTCGCCGCAGCGATTGGCGCGCTTCTTCGCCCGTTCCGAACGCGGATACCAGATTACCAAGTCCATCCGCGATGTCTGCGTTTTTGCCCGGCACAACGTGGCCGAGGATCCGCCATTCTCCAAGCTGGACCTCATCAGTTGCTGCAACGTGCTGATCTATCTGGGAGCGGTCCTGCAGCGCAAGGTATTGTCGATCCTGCACTACGCCCTCAAGCCCACGGGTTACCTGGTGGTCGGTCCCTCGGAGAGCATCGGCACGCTTTCCGAATCGTTTCATCAAGTGGAGAAGACCCACAAGATCTATTGCCTGCGGCCGGCCGCGGATAAGCCGCTGCCTCGCCTAAGCCGGGGCCACCGCGCCGAAGGCCGGGTGAATCCCGCCGAGAGAACGGCCGACGGCCGCGCCGGGGCGGAGGTGCTGCGCGAAGCCGACCGGCTGGTGCTGGCCGAACATGGCCCTCCCGGCGCCGTTATTGACGATGCCATGAACATCGTTCAGATCCGCGGCCGCACGGCTCCGTATCTCGAGCTTTCGCCCGGCCAGCCGGGCCATAACCTTCTGAAGATGGCGCGGGAAGGCTTAATCGCAGGCCTCGGCAAGGCCATCCAGTCCGCCAAAGAATCCAACGCGGCAGCCAAGGAAGACGGGTTCCGCATCGAGGCCGGCGGGCAGCTCAAAGACGTCTCGATCGAGGTCATCCCGTTTCGGGGCGCGTCCTCCTCCGAGGAACGCTACTTCCTGGTCCTGTTCGAGGACGTGGAGCGGAAGCGTGGTCCGCGCGCGGCGCACAAGCCCGCGATCGCGGAGCACGGGGGAAGCGACCGGCTGGTGCGCGAACTGAAAGCCACCAAAGAGTATCTGCAATCGATCGTCGAGGATAACGCATCTACGCTGGAAGAACTCAGGGCAGCCAACGAAGAGGCGCAGGCGGGCAACGAGGAACTGGAAACCGCGCAGGAAGAACTGGAATCGGCCAACGAAGAATTGAACACCCTCAACGAAGAACTCAAGGTGAGCAATGCGGATTTCACCAAAGTCAACCGGGATCTGACCAATCTGCTGGAAAGCATCAGCATCCCGCTCGTCATGGTGGGGCGGGATCTGCGCGTTCGCCGCTTCACGCGCGCCATGGAGCCGATGTTGAATCTGATCCCCTCCGATGTGGGACGGTCGATCACCGATCTGCAGCCTCAAATGGAACTGCCCGATTTGCGGCAATTGCTTTTGGATGCGATGGAAGGGGGCAACCGGAAGCGGCGCGACGTCCGCGAACCCCTGGGCCGCTGGTACTCGCTGCGCGTCCTTCCGTCTGTCGGTACGAACGGCAAAATCGACGGCGCCGTGCTCATGCTGATGGATGTCGATGCCGCCAGGCGTGGCGCCGACTTCGCCGAAGCCATCGTGGAAACGGTGCGCGAGCCTCTGGTGATCCTGAATCAGAACCTGCAAGTCATGAAAGCCAACCGGGCGTTTTACGAAACGTTTCAAGCCGCGCGGGAGGAGACCGAGGAACGCCTGATCTACGACCTGGGGAACGGACAATGGAACATCCCCAAACTGCGGGAGTTGCTGGAAAACATTCTCCCCTCCCGCTCCACGTTCCGGGATTTCGAGGTGACCCACGACTTTGAGCATGTCGGACGGAAAGTGATGCTGCTCAACGCCAGCGAAGTTTTCAATCCCAATGCGCAGGCGCGCACCATCCTTCTGGCGATTGAGGACGTAACCGAGCGCAAGCGCGCCGACGCAGCCCTTCGGTCAACCAATGCCGAACTGGAGCATTTCGCGTACGCGCTCACGCACGATTTGCAGGAGCCTCTGCGCATGGTGGTGAACTTCACCGAGCTCCTGGCGCGGGAGCATACCGGAAAATTGGGCAAGGAAGCGGACCAGTTCATTTCCTATTCCGTGCAGGGCGCCCTGAGGATAGAAGCCCTGCTACGAGCTCTGCTGGCCTATTGGGAGATCAACGGCCAGGAGCACGATGGCTTCACCGAGATCGACTGCGGCTCCGTTCTCACCAAAGCTCTGCTGAATCTCCAGGCGGCCATTGCGGAGAGTGGCGCCATAGTAACTTCCGATCCTTTGCCTACGGTGATGGCCGAGGACGTTATGATGACGCGGCTCTTTCAGAACCTCATTTCCAATTCGATCAAGTACCGGAACGCGGAAACGCCGAGAATCCATATCGCCGCGGAACGGGGCAAGGAAGGGTGGCTGTTCTCGGTGCAGGACAACGGTATTGGTATCGACCCGCAAGACTTCGACCGCATATTCGGCATGTTCAAACGCCTGCACGCCAGCGAAATTCCCGGCACGGGCATTGGCCTGGCGCTTTGTAAGAAGATTATCGAGCGCAAGGGCGGGCGGATCTGGGTCGAATCGGAAACCGGGCACGGTGCTACGTTCAAGTTCACCATCCCCACTCACCGTCCGGATTCCGCCCCCCCCCCCGGCACGCAGACTGAGAATGGGCGCCTCTAATCCAAATCGCACCGAAGACGAAATCCAAGGCTTGCGCCAAGCGCTCGACGCGGAAACTCGGACGTCGATCGAGCTTCGGAGGAAGTTGGGCCGGGCCGACGCGGAATTTGAGGAGTTTGTCTCGCGGGCGGCTCACAATTTGCGCGAGTCCCTGCGGGATGTCGCCTCGTTCAGCCAACTGATGGCCGAGACTCCGGATGGCGCCGCCGGCATGTACCTCGCGCGCATCCAGGAGGGGGCGGCTGGGGCGCAGGCGCTGCTCGCCGACGTGGTGGACTATTGGGCCAACGGCACTCGCGCGCGGCCATCCCGCCCGACCGACATGGAAGCGGTCCTGTGCCACGCGCTTCTATCGACCGAAAAGCAGATCGCGGAGCGGAGCGCGATCGTCACCCATGACCCTTTGCCGGCGGTCATGGGAGATTTCGAAATCCTGACCAGGGTCATGCACCACCTGATTCGAAACGCCATCGCATACTGCGGTGCGCCGTCTCCGCGCGTTCACGTTTCATCCACGCGAGTGGATCGCGAATGCGTATTTTCGGTCCGGGACAACGGCCCCGGTATAGACCCCGCCTTCCAGTGCCTGCTATTTACGCCGTTTAAGCGCCTGCACGGGAAGGAATACCCCGGCCACGGACTGGGCCTCGCGTTCTGCAAGAGAGCCATCGAGTCACAGGGCGGCCGCATGTGGATGGAGTCGGCGCCAGGCACGGGATCGACATTCTATTTCACTGCAAGTTCTACGTGACGATCGGCAGTAACTGCACTTACCCGATCTGGCGCGCTCGTCCGTGGCGTGCCAATTCTCACCTTGAAGATGGGCCTGGAATTGCACATTCAAAAATGAGGAGAAACAGATGACGCCCAGCACAAAGGATCAAGTCGCAGGCAAGTTCCACGAAGTGAAAGGCAAGGTCAAACAGAAGTTAGGGCAGGCCGCCGGCAATCCCAACGTAGAGGCGGAAGGCCAATCCGAGAACCTCGCGGGCAAGGTTCAAAAGAAAGTCGGCCAGATCGAAAAAGTCTTTGAAAAGTGAGTGACCGGAAAGAACGAAGGATTCTACCATGCTGATACTAATCATTATTCTGTTGCTGGTTTTCGGCGGCGGTGGCTACTACGGCTATGGCCGTTGGGGCTACGGTGGCGGTGCAGGCATAGGCGTAGGCGGAGTGCTATTGATTCTGCTCGTAGCCTACATGTTGGGTATTTTCCACTAAGGCTCGGACCCGGCGGCCTTAGTGGCTTCATGCCAACTTGCGTATGGCTCGTTTTATCTGCGTTCATCTGCGTTGATCTGCGGCCGATATCGGGTTTTGATTTTCCCGCTGGAGCCGGCAGAAAAGCGCATCTGGCCCCAGATGAACGCAGATGAACGGCAGGTCGCGCACCCGGCTTGGTAGTGCGCGTGCTCTTGCATTCGTGCACACCAAAGAAGGAGAGTGTATCGTGGTTCTAAAACGTTTGATCGGATTGGCGGTTTTCGCCGGCGCGCTGACATTCAGCGCCGCGGCCGAGGTCGTGGTTCGCATCGCGCCACCGGCGGCGGTGGTCGAAACCCGGGGCGTGGCGCCCGGAGCTGGCTATGTGTGGATTAACGGGTACCACCGTTGGGATGGCAATGCCTACGCCTGGAACGCGGGAAGGTGGGAAATGCCGCCACGGCCGCATGCCCGCTGGATAGCGCATCGCTGGGTTCACCGCCGGGGCGGATACGTATTGGTTGAAGGGCGCTGGCGCTAGGTCTTGGGGGGCGGGCTTTAGCCCGCGCGGGGCTTCAGCCCCGCCCTCCGCCGTCTATGCTGTCGCGAACATGATGATCGTGGCAATCAGCATCACACCGGCACATATCCACCCCAGCCATCGAAGCAGGGGCCCGTTCCGGTGTTCGCCCATGACGTCTGCTCTGCTGGTGAGCAGCACCACCAGGACCAGTAGCGGCGGCGCCAGGGCTCCATTGAGCACCGCCGACCAGAAGAGCATCTTGACCGCGTTCATCCGCGCATAATCCAAACCCAGGCCGATCGCCATCGCAATCGCGATGACCGAATAGAAGCCATGCGCAAGGGGCGGATGGATTTCCAGCGAGCCAACCCAATCGGCCGCTTCCGCGATGGCGTAAGCGCAAGATCCGGCCAATACCGGCACTCCCAGCATGCCGGCCCCGATCAATCCCAGGCTGAAGAGCCAATACGCGCCGGCGCCCGCCAAAGGACGCAACGCCTCGGCAGCCTCGCGCGCGGTGGAGATCGTCGTCTTGCCGTGCGCGTGCAGCGTGGCGGCTGACGTGAGAATGATGAAGTACATCACCAGGTTCGAAAAGAACATGCCGGTGAGGACATCGTTCCGCGAACGCCGCAGTTCCCGATTGGACGCGCCCTCCCGTTGTTCCACGGTTTCCTTGCCCTCGGAAATCTCCTCCTCTACTTCCTCCGCGGCCTGCCAGAAGAACAGGTAAGGCGAGATGGTGGTTCCCAGGATACCGACTAGCGTAGCCCAATACGCGCCGGTCCACTCGACGGTTGGAATCAAGGTCGCCCGCAGCACGGCGGGCCAGTCCGGATGCGCCAGAAAGGCGGCGGCGATGTAGGCGAATAAGGCCAGGGTGAGCCACTTGAAGATGCGCGCGATGAGCCGGTAACTGGTCCAGAACAGCAGGGCGACAATGACGATCGCATACACGGGAGTCCAATACATGGCACTGCTCCCAGTGAGAAGGGCCGTGACCGCGCCCATGCCGCCGAGATCCGCGGCGATGTTCACCACATTGGCGACCACCAGCAGCGCGCAGGCGCTCCACAGAATCCATCGTGGATAGCGCCTGCGGATCACGCCGGCTAACCCGAGCCCGGTGACCATACCCAGGCGGGCGCACATGATTTGAATGGCCGCCATCAACGGGAAAGAGAAAATCGCGGTCCAAAGGGGCGCATAGCCGAAGGCGGCGCCGGTGACTGAATAGGTGGAGATGCCGGACGGGTCGTCATCCGCGGCGCCGGTGATTAATCCGGGGCCAAGATTCGCGAAAAACCTGCGGAAGCGGCCCTGTAGGACAAACGCGCGCCTGGCCGCCTTGGCGCCCGCGGAGTTTTCGCTCAATGACGCGGCCGCAGATGTTCTACGGCGCGAAACCAATCCTCTTCCGGAGATCCGTCCGGACAGCCCCTGTCCTGCCAGAGCTTGTACGCGAGTGGGGCGATGTCTTGCTCACTGGCCGCGTGCTCCCTCCCCGCGCCCTGATGCTCCTGTTGCGACTGCAGGTAAGCCTGATTGGAGTGCTCATGGGCTTGCCTGGACTTTTCATGCCCGGTCACGTGATCTTCTTGCCCGCGGTGCTCGGCGCCGGTGCGATGGGCGTGTGCGGCATCGCCGCGGTGCTCGGCAGCTATCTGTTGCGAATCGCGCATCATGGTTGCTTATGCACGTATGGTACCGTCTGCCGCACTCGCCCGGCGAAGGCACCCAGGCGCCGCAGGTTCAGCGGTTTGGTAATTTCGGCACTTCGAGTGCAGCTTTTGCATCTTTCGCGGGGGCCAGAGCCCTCAACCGGCGCGTTCCGGATCTGGGCTATCCCGTGCAAGGAACAATGCGGGATTTGACGCGCGAAGGAGGCCGGCAATGACAACAGTACGTACTGAGATGGGCGGGTTCCAGGAAATCCTGGAACGGAAGGCAGCCGAACTGGGCGCCGTGTTGCGAAATCGGGACGGCATCGCCATCGAGAAGAGCGCGGATCAAATGGATGAGATTCAGTACGCTTCGGAACGGGATCTGGCGATTTGCAACGTGGATCGGGACTCCGCCGTGCTGCGCCAGGTAAAAGCGGCATTGCGCCGCATCGGCAACGGGAGCTTTGGGACGTGCATCGACTGCGAGTCTCCGATCAGCCCAAAACGCCTCGCGGCCGTGCCTTGGGCGTCACGCTGTATTCAGTGCCAGGAGGCGGCCGATCGGGACGGGCAGGATGCGGACCTCAGCGAGACTCTCGCCAATGCCGCGTAATCCGTTGGAAAAAGCGGAATCCGGCCTTCAAACCGTTGCGTTTCTGGGTGACTACTTACCGCGCAAATGCGGCATCGCCACGTTTACCTCCGATTTGCTTGAGGCCGTGGCCGAGCGGCATACCCAAAGCCGGTGCTTCGCGGTGGCGGTCAACGACATTGAAGGCTACCGGTATAGCGACGTCGTTCGATTCGAAATTGAGGAGCAGGATCTGGGCGCCTATCGGCGCGCCGCCGATTTCCTGAACTCGAGCGATGTGGACCTGGTTTCGCTCCAGCACGAGTTCGGAATTTTCGGCGGACCGGCCGGCAGCCACGTCCTGGCCCTGCTGCGCCACTTGAAAGCGCCCGTCGTGACCACGCTCCACACCGTTCTCATTGAGCCAAATGACGACCAGCGCCGGGTCATCGAGGGCTTGATCGCCTGCTCGGCCCGTCTGGTGGTTATGACGGAGCGAGGGCGGAAAATCTTGCGGGAGGTTTACCATGCGCCGGCATCCAGGATCGATCTCATCCCGCACGGTATCCCCGACGTGCCGTTGGTCGCCCCGGAACATTACAAGGACCAGTTCGGCGTTAGTGGGAAGAAGGTTTTGCTAACGTTTGGGCTGCTGTCGCCGAACAAAGGGATTGAACATGTGCTCAATGCCCTGCCGGATATCGTGGCCGAATTTCCCGACGTCGTCTACATGGTCCTGGGCGCCACGCACCCCCACGAATTGCGCACGCGGGGGGAAGCCTACCGCCTCGGCCTGGAGGCCATTGTCAGAAAGAATAAAATCGAGAACCATGTCATCTTCCACAATCGATTTGTGGAGCTGAAAGAACTGACCGAGTTCATTGGCGCGGCCGATCTTTACATCACTCCTTATCTGGACGAAGCCCAAAGTACGTCGGGAACGCTGGCCTATGCGTTCGGCGCGGGTAAGGCCGTAATCTCGACGCCGTATTGGCATGCTTCGGAATTGTTGAAGGACCAGCGCGGCGTGCTGGTGCCATTCGCCGATCCGGGCGCCATTGCGCGCGAGGCCGGCGGTTTGTTGCGCGACGAAACGCGCCGCGGCGCCATGAGCGATGACGCCTACGCGTTGGGCCGCGCCATGGTGTGGAGCAACACGGCGGCTCTGTACATGCGATCTTTTGAACTGGCACGCCGGCAGTGGGCGGCGTCTCGCGAATTGGTTCCCGCCAACGGGTTCGGCCACCTGCGGCATCGATCGCCGGAGTTCAATCTGGATCATCTTTACCGGATGACCGATTCCACGGGAATCTTCCAGCACGCCAGTTTCAGTGCGCCGAATCAAGCGGAGGGTTACTGCACCGACGACAATGCCCGCGCGCTCATCCTGGCCGTATTGCTCGGCCAATTGAAAGAAGCTCCGCCGCGTGTGCGGGCTCTCGCCACAACCTACGCCGCATTCCTGGACCGTGCGTTCGATCCGAAAACGACGCGCTTCCACAATTTCCTGAGCGCCGACCGGCACTGGCTCGACGATTGGGGGTCCGAGGATTCTCATGGCCGGGCCGTCTGGGCGCTGGGCACGGCAGCCGGGCGCTCACCAGCTTCAGGTGCGCAGGCGTTGTCCGCCAAACTCTTCGCGCAAGCGCTGCCGGCCGTGACGAAGTTCACCTCACCGCGCGCCTGGGCCTTCAGCCTGATTGGTATTCACGAATACCTGCGCCACAGGCAGGGCGATCGCCAGGCCAAGCGCGTGCGCAAAGAGCTGACACAGCAACTGGTGTCACTGTTCGACCAAGTTGCCGAGCCCGGCTGGACCTGGTTTGAACACAGCTTGACCTATGACAACGCCAAGCTGGCTCACGCCCTGATTGTCAGCGGACGCGCCACACGGCAGAAGAACGTGTACGAACGAGGCATCCAAGCGCTGCGTTGGCTGGTAGGCGTACAGACCTCCCAGAGCGGTCAACTGCGGCCCATCGGCAGCAACGGTTTCTATAAGCATAACGGCGCGCGCGCTGAATTCGACCAACAACCCATCGAGGCGCAGACCACGGTTTCAGCGTGCCTGGAAGCGTACCGCGCCACCGCCGACCCGTGGTGGCACGCCCAGGCGCAAAACGCCTTCGACTGGTTCCTGGGGTCGAACGACCTGGGCCTCGAACTCTACGCCTGCCAGAACGGCGGCTGCCGCGATGGACTGCATGCGGACCGGAGCAACGAAAACCAGGGAGCGGAATCCACGCTGGCCTTCCTCCTGTCCCTGGCCGAAATGCGGCTGACGCAAAACACGGCGGCTGCCGTTCCAGGTGCCGCTCTGACAGCGTCGATGGCGCAATGAAACGAATCGACGTCACGCGCAGTACAGTCACCTTGGACCCCGACCGCACGCATGTGCTGGCTCGTCCCTTTCGGCTCGTGAGCGACCATCGCTCCGTCAAGATCTCCGCCCGGGTGATGGCTCTGGCCGAAAGCGAAGTTCATACTCTTCTGGACGGAGTTCGCACCGAATTCAGCGGCCGCCAGGTAAATATCGATGGCTTCCTCCGCCGCAGATTTGAGGACGTCAGCCCCTATCTACTCGATGGCCAAAGACTGTCGGAAGAACGGAAACTGCTGCTGGGTGGGTATTTCACCCACGAGTATTCGCTCGAAGCCGCGGCATTGTTCAACCCCTCGATGGTCCCGCACCCGGATCAGTCGGACGTTCCGCCAGGATCGTTGCGTTTCGTCCTGAGCTTACGCGCCACGGCCGAGGGTCACGTTTCCTCGATCGTCTTTCGGCGCGGCATGTTGGACGCCGCGGCGGGCGTCACCCTGGACCAGCCCTCGCGCTACAGCCTCGAACCCACGCAAGTTCCAAACCTGACGTACGAAAAGCCCTTGTTCGAACGCAAGCTGCAGGAACTCCGTCTCATGGGAGATTTCAACCGCGAAGTCCTCCACGGACTACCGGACGCGTTCACCATGGAAGAGCTGCGCTCGAGCATCGCCCGCGCCGTCAAACAGCTCCCGCAAAATGAGCGCGAGGCCACCAAGGTTGTGGCCACCGAGACCGCAATGCTCGCCAGCTCCAATTACGAAGTGCAGTTCACACCCGAGTCGCGTCTGTCCGAGCGGGTCTTGTTCCCCGTCACGCCCTCGCAGAGCAACGGGATCGAGGACGCCCGCTTTGTTCATTTCCACAATGAGGATGGCACGTGGACCTATTATGCGACTTACACCGCGTACGACGGAAGGGTGATCCTGCCCCAGTTTCTCGAGACGTCCGATTTCCTTCGATTCAAATTCATCACACTGAATGGACCCGCCGTGGAGAACAAAGGCATGGCGCTGTTTCCCCGGAAAATCAACGGCCGCTATGCCATGCTGGGCCGCCAGGACGCGGAGAATATTTACGTGATGTTCTCCGACCATCTCCACTTCTGGCATAACATGCAGCTCATCCTGGAGCCGCGATTCCCATGGGAGTTTGTCCAGTTAGGCAACTGCGGCTCGCCCATCGAAACCGATGCCGGATGGCTGGTAATCAGTCACGGCGTGGGTCCCATGCGCAAGTACTGTATCGGCGCCTTCCTGCTCGATCGGGACGACCCGGCGAAGGTGATCGGCCGCCTGCCGGAGCCGCTGATCCAGCCCAATGCCAACGAACGCGACGGCTACGTCCCAAACGTGGTGTACTCGTGCGGCAGCCTGGTGCACGGCGGCCAACTGGTGATTCCCTATGGGATATCCGACTATGCCACCACGTTCGCGACCATTCCGCTCGACCAGGTTCTGGCCGCGATGGAATAGGATGGGCTGCCCCCGATGAAATCCGGCCCGCCTCCAGCATTGTTCGCAGCCCGGCCGAAGCTCGGCGGTGACGCGGGGGCCATTGTCGCGTTCGGAACCATCGCGGCGCTCTATTTTGCGCGCGAGATTCTCATCCCCTTTGCATTTGCTCTCACGCTCACGGTTCTATTGACTCCGGCAGTTGCGCTGCTCCAAAGGCTGCGCATCGGCCGCGTCATGTCCGTTCTCGCGACAGTCCTCATATCGATCACCGTGGCTGGCGGCATTGGGTGGCTCATCGCCAACCAGTTGGTGGACGTGGCCAACGAACTCCCTCTATACCGCCAGAACATCAATGCCAAGATTGCAGCGTTTCACGTCCCGGTAACAGGCCATCTGGGCCAAGCCGCCGCAAGCGTGCAGGAAGTCGTCCGGGAGCTGACCAGTGCCGGAGCGCCATCTCCGGCTTCGCCTCCCCACGGTCCCGATAAAAAGCGGCCAAATGGACCGCCTGTGCCCTCGTCTCCCGTTCCCGTTCGCGTGGTGCAGCCGGCGGATAACGGATGGACGCGGCTTCGCGATGTGGGTACACCGGTGCTCGCGCCTCTGGGACGAGCGGGCATGGTCGTCATCTTCGCGATTTTCATGCTGCTCAAGAGGGAAGACCTGAGGAATCGCCTGCTGCGGCTGGCGGGGATTGGCCAGTTGAACCGCATGACCCAAGCCATCGACGATGCCTCGAGCCGCGTCAGCCGATACCTGCTGATGCAGTTCCTGGTCAACGCGGGCTTCGGAACTCTGTTTGGTTTTGGTCTTTACCTGATTGGCGTTCCCTATGCGGCGCTATGGGGAGTGGTCGCCGGCCTCCTGCGGATCGTGCCGTTCGTGGGAACGCTGGTAGCGGCGACGCTGCCGTTGGCGCTCTCGTTGGCCGCCTTTGATGGATGGCACAGGCCGCTGCTGGTTTTCCTGCTGGTGGCGGGCCTCGAACTGATCGTAGGCAACTTCGTGGAGCCCTGGCTGTACGGCACCCACGTCGGAATCTCCTCATTGGCGTTGCTGGTGGCCGCGGTCTTTTGGGCCGTCTTGTGGGGTCCCGCTGGCCTGATTCTGTCTACGCCCCTGACGGTCTGCGCCGTGGTTCTGGGGCGCTACGTCCCGCACCTTTCTTTCCTGCATATCCTGCTGGGCGACGAGCCTGTCCTGGCGACCGAGGCCCAGATCTATCAGCGGCTATTGGCGATGGATCAATTGGAAGCGCATTCCGTCGTGGAGCAGTTTCTGAAGGGCAAGCCATTGGTCGAGTTGTACGACGCAGTACTCATCCCGGCTTTGACCATGGCCGAACAGGACCGCCACAAAGGCGGCATTGACGCTGTGCGGGAAGAATTCCTGTTTCTTAGCCTCAACGAAATGATCGCCGAGTTTTCCGAGTATCAACTGGCGGATGGTTCAGCCGGCGCCGTGGAGCGGATTGACGCCAGGGTAGTCTGCCTGCCGGCCCACGATCGAGCCGACGAGATCACGGCCTCCATGCTGGCTCAGATCCTGGAGCAAAAGGGGCTCGCGACGCTTTCGTTTCCCGTGGTAGGGCCGTCGCTCAATGAGGTGCTGGCCTCGATAGAAGTCGGGCGAGGCGACATCGTCTGTATCTCCGCGCTGCCGCCTTACGCGTTCGCGCCGGCGCGGGCCATGTGCAAGCAGATCCGCGAACGGTTCCCGAAACTGAAGGTGCTGGTTTGTGTCTGGGGATTCTCGGGCGACGTGCAGAAAGCCATCACCCGTTTTGAGCGAACCCAGCCCGATCGCTTGTGCACCAGCCTCGCGGAGACCGTGGAGCATATACAGGAACTCGTGGGTCCGAGGCCGGAGCAGGAGGTCCCCTCCGGCAGCCTCGTGCCGGCCTGATGCGGCCTGATGCGGCCTAATCCTGGTTCAGGTATTCTTCAGGCACATCGTCCTCCGGGACTTGTTTGGTGTGCACTTCAGCCACGTCGGGGTCGGGTGCATCTTCCACGCCTTCGATGGCTTCGGCTTCGAAGGATTGCCCCTCCTCCAGGAGTTCTTCCACGCTCTCCGGACCCGCTTCCGCGAGGTCTGAAAGTCCTTGAGTATCCCCGGACTGGCCGGCCGAACCTGTGCCTTCCGCTTGTTTTGCCATGCACCTACTGATGCACGTCGCTTGCCAATGGTTACGCAATCCCGAGCCGGTTGAACACGGGGACCTTGGCGAAATCCGCGACGAATGCGAAGACCGCGGCACCCGCCAGTGTTCCTGCTACGGCGAAAAGCGGCAGCGCCGTCATGGCGATTCCGCAAATCGCCAGCGTTGAGGCGATTGACACATCGGCTACCGAAGACGCGATCAGCCACCGGCTGGGACGGGCGGACCCCATGTGTTGGCGTTCTCGATTGGTGTAGGTGGTAGCCTGATTTCCAAACACTACGGCCACAAAGGCCGCTGTCCGTAGAGTGTCGATTCCAAGGCCCACGCCGAATTTACCGATGGCCAGGACGGCCGTGCAAAACACGAGCTCCGAGACTCCCATGAAGACACCGGCGATGGTCAATCTGCCGATTCGCCAGGCATTGGGCATCGGGGACGGCCGCACGTTGTCGGTCGCCAGTGACATGCCGAGCAGGTCGCCGGTGAGCATTATAATAACCATCAACATGGGGGTCAGGATGGCGTGCCCGGTCATCACCAGACCCACCGCCAGGAAGAGCACCTGTACGATCTTCTTGGTAACCGAGTTGAGCGCATAAGTCAGGATGCGCTGGAACGTCGCGCGGCCTTCTTTGACCGAAGCGACGATACCGCCGAGCCCTGGCTTGGTCAGCACCATGCCGGCCGCCGACTTAGCCACATCGGTGCCGGTTGAAACCGCGATTCCCATCTGCGCCTGGCGCAGCGCCGGCGCGTCGTTGGCGCCGTCGCCGCACATGCCGACGGTGTGGCCGCTCTTCTGGAACGCCTTTACCAGGTCATACTTCCCCTCCGGGAGGACGCCCGCGAAAACAGCGAAATCCTCTGGGCGCACCCCGGCGGGAATGGGACCGGGCGGACACACTTTTCCGTCCAGGCCGACCTCATGCGCGACGATGGCAGCCGTTGCCGGAGCATCGCCCGTTATCATTACGGTGCGCACCCCCAACGTGTGCAATTCCGTAATGAGCGCCGCCGAATCCGCTCGCGGCGGATCGCTGAGAGCCATAATCCCGGCAAGTTTCAACGCGGCTGGCGGACCGGCCGCGATGGCCAGAACGCGAAAGCCTTTCGCCTCCAGTTCGTTCGCGGTTTGGGCGGCATCCGGAGCCGACACCGCCAGCGAGGCAACCGCGGCAAACGCGCCTTTAACGATGCGGACCGGGGCGCCGCCCGAATCGGTGGCAGTCGCCTCCGACATCTTCGTCCCCGGATCGAACGGAACGAACTTGACCAGCTTCGGCAGATCGGCGGCCACTTTCTTGGCGGCCGCGGCGCGGATAGCGCCATCCACGGGGTCCTGCCCACCGTCCGAACTCGCCAGGGCAGCCAGCCCCAACACGTGCGGTTCGTCGAAGCCGGACAGGACATGGATGGCGGTGACTGTCAGTGAGTTTTGCGTCAGCGTGCCGGTTTTATCCGCGCACAGCACGTCGATGCTGGCCGCTTCATCCACCGCGGAGAGGCGCGTCGGCAGCACGCCCAGTTTGGCCAGGGCCCGCGCGCCCAGCGCCGCCGCCAGCGTAAAGGTGGCCGGCAGGGCTACCGGGATCGACGCCAGTACCGCCGTGAGCACCAGGGGGATGATCTCCCCCAGCGGCATCGTCAAAACGCGGGCGTAGCCGATCAATACCACGATGACGACGCCATTGAACATGGCCAGATTGCGGACCACGCGTAGAACGGCTTTCTGCTGCGTGCTTTCGACATGCGCGGTGCGAACCAGTTCCGCGGTGCGTCCAAACTTGGTGCGCGCGCCGGTCGCGGTGACTTCGGCAACCGCTTCACCACGCCGCACCAGCGCTCCCGCATACGTTTCGAATCCGGCCCCGGCTTCGACCGGAACGGATTCGCCGGTGAGCATGGACTGGTCGAGCAGCACCGATCCTTCAGTCAGACGTACGTCCGCCGCGACCACGCCACCGAGCGATAGCTTCACCACATCGCCGGGCACGAGCGAGGTCGCCGGCACGGTGGCCCAGGCATTGTCGCGGCGGACCGAAGCGTTCAGCGCCAGGCGCGACTTCAGCGCCGCAAGGGTCGCCTGCGCGCGGCCTTCCTGGAAAAATCCGAGAGCCGCGTTGAACGCCAGGAGGACGGCAATGATGGCGGCCTCGACATACTTGCCCAGGACCACCTCCAATACGATGGCGGCTTCGAGCATCCATGGAACCGGAGCCCAGAACTTGGTCAGCGCCCTGCGCAGCGGATGCAGAGATGTATCGGGCACGGCGTTTGGGCCGAATTGTTCGAGCCGCCGGCGAACCTCATCGCCCGAAAGGCCTGGTGGAGTCATCGAGCGGCGATCCTACTTCTCCAGCAGCTTGCGGATGGATTTCAATTCTTCCTTGCGTTTCGCCGTGGTCTTGGGATATGCCATCTTCAGGTCATTGAGTGCATCGAGCACGATTTGGGAAACAATCAACCGGGCATTTTCTTTGTCGTTGGCGGGGACTACGTACCAGGGAGCGTGATGCGTGCTGGTCGCTTCCAGGCAAGCCTCATATGCCGCCATGTAATCCTTCCAGTATTTCCTCTCATGAATGTCCGCCAGGCTGAACTTCCAATTCTTGTCCGGCTCGTCGATGCGTTCCAGGAATCGCTTTCGCTGTTCCTCCCGCGAGAGGTGCAGGAACACTTTGACGGTGCGCGTGGCGTTGCGATAAAGGTGGCTTTCCATGTCCACGATAGACCGATAGCGCTCTTTCCAAATGTCCTTCTCGTCGCGCAGTTCTTCGGAGAGTCCCTGGCTGCGGAGAATCTCGGGATGCACCCGAACCACCAGCACTTCCTCGTAATAGGAACGATTGAAGATGCCGATCTGCCCGCGCTCGGGAAGCCGCAGGGTCGTGCGCCAGAGAAAATCATGTTCCAACTCTTCGGCGCTCGGCTGCTTGAAGCTGGAAACCTGGCAGCCTTCCGGATTGACGCCGGACATCACGTGCCGCACGGCGCCGTCCTTGCCGGCGGCGTCCATGCCCTGAAAGATCAGTAGCAATGCATAGCGATTAGAGGCGTAGTGCAGTTGCTGGAGCGAACTCAGCTCCGCAACGTGCGCTTCCAGCAATTTTCGGTAGTCGTTCTTCGAGTCGAAAAAGGGATTCACCTTCGTCGGCCACTTACTGAGCTCGACCTTTTCCCCGGGCCGTACCCGGAAATCTTTCCCATCGATCTTCATCTTATTGCCCCCATTCGATGACTTCCTTGATTGCGTCCGATTGATGCCGGTCCGCCAATCCGGCAAATTGCTCCGGCGAATATCGATGCGTGATCAAGGTTGCGATCTGACCGCCCCAACGCAACTGGGCATGCGCCAGATCGTCTACGGCCATTTGAAAGTGCCCGCGCGCGGCATTCACGCTGCCCAACATCACTTGATTGTCCAACACCAACTGCCGGATCAATTCGGCGCCCGAAATCTGCAGCGGCCGGTCGCCACCCGGGATGCCGGTAATCGCATAAATCCCATTGAGCGCCAGCGCATCCAGCAGATTGAACTCCAGCGCGGCAATCCCGCTGGCGTCCAGGATAAAGTCCATGCCTCCGATCTTCTTTTCCACCTGGTCCGCGGGCACTTCGCGGCCGTCTATATAGTGACCGCCGATGGCGGCCAGCCACTGCGGGCGGGTGCTGCTGGCATCCACCACGTCCAGACCGTAAACGTCGCCGCCCCGCAGGCGCAAGACCATCGCGGCCAGCAGGCCCACCGGTCCCAGCCCGGCAACCAGACAGCGGCACCCGTGGAGCCAGTCGGGAGTCGTAGCGGCGTCGGGACGTCGCACCGTCTGCACGCGCAGGGACTCATCGATAGCTTTCTCGACGACGGAGAGCGGCTCCATCAAGACCCCGATCGGCTCCAGTTCGGCCGGCACCCGCACCACGTATGGTTCTTTATCGACCGCGTATGCCGTTTGGTATCCATCCAGGCCGCGGATGCCTCTCTCGCGGTACTTGCCGCTCTCGCACATGTCGGAGCGGTTCATCTGGCAGGAGGCGCACTCGCCGCATCCCCGCCTTACAGTGAACACCGCGTGGTCTCCGGCCTTCACGCGCGTCACCGATGCGCCCGTGCCCACCACTTGGCCGAACATTTCGTGCCCGATGACCAGTTCCGTCTGGCCATCCGCGGCCTGCGCGCGTCCTCCGGATACCTCTTCCCGGTCGGTGCCGCAGATGCCCACTCGTATGATGCGGATCTTGATTTCGTCTGGTGCGGCGATCGAAGGCTCGGGCCGTTCCACCAGGTGAGCGCCGGCCGTCCCCGGAACAATGGCGATTGCTTTCAAGAGTTTTCCGTCCTTTCTACTTACCGTCTCCCGTGGCACCCAGCCGCTCGAGCAAATGGTCGCCCACGCGCAACGCGTTCGCCATTATGGTCAGGCTGGGATTCACGGCTGCGATCGATACAAAGAAGCTCGCATCGACCACGTAAAGGTTGTCCAAATCGTGCGCTTTGCAGTTCACGTCCAGCGCCGATGTCTTCGGATCGCGGCCGAAGCGAACGGTTCCGGCCTGGTGCGCCGTGCCTCCGATAGGCATGTTCTTGCCCAGGTAGAGCGAACGCGGCATCAACACATCGTGAAGGCCGATTTCGGTGAGCATGGCTTCCAGCTTCGCCTTCAGGCGTTTGTGCCCTTCCAGCTTATTCTCCTGGATACTCAGCACGATCTGTCCATCCGGATTCAGAGTGACGCGGTTGTCGGGATGGGGCAGATCTTCCGACTGCAGCCAGAAATCGATGGAGTGCTCCGCCATGAAGTCCAGCGCAAACTCGGGCTTCCAAATCGCCCAGCCGGGCGCTTCTCCCTTAAGCATCTCTCCGTCAGTCTTGCCTAGCATCTGGATCTCGCCCAGAGGATATTCCCAATCGTCGGAGCGAAAATAGAAGTCGTTCAGTGCCAGAGTCTTCTGGAACACAGTGGGATTGGGATCCCTGGAAATGGCCATAAAGGCCGAGCAGTTGTGCCGCATGTAGTGGCGGCCCACCACGTCGGAGCTGTTTGCCAGACCGCCGGCATGCTTCCCGTTCGCCGAGCGTAAAAGCAAGGCCGCGGAGTTGATCGCCCCGCAGGCCACCACCACGATGTCCGCGGAGTACTCCTCCACGGCGCCCTTGCGCCTGACGATGACTTTGGTCACTTCCCGTCCGGATGGGCTCGTCTCCAAGCGCTCCACATAGGCGCCTGTCAGGAGTTCGACGTTGGTATGCTCCAGCGCCGGGTCCACGCAGATCACCTGCGCATCTGCCTTGCCGTTGACCAGGCAGGGAAATCCATCAAACGCGGCGCATCTTACACAGGCACTATTGTGCAGGGCCTTCCCCCCTTCCTCATCCAGCAGAATGCCGAGCGGCAACGGGAACGGATGATGGCCCAGCCGCCGAAAATCGTCGCACAACTCCTGAATACGCGGCTCGTGGCTCACCGGCGGATAGCTATAAGGCGCACTGGCGAAACCTTCCGTCGGATCGGTTCCGCGCTGCCCGTGGACATGATAGAGGCGCTCCGCCTTGGTGTAGTACGGCTCAAAGTCCGCGCAGCTCAAGGGCCATGCCGGCGACACGCCGCCGTGGTGTCCGACTTCTCCGAAGTCCCGCTCACGGAACCGAAGTAACGCCGCGCCATATACCTTTGTGTTACCGCCGACGTAATACTGGACTCCGGGATGAAAAGCGTTGCCATCCTTGTCCAGCCACGTTTCGTTGGCCCTATACTTCGATTCGACAAACACTGCCCGCGCATCCCAGTTGTCTTTCTCGCGTGGCAGATATGCGCCCCGTTCCAGAAGCAGAATTCGCTTTCCGGATGGCGCCATGTGGTAAGCCAGGGTTCCCCCTCCGGCGCCGGTTCCTATGATGATGACGTCGTAATGCTTGTCTGTAGCCATATATGCGTCTATCCGAATACCGGCGCCAACGATATGGAGACCAGACCCAAAACAAACAGGCCGAACATCGCCGCGAGCAATCGTTTCACCTCACTGCCGGCTCCGCGAAACTCTTTCCATACGAAGACGCCCCACACCGCGGAAATCATGGTATTGCCTTCGCCGAGCGAAAACGAGGTGGCCGGCCCCACCATCGGAGTGTAGGCAGCCACAAAGCTGCAGATAGTCCCGGTTCCCCAGATGAGACCACCGAGGACTCCCAGGAGTGCGCTGCGGGCCGGCCGTGGAAGTAGTCGCCGATCGCGAGCCGCGGGCCGCTCATGGGCCGCCGCATGAAAGCATAATTGAGGGGGAAGTTGGAGACCAAGGCGCCGAGCGCAAATACGAAGTAGACCGTGTATGGCCCGAGATGGTTCGCCCCGGTCAGGGCTTTCGCCACGAAAGGATAGAAGAGTCCGATAACCACGCCGCACAGCAGGCTTAGGACAATCCCCTTGGCGCCCGCCTTTTTGCCTTTCGACAGTCCACGATAGGCCATGGCATTGGAGACGATAGCCGCGCAGATGAGCAGAATTCCGCCAAACAGGAGCAGTGGATTGCCGGTCGGCGAGACGGCATAATTGAGAACCGCCCCGATGACCAGGGCGAGGCCGGCGCCCAGCGGAAAGGCGACCGCCATGCCGGCCACCGAAATGGCGGCGACTAACAGCAAGTTTCCGAGATTGAAAATCATGCCGCCCACAAAAGCCTCTGCCAGGGAGCGGGCGGCCGCGCTGTCGAGATTGCGAAAAAAGCTTACCGGGGCCGCGGGGTCCGTACGGCCCATGGTAAGACCGAACAGAAGGGCGCACGCCACAACCCCCCACATGTAATCCCAATAGTACAGCTCGAATCGAAACGCTTTGTCGATCTTCTGTGTGTTGGCCCAACTGCCCCAGCACAGCATGCTGGCCAGCATCATCAGGAGAGCAACGGGATACGTGTGGGGAGTGTACATGGCTCAGCCGGCAACTGACACCAGATAGTCGTGTCCTTCCCAAGAGTTGCTTGCCGGCCAGAAAAAGGTAAAGCGGATGGGCGCCTTCTGCGCCGCAGGAATCGGAATGTCCGCAAACTCGACGCCCAGCACCGTGGCGGAAGAGGGAGTGTCCTGCGCGGTCTGCCACTCGTCGCCCGACCAGTGCAATCGGAAAGAGGCCGGCACTTGAATACGCAGCGTGTAGCCGGGCTTGACATTGCGCGCCTGCCGGGTAAACTTCCAGACATCGAATAATTGACGATCCGCGCGGGCGCCCAAATACCGTTTGGCCACGTCGGGAATCAGGTCGGACACCTTCCCATCGCCGGTGGAGCGCAGGAGTTTGACGTACTCTGCATGCGCCCACATCAATGGCATGGCCGAGCCCGTCGGCCGTCCGAAGTACATGTAAGCCTTCGCCAGATCCGGGCTATCCCACGCCTGCTCGGGCAACAGGCCCGTGGCCGACGCAAAGGTTTCCATAGCCCGCACGAACGGCTTCGGGTCGTGCCCGGCAGCCAACTCGTAGTGACCGCGCTCGCCTGTGAGCAGCGGCCAGGCGCGCCCCTGCCCCCAGCCTACGAAGGGGCCGCCATCCGCACGCTGTCCATATCCATCGTGATTGTAGCGGCGCCAACAAGGGCCGGATGGCGTCTCCACCTTCAAGACTGCGTCCACTACTTTGAGGGAATCCACAACGATCGGATCGGAGGCGGCGCGGATTCCATGCCGCACCAGTTCCAGAAATCCAGCGTCCACCACTTCCTTAGCCGGAAAGACGTTTGGTGCGCCCGGCTGGAGGTTCGCAATGGTGATGTTTCCCCGGTTCGGATCCTCCTCGGGGTGCGGGTTAGCGGCGCTCTCGGGAAGAATCCGAATGTAATGCCGCGCCACGCCTGGGAGTAGCGTCCCTTCCGTTGTGACAGTCCAGCTCTCGATATGGCATTCCAGGAAATCGGCGTATTCCTCCAGGTATTGGGCGGTCGCCGCATCGCCTCTTTCGCGCGCAAAGCACGCGGCGCAAATGAGCGCGGAAATGTTGGACGCCAGCGTGGAAGGGGAATAACCGCTGACCTCCTCCCAGCGCTCCTGTGGAGTCACCGGGCCATGGCGGACCAGGTAAGCCGCCGCCCGCAAGACCATGGCATACGGGTCGAAGTCCTGCAGCGCGTTCGCGCCCCTGAGCCGCCAGGCAAGCAGAATGGGAAAGGCGACTTCGTCGAGTTGTACTCCCCGCCAGTAAGGATCGCCGTCAATCCAGAAGTTCTGGGAGAACCCCCCGTCCTGGTTTTGCGAGACGTCCAGATAGATTAGGGCTCGCAAGGGTGTGGTACAGTCGCCGGCCGCTAACATGGCGCCCGCGCTATTGACCATGTCGCGCGTCCACACCAGATGGTAGCCGCCCTGATCCTCATCGCCTGCCGCCTCTCCCCAAGGAATTGCGAGCGAAGCGATAAAGGCGCCAGGATACGATTTGTCTTCGTGAGCGCGGAGCAATCGGAAGCTCGCGCGGTACAGGTTGCCTCCATCGCCCGCGGCCTTCTCCAACGGGAGGATGTTCCCGCTCGATCGCGCCCACTGTTCTCCGTACCGCTTCGCATGCTCCGCGAAGGGCGTACTGAGGGATTGAAAAAGCGTCGAGATGGCGTGATGCCGGCTGTTACCGAACGCCAGGCCTAATGTGAATTCTCGCGTATTGGTCAAATCCAATTGCCCGGTGAGCGCGATGTTGCCGTCAGGGGCGTGATCGAACTCCCAATCCATTTGAAAGTTGCCGGATAGGTCCGTCCAGCCGTCGCTCTTCCCAACGTAGCCGCACGAAGCATGCGAAAAAGGAACGCTGGCCGCCAGGGCCAGCCATGTCCCCTTTTTTTCGGCGATCAGGACGGTCCGGCCCGCCACCCGCGCCACATAGCCGTTGTTGCCCCAGCCGCCTACCTCAAGATGCGGCGCGCACAGGGCGTAGAGCCGCAGCTTGGAGAGGAACGCTTCGTCACCGGTTAGCCGGGTGTGCTGCAGAACGCAGGCCAGGTGCGGGTCGGCGATGATCTCTTTGACGATGGCATAATGCCCGTTTGGATCGGAATTCGTGCAGCGGTATCCCAAGCCGTGGTCCGGCAGAAGTTCCAGTTTGGACTTGAGATTGCGCTTCTCGTCGTGGAAAAAGCTCTGGCCGTCGGTGATGAGATACTGAAGGTCGCGGAGTTGTGGCCGGTCCACCGTCGGATAATAAACCTCGGTGACAATGCCGTTCCAAAAGGTAAACCAGACCCGGCTGGAAGCTGAATAAGCGGTTCCCACCCCATCTTTTCCTCCGTGCGTCCATCGGGGCTCTATGCCCGGCGATCCAAAGGCCTTCGCCTGGTTGAGTATGTTAGCAATTTCCATTTTCCGATTCGATTCTCCAATCCTCACGCTGGCAGGAAAGCGCTGGATCGCGCCCTTGAAAAAGCGGCGAGATGGTGAGTGCCATCTTCATCCTTTCGGTGTAACCTCGTGTTCCGCCTCCAGCCAGTCTTGATCCGCCTGCCCATCGTGGTGGCCGCGCTCTTCGTAGATCTCATAGGCCCGCGCGGCGATCCGCGGTGTAAGATCGAGCGGTTTCCTGGCCGGTGCAGCAGCTCCTTTGGGATCGAGAATCCGGTACGCGAGCAGTTTCACCCGGTCGTTGACCAGGGCCCAGGCTATGGCGTAACCCCAAACGAATCCTGCCCAGCCCCAACCGAGTGGCGTCATAAACAGTCCGTAAACCGCGATCAACGTCGCCACCATTTGCGTGGTGAGCACCGCTCCCCAGAGGATCTTCGCTGGGCGTATGGACCAAAATGGCCCGCGCGTGCGCGTCAGGAAAATCGTCAGATGGCCGGCCACCGACAGCTTCAAGTACATCAGCGTCTGGATGTGCGCCCGGTCCAGATGAAAGACGCGCTCGCCAAGATAGAACAGACCAAACGCAGCCGCCACTCCGACCACGCCGAGAACCGTGGAGATCCCCAGCACCAGGCGCATGTTCCACGCCTCCGGCTTGTCCTTGTAATGCACATTGTCGTAGGCGATCGACAGGATGGCGCCATCGTTCAGCAAAGCCAGCATCACGATCATCACCGCGGTCACCGGATAGAAATTGAACACCAGGATCGCCAGCGTCATGAAGAACAGCACGCGCAGCGTCTCGGCGATGCGGTAGATCGCGTAGCTGTTCATCCGCTGGAAGATGCGGCGGCTCTCTTTGATGGCGTCGACGATCACGGAAAGGCCGGGGGCGAGCAGCACAATGTCGGCTGCGGCGCGCGCCGTATCGGTCGCGCCGGAAACGGCGATGCCGCAGTCCGCTTTCTTGAGCGCCGGAGCATCGTTCACGCCGTCTCCGGTCATACCTACGATGTGGCCGCGCTGCTGCAGGACGTCCACGATGTGGAATTTGTGTTCCGGGAAGACCTGCGCGAAACCGTCCGCTTTTTCGATGGATTCCGCCATCTGGTCCGTCTCGTGATGCTTGATATCGCCCAATGCGTTGGCATTGAGGATGTTCGTGCCCATCCCCAACTCTTTGGCGGTTTCCTTGGCAATCGCCATTTGATCGCCGGTCACCATCTTCACGCTCACGCCCATCTGACGGGCTTTCGCGATGGTAGCTTTGGCGTCGGGACGAGGCTCATCGAACAAGGGCAGCACACCGGCCATCCGCCATTTGTTTTCCTCGTCGGCGCGGGTTACCCCTAGTGAGCGGTAGCCTTTTGCCGCAAATTCGTCGACGGCCTTCTGCACGGCTTCTTTCACCTCGCCGGCATTGGTGGACATCTGCAGAATGACTTGCGGCGCTCCCTTGGCTACCCAGAATTGTTTTCCATCGGACCCTTTGACGGTGGCCTCAGTTCGCTTGTGAACGGGATCGAAAGGCTGAAAGTGGAGCACCTGGCAGTCCTTCAAGGCCTTGGGATCTTTCACCCCGCCGATCACCGCCAGGTCGATGGTGTCCTTGTCTTCTGCCCGGGATGCCAGCGCGGCGTACAGGACGACCTCGTCCGCTGTGGTTCCTTTCAGCATGAAGGGATCGCCCAGCGTCAGCTTGTTGAGAGTCAGCGTGCCAGTCTTATCCGAACAAAGGATGTCCACGCCGGCCAGTTCTTCGATGGCCGGGAGCCTGGTGATAATCGCCTGTTTCTTGGCCAGCAGGCGCGCGCCCACAGCCATGGTCACCGAAAGGACCGTGGGCATCGCCACTGGAATGGCGGCCACCAGAAGCACCAGGGCAAACTCCAACGTGCCCATGATCGGATCGCGCCGGATAAGCGCGACCGCAACGATCAACGCCACCAGGACCACCGCGAGAATAATCAGGTAATCGCCGATCTTCAGCACGGCTTTCTGGAAATGGCTGACGGATTCCGGCCCTTGCACCATTTGCGCGGTCTTGCCGAAGTAGGTGTCCGTACCGGTTGCGTACACCATTCCTTCACTTTCACCCTGGCGAATGATGGATCCGGAGAATACCGCGTCGCCTGGCTTTTTGGTGGCGGGTAAAGACTCGCCCGTCAGCGCGGACTGGTCCACTTCCACCGGATCCCCCGGCAGCAGGCGCGCATCCGCCGGAACAATATCGCCCAACATCATGCGAATCACGTCGCCCGGCACCAGGTCCTTCGCCGAAGGATCGGTCCATTTGCCGTCGCGTTTGACTTTGGCCTTGATCGCCAATTGTTTTCGGAGTGCCGCGATCGCGTTACCCGCCTGGTGTTCTTCCCAGAATCCGACTATGGCGTTGGAGAGCAGCAGGAGCAGGATGATGAAGAAGTCGGGCCAGTGACGAACCACGCCCGATAAGATCACCGCGCCTTCGATCATCCATGGAATCGGGCCCCAGAAGTAAGTGAGGAATTTAAGGTACGGGTTTTCCTTTTTCTCCGGAATCTCATTCAGACCATACTGAGTCAGCCGTTTCTTCGCCTCGTCCTGACTGAGTCCCTCCGGAGAAGAGCTCAGCTTTTTCTGCAGCTCCTCCATCGGAATCGATTTCAGATTCTTCTGCGCGTCGGACTTCGCTCCCGGCGCCGCCTTCGATTCGGGCTTATCTGCGGTTTGCTGCATGGTGGCTATCCTCGTCTTCTGAATTCGCAAACACTGGCACCTTAAACCTGTCCTTCCTTCCGGTCGGCGACTCCTCCTTGGGGCAGGACATCCGGCAGGTCAAGCCGCGCCGCTCCAATCCGGTTGTCGGCCATCCCGTAGTAAACGTCGAAGCGCTCCGGTTTACCCAGATCGTCGCGCCGGTCGATCCCCGTCGGGAACACCACGTTGGCAACCGTACCGCTGCGTTCCTGCGCTAACGCCGGCGTGAGGACCGGCTCGGCCGCTCGATAGCGGATATTCTGTGGATGCTCCTTCGAAAGCACCATCACGCCGGCCGAGTAACATAACTGGCGCCCGGCTTTGGCTGGCTCAGCCAGCTCGCTCACCCCGTGGTAAACGATCAGCCAGCCGTGCCGGGTCAGTATTGGCGGAGTACCCGCGCCTATTTTAAGTCGCTCCCAGGGCGACACGGGAGCGGCCAGCAGATGATGCGAAGTAAACTTGCCGAAGCCATCCGACTCACATCCGCCGAGCGTCATGGGGCAGTAGGAAATCCAAATACTTTCCCGGCTGAGATCCACGTCGCGTTGGGCCGGACAGTTAGCCGTTTCCTCGGGATGGGTACCAGGAAAGAGCGGCCGATGCAGGATGGCCATCTCCGCATGCCCGGATGGATTCGGGATCGCGATCGGGAAGAGACTGGCATCTTTGTCGTCCACATCGTCAAGTTGAGTGCCCTGGAAGGGACAAAAGCTCGCGAGGCCCAAGCGCTTCCAGTGGAAGAGATCTTCCGACGCGGCGAGCGCGATGCGCGGGCCTCGGGCTGAAAATGCCGCGTAAGTCATCAGGTAACGCTTGAGCGGCTCGACGAACGTGACACGAGGGTCCTCGCAACCGCCGCCGTTGGGATGCAGTTCGTAATCGGCTTCCGGCTCGAGCGCGATGCCCAGCCGTTCGACGCCCACGGGATCGCCCGCCGCGTTGAACCGCACCCGTGCGATGCCGATGCGCGAGTAGTTCCCCTTCGCCACCAATCGTGGGAAGAGATAGAGCTCGCCATCGGGGCCACGCGCGGCACCCGGATTCAGAACGCCTTCGACTTCATTCGGATTGCCTGGCTCCGGCTCCATCACCATTCCCAAGCGCTGCAACTGAAATCCGCTCATAAACAAGCGATGATCGCCTCTGTAACGGGTTTAGTTTCCTGGGGACCTCGAACCGCTATGGAAACAACCCCTGCTTCCTTAGCCGGGTAATCGTTCCCGCCCGGAAACAAGGCGTCGCCTATGAAAATCATCTCTTCGAGCGAAATGCCGAGGATGTCCCGCAGCTTTCGAATTCCGTAGGCTTTGTCGATACCCGGCTTGGTGACATCGATGGATGTTGCGCCGCCCATGCGCACGGAGAACTCCGGAATGAGAGTGTCGAGGATTGCTTTGATCTTCTTCCGCTTAGCGTAATCGGGGTCCCATTTCTCCTTTTCCGCCAAAGGGGCCTGCTGGCCCAGCGCCGAAAATGTGATCTGACTTCCCCGGTCTTCAATTGCCTCTCCCCAGACCTTCGCGGCTTTAAACCCCGCCTGGGCGACCGCCTTCTCCAGGGAACTTACAATCTTCCCCTTCTCTCCCGCGGTGAAATCTTCCGAATAGATTTTCTTCCAACCGTCTTTGTATTGAAAGAACTTTGTTCCACATGTCGGAAGAATGGATAGATTCGCCAGGCGTTCGTCCTGGGGAAGATGGGAGAGCACCTGCTTCTCAAACTGGGGCCAATCGCCTCCGGAAATTATAGCCACCTTCGCCACACCGAGAAGGTCGTGCAGGTGCGTCGACATTTCAGCGTCGATAGACGACTTACTCGGGGCCAGCGTGCCGTCCAGATCGTAAACAATCAGTTTTTTCATTCCGGTATCTCAATCTCCAGCAGGTTCACTGCCCCTCGCGGCTGAAAAGTACAGGGGCCGAGAACCGCGGGCAAGAGAAATACATCGCCCTTGCCGGCTTCATAATCGTTGCCGCCGTGTTTTACCCGCCCCACGCCATCGATGCAAACCAGGACGCGCGGCACGCCCGCGGCGCCAACCGTGAATGGTGCGAGTCCGCGCAGCCGCCACAACCGGAACGGGGCACAGTCGAAGAGTCTCTCGCGCTCTACGGGCGCAGTGGTCTCCACCACGGGCGCCACCAGGCCGGCTCCACTCCGGGCAAAGTCGATCGAGGCTAGCGCCTGCTCGATCTGCAGCGGCCGCGGCTGGCCGGTTTTGGCGTCCACATGATCCCAATCGTACAGTCGAAACGTCACGTCGCTGTTCTGCTGCACCTCGAACACAACCACGCCGCCGCCCAGCGTGTGAACCGTCCCCGCCGGTATGAAGACAGCGTCGCCGGCCTTCGGAGTGAAGCATGCGATGTGCGTCGCCACCGTGCCGTCGCTAAGCGCGCGCCGCAGAATGTCAACCGTGGCGCCTGGCTTCAGGCCCGCATAGATGCGGCTTTCCGGCCCCGCCTCCAGCACCACCCACGCCTCGGTCTTTCCGGTCTCGCCGGCCGGCAACAAGTCCTTATGCGCATCCGAAGGATGCACTTGGACCGAAAGCATCTGACGGCAGTCTAGGAACTTCAGCAGCAGCGGGAACCGGGGGAAGCGTCCGGCCAGTCTTCCCATCATTTGCACCGAACACTGCTCCATCAATTGGCCGATGGTCCGGCCTTTGAGCGGTCCATCGGCAACCTGGCTCGGATGGTCCTCGCGGTCGCTGAGTATCCACGCCTCGCCAATCGGGCCGTCGGGCAGCGGCGCTGCGAGCAGTCCGGCTAAACGCCGCCCGCCCCAAAGCCGGTACTGGTAGATCGGCTCGAATCGCAGAGGATACACTTTGGGTCTCCTATTTTCCGGCGGCGCTTGACACCGGCGGCCGCGTACGGCCGCTAGGCATGAACGACAAGTCTTCGCTCAGCACATAAATCGTGATGGCCGCTAAACAAAAAAACAGGCCGACCCAAACGCGCCAATCGCGATGCGCCCGCGTCCAGTAGGGACGATGACCAGGATGCACACGGCTGTGCTCCGGCCCTTCGTTTCCAGGGTGACCGTAGTTACCCTCGCTCACTGGCCCTCGCCCAACCACTTCCGCGCCTCAGCGGCGTGCGCGTGGTCGAAATATCGGATTGTGGCCTTTGTGAACGGCTTGCAGAACGCCGCCATGCCCTGTTGCCACTTGGTTTCCCCAACCATCGCAAGCCGCTCGATGTCGGCGAAGTGTTTGACGTCGAACTTGATGTCCTCCCACAGGGCACCGGCTTCCCAGCCGTGGAAACCGGTCATGTCGAACAGCACCCGCAGCTTTCCATGCTGCTGGACCAGTCGCTCAAACTCGGGCACAAAGTGCGCGTAATCCGCCGCTGCCAGTTTCCCGCTGACGTGAACGGATAGGATCTTCTCACCGTCTTCTTCATGGAGTTCAATTGCCACTATCGACCCCCTTCTGTGTCTCGCTACGGCCCCACTTCCAGTTGCGGATCTCCGGCAAGTCTTCCCCGTGCTTGTCGATGTAATGCTTATGCTCGATCAGTTTGTCCTGCATTGCCTGCTTTAGGTAGGTACCTCTGGATCCCAAATGCGGCAGCCGGTCAACCACGTCCTGCACCAGGTGGAACCGGTCCAGATCGTTCTGCACTCGCATATCGAACGCCGTCGTGATGGTGCCTTCCTCCTTATAGCCCCGGACGTGCAGGTTCCGATTGGTCCGGCGGTAAGTCAGGCGGTGGACCAGCCACGGGTATCCATGGAAGCCAAAGATGATGTGCTTGTCTTTGGTGAAGAGCGAATCGTAGTCTGCGTCGCTCAGCCCGTGCGGGTGTTCGGTGCTCGACTGCAGTTTCATCAGATCGACAACATTAATCACCCGGATCCTCAGATTGGGCAGATGTTCGCGCAGGATGGAAACGGCCGCCAGAATCTCCAGCGTGGGCGTGTCGCCGCAGCACGCCATCACCACGTCCGGCTCGCCCTCCTGATCGTTGCTCGCCCATTGCCAGATGCCGATTCCTTCCGTGCAATGCACCACCGCCTGGTCCATGGTCAGCCACTGCGGCAGGGCGTGTTTGCCCGCTACCACCACGTTGACGTAATGCCGGCTGCGCAGGCAGTGATCGAACACCGAGAGCAGACAATTGGCGTCGGGCGGCAGGTAAACGCGCACGATATCCGCCTTCTTGTTGATCACGTGGTCGAGGAAGCCGGGATCCTGGTGCGTAAAGCCGTTGTGATCCTGCTGCCAGACGTGCGAGGCCAGCAGATAATTCAGCGATGCGATCTTGCGCCGCCAAGGCAGCTCCAATGTGACCTTCAGCCACTTGGCATGCTGGCTGAACATCGAGTCGACGATGCGGATGAAGGCCTCGTAGCTGTTGAACAGCCCGTGCCGCCCGGTGAGCAGATATCCTTCCAGCCAACCCTCGCACTGGTGCTCACTGAGCATCGAATCCAGCACGCGTCCGGCAGGCGCCAGGAACTCATCGTTCGTTACTTTCCGCGCGTCCCACTGCCGGTTGGTGACTTCAAAGACTGCGCCCAGGAGATTCGAAACTGTCTCGTCCGGACCGAAGATACGGAAGTTGCGCTGCTCCTGATTCAGCCTGGTCACGTCGCGCAGGAACCCACCCAGCACCAGCGTATCTTGACCGTTCACGGCGCCGGGCGAAGGCACATTCACCGCATGGTCGTGGAAATCCGGCATGCGCAGATCGCGCAGCAGGATGCCGCCATTGGCGTGCGGATTGGCGCCCATGCGCCGGTCGCCCTTCGGCGCCAGATCGGCTAATTCCGGCATCAGCCGGCCATTTCCGTCGAATAGCTCTTCGGCCTTATAGCTTTTCATCCAGCTTTCAAGCTGCTTCACATGATCCGGATGCTCGGAATCCACCAGAATCGGGACCTGGTGCGCGCGGAAGGTGCCCTCCATCTGCAGGCCGTCGACGACTTTCGGCCCGGTCCAGCCCTTCGGCGATCGCAGCACGATCATGGGCCAGCGCGGCCGGTCCGTGTCGCCGTGCGTCCGGGCATGGCTTTGGATTTCACGGATTCGCTCGATGGCTGTTTCCATCGTGGCGGCCATGAGCTGATGCATCGTTTCCGGGTCGTCGCCTTCCACAAAGTAGGGATCCCATCCGCAGCCGCGGAAGAACTGCTCCAGTTCCTCGTGCTCGATGCGGGCCAAAACGGTCGGGTTGCTGATCTTGAAACCATTCAGGTGCAGGATCGGCAGCACGGCGCCGTCGCTGATCGGATCGAGAAACTTGTTGGACTGCCATGCGGTCGCCAGCGGCCCCGTTTCTGCTTCGCCGTCGCCCACCACGCAAGCCACGATCAGACCGGGATTGTCGAATGCCGCGCCGAAAGCGTGGCTGATCGAATACCCCAGTTCGCCGCCTTCGTGAATCGACCCGGGAGTGGTCGGCGCAACGTGACTGGAAATCCCGCCGGGGAAAGAGAACTGGGTGAACAGTTTCTTTAGCCCGGCCTCGTCCTCGGTGACATTCGGATAGATCTCACTCCAGGTGCCTTCAAGGTAAACGTTGCCGACAATTGCCGGGCCGCCGTGTCCGGGACCGGCGATGTAGAACATGTCCAGGTCATACTTCTTAATCACCCGGTTCAAATGCACATAGATGAAGTTTTGACCAGGAGTCGTGCCCCAATGTCCGACCACCAGCGGCTTCACGTGAGACAGTTTCAACGGCTCCTTCAGCAGCGGGTTGTCGTAAAGATAAATCTGTCCGACCGACAGGTAGTTGGCGGCGCGCCAGTAGGCGTCTATCTTGCGCAGCAGCTCGGGGGCAAGTACGCCGGGTGTCTCGTGTAAAACTTCAGGCGTGAGTACATTAGTTGTCATATTCCATCCTTTCGTTACAGCGCCGGTGACATCATCGCTGCCACAGGATTCGTGCGTCTTCCAACGGGGTCGCAACGCCTTCGTAGTGCGGTGTCGCCCGTGCGGTATAGTCTGAAGGCGGCCGGGTAGCGGGTACCCGCGCGTGATAGACGTATCCACCGCCTGGGCCCACTTGCTGACTTACGCGCATCATCTCCTGCCGGACTGGGTCGCCGCCATTGACTCCATCCGCGTAAAGCTCAACTCGCACCGCGTTCGGGTCCAGATCGTCGAGATTGACCTGCACCTCAAACACGTGCTGTCCTCCGGCGGTCGCACCCTTCACTTCACCGAAGCGCACGCCGGACCACTCCTTTTCCAGGGAGTGCCTCCAATTAACGATTTGCCCGCCCACGGCACCCTTGTTGGCCGCCCGCTGACCGAAGATTTCCGCACCGGGAAGGTAGTGTTGCTCCGTATATTCGCGCACCGCGCGGTCCGCGGAAAAGCGGGGCGTCAAACTCGCCATGCTCTTCCGCATCCGCGTCATCCAAGCCGCTGGGATACCCTGCCCGTCGCGCGCATAAAACTCGGGAATTACTTGCTGTTCGAGCAGGTCGTAGAGTGTTTCAGCTTCGGCTGCGTCCCAGCCCGGATCGTCGCCATGCTCCTGCCCATCCCCCAACCCCCACCCAACTTCAGGCGTGTAGGCCTCCGCCCACCAGCCGTCTAACTCCGACAGATTGAGGCCGCCATTCACCAGCACCTTCATGCCGCTTGTCCCACTCGCTTCCCAGGGCCGCCGCGGCGTGTTAAGCCACACGTCCACCCCTTGCACCAGGTGCTCGGTCAGAAGCATGTCGTAGTCACTGAGAAAGATCGCATGCGGGCGAGCCTCGGGCCGCCGGATAAATTGAATCCATTCCCGAATCAGGTCCTGTCCAGCCTGGTCCGCCGGATGCGCCTTGCCGGCGATAACGAGTTGCACCGGGCGCTGAGGATTGGTCAGAATACCAAGCAGCCGCTGCGGGTCGTGCAGCAGCAGGTTCGGCCGCTTATAGGTCGCGAAACGGCGCGCGAAACCCAGCGTCAGGACATTGGGATCGAAGAGATGTTTCGCGGCCTCGGCCTCCTCGGGCGGCGCGCCTGCTGCGGTCAGGTCTCGCGACAGCCGTTCGCGAGCATACTCTACCAGAGACTTGCTGGCTTCCGTTCGAAATTGCCAAAGCCTGGCGTCGGAGACTTTGTTAATGTCCTGCTCCAGGTTCCCGGCGGTTCCCAGCCAGCGGTCCTTCTTACACGTTTCCGTCCATAGCTCGTCGGCGGCAGCCGAGTCCCAGGTGGGCATATGGACTCCGTTAGTCACGTGCCCGATCGGGATTTCGTCCTCCGGCCAACGCGGAAACAGAGGCAGAAAGAGGCGCCGGCTCACTTCTCCGTGCAAGCGGCTCACCCCATTCACCGACCCGCTCCCGCGGATCGCCAGATACGCCATGTTGAAGGGCTCCGACGAGTCGAAGGGGTTCTGGCGGCCGAGCGCCAGCAAATCGTGAAGTGCGATGCCCAACTTCTTTTCGGCGTACCCGCCCAGGTATTGCTCGATCAGCGCGGGCGTAAAACGGTCAAAACCGGCGGCCACCGCGGTGTGCGTGGTGAAGAGATTGCCGGCTCGCGTGACCGCCAATGCGGTTTCGAAGGGCTGCCCGGTCTCGTCCATAAAACTGCGGGCGCGCTCCAGCACGGCAAACGCCGCGTGCCCTTCATTCAAGTGACAGATCTCCGGTGCGAGGCCGAGCGCGCGCAGCAGCCGCCAGCCGCCGATTCCGAGGAGCATTTCCTGCTGGAGTCGCAACTCGGGTCCGCCCCCATACAGCTCGCTCGAAATCCCCCGGCGAGCGGGGACGTTCGCCGCATCGTTGCTGTCGAGCAGGTACAGCTTCACCCTGCCAACCTTCGCCTGCCAGGCGCGCAACCACACCGAGTACCCGGGCAAAGCGATCTCCAGCCGCAACCACTCCCCGTTCGGCTGGCGCAGCGGCATAATCGGCAACTGTCCGGGATCGTTGTACGGGTAGAGGGCCTGTTGCTCTCCGTTCTGGCCGATCACCTGGCGAAAATAACCCTGCTGGTAGAGCAAGCCCACGCCGGCCACCGGCACACCCAGGTCGCTGGCGGCTTTCAGTTGATCGCCGGCCACATTGCCAAGCCCGCCCGAGTAAATGGGCAGAGCTTCACTCAACATGAATTCCATGCTGAAATACGCGGCGCAGGTCAGTGGGGCTTGCGGGTGATTCCGCTGAAACCACGCGGGCGCCTCCGCGGCCTGCCGGCCGCCTTCGACCAACCCATCCACAGTTTTCCGGAAAGCCGGATCGGCCAGGACGCGCTCGATCCGATCGCGGGAGGCTGTCTGCAGGACCACCCAGGGGTTGTGTGTGACCTCCCAAAGTTCGGGATCCAGTTGCCGCCACACTTCGTCGGTCGCATGATTCCACGACCAATGCATATCCAAGGCGAGCTCAGCCAGGGAATCGACCCCGTCGATTTCCGTAGGTAGAAGATGATATGTGGGGTGCGTAACAGCGGTTTGTTCGCTCATGATCTCTGGGCTTTAAGCTCCTGCTCCAGCGCGCGCGGCGTGCGCCTTCGAATTGACTGCCCAGCGCCCGCGCGCTATCTTACACGCCGCTCATCGCCGGAGCGTGCTCACGCCCGGCTTGGTGCAGCCAATAGGGCGGCCGGCCGTAGTGCAAGTACAGCCGGTTTTCATACTCACGCGTGATCGCCATCGATTCGCTGTACTCCGGAGCGTTCTGGATGGCTTCCCGTGAGAGCCCGACGTAAACTTTAGAATCGGCCCAGCTCACCCGGTCGATCCAAGCGGGCGAAACCAGCACTTTCTTTCCCGGCCACCAATTCCGCGTGGCTACTTCGACGTAACGGATCGCCCAGGCTTCATCGTCCACGACGAATCCGTCCAAGTGGCCGATTTCGCCGTCAGCCGCCTCGATGTTGTAGCCCGTGACGGCTTCGGTGCTGCGGAGATGCGAATCCGTCAACTCTCTCGCGATTTTCTCCGCCAGCGCTTCCCGGGACGCGGTTGGTGAGATAGCCAAGCCGGCCGGATAAAATGCCGGGCCCCACAAGTTCGGGCCGTCCCAGTAAAACGGATAACCGTAATATCCGTAATATTCGGCCTCGTGCTGCCGGGAGATGGGTTGGTGCACGTCGACCTTGGGGCTGTCTTCAACCTGTTTCTTCGTCAGCGCCACATCCACGCGCCTGGCTTGCCAGTCCGCGTGCGTCACGGAAATTGGCGAGATGAGGACTTGGCGGCCGCCCAGCCAGCCGCCGGTCTCCACCACGAAATAGCGGATCGCCCATGTCTTATCGTCGAAATACAACTGATCGATAGTTCCAAGCTCGCCGTCCGAAGCATGGATCGCGAAACCCTTCAAATGGGCAGTATTTCTTAACATGGTGTTTGTCCTCACGAACGCTCGACGGCTACGGCATTACCGCGCCGCGCCGGCCAGTTCGGGCGAGTGCACTGTCACATGCAGAGGCCGCGTACCTTCAATTATATCCTTGGCTCTCTCGACCTCGCCGGTCGTGCCATGCACCATCAGCAGGAACTTGTCCGTCTTCAGCGCCATTTCGTATTTAACAACACTATCCTTCGGAATACCCATGCTGAAGAGCCCCGCACCGATGGCGCTCAAACCGCCAACTGCCACGGCGCCTTCCAACGCCCCCACGATCCATGCAATGACTGGGCCGGCCACCAGGATGGGACCGAGACCGGGAATGGCAAAGAAGGCCGATCCGAACAGCAGGCCCCAGAAGCCTCCCCAAAAGGCGCCCATTTTGCCCCAGTACTTCATCCGGTCGCCGGTATTGTAATAACCCACCACGTGTTCGTCGGTGTGGGTATCCTTGCCCATAATCGACAAGGTGTGCATGTCGATGCCGGCGCGTTGCAGTTCTTTCACCGCCTCTTCCGCTTCGACATGCGTGCCGTAAACTGCTACTACCGCGTTTAGTTCAGACATTCCTTATCTCCTTTTGTATTTTGCGAAACTTCGTGGCGGAGACTCGATTCTGCACAAATCGTGGGGCGGACCCCCCGGTCCGCGCGGGTCCCCCTGGACCCGCTCTTTGCCTGAATAATCGAGGCGCCACGTACTAGCTATCTTCCTCGACGACCCCGCAGATCATGGCCTCGGTCGTGAGCATGAGAGACGCGATGGAAGCGGCATTCTGCAGCGCCGTGCGCGTTACCTTGGTGGGATCGATGACGCCGCCTGCCACCAGGTCTTCGTATTGTTCCGTGTAAGCGTTGAATCCAAAGTGAGGATCCTTGTGGTTCCTGATCTTCTCCACCACAGTGGCGCCCTCGGTCCCGCAATTCAGCACGATCTGCCGGAGTGGCTCTTCGCAGGCGCGGCGTACGATCGTCACGCCGAATTGCTCGTCGCCTTCCAGCTTCATCTTTTCAAGCGCCATCGCGGCGCGCAGCAGGGCCACGCCTCCGCCCGGCACGATGCCCTCCTCGACCGCCGCGCGCGTGGCATTGAGAGCATCCTCGACACGCGCCTTCTTCTCTTTCATCTCGGTTTCGGTCGCGGCGCCGACCTTGATAATCGCCACGCCGCCGGCCAGCTTCGCCAGCCGCTCCTGCAGTTTCTCGCGATCGTAATCCGAGGTAGTCTCGTCGATCTGGGCGCGGAGCTGCCTGATGCGGCCCTCGATGCTTTTCTGCGCTCCGCCTCCGTCGATGATGGTGGTCGTGTCTTTGTCCACTGTGACGCGCTTCGCGTGACCCAGGTCCTCCAGCTTGATGCCGTCCAGCTTGATGCCGGTTTCTTCCATGATGGCCTTGCCGCCGGTCAGGATCGAAATATCTTCCAGCATCGCCTTGCGGCGGTCGCCGAAACCGGGAGCCTTCACCGCGCAGGCAGTGAACGTGCCGCGCAGTTTATTCACCACGAGCGTAGCCAATGCCTCACCTTCCACGTCTTCCGCAATCAGCATCAGTGGCTTGCCCACACGCACAACCTGCTCCAGAATCGGCAGCAGATCCTTCATATTACTGATCTTCTTATCGTGAATGAGAATATATGGGTCTTCGAGGACACACTCCATGCGTTCGGCATCGGTTACAAAGTAGGGTGACAGATAGCCGCGGTCGAATTGCATCCCATCCACCGTCTGCAGTTCGGTGGTCATGGTCTTGGACTCTTCGACCGTGATCACGCCGTCCTTGCCCACCTTCTTCATCGCCTCGGCAATGATGTTACCGATGGTAGAGTCGCTGTTGGCGGAAATAGTACCAACCTGCGCGATCATGTCGCCGGAGACCGGCTTGGAGAGCTTCTTGATTTCTTCAACGGCTGCCTCGACGGCCTTATCGATGCCGCGCTTGACAGCCATCGGGTTCGCGCCGGCTGTGACCGCCTTGACGCCTTCCCGATAGATTGCCTGGGCCAGGATCGTGGCCGTGGTGGTACCGTCGCCGGCTACGTCGGAGGTCTTCGACGCCACCTCGCGCACCATCTGGGCGCCCATGTTCTCCAGGGGATCCTTCAGCTCGATCTCTTTGGCTACCGTCACGCCGTCTTTGGTAATCGTCGGTCCGCCGAATTTCTTTTCCAGCACGACGTTCCGCCCACGGGGTCCGAGTGTGACCTTCACCGCATCGGCCAGTTGATTGACGCCGCGCAGGATCGCTTGCCGGGAATGATCGCTATAAATAATCTGTTTTGCCATAAATTGTTCCTTGTTAGTCGATTGGAATTAACTCGCCTTCAGGAGCGCCTTGGGGGCCCCATCCAGAACTCCGAGCACGTCGTCCTCGCGCATGATGATGTACTCGGTGCCATCCAGTTTGATCTCGTTGCCGGAATACTTGCCAAACAAGATGCGGTCGCCGGCTTTGACGTCCAGGGCGACCAACTTGCCATCGTCGAGCCGCTTGCCCTGTCCGATGGCCATCACTTCACCCTCCTGCGGCTTTTCCTTCGCCGAATCCGGGATGATGATGCCTCTGTGCGTGGTTTCCTGCTCCTCGATCCGCTTCACCACGATGCGGTCGTATAAGGGTCGAATTTTCATGATTGTGCTAGCCTCCAATGAGATTGAGTTTGTGAAAGGTCAACCGGAAAAGGTCAGGCCTTTCTGTAGATGTCGCGCGTGCGCGGAAACACTGACGTAGGGCACCTTGAGAAACGTCTTATTGACTACTTGCGTAATCTCAATGCCGTTGTAATGGTGAGATTTCGCGTTCGCCATGAGCCGCTCTAAAGCGGTGTGCAGCGTCCTTTGTTTGTCGAATCCGAAGACGGCGGTCTTGATCTTTGCGGCCATGAAGAAGAAGGTCCAGCCGGCCTCCCGGACTTCTGCCTCGAGCGCGGAACGGGTGCCGTTGAAAGCCGTCCATCCATTCGAATCGGGCACCCTCGGGAGCAGCCGGGAGTTTGGCAGGCGCACGCCGCCAGCCACCAGAATGCTCCCGGCTGCTATTTGGTCAGACATGCGCGAGCCATTCCACCGGATGGCTGCGGATGCTGCCATCGCGCTGGGTGATGTCCGCCCACTTGGTGTCGGGTCTGAGGTGCAGAAATACGCCTTGGGTACCCTGGTAGGTGCCAGTCGCCAGCACGACTTCGTCGCCTTCACGGAATGCTGGTTCTGCGGTTGTCATCTTCGTCTCCCGTATTACCTGGCGGCGATGGGCGTACCGATCTCCGTGCCAATCACTTCGCCGGAGATCACCAGCTCCACCCGCCGGTTCTGCTGACGGCCCTCGGCGGTGTCATTGGAAGCCACCGGCTGACTCTTACCGAAGCCTCTCGATGTGACTGAACCCGCCGCCATTCCCTGATCGGTCAGGTATGTGCGCACGGACTCGCCGCGTTGCTCGGAGAGCTGCTGATTGTAATCGTCCCCGCCCACGCTGTCGGTGTAGCCTTCCACATCCAGCCTGAGACCCGGATGCCCGGAAACGATGCCGGCCACCTTGGCCAGCTTCTCGCGCGCCAGTGGCCGCAGCGAGGATTTGGCGGTGTCGAAGAGCACATCCGACATGTTCACGATCAGGCCACGCGCCGTGTCCCGCGTTTGAAGGATGGCATTGAACTGGCTGAGTAACTGAGTCCGCAGTTCGGCTTTGTCGGCCTGTAACTGCGCCGTCTGTTTGGCGGCGCTGTCGAGATCGGCCTGGCTGGCAGCTCGTTGCGCCTCGTTTTCCCGCTTCAAGCGATCTACTTCGGACGCGGCGGCGGCTGCGTTTGTCATGTTATCCAGCTTCAAGCGATCCGTTTCCGCCGCGGTTGCAGCCGCGCTCGCAGCATTTTCGCGTTTCACGCGATCGGCTTCCGCCAGGGAGGACGCTGCCTGCGCGTCATTTTCGCGTTTCACGCGATCGGCCTCCGTCTGCGCCGCGACCCGCGCCGCTTCGGCATCCCGTGTGACGCGATCCGTTTCCGACTGCGCGGCTGCGCGTCCGCTCTCGGCGCGCGCTTCGCGATCCACCGATTGCTGCCGCTCCGCTGCCAATGCATCTGCATCCTGGCGCTTCACCGCGATCGCCCGCGAGTCTTCCGCCGTCTGCACCGCTTCCCGGGCACTCATGATGACAGACTTACTTCCCGCGTGGTGATCCTGGTAAGCCTGCGCCTGAGACAGGCTGGACTCAGCCTTCTGAAAGGTCTCGGCGGCAAAACGGTCCGCGCCCACCGAGCGCGCGATCTGCACTGCATTGCGCGCTTCGTAGAGTTCCAGCGGCTGTTTCCGATCGAAGTTCAGCGCCAGCGGATTCGCCAGTCGCTGATATTGGCCGCGCTGCAACAGCTCATACTTGGCGTCGATCTCCTCGATCTGCCCCTTCGTGCCCGCGCGCGCCACGTTTTCCATTACAATCAGGTCGCTCGGCTGGGTGACGGCATAGTAAGGCTCGGCGGTGACCACCAATCCAAAGACCTGCAGTTCCGTCGTTACGTGCAGCTTGCTCTTCGCTCCATCCAGCAGCACCTCACCCAGGTTCGCTGTGCGGCCTTCGGGGGTGACCGCCCACAACACATAAGTGAGATATTCGGCTCCGTTTTGCGTCGCCGCTTGCAGGCCATCGAATTCCGCGTCGATTTCCATATAGCCGCGCTTGCCCTCGACCCTGGCCTCGCCGCGTGAATTGGGGAGGATCTCAGTTCCGCGGAAATCGATTCTGGTTGAGCCGCGGTGCCGGTAATTGATGGCTTTCACGGTCCGCTCAGTCAGCGTGGTGCGGTAGATGGGCGCGTCCGCCGGCATCTGCGCCGATAGGAGCCCGCCCATCACAACGAATGCACCGGCAAGTTTCATTGGATTGACCTTCATGTCCTTGCGCCAGACTATTTGGAGCCGGTTGCCGCGCTCGCGTGCTCGTGTGCCGGGAACCTGTCCAGTTCGGAGATCAGTCTCGCGGCGGCCCTCGTCGGATGCACAGCCGTAGTCAGAATCTCGCGGTTATCGAGTTTCCGGCCGTACATCTGGGCGTTATCGTCCAGATCCTGCCGCAGGGTGGCGCCTTCCAGCGCAACGCCCGCAAACAGGCCCTGTGACCGCGACCACGAGAGAATCTCGGCGTGCATTTGCAGGTCGGTCTGCGCTGCGGCCGTGCGCCCCACGGGCCCCGCCGCAACCGATGCGTCCGCGCCCAGCGTGAACTTGCTGGAAAGCAATTTGTCCTCTCCGCCCTGGTTCATCACAAGCAGGATGGCATCCGTCGTCGATCCGCCAATTTGGAAGCCGAAACTGCCGCCCTCGATAACGACCGTACCCGGTGCGGACCAGCCACCGCCACGCCGGCAGGACACGTAGCCCTTTCCGTACTTGCCCCCGAATATGAAAGCCGCGCTTTTCTCGCTAGGGACAATGACGATGCAATGGGCGCGCGCCAGCAGGTCTTCCGGGATGCCCTTATCCGGCGTCGCCATGATCTCGGAAAATACCACGGCCGCTGCATTGAGCCGCTTTACAGAATCGTTGCCTTTAGCCATCAGGGGCGTCATCGCCAGGGGCGCAATCGCCAGAGTAGCCGCTAGTATCATTCGCATTATTTGCCTCTTTCGTCGGCCCGGTGAACCCGTAGGGGCGTTGGGCGACAGTTCAACCCAATGCACGGGTAGCACCAACCTCGTCTTTTGTTGAGCCGGCTCGCCAGGAATGGCTGGCGCGCTTGCAGCAGGGTAGCGTTTTTCGGAACAAGACCGGGGTCAGGTGCAGAACATGCACCTGACATGCTGAATTTGCTGATATTATGTGGGCGCCGTGGGGCAGGCCCTCGGCCTGCAGCGGCCTCTCAGGCCGCCTGCTTCCGGTCGAAGAGTTGCGATTTTCAGGCGAAAGCGGGGCCACGGGCCCCGGCCGAGGGCCCGCCCCGCTATTCGCGCAGAAATTCCCGCTGTCGGAAACCTATGTGGCATGGGCTCAAAGTCACGGGACCCTTATGGGTAATCGCTGACAGCTTGCTCCACCAGCCCCGTCAACTCAGAACCCCCAGCCAGCCAGTTACCAGTCCTGGTCGACCAGTCGGTGACGACCGGACTCAGGGTCCCCTGCGAGCTGACCACAGCCACGATATAGGGCCCCGATGGACTGCTACCGTAGGGCCCATCCGTCCACCATCCGAAGATAGGCCCGCCAGAGTCGCCGTGGTTGAGGCTGGCGAACGTCTCGATGTCCAATCCCGACCCCGTCTCGAAGTAGCCTGGTGACCACGAGTTCGCGATGCTGAACCATAGCTCCCACGCGGGCACGGTCCCGCCCCCTATATCGTCCGGATAGCCCACATGGTTCCAGTAGGAGCCACCGTCCCAACTGTCGTCGTACGGCGTGGTTCCAAACCATCCGAGCTGGTCGCCAAGGCGATCGTGAAGGACGCAGACGACGTAGTCCTCCGCCACATCGTATTCGCCTCCCGGGCTGCCGGTTATCTTCTCGTAGGAGTACACGATTTCCATGTACGAGGAGGGGAACACGTCGCCGTTATAGTAGTCGGGCTGGAACAGCAGCCATCCGGCATCCGATCCCGTCCAACCGACGAGGTGGCTGGCGGTCAGCAGGTGGCGCGGACCCACCAGCGCTCCCGCTCCCTGTCCCGTGTTGGTGGTAACAAGGCCGCAAGCGCGCCATGGGTAAGTCGTGTCATTGAAGATTTGGCGTCCGTCGGGTGGATACACGAAAAGCGGGTCCACCGATCTGCCTGCGGCACGGAGCCTGCGCCGGGGAAGGGCCAGTTCGGGAACGGCTGTGATGTCGCCTGTTACGGGTAGCCCCGGCGCGCTCACATGCCGGCCCCGATGTCCGCTAGCCTCGTGACCAGGTCGCGCTCGCGCGACCACATGACTCTTCGCCCGCGGCCGCTGCGGAAAGGCGAACTGCTGGATCGCCTCCCGCGACCATCGTCGCTGCGCCTGCAATTTCGTAACAGGATCGTTTCCCGGCGCGGTTCGTTCCCTACTCTGCGGCTTTCCAATGGGTACAGACATGACAACTTCCTCCGGACGACAGAATATCATTCCGGGTGGGTCTGCACAAATGGCGAAAAGGAGCGCAAGCGGATCTAGCCGCTACAGTCCCCCAGAATACATTGGGCCACCCGTCACCGGATGGCCTATCAGTAATAAAAGAATCTATGGTGCGGAGAGGGGGACTTGAACCCCCACGAGATTGCTCCCGCTAGCACCTCAAGCTAGTGCGTCTGCCAATTCCGCCACCTCCGCAGGGGGCGCTACTTCTTCGGTTGGACCGGCGCCGGCTGACCTTGCGGCCGGGTGGGCAACTGCAGCGGCACCGGCTTGCCGCCGGGCAGTTGAATGGTTGGCCCCTTCGCCGGCGTGGACGACTTCGCCGGAGCCGTCTGCGCGCCGCCCGACGAGTTGTCCAGAACCGTCTTCACGCTCGACGATCCGCGCGTGGCCAGAATCGAAAGCGACAGGGATGTCAGCATGAACACCACAGCCGACGCCGTGGTGGCCTTCGAAAGCAGCGTCGCCGAACCGCGCGGGCCAAAAGCCGTCTGTGAGCCCATGCCCCCAAACGCTCCCGCCAGGTCGGCAGCCTTTCCGCTTTGCAGCAGCACCACAATAATCAGAAAGATGCAAACTACTACATGAACAACCGTTATGAGGATCAACATCGCGTTCTTATAGTATAGGAAACCGCATAGCCCCCGGTCAAACGCAGCGCAAACTGTTCAGCGGCCCGCAGCGCCAGCCTCAGCCGTTCCCAAATGCAGCGCGACAATCCCGCCGGTGAGCCGCTCGAACCTAACGGGGCCGAAGCCCGCGCTCCGCATCATCTCCGCCAACTCCTCCGGCGCGGGAAACTTGCGTACCGATTCCGGTAGGTAAGTGTAGGCGTCGCGCGATCCCGATAAAACTCCGCCGATCGCCGGCAGCACCCGCCGCGAATAGAAGTTGTACAACGCGCCGAAGACCGGGTTGGGCGGCTGCGAGAATTCCAGGATAGCCGCCACTCCTCCGCCGCGCAGCACGCGCCGCATCTCGCGCAGGCCCGCCTCATAATTAGCCAGATTGCGGAAGCCGAATGCCACCGTAATCAGGTCCAGCGAAGCGTCCGCCAGCGGCAGGCGCAGCGCATCGGCTTCGAATAGCATCCCGCCGCCCAGCTTGGCTTTCGCCGCCACCAGCATGGGATGGCAAAAGTCCGAGCCCATCGCGGCCGCCCCTCCCCGTTCGAGCGCGCGCACCAGATCGCCCGTGCCGCAGCAGATGTCCAGCACCCGCGCCGCGGGCCGCGCCAGCACATCCCGCACCCGCGCTACCGTATGCGCGCGCCAGCAGCGATCCAGGTTGAACGACAGCAGGTGGTTGGCCAGATCGTAGCGATGCGCCACGCGGCCGAACATGGCGCGCACCCACTCCGCCGCCTCCCGCTCGCTGCGCGCGCCCGCGGGCGTCGTGCCTTTCATGCCAGCGCGGTCCGGATGGCGGCCAGCACCAGTTCATCGCCGATACCGGAGACCACTTGCACCTCTCCGATGCGCACCGGCAGCACGAAGTGGACCTTCCCCTGGATGGTCTTCTTGTCGCTCCCCAGGCGCGCCAGCAGGTGCCCGGCCGCGATGCCCGCCAGCGGAGGAATCGGGCCGTACAGCTTGATGGCGTCCAGAATGTCAACCGCATCCTCCGCCGCGAGGTAGCCGGTCATTTGCGCCAGGTAGCAGGCGGCGCGCATGCCCCACGCCACCGCTTCGCCATGCAGGAATCTGGTATAGCCGGTCTCGGCTTCGAGCGCGTGCCCGAAGGTATGGCCGAAATTCAGGATGCGCCGCAGCCCGCCTTCCCGCTCGTCGGCGGAAACCACTTCCGCCTTGATCCCCACGGATTCCGCGATGATGCGATCCACCGCTTCCGGAGCGCGCGCCAGCACCGCCGCGCTTTGCTCCGCGAGGAAGCGGAACAGCGGCTCGCTGCGGATCACACCCGCCTTCAGGATCTCGTACAGGCCCGCTCGATATTCGCGATCGGGCAGCGTGTCCAGTACGCCCGCATCGACGAGCACAGTCAGCGGCTGGTGGAAGCTGCCAATCAGGTTCTTGCCGATCTCCAGGTTGACGCCGGTCTTCCCGCCGATGGCCGCGTCCACCTGCGCCAGCAGCGTTGTAGGAATCTGCAGCACCGGAATGCCGCGCATGAAGATGGCGGCCAGAAAACCGGCCATATCCGTTACGATGCCGCCGCCGAACGCGACCACCATGCTGGAGCGGTCCGCGCCGCGCCGGACCATCTCCTCGGCCAGCCGCTCCACCGGCGCCAGGCGCTTCTGGTCTTCGCCGCCGGGAAGAAAAAGTACCTCGTGCGGAATGGCGCCGAGGCCGTGTTCCAGGCGCGCACCCTGGTGCCGCCACACGTCCTCGCTGGACACCACAAATACCTTGCCGCCCTTTGCGGGCAGGTACCGCGCGGTTTGTTCCAGGATGCCGCGCTCCACCACCACGTCGTACGGGACGGGCGGCGTTTCCACTTGGAAGGTGGGCATATCTACTGGCGATCCCGCGCCATGATCTTCCGAATGGGCTCGTTGTCCGCGTAGACGCGCCATTCGGCGATCGACTCGCCTCGCACCACGGCGCGCCAGGCCGCGGGTGTCTCCCATTTGTTTTCCGGCTTCAGCGACCCTCCTGACGCCCAGGTGCCGCGCGCGGCGCCGAACATAACCACCACGGGTCCTTCGGCAAATGTTTCCTCGACCTCGATCGCGTAATCCGGAACCATGCCGAAGTAGCCCTGCCAGCCTGTCTTCATCTGCTGCCTGCCTGTGACGCGCGCTCCCAGCGAATCGATGAAGACATGATCCTCGGTCATCAGGCTCGCGATTTCTTCGGGACTGCGGTGGTTGATGGCATCAACGAAGGCGTGTGCGACCCACGCTGGGGCGGGCAGCGTCATAGCCGAATGCTCCCGCTTACTTTCGAACACGGCCATATACTGGCTGCCTTTGATGTGCTCGCGCTCGGATACTTTGCGGAATCCATGGCTCTCGATCTCGCGCACCAGGTCGGGCTCGTCCAGCCGGATGTGCTTCACCGCGTCGCCGCCCGGCATGGCGTTGGGGCGCTTGTAATATTCTACGACCACCAGCCGGCCGCCGTCCCGCAAGGCCCGCGCGAAAGCCGCCAGCATCTTCTCCGGGTAATCGTAATGGTGATAGGAATCGAGCGCCAGAATCACGTCCACGCTTCGATCGCCAAGATGCGGATCGGTCTCCGTGCCCTTGATGAACTGCACATTGCCGAGCTTCTGGTCCGCGGCGCGTTTCTTCGCGGCGCTCAGAAAATCGTCGAAGATATCCTCCGCCAGCACGCGGCCCGATGGTCCCACGGCCCGGCTCAGATACGGCAACATATAGCCCACGCCCGTGCCGATATCCGCCACCGTCATGCCGGGCGTAAGCGCCATCTCGTCGACCAGTTCCTGCGGCCTTTCGGTGGCGTCCCGTTCCGGGTTGCCCAGGTTGGCCGCAACCGCTTTGCGGCCTTCGACGGTCTGGTAGCGTGTATTGGCGTCCGTCGCCACCTGCGCCCGCAACATCGTGCAGCAGCAGGCAGCCAGCAGCAATGCCTGTCGTATTCTCATAACGCAGTCTCCATGGGCAGCGCCAGCGGCGGCTCCAGCAGAAAGTCCAGCTGCTCCATTTGTTCCACCGCCCCCCGAATGGCGTGTTCGTAAGTGGGTTCCACGGTAATCACGAACGGCAGGTCGCGTTTGGTTCCCGTGGGCAATTGCAGCACCGCGTCCAGGCTGATATGTTTCGCCGCCAGGATGCCCGAAAGCGCCGCCAGAATGCCCGGCTGGTCCTTCACCCGGAAACGCAGGTAGTAGCCGCGCGTCTGCAGCGTCACCGACACGGGCCGGTACTCGCCCAGCCTCTCGTGCGCGAAGGGCGAAACCCGCTCCGGGCTGCCGCTGCGGATCTCTCGCGCCACGCGCATCAGGTCGCTCACCACCGCCACGCCGGTAGGCAGCGATCCGGCCCCGCGCCCGTAATAAAAGGTGTCCTCGCCGTACGCCCCCTTCACCCACACCGCGTTGTACGCGCCCTGCACGCCGGCCAGAATCGTGGAGCGCGGGATCAGCGCCGGCCGCACCGAAAGAATCAGCCCCTCCGGCGTCTGCCGCGCCGCGCAGACCAGCCGGATGGTGTGCTCAAGCTGGTGCGCGTATCGAAAATCCAGCGGCGAGATGCGCCGGATACCCTCCATAAAAATATCGGAGGGCGTGATTTTCTCGCCGAACGCCAGCGCCGAAAGGATCGCCAGCTTCGACCGCGCGTCGATGCCGTCCAGGTCGGCGCTGGGATCGGCTTCGGCGTAACCCAACTGCTGCGCCTCCGCCAGCACCGTCTCCAATGGGGCATCGCGTTTCTCGATCTCGGTCAGGATGTAGTTGCAGGTGCCGTTCAGGATGCCGTAAAGAGCCGTGACGCGGTCGCCGGAGATGCCCTCGCGCAACACCGCGTGGATCGGAATGCCGCCCGCCACGCTGGCCTCCATGGCCACGTTGATGCCCGCGCGAATCGCGCGATCCCATATCTCCGGACCGCACGCGGCCATCAGTTCCTTGTTGGCCGTCACCACGGATTTGCGATTGGCGATGGCGGCGTCCACGATCTCGGCGGCCACGCCCGTGCCGCCCACCAGCTCCGCCACAATATCCACGTCCGGATGCGTGACCACTTCGCGCCAATCCGTCGTCCGCAAGACCGGCCCCAGCGACTCCGGAATCGACTTAGCCGCCACCGTGCGGCAGCAAACCGCCGTCACCTTCAGCCGGAACCCCAGCTTCAGCGCGATCTGGTCCGCATTGCCGGCCAGGATGGCGAGTGTGCCGGAGCCGACGTTGCCCAAGCCCACCATCCCCACATTCACTTCCCGCATATATGGGCATTATGGCATCAAAACCGACTGTGATAGGATGAGTGTGCATGGAAAAGCCACTCAAGAACATCGACGACGCTTATACCTGGTCGATAGGTACTGTGGACGCCCTTCGTTCCGGGGACTTTTCCAAAATCGACATGGACGAGCTCATTAACGAGATCGGCTCGATTGCCAGCGGTCTGCGGCGGCAACTCATATCGGCCCTCCGCCAAAGCATCGAGTCGTTGTTGGTTGCGGAGTACACGACGAACGCCGACCGGCGGAATGAAATGCTGTTGGTCGAGGCTCAAGGGAAGATTCAAGTGTTACTATCCTCCGCTCCGGGTCTCCGTGCGATTCTTGACGAAGCTATAGAAGAGGCCTATCCGGAGGCGCGGCAGTTTGTGACGGACGATTACCAGGTAGCCTTGCCTGATCGCTGTCCGCTGGCGGTGGCACGCATCACGGAACACCCTTACGAACGGTTACTGGCGGCGGAACAACAGTCATGAATACGTGTTATGAACTCGTGACGGAGATGAGCAAGTCAGACCTTCAGGAATTGGAGAGCCGCCTGATCGTGTTGATCGAGCACTTGCTGAAGATCGCCCATGTTACCGGCCAAGTAGGTCATGATAATGCTCGTGGATGGAATCAGACGGTACGAAATCAGCGCCGGGATCTCGCTGCACACAGAAGAGCTAATCCCGGCCTAAAGTCGAAGTTAAGCGAGGAGTGGATCGGCGAGGCGTATCGTGTTGCCTTGGTCAATGCGAGAGCGGAGCATCCTGCCTTGACGGCTTTGTCCTTCCGCCGGTTGTCACTGGATGAAATCGTTGGACCGGATGTCGTCGCGCTTCTGAAATAGCGGTGGCATCTCTCTACTCCAACAGATACTTCCTAATAAACATCACCGTCGCCGCGAATTGAAAATCCCGGTTCCCCTTCTTCGCGAACCCGTGCCCTTCGTCCGCCGCCAGCAGATACCACACCGGCACGCCATGCGCCCGCATCGCCGCCGTCATCTGCTGCCCTTCCGTGTACGGCACCCGCGGATCGTTCCGCCCCGCCACGATCAACATCGGCTTGGTGATGTTGTCCACGTGCGCCATCGGCGAAATCGATTCCAGGAACTTGCGCATCTCCGGATCGCGCTCGTCGCCATATTCCACGCGCCGCAAATCGCGCCGGTACGCTTCGGTGTGCTCCAGAAAGGTGATCCAGTTCGAAATCCCCACCACGTCCACCGCGCAGCGGAAGCGATCGTTGAAGTGCGTCATGCTGGCCAGCGTCATGTATCCGCCATAGCTGCCGCCGGTCACCATCACGCGTTTGGCGTCCAGATCCGGCCGCGCCTGAATCCAGTCCAGCAGCGCGCCGATGTCTTTCACCGTATCCTCGCGCTTGCGCCCGTTATCCAGATTCAGGAAAGCCTTCCCATAGCCCAGCGACCCGCGCACATTCGGATAAATAATGGCCGTCCCCAATTCGTTCAGCAGGTAATTGGTGGCGCCCAGATAGCCCGGCTGAAACTGTCCCTCCGGCCCGCCATGGATGTTCACGATCACCGGCCGCGGACCCACAAACCGTTTGGGCGGCCGGTACAGGAACCCCGAGATCGTCAGTCCATCGAAGGATTTCCACTGGATCAGCTCCGGCTCGGCGAATTGCGACGCGTCCAGTCCCCCGGTTTCGCTGTACGTCCAACGCTCCAGTTTGCCGGTTGCGGTGTCGATCGAGTAAACGTCCGACGGCGTGCGCGCCGACGCGATCGTGAAGCCCAGGTCGTGTCCGTTCGCCTGCCAGCGCACATTGCCGATACTGCCGTAGGGCAATTTCGGCAGCGGCATCTCCTTGCGTGTCGCCATATCCATCACGTGCAGCGTGTCCGACCCGTTTTCGTTCACGATGTAAGCGATGCGCCGGCCATCCCGCGTGAGATCGAACGAAGTCACATCCCACTTCAAGCCCGGCCGCAGAATAGTGATGCCATGCGTGCCGATGTCCATGGCGGCAAGCTGTTCGAAGTCGGAACCCTGGTTGGTGAGCAGGTAAATCGTCTTGCCATCCGGCGCGAAGCGCGCTTGCCGGTAGGAAACCCCCGGCTGCCGCGGCGTCAACGTGGTCTGCCGGTCCGACGCAGTATCCACCAGCAGCAAGGCGGCCTCGTACGCCGACACCGCCCGGATGACGGCCAGCGACTTGCCGTCCGCCGAGAAATCCTCCGGCTCCCAACCGCCGCTATCCGCCTCCACCACCCGGCGCGCCTCGTCGGGATGCTCCGGCACCCCGATGTAAATGTCCATATCGCGCCCGTTGCGGCGCGTGGAGGCATAGGCGAAATGCGCGCCATCCCGCGACCACAGCCCGCCCATGTTGCGCGACTTGCCATCGGTCAGCAAAGTCGCGTGCCCGGTACGCGTGTCGTAATTGTAAATCTGGAACCACTCGCCGCCGCCGATGTCCTTCGAAAACAGGAACGAGCCGCCATCGGGCCGGTAGCGGATGCCCTGCACGCGATCGGCATAGAAGGTGAGTTGGGTGCGCGCGCCGCCGGGTGCGGTGACCCGATGGATCTGCGGCGATTGGCCGAAGCGCGTCGAAATAAGCATTTCGCGCCGCGTGGGATGCCAGTCGATCAGCGCAGCGGTGCGAAACTCGGTGTAGGGCGCCAGTTCCTCCATCAGGCTCGCGGGAATGCCCGGAATCTGCTCCGCCGTCAGATTGGCTGGAACGGGCAGCGTGGGTTCCGCGCCCGGCAGCAGACAGGCATAACCAAGTAGGAAAATCGGAGCGAAGAGTCGCAGCATAGGGACGATTCTATCGCCAATCCAAGACATTGTAATGTTGCTCTTATCGGCATTCATCGGTGTTCATCGGCGGCAGGCAATAGTTTTTTGATGTCCCTAACGAGAGGTGCTTCGTCCTCCCCTATAATTTTGGAACCAGCCGCCTGCCGCAGTGGTCCTATAATCGAACAGATGCGTTTTGTGTGGATGTGTACGGTTTCGGTGTGGCTGGCTGCCCCGCGCTTGGCCCTGCCGCAAGCTCCCGCCGAACCGCCGCCGGCATTCGCTGCCATCAGCGGCGTCATACTGAACGACGCCACCGGCGCACCCATCCGGCGGGCCGCAGTCACCTTAGTCACGCTCGATACCACCCCGCTCGAGGCCCTCACCTTCAGCGAAGCGAACGGCGCATTCGGTTTCAACACGATTCCGCCCGGCAAGTACCGCTTGCGCGTGGAAATGTCGGGCTTCCAGAGGGCCTGGTTTGGCGCGGCCACCGCCACCCGCGCGCCCGGTACCCTCAAGCTGGCGGCCGGCGACTTTCGCTACGGAATCACCTTCCGCCTGCGGCCGCTCGGATCGATTTCCGGCGTGGTGCTCGATCCCGACGGCGACCCGGTCCCCAACGTGCAACTGCGCCTGCTGAAATCCGCCTGGGACCGCCTGAAGCCGTCCTACCGGTACGTAGGGTTTGCCGGCACAGACGACCGCGGCCGCTATCGTTTCCATAATGTCCCTGCCGGCCAGTACATCGTGATGGCGGCCCAAACATATACGCCCGCCCTGACCATCCAGCCAGAAGTTGTGGCCGGACAAAACGCCGCCCAGAAGATGTACGCGGTCCAGTTCTATCCGAGTGCGAGCCACTTCTCGGCGGCGGCGCCGGTGCAACTCGCCGGCGGCCAGGATCTGGACGGCATAGAGTTCCACCTCACCGCCCAGACGGTGGCCACGCTGCACGGCAAAGTTGTGGTACCCAGCGATTTCCCGGCTGACGCGCACCTGCAAATCACGGTCTACTCGCAGGAGGTCCCGGGCAACCCCTACCAGAGCAACGGCACACGCGCGTCTCCGCCCAATTTCGAGTTTCAGGTTCCCAACCTGATCGCGGGAACGTATCAGATCGTCGCTTCCTTCTCCGCGGGGGACCGGGATTACCGCGCGACGGAGCACATCGAAGTGCCGCCCGGCGGCCTCGACCTTACGCTGCATCCGGACCGCGGCATCGAACTGGCCGGCCGCGTGGATCTCGAAGGCGGCTCTTCCACCGGCCCGCTCCAAGTCTCCCTGATACCCGCCGGAGATCCTCCCGGCCGGCGCCGGATTCAAGTGGAGGCGCATGCCGATGGCACCTTCGTGTTGCCGGATGTGGTTCCGGGAATTTGGGACATCGGCGTCCGGCCGGTGCCGCCCGGTGGCTACATCAAGGCCATGCGGCTGGGCGACCGGGATGTGCTCACCGAGGATATGACCATCGACTCCGGCACGCGCGAGCCTTTGCGCCTCATAGTTAGTACGCGCGGCGCGGTGGTCTCCGGCACGGTCGCGGTGCCGCCCGGCGTGGCCCGGTCCCCGCGCGCGGTGATGCTGCTGGCGCCGGTTGGCAAGTATGCCAACGTACTGAGCTTCTACGCGCACGCGTCCTCCGACGATTCCGGACACTTCGAATTCACCGGCGTCACGCCCGGCCGCTACAGGCTTTACGCATTCGAAGAAATGGAGCCGTCCGCGTACGAAGACCCCAATTTTTTGAAGCCGTTCGAATCGATTGCCGAGCCCTTCGACGTGGCGGAAGGCGCGCACGTCGAGCGGCAGGCCGAGATCATCCTGGCCGGGACTCAGCCTGCCGCGAACTGACTTATGACACGCGCCTTCTGCATCCTCTTACTGGCCGCGGCCGCCATGGCGCAGATTCGGCGTATGCCGCCGCCGCCTCCATCGGAGCCTTCCACTCCGGCCGGCACCGCCAGCATCGAAGGAACCGTGTCCGATGCCGTCACCCAGGCGCCTCTCCGCAAGGCCCAGGTGAACATCAATGGACCGCTGGCCGCTCCCACGACTGCCGTCACCGATGCCAGCGGCCGCTTCGCTTTCCGCGAGCTGGCGGCAGGCAACTACTGGCTGAACGCCTCGAAACAAGGGTACAACGTGCCGCAGGCGATCTTCGCCGCGGCGCCCAACAACGAGGCGGTAGTGGGCGATGGCGAACATAAGAAGGGTGTCGAGATTTCGCTCATGCCCGATGGCTCGATCGGCGGGCGCGTCGTCGATGAAGAGGGGCTTCCGGTGCGCGGTTGCGGCGTGGTTGCCGCGCAATTCGTTTACGAGCAAAACCGGCGCACGCTCCAGAGTCGCGGATACGCTTCAACCAGCGAGAATGGCGAGTATCGTCTCGGCAGCCTGGCGCCGGGCCGCTACTATGTATTCACCCACTGCCACCAGCAACTGGCTGCCGCGCACCCGCTGCTGCCGCGCGGCGACCCGCGCATCCCGCACGAAACCTATTTGCCGCAACTCTACGGCGGGGGAGTGGATCCCGCCGCCGCTACCCGGCTCACCGTGCAGGCAGGCTCCAGGCTGGACAACATCGATTTTCAGTTGACCCGCGCGCCCGCCTATACATTGCGCGGCAGCGTCGTGGGAGGCGATCCCGGAGCGCGTCCGTCCGTCAGTGTCATGCTGATGCCCGTCAACCGGACCATGCGCACCTTGATGCTGATGAATGCCCAGGCGGACGCCGCCCGGCGCACGTTTCAAATTCCGGCCGTCATCCCGGGATCGTATCTTCTGGCCGCTTACACCAACAACCGCGACGGGCGGGTGTTCGCCGCCGAGCGGCCGGTCGAGATCGGCCAGGGGCCGCCCGAGCCGGTGCAGCTTTCGCTCCAAAGCGGCGTGGACCTGAAGGGCAGCGTGCAATTCGACTCCGACGATCACCCGCCGCTCGAAAACAGCCAGATCTCGCTGGCGTCCATCGATACGGCCTATTTCATGCGCCAACTCCCGGCCAAAGTGGAACAGGACGGCACATTCACATTGACCGGTGTGCTGCCGGGCCGCTGGCGCCTCATCGTCAGTTCGCCAGGCTACCTGAAGGCGGCCACTTTGGCCGGTCAAACCGTGGCGCCCGGAGGTTTTCAGATCGCGGCCGGCGCCGCCGGGCCATTGCGTATCACCCTGGGAAGCAAATTGGCCGATGTGCACGTGGAAGTCGAAAACGCGCCCGCCGGCCAACAGCTTTCGGCGGTGATCTTCCCGGAAGACCTCGGGCGCCTCGGCATCGGCCTGGAGCGCGCCGGCGTCATGGCGAACGGCTCCGCCGATTTTGGAGGACTCGCGCCGGGCCGCTACCGCGTATTTGCCACCGACAGCCCCAGTCCCTGGCTCATCGTGCAGAGGCCGGACTGGCTTAAGGCGCTCGAAAACCTCGGCGCGGCCATCGACGTTCCCGAAGGCGGCCGCGTCAGCGCGACACTGGAGACCATCCCGCGCGAGGAAGTCCTGCGCGCGCTCGAAGAAAACGAGTGAACGGCCCCATACCCCCTATTTCACCCGCCACTGTTGAATCCCGGCTGACCAGCCCGCCTGCATCGTAATCTCCAGGCGCAGGCCGCCGGTCGAGACCGGCTCGAAATCCACCCGGTTATAAGCATCCTTCGCCACGCCATAAGGTTCCACGGCGCGCACCGGTTTCCATTCGCTCCCATCGCGATACAACAGCCGCCATGATGCCGGCACGCGCACCTCGCCGTGGCCCGTGTCGTCGAACCAGTACAGCCGGCACTCCGAGACCGTCGCGGGCTTCTCGAAAGCATACTCCACCCACTCCGGCGTGCCCTTACGCGGCCACCAGTCGAAGTACGCCGTGGGATCGTCCGACGCCGCCGGCTCCTCTTCGTCGTTGATCGTCCGCGGATCCCGCCGGCTCTGGCCGGACACGGTCACTTTCGCGGTGCTCGAAACCGTCGGGTAAGGCTGCGGCCGGGCGTGCGCTTCATCTGTCGGAAACCAAACCATCATCTGCCCGCGGCCGCGGTTCGCCCACGCGTAATAGGGAATAGCGGTGAACTCCTGCGTGCTCCTGGCGACCTTACCTTGCGCGTCGTACGTCAGCGCGATAGCCTGCCCCTGGACCGTCACCACGCCCTTCAGCAGCGCCGGTTTGAACTCCGGCCGCAGCGCCGCGCTATCCGGCAGAAGCAAATTGCGCACCAGCCCCTTCGGATTGTCCGGCCATTCGGCGGCATAAACAATAGGACCGCGCTCGAGCGCCACCCGCCCGCGATCCGCCGCTACCCGCTCGTTCGCCGCCACCCGCCGCACCGGCATCGGCAGATTCAGCTCGATCGTGTCGCCTTTCCGCCACGTGCGCGTCAGCCCCGCGTAGCCTTTGTCTAGCTTCACGGGAACCGCATGGCCATTGACCTTCAGTGTCGCCAAAGCCTTCGACGTATCCGCGAACCGATACAGATCGCTGGCCACCGGTTCATTGCGCGCCCAGCCGGGAATCCGCACATGAATCGTCAACCGCGCGGCTTCGTCCGGATTCACGGTCATCTTCACCGCGCCATCCCAGGGGTAGCGGGTTTCCTGCACGATTTTCAAGGTGCGCGCATTGTCCAGCGCGATATCCGCGCGGCTCGCGACGAACAGATTCACCCACACCGCATCGCCGCGCTGCGCATAGACGTAACCCGGCACCGAAGCCATGAAGCGTGTAATATTCCCCGGACAGCAGGCCACGCCGAACCACGGGCTGCGCTGGTCCTTGCCCGCGAAGCCCGTCGCCTCCAATGGGTTTTGATAGAAGAAAGTCGTGCCGTCCAGCGAGACGCCCGAAATCAAGCCATTGTAGAGCGTGCGCTCCATCACGTCGATGTATTTCCCATCGGCGTGCAGCAGAAACATGCGATGGTTCCAGTAATCGTTGCCCACCGCCGCGCAGGTTTCGTTGTACGCGCTCATGTTGGGCAGCTCATAGTCGCCGCCGAACGCTTCGCCATCGGCCCGCGCGCCCACCCCGCCGGTGATGTGTAGTTTCCTCCCCGCCACGTTCTCCCAGATTCTGTCGAGCGCCCGCACGTAGCTTTCATCGCCGGTCAGCGCGGCGACGTCCGCCATGCCGGAGTACATGTACATAGCGCGCACCGCGTGCCCGCCGGTCACCGCCTCGGTCTGGTCCACCACTTTCTGCTGCGCTTCCACGTAAGGATTCCCGGCGCCCTCCTCGGCGCTATCCGGACCGCGCGCATCCAGCATGAACTTGGCCAGGTTCAGATAGCGCTCGTCGCCCGTCACGCGGTACAGCTTGGCCAGTCCCATCTCCACAATCTGGTGTCCCGGCCAGATGGCCCGCTTGCCCGGACCGAAAGTCCGGTCGAGCAGATCGGCCGTGCGCAGCGCGATATCCAGCAGGGCGCGATTGTGCGTGGCTTGGTAATGCGCCACCGCGGCTTCGTACAGATGGCCGAGGTCGTACAATTCGTGGCTGTTCACGCCCTCCAGAATCCAGCGCTGGTTGCCCGACCACGGGTGCGGGTGCGCCGGATCGATGGTGCGCGCCGTGTACAGGTATCCGTCCGGCTCCTGCGCCGCCGCAATTTTTTCAATCAGCCCGTCCACGTAGGCTTCGAGCTTCGGGTCGGGAACCACGCTCAGCGTATAGGATGCGCCCTCGATCACCTTGTAAACATCGGTGTCGTCGAAGGGATAAGGCGGATACTTGTGGTTATCGAAAGGTTCCCCGCGTAGCGCCTTGGCCGCGCGCACGAAGTTATCCACCCGTCCGGTCGTTTCGTCCTTGCGAAAAGCGAAAGGAATGGTGACTGTGCGGTTGATTTCGATACGCGGCGCCCAGAATCCGTCGTCGACATGCACCGCCGTGAAAGGCACCGGCTTCACCGGATAGTCCCGCTGCGGCGCCGCGTTCGTCTGCGCCAACAACGGCAAATGGACCAGCAAAATGGCCATCGCCGCTCGCGCCACAATCGGGTTCATCGTTCGTCGCTCCCCGGCGCGTGGGCCAGCCGGTACTGGCGGCGCGAGCAGATCTCGCAGCGGTACGGGATGCAATTCCAATTGGTCAGCAGCCAATCCGGCAAGCCGTTAGGCGTGGAGACATGCAAGGCCGGACTGCCGCAGTAGCCGCAATTCGGCTTCTTGGATACGCGCTTTGCCTGCGCGACCTTCGCCGCCAGGATTGACAACAGGCAGGCTACCGCTGCCAGCAACGCAACGCCGCCGTACACCAAGATCACGCGCCGGCTCTCCTATCGCAAGTGTTCCGGATTCGCATTCAAAACCCATTCGAGAACCGGGTCCCGGCCCGCTTTGTATTAGGCCCAAGAAGGAATGATTTCCCGGTCTGAGAATTTATAGTAGCGGGTCGAGCAGCGAACCTCAAGGTGCGAGTTTGGCAGCGTCATGCGGCGCACCTCGGCATAGCTGTCCAGCTTTTCTCCGATAGTCTGGCCGGCCAGAAAGCCTGCTTGTGGGGCAGGCCCTCGGCCTGCGGCGGCCTCTCAGGCCGCCCTTCTGCATTATCGTTCGATTGGAGGGGGCTCTCGATGCTGCGCCACCGCCATTAGCGCGCCGCCAGGTCCTGCAGAAAGATTCCGCGCGCCTGCTTGAATTCGTCCGTCAGCATCGGACCCAGTTGCGCGCACTGGCTGGCCGCGCGAATCTCCTCGGCGAAAGTAGTGGCCAGCGATTGGAACGCCATGACACAGGCCTCCACCACGTCGCTCGTATATCTGTCGCCCGCGTCGATCAATCGATTGGCGCTTTCGAGAATAGTTTCGGCCATGCGCAGCCGCGCCGGCGCCTCCGCCACGATCGCTTGATAACGGCTGAGCGTCAGGTTCCGGCCAAAAGCGGCCACCAGCGTCCCCCAGCGATCCAGCACCGTCAGCGCGCCGTAGCGGTGCCGGTCGAGCGTCATTTCGAAGGCGAAGGCAGCGCCTTTAGTCTGGCCATCCAGCTTGCGCAGGTACATCGCGGCGGAATTGAGCTCGCCGGTGAGCGTATCGGCGAAAGCGCTCACGCACCCGAGAAACTGCTGCTCCGAGAGGCTGGCGTAGCGGGTAATTTGCACCGGAGTCTCAGGCGATGTGTTCGCCCAGCGCGCGTTCGATCTCCGGCGGATCCACTTTTTCACCGCCGTTCAGCCGCGCCAGGCACTCCTCGATGATCTGCTTCGCCTCTTCCTTGCGGTAGTTCTTGATGAAGCCGTCGTAGTAATGCTCGCCGTTGAGCGCGTGGTTGATCTCGGTTTCCTTGTTGTGATCCTGCAGTTCGGTAAAGTAGACCACCCGGTACTTACCGGAATACTGGGTCTCCCGGTAGATTTCGAACATAACTTTATCGGACTCGAACGCCATAGATAGAAGTTACCACGGAGAGCCTCAGTGCATGGCCGCGGCCACGATCAGGCAGATGCCGATCGCCGCCGCCCCGGCGAAGATGGCCACTGCCACGTTGCGCTCTTCCACCAGCTCGCGCCACAGTTTCAGCGGCGTCAACTTCAGCAGAATCGCGGCTGCCACGGCGAACACCGCGATCCCCAGCGTGGCAAAGACCACGGCGTTCAGCAGAGGGTATTCCGTTAGCATGCACCCGCCAGAATACCAGGATTCGGTCCCGCAATCCGACCGCCCTACTCAGAAACCGGCGAACCGCCGATAGAGACTTCGGGACAGTCTGGAAATGGAGAACGCCATCTTGGCAGCGGGCCAAAAATTGGACGCCTGTGTGCGCCGCCTCTCTCGGGAGGAAGGCGCTCCGCCCTTTTGCCGGCACGCCAATGAACTGATCGCGCGCACTCTGGATCTGGACGGAGGCAGCTCCGACCTGGCGCGCGTGGCCCTCAAGGATCTGGGCCTCACCTCGCAAATCCTCCGCGCGGCCAATTCCGCCCTCTACAACCACTCGGGCCGGCCCATCCTGAGCGTGCCGCACGGCATCGTGCTCATTGGCTGGGATACGCTGCGCAATCTGATCGGCACCATCCGCTATATCGAGCATTATGCGAACCGCTCGCCCGGTTTGCGCGAATTGATGATGCTCTCGTTGCTGAGCGCCCTGCACAGCCGGGAAATTGCGGTGTCTGTCGGCTATCCACAACCTGAGGAGGCCCATCTCTGCGGCTTGTTCCGTAATCTGGGTGAAGTCCTGATCGCGTGCCATTGTCCGCAGGAATACGCAAAAATCATCCTGGCCATGCACAAGGAGAACATCGACGAGGGCCGCGCCAGCGCGCAGGTGCTCGGTTTTCCATGGGACGAAGTGGGCTGGCGCGTGGCCGCCAATTGGGACATGCCGCCCAAAATCGATATGTGCTTGGGCCGGTCGGGCATTCCGGCAGCATCGCCTGGGGACCGCTGCCTGGTTTCCATTACCGACTATGCCCGCTATCTGACGCACGCCATCTATCGGGACGGCACGGCTATCGAGCGGATTCAACCACGTTCCATCCTGGACCCTTGGGGGCGGCGGGAAGTGGTCCCGGTCGGCGATCTGCGCCGCCTCACGGACTCCGCGCTAACCGAAACCCAGGAAACCTTCGCTGCCCTGGGTATTCCAAGTTGCAGCTTGCTCCGGGACCGGCAGGCCGAACTGGCCCATGGCCTGTTGGCCTCGGTTCCGGTTTTTGACGCAGCCAGCTGGCGGTCGCTCGATGCAGCCGCCGAAGACGCCGGCCGCGTGGTGCGCGGCGACGCTTTCGAATTGACCGCGGTCATCAGCACGCTGCTGGATGCGGTGCGCGGCGCGGGGTTCGATCGCGCCGTGTTTGGCCTGCTGAACGATGAGCACACATCCATTCGCGGCCGCCTGGCGAGCGGGGGAGTCGTCGCAGACGTTCTGCGCCGGTTTGACTTTCCCATAGACCGATTGGATGGGCCCATTCGCGCCTCTATACAATATCGGAGCGACGTGCTCGTCGATTGCGCGCGCGACGGCCGCTACGACCGCAGCGCCCTGGTGGCCGCCATGGCGCCGGCCGCTCTGGCTCTCTTTCCAATCGTAGTGAACCAAAAACCGGTGGGGTGTTTGTACGCGGATCGCCAAAGCGCCGCGCCGGATCTCGACACGGCCCGCTTGCCGCTCGGCCGGGTGCGCGACGCCATGGCCGCCGCCATCAAGGCCAGAAGTCTGAAGTCAGCGTTCTGACTCACTTCCGGCTGCCGTCCGCTCTCGCGTCGATCCACTGCCGCCACGCGTCCAGCCCCGCGCCGGTCGTCGCGGAAACCTCCAGCATCTCCGCGTCCGGCTGCACGCGGCGGATGTACTCGCGCGCCAGATCCATGCGGAATGGCACATACGGTAGCAGATCCACTTTGGTCAGCACCACCAGGTCGGCGCGGTGGAATGTCGCCGGATACTTCAACGGCTTGTCCTCGCCCTCGGTCACGCTCAGCAGGACCACGCGCGCTTCTTCGCCCAGATCGTAGCTCGATGGGCACACCAGGTTCCCGACGTTCTCGATCAGCAGCAGGTCGATCTCATCCGGCCGCCACTCGCCCAGCGCATTCGTCACCATGCGCGCATCCAGGTGGCAGGCGCCTCCGGTGGTTATCTGGCGCACCGGAAAGCCGTAGCGCGCCAGGCGTTGCGCGTCGTTATCCGTCTGAATGTCGCCGGTCAGCACCGCCACCCGCCGCCCCGGCTCGAACGAGGCCAGCGTGCGCTCCAGCAGCATGGTCTTACCGGATCCCGGCGAGCTGATCAGGTTCACGCACCAGGTGCCGTGCCGCAGGAAACCGTCGCGCAACTCGCCGGCCAGGCGGTCGTTTTCGTTCAGGACTTTGCGCTCGATCGGCACGCGGGTCATGTCTCTTCGATCTCCATATAGGCGAATTCCAGTTCCTTTCCGCTGGCCGGAAACGTCTCCGGGGATCCGCAATGCGGGCATTCAGTCCGGTACTCCTCCACATCGAAATCCCGATCGCACTGGCGGCAGCGATTGCGCCAGGGCAAGCGCTCGATCTCGAGCGCCAGGGGCGCCAGGTCCGTATCCTGCACTAACGCCTCGAAACAAAAGCGCAGCGATTCGGAATCTACTCCGGAAAGTTCTCCGATCTTGACCCCCACTGTCAGCACGTGCGCGCTCCGCCGCGCGGCTTCGTCGCGGACGGCTTCCAGCATCGAAGCGGCTATGCTCATCTCGTGCATGGCGGTATGCGCTGCTTCGATCATATCGCGAGCGGCCGCGCCCGGAGTGCCCCCGCGAGCCTGGCCCTTCCCGCACAATGCTATAAATTGTATTGCGGAGGCCGATTCATGCGTACAAAACTGCTCCCAATTCTGCTGCTGGCGCTTCCCGCGCTGGCCCAAACAACCGTCAAGGACGCGCTGGTGAAGCATTGGAAAACATCCGCCGATTTCACCCTGGCGGTGGCACGCGCCATGCCCGCCGATAGCTACACCTTTCGCCCCGTCCCCCAGGAGATGAGCTTCGGCGAGTTGATGGCGCATATCGGCGGAATCAATCTCAATGCCTGCGCCAACGCCAGCGGGTTGGCCCGTCCCGCCCTCCCGCCCCAGATCGCCGCTTGGGCCAAAGATACGGAGAAGGTGGAGGTCGACCGGGACACCGCCATTCAGTTCCTCGCCGACTCGTTCGATTTCTGCGTGAAGGCCGCCGCCTCCATGACGCCCGAACGGCTGGACTCCGTAGTAGGCCCACCCGCGCGCCATCTGACCGGCTTCGAATGGTTGTGGGCCTACTTCACACACACCGCGCATCATCGCGGGCAGGCGGAAGTCTACCTGCGCCTGAAAGGTATCAAACCGCCCGATTACATGTTTTAGCCGGACGCCAAAGCGCGGTATACTTTCCCCGAGATGCGGTCTGGAATTCTCTCCCTCATGGCGCTCGGCATGAGCTGTGCGCCGTTTGCGCAGGCGCAATCCGCGTACGTGCGCGTCAGCCAGGTCGGCTACGAAGCGCCCAGTCCGCCCTTTCGCGCCTACCTCATGTCCACTGCGGCCGAAACCGGCGCCACATTCAATGTTCTGACCGCCAGCGGCCAGACGGCGTATTCGGCGCCCATCGGCGCATTGCTGGGCAAGTGGAGCGGCCCCACGTTGACGTATTCGGTCTATGCCCTGGATTTTACCGTTCCGGCCGCCAATAGCTACACCATCTCGGTGATCGGTCCGGTGGCGGCCGTCTCGCCGGCGTTTCCCGTCCAGGATCCCGCCATACTCTACCCCGGGCTTCTGCTCAATACTCTGTTCTTCTACGAAACCGAGCGCGATGGACCGAACTACATCCCTAACGCGCTGCGCACCGCACCCGGGCACCTCAACGATGCCAGCGCCTCCGTCTTTCAAACGCCGCCGTTGAATTCCGACGACTCGATATCCACCACCGGCACGCCCCTCACGCCCACCAAAGCGGTCATCAATGCCTCTGGCGGCTGGTGGGATGCGGGCGACTACATGAAATACGTGGAGACCATCAGCTATACCGTCGCGCTGCAGCAGATCGGTGTTCGGGATTTCCCCAGCCAGATGGGCGCGCAAGCTCCCCTGAACCCGCCGGCGCCCCCGAATTCCATTTCGTATGCCGGAAACGCATCCGGCGCGCCTGCCTCCTCCAACTTCGCCGCGGAAGCGGCCTTTGGCGTCCAATTCCTGACCGAGATGTGGAACGATACCACCAGGACGCTCTACTACCAGGTCGGCAACAGCCAGGACTGGGTCAACTTTCCGAACCTTCTAAGCGACTACGATATCTGGCGTCTGCCCCAGGCCGACGACGACTGGGATAATTGCGATAGCGCCGCGCAGTACATCTGCCACCGCCCGGTCTTCGTCGCCGGAGCCGCCGGATCGACCATCAGCCCGAATCTGGCGGGGCGTCTGGCCGCGGACTTTGCCCTCTGCTACCAGTTGAATCGCATATCGCAGCCCTCCCTCGCCAACCAGTGCCTCACCAACGCCGAGAATATCTTCGCGCTGGCCAGCACGTCTTACACCGATCCAGCCCCTTCCGTGGGTAGCGGCACCTGCGCCTCAGGATGCCTGCTGACCATCATCCCCTTCGACGGCTACCCGGAAACCGTGTGGGACGACGACATGGAATTGGGCGCCACCGAGTTGTATCTCGCGCTGCGGGCCGCTGGTGGAAGTCCGCCGCCTGGATTGCCTGTCACTAATCCCATGACTTATCTGGCAAAGGCCGCCCAGTTTGCCAGTAACTATATTACTAAGATCTACGCCGCCGGTTACTCCGACACGTTGAATCTCTATGACGTGAGCGGCCTGGCGCATTTCGAGTTATATCGCGCGCTGGGTCTGGCGGGCAATCCCGGCGGGCTCCCTGTCACTCAGGCCGGCATTCGCACCCAATTTCTAAAGCAGGTCGCAGCGGCCATTACGCAAGCGGGAAGCGACGCCTGGGGTTTCGGCGACGTCTGGAACAGTGACACGACATCGCACGGCGCGGGCCTCTCCGTGATGGCCAGCGAAGCGTATTACCTCACCGGTAACAGCACGTACAACACTTACTCGCGCCGCTGGCTGGCCAACATTCTGGGAGCCAACGCATGGGGATCGTCCTTTATCGTGGGCGACGGCTCCACCACATTTCCCAATTGCATCCAGCACCAGGTGGCCAACCTGGCCGGAGCGCCGGATGGCACGTCCGGCGGCGTGCCGGTGCTGTGGGGCGCGGCATCGGAAGGCCCCGCCACCGCGGACACCGCGGGAACTGTTCCCGGCATGATCCTCTGCCCGGCGGGCGGCGGAGATGCGTTCGCGATTTTCAACGGCAATGACGGAACGTACAACCCGTCGCTGAGGTCCGTCTACCGCGACAACGTGCAGTCCTACAGCACTACCGAGCCGGCCATCGACCTGACTTCGACTTCGTTCCTGATGTGGTCGTGGCGGATGGCGGGCCAGCCAGCGCCTCTTTAAGATCCCGGTGCTCGAAGCTCGACGCCATGCGGCCGATCTCCGCCTCGGTTAGCCCCAACTTCTTCGCTTCCCGCCGCCAGGCCGCGGTCGCGCGGCCCACTTCACCCGCAATTTTGCGCGCGTCGTCCAGGCCCAATTCGAAATAAGCAGCCACTTGCAGCGCTAGCTGAAGCGAGGCCGTGCCGTCGTTGAGATCTATCGCCGTCGTCAGAATGCGCGGTTTGATGTCCGTGGGTGTAGGGTTCATGTCATAAGCTGGGGAAATCCGCCACCCGGCCGGACCGGCGTATAGGAAGCCATGATTGCGCAAATGGTCGTCGGTATTCGAGATCATGATGTTGAACACGATCCGCCGCCACAAGGCGTGCATGTCCTGCTTGGGCGCTGCCCCGTGCTGCCGCAGAGCGTCCACAAACTCCAGATAGCTCCGTGTCTCCTGGTCTTTGGCGTCCAGCATGCTCATAGCCGACAAGAACGGCAGGCGCATGCCGCCCTCGCGGTCGAAACGGCGCAGCAGCAGTACGGGCTTGCCGGCGGCGGTCAGTATCCTCCACGCAGGCACTTCGATGCCGGCCTTCGCCGCCAGCGTGAGAGCCACGCCCTCCCACAGCACCGCATTGATTTCGTCCCCCTTGTTCGGGAACTTAGCGATTGCTAGGTGACCGTCGCGGTCCCGTACCGAGGCCTTGGGCCGGGCGCCGCCGAGCGACGACCCGGGTGCCAGCAGCAACCGCAAATCTTCGTCCGCATCCGTGCCGTCCAGGACACGCTCCGCCGCCGAAAGCAAACGGGGCAGCTCGATCAGCGGCGGTATTTTCGCGGGTCCGTGCTCGGCCAGGAACGGCCCTCCCTCGCTCCCCGCAAATCGCAGCGCGCCCTGTCGCGCTTCGTCGTCCACCATCAGCAGGTAGTCGATCTCCGTGAGCGTGCGCGGCGTCTCACCCTGGCGCTCCGCACGGCGTCGCTCGGCGCGCCGCATCAAAACCCGCCCCCACCGGTCGGGAGCCGAGTCGCCAATCGCCCCGAACAGCGGCTTGTCGGATGATGTGTGAAAAGGACCCGGCCCGAGTTTCAGCGCGGGCTCGAGCGAAAAGCGGTCGGGATTCGCCAGCCAGCTTTTGTCGTATTCAAAGGTGGCGCTTTCCCGGCCCTTGCGCGTGCGCCCCCAAAGCCGCCCCACCAGGTGCGGCGCGCCCTGCAGATCCACGTAGACCAGAACGTCTCTATCCATACTTGGGCTTTCCAGTCCCGCGCGCCAGCCGGATGCGCTCCGGCAGGTGCTCCTCTTCCAGCTCCAGTCCAACGGTATCGTGTGTAGGGTCGGCCAGATCGGCCAGCCGGTCCACCAATCCGAGCACGAACAGCACTGTGGCATAAATGCCCAGCGAAACGCCTGGGTTTCCCTGTTCCACCTTGTGCAGCGTCGTCCGGCTGATCGACGCGCGCTCCGCCAGGATCGCGGCCGGAATCCGCCGCCGCCGCCGGGCATCCCGAATGTCGTGGCCCAGCTTGCGAATCGCGCGTGTCACCGGTATGGGCGCCTTCGAAACCGATTGGACCTTTTTCATAACAACCACGATCCTACTCTTTATCCATTTTAGCGTACACGATCATGAACATTAAATCAACCAAGCGACCTGCCGTTAACACCCGTCGCCGCGTCCGCGTCCTAACACCATGAACGCTCTCCTCCAGGATGCCCGCTTCGCCGTCCGAATGCTGCGGCGCAGCCCTCTCTTCACATCCGTGGCCGTGCTGGCGCTGGGACTGGGGATCGCCGCCAATACCGCCATCTTCAGTCTGATCGATGCCGTGCTGCTGCGCCCCGTGCCCGGCGTCAAAGTCCCCAACGAGCTGGTGGTCTTCGAACGTTGGCAAGCCGGCCAGTTGCTGGGCAACCTGGGCTATCCCGATTACCGGGATTACCGCGACCAATTGAAGAGCTTCTCCGGAGTCGCCGCGGAAGCCGGCACGCGCGCCAGTTTCTCCGGCGGCGGCGCGAGCGAACGAGTAGCCGCCGCTCTCGTCTCCGGCAATTACTTCACCGTCCTGGGCGCAAGCCCTGCCGCCGGGCGCCTGCTCGACGACGCGGACGAAACGGAAGGCGGACCAGCTATCGCCGTGATCGGCTATGCATTCTGGAAACGCGCATTCGGCGGCGATCCGCGCGTGGTGGGCAGCGCGATTCGCCTGAACGAGCACACATTTACGGTGGTCGGCGTCGCGCCCCGCGACTTCCGCGGCACGGCCACGCAGTTTCAACCTGATGTCTGGACGCCGATCACGCTCCAGCCTGTCGTCATGCCGCGCCTGTCGCCCGACACGCTGCGGAACCGCGCCAGTGGATGGCTGCGCATTTTCGGACGGCTCGCGCCCGGCGCAACCTTCGGCGCAGCCCAGGCTGAGACGAGCGCGGTGGCGGCGCGTCTGGCGCAGGCGTATCCCGTCACCAACCACTTGCGCACCGTAGCGTTGGTTCCCGGACTGGGCCTCGATTCCGACGATCGGTCCGAGGTCCGCCGCCTGCTGGGATTGCTGCTGGCCTGCGTCGCGCTGCTGCAGCTCATCGCCTGCGCCAACGTCGCCAATCTGATGCTGGCGCGGGCCGCCGCGCGCCGGAGGGAGGTCGCGGTACGGGTCGCCCTAGGCGCGGGACGCGCGCGCTTAGTCCGATTGTTCTTCACCGAGGGCGCGCTGCTGGCAGTGTGCGCGGCCGCCCTCGGCATGCTGCTGGCGCCCCTGGTTGCGCAAGTGGCCGTGTCGGCGAACCCCAACGCCTACACCCTGCGCGGCGTCGACGTCCAGCTTGACGCCCGCGTGCTCGCCTTCGTGCTGCTCCTCACACTGATTTCCGCGCTGCTTTTCGCTCTGGCGCCCGCGCGGCGCGCCGCCCGTGTGGACCTTGCCCCATCGCTGAAAGATGGTTCCCCGGGAGCGGGCCGCTCCGGCTCGCGCCTGCGTGGTGGCCTCATCGCGGCGCAGGTCGCGCTCTCGCTCGTGCTGCTGGCCGGCGCCGGGACCGGCATCGCCGCCATGCGGCGCGCGCTCGCCGCGAATCCCGTGACGCAGCCTGAAGAAGTGCTCCTCGCCTCCGTGGACCTGGACATTCAAGGATACTCCTCCGCCAAAGGGCTGAGCTTCTACATGGCGCTGCTCGAACGGGCCCGCGCGCTGCCCGGAGTAACCGCGGCCAGTCTCGGAGGAACCATCCCGCCGGAGGAGTTCTTCGGACGCCGCGCCATCTTCCATCCTGGCGAGGAACCGCCGCTGGCGGATTTCCAGGGCGACGATTTCGCGCACGGCCTGCGCGTGGACGACGATGTGATCGCGCCCGCATTCTTCCGCACGCTGGGCATCCCGTTGATCGCAGGGCGCGAATTCACCGCCGCGGACCGTGCCGGTTCGCCCCGCGCCGGCATCGTAAATGAAAGTCTGGCGCGCCGCTTTTGGCCCGGCCGCGATCCCATCGGCCAGCGCATCGTGGCGCCCGATTTCACCGGACCGCTACGTCCTCCCATCACCGTCGTGGGCGTAGTGAAAGACGCTGCCGTGCGGTCCCTCGCCGGCCGCCCCACGCTGCAGCTCTACCTGCCGCTCGCGCAAGAGTACAGCGGGCGCGCCACCCTGATCGTGCGCGGTAACGCCGGTGCGTCGCGCCTGGCGGGCGCCTTGCGCGCCGAGGTCGCCACGCTTGACCCCAACCTGCCGCTCTACGCCGTCGAGACCATGCCCGCGCACATCGCAACGTCGCTCTGGCGGCAGCGCATCGCCGCCGGGCTGCTGGGCGTCTTCGGCGCGCTGGCCGTGGCGCTGGCCGCCATGGGGATCTACGGCGTGGCGGCCCACTCGGTCTCCCAGCGGACGCGCGAGATCGGCATCCGCATGGCGATCGGAGCGCGCGGCGAACAGATCTCCGCCCTGGTCGTCCGCGAGGGAATGGCCTCGGTGCTCGCGGGCGCGGCCATCGGCCTCCCCGCCGCGATGCTGGCCACGTCGGCCATGCAGAAGAGCCTGCCCGGCGTGAAACCTTTCAACCCCTGGGTGATGACGGCCACGCTCGCGCTGCTCGGAGCCATCAGCCTGCTGGCCAGCTATCTTCCCGCCCGGCGCGCCGCCCGCGTAGACCCCATAGTCGCGTTGCGCTGCGACTAGCCTCATTTGTTTATCTCCCCTTCGAGTACCGCCAGCACTTCCATGATCGTGTCGAATGCGGGCGGCTCGCCGAAGATCATCACGCCGGTATTCTTGTAATCTCTCTCCAAGGCCGCCAGGCGGTTCTTAGGCGCGAGCAGGCGGAAGTTGCCCGCCTGCGCCAGTCGATAGTGAGCCCACCCGGAGGGATAGAAGGTTTCCTTGTGGCGCACGACCTGCGCAAGCAGCGCCATGTCGGCGAGGGCCTCCAACCGGATCGGCCCCTCGGCTAGCATGGCCACGTCATAATAGTGTCGCGAATACCGGCCGGGGAGCGGCTTCTCCTGCGGACGGTGGTATTCGGCATGGAGAATCGTCGCCTTCTCCCAAAAGGTGCGCTTCGCCAGCAGCGCCACCACGCCGATCTGGGCCTCGCCGATCAGCTCTGGAAATTCCTCGCCTACGAAAGCGCGGATCGTGAAACGATCGCGTGGGACAAATTCCGCATGGGTGCCCAGCTCAAGCACCACCTGGGGAGCAATATAAGCAAGCGATCTTCCCGCGGCCGCCGGATAACGGAATCGAACCACATTCGGGTCCTGCTTGCTCAAATCCAGGCTCCAGGCTCCCTCCGCGCCGAGGATCTCCCGGCAGCGCGCCTGCAGCGCGTCCAGGAATTCGCTGCCGATGTAGCGCTGACACGCCGCAATCATGTTGTCGAGGATCTGGTTCCGTTTGTCTCTGGAAATACCTTCTCTCCGCGGGTCCCGCTCTCCCGTAAAACCGAGGGCCCCGTAATCCACAGCCAGATCGATGTCTTCAGAAAACCGGTTGATGGCGTGAAAAATTTTCGACAGTGATGTTCCGCCTTTGAACACCAGCCTGCCCGAAAGCTCTTCCATCGAGAACAGTTGCATCAGTACCCAGCAAACCCAGAAGTCTTTTTCCACAATCGCTTCGGGCAAGCCTTTCCGGTCGGCGGTCTCGGCGAATACTTCCGCCCGCTCGGCCGCGGGCATCCGGGCAATCGCGTTCACGCGGTTTCCTCCTCCGCGATCTGTTTCGCCACCGCATAGATCCAGTCCGCCCCGAACCGCGTCTCCCTCACGAGTCTGCGTCTCTCGGCGGGCGTGAGCGCCGCGCGCAGCTTCGCGATTTCGCGCGTCCCGGCGCCTTTCTTACCGAGATGGCGCAATGCCTGAACCACGAGCGCAAACTTACCGTCCAACCCTGCCATCGCTTTCGGCCGTGCATGCTTGAACTGAATGCGGCGGCGCCCCACCGGCGCCTCATAATTCGGGCCGTCGGTCAAATAGACGATCTTAGCCGGCACCTGAGTCGAGAGGCCGAGCAGGTTTGCCGCCCAGGCGCCGTCAGGCGCGATTTTCCATTTTTGCTTTCTAGCAATGGCGCGCGCCGCCTCGTCGATATCCGGGCTCAATCTCCCGCCGAGCGATGGATTGACCTTCGGCCGGTCGTAGAGTCCCCGCCCGATACGGCGGATCGTGCCGCCGCGGCTCAGGCTGGTGAGCGCCATATCGATCGTCCCCCGGCTGCCAATATCCAGGAAATCCTTAGCCGAGAAAACCTTCCCCTTACCCATCCGCCCGATCCGCACAATGATTTGATCTCGCATACTTTGCACAGAACACCCCCACCCTCTTTAGAAAAATTATACCACTTTTTCTAAATCCATCCTCTGGCCAATATTCCGCTTGACTCTGACCTAACGTCAGGCCCCAACATAAAGGAAGACGGATCGTGGCAGCGTCGAATCCAGTGCGAAAATACAAAGCCAAAGAGTTCGCGGCGTTGTCCGGCGTGACGGTCCGCGCCCTGCACCACTACGACCGCCTGGGCCTGCTGCGCCCCAGACGCACGCCCAACGGATACCGCGCCTACAGCGAGCCAGACCTGGTGCGCCTGGAGCAGATCGTCGCGCTGAAGTTCGTGGGGCTGCCTTTGCGGCGCATCAAAACGCTGCTCGACCGCGGCGGGCTCGACCTTCCCGCCGCCCTGCGCACGCAGCGCCAGGTTCTGGAAGCCAGGCGCGGCCTGCTGGATCAAGCCATCGAAGCCATCCGCCAGGCCGAAACAGCGGCGCAAGCCGGCAAGCCGCCGGAAGCCGCGATTCTAACCAAAATCATTGAGGTGATGGAAATGCAAAACGATGCCGAATGGACGATGAAATACTACAACGATGCGGCCCAGGCGAAGATCGCCGAACGCCGCCAGGAATGGTCGCCGGAGTTGCAGGAGCGCGTCAGCCGCCAATGGCTGGAACTGATCCGCGACGTGGAAGCCGCCCTGGCTGAAGACCCGGCCGGCGCCAAAGGGCAGGCCTTGGCCGCGCGCTGGACTGGCCTGGTCGAAGAGTTCACTGGCGGTGATCCGGAGGTCGCTGGCGGCCTGAAGAAGCTCTATGCCGACAGCGCCAATTGGCCCAGCCAGGCGAAGCAGCAGATGCAGCCATTCCGCATTAGTCCGGAAGTCTGGACCTTCGTCAGCCAGGCCATCGCCGCGCGCAAGCGGGCGTAACTGCGCCCAACTATGCCCATCTATGCTGACGTTACCAGCGCCTGCGCCACCCGCCCGGCCAACTGGTCGAACGTCAGGATCTCGTAAAGCGACGCGTCCGACATGATGCGCGCTACCAGCGCCGTATGCATGGCGTGTCCCGCCCGCTCGGCGATCACGTGTCCTAATAGCGGCTTGCCCAACAGCGCCAAATCCCCGATCAGGTCCAGCGCCTTGTGGCGGCAGCACTCGTCCGGAAAGCGCAGCCCGCCCGGATTCATCACGCCGTCCCGCGTGAAGCACACGGCGTTATCGAGCGACGCGCCCCGAATCAGCCCCATGTTGCGCATCTGGTCCAGTTCGTGGGCAAATCCGAACGTGCGCGCGGGCGCGATCTCCGCGGCGTAGCGCTCCGGCGTCACCTCCATTTCGATCGACCGGCGGCCCGCCAGCGGATGCCCGTAATCGGTGTCGCAGGTGAGGCAGAAGCTATCCGCCGGCAGGATCGAAATGCGCTTGCCCCGCTCTTCCACGAACACCGGGCGGCGGATGCGCAGGTACTTCCGCTTCCGCCGGTATTGGCGAATGCCGGCTTCCCGGATCAGCTCCACGAACGGCTCCCCGCTGCCATCCAGGATCGGCACTTCCAGGTTGTCGATCTCGACGTACGCGTTGTCGATGCTCATGCTGTAGAACACGCTCAGCAGGTGTTCCGTGGTCGATATCAGGACCCCCTGTCGCATCAGGCTGGTCGCGTAGCTCACCCGCGCCACGTGCCGCCAACTGGCCGCAATCGGGAAATTGTCCAGATCGGTTCGCACGAACACGATGCCCGTGGAAACTGGCGCGGGAAGAATTCGAATGGAAACTGCGACACCGCTATGCAGGCCGACGCCTGAAGCCTGGACGGGGCGTTGGACGGTCGTCTCAAAACGCAAATTGGATCTCCGGATGGTGCATATAATCCTAAGGCGTCCCTTAGAAAGCAAGCGTAACACCATGCCGCAACTTATTTGCTGTCAATTACTTCGAAATTGCCTACTGTGGTGTATTCACCACACTTTAGCGCCGGGATGTGGCGGAAGTGGGGCAGGTCCCTACCTCCGATAAGCCAAAAAAAGCGCAATCCGATCCCACCGGTCGCCCGCCCACACCCCCGGCCCGATCTCGTACCCCCGCTCGCGCAGCAGATCTTCCGGGCTCCGCGCCTGCCTCCAGGTCTTATGGTTGTACCCCACCCACACCCGGTCGCCGGTAATCTCCTCCACGCCCGCAACATTAATCAGATTCCACTTCTGCTTGTAATGCGTCTCCAGATAGTAATTCATCGGAAACGCCAGGTACGGGTCCAGAAACTCGACGGTCGCGGGTGGGACAGGCCTCCCGGCCTGTCTATCGCGCGCATTCAGCTCGATCACTTGCCCGGTAAGCACGTCCAGATTGTTCCTGAGCTCCGGGTACATCGTCACCCGGTAAACCCCGAAAGCGCCCCAGGCCCCGGCAATTAACAACACCACAAACCGGACCCACTTAGGCCGTAGCGCCACCAGCCCCAACGCCAGCAGCGCCACGTACGGCACCGCCGAAACGATCAGATGGCGGTTGCCCCAAATTGAATTGCGCATCGCGTTGCTCGCCAGGTAAGTCGCATACGGCGGCAGAAACGCCAGCAGCGCGGCGAAGCTCAACCTGCTCCTTTCGAGCCGCGTGCGCGCGCCTCGAAACACCCGCCACAGCCCAATCGCCATGGCGCCGAACAGAAAAAACACCATCGCCGACGCCACCGGAATCGGCCAAAGCGGACCATTGCAGCCCACGTAATACCACCACACATCGCCGAGTTTCGGATGCCGGATCCAGCCCAGGTTCGGTGCCAGGCCCCCCTTGGCGACAGCCGCCCGCGCGGCCACATAAGCCCACGGCGCAAACCATACCGCGATCGCGGCCGTGCCCGCCAGAAACGGCTTCAGCTTCCGCCGATCCATCCACAAAAGGTGCAGTCCCTCGATCCCGATCACCATCCAGCCGAAGTACTGCGTGTAAACCAGCAGCAGGTTAACCATCGTCAGCGCGATCGCCCGCTTCCTGGTGGCGTCTTCCAGCAATAAGTTGTAAAGCGCCACCGAAGCCACGCTCAGCAGGAAAAACAGCGCGTACATCCGCACATAGCGCGCGTGAAACACCTGGTAATCGTTGATCGCCAGCAATGCCAGCGCGATGATCCGCGCAGGAGCGCTCAAGCGAAGCTGCCGGAACACGATCCAGACCGGCCCCAGCGCCGCGATCGAAATCAGGAACGGCAGCGTCCGCAGCCAGGGCATCGATTCGCCGCCAATCTTTACCCAAGCCCACAGCAGCAGGTAGGAAAGCGGCGGATGCACCACGTCGGCGCGCACGGAATCGAGCAGATGCCTGAGGCCATCCCTCGCCGTGAGCAGGCTGAAGATCTCGTCCGAATCCAGGCAGAATGCCGTCAGGTTCCACAGCCGTATGCCGATGAACCCCGCCACCAGCACCACCAGCGCCGCCACTTCCCACCGGCTCACGCGCGGATTTGCGGCGCTGCCCTCCGGCCGGGCCGCCGCGGCTACCGGCGCCATGCGGTCTCCGCAACTTGTGCGACCGGCTTCAGGCGGTGTAGCCGGCGCTTGATACGCGTGGGAAGGTTCAGTGTCGCGAGGCCGTACATCAGCGCGATCAGCAACACACTGGCCGCCGCGCATTCCCCGATCGACAGCCGCTCCTTCGCGAACCAGAACCACCGGCCATAGACCAGCTCCACGTGCACCCAGTAGATCAGCAGCGAATTCGTCCCCAGCCGCCGCATAAACGCCAGCTTCTCCGGATGCTGCCCAGCGGTCCACACGTAACCGGCGGCCACCAGCACCAGCACGATCCCGAAGCGGATGAAAATCAACCCGGGGCTATTCAGCCAGAAATCCGAATTCGGGTAGATCGAAAACGGCAGATTGGAAAAATAATGTGCGGTGACGATCAGGGCCAGTCCGAAGCACGCCGCCCATTGCATGATCCGGTCGCGAGCCGCCTCGCTCGTCCGTAGCAGCGTGCCAAAGCTGACCCCGAAAGCGATATACGCCGCGCCCGGAAAAAAGCTGAAATAGGCCTTGTTGGGCACCATGTAATTGCGCACCAGCCACGGCACGCCGGACCAGTCCCACATGGAGACCACCGGCGCCAGTGCGGCGATGGCCACTCCGGCCGCCGCGCACCAGGTGATCCTCCTCGCCGGCGGGAGCAGCGCCGCCGGAGAGAGCACCGCCACGCCTAACGCCATGCAGTTCAAGATGTCCACGCGGAAAATCTCCGTCCACCGATTGCCCCACGCGAACACCCACAACTGCAGCCGGAACGCGAAGGCGATAGCCGCCAGATAACCCGCCCGCGCCAGTGCGGACTTCACTCCCCCGCCATCGCGGTCCAGCCGGAACGCCAGCGTCACCCCCACCAGGAACAGAAAGATGGGCGCCGGCATCCCGCCGATAAATTGCGACAGAACGTAAACCGGGTGACTATGCAGGTCGGCGCGCGCAAACGAATTGAACAGGTGCCCCTGCAGCATAATCAGGACGCCCAAGCCCCTGAGCCAGTCCAGCGCGAGCACCCTGTCGGTCCGATCCACCCTACTTCAGCCCTTCCACAAGGTACAACACCGAAGCCGTCCGCACCAAGCCGTACGCAATCGACTTCCCGTCCGGCGTAATTCGCAACCGCACCAGGCTGCGGATTCCCGCCGAGTCGGATGGGTGCAGCTCTTTCCAGAGTTCCCTCCGCCCACTCGCCAAATCCAATCGGTATATCCGGCTGCGCTCGCTTGCCGTGGACAAGTAAACCGCCGTGCCGCCGCTCGCGAAGCCCCAAACCAAATCGTCGCCCGTCAGCCATCGCACCGGCTCTGCCGCTCCGCCATCCACCCGGAACAAGACGCGGCCCTTCGCTTTCCCCGGCCAGCCCGTCACCAGGAAGCGTGCGCCGTCCGGACTCATGGCCTCAAGCGTGGTCCCCTCCGGGGTTATCGCCCGCGGATTGCCGCCAATTTCCTGAAGATACACCCGGCGGATCCCTTGTACCGTCGCCGTATACGCGACCCGCGTGCTGTCTGGAAACCAGGCGATCCGACTACCCACCACGCCCATAGTCTCCACCCGCACCGGCGCGCCGGCCCGCAGCGGTACCAGCCAGAAACCGGATGCCTTGCCATTGGCGTCGTTCACCACCGGCAGCCACTTCCCGTCCGGCGAAAGGTCGCGGCCGGTACCCTGCTCGCCAATCCGGACGGCCGGAGAACCATCCGTCTTGCGCACGTACATCACGTGCTCACCGGAGACGCCATCGCCCGATTCCCCGACCGCCAACGTGCCCCCATCGGCGGAAAGCGCTTGCACTTCCGTCGCATCCAGCACCAACAAATCCCGCGGCCTGTCGTCGCCCGGCCCAATGAATTCCGCTTCGGTGCGATAATCGTCCCGGCTCAGCAGCACCCGTCCATCTTTGCTTATGTCGTGCAGCGTCGCCATCCCCGGCAGCCCCAGCACCAGCCGTTCCCGTCCGGCCGGCGTGGATGCATACAGTTGCCGCTGGCCGCCCGCCATCGCCCCCGTGTACCAGACTTCGTCACCCTTCGGCGACCATGCCAGTCCCTGCAGGCTGGTAAATTGGCTCGAAATCGTCTTCTTTCGGCCTTTCAGGTCCAAAACTGCCACGCTGCCATCGTCGCCAAAATAAGGATGGTCCACAAACGCAACCTGGTCCCCCTTCGGCGACACCCGGGTTTCGCCTGGCCAGCCCGTGGCGGAGGCTTCAAACAGCACATGCCCTGCGGGGAACTCCAGCCGCTGGCTGCGCGGATACGAAACCACTGCCGCGAACTGCTTTCCGTCCGGCGCCCAATCCGCGAAAAGCACATTTTCGAGCAATTCCCGCGGTGCGCCGCCGTTCAGGGGCATTTGCGCCAGAGTCCCCAGGGCCAACCACGAGCCTTTGAATCGGCAGTCCACCGCGGCTGCGATTTCGCCCTTTGTGGAGACCGCGAACAGCCCCGTCGATGGCGCGCTCAGCAGACGGGCTTCCGGCTGTCCCGGCTGCATCGTGAAGAGCTCCACCGGCCGCCCGTTCCACGCCGCCGCGTAGATCACGGTATGTCCATCCGGCCCGAACCGCGCGCCCTGGATGGCTCCGCGGCGAAAAGTCAGGCGTTGGAAAACCGGCGCTGCCGCCTTGGGCCGCGCCAGGGCCCACCAGATCGCCGCCACTGCGGCCAACCCGCACATCGCCGCGACCCATATCGGAAGGCGCTTCCGGGCGATCTTCGAAACGCTCCCTCCGGCCATGCTGGCCGCCCCGGAAATGCTGGCAGCCGCCTCCAGGTCGAACGCCACATCTTTAACCGACTGAAAGCGCTCCTCGACTTCCTTCTCCAGGCAGTGCCGGATGGTGCGAACGAGCGCCGGCGGAATCGCTGCCGCCGGCAGTGCTTCTACCGGGTCCGCCTGCAGGATGGCAGTCATGGTATCCGCCATCGTGGGGCCGCGAAATGCCCGTTCGCCGGTTAGCATCTCGTAGAGCACACACCCGAAGCTGAATATGTCCGAGCGGTGGTCCACGGCCTGCCCGCGCACTTGCTCGGGAGACATGTAGGCGACCGTCCCCATAATGGTCCCGGGATCGGTCTCCATCATCCGGGCTGCGCCATCCGCCGGCGCCGCCGTCACCTTCGCTAGCCCAAAATCCAGAATCTTGACCCGGCCGTCGCGCGTCACGAACAGGTTGTCCGGCTTGATGTCGCGGTGCGTAATGCCCTTCGCGTGGGCCGCCGCCAAGCCTCCGGCGATTTGTTTCCCATATTCCACCGCGCGCCGGACGTCCAGCTTTCCGCGCTTCAACTTGCTGCTGAGCGGCTCGCCTTCGAGCAGTTCCGAGACCAGATACGGCGTACCCCGAGCCCAACCGATGTCATGCACCACCAGAATGTTCGGATGATTCAGCGCACTGGCCGCTTTGGCTTCAACTTTAAATCGCCGCAGCCGGTCCGCGTCGGATGCGAACGACTCGGGCAAAACCTTGATCGCCACCGCCCGATCCAACCTCGTATCGCGGGCCGCGTACACCTCACCCATGCCGCCCGCCCCCACCACGGCCAGGATTTCATAGGGACCCAGGCGCGTTCCGACCGCCGTGCCTCCCTCCGCCGCCAGCTTCAACGGACTATCGAGATGCGTGCCGGTTTCCCGGTCGGAGTCCAGCAGCGACTGCACCTCCCTCCGTAGCTCCGCGTCCTCCCCGCAGCGCTCCCGAATCAACTCCGCGCGCGATGCCGGATCGCATTCCACGGCCGCGTCGAAAATGGCTTTTACCTGTCCCCAACGCTCCGGAGTCATCCTTCCTTCCCGTCCAGTTCCCGGTGCAGCCAGGCCTTGGCCGATCTCCATTCGCGTTTGACGGTGATCGGAGAGAGCCCCATCACCTCCGCCACTTCTTCCACGCTCAGCCCCACGAAGAAGCGCAGTTCGATCACTCGGCTTTGCCGGGGATCGATGGCTGCCAGGCCTTTGAGCGCCTCATCGATGGCGATGATATCTTCGAGCCTGTTTGGGGCCACCAGGAGATCCACATCAATCGCCACCTTCCGCATGCTGGAGCCTCCGCGCTTTTCGGCGTGCCGGCGCCGCGCATAGTCGACCAGCACCTGACGCATGCTATGGGCCGCGATGGCGAAGAAGTGCGCGCGATTCTGCCAGGGCCCTTGTTGTCCGTCCACCAGGCGCATGTACGCTTCGTGAACCAGGGCAGTGGCCTGCAGAGTCTGGCCGGGCCTTTCGCGGCGCATATAAACACCAGCCATGCGCCGCAGTTCGGCATAGACCTGCGGAATGAGCTGATTGGCCGCCTCCTGGTCGCCCTCGCGCAGTCGCCCGAGCAGCAGCGTCACGTTATCTCCGGTCAGTCATGGACCTCCTGGTTCTGGGGATTATATCATGGCCGGCCTGTGGCCATTACTCGAAACCACCCATTGCCGCTGTGTTATCTGCGTTCATCGGCGTTCATCTGCGGCCTGCTTGCTTGGGCTAATGATTTTTGGGCCGACAGCCGAATAGTCCTCATGGACTCTAATTCAAGCCGGCATTCTGCCTTCCCAACCCCCTTCGGATGGGTGTTCCTATCCCCCTCCGAGAATACCGACGATCCCGCTACCTTTCAGCAGGATCTCAGCGCGTTGTCATCGGCCTGCTACGCCGCCCAGCCGGCGGTCCCAGTGAGTAATGCTGACGCGCAAGGCGACACAGCTAAAACGACTGCGTCATAAACTGGCCCACTAGAATCGCATGAAAGCCTGGTTGTGGGGCAGGCCCTCGGCCTGCGGCGGCCTCTCAGGCCGCCCTTCTGCATTTTCGTTCGATCGGAAGAGGCTTTCGATTCTGCCCGTCGAGACTCTTCTCGACCCTTGCCTTGACCTCGCGCAAAGCGACGCGCCAAGAGAAGCCGCTGTAGGTCCAACTCGGCTATACTCACATCCATGAAGCTCTGTGCGATCTACCTGCTGGCCCTGGCAGCTCTGGCGGCCGACTCGACCGCTACCAACTGGCCCCAGTTTCGTGGCCCGTCCGCCAGCGGCATCGGCGCCGGCGCGCCCCCCATCGAATGGAGCGGCGAATCCGGCAAGAATATCCGCTGGAATACCGCCATCCCCGGTTTGGGACACTCCAGCCCTGTCGTGTGGGGCAACCGCATCTTCGTTACAAGCGCCGTCCCCGCCAGCGGCGAGTCGTCGCTGAAGGTCGGCCTGTATGGCGCCATCGCCCCGGTCAAGGGCGAACCCGCCCAAAGCTTCAACGTCTATTGCCTGGATCGCAAATCCGGCAAGATTCTGTGGGAGCGCGTCGCCGTCAGCGGGCCGCCCAAAATCATGCGCCACCCCAAATCCACCCACGCCAATCCGACGCCGGCCACCGACGGCAAGCATCTGGTCGTATTCTTCGGCTCCGAGGGCCTGTTCAATTACGACCTGGATGGCAAGCTTCTATGGAAGAAAGACTTCGGCGTGCTTGATTCCGGCTTCTACATGGTGCCCTCCGCCCAGTGGGGCTTCGCCAGCTCGCCCGTGATCCACGGCAACATGGTCCTCATCGAGGCCGATGTGCAGAAGGATTCGTTCCTCGCGGCGCTCGATATCGAAACCGGCAAAGAACTATGGCGCACGCCCCGCAACGATGTGCCCACCTTCGGCTCGCCCGCCGTCGTGCCCTATACCGCGGGTGGCGCCCAGAGCTGGCAGGTGGTGGTGAACGGACTCCGGCACATCGGCGGATACGACCTGAAGACCGGCAAGGAATTGTGGAGCCTCAAGGGCGCCGGCGACATACCGGTTCCCACGCCCGTCTTTGAGGACGGCCTGGTGGTCGTGACGAACGCACACGGCAAGGGGCGGCCCATCTATGCCATCCGCGCCGATGCCGCCGGCGACATCACCGACAACCATGCAGCCATAGCCTGGACGGTGGAGCGCGGCGGCAACTACATGCAGACTCCGCTGCTCGACAAGGGCCTCGGCTATTTCTGTTTCGATACCGGAGTGCTGAGCGTCTATAAGATGGCCACCGGCGAGCGCCAATATGAGCAGCGCCTCGGCGGCGGGACGTCCGGGTTTACCAGTTCGGCCGTGGCCGCGGGTGGGCGTCTCTACATCACCAACGAGGAAGGCCACAGCTACGTGCTGGCGCTTGGCGCCGAATACAAACTCCTCGCCGAAAACGATATCGGCGAGACCGTGATGGCCACCCCGGCCATTTCCGATGGCGTGCTCTACATGCGCGGCGGCAAGCACCTGTTCGCCATTGGCGCCAAGCCGTAGAGGGTACAATAGGAGCGTGCCCTACCCCGAACCACTCATCGCCGCCATGCGGCAGGATCTCACCCGATACGGTGTCGAAGAAGCCAGAACTCCTCAAGATGTGGACCGCCTGCTGGGACCCGACAGCGGCGCGGTGTTGATGATCGTGAATTCCGTTTGCGGCTGTGCCGCCGGAAGGGCCCGGCCGGCCGTCGGCCTCGCCCTGCGCCATGCGGTGCGTCCTGCGAAGGTGGCGACCGTTTTCGCCGGCGGCGACGAAGCGGCGGTGGCCCACTTGCGCGCCCTGTTATCCGATTACCCGCCCTCCTCACCGTCGATGGCGCTGTTCCAGGATGGAAAACCGGTCTACATGCTGCACCGTAGCGAAATCGAACGCCGCGAGCCTGCGGAAATCGCCGGCATCCTCACGGCTGTGTTCGACCGCTTCTGTATGGCGCGCACGCCCGCTTAGCGGCTCCCTATGGCTTCCAAGTCCCTTTGGCCTTGGCCACCGGGATTAAAGTCGGATAGAACTGCACGAACGTTTCATCCACTGCGCCGTTCTTGGCATGGCACGCCTGGCAGCTTGAGGTGGCCGGAAACGGCTTCGAGGTCCGTTGCGCGCCGCCGAATTCGAAAAACGCCCATTTGGTGGGGAAGCGCTCTACGTCTTTGACGTGGATCTCCAATCCGGTGAAGCTATCCTGATAATGGCCGCCGTTGTGGATCGAGCCTTTGCTGGCGGAGTTGCGGATCTCCAAAGCAAACATGGTCTTGTCCGGCCAGGAGCCGGTTAGAAGAAATGCTTTGTAAGCCAGCGGAGTCACAAAGACGTTGTCGAAGCGCTCGGCCGAGGGGGCGGCGGCGGAGTCGATAGGGCCGTAGGTCATCCCCAGCCCCGAACTCAGATAAATCCATTCGCGATAATTGTCCGGCCGCGTAAGCTGGCCGTCGGCGGTGAACCGCACCTCGTCAGGAGGAGCTTGGGCTGGAAGAGGTAAGCACACCAGCGACAGAGCGATAATAAATCTTCTAAGCACTCCTAATATGATACCCCCCGTGGCGCAGGCACTCGTGCCCAATGCCACTTAGTTTTCCCGACATCGGAAATCTCTGCCCAAATTGTGGGGAACCCCTCGGCCTGCCGCGGCCTCTCAGGCCGCCCTTCTGCATTTTCGTTCGATCGGAGGAGGCTTTCGATGCTGCCGGTCGAGACTCCTCTCGACCCTTGTCTTTCCGCGCCGCAGTATGATGAGAACACCATGCCGCGATCCGCGCTTCCATTTCTCCTGGCCGCCCTAACCCTCCCCGCCCAATCCCCCGCCGCCGATTGGCCCCGCTTCCGTGGGCCCAATGGCGCAGGAGTCGCCGAAACCTCCGCCCTGCCCGACAGCATCGGCCCCGACAAGCACCTTATCTGGAAAACCCCGCTACCCCCCGGCCATTCTTCCCCGGTGATCATCGGCGATCGTATCTTTCTCACCGCATTCGAAGGAGACAAGCTCTTAACCTTCGCCCTGGATCGCACCACCGGAAAAATCCTGTGGCGGCGCGAATCTCCCCGCGACCGCCACGAAAAACTGGACGCCCAGAACAGCCCCGCATCCCCCACCCCAGTTGCGGATGGCCGCAACGTCTACGTCTTTTTTCCCGATTACGGCCTGCTCTCCTATACCTTCGACGGCAAACAACGCTGGCGCACGCCGCTCGGGCCGTTCGACAACATCTATGGAATCGGTGTATCGCCCATCCTGGCAGGCGACAAGGTCGTTTTGATCTGCGACCAGCAGCACAACTCCTTCGCCGCCGCGTTTTCTCAAGCCGATGGCGAGCAGCTCTGGAAGACCCCGCGCCCCGAAGCGCTCAGCGGGCATTCCACCCCGATCGTGTATCGGCCGGAAGGCCACGGCGCGAACGGCGCAGGCATGCAAATCATCGCCCCCGGTTCCTTTCGCATGGATGCCTACGACCTCGCCTCCGGCAAGAGCGTTTGGTGGGTCAACGGCCTGGCTTCGGAGATGAAATCGGTGCCGGTGCTCGATGGCGGCACGATTTATATCAGCGGCTTCAATACGCCCTTCAACGATCCGGGTAAGCATATCGAAATTCCGTCGTTTGCGGATGCGCTGGCGAAATACGACTCTAATCACGATGGCGCCTTGCAGCAATCCGAGCTGCCCGTAGGTCCCATGCGCTCTTACTTTCCGTTCGAGGACGCCAACCGCGACGGAAAAGTCGACGCCCCCGAATGGAAATCCTTCCGCGCGGTAATGGCTGCGGAAAACGGCCTGCTGGCGCTGCACGCCGGCGGCACGGGCGACGTGACCGCCACGGCGCTCGAATGGAAGTATCAGGTTTCGGTGCCGCAGCTCCCCTCCGCGCTGCTTTATCGCGGCGTGATCTACATGATCAACGATGGCGGTATCCTCACCACCCTCGATCCGGCCAACGGGCAGCCGTTCAAGCGCGGCCGTCTCCGCGGCGCGGTGGATAAGTATTATGCATCCCCGGTGGCGGCCGACGGCAAAATATTCTTCGTCGGCAACTCCGGCGTGGTCACCATTCTGAAGGCCGGTCCGGATCAGGAGATCCTTTCGGTCAACGAACTGGACGACGAATCCTTCGCCACCCCCGCGATAGCCGACGGGCGTGTCTACATCCGCACTCGCGGGATGCTCTACAGTTTCGGCCTGTAACTACCAAGTGGCGCACGCACTCATGCGTGCCGCGACCGCACTCTTGCGGTCGCCTGGCGCCAGGTTTTCGGCGCCAGAGCGAGGTTCATGCCCGTTCACAATACCACCCAGCGCCATGACCTTCGGATTGGTGCGGCCATCTAAAGGTTCGGACGCTATCGAGTTCGAGGGTAATTTTGCGATTGAAGGCAATTTCATATGTATCCGCGGTGCTATTGCTCGGCCGGGGGGCACCCTGGGCTCTACGCTGGCCTCCACGAGCATCGCTCCTTTTCCGCAAGTCTCCATCGTCCCTGCTGCTCGACCTTCCTCTATTCGTTTGGATCGTGGCAGGCTTCCCACGCATATTCCGTTGAGCAAGCGATCACGGACCCTTCCGGGAACGAGTATTTGACAACCGCTGGGACCAGCGGGACCACAGCTCCGGCGTGGGATGACACCGAGGGAGGGACCACCACCAACGGCACAGTGGTATGGACGTGCGAAGGCGCTAGGGCCATACTCCGGCGCTTCCGCCGATTTCCCGGGATTGGACGAGGTCGTCGTGGAAGTTCCCCGCAACCTGGCCGGGATGGGTCAGGTGGACGTGGTGCTGACGGTGGATGGCCAATCAGCCAACCCCGTGCCCGTCCACATTCAATAGAAGTAGCCACGCTCGTCGCGCAGGACTAGGGCGGGGAGCACATGCGGCCTGTTCCCAGCGCCGGGTCGTCGGTACAGACGGCCGAATATCCCCCAGCATTTGCAATCACTTAGCTGTACAGGTCGCTAACAGCCCGGTGAATTTCGATTACATCCCGAATCTATTGCCTCACTGCCCGGATCGCGCCACTATGGCCCTGGAGGAATAAAACGATGCGTAACAGACACTCACTGGCATTGAACGTGCGGCGACGAATTCGTTGGGCTTTGCGGATGGCAGCCGTGCGGCATCTGAGGCAACAGCAAGGCTAGCGGCGGCCGCCCGCCAATCGAACCGCCCTACCAGAGGACCCACTCGATGGAACTGATTCAAATGGAACCCAATCGCACGGAGCGCTATCGCGACGCGCGCCTGGAAGTGGACTTCCAAAGGCAGTTAGCTCTGCTGGACGGCGCGCCCGTGCACCTGACGCCGTTGGAATTCGGGCTCCTGGCCCACCTGGCGCGTAATGCCGGTTCAATTGTGCAGCGCGAGATGCTGATGTTGCACGTCTGGGGATATGGCCCCGACATTCATACGCGCACCATGGATGTGCATCTGCGCCGCCTGCGCGTCAAGCTTGGATCCTATAGCCGGCAGCACATCGAAACGGTTTTCGGCTTGGGATACCGGCTGCAGCCCTGTAGCGCGCCGGCTGGGCTTACGTCCCGCGCGAGTTAAGGCCCCGCGCGCAGTAATCGAACAGGAGCTGCCACTCGGCGCGTTGGATGGCCCGCGCACGCGCCTCGATCTCCGACCCCGCCTGCCTCCGGGCTTGTTCGCACAGCTCGATGAAAGCAAGCGGATCCCACGGGCCGTCCTGGCCTGCCGCGCGCGCCAAAGCCGGGAAAATCGCATGTGCCCCCACCTGCCGGAACCAATAGGCCGCGTTGCCCGCGTCCGGCTCCTGCCGGTGGACGATGGCGTGCCAATAGCTGCCCTCCGCCGTGGCGATGTCCTGGGCGATGCCGTGCGCCTCCTCGAAGCAGGAGAAATACACGTACAGCCCGCTCAGCGCCGCTTCCGGTGCGCCCGCTCCGGCGAATAACCCGGCCGCCGATGCCGTCCGCAGCCGCTCGCCATCTCCGCCCAGCCCCAAAATGCTCGCCACTTCGGCCCCATAATCCGCCGCCCGAAACCGGAAATCGCCTGTTCCCACGACGCCAGTATCTCCCGAAAATGCCGGCCACGCAACCGGCCCGGGATCACAGCCTGATAACGTTTGGCATCTGATTGAAAATAATAGTTTTACGTGCATCAGATACGCGTATTCCGCCCCGCTCGTGCTAACGTGATTTCAGGGGACCGCTGCCAGTCGCGCCGCGCAACAAACGCAACCTAATGCAACGCGTCAACGAAAAAACGAAGCACGTAACAGCTCAAGGCCCGTGTCCTATCGGCGTCATCGGCGTTCATCTGCGGCCCATATGCCTTTTGCAAAACGAACCCAATCCCAGCCATCAAGCCCTCAGCCCGGTGTGCCGCGCAACAAACGCAACCTAATGCAACGCGTCAACGAAAAAACGAAGCACGTAACAGCTCAAGGCCGGTGTCCTATATCGGCGTTCATCGGCGTTCATCTGCGGCCCATATGCCTTTTGCAAAACGAACCCAATCCCAGCCATCAAGCCCTCAGCCCGGTGTGCCGCGCAACAAACGCAACCTAATGCAACGCGTCAACGAAAAAACGAAGCACGTAACAGCTCAAGGCCCGTGTCCTATCGGCGTTCATCGGCGTTCATCTGCGGCCCATATGCCTTTTGCAAAACGAACCCAATTCCCTGTAGCCCAAAACAACCGCAGCCCTCGCCAAAACGCCGTAACTACAGGCAAATGCCAATGTTAATCCAGCCACCTCCGGAAATTGGGTTTGTTCGGCCAGCGCACTACCCCCGCACTCCACCCACGAATCCGCATGGGTCCTATCGGCGTTCATCGCAGGGCCCGCTCGCCCCATCGCCCCATCGCCGCGTTGCCGCGTCGCCCCCTCTCCCGCTCGCCCCATCGCCCCATCGCCGCGTCGCCGCGTCGCCCCCTCCCCCGCTCCTTCCCCCAACTCCGCATACAATGGAATCTGTGAAAACCGCCCTGGTCCTCTCCGCCGGAGGCATGTTCGGCGCCTACCAGGCGGGTGTCTGGAAGGCTCTCCAACCGGTCTTCCGCCCCGATGTCGTAATCGGCTGCTCGGTAGGCTCCATCAACGGCTGGGCCATCGCCTCGGATATCCCCGCCGACGAGCTGATCCGCACCTGGCTCGATCCGCGCTGCGCGGCCTTGATGACGCCCCGCGCCTGGCGGCCCTGGCGCCCCCTGTTCGACTCCGCCCCGCTCCAGCAAATGATCCAGGAACTCGCCTCCACGTACACGCCGCGGGTGACCTTCGCCCTCGCCGTCACGCGGCTGCCGCAGTTGCGCATCCAAATCGTCCAGACGCCCGATCTCACCTGGCAGCATGTCATGGCCTCCTGCGCCGTGCCACTCGCCTATCCGCCGGTGCGCATCGATGGGCATCTCTATTGCGATGGCGGCCTGCTCAGCGTCATGCCGCTGTGGGCCGCCCAGCGGTTCGGCGTCGACCGTGCCATTGCCGTCAATGTGCTTCCCAGCATGCCGCTGAATGCCCTGCGCTCGGCCGTCCGCATGGTCCGGTTGCTGGCTCCGCGCGAGCCGCCCGTCACCGGCGTGGAAGTGGTCCGTCTGGGGCCCGAGCGGATCTTCGGCAAACTCCACGACGCCCTCAGTTGGAACGAGGGGAATATGCGCCGCTGGATCGACCGCGGCCAGGCCGACGCCGAAGCGCTCATCCAAAGCCCGCAATTTGCGGCGTTTTCCGCCAACTCGGGCCGTTTCGTATAAAATAGGCTATTCTATGGCGATGTATCGGGTCTACCGGATGAAAGACGCGCCGCGCCAGCAGTTTCGCTGGGCGCCGCACGTGGCTGGAGCGGCCGCCGTCAAGCCCAAGGATTACGAGCCTTCGGACGAAATTCAGGCCGATAGCGAGTACGATGCCTGGAGCCGTTTGCGCGCCTCCGAGCGCCCTCTGGACGTGGGTGATTTGCTCGAAACCGAAAGCGCCGCACTGCGCATTTGCAAGTACGTGGGATTCGAATCGGCAAGCTGGGTCGTCGCGGAACCGAAATCCGCGCCGCAGGTCTCGCCCGAACAGCCGGCCGAGACCGCGCAGATCTGAGAGGAGTCACATGCGGGAACCGCGATTAGGCGACATCATCGACGACTATTGCGTCAAGTGCAAGCGCATCATGAACCACGCGGTTGTATCCTTGCTCAACGGCGAGCCCGCCAAGGTTCGCTGCCGCACTTGCCACAACGATCACGACTACCGGCACGAACAGCCGCCTCCGCCCAAGGTGGACACGCGCAAGCAGGCCCTGTTCAACGAAGTGCTCGCCAAAGTCGCGCCCGGAGCCACCATCGGCGCTGTCGCTCCCGAGCCCTTCCTCGAAGACGATCCCGAAGCCCTTCTGGTCGAAGAATCGGCCCAGGAGGTCATGCCCGAAGAGGCCCCGCCCATTGCGGAGGCGTTGCCCACGGTAAAGCCTACGAAGTCGAAGGCTGCTCCCGCGCCCAAGGCCAAAGCCAAAGCTAGGACCAAAGTCGCCGCCAAGGGCCGCAAGTAGCGTGTGCTGTGGTTTTGGTTCTTCGCCGGGCCCGCGCTGGCCCTCGCATTCCTTTCTCTCCGCGGTGAGCGGAAGCGCGCCGCGTACGTAGCGGCCAAGCTGGCGGAAACGCCCACGCCGGAAATGGACCAGGCCCTGCCTTTGGCCACCGTCATCGTTCCGGTGAAGGGTGATGACGCCGGCCTGCGCGAAAACCTGGCGGCCCTGGCCACGCAGGATTACCCCGATTATGAATTGATCGTGGTCGCGCAGCGCGCCGCCGATATTCCAGCCGGCGTGCTGCCAGCGCGTGTGCGTGTTTTGCTGGCCCACGCCCAGGAGCCCGGCACCGGCGCAAAGGTGCTGAATCTGCGGACCGCCGCCCGCTTCGCCCGCAAGGCCTCGGCGTTGTACGCGTTCGCCGATTCCGATGGGCGTGTCTCGCGCACCTGGCTGCGCGCGCTGGCGGCGCCGCTGCTTACGTCGGCGCCGGATGCCCGGGTGGGCGCCTCCACCGGATACCGCTGGTACGCGCCCGCTCCGCCCGATTTCTGGTCGCTCCTGCGTAGCGTCTGGGATGCGGTGATTGCAGGCATGTTTGGACCGGGCTCGAATGCCTTCGCCTGGGGCGGGTCAATGGCCATCCGCAGCGAAACATTTCATGCCATTCGCGTTCCCGACTTCTGGCGCGACACCGTCAGCGACGACTACGCGCTCAGCGAAGCCGTCCATCGCGCCGGGCTGCCCATCGTCTTCGCGCCCGGAGCCATGGCCGTTTCGACGGGACGCACCGGCGGCCCTGAATTCCTCGCCTGGGCGCGCCGCCAGCTCACCATCACGCGCGTCTATCGCCCGCGCCTCTGGTTCGCCGCGCTGGTTGCGCATATCTTCTATTGCGGCGGCATGGCGGCCGCCATCGCCGCCTCCATCCACGGCAGCCGCGGCGCCGAGTGGGTGCTCCTCGCGCAGCTATCGCCGGGCATGCTCAAGGGCGCCAACCGCGCCACCCTGGCCAAGGCCGAACTGCCCGAATACAAACCCTGGTTCGACCGCCACGCCTGGGTGCATACCCTGTGGGTGCCGCTCGCCACCTGGATCTGGCTGATCGTGCTGCTGGCTTCGGCGTGCGGCAACACCATCGAGTGGCGCGGCAGCCGCTATCGCTTGCGGACCGTTCACCCGCCGGTTTGACCGCTCACCCCAATCTCCACCGCCCCGTCCGAGGCGCGCCGTAGACTACCCAAATGACCAAACGTTCTTTCATCGTCCCGTCCGCATTGGCTGCGCTCATCGCCAGCCAGGCAGTAGCCGCCGAAACCCCGAAACCGCCGTCGTTCCACGTAGACGTGTCCGGGCACGGCAAGCCCATGATTCTCATCCCCGGCTTTGCCTCTTCCGGCAAAACCTGGGACAGCACCGTCGCGCATTACAAGGACCACTACGAATGCCACGTGCTCACGCTCGCCGGTTTCGCCGGAGAGCCGCGCATCGAAGCGCCGTTCCTCGAAACCGTCCGCAAGGATCTGGCCACCTACATCCGCACGAACAAAATGAACAAGCCCGTGATCGTCGGCCATAGCTTGGGCGGAGTCCTGGCGCTGTGGCTCGCCGAACAGGAGCCCAACCTGGTCGGGCCGCTGGTGATCGTGGATTCGCTCCCATTCCTGTCGGCGGTCATGAATCCTGGCGCGACCACCGAGACCACCAAGGCGCAGGCCGAGCAGATGCGCAAAATGTATAGCGGCCCGCCCACCGAACAATCCGAGAAGATGGGCGAAATGGCGGTCAAAGCCATGGTCACCAGCCCCGCTGATTTTGAGATGATCATGGGATGGACCCGCAAGTCCGACCGCGTCGCTATGGGCGACGCTATCTACGAAATGATGACCACCGATCTGCGCGCCGATCTGGACAAAATCAATTCGCCCACCCTGGTGATCGGCACCTGGATCGCCTATAAGCAATACGCCACGCGCGAGCAGGTCGAGAAGAACTTCCGCACCCAGTACGCGAAGTTGAAGAACTACGATCTGGTCCTTGAAGACAAAGCTCGCCACTTTGTTATGCTGGACGATCCCGCCGGCTTCTTCCAGGCGGTGGACCACTTCCTGGGAGTCAAATAGAGCAGGCGCCACGCCTCTCCGGTTATGAAGCGCGCGCACGTCTACATCCTCTGCCAGGTGCTCGGCTGGTACTCCCAAGCCGTGGCCAATATCGTGTTCACCGGCCTCGGCGAGCCGATCGGCTGGAAGACCGTGCTGCTCTATGCGTGGGGCGCGTTGGCCGGCATCCTGGCAACCAATGCTCTGCGTCGCGTCATCCGGCGCCGCCAGTGGCTGAAACTCTCGCCGCTGCGCGCCCTGCCCCGCGTGTTCGGCGCCGCGCTGACAACCGGCGCCGTGATCACCGCTCTGGTGACCGCCGGCTGGCCGTTCGCCTTCGGCATGGCGGCGTTCCTCAAAGCCGGGTACGGATGGATTCTGCCGGTCGTCTGCATCTGGAGCATCACGGTCTTCCTCTGGCAGGCGATCTACTTCGGCGTGCATTACTTCGAAAGCTTCCAGACCTCCGAGGTCGAAAAGTTGCGGCTCGCCGTAGTCGCCAAAGACTCCCAGCTTCGCGCCCTGATTTCCCAGGTGAACCCGCACTTCATCTTCAACTGCCTGAACGGCCTGCGCGCCATGATCGTGGAAGATCCCGCGCGCGCGCAAGACATGGTCACCGAGTTATCCAATATCCTGCGCTACTCGCTGCAATCCGGCCGCACCAACACCGTGCCTTTGGAAACGGAGTTGGAGGCGGTCACCGCGTACCTCAAGTTGGAAGCGATCCGGCTGGAAGAGCGCCTGCGCGTGCATATGGCGGTAGACCCGGAGTCGCTCGAAACCCGCATTCCGCCCATGCTGCTGCAGACGCTGGTGGAAAATGGCATCAAGCACGGTGTCGCGCGCCTCCCCGGTGGCGGCGAAATCCGTGTCGGCTCGCAGGTGGAAAGCCGCGCGGTCAAGATCCAGGTCCGTAACAGTGGCCAACTGCGCGACGATGCCGGTTCCACCCGCCTGGGCCTCGACAATGCCCGCGAACGGCTGCGCCTGTTGTATGGCAATGCCGCTTCGCTGGTCTTGCGTAATTACGACGGCGATTCCGTGGTGGCCGAGATTTCCATTCCCCTGAGTCCGGCATGAAAGCCTTGATCGTCGACGACGAACGCCTCGGACGCGCCGAACTGCGCCGGCTCCTTGAACCTCACCCCGAAGTTGAGATCGTCGGCGAAGCGCGCGACGCCGCCGAAGCCCTGGCGCAGATCGAGCGGCTTCAGCCGGACCTGCTCTTCCTCGATATCCAGATGCCCGGCCGCAGCGGCTTCGAATTGCTCGAACAACTCGACCGCGTCCCCCTGGTGGTCTTTACCACGGCTTATGACGAGTACGCGCTCAAAGCCTTCGAGGTGAACGCGCTCGACTATCTGCTGAAGCCCGTATCGCCCGCGCGCTTGGATGCCGCGCTGGCCCGCGCGGCATTGCGCAAAGCCAAACCCGCGATGGATGCCGGCCAGCGCATCTTCGTCAAGGACGGCGAACGCTGCTGGTTCGTCACCCTCGGCGATGTCGTGCTGCTCGAAAGCGAGGGCAATTACGCGCGCCTCTTTTTCGGCGGCAACCGGCCGCTGGTGCTGCGCTCGCTCAACTACCTCGAGGAGCGCCTCGATCCGGCGCTCTTCTTTCGCGCCAGCCGCAAGCACATCCTCAATCTGCGGTTCATCGATTCCATCGGCCCATGGGCCAACGGCGGCTTTCTGGTCAAGCTGAAGGGCGGCTTTGAAGTGGAAATGTCCCGGCGGCAAGCGCAGAAATTCAAGGAAGTGATGAGCCTCTGACATCCTCCGGTCTATACTGGAGTGAGTCAAATGACGCCCACCACCAGCTTCGGCGCGGTCGAAAAGGTGAAGGGTGGAGACTACGACGCGTTCGCCGCGCTCTTCGCCAAGTATCGGCGCCGCCTCGCCGCCCTGCTGCGCTACAAAGCCGGCCCTGTGCTACTTGCCACGGTCGAGGTGGACGATCTGCTGCAGGAGACCTTCCTGCAGGCCTTCCGCGATATCGGGCGCTTCAACTATGCCGCGCCCGGAAGCTTTTGGAACTGGCTGGCTTCCATCGCTAGCCACGTTGTACAGGACGCCGCTCGTTTCCAGGGCCGCCAGAAGCGCCACGCCGGCGAAGTTGTCCGCTTCCGCTCCGCCAGTAATCCGGACGGTCCCGATCCAATCGACCGCAAGACTCCCACGTTGCTCCTGTCGGAGAAAGAAGCCGTCCAGTCTCTCTTCGAGCGGCTGGAGGCGCTGCCGCCGGACTATCGCGAGGCGATCCTGCTAGCCAAGATTGAAGGGCTCTCGACATCTGAAGTTGCCGCGCGCATGGGCAAGACGCGCGAAGCCGCGGCGCTGCTGCTCCATCGCGCCCTCAAGCGTTTGCGCACGCTGGCGGAGGAGCCGTAATGCCGTCGGCGCCCGACAGGGAAGAACTGCTGGCGCAAGCGCTGGCGGACTTTCTCGACCGCCAGGCGCGCGAGGAAGCCCCGCCCATCGAAAGCTTCTGCCGCGAACATCCGGACATCGCCGGCGAGTTGCGGCCGCAGCTTGAAACCCTCGCCGAGATCGACCGCACCGTCGGTCTGTCCGAGACGCCGCCGCCGGCCGGCCATCCCGCGAAACTCTCCGGCTACCAGATACTCGGTGAGATAGGCGCGGGCGGCATGGGGCGCGTGTTTCTGGCCATGGACGAGCGGCTCGGCCGCCAAGTCGCCATTAAGACCCTGAACGCCCGCTACGCCGATCACCCGGTCCTGCGCGCCCGCTTCATGCACGAAGCCCGCTCCATGGCGCAAGTCGCGCACCCCAACATCGCGCGCATTTACGCTCTCGGCCCGGATGGCGAGCCGCCCCACTTTGTCATGGAGTACGTGGAAGGCGCCGCGCTCACCACTGCCGCCGAGCCGCTGACGCTGCCGCAGAAAGTGGAGCTGATGCGTAAAGTGGCGCTGGCCGTGGGCCATTTGAACGAGCGCCAGGTGATCCACCGTGACCTGAAGCCGGGCAACATCCTGGTGGGTCCGGACCTGGAACCCAAGCTGCTCGATTTCGGCCTGGCGCTGCACCTCTCCGGTAACGTAGCGCGCCTCACCCTGCACGGCGAAATCATGGGGACGCCGGATTACTTCTCCCCGGAGCAGGCCCGCGCCGACGCACCTCTCGATGCCCGCAGCGACGTCTTCTCGCTGGGTGTCCTCTGCTATGAACTGCTCACCGGGTCTCTGCCCTTTCATGCCGAAACCCTGGGCGGCCAGGTGCGGTCGATCTGCGAAGACGATCCGCTACTGCCGCGCCGGATCAACGCCGACATCCCCGGCGATTTGCAAAACGTCTGCATGAAGGCGCTCGAAAAGGCGCCCGTCGCCCGCTACAACTCGGCCTACGAAATGGCGGCCGACCTGGAGCGTTTTCTGGCCGGAGACGCGGTGCTCGCCGCGCCCGCCGCCTACGCGCGCCTGATGACCGGCAAGATCGCGCAACATCTGCGCGAGCTGGACGGCTGGAAGCGGGACCAGATCCTGACCGAAGCGGAATACGATTCCTTCCGCAAGTCGTACGACCGGCTGGTGGAGCGCGAAGATGCCTGGATCATGGAAGTCCGCCGGCTGTCGCTGCCGCAGGTGAGCTTGTACCTGGGGGCCTGGATTCTGGTGGTCGGCGCGGCGCTCATCGTCTTGTTCCGATATCCGGGGCTAAGCGGAACGCCAGCCGTGCTGGTGGTGGCCGCTGCCACCGCGCCCACGGCCTGGATCGGTATTCGCTGGTGGAAGATGGGGCAGCGCCGCATTGCGGTGGCCTTTCTCCTGGCCTTCTGTCTGCTGCTGCCCATCGCCCTGCTCGTCGCCATGGGCGAATATGGCGTGTTCAGCGGATTCACCCAGGGCCTTAAGAATCTGGAACTCTTCTCGAACTTCGAGAGCTTCAAGATGACCACCAACGCCCAGTTATGGTGGTCGCTGCTGCTCTCGCTGCCGGCCTACTATTGGTTGCGCCGCTTCACGCGCGCGTCCGTGTTCTCGCTGGTGTTCGCCGTGATGGCCGCGCTTTGGTGCCTGGCTTGCCTGCTGCGATTGGGAATGCTGGACTGGATCGACAAGGACCCCGGCAGACCCTACTTCTACCTGCTCCCCTGCGCGGCGCTCTTCTTCGCCATCGCTCTTGCGCTGGAGCATCTGCGGCTGCCCGGCGATTCGCGGTATTTCTATCCGATCGCCGTGGTCTTCACGCTGGCCGCAATGTCCGGCGTGGCCACTTATTATGAACCCTACGCCAACTGGCTGAACAGCGTGGCGCCGTGGACCCGCGGCCAGATCGAATATCTCTTTATCGTGAACGCCGGAATCTACTTTGCGCTGCAGATCGCCTGCGAGCGCGTCTCCTCGCCGCAGATGCGCACGGTGGCCAAATCGTTCCGCTTCGTGATTCCCGGCCATGTGATGACGTCATTGCTGCTGTTGGGCCTGGCCGCATCGGATCGCTGGGAGAAAGCTCCGGCGAACCCGGGGATGCGCCTGGAAGCGCGCCTGCTCGAAGCGCTGCTGCCCATGGTGGCGTGCGTCTTCGTGCTCGGCAGCATTCCGAAACAGATGAAGAACTTCTTCGCCAGCGGCATGCTGTTCCTGGCCATCGGCCTGGTGCGGCTGCAGCAGGATTTCTTCAAGGATCGCGCCTGGTGGCCCATCGGCCTGCTGGTCGCCGGCTTGCTCCTGATGGCCGTCGCCGCCCGTTACGCTCCTCTCAAAATGGCGCTCAAGCGCCTGGTCCGTAGCAGATAAAGGCCTCGGAGGCGCGCCGCAATTGGTACAATGAGGGGAAGCTTTAGCCGCCTCTCCTTCTGCCGAGGCAGCCACCGTTTGATCCCGGCGCTTTTGGAGGAACCTATGAGTCGCCCGCGCGTAGCCCGGTCGCTATGTTTATTTCTCGTGGTCGCTGCCACAGTACTTGGCGCGTCCAACATCGAACTGGCGGGCCCACCGCTGAGTTTCGAGGCCAACCACGGCCAGACTGACGCGAGCGTCAAGTTCCTCGCTCGCGGCGACGGATACGCGCTGTTCCTGACAGCGGACACCGCCGTATTCCGCATCCACTCTGCCGCTGCGGTCAGCATGAGACTCGCCGGCGCGAACCCCGCCGCTCAAGTCTCCGGTGACGCCAAACTCGCGGGCACCGTGAATTACTTTCTTGGCAACGACCCCGCGAATTGGACCACCGGCGCCAGCACCTTCGGCAAGGTTCGTTACCAACAGGTCTACCCAGGCATCGATCTCGTTTTTTACGGCGCCGGCAACAACACGGCGCGCCAACTGGAATACGACTTCGTCGTCGCCCCCGGAGCCGATCCCGCGCGCATCGCTCTCGAATTCGCCGGCGCCGAGCCGCAGCTCACGCCCGATGGCAGCCTGTCCCTCATCCTCGATGGCGCGCCGCTTACCTTCGGCCACCCCACCGTCTATCAGACAATCGCCGGCCAGCGGCAGACCGTCGCCTGTGACTTCCGCCTCACCGGAAACCGTGCGCAATTCGTGTTGGGCAATTACGACCACACTCTCCCGCTGGTCATCGATCCGTTGCTGACCTATCTCACTTACCTGGGTGGCAGTAACATGGACGAGGTTGGTTTCACTTCCTACGGCAGCAATCCGACCCAGGGCGTGGCCGTCGATGCATCGGGCAATGTATACATAACCGGTTACACCCAATCCACCGATTTCCCGGTGCTTAACGCCATCCAGGCGGCCAATACTTCGAATGGCAACACCGGCTTCGTCACCAAGTTGAACCCCGCGGGCTCCGAGCTGATCTACTCCACTTACATTGGCGGCAGCGTCTTCGGAGACGCCACGGGGACCCTACCCTATGCCATCGCCGTCGACAGCTCCGGCAACGCCTACATCACCGGATTCACCAATTCGCCCAAATTCCCGGCTACTGCGGGAGCCTACCAGACGGTTTGCGGGGCACTCGGCTCGAACGGATTGAGCAACTGCCCAGGGGCCCAGAGCGCATTCGTAACCAAATTCAGTCCCACCGGCGGCTTGGTGTATTCCACTTTTTTCGGACACAGCAATGAAACCGGGATTTCCATCGCCGTCGACGCCAAGGGCCAGGCCTATATCGCGGGCGATACGGTCGACCAATGCGGCTCCAGCAATACAATTACCTGCTTCCCTACCACGCCCAACGCGGTCCTGCCGGGATCCACGTTTAACACCACCGTCAACACCAGCAACTCTAATGGGGGCTCGGGCTTCATCACCGTGTTCGATGCCGCCGGCGCCAACTTGCTGTACTCCAGTTTGTTCGGCGGCAACGGCGATCAGTCAACGGGCAACGATCACCCTACCTATGGCTCCGGTGTGGCAGTGGATCCGTCCGGATTTTTCTATCTCGCGGGAACCACCGGAAGCAATCAACTCCCGGTAACCGCGGGTGCGTTTCAAACGACTTATTACGGCAATGACACGCCGGGCTTCTCAACGGCCACGCGCGGGTACGTGGCCAAATTCAATCCGGTGAGTTCCGGCGCCTCATTGTTCTACACTACTTACCTCGGCGGGACCGACCCGACCCAGAACGCTTATGCGGACTACGTTTCCGGCATTGCAGTCGACGCGGCCGGCAATGCGTATATCAGCGGCAACGCCTCTTACGATTTTCCGGCTACCGCCGGGTCCGCGAACTCCACTCCCTGCCCACCCGACAGCGATTGCTTAAACCGCGGTTTTCTGGCCAAGCTCAATCCCGCCGGAAGCACGCTCTTATGGGCCACGTTTGTCGGCAACGAAACCAACCCGGACCAGAGCGTCACCGACACCATTAGTCCCCCGCAAGTCGACGGACAGGGCAACGTATATATCGGTGGCATGGCGGGCACGGGCCTCTATTATCCCCTCGTGAATCCGTTAGAGCCCGAGAATGAGTTCGGCGGCGCGTACGCGACCATGTTCGATCCTACCGGCAGCACTATTCTGTTTTCGACCATCATCTACAACCCGGCGCAAAATGGCGGCATATTCAACAGCGGCGTAGCCGTCGATTCGTCGGCCAACTTGTACGTGGCGGGTTACACCTCCACGCCCGGTCTCCCCACCACCGCCGGCGTGTTCCAACCCGCCGTGAAGGGCAGTACCGACGCCTTCATCGCCAAGATCCAAACGACCGCGCCGCAGCCGGCGATCGCACCGAACGGCGTAGTGAGCGGCGCTAGTTTTCAGGCCGGCATCGTGCCCAACTCCTGGGTCACGATTTTTGGCACGAATCTTTCGACCGTTACCGATCTCTGGACCGTTGACAACGGCCAGTTCCCGACCCAGTTGGACGGTGTGTCGGTATCCATCGGCGGCCAGCCCGCCTACATCGAGTTTGTCAGTGCCGGCCAGATCAATGTGCTCGCGCCCAACATAGCCGCGGGTCCCGTGCAGGTGACCGTAACCAACAGCATGGGCACGAGTCAGCCGCTTTCGGCAACCGCGGTTCTCGACGGACCCGCCTTTTTTCTTTTGGCTAATACCTACGCGATTGCGACTTATACCGACTACAGCTATGCCGCGAAGAACGGCGTGATCGGAGGTGTTGCCACGGTACCAGCCGCCCCGGGCGACGTGCTGATCCTGTGGGGCACGGGTTTCGGCCCCACCAATCCTGCCGCCACGCCCGGCCAGGAAGTGCCTCCTTCCGGACTGTATCCGACCGCCAACTCAGTCACAGTAAGCATCGGAGACATCGATGCCACCGTATACGGCTCGGTCCTTTCGCCCGGCTTCGCGGGACTTTACCAGATCGCCATCCAAGTCCCAACCTCGGCTCCGAACGGCGACTTGCCGATCATCGCCACCGTAAACGGAGTCTCGTCGCCTGCAACGACCTTACTAACAGTCCAGGAGTAGCACAATGGGCCCGACGGTCCGGCATTTTCGTTGTCGCTAGCGGCCAACTGCAATTTCAGCCCGCCGATGTCGCTATCCCGTAGTGAAAGGAGTTTCAATATGCGATTCACACTATGGCTGGCGGTACTGGCGGGCGCCGCGGCGATGACGGGCTGCGCGCCCGCGGTAGCGATCCACCCGCTTTATACCACCCCCGATCTGGTTTCGGACCTGCCGCTGGAGGGAACCTGGGCGGCCGGCGACGGCGAGATCTGGCAGATCCAAAAATCGGCGGACGGGTACGATGTCGCATCGGTGCAGATGGGCGATTCGATCGAAGTATCGAAATACAACGTCCACCTGCTGCGCCTGCAGGAGTCCGAGTTCGTAGACGTGGCCTCTAAGTCCGATCCGGGGGTGGGCGTCGCGGGCCACTTTTTTGCCAAGGTCCGCATGGCGGGCGACCAAATATTAGTTTCCACGATCGACGAAACCTGGCTGAAACACATGGTGGAAACGGGCCAGGCGCCGCAATATACCATGGGCGAAGGCCAGCAGATCGTCCTGACCGCCCCCACCAGCGAGTTGCAGAAGTTCTTCCTGCTGCATGCCACCGACCCGGATGCCTGGGATGACGACGAGGAAGGATTACATCGCGTCCATTAGCGAGTATAATTGCGAGTATGGCTAAAAGCATGGATAAAGGCAAGAAAGAAGTCAAGAAGCCCAAGAAGAAGAAGTAGGCGAGCGGGTGCTGGGCGCTTCCTCCCAGCACCCACAACCCGACACCATAAACCTGCATCCCAGAGGAATCCCATGCGAACAGAATGGATCGCCGAACGCCAGCACGACGCAGTCCGCACGCAGATGCACTACGCGCGCCGGGGTATCGTCACCGGCGAAATGCAGCACGTCGCGCAGCGCGAGAATCTTTCGCCCGAACTGGTCCGCTCCGAAATAGCGCGCGGCCGCATGATCGTCCCCGCCAACATCCGCCACACCAACCTCGAGCCCATGGCCATCGGCGTGGCCTCCAAATGCAAAATCAACTCCAACATCGGTAACTCCGCGGTCACCTCCAATATCGATGAAGAGCTGGAAAAGCTGCGCTACTCGGTGAAGTACGGCGCCGATACGGTGATGGATCTTTCCACCGGCGGCGACATTCCGCGCATTCGGCAGGCCATCATCGACGCTTCGCCGGTGCCCATCGGCACCGTGCCGATCTACGAAGCGCTCTCCCGCGTGCGCCGCCTGGAAGACCTGAGCGCCTCGGTGATGCTGGAGGTCATCGAGGAGCAGGCCCAGCAGGGCGTGGACTACATGACCATTCATGCCGGCGTGCTGGTGCAGCATATTCCGCTGGCCGCGCGCCGCATCACCGGTATCGTCAGCCGCGGCGGCTCTATCCTGGCCGAGTGGATGGTGAAGAATCATCGCCAGAACATGCTCTACGAATGCTTCGACGAGATCTGCAAGATCTTCCAGAAGTACGACGTCAGCTTCTCGCTGGGGGACGGCTTGCGCCCCGGATCGGTGGCCGACGCCAGCGACGATGCGCAATTCGCCGAGCTGAAGACGCTCGGCGAACTCACCAGGCGCGCCTGGGAATACGACGTTCAAGTAATGATCGAAGGCCCCGGCCACATCCCCATGGATCAGATCCAGATGCAGGTCGAAAAGGAAAAGGAGATGTGCTACGAGGCGCCCTTCTACACGCTGGGGCCGCTGGTGACGGATTTCGCACCGGGCTACGACCACATCACCTCCGCCATCGGCGCGGCCATGATCGGCTGGTACGGCGCATCCATGCTGTGCTATGTCACGCCTAAGGAGCACCTGGGCCTGCCCAACCGCGACGACGTGAAGGCCGGCATCATCGCTTACAAGATCGCCGCGCACGCCGCCGACATCGCCCGCCACCGCCCCGGCGCCCGCGACCGCGACGACGAGTTGTCCCGCGCGCGCTACCGCTTCGACTGGAAACGCCAGTTCGAGCTGTCACTCGACCCCGAGACGGCCCGCTCCATGCACGATGAAACGCTGCCGGAGGAAGGCTTCAAGGACGCGCACTTCTGCTCCATGTGCGGTCCGAAGTTTTGCTCCATGAACATTTCGGCGAAGGTGGAGGAGTTTACCGCCGAGGAAGCCGCAGCCGTGCTGAGCGATAACCTGGTGAACATTGCCGGCAACGGCGATTAGGGCGCCGTCCGAAAACCCGATTGCACGGAAGCAAAATGGGCGTCCGCGGTCAGCACATCCCGGATACTCAGTTCGCTCATTACCACGAAACTGGTCAGATCCGTAAATGAGATGCGGGGTTTGTCGCGATACTTGAGGCGCATACGGTAGGCCCGCGCGAAACGTTCGGCGGTGATGGGTTCCACGCGCACCATGCCGGTATCCCGGGCGCGCAGCACCGCCGAGCAAAAACGCTCCGCCTCGGCAAACGGGCTGGCACCGTAGAGGCGCGTGAAGGTTTCGTCCAGCACGTAATCGGTGGTGACCAGAATCCCGCTTTCGGTGTGCTGGCGCCGCAGCGCCACGACCTCGTCATGACGCGGATCGCGGGCGTCGGCCAGCACGATCCAGCCCCACGTATCGACGAACAGGAGCGGGCGCTCAATCGCCGTAGAGGGCTTCATCGATATCCTGGCTCAGCCGGCCGTGGCGCACCGCCCCCTCGGCCTTGGCCAGCGGATCGCCGCGCGGCTTCTCCGGCTCGCGCGCGCCCAGTTCCAGACGCATCCGGATGATCTCGGCCATGCTGACGCGCGTGCGAAACGCCTCCTGCCGCAGGCTTTCGTGCAGCGGGTCCGGCAGGAAGACCGTCGTCCTCTTCATGCTCATATATGCATCATGCCATATATATGCATCCAATGCAAGGACTTTGTTCGCGCGTTCCGCCTGCTACAATCGCGGAGTGTTCCGCAAGGTCCTGATTGCCAACCGCGGCGAAATCGCCGTGCGCGTCATCCGCACGCTGCGCGAGATGGAAATCGCTGCGGTGGCCGTCTTCTCCGATGCCGACCGCGCGTCCCTGCACGTGCGCATGGCCGACGAGGCCGAATGGGTGGGACCCTCCGCCTCCGCGGAAAGCTACCTGCGCATCGATCGCATTCTGGACGCCGCGCGTAAGCATGGCGCCGAGGCCATCCACCCCGGCTACGGCTTCCTCAGCGAGAATGCCGGTTTCGCCGCTGCCTGTGAAGCGGCCGGCATTGTGTTCATCGGCCCGTCGGCCGAGTCCATTCGCCGCATGGGGTCGAAGACCGCCGCGCGCCAGATGGCGATAGCCGCGCGCGTGCCGGTCGTACCCGGCGCTCATGAAGCGCTCGCCAGCCCCGCTGACGCCCGCGCCTTCGCCGCGCAGTTCGGCTATCCCCTGCTGCTGAAAGCGGTGGCCGGAGGCGGTGGCAAAGGCATGCGCCGCGTGGATTCCGACGCCCATCTGGACGCAGCCTTCCGCGACGCGGCCAGCGAAGCCGAGCGTTCATTCAACAACGCCGCCCTCTATGTCGAAAAGCTGATCGAGCGTCCTCGCCACATCGAAATTCAGTTAATCGGCGACCGCCACGGCCACATGGTCCACTTGGGCGAACGCGAATGTTCCATCCAGCGGCGCCATCAGAAGGTCATGGAAGAGTGCCCGTCGCCGCTGGTGGCCGCGCGCCCCGGTATGCGCGAAGCCATGGGCGAGTCCGCCATCCGCGTCGCGCGCAGCGCCGGCTACTACAATGCCGGCACGGTCGAATTTCTGGTGGATGCCCGCGGCGATTTCTATTTCCTGGAGATGAATACCCGGCTGCAAGTGGAGCATCCCATCACCGAGTTGGTGACCGGTCTCGATCTGGTGCGCTTGCAAGTGGAGATCGCCGCGGGCGAGAAACTCCGGCTGCGCCAGGAGGACGTCGATCTGCGCGGGTCCGCCATCGAGTGCCGTATCTACGCCGAAGATCCTTACAACAACTTCTTCCCTTCGCCCGGTAAGCTCACGCGCCTGACGCGTCCGCTGGGGCCGGGCATTCGCCTGGATGGCTGCGTCTATGACGGCTGGAGCGTGCCCATCGACTACGATCCGCTACTCGCCAAACTGGCCGTGTGGAGCGGCACGCGCCCCCACGCCATTGCCCGCATGCTGCGCGCTTTGCGCGAATACGATGTGGCCGGCATCCACACCAACATCGCGTTTTTCCGTCAGATTCTGGAAGACGAAGAGTTTCGCGAAGGCCGGCTGCACACAAATTTTGTCGACGAATTCCTGGCGCGCCGCAAGCCCCTCGATCCGCCGCCGGATCTGGAGTCCATCGCCGTCTTGGTGGCCGCCTTCCATTCCACGCGCGTCGCCGTGCCCACTGAAAGCGCACCCGCGACGCGCAGCCGGTGGCTCGAAATCGGCCGCCGGGAGGCGTGGCGATGAAGGTCTCGCTGGCCATCAACGGCCGGGCCCGCGAAATCGACCTCGATGCGAGCGGCGCGCAGATCGCCGCCGTCGAACCAGGCGTCTATTCCGTTCTGAAGGACGGCCGCAGCTACGAGGCCCGCATCGAGCAGTCCGATGACTGCGTAATCGTCTTTATCGACGGCCACCGTTTCGAAGTCGAAATCCGCGACCCGCGCCGCTGGTCGCGCCAGACCGGCAGGCAGGGCGTTGAAGGCCGTCTGAACCTGGTGGCGCCCATGCCCGGCAAGATCGTGCGCCTGCTGGTCGCCGAGGGCGACACCGTGCAGTCCGGCCAAGGCCTGCTAGTCGTGGAAGCCATGAAGATGCAAAACGAGATGAAAGCGCCGAAGGCCGGACGTGTCGTTTCACTCGCCGCCCGCGAAGGCGCCACGGTAGCGGCGGGCGACGTGCTGGCGGCGATTGAGTAGCCCAGAGCTTGCTGCGCCTTCAGATTGATTTCGACGAAGACACCAAGCGGATTCTGACGGAACTGACCGGTGAGTACCAACGCGATCTGGGCAAAGCCGTCTCCGATTTAGTTCAGGCGCACGCCAGCCTGGAGTCCTTGGCGGAGCGGTGCTAACTAGCCCAGCGAAGTTCGTTGGCCGCCCAGGTAGAGCGCAGCGAGCGCGGTTTCGTCGAGGGCTGTTCACCACCTGGGAGGATGTCAGGCCCCGCAGCGGCCTGTGACCATCCTCTTAGCCGACGGCCTGCCGGAGGTTCTTCACGAACTGCCAGAGGGCTTCAGGCGGCCTGCCGCGCATTTGATCGAATTGCTGCGCTTGACTTGATCGGGCGTGCGCCAAAGCCCCGGCCGAACTTATCCAGGCGGGTCGGGAAATGGATAGCTTGCGGCAAATCTTCCTTACCAGGAGATTGGCGATTTCAGCGTGACGAGGAATGGCTTCGGCATGGCCCGTTTGCGGGTTCTCCCAAAGTTCGTGCTCCTTGCCCTCTCGCCGCAACACGCAGCCATGCCGGCGCAGGGGCCGCAGAAGTCCTTCGCGCTTCATCCAACCACGACGAGTTCCTGCGCCGCATCGGGGGGCAGCGCGCGCAGGGATTCTTCTCGTCTGTACTCAAGGATGAGCGAAATCGCCGCGCGAAGATTCGCCAGGCACTCGGCGCGAGATTTGCCTTGTCCGTTGGCGCCTGGCACCTCGGCGCAGTACGCCACGTACCATGGCCCATCCTGCTCGACGATCGCCGTAAACTCGTTGCGCATCTCTATATTCTACCGCGCGATAATAGAACATCATGCCCACCGATACCGTCTGCCCCGCTTGCGGCGGCAGCGGCTGGAAAATCATCGAGCGCGCCGACCTATCCGGCGCCGAGCGCTGCGATTGCGTCTTCGGCGAGCGCGCTCGCCGCCTGGAGGAAAATGCCGCGATCCCTCCGCTTTACCGCAACGCGTCTTTCGACAACTTCGCGCTACCCCGCGACAACCCCATCGGCCATCGCGAGCTCGCCAATGTGCTGCTCACCGTGAAATCCTTCTCCCGCGAATTTCCCACCGGCAAACACCTGGGCCTGATGCTGGTCGGCGAGCCCGGCAGCGGCAAGACGCATCTGGCGGTGGCGGCTCTGCGCATCCTCATCTCGCGCGGATTCGAGGGCCTTTTCTTCGATTATCAGAATCTGCTCGACCGCATCCGCGCCGGCTACAACCAGGCCTCCGGATCCGCCGACCGCGAGGCCTACCGCTTCGCGCTCGATACCGAAGTCCTCCTGCTCGACGACCTCGGCGCGCACCGCGTCACCGACTGGGTCGAAGACACCGTCACCAGCATCATCACCTACCGCTGCAACAACAAGAAGCCCTTGATCGCCACCACCAACCTGCCGGACCCGGACGCCGGCAGCGTCATGATCGACCGCACCACGCTGGGTAAGCCGGACTACAAAACTTCTTTAGCCGATCGTATCGGATCGCGCGCCCGCTCACGTCTATTTGAAATGTGCAAGGTTGTGCGCATGCCCCTCGTCGAAGATTACCGATTGCGCAGGTCCGTTTGATGCGTCTGGTCCTGTTACTGCTGGCTTTCGTGGCGGCCCTGCCCGCCCAGCAACCCGGTCCGGCCCAGCCGCGCGAATTCGTACAAGCCGTCGAATTCCCCTATTATCTTTATCCGCGCACGCTATGGGAACGGGAGCTGGTCTGGCTGAAAACCATTGGCATCCGCACGGTGGAATTTTCCATCCCGTGGAACTGGCATCAGCCGGATGGCGGCGCTTACGATTTCACCGGCGCCACCAGTCCGCGCCGCGATCTGATGGGCTTCATCCGGCTGCTGCGCCGCCTGGAAATGCGGGCTTGGATCCGCCCCTTGCCGCCGGTAAAGGGCTGGGTCAACAACGGCTATCCCAATGGCTATCAGCAGAGCCCCGCGCAGGACCGCCGAGCCGCCGCCAAGCCGTGGCTGCATGAGCTGGAGAGCCTGCTGGCGCCGCAGACCGAAAAGCACGGCGGGCCGATCGCTTTCGTCGAGGGCGGCGGCGTCAGTCCAGGCATCTTGGACGCGCCCGCGCCACCACAACCTGTGGTCGTGGTTTCGGCGCACGACCCGGCAGCCCTGAACCGCAGCCGGCAGGTGCTCGCGACCGCGGCCAGTACCCTGCTCTGGGAAGACGTCGAGGATGCCCTGTTTCCCGCCGGCTGGGAGCGGCCGGGGGGCCCGCTCTACCGCGCCGGCGCAATCTCCCTGAATGGGGATGAGCGCTCCAGCGTTGCGGCCTTGCGCCGCAACACGGCCCTGTTGAGGCATTGGGCAGCGCTGCTGCCCGGCATGAAACCGGACCGCGCCCACGCCGTACGGCTGTCGAACGGCAGGCCGCTTCCGCCCGGAGTCGCCGCCGTCGGACTGGTTTCGCGCGCACCGGGTGTGGCTTCCGCCGTCAGCATCTCGAACGAAAGCCGTCAGCCGTTTCGCAACACCGTGCGCGCTTGGGATCCCTTCGCCAAGCGTTCTATAGAGATCGAAAACGTCTACCTTGCGCCGCACGAAACCTTGTGGCTGCCGGTGAATGTCTCGATGGGCGGCGCCGGGCTATGCCGCGAATGCTCCGCGTTTTCCAATGCCGAGCACATCGTCTACGCGACCGCGGAATTGCAGAATATCGAATTCGAAAACGGCGCGCTGGCCATGGAGTTCGCCGCGCCCGCTCCGGCGGAGATTGTGCTGCAGCTCGCGCGGCGCCCCAGCGGGCCCTACCTGGCGGGCGGCCATCTCGCGGAATTCGATTTCGACGAGAAGACCCTGCGCGCCCGCCTGAAAATCCCGCAGGGCAAAGGACCCGCCGGTCAGGTCCGGGTGGCGCTGGCCATCGAAGCGCCGGAACACTCCGCCTTCTTCGAGGACGCCAAGCGCCTCATCATCGGCCGGGCCAACACCATCTCCACTTCCTACTCTTCCGAGGAACTCGCCGATCGTTCGCGCCTGCGCCTGCCGGAAGGCTTTGCCGCCACTCCCACCAAAAAGTCTCCGCTTGAAATCGATTATGCGGTGGATGTGCCCGCCGACGCCCTGCACGGCGACTGGGCCAATCTGGCCATCGAGGGCGATGGCGTACCGCTCGGCCGCGCGCATCTGCAATTGTTCCGGCCCGCTTCGGTGCATCTGGCCGAAACCATCCACCTGCATTTCGGCGCTGCCGCGGACTTGGCCGTGGAACCGGCGATCGTCCCCATCGACATCACCGCCGGGCGCACGGTGGACGTCAACATCCGCAACAACTCTCCGGAGATCCAAACTTACTCGGTTGAGCCCGCGGGCGAGGGCTTTCAGTTCCTGCCGCGCAAGGCCGAGTTGAATTCCGGTGGCATCCTGGATCGCTCGCTCGAGTTTCGCGTCTTCCCCGATGGCGCGGCTCCCGGCCTGAGTGACTGGGTCCTGCGCCTGACCGGCGGAGCGAAGATGGAGATTCCCGCCCGCTTCCTGGCCATCCCGCGCGGCCAGGCAGTGGCGTGGTCGGCGGACCTGGATGGCGACGGCGCGCCCGAGTGGGTTCTGGAAAACCAAAAGGTCCGCGCCGTGTTTTCAGCCCAGGATGGCGGGCGATGGCTGGAGTTCGTTTGGAAAGATTCCGCCCCCTACGGCCTGAATGTGCTGCCGGAGAGCGGCGCGTTCGCCGGTACGGGTCCAGTGGAAGTACACGCCGCCAATGCTGCGCTGGAATTCGCCGGTAAGGATTGGAAACGGACCGTGCGCCTGGCCGGCACCGAAGCCAAGGTCACCGTGGAGCAGACCACGCCGTTGCCCACCGAGACTCTCGAGACGGGAAAGCACGACGAAATCACCCTCCGCGTTTCGCGCGAGTCCGCCAGCCGCGCCACCTATACTTTGGTCAAGTAGGCCCGCGCGCAAAGCCCAAACCCGCCGAGGAAAAGCAGGAATCCGGCGTACGCCGGCGCCAGATGCACGAAGTCCAGGTAGCCGATTGCGCCATGCACTCCCAGCGCCGCGCCGAATCCGAAGAGTCCCATCAGCGCCATCACATCCAGAAAGCTGCGCGTGAGCGGGGCATGCCGGGTGATGATCAGAATCAGCAGCCCGCACGATAGCAGTCCTCCGCCAAAACCGGCGCGGTCGTGCGCGATCACTGGAATCAGCATCGGTGATATCGCGGCGATCTGTTCCCGCGTCATGGCGACGAACGCCAGGTCTTGCGGCACGAAGACGGTGGTAATGCCTACCACCACGATGGTCGCGCCGGCTAGCACCAGTCCCAGGCCGCAGGCCTGCAGAACCTGGCGGCCGTGCCGTGCCGCTCCGGCTTCCGCGGGCAACTCCGTGCGCCACGCTTGCCCGATGCGCAGCCGGCCAGGGATGAGTCCGCGGGATAGCCACAGCCCTGCCACGAAAATCGGCAAAAGAATAATAGTGGCCGTGGCGTGCCATGTATCCAGGTACCCGTAACCCAGGTATGCCAGGAAGCTCGCGAATCCAGTGAACCCGGATATAGCGAATGCCCACCAGGCCCACGCCTGCCTGGCTCGCAGGGGGAATTCCGACAACCACCAATAGGCTGCTCCGATGGCCAGCAGCGTACCGCCAAACGCCACACGGTCGTGAAACATGAACATGGCCAGCCGGACGTTGGCCACCTGGGTCAGGCCGCCCGCATCCATCCCCAGCGCCTCTGAATCGTGCGGAAGCAAGTGCCCGGTCATCGACTGCAGGATCGCGAACCCGCCGCTGGCAAACAGAGCGATGCCCGTCAGCGCCAGGAGCGGCCGTCCATCCCCGAGTATGGCCTCGAACAGACTGCGGCGATCGTCGGAACTCATCCTCAAATCATGCTACACCCGGACTCGCCCGCGCCACTTCTCGGCTGTCGCCATCTTCCGGCGATTGCTATGATGGCGGCTGGACCCTTTGGATCGTTCCATGATCGGCGAAATCCTCGACGCCAAATACCGCATCGATAAGCAGCTCGGCGCGGGCGGCATGGGCAACGTCTACCTGGCCACGCATCTCGGAACCACGCGCGTCGTGGCGGTGAAGGTGATCGCTCCACGGTGGGCGGCCGAACCACAATTTCTCGCCCGCTTCCAGCGCGAAGCCCAGGCCTGCGGCCGATTGCGCCATCCCAACATCGTGAATGTCACGGACTTCGGAATCGCGCGAGCCGCCGGCGGAGACATGCCTTACCTGGTGATGGAGTTCCTGGACGGGCAGACGCTTTCGGATTTCCAGAAAGCGAATCCGCGGGTCGCCCTGCCGCTGATCGCGGACATCCTGGACCAGATCGGATTGGCGCTCACGGAGGCGCACGGGCATGGGATCGTGCATCGCGATCTGAAGCCGGACAACATCTGGTTGGAGCCGAACGGCCGCGGCGGATACACGGCAAAAGTGCTCGACTTCGGGGTGGCCAAGGTAAATCTGCTCGGCGAGTGGGCTCCCCTGACGAAAGAGATGCCGGAGGCGGCCGCGGCGGCGACGGTCGTTCCGCGTCCCACAATGCCTGGCGACAATGTGGAAACCGTTGTGTTCGACATGGCGCCAGAGCCCCCGTCATCATCAACCGAGACTGAGACCGTCGCGATGCCGACGCCGGTGGGGTCGCGGGTGTCCTCCGGATCGTTCGACAGTGGCGCGGACGCGCACACCATGCCGGGCAGCCTGGTCGGCACCCCCGCGTATATGTCGCCGGAGCAGGCGCTGGGACAGGAAATTGATTTCCGTTCCGATATCTACAGTCTGGCCGTGGTGGCTTACTCCCTGGTTTGCGGCGAGTTGCCCTTTCCGGGAAAGACCAGCGAGCTATTCGAATTTCACCGGACCGGCAATCCCCTGCCGCCCGCCAGCGTGCGCAAGATTCCGCGCGACGTATCGGACGCCATCCTCGCGGGACTGGCGCGCAATCCCGCGGATCGGCCGGCCTCCGCCGTAGCCTTTACGCAGCGGTTCCATAACGCGGTGGACGGCGAGTTTTTTGCGCTACGCAGATCGAAGGCATTTCTGCTGCAGCACCTCGGGGCATTTGCCCTGTTGCTGCTGCCTATCTACACGGTCATTTTGACGCTGACGGCCCTGCTGGTCACATTCAGCGGGAAGCTGCTGCCGGTCGCCGCTCTACGCGTCGTGCTGGTGCCGCTGCTGTCGGCGATGCTCTTCGTTTTTTCCGACAACGTGTTGCGCGCGGCAGCCGCGCTGATCGCGCTGGACGAACAAGTCCGCGTTCGAAGGTTCCTCTCGTTTCGAGTCTTCTGGAGGCTGATTCGAATGCTGCCTGCCCTGGTGGTCACGCAGGCGCGATCCCCGTGGTTGTTCGGGCCCGGCTGGGTGATCGGCGATTGCCTATGGCCGGTGATTTGCGCGGTAGAAAAGCTAAAGGGGAGAGCGGCCATCGCGCGCTCGCGCAATCTGATGACGGGCTTGCGGTCCGCCGGGCGGGCCCTCGCGATCCGGCATTTGGTGCTGGCGGCGTTCGCGATCGCGGACGTGATCAAATCAATCGGCTTCCTGTGGCACGCCGGGCCGATCAAGCAGGCGAATGTGGTCATCACCGCGGCGTGGTTTCCCGTGTTTGCGCTCTATGCGGGCGCCCCGCTGTTTCTGTACGACCGGACGGCCGCTAATCAAAAGGGTCCGCTGCTGCAGTTGGACCGCACGCCGGAGGTGCGCATCACCGCGCGCAAGTTCTCCGTCAGCTCGATGATCTGGTTAGCGGCGGCCGCCATCTACGTGCTCTATCAGCCGGTGAAGCTATGGCTGTCCGGCGGCCGCTGAGTCCGAGGGCGTATGGGGAAGTACACGCGCCGGCGCGCTCAAGGCAGGTCCAGGTCGAGTCCGTAGATATCGTTGTGCCTGCGACTGAATGTCGCCACCGGTTCGCCATCGGGAGTCAAGCCACCGAAGCTGCTGAGGTTCCAGTCGCTGCGTACGAGTTGCTTCCAGGCGGCTACGGCCTCGATTGTGCCGCCAGGCACCGCCACCCGGTAGACCTGCCGTGGGCTGGCGGATTCGTCCTGGTAGTAGACGAACCTGTTGTCGCGGGACCAAACGACGGTGTGTACGCGCACACCTTTCAGGTGCGGGAACGCGGGTCGAACAGTTTCACGGCGCCGTCGTCGCTGGGGGCGGCCATGCGGCTGCCATCGGGCGACCATACCGGAGACCGAATGTCGTCGTCCGCTTCGGACAGTCTGGTTATCTTTCCGGTTTGCCGGTCCATCAGGCAAGTGCTTCCGTCGATGGTGTTGCCCTGAGCGTCCAGCCATGTTCGCCCAAACCCCATGACTTGGCCATCGGGGGAGAACGTGGGACTGTCTTCCGCCGTGGGTTCATTTCCAAATAGCACTTGGGGCCTTCCGCCATCCACTGGCGCGAGCAATATCTTTCCCGGCTTGCCCCCGGGAGGCAGAATGCGGACCGCCAGGCCGCTGCTGTCCGGCAGCGCCGTATAGGCGATCCATTTTCCGTCCGGAGAGTAACCCCTGAAGGCGGCCGACACGCCCGGCAGAATGGGCGCCAGCGTTTGTTGGACGGGGTCGTAGCGCGCGATGTCGTGCGTCTGGTTTTCGCTCAGCACAAACAATCGTTTGCCATCGGGGCTTACCGCGGGAGGATTCCATGGAAACATGTCGAAACCGGCGGCGTAAACCTCCACCGGCTGCGGGCGGCGCAGCGGCCAAGTCCGCGACCGCTCGCGTGTCGCCCAAAGCGTGGTTCTATGTTCGAACAACTCGCGGAACAGAAAATACTTTCCATCCGGCGTAAATAGCCCGGGGCCTTCGCCCTCGCCCCAGCGCGCCGCCGGATTCTGGCGGTCGGGCAGGTCTTCGTCGCCGCCGCAGGCCGCCTGCCGGCGCGATGCCTTCCAGTTCGTCGAGGATTTGTTTGACCTGCCGCCATCGCTCGCTGGTCATCAGTGTGTCGTGGACGCGGCGCTATCCAACGCCGGCACCAGCCACAACCGCGCGGTGCGCCATTCCCGCTTGATGGTGGCTGTCGAAACCTCCATGGCGGCGGCCGTTTCTTCCACGCTCAAGCCGCTAAAGAAACGCAGTTCCACGATGCGCGCCTGCCGCTCGTCGATAGCTTCCAGCCGGTTCAGCGCCAGGTCCAGGGACTGGACATCGAGTTGGCCGCTCTCCATCAACTCCAACTGGTCGTCGAGCGGGATGCGAAAGCCGCCGCCGCGCTTCTGCGCATTGCGCGCTTCCGCGTAGTTCACCAGGATGCGCCGCATCATGCGCGCCGCCAGCCCGGCACCAGCGGCGGTTACATCAACGCGGCGGGGAGTATCGCCGGATCGTACTATGACGCCAGCAGCGTGGACGGGGGCAGCGTGATTCACGGGTACGTGCGCGCCGCGGACGGCGCAATAAGCACTTTCGATGCTCCTGGCGCGGGCACCGGGGGCGTTAGCGGGGGTACCTACGTAAACGACACCAATGCGGCAGCGGCCATCGCCGGATACTACTCGGACGCGAACTATTTGTGGCACGGCTTCGTGCGCGCCGCGGATGGCGCCATAACCACCTTCGATGCTCCAGGCGCAGGCACGGGAACCTACCAGGGCACCGTCGCCGTCTCGATCGACGAGGAGGGGGCTATCGCCGGATATTACGTGGACGCGGACAATCTTTGTCACGGCTTCGTGCGCGATTCGAGCGGCCTCACCATCACCCCCTTCGAAGTCTCCGGCGCGGGCACAGGCACCTACCAGGGAACTTTCGCGTACAGCAACAACCACTTGGACGCGATCACCGGGTACTACGTTGACGCTGGCACCGTGGCCCACGGCTTTGTGCTGACTCCGTAAGCCTGACCGCCAGATAAGACCGTGAACCAGAGCCTCCAGGTCACACCCTGAGACGGGCTGGGGTCACGCATTCGATTCATCCCTTGTTGGTGCATGCCACATTTGGGGCGGCGTCGCGCCGGATTTCGCGAGGGCATGGTGTATACTGGCAGCAACGTGTGATACAAGATTGAATACTTCATGAATCAAACACGGCTACGCTGCGTCTGGCGCGAGAACGGGTTCGCGCGGCAATTCCGCACTGGCGTCTCTCTTCACAGCCACACCATGCACTCGCTCGAGAGACTCGACTTCATTCCGCGGTACGCCGACGCTGTCCCACCGCTCGCCTGGGAGATCCGCAGACAGGCCAGGAAATACGAAGAAAAGTATAACCGGGAGCTGGATTATACGAGGGCCTTCTGGACACCGCCGCTGCCCGCCACGCATGCCTTCGACCTGGAAAAACGAAATATAGAGCGCCAGTTCGGGTTGCCGGCGTTGGTCTCTATCACGGATCATGACAATATCGAGGCTTCGGCCCGGCTCAGAGCCTGTGCGGAGACCAGGCAGGCTCCTGTATCGGTGGAGTGGACAGTTCCCGTCGGCGTCTCGTACTTCCATATCGGGCTCCACAACCTCCCGCCGGCGCGGGCGGGCGCTTTGCTCGCAGAGCTCAACCGGTGTACGCACAATCCGTCCGTTGGACTCAGGAACGAATTGCTCGCCGCCATAGCCGGTGAGCCGGACACGCTGGTGGTGCTCAACCATCCGCTGTGGGATCAGGGCAGCGCGGGGGCCGCCGCACACGCCGCCGCTCTCAGCGGCCTTCTGGAGTCGTCTGGCCGGTTTATCCACGCGGTTGAGCTCAATGGCCTCCGCCCATGGGAGGAGAATCAGCGCGTAATTGATCTCGCCAATGCGTCGAACCGCACCCTGGTTTCCGGCGGAGACCGTCACGGCTGCGAACCGGCTTCAGTCGTCAATCTCACGCGCGCCTCGAGCTTTGCGGAGTTTGCCGGCGAAGTGCGCGGCGGCGCGAGCGACGTCGCCTTTCTGCCGCATTACCGCGAACCGGTTCGTTTCCGCCTGTTGAAATCGGTGATCGATATCATGCGCACCTACCCCGAATTGCCGGGCCGGGAGCGCTGGTGCGACCGGGTTCTCTGCCGCAGCTTCTCGGGCGTTACGCGCTCGCTGTCCGAGAGCTGGGACTGCCAGTTTCCCGCCGTGATTCGATGCTTCGAGAGAATCGTGCAGCTTGCCGACGCCCGCGAATTCCGGCACATCGCGCGGCAGTACTTCGTCTCTAGCGGTAAGCCCGAACATGAGGGACGTCCCGCCTGCCTGCGGCCGCAATAGCGGAATCTTGCCTCTTCACTCGCTGTGGTCACCATCGGGGAACCCCGCCATCCCGTTGAAAATAGGCCTAACGTCGCTCCCAGCCCACCGCATTCCCGCTGCCGCCATGGTAGCGTTATACCGAGTGCCCAAGACGGTGGACGAAGGGTGAGCCGCAACCAAAATGCAACAACCTGCAACGCAAAAAGTGATTTTCAAGATCGTTGCGTCGGGCAGCCAAACGCGTTGCAACGCAACGCGTTGCGGCGCGCCTGGGTCGCGCTGCGCGTACTAGCCCGCGCGGTGGCGTCGAACGGTCAAATTACGAAGCGAAGCCAATTCGGTCCTGTTTTGACCATACGAAGATTCGACTGCCCAATTCCCTGGTGCTAGGCCCTCCCCGGCCTGGGATTGCCGCTGGCGAGCCTGCAACCAAACGCAACAATCTGCAATGCGTACCGGTCGGGGAACGCGCCGAACGAGGTCAAATTACGAAGCGAAAGAGACTGGTCGGATTCCGACCGCCCATGGAGATGAAAATGGGCGTCACCGCGGGAATTTTCGGAAGCACCCAATTCCAGAGACCGCGCAACAAATGCAACCTAACGCAACACGTCAACGAAAGAACGATGCGCGTAACAACAGCCCGAGGGCCAGTGCCCTATCGGCGTTCATCGGCGGCCCATATGCCCTTTGCGAAGCGAACCCAATTCCAGAGATCGCGCAACAAATGCAACCTAACGCCACACGTCAACGAAAGAACGATGCGCGTAACAACAGCCCGAGGGCCAGTGCCCTATCGGCGTTCATCGGCGGCCCATATGCCCTTTGCGAAGCGAACCCAATTCCAGAGATCGCGCAACAAATGCAACCTAACGCTACACGTCAACGAAAGAACGATGCGCGTAACAACAGCCCGAGGGCCAGTGCCCTATCGGCGTTCATCGGCGGCCCATATGCCCTTTGCGAAGCGAACCCAATTCCAGAGACCGCGCAACAAATGCAACCTAACGCAACACGTCAACGAAAGAACGATACGCGTAACAGCCCGAAGGCCAGTGCCCTATCGGCGTTCATCGGCGGCCCATATGCCCTTTGCGAAGCGAACCCAATTCCAGAGACCGCGCAACAAATGCAACCTAACGCTACACGTCAACGAAAGAACGATGCGCGTAACAGCCCGAAGGCCAGTGCCCTATCGGCGTTCATCGGCGGCCCATATGCCCTTTGCGAAGCGAACCCAATTCCAGAGACCGCGCAACAAACGCAACCTAACGCAACACGTCAACGAAAGAACGATACGCGTAACAGCCCGAAGGCCAGTGCCCTATCGGCGTTCATCGGCGGGCCATATGCCCTTTGCGAAACGAACCCAATTCCAGAGATCGCGCAACAAATGCAACCTAACGCTACACGTCAACGAAAGAACGATACGCGTAACAGCCCGAAGGCCGGTGTCCTATCGGCGTTCATCGGTCGGCGTTCATCGGCGGCCCATATGCCCTTTGCGAAGCGAACCCAATTCCAGAGACCGCGCAACAAATGCAACCTAACGCTACACGTCAACGAAAGAACGATGCGCGTAACAACAGCCCGAGGGCCAGTGCCCTATCGGCGTTCATCGGCGGCCCATATGCCCTTTGCGAAGCGAACCCAATTCCAGAGACCGCGCAACAAATGCAACCTAACGCAACACGTCAACGAAAGAACGATACGCGTAACAGCCCGAAGGCCAGTGCCCTATCGGCGTTCATCGGCGTTCATCGGCGGCCCATATGCCCTTTGCGAAGCGAACCCAATTCCAGAGATCGCGCAACAAATGCAACCTAACGCAACACGTCAACGAAAGAACGATGCGCGTAACAACAGCCCGAGGGCCAGTGCCCTATCGGCGTTCATCGGCGGCCCATATGCCCTTTGCGAAGCGAACCCAATTCCAGAGATCGCGCAACAAATGCAACCTAACGCTACACGTCAACGAAAGAACGATGCGCGTAACAACAGCCCGAGGGCCAGTGCCCTATCGGCGTTCATCGGCGGCCCATATGCCCTTTGCGAAGCGAACCCAATTCCAGAGACCGCGCAACAAATGCAACCTAACGCAACACGTCAACGAAAGAACGATACGCGTAACAGCCCGAAGGCCAGTGCCCTATCGGCGTTCATCGGCGGCCCATATGCCCTTTGCGAAGCGAACCCAATTCCAGAGACCGCGCAACAAATGCAACCTAACGCTACACGTCAACGAAAGAACGATGCGCGTAACAGCCCGAAGGCCAGTGCCCTATCGGCGTTCATCGGTCGCCCATATGCCCTTTGCGAGGCGAAAGAACCCGGTTGGATTCCGACCGCCCATGGAGATGAAAATGGGCGCCACCGGGGGAATTTTCGGAAGAAGCCAATTCGATTCCTTGTTTTCAACAAAACCTCAATTCGAAGGGGTCATGCCCGCCCCCCAGCCCATGATTCAACTCTAGAAGAGGACACGTGTGGTAGCAGCGTCGGTGGTTTTGAGCGTAGCTTCGATAGCTGACCAACCGCCTCCATCCACGCTTGAGAGACTGTTTCTAGATTCGATCGCGAGGGCCTCCGCGTCGCCGGAGACGCAGCCCTCAGCTCTAGCCGCGCTCACGAGCCCAATCGTCCGGGCCCATGCGATGAGCAAGATCGCCCGCGCTCCCTCCGAGGACGCTCTGTGTTACCGATATAGGTTCATCACCTTGCGGTTGCGGATTCCGGCGAAGGAAATCGCTCATTCCGATCTGATGTCGATCAAGATTGAAGCATCGTTTCGCTGGACAGTTATATGTTGACTGATTGATCGCCTTGAGTCAAGTAAAGGTGTCCTGGCGGCGACCGGGCCGTCGCTGGACCGCGCCTCGGGCGGGGGCGTTTTTTGGTTTTCCTTTCATAGGAGGTTTTTTTGTTTTGATGTTGGCGCTCTCCAGGCTGCCGCGGGCCGACCAACGGGAGGCCGGTCTCCGTCGCACGCAGACGTTGTCTCGGCGGCGAGCATGGTTGGCGTTGGAGTGGGAGTTGAGCCTTGGCGGTCACTTGCCATCCTCCTCGGCCGGTTTGCGGCCGCGCTTCTTGCGGATCGATTCTCCGTCGAGGTCCATGCGGTGCGCGTTGTGCACCAGGCGGTCCATGATGCTGTCGGCAATGCTGGGATCGCCGATCTGTTCATGCCAATGCGCCACAGGCACCTGGCTGGTGAGAACCGTCGAACGGCGTTGATAGCGGTCATCGCAGATTTCCAAAAAGTCGCGCCGCTCACTGTCCTTCATCGGCGCCATGGCGAAGTCGTCGAGTACCAGCACATCGGTGCGCGCCAGTTTCGCTAGCACCGAACCAATGCTGCCATCGGCGCGGGCCACGGCCAAGTCGCGGAACAGTTCCGCCATTCTTTTATGGACAGCAAAGAATCCATCGCGGCAAGCCTTATGGGCCAGTGCGCAGGCCAGCCAGCTTTTGCCGATTCCAGTCGGGCCGATTAGCAGCAGGTTCTGATGCTGCCGGACCCAATCGCTGGAGGCCAGCGTGCGCATGAGCCGGCGGTCCAAGCCGCGGGGATGCTGGTAGTCGATGTCCTCGATCAAGCCACGCTCCTTGAACTTGGCCAACTGCAGCCGTCGGGTCAAAGCGCGGTTCTCCTTCCAAGTCCACTGGCAGTCCACCAGCAAGCCGAACCGCTCTTCGAAGCTCAACTGGCTGGAATCGGCGTTCTCATATTGTTCACGGAAGGCTTGGGCCATGCCGTGCAACTTCATGGCCTGCAGTCTCTCCATCGTCGGTTGATTCAACATGTTGATCTCCTGGTTGGGGTGATTGCTTTACTGCAACAACGAACTAGGCGGCGGATCGTAATACGTGGCGCCGCGAATGTTGTCGTGCTTGGGGCCCGGCTTTTCGACTTCCAGTTCGAGTTCGGTTTGCCGGTCGAGCGAGCGCTTTAGAATCGATTTCAGGCTCTGGTAGGAATGCGCGTGCAGCAGCAGGGCGCGTTGGCTGGCCGCCTCCAGGCGTACCGCGGTATAAGTCTTGGCCAAGCCCATGATGCCCAGGCAAGCGCGGTACCCCATCTCCGGATGCGGCTTGCTCTCCAGGATGATCCGCACCAGTTCCGCGGTCGCCGGGCCTACGTTCGCCGCCCAGTGGATCAGCCGCGACGGCGTCCACTCCAAGTGGGCTTGATGGCTCTTGGGACGATGGTCGTGAAGCGTGGTCGCCGCATGGGCCACCAACCCGCGGCGATGGGAGGCGACGCGCACGCCATGATAGAAGATCTCGACAGTGGCCGCCGTGTAGCGCGCTTCCAGTTCCTCGCCTACCAGCTGATACGGAACGCTGTAATAATGTCGCTCGATCTCGACGTGATAGTCGATGTTCGGACGGACCTTCTTCCACTGAGCCAGGATGTAGCGTTCCACGGGCAAGGGCCGCAAGGCGGGCTGGTCCAGTTGTTCGAACAGGCTGGCTCGGCAGGCATCCCGGCGTTTGCGGAAAGGCCGTCGGTTCAATCGATCCAGCAACGGCGCGATGGCTTCGTTGAGGTCTGCCAGCGCGAAGAACTTGGTGTGACGCAGCGCCGCTACAATCCAGCGCTGGGCTATTTGCACGCCGGCCTCGACCTTCGCCTTATCTCTGGGCTTGTAGGGACGCGCCGGAAGAACGGCCAACCCATAGTGTTCGGCCATCTCGCGATAGGTTGGATTTAAATCCGGCTCGTAGCGGCAGGGATGCTTCACCCCAGTCTTGACGTTGTCCGGGATGACGGCTTCGGGTACGCCACCCAGGAACTCCAGGGCGCGCACGTGGGAGCCAATCCAGCAGGACAGTTCCTGGCTTTGGGTGGCTTCGGCAAACGTGTAGCTGCTCGCGCCGAGAACGGCAACGAAGATCGCAGCCTGGTAAACGACCTCGCCAGTCTGCCGGTCGTGCATCGGGATTTTGGCGCCGGCATAGTCCACAAACATCTTTTCGCCCGCGCGGTGGTCGTGCCGCAAGACCACATCGAGCCTACGCGCCCAGCCGTGATACAACTCGCAGAACCGGCTGTAGCTGTACCCGTCCGCCGCATTCCCTTCGCGATACTCCTCCCACAGCAGTTGCAGGGTGAGGTTGCGGTGGGTTTGCAGTTGTTTGCGGATGGCGGGGAAGTCCGGCAGGGCGGCTTGGCGGGCCGGCGCGCCAGGACGAGGCTTCCTGGAAAGAGCCTCTTCTAACTGCTGCTCATTCCATTCAGCGGGCAGCGGCCAACTCACGCCAGCCTGCGCCGCAGCCTTCAGGTACTCATGGACAGTGCTTTGCGCAATCGCGCAGCTACCCGCGATCTGCCGTTGTTTGAGCCCCATGGAATGGAGCCGGAGAACTTCCTTGAACTTCCGCATACTGAGCCTTTCTTGCGGCAATAGACTACCTCCACTTCCAGTGAAGGGCTTTTGCCGCGCCACTTGCCCAGCGCGTTTAAGGTTTCTTAATAAAACCGTTACGACATGTCGATCACCATTCCGAAGCGGTCGCGATTTGTGATCGGCATCGCGTCGGAATCGTGATCGGCATCACTTCGTAATCTTGATCGACATCGTTTCGGAATCCTGATCGCCATCGTCCGGAATCCACAGCGGCCCCACCCCTGCCCGTTTTTCGCCAAACCGTAGCGCCGCAAGCCGATGAAACCTCTATCGGTCACAACGCGGCGAGTATTCATAAAGCATTGAACCTACACAAGTAAACCAGCAGGACTATCCCGATAGCGACTTCGCGTGTGGTAATGCTGGGCTAGGAGGGCATTGGCGCTCGCGTCGCCAAAAGGAAAACAAATGCGACTGCTTCGGCTGCAAACCGTAAACATGGCCGGACCCGATGTATCCGATTGGCAAGTGTTCCTGAAAAGCCAAGGCCTGCTCTCCGGCCCCGCGGGTGGCGTCTTCGGGCCTCACACCGATGCCGCCACGCGTACCTATCAGGCCCGGGCCGGGGTCACCGCGAACGGAGTCGTCGGCCAGAACACCCTGACGGCGGCGGTTGCCGGCGGTTATCAGTCCACCACGCGTGCCAACCTTGCGGGAATGGACTCTAACACGAACTGCTCTCCATTCGCGGATCGGCTCTCCGGTCAAGGGATGCAATTTGTGGCGCGCTATTACTCCCACAACGCCGCGAAAACACTGACGGCCGCCGAGGCGCAGCAACTCTCGGCCGCCGGCCTTGGCATCGTGGCGGTCTATGAGGACTGCAACGATTCGGTGGACCGTTTCTCCGCCGCAGTCGGAGCTAGCCAGGCCGCGAAGACGCTCGAGCTTGCCGCCGCCATCGCCCAGCCGGCCGGAACGGCGATTTACTTCGCCGTGGATTACGACGCCACCCAGGCAGACGTCGAAGGTCCGATCACCGGCTACTTTACGGCCATCAGGAGTGCTCTGGCCGCCGCCCCGACACAATATGTGGTCGGCGTCTACGGCTCCGGCATGACGTGCCGCATCATCCGCGATGCCGGCCTCGCGCAGTTCACGTGGCTGACCTGCTCGACGGGGTTTTGCGAATACGCAGCTTTCCGTACCGAGGCCGACCTTGTCCAACTGGCGCCGTCGCGCTTCCTAATGGCTGGATTGAATATCGACGACGATATCGCCCAGAGTGCTGAATTCGGCGCTTTCCGCCTGGCCGAATCCACAGCGATCACCAGCGCTGATGCACGGCCGCCCGAATTCGCGCATCGTAAATAGCGTTGACCGCGCGCATAACGTCGTCAGAGAGCGGCGGCAGGTCCGAAGCGGCGCAGTTGTCCGCCACCTGCGCGGGACGCTTGCCGCCGGGGATGGCGCAGGTCACCGCATCAAACGCTAGGATCCAGCGCAGCGCGAATTGCGCCATGCCCACTCCCTCCGGCGCCAGCGGACGCAACTCCTCCACGGCCGCCAGCGCCGCGTCGTAATCCACGCCGGAGAATGTTTCGCCGGCGTCGAACGCCTCGCCCTGCCGGTTGAAGTTCCGGTGGTCGTCGGCCGCGAACTGGGAATCGCGCGTGAGCTTCCCGGTAAGCAGGCCGCTGGCCAACGGCACGCGCGCCAGTATCCCCACCTGGCGTTTGCGCGCTTGCTCGAAAAACAACTCCGCCGGGCGGTGGCGGAAACAATTGAAGATGATCTGCACGCTCTGGACGCCCGGGTATTCGATGGCCTTAAGCGCCTCTTCCACGCGCTCCACGCTCACGCCGTAATAGCGGATTTTCCCGGCCTCCACCAGGCGGTCGAGCGCGCCGAAGACCTCCGGCCGGTAGTAGACGTCCGTCGGCGGGCAGTGCAGTTGGACCAGGTCCAGGCACTCTGTGGAGAGATTGCGCAGGCTGTCCTCCACGAATGCGGTCAGGTTCGCTGCGTTGTAGCCATCCGCGGTGTGCGGGGACAGGCGGCGTCCGGCCTTGGTGGCCACCACGATGGGCTCGCGGCGCTCGCGCCGCAGTTGCGCGATCAGCCGTTCGCTGCGGCCCATGCCGTAAACATCCGCTGTATCGATGAAGTTCACCCCGCAGTCGATCGCCTGGTGCAAGGCGGCCATGGATTCGGCGTCGCTCACGCTCCCCCAGGAGCCGCCGATGGCCCATGCGCCAAAACTGATCTCGGATACGTTCCAGCCGGTGCGGCCCAGCGCGCGGTAGTTCATATGTCTTCTTCTGACTCCTGTCTCCTGACTCCTGTCTCCTGACTCCTGTCTCCTGACTCCTGTCTTCTGTCTCCTTCTAATCCCCCCCGATATACCACGGCACATTGATCACCAGGATGCGCCCGTTGCCCTTGAAATACAGCATCGATTTCAAGGCGGTCCCACGCTGGTTGTGCAGCATGTGGTAATACCAGTGGCGCTCCACAATCTCCGGAATGATCACGGCGATCTGGCGGCCGGGATTCTTTTGCGCCAGGTCCAGCACGTAATCCACGATCGGAGTGATCACGAAGCGGTAGGGCGATGAAAGCATCACCAGCTTCGGAGGCGCCATGCCAAGCTGCTGAACCGGCCGTTCCACGAAGCCGCACCACTCCTGCTGCAGGTAGGTGGCGTGCTCTCCGGAATCGATGTGCAGCGCCGTGACTTCGGGCGAAATAGTTAAGGCGAAGGTGAGCGCCCGCTGGGCGATCTTGCTCCAGCGATCCACCGGCACCACCACCAGCGGTGCCTGAAAACTCTTAAGTTCCAACGGCGACTGGCATCCCACGCTCATGCCCACCTGGTGATACTGGCGGCGCACCGCGATCATCACCGCCAGCAGGCCCGGGATTAAAAGCAGCGTGATCCAGGCGCCATCCAGGAACTTAGCCACCAACACCACCACCACCGTGATCGCCGTGGCCAGCGCGCCCAATCCGTTCACCAGCATGCTGTGCCACGCACCGCGGCCGCCGACGCGCTTCCAGTGGAAGACCATGCCGGCCTGCGAAAGCGTGAACGCCAGAAAAGCGCCCACGGCGAAGAGCGGAATCAGGCGGTCCGTGACGCCGCCAAACACGATCAACAGCACGGCGGCAAGCGCCGCCAGCACGTACACGCCTTGGGAGTACACCAGGCGCCGGCCGCGCGCGCCGAACGAGCGCGGCAGAAATCCATCGTGCGCGATGGTCTTGCACAACCGCGGGAAATCCGCGAACGCGGTGTTGGCCGAGAGCGCCAACACCAGCAGGATGGAGCCGATGGTCACGTAATAGAAGAATCCCTTGCCCGCCACCGCCGCCACCAGCATGGACAGCACGCTCTGATATCCGGCCGCGCCGGGGTCCGTGGCGGCGATTCCGTAGACGCGCACCAGGTAGGCGATGCCCGCCAGCATCAGGATCAGCAGCGCGATGATAACTGCCAGCGTGCGCTGCGCATTGGCGGCGGTCGGCTCGCGGAAGGCCTTCACGCCGTTCGAGACCGCCTCCACGCCCGTCATGGCCGTGCAGCCGCTGGCGAACGCCTTCAGCAGCAGCCACAAACTCACGGCCGCTACGGCGGAGGGAGCGGGCGGCAGTGCGACCACGGGAACCGGATGCCCCCCGCTCGTCAGTGTCTTGACCAGGCCGATAGCGATGGCGATTAATAGAGTTCCGACAAATAGGTAGGTCGGGACCAGGAACACGATGCCGGTTTCGCGTACGCCCCTTAGGTTGACGACTGTGACCACGACCAGAATCGCCAGGCACAGTATCAGCGTGTGCGGCTGCAACCCGGGCGCGGCCGAGACCAGCGCGCCCACACCCGCCGAGATGCCCACGGCCACCACCAGGATGTAGTCGATCATCAATGCGGCCGCGGCCAGCAGCCCTGGAAACACGCCCAGGTTGGCGCGCGCCACCGTATACGAGCCGCCGCCGCCCGGGTAGGTTTCGATCGTCTGTCGGTACGAGAAAAACACGATGGACAGCAGAACGATGATGCTGATGCTGATGGGAAGGATATAGGCGACCCCCGCCGCTCCCAGCGGGATCAGCAGCGTGAGCGCCGCTTCCGGCCCGTAAGCCGCGGAACTCAGGGCGTCCAGGCCAAAGATGGGAATGCCGGCCGTGGGGCCAATGCGTTCAGCCCTTTCGTCGGTGGTAGCCAGCGGGGATCCGAAAAGGAGGTCGAGAATTGCCATCCGGCTCGAACTATCTTAGCGCAGGAGTCAGGAGACAGGAGTCAGGAGGGCTTGCAGGCGGGCGCGTAGAGATTGCAGCTCTTCTTCACCGAGCTTCTCCGCGCAGCCGGCGACCACCCGCCGTCCCCGCTCGCCGAGCGAGCGGCGGTACTCCGGGTCCGGCGTGGTCGCGGCGATGTCCCCCAACGCGCGCAGCAGGCGCAAGCTCACCGCCACGTCCGATTTGGCGTACAGCCGGATCTGCTCGAACGCCGCCTCCAGCAGCCGGTCGAACCCGATCCACGGAATGATCACCCGCACCGTGCCGGGCGGATCGTACAGCACACCTTCCGGCGGCTCGCGCGAGGCAAAGCGGATCATGATCGCGCTTAACTGGTCCACGCAGTTAATCGCCGTCGAGGGATCGTTCACCGCCGGCGAGATAGCCTTCAACGCGATATCCACGATCTGCAACACGCCGAACTCGACGTCCTGCTGCAACGTGCGGGTGGGGCCCAGATCGAAAGCGCCGCGCAGCTCGTGCATGCCCTCGGTCGTGAGCCGGCCGTCCTTCGAGACGGCCAGCAGCGGGACTCCCGCCGGCACGAAATGGCCCACGCGCCGTAGCACGTCGATCTTCACCCGGTGGGCCTTCGCCAGCCCCACCAGCCGCTTGCGGTCCACGAAGCGGATGTATCCGGACTCCTCGCTGACAATACTCGTCTCCCAGTTGATTCCGGCCGCGGGCGCGCCGGCTTGCGTCAACAGCGGGCGATCGTGCCGGTGCGGCCATGGCATCATATCGTCGATCATGGCGATAGTGTCGGTAGCGATCCGGGCGACGATGTGGTTGACGCTGATGGCGCGGGAGATGTGGTGAATGAAGAACAGCAGCCATCCCACACACGCCACCGCCAGCAGCATCGCGCCCATCACGGTGAAGACCGGCGCGAAGGGGTGCGGGAGCGAGCGCGCCGCGGGCAGCGCGGCCATGCAGTAGAGGAACGTGCCCAGGAAAATGCCCAAGGTCCATTGCGTGACGCGGTCCTGCACAAAGCTGATGATGATCCGCGGCGAGAACTGCATGGAGGCCAGCGTGAGGGTCATCAGCATGATGGCGAAGACGATGGACACCACCGTCATGATGGAAGCGGCGATGCCCGCCAGGATGATCTGCGCCACCTGCGGGTCCGCACGTGACGGGAACAGCAGCCCCGGAGTCCAGCCACCGAGTTGGGGGAAAGATTCTTCCAGTTCCGAGAGCGCCGCGCCCGCGCATCCCAGCACCAGGGCGATCGATAGAGGCCGCACCAGGAAACCGCCCCGCAGGTCGTACATGGTCCGGCGGAACAACAATGGCAGGCGTATAGTCAATTTCTATTGAGTCTCGCAGATCTAGCCCCCGAATTGCCAGAAGGTCGCCGAGGTTAGCTATGCGTTCCTGGTTACCGATGGCAGCCGGCATTTTTTCCTCGTGTGTTTGCATCGGGCAATCCATCTGGATCGGAGCTATCGGCGGCGGGATGGCCACCAACGCATACCCCAGCCATTTGGATATCGGTCTACCGCTGGGGCTAAGTTCCGAGGCCGATGCGCTGTATCGGCCCGAAGGATTTCAGGCCTCTGATTTGTCGCTCAACGAGAGCGGAAATTCATAGGAGTTTCCCTTGCTGCTCAAACACCGGCTCCCATTTCCGCTGGTCAAGCCAATTGACGAATCCATCGGCGAATACGCTTCCGCAAGCCACGGAATCGTCATCGGCGGCGGAGTGCAGCTTGGTATCGACCGCCTGCACCTGTCGCCGGTGGTGCGCTTGACGCATTGGAACAACGGCGTCGTCGTAGTCGCAACTCGAAGCGCCCGGAAGCGGTAAACTTGATTTCATCGGGGGACCGATTCCATGAACAGGGCCGCAGAGGCTGTTTGGCAAGACACTCGCTATGCGCTTCGTACCATGCGCGCCAGGCCCGGCTTCACCGTGACGGCGGTTATCACGTTGGCGCTGGCGATCGGCGGGACCACGGCGATGTTCACCGTCATTCGCGCCGTGCTGCTGAAGCCGCTGGAGTACCGCGATCCCGACCAATTAGTTCGCATTGGTGGCGCTACGCCGACGCGGTTTCGAGAGATGCAGGCAGGCCAGCGCTCCTTCACCGAACTCGGAGCCTTCGCTGGCTCTGAGAATCTCACTTTGTCGGGCGGAGGGGAGCCGGAGGTCTTGCGCGGCGTCCTGGTATCGGAAAGTTTCCTGCGGATCCTGGGCGTCGATCCCCTGCTCGGGCGCGGCTTTCGCCCTGAGGAAGATTCAGCCGGCGGCCCAGCGGTAGCCATGATCAGCGCGGAGCTATGGCAGCGGCGCTTCGGACGAGATCCGCACCTCGCCGGTAAGACCGCGATCCTGGCGGATACGCCGTACACCATCATCGGCGTTCTACCGCCTCACTTCCAGTTTCCGTATGCGGGCATTGACGTCTGGCTGACGGCGCCATCGGAATGGAACGCCCTGCCTCCCAGGTCGCGCACCCTGAGTCCGTACCTGACATTGTTCGGGCGCATGCGGCCGGGCGTGAGCCTGCAACAGGCTAACGCGGAGTTGAAGGTGCTTCGCCAGCGGTATGCGATGGCCCATCCCGCCATGCTGGATGCCAAGCCGCACTCGCCGGAACTCGTGCCAATGAAGGACAACATGGTGGCCGACGTGCGCTCCATGCTGTGGATGCTTTTTGGCGCGGCCAGCTTTGTGCTGCTGATCGCCTGCGCGAACGTCGCCGGCCTGCTCCTGGCGAGGGCCGCGTCGCGTTCGCGGGAATTCGCGGTGCGCGCGGCGCTGGGGGCTGGCCGTTCCCGATTGATCCGGCAACTGCTCGCCGAAAGCGTGGTATTGTCGCTCGTCGGCGGAATACTCGGCGTGCTGCTGGCCGCCTACAGCCTTCGGGCGATTCCCAGCATGAGCGCTTTCGAGTTGCCGCGCGCGACGGAAGTTCACCTGGATTGGCTGGTGCTCGCATTCGCCGCCGCGCTCTCCATGGCCACCGGCGTGGTCTTCGGGCTGGCGCCGTCGCTGAGCGCCTCGCGGCCCGATCTCATCGCCGCGTTGCGAACCAGCGGCGTAGCGTCCCATGCTGGGTCGCGGCGCAGGATGTTGGCAAGCTGGAACATCCGGAACGTGTTGCTGGTGGGGCAGGTCGCGCTCTCGATCGTGTTGCTGATCGGAGCGGCGCTGCTGATGGAGAGCGTCGCCCAACTGCGGCATGTAGATGTTGGATTCAATCCGGCAAACCTGCTCACCATGAACGTTTCTCTGCCGCCGGTGCGCTACAACACCGATCAGAAAACAGCTTCATTCTTTCGGGACCTTGCCGGGCGTGTGGGATCGCTGCCGGGCGTCCGCGCGGCCGCCGCGGCCTGGTACCTTCCCATGCAGGGCTCCGCGGGAACTCCGGTGCAGGACGCCGCGAAACCCCCGCTGCCATTGAACCAGCGGCCCATTGCGACTTTGTTGATCGTCACCCCGGAGTATTTTCATACACTGGGAATTCCATTGCGGCGCGGCCGGGAGTTCACCGAACGAGACACCGGAGACGCACAGCGCGTGGCCGTCATCAATGAAGCGCTGGCGCGCCGCTTTTGGCCGGCATATCCGGCTGGCGAAGACCCGGTCGGACAGCGGCTTTTTATCGGAGGGGTAACCCCCAAGGCCGCGGAGATCGTGGGAATCGCCGCCGATGTGCACCAGGGCCTGGATGCCAGCGCCTGGCACGAAGCCGTTTATGAATCCTTCGCGCAGAATCCCCAGAAGTCCACCATGCTCGCCGTACGAACTGCCGGCGATCCGCTCTCGCTTACCAGGGCCGTTCGCGATCAGGTACAGGCGTTGGACCGGGATCAGACGGTCGTCGGCGTCCGCACCATGAACGATCTGGTGGAAGAACAGGTGGGCCAGCGCCGGCTGCTGACGATATTGCTGGGGTCGTTCGCCGGCGTAGCGTTGCTGCTGGCCGTGATCGGGATCTACGGCGTGATCGCCTACTCGGTGGCGCAACGCACTCAGGAAGTCGGCATTCGCCGCGCGCTGGGAGCGCAGCAAAACGACATCCTGCGGCTGGTCATCCGGCAGGGCTTGGTCCTGTCGCTCACCGGCATCGCGATAGGCCTGGCGGGGGCCGGCGCCCTGACACGGGTGATGAAGACTCTGCTGTTCCACGTCAGCGCGACCGACCCAGCGACCTTTGCCGGTATCGCAGCGCTGTTCCTCCTGGTCGCGCTGGCTGCCAGCTACATTCCCGCGCGCCGCGCCACCAGGATCGATCCCATGACAGCGCTGCGAATTTGAAGCACCTCCGCGTGGTGCGAAGCGAGCCTTGCCTGCGGTAAGATTCCCTCAGGCAAGCTCAAACGCTTATGGATACGACTTACTCGAAAGCCGTGGCGCTGGCAGTGCCCGTCTTTCTGGCGCTCATCGCCCTGGAATTCATCACGGACCGCATCAAGCGCACGCGTTACTATCACCTGGCGGACGCCATCAATAGTCTCAGTTGCGGCGTAGTGTCGACCGGCGTGCGCGTGTTCTTCGGTTTCCTGGGCATCTTCTTCTACGAGTGGGTGCTGCTCCACTGGGCTCCCGTGCAGTTGCCCGCCAAGCACTGGGGCACGTGGGTATTCGCCTTCGTATTTTACGATCTGTGCTACTACTGGCAGCACCGCTGGGGGCACACGGTGGGCCTCTTCTGGGCGTCGCACGTGGTGCATCACCAGAGCGAAGAGTTCAACCTGACCACCGCCCTGCGGCAGCCCGGCACCAGCGCCTTCCTGAACTGGATTTTCTATCTGCCGATGGCGTTGTGCGGCATACCCGTGACCGTGATGCTGCTGGTGGGCGTAGCGCAGCTCTTTTACCAGTTCTGGCCGCACACTCAGCTCATCGGCCGCCTCGGTTTCCTGGATCGCTGGATCCAGACGCCTTCGAACCATCGTGTCCACCACGCGCAGAACGACATTTATCTCGACAAGAACTACGTCGGCGTATTCCTGATCTGGGATCACCTGTTCGGCAGCTTCCAGGAAGAGCTCGACGAGGAGCCGTGCATCTACGGCATCCGCGGGCAGTTGCGCAGTTGGAACCCGGTGTGGGCCAACCTGCATTACTACGCGTCGATGGCCATCGACGCGTGGCACGCCGCCTCCTGGTCCGACAAAGTGAAGGTCTGGTTCGCCTCCCCCGGATGGCGTCCGGCGGATGTGGCGGCGCGCTTTCCCAAGCGCCCCTACGATCCGCGCGTGGATTTCGTGAAGTTCGATCCGCCCCGCAACGTGGCGCTCAGCGCCTACGGCCTGGTGCAGTTTGTGGCGCTCATCGCCGCCAACAGCCAGTTCCTGGCGCTGCTGCCCAAGCAGACCACGTGGCTGAACGTCGCGTATTTCCTGTTTATTCTCGGATCCCTGGTATGCTTGGGCGGCGTGCTGGAGAGCCGCCGCGAGTTCCTGATCGCGGAAGGCGCACGGCTTACCGCCACGGCGCTCGCGGTGCTGGCGAGTGGCGCGTGGTTCGGCGGCGTGCGCGATCCGCGCGTGGTATTTCCGGTGGCGGCGTTTCAGGCGCTGTCGCTCATGTGGCTGTGGCTGGCTGCGCGCGCGGGAGCGAAGCGGCAAGCCGCCGTTGCCGCGGCCTAGCGGCCTCCTCCGTCATGGCCGCCGGCTCTTCCTACTGGGCAGTCACCTTTCTGACGACGCCATGAATCGCTTGCGTTCCGAAATGCCCCGTTGCGGGGCCGGTGTACACCAGCGTAACGTTAGACCATTCGATATCGGACCCTCCAATGATACAGACCTGCAGGGTTGACGGTCCCGTACTCTCGAAGGGCGCGGGGCTTCCATTTGCCGAAGTGGTAGCCGTGCCGGTGACCATCATGCCGTAACCGGTGGACGCGGGCTTGTTCGCGGGGCAGGTGCTTATGTCATAGCTGACAGCGGCGTTGCTCATCACAATGTGGTGAACGTGAGGACTTCGCGTCGCGGGATTCGTGGGATCCACCTTAGTGCTATCCGAAATCCCGTAATCGGAAGTCTCCATCGTCAAGGCAGCCGAGAAATTGGCCGTGCCAAACACGTCCAACGACCATTCACCGCGCATTTCCCAGGTCCCCCCCGGTACCGTTGAGGGTGAATAATCGCTAATCGTGCCGCTAAACTTCACCCGCCTCAGATCCTGAGCCTGTACGAATCCTACGAATGCGATTGCAGCCGCACAGAAGCCCGTTACCTTTTTCATCTTCATGAATCCTCCTTGGCGGATCTTTCGTTTCGATCCAGCCTGGAATCCACGATGCGCCTAGAAGGGAAGAAGAGCAAGTCCGTACAGGTTGAAAACGTGTTTCATACATTTGCACATGATTGAAACAAAAGAGGTATCATCGGACCATGCGCATCGCGCCCACGGATGTTGACGCCGCGCGCCGGCAGTTGGAACGGGTCTTGGCCAGCCCCGGTTTCGTCCGGAATGAACGGATGAGCCTGTTCCTGAGGTTTCTCGCCGAACGCCATCTGGAAGGCAACGACGGTCAGCTCAAAGAGTCTGTGATCGCCGTCGAGGTATTTGGGCGCAGACCGGATCACGATCCTACACAGGACTCTATCGTGCGGACCGAGGCGGGCAGGCTGCGCGCGCGGCTCGCCGAATACTACGTGGGCGACGGCATGGGGGACGCGGTGATAATCCGGTTGCCAAAGGGCGGATACGCACCCTCCTTCGACTTGCGGGACCCTTCCTCTCCACAGACCCTTCGACAGCAGACACGCTGGCGCTTTTGGCTGACCGCCGCGGCGGTGGCGATCGCGTTGGGGATCGCCGGGATCATCTGGTTCGAGAAGACGGAACTCCTCTGGCAAAACCCCGTTGAGCGAGCGGTATTTCAGAGCGTTACCGATTTCGATGGGACCGAGCAGGCGGCCGCCATATCACGCGACGGGAGGTTTGTGGCTTTTTTGTCGGACCGGGACGGACACACAGATGTCTGGGTCACGCAACCCGGTTCAGGACAGTTCCACAACCTTACCCACGGATTGGCGCTGGATCTCGTCAATCCTTCGCTGCGGACCCTGGGATTCTCGCCCGATGGCGCATTAGTCACCTTTTGGACCCACAAGCCGGCCAGTGCCGGCGGGCAGATCGGGGTATGGGCAGTGCCAACACTGGGCGGACAGCCCAAGCCCTATTTGGACGAAGCGGCCGAGTTCGATTGGTCGCATGACGGTTCCCGGCTTGCCTACCACACGGCTGCGCCGGGCGACCCGCTTTTCATTTCAGACGGTGCCGCGCATGCTCCCGGACCGCCGATCTTTACCGCACCCGCGGGCCTGCATTCTCATTTTCCAGTGTGGGCGCCCGATGATGGGTTCATATACTTCGTGGGCGGCGCCCTTCCCGACAAACTGGACATCTGGCGCATCACGCCGGCCGGCGGCCAACCGGAACGAATCACGGCGCACAGTGGTCTTGTGAGCCATCCCGTGCTGCTGAACCGCCGGACTCTGATGTATCTCGCCAAGGACCCGGACGGCGCAGGGCCGTGGCTGTACAGCATCGACGTCGAGCACCGCAGTCCTCACCGGCTTACCTTTGGTCCGGACCGGTACACGTCGCTGGCCGCTACGGCTGACGGCAAACTCCTGGTTGTCACACGCGCAAGTCCAAGGAGATCCCTCTGGCGAATGCGGGTCGGCGACTCACTAGCCGAGTTATCGGCTCCAGCCCGAATCGGCCTGACGCCCGCAACCGCGTTTTCTGCACGACTGGGACCGGGTTATCTTATATTTGTCTCCGCGGTCGCCACCAGCGACAGTATTTGGAAGCAGGCGAACGGAACGGACACGGAGTTGTGGAGTGGTCACGGAGCTCACATCATTGGCAGCCCCGCGATTTCCCCCGACGGCAGGCATATTGCATTTTCAGTCCATCAAGGTTCGCAGACCCTGTTGTATGTGATGCAAGCGGACGGAAGTAACACGCGGGTCGTAGCCAGTTCCCTCGAGTTGCAGGGCTCTCCGGCGTGGAACCCGGATGGCCGAACCATTACCTCGGCTGCCAACGATCATGGCGTGCCACGCCTTTTCCAGGTGCCCATTGATGGTGACCCTCCAACTGTCTTTGTCCGCGATTACTCGGTCGATCCGGCGTGGGAACCCCCCGGTCGCTTCGTCGTTTATTCGGGGCCCGACATCGGTACGACGCTTTCGGTGAAGGCCGTGACGCCCGAGGGTGTCCCCTATCCGCTTCCGCACTTTACGACCTTGACACGGGGCGCCAGACACGTGAAATTCGTTTTGGGAGGGCGTGGACTCGCGTTTCTGCGGGGAGGCATTGGACACAAAGATCTCTGGCTGGCGGACCTGGAGACCGGTGCCGAGCGGCAGGTTACCACTCTTGCTGACGATTTCGACATTAATGACTTCGACATCTCCGCGGACGGCCGCCAGATTGTCTTAGAGCGCCTGCAGGAGCGTTCTGACATTTTGCTCCTCGACCTCGCCCGCCGATGACTGCGTTCAATACCATGGATGGGCCCCTCTGCGTGCTGGCCGATGCTCCCCGCCAATACCAGGCTCTGCTAGAAGTGTCGCAGTCGATAGCCTCTCACCGCGATCTGTCCGCGCTGTTCCGGGATCTGGTGGAGCGTCTCCCGCGCGCGGTCAGCTTCGATTCGCTGTGGCTCGTGCTGCACGATCCCGCCCGCAACCGCATGCGCCTGCACGTGCTGGAAGGGCCCGCGCGCGCGGCCGCCGAGGAAGCCGCCTGGCCGCTCGAAAGGCCGTTGGAAGAATCCCCCGGCGGATTGGTCTGGAGCACGCAGGAGCCGCTGGTCGTGTTCAATCTCGCCGATGACCGGCGCTATCGTGCCGCCTTTCGGTTGTTGTTGGACAACGGCGTCAGTTCGTGCTGCATGCTGCCGCTGACCACCGCGCACCGGCGTTTGGGCGCGGTGGGTTTTGGCTATGCCCGGCCGCACAACTATTCCGATGCGGACGTCGAGTTTCTGGGACAGGTGGCCCGCCAGATCGCCGTGGCGGTGGACAATGTTCTGGCGCACGAGGAGGCTTGCGGACTGCAGGCCGCCTTGGCTGAGGAACGCGACCGCCTCCGCCTGCTGCTCGATCTGAACAATACGCTGGCGCCGAATCTGGACTTGCGCGAGCTATTGCGCGCCGTATCCTCCAACGTGCGGCGAGTGATGCGCTGCGATTACACCAGCGTGATCCTGCCGGAGCCGGACGGCCTACTGCTGCGGATCTATGCGCGGGACTTTTCCGAGGTGCCGGAACCCATGGCCGAGGAACTGGTGGTGCCGCGCGTCGGTACGCCCGCCGGCATAGTCCTTGAAACCGGCAATGCACTGGTGCTGGACGCTGAAGAACTCGCGCGTTTCGATCCGAAGATCAATCCCACGCTGGCGCTGGGACTGAAATCCGCGTGCTTTCTGCCGCTGGTTGCCCGTGAGCGGCGGCTCGGCACGCTGAATGTCGGCCGCTTTCCGGATCGCGCGTTCACCCAGGACGATGTCGACTTTCTCCGGCAAGTGGCCAGCCAGGTGGCGCTGGCCGCGGATAATGCGCTGGACTACTATCAGGTGGCGGAATCCAGGCAGCGGCTCGCCGAAGAGCGCGTCTATCTGAATGAGGAGATCCGCAGCGGCCAGAACTTCGAGGAGATTGTCGGCTCCAGCGCGGCCCTCAAAAACGTTCTGAAACAAGTGGCGATCGTGGCCCCCACGGATTCGACCGTCTTGATTCTCGGCGAAACCGGCACCGGTAAGGAACTGATCGCGCGTGCCATCCACAATTCGAGCGCCCGCCGGGACCACACGTTCGTGAAGGTGAATTGCGCCGCCATTCCCCTGGGGCTGCTCGAAAGCGAATTGTTCGGCCACGAGAAGGGCGCGTTCACCGGCGCCATCGCGCGCAAAACCGGCCGCTTCGAAGTGGCGCATCAGGGCACCCTGTTCCTGGACGAGGTCGGCGATATTCCGCCGCAGCTGCAGCCCAAGCTGTTGCGGGTCTTGCAGGAGCGGGAGTTCGAGCGCTTGGGCAGCACTCACACCATCAAGGTCGATGTTCGCCTGGTCGCGGCTACCAGCCGCAATCTACCGGCCATGGTGGAGCAGCGCGAGTTCCGCGGTGACTTGTACTATCGGCTGAACATTTTTCCGCTGGTTGTGCCGCCGTTGCGCGAGCGTCGTGACGACATCCCGCTGCTGGTGGAATACTTCGTGGCGCGTTTCGCCGATCGCCTGGGCCGCAAGGTCAGCCGGGTGGACCGGCAGACCATGGAACTGCTGCGGGATTATCACTGGCCCGGCAACATCCGCGAGTTGCAAAATGTGATTGAACGCAGCGTCATTTTGGCGGTGGGCGGCACGCTGCACATCGACGCTGGCGTCCTGGAGATTGCCGGATCGCGCAAAACACACGCTGCCGGAGATGTTTTGCGGCAAAACGAAAAGGATTCGATCGAGGCGGCCCTCGCCGAAACAAAGGGCCGTATCGCCGGACCGCGCGGCGCGGCCGCGCGGCTGCGCATCCCGGCCTCCACGCTCGAATCCAAGATCCGCGCTCTAAACATCGATAAATTCAAGTTCCGCCGTGGGGCAGGCTCTTAGCCTGCGCGGGGCTCCCAGCCCCGCCCTTCCTCGTGAGATCTCGCGAATTCGTGAGTCCGAAACCGTCGGCAGCTCCAGGCTCCGAGTTACCCCCTCTGCCTTCTCAATCAGATAGCGGCCGTCGACATCGGGCCTTCCCTTGCACTCTTCATCGCCAAGGATGCCTGAATGTGGATCGTAAGAGTTGCTCTGAATCGCCCCTACACCTTTGTGGTCCTGGCGCTGCTGATCCTGCTGGTCAGCCCGCTGGTGATCCTGCGTACCCCAACCGATATCTTTCCGAATATCGGCATACCGGTCGTGAGCGTCATCTGGAGTTACGACGGCTTCCCTCCGCAAGAGATGTCGGATCGCATCGTAACCATTACCGAGCGCAGCATCACCACCACGGTCAACGATATCGAGCACATGGAGTCGCAGTCCTACAACGGCATTGGCGTCATCAAGCTGTTTTTCCGGCCGTCGGTGACCATCGCCACCGCGCTGGCGCAAGTCACGGCCATCTGCCAGACACAGCTTCGCCAACTGCCGCCGGGAACCACCGCTCCGCTCATTCTGAGCTATAGCGCGTCTACCGTGCCTGTTTTGCAAGTCGGCCTGAGCAGCACCCGGCTGAGCGAGCAGCAGTTGTTCGATGTGGGCGCCAACACCATGCGCACCCAGTTGGCGACCGTCCAAGGCGCGGCAGTGCCATGGCCCTACGGCGGCAAACAGCGGCTGGTTTCCATCGATATCGATTCGGCGGCCATGCAGGCCAAGGGTCTGTCGCCGACTGATGTGGTGAACGCCGTCAGTGCGGAAAACCTGATTCTGCCGTCCGGCACCGCCAAGCTGGGGCCGCTCGAATATCAAGTGGAAATGAACGGCAGCACCCAGACGATTAACGAGCTGAACGATCTGCCGGTGAAGACCCTCAACGGCGCAACCATTTATATCCGCGATGTGGCGCATGTGCGCGACGGCTTCTCGCCTCAGACCAATATCGTGCGGCAGGATGGCCACCGCAGCGCGCTGCTCAGCGTCTACAAAACCGGATCGGCGTCCACGCTGGCGATCGTACACGATGTGCGGGCGGCGCTGTCGAATATGGCCGCGGGATTGCCGCCCGACCTGAAAATCACGCCGCTGTTCGACCAATCCATCTTCGTTCGCGCGGCCGTGCAGGGCGTCATCCGCGAAGCGCTCACCGCCGCCTGCCTCACCGCCGCGATGATCCTGCTTTTCCTGGGCAACTGGCGCAGCACCCTGATCATCGCCATTTCAATTCCCCTGGCCATCCTGGTTTCCATCATCTGCCTGAGCGCGCTGGGCGAAACCATGAACCTGATGACGCTGGGCGGGCTGGCGCTGGCCGTGGGCATCCTGGTGGACGATGCCACCGTGGAGATCGAGAACATCGAACGCAATCGGCTGCTGGGGAAAGAACTGCGCGAGGCCATTCTGCACGGCGCGCAGGAGATCGCCGTGCCGGCGTTCGTTTCCACGCTGTGCATCTGCATCGTTTTCGTGCCCATGTTCTTCCTTAGCGGCGTGACCCGCTTTTTGTTCGTGCCCCTGGCGGAAGCCGTAATCTTCGCCATGCTGGCTTCCTATCTGCTGTCCCGAACACTGGTCCCGACCATGGTCATGTTCCTGCTGCGGAATCACAACCTGCACGCGCAACCCGGATTCTTTGGGCGCTTTCACCAACGATTTGAAGATGCCTTCGAGCGCCTGCGCGACAGTTACCGCGACGCGCTCCAGGCCTGCATGCGGCACGGAGGAGCGTTCGCCACGGCATTCCTGGCGCTGTGTGTGGCATCGCTGGGCTTCATCTTCGTTCTGGGCCAGGACCTGTTTCCGCAGGTGGACGCCGGTTTGATGCGCCTGCACGTGCGCGCGCGCACCGGGCTGCGCATCGAAGAGACCGCTCGCCTCACCGACCAGATCGAAAACGGCATCCGCACCATGATCCCCGCGCGCGAACTGGACACCATGCTCGACAATATCGGCCTGCCGTATAGCGGCATCAATCTGTCCTACAGCAATGCCGGGACGATCGGCACTCCGGACGCGGAGATTCTGGTGTCGCTCAAAGAAGGCCATCGGCCGACCAGCGAATACGTGAAGCTGCTGCGGGAAGAACTGCCGCGGCGATTCCCGTCTACCCAGTTCTTCTTCCAGCCGGCGGATATTGTCACCCAGATTCTGAACTTCGGCGTTCCCGCGCCCATCGACGTGCAGATCGCCGGCGCTGACCAACTGGGCAACTACAACGTGGCCCGCCAACTGGCCAACCGGATTCGCGCGATCCCTGGCGCCGTGGATGTGCACGTGCAGCAGGCGTACGACGCGCCCGCGCTGCGCCTGGATGTCGATCGGACCTTCGCACAATCGGTGGGGCTTAGCCAGCACGATGTGGCCGGCAACCTGCTGGTCTCCCTGAGTTCCAGCTTCCAGACATCGCCCACCTTCTGGCTCAACCCGAAGAGTGGCATCAGCTATAACGTGGCAGTGCAGACGCCGCAGTATCGGGTGGATTCGGTGAAGGAGCTGCTCGACATACCCATCCGCACGCCGAATTCGCCCAACCCGCAGATCCTGGGGAACCTCGCGTCTTTTCGCCATGCGACCCAGCCCGGCGTGATATCGCACTACAATGTGCAGCCGCTGGTGGACGTGTTCGCCTCGGTGCAGGGCCGCGACCTGGGCGGCGTGGCTAACGACGTCCGCCGCGTCACCCAGACTGTCCAGAACGAACTGCCGCGTGGCAGCCACTTGACCATCGCCGGACAGGTGTCCACCATGTCTCAGTCCTTCATCGGATTGGGCGCGGGCGTGGCGATGGCCATCGTGCTGGCCTACCTGCTGATCGTGGTGAATTTCCAATCCTGGCTGGACCCGTTCATCATCATTACGGCGCTGCCTGGCGCATTGGCTGGAATCACCTGGGCATTGCTGCTCACTCACACCACTCTGAATGTGCCGTCGCTCACCGGCGCCATCATGTGCGTGGGTGTGGCCACCGCCAACAGCATCCTGATGGTCTCCTTCGCGCGCGAGCGGATGGACGAAGGGATGCCCGCCCGCGAGGCTGCCGTGGCCGCCGGGCACACGCGCATGCGGCCGGTTCTGATGACCGCGCTGGCCATGATTATCGGCATGGCGCCTATGGCGATGGGACTTGGCGAGGGCGGAGAACAGAACGCGCCATTGGGACGGGCGGTGATCGGCGGCCTGCTATGCGCCACCGTGGCAACCCTGTTCTTCGTGCCCACGGTGTTCGGCTTGATTCATGGAGCGAGAGAATAATTATGACTACCCAGGAAATTCCATTATCGGAACCGAAGGCGGAAGTCCCCGCCAGCCAGCCGCCGGCAAGCAGGCGATGGATGATGGCGGCGCTACTAGCCGTACTCGGACTGGTCGCCGCGGGCGCGCTCAGCATCAAAGCCCGCGCCAAGGAGCAAACGGCTCTGTCGGCGGAGACCGCGCGCCTGGCGGTGACCACGGTTTCGGCCAGCTACCCGCAGCCCGAGCCGCGGTCGAACGAACTGGAGTTGCCCGGCAGCGTGCAAGCGTACACGGAATCGCCTATATATTCCCGGACCAACGGCTATCTGTTGCGCTGGTACAAAGACATCGGTGCGAACGTCCAGAAGGGCGAACTGCTGGCCGATTTGGATACGCCCGAAGTGGACCAGGAACTCTCGCAGGCGCAAGCCGCGCGTCAGCAGATGGTGGCGGCGCTGGACCTGGCGCGCACCAGCGCCGATCGCTGGCGCGATTTGCGCCGCACCGATTCCGTCTCCCAACAGGACCTGGATCAAAAGACCAGCGACTACGCGCAAGCGCAGGCGAACATGGCCGCGGCGGATGCCAATGTCCGGCGCCTGCAGGAGCTGGAATCGTTCAAACACGTTTACGCGCCCTTTGCGGGCGTGCTCACGCGGCGCAATGTGGATATCGGCGCGTTGGTGAATGCGGGCAATGGCGGATCGGGCAAAGAGCTGTTCAATCTGGCGCTGATCGATCCGTTGCGCGTTTATGTGAGCGTGCCGGAAGCCGATGCCCCAAGCATGCGCGCGGGGATGCGGGCCTGGATCGGCTTGGCCGAATTTCCCGCGTCGCGCTTCGGCGGCACCATCGTGCGGACAGCCAATGCGATCGACCAAAACACGCGCACGCTGCTCACCGAGGTGGATGTGCCGAACAAGTCCGGCCGGCTTTTGCCGGGCGCTTATGCGCAAGTTCACTTCGATGTGCCGGTGAACGGCGTGCGGCTGTCGGTGCCATCGAGCGCCATGCTGTTCCGTTCGGAAGGGCCCAGCGTGGCCGTCGTGGGGCCCGGCGATCGCGTGCAACTGCGGCCCATCGCAATCGGGCGCGATTTTGGCACGAGCCTGGAAATTCTGCAAGGCGTTAAGGCGCACGACCGCGTAGTGCAGAATCCTCCGGATTCTTTGGAGAACGGGCAGGTCGTGCGGGTGGTCCCATGAAACGCGTTGCCATTGCCCTTTTGCCTGCGCTGGCGATCCTGCTGGCCGCATGCCATCCCGTCGGGCCGGATTATCACACGCCTCCCGCGCCCCTGCCGCAGGCGGCGTCATGGCACACCGAAGGCCCGTGGCGGCCTGGCGATCCAAGAGATCAAATCCCGAAAGGCGCGTGGTGGGAGATATTCCACGATGCCGAGCTCAATCGCCTGGAAACGGCCGTGTTGGCCTCGAATCAGGACCTTGTCTCCGCGAGCGCGCGCTTGCAGCAGGCGCGCGCGCTGGCTTCGGTGGCCATCAGCAACTTCTACCCGCAGGTCGGCGTCTCGCCGTCGTTCCAGAGGTTTCGGCTCTCGGCCAACCGCCCGTCTTTGGGAGGCGTGGTGGACGGGCCCATCACCCAAAACGCCTGGAACCTGCCTTTCGAGCTGAGTTACGAACCGGACCTTTTCGGGCGCACCAGGCGCAGCGTGGAAGGCGCCAATGCGAGTTATCAGGCCGCCGCTGCGGACTTCGAAAACGTGAGGCTGGTGCTGACCGCGGAAACCGCCGCCGATTACTTCTCGCTCTCCGAGGTGGATGCGGAGATCCGCATTCTGGACGATACGGTCGCGTCTATGGAGAAGGCTGCCGCGCTGGTCGAGAACCGTCACGATGGTGGAGTCGCCTCCGGTCTGGACCTGGCGCAGGAGCAAGCGCTATTAGAGGCGACCCGCACCCAAGCCAAGCTCGAGCGCCAACTGCGCGCCAACTACGAGCACGCGCTGGCAGTGTTGTGCGGCGCGCCGGCCCCGGATTTCCGTGTCGCGGAAGGCTCGCTTCAAAAGTATCTTCCGGCGATTCCCACCGGCGTGCCGTCCGATGTGCTGGAACGCCGTCCGGACATTGCGCGGGAAGAGCGCCTGATGGCCGCGGCCAATGCCCAGATCGGCGTCGCGAAATCGGCCTATTATCCGAGCCTGCAACTTGCGGCCAGCGCCGGACTCGAGGCCACCGGCATCGGAAATCTATTCTCCCTGCCGAGCTCCCTTTGGGCGATTGGCGCAACCTTGGCGCAGCCGCTGTTTTCCGGTGGCCGCATCGGTGCCGGCGTCGATTTCGCGAAGGCGGGATACCAGGATTCGGTGGCGCAATATCGCCAGACGGTGTTGGTGGCGTTTCAGGAAGTAGAGGACGCGCTGGCCGGACTCGAGGTGTTTGCGGGCGCGGCGAATTCACAGGCGTCGGCCGTCGCAGCCTCGCAGCGCGCCCTGAATATCGCTCTGAATCGATATACCGGCGGGCTGGTCACCTATCTGGATGTGGTCACCGCGCAGCAAAGCCTGCTTTCCAATCAACGCGAAGCCGCGCAGATTCAAGGCGGCCAGTTGGTGGCTTCGGTAACGTTGGTAAAGGCGCTCGGCGGCGGATGGGACGCTCACAGCCTTGCCGATGTTTCTGTCAAGCCCAGCCTGAAGACAGCTCTCCAGCCCTAAGCGACTACTCAGTGGAACTGTCGTCTTCGTGCCACTCCCAATGTCCTTTAGGTGCCTCGTCGTTTTGCCCGGAGCTCTTCGTTGTGCCGCGTCCGAAATACCTCTGCGGGGTTGTCCCGAGTGCGGCACGGAATACTTCATTGAATGCGCTCACGCTGCTATAGCCGACCGCGACTGCCACATCGGTTATCGGCATTCCTTGCGCGAGCATCTCGAGCGACGCGAACAGTCGAGCATGTTGCCGCCAACGGCCAAACGGCATGCACATTTCTCGGGTAAAGGCGCGCATGAACGTGCGCCGGGCCATGCCCGCGTCTTTAGCCCACTCATCCAAGGTCCGGTCGTCCGCAACATTCTGTAGAACAGCGCGGGCCACTTTGGCCAGCTTTGCCTGCCTCGGAAGCGGCAGGCGCAGGACCTGTTCTTCCGGACGCCGAATCTCATCTTGAAGGACCGCCAATAGACGACGCTCCGGATCGCCGACTGACTGCGGGCGGCCCCAATCGAGAATCCGAGTCACAATCCCGAACAGCAATTCGGAAGAGCCAAGGACACGCGGATCCGACGGCAGTTCTTCGCTCAGCTCCGCGGAGAAGTAGAGCATCGCGCCGGCCGCCCCTCCCACCGAGCGTGCCTTGTGTAAGCATCCCGGCGGGATCCAGGCACAACGCCGGGAAGGAAACATCCAACGTCCCCCGGCAGCTTCCACGATGAGCAACCCTTGGGTTAGGGCAAAAAGCTGCCCGCGCGCATGGCTGTGCTGCGGTGCCCAGTCTTTCTCTTCCAGCCGGGAGAACTCAAAAGCCAGGACGGGAGCATCGCTCTCTGCCAGGCGCCGCAGCTCATCGGTGTCCATTCGAGCCAAGTTTATTACCATTTTGACCCTTTTGCGATAGAAACCGCCACTTCTCCGTTAGCGCAATGCATGGCAGGCGGCTACCGTAGAAAACAGAGAGAGTCAAGCATCCGGGCAAAGCGGGCCTGGCGAACTGCGATCCCGGAGCGAATCGGAATGAGAGAGGGAGAAAAATTATGAATGCCGCGGTTCTGCATGCAATCGGGAAGCCGCCTCGGTTCGAACCTTTCCTCGATCCATGTGCCGGCGAGGGTGACGTGATCGTACATGTCCGCGCCGCAGCGTTAAAGCCTGTGGACAAGCAGTTGGCCAGCGGGTCGCACTATGCCAGCCCGCGCGAACTGCCGGTAGTGTGCGGCGCGGACGGCGTAGGACACTTGGACGATGGCACGCGGGTGTTCTTCGGCGGGCCACGGCGGCCGTACGGTGCCATGGCTGAGCACACCGTCGTGCGGCGAGCGCAGTGCTTTCCGGTCCCCGACGACCTGGATGACGAGATCGCCGCGGCGATTCCCAACCCCGGCGTGTCCGCATGGCTTTCGCTCAAGCACCGCGCCAGACTGGCTCCGGGTGAAACCGTCCTGATTCTTGGCGCGACAGGGGTCACCGGTAAGTTGGCCGTGCAGATAGCCAGAATCCTGGGCGCTGGACGCGTCGTGGCCGCTGGAAGAAACGAAGAAGTGCTGAATCAGCTGCACGAGCTTGGCGCAGATGAAACCATACGGCTCAACCAGCCCGGCAAGGGATTGGTCGGAGCCTTCCGCCGCGCGGGCCGCGAAAAGGTACAGACCTCTTGGACAATCCGGAATTACAGCCTCCGTCGTGGCGCACGGCACGTGGGCCATCGGCGGATGGATGTGGGGAGGCACCGACATTGAGAAGTCGGTCCGCTCCATTCACGCTTCACTCGATGCCGGCGTCAACTTCATCGACACCGCGCCGGCCTACGGCCTCGGGCTTTCTGAGCAAATTGTGGGCGAGGCCATTCGTGGGCGCCGCGATAAGGTGATCCTGGCCACCAAATGCGGCTTGGTTTGGCACACGACGAAGGGCAAATTCTTCGTCGATCAGAATGGCACGCGCATTCACCGCTACCTCGGCGCGGAGTCCATCCGGTACGAAGTCGAACACAGTCTGCGGCGTCTCGAAACCGATTACATCGATCTCTACCAGACGCACTGGCAGGACCCCACCACACCCATCGAAGAGACCATGGGTACCTTGCTCGAGTTAAAAAGGGAGGGCAAGATTCGCGCCATTGGAGTCTCCAACTGCACGCTCGATCAGGTACGGCAATACCGGGCGGTGGGACCGGTGGACGCTGCGCAGGAAAAGTACAACCTGCTCCACCGAGACTTGGAGCACGAATACTTGCCATATTGCGCGCAGAATCGTATGGCGGTTCTGGCGTATTCACCGCTGGCCAACGGGCTGCTCACCGGCAAGGTTGATCCGGAGCGCGTCTTCCCGGAAAACGATTTGCGGCGCGATAACCCGATGTTCACCCGGGAGTCGCGCGTTCGCGTAAGGGAAATGTTCGAAGACCTGGCGCCGGTCACCCGGAAGTACAACTTCACGGACGGCCAGTTATCCATCGCCTGGACCCTCGCGCAGCCCGGCGTCACGCACGGGCTGGTGGGCGCGCGAGACGAACGCCAGGCCGCGGAGAACGCTTGGGCGGGCAGTACGTTCTTGGCTGCGGCCGACGGGATGCGAGTCACTGAAGCGGCGCAGAGCGAAAGTTTGGTGAAGGCTTGACTTGGTGGAGGCTTGAAATGAAAACGATTCGTTTACACTTACCTATCGCAACTTTCTTGTGTGCCGTGGCCGGATTGTTGGTCGGCTTCCTGGTATTGCCTATGCTTTCCGGCGGCACACCCGGCGCGAGCGTGCAGGCCCCGACGCCCTTTACGGATTATCGCCACGAGCAACCGGGTATGATTCGCAAGATCACGCCCGCGGACCTGCCGGAACCCTATCGCACGCAGTCCGCTGACAACCGCGCACACATCGTCCCACGGCCCGCGGATGCCTGGCCCAAGGCGCTGCCTGGCTTCACCGTCACCCAATACGTCGCGGGCTTGCAGAATCCGCGGCTGGTCCGCCGAGCGCCCAATGGTGATCTGTTCGTATCGGAAAGCGAACCGGGACGCATCCGCGTGCTGCGCGGCGTGGGCGCGGATGGCAAGGCGCGGACCGTGGAAACATTCGCGACGGGCTTGACGCAACCCTTCGGCATAGCCTTCTATCCGCCGGGGCCCGATCCACAATATGTATACGTGGCGAACACCGGCTCGGTGGTGCGCTTCCCGTACCGCAATGGCGACCTGAAAGCGCGCGGCACGGCTGTGACCATCGTTCCGGATATCCCTTCCGGCGGCCGCTTGACCGGCGGCGGACACTGGACGCGCGATCTCGCCTTCACGCTCGATGGCGGCAAAATGTTTGTCTCGGTCGGCTCGCACTCCAATGACGACGATGCCGACAATAGCCCGCAGGAATACCATCGCGCCGATATCCTGGAATTCAACCCGGATGGCAGCGGCGGCCGGATTTACGCGTACGGCATCCGCAACCCGGTGGGCATTGCGACGAATCCCGCCACGGGCGAACTGTGGGCCTCGGTGAACGAGCGCGATGGGCTCGGCGACAATCTGGTGCCGGATTACATCACGCATGTCCAGCCGGGTGGGTTTTACGGTTGGCCCTGGTTCTACATGGGCGGACGCCAGGATCCGCGCCAACAGGGCAAACATCCGGAGCTGCAAAGCAAGGTGATCACGCCGGACGTCCTGCTGCAGCCGCACAACGCCTCTCTGGAGATGACTTTCTACGACGGCGGGCAGTTTCCCGCCGAATATCGGGGCGATGTCTTCGCCGGCGAACATGGCTCTTGGAACAAGGCCGTGCGCACCGGCTACGAAGTCATCCGGGTTCCGATGAAGGCAGGGCACGCCACGGGCGAGTATGAGGATTTCCTGACTGGCTTTGTGACTGCCGGCGGCGACGTATGGGGCCGGCCAGTGGGCGTCGCAGTGGCGCAGGACGGCTCGCTGATCGTGACCGACGATGGCTCGAACAGCGTGTGGCGCGTCAGCTATTCAGTCCGATAGTGACCGCTACCGGCCGCGTGGAAGCGTCAGTGGGCCGCCGGCAGCGCGGTATTCTGGGCCACATACAGCACGATGGCGATCCTCTCCGAGTCTTCCAGCCGATGATAGGCCAGTGCGGCGCCACCTTTCCGCAGCGGGGTGCTCCTGAGCGGCACCTCCGCGCTGCCCACTTTCAGATGCACTTGCTCCAGTTCTACGTGCATCGCCTCGCCGGCGTTGGGTCCGCTGGTGTAACGCACTTCGCCCGCGGCTTTGGAACCGGCTTTGGCCACGAGCACGCCGCCCACCAGAATATCGTTGGCCAGCACAAAGTCGATGGGTCCCGCGCCATCAGCCGTTTTGGACCTCAGCTCTTCGACGGAAATCATGGATACCGGCGTTCCCTCGCGCAAAATCGGTTTGAACCGCGCCATCGCCGCTGTCGGCACGTGGGTGGTTATCTTGCGTGACAAGAACTCCTCGAACAAATTGCCTGCCGCATTCCCGCCGATGCCCCCTAGAACATCGTGGAAAAGCCGCAGTCCTGTTCGCGAGCTGGCTGGATAATACAGGGTCGAAATCTCGCCGGCCGCCAGACTCCCCAGCACATCGGAATAATCGGGCTGCCACCGCCCATTATCGCCCTTGCGAACGAATGCGGTCGCGATGGCATACAGGGCGCGCGAACGAAAGCTGCCGGTGCCCTTATAAAAGTAGCGGGGGTCCTGATGAAAGACCGCCTGCATGATCACGCCGCCAATGATGACGCCGTTGACGGTATCGGCGTACTGCGCCCCGAAACGCTTTCCATAACCCTCCGTGCCCTGACCGAACTCGTGGTAACTGTTCCGCGCCTGCTCGATTCCCGCGGTAATCGCGCTGGACAAGATAGTGATCGGATCCACGATGGTCTTCCAGCCGAGATGAAGTTTCTGCGCGGCATTCAGCGGCGCTGGATGCGGATCATAGGTAACGAAGTAGTTCGGAAAAACACCCAACAGGCGCTGCTGCTCCTCCGTTTTCACCTGCTCCACCGCGAGTTCCTTCGGCGACAGGCCGACATCCAACTTAGTCGATGCCGAAGCAACCTGTAATACGGCCGAGGTTACCGCGGGATTCTCGCCCTCCCGGACCACGACGCTGGCCGCTGTCCACGGCGCAAAACCATCCGCCACGATCGTGATAGTGTAATTTCCCGCCGCGACCGCGGCAAAATGGAAAGATCCGGTTTCACTCGTCACGGTCGTACGCTTGCCTGTGGAGGGGGCAGTCCCCAGCGTCACCAGCGCGCCCACCACCACCGATCCGCTGCCGTCGGTCACTACCCCGTCGATCGCATTGGTGGTTTGGCTCCAGGCCGCTTCAAGCAGAAGAAAGCTCATGCCCAGCGCTTTCAACATAACCCGAGCCCCCTCTGGCCATCTTAGAACATCCTGCTCGGCGGGTTTCGATAGCTGACAACCCTCAGCGGAAGGTCCACCACAGAATCAGCGTGCAGACGAACAGCACTCCGGCCCAGATCCGGTAATCCGTTCCTCCCAGACCCTGCCCCGCTGCTGAAGCGAACACGTTGCCCTCGATTTTGTACTCGGGCGGCGGCGCGGTCAGGAGGCTGCCCACGATCATGGTGATCGCCGCGAAGAGCCACACCAGGATCGAACGGTGGAGGAATGATGTCAGATAAGGGTGCGACACCACCGCCCAGCCAAGGGTCTGATCGAGAAACAGGAAGACGCCCAAGCCGAACCCTGCCACGCCTCCGGAAATCGCCCCGGCCGTGTTCCCGCGCTTCCACAGCAAGCCGACGAAAATCACCGCGCCGAGAGGTACGCCCAGATACGCCGAGAGCATCTGCAGATAATGCCAGATGGTGACCGAGAGGCCCACTAAAGGAGCCGCCAGGACGCCGAGCGCGGCCATCAGAACAGTGACTTTGCGCCCGATGGCAACCTGCTCGCGATCCGAAAGCCCCGGCTTCCAGCGCATGAAAAAATCGCGCACCACAAGCGTGGCGCTGGCGTTATAGCAGGCGCTCATCGATGACATCAGGATGGCGATGAGCCCCGCCAGCACCAGGCCGCGTAGCCCCACGGGAAGCAGATCGCTGACCAGGCGCGGATAGGCCATGTCGGCCTTTGGAAGGTGCGGATAGAGGGCGCGGGCGATGACGCCGGGCAGCACCAGGACGAACGGGATGAGCAGCTTGAGGAAACCGGCGAAGATGGCGCCCTTCTGGCCCTGATCCACGGAGCGCGCGCCTAGAACGCGCTGCACGTTGGTCTGGTCCATGCACCAATAGAACATTCCGCCAAACAGATTCCCGATCAGGAAGCCGGTGATGGGAAGTTCGGAATCGAGTGGCTTCACCATATGAAGGAGCCCGGGATCCACACGCGCGGCGAGGCCATGCCATCCGCCAACGGCGAACAAGGCGACGACGGTGAGGACCACGCTGCTGACGATGAGCCACGTGCCCTGCACCATGTCCGCGTAGACCACGGCGCGCAGGCCGCCCTTCATGGTGTAGAGGGCGGTGAAAATGGAGAGGCCGATCATAACCGCCAGTTGGTTCCAACCGAATAGCAGCACTAAGAGCAGCGAGCCCGCCCAAAGATCGATGGCGTTCTTGGTCAGCACGTTCATCACCAGCAGATTGCCGGAAAGAAAGGCGCGCAATCCCCATCCGAAGCGGCGTTCGAGGAACTCGGGGATCGTGTAAATCCGGCTGCGCAGATAGAGCGGCACGAACATAGAGGCGAGAATAATGAGGCACCAGGCGGCCATCCATTCAAACCCGCCGGTGACCATGCCCACCCGGTATCCGTCGCCGGCCAGGCCGACCACATGTTCGGCTGAGATATTGGAGGCCAGCAGCGACATGCCGATAAACGGCCACCTCAAATCGCGCCCGGCCAGGAAGTATTCGGCGTCCGTTTGCTTCTTGCCCGCCGCACGCAGTACCGCGCCGACGACCAGCGCCAGACTGATGACGATAATGGCCGAATCGAAGAAGCCTAACACGCGAATGCCCTATCAAACATCCAGCACGATCCACGCGGGAGCATGGTCACTCGCATTTTCTTCGCCCCGCACACAGCGGTCGACACCGCCATCTACCAGCCGCTCCGCTACCGCCGGCGACAGCAGGAAATGATCGAGCCGCATGCCCTTGTCGGCCGACCAGCGCTCGCGCTTGTAGTCCCAGAATGTCCAGAGCGGCCATACCGGGAGAATTGCGGTCGTTTTATTCCGGCAGTAACACCAGACGGCGTCGAACAACAGATCAACACATTCCCAGCGGCTGGCGGCGCGAGGCGATCAGGCTGATAGTGGACACTTCCTCCGATCAATGCACACTCGCAAGTATAGCGGACCTCTGTGCGGCACGACCACTGAACGGTAACGTCGCAAGCTTTCGCAACTTCCAGCAAGCTGGAAAACCATGAATCCTCACGGGATCGTGCAGGTGCATGGAACCTCACATTCACAGGTCGCGCAGGCATGTTCGGTTCGATCTTACCAACGACCGTCTTGCTTGCCGTCGGGACAGTGCCGTCGAACCGCCGACTCAAACTGCGGACATTTGACCGTTGACCGTCGCGCGGGGACGCTGGTTTTCAATGACTTAGCGATGGCCACTCCACTGCATCGGTGGTACCGCGGGTAGTCCTTCCGGAACCAGAAGCAGTCGATGAAGAAAATGCAGACAACGCGCAAGGCGATCGTGGCCGGGGCCGTCGGCGGTGGCGTTGCGAACGCCTTCGTCGAGCCTGGCTACAACGTAGTCGACGGCCCACTGGACACGCAGCTTGCCGTCAAGGAAGTGCGCAAGGGCCGCGCGCCCGTGCCCGGCCGAAGATTGAGGAAAGGATAGCAAAGACATGCCGGAAGCGACTTGGGAACCTCACGAGAAACACGGACGCCTCACGACGCATAGTGACCTACCAGATAGTGTCTACGCGTTTCCCAAACAGCGTAAAGAACCACTGACGGACGCACAGCAGGTGCGTAATGCTGTCGCGCGGTTCGATCAAGTCATCGATGTCTCGGATGCCGACCGCGCTTTGGCTTTTGCGAACATCGAGAAAGCCGCCAACTATTACGACGTCAACCTCACGGAAACGTCATGGCACGACCTGGGCATTCATCCTCAAAAGCGCAGAAAGCCGCCAAAGGGACTTTGACGCGTGAACGCCGAGTCCAGACCTAAGAATCCACCGGTCAGAGAGCCGGCCGATAGAAGAAACCAAACCCAAACTTAAAGGAGATAGAATATGATGGACGCGAATGCAGTGGTCGCAGTGTATGAAAGCCACTCGGCTGCGGAAGACGCCGTGAGGGAACTTCAGAAGTCAGGCTTCGACATGAAGAAGTTGTCAGTTGTGGGGAAGGATTATCACACCGACGAGCAAGTCGTCGGCTACTACAATGCGGGAGACCGTATGAAGTATTGGGGGAAGTGGGGCGCCTTCTGGGGCGGGTCTTGGGGTTTACTGTTTGGCGCCGCCTTCTTTTGGGTGCCCGCGATAGGCCCTGTGCTGGTTGGTGGCCCATTGGTGGCTTGGATCGTCGCCGGCCTCGAGGACGCGGCGGTAGTCGGCGGTTTGAGCGCCATCGGCGCCGGTCTGTTCAGCATAGGTATACCAAAAGACAGCATCGTGACCTACGAAACCGCCATAAAGGCGGGCCAGTATCTGGTAGTTGCTCACGGAACTTCTGCTGAGGCGGCTGAGGCCAGAACGATTTTGAGCAGGTTGAAGCCAACCGATGTGACCAATCATGTTCTCGAACCTGCCATCCAGACGGTGACCAGTTGAACGCATCGTGAGGCGGGGATGAGCCCGTTTGCGAACTTCGCCTCACGGCATTTCGAATTGCAGAATGCCAGTAGATATCCGCTCAGCGGCGAGACGGTGCATCGTTGAACTGAGTTCGCACCGCAAGGAGATGAGAATATGAAGGCAATTGTTGTCCACGAATATGGCGGGCCGGAAGTATTGAGGTGGGAGGAGTATCCCGATCCGGCGCCGGGTCCGGGCGAGGTGCTGGTGCGGGTCGCCGCCACAAGCGTGAATCCTATCGACTGCAAGCGGCGTGCTGGATTGACGAACGACTATTATCCCATTCGGTTTCCGGGCCTTATAGGAGTGGATGTCGCGGGGACTGTAGTGAAGGTTGGGCCGGGGGTGGAGGGCTTTTCGGTGGGCGACCAGGTATTCGCGATGGCGGATAATACGTACGCGCAGCTTTGTGTCGTAAACGCAGCCATCTTGGCGAAGATTCCCAAGGGGCTCGATTTGATCCAAGCAGCTGCGCTGCCCCTGGTGACGGTAACCGGCAGTCAGCTTAGTTCCGCCACGGAAATCAAGCCGGGCCAGACGGTCATGGTCGTAGGCGCTGTGGGAAATGTAGGCCGTTCCGCCGTATTCACTGCGAAGGAGCGCGGGGCGACTGTGATCGCGGGGGTTTTGAAGTCGCAGATGGATAAGGCAAAGACTGTAGGCGCGGATCAACTGGTCGCAACCGATGACGCCGACGCGATGGCGAATCTTCAGCCGCTCGATGCGGTTGCGGATACGGTCGGCAGGAAAACCGCCGAGGAACTAATCGCCAAGGTCAGGCCGGGCGGGGTGTTTGCCACGGTTCTCGGGGCTCCGGGGAACGCGGCGAATTACCCATCTGTAAAGGCAGTGTTTGTATTCTCGAAATTCGACAGGAAGACGCTCGAGTTCATGGCGGAAGCGGTGCGAGACGGTAAGCTGGTAATCCCGATTAGCCAGACTCTGCCACTTAGTGAAGCGGCCGCGGCTCAAGCAGCGGTGGAAAAAGGCGCCACCGGGAAGATCTTGCTGGTGGCTTGAAATAGGTGCCTGGCTCTCTTAGAAGTTAAAGCGAAAATGAAGAAAGATCACCGCGGAATTAGTCTGTCGAAACCAAGCGGCAAGGGGTGTGTGGCGCCGTCAAGGAGAGCGTCTGTCAACAGCTGGCAACCGACGAAGAGCCGCTGGAAAGTCTACACGCGGTGCCAGCCGCCCGACATCGGATATCTGGACAACGCCGCCCGACCCCACAAAGTTCATTCTAAGCCGCTCAAATCACGGGGAATTTGGAGTATTTCGGACCGAGCGGCAATCCTGGCCCATAGCGTGCAATCACCCGCGCGAAATGCGGCTTGGTGCGCATAGGCACATTGAGCAGGAGGGGCTCATGTTTGACCAACGTTTCTCACGTTCACGCGGTTTTCGAGTTGTTCCGGCAGTTGCAGTTGGCATAGCGGTAGCGGTCCTGGGCGTCGGGGTCTTTGCCGCGCAGGACAAGTACTCATTGCGCGTGCCCAATGGGCTCGCATTTTCTGACTTCAGGGGGTACGAGAACTGGCAGGCTGTCGCCGTTAGTCAGACTGACCAGCTATTGAAGGTGATGGTCGCCAATCAAACCATGATCGATGCCTACCGTGCCGGCGTTCCCGGTAACGGCAAGCCTTTCCCCGACGGCTCCAAGATTGCAAAGATCGAGTGGAAACCGAAAAAGAGCACGGAAGCGCCATTTTCAGTGAGAGTACCGGACACCTTACAAGACGTTTTCTTCATCGAGAAGAACAACAAGAGATTCCCTGACACCAAGGGATGGGCCTACGCCGCGTTCGATTATGATCCCGCGTCGGACACGTTCAAGCCCGATGCGACCGGCGTCGTCAATTGCGGCTTTGCTTGCCATACCAGAGTGGCGGACAAGGATTACATCTTCACGGCGTACGGCAAGAGGTGAACGGAGGAGCGGCGATTAGCGCCTGCTCGCGCGTAATGCGCGCGCCCGGACCCAGGACAACTCTGGAGTGCAGAAAACAGCATAGGAGATATTGTGGCCACGGAAACGAATCCCCTTGATTTTGTGCCCGAAAGAATTCCTTTCGATACTCCGTACGGTGTGCCGATATCGCTGGACCGCGCCCAGACGGTTATTCACGCGGCGGTGGCAGAAGCGAAGAAGCGGAATTGGAAGATGAACGTAGCAGTCGTCGATTCCGGTGGCAACCTTGTTGCCTTTCAACGAATGGACGGTGCGATGCTTGCCTCCATTCAGATTGCCGAGCACAAGGCGCGAGCAGCCGCGACGTTCCGGCGCGAAACGAAGCAGTTCGAGGACGGCATCCAACTTATGCATCTCAATTATCTGCTGGCGTTCGATGGGATCATTGCTTCTCGAGGCGGCATCCCAATGATCGAACAGGGGGCGATTATTGGCGCGATAGGTTGTTCGGGAGGCACGGATTCCCAAGACGAGATCGTTTGCGAGACAGGCGCGGTAATCAATCAACTTCCGCCAAGGAACGAATGACAGGAGCATGCCATGACAACTGCAACCACACTTACGAAGCCCGCACAGATCCGGGTCGCCCGGCGGTCGCCCGCCTATTGGCGGGTCACGATCGACAACCCACCGATCAACGTAATGGGCCCGGAAATGGTCCGGGAGTTCCAGGGAGTGATCGGCGCTCTCGAGGCCGATGAGCATGTCAGGGTCGTAGTCTTCGATAGCGCGGTCGACGACTACTTCCTGAATCACTCCGATTTCCTGGCAAAGCTCGATGACCTGACCTCGATGCCGGCGGGTCCCACGGGCTTGCCGCCTTGGCCTGACTTTCTCGCGCGACTGACCCGCTTGCCGGTCGCTTCGATAGCCCTCATCCGTGGCCGGGCGACGGGCAACGGCAGCGAGATTACGCTGGCCTGCGACATGAGCTTCGCCAGCCGCGAGAAGGCCATCATCTCGCAATGGGAGGTTGGCGTGGGGATGGTCGCCGGCGGCGGTCCCATGGCCCGGCTGCCCCAACTCATCGGCCGAAACCGCGCCATGGAGGTGCTCTTGAGCTCGGAAGACATCCGGGCAGACCAGGCCGAGGCGTACGGCTACGTGAATCGCGCCCTGCCCGACGCCGATCTGGATGCGTTCGTAGAGGCGCTCGCGACCCGGATCGCCAGATTCGATAAGTGGGCGATCGCCAACACCAAGCGCCTGGTCAACACCAGCCTGCCGCCGGACGTCGAGCTCGGCGCGGGGTGGGACGCGTGCATTGCTTCGCTCGGGCGACCTGCCGCTCAGGAGGGGATCCAGGCGCTTATCGCGCGGCTTCCACAAGCCGGGGGATGTCGAAAATCGGCTCGGATACTACCTGGGCCAGATCGGGCGCTAGGCGGACGCCCGGAGGTATCCCCGCCGGTGTTGGGTGTGGGCACTTCGAGCCGGGACGATTCCGAGAAGCGGGGGCACACCGTATTTGCAGTGAGCACTGTATCGAAAGGAGCCATCAATGAGCGCCATAAAAAAGGAGCCACGAATGAACGCGGTACAAATCGACCAGAAAAGCTATGAGATGCCCCCGCGCGAGGGGTTCAGCGTCGCGCATTTTCTCACCGTCGCCGACATCGACCGGTCAGCTCGCTTCTACGAGAAGGTTTTCGGCGGCCGCATTCTGAGCAGGGGCGACAGCGACGGCGCGCCTGCGTACATTCAGATCGCGAATACCTGGCTCCTGGTCAACGTCGGGGGCGGGCCGACCCCCGACAAGCCATCGGTAACGCTCAGCGTCCCCGACCCGAATAAGATCAACGGCTTTATGAATATCCGCGTGGCGGATATCCACGCGTGCTATGAATTGTGGAAAAGCCGAGGTGCCGAGTTCATCACGGAGCCCATACCCAAGTACGGCGAGATTCGCTGCTACATCCGCGATCCTGACGGTTATATTATCGAGGTCGGACAGAGCACCGATCTTACGTACGGTTAGCGCGCGGCCGGGATGGGATTCGGGCTCGCTTTGAATAGTCACTCGTTTTGACACCGGAAGGAGAATCAAATGGACGGCGCAGCGAAAGAGTCTAATACGCTTGGTGTGAACGTTTTTACGGCCCCGGGAAAGACGATGGTGGGCGAGCGGCCCAAGCCCTTCGGCGAGCCGCTCGGCTTTGACCCTATCACGTCGACTTTAATCTTCGGCGAGTACGACGCGGTGCTAGTGGACGCGATGGGGACAGTGGCTGAGGCCGAGGCTCTTGCGGACTGGGTCGCCCTGCACAACCGCAACTTGGAAACCATCTATATCACGCACGCGCATTTCGACCATTTCTACGGTCTGAGCATCCTGCTCGACCGTTTCCCGGGCGCGCGCGCGATCGCCACTCCCAAGACGGTGAGCGCCATGCAGATGTCTTTCTCTCCCACCGTGGAGCGGTTGGCCCGCCGGCCGTTTCCCGGGCAAGTGCCCACCAAGCTGGTTCCACCTGAGCCCTATGAGCACGACACGTTCGCTCTCGAGGGCCACGAATTGCGCATCATTGAGCAGGGCCGCGGATAGTCCGGATTCGACGTCTCTACACGTTCCGTCGATCGGCCTGATCGTGGCCGGCGACGTGGTGTACAACCAATGCCGCATTTACGTCGGCGAGACCACACCCGAGAGCCGACAGAATTGGATCGCGGCGCTAGACCGGTTAGCGGCGCTGAACCCGGCGATGGTGGTCGCCGGTCACAAGAAACCTGGCGCGCCCGACTCTCCCTCGACGATTGAAGACACCAAGCGTTACCTGCAGGACTTCGATCGGCTGCAGAAAACCGCGACATCCGACCGGGAGCTGTTCGATCAGATGACGGAGCTGTACCCGCATTGGGTAGCCAATCAGTCGTGGTTGATGTTCGGATTCCCGCAGCCATAACTTACATCAACCGCTGGTGCGATTGTTTCCCCGCGGAGGATGGAGGGTTGCGCTAATTGGAAAGGCACCGGAAATCGGGATGCGAAGTATCGCGGGAAAAAGCACATTGAGACCGCAGATACTTGGCTGATTTGCAACGTCGAGGGCTGGCCCACCCCGGGCGAGCCGTCGGTAACGCCCGGCGCGCTCGCCGAGCCGGATAAGGTCAGCAGGTGCTATGAATTATGGAAAAGTCGAGGAGCCGAGTGTAGAATGGGTCGGGCTGATAGAAAAAGCTGATGGATCTCATCCAAAGAACCTCGTTGCGAGTCGCAACACCCCTTCCGCATAATAAATACAAGCCTGACCACGCCCGCCCGGCTTTTCGCAGCATAGGCTGCGAGCCCTTCCCCGTCGCAGATCGAACGGCAGCAAGAGATCCATGCCCAAGCGCCGCAATTCCGTCGAGAGTCTCAAATCTCTCAAATGGTGGAACCCGCTGCGGGTGCGCCACGATCTTCCCGGAATGATCGCCAAGGGCTCGGCCGCGCTCACTCCCGCCGACAAAGACCTCCTGAAGTGGGTGGGCATCTTCTTCCGCAAACCGACGCCTGGGCATTTCATGATGCGGGTCCGCATGCCGAATGGATTCGCCACCAGCACGCAACTGCGCGCTATCGCGGACATCTCGCGGCGCGTCGGTAACGGCATCCTGGACATCACTACGCGGCAGCAGATCGAACTGCGCGGATTCACGCTGGATACCGTGCCGGAGATTTGGGAGAAGCTGCGCGGCGTGGACCTCACCAGCTTGCAGACGGGCATGGACAATGTGCGCAACATCAACGGCTGCGCGCTGGCCGGCTTCACGCCGCACGAGTTGCTGGATGCTTCGCCCGTGGTCTTCGAGTTGAATCGGATCATCGTGGGGACCGACGGCAATCCCGAGTTCGCCAATCTGCCGAGGAAGTTCAATATCACGGTTACCGGCTGTAGGGCGAATTGTACTCATAACGAATCGCAGGATATCGCTTTGGTGCCGGCGCAGAGCGATGGGCGGATTGGATTCAACATTCTGGCTGGAGGCAAGATGGGTTCCGGCGGATTCACCATCGCGCAGCCGCTGGACGTGTTCGTGGAGCCGGCCGAAGCCGCCGAAGTCACCGCTGAACTGGTCCGCATCTTCCGCGACCACGGGCCCCGCGAGGCGCGCTCCAAATGCCGCCTGGCGCATCTGATCGAGGATTGGGGCATCGCCGAGCTACGTTACGTCCTGTGCGAACGCCTGATGCGCGAACTGGACCGGGCCGGCGAGGACATGCGGCAGGGGGCCGGTCATGAGGATCATCTGGGAGTGCAGCCGCAAAAGCAGGCGGGTTTCCGCTCAGTGGGCCTCGCCGTGGTCACGGGACGGACGAGCGCCGATCAGGTCGCCGAGCTGGCGCGCCTGTCGGATGTGTACGGAGCTGGCCGTGTGCGCTTGACGACCGGCCAGGATGCCATTATCCCGGATGTAGCCGTGGAGCATGTTGCGGCACTGCTCGGTGAACCGCTGCTCAAAGAGCTGCCGCCCGCGCCGTCGCCGTGGTTTCGCGGACTGGTCGCCTGCACCGGCACGAACTATTGCAACCTGGCGCAGATCGAGACCAAGTCGCGCGCCGTTCAGTTATCCCAAGCGCTCGACCAGCGGCTGGGAGCCGGGTTTGAGCCGCTGACCATGCACTGGTCGGGATGCCCGGCAGCGTGCGGCAATCATCAAGCCGCCGATATCGGGTTTCGCGGGCTCAAGGTGAATATCGGCGGCCAGTTGGTCGAAGCGGTGGCTATATATACCGGCGGCCGCACGGGTCCCGGCGCGGTAGCCGGGCAACAGATACTGGATGTAGTGCCCTGCGACGACAAGCTTCCCGAAGTAGTCGCGGCAATTGTCGAGAAGCACCGGTTCGATAAGGCTGCCTGCGCCTGAACTATTCAGCATCCAATGGAATCCGCCAATCTGCCGCTTCTGGAGAGGGCCCGCAGTGCCGCCCACGGCTCCCGGCCCAGGCGAGCAGTGCCGTGGTCCGGTGTAATCGTCGGGCAGTTTCTTCAGATAGCCCCGCCCAACCGCAAACACTTCGGGGCCGGTCCGTGCGTCCTTCCTCAAAGCCCTGAAGGATCGCCCGAAACAAACCCGTTGTAGCCCCACAAGAAGGCTTGCGTAGGAACCTGCACGTTCTGCGGCGTGTTCCCGTAGCTGTGGAGCCGGAAGGTTGTTTGGACCGCATCGACCTGGAGGTGCTGAACTAACATCCAGTGCAGATCCATCGAATCTCTTGGCTTCACCACCAACTGGATGTACTCGCCGGTATTGATTTTGCCGGAAGCCAGGCCTCCCAGTGTCACGCTCCCGAGGAGGAACACCGAACGTCCGTCTTGCAAGTCCTGAGCCAAATTGCGGAGATGATTCAGGCCGAGGACTTGGTCCTCTGTCGAGCGTTCGTGCATTGAGTGCGGTGTCAGCGCATTCAGGATGGACATCACCGTGGTCACGGGGAACCACGTTCTGTCCAGCACTACGGTGTAACCGGCTTGCTCCAGCCAACGAACCATCAGGCCCGGCTTGGTGAGGATGCGGATGTTCTCCCAGAAACCGAAATGGCTGTCGGTGATGGCATTCGGCGAGTCACGCAGACTGGCCAGCAGGATGTAGTCGGCGCAATGGATCGCTGTCGGCATCCGGCTGAGAACACCCGGACTGGGCCGCACCCGCTGGCTGAAGTACAGGCCCTCGCCGGTTTCAAACAGACTGACGCCATACTGGATGAAGCCGGCCCGATTCTTCGCGGCGAAGTCCAGCATCGCCATGTTGGGACCGCATAGGTTCATGCCGTCGGCGGCCGTGCGGTTCTGCGAAACCAGCGATGGTTGACGGAGACGGAGAGCCATTTCCAACGCGAACCAATGCCGGTCGATGTGGCTGAAGTGCGGCGAGCCCTGGCCATTGTTCAGACCCCGAATAACGGGGACGATCCCGCGCAGGTTGATGGGAAGCCGCGCCACGAGCAGATCCAAAAAACCGTCCACGGCGGCCTGCGTCGCCGAGTCGAACATGTGGGCCTGGTAGAGTTGGGTGGCGCTCTGGATAGGATCGGGAGCGCCGGTGTACAAGGGCCCTATCGCGTCAAACGATGGCATGATAACGCGTCCTTCCCGGTGTGGCGATCAGGCTTGCTTCAGCGGCAGCCCGTATCGCCGCCCTATCAGCTACTCGACCGTTTGATGTTAGCACGTCGCGGCAACTGGACTGGTTTGCCAGCCCGTGCACATGTCCCAACGGAATGGTTGTGGCGCGGCGGGCTCTGGCGATGGCATTCTTGTGCCGAATTGTGCGCTTTTGTGCGGAGGTGTGCATTCATGGCTGTGCCCCGATTTTTGAACGAACAAAGCCAATTTGCCATTTAGAATCAGATAGTTGACAATTTGGCTCTGACCTGAATCCCGGATTGATTCGCCTATTGTTCGCGGACCGGATGTCCAGAGCCTGGCCGCGCAAGGCGCCTGTTACAGGGACCTATTTCTTCCATTTGCGTAACATTGTGTAACATTCTGTTGCGTCCGCGCTGGACGGAACGGCTCTTACTACCCGATATGACGATAGCACGCCGGCTGCAGTCGTCCGATTTTGTAGTTGGCGTTGGGCGTTTGTTTTCAGTGGATCCGCGAAGCGCCGGGTTATGTCATCGTCACAAGGATTGGCCCAGGCGCTTCTCAAGCTGTGTGCGATAGGTTCTGCTGACGCGGGAGCGGTGGCCGTCTTTCATAACGATCTCGAACTCGCCGTGAGATATCGGCTGAAGCTCCAGGATGCTGTCTATATTCACGATGGCGGATCGGTGAACGCGGATGAATCGCATGGGATCGAGATGGCCGGCCAACTCGTGCAGCGCGGAGCGGTAGAGCAACTCTTTACCGGCGACGTGCAGATTCACATAGACTCCTGCGCCCTCGATCCAGTCGATGTCGGCCACCCGAACGAAGCGAGTGGTTCCACCGCCCTTCACTACCAGGCGATCGAGATAGCGGCGGGCCTCGGATCGCGCGGCCAGCATGCGCAACGCATTGCGGCCAAATTCGCGGATGAGGCGCTCAGCATGGCGAGTCTTGGCGCGGGCTAGCGCGGCCTCCCAACGCTCGTCGCTGAATGGCTTCAGCAGATAATCGAGTGCGTTGGCTTCGAAGGCGCGGATGGCGTGCTTATCGTAGGCAGTGACAAATACGGTGAGGGGCATCGCGGCCGCGCCGACAGTCTCAATCACCTGGAGGCCGTCCAGTTCCGGCATCTGCACATCCAGGAAGACGAGATCGAGGGCCTCGCGTGCGATAATCTCGACGGCCGCTTTTCCGTGGGCCGCTTCCAGGATGCATCCCACCTGCGGATCGTTCCGGAGTAGATCCACCAAGCGCTGCCGCGCAGGCGCCTCATCATCCACCACCAGGACGCGCAATCGTTCAGCGGGTGGCGGCATGGCCGGCCTCTTCCGCGAATCGTAACGGCAATGAAATCTCGACCTCTGTTCCCCCTCCCTCACGCGCCCTCACCGAGAATCGGCTGTTCCCGTTCGGATGAAGACCCAGGATGCGCTCGCGCGTAGCGGAAAGTCCCGTACCGGAGGACTCTTCGAGCGCCCACCCGGGAGGCAATCCAACGCCGTCATCCAAGACACGGATCTTCGCCTGGTTGCGGTCGCGCTCGGCGGTTACCGTGACGGTGCCGCCCGAGGCGCGCTCGGAGATGCCGTGACGAATGGCATTCTCCACGAGCGGCTGCACGATGAGCGAGGGCACGAGCGCGTACTTCACCTCGGGTGCGATCCGTATTTCAATGCGCAGATTCTCAGCGAAACGAATCTTCTGGATGGCAATGTAATGATCGAGAAAAGCAAGCTCTTCGGCCAACGGGATCTCCTGCCGGTCGCGGGCGTCGAGGGACAAGCGAAGCAGATCGCCCAAGTGCCCGATCATGGTGCGCGCCAGCCTGGGATCGCGCTCCACCTGCGACGAGATGGTGTTGAGCGCATTGAAGAGGAAATGCGGGTCCAGCTGCATGCGCAGCGCATTCAGGCGCGCCTCTGAAAAGCTGCGCCCCAAACGCTCCAGCCGCAGTTCGCTGCCAAGATAATGCTGGTAGTATTGCGCGGTCTGAAGCACGCCGAAGATGACCCAATAGACCAGCCAGTTCCACGCTCGGCCTGCTGTTCGCCCTCCCGAGTGTGTCATCCGGCAACTGGAGAAGCATGCTCATTGCGTCTTTGGCCCAGTGGTGGTCCTGGGGCCTGGTCACGCCTCTCATTTACTGGATCGATCGGCGTCTCCCATTCAAAGAGGACCAGGTACACGAGGTGAACTGTCTTCCCATTGTCCGGCAAATAAGTGAAATCGTCGTGTAGCGTGTTGCCGTCTTTCGAGAGCGTCCAGATTCCCCTGATCTGCACTTTGCCGTCTTTCTTGCGCACGCCTCTCCACTCGTTCGGACTTACGATGGCGGTGGACATCGTCGTCCCGGAATTCCCCGGCTGGTCGGTTCCATCCGCGACGATCGTTTCGGGTGAGCCGCCGCCGAAGTCGAACGAATATTTGTTCCCTCCCAGGCTCGAGATCTTCATCTCATCCGTCAGCACACTCTTGGCCGGGTTCACCTTCCATTTGCCTAAGGAGGGATCGTCAACTGCCCATAAGGCACCCGCCGCCAGACAAACGATCGCGAGCGACGGGGAATTGCGCGATGGTATTCGCATGCCTGAATCCTAACCGCAGCCGCCGGCCCTGTCGTGCGAAATGTTGTGGAACGGACAAGCGTGTTGCCAAGCGGCCTTCCTGTACGCCGGTTCGACAACGAAAGGCGCATCGGGCAGCGTCCAGGGCCCTTCGCCGGCGGGCGCGGCGCGACGCTTGGGCCTCAGTGCGCCGGCGATGAGCCGGACGCTCGCGCGACTACCACTGCTGTGTTATTAAAAATCAACGGGCGGTCACGCCAAAAGGGTCGAGAAGAGCAACGGGCGGTGCCTCGGGACCGTCTCTGGCGCTAGAAGCCAGCGGCAGGCGACCGCAAAAGTGCGGTCGCGGCAGGCAAAAGTGCCTGCGCCACGCCAGTTTCCCCTTGCACTTCGACAGGGAGATTTGCTATGCTCACCTGTAGAAGTGGAATGGGAAGGCCTATGAAGGAACGCATCGAACTGCCGCAAGGCACTTTGGATCTTTTGATTCTACGGACGCTGGCGCTCGAACCGCAGCACGGTTGGGGCATTTCGGAGCGGGTGCAGCAGATGTCGAGCGATGTGCTGCGCATTCAGCAGGGATCGCTGTATCCGGCGCTGCACCGGCTGGAGCGCCGCGGATGGATCAAAGCTCATTGGGGCACGTCGGACAACAACCGGCGCGCCAAATATTATGAACTGACCAAGGCCGGGCGCCGGCAGCTTGCCACGGAAAGAGCCTCGTGGCAAAAACTGACGGCCGCCGTGGCGCAAGTGCTGGACCCTGCCTAGGAGCCCGCGATGCTGAAGGATTTGTTCTTTCGTCTGCGTTCCGTCTTCCGGCGAGAGGCCGTTGAATCCGAAATGGAAGAGGAGTTGCGGTTTCACGCCGAGCGGCAAGTGGAGAAGTATCTGAAGAAAGGAATGAGCCGGGACGAAGCCGAGCGGCGCGTGCGTCTGGACTTCGGGGGCCTGGAACAGGTGAAGGAGGAATGCCGGGACGCACGCGGCGTTTCGCTCCTGGAAACGATGGCACAGGATTTTCGTTACGGCTGGCGGACGCTGGTAAAGGCGCCCGGCTTTGCGGCCGCGGCGTTGTTCACGCTGGCGCTGGGGATCGGCGCCAACACCGCGATCTTTTCGGTGGTCTACGGCGTTCTGCTGCAGCCGCTGCCCTTTCGAGACGCGGCGCGCCTGGTGCTGATGAATGAGACCACACCCCGGGTCGGCGATGTGAGCGTCTCCTATCCGAATTTTCAGGATTGGCGAGCGCAGAGCCACACGTTTTCGGAAATGGCGGCGGTGAGCAACGTCGGTTTCAATATGACCGGCGTCAGTCAACCGGAGAACATCGGCGGTCTGGCCGTTTCACCGAACTTTCTTTCGATGGTGGGGGTGCGGCCAGTGATCGGGCGCGGCTTTACCCCTGAGGAGGAAAAGGCGGGCACGGCGCCAGTGGTGCTGCTAAGCTACGCGCTCTGGCAGTCGCATTTCGGCGGGGACCGCGGGGTGCTTGGACAGACGATCCGCCTGGACAGCCGCACCGTAACCATCGTGGGCGTGCTGCCGCCGGACTTTCGCTGGGTGGAAACAGGCGACGTGATGGAGCCGATGGGGGTTTGGGCCACGAACAACAGTAGTGTAGCGGAGCGGGAAGACCGCGGCGACCTGGCGGTAGTGGGACGGTTGGCGCCGGGCGTACCGTTGGAGCAGGCCCGCGCGGAAATGGATGGCATTGCGGCACGCCTGGCGCGCGCTTATCCACTAGCCAATGACCAGTGCGGCGTCAAGCTGCAACCGCTGCGCGAGAGCTTCTCGGGCGACGCGCGCCCGGCCATCCTGGTGCTTCTGGGAGCCGCGATCTTTGTGCTTCTGGTGGCCTGCGCCAATGTGGCGAATCTGTTTCTGATGCGGGGCACCGTGCGGGCCAGAGAGATGGCCCTGCGCATCGCCATCGGGGCGAGCGGCGGCAGGATTGTACGGCAGATTCTGACGGAGAGCTTTCTGGTGGCGCTGCTGGGCGGGTTGGCGGGTGTAGGGCTGGCGATGGTAGGAATTCCGGCCATGGCCCGGTTGATTCCGGCGGACACGCTGGCCGGCGCGCGCGTGGGCATGAATGGCGCCGTCCTGCTGTTTTCGGCCGGTCTGGTGGTGCTGTCGGTGTTGGCTTTCGGGCTGGCTCCCGCGCTCCATTCCGCGCGCGGCAATGTGCACGCGGACTTGAAGGAGGGGAGCAAGGCTACCAGCGGAGGCGGGCGGAATCGTTGGCGCGGTTGGTTGGCCACCAGCGAGATTGCACTGGCGCTGATTCTGCTGGTGGGCGCGGGGCTGATGATGAAGAGCCTGTATCGCCTGCTCGCGGTGGATTCCGGTTTCCGGCCCGAGCGGGTGCTGAAGATGGAGATGAGCCTGCGCACGGCGCAATACGAAAAAGGCCCGGCGGTGATCGGTTTCTGGCAGCAGGTGCTCGACGGCGTTCGCGCGTTGCCGGGCGTGGAATCGGCGGCCGCGGGAACGGATATTCCGCTCACAGGCGACCATTCGCGCACGGACATTACGGTGGAAGGGATGGCTTTGCCGAAACCGGGCAGCTTCCCGCATCCCGACATACATACCGTCAGCCCGAACTACGAGAGGACGCTTGGTATTCGCCTGCTGCGGGGCCGGGGCTTCACGGATGCGGACCGGGAGAACGCTCCGCAGGTGGCGATGGTCAATGCCACCGTCGCGCAGCGTCTTTTCCCCGGAACCGACCCGGTCGGAAAGCGGTTTATTTTCGGCCACCTCGGAACGGGCCGCGTGCCGAAATGGGTCACGATTGTGGGGGTGCTGGCGGACACCAAAATGTACGGCCTCGCCAATCCCGCGCGGCTGGAGGTCTACGTGCCGTTCCGCCAACAGGCGGCGAATGAAATGGCGCTGCTGGTGAAGTCGGGCATGGAACCGGCCGCGCTGGTTTCCGCGATTCGCGGGGTGGTGGTTTCGGTCGACCGAGAGCAACCCATATTTGGAATCGCCACGATGCAGGAAGTCGTGAACGTTTCGGTTTCCACGCGGCGGATCACGCTGATCCTGCTGGGGCTGTTCAGCGGCCTCGCGCTGGTGCTGGCAGCCATCGGAATCTACGGTGTGGTTTCCTATTCGGTAGCGCAACGGGCGAGAGAGATCGGGATCCGGATGGCGTTGGGAGCGCAGCGCCGCGACGTGCTACGGCTGGTGCTGGCGCAGGGCGGGAAGATTTCATTGGCGGGGATCACGATCGGGACTGCGGCTTCGGCCGGGCTCACCTGGTTGATGGCGAAGCTGCTGTACTCCGTGAGCGCGGTGGATCCGGCGACGTTCACGGCCGTCGCGGTCGTGCTGCCGGTCATTACCATGGTAGCGTCTTACATTCCGGCGCGACGGGCTTTGCGGGTAGATCCGCTGGTGGCGCTGCGGAATGAGTGAGGGAGAAGTCAGAGGTGGGGCGGATGTCGCGCCCACTGCCCCGCAGGACCGCTACGAACGTACTGTTACCTGCAAAATCAGCCCCCAGGACTTTACAAGAGAGGCGCCCAGCAGTTAGCATCATTGAATCCGACGGACCGTAAGGGAAGTCTTGGATAGGATGTTGCGGCCTCGAGAACGATGAGGGGGGAAATTATGCTATCGAGATGTGCTGCGATTTGGGGAGGGTTGGTAATGTTGAGCGCGGTGCCTGCTTTGGCGCAGCAACCTGCCGGGTCTGATTCAGCGGTGGGGACGGCGGCGTTTGTCCCGCGGCAGCATGGGCCGAGGATTGTGGCGCCCGGAACGCCTCCGCCGGTGTACGACCCGATCCGGAATGTCACGGTTTCTTACAACACGAGCTGGACCGGGTACGCGGTGACCGGTACGGAATTCACATACGTGCAGGGCTCATGGATCGTGGCGGCCGTGGACTGCACGAAGACGCCGAAAACAGACTCGTCGGAGTGGGTGGGCATTGACGGCTGGTCGTCGAATACGGTCGAGCAGATCGGGACGGATGCCGACTGTGACGGCGAGAATCCTTACTATTACGTGTGGTATGAGTTTTACCCCCTGAACACCATCGTGATCACGGACGTGTCGATTGCGGCGGGCGATAAATTTTCGGCGTCGGTGACGTACGAGGGCAGCAACGAATACCTGGTGGCGATCACAAACGAGACGACAGGGCAGGTCTTCAGCAAGGAAGTGGAGTTTACGGGGGCGGGCGGGAGCGGCGCGCCTCCGAGGAATTCAGCGGAATGGATTGAAGAGATGGACGGAAACGAACTGTCCGATTTCGGCGTAGATTCTTTCGGCACACTATATACGGGCAGCGGCACAGATGAAGCGACGGACTCCTTGATCTCGGGAGTGATCACCAATTTCGGCAGCGCGGTACAAGCATCGATTTCAACCAAGAAAGGAACGGGCCAGAGCAGGGTCACGTCGGTTCCGTCGGTACTGGCATCGGACGGGGCGAGCTTCACGGTGACGTGGAAGTCGGAGTGAAGCGGAGCAGCGGCCTCTCCCGCTGGAATAGCGCATCCCGATGCGCCGCTTGGGCGGATGCTTCAGTTCCGCCAGGAAGTCCGACCGGGAGGCCTTGGCCCGGTAGCAGACGCGCTTTGGGTCTATTATTATGGTCTGCGGCAGACGTGTGCCGACGGGCCCTGGCCGTCGTTCCTGAATCTGGTTGGCACCGGCAACTCTGCCTGGGATTCTTTGGATAAGGCGCAACGGACCGTTGAACTTGAAGCGAAGGAAGGTAAGAGATTTGAGGTTTGGGTGACTGCCTTTGGTCAACTGAAAACGAATGCGCGGCTATCGCGTCTTGGGCCATGCGACAAGAAAGGCAGCAGGTATTGGGGGAGTCTCCTTACGACTACGGCAACATGTATCACGGGCCTGCTTGATCGATCCCAACGCCGCCCCAAAAAGGCTCCAATGAGACAGTCGATTGTCGTTCCGATGAGTGACGGCACGTCTCTCAGGGCTCAGTCTGGCGGATGGAACCCTGCCACAATGGGTAGCTAATGGAAGATAATCGCAGATCTTTTGTAAAGCATGCCGGAGTGCTGGCCGCCGGTTCGCTGCTTCCATACGCGCGCGCCAAGGGCGCAAACGATCGCGTCGTGCTGGCTCTGATCGGCGGGCGCAACCAGGGGCGCGGTGACGCCACCCGCGCAATTCAGCAGGGGGCTGAAATCAAGACCTTTTGCGATCTTGATGAAGCGGTTCTCCACAAGGTGGGCGCCGAGCTTGAAAAGGCGCAGGGCAAGGCCATCGTTCCGGTCAAGGATTTCCGGCGGGTGCTCGACGACAAGGACATCGACGGCGTAATCATCGCGACACCGGACCACTGGCACACGCACATGGCGTTATGGGGCTGCCAGGCGGGCAAGGATCTCTATCTGGAGAAGCCGGTATCGCAGACGATTCACGAGGGGCAATTGATTCGCGATGCGGCGCGCAAGTATAACCGGATCGTACAGGTCGGGACGCAGTGGCGCAGCAGCGAATATGGCAAGAGCGCCATCGAATACCTGGCAACCGGCAGGCTGGGAAAGATCTGCCTGGTGAAGGCGTGGCACTCGCAGGTGCGCGAAAGCATTGGGAAAACCGCCGGACGGATCTCCGCCGGCAGGCATCGATTACGATGTGCGGCTTGGCCCGGCTCCGGCCAGACCGTTCAATCAAAACCGGTTCCATTACAACTGGCGCTTCTTCTGGGACTACGGCAACAGCGAGATCGGGAACCAGGGCATACACGTGCTCGATCTGGCGATGTGGGGCATCCAGTCGATGCGCGGCATCGATAACTGCCTGCCGAAACGGGTATCGAGCATCGGCGGCATTTACTGGCTCGATGACGCGAAGGAGGTTCCCGACACGCAGGTGGTGACGTACGATTACGGCGACTTCATGCTCGCCTGGGAGTTGCGCAGCTTCAGCAAGAATCGTCCGCTCGAAGGGGCGCAGTCCGGCGCGGCATTTTACGGTAACAAGAGCAGGGAGCGGCCGAACGCGGACATCGAAGTGGGGCGGCTGAGTACCACGATCTGCCATCTCGGGAATATTTCTCACCATCTCGGGCGCACGATCGTATTCGATCCCTCGACTGAGACTTTCGGCGACGACAAGGGCGCCAATGCCTATCTCACGAAGGAGTATCGGAGGTGCTACGAACTCCCGCGGGTGTAAGTGCGCCCTGGTTTTCGCCTTGAGTGCGTGGCCGGCGTGCCCCCAAACGTACACGGCCTGGCGCGACTATGCAGGCAGTCCGGAGGCCGCCCAATTCTCCGCCCTGAAGCAAATCAACAAATCAAACGTGACGCGGCTGACCGTCGCCTGGACTTACAGGACGGGCGACCATAACCACTATCTCTTCAACCCCATCATCATCGATGGGACGATGTACGTTTTAGCGAACAACCATTCCATCGTTGCCCTGGACGCCGCCAACGGCAGCGAGGTATGGACACACACGCCATCGCCCGCAACCAACATCATCACCAATCGCGGCATCAATTACTGGGAGAGCCGCGACCACACGGACCGGCGTCTTTTGTTCTGCGCCGATCATACGCTTCGCGCCATCGATGCCCGTACCGGCAGGCCCATCTTGTCCTTTGGCACGCACGGTGCGGTGGATCTGAAGGAAGGTCTGGACCGCGATCCGCGAAGCCTGGCGTTGGTGCAGTCCACCACGCCGGGCCGGGTATTTGAGGACAAATTGATCCTTGGCTCGGCCACCAACCAGGGCTATGGCTCCGCGCCAGGCGACATACGGGCCTTCGACGTACGATCCGGAAAAGTCGTTTGGACCTTCCACACGGTCCCGCGGCCCGGTGAGTTTGGCTATGAAACGTGGCCCAAGGATGCGTGGAAAACGGTTGGCGGCGCCAACGTTTGGGGCGAGTTCGCGCTGGACGAGGAGCGCGGCGTCATTTACGCTCCCACGGCGAGTGCGAAGTACAACTTTTATGGCGCGGACCGCCACGGTGATAACCTTTTTGCCAATTGCCTGCTCGCGATCGACGCCCGCACCGGCCGCCGCATCTGGCATTTCCAAATGGTCCACCACGACGTGTTCGATTATGACGATGCCACCGCCCCGAAACTGCTCACTGTCCGCCATGAAGGCAGGAGCGTAGACATAGTCGCACAGGTGAGTAAGCAGGGCTTTGTGTGGGTATTTGATCGGGACACCGGGAAACCACTTTGGCCGATTGAGGAACGTCCGGTGCCTGCCTCCGACGTGCCGGGCGAACAGACGGCGCCGACCCAACCCTTCCCGACGAAACCGCCGCCGTTCGCCCGCCAGAAGTTCACCGTGGACGACCTCAGCCCTTACCTGAGCGCAGTCGACCGCGCCCGATTCCGCGATATGATCCTCAGCGCCCGCAACGAGGGGCTATTCACGCCGCCAAGTTTCCGAGGGAGCGTGCAGATGCCTGGCAACAATGGTGGCGCCAACTGGGGCGGCGCCGCCGCAGACCCCGGCCGCGGCATCCTGGTGGTGGTCTCCAAGGACCTGCCTTGTCTATTGAAGCTCGAACCCGATCCGTCCGTTCCGAAGGGCCGGCCCCCACGATACGTCAGCGGTTTCGGCTTCCTGATTGCGAGCGACGGGCTATCCGCGATGGCACCGCCGTGGACTACGCTTACTGCCTATGACTTGAACGACGGCGTCATTAAGTGGTCCATCCCACTCGGCGAGGTTCCCGAACTCGCCGCCAGGGGTATCGGCAACACGGGTACTCATTATCCCAAGGTGGGGCCGGTGATCACTGCCGGCGGCCTCGTTTTCACGGGCACCCGCGACCGGAAGGTGCGCGCTTTTGATGTGGACGACGGGAAGTTGCTGTGGGAGACACAAGTCCCCGAGGCCGTCGAAGGCATTCCCGCGGTGTATGAAGTTCGCGGCCGTCAGTACATCGTGTTCTGCGCGGCCGCACAGGCGGGATTGATCCCGGCCACTCAGTCCGAGATCAAAGGCGCGTATGTGGCCTTTGCACTGCCGCGAGGCAATTAGCCTCTCGTCTCTGCGCGCGGCTGACAGGCGGTCCTGTGGCTATTGGCCGGCGGATGGGGACGCGAGCATCCACAGCGGCAACTTCGTATACCGCAGCCGACTGGAGGATTAACCAATAAGAATTGTCCTAGGAGAGGCTTACCCGCCGTTCCCCACTAACCGAATGTAGTGGCTATGCCCGCTCGAACCGGTTGGTGCAGACTCTTCTGGATTCTACTACTGGCGTGCGGAAAACTGCCGGCACAGGCGCCCGTCCTATTCTTCAGCGACATTCCCAGCGGATCCAACACCGGCGGTGAGAATGGCAACGGCGCCTACGTCAGCTTGTATGGCAATTATTTTGGCGCTTCCCAGGGCTCTTCTACCGTCACGGCCCCCGGCGGCGCCATGGTCAACTGCACGGTGTGGGGAGCGGCCTGGCTCTGGTACCAGAAAATCACATGCCAGCTTGGGCCGAACGCCGCAACCGGGAGCCTCATCGTCACCGTAAACGGCCAATCCTCCAATCCCCTGCCGTTCACCGTCGCGCCAGGCAACATCTATTTCATCGCCACCACCGGCAACGACAACAACCCCGGCACTTTCGCCGCGCCATGGCGCACGCTGCTTCGGGCCCGCGACGCCATGCTGCCTGGGGACATCGCCTATGCCATGGACGGCGTCACGCAATCCACCGACGATGGCACAGGTTGGGACGCCGCGTTTCTGCTCTCTGGAGGCGATCAGGGTAAGTGGTGTTCGGCTACCGGTCTGCCGCGGGCCTTGGCCGCCTATCCGGGCGCCACCGTCACCATCGGCAACGCCACCGGCGGCTTGCCGGATTTCGGCGTGAGAACCAGCGATTGTCAAGGCAACTGGGTCTTCTCGGGGATCTCGTTTCGCGGACAGAATCCGGCGCAAGCCGGCAGCGGCAGCCACTATCGCTTCGCCGGCAGCGACATCACCTGTCCGTATACCCAGGGCATCGGCGGCGGCGCATGTTTCCAGACCTCCCAGGCAAGTTACGTGGATTTCTATGGCAACCACGTTTACAACGCGGGCACGGCTAATGCGTCCGCGCTTTTCCAGGCCGTCTATTTCTCTACCGACAGCAACGATATCGACATGGGTTGGAACCTGGTCGAGTATGTGCATGGCTGCCGCGGACTGCAGGTGCATTCTTCTCCCCTGGGCAGCGGCGGTCCGCAAGATCCCACCGGGTACGATCAATTCGATATTTCGATACATGACAACACCCTCCACGATACCCAGTGCGATGGCATGATCGTGGACACGGTGGATCCATCCCGAGGCCCCGTCAGCATCTATAACAACGTCGTTTACAACGCGGGGATCGGGCCCAACAATCCGGAGGGCACCGGCGGTTGGAACTGCATCAACGTTCCGGGCAGCACGGCGAATGGTCCCGCCGGGAGCGGAACGGTGGAAGTGTTCAATAATTCGCTGTTCGCGTGCGGGACGTTTACGAGCCCTCCCTACGGCAGCAACAACAACGCGGTCGCGGAGAACGGCGACGAGGCTCCGGGCGCGCCGCCCATCTACGTGCACATCCGCAACAACATGCTGTATTCGGTTCCGACTACGCTATACCCGGGCGGCGTGCCGTATGTGGTGGTCTGGGATCCGTTAACGGACGAACCGTGCGCCAACTCGCAGAATTGTCCGTGGCTCTACGGAACCAACAACCTGATGTATGGCGCGGGCAACCCGGTCACCAACATGGCCGAAATCACCGGAACGGTGAGCGCCAACCCATTGGTGGTCAGCACGTCGCTTCCCGACCTGCACCTCACTTCCGGCAGCCCGGCCATCCAGGCGGGAACCGTTATCGGTGCGATCGGTGTATTTGGCGCCGGCAATACCGGGCGCGACCATGACGGACTTCCGCGCGGGCCGGTACCCTCGATCGGCGCCTACGAGGCGAGTTCCGCCACTTCGTATCCGAACTATGTGATTTCCGGGCAGGTACTGACTGCGGAGGGCGGCGTCCTTAGCGGAGTTACCGTGGCTTGGAGTGGCACTGGTAGCGGTTCCACCAGCACGAACGGTTCCGGAGACTACGAGCTCGTGCTGCCGGCCTTCGGCAGCTACGTAGTCACACCTTCACTTGCCGGCTACATCTTTATGCCACCCAGCCAAACCTTCGACAACCTGAGCGGCAACCAAACGGCGAACTTCACCGCGAATGCAGCGGGCAACACTTACACGATTTCGGGTCAGGCGACCCTCTATGGCAATGCGCTGGGCGGCGTCATGGTGACGCTGAGCGGCTCACAAAGCGGCGCTGTCACCACCAATGGGTCGGGGAATTACGCGTTCACAGTGCCGGCCGGCGGCGACTACGCGGTCACTCCCTCGCTGACTGGCCATTACTTCTATCCCTATCCGCCGGGTTTCACCTTTAGGAATCTGAGCGGCAACCAAACGGCTGACTTTCAAGCCGCGGTTCCCAGCGACTTCAATCACGACGGGCATCCCGATGTGATTTGGGAGGAGCCGACCATCGGGTGGGGCCAGATCTGGTACCTCGGCGGATTGCAAGGAGTCTCTATTACAGACACGGCGGACCTGAGCCAGGCCAACCCATGGCAGATTGTGGGAGTCGCGGACTTCAATGGCGATGGCTATCCGGACGTGGTGTGGCAGAACCCGGTGAGCGGCGCCGTGCAGGTCTGGTACCTGGGAGGTCCCTTGGGCAACCAGCTCGTTGAGGCGTTAGACATAACCATCGGGAACCCGTGGCGCGTGGTTTCCGTGGCGGACTTCAACGGAGACGGCCATCCGGACCTACTCTGGCAAGACCCCACAAACGGATTCGCCCAGATCTGGTACCTGGGCGGGCCGGATGGCAGCACTCTCCTGGGAGCAGCCGACCTGGACCAGACGAACCCCTGGAATATCGTGGGCACCGGCGACTTAAATGGCGACGGCGTTCCTGACGTGTTGTGGCAGGACCCGGTCAGCGGCACCGTGCAGATCTGGTATATGGGAGGCACGGCACCTGGAGCGCAAGGCAGCCAGGTGCTATCCGCCGTGAATCTCACGGGAGCCATGACGGCCAAGGTAGCAGGCATCGCCGACTTCAACCAGGATGGCCACCCGGACGTGCTGTTTCAAGATACGAAGACGGGTGCGGCCACCGTGTACTATTACACCGGCGCGGAGGGCATTACCCCGAATGGGACCGCGGTCTTGAGCACGGGAAACCCGTGGTACATTGCCGGGCCGCACTGACACTGCACCGGGACGGCCGGGGATGGCCGCATACCGAAACCGTTTTGCATCTATTTCGCGAGCTTGCCGTGGTTGTGTTCGTAGCTGATCACGCGGGTCACCTTCCACGCACCATCCTTGTTCTGCCACAAGGTTACAAATTTGGCGTCACCAACACCGTCCTCAGGGTGCCCCGGGTGGTGGAAACGATGAATCCCGATCTCCACCGCTCCATATCCTTTCAGCGGATACACCTCGAGTGTTTGCGGTAACAGCTCCCGCTCCACCTTTCCGCAAATGTTTTGTTTGATAGCGGCGAGGAATGGTGCTTTCCCTACCGATAGTCCTGTCTGGTCGTGGTAGAACTCCAGATCGTCGGAAACCATCGCCCCCAGGGTAGTCAGATCGCAGTGGTTATATGCATCGAAGAGTTTGGCATCCAAGGACTTTATGGTGAGAAACAAGGTTTCGGGCGGTGCCATAGATTGCGCTTCTATCCGCATGCCGCAAAGAGCCGAGAGGACCAGCAGGAAAGGAACCAGGAATCTCTTCATACAAAACTCCGTGGCGGAGATGCCGCTGCTAGTCCATACGAATCGCGAGCTAAAGTTGTTCGAGGAAAGATTGCCGAATTCACCGGGACGCCGACGCGCAGCCCGCAGAGCCGTGCTATGGCTTCTCTCTGACCCGCGCTTCGGCTTCCGCGAGCCAGCCGCGCCGTAACCGTTCCGGCGGAACGTTCGAGAGATAGGGCTTGATGTCGAGAATCGGGGTTCCCTCAAGCATGTCGATACCACGGACGCGGAGGGCCGGACCTTCCCGGCCCAGCAGTTCGACGACAGTTAACCCGATCGCATTCGGACGTCGCGGGGAGCGGGTGGCGAACACGCCGTGAGGCCGATCGTCGCTCGGCGGTGTTCCCACCAGGCTAAATCCTTCGGAGCGATTAAATACCCAGATGACGAACAGATGAGAAAAGCCTTCAATATCCTTGAGGCCAGCCTCAAATTCCGGCCGTATCTCGAGGACCCCTTCCGTATCGTGCCGTGCGCCTAGTCCCTTCGGAACCTGCCGAGTGCCCCGAAAAGGGCTTCTGACATGCCCGATCGGCTGCATGGAGAGCATGGCTGTGTCACCCACGCTTCTATCCTACACACAGGCCGAAGCACAACGGCGGGTACGATCAGGGGACATGGGCACATCCGCGGTAGCCGGTGAGCGCCATCATCTCCGCGTAGAGATATTGGAAGTCGGGATCGGCGGCGAGCTCGACGTGCCGCGCGAGCGATGCGATCCTCCGCAGCCGCGCCTGACGCGTGGAGGGCGAGAGCAGCAGCGTACGCGCGCCGCGCAGGGCGCTGTTGCCCACCGGTTCCACGGGCAGGTCCTGGGGCAGCAGTCCGATGGCGCGCGCTCTCGACGGGCGGATGTAATTGCCGAACGCGCCCGCCAGGCAGAGCTTGTCGACACCACCGCCGGCGAGCATCCGCAGGCCCGCAGCCATCGCGCCTTTGGCCAGTTGCAATTCGCGGATGTCGCTCTGGGTCAATTGCACGCCGTCGGCGAGTGGCAGGCACTTGGCGGCGTTTGTCAGGCGGCCGTTTGCGCCGATCAAGCCCAATTCCAGGGCGCAGGCGGCCGCATCCACCACGCCGCTGCCACAGACGCCGCGTGCCGCGCCGCCGCCGATGACGTGGCAGTCAAGCCGGCCATCGACAACATGCACACTGTCGATGGCGCCGGCGCCCGCGCGCATCCCCGCACCAATGCGCCCGCCTTCAAACGCGGGGCCAGCCGCCGTTGACGCACAGGCGATGCCGCGCACGGACCCCACCACGACTTCACCGTTCGTGCCTATGTCGAAGAGTGCGCGGGGCTGCGCCTGCTCGTCGAGGCGCGTGGCTACGATACCGCAAAGAAGGTCGCTGCCGACGAATCCGCCGAGGCAGGGCAGGAATTCGGCCGGCCCAGGCCATCCCAAGTTCGCGCCCTCGAAGCGGTAGCCGCCCATGGTGGGCGAAAGAAACGGCGCGCGGGTCAGGGGCTTCACATCCAGGCCGCAGAAGAGATGGTGCATGGCGGTATTGCCCGCCACCAGCACCTCGCGCAGCGGCTCGCCGCCGAGCATGCGCGCGAGAGCTTCGCGGATGAGGCGTCCCAATTCACCCGGCCGGCGGAGGTCATAATCCAGGCGGCTCATCACGTCGGCGCCGTAACGCGCCTGTGGATTGAGCGCGGTTTCCACGCGCAGGACTTCGCCGCTCCAGAGATCCACCACTTGAACTACGAGCGTGGTGGTGCCCAGGTCGATGGCGGCACCTCGCCCGGAGCGTGGCTCGATGGGCACATGCGCGTCGTCCGTCAGAACGGGCAGCGACCACTGTTCCGCTTCGATCACCACGCGGCGGGCGGCGGACGCACAACAGGCCAGCCGCCAGCCTTCACGGATTTCCTTTTCGGTGAGCGCATCGTGCATTGCCGCGGTGACCGGAACGTCCCCTTCCAGCACGCGCACCTTGCAGCCGCCGCACGCGCTCTCGCCGCCGCAGGGGAATTCGACGCCCGCCGCAAAGAGCTGGTCGGCGAGCGTCTGGTGCGGGCGGGGATGGAGTTCGAGCTTCACGAGCGGCTGCGCGCAAAATGCGCCATGGCTTCCAGGTTGGCGTGGGGCGTGCCGCGGGGCACCTCGCAGCCCGCACCGCAGATGTAAGCCGCGCCCGCCTGCCGGTAGCATTCGGCCAGCGCCGCTTCTACCGATTCCGGCGTGCCGTCGCGCAGCTCCCGTACGGGATCGATGTTGCCGAGCAGCACTTGAGACGGCCGCATGGCGAGGCGAGCGTGGCCGAGCGGCGTCAGAAAATCCAGGTCGACGATGTTCGCGCCGGTCTGCCCCATGCCTTCCACGATGCGCCTGGTATTGCCGCAGATGTGCAGCCTCACCGGCACGCCGAGCGCGCGGATGGAGGCGATCAGGCGTTGTTCGCAGGGGAGCACGAACTGCGCGTATAGCTTGGGCCCAACCAGAGATGCCGCTGCATCGCCCACACCGATCAGGGTGGCGCCAGCCGCCACCTGCGCGCGCGCGAATTCGATTTCCATGCGCACCGTGAAGTCGAAGAGCGCTTCCACAAAGGACGGGTCGTCGAAGAAATCCAACATCAGCGTGTTCAGCCCGCGCAGGTCGGCGGCCATGGCGCACGGCCCTTCCACCCAGCCTTCCACGATGCGCGTAGCGCCAGTGCGCTCCGCCAGCAGCCGCACCGCCGCGACGCGATCGCACATGCGTCCAGGGGCGGACGGATCGGGCAGGCGCAGACCGGCTAGCTTACTCTTCTCGTCGAGCAGCGCGTGGCTCTCGACGATGGCGGGCGGCTGGCCGTCGAACCACTCCACCGCGGCGCCCAGGTCGGAGGCTTCGCGGGCCGGGTCGGATATGGCCGATACGTGGTCGAAGCCGAAGCGATCCGCCACGGCTATTTGCGCATCGGCCAACACGCTATGGTCGCTGGCGTACTCCCTGTAGCGTACGCCCGACAAATCGGCGGCGAACATCATAGTGATCGGCATCAGCGGCAGCGAGTCGGCCGGTTCGCCGCGGAGTTTGGCCAGGATGCGCTGTTTGCCGGTCATGGCTTCGGCGGAACCACGTTGAGTATGTTGAGGCCGTAGCTGGCGGCTATGCTTTGGCCGGGCTGGGCGATGGCGAACTCGGCTTCCGGCCAGTCGCCATGCACCAAACGCCGCAGCCATGCCAGGTCGCCGGGCAGCCGTTCGAAGGCCCAGCCTTTCTCGTGCGCTTCGGCTGCGGCGTCGGCTAGAAACTTGCCGTCTGGCTCCAGCCCCGTTTCGATGAACGTGAGCTTGCGGTACTGCGACTGATAGCGAGTCAGCTCTTCATAGAGGTAGCGCCCGTTGTCCTCGCCGTATTTGCGAATCATGGCTTCCAGTGGCTCGTCGAACCCCACCGTGTCGTGAGTCAACTGCTGCAGGCCCTGGCCGCGCTCCAGCCAGCCGGTGGAGCGGTAGTAAGTGCCGGGGTTTTCCTCGAAATACCGCTGGTAGCGTTCGCGGGCGCCCATCAGGAGCGCGATGCAATCGTGCGCGCGCGGCAGCACCAGCTGCGTATGGCGCGCGGCGAGGCCGTCGAGCCCGTTGCCGCAAAGCCCGTAGCCGAGCAGGATCGCGTCGTAAACGGCTTCCGGCGTGCGATCCACGGCTTCCTGAAGCCGGGCCGCCATGGGCTGGCGGCCGAGGTCGTGCAGTCCTTTGGGCAGAAATTCCGGATCCACCTGGTGCGGCGAGTGCGCGCAGGCGTCGCACAGTTCGCGGAACAGAACTTCGCAACTGATCAGCTTGAGGCGCATCCGGCTTTCCTTGCGTGGGCTCTTTCCTTAACCAATGCGCGAATGAAGTCCGGGGTGGAACCGCAACAGCCGCCCACGAACGAGGCACCGGCCGCGCACAGCGGCGCGTAGTACGAAGCGAAGCGCTCTGCTGACATTTCGTATCGCAGGCGGCCCGCATCGAGCGCGGGCAAACCGGCATTCGGCTTGATCCAGATCGGGAGATCGCAGGCCGCGTGCAGACGCAGGCAGACGGGCGTGGATTGCTCCGGGCCAACGCCGCAATTGGCGCCGACGGCGTCCGCTCCGGCTTCAACCATCGCCGGCGCTGCGGCCTCAGGAGTCGCGCCGGTCATGGTGCGATCTTTGTGCTTGCCGGAGTCGAAGGCGAAAGAGACGATTACGGGCAGCCCGGTACGCTTTGCCGCGGCCACGGCGAGGCGCGCCTCCTCAATGTCGCTCATGGTTTCGAGGAGCAAGGCGTCCGCACCCGCCGCCGCCAGCGTGGCGGCTTGCGTCGAGAGGGCCGACTGCACCTGCTGTGCGGTGATTTCGCCCGCCATCAGCATTTTGCCCGTGGGACCGATGGCGGCGAATACCAAGGCGCGACCGGCGGCGGCACGCTTCGAGATCGCCACACCGGCGCGGTTGATGGCCTCCAGGTCTGCGTCCATCGCCACGGCATTCGCGCGAAAGGTGTTGGTGAGGATGATCTGGCTGCCGGCCTCGACATAAGCGCGCGCCACCTCTTCCACCCGTTCCGGATGGGCCAGGTTCCAAATGTCCGGCGGCGCGCCGGGCTCGAGACCGCGCGCTTGCAACTGGGTACCCCAAGCCCCGTCCGTGATCAGGGGACCGTCCGCCAGCCAGGCGCGCAGAGCACTCACGCGGCCACCAGTTTGCGCGCCAGGGCCACGGCAGCACCCGCGCTGTCGCCATAACCGTCGGCTCCGATCGCGTCCGCGTATTGCTGGGTGACTGGCGCACCGCCGACCATGATCTTCACTTTCTCGCGGAGCCCCGCGGTGCGGAAGGCATCGATAGTGGTTTTCATCGACGTCATGGTTACGGTGAGCAGCGCCGAAAGCGCCACCAGATTGGCGTTGCGCGCGGCGGCCGCTTCGACGAAGCGCTCGGGCGCTACGTCCGCGCCCAGGTCGATCACCTCGAAGCCGCCGCCTTCCAGCATGGACGCCACCAGATTCTTGCCGATGTCGTGCAGGTCGCCCTTGATGGTCCCAATCACGACGCGGCCCACGGGTTGCGCGCCCGTGGCCGCCAGCAGGGGCCGGACTATGGCCATGGAAGCTTTCATGGCGCGCGCGGAGAGCAGCATCTCGGGGACGAAGTAGTCTTCGCACTCGAAGCGGCGGCCCACTTCGTCCATGGCCGGCACCAGGCATCCGGTCACGATGGTGAGGGGCGTCACGCCCGCGGCGATGGCGGCCTCGGTCGCGGCAGCCGCGGTCTTCCAGTCTCCGTCGATGACGGCTTGGTGCAGCTTGGCGATGTCAGGCGTGTCAGGCATGTGCAACTCCGTTGAATTCGTGGACCGCATCCAGCATGGCGACGATGTTCTCCACCGGCGTGCCGGCCTGCAGGTTGTGAATCGAATTGAAGACGAACCCGCCGCCGGGCGCGAAGATCTCGCAGCGGCGCAGCACTTCCTCGCGCACTTGTGGCGGCGTGCCGAAGGGCAGGGTCTTCTGCGTATCCACGCCGCCGCCCCAGAAGACCAGGCGCGCGCCGTACTTGCGCTTCAACTCTTCCGGCTGCATGCCCACCGCCGAACATTGCACCGGGTTGATAATGTCGAACCCGGCTTCGATAAAGCTCTCGAAGAACCGCTCCACGCTGCCGCAGGAATGTTTGAAACACTTCCATGTGGTATTGGCATGCACCCAATCGTTGACCCGCTGGTAATAGGGGAACCATAGTTCGCGGAAAGTAGGCACCGAGCAGAACGCCGAGGTCTGCGTGCCGAAATCGGTGCCGCAGAGGAACACGCAATCCACCGCGCCGCCGATGCGGGCATGGATGCGCGCCAGGTTCGCGATGCCGATTTCGCACTGGTGCTCGAAGATGCGGTGAATGTAGCCGCGGCGCGTGCGCGTGGACATGTACCATTCGGTGACATCCCGGATGCCTTTGGGGCTTTTCAGAAACGGCGCCGGCACCAGCGCGATGTCGCCGAACGCCGTACCGCCGAACGATGCCGCCACACCGTAGCCGCTGGCGGCCGCCGCGCGCGCGGAACGCTCGATGTGGTCCAGGTCTTCGTCGGAAATGGGCGTGAACTCTTCCAGGTTGTCCACCGGGTCGAGCTTTTCGTCATCGATTTCCGGCTGGCGGACGATGGTGTCGAAGAAGGCGCTGCCTACCGGCATGCGGCCGCTGGGCGCCGCGGTTTGGTCGCCTTCGGGATAGATCAGGATGTCGCCGTTCGGCTCGGTGGTGGTTCGGAAGCCCGAGGGCACCAGCACATCCAGGCCGTGGAAGTTCCACTCCTTCCAGTCCGCGGCGGGAAAGCCGAACATGGTTTTGCGGGGGAACACGCCAGTGACGTCCAGGCCCATGGCGGCGCGCAGATCGTCCTCCACCAGGCCCAGCATTTGATAGGGTTCGTGCACTTTCACGGGGCGCAGGGAGAGCCCGTAATAGCGGCGCAAGGCCGCCACGCAAGTGACGTGGACGCCAGTGACGGCGGTGCTGCCAAAGTCCAGCGGAATGCGATCCGGCTCGCGATGTTCCAGGGCGGTGCGCAACCTGTCGCGAGAAGAGACGCGGGTTTCGCTCAACAGCCGATTTATAGCACGGTGCAGTATGAACCGCGCGGGTCCACCTGTCAACCGCACACGGTGATAGCGTTCTTATTGGAAGATGTTTTCAACTGCTCAAACCGGCCGGCCAGCGGGTTTGCTGGCCCTGGCGCCGGCCGATCTCGTGGTTATTTGCCTGTACTTCGCGCTGGTGCTGGGGGTCGGGGTGTATTTGAAGCGCCGGGTTCGGGCCAGCGAAGACTTCTTCTTTGCCGGCAAGGGCATTGGCTCCTGGGTGGCGGGCCTTAGTTTCGTCGCGGCGAACCTGGGAACGCTGGAACTGCTGGGCTGGTCGGCGTCGGCGTATCAGTACGGCATGCTGGCCGCGCACTGGTATTGGATCGGCGCGGTCCCGGCGATGCTGTTTCTCGGCATGGTGATGATCCCGTTTTATTACGTGTCGAAGACCCACTCGGTACCAGGCTATCTGAAGCTCCGCTATGGCGAAGGAGCACGGCAGCTTTCCGCCCTGTCTTTTGCGGCCATGACCGTACTGATGAGCGGGATCAACATGTATTCGATGGCCGTGGTGATGAAGGTCATTCTGGGTTGGAATATCAATTTCAGCATTCTCGTTTCCACCGTGACCGTGGGGGTGTATGTGGCACTCGGCGGCTTGCTTTCCGCCATTGTCAACGAAGTCGTTCAATTTGTTTTGATTTGGGCTGGAACCGTCTCTATCCCCATCCTCGGCCTGATCGAAACAGGCGGCTGGAAGGGCATGCTGGCGCGCATCGCCGCCCGCGCGCCCTCCGCGGACTATACACACATGTGGCGGAATATGGGCGCGGCGGCGGACAACCCGATGGGGGTGCACTGGACCGGGATCGTCTTCGGCCTGGGCTTCATAGGCGCTTTCGGCTATTGGACCACCGACTTCCTGGTTGTCCAGCGGGTGATGGCCGCGCGGGATTTGAGATCGGCGAAGATCGCCACGACTATTGGGGCCGCATTCAAAATGATGTTGCCGGCGATTGTCATCCTGCCCGGCTTGTTGGGGCTGGCCGTGCTGCCGATGAAGCTGACCGGGGAGACGGAGGCGCTGGCGACCGGCGGTCACAGCTACAACGAAGTGATGCCGCTAATGATGGGCAGGTATCTGGGACCTGGTTTCCTGGGCATCGGCGTGACCGCGCTGATTGCCGGCTTCATGTCCGGGATGGCGGGAAACATCAGCGCTTTCGCCACGGTCTGGACCTACGACATTTATCGTCCGATATTCAACCGGGCGGCAGACGATGCGAAATGCCTCCGGATCGGGCGGTGGTGTACGGTCAACGGCCTGGCGGCCAGCATTGGCGCCGCGTATGTGGTGATGCAATTCGCCAGCATCATGGATTACGTGCAGGCGTTGTTCGGCTTCTTCATCATTCCCCTTTTCGGTACGGTGATTATCGGGATGCTGTGGAAACGCGCCACTCCGGCGGGAGGATTCTGGGGGCTGCTGTGCGGGACTTTGTCGTCCGTCATGCTCTGGCTGGTGGTGAAGTTTGATCCCCAGGCACTGGCCGTGCTGGCTTTCTCAGCAAACGCCAAGCCGATGGCCGAGAATCTGTACCGGTTCATCTGGTCCTGGCTGGTGTGCGTGGCCGTGACGATTCTGGTCAGCCTCGCGACCCGGCCAAAACCCGCCGCGGAACTGCAGGGGCTGGTGTACGGCTTTGCGACGCTACCATCGGAAGAAACGGTGCCCATTTACCGGCGGCCCATTTTCGCGGCCGCGCTGGTTGCCGCTGTCTTCGTGTGGTTGAATTGGGTTTTCTGGTAACTCACATGAGCTATTCCAAGAAGGAACGGATGCTCCGCGCCCTCAGGCGTGAGCCGGTCGACCGGCTTCCCACGCAAATAAACTTCACACGGGTAATGGGACGAAGGCTGTGCGACTACTTCGGGATCCCGGAGGGTGAACTGCCTGTGCGTCTGGGCAATCACCTGAGGCGCGTGGACATCGATCACCCTCGCCGCACGAATGCGGATGGGTCGATCGAATTCGACTGGTGGGGCGCGGGGTGGGACACCCGCACGGAAGGGTACTGGCATGCATTCTCGCCTCTCGAAGATTCGCTCGATCTGGACGGCTATCGATGGCCCGACCCGAACGACGCGGGCCTGCTCAACACGGCCATGCGGACAATTCTCAAGGATGGAGCGGACTATTTCATCGCGCCAAATATCGGGATCTGTCTCTTTGAGCGGGCGTGGTCGCTGCGGGGATTCGATCAACTGCTCATGGACATGATCGAGCGCCCGGAGTGGGTTGAGGAACTGCTGGACCGAATCACGGAGATCCAGGCGGCTCTGGCGAGGAGATTCGTCGCGGCGGGCGTTGCGGGCGGGTACTTCGGCGACGACTACGGCGCCCAACGCGCGATGCTGTTCTCCCCGCGGCTGTGGCGGAGGCTGATCAAACCGCGCCTGGCGAAGCTGTTTGCGGTCTTCACGGACGCGGGACTTCCGGTCATTCTGCACTCCGACGGCGATATCCGGGCGATACTGCCGGATCTGGTCGAGATTGGGTTGACCACGCTGAATCCCGTACAGCCGGAGGTGTTGGATCATCTGTGGCTGCAGAGCGAGTATGGCGCGAAGCTGAGTTTCTACGGCGGAATCTCGACGCAGGGCGTACTGCCGAGCGGCACCGTGGAGGAGGTGCGGGCCGCGACGGTGGCTTGTGCGCGATCCCTGGCGCCAGAGGGAACGGGTCTGCTGCTGGGGCCTTCGCATCGGATGCAGGCGGACATTCCCAGCAGGAACGTGGAGGCGATGCTGGATGCTTTCGACAACGAAAGCCGCTGACTGGGCGGCAGACTCGCAGGCGCGTGCCGCTGGTGTGGCCGCTTGTTTCCGGGAGAGATACGCAAGCGATCCTGAGATATGGGCCCGCGCGCCGGGACGCGTGGATCTGATGGGCAGCCATACAGACTACAACCTGGGCTTCGTGTTGGTGCTGCCGATCAGCCGGGACACGTGGATTGCCGCGCGGCGCAGGAACGACGGGATGGTCCGCGTATATTCGATGAACCTCGATGCGGAGGACGAGTTCCGAGTTGAGAAGATCGCCGTGGATGCCGGTTCCAGGTGGTGCAATTATGTGCGGGGCGTCGCCCGGACCCTGCAGGACGAGGGGCTAGCACCGACGGGCTGTGATGCGGCGATCCATAGCACTGTCCCGTTGGAAAGCGGGTTGAGCTCATCGGCAGCGCTCGAATGCGCGCTGGCTACGGTGTTCGCAGGATTAGGCGGCTGGACCCTGGCGCCGGAGCGGAAGGCGCTGCTGTGCCAGAAGGCCGAGAACGAGTTCGTGGGCGTAAAATGCGGGATTCTGGATCAGTTTGCGGCGTGTCTCGGACGCGCGGGGTGCGCGCTCCTTCTCGACTGCCGGGACCTGTCGACGCGCGTTGTGTGGATTGCCGATGGAATTCGGGTGGTGGTGTGCAACACGATGGCGCAACGCAGGCTTTCGGGGAGCGAATACGCCCAACGCCGGGAGGAGTGCGAGCAGGGCGCCGCGGCATTCAGTGTGAACGCACTGCGAGATGTGACACCGGAGATGCTGGCGGGGAGGAAGGGCGAACTTCCGGAAGTGGTCGCCAAACGATGCGAATTCATCATCGCGGAGAGCGCGCGGGCCGAGTCACTGGCCCAGGCGCTGACAGCGGGTGACCGGCCAGGGGTGGCGCGGCTCTGCGCGGAGTCTTTTGCGGGTGCCAGGGACCTTTACGAGATCTGCTCGCCGGCGATGGCAGCCATGATGGAGGCGATGCTGGCTGCCCCTGGAGTGATCGGAGCGCGGCAAGCGGGGGCCGGATTCGGTGGCTCGATGGTCGCCCTGGTGGATGCCGCGCAGACGCAGGCCTTCTGCACCGCGGTTCAGGACTCCTATCACCGCGCGACACATGTCTGTCCCGAAATCTACCCGGTTGAGGCTGCGCCGGGAGCGGGGCAGTTCGACGGAGAGGAGTTCCGCAAATGAATGTCACGACCCTGCCTGACCTTAGTGCCGGTTACGATGTGACAGCCGAGCAAATCAGTGAGTTCCAACGTAACGGCCACATCCTGATGCGGAATGTGGCCTCGGCGGAAGAGGTGGCATCTTACCGGAGTGTCATTCTCGCAGCGCGGGACCGCTTTGGCCCCGCGCGAACGGCCCTGGAGGATCGCGACACCTACAGCAAAGCATTCCTGAAAGGCATGAATTTGTGGCCAAACGACGAGGGCGTGCGCCGCTTTGTCCTGGCAGGCCGATTTGCCAGGATCGCGGCCGATCTGCTGGGGGTGCAGGGCGTCCGGATCTATCACGACCAGGCTTTGCTCAAGGAGCCCGGCGGCGGAATCACGCCATGGCACCAGGATCAGCACTATTGGCCCTTGGACACGGACAATACCATAACGATGTGGATGCCGTTGGTTGAGGTGTCCCCGGAAATGGGCGTCATGCGGTTTGCGTCGGGATCCCATCTGGACGGCTACCTCGGAGACATGCCGATCGGCGACCAGTCGGAGGAACAGTTCGAGCAGTATATTCAAAGTCGCGGCTACAAAATCGCCGCGGGAGTCGCCATGCAGGCTGGGGACGCCACCTTCCACTTTGGTTGGACGCTGCACGGTGCGCCCCCTAATGCTACGGACCGCATGCGCGAAGTGATGACGGTGATTTGGTATGCCGACGGAGCCAGAGTCACCGCCCCCGACAACTTCAACCGGCGGCGCGATCTGGAAAGGTGGATACCGGGTTCAAAGCCCGGGGACCTTGCGGCGAGTGAGCTGAATCCGCTGGTTTTCCATCGCTAGGCCGGGCGGGTCGCTTAGCGCTTGCCCTTAGCGATGTGGCCGCGCCCGTCTCGCACTTCGTTTCCTTTGAAGTGCGCGCTATCGACGCGCTTTGCTTCGTCCGCTTTCTCACCAGCTTTCGGCATGGGGCCTTTATAGCCATGGGCTGGATGGAAGTGATTGTTTACGTGGCCCCGGAAATCGGCCGCGCCATGAAACCATGGGCCGGCGCCGATGAAGACGCCGCCAACAAACCATTCCGGACCGTAATAGCCGGCGGGTGCACAAGCATAAGGAGGGACATCATAGTAACCATAAGGACAGTCGGGGGCTACTCCGACTTCGACGCCGACCTGAGCCGCCGCCCTCGGGGCCGCCGCCGTCAAGCCGATTGCGGCAACCGTAGTCAACATTACAAGCGTAAAGCGCATTTAATTCACCTCGCAATTGTTTAGGCAGTTAGCCTGCCAGTGTGGGTCACGGCACTTCCGGTTGGTCCTTACTCCATCTCGAGCGCCGGCGCCGGCAAGACGCACCGCTCTCTGTGCTAGTATTCATACTTCCAGTGTGCCGACGAGATGCGACGGGTTTGTTTCGATGACTGACATCGTGGTGGTGGCTAAGGGCATGTTAGCCGGACTGGCTATCTCGGCGCCAGTCGGACCGGTCAACATGTTGTGCGTCTCGCGGACCATCACTAAAGGACGTGTGGCGGGCATCGTCTCGGGCCTGGGTGCGGGTGCGGCCGACACGATCTACGGGGCGATCGCGGGCCTCAGCATCAGCTTCATTATCGCGTTCATCATCCGGGAGGAGTTTTGGATACGCTTGGCCGGTGGAATCCTGCTGGTTGGAATCGGTCTGTGGTATTACTTCCGGAAGCCGCGCTCGCTCAGGGAGGAAAGAGAGGGCGACTCGGGACACTCGGCTTTTGTCACTGCTTTTCTATTGAACCTGACAAACCCCACCGTTGTACTTTCGTTTCTCGCAATTCTCACGGCGCTAGGTTTAGAGCGCCACAAGGCCTGGACGCAGGATCTCGCCCTGGTGCTCGGAATTTTTCTCGGGGCCATGCTATGGTGGACGGCGCTGGTCGCAATCAGCAGCCACTTTCGCGACCGGTTTAGTAGCCGCGCCATGGTTTGGATGAACCGCGTCGCCGGGATAGCCATTGGCGGTTTCGGCCTGGCCACGCTGATCCTGGCGGCGGCGCGGCGGCACTAAAATCGTGATTCATGCCCATCACGATCTGCGAGGCGCTACCGAACCTTTCCATTCCTAGCTTGAAACCTTCGAGAGAACCTTTCGAATCCTGGCGATGTCTTCATGGGAGGGTGGCCAGTCCGTGTCGCAGGTATTACAGTGGAACACCAACGCACCGGTTTTCAGCGCTTCTTCGAATCCTTCCCGACTGAATGTGACTGTCTGGTCGTGGTCGTTCGGACAAACAATCTCGAAATCGATCCGGTCGCTCATAACCCATGGTAACGCGAATGGCGATCGCCATTGCTGCCCTACATGAGTGGGGCCACCGTTCGATCCGACCATCTGCCGGCGGGAACCATGAATACGTCGATTGGTTCGGGAGCGCCTCCGAACTGTGGATTCAGCATGACGGGAGAGTTGGGCAGATCCGCGCCCCAAACGGCACCGTCCAGCAGGGGAGTGTAGAACATTAGGTGAGCCATCCAGTTGTGGCGGTCGTTATCGGTCAGGTACTGGTCTTTCGACATCATGTAAGACATGGCGCCGGGCTCCAGGGGCGGCAGCTCTTGCTTTATGAATGTCTTGATGCCGTCGATCATTTGAGCTTTGGATTGACCGGCCAATACCATCTCAGTTCTTTTATAGGTCATGGGCAGGATGGAGCGGGCAGCCGGCGGATTGAAGCATACCGGACCTCGAATTCTAGGGTTCCAAAAATTAGCACCAGCCGCACCATCGAATGGGGACATCCACCCCCGCTCCACGACGCACACGAAACCGTTCTTACCCTTGACCGCGGCTTCGTAGCCATGCCGTCCAAGGACGAGGACGTCGGCATCCCGCGAGATTGCCTCCGGCGCCGCACTACGCGCCAGGGCAATTTCGGCGTTTCGATCCGCCATCAGATATTGCTCAAGCGGAGCCATGCTCGGATAGCGTTCTTTGGCGCCCTGTGCCTGCGCTTGCCAGCACCCGCCCAGCACGAGGGCCAGCCCAAAAGCTGCCGATGCGATTACTTTGACTATGGTTTGGTTCATGGATTCCCCCCGGACATTATGACACTCATACATACCGGATGTTTTGAGCTAGTCAAGACGGATTTGCGATCAACCTCCGCATCGTCTCTCGATAAGTTCGTCCCGAGCGAAGCTGAGTGCCGCGGGCGAGAGTTACCAGATATTCCGAATGGGATGCGGGCTGCACAGTGCGGATACGTTCGGTATTCACGATTACAGAACGGTGAATTCGGACGAAGCGGGCCGGATCGAGGCGCTTTGCCATCTCCGCCATGGCTGCCTCCACGAGATGGCAAGCCGGCCCCGCGTGCAATTCCACATAATTCCCCGCCGCCTTTAACCAATCCATATCTTTGGTGTCCACGAAGCTCCTGCCCCTGGCGCCTCGCACCGCGATCCTATTCAAGTACGCTGGCCGGCTGGCGATCCGCTCCAGGGCCTCAAGCACCCGCGCATCCGCTCCTTGCGAGCCACCGCGAATTCGGTTTTTGGCGCGCTGCAGAGCCTGGCGGAACCGCTGCGGCGTGAACGGCTTCGAAAGATAATCGGTGGCGTTCACCTCGAAGGCCTCGACTGCGTAGTGGTCGTAGGCGGTCACGAATACCACGGCGCCGGGCAATTCCGCTCCGGCCCGGCGCAAGGCGGCGAGACCATCCATCTCCGGCATCTGCACATCCAGGAGGATCAGATCGAAGCCGCCGGCCAGCATTAATTCGACCGCCCGTTTTCCGTTCCCGGCCTCCGCGATGAGAGAGATCTCGGCATCTTGATCGAGAAGCATCCTAATCCCCTGGCGTGCCAAGGCCTCATCGTGTGCTATCAGAGCGCGCAGGCCGCCGGGCGAGGCGCGGATCTCGTCGGGTTCAGCAAGGCGACCAGTCAAATGCAGGTACCCCTCCTCCTCAGCAGTACAGCGATTCTGCATCTGCGACTGGCGGTTTGGCAATAGACAGCGGCTAACTTGTTTCTATACTGATAAACCTCTGTAATGAAAAGGCTTGTCGGCCCATCTAAAGCCGGCTAAAGAACCGAAGCCCGACGGGATTCCGGGATGAATCCGAACACCGTTCGGAGTCTCAGAGCAGCAGCACGTCGAGCCGGTGTGCGTGGACCATGTTCTCGCAGGGGGACCACTCAAAGACCGTGAAGCGCCCGTCCTGTGATGCCACCAGCGCCACGGCATCGCGCTGATCCTGGATGAATTGGGCTGCCGATAGGTGCCTCGTGCCACCGAGTTGCTCCGGATGCGCGAGGACTGGCCTGTCATTTTCTACTGGCTCCGTCAGCGTGACTTGCTCGACCGGTGGCCAACCCCTCCGCCGAGCGATCTTCGCCCCAAACCCGAGGAGTTCATAACGGTCGGTAAGCACAACTGCGCCATCCACCGCCGTCAACCCGGCCACGGCGGCTACCGTGGGGCCAAGCCCCTGCGCTTGAGCCGGCCCCTGCCGGCTCAACTCGGCGAGTTCGCAGAACGGCGGCGAGACCGCATAGGGGATGGGCTGCACGATGGACTCGCGCCATGATTCGGTACCTGCCGGAACCACGAGTAGAGAACCGCCACGTCCGTGTACACGCATCGAGACCGCCAGTTGCACCATGGCGTTCACAGACTGAACCCACGAGGCTGGCGAGTCGAACCCCAATAGCGATGTAAGCAGCGCCGGGCACTCGGGCCGGCTGGAGGCGCGCTCGTCCACCACTTTGATTTGATCGCCTTCGAGCACCGCAACATTGACGAACTTGCGCGCTTCGTCGCCGCTGTGATGCTTGACCACCAGCAGGCCGGGCGCCGCCACTTCGAGCACGAAGCACAAGACCGGAATAGTGCGGGTGGTCCCCCAGACGGACAGCCCGCCCTGGCCATGCCAAACACCCAGATGAACCCCAGGGCTTTCGACGGCGGGCGACACCCGCGTAAGCGCGGCCGGAGTGAGCGGCAGAAGGCGTTCGAGAATGAGCGGATGCCCGGCCTCCTCCCGCGAAAGGAACGCCAGGGAGATTCTCGGTGGAAAGCCCTCTTCGCGCCGCAAGCTTGCCCAGAAGGCGGCGTCAATGATGGCCTCGATGGTCTCCGCGTCAGGCAGGGGCGCCAAGTGCTCTTGACCACGGCGGACTGCCTCGTCCCGATGGCGTGCGAAGTAGGCGTGCAGTTTCGGCGAAACGGTTCGGGCAGCGGCGTAGGGGTCGCGTTTCATCGGGAGATCGGGCACTGTGACAGCGTACAAACGCGGCGGACCCGCACAAGCTGAGGCCTCGTCCAGAATGCGCACGCCGGCAAGATCACGGCGCGAATGGCTCGCGCCGCCAAACGACCCTCATTATAGATGATTGTATATGCTGCGAATAGGAAGGTGCCTCGTGCCTGCCCGTGCCTTCGGTTGGGTCAATAGAGCAAGAATGACCAGAGTTGGTCGCCGGTGGCCGCGATCAGGTACTGATGGCGATCCAGCATGAACGTTTGCGGGGCATTCGTGACTTCGCCGATGTGCGTGTGCCACAGAGGTTGGCCGGTGAAGACGTCGTGCGCCACCAGGTTGCCGCCACCGTCGCCCGCAAACAGCAGCTTGCCGGCGGTGGTCAGCAGTCCGCCGCCGCCACCATCGCCATAATATGGACGCTTCCAGACCACTTTGCCGCTTTTGTAATCGATGGCGGTGAGGAAGCTGCCACCCGACCCGACCTGCGCCTCTTCCTTGCCGCCCAGGCCCATCGATCCGCGTGGGTCGACATCGGTCAGGTAAAAGAGCGAATAGCCGTTGTGCTGGGCCACATAGAGCCAGCCGGTATCGGGAGAGAAGGCGGCCGGTTCCCAATTGGTGACTCCGTCGGAAGTGGGCGAAACCAGCGATCCGGCGACGGTGGCGTTCTTCTCCGGGTCGTAGATGGGAGCGCCGCGCTGATTCAGGCCTTTGGCCCAATTCGTGAACTCACCGTATTTACTGGTCACCAGGTGCTCGCCGGTCAGGCGGTCGAGAGTGAAATAGTAGCCATTGCGTGCGGCGGTCAACACCAGCTTGCGCATTTTGCCGTGGAATTCGGCGTTGACCAGGATGGGCGTCTGCGCCGAATCGTAATCGTGCATGTCGTGCGGCGAGGTGGAGTAATACCAGGCCAGCTTGCCGGTATCGACGTTGACGGCCACAATGGCGCAGGTAAACAGGTTGTCGCCGGGGCCGCGCGTACCGGTGGTGAAGGCCGGGGTCGGGTTGCCGGTGCTGAAGATGTAGAGCTTGGTTTCCGGATCGTAGACGCCCGGAACCCAGGCCTGGCCGCCGCCATGGCGGGCCGCATCCAGGCTGCCCCAGGAATCCAGGCCAGCGTCGCCTTTGTGCTGGGGCACAGTGTAGAACTTCCATTGCACTTGGCCGGTTTCGGGATCGAAGGATTGGACGAAGCCGGGGGCGTCGATATCGTTGCCGGTGCCCACCAGCACGTGATTTCCGACGACGACCGGAGCTGGCGTGGAGAAATAGCCTTGCGACAGATCGGCAATCGGCTTGTGCCAGATCTCCTTGCCGGTCGTGGCATTGAGCGCGACGAGGTAATCGTCCGGCGTCTCCATATATAGGTTCTTGTGCCACATGCCCAGGCCACGATTACCGATGTGCGTGCCACCCTTGGTCTTCCAGAAGTAGTGCCACAGCTCAGTGCCGTCGCGCGCGTCCACGGCCCACGCGTTATCGGGCATGGTGAAGTAAAGCACTCCGTCCACTTCGAGCGCCGAGGCTTTGATGGTGCCGCCGCCTACGTTGATGTCACCGGGGCCTTCCCCGCCTACGATCACGCCGGGGCTGCCGAAACGATTGTGCGCCCCGGGTGTGACGTGCGTCATCCAGGCCAAAGTCAGATGCGCGACGTTCGCCTGCTTGATCTGATCGAGGGCGCTGTAGCGCTTGCCGGTGTAATCGCCGCTGTAAGTCGGCCAGGAATTGCCGAGCGGCTTCAGCAGATCGGCCGGGTCGAGCCCGCTGGGAGCCTGGGCGATGAGCAATGCCGGAACCAGTACCATCGGCGCGGTGAAAATTAATTGGCGGCGTCTCATTTCAGTGTCACGAGGTAGGCGGTTACGTCGTGGATGTCTTTGTCGGTGTAAACGGCCAGCAGATCGCGATGGGCCTCGATGGGATCGTGGATTTCAACCTTGGGCACGTCGCCTTCACGCTGGATGGTGCGCGTGGAGCCATCTTCGAACAAGACGGTGACCAGGAAATCGTCAATGCGGGCAAGGCGGCCTTCAATCCGCTCTCCCGATGGCAGGGTAACGATCACGGTGACAGCGCGACGAGCCGGCAGGTTGGCCGCCCGCTGAAACCGGCGGCGGCCTCCGGCGACCCAGACGGTTTGGAGAGCTTTCGGATCGGAGATGCGCGACGCGACGCCCTGTAGATCGCCAGTGGCGGAATGGCAGCTCGCGCATTTCTGCGTGAAATACGCCTGCCCGGCTGCGGCATCGCCGACTAATATACTGGGAGCTTCCATGCCGACGGAAGGCGGCCGGCCTTGCGATCCCAGGGTTTCGATAACACCGCGAATATATGCCGCTACGGCCAAGCCATCTTCCTGGCTGATGGGAATCGCCGGCATGCCGGACTCGCGGCGGCTGCCCTGGATGATGGGCAGAATCAGCTCGCCGTTCTCGTCACTGAGCGCGACCTGGGAGCGCAGCAGATTAGGACCGCCGAGATCGCCTCCGCGTAGATCGACGCCGTGGCAGCCGGCGCAATTGACCCCATAAAGCGCTTTCCCGTGCGCGATTTGTGCGGGATCGGCGAGGGCGTGGTGCTCGCGCGCGAATCCGCCGCGGCGCACCGGCGCAGGCACCGTGGATTGGGGAGTTGCCGTGGCGGCCGGCGCCTGGGCCGTGGTGGGAGCGGCGCTCAGCGACAGCAAGAGGAGAACTGCGGCAGCAGAGAATTTCCAATTTTGCATGTTGTGTATATGAAGAAGAAGACGTTACGGCATCCGAATCGAAAGGAGGCTTCGCGAAACGGTGGACGGAGGCTCCGCTGCCATTATAAACCGGCTGCGCGGGCGCTTTGGGACCCGTACTTCGCGTCGTACGGCTGAGCGTCGTTGCGACCGCTATCGCTGCCTGCGTCCTTACCGCGACGGATCTCTTCCCCGCGTGGCTTGGACGCCCTTTAGAATCGCGAGGCCGAACAGTATAATGGCACCCACCGCGATCCAATGCGCGGCGACATGCAGCATAACGGCTCCATAGACTAGCCCGCCAATCAAGATCAAGAAGCCGGCAAGGTAAATTGCAAATGACACGGTGAGTCCTTTTTCACACCCGCGGCTCGGAAGCGCTGTTCGCCATCGAACATCGCCCAAATCCCGCATTTTTCCATCCAGAGTTAGTGCAGGTTGGAGGCCAAAGCTGAATGTATCCGAAAACTCAGCTAAAGCCGGAGGCACCCGCACGTTCGTGATTCGCCATGCAAGTCTTGCCGCCAATCAGGCAAGAATTTCCGCCAAACGCGAGCCAAACCGCGGGGGACGACAGTGGCGCTTGGTTAACTCGATACATGAACAAGTAGCCTTGCGCTCCGCCTGCCAAGGTACTTTAACCCGTACCCGTGGAACCCGCCGCGCTTGCGCCAGCCCGTAGAATTGATTGTGAGGGGACGGTGCGAGTATTGACTTCAGACGATGCACTCGAGGGGAAATCCGTCAAAACAACGCGACTCACGCAAAAGTATTTGTTTCTGGTGCTGGCGGTGACGATCCTGGCGGTTCTGATGTTCCGTCACGACGGAATCATGCTGGCGATGGGGACAGTAGTGGTTCCACTGGGCTACGTGGTGGCGCGGCGCCAGATGGAAAAGGTTCGGCATCGGGAGACGGAAGACCGCCTCGTGATGCAGACCAGAGCGTACCTGCAGAAATCCGAGCCGGCGCGCGGCGTGAGCGCCGCTCCCGCTATCGACGGACGGAAGCTCCCCACACAAGGCTTCCGGAAGTTCGAAGTAATCGCATTCCGCTTGCCGTTTGCCAACCTGCGGGTTTTCGACTTGTTACCTGGCCGGAATGCCATACGAAGTCTCTGCGAGCGGCCTTTTGCGGGCCGTGCCCAGTGCCTGCCCGAGCCTGCCTCCCTGCCGCTGAGCGAACTGGTAATGGCGGCTGGCACGCAGGGACTGGTGGCCGTCTCGGCGCCCCGGCGCGGCCGTCATAGAGTCCGCGCTTCTCGGGCCAGCGAACGAAGGCCTTAGCCACGCAGGCCGCTAGCGGTTTCGGCCGCTCTATGGCGCCGCGCACTCCTATCGAACCGCGCCCAGCGGCTCTAACTCCGCGTTAGCGATTGCAATTATGGATCTCTCCGGTCCATGATTGTAGGTTGCTGTTAACCTCGTGCAGAAAGCAGGAGCCCAGTGCCCATTCCCGTTCTGAAGCCTACCTTAGCGCGTGACGAACAATTTGCAGGCGTGACCTATCACATCGAGGGCGAACTCGTTCCCGTCTTGCGTATCGAGCTAGGGAGTGTTCCCGTATACTTCGAGCACCATATTCTTCTTTGGAAGGAGCCCAGAACGCAGATCGGCATCAAGTCCTTAAAGGGCGGTTTTCGGCGGGTTATGGCGGGAATGCCCATCCTGATGACCGAAGCCAGCGGTCCGGGGCAGATCGCTTTCAGCCGCGATGGCGCGGGACACCTTTTGGGAGTCCATCTCAACCGCGGAGAAGGAATCGAGATGCGGGAACACCAGTTTCTCGCCGCCACGGGCAGCGTTGAATACACCTTCACCCGGGTAAAGGGCGTATCCAATATGCTGATGGGCGGGACCGGTTTTTTTATTGACCATTTTGAGGCCCAAGCCAATGAAGGTATTGTTTGGGTGCATGGATACGGAAATCTTTTCGAGGTGACACTGGGAAACGGCGAACAGATTGACGTTGAGCCGGGCGGCTGGGTCTACAAAGACCGCTCGGTCCAGATGGAAACGCAATTCCAGAAATTCTCAACCGGATTGTTTGCGAGCGCCGCGCAAATCGTGTGCAACCGCTTTACCGGCCCGGGACGAGTTGGGATTCAGTCCATGTACATTCATATGCCGACCGCGGAATAGCGGGTCGTCGAGGTGGGAGCCGACGTTTACAACCCTTTACAGTCCGGGAAGGTAGGATGGCGTCGAATGAATTGGAGGTAGAGAGATGCTGAAAACGGTTGGAGTTGCCACTCTGGCACTGGCAGGGTTGATGGCGGTCGCCAGCCCGAAGGCGGACGCGGCGGTGCGGTTCGGAATCGGGGTTGGAGTACCGGCTTACACTTACCCATACGCGAACCCGTATGTTTACCCATACGGTTATCCGCCCCCGGCATATGGACCTTACGCTTACGGTTACCCGTCCGTTGGTCCGACGATTGGGTTGGGCTTCGGCTACGGCGGCTGGGGCTACGGCGGTTACGGCCGCGGCGGCTACGGTTATCGTGGTGGTGGGGTATATCGCGGCGGCGGCCATGTGAGCGGAGGTGTTCGCGGAGGCGGTTTCCATGGCGGCGGTCACGGTGGTGGCCGGCGGTAAATAGCGCCCTGTGCCAGCCCCCTATCGGCTCTGCGGGCGCGCTCAAGGCGCCCGCAGCGATCCGCCAGCTCAGGCAAAGAATCCCGGATCTCCAAGCTGCTAACGTGGAGATCGAGGTGAGTGTCGCTGCCGATTTCGTCTAATCCCGTATCAGCCAGCCTCTGGCGGCCGTTACGCGCATCGACTTTCCGCAATCTGCTCACCGCCAACGTGGTCTCGGATGTCGGCGCATTCATGCAAAGCGTGGGCGCCGCCTGGTTGATGGTGTCGCTCAACGGCGGGCCGATGCTCGTGGCGCTCACACAAACGGCTTCCGCACTGCCATTCTTCGTCCTCGCCCTGCCAGCAGGAGCGATTGGCGACATTGTCGATCGCCGCAGAATCATCCTGTGCACGGAAACATGGATGACGGTCGTGGCCCTGGTCATCGCTCTAATCACGATCGGCAACATAATGTCACCCGTGCTGCTCCTCATACTGACCTTTGCTTTATCGGCGGGGGACGCATTCGAATCGCCCAGTTGGCGGGCGATTTTACCCGAGCTGGTTGAAAAGGAGGACCTCGCGGCGGCCTCGGCCCTTAACGGCATCGAGTTCAATTTCGCACGGGCGGTCGGGCCGGCACTCGGGGGCGCAGTTGTCGCATTTGCAGGTGTGGGAGCGGCGTTCCTGATCAATACGTTTTCGTTTCTCGGCGTGATCCTCGTGGTGGCCCGCTGGAGGAGGCCCGCGATCAAGCGCACCACACCTCCTGAGACCGTTGCCGGGGCGACGCGCGCGGCGATCCGATACGTGCGTTACGCGCCGGGAGTCCTCAGAATATTGGTGCGGGCGGGGGCGGCTATGTTCTTTGCGAGCGGCCTTCTGGCGCTGCTGCCTTCCGTCGCTCACCGCATCACCGGCGGTCCGTTAGGATACGGTGTGTTGCTCGGGGCCTTCGGTGGTGGGGCGGTGCTGGGCGCGCTGGCGATGCAGCGCGCGCGGGCCCGCTGGTCCGCCGATGTGGTCGTATCGGCCGGCATTGCGATCTTCGGCTTCGTGACAATTACCGCGGGCACGATCCGTCCCATAGCGGCGCTCAGCGCCGTCATGCTGGTTGGCGGGGCGGCATGGGTGTCTTTCATGTCGCTTTTCAATGTTCAGGTTCTGAACCAGGCGCCGGACTGGGTGCGAGCCCGAGTGCTTGCCGTTTCGATGCTGGTGTTCCAGGGCGCGGTGGCCGGAGGGAGCGCCACCTGGGGTGCAGTGGCAGCCCATATAGGCGTAAGCAGGGCGTTGCTTTGGGCCGGCGTGGGAGGAATCTTGTCAGTGGTACTGGGTTTGTTTTTTCGGCTTTCCGATGCCACGGTGGATTTGACCCCTTGGAACCACTGGCGCACGCCTATAGTTGGCGTCGATGTCGAATCGGGCGGCCCGATCCTCGTGACTGTTCAATACGACGTCGTTCCCGAGCGGGCGGTGGAGTTCATCGAGGCCATGCGCCAATACGAACGCGTACGGCGCCGCGACGGCGCGTCGCGATGGGGAATTTGTCGAGACCTCGAAAATCCACAGCGTTACCTTGAAACATTTGTGGTGAGTTCGTGGGCCGAACACCTTCGTCAGCATGACCGCATCACTCGGGCCGATGGCCAGATCGAAGCACGGCTTCGCCGCTGTACCAGCGGTGCGCCCAACGTTAGACACCTCCTCTACCTATAGGGCCTATCAGCCGCTAAGATCCCAACGGCTCGGAGCACAACCCAGCAAAAACACCACACGACGTCTTTCGCCTCACTCTTCCGGTTTTCGAATCGGCGCATTCGATGTCAAACTTCGCAAATCCACAAAGTCGCTGCGTACTGTTTCGATTTCGCGGCTGTATTGTTCGGCGTTTCCATAGTCGAAGAAATGCGTATAGCGGGAGTGGGGCGAGCGAATCCGGTGCGCGTGCTTGATCGGGCACCAGTGCTGTTCGGTGCGCGCCGCCACCTCGGTGGCGTAGGCGAAGAGGCCATTGGCGTACGAGCAGTAGACGCAATTCAGACGTTCCAGCAGGTTCAAATACTTGAGCTGGCCGCGATCGAATACCAGATAGTCGCCGCGCTTGACCTTGGGAATACCATAGACCGGAAAGCAAATGGCTTGGTAAATCCACAAGAACAGATCGAGCAGGCTGAACGGAATGATGCCGGCGTAAATCACCGGGGCAGTGGCGAAGGCGAGAAGCCGGGAATGCAAAATGTACGGCACGAGCGCGTGCCTAAGGTCCCGATGATGGGAAAGAGCCTCCTGTTCAAACCTGGCTTTGCCGTTGGCCCAGGAGTAGCGAAAGGCGTGTTCCTGCCCCTCGAGAGCGGTGTGGAGTTCTTTTTCCAGGATCTTAATGCGCTGCAGCAGGTCGTCTTGAACATGAGCCATTGGTATACCTTGTCCCCCCGGCACCGCATTGCGCGCATGGCGCGGGCAACTGTACCGTCGAACAATTATCCCTTATCTGGCGGCGGAGCCCCGCCGCGCTTGACTTTGTATTCGGCCTCTTGAGTGGCGACACGATCATCGGCGCGACCTGCTACCATTGCATGGCAGCCGGAAGTACAATTATGCGCTGGTACCACTACGTGGCCTACTTCTTCGGGGGCGCGTTCCTGGCGAACAGCCTGCCCCATCTCGGTAATGGGATCTCGGGGCATGCCTTCCAGAGCCCCTTCGCCTCACCACCCGGTGAAGGCTTGTCCTCCGCGATCGTCAATGTCCTTTGGGGCCTCTTTAACCTTGCGGTCGGGTATCTCCTGGTCTGTCGCGTCGGCAACTTCAATCTGCGCAAGACCCAGCACGTAGTCGTCCTTGGGGCGGGCATCCTGATCATGTCGCTCATGCTTGCGCACGGCTTCGGACGGTTCCACGGGGGGCTGTAAGCCTGTCTTGCTAGTGGTCCAGGCTTGGACTACGCAAGAGCTTTGGCTTCAAACTCGCACACCGCATCATCCTCAACTGTGTAGCGCACTTCGATCGGATGGCAGCAAACCTCGCAGTCTTCCACGTAGATCTGGCCTCTTACCGAGGTATCCAACACCACCGATATCTGCTCCCAGCAATATGGGCATGCAAAGAAATACTCCATCCCACCCAGAATATCGTGGTGGATAAGGGCCTGGCGGTATAGGAACCGGCTGCCGCCATCCGCCGCCGGCATCACTCAGTGGGAGGCGCGTCCGGCCTATTCGTCGTAGTTCTGGACGTAGGTGTCCCGCGGCAGGCCCCGGCCACGCGCGGCCCGCTGGAGCCGGATAGCCTCTTCACGACTCATGCCCCGGCCCAAGGCCACCAAATAATAAGCATGGCTTGCTTTCGGCTTAAAGAGCGCCGCGTGCATGTCGGGCCATCGCGCATTGATCTGTTGCACTCTGTTCTCTGCCATAGCGGACGAGTAATAGGTGAACGCGATCACACGCCAATTCCCGGATGATGTGGCCGTCAACGTGTTCGCAGCAGGCGGCGCCATTGGATTCGGGGCCGGGGAATTGGCACCGGGAGTGGCGGCCATAGCCGGCGGAGTTTCGGCCTTGTGGCGCAGCCCGAAAGCCACGATTGAGATGAGCAGGATCGCGATGGCGGCGAGAATCCACTTCGGCGAGTCGTGCGAACCCGGCTCCGGAGTTGCGCGAACACGCGGTGCGGGCATCCGCGGCGCAGGTACGGGCGTGGCAATGGCCGGAATTTTGGGCGCGGCGGGCGCCGGTTCAATTACCTTCGCGAGCTCCACCAAGGTCCACCGCTGACGCGGCTCCGTGGCGGTGGCATGCTTTACGAAAATTGCGAAAGGCTCGTCCAGCGGCTCCGGAGATCGCATGGCGCGCAACAATTCCCCCAATTGCCGCACATCTTCCAATGGGCCCTGCAGGTCGCTGGATTCGGCGAGACCGTCAGTGGCAAGCTTTACGGTGTCGCCCACCGCCGCGACGTGGCCGGCGTCCAAGGCGCCGTATACCATCCCCTGCCCATGCAGGTATCGCAGGGCGGCGAGCCCGGCTTCTAATACGCCGCGCGCTTCGCTCTCGCTGAGCGGCCCGTTCCGGAGAGCCGAAGATAGCATCTCCTCCGGGTATTCGAAAACCGCGTAGATGTACTCCGTGCCGTCCAGCACCGCGTGGCCCACATCCTGCAAACGGAGCAGGTTCTCGTGCCGCAAATGCCGCGACCGCTGCCACGCGGCGAACCGACGCCCGGCCCCGCTGCTTTGCTCAGGGATGAGTTTCATCAGCAGCCGCTCGCCGGTGTTGGTGACGACGGAGAAGAACGTCCCGGCGTGGTCTTGCCGGACGCGGTTCTCGAGTGTATAAGCGCCGCCCACGGACGCACCCTTCCGCAATTCGTGGAAATCAGACATAGAGGTTCCCATGCGTTTCCGGGTTATTTTTCTCGCGCGTCTGTCGGCATCTTTAGCCAGTGATCCACCGAGGGCCAGGTAAAACTTACCCGGCCAGTGGTCCCAATTGCTCATTTCATCGGCAAAACCCGGTTGGCCCTGAGAGTGCAGCGCGTCAAGTTCCAAACTTCCGTTCGTGCATTCATAAATCAAGCAGGGAGAAATGGTCTTGTGTGGAATAAACAAAAAGACGAATCAGGGGCCGAACCACAACCGGAATTAAGCCGCGACAATGCGCCCCAGCCCTTAGCACCGCCGATCCCCGCGCCGGCGCCGACGAGCGTGGCGGCGCCGTCACCTACGGCGGCGATCGGGCCTTCCATGTACATCAAAGGCGAGATCCGCTTGCGAGAAGAATTGCTGGTGGACGGTGACGTAGAGGGGCAGCTTGAGTCGGAAAGCCTGCTGACAGTGGGCCCGAATGGGAAGGTCCGGGCTAACATCAAAGCGCGTGAGGTAGTCATCTTCGGCAGCGTGCATGGCGACGTGGAGGTTACACAGAAGATCGCGATACGCGGGCAGGGCAGCCTGATTGGGAACATCAAAACCTGCGGCATCAGCATCGACGATGGCGCGTACTTCAAGGGCAGCGTCGACATTCTGCGCTCTGATGCGGCGGTGAGGACGAAGCCGGCGCCAGTCGCGGAGCCTACCGCCGAGGCGCAGGTTGCCGCCCGGTGAGCTGAAGGTGGAGGCGGCGCCCGCACGTTCCCCCGCGGCCAGCGGTTTCCTGTAAAATCAAAGACCATGGCCGTTGGGACCACAAGGATTCCGCCGGTGCCGCACCCGCCGCTTGCGCCGATTGGCACGGGCAGCATATCCGAAGGGTGGAAGGCGCCGGATACGAGCCTCCGACAACTCATGGAACCAAATTTAAGGAGACCACTATGGCAGGCAATCGAGGAGTTGCATATGTAAGTCCGGGAAAGGTGGAAGTCAAATCCATCGAATATCCGAAGTTGAAGATGCCCAAGAGCGAGTCCGACCCGTTCGGCGGCAAAGACGCTCCACACGGAGTGATTCTGAAGATCGTGACGACCAACATCTGCGGATCGGATCAGCATATGGTTCGGGGGCGGACCACCGCGCCGCCAGGGTTGATCCTGGGTCACGAGATTACGGGCGAGATCATCGAAAAGGGCAGCGACGTCGAGATGCTGAACCTGGGCGACCTGGTCACCGTACCGTTTAACATCGCTTGCGGCCGCTGCCGCAATTGCCGCGAAGGGAAGACCGGGATCTGCCTCACCGTGAATCCGGCCCGCCCGGGCGCGGCGTACGGCTACGTAGATATGGGTGGTTGGGTGGGTGGCCAGGCTGAATATTTGCTGGCGCCTTACGCCGACTTCAACCTGATTAAGTTCCCGGATAAAGCAAAAGCCATGGCGAAGATCAAGGATCTGACGCTGCTGTCCGACATCTTCCCCACCGGCTACCACGGCGCTATTCAGGCTGGCGTCACCACCGGATCGATCGTCTACGTAGCGGGAGCCGGCCCCGTGGGCCTGGCTTGCGCAGCTTCCTGCCATCTGCTGGGTGCAGCCGTGGTCATTGTCGGGGACATGATTCCGGAGCGCCTGGCGCAGGCCAAGAGCTTTGGCTGCGAGACCATCGATCTCCGCGGTGAGGCTTCGCTGGCGGATCAGATCGCTCAGATCACGGGTGAGCCGCTGGTGGACTCCGCCATCGATTGTGTGGGCTTCGAAGCCCGAGGACACGGCAGCGCGGCCAGCGTGGAACAGCCGGCGACCGTGCTCAATTCGATCATGGAGGTCACCCGCGCAGGTGGATCGCTCGGTATCCCGGGATTGTATGTGACCGGCGACCCGGGCGGTGTGGATGCGGCGGCCAAGGTCGGCTCCCTTAGCATTCGCATCGGACTCGGCTGGGCCAAATCGCATTCGTTTCACACCGGCCAGTGCCCGGTGCTGCGCTACAATCGTCAGCTAATGCAAGCGATCCTGCACGACAAGATCCAGATCGCGAAAGCCGTGAATGCCACCGTGATATCGCTTGACGAAGCGCCAGAGGGCTACCAGGATTTCGATCATGGCGCCGCCAAGAAATTCGTTATCGACCCGCACGGGGTGGCACGAAAAGCCGCTGCCTGAGCGGATGCAGTCGTTGGAAACCTATTTAGTAGAGCTTCATCGGGAGAAAAACAGATGATTACGTTAGCAGACGCACGCAGAGTGATCGCAGCAGCCGAAAAGAAAGCCGTAGAAATCGGGCAGCCGATGAACGTCGCCGTGGCAGACGAAGGTGGCAACCTCGTGGCGCACATACGGATGGACGGGGCCTGGATCGGCAGCATCGATATATCCCAGAAGAAGGCTTACACGTCCCGTGCCTTCGACATTTCTACGAAAGACCTGGCGGCGCATTCCCAGTCCGGCAATCAGTTCTTCGGAATCCACGCCTCCAATGACGGCAAGATCATGATTTTCGCCGGCGGCATTCCCCTGAAAAAAGATGGGAAAGTCGTTGGCGCGATCGGCGTGAGCGGCGGGTCGGGAGATCAGGATCATGCCGTGGCCGAGGCGGGTGCGGCTGCGTTCTAGCCCATCCCATCCCTAGTCGCGGTGCGGAGGACCATGTTTTACTCGTCGCGCAACGCGCGCATCGGATCCACACGCAATGCACGCCGGGCCGGCAACAGCGCAGCCACCGCCATGTTGACCGCAAAGACCGCCATAGCGCTCAAATAAGCGATCGGATCGAGATTGCCGACGCCGTACAACAGGCTCCGCAGGATCGTGGACAAAGCGGCCGCCCCGCCCACTCCTACCGCCAGTCCCGCCATGACCGGGAGCGAGAACTGGCGCAACACCACCGACAGGACATGCGTAGGCCGCGCGCCCAGCGCCACGCGGATGCCAATCTCCTTGGTCCGCTGCGATACCGCGTAGCCGACCAGTCCCACGATTCCAGCGCACGCCAACAGCAGCGCAATCAGACCCAACACACCCACCGCCAGGGCGCTCGATTCGGCGATCTGCAACTTCGCATGAAACGCGCCCTTCATCAGTTGAACCTCGGGAACCAGCCGCGGGTCGATGGACTTCGCGATGGCGGCAACCGGGCGGAGCAGCCCTTCGGGAGGCGCCGAGGTCCGTATCATCACCACCATCGAAGGCAGCAGGTCGGCCTGCGCTAACTGATAGACTTCGACCGCATCCGAATCTTCCGGCGAGACCAGCCGCGCACTGCCCGATACTCCGACCACGGTAAGGTTGTCGTCCCCCAGCCGGAACGGCTTGCCCACGGGGTCCTCGGCGGGCCACCGAAGGCGCGCCAACGATTCGCTCACGACGATCGCGCGCGCGTCGCCAGGCACCAGGTTGCGGCCTAGAAGCAGCGGGATCTTCATCGTTTGAAGAAATGCCGGATCGATGTGATTGATGTGCACGTTGACCGCGCGTCCGGCGATTTCGGTTTTCACTACGGTCCATCGGTTCCCCAACGGTGGATTGGACACCAGCGCCACGGATTCGATTCCGGGAACGCCGCGGAGCCGCGCCTCGAGCGCCATAAAGTATGCCCGCGCGGCGGACGGTGTGTAGCCGCGCAGGGCCGGATCGATGGAAATCACCTGCCGGTAATCGAAGCCCGGATCGGTGTAAATGGCATGATCCATGGCCCGTACCAGAAGGCCGGCCACGATCAGCAGGACGCAACTGGCCGCGACCTGCGCTCCTATAAGGAACTGCCGGGTGATGGTGCCTCGCGGCCGCCGGCGGGAGGCCTGCCAGGCCGGCGCCAGCCCAAACAGGATCGCCGCCGCGAGCCCCATCCCGGCCGCAAACGTTATGACCCGCGCATCCGGCGTTGGATCGATCCACGGAGGAAGGCCCGCCCACGCGCTCAGAATCCGCAGGACGACGTAGCCCAACGCAAATCCCGCCAGCGATCCCAGCAACGCCAACACCAGGCTTTCGGTGAACAACTGGCGAAGCAGGCGCGCGCGGCCGGCCCCGACCGCGACGCGAATGGCGATCTCCTTTTCGCGCGCCACGCCGCGAGCCAGGAGCAGGCTGCCGAGGCTGCCGCACGCCGCCGCCAGAATCAGAAGGCCAAGGGCGCCCACCAACGCGAGAACCGGAACCATCTCGTGCCGGACGCGGTTGGCGTAGCCGCCCGGCTCACTGGGAAGGCTCTCTTTTTCCCAAACGTCCGCGGGATGCTGAGCGTGCAGTTCCGCCGCCAGCGACTTCAGTTCTTCTTCGGCCACCGCGGGAGTCACACCGGGCTGCAAACGGCCCCACATGGGCACGCTGAATCCTGTCTCGGAGAAGTCGGTAAGCCGGCTGCCCTTGACGAAGTAGGGCTGCTGGGTGATAGGCGCCCAAAGGTCCGGCGTGCTGAAACCTAGGCCGCTGAATTCACTCGAGGCGACGCCCACGATGGTAGCCGGCTGGCCGTTGACCCGGATCGTCTTTCCAGCGATAGATGGATCCGCGCTGAAGTGGCGTTCCCAGAATAACTGACTCAGGACAACCACCGGCTCTGCATCCGCAGCTTCGTCCCGTGCCGGATCGAACAGTCTGCCCAGACGCGCCGTCGCACCCAAGTCGCTGAACAGATTCGCGGTGACGAAGGTGGCGGTAAGCTGTTCCGCATCGTTATCGATAGTAACCTTGGCATCGTCCGAGGCCATAACGGCGGATAGCTTCTTCGCGTGCTCGCGGTAGAACGCCACCTCCGGATAAACAAAGTTATCCGCGTAACCCTGTGGCGCACTGCGCGCGAATTTCAGCAAGGTGCCCGGATCGCGAACCGGCAGCGGCCGCAGGAACATCAGATCGAAGAAGCCGAAGGCGGCCACGTTCACCCCGATGCCCAGCGCCAGCATCAAGACCGCGGCGGCGGTGAAGCCGGGCGATTTTCGCAGCATGCGCGCCGCGTAGCGCAGGTCCTGGGACAAGCGGTCGAGCCAGGTCCAGCCCCAGGCGTCGCGGGCTTGCTCGCGCAGCAGCAGCGTGTTTCCGAGAGGCGCTTTGCCTTCGCGAACGGCCATCTCACGATGAAATTCCAGGTCACCGGCCAACTCCCGATCGAGGCGGCGGCGGTGCAACAGATATCGTATGCGGCGATAGTATTCGTTCATAGACTACTCATGACGCAGGGCGCGCATGGGATCCACGCGCAGGGCACGCCGGGCAGGCCATAGCGCAGCGCCCACGATGGTGACGGCGAATACGCCGATGGCGGCCAAATAAGCCGCTGGGTCCAGATTGCTGATGCCGTAAAGCTGCCCCCGCAGCAATCCCGATAAGGCCGCCGCTCCTCCCACCCCCAGAAGCAGGCCGGCCGCGACGGGGAGCGAGAACTGGAGCAGAACGACTGCCAGAATATGCGCGCGACGCGCGCCCAGCGCCATCCGGATACCGATCTCGCGGGTGCGTTGCGAGACCGCATACGCCACCACTCCCAGGATGCCGAGGCAGGCCAGAAGGTCGGCGACAGCACCTAATACGCTGACGGCCATGGCGCTCGATTCGCCGCCGCGCAGCTTCTGGCGGAATCCGGCCTTCATCAGTTGCACCTCGGGGAAGGTGTCAGGGTCCACAGACTTCGCCGTGGCCGCCGCGAACCGTACGACATCCTCGGGCGCGCCCGAAGTCTTCACCAGCACGGACGCTCCGGGCAGATCGGCCTGCGCGAGCGGGAGGTAGATCTCCACGGAATCGGAATCCTCGAGCTTCACCAGCCTGGCGGTGCCCACGATCCCGACCACTGTGTCGTCGTCGCCGACGAAGGACTTCTTCCCCAACGGGTCCTCGCCCGGCCACGCGGCCCGCGCGAACGATTCTCCGACCAGGGCAGCGTGTGTTTCACCGCGGATCAGGTTGCGGCCGCGCAGCAAGGGGATCTTCATGGTCTGGAAGAACTGCGGATCGACGCGGTTGATCTGAACCCGCATGGACCGGCCATCGATATCGACACCGGCAATTTCCGATCGGCGGCCCAAGGGAGGACTCTGCGCCAACGATACCGATTCGACCCCCAGGAGTGCGCGCAGGCGAGCCTGCAGCGTCTCCATGTAGGCCTGGGCCCTGGCCGGCGAGTAGCCGTGTTGGCCGAGTCCAGGATCAATCGAGATAATTTGTTGGAATCCGAAACCCGGGCTATTCGACAGGGCATGATTCAGCGCCCGGCCCAGGAGCCCGGCGACGATCAGCAATACGCAGCTCGCCGCCACCTGCGCTCCTACCAGGACCTGCCGCGCGATGGTGGCGCGATGGCGCTGCCGGGCGGCCTCGGTGGCGGGTGTCAGCCCGAAGAGAATGGCGGAGGCGAGCCCCGCGCCGAGAGCGAAGAGCGCGACCCGCCAGTCCGGAGTGGCATCGAGCCATGCGGGAGATCCGGTAAATAACATCAGGCTGCGCAGGACGGCCCAGCCAACTGCCAACCCTGCCATCGATCCGAGGAGGGCGAGCAGGAGACTCTCGGTAAACAACTGGCGGATCAGGCGGCCCTTGCCAGCGCCGACCGCCACCCGAATGGCGATGTCCCGTTCGCGCGCCACCCCTCGCGCCAGCAGCATACTGCCCAGATTGCCGCGCGCCACAGCCAGAATCAGCAGGCCGAGCGTGGCCACCAGCGCTACCACGGGATACAGCTCACTCTGGCTTTCCGATCCCGTCCCGCTCCGATTGCCGATCATCATGCTCTTGGCATAGCCGCCGGGATCGCTGGGAAGGTTTTCCTTTTCCCATATCTCGGCGGGATGCTGCTTGTGCAGTTCCGCCGCCAGCGACCGGAGTTCTTCCTCAGCCGCGGTGGGCGCGAACCCCGGCTGCAAACGGCCCCACATGCGCACGCTATTGTCCGCGAAATCCGTCAGCACCCGGCTGCCGGTGGCGAAATAGGGCTGTTGGATTAAGGGGACCCAGATGGCCGGCTGGTTCAAACTGAGACCGCTGAACTCAGCGCCGGCAACGCCGATGACGGTAGCCGGCTTGCCGTTGAGGCGCATGATCCGGCCGATCACCAGCGGATCAGCGCCGAAATGCCGCTGCCAAAATCCCCGATCCAGGACGACGACCGGGGCTGCGCCGGGAGTGTCGTCCCGGGCCGGGTCGAGCAGCCTTCCGAGCCGCGGCGTAGCGCCCAGATCGCTGAAGAAATTCGCGGTAACGAAGTTAGCGTCGATTTGTTTGTCTTCGCCCTCGACCGCGACTCTTGTGGTGTTCAGCGCCAGCACGGCCGAGAGGGTTCGGGAGTGCTCGCGGAAGAATGCCATCTCGGGATAGGGCAGCGCGAACGCGTAATTCAGCGGGGAGCGCCGATGGAATCGCAGCAGCGTGGCGGGGTCGCGGACATTGAGCGGGCGCAAGACCATCAGGTCGAAGAAGCCGAAGACCGCGACATTGACGCCGATGCCGATAGCCAGCATCAGGACCGCGATCAACGTGAAGCCGGGGGACTTGCGCAGCATGCGCACCGCGTAGCGCAGATCCTGCGCGAAGCGATCGATCCAGGTCCAGCCCCAGGCGTCGCGGGCTTGCTCGCGAAGCCGCAGCGGGTTGCCCAAAGGCACGCCCGTGCGTTCCGCCATCTCGCGATGGAAGTCCAGGTCATTGGCCAATTCCCGGTCGAAGCGGCGGCGGCGCAGGAGGTATCGGAGACGGCGAAATAGCTCGTTCATGCGTGTCTCCTCAGGCGGTGCGCAAGACCGACTGGATCGCTCCGTGCACGCGATCGTATTCGGAGAGCTCGGCTTCAAGCTGCCGGCGGCCGGCGGGTGTGAGGCGATAGAACCGCACTTTGCGATTCGTCTCTGAGATTCCCCATTCCGCGGTGACCCAGCCTTTGAGCAGGATTTTCTGCAGCGCCGGGTAGAGCGATCCCTCTTCCACGTGCAGCACTTCGGATGAGAGGACATGAATTCGCTGGGCGATGGCGTACCCGTGCAGAGCGCCGGATCGGAGGACGCGCAGAATCAGCAGTACAAGGGCCCCGGAAGGCATTTCAGCTTTAGGCATAGTCTAAATAGGGGTAGTATACCGATGCTTGGAGCGCGTTGTCAATAGAAGAGGCGCTAAACTATAAGCAGGAGTCCGGCGTTGAAATTCGGCAAGAGCAAGAACCCGAGAAAACAATTTGCGGCGGGCCGTGGTCCAACCGTCGCCCCTCCGAAAGATTACGAACCTGTCCGGAGTGGGCGAAAGCCACCGTTTCACGCGGAAATTGATGTCGCCAGCAATTTGCCGGTCGATTCTCCGGAATTCCGCGCTTTTGTCACGGATGTGGTGGGCATGCCCGAGCACATGGTATCCAGCGTCGCCGCCGCCATCCGGCAGCAGAAATGGAAAATTTCCCCGAATCCGCTGGCTTCGATTCGAACCGCGGCGCACCAGGAAGCTCGAAGGAACCTACTCCCCACATGACCAAACCATACAGCGAGATGAGCGCGGCCGAGAGACTGGCAGACCGTATCGCAAAGAACCGTGAAATCGACCGGCGCGCGAAGGAAAGCCAGAGTGCCGCGAGTGCGCCAGCCGAGGTAAGCAGCAGGCGGAAAGCCGTGGGAAACGCCCTTGAAGAGTTCCAGCGCATAAAGAAGGAGCGCGGTATCGATGCTGCTTCTGATTTCGTGCGCAACAGAACCAAGTAATGCTCGCGCGCTGGGTGGAGCTAAATATGTTCGGATCGCCCCTCGGTTGAAATCAAGGCTGCGGCGCTCACGGAACTGGCGAGCGCCAGCCCAGCCGCCAACCACAGAACCCTGCGATAGCCGCTGACAAATGCCTCCTCAATAGCTTGCCGCCCGCGCGCGTCACTCGTTTCGGCTGCGGCCAGCTTGGAACGTTGAGCCTCGATTGCGTCCCGCACTGGGGCCGCCAGGGCGAGACGGTCCAGACGCCGCTCCAGGGAGCTTTGGAAAGCCGCGGTCAGCACCGCTCCGAAAACTGCCACTGCCAGTAGACCGGCGACGCGCGAGACCGCATTGTTGATCCCCGAGGCTGCTCCTACGTAGCTTGGCTCCACAGCGTTCATTACGGTCGTGGTCAGCGGGGCCACACTGATGGCCATGCCGAGGCCCAGCGTCAACACCGCGGGGAAGAACGTAGTCCAGTACGGGCCGCCGATGCCGGGCCTCGCCAACAGCGCAAATCCAGCCGCGGCAATCAACGGACCAACCACCAGCGGTGTCTTAGCGCCGTATCGGTCGAGAAGCCCGCCAGACCAGCGCGACAACACGAACATCAGCAGGATGAAGGGAAGCAGAGCGGCTCCCGCCGCCGTCGCCGAATAGCCTTGCACCTGAATCAAGTTCAGTGGAAAAAAGAAAAGAACGCCGCTCAGCGCGGCGTAGAGAAAGAAGGTGAGGAGATTGGCGCCGCTGAAAACCCTGGAACGGAACAGGTGGAGCGGAACCATCGGCGACGATGAGCGCGCCTCCCAGAAAAGCAGCCCAATCAGGACTGTTGCGCCAACTGCGCCAACGGCCGGCGCCGATTCGATCAGACCGAACACGATTCCGCCGAAGGCGAGCGCAGCCAGCAGGCCGCCCGGCCAGTCGAACTGCCGGCCTTTGGCCCCGGCCCGGCTTTCGGGGACTTTCCACAGAGACAGCCATAGGACGGCGAGCCCCAACGGAAGGTTGATGAAAAACACCCACCTCCACGAACCGTGCTCTGTGAACCATCCACCCAGCACGGGACCAATCGCGGCGGTGATCGACGTGAAGCCAGACCACGTCCCGATGGCGCGACCGCGCTCCTGCTGGGAAAAATTGGCGCTGATCAGAGCGAGGCTACCGGGGACGAGCAGCGCAGCGCCGATTCCTTGCAGGCCCCTTGCAATTATAAGTTGCCGGATGTCGGGCGCGAGTCCGCACCAAGCCGAGGCTACGGAAAACAGCATGACGCCCGCGGTGAAGACTTTGCGGTGGCCGTACAGGTCGCCTAAAGATCCGCCAATGAGCAGCAGGGCCGCCAGGAAAAGGGCGTAGGATTCCACCACCCACTGAACGTCCACCATCGTCGCATGCAGGGCCGATTGCAGCGCCGGCAGCGCCACGTTCACGACCGTGCCGTCAATGAAGGCCATACTCGTACCGAGGATGCTTGCGGCTAGAATCCACGGGCCGTTCTTTGTTGCCGGCGCGCACGAGCCGGCGAGAATCGCGGCTGCGTCGCAAGGAGGCTTGGCGAGAGTGGCCATCGCTATTGTCCTTTGCCGGGGACTCACCCCGCCACTTCTTCATAGCGGTGTCGCCACGTGATTTCTCCGGCAGCTTGAAACACATTCAGCGCTTGTTCATACAGTTCCCGGGGGATTTCGATACCCCCATCCCAGCAGCCCAAGGTCTGATAGTTTCGGATGGCCTGCGTTAGAGCTTCAGGAGCGACCAGAGGAAAGAACGGCGCTTCGCCGGCCGCGACTTCCTCGGCGGGAGCCGTCCGGACCCACCCTCTGGCGCGTTCGTACGCCTTGAGGAAGGCCCGGTAATCTTCGGTCTTTTGGAATCCACGACCGCAGCAAAGACTGCTGAACGCTACTGGCGGAATCGATGCTCCCACCGAGACGACCATCTCGCCCCGAACAACCGGAGCTTGTAGGTGAACGTAGTCCGCTGTGCCTGCACCGAATGCCGCTTCCATCTTTTCGGGTGTCCCGGCGTCGATAACCTTAATCTTGTTCCAGTCGGCCCCATTGTGGCGGACGGCGTACTTCAACATGACCAACGGCTGAAGCCCGTGATCCGCAAGTAGAGTTTGGCCCTCGAGCTTTTTCCAGTCGAATACGGGTTCCGGTTGGCGCCCGAACAGGAAGAAACCATCACGCTGGTTGATCTGCGCGAAATGCACGGGGAGCGGTTCGACTCCGCGCTCCCTCGGTTTCCAGTTTGATGACACGGCCGATTGCACAATGTCGACCGCGCCGTCGCGGATCAGAGCGTAAGTGCGCTGATCGGCGCCCAGGACGCTATAGGCGACTTCGCGACCCTCGTCCCGGAGGAATCGAATACAAGAGAGAAGCGGGCTGTAGAATGCGGAGTGGCGCGAGGCCATGATGCGAAGGGGCATGCCCTATATTCATATCGCAAACGCGGTAGCTGGGTCCACCACCCGTTGCGGGTCTGGCAGCGATCAACCTAGGCCAGCGCCGCCTTTGCGTAGCCGAAGGACCGCTTCACATCAGCGGGCCGGTCGGTGGTCTTGTAGTCGCAATCGATGTAGCAGCGGATTGGGTATTTGCTGTCTCTCACAAGCCGGAGAATCTCTTTGATGGGGGTATCGCCTTCGCCCCACGGGACGCTCAGCCGGTCTTTCCGCCGGTCCTTGAGATAGATCACGGCGATGCGATCCAGGCGCGCCTTGACGAACGCGAGCGAGTCATAGCCGCCGCCGGTGGCGTCGCCGATATCGAAGCTGATCCGGTAACTTCTGGAAAGTGGCAGCGCTTTGTCATACTGGCCCGGATGGGAAATAACATCCGGATCGGTAATGCTCAGATCCGGTTGCCCTTGAATGCCAACGATGAAGTCCCGCTTTTCGGCCAAGGGCGCCACGCGCATGGCCGCCGGGAATGTGACGCCGAGGGTGACGATCCGGGCACCCAGTATGTCGGCGATATCGAAGGTCCGGGTAAGTTCCTCCGCCGTAGAACCGGGGAATGCGCTAAGACCGTGGATGGCAATCCCGGCGGCGTCGAACTTTTTTCGGATTGCGCGGAAATGATCGAGCGACACGGTCATACGCCATTTGGCGAGTTCTTCGCGCGCCTGGGCTCTCGCCGCAGCGACTGGCGGCGGAACTTGCTCTCCGGGTCGCGCAGGAGCGCCGGCCCGTATGCGTTCCCACAAGGGCGCGGGCTCGACCAGCGGCGCGAACAGGTCGCATTCGCCCAGTCCGCTTTCGACCATGGACTGGATCACAAGGTCGAGGATGCCATCAGGCGGCGAGCCGATGCCGCTGAAGATGTAGCTCTGGAGCCCAAACTGCACGCCGTGGAAGGCAGAATCGATTCTTTTGGCCAGCATGGTGGACACAGGCAAAAAAGCCACTCTTCCGAAGTCCCGTCTGGAAAACATCGAGGGCGCCCTCCTCATGTTTAGCGAAGATGCTCGACCTAGTAAAGCTAGCACAACTCCGGCGTTCACTCTCGCCCCGCTCGGACGAACACGGCACAGCACTACCTCTTTGAAGCCGTAGTTGCTTCGGCATCGCCCACTCGCACAAACAGATGCGCGATGGCCTTCTGGCCCAACCGGTTGACGCGCTCCACGCGCACGATATAATCGCCCGGCTTTTGGAAAACATGCGTGGTGGTGGCGAATCCGTTCTTCGCTAGAGGCACTACATTGCCATCCGACTTCGTGTGGGTAGTGGCCCCGTCGCCAAAGGACCAGGTCTCCTCCCCATCGGTAGTGCCAAACGTCCGGACTTTGAAGGTTACCGAGGCTCCCGGTGCAATGCCCGTGGTTGGCCAGTAGGCCGCCTGAATGGATACAGGTGTCTGCTCCGGATGCTGCCGATCGAGCACGTTGATCGTCTCGAAATCATAGTCCGTGTGACCTTGGCCGTCGGTGATTTTTAGGATCTCGCTGTAGGTGCCGGGCTGGGAGTAGGTCCGCTCGACACTCTGGCCGGAGGCGCTCCCGCCATCCGTGAAGGTCCATTCGAACCGTGCGATGCGCGAGTCACTATATGACCGCGAGCCATCCAGCAACACTTTTTCCCCGACGAGTGCAGCCTGGTGAGGCCGCGCCACGGCAATCACGTGCGGCTTGTACTGGCGTAGGTAGGCCTCCCATAAGAACGCATAGCCTTCGAGGGTCCCCAATCTGCCGGAGGCCTGCCGGCTGAGGATCTCGTAGTGCAGGTGCGACCAGCCGCCGCTCCCGCCCTCCTTCCCCAGCGTGCCGATCTTCTGCCCCATGTCCACCCGTCCGCCCAACTTCACCGAAGGATCAAACGAGTACAGGTGCGTATAGCGATGGTACCAGCCTCGCTCATCCAATACCCAAATAGTGTCGTTGTGCTCCGGTACGAGACGGGCATTGGCTTTCACGCTGTCGAGCATAGCTTTTCCAACACCCACCACCAGACCGCTGGTCGCAGCCAGGACATCTACCATGCCCTCGGCACCGCCGATATCGAGGCCCGAGTGATAGTAAATCCGGCGCGAGCCGATACGCTCACCGTCGTCCACGTAGGTCGGCTCGTTGGACATTTGCGTTCGCGTGGCGAACCAGCGCTGCCGCACCGGATAGACAAATGATCTCGCCGGCATGTACGGCGAGCTAGCGGGCCAGAGTCGCAGGCGGGCGTCTTTAAGCAGCGCCCAGTGGTCCGCGTTGCTGTCGCGGTAGTAGGCTTTGGTGACTTCGCAGTCTACCTGCACGCCGCCGACGATCACCGGCAGTCGGTAATTGCCGCAGGAAAGCGTGGCCCTTGCGCCGTTGATCTCCACGTCCACGCGGGCATCGCGGATGGCGGACCGGACCCGGTCGCGCGTCTCACTGGTCGAGAGCAGTTTCACGGTCACGCTCTTGCCATCCGCGATCCGGACTCGCTCGGGCGCGCTCACATCAAGATCCACAACGCGGAATAAGGGCTGCTGCGCCACGGTCCGGGTCGCCACCAGGAGAAAGAATATAGCGCGGCGCATGATCGCCTCCTCGTGTTACCAGCGTACCGCCTGTCCGGGGCGCCGTCCAAGATTCAGCGCGCCGCCTTCATCGAGCGGAACACTGCCGGAATGCCTGGACTCATTCCTCTACTCTTCCCGTAACGCCAGGATAGGATCTATGCGGGTGGCCCGTCGCGCCGGAACATAGCTGGCCAGCAAGGAGGCTGCCGCCAGAAGATCGCCAGCCCGGCGAAGTGCGCCGGCGCAATGCCCTCCGGGATCGGCCAGGCCGGAACTGGAACGCACCAGCCAGGCAAGCGCCGCATAGCGCGCAGCGCATAGATGATGGAATTCGGGAAGGTTGTCCCGTCGGCCGTTCGACTCCAGGGCCGGCGACGTCGCGCATCAGGCGGCGCTGCTAGCCGCGAACCGGCAGATTCAGCTTCGAACGGATCAGGGATTCGACCTGCCGCCAAACGCTGGGATCCGATTCAATCTCGATGTGAGGCTTCATAAAGAACCGTGCGTACCAAGGGTATCCTCCACAATCCACCGGACTGGCCTTGTAATCGAATTGAAAATTACCGAGAATCTGAGTGCGAGAGGCGTCGGCGGCGCGAATCCGCGGCCGGCCGTGGAAGAGTCCGCGCCGCTGATAGAAGTTGACAGCTTGCGCGACGTTCGCCGGAATCGACTCGTCGTTCTCGCCCGGTTTTGAGATGCTGTCCACCTGGATGGTGAGCAACACGGGGATTCCCTCTTTGCCGAGAGATCGCGCCAAGGTAACGGTTTCCGAGGCGCCCCAACTGTGGCCGTAGATGGCGATGCGGGCATCGCGCTTCTCGGCAGCCGACAACTTGCCATCGTGGTTGATGTCCAGCAGATGCAGGATCTCCCGGCGGGCCTGCTCGCCGCGGCGATTCTCAAACATCCTCACAGCGACCCCTGACGAGTTATCGTTCTGCAGGCGAGTGGCAAGTTGAACTTCGGGATGGGCGGCGTTATCGTGCCGCACCATTCCGCCCACGAACCCAATAACAATGGCTGCCTGGGAAAGGACGTTGTTCGCGAGGCCCTGCGGATTTTCAAAACCAACAGCGCTATAGTTCGGGCAGAAGAAAAGAAGCACGACCGTTGGTATACTGAAGCGCGGTAACACGGACTATTTCGTCCGAAGCAGTACAGGCGCTGCTCCGTTCCTGGCTGAATTGTAACATTTATTTACCGGCCGCACTTCCGGATGGCGCAAGCGCAGCCCCTCACTGACTGGGGTAGTCTGTTGGTATGAGGATTCTCGTAATCGGCGGGACCGGCTTCATTGGTTCTCACCTCGTGCGGGAGCTTTCCCAGATGGGTCACTCTGTTTCGGTTTTTCACCGTGGCGGAACACCGGCGCGCGGGCCCGCCGAATCGATTCTCGGCGAGCGGCGGGACTTGGCTGCGATTCGCCCGAAAGCGGACGTGGTCATCGACCTGATCCTCAGTTCCGGCGCGCAAGCGAAGGCGCTGATGGAAGCGTTCCGTGGCGTCGCAGAGCGTGTGGTGGTGGCCAGCAGCATGGATGTGTATCGGGCCTGCGGAGTATTGCACGGCAGCGAGGAGGGTCCGCCGGAGCCAGTGCCGCTGACCGAGGATTCACCCCTGCGGACGAAGTTGCAGACATATCCGCCCGCACAGGTGAAAATGCTGCAAAAGCTCTTTGGCTGGATTGACGACGAGTACGACAAGATTCCTGTCGAACGCGCCGTCTTGAGCGATCCTGGGCTGCCCGGCACAGTGGTCCGCCTGCCGATGATCTATGGTCCTGGCGATCGCTTAAGCCGATTCCACCCGGTGCTGAAACGAATCGACGATGGCCGGCGCCGGATCGTGTTTGAAGAAGGTTGGGCCGCGTGGCGCTCGCCACGAGGATACGTGGAGAACGTGGCGGCCGCGCTGGCATTGGCCGCCGTGTCCGCACGGGCAGCAGGCCGCGTGTACAACGTTTCGGAAACGCCGACCTTCTCCGAACTCGATTGGGCAGGCAAGATCGCGGCGGCCACCGGTTGGGACGGCGAGTTCATCATTCTACCTAAGCAGCTCGCGCCGCCGCACTTGGCGCCGTCCGGCAACAGCGCCCAGCATTGGGAAGGCGATTCAACCCGTATCCGCCGGGAACTCGGTTACAAGGAAGTGGTGCCGCTCGACGAAGCCATTCGCCGCACCATTCGATGGACGCGCGCGCACCCGCCCGGAGAATTTAATCCGCACGAGTTCGACTACGCCGCCGAAGACGCCGCTGTGGCGGCGGGCGCCACGAAACCCCCATTATCAAGTAAAGCGCGCCTTGCTTTCTGATTAAATTAGTACTAATTTATTAGTTAGATATGACGCCCCGCACCGTACTGGCTCTCAGTATCCTCGCTCTGGCCTCCTGTGCCCATCCTAATCGCGTCTCCCGCGGCCTCCTCAGGCAGCTGGCGCGCAAGCACGAGCCTTACGTTCTGGTCTTCGGCTCTCTCTCCATGCCCGTGGATTCCACGGCGCGCCCCACCATCCGCTTCGTCCATCAGTTCAACCGCGCCGCGCCGGAGTATCTGCTGCAGGAAGTTGCCGTGGCCGGCGACCACCGCTTTTACGCCATCCTCCATAAGCCCGCAGCCCTCGCCGCACTTGACGAATTCGAAGCCTCCGTGGGAAGCGCCAATACCGCCTGGGACAAAATCACCTATGTCCGCCTTCATCCCGGCGACGGGCCGCTGGCCTTCTATGTCGGCGAAATCACCGTTATCCCGCCGGCCGCCCGTAACGTTTCCGGCCAGACCATGACCGTCGCCATCCGCGACGATTTCCAGAAGGCCGCGCAGGAACTCAAGCGCCTCTATCCGGAGTTCTCTGGCGCGGTCACGAAGGCTCCGCTGCTCCGCGCTCCGGTCCCCGTACCCACGCCGCCGCGCGTAAAGTAGCTATGGGCTGTCAAGTTAGCGCTGCGGCCAGCCTGCGGATACCCTATCGAATATCTCGTTGGCGTAATGGTGCATATCCCAGTAAGATCGCGGTGCGGTCCGGAGGTCCCGCATAGAATGGATCCGCCGTGTACAACCCAATACCGGACTTCTCGGCCCTGCCCGAGGCATCCCTGATCGGGCCGCCGCTTTTCCCTTTCAGCCAGGCTGACACTAGCGTCTTTCGCCGCGCGCCATTTGAGACAGTGGTCCGCCTGAGATCGCGATTCGGCTGCTCATTCTATCGGAACCGAGACCAAGCTCTATTCGATCCGTGCGAGACCCGGTGGTTAGCGATAGGCTCCCATTTATGATAAACAACAGGTAAGGCTTTGAGGTGTGACCCATGGACGCGAAGCTTCAGGACCTTCGTTATGGCGTGCGGCAGTTGCTGCATAGCCCGGGTTTCACGGCCATTGCTATTGCCACGCTAGCGCTCGGTGTCGGCGCCAATGCGGCGATTTTCAGTTTTGTGAATGCCGTATTACTCAAGCCTCTCCCCTATCCGGATCCGGAGCGAATTGTCAGCGTGTGGGAAAAGTTCCCGGGCGGAGGCAAAAACTTCATTTCCACTCTGAACTTCCTCGATTGGGAACGGCAGAATCGCTGTTTTCAATTTCTCTCAGCCATCGCCTGGGACACGGTGACTTTGACCGGCGCGGGCAGCCCCGAGGAGCTTAATGTTCACAGAGTCTCGGCATCTTACTTCAAGGTGCTTGGTGTGGGTGCAACGCTGGGACGCACCTTTGCCGCAAGCGAAAACGAGGTTGGCAACGATCGGGAAGTAGTGATCTCGGACCGCATTTGGCGGAGCCGGTTTGGAGGCGACCCCAAGATTATCGGCCGCAAGATTACGCTGGATGCCAAAAGCTACACGATCATCGGCGTGCTACCGGCGAACACCGCGTTTGACCGCACCTGGGCCGTCATGTGGCTGCCTCTTGCTTTCACGCCCGAGAACATGACACGCAATTATCACTGGCTTTCCGCCATTGCCCGGCTGGCGCCCGGCGTCACGCTGATGCGGGCCCGCGGCCAGATGGAGACGATTGGAGCGCGCATTGCCGGCCAGTACCCGGATTCGAATAAGGGTTTGGGGCGTAACGGTCCATCCGTATATCGATGAGGTGGTTCAGCCGGAGCTCCGCCGCTCGCTGTGGGTGCTGCTCGCAGCGGTGGGAGCCTTGCTACTGATCGGGTGCGCCAATGTCGCCAATCTGACCCTGGCGCGGGGTACGGACCGCGAATACGAGATGGCTATTCGCTCCGCATTGGGCGCGCACCGTCTCCGTCTGATCCGGCAGTTGCTTACGGAAAGCACACTTCTCGGAATCCTCGGTGGCGTGGCGGGCCTTGCGCTGGGCAATGCATTAATGCACGGCATGAAACTGTGGTTGCCGCCTGACATGCTGCCGCCGCAAGCCAACGTCCACATGGACTACGGCGTGTTGCTTTTCACCATGGTTATAGCCGTCCTCACGGGAATCCTGTGCGGCCTGGCGCCGGCGCTCAGCGGCACGCGGCCCGATCTGGCCAGATCGCTAAAGGAACGTGGACGAACGACCGGGCCCACATCGCATCGGATGAGGACAGCCCTGGTGGTTGCCGAAGTGGCGCTGCCATTTGTGTTACTCGTGGGCGCCAGCCTGCTGATCCGAAGCTTCAACAGGCTTCAAAGCCTCGACCCGGGCGTGGATACAACCAATGTTCTGGCGGCGGGGCGCCGCCATCACCGACAAGCCGCCGATGGAAGGTTTTGCGAGCGGCGCGCCGTTCCTGATCGAGGGGCGGGAGTATTTTCCTTACGCCCAACGCCCTGTCTGTGGGTTCAAGGTGGTAGGGCCATCGTATTTTGATACGGTTGGCATGAGACTGTTGAAGGGGCGCAGCCTTGACGAGACCGATGTGGCCGGCACCGTGCCGGTTACCGTCATCAATGAAACGATGGCGAAGACTTACTTCAAAGGCGAAGATCCCACAGGTAAACGCACCTTGATCCGGCAGCTCGTGTTCGGGAAGTCTGGTCGCGGCCCGGAAATCCCCTGGCAGGTCGTGGGAGTGGCAAAGGACGAGAGAGTCGGTGGGAAAGTCCTTTCGCTCGGCGAAGACATTCCGCTGATCTATGTCACGTTCTATCAAAGTCCCGACACTCGCAATAGCCTGGTAGTTCGTGCCGCCATAAATCCGTCGCTCTTAAGCGGATCGATCAAACGCGCCATCTGGAAAGTGAACCATAACCAGGCGGTGGCGAACATTGAAACCTTGGAAGAAATCAAGTCACAATCGGTAGCGCCAGCCCGTCTTCGCACACTGCTGTTTGCCATCTTCGCCGGCGTCGCGCTATTGCTGGCCGCCGTCGGGATCTACGGCGTCGTCTCCTATTCCGTGGCGCAAAGAGCGCGCGAAATGGCCCTTCGCCTGGCCCTTGGCGCATCACCGGGCGATCTGCTGAAGCTGGTGATCGGAAAAACGATGCTGATCGTCATGGTTGGACTCGCTCTCGGTGGCGGCGCGGCACTCGCGCTCACACGGGTATTGGCGAGCTTGCTCCACGATACGAGCCCGACGGATCGGGTAACTTGGGCCGCAGCTGGGGCGTTGCTCGCGGCCGTGGCGCTGGCGGCCTGCTATTTTCCAGCCCGGCGCGTCACGAAGGTGGACCCCCTGACGATTTTGCGCTTTGAGTAAATATTGGCGCAGCGAAACGAAAGCGGCGTCCACCGGGGCGACCATCGCTGGCAGAGAATAGATTCATGAGCCTGAATCGACGCGACTTTATCGTGCTGCCAGCCGCGACCATAGCCAATTCGTTGTTCGCCGCCGAGCCGGCGCCCTGGCAACGGAAAATCCGGCGGGTAGGTCAGACCAACATGACCGAACACGATCCCGTGGTGCTCGATGTTGAACAATGGGCGGATTACTGGGCCAGCCTGAAGGTGGACGCGGTGCTGATCAGCGTGACCGGCATTCTGGCGTTTTATCAGACGAAGGTGCCATACCACCGGAAAGGCAAATTTCTTGGCGACCGGGATTTCTTCGGCGAGTGTTGCGCCGCCGCCAGGAAGCGCGGCCTGCATGTGATTGCGCGCACGAGTCCGGACCTCAATTGGGAAGACGCGGTGGAGGCCCATCCGGAGTGGTTCCAACGCGACGCGCAAGGCAACGCTGTGCATCACTCCGAGGATACCCGGCTGTTCCGTACGTGCATGTTCACCACGTACATGACCGATTACATGCCCGCCATCATGCGCGAGATCAACTCGCTCTATGCGGTAGACGGCATGTACACGAACGCGTGGCCGCCCCTGGCCGCGCTGCCGGTCTGCTATTGCGAACAATGTAAGCGGCTGCCGCAGGCGGGGACGATTGAGTATTGGGAGAAGTTCAACGAGCGCACCATGTATCTGTGGAAGCTGTACGATTCCATCGCCAAAGAGAAGAATCCGTCGAATTTCTATTTCGGGAATCTCGGCGGTGGCATACGCAGCACGGCCAGTTTGGTGAAACTCGGCGAGGTGTGCGAGTGGTTCCAGTGCGACAACCAGGGAAGGGGCGGAGACGATACGCCGATCTGGGGCTGCGCGCTGCAAGGCCGCGTGTGCTATGCCGTCCAAAAGGGCAAGATGGCCACCAACGTGACAGGGGCGTGGTCCACCGGCACGCCCCGCTGGCGTAACGTCTACAAGTCCCGGCAAGAGGAACAGATGTGGTTCAACGAGACGCTCGCCTCGGGAATGGCGCCTTATCACCACATCATCGGTGGCGAGAACGGGATGGGCGAGGACCGCCGCTGGCTCCAGCCGGCGCGGGAATATTTCGATTGGATGGCCCGCCACGACACCCACTTCGCGAACAAGCGCTCGATTGCGAATCTGGGCATCGTAATGGGGCAGCGGACCCACTTATTCTATAAGCCCCCGCGTGGCGCGCTGATGCGGGAATACATGGACGGGATATATTACGCCCTGCTCGAAGGCCGCTTCCTGTTCGATTTCGTGCATGAAGACAAGCTTGCGCCGGAGGACCTGGCTCCATACTCCGCACTGGTGCTGCCCAACACCGCGCTCCTCAGTGACGAGCAGTGCCGGCAGTTGCGCGCTTACGTGGATGCCGGAGGATCGCTACTGGCCACATTCGAGACCAGCCTGTACACCGAGCGCAACGAGCGGCGCCCCGATTTCGGGCTGGCCGATGTATTCGGTATTCGGAAGGCGGGGGAGATCGTGGGCACGACCGGTAACGCTTATCTCGCGCGTATCGAGAAGCCGCATGCCATCCTCAACGGCTTTTCAGGCACAAGTTGGCTCCCCGGTGCGGAAAATCGGATGCCGGTTGGCCCTGTGGAAGACCCAATTCTGACTGTGGTGCCCGGCTTCGTGGCTTACCCTCCGGAACTGTCGTACCCGCCTCGGGCGCGGACGAACGAACCGGCAGTCGTGGTGCGGCAAAAGGGCAAGAGCCGCCTGATCTACTTCCCCGGCGACATCGAGCGGACCATGTGGCGATCCGGCCACACCGACCTGGCGCGGCTGCTCCAGAACTCGATCCGCTGGGTCGCGGGAGCGAATCCTCCAGTTACGATCCAAGGCGACGGCGTGATCGAATCCTTCGCATGGGAAACGGAGGCTGGGTTTGCCGTGCACATCCTCAATTACACGAACCCCGCCATGCACCGCGGATGGATCAGGGAATTCTATCCCATTGGAGGCCAGAAAGTGAGAATGTCACTCCCCCCGGGCAAGCGAGTGAGCCGGGTGGAACTGTTGCGGGCCGGGGCGAACATCCCGTTTACCGGAGGTACCGCCACAATCGAGTTCACGATTCCCAGAGTCCTGGACTACGAAGTGGCGGCTCTCTATTCCGCTTGAGCCGAGCGTCTCGTCGCCGATCGCTTCAGGAGAACTGTTGCAGCCCGACTCGCGCCTTTTTACTGTCGGCCCCCATCACGAGCTTCTTGATGCCGGTGCGAGTGGAGGCGACGCCAGCGTAGTTCTGATAGAAGATCCGCCAGTGACCGGCCACGCGCACGCCCAGAACTGTGGTGTATTGCGATGCGTGCGCCACTACATTTACACGTCCCAGGTTCTGCTTGGCTACTCGTGCGCTCTGCTCTAGCGCGTCGAACGTGTTCCGATATTCGGTCTTCTTCAGTGACGCTGTTTTCGCAAAGCCCGGGATCGCGTTCTTGAGGTTCTTCATGTATGTGTTCGAATCCGTCGCAGTCAGCGCCAGACCGTTGGCATGGCACACCACCTCATTGCCGGCGATTGTGCCGAAATAGATGGAGCATCCGGTAAGCGGATCGGTGAACATGAGATCTGGCCCGCCGGCCGCGGGAAGCGTCAGCAGCGAAATTTGATTGGCGCGTGCCGGAAGGTAGAGCACACGACGATAGCCTGGCTGCTTATCGGGCCGCACCTCGCCCCGGTAATAGTTCGGCTTGCCGTCTTCAGCCTCGAGCCCCAGGTAGCATGTCGGTGGATTTCGCCCTTGGATCGCCGTGACTTCGATGCAGTCATCCGCGGTGATCGGCACGGCACCCAGATTCATAGTGGCGACGGTATTGTCGAGCCCCTTCTTAGCGACCAGACCGCCGCCCATCGCCTGCCAGGTCGACGCCGGGCCAATCGAACCATAATTCGCGATCTTTACGAAATGTTGGCGCAGGAAAGTCTCGGGATCGTTTTTGAGCGCGTCTGTAGCAGCAGCGTCGATAGCCATCGATTGTTCTCCGGGTGCAACTCCCAGTCTAGCCTTATTTGGGGCGGCCAACTGGGACCCAATGAACAGGAGGCCGTGGCACAACGGAAACAATTAGGACCTTTTGCGGTGGTTCGAGCGTATTTATAGCAAATGGGATCTGCCAATCAATTCAAGCACCTGTTACGCAGGCTTCTCCGGTCGCCGATGTTCACGCTGATCACCGTGCTGACCATCGCCATCGGCGTGGGCGCCAACGCCGCCATCTTCAGCGTAATCAACGGCGTTTTGCTCAAGCCGTTGCCTTATCCCGATCCCGAACGGCTGGTCGGTGTCTGGCAGTCCGCCCCGGGGCTCGACATTCAAACCTTGAATGTTTCTCCATCGGACTATTTCACTTTTCGCGATGAGAATCGCACCATGCAGCAGTTCGGCACCTGGAATGGTGGCAGCGTGAGTATCACCGGGCTGGCCGCGCCGGAGCAGGTGCAGAGCCTGACGGTGACCGAGGGAACCTTGAATGCGCTGGGGGTGCAGCCTTTGGTCGGGCGCTGGTTCAACGCCACGGACGATAGCCCCGGAAGTCCGGACACGGCGATTCTGACCTACGGATACTGGCAGCGCCGCTTTGGCGGCGACGTCTCCGTGGTCGGACGGCAGATCCGCGTGGACGGACAATCGAAGCAGATCATCGGCGTGATGCCGCAAAATTTCCGCTTCCTCGATCAGAAGCCGGAGCTGATTCTTCCTCAACAGTTTGACCGCGCCAAGACCAAACTGGGGAACTTCAGTTACCAGGCCCTGGCGCGATTGAAACCCGGGGTCAGTCTGGCTCAAGCCAACGCGGATCTCGCGCGCATGATCCCGATGGTGAATACCAGGTTCGCGCCGCCGCCCGGTTTCAGCGCCAAGCTCTTCGAGTCGGCGCGGATCGCGCCAAATGTGCGCCCGCTGAAGCGCGACGTTGTCGGCGACCTGGGCAAGGTCCTCTGGGTGCTGATGGGCTCTATCGGCGTGGTGCTGTTGATCGCCTGCGCGAACGTAGCAAACCTGCTGCTGGTGCGGGCCGAGGGACGCCAGCATGAACTAGCCATTCGCGCGGCGCTCGGCGCTGGTTCCGCACGGATCGGCCGCGAATTCCTGCTGGAGAGCGTATTCCTCGGGTTGGCCGGCGGTGTCGCCGGGCTCGGCCTGGCATACGCGGCCCTGCGGCTGTTGGCGGTCATCGCGCCCGCCTCGTTGCCGCGGATCGAGAATATCACTATCGATCCGCTGGTACTGTTGTTTACACTGGCCATCTCCTTGGCAGCCGGTGTGCTTTTCGGGATCATGCCCGCGATCAAATATGCAGGCGCCAGCGTAACAGGCACCTTGCGCGCGGGGGGACGATCGCTCAGCCAGAGCCGCGAGGCGCATCGCGCGCGGAACACCCTGGTCGTGCTGCAGATGGCGCTAGCCGTGGTGTTGCTGATCGGTTCCGGCCTGATGATCCGGACGTTTCAAGCCTTGAGGCAGGTACAGCCCGGGTTCACACACCCCGAAGAGCTGCAGACCTTTGCCGTTTTTCTTCCCGAAGGGCACCTCAAAAATCCGGAGCAGGTCATCCGGACTTTCCAGGAGATTCAGCGCAAGATTTCCACCCTCCCGGGTGTGAGCGCGGTGGCGTTCGCCAGCTCTGTGCCCACCGACGGCAACAATAGCACCGACCTGCTATACGCGCAGGACAAGGATTACTGAGAGGGCCAACTTCCGCCGCTCCGGCGATTCAAGTTCGTCGCGCCAGGCTTCTTTCAAACCATGCAGACACGGCTCGTCGCGGGCCGCGATCTCACCTGGACGGATGTTTACGATCACAGAAACGTCACCATCGTCTCGGAGAACATGGCGCGCGAGCTTTGGCGTAGTCCGGCGGGCGCGCTGGGCAAGCGCATCCGCGAAGGCATGAACGATTCCTGGCGCGAAATTGTCGGCGTGGTGCAGGATGTGCATTCCGACGGCGCGGATCAGAAGGCGCCGACTACCGTGTATTGGCCTATGATGCTGCCTAAATTCTGGGGCAACGAGATGTTCGTGCAGCGGCGCGCGGTGTTCGCCATTCGCGGCAGCCGCGCAGGTTCCGACAGTCTGATCAGGGAGGTCCGCCAGGCGGTTTGGTCGGTGGATCCCGACCTGCCGCTCGAGAGCGTGCGCACCATGGCAGAGGTCTATCGCGGCTCGATGGCGCGCAGTTCCTTCACGCTGGTGATGCTGGCCATCGCCGGCGGCATGGCTTTGCTGCTGGGTATCGTGGGAATCTACGGCGTCATTTCTTATTCGGTCTCGCAGCGGACCCGGGAGATCGGCATTCGCATCGCGCTGGGCGCCCGGGAAACCTCGCTTAGGGCAATGGTCGTGCGGCAGGGCGTGTGGCTGGCGGCCGCCGGCGTGGCGATCGGCCTCCTGGCCGCTGTGGGTCTGACGCGGATCATGGCATCGTTTCTTTTCGCGGTCAGCCCGGTCGACCCGATTACTTACGTTGCCGTAGCGGCGGGACTGGTGACCGTGGCGGCTGCGGCCAGTTATGTGCCGGCCTACCGCGCGTCCACTATAAATCCGGTGGAGGCGTTGCGGACAGACTAAGACCAAAAAAGCTCCACCGCAAGGCCTCTTGCGGTGGAGCTTTTCCAGGGGGAGAAGACTAGCGGACACTCAGCGCGGGCAGGATAACGGCAGCGAGTTGGCCGCCATCCGAAGTCAGCTCACGCTCGAGCTTCGATGGGGAAACGTGGCCGCACACCGCGTCGGTCTTCACGTCGGCCAGGAAGTAGCGGTCGGCGACTTTGTGGAACACCACCACGCTCTTGTCCTTGGTGGTGCGATATCCGCTCTCGGAGCCTGGCGCCAGCAGCATCACAGCTTTGCCGGTTTCGGCATTCCGGATGGTCATTACGTCGTGGGTGGCCCACAAGGTGTAATTCCCGGCCGGCAGCGTGGTGTTCTGTACCGAGAACTCGAAGGGGATCGAAGCAGCCGCCTTGGTTTGTGCGGAGAGCCCGCTGGCTCCCAACAGCGCGACCGCGCCGACGCTCAGCATGATGTTCTTTAACGTTTTCATTTTCTTTTCTCCTCTGCTCTCCTCCATTGGCTTCTGGTGGATCACGGCGGGTAGAAAAGCATGTGCGGGGCCAAACCCGGAACGCCCGCGCGAGTTGGCGCAAGTGGCTGATAATCCAGCCGGTTGTGGAGCGGAGGCGGCGCGCGGGGTGGCGCGCGTGCGGCTCGGATCTGAACCTGCGGGTGAAACCGGTCACCAAAAGGTGAACGACTCAGGAAGGGAACGCTGGGTCGTCGCACCGGGCGGCGGGCGTGGCCGACGCGGCTCAAAAGGGTTCATGGAAACGGGCTGGCCTTAATCGCCTGTACCGCGCCCTAATCTAGTAGTGAACAACTTCAACGTGCCCGCCGCGCCCGAACTGGTTGTCGAAATCGATGGAGGTAGCCTGAGCCTGCGGGTCTCGACTTCCGGCAATATCGACGGAAGTATCGACGCGCGCGGGCGATTTGACCGCCTGCATCTTACAACCGACGACGGACAAATCGAGGTGGAGGCGCTGGCCGGATCACGCATGGCCAGTCGATGGGAACTGCACACCGGTGATGGCTCGATCACGATACGGCTGCCACGGGACTTTGCCGCCGATCTCGATGCCGCTACCGGCGACGGGCACATCAGGATTGACCTACCATTCACGTCCGCCAAATTCGACGAGGCTTGCGTCAGGGGTAAGTTGAATGGCGGCGGGCCTCTGCTGACCCTGCACACCGACGACGGTTCGATTGAAATTGAGCCGCTGTGATGGGTTCTTGTGAGCTTCCAGTACCCGCTGTTCATGGACCTCTTCCTCTACCCTGCGTTGGAATAAGATATTACGAATGGCCAAAACTCTAATCCTCTCGGCCGCCGGTGGGTTTGCACTGCTGGCGATCGCGACAATCTCGAGCGCACAACATCATGGCTACGATCAGTCCCTTTGGGGAGGGCTACACTACCGCATGATCGGGCCGGAACGCGGGGGGCGCGTCACCGCGGTGACCGGAGTGCCGTCACAACCTCACACATTCTATATGGGCTCGACCGGCGGCGGTGTCTGGAAGACGGTCGACGCCGGACACACCTGGACCAACATCTCGGATGGCTTCTTCGCGGTGGCGTCCATGGGGGCCGTCGAGGTGTCGCTGTCGAATCCCGATGTCGTCTATGCGGGCACCGGTTCGTCGAAGATCCGCAGCAATGTGTCCATCGGGCGCGGAATCTACAAATCCGCGGATGCAGGCAAGAGTTGGACTTTTGCGGGCTTGCGCGATACCGGGCAAATCTCTACCATCCGCGTCGACCCCGGCAATCCGGATGTGGTGTATGTGGCGGCGCTGGGCAATCCCTTCGCGCCGAACAAAGAGCGCGGTGTGTACCGCTCGACCGATGGCGGCAAGAACTGGAAGCAGATCCTGTTCCTTTCCGACAGCGTGGGAGCTGCCGATCTGGAACTGCAGCCGGGCAACCCCAAGGTGATCTTCGCCTGTATGTGGCGCGGCGAGCGCAAGCCCTGGACCATCATCAGCGGCGGGCTGGAGGGCGGAATCTATAAAAGCACCGATGGCGGCGACACCTGGGCTAAACTGGCGGGCGGCCTGCCGCACGAATTGTTCGGGCGCAGCAACGTGGCGATTTCGGCGGCTAGGCCGGAACGAGTCTACGCCCTCATTGAAGCCAAACCCGGCTCCGGCCTGTACCGCTCCGAAGATGCCGGCGCCACCTGGACGCTGGTGAACGGATCCGGCGCCATCATTACTCGTCCTTTTTATTACGACACCCTGGGCGTGGATCCCAACAACCCCGATGTTGTTTATATCGGCGATGAACGCTGGTTCAAGAGTACCGATGGCGGCAAGACCGTGCGCTCCGCACAAGCGCCCCACGGTGATCACCACGATATCTGGATCAACCCGAAGAACTCCGATTACATGATTCAATCCAACGATGGCGGCGCGAATGTGTCGCTGGATGGGGGCCACACCTGGAGCACGCAGACCAACCAGCCCACCGCGGAGATTTACCAGGTGGCTGTGGACGATCAATATCCCTACCGCGTTTATGGAGCGCAGCAAGACAACACTACCGTGATCGCCCCCAGCCTGCCGTTGGGGGACGGGCAGGATTTTCGCGTAGGGCCGGGCTGCGAGACGGGACCGATCATACCTAACCCCGCGAATCCGGAGGTGGTGTACGGAAGTTGCAAGGGCCAATTCACGGTACAGAACATCACCACCACCGATGAAATGAGCTACTGGGTGGGCGCCGAATCGCTCTACGGCAACGGCGGCGACACCCTGATTTACCGTTTCCAGCGCGTGTCTCCGATGGAGGTTTCGCCGCATGCGCCGTACGCGGTCTACTATGGATCGCAATATCTGCATCGCACGCTGGACAATGGCGTGACGTGGCAGAAGATCAGCCCCGACCTGACCGCGCATCCATCCGGCGCGCCACAAGCGCCCAGCGGCGAGCCGATCACGCGCGACGCCACCGGCGAAGAGGTCTACAGCACGCTCTACGCGATCCGCGAATCTCCGGTACAAAAAGGCGTGATCTGGACCGGATCGAACGACGGCCTCGTCTATGTCACGCGCAACGACGGCGGCACTTGGGAAAACGTGACACCCAAAGATCTGCCGCCGGGTGGGCGAGTGCAGAATATCGAACCGAGTCCGCATCGCGCGGGTACGGCTTACGTGGCGATCTATCGCTACCTGCTGGGCGACTTCGCGCCGTATATTTACCGCACCGCCGATTTCGGAAAGAGCTGGACGCGGCTCACCGACGGCTCCAATGGCATCGCCAAGGACGAACCCACGCGTGTGGTGCGCGAAGATCCCGCGCGCGAAGGGCTGCTTTACGCCGGCACGGAATTCGGCATGTACGTCTCATTCGACAACGGGGCGCATTGGCAGCCATTCCAATTGAATCTGCCGGTGACGCCGGTGACCGATCTCAAGGTGGCGCACAAGGACCTGGTGGTGTCCACCGAGGGGCGTTCGTTTTGGATTCTCGACGACCTCACCCCGCTCGAACAACTGAACGATAAGGCGATGGCGGCGGATGCGTGGCTGTTCGCGCCGCGCGAAGCCGTGCGCACTCCGCCGCGTGGAGGCGGGGGCGGGCTGGGGCGGACTTCGGGCGTGCAGTATCCGCCGGTCGGCGCGGGCATCAATTACTACCTGCGCTCCGCGCCCGCCGACGATATCACGTTGGAGGTGCTGGACGGCCAGGGCCAGCTGGTGCGCAAGTTTACCAGCGCCGGCGCCCGTGCCGGGGGGCGTTCGCAGGAGGCCGACGGCTCGTCCGGGGACGACGAAGAAGGCGGCTTCCGCATGCGCGGCGCGGCACCCAGGCTGGATAAGACACCCGGCATGCATCGCTTTACCTGGGATCTGCGCTATCCCGGGCCATGGCAAAGCGCCACGCGTCCGGAAGGTCCCAACGGCCCCATGGCGGTTCCCGGGAAATACGCGCTGCGTTTGACGGTGGGATCGTGGACCGCCACCGAGCCGCTCACCATCGTGGAAGATCCGCGCGTGACCAAGGCCGGCGTCACCACGGCGGACCTGCGCGAGCAGTTCGAGCACAACATGCGGATGCGCCAACTGGTGAGCGACGCTAACCAGTTGGCGTCCAAGTTACGGGGCGAACAGGCGAAGCTGCGCGGGGCCGCGCCGGGCAGCGCCGCGGCAGCGGAATTGGCCAACCTGAACGACTTCGCCAGCCGCTTGGTGACGCCGCCGATCCGCTACAGCCAGCCCGGCCTGCAGACTCACATCACGTACCTATACAGCATGACCAACAGCACCGACCAGAAGATCGGCCGCGATGCCATCGAGCGCTACGCCACGCTGCGCCATGCACTGGACGGCATCACGGCCGAGCTCAATCGGGTGACCGCCGCCGGAAAATGAAAGCGCGCGTGGTCCTTTGCCGTTGAGCCGTTCACCTTTTGGTTACCCGTTTCACTTGCAGGTTCAGTCCGCAAGCCGGCCCCGCGCACCCCGCAGTGGATTATCAACCACTTGCGCCAATTCCGCGAGTGTTCCGGTTTGGCAGAGCGCATGCTTTTCTATGCGACGTGATCCACCAGAAGCAAATGGAGGAGAGCAGAGGAGAAAAGAAAATGACAACGTTAAAGAACATCGTGCTGAGCGTCGGCGCGGTAGCGCTGTTGGGAGCCAGCGGGCTCTCCGCACAAACCAAGGCGACTGCTGCGATCCCATTCGAATTCACCGTGCAGAACACCACGCTGCCGGCCGGGAATTACACCATGTCGGCCACCGCCCACGAGGTGATGACCATCCGGAATGCCGAAACCGGCAAGGCGATCGCGCTATTGGCAGCCGGCTCCGAGAGCGGATACCGGACCTCCCAGGACAAGAACGTGGTGGTGTTCCACAAGGTCGCCGACCGTTACTTCCTGGCCGACGTGAAGACCGATGCCGTGTGCGGCCATGTTTCGCCGTCCAAGCTCGAGCGTGAGCTCACTTCGGATGGCGGCCAACCCGCCGCCGTGATCCTTCCGGCCCTGAGCATTCGCTAACCGTCGAACCCGCCCCATCCATACCTGGGTGGGGCGGGACTCCAATCCGGCATCCAATCCGGCGGGGGCCCCCCAGGACCCCTCCATTCTTATCTCTCCCGATACTCCGTAAACACATACCCCTTATCCTGGCGCGCGACGTGGCACTGATGACAAGTCTCACGCTTTCCTGTGTCCAGCGTGTCCGTCCGGCTCCCGTCGTCAAAATTCCCGTATCCCCAGCCTCCCGTGGAACTGTAGCGTTGGGAATCTTTCACCATGACCCCGATGATCCGCCGTGGCCCCTCTTTGCCCCCGCCATTCGAGCTGGAAATCCACTCCAGCATCTCCTCGGCCAGGATCGCTCCGTCCGGATACGAGCCGGTGCGCAAACCATCCATCGCCTTGTCGTTGGCGTAGAAGTGAAACACGCCTGCCGTGCACGGCTTCTCGCAAGGCTTCTTCCCGAATGCATCGAAGTTCGCCGGAACCATCGAGCTGTGCAGGAAGGTCCAGTGCCGGTACCCCTCCGGATACGGCGTGCCCGCGCCAGCCGCCGCGCCGCTGAGCGTAGTGAAAACGAGGTCGTGATCCTTTTGCTTCAAGTGGCAGGTATAGCATTGGGCCCGATCCTTCTCTGCCAGCCGGGCATACTTGCTATCGAATGTTTCAAATCCCCAACCGCCGGTTTCCTTGTACAACTGGTCGTCCTTCCGCATCACGTCCAGCGCGCTTCGGGCTCCGTCGTGCAGAGTCTCACGCACCAGGACGGAGCCATTCGGGAATTTCCCCGCGCGATACCCCTCCGCTGCCTGTGGATTGGCGTAGAACTGAAAGGTCTTACCCGCCGTTACCTCGGACTTCACCTGCTGCCACGAGTGATAGCCTTCCGGCAAGGGGACCTCGGGCTCCACGGCCGCCGCGATTCCGGGCGCGCACACAAACAAAGCCACAAACACGGCTATACGCCGCACGATTTGGTTACGATAGTTTTCCATGTTCCCTCCGCGTACGTAATCCGATTGTGTTATGCTCCGCGCGGCATGGAAACGTTTTTTTGACAAAGTGGACCTTCGCGGTGACAGGTCGGCGCCTTCGCGGGGCGAATGTTCACCAGGCTCGTTCCGATTGCGTTCCCGGATGCGTCCGGACCGCTCGTCAACGAAATCTGCCAGCCGGTCAAGCTTTCCTTCCGTTTTGCCGCTATCCGTAGAAGAATGGAAGGAACGGAATGTTGCGGCCGTCCTCTCCTACGCTCCGACGATGGGCCATGTATTTTCTCGCCTGGACCGCGGCTGGGCTCTTCTACATCAGCCAGGATTTCATGACACGGCTCTCCCACAACGAGTCGATCCCCTGGCGGAACGTGGTCACAGGGTGGATGACCGCCATGTATATTTGTGCGGCATTCACACCTGCCATTTTGTGGCTCGGGCGCCGCTGGCCCGTGGAGCGGGCGCCTGCCCGGCGGGCCATCGTGCTTCACCTCGGCGTCTCGATCGTGTTCTCGCTGGTATCGACCGCGATGGAAGTTCCGTTGCTGGCCGCGCTCGGCATGCTGCCGGCTCTTGCGGGGCCCATGTCGTTCGCCAGGGACTTTTGGATTCTTCTGCCGTACGACCTGCACGGAGGCATCATCCGGTATTGGGCGGTGGTCGGCCTGCAGGCGCTCTTCCGGTCGAACCGGGAAGCCCGGCGCAGCGAGCGCGAAGCGCTGGAGCTGAAGGTTCACTCTTCGCAACTCGCCGAGCAGTTGACCTCAGCGCAGTTGAGCGCCTTGAAGATGCAATTGCATCCGCACTTTCTGTTCAATACTCTCGGCGCGATCATGGTGTTGGTGCGCCAGGGGAAGGGACGGGAGGCCGAAACCATGCTCAGCCGCCTCAGCGATTTACTCCGGCACACGCTGGACGATGTGGAGGCGCAGGAGGTCCCGCTTTGGCGCGAGCTCGATTTTCTGCGGCTTTATCTCTCGATCGAGCAGGTTCGGTTCGAGGATCGGCTGCGCGTCCTGATCGAAGCCGGTCCGGAGGTCTCGGACGCGCTGGTCCCGCATATGGCGCTGCAGCCGATCGTGGAGAATGCCGTTCGCCACGGATTGGGACAGAGCGAGCAGCCCGTCCTCATCCACGTCAGCGTATCCCGCGTGAGCGGCCATCTCGCGTTGACGGTCACAGACGATGGACCCGGATGTCCCGCCGCCGTGTTCGAGGAAAAGGGCATCGGACTGACGAACACTCGGAATCGCCTGCAGCGCCTTTATGGCGCCGGGGCCACGCTCTCCGCGGAAAATAGGCTTCCCCGCGGAGTGCAGGTGACCATGACGCTTCCCTACCGTACGGGGCGGCCGGAGGACGAGGAGTGCGCCTGAGAGTCCTGATCGTCGATGACGAGCCGCTCGCCCGCGAGGGCATCAAATTGATGCTCGGCGGCGATTCGCAAGTGATCGAAGCGCGAAACGGAAGAGAAGCGGTGGCCAGGATCCGCGACGAGGCGCCGGATCTCGTATTGCTCGACGTCCAGATGCCGCGCATGGATGGTTTCGCCGTCGTCGAAGCGGTCGGAGCGGACCGGATGCCGGTCGTGATATTTGTAACTGCCCACGACCAGTACGCCATTCGCGCGTTCGAAATCAACGCTGTCGATTACCTGCTGAAACCAGTGACCGAAGAGCGCTTCCGGCTGGCGTTTGAACGCGCCAGGAAGCGGCTCCGTGCTGCAGCGCCGGGTGAGTCCACGGGCCAACTGGCGGCCCTCCTCGATGCCATCGCGAACCCGCGCCAGTACCTCTCGCGCCTGGCCATCCGATCCGGTGAGCGCACGATTTTTCTGCCGATTGATGAGGTGGAGTGGATCGAGGCGGCGCAGAACTACGTCCGGGTGCATGCGGGCCAAGCGACTCACCTGCTGCATGTCCCGATGAATACCATCGAAACCTCACTCGATCCGGAACGATTCGTACGCGTCCATCGCTCGCACATCGTCAATCTCCAATCCATCAAGCATTTGTGGACGTTAGCGCATGGGCAATACGTTCTGGAACTGACTTCCGGGGAGCGGATACAATCCAGTCGATCTTACGGAGAGAAGATCCGGACGTTGCTTTCGAATCCATTCTGAATAAATCCAACCTCCCGATGCGCCCGATGTGTGCGAGTTTCATGATAAGTGTCAGGTTTGCCCATGGACAAGCCTGGAATCGTCATCGATATCCCCGGTTTTGGCAAGCGTCACATCCGCATCGCTGTCGGTGATTATACGGGAACCCATTCTTTCGGAGGCTCGGTCGCGCCGAACGTCAAGAGGAAGCTATTGGAGTTAGTCACCCTCGTTGAGCTTCACATTGTGACGGCCGACTCATTTGGCACGGCCGCGAGGGAACTGGCAGGGATCGCGGCGCCGTACAAACTGCTCACAGATAGCCATGACATAGAGAAGGCCGCTTATGTGACGCAGTTCGACCTGCAACATGTCGCGGCTTTTGGCAACGGCAATAACGACCGGCTTATGCTGAAAGCGGTAAGGGAGGGCGGGGGACTGGCGATCGCCGTCGATAACGGCGAAGGGTGCGCGCTGGATGCGATGCGAAATGCGGACTTGTTTGTAGTGGGCGCGGCCAATGCCATCGATCTGCTGCTGGATCCGCTGCGCCTGAAGGCCACGCTGCGCTTCTGACCGGGATTGGCAGTCAGGGCTTAGACTTCCCCGCCACGGGTGTTCGCGGGCGGTCGTCGTCGTCGTCATCGTCGTCCGGGGGCTTTCCCGGGGCATTATTCTGCCGCTTCAGGCCGCGTGTCGCCGTCCACGGACGCTGGGGCTCGTCCACTTCTCCAGCATGCCCCAAATAAGCTTGCCCGGTACCCTTCAACCCGGATGTGCCGGTTATTTTGTCCCGTTCGACGGTCCCTTTGAACTCGATCGTGTAGTGAGGTGGGCCTGGAAAGGGGACCTCAAAGGTGATGGCCGGACCCTGAATGCTTCCTGAAAGCGGGTACGTTTTTCCGTACTCCTGAAACGTGCCGGTCAATCCGGCAGCCGTCTGCTTCAGAGCCAGAACGCCCCTAACCGTGCCCAAGCGAACGTCCCAGGCGATGCGCCACTTTCCCGCAACCTTCGCGTTCTTGAACGCCGGGCTATGATCGATGGATTTTGCCTGCCCGCCGCCAGTGAACTCAGTGGCCGCGGCTAACAGCGAAAAGAGAACCAGGTAAAGGCGTTTGCGCGGGATCATACTCAGTCTCAATGGAACGTGGAGCAAAGGCCGGCCGGCATTGTGCGCTCCGCACCGGCCTCGTCCCCACCTTCTACTCTAACGGCTCTTTCACTTCTGCTCTTTCACTTCAGACATCATCGTCGGCCGAAAGGCTGAACCGGTCGGAAAGGTGAATGCGCTGAACAGGTCGCCAATGGCCGGGCTATTAGTCGGCACGTAAGGATTCTCGGCCGTCGTCGGATTTGGAAAATTGTCCCGGCTACGGTAGGAAATCGTCGGCAGGTTCCAGTTCCTCTCGATGAACTTGGCGATGGAGGCATGATCGGTATAGGTATGGTCGACGACTCCTCCCTCCGACCAGGGAGATACGATCAACAAAGGCATGCGGGTGCCGTCGCCGAAGTAGTCCAGCGGTTGGATGTAGCCGGAATCGTAGTACCCGCCGCCTTCGTCGAAAAGCATGAAGATCGCGGTGTTTTGCCAAGCCGGAGAGGCTTGCACTTTGGTGATGATGTTCTGCACGAAGCCTTCCCACAAGTCAATCTTGGAAGAGGCCGGATGGCCGTCCACAAAACCGCTCGGCTGGATGATGGAAACCGCCGGCAGCGTGTTGGAGGCGACGTCCGAGAAAAAGACGTTCATGTCCCCGATGTGGGCGGCAATCTCCGCCGGATTGGTCATAATGTCTTTCGCGTACTGGAACCCATTGCAGATGTTGCAGTAGGCGTCGTATGGGTTCTGTCCGGCCGGGTCTGTCAAGTAAAGGTTCCAGCCCTCGCCGAAGAAAGTGTAGCTGAGGCCGGCTGCCCCCAGGATGTCGCCGATGTGCGGCTGAGTCGTGGGGGGGACGGTGTACGGAGAGTATTGAAACGTTGAGCTGCCGTCTCCGTTGTAGGCGGGATTGTAGTTGTTCAAAAGGTAGTAATGGCCTGTCTCGCAGTTGGGATAAATCGGGGTAGGCAGCGACTGCAGGTAGCTCACGATGGGCGCAACTCCGGGCTCGTTGATATCCGAGCAATCGGTATAGCTGCCGCCGCTGTAGCCGTCCTCGGCGTACCAGTTGTTCGTGCCGGGCTGCGGATTGGGGTTTTCAACCTGGTTGTAAGCCGGCGTGGCGGGATTTCCGTTGCCGTCGCTGTACCACATGGCATCCGCATAGTTCAGCATGATGTGGTTAGGGCCCGTGCCACCCATCACCCCTTGGTGGAAGTTGTCGCTGATGGTGTATTGGTCGGCTAGAGACTTTAGGTAGGGTACGTCGCCGGTCTGCATGTTGTAGAAAGCCATCGAGGTTGATCCCTCGCCCGTGCTGAGGTCGTTAAAGCCATTCTTCTGCGGACTCCCGTTCGACCCCGCGCCGATGGTGACCTCGACCCACGGAAACAGGTCGCCCTGGCAGCCGCTGGGATTGGAGCGCGTGGCATTCGCCGCGCTGCAGTCCGTTTGCTGCCACATCTGATAGAAACGATGCACGGGGCTGGCCGCGTAGTCGTCGTAGGTCAGGGTCGGCGAAGTGAGTTGGACGACGCCGGATCGGAGGTTGTTGACGTTGGGTATGCGGGTATCCGCGACGCCGCCCGGTAAGCCTGTTGCGCCCGTGGTCAGTTCCGTATAGTAATTGCCGGTGGTGGGCAGGTTCGGCTCGTACTTCATGGCCGTCGCCGCGGTCAAGAACGGGCCCGCCGCTCCCCCGCCCGGGAGGGTATCGCTAGGGGCGGTTGGCGCTCCGCCGGTGCCAATCGGTGGAATGTTGATGTAGAGCTGCTTCTCGGGAGGGTCGATGGCGTAGAACTCGTTGTTCATCGCCGAAAACTGCGCGGACTTGTCGTAATTCCGGCCAGGTTGGCCGTTGGCATCGACGATGCCCTCCGAAAAGAGGTTCCAAATAGTCTGGCCCGCGCCCTTAGGAACATAGGTTCCGAAGACGTGATCGAAGCTGCGGTTTTCACCCCAGATTACAATCACGTGTTGGATGGGCGTGAGGGCGGGCGGCGCGACGCGATGCTCCGGCGGGACGCCGCGGGACGGGGCGACATGCGCCGGCACCGCACGCGCCGGAGCGTCTTGCGCCGAGCCGGCGACGGGCGCCGCGGCAATCGCCGCGAGCGTCAGCAACATGCTCAGTGCCGGCTTGCCAATGGGCAAGTAAGCACGTTGAGCGCTGGTATCCAATCTCATCAGTGTTCTCATCTTGTGTCCTCAGTGTCCTCGATCTCAAGAGCTACCGGCACGGCCTCCTGGCTGCACCAATGCAAGCGAAGGCGCATTCACTCTCCACTCCCAACAAATGTTACACCTCGACTGTTACAGGCGATTGTCGGATCGCTTACTATGCGATTGATTATCGATGACAATTTGGTGACTGCCAGCGTCTCAGCTTGATCCCCGATGCGACTCTCATTGAGCCTTATAGTAATGAATCGTACACTCACCTTGGGCGTAACGGGAGGAGGGAACGATATCGCCAATTCAAAACCCGGCAGTCATCGTGCTGTAACAGCCGTCCGCTACAGTTGCGTACTGAGGAAATTGCATACAGCGCGTTCGCTTTCTATCAGATTGTGGCTTTGGCGAACGAGCGCGCGTGGGCTGCCAAAGTGTCGTGTTAGCTGCTGGGTTTGGTTTGCCGCCTCAACCGGTGGCGCCCCTTGAGCGTCCCGTTCGCTTATACTGCAAACTATTAGGAGAAATCAGTGATGCGAGGGTTCATATTCCTATTGGCAATCGCTGCCGCGGCTGCGCAGGAGGCCCCCATGGCTCCAAGCGCTCAGTCAGGGGCCACCATTCCGTCAGGCGTTCCTCTGCGCGTCGCATTGGAACGCCGTGTGCCGATTAAGCGCGTGGGCGATCCGGTCCAGGGACGCCTGGTGGAGCCGATTTACGTGTACGACCGTCTGGTCCTTCCGGCCGGGAGCGCGGTGGAAGGGCATGTCGCCCAGATCGGCGGCGTGCCACTGGGCAGGCGCCTGCAAGCGCTCCTGAATGGAAACCTGACGCCGCCTCGGGAAGTGCGCGCACAGTTCGACGCATTGGTGCTGAAAGACGGCTCACGGCTGTCTCTCCACACCGATCCCTCCCGCGGCACCGCGCACACCGTGCGCATATCCAAACCTGCGAAGAACGGGGAGGCGCGCAAATCCCCGGTCCAGGGCGCTCGCGACCGGTTCGAAGCCGGGCGGGCGGAGATCCTGGCCTTCAAAGAGCCGGGCAAGCTGAGCCGGCTGAAATCCCGGCTGTTTGAAATGCTTCCCTATCACCGGCAAGCCTGGTCGGCAGGCACGCTCTTCAGCGGCGTGTTGCAGGAGCCGCTGACCGGCCTCGATCCGATACCGGCCGAAGCGCAAGGCGGGCGGCCTGCCGCTTCCGAATCCGGGGAAACGGAAGTCACCGCCCGCCTGCTCACTCCCATCAGTTCCGCTACTTCCGGAACGGGAACGCCAGTGGAGGCAGAGGTCACCCGGCCGGTATTTTCCGCCGATCATAGCTTGTTGATTCCGGAAGGCAGCCGCCTGGTTGGGGATGTGGTCCAGGCGCAGCGCGCCCGATTCTTTCATCGCGGCGGGAAGTTACTTTTTGTGTTTCAGCAGATCAAGTTGCCGGCCGGTCCCCAGCAAAGTATCCAAGGGTACCTGGATGGCGTGGAGACGAACTACGATGCGCACCTGGCCATCGACTCGGAAGGGGCCACGCACGTGAGCAGCCCTAAGACCCGCTTCATCTTTCCGGCCATCGCAGCAGCAGTAGCGGGCCTGTCGTTTCATCAGGATTACAATGCCCAGGGTGTTCCCGATTGGGACATTGGAGGCCGCGCCGAGTCCGGGGCCGTTGGATTCGGCCTGCTGGGCACGGTGTTGACCCAAGTGGGTCCGCGTGCCTTCGCTTCGAGTATCGCCATCACCGGCGCCGCGTTCAGTATTTACTCGACCTTAATCGGGCGCGGAGCGAATGTGGTTCTCCCGGCGAACACACCGGTCAAAATCAGCCTCAAGGCGCGCGACGCGAAGCCTGTGAAGTGAGAGTGGCAGATCATTCTAGAGTGGCGGCGAGGCTTTGCGGCTCTTCAGGAAGTCCAACTCGGTCTGCTTGGGAATGCCGGGCTCGAAGCACCGCCGGCAGCGGGCTTCGTACAAGTCGGCCGCTCCCACCACGATCAAATCTTCGGCGCCGCGCAAGCGCTGCGTGTGCTTGCCCGGATTGCCGCAGCGTACGCAGATGGCCAGCGTCTTGGTGATCGATTCCGCCAGCGCCAGCAGGTCCGGGATGGGGATGAAGGGGCGGCCCAGGTAATCCGTGTCGAGGCCAGCCACGATCACTTGCTTTCCGCTATCGGCCAGGCGCTGCGCGACGTCCACCAAGCTCTCGCCCATGAAATTCGCCTCGTCCACGCCGATCACTTCCGAGCGCCAATCCACGCGATCCAGGATCTCGCTTCCGGCGCTTACAATTTCGGACTTCATGCGCAGATCGCCGTGCGACACGATCTCGTCGGGCGCGTAGCGCGTGTCGATGATCGGCTTGAATACCTGCACTCTCTTGCGCGCGATCATAGCCCGGCGCAGGCGCCGGATCAACTCTTCGCTCTTGCCCGAAAACATCGGGCCGCAAATCACTTCAATCCATCCGATATTGCCGCTAACGAATTCCATGAGCTTGCTTTAGCATGCCACACAGCCGGCCGGCGATGCGCGCGCGAGTCGTGGATGTACAATGCAGTCTTATGGGAAGGATTCGTTGCGCCCTATTGCTGCTCGCGGCCGCCGGTTTCGCCGCCGAGAAAAAGCCGGTCACCATCCAGAACATGCCGGCGCCGGTCCGAATGCCGTCGATCACCTGGGCTCCGGACGGAAAGCGCTTCGCCTGGATGGAAGAGAAGGCCATCTGGCAGTACGACATCCCTTCGAAAAAGAAAAAGCAACTGGTGGCGCTCGGCCCGCTCGCGGAAAAGAGCGTGAAGCCTCCCAAACAGGAAGGCGTCGACTGGCAGAACCGGCGCGTTTCCGAGCAGAGCTTCCAATGGTCCGCCACCGGGCAGGAGATGCTGATCAGCGTTGATGGCGATTTGTTTCTGCTGCACACCGATAACCTCAAATGGGAGCAGCTCACCGCCACGCCGGAAGTGGAGCGCGATCCCAAGCTTTCGCCCGACGGGCACTTAGTCTCCTTCCGCCGCGAACACGACCTGTACACCCTGGAGGTGTCGTCCAGGAAAGTCACGCGGCTCACCACGGACGGCTCCGCGTCGCTATGGAACGGCGAGCTGGACTGGGTGTACCCGGAAGAGTTGACCCTGTCGACCGCGCACTGGTGGTCTCCCGACAGCGCGCTGATCGCCTATTTGCAATTTGACATCGGCCACGAATCGATATTCCCGCAGGTGGATTTGCTTTCCTGGCGCGCGTTCAACGAGCCCGAGCGCTTTCCGCAGCCGGGCACGCCGAACGCGGATGTGCGGCTGGGAGTCGTGGCGGCGGCGGGCGGGCCTACGCAGTGGATGGACATCGGCGAAACGCGCGACCATCTGCTGGCGCGAGTCGATTGGGCTCCCGACAGCCACTCCCTGGCCTACCAGCGCCTGAACCGCATTCAGAACCGCCTGGACCTGGGACTGGCGGACGCGCGCACAGGGGCGGCGCGCGTGCTCCTCACCGAGAAGGATTCGTACTGGGTGAACGTGAACGACGACTTCCGCTTCCTGAATAAGGGAAAACAGTTCCTGTGGGGCAGCGAGCGGGACGGCTACCATCATCTTTACCTCTGCTCGCTGGATGACAAGCACGTGTCGCAACTTACCAGGGGCGATTGGGAAGTGACTCAGGTGGCCGGAGTGAACGAGGACTCGCACGAAGTCTTCTTCGTTTCGACCGAGGATAGTCCACTGGAGCGGCAACTTTACCGCGTGCGTCTGGACGGAAAGCAGAAACAGCGGCTGACCGGCGGCGCGGGCACGCATGGTATTTCCATGAGCCCGACGTTCCAATATTATATGGATACGGCATCCACCTTGGCCACGCCGCCGCGGCGCACGCTGCACGAGAGCGACGGTTCGCAGATCGCGGTGTACGCGGAATCCACGCCGCCGGATGTCGAGATTCTGCCCACCGAAGTTGTCGAGATCAAAGCTACGGATGGCGTAACGCTTTACGCCCGCATGATCAAGCCGGCGGGCTTCTCGCCGGCCAAGAAGTATCCGGTGGTCGTCATGGTCTATGGCGGGCCGGGCGTGCAGGCGGTGCGCAACTCCTGGAGCGGCGCCGGTTTCGATCAGGTGCTGGCGCAAAAAGGATATCTGATCTGGCAGCTCGACAATCGCGGATCGTCCGGCCGCGGGCACACCTGGGAATCGAAGATCTATCGCGAAACCGGCGCGCACGAATTGAACGATCAGCTCGATGGAATCCGTTACCTGGCGACGCTGGGCTTCGCGGATATGACCCGCGTGGGCATCAGCGGTTGGAGCTATGGCGGGTACATGACGCTGTACGCGTTGTCGAATGCGCCGGGTGTCTTCAAAGCGGGGATCGCGGGAGCGCCGGTCACCGATTGGCGCAATTACGATTCCATTTACACGGAACGCTATATGGGGCTGCCGGAGGAGAATGCGGAGGGTTACCAGCGCAGCTCGCCGCTGACCAAGGCGGGGGAGATCAAGGCGCGGTTGCTGATCCTGCACAACATCGAGGACGACAACGTCCATTTCCAGAACAGCGTGCAGATGGCGAATGCATTGGAGCGGGAGGGCAAGCAGTTTCAGATGCTGGTGTACCCGCAGAAGTCTCACGGCGTGGGCGGTGCGCTGCGGAAGCAGATGGAGCAGGCCATGTTGGACTTCTTCGACAAGGCGCTGTAGAGAGCGGGGCGGACCTGCGGGTCTGAGCGGGAAACTCCAAGTCAAAGCAAGGGCTTCAAAACGTCGATGGCATCGTGCGTATCGATCTCGCCTTCCCAATACTTCAGAATCACGTCGTAGTTCAGGTCAATCCACTTGGTCAACAACGCCAGGTCGCTGCCTTTCATTTTGCCTTCGACTACATGCACCTGCGGACGAATGGCGACAGCGGTCATTTCCGATGGAAGAGCCTTGGGTCCAGGTGAAACCTTCACTCGAACATCATGTTGCACCCCAGCCTTATAAGAGATCCAGACAACGAATGGCAGGCCCGTATGCTTCGGAAACAGATTCGCCATTTCGTAAAGTCCTTCAGTGGCGGGCGCTACAACGAGTTCGGTGGTGGTTTTCATGCCCGTATTTATTGTACAACGCGCTTGAACCGCCAGCGATGGGTTCCGCGTTGCACGAGAAATGTGATCCCCCTCATCCATCCCCGAGTACCGTATAATCGGGCTATGGCCTCCCTGGTCGATGTCTCCGACCCCGCCCTGCTGCACGCCAAGCAGGAGAAGCTCTTCTCCGTGCTGCGCGGGCTCGATCGGGTGATGGTGGCCTATTCCGGCGGCGCGGATTCCGCCTATCTGGCGTGGGCTGCGCATCAGGTGCTGGGCGCGAGCGCGCTGGCCGTGACCGCGGATTCGGCTTCCATCCCGGAGTCGCACAAGCGCGACGCCGAGGCCTTCGTGCGGCAGTTTGGAATCCCGCACGAATATATCGAGACGCGCGAATTCGAGAATCCCGACTACCTGAAGAACGACGCCAACCGCTGCTTCCACTGCAAGGACGAATTGTTCACCCGCCTGGAAGAAATGGGCCGCGAGCGGGGCATCGCCAATATTATTTACGGCGTCAATGCGGACGACCTCGGGGACTACCGTCCCGGCCAGAACGCCGCCGGGTTGCACAAGGTGAAGGCGCCCCTGGTCGAAGCGGCTTTGCGCAAGGCAGAGATCCGGGAATTGTCGCGCATGGCCGGGCTGCCCACCTGGGACCGTCCGGCGGCGGCTTGCCTCAGCTCCCGCATCCCTTACGGAACGCCCGTGACCATCGAGAACATCAAAACCGTGGAGCGCGGCGAAGAGGAAGTGAAAGCGCTTGGATTCCGCCAGTTCCGCGTGCGCTACCACGGAGAACTGGTCCGGTTGGAGATCGCGCGCGACGAACTTCCCCGCGCCCTTACGCAAGAAATGGCCCGGCAATTCACCGCCATTTTCAAGGCGCTGGGCTTCCAATACGTGACGCTGGATCTGGAAGGTTACCGCCAGGGTTCACTGAACGAAGTCTTGAACCTAGACCAGCGTGCTGGCGCCGCCCAACGGAATCATAATCGTTCCCTTACGACTTCCTAATACGCCTCTATCTATCGTGTGAACAGGCACATAGATGCAAGGCAGAGTCATGTTTCTGCGCGCCGGCGCGCATTTGCCTCCCGCGGAAATCGAACGGCTGGAACGCCCGCTCGAGTTGGTGGTGCTGTACACCAATCCGGCGCTTACGGCTCGGGCGTTGACTGCGGCGGCGGGCTTGGCGCAGGGTTTCGAGGCGGCGGTGACGCTGGTGGCAGTGCACGTCCTGCCGTACCCCGCGCCTTTAGAATGTGAGGAAGGGATACGGAAGGTGTTGGAAGCCGAGCTGACTACATTGGCGCGCACCAGCCCGGTGGCGATTCGCGTCAAGCTGTTTTTCGCGCGCGAGCGCGAGGCTGCCTACGCCGGTCTGCTCCAGCGCCACTCGCTGGTCGTGATCGGCACGAAAGATCGCTGGTGGAGAACGCGAGAGGAACGCCTGGCGCGGAAGCTAACTTCCCGCGGCCATAGCGTTGCCGTAGTTAGGGTGAGATAAGAATGTTGGATCTGTTTTTCGTCGTGATTACAATTCTGTTTTTTCTGATTGCCTGGGCGTACGTGCGCGGTTGCGACCGCCTCTAGGAGACCTGCCATGGAATACATCATTGCAGCTATTATCGCCGCCGCCATTGGCGCGTATCTGATCTACGCCCTGTTGCGCCCGGAGCGCTTCTAATCTCCCATGACTTCCATAGGACTTCTTCAGATCTTCCTCTTCTTCCTGATCATCCTGGCGCTGACCAAGCCGGTCGGGTTGTTTATGGCGCGCCTGTTTGAAGGCGAGCGCACATTCCTGCATCCCGTGGTGCGGCCGCTGGAGCGGCTGGTGTACAAGCTCAGCGGCGTGGATGAAACGAACGAGCAGCACTGGACGCACTACGCCGGGTCGCTGCTGGCCTTTAGCCTGGCGGGTATTCTGCTCACCTATCTGATCCTGCGGATACAGGGAATGCTGCCGTTCAATCCACAAGGCTTCCTGGGCAAATTGTGGTCCCCCGACCTGGCGTTTAATACCGCCGTCAGTTTCGGCACGAATACCAACTGGCAGGTCTACACGCCCGAAACGACGGCCAGTTACTTCGCGCAGATGGTGGGGCTGGCCGTGCATAACTTCACCTCGGCGGCGGCCGGCATCGCCACTGCCATCGCCGTGGTGCGTGGATTCTCGCGGCGCTCGGCGGACTCCATCGGCAACTTCTGGGTGGATCTGACCCGCGCCACGCTTTACCTGCTGATCCCGCTCTCTATCGTCGGCGCGCTGCTGCTGGTTTCGCAGGGATGCATTCAGAATTTCCACGCTTACGACAAAGTGGCTACGCTCGAAGGCGGCGCGCAGACCATCGCGCAGGGACCCACCGCTTCGCAGGAAGCCATCAAGATGCTGGGCACCAACGGCGGCGGATTTTTTAACGCCAATTCCTCGCACCCGTTCGAGAACCCCACGCCCTTCTCGAATTTCCTGCAGGTGCTGTTCATCTTTGTGATCCCGGCCGGCCTGACTTACACATTCGGCAGCATGGTGAAAGACACCCGGCAGGGGTGGGCGCTGTTTGCCGCCATGAGTATTGTCTTTCTGATGGGAGTCTTCGTGGTCTATCCGGCGGAGCAATCCGGCAATCCGAATCTGACAAAATTGGGCGTGGAAGACGCCGCCAGCGCCACGCAGCCGGGCGGAAACATGGAAGGCAAGGAGGTCCGCTTCGGCATTCCGGCGTCGGCCCTATTCGCGGTGGTCACTACCGACGCCAGTTGCGGCGCGGTGAACAGCATGCACGACAGCTTCACGCCGCTGGGCGGCCTGGTGCCGATGGTCAACATCCAGCTTGGCGAAGTGATCTTCGGAGGCGTGGGCGCGGGGTTGTACGGCATGCTGATGTACGCCATCCTGGCGGTATTCCTCGCTGGCCTGATGGTGGGGCGCACGCCCGAATACCTGTGCAAGAAGATCGAGCAGAAGGAAGTGAAGATGGCCATGCTGGCCATGCTGGTGCTGGCCGCCAGCATTCTGCTGTTCTCGGCCGGCGGCATGATGGCCCACTTCTCGAAGAATGCGTGGATCAATCCGCCCGGGCCGGGCACGGCCAACCTGACCAACAACGGCCCGCACGGATTGTCCGAGATGCTCTATGCCTTCACCAGCGCGACGGGGAACAACGGCAGCGCGTTCGGCGGCTTTAACGGCAACACGCCGTTTTTCAACAGCACCATGGGATACGCCATGCTGATCGGCCGGTTTCTGATGATGATTCCCCTGCTGGCCGCCGCGGGCAGCCTGGCGCGCAAGAAAATGGTGCCGGTGTCGGCGGGGACTTTTCCCACGCACGGCGCGCTGTTTGTGGTCTGGCTGGTGGGAGTCATTCTGGTGGTCGGCGCGTTAACATTTTTCCCGGCGCTCTGCCTCGGCCCCGTCGTGGAGCACTTCCTGATGAACGGCGGCAAGCTGTTCTCTTCTGTGATCGCGGGAGTTTGGAGCTAAGATAATGCCTGTTATCGAACCACCGCCCTCTGCTTCCTCTTACGTCACCGAGCCGCTGCTGATTTCGAAGAAAGCCGTGCGCGCGCGCCCGCTGCTGGACCCGCCCATCGTGAAGCGCGCCATCGGGGATTCGTTCGTCAAGTTGCATCCGCGGCTGATGATGAAGAACCCGGTGATGTTCGTGGTGGAAGTGGGCGCGGCCATGACCACGCTCGAGGTCGTCAAAGATCTGGCCATGGGGGCGAACATCGGGTTCACGTTCCAGATCACTCTGTGGCTGTGGTTCACCGTGCTGTTCGCGAATTTCGCGGAAGCCATGGCGGAAGGCCGCGGCAAGGCGCAGGCCGACACGCTGCGCAAGACCAAGACGGAAACCATGGCCAAGCGCCTGAAGAACGGCAAGAAGTACGAGACCGTGGCGGCCACTCTGCTGCGACGCGGCGACGTGGTGCTGGTGGAGCGCGGCGATATTATCCCCGGCGATGGCGACGTGATCGAAGGTATTGCCAGCGTGGACGAATCGGCGATTACCGGCGAGAGCGCTCCGGTCATCCGCGAATCGGGCGGCGACCGCAGCGCGGTCACCGGCGGCACCAGGGTGCTCTCCGACCAGATCAAAGTTCAAATCACGTCGAATCCCGGCGAGACGTTTCTGGACCGCATGATCGCGCTGGTGGAAGGCGCGGAGCGGCAGAAGACGCCCAACGAGATCGCCCTGAACATCGTGATCGCGGGCTTGACGTTTATTTTTCTGCTGGCCGTGGTGAGCCTGTATCCGTTCGCGCAGTACAGCGTGCAATCGGCCGGAGTGGGCCAGGCGCCCACCGTGACGGTGCTGATTTCGCTGCTGGTCTGCCTGATTCCGACCACTATCGGCGGGCTGCTCTCGGCCATCGGCATCGCGGGCATGGATCGCGTGATGCAGCACAACGTGCTGGCCATGAGCGGCAAGGCCGTGGAAGCGGCCGGCGACGTGAATACGCTGCTGCTGGATAAGACCGGCACCATCACGCTGGGCAACCGGCAGGCGGTGGAATTCATTCCGATCGGCGATGCTTCCGAGGGCGAGCTGGCCGACGCCGCGCAGCTCTCGAGCCTGGCGGACGAGACGCCGGAAGGCCGCTCCATCGTGGTGCTGGCCAAGGAGAAGTACGCCTATCGCGGGCGCGAAGTGGCCGAGCACGAGGCGCACTTCATTCCGTTCACCGCGCAGACGCGCATGAGCGGCGTGGATATCGACGGCCGCCGCATCCGCAAGGGCGCTACGGATTCCGTGGTGGAATTCGTGGAGGAGCAGGGCGGCAAGATCCCGCCGGAGCTGACCGAAACCACGCAGCGCATCTCGCGCTCGGGAGGCACGCCCCTGGTGGTCGCCGACCGCGACCGGGTGCTGGGCGTGATCCATTTGAAGGACGTAGTGAAGGGCGGCATGCGCGAGCGCTTCGAGCAATTGCGCCGCATGGGCATCCGCACCGTCATGATCACGGGCGACAATCCGCTGACCGCGGCGGCCATCGCCGCCGAAGCCGGCGTGGACGACTTCCTGGCGCAGGCCACGCCCAAAGACAAGATGGACCTGATCAAGAAGGAGCAGGCCGGAGGCCGCCTGGTGGCCATGACCGGCGACGGCACCAACGACGCGCCGGCGCTGGCGCAGGCCGATGTGGGCCTGGCCATGAATACAGGCACTATGGCCGCCAAGGAAGCCGGCAACATGGTGGATCTGGACTAGCAACCCGACCAAGCTCATCGAGGTGGTGGCCATCGGCAAGCAGTTGCTCATGACCCGCGGCGCGTTGACCACGTTTTCGATCGCCAACGACGTGGCTAAGTACTTCGCCATCCTGCCGGCCATGTTCATGGCCACTTATCCGTCGCTCGCGAAACTGAATATCATGTGTCTGCACAACCCGCAGAGCGCGGTGCTGGCGGCGGTGATATTCAACGCGCTGATCATCATCGCGCTGATTCCGCTGGCGCTGCGCGGCGTGGCTTATAAGCCGCTGACCGCGGCCGCGCTGCTGCGCCGCAACCTGCTGATCTACGGCGTGGGTGGCGTGATTGCGCCGTTTCCCGGCATCTGGGTGATCGACCGCTTATTGGGCCTGCTGCATCTGGCCTGAGGACTGACTGATGAAACAAATACTGATTCCTGCTGTAATGCTGACGCTGGTGATCACGGTTCTGACCGGGCTGGTCTACCCACTAGTGGTGACTGGTCTCGCGCAGGTGCTGTTTCCGCACCAGGCTAACGGCAGCCTGATCACGGCGAATGGCAAGATTGTCGGTTCGGAGTTGATCGGGCAGAAGTTTTCAAAGCCGGAATACTTTCACGGGCGTCCGTCGGCGGCGGGGGACGGCTACGATGCCGCTAATTCCGGAGCGACTAACTTGGGACCTACCAATCAGGCTTTGATCAACCGGGTAAGAGACGATATCAAGAAGTTCCGACAGGAGAATCCTACTTACACCGGCCCGATACCCGCCGACTTGATGACTACGTCCGCCAGCGGACTCGACCCGCATATCAGTCCGGCATCCGCATACGCCCAGGTGGACCGCGTGGCCAAGGCGCGCGGGGTGTCCGCGGACCTGGTTAGACAGGCTGTGGAGCGTCATTTGGAAGGGCGGCAATTCGGGATTTTCGGCGAGCCGCGGGTTAATGTGCTGGCGCTGAATCTGGATTTGGACAAGAAGTAATACCTCAAGCCTGCCGGCCTGCGGCCGGTGGACCGGCGAGGACGCCGGTCCGCGGGCAAGATTGCCCGCCCCCCATTAGAATAGATAGCTGAGGAGTAACGCGCAGCTTGCCCGCCAGCACCAACACACGCCCCAGCCCCGAAGAGTTGCTGCGCCGCGTGCAGGCGGAAGAGCGTCGCGCGCGCCGCGGCCGGCTCAAGGTCTTCCTGGGTTACGCCTCGCGCGTGGGCAAGTCCTTCCGCATGCTGGATGAAGGGCGCCGGCGCAAGGAACGCGGCGAAGACGTGGTGGTGGCGGCCATGCAGTTTCCGCTCACCCCCGATCTGGAAGCCTTGATGGCCACCCTCGAGTACATCCCCGTGCTCAAGGAGAGCTACGGCGGAAGCGAGTACGAAGTGCTGGACGTGGCGGCCATCTTCCGCCGCCATCCGCGCGTCTGCCTGGTGGACAATCTGGCCTACGACAATCCGCCAGGTTCCCGGAATCCCAAGCGTTGGCAGGATGTGGACAACATCCTGGATCAGGGCATCTCGATCATCACCGCCGTCAACCTGCAGCACATCGAAGAACACCAGGACGCCGTCGAGCGCATCACCGGCAAGCGCGCGCGGCAGACCGTTCCGGAGCGATTCCTGCGTTCCGCCGACGAGATCGTGCTGGTGGACGCGGCCGTGGAAGACATGATGCAGCGCGCCATCGCGCTGGAGCCGGGGGATCTGCGCCGGCGGCTTTCCGAGCTGCGGGAGCTCGCCTTGCTGCTGGCGGCCGATGTGATCGACGGGCAACTGGAGAACTACCTGCGGTCCAACGGCGTGGCCTTGCGGTGGGGTTCGCAAGAGCGCATTCTGGTGTGCGTGACGCCGCGCAGCGATGCGGGCGCCATGCTGCGCAGCGGACGGCGCAACGCCGACCGGTTCCATGGCAGCCTGCTGGTCTGCTACGTCCAGCAAAGCGGGCTGAGCGCCAGGGACCAGGCCACCATGGACGCGAACCTGGCGCTGGCCATGCAACTGGAGGCCGATGTCCACGTGTTGGACGGCACGGACCCCATTGCGGCTATCATCCGGTTCGCGCGCGAGCAGCGCGTGACTCAGATCTTCGTGGGCCATAGCGCTCCCGACCGCTGGAAGGAAATGTGGTCGCGCAGCCCGGTGGACCGCTTGATCCGCGCGGCCACGGATATCGATGTGCGCATCTTTCCGCATCCGCAAACGCCATGAGCGCCCCCGTCGAAATTCCCGATCCCGATGCCGCACCCGCGCCGCCCAAGGGCCGCCTCAAGGTGTTCCTGGGCTATGCGGCGGGCGTGGGCAAGACGTATCAGATGCTCAACGAAGCCCAGGAGCTGCGGTCGAAGGGCGAGGACGTGGTGGTGGGATATTTCGAGCCCCACGGCCGCCAGGACACCATCGCCAAGACCGCCGACCTGGAGTTTGTTCCGCGCCGGAAGGTCGAATACCGCGGCGGCGTTTTCGAAGAAATGGACACGGACGCCATCCTGCGGCGCAAGCCGGCGGTGTGCCTGGTGGATGAATTTGCGCACACCAACGTGCCCGGCTCGCCGCGGCTGAAGCGCTGGGAAGACGTGGAGGTGCTGCTCCAGGCAGGTATCGATGTTTTTACCACGCTCAACGTGCAGCATCTGGAAAGCCTGAACGACGAGGTTTGGCATATTACCGGCGTGCGCGTGCGCGAGACCGTGCCGGATTGGGTGGTGGACGCGGCGGACGAAGTGGTGCTGGTGGATCTGACCGCGGAGGCTTTGCAAAATCGCCTGCATCGCGGCGTGGTGTATACCGCCGACAAGGCCAAGAAGGCCATGGAGAACTTCTTCACCGAGACCAATCTGACGGCTCTGCGGGAGATGGCGCTGCGCCACACGGCGCACGAGGTGGAGGGGCGCCTTTCGGACCTGGACGCTCCATCGCCCGGCCAGACGCCCACGGCGCGGCCCTCGATAGAAGCTCCGGCGCGGCACGAGCGCATTCTGATCTGTCTGACGGAGCGGCCGTCGACCGCGGTGCTGATCCGCCGCGGAAAACGCGTGGCCGATTATTTGCATGCCGATTGCCTGGCCGTGCATGTGCAGCGGAACTCCCTGGGCGGCGGGCTGGAAGGGCGCAGCGAGGCCCTCGAAAAGCACTTGTGCTTCGCGCGCAATTTGCATATCGAAACGCACGTGTTGAGGGGCAAGAATGTGGCGCGCAGCATCGTGGATTTCGCGCGCGAGCAGAATATCACCCAGATTTTCCTGGGGCGGGCGGGGGCGAAGGCTTTGTGGGGCGGGGTGGGGAGTACCGTTCACAAGGTCGTGCGGCAGGCGCGGGACCGGGAGATCACGGTGGTGGCGGAGCGCTTGCGGTAGCGGCGGAGCTGTTGCTCTTCCCGGCGAAAGGTCCAGAATGCCAGAAACAGGCATCGCTCGGGGCAGGCCCTCGGCCTGTGCGCCCAAAGAGCGCGCCAGGGTTGCATCGTGTTGCATCGTGATGTGGTCTCGGGTTCTGCCTTTGGAGGAAGGCTTCTCGCCAAGACGCCAAGTTCCGCCAAGGCGCCAAGAGGGGGATTTCGGTTGCACCAGGTTGCAGCGTGTTGCAGTGTTGGATGGGTTCGGGGTTCTGCGCCGGCGGGCGCGGGCGGCTGGGGGTGTTGCAACCTTGGAGTTTTTGCGATTTCGCGTAACATTCCGTAGCATTCCGTTCGCGAAGAAGGGGATTTCGGTTCGCGCGCATCGTTTGCGTTTTTTCGTTGACGTGTTGCGTTAGGTTGCATTTGTTGCGCGGTCTCTGGAATTGGGTTCGCTTCGCAAAAGGCATATGGGCCGCCGATGAACGCCGATAAACGCCGATGGGACACCGGCCTTCGGGCTGTTACGCGCATCGTTTTTTCGTTGACGTGTTGCGTTAGGTTGCGTTTGTTGCGCGGCACGACTAAACGCCGATAGGACACCGGTCTCTGGAATTGGGTCTTCCGAAAATTCCCGCGGTGGCGCCCATTTTCATTTCCATGGGCGGTCGGAATCCGGCCAGGTCGTTTCGTTTCGTAATCTGGTCTCGGCTTCGGTTCTGCGTTGGCGGGCGCGCGTGGCTGGGGCTATTGCAACAACCGTCCCCTCCACTACAAGGGTAGCATTGGGGTGGGCGGGGGCCGGCGCTCGCTGATCGGGATAGGAGTCGCAAGTTGATAGAAGTGGCAGGTTTAGAAATATTCTGCCGGCATGTGACGGGCTCGCGACGCCAAAAATAATAAGCAGGCCTCCGGGCCGTTGCTTTTCTTGGCAAAACGGTCCAGGATGCTAAGACAGCAGGCGGCGCTCGGAGGCTGGCCGCCCGCCTGCATTTTTGGTACGTCCCCAGCCGCAGGAGGAGCACCATGACGAATTACGTGACCATGTCCCGCCGGTGGTGCGCCCGAAGAGCGCGCGCAAGGGAAGAATTGGGTTCGTTTCGTAATCTGGTCTCGGGTTCTGCCTTGGGCCGGTTTCTCGCCAAGACGCCAGGTTCCGCCAAGGGCGCCAAGAGGAGGATTTTGGTTGCACCAGGTTGCAGCGTGTTGCAGTGTTGGATGGCTTCGGGGCTCTGCGCCGGAAGCGTCGAAAGCCTCCTCCAATCGAATGAAAATGCAGGGAGGGCGGCCTGAGAGGCCGCCGCAGGCTGAGAGCCTGCCCCACAACCACTACAAGGGTAGCATTGAGGTGGGCGGGGGCCGGCGCCGGCAGGTTTAGGAATATTCTGCTGGCGTGTGACGGGCTGCTCTCGCGACGCCGAGAATAGCAAGCAGGCCTCCGCTCCGTTGCTTTTCTTGGCAAAATGGCCCAGAATGCTAGGAACAGGCAGCGCTCGGAGGCTGGCCGCGGATGACGCACGCCATAACGAATCAAACGAATAGAAACCGGGGGGGGGCGCGTTCCTTCGCCTGGCCGGTTCTAACGATTCGTCCCGCATAATGTGGGTCAGGCCCTCGGCCTGCAGCGGCCTCCCAGGCCGCCCGCCTGCGCCCTCAACCCTTCGGAGGAACACCATGACGAGTTACATGACCATGTCCCGCGGCGGGTGCGCCCGAAGAGCGCGCCAGTCGTTTCCCCTGGTCCTTCTCGCCGCGCTGGCGGTTCTCAATGCCCCGACCCAGCGCCGCGCAATCCCCAACCTACGAAACCCTCTACAGCTTCCTGGGCAGCCCTGACGGTGCCGATCCAAGGGCCGCCGTGATCATTGGTAGGAATGGCGGCGCTTTATGGCACGACTTACGAGGGTGGCGCGTCCAAGGCCGGCACGGCCTTTGTGTTGGCCAAACCGACGGGAGAGCCTTGGAAGGAAACGGTGCTCAATAGTTTTGGGTCCGATGGAAGTTACCCCCAGGCGCCCTTGGTCTTTGGCCGCACGGGAGCGCTTTATGGCACTCTGTTCCAGGGAGGAGGCGACTATTCGGCGGGGGTGATCTTTGAATTGACGCCACCGTCCACGTCGGGGAGCGCGTGGACGCAAACCACCTTGTACACAGCCAGTAGTTCGGTCCCGGTTCCCAATGGACCGTTGCTTTTCGGTCCGGGCGGAACGATATACACGACGCTCGAAGGCGCGGTCTCTTTCGGGCCCGGCCAGGTAATCGCCTTGGCGCCGCCGACAACGCCGGGAGGCGCTTGGACCGAGTCCGTGCTGTACGGTTTCCCAGGGCCGCCGGGGGGTGCGGCGCCGATGGCGGGCGTAGTGTCCGAGGGCGGATCGCTGTTCGGGACCACGTACTCCGCTGGCGACGAGTTTTGCGGCGCATTTGGCTGCGGCGTGGTCTTTGAGCTTACGCCGCCAACAGCCTCCGGTGGCGCCTGGACGGAGACGACCCTACACACGTTCGGCGAAGTGTCCGGCGACGGTAACTTTCCCATGGCCCCCCTTACGATAGGCCCAGGGGGAACGTTGTACGGCACAACTTATGGCGGCTCCAACCCGTGCCCCGACCCCATCCAGGGCGGCGACTCATACGGGTGCGGCACTGTTTTCGAGTTGACTCCTCCGGCATCGCCAGGCGGGACATGGGGATATTCGGTCATCTACAATTTCACTGGAGCGGACGGTGACGGGGCCCTTCCCACCGCGGGCGTGGTCGTGGGCAAGAGCGGAGCGCTTTTCGGCACCACATCGGCTGGCGGAAGCGCCGCATCTGCATCGGCTTGCCCGGCGTCATTCGACGTCATCTACCCGGGCTGCGGGATCGTATTTGAGTTGACGCCGCCCTCCACGCCGGGCGGCGCCTGGACGGAAACGATCCTCCACAGCTTCTCAGGCCAGGGTGGGGATGGCGCAATTCCAATCGGCAGCCTGACCCTGAGTTCAGCCGGTGTGCTCTACGGCACAACCTCCGCAGGCGGGACTGCCGGAAAAGGCACGGTATTCGCCGTCGAGCCGTGAATGGGCCGAACCAATCTACGCGTAAGGACGAGGCGCTTTGCTAGTATGGGATTGGATGCTCCGGTTCTGGGTAGTGGGACTCGTAATCTGTGCGCCCGTCATGGCAGCGACGGTGCCCGGCGAGAACGCCTGCGGCGCCGGGTCGCCTGAGATTGCCGAAGCTTTCGATCACCTCTACAATTTCAATTTCCCGGCCGCGCACCAAGACATCAACCGGTTTATCGCGGCGCATCCCAAGGAGCCGCTGGGGTACGCGATTCGCGCCTCGGCGTACCTATTCTACGAATTGGACCGGCTGGGTATCCTGGAAACGGAATTCCTGACCAGCGACAAGCACATCGCGGATAAGAAGGCCCTGCGGCCGGATCAGCAGGCGCGGGCTCTGTTTATGAAGGCGATCGAAGACGCGCAGTCGCGCGCGGATGCGGCGCTGGCGGCCAACCCCGCCGACCGCCAGGCATTATTCTCCATGTCCATCGTGGAGGGCGTCACCACGGACTACATGGCGTTTGTGGAGAAGCGCCAGATTGCCAGCCTCTCGCCCGCCAAGCGGTCGAACAGTTATGCGCAGCAGCTCTTGAAGCTGAATCCGCCGTGCGTGGATGCCTACATCACAGCCGGGATTACGGAATATATGGTGGGCAGCCTGCCGTTCTTCGTGCGCTGGTTCGTACACTTCGATAACGTGCAGGGCAGCAAGGAGCAAGGCGTCAAGAACCTGGAGCTGGTGGTGCGCGAGGGAAATTACTTCAAGCCGTTCGCCAAGATTCTGCTGGCCATCATCGACCTGCGCGAGAAACGCCCGCGCGAGACCGAGAAGCTGCTGGAGAGCCTGGCGCACGATTTTCCTTCGAATCCGCTATTCCGGAAAGAACTGGCCAGGATGGCGTCCGCGCCGGGTAACGGCGGGCAGAATTAGGCTGCGCGAAGGCGAGCTATGCTCGCCTGGCGGCCTGAGAGGCCGCCGCAGGCTGAGAGCCTGCCCCACAAACTGTTGCTGGTACGTGCATTACGCCCATCCCTCATGCGCCTGTGGAACACTAAAAAGGGACCCTATGAAATCCAGCAATCTTTTCGCCAAGGCATTTGAGAATCTGCGGGCCGGAGTGTTGCTGCTGGACAGGCTCACCGGCCAGGTGATGGAAGCCAATCCGGCTTTCCTGCGGCTGTGCGGGCGCGGCCGCGGCGAAATCGTGGGCCAGAATTTCTGGGCGCCGCCGTTGGTGGACGACGCCGATGCGGGCGCGGAGGTTTTCGCGCATCTGCGCGCCGGCGGGCAGGTGGAGGGCGTCGAGTTGCCCTTCAAATCCGGCGATGGCAGCCGCCTTTTGCTGGAGCTGAGCGGCAGGGATCTGAGCGACGCGGTGGTTCAGTTGGAGGTGCGGGATGCCGCGGTGCGGGCCGGTGCGCAAACGGCGGAACGGATGGAGGCGCGGCGCTCGCTGGCCGCGCGAGTGGCCGTCGAGTTCACCGAAACCCAACGCGTCTTCGAAGCTGCCGCCTCGCAGGATTCCGATGAGCTCCGGAAAGCGGCGGAACGGGCGGGCGGCATCGCCCGCGACTTAGTCGCCTACGGTGGACATTCGGCCATCGAGACCGCGCCGGTGCAACTCAACGAAGTGATCGAGGCCATGCGGCCGGCGCTCGAACAGATGCTGGGGCAGGGTACCCAGCTTGTTCCGGACCTGGGCGGCGATGTGGCGCCGGTGATGGCGGACGCCGGGCAGATACGGCAGATCATTCTGAAGCTGGCGGCCAATGCGGGCGAGGCGATGCCGGGCGGCGGGAAGTTCCGCATCGGGACGCGCAATGCGCCGGCGGACGATCCGGTGCTGCGGCGCTTGGGCGACGCGGGATCGTACGCGATGCTGGAGATCGCCGATGACGGACCGGGCTTCGACGACCCGAGTTGGGAGCACCTGTTCGAGCCCTTCTTCACCACCAAGGCGCAAGGCAAACAAGGCTTAGGTCTGGCCGCGGTGTACGGGGTGGTCCGCCAGATGGGCGGCCGCTTGTGGGCGGACAGCGAGCCCGGAAAGGGCGCGTCGTTCCGCATTTATTTGCCGTACGCGCCGGCGGAATCCGCGGCGGTGCCGGCGAAGCGCTCCAAGCGCCGGCCGTCCGCCACGATTCTGCTGATGGAGCGGAACGATGGGCTACGGACGGTGATGCGGAATATCCTGAAGAAGCGCGGCTACCGGGTGCTGGCGGCGCACGCGGCCAACGAAGCGCTGGAGCTGGCGAAGACGCAGGGGCTGCCGGACTTGCTGATTAGCGAGCCCGCGCCCGATCTGGTGGCGCGGGTGACCAGCCTGCAGCCGCGATTGCGGACGCTGTTCCTGAACGGCCATTCCGATCACGCCGGGGTGGAGACGCTGCGCAAGCCGTTCGAGCTGGAGACGTTTTTGGGGAAGGTGCGGGAGTCGCTCGGGACGAATTAGGGAAGGGTACGAGAAGACAGGAGACAGGAGACGGAAGACAGAAGTCAGAAGACGGAAGACAGAAGTCAGAGGAGAGTCATCTGACGCGGATCGATTGCGACACGCTGCTATCGTCTGCCGCGTACACTTCCAGACGGCACTGAATGTCTTCGGTGACCGGTGTGTAGAGATGGCTGCCGAGGGCCAGGTGGGCCTTGTTCAGATCCCAGGTCTTCACGATTCCGCCGTCGCGGATGGTTAGGGTGGCGCGCCGCGCGGCGACGACATCGCGCGCATTCCGGTTCCAAATCAGCAGCAGGTCCGGGGGATTTCGCTCGGCCTGCAATCCCAGCGTAGAAACAGGCGATGGGGCGACGGCCGCTTCTTCCCGCGGAGGGCGCGGCGAGCCTAAGTAAGTCACCACCGATATGGCCAGCGCCACGCTGGCGAGCAGGATCGTGGCGCCTCTCACTATCAGGCGTGGCCAGGCGTACGAAGTCTTGCCGGGTGCTTCCGGCGCCAGCGCGGTGGAAGGCAGCGGCAGGGCTGCCTTGCGGAACAACTCTGCGAGATCGGCGGGCAGTTCACCGTCCAAGTCGTTGTCGGTCGAGGGAGCGGCTGCGGCAGGCTCCGCCGACGGCGTGCCTCCCAACGCTACTTCGAGCGAGCTGAATTCGGATTGAATGCGGCCGTCCTCCCAGAAAAAGAAACCCGCCGTGCAAGCTTTACCGCCCGCTACGGCTTTCACCAGCAAAAACACGCTGTCCGGCGCCTGGAAGTAGCCATCGATCGTCTCCAGGTCGGCGGAAGACAGCCACAGGCCATCGCGCAGGTGGCTGCGGTAATACCCGACCGTGGCTGGCGCGCCGGGTGAGTCGCATCCCGCCAGCGCGGTCCGCAGCAGCGCTTCCTCCAGCTTGACGGTATCGTCGTCCGAGAGATCGTAGCGCGGTCCGGTGCGGTGCTCACACGATACGGGCACGAAGTCGTCGATAAACACCACCGGCTTTCCCCGATCCTGTTCCACGCGGCCCACGAGGATTCCGCCAGCCTCGGTTTCTTCGGGGATCTCCGCTTGCAGACGACCGGCCATTCCGGAGTGCATGTATATCCGGATGCCTGTTTCCGCTTCCTCCCAGTGATAGTACTCCGCGAGATTGCGACTCATTGGCGTTTGCTCAGAGTGTCTCACAAAACCAACCGGGGGAGCATTACCGCGATCCGCCCAGAAGCTGGTCGTACATGCCGACCATACTGCGCATCATGGTTTGGGCCGAGAAGCGCTCCTCCACCACGCGCCGCGCCTGCAAGCCCATCTTCCGCGCGCCTTCTGGATCGTCGAGCAGCGCCAGGATCCGGTTGGCGGTGGCTTGCCAGTCCTCACTGGGGACGATGTAGCCGGTGCGCCCGTCTTCCAGGACTTCGGGCGTGCCTCCCACCGCGGTGGCCACGCAGGGAAGGCCGCAGCCCATGGCTTCCAGCAGCGCGTTCGACATGCCCTCGCTACGGGAAGGCTGGCAAAACACGTCGCAAAGTTTCAGGAGCGACCAGACATCCTCGTTCTCCAGCTTGCCCAGAAAGCGAACGTTGCGCTCCAGATTCAGTTGGCGGACCAGATCGTGCAGTTCGCGGTCGCAGTCGGGTTCCTGGACGGTGCCCGCAATCAGGAAAGTGGCTTTGGGATAGGCGCGGCAGACTTCCGCGGCCGCGCGCAGCAGCACATCGAAACCCTTCACGCGCCGGATGTGACCGACGGTGACGATAAGGGGTGAGGCGTACCCCAGTCCGAGCGTGCGGTGCAAATCGGCAGCCCCGTCGGCGGCAGCCAGCTTATCGATTTCGATTCCGTTCGGAATGGTGACGACTTTATGGGGATCGATGTGGTCGGCGCGAATGGTTTGGTCGCGAACCGCGCCGGAAACGGCCTGCACCTGGCTGAAGAGCGAACTCATCAGGCGATAGGCGATGCGGTGCCTGGTCGAGCGCAGAATGCCCATGTCGCGCCGGCTGGATATGACCACCGGAACGCCGCTCAGCTTGGCCACCAGACCGCCCAGCAGGTCCGCCGATTCGAAAAAGGTGTGCACCACCTGCACGCGTTCGGAGCGGATGAACCGCCGCAGATCGAGGGCCGCGCGCAGCGCTCCCATGCCGAATACCCGGCTGACGGGAAACTCGCGCACGGGGCAGGGGATCTGGTCGAAAACCGGCGACTCCGGCCGTAGCCGGAACGTGCCGATGGTGCAGTGGTAGCGATCCTTCGGCAGCAGCCCCGGGAGGCGCAGCAGCACGCCTTCGGCTCCCCCCAGCCCCCACAGGACATCGATGAGGTAAAGGATATGGACCGGGCCGCCGGTAGGCGGCGCCGCGACCCCGTCGATAGGCTTCGGAGTTGACATCAATGGCGTCATTTCGCTAAATTCCGCGGCGCAGGCACTCGTGCCCAATGCCAACTAGTTTTCCCATAGCGGCAATTTCCCGTGGCCCCGCTTTCGCCCGAAAATCGCAACTTTTCGACCGGAAGAAGGCGGCCTAAGAGGCCGCCGCAGGCCGAGGGCCTGCCCCACACCAAGCGCCGGCAGGAGTGCCGGCGCGGCAGACTAAGAGTCTGCGCCACGGGGCTGCTAAATCCACCCATGCAGCCGGTACCAGACCAGTCCAACGGATTCATGCACGGCGTCTTCGTTCCAGGCGATCGGCTCCCAACCCGGAAGCAGGTCGGCAAATTGAAAGTCGTGGTAGGTCCGATAGCCGCATGCGGCGGGGATCACCGCGAACGACTCCTTCCGGAAGCACGCTTCGGCGCGCAGCATGTGATATGCATCAGTCACCAGCACGATACGATGAATGCCTTTTTGCTGTAGAATGGCCGCGGTATACGCGGCATTCTCGTGCGTGGTGCGCGAACGGTCTTCCACCCAGATCGCGGATGCCGGAACGCCTTCGCGCTCCAGAGCCTCGCGCATGGCGATGGCGTAGGGCGGACTCTCCACGAAGCCGCCTCCGCCGCTGGCCAGGATCGGAAGCGGTTTCCAGTGTTTGAACAGCCAGGCAGCGTACTGGCAACGCTCATAGGTATCGGCTCCGGCGCGCGGAGTAGGCACCGGCGGGCTCGGAGGGTAGACCGCCGACGACAGCACTACGATCGCCTCGGCATCGCCCGTGGGATAGTTTCGCGGCGGGTATCGACCTTCGAGACAGCGCGAGAACAACCACGCGGCGGGCTCCCAGGAAGCCAGAAAGACAACGGCCAAAGCCAGCGCCAGGCCGCGGAACGCCGGCGACCTGAACGAATGGCGATAACGGATCGCCTGTACCAGTCCGAATAAGAGGACCAACGAAAAAACCGGCTGCAAGTACGTCATGGCTCAGTGAGTGCCGGACTCGAGCCCGCGCGCGAGCAGCAGCCGCCGGATCGTAAAATACGCTTCGCCGGTGAGTGCCTTGACGGGTTTCTTGGCCTGCCAGAGGATGGCTTGGCGCAACCGCGGCCATTGGTCCCGGGCGGCGATCGCGCCGGACACGCCGGCGGGCGTTTGGCTTTGGATCGAATAGCGGCCCAGGATCAGGCAGCCATCCACGCTCGCGACTTTGGCGCTGGGCTCGGAGGTGAACAAGACCTGGATGCCGGCCGCTGCGGCAGCCTTGCCGACCTTGCGCGAATAATATCCATCGGCCACCGAAGCCGTGACTACGGGTTCCTGAAGAATATCGCTCAGGATGGCACAGCTTTGTTTCCACTCACGGAGCAATTCCGTCCAACTCAGCTTGGACATGCGCGCCGGATGCGAACAGGAGTGGCTGCCCACCACGTGTCCGCGCGCGTGCAATTCCCGAATCTGACCCGGATCGAGAAAACCGGGACGCCCGGTCCAATCGGTAGTGACGAAGAAGTGGCCGCGCCAGCCGCGCTTTTCCATCTCGCCGGCCACGCAGTTGTACGAACTGACCGCGCCATCGTCGAATGTCAGGAACAGAGGCGTCTCATGGTGCCACTGGCGCGCGCGGTCGATGACGCGCACCGATCGATGGTCGACACTATTCCATATCGCATCCAGGTGCGCGCGGAAGTGCTCCCGGTCCAGTTTGTACCGTCCGGAATGCCGCGAGCCATCGTTCGGCGGCCGCTGCCCTTCGTCGACGATGTCGTGATAACCGATGGAGATAGCTTTCATAGGACTTACTGAAGTGCTACTTTTGGCAGAGTACCAGCAGTCCGTCGCCGCCGCGGATCTTGGCGCGGGTATCGGCGAAACGCAGCGCTTTCAGCAGGGGCATGCACAACATTTGCAGCGCCTGCGGCACGTGATAGTATTGCATGGCCTCGGAAAGCTCGAACGACAGGCGGCCCCAGTTCCCCATGGTGTATTCGGCGGACAATATCTGGTAGCCGATCTGTTTCAGGTCGGCTTCCAGCGATTCCATTTCATAGTGCTGGCCCACGTGTTCGATTTCGGCCCAGCGGGCGTGTTCCGCGGTGAAGCGCGGGCTCAGCATGCGTTTCTGTTCCCGCGATGGGATGCGGAGCAGAAAAAATCCGTTGGGCATCAGCGCGCGGTAGATGTTTTCGAGCACCTGCCGGTTCTCGGCAATGTGTTCCAGCACATCGAAGCTATACGCGAAGTCGAACTCCTCTCGCGCATCCAGTTGCCGCAGGTCCAACTGCCGGAATTCCAGGTTGCGGAGGGCCATGCTCCGGTTAACCCGTGCGCAAATATCCAGCGTACTCTCGGAGGTATGCAGTCCCTGCTCTCCGATGTCTACTCCCAGTACGCGCGCCTGGGAAAACCTGGACGCCATATAAAAGGCCAGCGTGCCGTCTCCGCAACCGGCGTCCAAGACAGACGATGGGGTCATGCGCCTGATGGCGCGCCGCAGATAAATGCCATTGGCAAAGGTGCCCAGATGCGGCGTACCGAACAGTAGAACGTACAACTTGGCCAGTACTCCCCTGCGGCTCACGTTGCGGTGAAAGATATCGGTGATACCTACGCGCGGACGCCGGGCCAGGATCTGTTCCATGCTGATTGTCACGTGGTTTATTTAGGACAGCCTTCGGCACTCTCTGTCACAGGTGCGAGTTAGTGGCTGACTGTATCATCGCCGACTTTATTACATTTGTCAATGCGCGGCTGGGGGTTGCCAAGTACCTTACCGCCCATGACTTAGAGTCCTAGTACGAGTGTGGTCCTAACCAGCCTTGATCACTGAATCGTTACATTGACCGGGTTGGCCGCCTGTCCGCCCGCGGTCAGCAGGATGTTCACGGTGCCCTGGCCGGCGAGCGACTGGGGGAGCGGTCCAATATTCACCTGATCCTCGCCCGCAAATCCCGGGGCGGGTCCCGCGTACAGGACCGGCACTCCGACTCCGCCCACCGTGACCGTCACACTCTTCGCATGGCGAATGCCCGTGCCATACATCTCCAGGTAGACCTGCTCGGTCGCCGGCCCCAGATCGATCGGCAGAGGGTAGACGGCCTGCAGATTCTGCGCGACGCCGGAAATCACCGGCAGCGCCCAGGCAGCCACCAGCCCCGTGCTGTTCAGTTCGAACAGGCCAGGCGACACGTCGCCGATCTGGATCGCGCCAGTCTGGCTCATTCCATTCCCATTCGAGATCGTCACGGTGGCCGCTCCTGTCGCTGTGCCGTCCGGGATTTCGCAGTTGATCTGCCCGGGCGATACATAGAATAGAAGCGCCGCGCGCGATACGCCCGCCGAGTCGGTGAAGGTTACCGTAACGCCATCCAAAGTGGTTCCGAGCGGCAGAGCCGCCTGCGCGGTGCCTGCGGCCAGATCGGCGCCGTAAGCCGAAAGGATCGAATCGGGGGCGAAGGGCTCGATCTGACCCGCCGTGGCCAACCCGATGGCAAATGTTCCGGTGGCGCTGGGGACTTCGTACGCGCCTATCGCCGGAATCGCCGGTCGCAAAGCTCCGTCGTGGTCGCGCCCCGTATTGTCGATGCCAAACACGGCCGTCCCGGCGATGCCTGCGCCGGACTGGCTCGCCGGGCTGCCGGATGTGATGTGCAAATCGGGGAGAGCTGCGCTCACGAACAGCGGGTCTCGATTCATTGAGTCGACAATCTCAGTGACGTCGGTCACTGCAGGCCCAGCACCGTAGAGCAGGTTGTTGCTTCCGTAGAGCCACGGACAAATGTCCGTATTCGCGCATAACTCGCCCGTCCCTGGGTTCCAGATGGTGAAATAGGGAACGCCCGCCGGGTAGAGTGCAGTGGCCACCGCATAAATCAGATTGTTGCGGCTGTGGACGTAGATAGCCGGCGCTCCCGCGGACTCATCGCCATTCTCCGCGATTCCATTATTGGCGCTGCCGTAAGGAGGGTTTGTGAAAGTGCCGCAGGCAAACAAAGTGTTGTTGAAGATCTCCACCGTGCCGCTTCCGTTTGGACCGTTCGCCGTGCTGCCGGGTATGTTGATGCAGTTCCAGCCGCCGCTATCCTCCGGGTTATTGGGTCCTTCGCCCGCGTTGTAGACGACATTGTTGTAGATGGAAACGGGCCCTTGGGAAGGGTCCACGGTGTCCACGATGATGCCGTCGCACTGCGTATCGTGGATGGTGTTGTCGTGAATCGAAATCGAGTATTGATCGTGACCGGTCGGATCGGAGGGACCGCCGCTGCCGAGCGGAGAAGAATGCACCTGCACGCCGCGACAGCCGTGCACGTTCTCTATCAGGTTCCAACCCATGTCGACATAGTTACTGTCAGTGGAGAAATACACTCCCTGAAACAGCGCGGAGGCATTGGCGGCGCCGGCGTTATAAACATAGTTGCCGTAAAACTGGATGTCACTCGCCTGCGAGGTGGCGAAGCACGCGCCGCCGCCCGCGCCCTGCGTGTAGGGACAGGTGATGTCGCTGGCTACAAACCGGTAGTTGGCGCCGCTGCCGGGCTGGGCGGGGTTTTGGCCGCGAAAAGCGATTCCCGCGAAGACGTAATTACCCTGGCAGTCGCTCGAGCGCAGGCCGAAGTCCGGCAGGCCCCCGGTGGGATTGCCGATAGTCACGGTGGCGCCGGGATACGCCGCCAGGGTTCGCGGTGAGCCGGAGGCGGAACACCAATTCCCTTGTCCGCCGCCCGAAAGCAGGAACGCGGAGTCCCAGCCGGTGCCATCGTCGCCCGACTGCGAAACGCCATCCATTGCGTAAGTGATATCGCCCGGCTGCATGGTGTTGCGGGCATTTAACAGAGTGGCCCACGGGGACTCGAAGGTTCCGGGATTGTTGTCGCTGCCGGCCGTCGAGACAAAGTAGATGTTACCCTCGGTGACTGTGAATGGCAGTGGGTTCGAAGGCAGGCCATTCACCGTGACAATGAGACTGCCGCTCGCGGCGTTCGGACCCAGCTGACAGGCGATTTTCTGAAACCAGAGCCAGTCCGCGCCCCAAACCTTGCAGTTGACCATCGTCCCGCCGCCGGCCGTGACGGTGGAACTGCCCTGCGATGGCCCGAAGTAGTTGCCGTAGAGGGTGACATAGGCGCCGTTTCGGTTCTCACCGCCGGTGTGGGGTCCGCTGGTGATGTCGCTGAAGAACAGCGCGGGGGCCTGGGCAAACAAGCCGACGCACGCAAGGGTGAAAGTGCCGAGCAGCGTCTTCATGGCAGTCTTTCATCTCAGCTTACCCCTGTTCCAGGTATTCGATCAGCAACCGGTCGGGCGTACAGACCCAGGCGATGCGCCGTCCCTCAAATGCCACCGCGGCTGCGGCATCGGCTACCAGAATGGCGCCCGCCGCCAGGCTCCTTTCGATCTCTTCATCCAGGGCGGGGACTTCGTAGCACAGGTGATGCAGCCCGCCTCCCCGCTTGAGAAACCCGGCCACGCGGGACTCTTTGTCGGCCGGCTCGACCAGTTCGATCAGCGGCGCCTCCGGCGTCGAGTGCGCGAGAAACGTCACACGCACGGTCTGCACCGGATCGTGAAAAACCTGGCCGTCCCAAGTCATCTGCATGCCCGCGGAGAACTGCGGGACCGCCGCAGCGATCGACGGAACCACAAAGCCGACGTGGTGCAGTTTGCCAGGCGTACTCAAAAGCGCTCCACGGCCAGCGACTTTCCCAATTCGGCTGACACCAGCCTCGCACCGGCGCGGCTCAGGTGGACCGCATCCACGAAATTGCCGAAATCGGCGCGCATGTCCGCATATTGCGGGCCGTTGAAATCCACCAGCAAGTCGCCGGGCTGCAGCAAAGCGTTGATGGTGTCCCGGTAATGTTCGTACTCCGCTGTGCGCGCGGCCAGGACGGGGGCCGGCAAGGGTGGATGAAACACCAGCACCCGCCGGCTGTGCTGCCGGGCAGCGGCCAGGATATCCCTCAGTTCCGTGAACGCCACCGGGTCGATGGTGTAGTTCCCGGCCAGCGCCGTGCCCCGCGCGATGCCGTCCAGGGCATCGCCGATGGCCTTTCGGGATTGCGTGGCATCGCTCGACCAGCCGAACCGCCGCGCGCCGCACTCTGCATAGCCGGGCTGTAGAAAGCCGCTGCGAATCGCCAGCCCGGAAACATATGCGGCGATCAGTTGCGGAGATCCCAGCGCGCCCCAGTATTGCCGCGGGTTCATCAGGTTGGTTTTCTTCACGTGATCGAGCGTCAGGTAGCGATGGATGCAGAGCACGGTCAACTGCAGCTCGCGGTGCCGGAAAAGATTCTCAGCCAGCGGCTTCACGTCCTCGATATTGCCGCCATTGATCGACGCGTTGTAGATCCGGTAACCTCCCAGGCGATCCGTCTCCAGGTTGTCCGATACCGAAGATCCCAGCAGCACGCCATCGAAGTTCTCCGGAATGTAGCGGAAGGTGTGCAGGTACTTGACCAGGCGCTCTTCGCCATAAAGCGGCAGCCGTCGGCCGTGCGCCGGCCGGAAGATGCCGTACAGATCCACATACACATTCAGCGGAACCACCACGGCGGCGATGCCGGCCGCCCCAGCGAGAAAAGCCGCTATGAACTGCTTAGAAGTCACGGTAGACGAAACTCCTCGACACCACGCTGTTGGCGTAGATGAAAGAGACCCCCGCCAGGCCCACCGAAATCGCCAGGGCGGCCCACGACGGCGCGAAGCGGCGCTGTAGCTCGAGCGAGTTTGGCGCGCGCAACAGAATTGCTGCGCCGCATAACATCCAGGCGATGCCCATGATCTGGTCGATGCGGTCGATGCCGCTCCACGGCTCGTAGCTGAACAGCCCTCCGTGGAAACCGAACATCGACTGCACCACCTGCATGGCCTGGTGCATGTTGGCCGCGCGGAAGAAAACCAGCGCCACCACCACAAACGCAAACGTCAAAAGCCACGCGAGTGGCGCGGGCAGCGGCCGTTTCAGTTTGCGCCAGCACTGGTGGACCACCAGCGCGGCGCCGTGTAGCGCGCCGAACGTGATGTAGGTCCAGTTGGCTCCGTGCCAGAAGCCCGCGATGGTCATCGCCGTGAAAGTGGCCAGCAGGGCGCGCGCAAAGGTGACCTGCTTCATCGACCGCAGCATCGGGGTATACAAATAAGTGGTGATGAAATTGGTCAGGGTGATGTGCCAGCGCCGCCAGAAATCGCCGATGTTCAGCGCATGGAATGGCGAATTGAAGTTCTGCGGCAATTTGATATTCAGCATCAAGGCGGCGCCGATCGCCATATCCGTGTAGCCGCTGAAATCGAAGTAGAGTTCGAAGGTGAATGCCAGTGCCGCGATCCAGCCGCCCAGCAGCGACAGCGGATGCGCATAGGCGAAGCCGGCGTCGGCCCAGCGGAAGAAACTGTCCGCGAGCACGACCTTCTTGAACAACCCGAGGACAAAGACGAACAGCCCGTTGGCGATGTTATCCGCGCTCGCCCGCGACGCCAGCGGATCGTTCCATTGCGTCGCCACCTGCTTCCAGCGCACGATCGGGCCCATCGTCACATAGGCGAAGAATCCGCCGAACAAGGAGTAATCCAGCCAGTTGTGCCCCTCCACCAACCCTTCGTAGCAATCCACCAGGAACATGATTTGCTGGATGGTGAAGAAGCTGATGCCCAGCGGAAACGCGATGTGAGGCGTGGCGAGCGCCATGCCCGCCACGCGGTTGAACAAATCCACGAAGAAAGCCGCGTACTTGAAGGTGCACAGGAATAGCACGTTGGCCGTGACGCCCGCCGCCATCACCGCGCGCCGCCCCGCGCCAGCCTGCGCTTGGCTCCGCACCAGGTACGCCGCCAGCACGCCATTCACGGCCAGCGATCCCAACAGCAGCGGCAGATCCGCGATCCGGCCCGCGGCATAGAACACCAGGGACGCTGCCAGCAGCCACAGCTTGGGCCACGCCGGACGTCCCAGGCGCCCCAGCGCGAAGTATCCGGCCACGACCACTGGCAGGAAGACCAAAATGAATGCGAAGGAATGAAAACTCATGCGGAGCGTTTCTTCTGGATCAGTGCCGCCATTTCACCGACGTTGTTCAGTTCCTGGATCTGCCCGAGCGCGAACTTAACCTTGAATTCGCGTTCGATGGCGAAAACCAGGTTGATATTGGTGAGCGAGTCCCAACCCGGCACCTCGCTGGCCGTGCTGGCCGCCGTGACGGCCAATTGCGGATCGTCGAATACGTCCCGAAACACTGTCTGGATCCGCGTCATGATCTCATCCATTTCGTCTACCTCGAGCCCTGGAGGGCGGCCAATCCTGGCCGCAGCCGCCTTTCAGGCGGCAGGCGCCGGCTAACAGCCGGCTGCGGGCAGAATTGCCCGCCCTCCAGTTGGCTTTCATCAGACCTGCGAATATGCCGCGTGCGCGGCGCATAATCCTCCGGCACTTCGTAGTGGAACCGCCCGCTTCCATCGTCCGCCGGTCTGAAACCGAGACCGGCATAATGTTCCGCCACCATGCCATTCTTCTTGGACGGAATGTAAACGCCCACAATCCGGCGAATGCCGCGCGCCTGGCATTCCTCCACCAGCGCGTCGAACATGGCCAACTCCATCTCGCGCTTCAAAACGCGGCAGCTCATCAGCCAGAGGTCGATTTCCGCGGTGTCGCCAAGAATGCGCGCCACCAGCACCGAGACCAAGCCGTTATCGCCAAATCGGTCCGCCAGCCTTCCGTAGAGCGCGATGACATCCGGATCGCGCGACAAGGCTGCCACTTCCGCGCTGGTATAGCGCCGGGTCGTGAGATTGAACTGGTTGGTCTTGTTGATCAACTGCGTAATCCGTTCCAGGTAAACCGGCTGGAACGTCCCGATCTCCGCGGTCATTTCGAGCGAGTCCAGAAACGCGCCGTAATCGGCGAAGCCGGTGCGATGTAGATTGCGCTGCGTGTTCGAGCTGTAAAATGCCGACCGCTTCAGATCTTCGGGAACCACGCGCTCGGCTTCGAAATAGCGCTCCTGCTCGAGCGCCTGCGCAAAACCGTCGACGTCCGAACCGACGTCCGGCACCGCGACTTCCGGCAACTGTGCCTCGACCAATGCTCTCTCCGCCGGGTTATCGTCTACGAATACCATGCTGTCCAGGCCGATGTTCAGCTCCAGCGCGATCTCCCGGATATTGTCGGGCTTAGGGTCCCAGTTGGCCTTGAACGCGCTAAAATCCTCCAGCCTCAGGATGCTGTCCGGGTGTGAGAAGCCCGCCTTGGCGTTGGCAGCGTCGTTTTTCGAGCACACCGCCAGAATCACTCCGCGCCGTTGCAGGTCTTTCACGTACCGCTGGAAATCCTGAAAAGCCTCGCCCATGGGATGATCGCGGCCCAGCAACAGGTTCTCGAAACCGTCGTCGCCGACCACTCCGCCCCACAGCGTGTTATCCAGGTCCAGAACCAGGCACTTCTTGGATCTTCCGTAAGCCGCCTTCACCAGCGCGGCCACGTTCTGCGCCAGGGCCACGGTGCCCACGGGGCTCACCGCCATGTGATAGTTGTGCCAGTAACCGGGGTCGAACCAGCGGTCCAAACCCACCTGCGCGGAAAGGTACAGGATGTCGTTGATCAGGAAACGCGCGTGGCTGCGGGCATGCGCCGCGAACCCGGCGTTCAGGCGCAGCAGGAAGTTCACGCGGCTGGACGCTTCCGACGCCTCCAGGTTTCCGAGCGGCCGGAGGCCCGGCAGATCGAAATTATTCTGGATGACGAGCGCCCCCAATCCCGTTTGAATTTTCTCCCAGAGAGCTTCGAACCGCGCCATTTCGCGCTGGACGCGCGCTTCCACCGCGGCCTCGCCTTCCAACAAATCCGGAAATTCGGCGACGTTCCGCCAGGTCGTGTGCACGAACACGATGTTCGGTTTGAAATCCCACAGCTCTGGATTTTCAAACAGCACGTCTTCGCAGTAGCAGTTGTATCCGGACTCGTAAAACTCCGGCTGAATGCCTTGCGCCAGCAGAAACAGCTCCAGGGTGCTCTTCAATTCCGCGGTGGTGGACCCACCCAGAATCGCGATCCGCGCCGGGAGCGCATCGTTCTGTTTGAGGAGCTCCCTTTTCAACGTCTGGCGCTTGCGCAGGACTTCCTCCGCCGCAATGGGAAAGCGCAGGGCTTGGGGGACTCGACAATCTGTCATATAGTCAATGTGGGGCAACCTGTCAGGCCGGCTGAAAAGCCGGCTGCGGGCAGGATTGCCCGCCCTCCAAGGACGCGGCCTCCGCCGGAAGCTCGGCGCCCTTCTCCGCATTGTTCGCCCCTGCTACCAGCCCGGCGATCACCCACAGGTATCCGCACACTTGCAGAAACATCCAGCGGTCGCCAAAGAAATTCGCCACCATCGCAGCCACGAGCCATCCGGCCATCCCCAGACCCAGCGAGGCATAAAACGGATCTTTCGCCCGTCTCGATACCGCGAGGCCCACGCGGAAGGTCTTGGCCAGGAACCACAAAAAGAGGCCCAGGCCAACAACCCCGGTTTCCACCAGCACTTTCAGGAAGAAGTTATGCGTGTCTTCGTAGTTGCCCACGCGGTGCATGTACTGGTAGGTATTGAATCCCGAGCCCATCACGATGTTTGAGTCGAACACCTGCATGGCGTCTTCCCACAGTGTCAGGCGGGTGCCCGCCGAGTGATCCACCTCGCCGCTCTCCGTGTCGTAAGTCATCAGCACGCGTTGCTTGACCGCATTGGGTACCAGCGTGGTCCAGGTGGCCAGAAATGCGATCAGCAGAACGAGCAGCCACCGGCGCTTGGCCAAGCCGATGAAGAGCCATCCGGCCAGCATGGCGACATAGCCGCCGCGCGACAAGCTGTACATCAGGCACACACCCGAAAAGAGCGCGAGGCCGTGATAGGCGTGCCGTATCCACCACTTCTTCTCGAATGCGCTGATGGCCAGTAGGAACGTGGTGAACTGCGCCTCGAATGCCGCCAGGCCGTTGGTGCCCGCGTAGCCCATGTTGCCGCCTTCGCGCAGGTCCCACGCAAACTGCGAGAAATCGCGGCCCGATACCATCCCCCAAAAATTCTTGTCCAGCACCAGCACCGCCAGGCACATTACCAGGATCATGGCCTTGGCCTGCTTCCGCGTGGGTTCCAGAGCCGCCACCAGCAGCAGCAGCCCCGGCATCATCATGTATTCCAGCCAGACTCCGAACCGCGGATCTCCGGGCCGGGGCAGCGTCGTCCCCAAATAGACCGATCCCCAGACCAACGACAGGAACGTGTAGACCATGTAAATGAGGAGCAGCGTGGTCCATGGCGTCTTCGGCAACACCCGGCGCTTCGTCCGCAGCAGGCCGATAGCCACACCCAGCAGCATGATCCCCACCAGGCTTGCGCCCAGCGGATACTCATTTATGCGATAGCGGATGGTCTGCAGCGGAATAAGCGGAAGTAGAAAGAATATGCCGACGATGGGTCTCCAGAAAATCGTAGCGAGGAGGGCTGCGACCGCGGCGAAATACAGGAGCAGGCCGGTTGAGCCTTCGAGACCGAAATGGATGAACATGGGGCTATTGCTACGTGGCGCAGACTCTTAGTCTGCTGCGCCGGCACTCATGCCGGCGCTTGGCGGGCACGCCAAGACAAGGGTCGAGAAGAGTCTCGACCGGCAGCATCGAAAGCCTCCTCCGATCGACCGAAAATGCAGAAGGGCGGCCTGAGAGGCCGCCGCAGGCCGAGGGCCTGCCCCACAACCAAGCTTTCATGCGATTTTGGTGGGCCGTTGGGCCCATGGAGACAGGCAAGAGTGCCTGCGCCACGGGGCTGTTATCGGGAATTATGTGGCGGGCACGAATTGGAATGCGCCCATATCGCGGCCGCGCGCCGGACTGCCGGCCTGCAGGTGAAAATTGAATTGCCCAGGATTTGCAAACTTCGGGTCGGCGTTCAGCGAATTCGTAATGTTGGGGTTGCGCGGCGCCGTGCCGCTGCCGAAAAACAGATTGTTGCTTCCCTGAATCCATTGGCAGTCCGCGGACGCCGAACAGACCGATTTCTTGAGTGGATTCCAAATCACCAGATAGGGCACACCCGACGAATACAGGCTGGTGGACGTTCCGCAAATAATGTTATTGCGAATGCGCAAAGAGATTGCCGGGCTTCCGCCGTTGTAGGCAATGGCGGAGTTGGCGCTGCCATACGGCGGGCTGGTGAATGTTCCGCAAGCATACAGAGTGTTGTTATAGATATCCACGATGCCGGAGCCGGCCGGACCGCTTTCCGTCGAACCGGGCACATTCACGCACGACCAGCCGCCGGTTCGCTCGGGATTGTTAGGACCCTTGCCGGCATTGTAGATCAGGTTGTTGTAAATCGCGATCGGCCCCTTGGAAGGGTCCACGGTATCGGCGATGATGCCGTCGCACTGCGTATCGTGGATGGTGTTGTCGTGGATCGCAATGTCGTATTGGTCGTGGCCCGAGGCGGGCTCGCCGCTTTGTGGAGTCGAATGAATCTGAATTCCGCGACAGCCATGCACATTGGCGATCGTGTTCCACCCGATATCCAGGTGATTGCTGTCGGTGCCGAAATATACGCCGTGATAGAGCGCGGAGGCGTCCGCGGCCCCCGTATCGTGGACGTTGTTCCCGTAGATCGCCAGTGAAGAGGATTCGACGGTGTTCAGGCAAGCGCCGGAGCCGGTGCCAGTGGGACACGACATATCATTGGCCACGATTCTCCAGCCGGTGCTGCCCCACATGGCCATGGCCGCGGAGTGTCCGCGTAAAGTGAATCCGGCAAAGACCCAGTAATTCGGAAAGCTCCCGCTTCTGGGCGCGGTGCGCACGCCGCTGGGAGGGCCGCTTGTGCTGCCGATGGCCGCGGTGGCCTGCGGATACACGACGAAGGCCTTGGGGGCGGCGGCCGTCCCGCCGCTCGTTAGCAACAAGGATGCCTCCCATCCTGAACCGTCGTCCGTGGTTTGGGCTACGCCGTTCATCACGTAGGTAATGTCGCCGGGCCGCATGGTGTCTCGCGCGTGCATCAGCGTCTTCCATGGCGCGATATACTTGCCGCTGCGGGTATCGCCGCCGCTGGTCGAGACGAAGTAAATGTTGCCCGATCGCACCGTAAACGGCGTTCCGTTGGAACGGCCTGCCGGCGTTGTCACTACGATGTTGCCGGTGGTCGCCGCCGCGCCCAGTTGAATGGCAATTTTCGTATCGCTCCACAGCGGGTAAGCGCCGGCCCGTCCGCCGCCGATGGTTACCGTGGAACTGCCCCGCGCCGCGCCAAAATTCCGGCCGTAAATCGTCACGAAGGCGCCCGCGTTATTCTGTCCGCCGGATTTCGGGCCGCTTGCCAGGTCCGTAAAAAGCACCACCGGGGATGCGCCCCAGCACGCCGTGGCGCTCAGCAGCGCGGCCCATGCTATCATCAGCCGATCCATTTTCACATCCAGACCCTGACCAATGGGTCCATCATCGCGCGGAAGAGCATATAGACATTGGGCACGTTGAAGGGGTTGTAGCGGACGGCCCGTAGATAGCTGCCAATGGACTCCGCGACCGATCCGCGCCGGAACAGTGAATCGCCCAATTCCCGGTGAGTGTTTCCTAAAGCCCGCAGATAATCGAAGCGCGTAGCCGCACCCAATTTGTAGTGCTTGGCGGCGAAATACAGTTGCCCGTTCAACAGACCGTCCAGGTTTGAGGTGATGGACGTTGGAGAAAGCCGGTACTGCGCGACGACTTCATCGATGAACGCGATCTCGTAACGCAAAGCGATTCGGAACCAAAGATCGCGGTCTTCGGTGGCCTGCATGGCTTCGTCGAACCAGCCCGCCGTTTGCAGGCATCTCTTCCGGAACAGCACCGTGGGACACACGATGTGCGCGCGGCGGGTGTAGATGTGGCGCGCAATCCGCCCGGACAGATATTCGGGTGCGACTTTGGGTTGGCCGGTGATCGACCCGTGCACGTCGATGCGCACGACTTTGGCATGCACCAGGCCGGTTTCGGGATGGGAATCCAGAACGGCAACGCCGCGCGCCAGGCGATGCGGCAGCCAGACGTCGTCGGCATCCAGCATCGCCATGAACTCGCCGCGCGCAGCTCGCAGGCCGGTATTCCGCGCCGCCGACAGGCCCCGGTTGGGCTGCTCGATGAACTGCAGCCTGTCTCCCAGCATGGCCTGGTAAGGCTCCACGACCGCGCCCGTATGGTCGGTGCTGCCGTCATTCACAATCACGATTTCCCAATCGCGATACGTCTGCGCGAGTACGCTGTCGATCGCGTAGGGAAGATAGATCGCCGCATTGTAAGCCGGCACGATAACACTGACTCGGGGCATCATTTGCAAACCACCTCTTCCGTTTCCGGTTCCTCGGCCGCCACGCTGAGCTCCGCCTGGTTGGCGATACCAGCCTCGACGGCTTGGCTGCGCCGGCTGCGCAGCAGATACGCCGGCAGCGAGCGCGCGCGGGAATCCAGCACGATAAGCGCGATGGCATAGATCGCAATGCCCAACGCGCAGCGGGACATCACGTTCAGGAGGTGCGAGGCGAGCGCGATCCGCGAAGCAACGGCCCATGCCGCTAGCCCGGCGATCGCATACTTTGCCAGCGCGCCGGCGCGCACGCCGATCGGCAGGATGCGGGACGACGCCAGCCACAGCAGCAAAATGGTGACGATGTGCGTCAGCAGCAGCGCGACCGCCGCTCCCTGCAATCCCCTGCGCGGCAGCAGCACACAATTCAAGACGATATTGAGCGCCGTGGAGCAGATCAGCGCCAGGGCCATGACGCCCGTCTTCTTTTGAATCAGCAGACCGGCGCACAGGAAGACGTGCGTGGTGTAGATCAGCAGTCCGCCCACCAGATACGGAATGAGTTTGTCCGCGCCCAGGTATTTTGGCGAGGCGAGCAGCACTAATGCGTCGTGCGATCCCAAGGTCACCAGCATGTAGATGCCGATGGCGGCCATCAGATAGAAGTCCAGTGATAGATGCAGGAATTCGATGGTCCGGGCGCGACCCTCCGCCGACCAAAGCCGCAAGTAGATAGGCAAGATGGCCAGGCCCAGAGGCACTGTCATCAGGTCATTTACGTATTGCGACAAGCCATACGCCACCGAGTAGTAACCCAGCGCCTCGCCGCCCAGGTAATACCGCACCAGGGCGCGGTCGGCGGTGAGCAGAATAACGCCGGCCAATTCATAAAAGATCAGGGGCAAGCCGAATCCGACAGCGGAGCGGAATAGGGCACGGTCGAAACTGACGGCGGTGAGCAGCCGTCGGCGGAAGAGCCAAGCCACCAGCACAGTAACGAACGCGAGCTCCGCCACCATCGTGCCGGATAAATAGGTTCGCACGGAACGCCCGAGCCACGGCAGAAATGCGCACACCGTGCCCACCATGGCCGCTTTCATCAGCACCTGGGCCGCGTTGTATGCCGCGGTCCGCTCCTCGATACGCAGGAAAGACAATAGTATGGATTCGATGGCGCGCAGAAGAATCAAGGCGGATGCAAACAGAAGCAGGGTCTCGAGCGGACCATCGAGGAACCGTCCCAGCAGGAATTTAACAGCCACCAGGAAGACCAGCGTGATGACCACCGCCATGGCGGCCACGCCGAAGAGCATGGTGGAGTAATAACTCCGCGCGGATTCGGGGTCCGACGAAAATTCCTTTTGGTTATAGAACCGCAGCACCGAGTTCTGCATGCCGGCTTTCGACAGGGCCGTGGGAACCAGCAGGATCTTCTGGATGAAATCGATCATGCCGTAGTCGGCGACCGAGAAAACCCGGGTGAAGATCGGAAAGGAGATGAAGCCGATGGCCAGACCGCCGAACAGGCCCGCCAGATAGTGGGACGAGTGCTGGATCAGCTTCTTCATTTCGCCGGCGACTGAGCGTGAGATCAGCATGCGGGTTCAGCCAAGAAGTTCGGTCGCCTGGCCGGCATTGGGCGGAACGCCCGCGGCTGTGCGGGCCTTGCGCGCGCCACCCACACCCAGGAGGCACAGGGCGCGGGCCAATCCATAAGCCGCATAGAGCACGGCCAGCGGGAGCAGATAGTTCCAAGTCTTGCGCTCCCTGCTGGCGAGCACGGCCAGCGTGACCGGGCCCAGCAGAAGCACGAGGGCGCCGGCCAGCGCTTCCGGAATGCTGCGAGTGATCGCGCCCGCGGACACCGCGGCGATAGCCGCTGCGATGGCGGCCAGCATGTAGACGGCGAAAAACATGGCCTTGCGTGACTTGGAGTGAAGCATGTCGCGCAGAAACAATCTGTGCACGTTGACGCCGTGCCAGGATTGCTTTCGATAGAATCCAGCCAGTGTTTGCGGCGTGCCTAAGTGCACCACGCTCAGCGAGGGCACCGCCAGTATGGGCGCCGCCGACCGAGCCGCGCGTTCGCAGAACTCCGTGTCTTCGCTGGTCACAATGGTTTCGTCGAAGCCGCCCAGATTCAGGAACAGCTCGCGGCTGATGGCCAGGTTGCCGCCGGGCACATACGACACCGGGCCGTCCTTCATCCGCCACAAATCGCCATACCAGGCTTTCGCCACCCAGGATGACTTTTGTGGAATCCGATATTGCGCCCCGACGATTCGAAAGCTGTCCGCGCGCAGCAGATCGGCCGTCTGCCGCAGCCAATGTCTGGGCGCCACGCAATCCGCATCCAGAAAAGCGAGAAATTCGCCCCGCGCCAGGGCCGCGCCGCGGTTCCGCAGAGCCGAGATCCGGACGCCGCGTCTTTCCACCACGGTGAGCGACAGCGCACCGCCGAAGCTGCGCGCGATCTCGGCGGTGCGATCGGCCGAGCCGTTATCCACCACAATTACTTCGAAGCCGGCCGGCGGCAGGTCTTGCCGTTGCAACGAAGCCAGACAACGCCCGATGACGCTTTCCTCATTCAACGCGGGGACGATGACGGAAATCAGCGGTTGCATGTTAGCCTTGGAGGGCGGGCAGAATTGCCCGCCTTCCAGTTCTCTACCTTTAGGCCTTCTGCGCCAGCGCGGCCATCACTTGCGATCCGAACGGATCCGTCTGCCTGGGGCTGCCGTGTTGCTTCAGATACTTGACATTGCTGTACAGTGCCGCGCCGTAGTCGGATATCTGTCCGCTCTCGAACGCCGCCTTGATTTCGTGAATACCGTCCTCCAGGCTCTTGGAACATGTGAACCCGAGGTGGCCTTTGATTTTCTCAAACGAGACGCGATAGCTGCGGCGGTCCGTGTTCTCGATGTGCTCGACTCGGGTACCGGGGAAGAACTTGACCAGCTTGGCCGCCACGTCGGTCAGGGTATAGTTCAGGCGGCTGTCGCCCACGTTGTAGATCTGCCCTCCCACCAGCGCGACGGGCGCTTCCAGCACGCGCACGATCGCGGCGGCCGCATCGGCCACGTGCAGGAATGGCCTCCACTGTTCGCCGTTGAAGATCGTGACCACCTTCTCTTTCATGGCCTTCGCCGTGAGCAGATTGACCACCAGATCGAATCGCGGCCGGGGCGACAATCCGAAGATGGTGGCGAAGCGCAGAATCGTGGGATGGAAGCTGCGATTGGCGGCGGCCAGCAGCGCTTCCTCGGAATCGACCTTGGTATCCGCGTAGAGCGAGATCGGCTGCACCTGCGAGTTCTCGTCCATCACCTGGTCGGATGCGCCGTAGACGCTGCAGCTCGATGCGAAAATAAACCGCTGTACTTGTTCGCCCTTGGCGATTTCAACCAGCATGCGGGTGGCTGCGTAGTTGATCTCCTGCGCCGTTTTGTGGTCCTGGTCGCAAGCCGGGTCGCCCACGATGGCGGCCAGGTGGATGACCGCGCCCGCGCCGCGCATGGCGCTAACCACATCCTGGATGTTGCGGCAGTCGCCCTGCATGAAATCCAGGCGCGGATGGCCAAACAGTTCTTCGATGGCTGACGCGCCGTAGACCAGGTTATCCAGCACGCGCACGCGGAATCCGCGCTTGAGCAGCATGCGCACCACAATCGATCCGATGTATCCCGCGCCGCCCACCACCAACACCAGTTCGCCGCGCGGCGTGTCTGTGGGACGTTCCGCGGTTTCATGCTCAAACAAGGTGTGCTTCAACCAGCGGATCCCCGGCGTGCCCAGAACTACCAGCGCCGAAAAGATCAGGGCCGCGGTGCGCGGCAGACTCTGCGAGTCGGGCAGCAGAAAGCTGGCGGACAGCATGCCCAGCGCGGCGATGCCGGCACTCGATGCCGCCCGGCGCAGTGCCAGCGATGTGCTGTAAGTGCGGGAGATCGTATACATGCCACTGAGGGCGTAAAAGCCCGGAAAGACAATCGACAAAGGCAGAAAGAACGTTATGTAATAGTGACGCAGCTCCGCCAATCCCATGCGCGCGGAGTGTTCGGAGCCGTACTGTAGCTGCAGGGCCACTACCATCAGCGCGGCCAACATGGCTATCTGCACGATGAGGAAGTCGGCGGCCACGCGCAACGCAATGCGAAGGAAACTTGAGACAACGCCTGCCGGTTTCATTTTAATAGTCCACCATTTCTTGACAACTTGTTAACTGCCGCGCGGCGCTAGTCGCACGCCGTGGCGAGACCCGCCCAACTCTTCTGGACTGACTTCCGTGCCACCTGGCGGACAGCCTGCGCCACATACTCTACCTGAGCTTCGGTCATGGCCGGGAAAAGCGGCAGAGAGATCAAGCGGGGATAGAGATCCAGGGCGCGTGGGCAGCGATTCTGGCGCAATTCGGCGCGCGCCGCGAAGAACGGATGCAGCGGGATCGGTATGAAATGCACACTGGTCCCCACGCCGCGTTCCCTCAGTTGTTCGATGAATTCGTCGCGTCCGATGGCCAGCCGCTCCAGGTTCAGGCGCAATGTGTAGAGGTGCCAGGCGTGCCGGCAGTCGGCCTTCTCGGCCGGCAGTTCCACTTCCGGGACGTCCGCCAACAAGCTGTTATACAGGTGCGCGAACCGCGACCGCACCTCGATAAACCCTTCCAGCTTTCGCAGTTGGTGAATCCCGATGGAAGACTGAATGTCGCTCATGTTGTACTTGTAACCGGACTCCAGCACCTGGTAGCCCCAATGCCCGCGATCGGAGTACCGGTTCCAGGCGTTCTTGCTGATGCCGTGCAGAGACAGGATCTTCATCCGGGAGGCCAGTTCTTCGTCATGCGTGAGAACCATGCCGCCCTCTCCGGTGGTCAGATTTTTCACCGCATAGAAGCTGAAGACGGAGGCCGCGCTGTGTTCGCCGGTCACCGGATTGGCCGCCCCGGCGTGCCCGCCCTTGTAGAAGGCGCCGGCGGCATGCGCGCAATCCTCAATCACGTCGAGTCCGTGCCGCCTGGCCAGGAACCAGATGGCGTCCATGTCGCAGGGCAGACCCGCGAAGTGTACCGGGACGATGGCCCGCGTCCTATCGGTGATACGCGATTGAATGGAGGCGGGATCGATGTTTCCGTCCGGCCCTATATCCGCCAGCACTGGCGTCGCGCCCGTGTGGATAATCGTATTGACGGTCGCGCAGAATGTCAGCGGGGTGGTAATCACTTCCATCCCTGGTCCGATATTCAGCGCCGCCAGCGCCAGGTGCAGTCCCGACGTGCAGGAGTTCACCGCCAGCGCGTGCGGAACATCGGCATAAGCGCCGAACTCCTGCTCGAACTGAGCGGTCCGCGGACCGGTAGTCAGCCAGCCGGATTTGAGCGTGCGGACGACTTCGTCGATTTCTTCGTCCCCAATGCTGGGACGGTGATAGGGTACCTGAACATCCGATTGCATTATAAATCCTCTTAGTAAGTGGGACTGCGGTTGGCGGCTAACGCCGGGCGAAGGCGCGGAATACCAGCCCCGCTGTCGCCAGCACGATTTTGAGGTCCGTGACCACCGTGCGCCCGCTTAGGTAATCCATGTCCATGCGCAGCTTGCGATCCAATAAGTGAGTCAGATAATACTCGTACGGCTGGGCGCCCTCCGGTATCGTTTCGGATTCGTCGTCGCTATCCAGTTGTACTTTCCCGGTAACTCCGGGCTTGACTGACAGCACCGCGCGCTGGCGGGGAGTATACAACGCCACGATCTCGGGCGATTCCGGGCGCGGACCCACCAGCGTCATATCGCCCAACAGGAGATTGAAGAACTGGGGCAGCTCATCGAGCTTGGTCTTGCGCAGAATACGGCCCAGGGGTGTCACTCGCGGGTCGTTCTTGCCCGTGATCGGGCCCATTTTCGCCGCGCCGCCGATCATGGTGCGGAACTTCCACATCCTGAAGTTGCGTCCGTCTTTGCCAGCCCGCCAGCCGCCGTAAAATGGGTTGCCGGGCGACGAGATGAAGACCGCCAGCGCGATGGCCGCCAGCAGCGGACTCAAAACGGCCAGCGCCACTAAGGCAATGACTATGTCGACTAACCTGCGCATATTATCGTGAGACCCGGGTGAAGAAGGAGTCGGTCGTAACGGGCGCGACGGCGCCGGGGAGAAACCATCGAAAGCCCGCCAGAAAACCTAATCCCCAGGAAAAGTGATACACCGTGAAGACTGCAGGCAGGTAGGGAAGAGTGGCCCAGCCGGATTTCCGTGCGGCGGCCACGGACGCGGTCAAATTGGCTCCGGCGTACGCCAGGATCAGCGCCAGCCACAAGCGGCTCACCAGCGCGAATTCCCTGGCATCAGTGGCCGCTGTGACGATGGTCGCCCCCAGCAGCGCGAAGTGGGCGAGCACGAACAGCACCGGCGCCAGGTGCCGCCACGAACCCGGAATTCTGTGTTTGCGCACCACCGCCGCTTTCCAAAATCCGTACTGGAAGTATTGCAGGAACAAAGCTGTGAGCGTCGCCCGGGGCGAATACCAGGAGACGATATCCGGACTCTGCCAGATCTTCCCGCCCGCCCGGGTCAGCCGCAAGTTCAACTCATCGTCCTGATTGCGCACCAGAGACTCGTCGAAGAGTCCCAGGCGTTCCAAAGTCTCTTTGCGCCAGCAGCCATAGGGCACCGTATCGATCCAGCCTTCGTAAGTCTCGTCGTGGAATCTGGCGCCGGTCGAAAACGGCGAATGATAGGCGGCGGCGAAGGCCCGCGCGCGGGTGCCATGCGCGCGCGTCCGCGCCGGTCCGCCCACGTTGTCCGCACCGGTGCGCTCCAGTTCCGCCACGCATCGCCGGCAATAGTCGGGCGCGTAGCAGGTGTGCGCGTCCATGCGAATCACGATCGAGCCGCGCGCCGCGCGTATGGCGGCGTTCAACCCCGGCGATACCACCCGCCGCGGATTATCGATGGTGCGCAACTGGGGATGGCGCGCGCCGTATTCCCGCAGGATCTCGCGGGTGCCATCGCCGCTCATGCCGTCGGCGATAATCGCTTCCCATGACATGCCGGACATATCCTGTTCGAGCAGCGAGTCCAGAAACTGGCGCATGTGTCTCTTCTCGTTGCGGCAGGCCGCTATGATCGTAACTTGCACCGGTTCCCCCGCAGTCATGGACGGCTCCGCTGCCACGCCGGCGCGACTTTTGCCTGGGGCCCATGCTCCTGTAACGCTTCTTGATAAAGCCCGAGGTAACTCCGGCCCACCACCTCGGCGGCGAAATGCCGCGCCACGTGCGCGCGGCCGTGCATCCCCATGGTGCGCGCCAGCTCCGGATCGCGGAGCAGCCGCAGGAGTGACATCGCCAGCGCGCGCGCGTCTCCAGGTTCACACAGCAACCCTGTCACTCCGGGAACGATAACCTTAGGCACTGCGCCTACCGCGGTGGCCACCACCGGCCTTCCCGCCGCCAGGGCTTCCAGCAGACACATGGGCATGGCTTCCTGGTACGAGGGCAGCGCCACGATGTCGAGCGCGGCATAGACGGCGGGCATGTCATCCCGTCGGCCGGCGAAGAGAACCTTAGAGGCAATGCCCAACCGCGCGGCCAGCGCTTCCCATTCGGCGCGCGCCGCACCCTCGCCCGCGAACACGAACTTCACGTTCGGAAACGCGGCTAGCACTTGCTGCGCGGCGGAAAGGAGGATGTCGCCCCCTTTGCCCGCCACCAGTCTTCCCACGAAACCCACCAGCCGGTTGGAGCCGGCTTCGAAGTCATGACGCAGCGACGGCGCCGGTTCGCGGAACGGTTCCAGATCGACGCCATTGGGGATAGTCTTCAACTTGTGCGCCGGCACCTTCGAGCGGCTTAGAATTTCGGCCACGGGTCCGGATGCCGTGGCGACCCTGTCGAAATGACGCAGCGCCCATCGGTCGATTGCGGCGTAGGCGCGCATACTCGGCAGGCGGCTGGGCCAGTTGTGGCAGGTGGCCACCAGGGCCACGCGGTGCGGCCAGGCGGCGGCGTAGCCATAGACATCGGCCTTGTAGCCATGCGTGTGCAGCACATCCACATCGTGCGCTTTCACTAACTCGCGGATGCGGCCTACTGCCTTCCAATCCCAACGGCCGGCGCACGGCACAGTCACTACCGGCAAACCGAGCTGCGCCGCGCGCTTCTCCAACTCGACGCTATGCGAACGCGCATCGCGGAAGACGCCCACCAGGCTGCCGCAGCCGAGCCCCGGGAGGGTCCGCGCAAGCGCCAATAGCATGCTCTCGGCGCCGTAGTAACCCTCGCTGCTGATTAAGTGAAGAATTGTCACGGAGTGCTTGTATGGCTGGCTTCGGGAAGCGCAGACTCAGGCTTGGGTCAGGACGGCTTCGCGGCGCGGTTTCGCTGCTACGGGCCGTTCGGTTCGCATGGCGCGCCAGGCCTTCCAGAAAACGCCGTATTGGAACATGGCCGGCGAAAATCGCCCCGTCAGCCCCACTACGCTCTCCTCGCATACGTTGATTCGCGGGATAGCCATCGGGTCACTGCCACTGGTCCAGGCTCTTCTTTCGGTGGTAAATGCCGCGGTAAAACCCTCTTCGGCCAGAATGCGCCGCGTGGCCGCGGAGGTGTTCCCATTCGGATAAGCGAACAAGTTACAGCGGCGGCCCAGCACCTCTTCTATGGCGCGCTTGGACTCCCGAATCTCCTGGCGGGCTGTCTGCGCGGGCACTGTCGTCAGGATCTGGTGGGTATGTGTATGACAACCTACCTTGACGCCCGTCGCATCCATCTCCCGAATGTCGTCCCATGATACGGTCCGGTCGCCGTTGTAAGCGTCCCTCCTATCGGCCGCCACATGGAGCTCGCAAAGCTGCGAGATATACTGCTGGCGCCGTGCCGCGGAGTAGGTCTTCAGCCTCTCGATGAGCAACTCGATCTCCGCGCCAGGAACCCGCGGAGTGGCTTCTCCCAGCAGCGAGGCGATGGCCTCGGGCCAGAATGGGAGCGTGCGCCCGATCAGCCCGGGACACACAAAAACAGTGGCCGGCATCCCACAGGCGCGCATCACGGGCAGCGCATTCGTATAGTTATCCTTCCAGCCGTCGTCGAAGGTAAACATCACGCGGAGCTTGCCGGCCGCCCCGGCGATGGCTTGCGCGAAATCCACTGCCTCATATTCCCGGGCGGCGTACGCGGCCAGATTCTCAAATGTACGGCGGCGAACCACGATTCCCGGCAGGCTGCAGGTGAGCCGGAATTCCGCGTCGTCGAGTACCCGGTGGAAGGTCAATACCAGCACGGCGCCGCGCCGCCGCAACTGGCGCTTGGCCCACCACAGGCACCCGCTGGCCTGCAACAGGCGCGCCCACAATAACTGAAGGCCCGGGCGGGCCTTCCCGGCTAGCCTCATTGACCGGCCGCCTTGGTTCCTTCCTTGAGCCGTCCGCTGTTTTGGTAGTAGTGGTAGCTTGGCGATCCGCGCTTCCACAGGAACCAATCCTCCACGTCGTTGATCAGAACTCCTATCAGCCTGCTTTTTACCTTGGCGAGAGCGTTTGCCAAAAGAGGCCGGCTGGTGTGGTCAGGACGCACCACCAGAACCACGCCATCGCAATTGGCGGCGATCAGATCGTAGTCGGCCACGGCTTCCACCGGAGGAGAGTCTATAATCGTGCGCCGGAACTCTTCCCGAAACCTGACCATCAGCGCGCGCCAGTTAGAGCAGTCCAGTAACTCGGTCGGGTTCACTTCCGCCTGGCCGGCGGGCAGGACGTAGAAGTTAGGCAGTTGCTCCACCTGCAGCATGGCGTCTTCCAGCGTGCAGGCGCCGGATAGCACCTCCGCCAGGCCGGGCCCTCTGGGTATGCCCAGCCTTTCATGCACCTTGGAAAGGCGCAGGTCGGCATCCACCAGGATGACTTTGTCCTCGCTCTTGTGCGCCAGCGACGCCGCCAGGTTCACCGAGGTGACCGTCTTTCCGTCCCCCATGCCGGGGCTGCAGATCACCGTGATGGACGATCCCGGAAGCTGATGAAAGATTCTGGTGCGGATGATTCTGTATTGCTCCGCGGCCCGGCGGTCTTCATGCTTAGGCGATAGCAGGGGGCTGGAGTCTGAAATCCGGAAAGACACCGGCCGGACTCTGGGCTTCGTTTCCGGATCGGCGAGTCCGCTGATGGGCGGCATCTCCTCCGCCTCCGGCCAAACTTCTTCAGCCGGTTCGGGTGTGTGGTTGCCCGCGTCCCGTTTCGGTAGCCGGACCACGGGTGGCTTTTCGAAGATGCTCTCCACCACCGACGCTGCGGCCCGACGCCGGCCACGGCCTGACCGCGCCTTCTTATGGCGGATAGCCGGCGACCCGTCCCCATTGTCCAGGCAGTGCAAGACTAACTCCGGGACGTCGCCGTTGGCGGTCTTCAGCGCATTGATGATCTTGCCCATCGTGTCACCTTTGTTTAAGCGGGACTTACCGGCCGGATGCGCTTAGCTTGTTTCGCGTCGAACGTGTGTAGAGGTCCGCCATGGATTCCGCGTCCTCGATGTCCGCCGCCGCGCCGTCAAGCAGATCCAGTTCCACCGAGCTCTGGCTCACGTGACTGGCTTCCACCACCCGGCTCTGTTCCCCGAACGCTACCAGCAGAGCGTTATCGCAAACTACGTTGATCAGGCGCGGAATGCCTTGCGATACGCGCGCTGCCAGTTCCACGGCCTGCGGCGAAAACGGTGCGCGTTGCCGGCCGCCGGCCCGCGCCCACCTGCAGGCGATATACCGGCCCACGTCCGCCGCCGCCAATGGCCGCAGCGACACCCGGAGGGAAACGCGCTGCTTCAATTGCACGCAATCCTCGCGATTCATGGTGGCGGCCAACTCGTTCTGCCCGGCGAGAATAATCTGCAGCAGCTTTTCCGACCGCCGTTCCAGGTTGCCCAGCAGTCTGACTTCCTCCAGCGCGTCCGTGGTCAGCTTATGGGCTTCGTCCACCACCAGCGCCGCGATCTTGCCATCCGTCTGCGTTTGCAGCAGATGCTTCTCCAACCGCGCCAGCCGCTGCGGCTTGCTCTCCGGAATATCTCGAATGCCGAAGCCCAGCAGCACCGTCTCCATGAACTCTGCCGAGGTGAAAGTGGGATTGACGATGGATGCAAACTGCACCCGGCTGGGAGGCAGCCCCAGCACCGCGCGCGCCAGCAGCGTCGTTTTTCCCGTGCCCGCGTGGCCCAGCAGCAGGATCAGCCCTTTTCGCTCCAACAGGCCGTAGCAAAGCACAGCCAAAGCTTCGCGGTGCGAATCCGTGAAATACAGCATCGACGGATCCGATGTCAGGCTAAACGGTTTCTTTTTGAGGCCAAACGACTCAAGATACATAATGGCTCAAACCTGCGGATTCTCGATCAGCATCTTTGGCATCCTGCCCACGACCACCGTGCCGGCCGGCAGTTCCCATTCACCCAGAAACACATTCCGCCGGGCCTCCAGCAGAAACGCGATGCCGCCGGCCAGCGCCAGTGACAGCAGCACGCCGCCAGTCATGAATACCGGCCGATTCGGCGACGTGGGCTTCTCCGGTACGCGCGCGGCATCCAGGATCACGAAGCGTTCCGCCTTTTGCCAGCGTTCCATATTCGCCGCCATTTGCGCCGCCAGCTTCTTATCCAGCAGAGACTTGTAATTCGCCTTGCTGGCTTCGTAATCGCGGGTCAGGCTGGCCAATTGTTGTTCGCGCATGGGTAGATTGGACATCCGGCTTTGGACGGAGCTGACATCGTGCAACACCCTTACCCGCCGCTTTTCGAGGTCTTCGATTTCGCGGTCGGTCAGGGCGACCTGCGCTTTCAGCGAAGCTACTTTTTCTTTCTCGGTCACCAGCGCAGGATCGCTGTTCTCAAGCGCCCGCGCCGCCGGCGCTCGCTTGTCGTTGGACGCCGGAGCGTCGCCCGCTGGCGCGGCCGCTTCCTGCCTGACCGCCTTCTCCAGTGCCGCCTGCTGCCGCAGCAGCGCCTGCACATCCGGGTAATTATCGCGATATCGCAGCCGCAGATCGGCGAGTTTCGCGCGAACGCGTTCCAGTTCCGCGCGCGGCCCCCGCAACGCGGGTTGCCCGGGCCCAGGCGCCACCCCGGGAGTCGAGTCCAGCGCTGCTTGCCGCCGGGCCAGATCCTGCAGCCGTGTTACACTCTCCTCGGCCATGGCCAGCGAACTCGCCAGGATAAGCTTATTCTGTTGGGCTCTCCCGATGGAGTCCTGTATGCCAACTAACTCCGTCTTATTCTCCCCGTTGGCCGCCAGCATGCCTATCTCTTGCTCGGGCAGCTCGCCGTTGTAAGTCACTTTGAATTCGCGAAGCTTGGCTTCCTGCTCCTGCAAATTCCCTTTGGCGGTTTCGAGTTGGCTTTCCAGGAACTGCGAAGTGCCGTTAGCTTCCTGCTCGCGCTCGCGCAGATTCTCCGTGCTGAAGAAGTCGCCCACCTTGTTCGCCACCAGCGCGGCGATCTTCGGCGAGGGCGCCCGATACGATACCCGGAAGGCGCCCGGCCGGTTGGCGCTCCATCCCCGCTCCAGGCCGATGATAATATCGTGCCGCATGATTTCGAGCACTTCTTCCCGCGTCCGTTTCTTCCGAAGTTCGGGATAGAGATTCAATTCCTGGATCAGGCTCCATAAGCGCTCGCGGCTGAGTACCTGCTGCTTCAGTTGATCGAGGCGCGCTTCCAACCCGGTCTGGACCGTCGGCGCGACAAAGTTCTCGGGAATCTTCTGCGATTCGACTACGATCAGCGCGTCGGCCGTGTAAACCCGCGGCAAAGTGAGTAGAAACGCCGTGCTCAACGCGATGCCCACCACCCACACCACGCCGATGAACGCCTTCCATTTCCACAGCGCCCGTATTACCGAGCGCACCAACAACGCCGGATTGCCTTGCAATTGAAGAACGCTCACAACGATCGCCTCGCCGCCGCGTAACTCAAGCCCGCCGGCCGGCACGCCGCCATGTATTCGGCGCGCGCCGGGTGAGCCGGCTGGCTGCGCTCCGCCCAATTGCTCTCAATCTCCACCGTGACGGAACGCTGCAGCATCTCCACCGATACCACCAGGCGGCTGCTATTCTTGGATGCGATGACAATGCCCTCCAACCCGGCCAATGGTCCGCGGTTGATATAAACGAATTGTCCCGCCTTGAGGAACGGCCAGGGCGCCACCGGCAGCCCCGATTCCACGAGCTTTTGAATCGCCGCGATCTCCCGGTCCGCGACCGGAATCGCGCCCTTGCCGATGCCCACGATGGAACTGACTCCCGGGGTGTTCAACAGAGGCACGCGTTGCCGCAAATCCATCCGGCAGAACAAATAACCCGAAAACAGGGCGCACTCCACGACCTTGGTGCGATCCGACCATTGGCGCTTCGATAAGTACGAGGGCAGAAATACCTCGTACTCTTTTTGGCGCAAGCTCTGGGCCACGATGCGTTCGAAGTTACTTCGCACCGCGACAGCGTACCAGGCAGTATCCGCTATAATCGGTTCCACTAATTCCCCTTCTCCAGCGCGCCGTCAAGCCTCTTGTTGCCGACCACCTCGGTCAGCCCTTGAATCGTTCCGGACAATCCCGCAATCAGCGCGCTCAATGCAGTCACTCGCTCCGTCAAGCCCGTCAGTGTATAGCCCCGCTCCTCGGCCACCAGAATCTCCAGTCCCGAGCGCGCCAGGTCCGATATGCTTCGTACGCCCTGCGAACGGCAGAATGCCATATACCTTTCAAACTCCGCTTCGCTGACGCGGAAATAGACGACCTTTGTCCGGCTTCGAGCCAAACTCATGGGAGCCCCGCAAATACTCTAAGTGAAATCGTGGACTTCAAGTGCTGGAAACCCGAAGCCCGAATTGATTGTTTGTTTCTTATAGACAATGTCTGCGGCGCTCTATTATTAAGATCTTCTTGTCAGTGAACAAGGCAGCCTTCGGCCCCATCTGTCACATGGACGGTGTGTTCTTGAGTTCAGCGTGCGGGTACGAGGTAGCGGCTGAATCTGTATCATCGCCGACTTTATTACAGTTGTCAATGCGTTACTCCGAGCCGCCAAGTACCGCGCATCCTACGGGTTAGAGTCCTAGTACGAGTGGGCGCCGAGACCCGAATCCGGGAGGAATCGACCCACATCGCCGGTTAGTTTCCACGTTTTTGGGACTTGTTCCCGCAGGTTGGTAATTTACTGCGCCATTTTTCTAAGATTCGAGTTTGTTTGGTAGTACTAAGGCGTCTATCAGAACTGAGTTGGAAACGGCCATGCACGGCGATCCGCTCACAGGTAATCCCTAGGGCTTTTATAAGATATACCTGATGAGTTCTAAGGATCGGCGGGGATAGTACGGATTTTACGCGGCAGTACTGAGGGTTTTGGCGGCGTACCTGGGCCGGTTAGCGGCCTGCGCTGGAGCCGCCTGAAAGGCGGCTGCGGCCAGGCTTGGCCGCCCTCCAATAGCGGCGGCTATTCCGGCGCGTTGATCGCGATCGTCGTAGCGAGGGCGGGATTGCGGTTGTTAGCTGCCGAGTTGCTGGTCAAACCCTCGTACTGGATGAGCACTGGGAAAATGCCGGCCGGGAAGCCCCCAAGATTTTCCGGACTATTCGGGACCTGAATATTGATCTGCCACACGCCGGGAAATCCCGGCGCCAAGCCGGAGTATTGCAACGTGGCCAGTGTGGCGCCGATGTACACCGCCGGCTGCGACGATGTATTAACGGCGCCGGTAGACCCTTGGCCATCCGGCGGCGCGCCGGGTATCAGGCCCTGGCCCGTAAGATAGAACTGAATGTACTTGCCCGGTTGCACGGGATTGCTTGAGCCGTTCACCGTGTCTTCGCAGGGCGACTGGTTGCAATTCAGCGCCGCGATCTGGCCCGTCCCCGCCTGGTTCAGGGTGAAGAATCCGGGCGAGGCCGAGTTCATGCTCATGGATCCGCTTCCCAGGATCTGCGAGGTCGCCGGGTTCACCACCGCCACCGGGGCCGTGCCCGACGAAGGCGCTTCGAACGGAACCACGAAATTGATCTGGCTGGGAGCCACCGCCGTAATCGGCGAAGGCCGGCCGTTCACCAAGACCTGCACGCCGCCCAGCGTCGTGGGCACCGGATAAGCCGTGTTGGTGGTCGCGGTCACCGGAAAAGTAACCGGGGCAAACGCGAATAACGACCCAAAGCCGCCCGGGGCCAGATAGAATGGCGGATCGTTCAGCGTGCCTAAGCTGCATCCCATGGCGCACACGAAACTGGCGCCGTTGGTCCCCGCCAGCGCCGGATAATGAATGCCCACGCGGTTGGATGAGTCGGCTACGTAAAGGGCGCCGAAGCTATCTTGCGTAATGGCCACCGCCGGCAACAAGCAATTGCTTGTCCCCGAGCAGAACAGAGACTGCCCGCCCGTCAGTTCGGCCGCCGGCATTCGCAGCGTGGGAGTGTTATTGTTTCCCAACGGGCTGGGTACCGGATACCTGGAAAGGCCGCTGTTATCGCCCACCCAGATATCGTTCTGGTAGCCTGCCACGGTACTCTGGTTCACCCAGACCGCTTCCGGCGAGTTCAGCCCGGTGATGAAATTGACCGGCGTATCGGCGGAGGTCCCGGTTGGAATGTCGAAGATCGTGATCTGGTTGTGTCCCGTGTCCGCCACGTAGAGTTCGGCGATAGTGTCCTCGGCGATGTGGTGCGGCGAGTTTAGCACCGAGTTGCCGGTGCCCACGAAGCTCGATTGCCCAAAGACCGTGGAGGCCTGTTCGCCACTGGTGGGGTTGGTCATGGAAAACAGCAGGACCCGGTTGGCGGTTGCGTCCGACACCAGCAGCCCCCGCTGCGGGTCGAAAACCAGTCCGTATGGCGACACCATCACGGACTGGCTGGCTTGCGGGTTCGAGACTCCCGTGAATGCGTTTTGGCCCAGCACCAGGTCGGCTGCCTCCAGGGATGTCGGGTTCACAAATGGCGCCGGGAATCGCAGCACGCGCCCATTATACGTATCCGCGACGAAGAGGTTGCCGGTGGCCGGATCGACCGCCAGCCCGGTGGGATAACACAGGCTGGATGCCGTCGGCTGCCGCTGCAGCGGCTCGGTGGGCGGATTCGCCACGCCCAGATAATTGCACACGGAGGTCTTCATGTCCGGTTCGCCGATGACGATATCCGCCGGCACGCCCGGCCCTACTTTGCGCGCATCGGCGAATCCCAGCACGCGATTGTTGCCCGGATCGGAAACATAGAGATGCGGCGTGCTGCCGCTCGAGTCCACCGCGATTCCCGCGTCAAAAGAACCCGTGGATGGATTCGGTCCGAAATAGAATTCCTCGCCCTGGATGCTGTTGGGGCTGTTGTAGGGGAAGCCGCTTTGGCCTAGCACCACGGTGGCCGCCGGAGCCGTCCCGGCCGTCGGAAAGACCAGCACACGATTGTTGGCGGCATCCACCACAAACAAATCCGTCCCCGCCACGGCGGCGGCTACAGGGTTCGACAGCGTGCTGGAGGAGGCTTGAGCATTCCCCATGTTCGCCTTGCTGGTCGTGAAATTGGTGAGGCTGGATCCTTGCCCGAGTACCGCGATGGCCACCGGAGGCGGCATGGAGACCGTCGTATCTCCGGTAGTCACGGTCCAATCCGCGCTGCTGAAGGGATCGAAGATCAGCAACCGGTTGTTGCCCGAGTCCAGGACCGCCGGACCGTTGTTGATCATCACCAGGCCGTTCGGGTTACTCAAGGTGCTGGCGGTAGCCGTGGAAGGCGTCGGGTTGACGATACCCGCCAAACGGCTGGCCGCCATGCCGTTCGAAAACGGCGGCGTAAACACCAGCAGCCGGTTGGCGTTCGAGTCCGAAACGAAAAGGTGCCCCGCGGAGTCGAAAGCCAGGCCGGCGGGCTCGTAGATCGTGTTTCGATCCGTTACCCCCGACGGCCCGTTGGCCACCGTGAAGCCCGCCTGTCCGATCACTAAAGACGCGGCTGGATCGGTGGCGCCGGCCGTGAGCGACGCGGCGGCAAACTGCAGCACGCGGCGGTTACCGGAGTCCGTCACGTACAAATTGCCGGAGCTGTCGATGGCCAGCGAGACCAGGAAGGTCGAATAGCCCGCCGGGCAGCCGCCCGACAGACACAGCGTTTGGGCGGTGATTGCGCCGCCTTGGTTCGCTCGGCTCGAAGTATACTTATCCGGCTGTCCGAGCACGATGTCCGGGCTGGCATTGCTGTTGGCGAAGGGCGCCGGATAGCGCAGCACCCGGTTGTTCCCCGCGTCGGCGACATATAGGTTGCCTGTCGCATCCACCACCAGGCCCACCGGGTAGTACAGGCCGCCGTTCGTGGCCGCCAGAGTGGTGTTGGCGTTCGGTTGGCCGATAATCAGACTGGGCGGCTGTTGGTTCGTCAAAGTCGTGCTGGTCGCGTTCTTCCAGGCGAGTATCCGGTTATTTAAGGTATCGGCGACATAGAGGATGGGCGCGGAACCGCTGGTATCTATGGCCACTCCTTCCGGCAAATACAAGCCGCCGCTGGCGCCCAGGTTGGGATTCAGGTTGGTGACCACCAGTTGCTCGGCGGGTGTCGCGGGCGGGTGTCCCATGACCCGCGCCGGGCTGGGATCGAGCACGATTTGGGCGCCCGCAACGGCCGCGAAGGTCAGAGCCAGGAAGGAATAAGTATAGAGAGAGCGCATGGGATTCATACCCTCATTCAGGGTACCAGATCGCGGCCTGAGAGGCCGCTTGCAGGCCACGGGCCTGCCCCACAGTTTGATACACTGGCTCGGAACCAATTGGAATGGCAGACATACGCAGCACCATCCCCGATTTTCCGCTGACCATTCGCGGCATCTTTGAACACGGCGAACGTATTTACGCGGCCAGCGAGGTGGCGACTTACGCGGGCGGCCCCATACGCCGCGCCAGTTACGCGCAGGTGGGCGAGCGGGTGCGCCGGCTGGCCGCCGGGCTCGGCAAACTGGGCATCGGCCGGGGCGACCGCGTCGGCACCTTCGCCTGGAACAACCAGGAGCACCTGGAAGCCTACTTCGCGGTGCCTTCCATGGGCGCGGTGCTGCATTGCATCAACATCCGCCTCTTCGCCGAGCAGTTGATCTATATCGTGAACCACGCCGCGGACCGCATCATCATCGTGGACGGGTCGCTGGTGCCGCTGCTGGCCAAGATCGCCGGGCAGCTTACCACCGTGGAGCGGTACATCGTGATCGGCGAGGGCGGCGGCCTGCCGCGCGAAACGCTACGCTACGAAGATGTTCTGGCTTCGGCGGAGCCCGTGCGCGCGTGGCCGGATGTGCCCGAGAGCGCGGCCGCCGCCATGTGCTACACCAGCGGCACCACGGGCAATCCGAAGGGCGTGGTTTATAGCCACCGCTCCACGTACCTGCACGCGGCGGCCGCATCCATGGCGAACTCCATTGGCTTGACGGAGGACGACAAGGTTCTGCCTATCGTGCCTATGTTCCACGCCAATGCCTGGGGGATGCCGTATTCCGGCTGGATGTGCGGCGCCGACTTTCTGATGCCGGACCGCTATCTGCAGGCCGAGCCCATCTGCCGCATGATTGCCTCCGAGCGGCCCACGGTCTCGGCCGCGGTGCCCACGATCTGGAACGACGTGCTGCGCTACGTAGACGCCAACGGCGTCGACGTCTCGTCGCTGCGGTGCGTGCTCTGCGGCGGCGCGGCGGTGCCCCGCAGCATGCAGGAAGGGTTCCTCAATCGCCACGGAGTGCGCATCATTCAAGGCTGGGGTATGACCGAGACCAGCCCCGTGGCGGCCATCGCGCGCCCGCCGCGAGGCACGCCGAAGGATCGGGAGATCGACTGGTTGAACAAAAGCGGCCGGGTGGTGTTGGGCGTCGAGTTGCGCGTGATGAGCGGCGAACAGGAGCTTCCCTGGGACGGCGAGGCCGTGGGCGAAATCGAAGTGCGCGGCCCGTGGGTCACCGCGTCGTACTATCTGGACGAGGCGCCCGAGAGATTCCACGACGGCTGGCTGCGCACCGGCGATGTCGGCTCGGTCGACCCGCGGGGATTCATCCAGATCACGGATCGGGCCAAGGATGTGATCAAGTCCGGCGGCGAGTGGATCTCTTCGATGGAACTGGAGAACCACCTGATCGCGCACCCGGACGTGCTGGAAGCGGTGGTGATCGGGGTGCCGGACGAGCGCTGGGACGAGCGTCCCCTGGCGTGCGTGGTGCTGAAGCCGGGGGCCTCGGCCACGTTCGAACAGCTTCGCGATTTCCTGGCTGGCCGCGTGGCGCGCTGGTGGCTGCCCGAGCGCTGGGCATTCATCACCGAGGTGCCCAAGACCAGCGTTGGCAAGCTGGATAAAAAGGTGCTGCGGGCCAGCTATGCCAAGGGGGAAATCGGCGAAGTGAAGGTGGAAAAAACATGAGACCGCGCACGCCCGGGTGAACGAGATTATCACCCGGCCGCGGCCTGCGACGACAGCACTTCCCGCGCCTTGCGCGCCAGCGTCTCCGGCAGGAACGGCTTCTGCAGGAACGGCACGCTGGAATCCAGGATGCCGTGATGCGCCATGGCTTCGTCGGTGTAGCCGGACATAAACAACACTTTCATGTCGGGCTGCCGCGCGCGCATCTGCTCCAGCACCTGCGGCCCGCTCATCTCCGGCATGACCACGTCGGTGAGCAGCAGGTGGATCGAGCCGTGATGCTCGGCGGCCATGCGGATGGCATCGTCGCCGCGCCCCGCTTCCAGCACCTGGTATCCGCGTCCGGCCAGCACCTCGCAGATCAGCTTGCGCACGCGCGCCTCGTCTTCCAGCACCAGAATCGTCTCGCTGCCGCGCGCCGCCGGCTCCGGCTGCGGTTCGGCGGCCTCCACTGCCGCCTGCGCCTCCGACGAGGGTAAGTAGATCTTCACCGTAGTGCCGCGGCCCGGCTCGCTATAGACCGAAATGGCGCCGCCGCTCTGCTTCACGATGCCGTACGCCGTGGCCAGCCCCAGGCCCGTGCCTTTGCCGGGCGCCTTGGTGGTGAAGAACGGCTCGAACAAATGCGCGATGGTTTCCGGGCCCATGCCCATGCCGGTGTCGCTGATGGCCAGCACCACGTACGAACCGGCTTTCAGGTCCACATTCGGTCCGGCATACGTCGCACCCACCACCACATTGGCCGTCTCGACGATCAGTTTGCCGCCGCTGGGCATAGCATCGCGCGCATTCACCGCTACGTTCATCACCACCTGCTCCAACTGCCCCGGGTCGGTGCGGACGATGGCCGGCTCGGCGGCCGCCACGGTCACCAGTTCGATATCTTCACCGATTAACCGCGAGAGCATCTTCTCCATGCGCACGATCAGCGCATTCAGTGGCACCGTGCGCAGCGTGAACGGCTGCCCCCGGCTGAACGCCAGCAGTTGATGCGTGAGCGCGCCGCCTCGCTCCGCGGCGCGCTGGATCTCGTCGAGCGCCGCGTGTTGCGCCGGTTCCAGGGCGCTACCTGCCGCGATCAGGTCCGCATACCCCGTGATCAGCGTCAGCAGGTTGTTGAAGTCGTGCGCCACGCCTCCCGCCAGGCGGCCTACCGCTTCCATCTTCTGGGCCTGCCGGAATTGCTGTTCCAGGCGGCTGCGCTCGCGGCGGCCCTCGGCCTGGCTCAGCTCGCGGCGCACCGTGACCCCCAGCCGCGGCAGATGATCGCGCGTGATGTAGTCCGCCGCGCCCGCCTTCAACGCTTCCAGCACGATCGCCTCGGGCACGCGTCCGGAGATGGCCACCAGGGGAACATCCGCGCCGGTTTCGTGCAGAATTTCCAACGCGGCCAGCGTGCCCAGCCGCCCGCTCTCGTCCGTCGCCAGGATCAGGTCCCATCGGTGCGCCAGCCGTTCGCGCAGCGCGGCCGCGGTGTCCGCGCGCTCCCAGGACGGAATATAGCCGCTTTGGTCGAGCGCGTCGATGAGTTGCAGCGCATCGCCGTCCCGCTCCGAAATGATCAGCACCCGCAATGGAATGGGCATCGCTAACGCAGCCGCCATTGGGTGCTTAACCGGAAGACGGCATGTGGGGCGGGCGTCCACGCCTGCAGTGGGTCTCCAGACCCGCCGTTGACGCCGTTCGGGTCAGAAAGGCGTCCGTAGCGGGCGCGCACCCTCGAAAACCGATCGTAAGCTATTGAAATTGGAGGGCGGCCAATCTTGGCCGCAGCCGCCTTTCCAGGCGGCTGGAGCCGGCTGAAAGCCGGCTGCGGGCAGAATTGCCCGCCCTCCAATTTGGTTTTCACCACTATTCGTGGGCCGTAGGCCCCAAAACGGTTAAGCACTCGCCGCCATCCACTTTCAACACGCTCCGCCTGCAACGTGTATCATAACGGAAGATGTCCGCCACGTCATCCACCCCGGGAATGGCTTTGCGCAACAGCCGCCTGCCGTGGGTTGCCTGGGCCTGGTTCGGAGCCCTGCTGCTGGCGTCCTATGTACCGGTACTGTGGCGGCTGGTGCGGCAATGGGATGCCGACCCGGATATGGGTCACGGTTTCTTCGTCCCTTTAGTGGCAGGCTACATCGTTTGGCAGAAACGCGCGGAATTGCAGGCGCTCGAGCCCGCCCCCAACTGGTGGGGCCTGGCCGTGGTGCTCTACGGCGGGCTGCAATTGTGGATCGCCACCATGGGCGCGGAGTTGTTTCTGGCCCGCACCGCCTTTGTGATTTCCATCATCGGGGTGGTGTTGCTGTTGGGTGGCACGGCTTGGGTGCGCGCGCTGGCGTTCCCGCTGTTCCTTCTGTTTTTCATGATTCCAATACCCACCGTGGTGTACAACAGCATCACCTTTCCGCTGCAAATCCTGGCCAGCCGGGTTTCCACCGAAGCGTTGAGCCTGATGCAGATTCCGGTGCTGCGCGAAGGCAACGTGCTGGAGCTCGCCGAGCAGAAGCTGTCGGTGGTAGAGGCGTGCAGCGGCATCCGCTCGCTGTTGTCGCTCACCTTCCTCTCGCTGGTCTACGGCTATTTCTTCGAAACGAAGGTGTGGATGCGCGTACTGCTGTTTGTCTCCACCATCCCCATCGCCATCGTGGCCAACGCCAGCCGCGTTACGCTTACCGGCGTCTTAACCGAGTACAAGCCCGAGTTGGCCGAGGGATTTTTTCATACCGCTTCCGGCTGGGTCATCTTCATGGTGGCGCTGGCTATTATGGTCGGTCTGCACCAGATTCTGAACAGGGGGTACCGCTGGCTCAGTCGCGGTCATAACTAAATGGGCTGGATACGCAACAAGTACGCGGGGATTCTGACCCTTGCGCTGGTGCTTCAGGCCACTCTGTTCTATGCCGCGTCGCGCGGCGAGAAAGTCCCGGCCATCCAGCCGCTGGATCTGTTTCCGGCGCAAGTGGGAAGCTGGCACGAGACGCAGAATTATCCGGTCGAGCAGGAGGTTCGGGATCAGCTCAAGGCCGACGATTTGCTCAACCGGCTGTACGTCAATCCGGAATCACATGGCGCCGCCGGTCTCTTCGTGGCGTATTTCAAGACGCAGCGCACGGGCCAGTCGCCGCATTCTCCCAAGAACTGTCTGCCCGGAACGGGATGGGAGCCGGAGGCCACCGGGTTCCTCGATGTGGCCGTGGCGGGCCAGCCGGAACCGATTCGCATCAACCGCTACGTGGTCTCCTACGGCGACGAAAAGAGCGTGGTGCTCTATTGGTATCAAAGCCGCCGCCGCGTGATCGCCAGTGAATTCTCGGCGAAATTCTGGCTGGTGATGGATTCCATCCGCTATCACCGCAGCGATACGGAATTGGTGCGGGTGACGATTCCAGTGGGCCGCAACGGCCCGGACGCTGCCACCGGGATGGGCGTGTCCTTCGTCGAGACCGTCTTTCCGTTGTTGAAAGGCTACTTGCCTTCCTAGAACTACACCGTGGCGCGACTCCGCCAGCGTGCACGTATCAACTTCTTGTTATGCCGCGTCCCACGGATTGAGCACCGCGACACCAAAGCCCGCAAAGTCCTTGACGTTCCGGGTGACAATGGTCAGGCCGTGGTGTAGGGCCGTAGCCACGATAAGGCCATCCGCGACCTTCACTTGTTTTCCTTGCAAACGGTATTCTCCGGAGAGAATGCCCCATCTTTCCTCAATCGGGCCGGTCACCGGAAAGATGCGGCCCTCAAACCAGGGCCGCAACGTACCGTCGAGCCACTCCTGTAAACCTTCGCGGCGCTGGCTCGCTGGCAGGACGGTGATACCCTTACGAATTTCGCCCAAGGAGATGACGCTGAAATCCAGTTCCGCGTCGTTGGCTTGATCCAGCCAGCGCTCGACTTGCGGCGCTGATCTTTGGCGGGTTAGTTCCGATGGAATGTTGGTGTCGAGCAGGAAGCCGCTCATAGCGTAACGTCGCGGCCACAGTCGGGATCTCTTTCGAAATCGATGTCGAGGCCTTTGAACGGGGACTCCGCGAACAGTTGCGCGAGGCTCTTTCTGTCTTCAGGCCGGCGCGATGTAGCCGCCGCGGGCACTTCGGCCGCGGGTCCAGCTTGGAAGGCCTGCATGATCACGTCTTCGACATCATGGAAGGCGCCGCTGTCCATCCGCTCACGGATGAGCGCTTCAAGTTCCGGGCGGTGAATTTCAATCGTCATGGCCTGCGGTGCCTCAATTCTAATTATGCCATTCTTCCAACCCGCTACTCGTGGCGCAGCGCGGCTAGCGGATCCACCTTGGCCGCGCGGCCGGATGGAATCCAGCAAGCCAGAAACGCGACCGCGGCCAGGAATAACGGCACTCCGGCGAAGGTTGCCAGGTCGTGCGGGCGTACTTCGTACAGGAAGCTGGCCGAGGCGCCAGCCACAGCCCACGCGGCCGCCAGACCCAGCGTCAGGGCGATCACTGTGAGCCGCATGCCCTGCCGCACGATCAGGCGCCGCACTTCGCCGGTCCGCGCGCCCAGCGCCAGCCGGATGCCGATCTCGCGCGTGCGCCGGCTGACGGAGTAGCTCATCACGCCATACAGTCCGATGGCCGCCAGGAGCAGACCCACAACGCCGAAGACGCCAAACAAGGTGCCCGCCAGGCGCGGCAGAAAGAGCGCATTGCGGAGGTGCTCTTCCATGGTCTGGGTGTCGTAGACGGCTAGCGTCGGATCGAGTGCATGAATCTCGCGGCGGACGGCTGCGGCGAGCGCCCCGGGCGATCCCGCCGCGCGCGCCAGCACCGCATATCCCACGAAGGATGGATCGCCCGCGATGCTCTGCTCGAGCGAGCGGAACAGAACGGGCCGGAATTCCTCGCCGACGGTGCGCGACCTGATGTTCTTGACCACGCCGACAATCTGGTAAGTGACGCCGCCGCCGGTGACCCGCTGCCCGATGGGATTCTCGTTCTTGAACAGTCGCTCGACGAACGCCTCGGTGACGATGGCGACTTTCGGTCCGGTGGGAGCTTCGTTGCCGAAATCGCGCCCGGCGACGCGTGGGATGCCCAAGGTGTTGAAATAGCCGGGGCTGGCCATATACAGTTCCACGGTCGGGTCCGGAGCGCCGTTGTTCGGCCGGCCCTCAACGTGAAATCCGTCGCTCCGGTGTCCGCCCGATAACGGCACGCCGTCGGTGCAGGCGGCGGAAACTACGCCTGGAAGTGCGTTCACGCGTTGGCGCAATTGAGCCAGGAACTGCGTGGTGCGCTGGGCCGTGTAGCCGTGCACGCGCGGATCGACGGCCATGGTCAGAATGCCTCGCGTTCGAAAGCCGGTCTCCATGCGCGACGCGCTCCGCAGGCTGCGCAGGAACAGGCCCGTGGCACAGAGCAGCACCAGCGACATGGCGATCTGCGAGACCACCAGCACGTTGCGCAGATTCCAAGGGCGGCCGGGACGCGCCAGCATGTCCTCGCCTTTCAGCGCGCTCGACAGGATGGGACGCGCAGCGGCCCAAGCCGGGGCCAGCCCGAACAGCAGCCCGGTGCCGGCGCTGAGCGCCAACGTGTACAGCAGGACCCGCCAATCCACGGCCACATTCAGGTCGAGCGGCACCGGCGCGGGAAAGCGGAAAGCCGACAGCCCCGCGGTGGCCCATAGCGCGAGGACCACGCCGAGCAGGCCGCCCCCGAGCGCCAGCAGCAGGCTTTCGGTCAGCATCTGGCGCATCAGGTGGCCGCGCGTGGCGCCCACGGCAAGGCGCACGGCCATCTCCCGTTGACGGCCGGAGGCTTGCGCCAGAAGCAGATTGGCCACGTTGGCGCAGGCGATCCCGAGGACCAGCAGCACCACCACCGTGAGCGCCGCCAGGAACGTCAGGATGGTGGAACGGTCGCGCGGCGGCAGCGATCCGGCCGGTTCAAAACGGAAGCCGCCGTCCTTCTCTGATTCCGGATAAGTTTGGCCCAGGTTCCGCGCGATCACGGCGAGCTCCGCCGCTGCCTGCGGACGGGTGACGCCGGGCCGCAAGCGTCCCGCAACCACGATCCAATGGTAGTCGCGCGACTGGTAGTTGCTGGTGTTCGGCAGCAACTGGTCGAGGTTCCCCAGCGGCACCCAGAATTGGCAGTCGAGGATGAGATCCAGGCCGCGGAAGCCGGGCGGTGCGACGCCCACCACGGTGAAAGGCCGGCCGGACAGCGTAATGGACTTGCCGGCGATCGCCCGATCCGCGCCAAAGCGCCGCTGCCACAGGCCGTGGCCGAGCACGATCACCGGTAGCCGCTCCTCGCCGCTCGAGAAACCGCGTCCCAGCGTCATGCCCAGTTGGGCGACGTCGAAGAAGTTGGCGGTGGTGGCTTGCCCCCACACGCGTTCCGGCTCGCCCTGGCCGCCGATGGATGCGGCCAGCAGTTCGAAAACGCCCGTGACGCCGGAGAAGGTCCTGGTTTGCGCGCGCAGATCCGCATAGAGCGGCCAGGAGAACGAGTTACAGCATTCGCCCTGGTGGGTGGTGTGCAGGGCCATCAGCGTGCCTGGATCGCCCACCGGCGCGGGCCGCAGCACGAACCGGCTGACCATCGAAAAAATGGTGGAATTGGCGGCGATGCCCATGCCGATCGACACCACCGCGGCGGCGGCGAATCCCGGGGATTTCGAAAGGCGCCGGAATGCAAAGGTGAGATCTTGTCGCAAAGCTCCTCCCTTAGACCCTATGACGCGCGGCGCAGCCGGTTATTAGCCTAAGGCGCGCCGCCGGGACCGGGCGTGCATGGGATAATAGGCTCTCGCCTCCCAAACTCGCATGGACACGCTCGCACAGAGGCTGGCCGAGGTCCGGCTGCGCATCGCCAGCGCCGCGGAGCGCGCCCATCGCGACCCTGCCCAAATCCTGCTGCTGGCGGTCACGAAAATATTTCCGGCCCAGGTGATCCGCGATGCCTACGCGCTCGGCATGCGCGAATTCGGCGAAAATTATGTCCAGGAGTTCGCCGCCAAACTCCCCGAACTGAGCGGCCTCGACGACGCCCGATTTCATCTGATCGGGCACCTGCAGAGTAACAAGAGCGCGCCCGCCGCGGATATGTTCCATTGCATCCAGACCGTGGATTCTGCAAAGCTGGCGCGCCGCCTGAACGAAACCGGCAAGGCTCTCGATATCCTGCTCGAAGTCAAACTCTCGCCCGAGCAGGCCAAAGCCGGCGCGCCGCCCGACGAGCTCCCGGAACTTATCGCCGCCGTGCGCGAATGCGCCAACCTGCGTCTGCTCGGCCTAATGACCATGCCGCCCTGGAATGCCGATCAGGAGCAGTCGCGGCCCTACTTCCGCCGCCTGCGCGAGCTGGCCGAAAAGCACAGCTTGCCGCAGCTCTCCATGGGTATGTCGCACGATCTGGAAGCCGCCATCGAAGAGGGCGCTACCATCGTGCGCGTGGGAACGGCGCTGTTCGGCAAGCGCCGGAAGCCATGAAAGTCGTCTACTGCGCGCCGTTGCCGCCCGCGCGCACGGGCGTGGCCGACTACGCCGCGGCCCTGCTCACTGCTCTGCGCCGCCATGGCAGCGTGGAGCCGCACGCGCGCCACGCGGATATCGCGCTCTATCACCTGGGCAACAACGGACTGCACCGCGAAATCTATCGCCGCGCGCTCGCCGAACCCGGCGTGGTCGTGCTGCACGACGCCGTGCTGCACCATTTCTTCCTGGGCGCGCTCGACCGCTCAGCCTACATCAACGAGTTCGTCTACAATTACGGCGAATGGCATCGCGCCCTGGCCGAAGACCTGTGGCGCGGTCGCGCCAGTTCCGCCTTCGACCGGCGCTACTTCGACTACCCGATGCTGAAGCGCATCGCCGGGCGCTCCCGCGCGGTGGTGGTGCATAACCCGGCCGCGGCGCGCATGGTCCGCGAACATGCGCCCGGCGCAACGGTCGTCGAAATCCCCCATCTCTTCGCCCCGCCGGAACTGCCGGCCGGCTGGGAAGTCATCCGCATGCGGCAGAACCTGGGCGTCTCCACGCACCAGTTTCTCTTTGGGGTGTTCGGCTACCTGCGGGAATCCAAACGCCTCTTCGCCGTGCTGCGCGTCTTCGACCGGCTGCGGCAAACGCGGCCTGACGCGCGGCTCCTGATCGCCGGACCCTTCGTATCGTCGGACCTGGCGCGCGCCGCAGCCCCGCTATTGCGCGGGCCGGGCATCGTGCGCCTGCCGTATCTGTCCGAGCGCGATTTCTGGCGCGCGGCGCTGGCCGTGGACGCCTGCATCAACCTGCGCTACCCCGCGGCCGGCGAAACTTCCGGTATCGCCATCCGGCTGATGGGGGTCTCGAAGCCCGTCCTGCTGACCCGCGGCGAGGAAAACTCCCGCTACCCCCAAGCCGCGTGCCTGCGCATCGAGCCCGGCCTGGCGGAAGAAGATTCGTTGTGGCGGAACATGTTTCTGCTAACATCGATGACAGAATGTGCGGGTGAAATCGGACTGCGCGCGTCCGGGCACATCGTCGAGCGTCACCAGGCCGTTCAAATCGCCGAACAGTATTGGGACACATTGTGCGCTTTTCGCCAGTAGTGCCGCTTCTGTGCGCCGCGGTGTTGTCCGCGGCGCCGGGCGAGATCTCCCGCAGTTTCGACGTCGCCGTGCCCATGCGCGACGGCGTGCGTCTCTCCGCGAATGTCTTCCGCCCCGAAGCGGCGGGCCGATATCCCACCATCCTGGTGCGCACGCCCTACGGCAAAGGCGCGGCCATCTCTCCCAATTACGCGCCGTTCGTCGCGCATGGCTATGCGGTGGTGGTCCAGGACGTGCGCGGGCGCTACCGCTCGGAGGGCGTCTTCCAGCCGCTGGAGCAAGAGCCGGCTGATGGCGGCGACACGCTCGATTGGATCGCGCGCCAGCCCTGGTCCGATGGCAAAATCGGCATGCTCGGCGGCTCTTACCTGGGAATCGTGCAGTGGAAAGTCGCGGCGCTGAACAACCCGCACTTAAAAGCCATCTTCCCCTCCGTCTCCGGCTGCGACGATTATCTCGACCGCTTCTACTCACCCGGCGGCGCCCTGAAGCTGGGCCAGCGCCTGCTCTGGATGTCGGAGAACCTGCGCGCGCCGCGGTTCCATCCCGACTTCGCCGGCTTCGTGCTGCACCTGCCCCTGCGCACCTCCGACTTGGCGGCCACCGGCCAGACGTCCGCTATGTTCCAGGAAGCCATCGCACATCCCGCGTACGATTCGTTCTGGAAGTCCATCAGCGTGCGTGAGCGCCTCGATAATATCCGCGTGCCTGTCTTTTCGGTGGGCGGATGGTTCGACAATTATGTGGAAAGCGATCTCTATGCATACGAGCGCCTGCGCAAGAACTCGAGCGTCAACCGCATCCTGATCGGGCCGTGGCCCCACAACATGGCGGTGAAACTGGACGGCGCGGATTTCGGGCCGGATACCGATGTGCCCATGCGCGCCATCCAGATGCAGTGGTTCGACCAGTTCCTGAAAGGCAAAGACACGCCGCTGCTTTCGCAGCCTCCCGTCCGCGTCTTTGTGATGGGTGTGAACCGCTGGCGCGAGGGCCGCGACTGGCCGCCGCCCGCGCACCCCGAGCGTTTCTACCTGGAGAGCCGCGGCCACGCCAACACGCTCGCGGGCGATGGCAGGCTCCGCCTTCGCGCGCCGGCGACTCCGGCTGCCGCAGCCAACGCCTCCGACCGGTTCTTGTTCGATCCGCGCGATCCCGTGCCCACCGCGGGTGGCGCGGTCTGTTGCAATCCGAAGGTATTTCCTTGGGGGCCCCAGGACCAGCGCGCCGTCGAGCAGCGCCGCGACGTGCTCGTCTATACCACCGCGCCGCTACCGGCGGATCTGGAAGTGGTCGGTCCGGTGCGCGTGGTGCTGTACGCCGCCACGTCCGCGCGTGATACCGATTTCACCGCCAAACTGGTGGACGTGCTGCCGGACGGCCGCACGCGAAACCTCACCGACGGCATCCTGCGCCTGCGCTACCGCCAATCGCTGGAAAATCCGGAGCTGGCGCAGCCCGGCGAAATCTACAAAATGACCATCGACGCCGGCGTGACCGGCAACGTTTTTCTGAAGGGCCATCGCATCCGGATGGAAATATCCAGCAGCAACTTTCCGCGCTTCGACCGCAATCCGAATACGGGCTATCCGGTCGCCGATGCCACCGAATTGCGCCCCGCCTCTCAAACGATTTATCACGACGCGCGGCGGCCATCGTACCTGCTTCTGCCGGTGCTGCGGGACTGACCACGAGTGGGCGAAGATTGACTTTGGGCCGTCCGGCGCGCTATTTTTCAGGTATAGCCTCCTCGGGCGCGGTAGCCAAGTGGTAAGGCAAGGGTCTGCAAAACCCTTATTCGTCGGTTCGATTCCGACCCGCGCCTCCAATGATATCTGGTTTAAAATAATCAATTTAAAGACCTTACTCGGCCCCGCGTACCAAATACGTTCCTAAGGTGAGGAAATGGTGGCCTTTGGTTTATACTCCACGCTGCCAGTCCCGCAAGCGTCACGTAAGATGGTATACAATTCGTTGTTGCAAAGGTGGCGAACCGCGTTTGCAGACATGCGCCCGTGCCGTTTAGAAATAGCCACGATCGGAATAGGCACTTCGTGCGCCATGGGAGCGAGTTTTCAGTCGCCACAGCGGTCGAATACGAAATGCTGGCTGACGCGTTTTTGGGCGTTGTGAAGGAGTATGGGACGTTGGAATGCACGCGGGAGAGCGGCGAGTTGGTTCGGTTCAATCCTCGTCTTGAATATTTTCAGTACAACTGTCGGCAATAGGGTTTATATGCACACATGTCCAGTATGCGGGTATGACCAGCTTTCTGAGCCGCCGAAGGACTTCACGATTTGCCCCTCGTGCGGTACGGAGTTTGAATACGACGACGTGCGGCAAACGGTGGAGCAGCTGCGGGCAGCGTGGCTTCAAACGGGTCCGCGCTGGTGGAGCACTGTAGATCCCTGTCCCGTTGGATGGGACCCATATAAACAGGTGTTCGAGGCGTTCTACCTGCGGAAAGCCAAACCGGCGTTCACTCAAATTGCTGTTGAGGTCCATACCATCTGTGTCGAGCCCAAAAATGTGCTGGGAAGCCAGGATTTTGTTTTGGCATCGATCGGAGCGAACCAATCGTCATCGAGCCCTCTGGAGTATATGGGCGGCGCAATTCAGCCCGCTTAATACGCATGTTTCGGCAGACCTGGAACAACCGTTCGTGTTTGATTCCAATGTTGTAGTGAGTGCAGACCTTTCGCAAAGCAGATTGACTCCAGGGGGATTTAAGATCGAGCGGCGCGCCGATGCTCCCTTCAAAGCAAAGGCATATTTTTCCAGCGCGCCGCTCCGTACCTCCGTTCACCTGGAGCTACTCCACGAATTCGAAGATGCGCTCAAAGGTACTCATCCATCCGATAGTGGGGACCTGCATAAGAAGCCGTCAAGGGCAATTAGGTTGCAAGAAGAATAAGATTTTCAAAAGCCCTCTCGTCACCGAAAAAAGACAAAAGTTGCGTGCCGCCAATAATCCGGCCCAGTCCGATTCCGACCCGCGCCTCCAACTTCTTGAACAGAAACCTCTGTAGAGAGGGAAGACAGAGCTATGTCGCACCAAGGTTAGTGAAAACCATCTTGTAGATATTGCCCTTACTATCTCTCGCGACGCCGGCAACATGTGTGCTTGGCCCATTCGCGTGGTAGAACTCCACGTTCACGACGGTGCCGCGGTCTCCGGTAATTACACCCTGACCATAGTATCGGTCACCCAAAACGTGAGCGACATAATACCCCGACCCATAAACCACGTCCCATACCGACGACATGTTACTCGTTGCCGGCGTGTTGGCACTCGCCGGCGAGACGGCCGCCGTCGTACTTTTGGGAGCCCGCTCCGGAATTACCCGGGTCCAGCGGCCCTTGCACACTTCGCCATCAGCCATAACAAAGGAGACGTTTCCTGAATTGGCCGAGCCGTCGAGTTTGCCGGCGAAGACCGGCAAGGGCGATTGCAGAGCTAATGGACCTTGGACAGGGTAAAGCCGGGCTGTAGCTGTGCAGCCCACCATTAGCGAAAGTCCCAACAGAACTAAGAATACTTTGGTTTTCATTACAATGCTATGGCGGGATAATAACTCGCTAAGTTACACCTATCTCACGCCGGCTACTTGGACTTCTTTGACGTGCTATTGGGAATTCCGTAAACCCACAAATCGAACAGATTGTCCAAAGGCTTCGGCGCAATCTTGGCATTTTTCTTGCGTTTCGACGCACCGCCTTGTTTGCCTGGGCTTCCGTTGCTGGTATCTACGGCGTCGAAAGCCTTCTGGAGATCTTCGCTGGTAGCCGCCCGGCCCCATTGGTCGCTCGTGTACAATCGCAACCCGTTCCAAAAACTGTTGTCTCCCACCAGCAGAGTCACCAGGTAGAGGAAACTCGCTCCCTTGTACTTGGGAAGCTCGCCATCGGCTTCCTGACGCGTCGTCCACCCGGTGTCGGAAAGCGATCGATCCTTGCCCTCGGCGCGGAGTTGATTGTAGATCTGCCGGGACCGCTGGATCTCCCGTTCGTACGCCTCCTTGCCGAACCGCTGTCCCAGAAAGGCGTCCGCCACAAACGCGGAGACTCCGTCGGTCAACCAAAGATCCGACCAGTCCTTCACCGCGATCCCCAATCCGTACCACTGATGCGCCAGCTCACTCGTTAGAAGCCACAGATTGGCCGGCTGCTTCCCCAACCCTTGCGCGCACGACTCGGGCAGCAGCGTCAGGCCCGCGGCCATCGAACGGCTGGCGTCGCCATGGATGAAGACCTGCGTATACGTTTTGCCCGGATAGTGCTTGCCGGTGCGTTCGGCCAGGTATTTCATGGCGGCGGCGGTAGGCTCAAAGATCTGGGTGTCCGCTCCCAAAACCCGCAGCTTCACGCCGTCGGCGCCGGATGTGTTCTCGGTAAATCCGCCCACCGCGAACCCAAACCAGAAGGGCTCGGTTGGCGAATCGAGCTGCCATTCCGTGATGGTTCGTCCCTCACCGGCGCGGGTGACGGTTAATTGGCCGCTGCCGGCTGCCTTTGTATCCGGCGGGGCGGCAATGGTCAGGTGCAGCGTGGCCCGCTCGCCAGGACCCTCGTTGCACGGCATCCAATCGCTGGTCACGGATCCGTATACTTGATCCGGGAAGAATTTAAGCCCCGGCGCCGGACCGGCTTGATACCGCACCGTGATGGTGCGCGGGTGATCCGGTTGGAGCGGTTTCGTCAATACCACAAACAGCCTGTTGTGATTTCGCTCGAACGACTGTGGTTCCTGCCCCTCCAGTACGCTCGTGATCACGAGTCCGCCCGCATCCAGCTCCAGGGCGGAAATGGCTGTGTCCGTCTGGCTGTGAAACCGGATCCTCACTTCTCCGGACATGCTCTGTTTCACGAGGTCCGGCCGGATGCTTACGTCGTAGTTCTCCACCGTGTACAGGCGCGCAATGGGCGCTGCCACGAGCGGAAGCATCGCGCTCCAGACGAGGCTGCTCGCGATCCGTACCATCCAGCGCATCACTTCCCTTCGCCGAACTTGCGCGCGCAACACTGTTCGCACCTCTATCTTGATTGTACGGCGTGGATCCGTCGCCGCGACCGCTCACGACTGCCCATCCGTCGTGAAAAGCTGCTGTCAACCATGGGCGTGCGGGTAGCCATTCGATAACGGAAGCCCAAAAAAGCGAGAATTTCCCCTGTCCGTTGGTACTATAGGTACTAGAGCTATCGGATGGCCAGTTCCATGACTAAAGGACCGAATCGGGTCCGCCGATTCCTTAAGCATGAACGGACCCTTCCACATTCATATGTCCAACGGAAGAAACCCGGAGACTAAGCCCGAACGGCGTGCCCTTCTGGCTGTGGCTGCCCTGCTGGCGCTCGTTTGCGCGCCGTGCTTGGCGGACGTTCCCGCGCCACCGGCAACGCCGCCGGTGCCTACCGACTACTGCGGCTCCCTGTACAGCGAATTGAACGGAGATCTGCAAACCTTCAACACCCTGCTGGCGACTCCGCCCACCTGGACCCCCATCCCCGGCGGTCCCACGGTCTACAGCGCCACCCTGCAGTGGGCCAACAGCAATACCGGCCCTCAGATTTCCAACCCCAACTATCTGTCGACGGTGCAGGCCCAATTGCAGAATCTGCAAGCTCTGGGTGTCCAGGCCGTCTCGGTACCCGCCCTGTTTCCTATTCTCTATGAGCCTTTTTATGGCAGCCAGGCCGCCTACCAGCCTTACCTGACCTTCTATACCGCGGTGGCCCAGGCCGTCAGAGCCGCCGGACTCAAACTCCTGGTGGATTCCGAGATCACCTTCTCCAACGACATCGAAGCCGGTTGGACCAACATGAACGCTTTCTACAGCTCGCTGACCTGGCCGGAATATATCGCCGCGAAGGCCCAAAACTCCGCCGCCATCGCCCAGGCCATGCAGCCCGATTGGCTGGTTCTCTCGGAAGAACCCGATACCGAAGCGGCCCAGTCGGGCCAGACCAACCTGAACATCCCAGCCGACGCCGCGCAAATGGTGGCGGCCCAGATCGCGGCCGTGCAGGCATTGAATTTGCCCAACCCTCCCCTGATGGGCGCCGGCTTTGGCTCCTGGATGCCGGCCACCGGCACCTCCAGCCTGACGAATTACATCAATGCGTACACCGCACTGCCCTTGGACTATATCGACTTCCACCTGCTTCCGATCAACACCGTGAACAATGACGATTTCATTGCCAACACCCTGACCATCGCCAGTGCCGCGGCCGCCGTCGGCAAGCCCGTCGCCATCAGCCAGACCTGGCTGTCGAAAGTGGGGGCTTCGGAGTGGGACGGTTACTCCACCGCCAGCCTGGACCTGGAGCGCTCCCGCCAGCCTTTCAGCTTCTGGGCGCCTCTCGACTCCTATTTCATGCAGACCGCGCAAACCCTGGCGCAGTATACCAACCTGCTGTATCTCGACCTGGAGCAGTCCTATTTCCTGAATGCGTATCAGACGTATGGCGGCACCGTCGCCAACGGCGGATCCCTGAACTGCACCTGCACCACCGCCAGTTGTTCGGATTACAACATCATGCAGACCGAGAATGAACTGGCGGAGGCGGCCGATCAGCAGAGCGTGTACACCCCCACGGCGTTTTCGTACTACAACCAACTGGTCTCGACGCCCGATACCACTCCACCTACCGTTCCGGCTGGCCTCACCGGCATGTCCGGCTACACCACGGCGAGTCTTTCCTGGACCCTCTCCACTGACAACATCGGGGTAGCCGGCTACAACGTGTACCGCTGCACGCCGCCGGCAGCCGGCCAGCCCTGCACGGGAATCTGGCTCGCCAATACGACTCTGCCCGTTTACAGTGACTCCTCGCTGACGGCCAATACGCTCTATAACTACCAGGTCCAGGCATTCGATTTTGCGGGCAACAATTCGCCGCTGTCGCCCACGCTGGGTTTGCTGACCTACAGAACCACGGCGGACTCGGCCACCAACCTGGTGGCCACGGCAATTTCGGCGCAGGAGATCGACTTGAGCTGGTCCGCGCCTGCCAGTTCTACGGGGCTTAGCCAATATCTGATTTTTGGCGGGACCTCGGCTGCCACTCTTCAGCAGATCGCGGTCAGGCCGTCGACACAGACTACTTACAAGAATTTGAATCTGCCCGCCGGAACCACCTATTACTATGGCATCGTGGCCGTGGAAGAGGGGATCGACGCGCCGATGTCCAACATCGTCCCCACCGCCACGCTGCCGTTGCCTGCCCCTCCCAGTAGCGTAGCCGGTGCGCCCGCCCCTACTACGATCGTCCTAACCTGGCAGGAGAACCTCCAGCCTGGTGCGTTGCCGATCAGTTATTACGAGATCCTCCAGGGTACTTCGCCAGGCAAGATGACCGAGGTCGCCCAGAAATCGGACACCAATTACACAGCGACATGCCTGAGCCCCAATACCGTTTATTATTTCGAAATCCAGGCGGTGGACACGGGCCACGACAGTTCGGCGCCTTCGGTCCAGATCGCCGTCACGACGCTTCCGATGCCCGCCGCGCCGGTCGGCGTCACAGCCACGGCCAGTTCCGCCACGACGGTCACGGTCACCTGGTCCGAAACCATGCCTCCCGGAGGCCTGGCCATTCAATACTACAATATCTTGCGGGGCACATCGCCCACGGGCCTGACGCAATTGGCCTCCCGGACGGCCTCTCCATTCATCGACACCACAGCTTCTCCGAGCGTCACGTACTATTACGCGGTTGAAGCGGTTGACAGCAGCCATGATGTCTCGCCCATGTCGGTTACCGCGCAGGCGACTACGCCTCCGATGCCAGCCGCGCCGGTCGGCGTCATAGCCACGGCCGGTTCCGCCACGACAGTCACGGTCACCTGGTCGGAAACCATTCCTCCCGGAGGGTTGCCGATTCAGTACTACAATATCCTGCGGGGCACATCGCCCACCGGCCTGACCCAAGTGGCCTCCCGCACGGCCTCTCCATTCATCGACACGACAGCTTCTCCGGGCGTCACATACTACTACGCGATGGACGCGGTCGAAACCGGCCATGATGTCTCGCCTATGTCGGCTACCGCGCAGGCGACTACGCCTTCGATGCCCGCCGTGCCGGTCGACGTCGCGGCCACGGCGGACTCCACCACCAGGGTCAGCGTGACTTGGTCCGAAACCGTGCCGCCGAACGGTCTGCCGATTCAAAACTACACTATCTTCCGTGGGACTTCGCCGGCCACCATGACCTCGGTTGGCGCCCGGACGGCATCGCCTTTCATCGACACGGCGGTTTCTCCGAACACCGCCTACCGTTATGCGATCGAAGCGGTCGACACGGGCCATGACATTTCGCCCATGTCGGCCGCGGCGCAGGTCACGACGCCCCCTCTGCCCGCTGCGCCGGTCAACGTGACGGCCACGCCAGACTCCTCCAGAATGGTGACCGTAACCTGGTCCGAGACGATTCCGCCGTACGGTCTGCCGATTCAAACCTACAGGGTCTTCCGCGGGACGACGCCCACCGGCCTGACCCAAGTGGCCGCCCAGACCGCGTCCCCCTTCATCGATTCCGGGGTCTATCCGGGCACCACGTACTACTACGCGATCGAAGCGATTGACACCGGCCAGGACGCCTCGCCAATGTCGGCCACGGTGCCCGCTGTCACGCCAAAATCCGCCACGGTAAAATAATCGAGTTACCGAGCCGCGACCAGTCACCAAGCTCGTAAGTGGTCCGACCACCCACTTCCCTATGAAGAATCAGCCACCTACAACCCAAACCCCGTTTCCGCCGCCCGGCTGCCCCACCCGGGCATGCTACCGTGAAATCGCGGGCCCTGACGGGCCAAACACGCAGTCCAACGAGTTTAATGCAACACGATGCAACACTATTGCCGCGTGTGTATCGCGCCACCCAGCCGGCGTGCCCAAAATCCCGGCTACGCCTGGAAACCAGATCTATCCAACTCAAACAAAATCACTTCCGCAAAATTGGGGTTGTTTGGCCGATTGACAGACCTCGCACTTTCAAGCACAATTCCGCACAATTGTGCCCAATCCCCCAATCCCCACGGACTTTGCTATGATACCTGCATGAATCCTGCATCCCGCCGCCCGGCCCGCTAATCCAAGCTACTAGACTATGGCTGCCGTTCTTGTTCCAGAACCCGTCCGGACCCAGGCCCAACACCTGCTGTCCACCATCGGCAACACCCCGCTGCTGCGCCTGGATAAGATCGGCCGCGAAGTCCCCGGCGTCGCCATCTACGCCAAGGCGGAATACTTCAACCCCGGCGGATCCGTCAAGGACCGCGCCGGACTTAACATGATCCTGGACGGCGAGCGCACCGGCCGCCTCCGTCCCGAACACACCATCCTCGACGCCACCAGCGGCAATACCGGCATCGCCTATGCCATGGTCGGCGCGGCCCGCGGCTACCGGGTCAAGTTGTGCCTGCCCGGCAATGCTTCCATCGAGCGCAAGCGCATCCTGAAAGCCTACGGCGCGGAGATGGTCTTCAGCGATCCCGCCGAGAGTTCCGACGGCGCCATCCGCAAGTGCCGCGAGATCTACGAGGCCGATCCCGACCGCTACTTCTACCCCGATCAGTACAACAACCCGGCCAACTGGAAGGCGCATTTCGAAACGACCGGCCGCGAGATCATCGAGCAGACCAGCGGTCTGCTCACCCATTTCGTGGCGGCCATGGGCACCAGCGGCACGTTCACCGGTGTCAGCCGCCGCCTGCATCGCGACCTGCCCGACGTAAAGTGCTACTCCGGCCAGCCGTCCTCGAGCTTCCACGGCCTGGAAGGATTGAAGCACATGGCCACCGCGATTGTGCCCGGCATCTACGATCCTTCGCTTGCCGATGGCAACATCTGGCTCGAAACCGAGGAAGCCTACGCCATGGTCCGCCGCCTCGCGCGCGAAGAAGGCCTGCTGGTGGGGATTTCGTCCGGTTGCAATGTGGTCGCCGCCCTGCAGCTCGCCCGCGAACTGCACGCCGAGGGTCGCGACGGTATGATCGTCACCGTGCTTTGCGATAGTGCCGAGAAGTACCTCAGCGACCAGTTCTGGGATGAGAACTGAAGCCGAATGATTCGCATCGATTCCGACGCCTGGCGCGAAATGGTCGCCCACGCGCAAGCCGTCTATCCGGACGAATGCTGCGGAGCCATGTTGGGTAAGATAACGCCGGGAGCCACCGACGATGCCACCAAAACTGTTCGCATCGCCCTGCGCCTGGAAAACGCCTATTCCGGCGAGCGCGGCAGCCGCTACGAATTGCGTCCCGAGGACCTGCTCCGCGCCGACAAAGAAGCTCGCGCCCGCAACCTGGACCTGGTCGGCATCTACCATTCGCATCCCGATTGCGACGCCTATTTTTCCGAGACCGATCTGAAGAACTCGTGTCCCTGGTATTCTTTTGTTGTGCTCTCCATCCGCAACGGCGCCTTCGATCACGCCAATAGCTGGCTACCCGACGCCGAACAAACCAAAGCGGAGCGCGAGGAATTGAGTTACTGAAATGGCCAAAGTTTTAATTCCCACACCCCTGCGGCAATACGCAGGCAAGCAGGATTCCGTCGACCTGACCGGCTCGACGGTGGGCGAGGTGCTGACCGCCCTGACCACGCATTACCCGGATCTCCGCCGCCAGCTCTTCAACGACGAAGGCAAGCTGCGCAGCTTCGTCAACGTCTATTTGAACGACGAGGACATCCGGTATCTCGAAAAGAACGCCACGCCGGTTAAGGATGGCGATACCCTGTCGATCGTGCCCAGCGTCGCCGGCGGATCCGTCGCTGCGCCTCCCGAACCTGCCACCGCAGAGCTATCCAAGGACGAGATTCTGCGCTACAGCCGTCACCTGATCATGCCGGAAGTTGGCACCGATGGCCAGCTCAAGCTGAAGGCCGCCAAAGTCCTCCTGGTGGGAACCGGCGGGCTGGGCGCGCCGTTGGGTTTGTATCTCGCGGCGGCCGGCGTGGGCCGCATCGGCCTGGTGGATTTCGACGTGGTGGACTTCACCAACCTGCAGCGCCAGGTGATCCATGGCACCAGCGACGTCGGCCGCAAGAAGCTCGATTCCGCCGCCGACCGCATGCGCGAAATCAATCCGTTCGTCCGCATCGACAAGCACGAAGTCGCGCTGTCGAGCGAGAACGCGCTGGGCATTCTGCGCGACTACGATCTCGTCGTGGATGGTACCGATAATTTCCCCACCCGCTACCTGGTGAATGACGCCTGCGTCCTGCTGGGCAAGCCCAACGTCTACGGCTCTATTTTCCGGTTCGAGGGGCAGGCCACCGTATTCGCTTACGAGGGTGGGCCGTGCTACCGCTGCCTGTATCCGGAGCCGCCGCCGCCCGGTCTGGTGCCGAGTTGCGCCGAAGGCGGCGTGCTGGGAATTCTGCCCGGCACCATCGGGCTGATCCAGGCCACCGAAACCGTCAAGCTGATCCTGGGCATCGGCCAGCCGCTGGTCGGGCGCTTGATGCTGTACGATGCGCTGGCCATGCGTTTCCGCGAGTTGAAGGTGCGCAGGAATCCGGAATGCCCGATTTGCGGCGACCATCCCACCATCTCGAAGCTAATCGATTATCAGCAGTTCTGCGGCATTCCCAAGCCGTCACAGGAGAACCTCATGCAAGGTGATGAAGGCGATATCGACCCTACCGAAGTAAAAGCGAAAATCGATCGCGGCGACAAGTTCGTCCTGATCGACGTGCGCGAGCCGCACGAATACCAGATCTGCCGCATTCCCACGGCGAAGCTGATACCGCTCGGCGAGCTCGCCAAGCGCCTCGACGAGCTGGATCCCGACATCGAGATCACGGCCCATTGCAAGAGCGGCATGCGTAGCGCCAGGGCTGTGGAATTGCTAAAGAAGGCCGGCTTCCGCGCCCGCAATATGAAGGGCGGCATTCTGGCTTGGAGCGACAAAGTCGACCCCACTGTTCCTAAGTATTGATGCGCGCTTACTCGATCGCCATCTGTCTCTGCTTCCCGGCCTACGCCGCGTCGCCGCTTGGGATCTTCGAAGACCATGCCGACGCGGGTCCGGTGCTGCATGGCGGTTCCGCGGAATTTGATGCGGCGAAGCGGACCTACACCGTCTCCGGCAGCGGAGAAAACATGTGGTTCGCCTCCGACGCGTTCCACTTCGTGTGGAAGAAAGTCTCGGGCGATGTCACTCTAACCGCGGACATCTCCTTCATCGGCGCCGGCGGCGAAGCGCACCGCAAAGCCGTGCTGATGATCCGCCAGAGCCTGGATGCGGATTCCCCGTACGCCGACGTGGCGCGCCATGGCGACGGGCTCACCTCGCTGCAGGCCCGCGATGAAAAGGGCGTCAATACGACTGAGATCCAGTCCGCCATGAAGGCCCCGGCCCGCGTCCGCATTGCGCGGCGCGGCGATTATTTCTACATATGGGTGGCGGGCGCGGGTGAAGAATTTCAGTTCGCGGGCGGATCGATGCGCGTCCCCATGCACGATCCGGTCTATGTGGGCCTCGGTGTCTGCTCGCACAATAAAGATACAGTGGAGCGCGCCGTGTTCTCGAATGTCGAACTGACAACCAGCGCGCCAACGGAAGCCGCGCCGAAACTGTACAGCACCCTGGAGACTGTTCCGCTTTCCGGAGACCGGCGGGTGGTGTATGTGACCCTGGGCCGCCTCTCATCGCCCGCCTGGACCTCAGACGGCGCTGCCCTGGTCTTCCAGCGCGACGGTCGCCTGGAACGGATACCAGCCACCGGCGGCCAACCGGGACCAGCCGATACAAACGCGGCCGCCCGCGAGGAAAAGCCGCCTGCCGGCTTGCCGTCCGATGGCTTCTATAATTGCCTCCCGCACGTCTCGCCCGACGGGCAGCAGATCGCCTTTCTGTCTTTCAGCAAAGATCTGTCGGGCATTCCCGAAGATAAAGACGCCTTATTGCGCGTCCTGTCGTTGAAGGACGGCAAAGTGCGCGTTCTGGCTAAACTCATTGGCGGGAAGGGCACCATGGATGCGCCCTCCTGGTCGCCCGACGGCCGCCGCTTAGCCTTCGTCAGTTATCAGTGGCTTCGGTAGACGCCGCGCCGATGCACCACGCCACGGCTTTGTGCCCTGAGAGCCCGGCGGCGGGACTTGACCCGCGCATCGGATTGCGGGAATCCGGACACCGCGATGGTGGCCATCTCGTTACTGGCTTCGTTGGTTTCAAAATAAACGTAGACGTCGCCGTTTTCCAGGCCGCTCGTGGGGAGAGTGAAATTGACCTGATACAGCCAGGCCAGTCCGGGCGCCAGACCCGCGAACGAGACGTCGGCCGGCGCCAGGGCATCCACCCCGTCGTCCAGGTCCACAAGTATCAGCCCGGCGTTGTATTCGTCGCTGTAGCTCAAATTGGTACCGGAGGCAGCCGCGCCGTCAGCCACAGTTGGCGTCACGGTTCCCAGGCCGTCCATGAACAGGAGCACGGTCTCGCCCGGTACCGCTGGGCTGGCGTCGTTCACTATGCTGTAATCCGCGTGCAGGATCGCGCCTGCCCCAAGCCCGGTCTCCGCCAGCGTATAAATCCCGGGCGCCGAGTTATCGGCGTACACCGTGACGGTGTTGGACTTCGATCCGTTCACTTCCACCTGGAAAGTAGCGAACGCGTCCCCCGAAATTTCGTAAGGAATCCAGGCGCTCACCTGGTTCGGGCTCACATAAAGGACCGGAGACGCGAGGCCATTCACGAAGACTTGCACGCCGCCCAGCTTGGTGGAAATCGGCAGTGTCGTGGCGCTTTGGGCGGATACGCCAAAGTTCCCATACAGGCTCACCAGTTCGCCGGGAGCGTAAGCGTTGGTGATCGGCGTGTAGTTGGCCGCGTTGTTGACATAGGTCGGATCGATCCACACCGTGGAAGTCGGTGTAACCGAAGGAGCGCGCACACCCACGATAAGCGAGAACTGCTGGTACGACCCAATCAGCATCATCGCCTTTCCATCGGCGCCGGCCAGATAAGTGTAGATGCTGCCGTCGTAGTAGGAGCCGTCCGCCCCGATAGTTATCGGCGCGTTGAAGGTGTAGTCGTAGGTTACGATATCCACGATGTCTTCGAACCGTTGGTGCCAGATGAGATTTCCGTCTCCAGCCGTGTTGATGGAGCCATAAAAGCAATCCAGAAAACCCCCGCCAGATTCCAAGTAGTCTTCCATTCCCGCCATAAAGTAGGTTCCGCTCAGCATCGTATTGGAACTTGTCCCGCTCGGCGCGCGGAACCCGAAAAAGATGTCCGATCCGGAGGTCGAGCCTCCGACGAACCAGTTGCCATCGGCCGACACGTACAAAGTCCTCGCGCCGCTGACGATCTGACTTGGATCGCCCGCGGTGCCGGGAAAGGTCACGGTCCCACCCGACGTGCCGGAAAGCGCGTAGGTCGAGGCGCCCACGCTCTGCTGGGTCGGGCTGCCGGCGTTCAAATTCGCCGCCGTGCCGTTTACTGTGAACGCGGCGATGTTTCCATTGCCGTCGGCATTCAGGGTGAAATAGCCATCGCGCGCAAAATCGGCGGAAGCCGTGAGGAAGTCCAGTGTGCCCACCGTGAACGCCCCCGAGAGGCTGCTGTTCGACAACGAAGCGGTCGGCGCCTGGACCGCGATAAAGAGATCGTAGTAGTCGTCCTCCGTCGAACTTGCCGTGAGAACGGGTTGGCTGAAAGTGCCGAAAAGAGTCGTCGCGAAAAGTGGATTGTCCAATTGCGCGATGCCGTTCGGCTGCACGCCGTAAGTTCCCCCGTCCAGCGAGGAGCAGGATCCCTCGCCGCTGGTGCCGCCGGAGTCGTACAACTGCGTATTCGAGAGGGTATACTTTGATACGCCGTCGAACACCATTGTGCCGGTCAGGCTGCAGGACTCCGTCACGTTGCCATTAGGGTCGTTAAAGAAAGTGACGTACCGGAACAGGTATTGTCCGCTGACCATGGCCGATCCGCTGGCATCGAAATTCTGAGCCGCGGCCGGCGCTACGGCTATAACCAGCGCGCCGCTCAAAAGTAGAATCGCTCTAAAGATTTTTGGCATGGGCGTTATCCTCACTGGCCTAGGCTCCAATTCATAATCAGGTTAAAGGCATCTACGCTGCCCAGCCCGGTGGCGAAGTTCCAACCGCTGCCGGCGGCGTAGGCTGGCGTATACGTATCGGTGGCCGTCGACAGCGCGCCGTTTCCGGTGACGAACGCGGTAGGCGGCGTGGCGCGCCCTCTCCCTTCGAATCCGTTTCCGAAGCAGCTTATGTCGCCCGAGCAGTTGACCGAGATGTCGCCCGTCGTGATGCTATGAAACACCGACGCGGCCACGGAGCTTGCCGCGAGTTTGTAATAAACCGAATTCGGGTTGCCCTGCGCACCTCCGACCTTCTGGTTCACCAGCGCCTGAATTCCAGCCATGATCGGGGCGGAAAACGAAGTCCCGCCCGCGGGACCCGACCAGTTGGCCGGGGTGCCCGAGCAATCCGTGCCGCCATTCGAGGGATCGGAAAAACAGGTCACGTAATAGTGGCCCCACAATCCGTTACTGGCGAACAGCGAGACGTCGGGGATGTCGCGCACGCCATCGTTCGGGTTTCCCGGCACTCCCATTTGCCACGCGGGCTTAGCGTATCCCGCGCAACTGCCGCTCACTATCAGATTGGCCGAAGGGACACCGGTGGCGCACCCGCTGGGTCCCCCGCTGCCCGCGGCCACTGTAAGATCGAAGCCTTGCTGCGCGGTGAGGCTTCCGCAAAAACCGTCGGGACCATAAACGGTTTTATAGTCGCTGTAAGACGATAAGATCGATCCCGCGCAGGAGTCGTTCCAAGGGATTTCCGGAATGTACGACTTGGCGGAGCCGTAATCGGCACTGTTGGTCGAATTCCAATAGGTGTCGTTTTCCGCCTGGTATGTGTCCGCGAAATCGGTTCCTCCGACCGCCACGTTGTAAGGAGTCGAGGCATAACCGCTGATGCCGATGCCATGGATCGCGGCGTAGTAATCCGCATCGCAGCTGGCCGCGCCTTCGTCGCCCGCCGAAACAAATACCGACACGCCCTCCGCCGCGGCCTGCTGAAAGACCGAGTTGTAGGTCGAATTCGCGGTCACTCCATTCCCTGCTTCGCACAGGCCGTAGCTCACACTGATCACCTGTGGCGGAGTGCTGGCGCTGACTAGATTCTGGGCGGCGATAAGGCCCCCGAACGTCACGGTGCCATCCGAGCAGGCAGCCACCTCGATGGTTGCGTTCGGCGCCGCGGCGCTGGCCCATTCGGCGTCCGCGGTCGCTTCGGCGTCGTCGCCGTAGGTTATGTCGGGTCCGGGATCGGTGCAATTGGCAGACCCGCTCGGGGGTTGCGGTTGGATTGGGCTTAACGATCCGGAAGTGTAACCGGATAAGCCGAGCGCGCTCCGGAAGTTGGTCCAATCGGATGGGTCGTAAAGATCGCTATCCTCCACCACGGCAATCGTCTGTCCTTGACCGGTGTATCCCGCCTTAAAGGCTGGATTCAAGTCGTAAATCGTGGCCAGATCGGCCGGCGTTACGAGCTGATACGCGGAGTCGCCAAACCCTATGGTGTATTGTGTGCGCGGCCGCTGCATCGCGTGGGGCCGAAAATCGTGCAGCGAGACGACGCCTGCCACTACCGGCGCCAGCGATTCCGGAATCTGGGGATCGCTCATATTGGCAATGTGTTCCTGCCCTTTCACGGAAAGCCGGTGAATTTCCGTATGGAATGCCGCAAGCACCTGGCCGGCCGTTCCGGAAAAATCGATGGTCATGCCGCTGGGATAGACGGTGTTCACCTTGAAGCCGCCGGAGCCGAGCCACTCGGCAACCCGCTGGATGTCCCGCCGCTCGGGTCCATAGAGGCGGCCCAATTCAGCCGCGGTCAGCCACTTGTGGAAATTGGGCGACGTGGAATCCTGTTGTTGCTCGATAAGGATTCGCAACGCCTGTTCGCGCTCGGGGCTGCGTTGCAATTGTAAAAGGATGTGATCCATCGCGAAACTGTCCGCCACTTTGCCGCGGTCGTTCTGTGCGTTGGACTGGCTGGGCGTATTTCCTGCCAGCGTATGCAGCCGCTCCACGCTTTGCGCCGCCAAGGGCCACGTCAAGCTGGCAACGAGCGCGGCGCGGCAAAATAAATGCGAAAGATATCGGTTGGTTTTATGATTCTTCGACATCGGATGTCCTCGAAAAAACTGGATGCTCGAAACACTTCGATTCTCTCACATTGCCTTGCCGGCGGCGTCGAGCTTCGCCTGCATGCGCCGCATGCCGCGCAACCAACGGTCGTAATCGTTCGCCTTGCGGCGCAGGTATTCGCCGACTTCCGGGTGCGGCAGGATCAGAAAGCGCTCGTCCGCGATCCCCGCTATCACCGCGTCCGCAACTTGCTCGGGTTCGAGCGCCCCTTCCAGCAGGAAGCGTCCCGGCCCCTCCACGGCTTCGGCAAGCATGTTGGTGCGCACGCCCTGTGGACACAGGCAGGACACCCGGATGCCCCGGTCGCCGTAAGTGACCGACAGCCATTCGGCCAGCGAAACTGCCGCGTGCTTGGTCACGGCGTACGGAGCCGAGCCAACCTGCGTCAGCAAGCCGGCCGCCGAGGCGGTCTGCAGCAGATAGCCCTCGCCGCGCGCCAGCATGCCCGGCAGAACCGCGCGCGCCGCATAGACATGCGCCATGAAATTGATGTTCCAGATGCGCTGCCAGTCGCTGTCGGATGTTTCGACGCCGCCTTCCATTGCGATCCCCGCATTGGAGCAAAACAGATCGATCGCGCCGAATGCCGCCGTAGCGCGCTCCACCAGTTGGACGATGTCCGACTCGCGGCCCACGTCCACCCGCATCGCCACCCCGCGGATTTCGCGCGCCACTTGTTCGGCGCCGGCGGCATCCACATCCGCCACCACGACGCCGCGCGCGTGCTCCGCCGCGAATCGCCGGCACAAAGCGCGGCCAATACCGCTGGCCCCGCCAGTCACCACCGCCACTTTATCGGTCAGCTTCATGCCGGTCCCGCTTCGTATTTTCGCAACTCAATCTTGGCGACAGCTTCGCGATGTACTTCATCTGGCCCGTCCGCCAACCGCAGGGTGCGCGCGCCGGCCCAGGCGTGCGCCAGGAAGAAATCGTCCGCCACGCCTGCGCCGCCATGCGCCTGGATGGCCCGATCGATGACCCGCAAGGCCATGTTGGGCGCCACCACTTTGATCATGGCGATCTCCGCTCGGGCGGCCTTGTTGCCCGCCACGTCCATCATGTAAGCGGCCTTCAACGTCAGCAGCCGCGCCTGCTCGATCTCCATGCGCGAGTCGGCGATATCGGCGCGCAGCGTGCCGAATTCCGCCAGCTTCCGTCCGAATGCCACGCGCGATTGCGCCCGCCGGCACATAGCCTCCAGCGCCCGCTCCGCCAGGCCGATCAGGCGCATGCAATGGTGGATGCGTCCCGGCCCCAGGCGGCCCTGCGCGATCTCGAAGCCGCGGCCTTCGCCCAGCAGCATGTTGGAGGCGGGCACCCGCACACTGTTGAAGACCACTTCGCCGTGGCCGTGCGGAGCGTCGTCGTAACCGAACACGGGAAGCATGCGCTCGATGGTGATGCCCGGCGTATCCAGCGGTGCCAGGATCATGGCTTGCTGCTTGTGCCGCGGCGCTTGCGGATCGGTCTTGCCCATGAAGATGGCGATCTTGCAGCGCGGGTCGCCTGCGCCGGAGGACCACCATTTGCGCCCGTTCAGCACATACTCATCGCCGTCGCGCTCGATGCTGGCGCAGATATTGGTGGCGTCGGACGAGGCCACCGCCGGTTCCGTCATGCAGTAGCACGAGCGGATGCGGCCTTCGAGCAACGGTACGAGCCATTGCTGTTTCTGCTCCGCCGTGCCGTAGCGCGCCAGCACTTCCATGTTGCCGGTGTCCGGCGCCGAGCAGTTGAATACTTCGCCGGCCATGACCACCCGCCCCATGATCTCGCACAAGGGCGCGTACTCCAGGTTGGTCAGGCCCGCGCCCCATTCTGAATCCGGCAGGAACAGGTTCCACAACCCGGCGGCGCGGGCTTTGGGCTTCAGTTCCTCGATAACGGGGACCGGCTGCCAACGGTCTCCCTCGGCGATCTGCCGGTAGTAGAGCGGCTCATTCGGGTAGATGTGTTCGTCCATGAACCGAGTGAGCTTCTGCTGCAGCTCCTGGACCTTCGGGGAATATGCGAAGTGCATTCCCGGATTGTCACGCAAAGCGACGCCCGATGCAAAGGGCCAGGCAGTGGGGCGGACGCCACCTCGCTAGGAAGGCCGACGAGGGCGTCGGCCGCGGTCCAGGGGGACCGCCCCACCAATCAGCGTGTTCGCGCGTCATAGTATCGAATCATGCACTCATTCTTACAGGATTTCCGCTACGCGCTGCGCATGCTGCGCAAGAACTTCGGCATGACTGTCGTGATCGTTTTGTCCCTGGCAATCGGGATCGGCGCAAACTCGGCGGTCTTCAGCGTGGTGGACGCCCTCATGCTGCGTCCGCTGCCGTATCCCCAGCCGGAACGCCTGGCCGCCATTTGGCTGCATTCGCCAGGCATCGGTATCTTTCGAGACTGGCCGTCGCCGGGCCAGTATGTCGACATCCAGAACGAAAACCATTCCTTCTCGGAGATGTCCATTTCGCGGCTCACCAGCTTCACGCTTACAGGACTCGATCGGCCCGAACGGCTCGACGGCATGCGCACCTCATCGGGTCTCTTGCACCTGCTGGGCGCGCGCGCCATGCTGGGCCGGGTGCTGCTGCCCGAGGAGGATAAGCCCGGCAAGCCCGTGGTCGCCATCCTCAGTTACAGGCTCTGGAAACGCCTGTTCAACTCCGATGCCAAGATCATCGGCCGCAGTATCACGCTCAGCGGCAATCAAGTTACAGTCGCCGGTGTGTTGCGTCCCGAGTTTCGGCTCAACTCGGAGGTGATGCCGGCCGAGGGTCCCATGGACAAAGCGGACATCTTCCTCCCCTTGCCATTGGGAGCGGACGCCGCCCAGCGCCGCGGCGACGAGAACTACAACCTGATCGTGAAGCTGAAGCCCGGCGTGACCGTGCAGCAGGCGCAAGCCGACATCGACATCATCGCCCGGCGCATTCGCGACAAAGACAAGCGCGACCGCACCTTCGGCATGACGGTGACCGGCCTGCTCGACCAGGTGGTGGGCGACGTGCGGCGCGCCATGCTCGTATTACTGGGATCGGTGGCCCTGGTGTTGCTCAGCGCCTGTGCGAATGTGGCCAATCTGCTGTTGACGCGCGCCGCGGGGCGCGAGAAGGAAGTCGCCATCCGCACGGCGATGGGCGCGGGATGGCAGCGCCTGGCGCGGCAGTTGCTGACCGAAAGCCTGCTGCTGGCGCTCGCGGGCGGCGCGGCCGGCCTGGTGATCGCCGAAGCCAGCCTGTACGCGATGCGCGCCATCAATCCGGGCAATATTCCCCGGCTGGAGGATATCTCCATCAACGGGCCGGTGCTGCTGTTCACGTTCGGGGTATCCACGTTGGCCGGGCTTTTGTTCGGGCTGGCCCCGGTGTGGCGCGCCATCAAGCTGGACCTCAACACCTCCCTGAAATCGGGAGGACGCAGCGGTCAGACCGATAGCGGACTGCTGGTCTCGCGGCACCGGCTGCGCGGCCTGCTGGTGGTCTCGGAACTGGCGTTTTCGCTCATGCTGCTGGTGGGTGCGGGATTGCTGATCCGCAGCTTCGTGCGGCTGCAAAATGTGCGGCCTGGATTCGCGGCCGACCACGTAATTTCGATGCAGGTGGCGGCCACCGGTCCCAAATATCGCGAGGACAAGGCGGTCGTCGAGTTCTACAAAGAAGTTGGCGACCGCATCAGCCGCCTGCCCGGAGTGACCGCGCAGGGCCAGGTTTCGGTGCTGCCGCTTACGGGTGCGGTAGGTTGGGGCGGTATCAATGTGGAGGGCTACAATCCGCAGCCCGGCCAGGAATTGCAGGTGGACCTGCGGTCGGCCAGCACGGATTATTTTCGCGCCATGAAGATTCCCGTGCGGAAGGGCCGGTATTTCGACGACCATGACTCGAGCGATAGCCCGCCGGTGGTGATTATCGACGAACAGTTCGCCGAACGATTCTGGCCGCGGGATAATCCCATTGGCAAGCATCTGTGGTTCGATCCGAAGAAGCCCATGACGATCGTAGGCGTCGTCGGGATGGTCAAACAGTACGGCCTCGACAGCGGCAGCAAAATCGTGACTTACTTCCCGCAACAACAGAACCCGGACAACGGGCCGTATCTGGTGGCGCGCACCTCTTCGAATCCCGGCGACCTGGCCAATGCGATCGTCCACGAGATTCACGCAGTCGATCCCGGCGTGCCGGTCTACGCGATCCGCACGATGGAAGAGCGCCTGTACGATTCACTCGCCCGCCAGCGCTTCGCCACCACTATGCTGGGCGCGTTCGCGGCCTTCGCCCTGATACTGGCCGCCGTGGGTGTCTACGGCGTGATGTCTTACCTGGTGACGCAGAGCACGCACGACATCGGCTTGCGCTTGGCCTTGGGCGCGCAGCCCGGCCAGATTCTGGGCCTCGTGGTGCGGCAGGGCATGCTGCTGGCGGCCGTGGGGATTGTGGCGGGCTTGATCGGCTCGGCCGCGCTCACCCGCCTGATGGCCAGTCTGTTGTTCGGCGTGAGCTCTACCGACGCCGTCACCTTCGCCGCGGTGGCGGTGACCCTGGCGGCGGTAGTCTTTGCCGCTACCGCGATTCCCGCGCGCCGCGCCACGGGCGTGGACCCTATGGTGGCGCTGCGCGAGGAGTAGGCGGGCCTGCTAGCGCCACTCCAACAACTGGTGGGTGGTGTCCCCTAAGGAAAACGCGATCTTATCCTGAGCCACTGATAAGCGGAAAGTTCCCGGGGGCAAGGCTCCCGGCGTGAGCCGGCCGTGAAAATGCTGTACGACGGTCACCGGACCTATGGGCTGCTTGGTCGCGGGATTCACGCGGCGCGTGAAGATGCACTCGTGGCCGTCATGCACCTGGGTAAAGTAGACGCGCGCGCCGGCCGGAGACCAGCGCGGATAATCGCCTTCGCCCAAGTCCACCCAGTCCGCCAGCGGAACATCCTGCAATCCGCGAAACGGCGCAGCCCACATGTGCGGCGCCCGGCCCCCGTGCTCGGACGTGAAGACGGCCCAACGCTCGTCGTTCGAGAAGCTGGCCAGGTAAAGATTCGCGTTGGGGTGCGAATAGATCGGCCTATGCTCGGCGGTTCGGGTATCCCAGGCCACAATCGCACGGTGAACGTCGATGCTGGCGCCGAGCACCCATTTTCCGCCACGCGAGAGATCCCAGATCACCCCGCCGCCCTGTATCGATCCCCACGCTTCCCCCGTTTGCAGATTCAGAACCCTTAAGATCCGAGGAGCCGTGCGGGCGCTCCGGGTGAACTCCTGGATGGCAAACACGCCGTCGGAGCTGAGGGTGTGCGCTCCCGCGAACTCAGTGCGCTTTCCGGTCCGGTAATCCTGAAGGACGCTCGGCGCACCGGCAGATTCAAGCAACAACGACCCGCCGTCCGGCGTGAACTGCGGGTAATATTCCGCATGTGCCAGTTCGGTGATAGAAGAGAGCGATCCTCGCACCGCTCCGCTATCCGCGTCAATCGGCAGTACCCAGGCGTTGGACCGGGCGTCCACTGCATCGGTCAAGACAGTGCCATTGGCGGATGCGGCGCAACCGGAAATCACTAACGGCGCATGGGCTAGGGCACTGGAATACAGGCTGGAGCCGAGCGCCGGGGTAAGCCGGAATGCGGCAAGCGCAGGTGGTTCCATTCCGGGGATGGTGTAAAGGAGGCGATCTTCCGTCACGGCGCAGGCGCGTGCATACTGGTGTACTGTCTCGCTGAATTCCGGTATCAGCGCGGCGGGGCCGCCATCTAGCGGAGCGCTCCACAGCCGGGCCACGCCGCTCTCGTCGGGCGACAGGAAGAGCACGTTCCGGCCGCCGGAGTCCCAGGCAAATCCCTGGAACGACGATACGTTCTTCGCCAGCCGCGCGGGCTCGCCTCCCTGCACCGGCACGATGTACAGCAGGCGGGTATTGGAAGCGGGAGCGTCCCCGCCGTTCTCACTAGCGTTCAGATAAGCAATCCACCGCCCGTCCGGCGAAAAGCGCGGGCTGCGGCCGCCCTGGATCAGCAGGCGCGCGGCGCCGCCGGCCCCGGGTTGCAGATAGATACCAGGGGGTTGGCGTGTGGAGTGAAAGGCCAGCCAACGGGCATCGGGAGAGAGCGACGGTTCGTCGTTCGCGTCCTCGCCGCCGGCCAATCGTTTAGCCAAGCCATTGGGCATCGGTTTGAGCCAAATGGCCGGATGTGCGCCGCCCACCCCTGACGATACGAAGGCCAGCCACTTGCCATCCCGGGACAACGCCGGCTGCATGGCGCCGGGGACGCCCGCCTCGAAAGGGATGAGCCGGTGAGCAGGAACGTACAGCGCTCGCCATCCCAAAATACCAGCGGCGGCGATGGCCAGAAACGACGCTGCCGCGGTCCAGAACCGCCTGCGCGGCTTGCGGGCGCGGACCCGCCGCCCTTCCAGATAGCGCGCCAGGTCCGCGTCCAGTTCCGCGGCGGACTGGTAGCGGCCGGCGGCATCCTTGCTTAGCGCTTTCGAAAGGACTGCGTCGAGCGGCGGATGGAGCCGGGATGGATCCGGTTGCTCGCGGGCGATGACCGTGGCTACGCCGGCCGGCGATTTGTCGACGATCCGATAGGGCAAGCGGCCCGTGAGCAGGCGATACAGCAGCACGCCGGCTGAATAGATGTCGGAGGCCGCTGCCACCGGCTCGCCGCGCACCTGCTCCGGACTGGCGTACTCCGGCGTGAAGGCGAAGACGCCCGTTTTGGTGAGCGCCTCTTCCGCGGTGGCGTCGATCAGGCGCGCGGTTCCGAAATCCAGCAGCTTCACACTGCCCGAATCGTCCACCAGGATGTTGGAGGGCTTTACGTCGCGATGGATCACGCGGCGTTCATGAACATAAGCCAGCGCGTCCAGAACCTGGCGCATGAGAGCGATGCGGCCGCGCGCGTCGAGCTGGTGTGCGTCGCAGAAGAGGTCGATGGTCAGGCCGCCGACGAATTCCATGACCAAATAAGGCAGGCCGGTTTCGGAGACGCCGCCATCGATCAGGCGCGCGACCTTCGGATGATCGAGGCTGGCCAGGAATTGGCGCTCGCGGCGGAAGCGGTCTTCGATCTCGTGGGAGGCCAGCGCCATGGGCACCACCTTCACGGCCGCCGACATTTGAAAGGCGCCGTCGGCGCGCTCGGCCAGATAGACGGTGCCCATGCCGCCGCGCCCGAGCAGCTTCACGGCCTGCCAGGCTCCGAACCGGGGCCATGGCCGTGCGGGAGCGGGCGCCGCCGCCCGGATGCGCTCGCAATGCGCGAGCAACAGAACGACTCGCGCGCAGAGGTCTTCGTCGGCGCCGCATTGTGCATGGATCAGCGCGTCGCGGCCGGCGCCCGGCGGCAGTTCCAGCGCGGCGTAAAAGATTTCCTCGACTTCGTGAAAACGTTCTCGTTCAGCCGGGTTCATACAAGCGCCACCACGCCAAAGGTCAAAACCAGGCTACCTAGCCCAAGCGGTCCCGCAGCCACGCCAGGGAAAAAAGCAGGCTGCGCGCCACCGTGCGGCTGGAAAGGTCCAGAATTTCGGCGGTTTCGTCGACGGTGCAGCCCAGAAAGTAATGCAGCTCGACCATGCGGGTCTTGATCGGATCGAATTCGGCCAAATCGTTGAGGGCCTGCGATAGATCCAGCGACTCGGCGGTATCGCTGCCGAGCCAGGCCAGTTCGGCGTCCAGCGGCGCGCGCTGCCAACCCATGCCGCGCTTTTCCGATTTGGCCTTGCGCGCGGAATCGATAAGCACCCGGCGGGTGAGCTGCGCCGCGAAAGTAAAGAAGTGCGCGCGGTCCTTGAGCGACAGCCGGCGCAAGCGCAGCAGATCGACGAAGACCTCGTTGACCACCGCGGTGGGTTGCAACGTATGATCGGGCCGCTCCTTGCGTAGGTAGGCCTCCGCGATGGCATGCAGGTGATCGTAGACCAACGGGGCCAAAGCTTCGACTGCACCGGACTCTCCCTTCTCCCAGCGCGCCAGGAGCTGGGTGATCTCCCCTTGCCCGGATTCCGCCACGCTTCATCATAAAACGTTGAGTGCCAAACCGGCCGCCGGGAGTGGGTACTGCACGGTTCAGTACGGCGCACCAGACAGATCCCTCACATAAGAGACGGCGTAAATCGGAGGGGAAAACTGCCATAAGACGCCAAACGAGATTCGCGTGTCAGCTTTTGGCGGCATCTTGCGCCGTCTTAACTGAACGGCCGAGCGGGCACTCAGCCAGCCCGGACTTATAGGAGTGAGGAGAGGACAAATGAACACGAATCGATACCGGGTTTGCATGTGGCTGACAGCTGCCTGTGTACCCATTTTCTGCTTCGCCGGCACACCCGCCAAAGTCAACGTGGATTTTGGCAAGCTGCCGCTGAGCTTTGAAGCCAACCGCGGACAGACCGATGCGCGCGTGGATTATCTATCGAGGGGCAAAGGCTACACTTTGCTTCTGACGCGGAACCAGGTCGTGCTGCGCCTCAAGGAAGGCGCGCTGTTGCGGATGAAACTGCTAGGCGCGAGCGGCCAGGCCGCGGCATCCGGCCTGGACCAGTTGCCGGGAGTGGCGAATTATTTTCGCGGCCACGATCCATCGCAGTGGCATACCGGCATCCCGACTTACGAGAAGGTTAAGTACGCCGGTGCGTATCCCGGTGTGGATCTGGTTTATTACGGCAACCGGGGCCTCCTGGAACACGATTTCATCGTGGCGCCGGGAGCGGATCCCTCGAAGATCGTGCTGAGTTTCGAAGGGGCCCAGCCCAGAATCGACCACCAGGGCGACTTGTGCCTGACCTTGGACGACGGCGAAGTACGGTTCCAAAAACCGGTTGTTTATCAAACGGCCAATGGCGCGAAACAAGCTGTCGCCGGCCGTTACGCGCTCGCGGGAAACAAGGTTCGCTTCGTTCTGGGCGCATACGACCACAGCCGCGAACTGACCATCGATCCGCTGCTGGTATATTCCAGTTATCTCGGAGGCAGCGGCGATGACTACGGCAACGGGATCGCCGTAGATAGCCAGGGTTCGGCTTACGTGACCGGCCAGACTACTTCGACGAACTTTCCCACCGATAACCCAATCATCGGCACGCAGCCGAGCGGCAATCAGGATGCCTTCGTTAGCAAATTCAACGCCTCCGGAACGGCATTGATTTATTCCACTTATCTTGGCGGGTCCGCCGCAGGGGAGACCCAGGCATACGACATTGCCGTGGACTCAGACTTCAACGCGTATGTCGGCGGTAACACGAACGCCGGCGATTACCCGGTCACGTCCGGCGCATTCCAGACGGTTTGCGGACCGACAACGGGCGGCGGCGTCTGCGGCGGGAGTCTAGTCAATGGATTCCTTACCAAGGTTAACGCGGCAGGAAACGCCCTGGCATATTCGACATTTCTGGGCGGCAGTTACGATTCCTACATCACCGGTGTGGCAGTCGACTCCGCGGGCGAGGCTTACGTTACCGGATACAACGCGACGGCGTGCGGGTCGAGCCCGAGCTGCTACTTCTTCCCCACCAGCGCCGGGGCCTTGCAGCCCGGCAGTTGGGTCAGTGCCAATGGCGCCTGGTATGCGTTCTTCACCAAATTCGACGCTGCGGGCGCGACGTTGGTATATTCTTCGCTATTTGGCAGCGCGACCCCCGGAGACGTCCCCCCACAGAATAGTACCTATGGGTACGCCATCGCCGTCGACGGGAACGGAGACGCGTACATCACTGGGTACACGCAGGACGGGAACCTGCCGGTCACTGCCGGGGCCTTCCAGACGTCGGCCAAGCCGTTGTACGGGGGTGACAATCCATATTTGATCGATGGCTCGCGCGGATTCGTGGCGAAGTTCGATCCCACCCAATCCGGCACTGCGTCGCTTATCTATGCAACCTATCTCGGCGGCACCACCAACGGCTCAGCAGACCAAGCTACAGGCATCGCGGTCGATGCGAAGTTCAACGCATATATCACGGGCAACGCCGAATCGCCGAATTTTCCGGCCACGAGGGGGGCGTTTCAAACTACCTGCGTGATAGATCAAACGTACTGCGTTACCGCGTTCGTCACCAAACTGAACCCCACGGGATCGGATCCGGTCTATTCCACTTTTCTGGGCGCGGAAGAGTCGGGCTTTGCCGCGGTGAGCGCTTCGCGCATCCGCGTCAACTCGAGCGGCGACGCTTTCGTGACCGGCAATGCGGGCGGCAGCTTTCCGCTGATGAACCCGATCAGCACCGCGGGCACAGGATTCGTCACTGAATTGAACTCTACCGGCAGGGCATTGCTGTTCTCCACTTTCTTAGAGGGCGCGCAAGTCTCGCCAGCGGGCCTGGCAGTGGATAGCAAAGGCGGCGTCTACATAACCGGCGAAAGCAACGCACTGACCGTCACGCCAGGCGCGTTCCAACAGGCTGAAGGCGGCGGAGACGACGCTTTTGTCATGAAGATTGCCACGGTAGCGTCCGATCTGCAACTGACCAACGCGGCGCCCACGAGCGTGGATAGCGGCGCCGAACTCACCTACACGATTACGGCCGCCAACAATGGACCCGACCCAGCCGGCAATGTTTCGGTCATCGACAACGTGCCGGCAGGCACCACGTTCGCGAGCGTTTCAAGTACCTCCGGCACCTGCACATCGCCGGCCGTGGGCGCGACGGGCAAGGTGACTTGCAGCATCGGCGCTCTGGCGGTAAGCGACACGGCGATTGTAACGTTGAAGGTGAACGTTACCGCTGCGAAGGGCAAGGTAATCCAAGACACAGCGGTGATCTCGTTCGCCGGATTCGACTCAGCCGCGAGCGATACAGCCACCGCCAAAACGAGCGTAAGGTAGTCGTCTGCCAGACTGCGGCTGGGACGCGCCGTTCAGCGCCTCCCAGCCCGCTTCGGAGCCCCAGTTCTCGACTGCATCCCCGCGATGCACGCCTGGCCATTTCCTTGCTACCATCTCTGAAAGGAGTTTTTATGCGCAGCTTTACGACCAGGCAAACTACAAGACTGTTTTCCTTGACACTTTTGACTTTCACACTCGGACTGGTTCAGGCCCAGGCCAAAACCGATTTCAGCGGTACCTGGAAGCTCAATGCGGCCAAGAGCGACTTCGGCCCCATGCCGGCGCCCGATAGCCGCACCGAAAAAATAACCCACGAGGAGCCTAGCATCAAGGCCAATATCGCCTCCACCGGGGGGATGGGCGACATGACGTACGATGTCGCCTACACCACCGACGGCAAGGAATGCGTGAATAAATTGGGTGACAACGAGTTCAAGAGCACGCTGAAATGGGACGGCGACGATTTGGTGGTGGACACCAAGGGTTCCTTCGGCGGTAACGATTTTACTTCCAAAGGCCGCTGGGCTCTTTCGAGCGATGGAAAGACGCTGACCGTCACGCAGCACATCTCCAGCGCCATGGGCGATGCCGACATGAAGGAAGTTTTCGACAAGCAATAGGAGCGTTCCGTGCGGAAAACCACATTTCGACTGTTTTCTTTGGCGCTTTTGACACTGGCATTGGGTCTGCTTCAGGCACAGGCCAGAACCGACTTCAGCGGCACTTGGAAGATTAACGCGGGCAAGAGCGATTTCGGCCCCGCGCCGGCGCCCGACACCCTGGTCATGAAGATCGCCCATGAGGAGCCCAGCCTCAAAGCCAGTGTGGCCCAGACTGGAGGCTCGGGGGACATGAATTACGACATGGTGTACACCACCGATGGCAAAGAGTGCGTGAATCATCCGGGCGGCAACGAATTCAAGAGCACGCTCAAATGGGAAGGTGACGATCTGACCATCGATACCAAAGGATCCTTCTCCGGCACCGATTTCACCGCCAAGGATCATTGGACGCTCTCGGACGGCGGCAAGACCTTGACCGTGCAGCGGCACGCCTCCACCGGCATGGGGGATTTCGATATGAAGCTGGTGCTCGACAAACAGTAAGGCATGATGCGCAGCCACGCTTTCCGGGTTTTTTCTCTGGCGCTGGTGGCCGCCGCATGGGGGACACTCCAGGCGCAGGCGAAGCCCAATTTCAGCGGTACCTGGAAATTGAACGCTAGTAAGAGCGACTTCGGAGCCATGCCCGCGCCAAGCGCCCGGACCGACAGAATCACCCAGAAGGGCCCCGCCCTGGAAGACTCCTACTCCCAGCGCGGACAAATGGGCGAGTTCACCGCCGACATGAGGTATTCGACCGATGGCAAGGAGACGACAAGCAAGATCGGCGGCAATGAGGTCAAATGCACGGCCAAGTGGGAGGGAGACGAACTCGTGGTGGCCGGTAAAACATCGTTTAATGGCGCAACGCTAGCCGACCGCTGGTCGCTCTCGGCGGATGGCAAGACGCTGACCATCCGCCGCCACGTAAACAGTCCTATGGGCGTGTCGGATCAGAAGATCGTGTTGGAGAAGCAGTAGGATTGGTTATGCGGCGGTATCTCTCAAGACAGATCGTAGTTCCATTGATTATGGCTTGCGCATTGGTGCATGGCGAGACAAGGCCGAACCTCAACGGCGTCTGGAAGATGGATCCGGCTCGAAGTGATTTCGGGAGCGGACCAGCGTCCGAGAGCCGCCTCGACAAGATCAGCCTGGATGGCGTGAACCTGAAGGACACGATTACGCAAAAGCTGCGCCGCGGCGAGGAGAGCACTTACGACATGGTGTACACCATCGACGGAAAGGAGTGTACCAACCATGTCCGCCGCAATCTGGTGAAGAGCACGGCTAAGTGGGAAGGCGATGAACTGGTGATCGACAGCCAGGTCTTTGCGCTGCGCCAGGCCGCCATCCAGGATCGCTGGTCGCTTTCCGCGGATGGCAAAACGATCACGCTGCGGCGCCACATGACCGGCGCGGTCAGCACGGAACAGACGGTTGTTTTCGACCGCCAGTAGGCGGCCTAAGAGGCCGGGCCCAGAGGGCACCCCGGCTAAGAGCCTGCCCCACTACTATAAAGCTCTCCCCCGACGCCACCGGTCCTCGAACAGGCCGGTCATGGCCTCCGCCATGCCCTCGTGCTCGAATACCACGGAGGTCCAGCTTGGTGTGGTGATCACGGGGTCGAGCAAGGCAATCATGCCCTGGCGTCCATCGAACACGGCCAGCTTCATCGGCAGGGAGTCCGCTTGCCGCACCTCGACACCGGCGGCCTCGTACTCCTGCAGTGTCTGCCGGTGCGCGTCGTCCAGGGTGCCGGCTTCGAGCAGCAGCCGGCAAGCGGCGCCGGAAACGCGCGCCTGCTTGACCAATCTTTCATCCAGCGGATCGACCGCATAGGGCGGGCGGGAAAACTCCATGTATTCCGAGCGGACTTCCGACAGCATGCGGCGATACTCGACGGCGGTTTGGGACGGATCGCTGACAATCCGCAGGAAATCGAGGGTACCGCGGCCCTCTTGCCCCTCCGAATAAACCGATTTCAGGTCGTCGATCAACGCCACGCTTGCCCGGCCGTGATCGGTCAGCTCCTGTTCCAGGGATTGGCGTTTGCGGGCCATGTAGGCGGGTAGCGCCAGGCTGGGCTCGACCGCCGAAAACAGCTTGGTACGCTCCTGCACCACCTGCGCGAAGCCCTTCTCGACCAGGCTGTCGAGCACTTCGTAGATTTTTTGCCTCGGCACATGGGCGCGTGCCGCTAACTCCAGTGCTTTGAAGCGTGGATGGCCCAGCAGAACCAGGTAGGACCGCGATTCATAGGCATTCAGCCCAAGTTGCTGAAGCCGCTTCCAAAAGCGTTGAAACTCCCCTTCGGCCCATTTCTCATTCATAGTCCCTAACAATAACAAAAACCGGCCGCGGAAGTGCGTCACGCGATTTGAGCCGGAATTCCAGTCTTAGCTGCGGCGGATTCGCGGGGAAATCAGTCAGGGTGGTTAACAAACACTTTGCAAGATATGATTGACATAGTACTATTGGAACTCTAAAATGAAGCAGGTACCAGAACTTCTTATGCCTGAAAACAATGGCACTCCGGAAGAGTCTCCAGTAGCCGCGCCAGCCGATGCCAGGAAAATTCGCATCGTAGTGGCGGACGACCACCCCATATTCCGCGACGGTTTGTGCCGCCTGCTAGCTCTCGAGTCCGATTTCGAGGTCGTGGCGCAGGCGCAGGATGGGCGGCAGGTGCTGGACGTGCTCCAAACGTATGAACCCGATATCCTGCTGCTGGACCTAAAAATGCCGGGCCTGGACGGTCTGGCCACGCTGCAAAGGCTGCAAACCGGTAAGCACCGAACCCGCGTCATCGTGCTAACCGCCTCGGAGGACAAGAACGAGTTTGTCCAAGCCATGAAGCTGGGCACTTCCGGCATTGTGTTAAAACAGAGCGCCACCGACCTGTTGATCAAAAGCATCCGCAAAGTGAATGCCGGCGAGATCTGGCTGGACTCCCACACGACCGCCGCCGTCATGCGTCAGTTCGCCACGGGCCCCGACGATATAGCACCGGCCACCGGGGCGCCAGCTTCGGGGGGCCGCGAGCGGGAGCGTTCCCTGCTGAGTCAAAGAGAGCGCGAAATCGTGGCTTTGGTGGCGCAGGGTTTCAAGAACAAGGAAATGGCCGAGAAGATGTTTATCAGCGAGCAGACCGTAAAAAACCACCTGCACAACATCTTCGACAAGCTGGGCGTTTCCGACCGATTGGAACTGGCCTTGTACGCTATTCACAACAATCTGCACATGGGCAAGTAGGGGCAGGAGCGGTTTCCCAAAAATGGGTTGCTTTGCACCGCCTTTTGGAGTATCCTGAAATTGAACGTGGATTGATTTAGGGCCTGTTTGCGGAGGTCCGGCTAATTGCAACCACGCTAAAAAGTGCTAAAGGTGAGTCGGTCTGTTCGAAGTTCTCGACCCTGGGAGCCTTTGGCCCCAGGGTTTTTTCGTCTGGGCCGATCCGCCGGATGCTGGAGGATCTAATGAGCGTCTGGTCCGATGCTGTCGTCGCGGCTGCCCTTCCGCTTTTGGGTACGGAAGGGGCCCTGGTTTCGGTTTCGATTTCCGTCGAGCCGCCTCGTCTGGAAGCGCTTCTGGACGCGCTGGCGCACCTCGACTTCCCTATCAACCCGCAGATTTATCACGAAGGGTCAACCATGGTCGAATTTCCGGCCTATGAGAAGCGGCTGCCGGAAATCCGCGGCTTGCTGGAGGCTTGCGGCTTTCCGGCCAAATCGCTGGCGGCGACGGCCATGCTGGACTCCATCCGCGGCGGACACACGGCGGCGGTGGCGTAACGATTACTGGAGATTGAACGGCACGTGACGCTCGTTATTGAGCTGCACGCTCAAGTCGCGGTCGACCGAAGAAAGCGGCGCTTGTCTCGCCTGTTGGCCGTTGTCGAGGTAATGCAGGGTGCCGCTCTCGACCCAATAGGTGGTCGCCGCGCGAATGGTCTTGTCCTGGAAAGCGATCAAGAACAGGACCGGATGGCCCGCAGGCTCCGCTGGAATCGCGTTGTCCTCGCGCGGGGCGTATTCGTGGATCACCGGATGAGCCGTTTCCGGAACCAACGGGGGCTGCGCCATCGGACCCATCACCGGCTCGCCTGCGCCCCCGGGCTGGCTGTCCGCGTAATCGGAGAACGGCTCATAATCGCCCCAATAGCCCACATAGCCGTAGCCGCGGCCGTAGCGGTCGTATCCAGGGGTTCGAGTCGATCGCTGCATGCGCCGGGCGTGCGTACCCGACGTTATGTTGCCCGCATGGCTGCCCTTCGCGCCGCTGGCCTGGCGCGCCGCAAAAAGGCCCGGCGCCAGCAGACCGCACACGCCCAACTGGATGAGGATTTTCATGTACGTCTCCATTTGGAGCTTACCGCCAAATGGAATAAGTAGCAAGGTGGGTTAGTCCTACGAGGCTTACCAAGCGGGGGGAAGGGTAAGGCCAGCCCGGCATAGGTACTTCTGCAACAGAGCGGCGGCCTCCGGCTCGCCGAGGCCGCGCGCGGCCGAAATCTCGGTGACCAGCATGTGGCGGGAGCGTTCCATCATGCTTTTCTCGCGAAAGGAAAGCAGCCTGTCTTTTTGCAGCTTCTGCAGCTCCAGCAGGCTCTTAAAAACCTCGGCGGCGCACAGGAGGCTGCCGGTCAGCATTTTTTCGGAATTTTCCTTAAATCGAACCTTCCAGTCACCGCTCGAGTGGCAGCTCCCAATGGCCAGGTAGGCCAGTACCCGGCTGATCTCGATGCTCGTCGTGATGGGCCGCAGCCCGATATTTGAAACCTTGGAAAAGGGGACAGTTACGGTGACGCTGCCATAGACCATGCGCAGCAGGTAGCAGTTCTCGAACTGGCTGCCCAGCGCCCAAGCCCGGATATTCTCGATGGTTCCAACGCCTTGGTTGGGATAAACCACCTTGTCACCGATCTGAAAGGTCATGACGGGGTCCCCCAGTAGACCACCGGACAAAGGAAGCTACTTGCTCTCGGGCCTGGTCGCCACGTAGGCGACAACGCCCACGGCCGCCGCGCCGCCGATCACGATTCCGGCGATAGCGCCCGCGGACAGCCCCCCGACCGCGATTCCCGCCACGGTGCCCGCAGCCGCCCCCTTGGCAGCCGCCGACGGCGGATTCGCGGCAGCTCGATTGAAAATATCCCGCCATTCCTGCGTGACGCTTGTTTGCCACCCCGGTAGGCCCGCCACAGCCGCATCGCACCCTCCGGGATTCGTCCGCTCGGGGACCCTGGTGACCAACACCACGCGCGCGGTTCCCTCCACGGGGTCGACCTTCACAATCGTGCCCACGATATGCACGGTGTTACCGGTTCCCTCAACCAGGGATCGCACAAAGTCTTTGCTTTGCACCTCGGATACCTGACCGTTGGAATCCACGAGGGCGAAATGACCATCCTTAAACAGCAGGCAACCCGTGCGGTCGAAGCCGTCGGCCGCCGCTCCCGCCTGCGGCTCAAAGCTCAAATTACTGCCGGGGACGACGCTGGCAACCAGCAATCCGGATTCGCTGAAAACGCGGACCGGTCCGTTCACCGCCGCTACCAGCACCCGGTTGCCGCCGTCCAGTTGAACTTGCGCCGCGGCGTTCGCCGTAGCCGGCGCAATGCGCAGCGTGCGAGCCTCAAACCGGAAGTCGGAACCCTTGTGCAACGCTGCCAAGCCTTGCTCCAAAACGATGCGCTTGCCTTCCACCTTCGCCCGGGAGTTTGCCCCCAGGACCATCGAGGCGCCGTGCAACTCAATGCGCGACGCGGCCTCTTCAGTCTGGACGATGGCGCCGTCGAACAAGGTGGCGCTCCCGTTCACAGCCGTGTGATTCACCTGGAACGTTCCGTCCGAAACGGCCAAACCGATGGCCGAATCGGCGGCCATGGGCAGCGAGGTCAGGGTAAGCACCAAGATCAGAGCAAGCAGGGACCGAATACGCGTGCAAGTCAATCGTCACCTCCCGACGCAAATTGGCCTACGCCGTATATTATGAGAAAAGGCCCGGATTTGCAACAGGAAAGAAGAACCGCATGGCGCTGGGGTGTTTCAGCACGGGTCGTAGCCATCGCTGCTCTGCTCCTGGCGGGTTATGAGTCGGTGCGGTTTACCCGCGCCGATTGGCTCTTCCGCGTCAACACCTTGGAGTCCCTTGGTGAAGCGATACATTTAGCGCCGGGCAACTCTTTGTATCACAGTTGGCTCGCCGAGAGGTTGGAGTTTGAGGGGCAGGATTCTCAGGCGATGCTTGAAGCGGCAGTCCGGCTGAATCCGCGGGCGGCGAAAGCCTGGACTCGCCTCGCGCTGCGGGCCGAAATCGCCGGAGATCGGGTGGCCGCCGAACGGATGCTGCTTCAAGCCGCGGCGGTCGACCATGGATTTGCGCCGCGCTGGGCGCTCATGAATTTCTACCTGCGCCAAAACGACGCAGGCCGATTCCGGATCTGGGCCAGGCGGGCGCTCGAGATGGGTTACGGCGATCTGACATCGGTCTTCGATTTGTGCTGGACGTTCACCCAGGATGCCGGGCAAATCTCTCAATTGGTTCCGGATAGCCCGTATGTCCTCACCAAATACCTGACCTACCTCGAATCCCGGGACCGGCTGGCGTTCGCCATACCCGTGGCCGATTCTTTGCTGCAACATGGGACCAGCGAATCCGGTCCGGCGCTGCTTGATTATTGCGACGCACAGTTGGCGCACCACGATGCGGCGGCGGCCATCGGTATATGGAATGCGCTGTGCCGGCGAAAATGGCTCGACCGGACGGCGCTCGAGCCGGACCGATGCCTCTCGCTCTCGAATGGCCATCTGCGCGGCCCGTTTCTCGAAAAGGGCTTCGACTGGCGCACGCTCTCCGATCCGGAAGTGACCATGCTGCCCATGAGTTCCGCCGGCGGCTTGAAAGTGATTCTTTCGGGACAGCAGCCGGAGTCCTGCCGCCTGCTCTGGCAGATTGTTCCGGTTGCCGCGCATCGGGCATACCGTTTGCACTTCAGCTATCGCACCAACGGGATGAAACAAATTGGAATTGGGTGGCAAGCAGGGGGCCAGATTCAATCCGCCTTGCCGGCGAGCGAAGCGTGGAGCGAACAGACCTTCTCGTTCCGAAGCGGAGACGCGGAGCTGGTTGAACTGGCTTTGGTGTATCAGCGTCCCATCGGGCAGATGCGGGCGGAAGGCGCGTTCGAGCTCGGAGATCTCCGCCTGGACTGCCAGCCGTGAAGCGTTTCTTCGAAACTGCCCTGACCGCGATTCTGCTCGCCGGAATTTTGATCGCCTGGGCACAGCCGGCCTGGCCCAGCTACCTGTTTCAGGGTGCCATCTTCGCACTGGGGGCGGCATGGCTGGCATGTTCGAGAGGCATCCGCATGCCGGTCCTTCTTTGGGCCGTCGCGCTAATCCCGGCATGGCCCTTGGCCCAGTTGGCGCTGGGCGCGACCGCGTACCGCTGGGAAACGTGGAACGCGCTTCTGTATTGGGCGACAGGCGCGGTGGTCTTCTTCCTGGCGTTGCAGGTGTATGCGGAGCCGCGCGCGTCGGGGCGATTTCTGCGCACGCTGGTGGTTTTCGGGTGCGTAATTAGCGTAGCAGCAACTCTGCAGGTGGCCATGAAGGAAACCAAGGTATTCTGGCTCTTCCCCACCGGCGAACTGGTTTATGGACCCTTTGTCTACCACAACCAGTACGCGGCATTTATCGAACTGGTGTTGCCGATCGCATTGGCCGGCGCACTGCTCGGAAGGCGCCGCCTTTCGATTGACGGACTAGCCGCCGGCATTCTGTTTGCGTCCGTGATTGCCAGTAGTTCGCGCGCAGGTTCGGCTTTGGTTTGCCTGGAAGTCGCCGCCGCCATCGCCTGCTGCCTGGCACTTGCGAAAACCGGTTTCCGGCGGACGGTGCCGGTGCTGGGTATCATCGCGCTGGCGATTCTCATTTTCACCGTCGCGGCCGGGTGGGAGAATCTGGGCAAGCGCTTTCAGCAGCGGGATCCGTACGCGGCCCGCCGGGATATGTTTCAGTCTTCCGTCGAAATGATCCGCGCCCGCCCATGGACCGGCTTCGGGCTCGGGACTTGGCCCACGGTTTATCCGGCCTATGCGCGTTTCGACGACGGCTTGTTCATCAACCAGGCGCATAACGATTGGGTGCAGTGGGCGGCCGAGGGCGGCATCCCATTTGCTCTTCTGATTTTTGGTGTGGTGGTTTGGGCCATTCGGCCGGCGTTGCGCTCCGTCTGGGCGATCGGCCTGCTCACGATGGCGGCGCATGCCTGGGTCGATTACCCGTTCCGGAAGGTAGGGCTGATGGCGCTTTGGTTTGCGCTGCTGGGCGTTCTGGCTGCCCCTCCCGGAACAAGAAGGCCCTGAAGCTTAGCGCGTAGCGCACTACCCGAAAAAGATACTTGTTGACAATAAGAGAAATGGAGCGCACCATTGAGCCACGTTTATGGAGGTTGCAAATGGACGAATCGCGTGATCAGAAGAAGGAGTAGGGCTTAATCGCCGCCGCTTTTTCGGAGCGATGGGAGGCGCGGCCATCGCCGCGGCGCTACTGGAAACCGCGGGGACGACTACTCCTACGCCGCAACCAGCGCCGACGCTTACCAGCCCAGCCACGCCATCGCCTTCCGCACCGTCGACCAAACCGACCCAATCACAGGCCCCCAGAACGGCCAGACAGTGTACGGGAGGGGGCAAGCTGGGAATCTATAGCTACTGGGACACCTGCGACGCCACCGACGCCCCGATCGGACCTACGCCCGACGCGTCCCAGCAGCAGTTTGAGTTCTACAACTACTCCTCGCACCCCCCAGGCGGAGACACCACGGCGCCTCCAGTGAACGGACTGGAGACAGGCAACCTCTACCTCACCGCAACCGCCGGCGCCGGCACGGGCGAGATTGGGGTGTACACCGCTGACTTCAACAACCCAAGCCCAACGGTCGGAATCAATATCCAGAACGAGCTCTACGTTAACAACGCCCCTGCGGGCTCCCAGGTGACTCTGGCGATTCAGGCCGCCTTCGACAACTACATCGCTTACCTGCAATGCACAAACCAGCTCACGGATAAATACGGGCACCTCGTGGCGCCGCCACCCTGCCCAACCGGCGCTTCCGCCTGCGGCAACTGCGTGAGCAGCCCAACATGCCCACCGACATACGAGTACTGACGCCGGCCAAGGAAGCGAAACACGCGATGAGACGAGCCATAATCCCGGTAGCGTGCCTTCTGGCGTCGCTTGCGCCAGCGAGCGCAGCCAGCCCTCCAGCCCCCACCTTCCTAGCGCGCCGCGACTACACCGGGCTTCATAGCGGCTGGGTCCAGGTAGCGGATACCAACGGCGACGGCATTCCGGACCTGATGGCCTCTTTTGGGGAGGGCGTGCAGGTCCTCCTGGGCAGCGGCAAAGGCACGTTCTCGCCGGCGATCCTGTCCCGGACGGTGATGGGACAGATCTCTTCCTTCGCCGCCACTGACCTGACCGGAGGCGGCACAATCGACCTGGTTATGGCCGGCAACTCGGAGGGCCCAGTGATCCAATACGGCGTCGGCGTCAGCCTGGGCAACGGCGACGAGACATTTCAAACCGGAGTCTTCTACGCGGCCGGCACCGACACCGAGGTGAGCTACCTCGCCGTGGGCGACTTCAACGGCGACGGCATTCCCGACGTAGCCGCCACCGGAGCCAGCGGGGTCTGGCTGTTCACGGGCAACGGAGACGGGACGCTCAACCCCGGCGTCCTGGCAGTCTCTCTACCCGCCGCAGCCGGCCGGATCGCATCCGCGGACTTCAACGGCGACGGCAACCTTGATCTGGTAGTAACCCTGCCGGCAGGAGGCCCCGACGGCACTGGCGGCGGCTTTGTCGTCCTCCTGGGCAATGGAAACGGCACGTTCCAGGCCCCGCAAGCCTTCTCCCAGCCCAAGGACGCCGGCCCGCCAGCCGTTGGCAGCCTCACCAAAGGCGGCTACCCCAGCATCGCGGTAAACAACTCCAATACCACCGACATCTACCTGTATTTCGGCAACGGCGCCGGCGGTTTCTCCGGTCCTAAGCGCACGGACCTGCCCGGATTCAACATCGCCATCGGGCACGCGAACGGCGTCCCGTACGTGGTTTCCAACGGCGTCTACATCGCCCCCAGCAACGGAAAGGGCGCCTTCGGCAAACCAGTCTATTATCCGATCGAGGCCGGCGGCGGCGCCACCAACGTGGTCCTCGCCGATCTGCGCGGCGACGGGCTGACCGACATCGTCACGAATTCGTACGATGCCGTCTCCGTGCTTCTCAGCGAAGGCAAAGGCAAGTATGAGGATGGCGAATGGACGGCGGTTACAGGCGGCGCGGGTTGCGGCGCGGCAGCGGACTTCAACGGCGACGGCATACCGGACTTGGCGGTCAATAATGCGCAGGGGATCTCCATCCTGCTGGGCACCGGCGAAGCTGCGACCCCATTCACCCTGGGAACGCCCATCCCTCTGGCAAACGCCGGCTGCCTGGTCACCGGCGACCTGAACGGAGACGGCATCCCTGACCTGCTCGTGCCCACTCCCAGTGGCGTGGTTGCCTACCTGGGCAAGGGCGACGGCACCTTCACGCTGAGCAGCACCACCACCACCTCGGTCGAGGGCTACGTCGTTGTGGCCGATTTCAACAAGGACGGCAATCTCGACCTCGCCACCTCCGGCAACCTGCTGGCGCTGGGAAACGGCGACGGCACCTTTCAGACGCCGACGCCCATCGTTGCCAGCCCGCCGTACGGTGGATTCAGCAACATCGCCACAGGGGACATCAACAACGACGGCTGGCCGGACTTGGTGCTCACCGACGCCAATGTTCCCCTAGTCGACCTGTACGTGCTGCTGAACAACCAGAAAGGCGGGTTCACCCAGGCTCCCACGAACTTCGGCGCGGAGACCATCCAGGCCGTTCTGGTCGACCTGGACGGAGACGGAAACCTGGACCTCATACTCTCCTACCTCACCGGCGGCGGCGCGTGGGTCTATCTCGGCAACGGCCGGGGCGGCTTCACCGAGCAAGCGGAGCTGGTGGACCCGATGGCGGTTTCCGGCATAGTCATGGCGGCGGACGTGAACGGGGACGGCGTCCCGGACATCGCCGTCCTGGAAGGGGACACGCTGGCGATCTATCTAGGCAGAGGCGGCGTCACGTATGAGCCGCCGTTCTTCATCGGTACTGGCCCATCCCCAGGCGACATCCTCGTGGAAAATCTGCACGGCCAGCTTCCCACCGCCGGCCTGCCCGATATCGTCGCTCCGGATACCTCCGGCGGCGTCATGGTGCTCCTCAACAAAACGAAATAACATGCCATACGTCGTCAATGGCCAACCCGTATCGGAAGAGCTGATCCGCCAGGAGTGCGAGCGGCTCGGCCGCGATGCCCAGTGGCAGAGCATCGCCGACGAAACCGAGCGCGCCCAGCGCCTACGCGCCGCCGTTGAATCCTCAGCCGTGGACAGGATCTTGATCGCCCAAGTCGCTGCGGGCGATCCGCGCCCCATCGATGCCGCCGCGCTCAAACAGGAAGTCCAGCGGCAAAAGGACCAGTGGGGCCGCCGCAGCGTTCTCGACGGCGCTCAAGTCCGGCAGGCCGTGGAGGCCCAACTCCGCCTGCAGCGCCTCCGGCAAGAGATGGTTTCGGGCGCAGCCAAGCCCACGCCGGGCGACGTCGAGGCCTTCTACAATGCCAACCGCGAAAGGTTCTGCACGCCGGAGATGTTCCACGCCTCGCATATCGTCAAGCATGTAAATCACGAGCAGAGCGAGCGCCAGGCCGAAGACGGCATCGAGGTGGCGCTAGCGGAACTTGAGAACGGTGCGCCATTCGCGGAAGTCGCCGCCCGCCATTCGGACTGCAAGGAAAACGACGGCGACCTCGGGCAGTTTCCCGCCGGCCACATGGTGCAGGAATTCGAGGACGCCATCCGCGCCGTGGAACCGGGGCAGCGGACCGGCGTGTTCACCACGCCCTTCGGCTTCCACATCGCGCAGCTCCACGCGCGCACAGCCGCCGGCCCCGCCACCCTCGATGACGTGCGCACAGGCATCGAGCGCGTCCTGGTCTTCGCCGCCGAGCATGAGGCCTACATGCGCGCGGTCGCGCAGTTGCGTTCGCGCGCCGACATCCGCTGGGTGAGTGAGGCAGCGCCGCTCGTCGCCGCCTCCTGACATGCCGAACCACGCCCCCTGCTGCGCTCCCACGCAGCAGCGCCTCGCGCGGTATGCCGCTTCCATCGACGCCTCCCACACCCGCCCGCGCGCCACCGCTGGATCGCTCGAAAACATGGTCCGCATCGAAGCTGGCGCATTCTACATGGGGAGCGAATCCCCCGAGGCAATCCCCACCGATGGCGAAGGCCCCGTGCGCCGGGTCACCCTCAGCGCCTTCTACATTTCGAAATTCACCGTCACCAACGAACAGTTCGCCGAATTCGTGCGTAAGGCCGCGTACCGCACCGAGGCCGAACGTTTTGGCTGGTCGTTCGTCTTCCGGAACCATCTGGAGGGGAAAGTGGTCCCGCCCGCCAACATCCTCCCCGGCACACCCTGGTGGGTGCGCGTGGATGGCGCGGATTGGTCGCATCCCGAAGGCCCCGGCACGTCGGTCGTCAGGCGGTCCCATTACCCAGTGGTCCATGTCTCCGGGAACGATGCGGCGAGTTATTGCGAGTGGGCCGGCTACCGGCTGCCCACCGAAGCCGAGTGGGAATGCGCCGCGCGCGGCGGCCTCGAACAGAAGACCTATCCCTGGGGCGACGAGCTAACCCCGGAAGGCCACCACCGCTGCAACATTTGGCAGGGCAGGTTTCCGGGCCTCGATCTGGGTGACGACGGCTTCACCACGGCGGCGCCTGTGGACAGTTTCGTGCCCAACGGCTTCGGGCTGTTCAACGCCGTCGGCAACACCTGGGAGTGGTGCGCGGACCATTTCCGCCCCTCCTGGCACGTGGAGGCCAGTCGGCTCGATCCGGTTGGGCCGCCGTCCGCCAACGCCCGCGTGATGAAGGGCGGCTCTTACCTGTGCCACGAATCCTATGGCTGGCGCTATCGCAACGCCGCCCGCACCGGCGCGCCGCCGGACACCTCCACCGGCCACATCGGCTTCCGCGTGGCGCGGGATGCCTGACAGACAAACCAAAACAAGGAGCCGAAACAAAAAACTCTTGACATTCCGTAAAGCAAATGTATACTACGGTTCTGTCCTGACTCTGCAAAAATAGAGTACGCATGGGACTCAGATAGCGATAGCTCTGCCTCCATGTATCCCCTGAATTCGCCCGCCATCTCCCACCTGTTCCCGAACGAGTCTCGCTGGTACGCGCTGTCGGTGAAGCCGCGGCATGAAAAAGCGGTGGGCCGGCTGCTGGACCAGAAGACCCTTACCGCATTTGTGCCGGCCTACCAGGCGCGCAGGCGCTGGTCGGACCGCGTGAAAACCACGGAAACGTGCCTCTTTCCAGGTTACGTATTCTGCCGGTTCGGCTTTCCGGACCGGATGCAGGTGCTGGGAACCCCCGGCGTGCTTTCCGTTATTTCGTTCGGCAGGAATCCCGCTCCCATTCCGGAGGAGGAGATCGGGGCCGTCCGGTCGGTGATCGCCTCCGGACGCCCGATCCAACCTTGGCCCTATTTGAAGCTGGGGCAAAAAGTTCGCATCGACGAGGGCTGCCTCGAAGGGCTCATGGGCACCCTGGTGCGCGAACGGGATGTTTGCCGGGTGGTGATCAGCGTCGAAATCCTGGAGCGATCCGTCGCCGTCGAGATCGACCGAAGTCTGCTGAGTCCGATTCCAGCCGCTCTGGATGCCGGCCGCCGCCGCGATCCTGAGCTCGTATGCCAGTCGTAAAGCCCCGAAACCGCCTGGTTGTATTCCGGCTCACGCAGGAGGAGTACGAAGAGTTGAAGTCCGTGTCTTTCCGGCGCGGCGCAAGGAACATCTCGGACTTCGCCCGCTCGGAGCTGCTGGTTTCCGTGGCGCGCGCCAACGGCGTGGACGGGGCCGAATCGAGCCCGCCGATCGGGCACGCACTGAACGATATGCAAAAGGGCCTGGACCGGCTGGTCCAGTTGGTGGAGCAGATTTCGCACCGGTTCCCTAATCCGGCTGCGGCGGAGGAAAGCCATGAAGATGCTAGTCGCACTGATACTAGTGACAGCGGCCGCGGCGCAGAACCATTCGGGCGGCCTGGACTCCACGGTCGCGAATGTAGCTAACCTGCCGGCGCAGAGAATTTCGCCAAACGACCTGATTGCGGTATCGGTCTATGGCGCGCCGGAACTGAGCCGCACGTTCCGCGTGGGCGAGGACGGGATGATTGGTTTCCCGATGCTGACGGAGCGGATAAAGGCCGAAGGCCTGCTTCCCAACCAACTCGAAGCCAAACTGGCTGGGGCGCTGACCACCGGCGAGATCCTGGTGCAACCGGTTGTGACCGTCACAATCCTGGAATACAACAGCCGGACCATTAGCGTGATGGGAGCCGTCAAAAGGCCTCTGACGTTTCAAGCCATAGGCAAAGTGACGCTGCTGGACGCCTTAGCCAAGGCCGAAGGCTTGACCGCTGACGCCGGACCCGAGATCCTGCTGAACCGGCCTCAGGCAGGCCCCGGCAATCCCGCGCAGGTGTTGACCGAGCGCATTCCGGTGAAACGGCTGATCGACGCAGCCGATCCAGCTGTGAATTTCAACCTGGCCGGCGGCGAAGAGATCCGGGTGCCGGAAGCGCGCCGCATTTACGTGGTCGGCAACGTCAAGAAGCCTGGCCCGATTCCGGTTCGGGACGGTTCGGAAACAACCGTCCTGAAAGCCCTTTCCTTCGCCGAGGGCCTGACGCCCTTCGCCGGCAAGCTGGCGTACGTGTATCGCGGCAGCGGGGATCTGGCCGGAAAACAGGAGTTGCCCATCGAGCTCGACAAGATCATGCGGCGCAAGGCTCCCGACGTTCGCCTGATGGCCGACGATCTCCTGTATGTGCCCGACAATCGGGGCCGCCGCATGGCTGTCACCACTTTGGAAAAAGCACTGCTGGTAGGGAGCGTGGTCGGCGCGGCCCTGATCTATGCCGGCGTGCATTAGCATTGCACCGGAGGGCGGCCAATTCTGGCCGCAGCCGCCTTTTTAGGCGGCCAGAGCCGGCTGAAAGCCGGCTGCGGGCAGAATTGCCCGCCCTCCAGATAAAGCGATCATGGTGGAAAACAAACTCAACGGCAACCTTAACGGACATCTACCCGCGGTAGCCGTCACTTACACAGCCGCCAGCCAGCCGGCCCAAGAGCCTGCTATTCCTCTCACCCATTACCTCTGGATTCTTAAACGACATCGCTGGATCATCCTGGCCGTGATCGCCGTCAGTATCATCGCCACGGCCATTGTTTCTTTGCGGCTCACGCCCATCTACGAGTCCACCGCCACCGTCGACATCGACCGTCGCGCGCCCACGGGGATACTGGGTGAGGAATCTACGCAGTTGGCGGCGAACGACGCGGACCAGTTTATCGCTACCCAGATCAAGCTGATTCAGTCCAACTCCGTGTTGCGGCCCGTCGCGCAGAAATATAACCTGCGCGAAATCGAGAAGGGCAAGCCGGAGTCCGACCCGATCGAGGAAGCGCAAGCCAAAGCCGCGCCGGTGGTGTTGAAGCGGCTGAAAATCACGCGTCCCCCGAACACCTACCTGCTGCTGATCAGTTACCGTTCGCCGGATCGCGAGCTCTCTGCCAGTGTGGCCAATGCCATAGCTGAGTCGTACCTGGAACACACTTACCTCATCCGCTATAAGTCGACGGCCGGTCTTTCTAAGTTCATGGAGAAGCAGCTCGAAGAACTGAAGGCAAAGATGGAAGCCTCCAGCATGAAACTGGCGCAGTTTGAGCGCGAACTGAATGTCATAAACCCCGAGGAGAAGACCAGCATCCTGTCGGCGCGCCTGCTGCAACTCAATACCGAATACACCAACGCGCAGGCCGACCGCGTGCGCAAGGAAGCCGCCTACGCGTCCATCAAAACCGGCGCCATGGAGGCCGCGCTGGTGTCGAGCCAGGGCGAAGCCCTGAAGAAGTTGACCGAGGCGCTCAACGATGCGGAACGCAAGCTGGCCGACGTGCAGACGCGCTACGGCGCCAAACACCCGGAGTACCGATCCGCCATGTCGCAGGTGCAGGAAGCGCAAAAGCAATTGGAACAGACCCGGCGGAGCATCGCGCAGCGCGTGGAAATCGAGTATCAGGAAGCCGTCAATCGGGAGGGCATGCTGGAGAAGACGGTGGCCGAAACCAAGGCCGACTTCGACCGCCTGAACGCGCGTTCCTTCGAATATCAGACGCTGAAGCGCGAGGCTGAAACAGACAAGAAGGTCTACGAGGAACTGGTGCGCAAAATCAAGGAAGCCACTATCAACGCCAGCTTTCAGAACAGCTCCATCCGCCTGGCGGACGTGGCCCTGCCCGCGGCCAAACCGGTGTTCCCCAACGTTCCCCTGAACCTGCTGTCCGCGTTTCTGCTCTCTTCGCTGCTCGCGGTGGGCGCGGCGGTCACCACCGAAGTGCTGAACAACACCGTGCGCGATCCGGAACAAGTCAGCCGTTCGCTCAATACGCATGTGGTCGGGACTCTGCCGGTGGTGAAAGAGTGGCGCGGCCGGATTCATCCCATGGCCTCCGGAAACGGAAACGGGCACAGAGCGCCGGCCAAGGACGCGGACAATCTCACCGGGTTCGACGAAGCCGTCCGCACCTTGCGCAACTCCATCATGCTGACCGATTTCGACCGACGCCTGCGAACCCTGATGGTGACCAGCGCATCGCCATCGGAAGGAAAATCGACGATCGCCACATATCTTGCTGCGGCCCATGCCCAGCAGGGCCGCAAGGCCTTGCTGATCGATGGCGATCTGCGCCGTCCCAGCCTGCACCGCCGTTTCAGTATCCCCAATACGCAGGGTCTTTCCGACGTGCTTACCTCGCCGCTCGCGTGGCGCGCGGTCTTGCGGCGAACCGAGGAGCTACCGGAACTGGACATCTTGCCCGCCGGCCCGCCATCGCGCCGGGCCGCCGACCTGATCGGCGGCGCGCTGCCCAACCTGTTGGACGAATCGGGTCGGGATTACGATCTTGTCGTGCTGGACTCGCCGCCGCTGCTGGGATTCCCGGAGCCCCTGCAGATGGCCGCGGCGGTGGACGGCGTGCTGCTGGTGGCGGTGGCGGGGCAGACCAATCGCAAGACACTGGCCTCGGCGGTCAATATCCTGACTCGCCTGCGGGCGAACATTGTCGGGATCGTGCTGAATGAAGTCCGCTCGGACACCGCTGGAGGTTATTACTATCACTACTATCACGCTAAGTACTACAAGAATTATGCCAGCGCTTCCGACGATTCGCGCAGATGACCGCGGAAGTCTCTCTGCGCGGCAACGTAGCTTGGACGCTGGCCGGCAACATCGTATATGCCGCTTGCCAGTGGGGGATTTTCCTGGCGCTCGCCCGGTTGGGAAATCCCACCATGGTGGGACAATTTGCGCTGGGGTTTGCGATAGCCAATCCGGTGTTCCTGTTTTCGCAGCTCCAATTGCGCGCGTTGCAGGCGACCGACGCGAGCCACGCCGAGTTTTCCCCGGCCACCTACGTGGCCCTGCGGCTGTCGACCACCGCGCTGGGGATGGCGGGCATCGTGGGGCTGGCGGCGTGTGCAGGCTATCGGCGGGAGACGGCGTGGGTGATCGCGCTGGCGGGCGTCGCCAAAGCCTGTGAATCGATGAGCGACGTGTTTTACGGCCGGCTGCAGCAGCATGAGCGGATGGCGGAGATCGCGCGTTCGATGATGCTGCGCGGAACACTATCGCTTGCCGCGGTGGCCATCGCACTGTGGGTATCGCGCAGCGCCATATGGGGAGCGGCGGCGCTGGCTGGGGCGTGGATGATGGTGCTGGCGCTGCACGACGCGCCGGCGGCGCGCGCGTTGGGGCGGCGAGGCGGATTCGCATGGGACTGGCCGGCTATGCGGCGGCTGGCGAGGCAGGCATTTCCGCTGGGGATCGTGACCACGCTGGCGGCGCTCGATACCAACATTCCGCGCTACATGATTGCGCATCGTCTGGGCGAGCGCGCGTTGGGAATATTCGCGGCGGTCGCGTCGCTCCAGGCGGCGGGCATGATCCTGGTGAATGCGCTGGGCCAATCCGCCGCGACGCGCCTGGCGCGCTACCATTTCACCGGCGACAGGGGCTCGTTTTGGGGGCTGATGGCGAAGCTGCTGGCGCTGGCGCTGGCGCCGGGAGTGGCGCTGGTGGCGGTGGCGCTGGCCGCGGGCGACGTGGTGCCGCCGTTGCTATTCGGCTCGGCGTATGCACATGAACGCACGTTGTTCGTCTGGCTTTCGATCGCGACGGCGTTCTGGCTGGTCACGTCGATGCTGGGCTTCGCAGCTACCGCCCGCCGGCGCATCGCCTTTCAGCCATGGGTGTTGGCTGTGGTGGCGGCGGTCTCGCTGGCGGTGTGTTCCTTTGCGGTCCCGCGCTTCGGGGTAGTGGGAGGGGCGATGGCGAGTACGGTTTCCGCGGCTGCCGCGCTGGTCCTTTATGCCGCCGGCGTTTTTGCCCACACCGAGGGCTTCCAGGCGCTCCACGCATGATCGAGAAGCTGCAGCGATACCGGCCGGCGCTGCCGATGCCGCAGCTTGTGGCGGAGATCAACAAGCTGCATCACGAGCGCGAAGCGGCCATCTACGAGCGGACGCATCCGGAGATCTTCGAGCAGTTGCCGCCGTTGTGGCGGGAGATGATCGGCGTGTGTCAGCAGTTCCTGGGGGACCGGGAGGGCCGGCTGCGCATCCTGGATTTCGGTTGCGGCACCGGGTTCGAGGCGCGCCAGTGCGTGGGCGGGTTGGGCGCGGCGCGCATCGGGCGGCTGGTTTGCTATGACCCTTCGCCGCACATGATCGAGCGATGCCGGCGCTCGCTGGAAGGCCGCGGCGTGCAGGCCGAGTATGCGACCGATCCGGCTGCGCTCGACGGTGAGTTCGACCTTCTGATAACAAACTCCGTGCTGCACCACATAGTGGATCCGCTGGCCGCGATCTCCGGATTGATGCCGCTGCTTGCGCCGGGAGCCGTGTGGCTGAGCGGGCACGAGCCATCGAGGCGATATCTGGCTAACCCGGAGTGCCGCGCCGTGCTGACGCGCTACGATGCACGTCATCGCTGGTGGCGCATGCTGGAAGCGCGGCGTTATGCGCGCCGGGCTTTGCGCTTCGCGCGGCTGGCGGAACTGCCGGAAGATTTCGCCGCGCGGCGCGCCTTCGAGGGAGCGCTTTTCGGGCGGCGGCCTCCGGCGCGGCTGGTGAGCAGGCTGGTGGATTTCCACGTCGTGCAGGATGATTCGGAAGCCGGCGCGGCGCGTGGGCTGGATTTTGCGGCTCTCGAAGCCGCCTGGCGTGGCGAATGGGAACTGGTCTGGCGGCGGACGTACGCGTTCCTTGGGCCGCACTACACTGACACCGTTCCGGCCCGGTGGCGCGGCGAAGCCAATCGGCTGGCGAAGAAGCACCCGGACGACGGAGCGAACTGTTGTCTGGTGTGGCGGAGAACGGCTTTGGGGAATCGATCGTGACAACATCCCAGGACTGGTGGAAGCTACTAGCGCTTACGCTGCTTTTCGGGGGCGCATCGCTCGTACTTCTCGGCTCTCTGTACGATCCTCTCGATCCGGCGCTTGCCACAGCGCGATGGATTCTTGTCGGTGGCGCCCTGGCGGTGATGTTGCCTTTTGTCCCCTCCGCGATTGCGCGGTTCGTGCCGAGGGGGCGGAGCGCGATACTGATCTCGCTTTGGCTGGCGTTTGGAGCGTGCTGTCTTCTGTCGGCAATAGCCACGGAGGACAACCGGCAAGCTATTGTGAACACGCTTTGGCTGCTGCTGGTGGTGCCGCCCCTCTTCCTGATCGGACTCCCGCTTCTGCTTGGAGAGAAGGGAGCCATGCTGGTCACGCTTGCCCTGTTGATCAGTCACGTGTTCTACCTGGCTGTTTCGCTCTGTCTTTACCCGGACCTGCACTTTGAATACAAAGGAATCTTTGGGCACCCGAACGGCATGGGGGTTACCGCGGCGATCGTGGCCATCACCAGCCTTTGCTGCCTCGTGGAAGCCGTGCAGCTTGGTTCTCGCGGAGGTCTGCTGGGCGGTGCGCTGGCGTTGCTTTTCGCCGGAAGTTCCTTTCTCGTTATGGTTTCGGGTTCCCGGACGTCGCTCCTGGCGGTCCTCGCCGCGGCCGCTCTGGGCGCTTGCGTGTGCGTCGGCCGCTTGCGGCGTGTCCACGTGCTGTCGCTAGCGTTGGGTGGACTGATGCTGTTTTGGGCGGGGTCCACTGTCCCCAATTTGGGAATTGCCCAGCAGATCTGGCAAAAGCACGCCGACCAGGTGACGAAGGGGGATACGCTCAGCAAGCGCGACGAGATTTGGATGAAAGTAATCGACGACATGCATTGGCTGGGCAACGGAAGCGACTATTTTCCGGGAACGGTCGGCATCTCGTCCCACAACAGCATCATGTTCATCATAGGCCAGCAGGGACCTATAGCAGCGTTCTTCATTGTGTGCGTGGCAGTGCTCGGGCTCGCCTGGTCAACCGGTAGGGCTTTTCGTGAGCGGGCGCGTAAACCCTTCTCCGCGGCGCCGGCGATGGTGTCTGTGTGTTTCTGGGTGCTGTCCATGGGAGAGGGCATGTTTGGCGCTATCGGTACAGGCATAACATTGGCGTATCTGCTCTCCGTCGGCGTTACGCTCGCGGATGATATGCCTATAGGTCTGCCTGAGCTACAGGTGGCGCCGTGCCCGCAGCCAGGTACTACCGACGGCGGAGCATGTTAGCGCATCCAATTCGGGTCCTGCATGTGATTGGAGGAACGGGCCGCGGAGGGGCGGAGACATGGCTCGTCCACTTACTCAGGCACACCGACCGGAAGGCGGTCGCCATGGACTTTTTTCTGTGCGGCGAACAAGGGCCGGGCGCATGCGAGCCGGAGATCCTGGGGGAAAACGCCCGGATATACAGGTCTCCGGGCCATCGGAACGTCCCGCTGCAATTGTTCCGGCTATGGAGGCTGCAACAGCGCAACGGCCCTTATCAGGTCGTCCATGCTCACGTGGACTGCTATGGGGGCGTCGTGGTTCTTCTTGCGAAGTTGCTTGGCGTGCCTGGCAGGATCGTGAACGTGCATACGGACGTGCGCGCGATGGAAGCGGCGTCCGCTCCAATGCGCCGGCTCTATCTGCGGCTGATGCAATCGCTCTCGAGTTGGTTCGCGACAGGCGGCCTGGGGGTCAGCGCGATAGCCACGTCTAGCTTCTTCGGGGACGGCTGGAGGTCCGACTCGCGTTGGCATGTCCGGGAGGTTTGCGTCGATCTGTCTCCCTTCCGCCGCATCCCCGACAGGCGCGCGGTTCGCGCGGAACTAGGCATTCCGCCGGACGCAATTGTATTTGGCCACGTGGGCCGGTTCAAGAAAGAAAAAAATCACGAGTTTCTGGTCAAGGTTGCGGAGATCGTGGCTGACAGGGAGCCGCGCGCCTGGTTCGTGCTGCTGGGAGACGGATTGGTTTCGGGGCCAGTCGAAGAAATGGTCCGGTCACTTGGGCTGCGGGGCCGGTTCATTCTCTTGCCATCGCGCGAAGATGTGGCTACTCTCCTGTCAGGCGCTTTCGATTGTTTTCTGTTCCCCTCTCTTTACGAAGGGCTGGGGCTGGCACTGGTGGAGGCGCAGGCCGCCGGCTTGCGCTGCTTCGCTTCCACCGCCATCCCGCCGGAGGCCATCGTCGTTGCGGACCTGGTCAAACAAATACCCCTGTCGGCGGGAGCGCAACACTGGGCCGAAACGATTTTGCGAAGCGCCGGCGAGCCTGCTCCTATTACCCAAGCGGAGGCTTTGGCCGCGGTGGAAGAAGTCTTCAACATGGAGAGCCACGCGGCGCAGATGACGGAGTTCTATCGGGCGGCGGCCTCGTGACCAAGGTAGCCCTCCTGATTCCGGTGTATCGCAATCAAGCCGGCCTGGATCGGACACTGGCCAACCTGGGCGGCGCGCGCGGCTGGTTCGATGTGGTGCTGGTGGATGACGGGAGTCCACAGCCGCTCCGGGCGCCGCTCCGGCTGCGGGAAGGGCTGGACGTGACCACCTTGCGTCTGGAGAAAAACCACGGCATTGCGGGGGCGTTGAATCACGGCCTCAGACACATCCTGGAGCGGCCCTATAGCTACATCGCGCGTCTGGATGCGGGCGACACCATCGCACCAGAGCGCTTCGAGCGCCAGTTGGAATTCCTGGAGGCGCACCCGGGCTGCTCCGCCGTGTCCTCTTTCGTCGATTTCGTGGACGCCCGGCAGGGATTCCTGTTCCGCTACCGGGCGCCGTGCGCCCACGCCAAAATCCTGCGGAGGTTGCGCCTGAATAACTGCCTGGTGCATTCCGGCTGCATGATGCGCACGAGCGTGCTGCGCGAGTTGGGCGTCTACCGCGAAGATCTTCCCGGCGCGGAGGACTACGAACTGTTTCTGCGCATGGCGCGCCGGTACAGCCTGGCTGTACTCCCGGAAGTTCTGACGCGATGCGAGTACTCGCTGAACGGATTGTCAGTGGGAGGCCGGCGGCGGCAGCAATGGGAGCGGGTGAAGTTGCAGCTCCGCTACTTCGATGCGGCATCTCCGTTCAGTTTTTATGGCATCGCGCGGACACTCGTCGCCATGCTGGTGCCGCACCGTGCCGTGTATCGGTTGAAGACGCTTCGGCGATAGATCAGGCGCCATGATCTCAATCATCATACCGACCTTAAACGCCGCGGGTCGGATCCGGCAGCTTGTAGAGCACCTGCTGGCTCAATCGGAAAAGGCGGCCGAGATCATCGTTGTGGACTCGGCATCGGAGGACGGAACGGCAGAGGTCGCCGCCTCTTTGGGTTGCTCGGTGCATCAGATTGACCGGCGCAGGTTCGACCACGGCGGCAATCGCAACTTCGGCGCAGACAAGGCCTCCGGCGGCATTCTGGTGTTCCTCACGCAGGATGCGCTGCCCGCCTCTCCCGAATTCCTCGAACGCCTCACGGCGCCCATCCGCGAAGGTCGCGTTGCGGGCGCTTATGCCCGCCAGATCCCGGCCGCCGGCGCAACGCCCCTGGAGACTTTTGCGCGGCTCTATAACTATCCTCCGGTATCGTCCGTGCGCCACCTTTCGCACTTGGGGCGGCGCACTCTAAGGTCGTTCTTTTTCTCGAATGTCGCCTCGGCAGTCAGCCGTGCTGTGTTCGAAAGCGTAGGCCGTTTCCCCACGCCAGTACCATCCAACGAGGACATGCTCTTGTGCGCGCGGCTCCTTGATGCGGGCCATCGCGTGGCATACGTGGCCGAAGCCGAGGTGTTCCACTCCCATAGCCTCACATTCCCGGAGACGTTCCGGCGATACTTTCGTACCGGCCTTGCTGTTCGGGAGTATCGCGACACGTTGGGGTCTGTCAGCGGCTCGGGAGACGGCGTCGATTTCGTGTCTCGGCAGATCGCGTACCTCTGGCGTCTCGGACGCCCCCATTTGATACCACGAGCGCTCACCGAGGCTGGGGTCAAGGCCCTCGCCTATTATTGCGGGCAGGGGATGCCGATCTCGTCTTAAGCCAGTGCCATGGCCACACCACGGCTCCGCATTCTCCATCCCGATACTGATCTTGAGCTGCAGACGGTGCCCCTCCGGCGCTCGCCGGCATCCGGACCGTTTACGCTGTGCGCCATCATTGCGTCCGACTTACTGGCCCTCGCGTGCGCCGCGGCCATCAGCGTGACGTTTTGGTATTTCGTGGAAGGAAAGCTCGCGCCGGGCGACTACCTACGGCTTTGGCCCATCCTGGCGGTCTTCCTGACGGCCCAGTTCGCCGCGGGCTTATATCCGGGCATTGCGCTCAACCCGGTGGAGGAACTCCGTCGCGCGACCGCTTCTGTAAGTGTCGTCTACGCCTCTCTCGGGTCGGTGACTTTTCTGCTGCACGATACCAACCTCTACTCGCGCGCCGTGTTTCTCCTGGCATGGATCCAGACTCTGGTGCTGGTTCCACTCATGCGTTCGGTCGTGCGCTGGGCGCTGTCGCATCATCCGCGCTGGGGGTATCCGGTCCTGGTGATCGGCTCGGCCCCGGATTCCGACGGCTTGATAGCGCTGCTCCTGGCGCATCCGGATCTCGGCCTGAAGCCGGTGGCGGCGCTCGAAAGCGATTCCCGGCCGCGGCAGCACATTTTGGGCGTTCCAGTCTGCGGAGGCATCGAGAAGGCGCCCTTGCTGGCCCGCCAGTGGGGTATACGATGCGCTATCGTGGCCATGCCTGCGCTGCCGCGTGCGCGGCTGCTGGACATGTTGGCGCGGCATGGGGACATCTTCTCGCGTCTGATCGTCATGCCGGAGCTGGAGGGCATGGCGACCCTTTGGGTGAAGGCGACCGACCTGGGCGGCAAGCTCGGCCTGGAGGTCCGGCAGAGCCTCCTGCTGCCCGCCGCGCGGTTCTCCAAGCGCGCCATCGACGTTGGGCTGACGCTCGCCGCCGGTGTTCTCCTGGCGCCCTGGTTGCTTCTTATCGCGCTGGCCATCAAGGTCACCTCGCGCGGCCCCGTTCTCTATGGGCACGTGCGCTATGGCCGCGAAGGCCGCCCGTTCACGGTCTGGAAGTTCCGCTCGATGGTCTGGAACGCCGATGAAGCCTTGAGAGACTACCTGTCTCACGATTCCGGGCTCGCGCAGGAATGGCGTCTGACTCAGAAGCTGCGCAGCGATCCGCGCATAACTCCGGTAGGCCGGCTCCTACGCAAGACCAGCCTGGATGAGGCACCGCAATTATGGAATGTCTTGTTGGGTGAGATGAGCTTGGTCGGTCCCCGGCCCATTGTCGAGAGCGAGATCGGCAGGTACGGTGACAAATATCATATATACAAGAAGGTGATGCCGGGCCTTACCGGTCTGTGGCAGGTATCCGGCCGCAGCCGCACGGATTATGGGCAGCGTGTCAGCCTCGATATGTACTATGTGAGTAACTGGTCGATCTGGCTGGATGTCCACATCCTGGCGCGGACGGTTAAGGCCGTCCTGTTTGGAGAAGGTGCGTGCTGAGGAGCGTGGCCGCTTGCTTACTTGCCGGATCGGTTCTCCTGGCGCCGATAGCCCCGGCGCAGACAGCGCGCCTGGAGCATGTCGATTGCGCGGCCACGCCCGCTGCTATACGCATCACGGTCCGCGCGACGGGACCCTTCAGCTACACGGCCAACTCCTTGTCCGGCCCTCCCCGCGTCTATGCGGATCTGTTGCAGGTGGCGCCAGCTCGAAGCGGTACGGAAACGGTGGCTTGTAAGGACGGCCGGGTCGGGCTGATCCGGATCTCGCGGCACGCAGCCGGCACGAGGTTGACCGTCGTCCTCGCTAACCCCGCGCCATTTCACCACACCCTGTCGGCCGACAAGCGGTCCCTTACGCTCGAAATCGAAGCCGCCTCGCCTGCCGCCACGGTAGATTCGCCTCCGCGCCCCGCCGTGCCGCCGCAGACCCCGCGTGCCGCCGATGCGCCCCGTCCTTGCCAACTCCCGGCGATTGCCGACGATCTTGTCAGCGTCGCCCCGGATGTGCGCCTCATCCCCGAGAAGCCCGACGACATGCTGGACCTGATCAAGTTCCATGACGGTTTTATCGGGTTTGGAAACCCGGATGACAGCCAGTTTGCCCTCTATCTGTTCCGTGCCGCGGACGGCAGCGAGGTTCCCTTGCCAAGGGGGCTGGCGTCCCTGGAGCGGTATTACGCGTTTGCTTTTCAGGATGAGGAGAACAGCGTGGTTTCGGATTTGCGCGCACAGCACAAAATACCCGCCCGGCTGATCGCATATGTGGTGTTGCCAGCCGAGGCGCAGGCTCCGATCCACGCGGAAATCCGCCGCTACGCGGTGCAGTGCGGCAAGCCTGGGCAGGTGGTTCGCGCGACGTTCGCGTTCTCCTCGACCGCATCGTCCGGGATCGTGATGCGCCGGCTGTCGGTCGCCGCGTCCCATTGATCCGCTGCGGCGTGGCAAGCTCGCGGCCCGCGCTCTAATGATCCCGCTCGGTGATCAGTTCCGTCACGCTGTACAACGCGCGCTGATAAGGGGACTCCGGGAACTCGCCGATGATCCCGCGCGCCTTCTCCGTGAACGCCTGCGCGCGCTCCTTCACCCGCGCGATGCCCTGGTAGCGTTCCACCATCGCCAGAATCTGCGGGAACGGCACCCGGTCGTAGTTCCGTTCGCGCAGGATGGTCTCGACGCTCCGGCGTTCGGCGCTGGATGCCTGTTCCAGCGCGTACACCAGCGGTAGGGTCACTTTGCCCTCCCGCAGATCGTTGCCCACCGGCTTGCCCAGCACCTTCTCGCGCGAGGTGAAGTCCAGCAGGTCGTCCACCAGCTGGAATGCCATGCCAAGGTTCCATGCGTAATCGCCCAGACGCTCTTCGGTCTGCGAATCCGCGCCCGCCACCAGCGCGCCCAGTTTGGCGCAAACCGAAAACAGGCAAGCGGTCTTGCGGTCCACCAGTTCCATGCAATCGGCTTCGCTCACCTCGATGCGGCCGATGCGCTCGAGCTGCAGCAGTTCGCCCTCTACCATCATCTGGGTCAGCCCGATCAACAGGTCCAGCACGTGGAAATTGCGCTCGCGCAGCGCCACCTGGAACGCTTCCATGTAAAGCCAGTCGCCCGCCAGCACCGAGGTATGGTTGCCCCACTGCGCGTTGGCCGACGGCCGCCCGCGCCGCGTGCGCGCATCGTCGATCACATCGTCGTGCACCAGCGTGGCCGCATGGATGATCTCGACTACCGCCCCCAGATGGATGGCGCTCTCGCCGGTCCGCCCAGGGCCCCCGATCAGCTTCGAGGCCAGCAGCAGCAGCGTTGGCCGCAGCCGTTTGCCGCCGCTCTCCTGCAGGTATTGGCCGATCTGAGTGACCACCTCCACCGACGCGACGGTCTCCAGGCTGATCTCCTTTTCCACGCGCTCCAGATCGTCGTGGATCAGGTCGAAGATCTCCTTGCCGGTGATAGCTTGCCCGAGCTTGCCCAAGTTCATTTCGAAGTTACAGTTTACCCGTTACCGTGTGAGAGGCGCAAACAGCAGCATTTCGAAGTTCGCCGAGGTTTGCTCGGAAATGTGCTCGGGCGTTGCGCCGCGGACTTCCGCCAGCCGCCGCGCGGTCTCCACTATGAAGGCCGGCTCGTTGCGTTTGCCGCGCTTGGGGACCGGCGCCAGATAGGGCGCGTCGGTCTCCAGCAGCAGGCGGTCTTCGGGCGCCAAGCGCGCCGCTTCGCGCAGCGCCTCCGCCTTGGGAAATGTGAGCACGCCGCCGAAGCTCAGATAGAAGCCCAGATCCAGGACCTGCCGGGCTTCCGCGGGTCCGCCGCTGAAGCAGTGCATGATGCCGCCGCCCGGCCAGTGTTCACGCAACAGAAGCAGAGTATCGTCCCAGGCCTCCCGCGTATGGATCACGATGGGCTTCCCGGCCTTGGCCGCCAGCTTCAACTGCGCCACGAAAACGTCGCGCTGCACGTCGCGCGGCGAGAAATCGTAATGGTAATCGAGGCCGATCTCGCCGAGAGCCAGCACCTTCTCCTCTGCGGCCAGCGTTTCCATGGCGGCGAATGTTTCGGGCGTCGCCTTGGCGGCATCGTGCGGATGCACACCCACCGTGGCGTAGATGAAGGCGTGCTGGCGGGCCAGGCGTATGCCGGCCTCCAGATCTGGCGGACCGCCGCCGGTGCCGATGGCCATCATGCGCTCCACACCGGCCTCAAGCGCCCGCTCGATCACCTGTTCGCGGTCGGGATCGAACTGTTTGTCGTCCAGGTGGCAGTGCGAATCGGTCAGCTTCACTTCAGGCGCGCCCCGATGGGAACGTCCTCCAGAAAGCCCGCCAGCACCGGTTTGCCGCCTTCGATCGAACCAGCCACGATCATCCCGTTGGATTCGATGCCGCGCAGCTTGCGAGGTTGCAGATTGGCCACGATTACCACTTTGCGGCCGATCAACTCCGCGGCCGGATACGCCTCCGCGATCCCGGCTACGATGGTGCGCGGCTGCGGCTCGCCGATGTCCACTTTCAGGTGCAACAGCTTATTTGCGCCCTTCACCGGCTCGGCGGAAAGCACCTGGCCCACGCGCAGATCCACCTTCGCGAAGTCGTCGATGGAGATGCGTTCGGAAACCGGCGCGGCGGCCGCTGCTTCTGGCTTGGGCACTTTGCCCAACATCACGTTCTGTTCCTCGGTGACGCGCTCTTCCAGCTCTTTCATCTTCGCAATGGCCGGCGCGGCGTCGATGCGGGGAAAGACGCCCGAGACTTCGCCAATCTTCTGGCCGGGCGGCAGTTGGCCCCAGGCCAGCGCGTCGAGACGCACGGATGCGAGCGGCTCCGTCATACCCAGTTGCGCCCAGATCTTTGGCGCGGACTCCGGCAGCACCGGCGTCAGCAGCACGGTGGCGATGCGCAGGGCCTCCGCGGCGGTATATAGCGTGGCGTCCAGTTCGGCCTGCGCCTCCGGCTGCCGCGCCATTTTCCAGGGAGCGCGCTCCACGATGAATTTGTCCAGCCTGGAGAGCAGCACCCAGATCGCTTCCAGGCCGCGCGTGAATTCCAGCGCGTCGAAAGCCGCCACCACGTCCGCGATGGTCCGCCGGGCCGCATCCGCTATGGCTTCGACCGTACCTGAAGGGATCGCGCCGCCGCGATACTGCCCGATCATAGTCAGGGTGCGGCTCACCAGATTGCCCAATCCGTTGGCCAGTTCCGAGTTGTAGCGCCCGATCAGCGCGTCGTAACTGAAGCTGCCGTCCTGCCCGAAAACAACCTCGCGCAGCAGGAAATAGCGCAGCGGGTCTGCCCCCATCACCTGCTGGATCGGCTCGGAGCGCACGATGTTGCCGCGAGACTTGCTCATCTTGCTGTCTTCAAACAGCAGCCAGCCGTGCGCGAAAATCTTCTTGGGCAGCGGAAAGTCCGCCGCCATCAGAAACGCGGGCCAGAACACCGCATGAAACCGCAGAATCTCTTTGCCGATCAGGTGCAGGTCCGCGGGCCAGCGGCCCTCGCCCTCCACCGCCGTCTTATAAGCCGTGAGCGCGTCGAACCAGACATAAAAGACGTGCGGGGCTTCGCCTTCTACCGGAATGCCCCACTTGATATTGGTGCGCGTAATCGACAGATCCGACAGCCCCTGCCGCACGAAGGCCAGCACTTCGTTGCGCCGCGTTTCGGGCTGAATGAAATCGGGTTGCGACTCGTAAAGCGCCAGCAACCTTTCGGTAAAGGCCGACAGCTTGAAGAAGAAGTTCTCCTCGGTGACGGTCTCGGTGGGGCGCCCGCAATCCGGACAAGGGTCGCCCGGCTTGGCTTCGTTCACGTATAGATTGTCGAAAATGCAGTATTGCCCGGTGTACGAACCCTTATAGATGTAGCCGTTCTGGCGGCAGCGGTTGAACAGATGGTTCACTACAACTGCGTGCGTCGGGTCCGTGGTGCGTTGGAAGTGATCGATGTCCAGACCCAGCATCAGCCACTGCCGCCGGAACTCCGCCGAAATCACATCGCAGAATTCTATGGGCGTCTTGCCGTTGCGCTCGGCGGCGCGCTCCACGTTCACGCCGTGCTCGTCGCTGCCAGTAGTGAGTACCGCGTCGTAGCCCTGCATGCGCTTGTAGCGCTTGATGAGGTCGGCCACCATGGTGGTGTAGGCGTGCCCGATATGCGGCGCGGCATTGACGTAGTAGATCGGTGTGGTCAGGTAATATTTATTCATCTCGAATTTTTCAAGTAGGCGAAATTGGCCTCGGCGATCACATGCTTCAGCGGCACGCCGGATTCCAGCGCGATGCGGCGGCAGTCTTCGTACTCCGGCGCGTAGGCGCCCTCGTTCGACACCTTCATGCGTACCTTGCCCTGCGGAGTTTCAACCTCCACCCAGTGGCGCGACTGCACGCGGCGCTCGGCCGTGTAAGTGCGCAGCCCCAGCGTAGATGTTTCGGCGAAGATCGTCTCTACCATCGTCTCGCGATCCTCGGGGCGCGCCAGCACCCGCAGCAGAGTGCCCGGCCGGCCCTTCTTCATCTCGATCGGCTGCAAGGTCACGTCCAGCGCGCCTTTTTCCAGCAGGCGATCCATGGCGTAAGCCAGAATCTGTGGGCTGAGATCGTCGATGTTGGCTTCGAGCACCGAAATGGTGGTGGCCTCCGCCGCGCCGGTCTCTTCGCCCAGAATGACGCGCAGCACATTGGCGCGGTCCGGGAAATCGTAGCCGCCCGCGCCGTAGCCGGCCGCCGCGATCTTCACCGGAGGCAGCGGTCCAAACGCGCGCGCCAGCGTAACGGCCAGCGCCGCGCCGGTGGGGGTGGTCAGCTCTACCGCTGGGCCGTCGGAATAGATCGGCTTGCCGCGCAACAGCGCCGCGGTCGCCGGAGCGGGCACCGGCAGCACGCCATGCGCGGTGGACGCAGTGCCGCTTCCCACATTGAGCGGCGCGGAGACGATGGATGTCACGCCCAGCAGCTCAAACGCCAGGCAGGCGCCCACGATGTCCGCGATGGAATCGGCCGCGCCCACCTCGTGGAAATGCACGCGTTCGACAGGCACCTGGTGTACCGCCGCCTCGGCTTCGCCGAGCCGCTGGAACACGGCCGATGCATTATGTTTGGCGCGCTCGGGCAGCGCCGCCTTCTCGATCATTTTCAGGATGTGCGCCAGGTGCCGGTGGGCGTGCGTTTCGGGCACGGACACATGGAACTTCGTGGCGGCGATTCCGCCGCGCTTCACGCGCTCGAACGACAGCACCGCGCCGGTTTCGAGCGAAGCGATCGCGGCGATGATCGCAGCCTGGTCCGCCCCGGCATCCGCCAGCGCGCCCACCAGCATGTCGCCGCTGATTCCGGAGAATGCGTCCAGATAGCAGAGCAAGGGCACATTTTCATTATGGATGATTGCGACGCGCTACGATGTTTGTATGCCGAACCTGTATGAAACCGACTACTTCGCGTGGACCAAGAGCACGGCTGCAGCTCTGCGCGACGGCCGGACCCGGGACGTCGATTTGGCTGAGGTGGCAGAGGAGATTGAGGATTTGGGCAAATCTGAGCGTCGTGCCTTAGAGAGCGCGTTGGGCCAACTGTTCCTTCACAAGCTGAAGTGGGACTACCAACCCACCTTGCGAGGCCGCAGTTGGGAGATATCGATCCAAAAGCAAATCCGAACCCTCCGTAAGATTCTACGTGAGAATCCGAGTTTCGGGTCGTTGCTCGAACAACCCGCTTTCATCGCGGAGGCTTACGGCGATGCGTTGCTCGACGCGATGGCGGAGACAGGATTGGACGCATCCACATTTCCACCAGAATGTCCCTACGACGCCGCGGAGATGATGCGCGAACGGCGAGGCGCGTAGCGGGCCCGCTAGGTTACAATAGCGATTGATGTCCAGATTTTTGCTGTGCTTCACCCTGCTGGCCACTGGCCTCTTTGCCGCTCCGCCGGATAAAACTGCGGCGAAACCCGCGGAGAAGAAGTCCGCGTTTGACAAGCCAACCTTTGAAGCCTACGTACGCCACCTCAACGTCTGGGGACCGCAGATCAAAGTAGAGATCGCCGACCCCAAGCCGTCCGATATGCCGGGATTCCTGACCGTCGGCGTACACGCCTCGGCGGGCGCCGCCAGCGCCGACTTTTCGTACTATGTCTCCAAGGACGGCCAGAAGGTGGTGCAAGGCAATCTCTATGATATAGCGCAAAACCCGTATAAGACTTCGCTGGACAAGCTGAAGACCGACCTGCAACCCAGCTTCGGGACTCCCGGAGCGCCGGTCGTGCTGGTAGAGTTTAGCGATTTCGAGTGTCCCATGTGCAAGGAGGAAGCCAAGGTGCTGCGCGAGAACCTGCTCAGCACGTACCCGCAGCAGGTGCGCTTCTACTTCATGGAATTCCCCCTCGACTCGCTGCATCCCTGGGCCAGGGCGGCCGCCATCGCCGGGCGCTGCATCTTCCGCCAGAACGCCGCCGCCTTCTGGGATTATCACGACTGGATCTTCGCACATCAGGACGAGATCAAGCCCGAGAATCTGAAAGACAAGGTGCTGGAGTTTGCCAAGGGCAAGGAACTCGATATCCTGCAACTGACCCGCTGCATGGATAACAAGGAAACCGAGGCGGAAGTGAACAAAGCCCAAGCCGTGGGCAAGGACATTGGCGTAACCGCCACTCCCACCCTGTTCGTCAATGGCCGCCAGATCGTGGGGCGCGTGGATTGGTCGAACCTGCGGAATATCATCGACTACGAAATCGACTATCAGAAGACCGCCCACAACGCCGGCGAGAATTGCGGATGCGAAGTGACTCTGCCTGCCCCGAAATTGAACTAGCCGAATGCCCAAAAACTTTGCAGACCGCTGGCTGACGTGCGCGGCTCAGAAGCTCGCGCTGTGCTCGTTGGCGATGGTGGCCGCCTATGGCGCCACGGCGTCGATCGACCCCAGCCTCTTTCTCGACGACGTGAAATTTCTGGCATCCAAGAACCTGAAAGGGCGCGGCACGGGCACGCCCGAGTTGGAGAAGGCTGCGGCGTTCATCGCTGCCAAGTTCCGCTCGTTCGGTCTCCAGGAGATTGACGGCAAAAGCTACTATCAAGCCTTTAGCGTTACCACCAACGCCAAGCTGGGCGAGGATAACCATTTCGCGTACGCGGCGAATGGCAAGCGCATTCAGCTCGCCTTTCCCGACGATTTCATTCCTTTCAATTTCTGCGCGTCAGGGAAGATGAGCGGCGGCGTCGTGTTCGCCGGTTACGGCATCACCGCGCCAGAGTACAACTACGACGACTACAAGGGCATCGACGTGCGCGGCAAGATCGTGCTCATCATGCGCCACGAGCCGCAGGAGTTCGATGACAAAAGCGTCTTCGCGGGTAAAGTCTACACGCAGCATTCGCAGTTCTGGAGCAAAGCCTCGAACGCCAAGATGCACGGCGCGCGCGGCGTGGTACTGATGAACGATCGGGCGGCGCATCCCGGCGAGGCCGACGAGTTGGAGAAGTTTGCCGAGGCCGCCGGACCCGGCGATGCCGGCATTCCTTTTGTGCAGGTCCGGTATGAGATGGCCGAGCGCTGGTTCGCCATCGCCGGCAAGGACCCCGATGAGATTCAGAAGGGTATCGACCAGGACCTGCAGCCGCGATCCTTCGCGTTCCCCGATGCGCTCCAGGTGGACGCCAACCTGGATGTGGAGCGCCTGGTGAAGACCGTCCACAACGTGGCCGGCTACCTGCCCGGCACGACCGATGAATACCTGGTAATCGGCGCGCATTACGACCACCTCGGCCTGGGCGAGCAGTTCTCGCTTGCGCCATCGCTCGCCGGCACGATCCATCCCGGCGCGGACGATAACGCTTCCGGCACGGCTGGGGTGATCGAACTGGCGCGCTGGTTCACGTCGCAGCCGAAACAGAAGCGCGGCATCCTGTTCTTGACCTTCGCCGGGGAGGAGCTGGGACTGCTCGGTTCCAGCTATTTCGTCAACCATCCGCTGCTGCCGCTCGATAAGGACGTGACCATGATCAATATGGATATGATTGGCCGCGTGCGCGACGGCAAAGTATTCATTGGCGGAGTGGGCACGGGCACGACATTGAGAAAGTTGCTTGAGGAAGTCACCCCCAAGTACGGCCTGCACATCGATTATTCCGAAGCGGGGTATGGATCGAGCGACCACACCTCGTTCACCACCAAGCAAGTGCCGGTGCTGTTCTTCTTCTCCGGGCTGCATGCGGACTATCACAAGCCCAGCGACACCTGGGACAAGATCGACGCGCCGGATGCGGCCAAGTTGTTGCAGTTGGTGGCGGAAGTGGGCGAGGATTTGCGCGAGGCGCCCGACCGGCCAATGTACGTGCGCGTGAAGGAACCGGAGCACGCGGGAGATGTGGCCGGGTCCGGTTCAGGGCACTCGGGCTACGGACCCGATTTTGGCAGCATCCCTGACTTCGGCGAAGGCGTCAAGGGCGTGAAATTCGCCGACATTCGCGAGGGCTCGCCCGCGGCCAAAGCCGGCCTGAAGCCGGGCGACGTGCTGGTGGAATTCGACGGCAAGCCCATCCAGAACCTGTACGATTTCACCTATGCCTTGCGCGCCAAGAAGCCTGGCGACGAGGTGATGGTGAAGGTGATGCGTGGGACGGAGCCGGTGGAAGTGAAGGTGCTGCTCACCAAACGGAAGTAGATGGGGGGCCGGCTTAAGCCCGCGCGGAGCTTTAGCTCCGCTCTTTCGGTCGACTAAGCAAATGTGGAAGGTAGCGATTCGCAAACCCAGCATGGCCCTTGCCATGTTCATCGCGCTGTCGGCCGCATCCGCGTCTGCACAAACCTCCTCCATCGTGCTCGACCGCGGCGGCAGCACCATCGTCTTCGAACCCTACGCCCCCAACATCGTCCGCGTGACCCTTAGCCTACTGAAGGAGCCGGCCACCGCCGCGCCCGGCTATGGATTCGTAGCGCAGCCCTCCGCACGGGGATGGTCCCGCCAGGGCGACGTTTACCGCTCCTCGCGCCTGCTCGTAACGCTCGAAGCCAGCCATCCAGGCACGCCGCTGCCCACGCAGGTGGATATTGCGAAGTTCTTCAACGGGTCCACTCCGCCCGCGCATATCACCATCGCGACGCCCGGAGGAAAAATGCTGGTGGACCTGAAGGACTGGTCCATGTCCGTGCCCAATTACAAAGACGGCAATGCCGGGGTGCTGCACGACCGGCGCGCGTCTGACGCGGCATTCTATCAGGTGGGCGCAACTTTTGCCTCGCCCGATGACGAGCATTACTACGGCCTGGGCCAGAACCAGGAAGGCTACCTCGATCACCGCGGCCACACCGTCGAATGCTGGCACAACTACACGGCTACCGGCGGTCCGACCGTCTGCGTGCCGTTCGTCGTGACCAATCGCGGCTATGGCCTGATCTGGGACAATCCTTCCCGGACAACCATCGAGCCGGGCTTTAACGAGCAGACGAAGTGGACTTCCGAGGTCGGCGACCGCGTGTCTTTCTTCGTCATCGCCGGCGACACCACCGACGAGATTTACGGCGGCTACCGCCTGCTCACCGGCGCCACGCCCATGCTGCCGAAGGCCGCTTACGGCTACATCCAATGCAAGCAGCGCTACAGTTCGCAGGACGAGGTGCTGGCCGTCGCCAAGGGCTACCGCGACCGGGGATTGCCGGCCGACGTGATGGTGGTCGACTGGTTCTATTGGACGAAGATGGGCCAGATCGACATGGACCCCGTCAAGTGGCCCGATCCCGCGGCCATGAACCGCCAGCTTCACGAAATGGGCTTTCAGACTATGATCAGCGTCTGGCCGCGCTTCCTTCCCGGTGGGCGCTATTACGACATGCTGCTGCATAAAGGCTGGTTCGAGCAGCTTGCGGACGGCACGCCCACCAACGGCTTGCCCTACGACCGTGCCGGCTCAGATATCGACACCACGAATCCGGAAGCGGCGCGCTGGTATTGGGAAACCATACGCGACAACATACTCAGCAAGGGGTTCGATGCGCTCTGGATGGACGAAACCGAGCCCGACCTGCCGCCCAACGGCAGTTACTTCCACGCCGGACCGGGCACGCGCTACTTCAATATCTATCCACTGTTTCATACGGCGGCGATTTATGACGGCTTCCGGCGCGACATCAAGCAGCGAGCGCTGATTCTTTCCCGGGATGCCTACCTGGGCGCGCAACGCGACGGAACGGTGTTCTGGTCATCGGACATCTATCCGACTTGGGACACCCTGCAGCGCCAGATCCCCACGGGTCTCGATTTTGCGGCGTCCGGCTTCGCTTACTGGACCAACGACATTGGTGGCTGGCAGTATCTGCCCGCCGAACACCACCCGGCGCACCGGCCGCTGCTCGATCCGAGCGACGCGCGGGACAACGTGGGCGGCTACGACGATTACCCCGAGTTATACACCCGCTGGTTTGAGTATGCGGCATTTCTGCCGGTGTTCCGCACGCACGGCAGCCGTAAGTACAACGAGGTCTGGTCTTACGGCAAGGCGGCTGAGCCGATTCTGGAGAAGTATCTGAAGCTGCGCTATCAACTCATGCCTTATATTTACTCGCTCGGCTACCGGACGCATGAGTCGGGCGCGCCATACATGCGTGCGTTGTTCATGGATTTCCCACACGATCCGCGGGCGGCGGACCTTCGGGATGAGTACATGTTCGGTCCGGCGTTCCTGGTGGCTCCGGTCACCGAGCAAGGCGCTACCAGCCGGACGGTGTACCTGCCGGAGGGCGCCGACTGGTACAACTTCTGGACCAGGGAACGGCTGCACGGCGGGCAGACCGTGAAGGTGAATGCGCCAATCGAGACGTTGCCGCTGTTTGTGCGCGCCGGCTCCATCGTGCCGCTCGGCGCGCCGGTCACCAGCACGCATGAGACGCAGCAGATCGCCCGGGTGCGTGTCTATCCCGGCGCGAATGGTGACTTCACGCTGTATAACGACGACGGCACGACCTACGCTTACGAGAACGGAAACGCAAAGATTACGCGGCTGCATTGGGATGACGCGTCGCGCAAGCTCAGCCATACAGGGGCAGCCGCGTGGGACCGGCCGGACACGAGCGTTGTCGAAGTCATTGGTCGCTGACGGCGAAAATCCCGCTAGCGCGATACGACGCGCACGCTCCCGTACACCGCGCGCAATGCCGCAGGCTGCTGATCGGCGCCAGATGCCAGAAACCAGGCCCAGCGTGTGGGCTGCTCCAGCATACCGGCAGTCGGCATCCAGCCGTCCAACCCCAGCCCGATGACTTTGCCTACCGCGAAGCGCGACAGTTCCGTATCGCGGCGCCAGGAGAACGGCGTATTTCCCAGATCCACCGCCAGCGCATCGGCATATTCGAGACCGGGGAAGTAATCCGCATATTGCCCGGGTGCATCGGGCCCGAATCCTGGAGCCGCGGCGTTCCACACCCACACCAGGTTGCGCAGCTTATGATGATTCACCAGGCGATCGAACAATTGCCGGTATAAAGCGGCTGACTCCTGCTTGTGACCGGCCCACCAGAATTTGGAGCTGTTAGCTTGCGGATAAGGCCGCCACAACACCGGCACGCCGGCATCCTGCAACTGCCGCAGATAGCCGGCGGCTGCGTCCACCTGTGCGCTCCAGCGCGCGAATAGCCCGGCGCCGGGCGTCAACAGCTCCTTCCACTCGAAGTCCGATAACTTGCCGGACCCGTCACCGGTGGGGCGTGCGGGGTGCCAGCTCAAAGTAACAATTGCATGGTTACGATACTGGCTGAGGGCTTCGTCAGTCGCCGCCCGAGCGCCGGGTTCGGCCAGATCGGCGCCGTAGATTGCGGGGTTTTTGGCCGTTGCATCGAAAACTCGTTGTGTCGCTGCCGCCGTATCTTGCCCGCTTAAAATGCCCTGACCGGCGGCGCGGTATAACTTAGTCAGTAGCTCCTTGGCTGCCGCTATCGGCTGAGGCGTCACCAACTGCGGATCGGGGGCGGGCGACGCCCTGCGGATCGCTGCCATGGCTTCCGACATCCGCGGATCGTCGCGGGTCAGCGCGCGCGGGTCGTTATAGACCGCGCGCACGGCATCCAGCGTATTACTCATCTCGATAAATTCGCTCCAGGTCATGAACCACGCATACTTAGGCTGCTCCTTCAAAGTAGCGGGGCTGGGAAGTCCGCCGACTTCGCCAAGAGCCACCGGCTTTCCCGCGGAGAGAATCAGTAAGTCGTCATAGTAGCTCTGCTTAAAGTCACCGTATATATCGACCGAGAGTACGTCCGCGTATTCCCGGCCCGGAAAGTAATCCGCATAAGGACCGGGACCGGAACCGCCGGAGCCCGGAGAGTTCGCATTCCACACCCAGACCAGGTTATCGAGATGGTGATAGTTCACGAAGCGGTCGAACAGTTGGCGGTAGAGCGCCGCGGACCCGTCCGCGCCTTTGCGCCCGCCCCACCAGAACCAGTTGCCATTCACTTCGTGATAGGCGCGCCATAGAACCGGCACGCGCGCATCCCGCAGTTGCTTCAGGTAGCCGGCGATCACGTCCACTTGCTTGCACCAGCGCGTATAAAGGGTGGTCCCGGGCGTCAGCAGTTCGCGCCACTCGAAATCCGAAAGGTGCCCCTGCACGCTGTCGCGGAAGGTGACCGGCTCGTCGTCGGTGGGGCGGACGGCGTGCCAGGTGAACGTGACGATGGCGCCGTTGCGATACTGGCGCATGGCTTCCTCCACCAGTGCCGGGCGGGCCGGAATGGAGTCCTTGTCGGCGCCGCCCTGAAAGCCGAAATCCTGCCCGTAGACCGCCGGGTACTTGCCCGTGAAGTCGTAGGCGCGGTCGGTCCAGTTGGCGATGGTATTCGGAAAGTTGTGCTGGCCGGTGAGGATGGCATGTCCGGAAATCGAATACAGATACGTGAGTAAGGCTCGCGCCTCCGGCGACGCGTGGGGGTTGACTGGCGATTGGCCCTGGGCGCCCAGCGCAAGCGGGCACAGCAGCAGCAAGGCCCCGGTAGCGTTCCGTCTCAAAGTCATCACGCCGCAGTCTCCTGGCTGAAGAGACAAACCCACTTGCCTTTGTGTTCCGCCCAGACCGACGACACGTATACTTTTGCCTTGAATTGTTTCCCGTGAGACGTGCCGGATCCCGTGAGCTTATTTGAAATCAAACCGGACTTAATAGTGTAGTCGTCCAGCCGGAACTCAGAAGTATTCTTGACTGCCTCCGCTTTGCTCGCCGGACCGTGCGCATCCACGAATACCGCGTCCTGGGCCGTCAGTGCGGCGAACTCCTCGCGTTTGCCGGACTTCAGGCAATCCAACCCCGGGTGCTCCTTGGCCAGTATCTTGTCCTGTAGCATGTTTTGTTGCGGGAATGCGGCCGTTACTACCAGCAACAGCCAAACCGCCGCGCACCATCGAATTCGTGCCATGGTTGCCTCCAAGCTAAGGTAGATCCACCTCGAGCGCATAAATGTCCGAATTGGTGTAGATCACGGCGGCGATGGGCGCGTCGTCGGGCCCCAAACCCGCCAGCACATAGCCGACGGAATTGGATTGCGGGATCTGTTTCGAACTCATCATCCGCTCTTTCTTCTCTTTCTTCGCGCCGTCGATGGCCACCCGGAAGATGGGCTGCTCCGGTGCTAGAGTCTCCTGGTAATAAACGTACCTATTGTCTCTCGACCAGAACGGCGCGCCAAGACCGTCGCCGGACGCCAGCGGCATCCACTGACTCGTATCGGGACGCCAGAGCAGGATCTGGGTTCCAGCCTGGTTGGTAGCCGCGATGAAGCGCCCATCGGGCGACCAGTTGGGCTGCGCGAGAGTCTCCGACCCTGCCAGAAACGCCGCCTGCCTGGTCTTCAGGTCCATCCGATACAGGCCGGGCTGGCCGGATGCGCCGGAAGGCGGGCGGCGGGCAAACACCAGGGAGTTTCCGTCCGCGGACCAACTCGCGTCACCGTCGATCGAGGGCGAATCCGTAATGGATTCCGGGGCGCCGCCGGCGGAGGCCACCACATAGACCCGGCTGGCATGTCCGGCCGGCCCGCCGCCGAAGACGATGTGGGTTCCATCCGGCGACCAACGCGGATTGGACGTGCGCATCGGAGGGGAAGTCAGTTGCAGACGCTCGCTGCCATCCGGCCGGCTGCGCCACAGGATATCGTCGGGCGCCGTCACGTAGGCTATCCATTCGCCGTCCCTCGAGAAACTGACCCAGCGTCCTTGAATCGCGGAAAGGAACTGGGCGAACTGGCTGTGGCGGGCATCATAGCGCACCAACTCCAGCCGCTCCTGACCGGCCGCGAAGAAAATCCGCTTGCCATCGGGGAGCGGCGCCAATGAACTGAAATCCATGGGCGTGGAATAGATCAGCACCGGGGGCCCTTCAAAGGCCCGTGGGAAGCGGCGAAAGGCGCGCATAGCATACACGCTCGACACCCGGCCGCGCAGCGCGCGGAACAGGTAATACTTGCCGTTGGCGGCCCAATTGCCATTGTCGTCGCCGTCCGGCTCCGCGCCGCCGGATTTCCAGTCGGGCGGAAAGGCATGCAGATCCGTTCCGTTAGTGGACACCTCCTGCAAGGCGCGCGGTCCCAGGCCGGGACCGAGCATGGAAAAGCGCAGTACGTCCGCTCTGGACGGGGGCGCCCAGCGGATGGAGTAGGGTATGCCAGGCGTGTCCAGAACCTTGCGGGAATCCGTGCCGTCACTCGAGACCATAAACAGCGCGGAGCCGCGCGCGAAGACGATGCGGCTTCCGTCGCGCGACCAGGCGCCCGCGTGGCCGGTCACATCGCCCACGCGGCGCGGCGATCCGCCCACGGTGGGGACTACCCAAAGCGGCCGCTCCGCTTCGGTTCCGGAGCCGCTCGAAACCAGCAGGTTCGAGCGGTCGGGTGAGATGTCAAGTATGTCCGGATTGGATAAGGGCTGCTCGAGCGGCAGAGGCAGGGGCAGGGGAGTCCCGCCTTCCACCGAAACCTGCGCCAACGACCAGCGGCCGGCATCGCGTTGGGTGAAATAGACGCGCGTGCCGTCGGTAGCCACGCCGTTGCCCAGTTCGACTTGGCCTGTTTGCGTAAGCTGCACGACTTGCACCAGGCGCGCCGGCCGCACCTGGGTGGACAACCAGTAGATGCGCACGGCGAAGAACAGCAGGACACCCAACGCGATAATGCGGCCGTAGATCCCGCGGCGTCGCGGGGGCGCGGGCGCCGGGGGAGCGATTACGGGGGCGGGCTGCGGCGCCGTCGGGATGGATGGCGCGGCCTCCGTGGCCGGCATGTTCCGGGTTTGGACCGGCGCGATGAAGCGGTATCCGCGCCGCGGCAAAGTCTCTACGTAGCGCGGCGTGGCGGCATCGTCATCCAGCGCCTCGCGTATCTTCTTGGCGGCGATGTTCAGGCCATTATCGAAATCGACCAGCGTATCGCTCCAGAGCCGGCGCACCAGCTCCTCGCGGGTCACCAGATGGCCGGGACGCTCCAACAGCGCCGCCAGAAGTTGGAACGGGCGCTCCTGCAGCTTGATTTTTCGGCCGTGCTTGCGTAACTCGCCCTGTGCCAGGTCGACTTCGAACACACCGAATTGGAGGATTTGAGGGGCGCGGTCGTTCGGGTCCACGGATCAATTCACCTGGATCGGGCCATAAGCGAGTTTAACATTCCGGGCCTCAGGCCGCCGTAACATGGGTGTCCTATCTTTAGGACAGTATCGCCGTGGCTGGCTGGCGATTAGTGGCAGGTCGAGTCGCCGATTCGCTCATGTTTGAACGCGATCGTCGTGCCGCGCCCTTTTCCCGCAAACTTCGACATTCTTAGTCATAATCGATGACGTCCACTGACGCGTATGGCGTATCGCCGGCGGGCAACCTGCCTGAGCCAGTTGCCGCGCCGCTCTGCTATACTTTTCGTTTATGCCCCCAGCCGCCCGGCATCGTCATCACGGCCCAATCCACATGCGGCGGGCGCAGTCCTGATTCTACCCATATCGAAATAAGAAAGGACGCCCGCCGCGGGGAGCCCTCTGGGCCCGGCGGGTTTTTTGTTGCTCGCATGGATCTCGATTTTTCCAAGTTCGACGGGCTGATCCCGGCGGTCGTGCAGGATCACGGTTCCGGCCGCGTCCTGATGGTCGGCTACATGAACGCGGAAGCTTTCCGACGCACCGTCGACACCGGTTTCGCCACTTTCTATAGCCGTTCGCGCCAGAAGCTCTGGCTCAAGGGCGAGACCTCAGGGCATCGGCTCGTGGTCAAAGAAATCTCCACCGATTGCGACCAGGATTGCCTGCTGGTGCGCGTCGAGGCCCAAGGTCCGGGCGTCTGTCATAACGGCTACCAGAGCTGCTTCTACCGCCGCCTCGAAAACGGCCAGTGGACGGAGTCCGAGCCGCGCGCCTACGATCCCGCCGCGGTCTACGGGAGCCAGGCATGAAGCTGAAGCTCGGCATTCCCAAGGGCAGCCTGGAGAATGCCACCATCGATCTGTTCCGCCGTGCTGGCTACGCCATCACCACCAGCAGCCGGTCGTACTTCCCGGCCATCGACGATCCCGAAATCGAGTGCATGCTCATCCGCGCCCAGGAGATGGCGCGCTACGTCGAGGACGGCATCTTGGACGCGGGTCTCACCGGCCGCGACTGGGTGGCCGAAACCGAGGCTCACGTGGAAGCCGTCGCGGACCTGATCTACTCGAAGCAGAGTTTCGGCAAGGTGCGCTGGGTGCTCGCTGTGCCCGAATCGTCCGGCTTTCGATCGGTCGGCGACCTGCAAGGCAAAGTCATCGCCACCGAACTGGTCGGCACCACCAAACGATACCTGACGAAACACGGCGTCAACGCTCGCGTCGAATTCAGTTGGGGCGCGACGGAGGTGAAGCCCCCGGTGCTGGCCGATGCCATCGTCGAAGTCACCGAAACCGGCTCTTCGCTGCGCGCCAACAATCTGAAGATCATCGATACCGTGATAGAGTCCAACACGCAGCTCATCGCCAACCGGGAGTCGTGGCAGGACGCCTGGAAGCGCCGCAAGCTGGAAGACATGCGCATGCTGCTCGAAGGCGCCATCAATGCGTTGGGCAAGGTTGGGCTCATGCTGAACGTTCACCAGAACGATCTGCGCGCCGTGCTGGAGGTGCTGCCCGCGCTGAAACGCCCCACCATCTCGCACCTTAGCGACGAGGAATGGTTGGCAGTGAACACGATTCTCGATGAGTCCACCGTGCGCGACATCATTCCGCGCCTGAAGCAGGCGGGAGCGCAGGGGATCGTGGAATATCCATTAAACAAGATTGTTTTATGAAGAAGGAGTCAGAAGTCAGAAGTCAGGAGACAGAATGCCGAATTCTGTATTCTGACTTCTGTCTTCTGTCTTCTCTCTCCTTTTTCTTGTCTCCTGTCTCCTTTTTTCTATGATCCGCATCCTATCCCCCGCCGCCATGCCTCGCCTGTTGGCCCGGCGCAGAGCCCGGCTAGCCGATGCCGAGGCGGTGGTGCGGCCAATCCTGGAAGCCGTACGCCTGCGCGGCGATCGCGCGCTTCTCGGATACGCTCGGCAGTTCGATGCGCTCGACCGCAAAACGGTGGCCGTGCCCGCCGCAGATCTGCGCAGCGCGTGGGCCGGCCTTTCGCCCGAGTTCCGCGATGCCGTCTCCACTGCCGCCGCCAACATTCGCGCGTTCGCCCGGAGGCAGCTTCCCGCCGAATCGCTGTGCGAAGTGAGTCCCGGCCGGGAACTGGGGCAGGCCGTGCGCCCGCTCGATACGGTCGCGGCTTACATTCCCGCGGGCCGCTATCCGCTGCCCTCCACGCTCATGATGACCGTGATCCCCGCGCAGGTTGCCGGCGTGCCGAACATCTGCGTGGCCTGCCCACACCCGGTACCCGAGATCCTGGGTACGGCGCACCTTCTGGGCGTGAGCCACGTCTTCCAAATGGGCGGCGCGCAAGCCATCGCCGCCTTCGCCTACGGCACACGCTCGGTGCCCCGCGCCGACCGCATCGTCGGACCCGGCAGCATCTACGTGGCCGCGGCTAAGAAACTGCTCGCGGGAGATGTGGGTATCGACTTCGTGGCTGGCCCCACTGAAATCCTGATTATCTCCGCCGATGGCAATCCCCGGCATCTTGCGGCCGACATGCTGGCGCAGGCCGAGCACGATGTGGACGCGGCCGCCATCCTGCTCACTACTTCCAAGCGGCTCGCCAATGCGGTGGCGAAAGAAATCGACCGGCAGCTTGCGGATCTGCCCACCGCCGCCGTTGCGCGCAAGGCCATCCAGCGCAACAGCGCCATCATGCTGGTCCGGTCGCTCGCAGATGCCGTCGAGCTATCCAACCGCTTCGCTCCCGAGCACCTGAGCATTCCGGACGACCGGCTGCTAGCCAGCGTGCGGCATGCCGGCAGTATCTTCATCGGCCCGTTCAGCACGGAGGCGGCCGGCGATTACGCATCCGGGCCCAATCACGTGCTGCCCACCAGCGGCGTCGCGCGCTTGCGGGGCGGGCTGTCGGTCACCGATTATTTGAAGGTGATCTCGGTGCAGCGCCTCAGCCGCGAGGCCCTTGTGGCGCTGGCCCCCGCCATTACCACGCTGGCCCGCGCCGAGGGCCTGGAAGCGCACGCGCGCTCCGTCGAGGTGCGCACGCATGCCTAGAATTCGCCCACGCCAGGCGGTGCTCAAGATGGCGCCCTACTCGCCACCCACAGCGGGCCGCGCGGACAAGCTGCGCCTCGATTTCAACGAGAACACGGTCGGTTGCTCGCCGCGCGTCATCGAGTTTCTGAAGCAACGGCTCGACGCCGGCGGTCTCGCCGTCTATCCCGAGTATGGCGAAGCGAAAACCGCCGTGGCGGAATTCTTCCACGTAGCGCCGGACCAATTCATCTTCACTAACGGCACCGACGAAGCCATCCAGGTCTTCATCAACACCTACGTGGACGATGGCCAGGAAGTGCTGCTGCTGCGTCCCGCCTACGCCATGTATCGCTTCTACGCGGAGGTGGCCGGCGCCGCCGTGCGCCAGATCGATTACGAAGGCCCCTACATGGAGTTCCCGCTCACCGCCATGCTCGACGCCATCACGCCATCGACTCGCGCCGTGCTGATCGCGAACCCCAACAATCCCACCGGCACCGGCCTCTCGCTCTCGGCCATCGAGCGTATTCTGAAGCGCGCGCGCAACGCCGTGGTCTTCATCGACGAAGCCTATTTCGAGTTCTCCGGCATCACCGCCCTCGGCCAGATCGTGCGCGCGCCCAACCTTTTCGTTAGCCGCACTTTTTCCAAGGTCTACGGCATGGCCGCCATGCGCTTGGGATGCCTGTTTTCGCATCCCGCAAATATCGCCTACTTGCACAAGGCGCAGTCGCCATACAGCGTCAACACCCTGGCCGTGCTGGCCGCGCAGGCGGCCACCAGCGACACCGCATATGTGGAGAATTACGTGGCCGAAGTGCTGGCCGCCCGCGAATGGTTGTGCGTCGGCCTGGAGCGGCTGAAGATCGGGTACGTCCCCAGTTCCGCGAATTTCGTCTTGATTCGCGCCGGCCGCCGCGCGGTCGAGATCCGCGACCGCCTGCGCGACCAGGGCATCCTGGTGCGCGACCGCAGTTATGAAGTGCCCGGCTGTGTGCGCATCACCGTGGGCACGCGCGAGCAGATGCGCCCTCTGCTGGCTGCACTCGAGGAGATATGGCTGAATCCCTGATCGTTTTCGATATGGACGGCGTGCTGGTGGACGTAACCGAGTCCTATCGCGAAACCATCGTGCGCACGGTCGAGCATTTTTCGGGCGTCACCATCCCGCGCGCCCAAATCCAGGACTACAAAAACCAGGGTGGCTTCAACGACGATTGGAAACTCTCGCACCACATCCTGACGCAGCACGGCGTATCCGTCGAGTTCCAGAGCGTGGTGGATTACTTCCAGGGCCTGTTTCACGGCAACGGTGCCGATGGCCTTATCCTGCGCGAGCGGTGGATGGCGCGCGACGGCCTGTTCGACCGTCTCGCCGCGCGCTTCGATTTGGCCGTTTTCACCGGGCGCATGTGCTGGGAAGCGGAAGTCACGCTCCGCCGTTTCGCGCCAGCGCTGCGCTTCGATCCCATCGTTGGTATGGACAGCGTGACCGCGCAAAAGCCCGCGCCGGAAGGCCTGCTCAAGATCGCCGCCGCCGCGGATGGGCGCAAGATCTGGTACATTGGCGACACCGTGGATGACGCCCGTTGCGCCCGGGCCGCCGGCGTGCCGTTCATCGGCATCGCCGCGCCCGGCAGCCCGCACCGCGCGGAGTTGATTTCGCTATTCCAAGCCGAAACGGCTATCGCGGTCCTGGACGACATCAATCAACTGGAAAGCGTGCTCGTCTGATGCGCACTGCCACCATTCAACGCGACACCAAGGAAACCCGGATCAAAGCCTCGCTCAAAATCGAAGGCCGCGGCCTATACCAGATCTCCACCGGCATCCGCTTCTTCGATCACATGCTGGAGTTGTTCGCCAGGCATGGCGGCTTCGACCTGAAACTCGAAGCGCAAGGCGACCTGGACGTGGACCAGCATCACACCGTCGAAGATGTGGGCATCGTACTCGGCCAGTTGTTCGCTAAGGCGCTGGGCGACCGGCGCGGCATCAACCGCGCGGGCTACTTCGTGTTGCCTATGGACGAAACCCTGGCGGTGGTGGCGCTCGATCTGGGCGGGCGGCCCGCGCTGGTCTACCGCGACCTGGTGCGCGTGCGCCTGGTGGGCGATCTGCAAACCGAATTGGTGGAAGATTTCTTTGGTGGCTTCGTGAATCACGCCGGCGCCAACCTGCACGCGCGCGTGATGTATGGCCGCTCCAGCCACCACAAAATCGAGGGCATCTTCAAGTGCTTCGCCCGCGCGCTGAAATACGCGTGCTCCACGGACCGGCGCCTGCGCGGCCAGTTGCCGTCGACGAAAGGGTTGCTATGATCGCCATCCTGGATTACGGCGCGGGAAACTTGCGCTCGGTGGAAAACACACTGTCTGAAATTGGTGCCCAGTACACGCTGGTGCGCGACGCCGCCGGCTTGCGCGATGCGCGGAAAATCATCCTGCCCGGCGTGGGCCACTTCGGCCAGATGATGCGCGCGCTCGACGAAATGCAGGTCCGCGACGCATTGATCGAGCGTATTCGCGCCGGGGTGCCGTTCCTCGGTATCTGCCTCGGCTTGCAGGCGCTGTTCGAGCGCAGCGAAGAAGCGCCCGAGGCGCGCGGTCTGGGCCTGTATGAAGGTACGGTGCGGCGCTTTCCCGCCGATGCGCGCGTGCCCCACATGGGGTGGAACCAGCTTGATGCGTGTGCCGGCTCGCGTTTGCTTGCCGGCCTCGACCCGCGCGCCTTCTTCTATTTCGCGCACAGCTATTACGCGCCCGCGGTTCCCCAGGCGGCCGCCGCCTGCACCTACTCGCTACCTTACACAGCCGTGCTCGAATCTGGCAACACGTTCGGGGTGCAATTTCACCCGGAGAAGTCCGGCCCCAGTGGGCTGCGCGTAGTCCGGAATTTCGAGGAACTATAGTTGCTCGCTAAGCGCATCATCCCCTGCCTCGACGTGACCGGCGGCCGTGTGGTCAAAGGCGTCAACTTCGTCCACCTGCGCGACGCCGGCGACCCGGTGGAACTTGCCGCTCGCTACAACCAGGAGGGCGCCGACGAGTTGGTGTTCCTGGATATCACCGCATCGAGCGACGCGCGCGAGATCATGGCCGGAGTGGTCGCGCGCACCGCGCGCAAAGTATTTATCCCGCTGGCGGTGGGCGGCGGCATACGCTCTGTGGCGGATGCGCGCGGTATCCTGCTGTCGGGCGCGGACAAGATTTCGGTCAACACCGCGGCTGTGCGCCGTCCCGAACTGATCACCGAGTTAAGCCAGGAATTCGGCGCGCAGGCCGTCGTGCTGGCCATCGACGCGCGCCGGCGCTCGACTGGCGCGTGGACGGTCTATACGCGCGGTGGACGCGATCCGGAAGATCTCGACGCGGTTGCCTGGGCGGCGCGGGGCGAAGAATTGGGCGCGGGTGAAGTGTTGCTCACTTCCATGGATACCGACGGTGTGCAGCGGGGCTTCGATTGCGATCTGACGCGCGCTATCTCGCGCGCTACGCACATCCCGGTGATCGCTTCCGGAGGCGCGGGCAAACCCGAAGACTTCCTGCGCGTGCTCACCGAGGGCGAAGCCGACGCGGCGCTCGCGGCATCGGTCTTCCATTACGGCACTCTGCGCATCGCCGACCTGAAGGAATACCTGGACCGGAGCGGCATCCCGGTGCGGAAGGCCTGATGATCTTCCCGTGCATCGATTTGCTGGACGGGAGGGTCGTCCAGCTTGTGCAGGGCCGCGAGAAGGCGCTCGAAGGCGACGCGCCGCTCGAAATGCTGCGCCGGTTTGCGGCCTTTCCGGAAATCCAGGTGATCGACCTCAATGCCGCGATGGGCACGGGCTCGAACGACGATCTGGTGCGCCTGCTGGCCGCGCATGCCCGCACGCGTGTGGGAGGCGGCGTGCGCTCAGCCGCTCGCGCGCGGGCGCTGGTCGATGCAGGCGCGCACAAGGTGATCGTGGGCACGGCCGCCTTTGCGGCCGACGGCATCGACGCGGCGTTCCTGGCGGATCTTGCGGCCGCCATTGGCAGGGAGCGAGTGATCGTCGCGCTCGATTCCAAGCAAGGCCGCATCGTGGTGAAGGGCTGGCGCGAAGCCACAAGCTTGCGCGCCGAGGAAGTCCTGGCGGCGGTGGAGCCTTACTGTGCGGGCTTCCTGTGTACTTACGTGGATAAGGAAGGGATGTTGCAAGGCACCGATCTCGACTGGTACCGCCGCCTCCGCGCTGCCACGCCGCTCGAAATCACGGCGGCCGGCGGCATCACGACGCTTGAGGAAGTGCGCGCCTTGCTGGCGATGAATGTGCATGCCGCCGTCGGCATGGCGGTCTACACCGGCCGGGTCGCGCTGGACGATCTGGCGGAACTGTCCGCGCGGTATCATTGCTAATGTGATTCGCCGCCTTTACCTTAATCATTTTCGTTGCCTAGAGAACTTCGAGTTGCGCATCGCGGAGCAGTCGTCCGTCCTCCTCATCGGGCGAAACGGTGCCGGAAAAACAACGGTGGGGTTGGCGCTCGAGATTCTGCAAAAGATTGCGCGTGGGACGAACCGTGTGGATAACCTGGTCAAGCCAAAGGACCTTTCTTGGGGGCGCACCGAAGCACCTGTGCGATTTGAAATCGAGGTCGAGCTGGACGGCAAGGTCTACGAGTACGTTGTCGCCTTTGAGTTTCCGAAGGGGTTTAAGGAGCTGCGCGTACTCGAAGAGAAGCTCGCGGTCGACCAGCAGCCCGTCTACACACGAGAAGTAGCGCAGGTGCATCTTGCAAGAACGGGGGGAGAGCAGGAGAGGGAGGCGAAGTTTCTTATCGACTGGCACATGGTCGCTCTGCCGATTATTCAGGAACAGTCGGCCATGGATCCTTTGTTCATCTTCAAGCAGTGGCTCGCCCGCATGCTCATTCTTCGACCAATGCCCAGCTCGATTACGGGAGACTCTAACCAGGAGACGCTGCAACCAAGTCGGGAGGTCGCCGATTTTGGCGCGTGGTTTTCGGGCCTACTGGCCTACGCGCCCGCCGCCTATGGCAAGATTGACGACTATCTCAAGCTGGTAATGCCCGACCTGAGGGATATCAAGAATCCTCTGATTGGCAAAGACTCCCGAAGCCTTGTCGTCCAATTCTCTAGCGGCCCAGGAAGGTTGAGCGTTCCTTTTGCCGACCTGTCCGATGGCGAGAAGTGTTTCATGATCTGTGCCCTCGTGCTTGCCGCGAACGACTCCTATGGCCCTGTGTTTTGCTTTTGGGATGAACCGGACAACTATCTTGCGCTGGATGAAGTTGGGCACTTTGTGATGGCTCTCCGCAAAGCTTTTCAATTGGGCGGCCAGTTCATCGCGACCTCGCACAATCCCGAGGCGATTCGCCGGTTTTCCGACGAGAATACGCTTGTTCTTTACCGGAATAACCACCTTGAACCCACGATCATTCGCCCGCTAAGCGAATTGCAGGTGAGCGGGGACCTAATCAATGCACTGATTCGCGGCGATGTTGAGCCATGAAGATCAATAGGTATCAGCCACACGTCTTCGTGCTGCCGGAAGACGACGCCGACCGGCAATTGGCCAACGGCTTTCTTCGGGACCCGTATCTCTTGACCCATAAGATTCAAGTGCTGGTACCCGCCGAAGGGTGGATGAAGGTACTGGAGTGTTTCAAGTCAGAACATGTTAGGGAAATGGAAACTTGTCCGCATCGGCTAATGGTCCTGTTGATTGATTTTGATCGCGACGAGGATAGGCTGAAGCGGGCTAGAGCTTTTATCCCCGACCACTTGATCGACAGAGTCTTTGTTCTCGGCGCCTGGAGGAACCCGGAAAAACTCAAGGCCAGTCTTGGCCGCTCATTGGAAACAATTGGGATGGAACTGGCGAAGGATTGCCGCGAAGAAACTGATGCAATCTGGGCGCACGAACTTCTTCAACACAATGCCAGTGAGCTTAGCCGTCTACGCGAGCGCGTTCGGCCGTTCTTGTTTCCCCTCTGAAACGTCCGGCGCATCGTTCCAAGCCGTCTCCGCCGCCTGAGGAATGAAGGTCATGGCCCGCTCGGTCACGGCGCAGATGGTGAGGCTCGGGTTCACGCCCAGGTTGGCGGCCAGCACGGAGCCATCGCAGATGTACATGTTCTTATAGCCGAAGACGCGGTTGCGCTGGTCCACCACGCCATCGGCGGACGAGCCGGCCATCGGACAACCGCCCAGAATGTGCGCGGTGCCGGGGACGTTGAACAGGACCTCGGTCACCATGCTCATGGGGGTGCCCCCGATCAGTTGGGCGGCCTTCCGCGCAAACTCGTTGGCCTGCGGGATGAACGTCGGGATCTTCTGGCCCTGGCTCACCAGAATCTTTTTGAACGGATAGAACCAGCGGCGGCGCAGGCGCATGTCGATGTGGCGGTCGAGGGTTTGCATGCACAGGAAGATGATCGACTCGCGGGCCCAGCCGAAGGGGTGCAGCACGCGCGTGGTGCGGATGGGATGCCGCAGCAGCGAACCGAAAAGCGTGCCGAGCCAGGCGAGGATGCGCGCGCCGCCCGGCCGGCCGCTCGCCAGCAGCGTGGCCAGCGGACCCATGGCGTCTGAACCCGCTGGGTAGCGCACGACCTCGATGTGCGTGTAATCGTCGAGATAGATGCCCGACCCGATGGCGATGCCTTTGGAAAAATCCTCGCGGCTGCCGGGCACGCGCACGCCGATCAGCGATTCGGCGTTGGTGCGCACGCGATTGCCCAACTGATCGCTCAGTGCCGGCAGCGAGCCTTTCAGTTTCAACCGGAACAGCAGATCCATGCTCCCCAGCGCCGAAGCCGCAAACACCACGCCCCGGCAGGTGAAGCGGTGCGCCTGCTTCCGCAGCAGCGAAATGGAGTTCACTGTGTGCACTTCATATCCCGCGCTGCCGTCCGAGACGCCGTCCAAAGGCTTCACATCCACCACCTTGGTTTCGTCGAAGACCCGCGCGCCGCGCTTTTCGGCGAGATAAAGATAGTTCTTGTCCAGGCTGTTCTTGGCATGGTAGCGGCATCCCACCATGCATCCGCCACAGCCGATGCACGTGCACCGCTCCGGGCCCTCGCCGCCGAAATACGGATCCGGGTAAGTCTTGCCGCCGGCTTCCCCTTCGGGCGGCTCGAAGACCGCCACGCTAGTGCGGTAGAACGTATGGCCCACGCCCGCCGCATCGGCGGCCTGTTTCAGAAAGTGGTCGGCCGGGCCCAGGATGCGGTTTTCCACCACGCCAAGCATCCGCACCGCCGTTTCGTAATGGCGCGGCATCTCGCTTTTCCAGTCGGCCAGTCCAGCCCACGAACCGCTGTCCCACACTGAGTTCTGCGGTATCAGCATGGTGTTGGCATAGGTGATGGAGCCGCCGCCCACGGCGCAGCCGTGCAGGATCGTGACGTGCTTGAAGTACTCGATGTTGAAGAAGCCGCGCAAGCCCAGCCGCGGCCGCCAGAACCAGCGCCAGATCAGCCAGTTGGTCGAGGGCAGATTCTCGGGCGTCCAGCGCCGCCCCATTTCCATTACCGCCACGCGGTAGCCTTTTTCGGTCAGGCGGTGCGCCGTCACGCTGCCGCCGAAACCGGAGCCGATCACGACGAAATCAAAGTCGGGGTTGAAATCTGACATAAAGGCCTCCTTATACGAAAGCCATAACCGATGGTACCGCCTGGCGGGCCACGCGAGAGGATAGAAGAATGCACGAGGCAGAGCGGATTTATTACGATCGGCGGGCCCCGGAATACGACGACTGGTATCTGGGCACGGGCCTATTCGCCGCGCGCGTCCGGCCGGGCTGGGACGACGAACTGGAGGCGCTGCGATCCTGCCTCCGGGCGCTGCCCATACGCTCGGTGCTGGATGTGGCGTGCGGCACCGGCTTTCTGACGCAGCATCTGGCGGGCCGCGTAGCCGGACTGGACCAGAGCCTGTCCATGTTGCGGATCGCGCGCGGGCGCGTGGCTGGCGGGCGCGTGCTGCAAGGCGATGCGCTGCGCCTGCCATTCCGCGCGGGCGCGTTCGAGTATCTCGCGGCCTGCCATTTCTACGGGCATCTGGATCAGGCCATGCGCGCGCGGTTTCTGGCGGAGGCGCGGCGGGTGACGGAGCGGATCCTCATCGTTGATGCGGCATGGAGAGCAGAAGTGCCTCCGGAGGAGGTCCAGGAACGCGTGTTGCGCGATGGTTCCCGCCACGCCGTCTATAAGCGTTACTTCACGCCCACGCAATTGGCCTCCGAACTCGGCGACGCGCGCGTGGTGCACGCCGGCCGCTGGTTCGTGGCCGCCATGACGGCGCGCGATTAGCCGCGCTTGTAGAATTCCGCGGTGAACTCGGAAATCGATCGCGGGCCCTTCGCTGCTTGCAGGTTCTTCACAATGGCCTGCCGGTCCGCCTCGCTGCGTTCCTGGCCCAGTTTGAACTTGCCTTCGAGCAGCTCGATCTGCATCTGAAAGCCGATGATGCCCCCGATCAGGCCGTTGGTGTAACTCTCCGGCAGCTTGGCGAAGTTGTAGCTCGAGCCGGGCCCCTCGAACTTGGCGATGAGCTGCGCCAGCAGGTCGTGCAGCGATTTCGTGTCCGCAATGGGCTTCAGCCGTCCCGTGGCATGCACCACGGCGAAGTTCCAGGTGGGCACAGATTCCGGTTTGGTGTACCAGGTGGGCGAAATATAACTTTGTGGACCGCGAAACACGATCACCGCGGGCTGGTTCCCATCGAAGCATTTGCTCTGCGGATTCTGCCGCGAGATGTGGCCGAAAACCGTGCCGTACGCCCCCGCGGTTCGATTGACAAACGTCGGGATGTGCGTGATCCGGATGCCCGGGCTTGCCGTCACCAAGTCGGCGAACGCGAATTCGTCCATCAGGTCCTGCAGCAGCTTGCGATCTTCGACCAATTGCGGTTTCGGGATATAGAGCGACCCCGGCTTCGGCTCTTGCGCATTCAAGTCCAGGCCGGCGGCGGCCATGGCGAACAGCAGGTGGCGGCGATTCATCGGTGAAGCCCTCCCTTACAATAGGCTTTTGCCATCATGCCACGGATTCCGGAGTCGCTGCACGCGCTGCTGGCCAACTTGATTGACTATGCCGGTCTCTATCCGCCGGCGAGTCTGGAAATGCCTGCGGTGCTGGAGAACTACGCGGCGTACCTCGCGTCGCCCGAGAGCTGGATGCTCAATCGCCTGGTGTTGCCCGCGGCGAAGCTGCCGGAAGTGCATTTGCGTGACAACTGGCGCGTCACGTTGCTTGTCGAGAGCAAACCCGGTCCGCTGCCGCCGCAGGTCGAGACGCTGGAAACCAGGCTGCCGCATCGTCTCTCGCTGCCGACTTATTGTGAGACGCTCATCGCCGCGGTGCCGGTTGACGCGTTCGCCAAAGTGCGCACCGGCGGCCTCACGCAGGAAGCTTTCCCCTCGCCGGAGACGCTGGCCGATTTCCTGCGCGCGGCGGCCTCGCGCCGCATTGCCTTCAAAGCGACGGCGGGATTGCATCATCCGCTGCGTTCCGCCACCATGCACGGGTTCGTCAATATGTTCGTGGCGGCCGCGTTCGCGTGGCAAGGTGCACCTCGCGGCGTAATTCTGGATGTTCTGAACGATGCGGATCCGGGCGCCTTTCAGTTCCTGCCCGACGAGTTGCGCTGGCGTGGACGCAACCTCGTCGTCACCGAAATCGCTAGCGCCCGCCGCGAATTCGCGCACAGCTTTGGCTCGTGTTCGTTCGAGGAGCCGCTGGCGGATTTGCGCCTGTTGGGTTGGCTCTAGAATTGTCTTTACCTTGCATTCGTGCACGCTCATCCTCTGCGCGGCGACATGTTGCGCCGGTACCATCGAGCTCCCGGGCGGGACGCTCACTCAGGGCGACACGCTCGCCCAACGGTGGCGGCGTTGTCATCGTCGCGGGGCATGGAGCGGGCGTGGGCGGAACACCAACTGTTTTCGCGACCTCCAACGGCGCCACCGCGAATTGGAACTTCGGGCGCTCCTACTGGAGATCTCGGGTGAAGGCGCCGTTCAGCATTTCCCCGCGGACACAGCCGACGGCTTTCCCTCCGATAGCATCGTGGCGGACGCGCCGGGCGAGTATGGCGACAACAGCGGGGCGTTCTACTCGGGCGGCAGACAAGCATGCCGCGCTAGCCGGCGATCGTCCCGCGGCATTCGCCGAAGCCGATGCGCCTGAATCCGGCGCGCTCGCAGTAGCCCCGTAGCATCACCTCGTCGCCATCTTCCAAAAACTTCCGCTCCTCGCCGGTAGGCAATCGGATCGGTTCGGCGCCGCGCTGGGTCAATTCCAGCAGGCAGCCGCGCTCCTCCGGCGACGGCCCCGACACCGTACCGCTGGCCAGCAGATCGCCCGGCCGCAGGTTGCAGCCATTGCTCGCGTGATGCGTCAGCAACTGCGCCAGCGTCCAATACAGGTTCCGCAGATTGCCGCGGCATAAGCGCGCGGGCTCCAAGCCCGACTCGCGCATCTGTCGCGACGCGATACAAACCTCCAGCGTGAGGTCGATGCCGCCACGTTCCCGGTCTTCCGCCAGGCTCAGGTACGGCAGCGGATCGGGGTCCCCCTCCGGACGCGCGAATGCGGGCGCGCGATAGGGCGCCAGCGCCTCCATCGTCACTACCCAGGGAGAGATGGTCGTGGCAAAGCTCTTCGCCAGGAACGGCCCCAATGGCTGATATTCCCACGCCTGTATGTCCCGCGCGGACCAGTCGTTCAGCAGGCACAATCCGAAGATGTGCCCTTCCGCCTCCGCCATGGGGATCGGCTGGCCTAACGCATTTCCAGGGCCGGCGAAGAATCCCACTTCCAGTTCATAGTCGAGCGATCGCGTCGGACCGAAGGACGGCTCTTCCGCGGTCGCGCCCTTCGACTGGCCGCTCGGCCGGCTGACGGCCCTGCCGCTTACCACGATCGACGAAGCCCGCCCATGATACCCGATCGGCACATACTTGTAATTGGGCAGCAGCGGGTTGTCGGGTCGAAACAGCCTGCCCACATTGGTCGCGTGGTGGATCGATGCGTAGAAATCTGTGTAATTGCCGATCGTGGCGGGCGGCAGCATGACAGCTTTACGCATCGGCAGCAGCAGAGGCTCCACTGCGGATCTGTGTCCGCCGCCCGCGCTTAGCAACTCGCTCAGCCGTCGCCGCAGCGGCAGCCAGTGGTCCCGCCCGAGCGACATCAGCCGGTTCAGGCGTACCCCGGAACAGGCGTCCAGCGCCTCTGGCGCCAGGCCATTCAGCAGGCCCGCCGTCGCGCACCCGCGCAAATTCAGGATGTAGTCCCCTATGGCCACGCCAATCGCCGAATACGGCGGCGGCCCCAGCGGGCGGCGGTGGAACACTCCGAACGGAAGATTTTGAATGGGGAAATCGGCGCCGGGCAGGTTGGCGGATTCAACCCAACTCGCCAGCGTGGGATCGTGCGTGCTGTCCAAAAAAGAAAATGGTTCCAAGTGACCCGATCTCGCAGCCAAACTCCCCGCCGGCATGCAACGGCACAGAGCTTTCGCAGCCAGAATCGCCGGGCGCCATCCCTTCGGCTCCCCGCCGCCCTCTTTCGAAAGCAACGGATCAATGCTTCCAGGCTCGCCTGCCAGCTTTTCTGGCCAGAACCGGTATCTCGAAGCGGCCTTTCACTCTCCCGAAACGACTGCCCGTCTCCAGGCTACCATTTCGAGGTCAAAGCTCCCGACCTGCTCCTTCGACGCCCTGCCCTTCGTTCGTCCTGCCCGTTCGGATTCCGATTCCCCCGCGCGCTCCGGTTCGCCCCGGCGTGCGCGGGATCGCCACCAAAATCCCGTTGCCTGACTCCCGTCCGGCATTTCCAACCCTTCTTCGGATCTCCACTCCCCTTTAGGGCCTTTCGAACCCCTAAGGATCAAAGCGTTCAACCCGATTCCTGGCCGGAAAGTTCACCTTCCGAGCAGTCCCGATTCCCCGTCACTCCCCGGCATCGTTTCTATTTTATTAGTGCCGATGCCAGATCACCGCTTCGAGGTCGCTAACTGTTCAGAGGCTTGCTGTTCCTCAGACCTCTTGGAACCTCTGTCATCATGCACCCTCGGCTATGTTACAGTCAAATGAAAAATTCGTTTCAGAACCGTTTTCCTCAATTTTTATTTCTTTATTAATCATACACTTAGCGAATGTCGCCGGTGTACCGCCTGTGGAAAAACCGTAACATTACGATCCTGTTCTGAGCGGTAGGCCGGCTCTCGGTATCCTCATTGAAACCAAATCCTCCCCGGTTCGCCAAACTCGCTATGCACCGTACGAATCCTTACCGAATGTGCCCCTTTCCCCAGCCCAGCCGGCAAACGCGAATTCGCCTGCCAGCACCCATCCCCCAGATTCGTCAGGAACAGCACCACCGCTTGCTCGGCATGGTCAATCTGCAGGACGACGCTGTCCCGATTGAGCCCCGCCTCCGCCGTCCGGAAACGGCAGCAGACATACTCGTTGCGATGCCCGTGAAAAACATCGGACTCGGTCATGCCGTTGCTGATCTGGTAGATCTCGGGCGGCGCCTCGGTCGGCGCGGCCGGTTCGGCGGCGTGGCGTGGCGCGCGGTCCCGCGGCGCGCCCGCCGGCTCCACAGTAATCGTGAACGTATTGCTGTAACCGCCGTCCGCCGTGCGCAGGCGCACCTGGTGCGTCCCGGCAGCCAGCCCTGGAGGCAAGCGCAGGTTAGCCTGCCACTCCTGCCCGCGCAGATTCGCCACTACCAGTGCCGGCACGCCGTACTCGTCGATTTCGATCCGCAGGCGCTCCCGCGTCAGATTGGCCGCCTCGCTGCGGAAATACACGCAAGCGTATTCATCCTTGCCAGGATGAAATTGAATGTCGTGCGTGCGATTGTTCACCGCCGAATACAGCAGCGGCGCCGGTTCCGCGGGATGCGCCGGCGCCGGCTCCCAGCGTCGCCGGCAAGTAATGCCCGCCCGCCGGTCGCCAACGTATTCCAGATTCACGTGCGCGAAGCCCGCCGCGCGGCACAGTGCCATCGCGCACTGCACGCTGGGACCGAACCAGTTGTCGATCTGTCCGCCCAGTTCGTCGGTTTCGTAAAACTCCATCGCACAAGGCGCGGAGCCGTCGTCAGTAACGAACGACTCCACGTAAGCCGTGTCCTTGGTGATGGCGCAGATCCGCTCCAAACCCAGCAGCGGATTCCGCAGGTGGTACAACACGCCGAAAAACAGCACATAGTCGAACAGTCCGACACTCTCCGGCGTGAGCTCCTCCACGTCCAGAATGCGGTAATCCACCTGCGAGCCGATCATCCGGTGCGCCTCGCGGAACTCCTCGAATTCCACGCAGTCCACCGCCATCACCTGCGCCCCGCGCCGCTCCATCTCGAAGCTGCACCAGCCGGTCCATGCGCCCACGTCGAGCACGCGCTTGCCGGTAAGATCGGCGGGGATGGGAAAAGCCGCCAGGCGTTGTTTCAATGCTTCCACGCCGATCATGCCCTGGATCACGTGGCCATCCGGCAGTTCGATGCTGTGATACCAGCCCTTGGTGGAAAGCAGCGCCACCTGCCGCTGCACCAGTTCGTGAAATGTGGGATCGCCCGCGGCGCGCTCGACCGGCATCCAAACCATCCTAACCCTTGGCGTGGTTGGTGGCTGGACGCCGCACGCTGTTAGAATGTGAGAAGCCGATTATGGCCGTCGACTCCATCAAGGGTTCCCTGCGCGAGAAAGGCATGCGCCTGACCCGCCAGCGGCAGATCCTGCTGGAGTTGATAGACCAGACCGGACAGCATCTGGACGCCGAGCGGTTGTTCCAACTGGCGAAGGAGAAGGATCCCAAGCTTAACCGCGTGACGGTTTACCGCACGCTGAAGATGCTGAAAAACGGTGGCATGGTGGACGAGCTGGACCTCATGCACCACGAAGGCGACCAGCATTACTATGAAACCCGCCTGAAGCAGGAGCACGCGCACGTCATCTGCCTGCGCTGCGGCAAGGTGGAGGAATTTTTCGGCGAACCGCTGCAACGGCTGCGCAAGCAGATCGAAAGCCACTTCGGATTTCAAATCCTTCTGGCGCGCACCGAGGTGGGCGGATACTGCGCGCATTGCCAGTCTCTGCGCGCGTTGGAGCTGGAAAGAGCGCGGCAGCACGGCGTGGCAGACGCGCCGTTGACGAGCGGGACGCCGCCGGCCGGGCCCGGAGCGCCGCACCGGCCGCGCGCCAAGCGCAGCGCCTGATGGCCACCACTACGGCGGAGCTCGCACCTTCGGCGTCGATCATCGTGATCGATCCAAGCGGCCACCGCGCGCGCGTGGAGCTGGCGCCGCTGCCTTTCAAAATCGGCAGGCAGGCCGACAACGATCTGATTCTGCGCGACAGCCGCGCCTCGCGGGAGCACGCGCGGATCGTGCGCCAGGGCGCCGAATACCGGATTGAAGACGCCGGCAGCCTGCACGGCGTGCACGTGAACGGCAAGCGCGTGGAAAGCCAGGCGCTACACAACGCCGACCGCATCGAATTCGGGTTTCCAGACTCCTACCAGCTCATCTTCGCCCTGGACGGCGCGGAGTTGAACCGGCTGATCGGTCAGTTCGGGGCGCATGAAAAATCCGGGCCCGTCGGCGGGGTGACGGGCGCGGGCGCGAACCTGGCCAAGCTGCGCGCCATCCTGGACGTGGCGCGCTCGCTGCAAACCGGCTTGTCGTTGCAGGATGTGCTCAATTCGGTAGTGGACGCGGCGCTGGCCATCACCGGCGCGGAACGCGGCTTCCTGCTGCTGCGCAGAAACGACGACCTGGAGACGCGCGTGGCGCGCACTCGCCAGGGCGCGACGCTCCCGGCCAGCGATCTGCGGGTGCCGCGACGGGTTATCAAGCGCGCCCTGGAGCAGCGGCGCGATCTGCTCTCCATGAACTTCGATCCGCAGGGCACCGGCGAATTCCGGCCGGAGCGCAGCGTGGCGGACCTGGAGCTGCGCAGCGTCATCTCCGTGCCGCTGGTGCGCATCAGCAAAGTGCGCGGCGATGCGACCAATGTGATATCCGCGGCCGAGGAGACGGCCGGCGTGCTTTATATGGACTCGCGCCTGGCTACCGCCGACTTGGCTGGGGGGAATCGCGAGCTTCTGCAAACCCTGGCCATCGAAGCCTCCACGATTCTGGAGAATGCGCGGCTGCTGGAGGAAGAGCGCGCCAAGCAGAAGATCGAGGAGGAACTGGGGGTCGCGCGCACCATTCAGCAGAGCCTGCTGCCGGGCAGCCTGCCCGCCGACGGCTGGTTCCGCGCCTGCGCCAGCAGCGTGGCCTCGCACCAGGTGGGCGGCGATTATTACGACGCGATCCCCGCCGGCCCGCACGCGTGGACCGCGGTGGTGGCCGACGTCTCCGGCAAAGGGGTGAGTTCCGCGCTGCTGGCCGCGCTTTTGCAAGGCGCGTTCCTGGCGGTGAGCCACAGCGATACAGCCCTGCATAAACGCCTGGAGCGCATCAATACGTTCCTGAACGAGCGCACCCAGGGCGAGAAATACGCCACGGTCTTCTATTGTCTGCTGGAGCGCGCGGGCGGGCTGCATTTTGTGAATGCCGGCCACTGCCCGCCGCTGGTCGTGCGGCAGGCGGGCGGCATCGAATCGCTGGAGGCGACGGCCATGCCGGTGGGGCTGATCGAATCCGCGGAGTTCGAGGTCGGCGAGATCACGCTCGCCGACGGCGATAAGATCGTGATCTACACCGACGGAGTCACCGAAGCGCAGAACCTGGAGGGCGAGTTCTTCGGCCGGCAGAGGCTGCGGCAGGTGGTGGCGGAGCATCACGCGGATTCCTGCCATGGCCTGCACGAGGCCGTGGCAAACGCTGTCGCCGGGTTTACCGAGAGCGCTCCGCAGGCCGACGATGTCACGCTGGTGGTGATCGAGTATCGCGGGGAGTGACTGAGGGGCCGGGAAATGAGTCCGTTCAACGAACGGGATAACTCCCCAGTCGTTGAAGTAAGCGCCGCTCACCCATTCTCTCCGCCGTATTGAGACACAGCAACCGCGCGGTCACGCGGCCGATTTCCGAAATCGGCTCAATGAACTCGGCATCCAAACCAAAATGCTCTTCCTATCGGGTGAATGAGGCAGTATTCGCAGCGGTAATCCGCGCGCCGGGCTACTGCTGCGCGAAGTTCGCGGCTGACATCACTGGCCACCGGCGAGAATCTGGCGCGCTCGCGCCTTTGCCATCCTCAGGATATGTTCCAGCTCCATGAAAGTGGTCCAACTCCGCCTTCTCCTCCGGCGACAACCCGTTTTCCTTGGCGCGCTCTATCAGGTCCGCCAGGCGTTGCTGGGTCTCGATCGAAGGGCGGAAACGAGCGACTTGTTCCGGTGTTGTGCCTGCGGCAATGAAGTCGATGATCTCCAGGTACGCCGGGCTGGCCATGCTCATGACGTTTTCATCATACACTGTCTGGCGGCACTCGCCAGCCTGTCCTAACCCGATCGACAGCCTTACAGGATCGAGCGCACCACGCCGCCATCCACGCGCAGTGCGGCTCCGTTGGTCGCCGACGACAGCGGACTAGCCGTGAAGACTACCAAAGCCGCGACCTCGTCCGGCGTCTCGAAACGTTGAATGATGGAGCTGGGGCGGATGGTCCGGAAGAACTCCTTTTCGAAATCCGCCGCGGTAACCTGCCTTGCCTTGGCGACATCCGCGATAAACTTCTCCACACCTTCGGAGCGCGTCGGCCCAACCAGAATCGAGTTCACGGTCACGCCCGTACCAGTGGTCGTCTCGGCTAGGCCGCGCGACAGGGCCAACTGCATGGTCTTGGTGACACCGTAGTGCACCATTTCCACCGGGATGTTCACCGCCGATTCACTGGAGATGAAAATGATGCGACCCCACCCGGCGGCTTTCATCTTCGGCAACCAGTAGCGGCTCAGGCGCACGCCGCTCATGACGTTCGTTTCGATAATGGCGAGCCAATCGGCGTCGGTGATTTGCTCGAAGGGTTTGACTTCGTATGTGCCGAGGTTGTTGACCAGGATTTCCAGATTTGGGAAGCGCTCGCACGCGGTGACTGCGTCCGCGGCGCGCGAGAGATCCGCGACGAGCGACTCCAGGCGCGCGTCGGGATGTGCGCGGCGAATGGCATCGCAGGCCGCGGTCACGCGCGCGGCGGTGCGCCCGTTGACCACCACGTGCGCCCCTTCGGCGGCAAGTCCTTGGGCGATGGCGAAACCGATACCGGCGGTGGAACCGGTTACCAGGGCAAGCTTGCCTTCCAGTTGCAGGTTCATGGCTCGGTCACCATCGGCAGCGGCTGCCCCCAGCGGCCCGCGAACACAAACTGGTCCAGCGCACGGCGCGGACTACGCCGGTTCCGCTTGCGCAGTTCTTCGGACGCACCCTGCTCGTCGCCTGGATAGCCCAAAGCGATGGCCGCCACGGCCTCGTGCGATTCCGGAATACCGTATAGCTCGCGCGCCTTGGCTGCATCGAAGCCGGCCATGCCGTGGGCCAGAATTCCCAACGCAGCCGCTTGCAGCATCAGGAAACCGGTGGCCATACCGGTATCGTGATAGGCGTGCCGGTTGACCGCCTTATTGTGCTCGAAGTGCAGCCTGGCCACCGAGATCATTAAGACCGGAACATGCTGCGCCCAGGAGACGTTGCCGGGGACCAGACAACTCAGCATGCGCGCAAATTCCTCCGGCTCTTCTTTCCGGGCGACCAGGAAGCTCCATGGCTGGGCGTTGTAGCTTGAGGGGGCCCAGCGCGCCGCTTCCAGGACGCTCAGCAGCTTTTCCGGCTCGACCGGCTGCGCCGAGTAAATGGCGGGGCTCCAGCGCCCATGAATGACATTCAATATTCCAGGTTCCAGCATCAGTTGGTTGGATGCCTGCCCCAGACCGCCGGATGCGAGCTATTGCAGTGTGATAACGCCGACAGCCAATCCGTTCAACTTGATTGAACCTTCGACAGGCGCGGAGGTTGCGGGCGCGGCCGCAGTAACTTGATCGACAGACTCCCACGCGACTGCGCCGGGAAGGCTCACAGTTATAGGTCGATCGCGCTTGCTGACGACCAGCACCTCACGTTTCTCCGACCGTGTGCGAAACGCCTGTGCGTAAATATACGGACTGCGAACCACTGTTTCGACAAGCTGATCTCCCGGACCGAAATGCTTGTGGAGTAACTCGAGCACGCGGAAACGCGCGTTGGGCGCGCCGGTCGTCCAATCCACCATGGTGACGCTCGGGAATTGCGTCGGGTAGCCGACTAGCTGCGATTCGCCGGCCACATCGATGCCCAGCGAGGCGAGGTTACCGAAAACGTAGGCATAAGTCGCGCCCGCGAGGTTCCAATAGGAATTCGGAATCGCGGCGGGCGCCTTGCCCGGCTCGCCCGGATCGCCGGGCAGAATGGCGCCGATTTCGTTTATGGTGGTGCGGGTGGCGGGCGACAGGCGCTGGCGGATGGATTCGATATAGCGGACTACGGCCAGGAACCGGTCGGCTTGGGCGAAGAAGGTGTACTGTTGCACGTCCGGTGTCTGGTCCGCGGTGGGAACGGCGTAGAAGTGGTACGAGATCATATCCAGCGGAATGCCGGGCTGGTGATTTTTGGGATTCAGGAAATATTCGAACATGCCTGGGTTGCCGCTCGGTTCGGCCAGCGCCAGACCGACGAATTTAATGCGCGGATCCACTTTGTGGATGGCCGCGACTATGGCGTCATAGCGGGCTGTGTATTGCTCCGGCGTCATGTTGTGTTCGAAATCGACTTCGTTCAAGACTTCCCAGTAGTCGATCTTGAAGTGATGGCCGGACTCGTGCCGCTTGCCCAATTCGTCGGTGAAGCCGCCCTGGGTGTACCAACTGACCAGCCGCGCGTAATAGTCGCCGAGTTCGCGCAGGGTGGGGTCGCGCAGTTCGGTCCCTTGGGTGTAGTTCCAGACGGGCTGATCGGGATCGTCGGGATACTTTACCGGCGCGGGCGTCTTGAACATCCACGCGGGGATGGTGCTGAAGTTCAGCATGACGGAATGCCCCGCGGTGGCATTCAGGAAATCGACGGTCATGGGGTCGATCACGGAGAAATCCCAGTAGGCTTCCGCGGCATCGGGAGGACGCAATTCGGCCACGGCCAGTTTGGGATAGGGTTCCCAGGGCACGTAGCGGACATAGTCGGCACCCAGGCGCTTTAGCTCTTCAAAAACGCGATCGTGGATCTGCGATCCGCGGCGCAGCGGCGGATTAACGACCACCTGCAAGGTGGGCGCGGTGCGCGACTCCCGCGTTACTTTGTTCCAATCGATTTGCAAAGTGACAGGCTGGTCGGCGGCGGACCAGGCGTTGGTGGCAGCCAGCCCGGCAAGCAGGCACGCCACGAAAACGCTTTTCATTATGTAACTAGTATTTCACTTTGCGAAGGGGACAGGCCAGGAGGCCTGTCCTACCCGCCGGTGGTGAGCAGGACGAACGTGACGGTAACCGGCTTACCCGTGGTGGCCGGATCCTCCGAACCGACGATCCACACGTTACCGGGCGAAGGGGATACGCCGCTGTAAAGAATGTCGGCTTCGAAATCGCCGGGCTCGGGGCTGGGGCAAGGCGCCAGGCTCCAACTGGTGCCATCGTAATGCAGCAACAGCGTCATCTGATTCTCGGAACCGCTGGCGGCGAAGTACGAGCCAAAGGCCCAGATATCGCTCGGCGAAACGGCGGTTATCCCCAACAGCCGGTTGGATTGATACTGGCTGTCGGGCCCCACGTTAGGGCTGGGGACGACAGTCCAGCCCGTGCCATCGTAGTGTTCGATCAGCGTCTTCGTCGGCACGTCGTAATCGCCCGGCGGAGGCATCGTGCTGGCGGTGGAAAAGCCCACGGCCCATACGTTGTTAGGCGCGAGGGCCAGGACTCCGCCCAGGCTATTCGGGCCGGTCCCGACGTTGGGGGTCGCGACGCGGCTCCAGTTCGTGCCATTGTAACGCTCGGCGAAGGTCACATTGCCGTTGTAGCCTACCGCCCAGACATCGTTGGGGGCGTCGGCGGAGACGCCCCGGACGAACCCGTACAAGGGGCCGGAGGTGGCGGTCCAGGCGGTGCCATCCCAATGCTCATAAAGAGCATAGAGAGCCTCGGCGTCCACCAGCAGGGATCCTACCGCCCAAACATCCGTTCCGGAGGTGGCAGTCATACCGTAGATCGCGGGTTGATAGCCGGCCGGGAATGTGGGCCCCGGATATACACTCCAGGCCGTGCCATTCCATTGTTCGATAATCTGGTTCGGATTGGCCGTGCCGATGCCGATGATTCCGGCGGCCCAGGCTTCGGTGGGCGAGATATCGACGACTCCGTCCAGATAACTGGTGTTATCGCCGTGGATCATGGGCGTGGCGAAGGCCGTCCACTCGGTGCCATCGTAATGAATGGCGGTCTGGCCCACGGCCCAGACATCGGAAGGCGACGAAGCCGAAACGGCTTGCAGTGCATTGTTGGTGGTGCCGTGATGACCGTTGGGAGTGGGCACGACGGTGAAGATGGATTGCGCCGGCGCAATCGATACCGCCCCTGTGAGCGCCAGTGCCATTGCGCCACAATAAGTTGCTTTCATATAGGTACAGTATGGCACCGCCAGTCGGGTGTGGGCCGCAACAGACTTGTAAATTAACCGTACTGGACCTACCGGAACACGCCGGTGTGGCCCAGCGAGTACCGGCCGGGCTGGGGATAAACGCACAGACCATGCGGGCCCTTGCCAACACGGATGCGAGCCAGCAAATGGCCGTCCACGGTATCGATGGCGTACACTTCCTTACTGTAACGTCCGGAGAGCCAGAGCACTTTGCCGTCCGCGGAGACGCCTCCCATGTCGGGTGTGCCATGGGGAATTTCCCATCTATGAGCCACCTTGCGCGAGGCGAAGTCGACGACCGATATGCTGCCCTCGCCGCGGTTGGAAACATACAGCAGCTTGGAATCGCGGCTGGCATAGAGGCCGTGCGCGCCCCGGCCGGTAGGCAGGAATCCGAGGATGCGCATATGCTGGCCGTCAATGAGGTGGACGCCATTGGCGCGCATATCGGCGACATAAAACACTTCGCCATCCGGCGAAAGCTTGACGTCCTGGGGCATGCCGCCGCCGGGCAGATCGAGAGATCCAACCACGCTCTGGGTCTCCACATCCACCTTGATCACCGCGCCCGCGAATTCGCAACTGGCGATGAGGTAGCGTCCGTCGGCGGAAAAATCCATGTGATCCACGCCGCGGCAAGGCACCGGAAGGGATTTCACCAGGTGCATGGTCTGGGCATCGCGGAAGTCCAGGCGATGGATGCGCTCGGCCACTACGATGGCATACTTCCCGTCGGGCGTGTAGTACATGTTATACGGATCTTTGACGCTGATAGTCTTGCCCTTTTCGCCGGTGGCCGGGTCGATGAGCGTCAGAGTGTCGCCTAAGTCGCACAGCACCCAGAGTGTCTTGAGATCGTAAGACGGAGTAACATGCTGAGGCTGCTTGCCTACTTTAAAGTGCCGGATGATGAGGTAAGTTTTGGGGTCGATCACATCCACGCTGTTACTGCCGCTGTTGGGCACATAGACCAGCGATGGAAAATGACGGACCACGGGACTTAGATCGCCAGCGGCGTCGGCAGAGTAGATATCGCGCCGGTCGAGCACGGGCGGCATGCCGGGCAGCGGGTCCGCGGCGGGCCCGGCTGCGCACAAGACGGAAACGATGGAGCTACAAAAGAGGATCTTATATTTCATGTTCGGGATTAGGGCGGTTAAGCCGGGCACAACACTTTCGAAATAGCCTCCGCGGCCTGCTTGCCGGTGCGGATGCAATCCGGGATGCCAATGCCGCTATAGGCATTGCCTGCTAGTTGGAATCCCGGAATGGCGGCGGCGCGGGCTTGGATCTCAGCCAGCCGCGCCGGATGGCCGACGGTGTATTGCGCCATGGACCGCGGCCAGCGGAAGACCCGCGAGAAGGCCGGCGCGGCGCGAAATCCGACAATACGGTGCAAGTCGTCGAGAACCGCCGCGATGACCGCATCATCGCTTTCCGCGAGGCTGGCGCCGTCATTGGCGCCATCATGCGGGCCGCCCACAAAGCAGCGCAGCAGCGTGGTTCCGCTGGGCGCGCGATGCGCGAACTTGGTGCCCACCCAGGTGCAGGCGACCAGGCGGCGGCGCTCGCGCTTGGGGACCAGAAAACCGAAGCCCGCAAGCGGCTTGGGGAACGCGGCATCGGGGAAGCCCAGCGCCACGGTCATCGAGGAACTGTAGGGGATGCCGCCCAACAGGTCCGCCAGCCGGCCATCGAGCCTGGATGCCAGCAAGGCGGAGTTGTGCGCCTCGCACGCCAGCACCAGTTGCGGGCATTCGAGCCAGCCGTCATCGAGGCGGATGCGAAAGCCGCCGGAAGTCCGTTCCGCGGCTTCGGCGCGGCGATGCAGGATGGTCGCATGGCCGTCGAGGCGCGCGGTCAAGGCCGCCACCAGTTGACCCAATCCGCTCTTGAGAGTGCGAAACAAGGGCAGGCGTTTGGCTTGGGCCTTGTTGGCTTTTAGCTCGGCCAGCACGCCTTTGGTGAGGCTTCCATACTTGGCTTCCAACTCGACGAAGCGGGGGAGCACGCTGGAGATGCTGAGGGCGCTGGGGCTGCCGCCGTAGATGCCGGAAAGCAGCGGCTCGGCCAGGTAGTCGACGGCTTCGGGGCCGTAATGCGCGGCCACGAAGTCCGCCACGGATTGATCCTCGGGATGGCGGCCCGGCGGGTGGAAGAGCTCCATGCCCATGCGCAGCTTGGTGCGCCAGCTTAAGAGGCGGGTGGTGAGCAGGGGAAGCAGCTTGGTGGGCACCATAAGCTGCAGGCCGTCCGGGAGCGGCACCAGGCGGCCGCCCTTCCAAACATAAGTAATGCGGAGGTGATCGTTGGAGCCGATGACTTCATCGGCCAGCCCTAACTCGCGGATCAGATCCATCGCCGCCGGCTTCATGGAGAGGAAGCTATCGGGGCCGGCTTCGACCACGCAGCCGGCGACATGCTCGCTCTGAACCACGCCCCCGAGGCGCGGGCGGGCTTCGACGAGAGTGGAGGGAATGCCGGCTTTAGCCAGGTAGTAGGCGGCGGAAAGGCCGGAGATGCCGCCTCCTATAATAGCGACGGGTCCGTTCATCTAACCTTTGATTATCGCAGGTTGGGCGGACTGGTTTGTTCTTACAGTTTTTTGCAGTTTGTGTGCATGGCGGCATCGCGCATCGATCACGGGGTGCCGCGGAAGCAGGAAGCGGGCTGGTGAATTCCGTGGTGCTAACGATGATACCTTGACGCCGTCCCCGTCGGCTGGACGGGTGAGCCAAGGCGCGTGACGTGCTACGTCCCGCCTCGTTCCGAAAAATCCCCTTGACACCGCGCGAGCAGGCGCATAATATTTGTGTAAAATGTATTCAGATATGAAACTATGTTGTAACGTAATCTTGGGTGCCTGCACGATCGCCGCGTCCTTCGCGTATGCGCAACAGAACATTCCTCAGGTGAAGCACGTAATCATCGTCGTCCAGGAGAACCGCACGCCCGACAATCTCTTCGGAAGCGACCTCCAAGGGGGCACGCGCCAGATCCCCAGCGCGGACCTTGTTAGCACGGCTAAGTGTAATAGCAGTACTCCCAACGTGGGCCTGGTGTCCCTGCCGTTGGACACCTGCCTCGGTCCGACCCACACGCATGGTACGCCGACGCCCGGCGCCTGGGTCACCACCTACGACGACGGCGCCATGGACGGGGCTTGCGGTGCCACTACGAACGTCCCCTCCAGCTGCAGTCTGCCCTCCAACGGCTATCCCCAGCTTACCTATGTCGATAACACCAGTGCCCATAACACTCTGGTCCAGCCCTACTTCAACATCGCCAAGAGCTACGGCTTTGCCAATTACATGTTTCAAACCAGCCAGGGCCCCAGTTTCCCCGCGCATCAGTTCCTTTTCACCGGGACGTCCGCGCCGGATTATTACAACGACCCCACCCAGAACTGCGGAACCACTTACCCCTGCTGGCAGTGGTTCGCCGCGGAGAATACCGCGGAGGTAAACGATCAGTACGGGTGCACCGCCACCTCCGACACCATCTACGACATCAACCCCGCCGGGACGGAGGTTCCGGAGTATGTGCTTTCGGGTTATGGGGAATCGGATGGCTGGCCGCGCTACAACCACAAGACGATGGCCGACCTGCTCTACGCCAACAACATCACCTGGGGCTACTATCCGCAGGGGCCAAATTCGAATACGTCGCTCTGGTCGGCCCCTAACGCGATATCCACGATCTGCCTCCCGCTGGACCGAACCACGGGCTTGTGCGGGGGGCCCTCCACCGGGCCCTCGTGGGCCTCCAATGTGGCGCCGCATGTGCCGCCAGCCACGCCTACAACGGGCGAAATGGCCCCTATCCTGACCGACATCCAGAACTGCAACCTGCCGCAGGTTAGCTGGGCGGTGCCGGACGGGGCGTGGTCCGATCATCCGGGATGCCCCGCCGCGGGATGCACGCACGACGACGGCCAGGAGAGCGGCGACATCCTCGGCCCCGAGTGGGTGGCCGCCATCGTCAACACGGTGGGCGCAGCGACGAGCTGCGATACCAGTGGCTATTGGAATGACACTGTCATCCTGATTACCTGGGACGATTGGGGCGGCTGGTATGACCACATTAGCCCCTCACAGACCGGGGCGCCGGGCATCGGCTACTCGAACCACACCGGTGACCAATACGTGTACGGCTTCCGGGTGCCCTTGCTGGTCGTCTCGGCGTACATGAAAAGCGCGGGCTATGTCTCGGGAGCTTGCGGCGTCACCGGCCAACCGGCTTGCCCGAATATCCAGGCTCCCTATATCCATGACTTCGGCAGTATCCTGAACTTCGTCGAGTACGCCTTCGGCACGGGCGGCGAGCCGTTGCACTTTTCGGGGCAACTCGCGGACAGCGGCATAAGCCCCCAGTATTATTACGCGGACGCCCTTGCCCCGGACCAACCGAACGCCCCAAATTGCAGCCCGCTATTGTGCCCATACGGCCTCTCCGACTTCTTCGACTTCAGTCAGGCGCCTGCTAGTTTTACGCCAATAGCGCTCCCGTCGGCCTTAACTTAAGTACCTACGACGCAACGTATTTCGAGAGCTTCGGGACCCACCTCGGAGACCAGCCCTCGTCGGACCGGGACGACGACGCGACGCCTCCGAGTGCCCAGTAGCTTCCGTAATTGAGCCAGCCTCGGTAAAGGAGACATCCCATGCGAATGAGACGACTTCTGCTCTGCGCGGCGGCGCTTCCCCTGTACCTCGCGTTGGACCCGGCGCCCGCTTGCGCTCAGACCTATACGGTGCTGCACGCCTTCACGGGAGAATACGACGGCGCCGCCCTCTGGGGTCCCTTGGCGCTGGACGCGCAAGGCAACGTGTATGGGACCACCGCCGCCGATGGGCCCTACTGCGGTGGCACGGTTTTTGAGCTCTCCCCGCAATCCGGCGGCATGTGGGCGTTTTCGCTCCTGGCCGCCTTCAACGGTAACACCACCGGCCCGAGCGGTTCCACTGCCGGTCTGACGCTCGGCCCGAAGGGCACCCTCTACGGGACCAGCCGGGGGGGCGGGATGGGCGCCGGCGCCGACGGCACCGTCTTAGAGTTGACGCCACAATCTGGAGGCTGGGCGTTGAGCGTGCTCTACAACTTTCCGCTTCCCGGCGACGGCGGCTGCTGCCCTTACGGCGGCGTGGCCATCGACAAAGAGGGCAATCTCTTCGGAAATGCCGACTGGGCCTACGAACTTTCTCCAGGCGCCAGCGGTTGGACGGCGACCATCTTGCACGAATTCGGGGAAGGCTCGGGCGATGCGAGCGCCCCCTGGGCACCTCCAATCCTGGACGCGGCCGGCAACCTCTACGGCATCACTCTAGACGGCGGCGTCAACGGCCACGGCGCGGTGTACATGCTGCATCCCACCTCGACTGGCTGGCAGGAGTATCTGCTGCACAGTTTCCCAGCCTTCACCTATGACGGACAGAGCGGGAGCCTCGGCGCACTCGCCATGGACGCCTCGGGCTCGCTATACGGCACCACCAACCAGGGTGGCCGCTACACCTGCGTGGATGTGGGCTGCGGGATCGTCTTCAGGCTGGCGCGCGAGTCCGGGGGCAAGTGGGAGTACTCGATTCTCCACAATTTCACCGGTGGCCTCGCCGGCTCCGGTCCCGGCGCGGGGGTGGTGCTCGATAAGGAGGGCAACCTCTACGGAACCACCATCTATGACGGCTCGGAGGCCTGCGCCTGCGGCGTGGTGTACAAGCTCTCGCCGACCGCATCCGGCCCCTGGACATACACAGTTCTGCACACCTTCATCGGCTCCGACGGCGCACAGCCGGACGCCAACCTGGTGATTGACAGCCTAGGCAACCTGTACGGCACCACACCCACAGGCGGTGCGGGCGGCTTTGGCGTGGCGTTCGAGTTGACACCATAGGGGGCGACCCAGACCCGCCGCTATCTGCCCGGACGATGACGCAACGCCTCTGAGGCGCGGCTTTGGCCAGGTAGTAGGCAGCGGAAAGGCCGGAGATGCCTCCTCCGACGATGGCTACGGGTGCGCCATCAAATTTGATTATCGCAGGATAGCTGATCGGCTTTCAGCGGATCGATTATGCGCCGAAAGCGATCCGCCGATGGTCTTTCAAGATGCAGCGATCCATGAACACGGCTAGACCGGCGGCCGCGGCTTTGGCGGCGGCTTCCTCATGCACCACGCCCTCCTGCATCCAGACGGCGCGCGCGCCGATCCTTATGGCCGACTCCACGATGTCCGGCACGAACTCGGAGCGGCGGAAAATGTCCACGATGTCGACGCGCTCCGGAATGCTGTCCAGATCGGGGTAGCATTTTTCGCCCAGCACGGCCGCTACGAGCGGATTCACCGGAATGATGCGGTAACCGTTGCGCAGCATGTATTCGGCCACGCCGTAGCTGGGGCGGAAGCGCCGGCCGGAAAGCCCCACCACGGCGATGGTACGGCTGGTCTTGAGCAGCTCGGAGACGGTCATCGTCCGCCCCCTTTCGCAGCGGCTTTGCGGAACCGCTCGACTTCCTCGGCCGTGAGGTAACGGAACTCTCCCGGCTTCAACGGCCCGAGTTCCAGAAACCCGATCTTCACCCGTTTGAGCTTTTCCACCAGCCGCCCGAAATGCTTGAACATTTCCCGGATCTGGTTCTTGCGGCCCTCGGTGAGCCGCACTTCGTACCACGGGTTTTGCGCGCGATAGGTGAGCCGCAGGCCAGCCGGCGCGGTCCGCCGCCCGCCCAGCGGCACGCCCTCGCGGAACTGCTGCTCCTGCTCGGGAGTCAGTAATCCGTTAGCCTTTACCAGGTAGGTTTTAGTAATGTGCGCGCCAGCCGAAGTGATGGCATTGGCCAGCTCGCCATCGTTGGTGAGCAGCAGCAACCCTTCGCTGGCATAGTCCAGACGGCCCACCGGGTAAACTCGCTCTTTGATCCCGTGGATCAAATCCATCACGGTGGGACGGCCCTCGGGATCGGAGACCGTCGTCATTACGCTATGCGGTTTGTTTAGCGCAATGGAGATCAGGTGCTTGGGCGGGCGCAACAGTTTGCCATCGACCTTGATGTGGTCGCGATCCAGATCGGCCTTGCTGCCGAGTTCGGTGACGGCGGCGCCGTTCACGGTCACGCGGCCTTCCTGGATAATCTGTTCGGCCTTCCGGCGGGAAGCGATCCCGGCACGCGAGAGGATTTTTTGGAGCCTTTCCTCGGGCATCAGTTCTCTTCTGCCGGCGGCGCTGGGCTGGGAGCGGACTCGGGGGCCGGCTCCGGCGTTGCCTCAGGCTGGGACTGGGGAGCGTCGACCGCGTCTCCGTCGATGGCCATGCGCCGGATCTCCTCGAATTCCTTTAGCGACGGCAGTTCAGTGAGGTCCTTCAGCCCGAACTGCACCAGGAAATCCCGGGTGGTTTTGTACAGGATGGGCTTGCCGATGACGTTCTTGCGGCCCGCCGCGGCAATCAGCTTACGGTCGAGCAGCGTCTTGAGCACCCCGGCGCCCTGCACGCCGCGGATTTCCATTATCTCCGGCGAGGTCACGGGCTGCTTGTAAGCGATGACGGCCAGAGTCTCCAGTGCCGGCAGGGAGAGCTTCAGGGGCGGCTTAAGGCTGCGGACGAAATTGCGCACCGTCTCATGGTGCTCCGCCTTGGTGGTCATCTTGTAACCGCCGGCCACCTCGCGCATGGTCACGCCGTGTTCGGGCTTGTCGTATTCCGCGACCAGATCGTCGAGGAGCGCCTGCACCCGTTCGCGGGGCTGGTTCAGAGCCGCGGCGATCTGAGCCAGGGACAGAGGCTCTTCGGTGATATACACGATGGCCTCCAGCAGAGCCTTCAACTGCGAGTCTTCCGAAGAAGCCGCGCTGGGCGCGTCCACTCCGGCCAGCAAATCGTCCGGGGCGATGGACTCGGCGCTTTCGCCCTCATCCAACGCGGGGTTCTCCAACTCCAACTCTTCCATCACTACCGGTATTCCCTCTCGATCGCAAGCGCCGGCCCATCGGCCGCAAATACAGTGTCGAACATGCGGTGTCTCCGCAGTACAATTTCGCCGAACAAATCTGTTTGGGCCACCAGAACCCCCTGCTGTTTAACCGTTTCCAGCACTGCCAGGAAAAGTGCGATCATGGCTTTCCGGGTGCGCTGCTGCGCAAAAACGCGCATGATGTAGACTGGCTCATCCGCCCCCGCCTCGAGGAACAGCGACTTCAGGCGCACGATCATCTGCGAAACGGTCACGTCCTCTTCGGACACTTCATAAACCGGCCGGTTCTTGGCGCGTTCCAACAGCTCGCCGAACGCCTTCACCAGGTCGAAAAGGGTAATCGCCAGGCCCGGATCTTCGTCCGTGGAGGTGAACTGCGCGATCTGCGGATTCGACCAGACGTTCTCTTCGATCATGCGCTTCTGCTGGAGCATCTCCGCGGCGTTCTTGAACTTCTCGTGCTCCAGCAATTTCTCCACCAGTTCCTGGCGGGGATCCTCTTCCGGGTTGTCCTTGGCCAGTTCCGGGTCGCGCGGCAGCAGCATGCGCGACTTAATGTGGATCAAGGTAGCCGCCATGTAGACGAACTCCGCGCCCAGGTCGATATCCAACTCGCGCGCTTTGTCCATGTACTGGAGATACTGCGCGGTGATGGTGGCGATAGGGATATCCTTGATATCGATCTGCTGCTTGCGGATCAAATCCAGCAACAGATCGAGCGGTCCGTCATAGCGTGCCAGGTGGACGTTCAGGGGCGAAGACACCGTACTTCACGATATCACGGTTGGGGGTGCGGGCCGCTGCTTGCGGAGGTGAGCGGTAATCCAGTCCAGGGACACAGGCTCAGACTTAACTTCGCAACTGCGGGAGACCCCGTCCAGCGCGCTACCTTAGCGGTAAAGGAGTTTCCAATGCGATTGCTGCTGAGTTTCGCCTTTATGATCTTCTCGTGGGTAGCGTTCGCTCAATCTGGCTCGGAGAAAGAATCCAACATGTATTGCGTCGAGCGGAGTGTAATGGACCCCAAAAGTTGGACACGAAAAAGGCCTTTCCTTAGATGGTCGGCGGCATTGAAAATGAAGGAGAGACAATGCCCCGAACACGCAAGAATCACCCGCCCAGCCTGAAGGCCAAAGTTGCTGTGGAAGCCATCAAGGCGCAGAAGACTACCGCTCAGATCGCACAGGTCTTCGGCGTCCACCCGACGCAGGTCGGTGGGTGGAAGAAGCAGGCGCTGGCCGGCCTGCCGGACATCTTCGGCAACGGCCGCGAGCAGGTGCGCCAACAGGCCGACGCCGAGAAGGACGAACTCTACAAACAGATCGGCCAACTGAAAGTGGAGTTGGACTTTTTAAAAAAAAGAGCTGGCCTTATCGATTGAGGACCGTCGCCTATGGATCGATCCGCAACATGCGCGCCTGACCATCCAACAGCAGTGCGAACTGCTGGGACTGCCGCGCTCGACCTACTACTACCAGCCGCGACCGGAGAGCGCCGAGAACCTGCGGCTGCTGCGACGACTCGACGAGCTGTATATGAAATGTCCCTTCTTCGGCAGCCGCCGCATGGCCGTCACGTTGGAGGTGAACCGCAAACGCGCGCAGCGACTAATGGGTATTCTGGGAATAGAAGCCCTTTATCCGAAACCGAACTTGAGCCGCCCGGCGCCGGGGCACGAGGTCTACCCGTACCTGCTGCGCGGCCTGGCGATCGAGCGGCCCAATCAGGTCTGGAGCACCGATATTACGTATATTCCGATGCGCGGCGGGTTCCTTTACCTGGTCGCGGTCATGGATTGGTTCAGCCGTTACGTGCTCAGTTGGGAACTGTCCAACACCATGGAGACCGGCTTCTGTCTGGCGGCGCTGGAAGCCGCCTTCCGCTTCGGCCAACCCGAGATCTGGAACTCCGATCAGGGGTCCCAATTCACGGCCGCGGATTTTCTGGCGCCCCTGAAAAAACGCGGCGTCCGGATCAGCATGGATGGGCGCGGCCGCGCCCTGGACAATGTCTTCATCGAGCGACTGTGGCGCAGTTTGAAGTACGAGCTCATCTATCCCGGCGACTTCGCCAGTGGGGCCGAGTTGTATCCGGCGCTGGATCGCTACTTCCGTTTCTACAATTATCGGCGCCCGCATCAGGCGCTCGGTTATCGCATGCCGGCAGATCTGTACCCGCGGGGGGCGCAGGGGAAAAGGGCGTCCCTGTGATGGGGGGCTTTGCCCCCCAATCCCCCCAGGATTTATCGCTTTTTCTGCCAGAATGGATGATTTTTCCTTTGCCCGTTTTGCGAAGGTGTCTTATAATAGGAGAGCTTGATAGGAGGATAGGGCAACGCAGGGATGCGACCCGAGCGCCGACTCAAGTCCGGAATGGATGGCGGCCTTCGGGCCGCCTCTTGGTCACCCCGCCGCACCATCTAAGCGACGGCCAAAATTTGTCCAACCTTTGGGGTCCACCTCAGATGCAGATGCCGGTCTACCCGAGGCTTGCGGATGCGGCACGTATTTCGGGCACCTTGAAGGCCACGATCACTCTGGGATCCGACAGTTCCATACGCCAACCAATAATCACAGAAATGGGGGCTGCGTCTGCAACGGCAAAGCGTCTTTTTCCTCCAGTGGTCGAGGACGCACTTCGTAGATCGCTATTCCGCAAGACTTGCGGTGGCAAGTCTGTCACGTTCGTCTTTACCTTTGTACTCGGCGAAGAATTGGATACCAACCACCTTCCCCAAACCGTGTCGTATGGATATCCAAACCGGTTTTGGATCTCCGTGCCGCCAAAAACAGTGCAACCGTAGGACCTATGCGTTTAAGTCGCCTCTTCATTCGTCCAGCGGGCTTGCCGTTTGATCATGCTCTTCAGCGTTTTCCGCTTAAATGTGCTGCCCGCACCGTGGAAGACCGACGGTGACTCTGCGGCCGTCGGGATGCCAGTAAATCTGGTGGGACCCGCCCCCTCGATCAAACGCAAATCCGTCCCGAATCAGGGCAGAAACTATTTCGCGTGCGGTGGCATTCCGAAGCTGTCCGTAATCGATAGGCGCGGGTCAGACGGTCACCGCAACTCGAGGTTCGGCGGTGACCTCGACCTCATCGGACGGCTGATCCGGGATGCGTTCTCCGTGCTCAAGCATGCTCCCGACTACCAGCCGGACGAGTTCGTTGATATTCTTGAGCGCTTCGTCTTCCGTCTCGCCCCAGGTTGACGCACCCTGCCGCTCTAGGGCGGGGCAATAGGCGTGCCATCCGGATGGATTTCCGTCGAAGTCTTCGTCGGGTTCCACGACGATTTTGAAATTGTATGTCATAGCCGCCGCTAGATGTTTGGTTAGTCTTGATTCGAGTGTAGGCTGCGCACCCTGTTCCGTCAAATCCGCGCCGCGACGCACCGGCGCGCCCGGCGTTACGCCCCCGGCCCCCGGCACAGTACACTGTAAGTCTGATGGACCGCATCGGCCGCTACAAAATCGTGCGCGAACTGGGGCGCGGCGCCATGGGGGTGGTGTATCTGGCCACCAACCCGACCATCGGGCGTCCGGTGGCTATCAAGACCATCCGGCTGGGGGAAGTCAGCAACCCCGAGGAGCGCGCGCGGCTGCGCGAGCGCCTGTTCCGCGAAGCGCGCTCGGCCGGCGTGCTGTCGCATCCGGGCATCGTGACGATCTACGATATGCAGGCGGAGGACGACATCGCCTACATCGCGATGGAATACGTGAACGGCCCCACGCTCGACCAGTTGATCTCCGGCCAGCCGCTGCCCCCGGAGCGCATGTTCGCCATCCTCGGCCAAACCGCCGTGGCCCTCGACTACGCCCACCAGAAGGGCATCGTGCACCGCGACATCAAGCCCGCCAACATCATGGTCACCGAGGACGGCTCGGCCAAGATTACGGACTTCGGGATCGCCAAGATCAGCACCAACGAGCAGTTCACCATGACCGGCGCCATCGTGGGCACGCCGCATTACATGGCGCCGGAGCAGGTGCAGGGGCTGGCGGTGGACGGCCGCGCCGACCAGTTTTCGCTGGCAGTGATCACGTTCGAAATGCTCACCGGGGAGAAGCCTTTCACCGGGGAGCAGCTTACCACGGTGGTCTACAAGATCGTGGCTGAAGAGCCCATTCCGGCGCATCGGCTGAATTCCACGCTTAACCAGCAGATCACGAACGTGTTGCGGCGCGCGCTGGCCAAGAAGCCGGAGGCGCGCTACGCCAACTGCCAAAAATTTGTGAATGCCCTGGAAGCGGCGTGCGCGGCGGTGAAGGGCTGGCAGCCGTTGCCGCGCGGCGGGAGTCTCAACCTGCCGACGGCCATGGAAGCTAAGCGCCCGGCCAACGTCTCGCTGTCGCTTTCCACCGAGGAGACCAAGCCCAGCTCGCGCCGCAAAATGGGAGTGCTGCCGGTGCTCCTCGCGATTCTGGTGGCGGCCGGTCTAGTGGTATTGATCGCGTGGCAGGCCGCTCCGTGGCTCACCGATTCGAGTCCGAAGGCGCCGGTCGCGGTAGCTCAACCGCCCGCTCCGCAGCCCACATCGCCCTCCGCGCCCGCACCCGAGGAGCAGAAACCCAGCGCTATGCCACCGGCGCTGCCAACGCCGGAAGCCGGCCACGAAGAGGTCAAGCCCGCGGCCAAGCCGGACGTCGACGCCGACGGCACGACCCCCGCCAATCTGGAACGGGGACCCATTCCGGCGCCGGTGGCAGAGGAACAGCCGGTCCGCCGCGCCGCGCCGCGCCAGCCCGCGCCCGACTTTTCGTCCAGCCCGTATGTCAAAGTTTCGGTGGCCACCATCCCTCCAGACGCCACCGCCATGCTGGACGACCGTCCGGATAGCGCCTGCACCACGCCCTGCGCGCTGGACGCCACGCCCGGACAGCACATGGTCCACATCACCCGGCAGGGCTACCAGACCGAGCATCGCCCCGTCACGGTGGCCAACACCGCGGTAGAACTCCCGACGGTCGCCTTGCGGGTGCCCGGAGGCATCCTGATGCTGGCCAGCAGCCCGGCGGGCGCGCGGGTCTTCGTGAATGGCGCGCCAACGGACCAAGTGACGCCGGCGAAACTGCCGCTGCGGCCCGGCAAATACAACATCGCGGTCGAGAAGGACGGCAAACGGTCGTCGAAAGATGTGGAGATTCAAAACGGCGTCACGCACTACGAAAAGTTCCTCATGGAGCGGTAGATTGGCGGCTGGACCTCCGCCTGCCAGCCGCCCCCTCAAAGCGGAACAAACTCCAGCGAATTCTCGTCATGGACGTTATGAAAACGCTGATCTGTCTTCTGCTTTTGACCGGGTTAACCCTGAGCGCCGCGGACCTGACCGGCAAATGGAGTGGCCAGTTCGACATCACCACCCCCGACGGGGAACTCAAACCCGACTCGGCGATTATGCATCTCAAATTGGATGGAACCAAGGTCACTGGTACGGCCGGTCCGAACGAAGACCAGCAATGGGACCTTCGGAACGGCAAGCTCGAAGGGACCAAACTGACGTTCGAGGTCACGCCTGAAGGCGACGCGGATAAGGGACTGCTCGTTTTCGACCTCGTATTCGACGGCGATACCATCCGGGGATCGGTAACCGGCCACGATGGCGACAATAAACTGTCCGCCAAAGTGGATTTGAAGCCGACAAGCTGAACGCGCTATACTGGGTGCTTGAAATAAAATGCCGAAACGTACCTTTCAGCCAAATAATCGTCGGCGCGCGAAGACGCACGGGTTCCGTACCCGCATGGAAACCAAGAACGGACGGGCAGTTCTGGCGCGGCGCCGCGCACGGGGCCGCCACAAACTCACGGTCAGCTCCGAGAGGTAAGCATCCCTGTCTCTCAGAAGCGCTTTCCGAAACGTGTTCGTCTGCTGCGATCCACGGATTTCCGCCGAGTCTATGATACGGGGTCCCGGTTTTCGAGCCCCTTCTTTGCGGCGTTCTGCGTGCGGGAGCCGCAGCCGGACGGTCCGCGCATCGGTTTCACCACGCCGCGCGCGCTGGGCAAAGCGGTGTCGCGCAACCGGATCAGGCGGCGCGTGCGCGAAGCCGTGCGCCTGCACCTCGAGCAATTGAGTCCAGAGTGGTCAATCGTTTTCAATCCCCGGCGCAAAGCGATGGAAGCTCCCTTTCCGGATCTGGAACGGGAGGTGCAACGTCTGTTTCAGCGGTGCGCGGGGTAGTGATCGCGGTCTTGCGTTTTTATAAGCGATGGCTCTCGCCGCTGCTGCCCTCGGCTTGCCGGTTCTACCCGACCTGCTCGGAATACATGATGCAGGCCGTCGAACAGCGGGGCGTGTTACGCGGCGTTTGGATGGGGACTAAGCGGCTTGCGAAGTGCCATCCCTTTCACGCCGGCGGCTTCGATCCGGTCCGGTAAAGACAAAACAGAATGGCTGAACCTAATAGCGGCGGAACCGGCGGTCCCGGACAACCCAAGAAAGAGTTGTCCATGGAGCTGCGGCTGCTCCTCGCCTTCATCCTGATGGGCGTGGTCCTGTTCGTCACGCCGTATTTCTACAAGACCGTCACTCCGCCCGCGAAGAAGACCGCTCCGGTCTCGACCACCAGCGCTCCACCAGCGCCCGCACCCAGCGCCACTCCGGCGCCAGCGGAAACGGCGGCCACTCCCACGTCCGAAGCCGCCAGTGCCGAGACTGCCGCTCCGCCGGTTTCCGGGCAGAAGGAAGAGTCCCGTGTCATCGAGACCGATCTCTTTCAGATCCAGTTCAGCAATCGGGGCGGTGTGGTGAAGAGTTGGCTGTTGAGAAAACACAAGGAGCACAGCGGTGCGCCGCTGCAACTGATGAACACCGCATCGCACGCCGACCCGCCGATGGCGCTGTATTTCCCCGCGCAGAAGCCCAGCGTGGACGTCAACCAGGCGCTCTTCGACGTGCATACCGACGCGGACGGCCTGGCCATCGACTTCGATTATTCCAACGGTAAGGTGGTGGCGCACAAATCCTTTCGGTTCCGGAAATCCAGCTACCTGCTGGACGTTTCGACGGAAGTGAGCGAGGGCGGCAAGCCTATTCCGCAGGAGGTTGAGTGGCGGGGCGGTTTCGGCGATATGGCCGTCGCGAACCCGGCCGGCGCGCAGCAGACCTTGCGCTTCGACCTGAGCGACGCCAAGCTGATCAAGAGCGGCGCTAAAACGGCCAAAGACGGTCCGGTCACGGTGACCGGCAACTACTCTTTCGCCGGCATCGAGGATCAATACTTTGTGGCGGCATTCCTGCTGGAACGGGGCGCCCCGGCCGCCGCGACCACATTCAGCGATAGCGAGCCCACCCCGCACGAAACCAAGGAACTGCCTTTCGCCGGCGCGGCCGTGGGGGAAGGCCCGGTGAACCACCTCTCGTTGTATGTCGGCCCCAAGGATATCGATATTCTGCGCGCGGTCAATCCTAAGCTGGAGCAGGTGGTGGATTTCGGCTGGCTCAGTATTCTGGCGAAGCCGCTGTTCCTGGTCGTGCACTGGGCGGCCGACCGCGCCATTCATAACTACGGATGGTCGATCATCCTGGTCACCATCGCGCTCAACTTCGTGCTGTTTCCGTTGAAGATCACCAGCATGAAGTCCATGAAGAAGATGCAGGCCCTGCAGCCGCAGATCGCCGCCATTAACGACAAGTACAAGGGCATCGGCCTCCGCGATCCGAAGAAAGCGGATCAGAACCAGGAGGTCATGGAGCTGTACAAAAAGCACGGCGTGAATCCCATGGGCGGCTGTGTTCCGATGCTGCTGCAGATCCCGTTCTTCATCGCGTTTTATAAGGTTTTCTCGGTTTCGGTGGAGATGCGCGGCGCGTCCTGGCTCTGGGTGACCGACCTTTCTCAGCCCGAAACCATAGCGATTCACTTACTGCCCATCATCATGGTGGTTAGCCAGTTCGTGATGCAGAAGATGACTCCCACCACCACGGGAGGCGATCCCAGCCAGCAGAAGATGATGCAGTTCATGCCGCTTATCTTCGGCTTCATGTTCTATAACTTGTCGAGCGGGTTGGTATTATACTATTTGACCAGCAACCTGGTAGGCGTGGCGCAGCAGTGGTTCTTCAATAAAACGTCGCTGGCCAGCGTGGCCGCCCAGTCGGTGCAGCCGCCTAAAAAGAAAAAAGATGGCAGGAAGTAGACAGTGAATCCTCGCAAGTATTCCGTAACGTCGGTAGGTCCCCGCATCGAGGAGTTCGTGCGTCCCGTGCTGAAGCAGGCAGGCTTCCGCATGGATTATGAGATAGCGGACGGCGAAGCCACCGACGACGACTTCGAGACTCCGGACCTGGTGGTGAAGTTCAGCGGGCCGGACGTGGAGTATCTGCTGGCGAACCGCGCCGAACTGCTGCTGGCGCTGGAGCACGTGACCATGGAGGCGCTGCGCATGCCCTCCGAGGATCACTCGCGCATTTCGTTCGACGCCAACGATTACCGGCTGCTGCGCATCGAAGAATTGCGGTTGAGCGCCGCGGCGGCGGCCGAAAAAGTGAAGCGTACCGGCCAGCCGTTCCGGTTCAATCCCATGAATAGCCGCGAGCGCCGCGTCATCCACCTGGCCCTGCGCACCGAAACCGAACTACGCAGCGAATCGAGTGGTTCGGGCGGTTTCCGGCACGTAGTGGTGTATCCGGCGGGGATGGCCAGCCTGCCCGACCCTCCGCAACCGGCCTTTGCGCCGCGGCGCGGCGATCGCGGCGGACCCCGGCGGTAGTTGAACCTCACTGACACCATCGTCGCGATTTCCACGCCTCCCGGACGCGGCGGGCTGGGCGTCGTGCGGCTGTCGGGCGCGCAGGCGCGCGAGATCGCCGCACGGATGCTGCGCTTCGTGGACGCTCCGGAATGGCGGCCGTGGTCATGCCAGATCGCCGAGCTGCTCGACGCCGAAGGGCAACCAGTGGATCAGGTGGTGGTCGCGTTTTTCGCGTGCCCGCGCTCATATACCGCCGAGGACGTAGTAGAGATTTCGTGTCACGGCGCGCCGGTGGTGCTGCGGCACGCCGTGGCGCTGGCCATGGAAGCAGGCGCGCGGCTGGCCGAACCGGGCGAGTTCACGCTGCGCGCGTATCTGAATGGCCGCATCGATCTGCCGCGCGCGGAAGCCGTGCGCGATCTGATCGATTCCACCACGCTCTACCAGGCGCGCATCGCCGCGCAACAAGCCGGCGGTTCGGTGTCGCGCCGCATCGCGCCGCTGAAGGAGCAGCTTCTGGAGCTGATCGCGCTGCTGGAAGCGGGCATCGATTTCGCCGAGGACGATGTGAGCGTGGCGCCGGCGGCCGAAATCCTGCGGCGGCTAACGCCGCTGATCGCGGGCGTATCCGCGCTGGCCGCAAGCTTCGCGTTTGGCGGGCTGGTGCGCGCGGGCTTAACGCTCGCCATTGTCGGACGGCCCAACGTGGGCAAGAGCAGCCTCTTCAACCGCCTGCTGGAGCAGGACCGCGCCATCGTCACGGACATTCCCGGCACCACGCGCGACGTGGTATCCGAAGTGGCGGCCATCCACGGCATCCCGGTGAAGCTGTTCGACACAGCCGGCATTCGCGAAGGCCAGGGGCTGGTGGAGACGCTGGGGATCGAGCGAAGTTTCCAGGCGATGGCGGATGCGGATCTGACCCTGGTGGTTGTGGATCTGTCGGCGCCCGTGACCGCCGAAGACCAGGACTTGATGGCGCGCGCCCGCGAGCAAGGCCGCTGGATCCTGGTGGGCAATAAATGCGATCTGCCGCGCCGCGCGCAGCCGCTCAATCAAATGCAGCCGGTTTCGGCGCTCACGGGCGAAGGAATCGAGGCGTTGCGCGAAGCCATATTCCGGGCGGTTGCGCCGGCCGGGGGCGGGGAACTGGAGACGGGCTTCATCACCAGCTTGCGGCATGAGCGGCTGCTGCGGGAATCGCTCGCGTATCTTGAAAAAGCGGCTGCCGCGGTAGCGGCGAACGTGCCGCATGAGATGCTGCTGTTGGATCTCTACGCCGCACTCCGGCCGATCGACGCGATCACGGGCGCAACCACCGCGGACGACATCCTGAACCGCATCTTCTCGACGTTTTGTATTGGAAAGTGACTTACGGCACGACGGCCGTTTGAATCACGTCGTCAAACCGGCTTTGGAAGGCCGGCAATTCGGACGCCGGCATCCGCGCCGAGAATGCCACGCGGCTTTTGTCGCCGTCGACCCAGGTGATGTACTCCACCATTTGCTGCCCGGCACGCACATAATCGGCGACCGCTCTGAGCCCCGGCTTGCCCGCGACCGTGCCCTGCTGGATGGTGTCCGGCCGGTATCTGTAGCCTTCGAAGTTGTTGCGCTGCGCCACCTTGCTATCCAGGCGCCGGCTCATGAGGGCGGGAACATCGGCAGGATCGACAGTGCGCGGCTTCATCCAAACCGTACCGATGACGTCGGTGACCTTGTCTCGTATCAGGACAGTCTGGGCCCCGGAGGATGCGTGTCCTTGGCTGACGATCACCCAATCGGGCGGCAAGGTGAACTGAATGCCGGTCTGATTGTTGTGGTAGACGCCGTTCTTCAACGTGCCCAGCGGCTGGGCGACCGCAATCAGTGGCAAAAGCGAATACAGCAGGAAGCGCTTGGCCATAAACACACGTTCCCTCTCTGTGAGAGACGACGGCAGATTTCGAGCTCAGGTTACATCCAGCGAATGTACAATTGCATACATGCTTTGGAACCGGTGATGTTAGCGGAAACACACCTCGTCGTGAAGATTCCGGCAGACATTCGATAATCTATATTAAACTCGGGGAATTGGCGGCGCCGGCTTATGCGCGCTCTACAACATCGGGGATGGAGCACATGGATAGGAACGCGAACGCGCGGCGAAGGGTGTCTCGGTGACCGCGCCAAACCGGGCACGTAAGGCCGATTTTCTCGCCGGCACTGGCGAGATGGGCGACCGCATCCGCGCGTTCGCTTGGACCCGCACTTTGTTGGGACCCATCGAGGCGTGGCCACAGTCGTTGAAAACCTCCGTGAGCCTGATTCTGAGTTCGCGCCATCCCATGTGGATCGGGTGGGGCGCGGAGATGACGTTCCTTTATAACGATGCGTACCTGCACGTGCTCGGCCCGGCTAAACATCCGGGCGCTCTCGGGCGGCCGGCGTCGGAAGTCTGGGCGGAAATCTGGAATGTATGCGGCCCTCTGGCTGAAAGCGTCTTCCAGAGAGGCGAAGCTACCTTCATGGATGACGTTCGACTGTTCATGGATCGGGGCGACTTTCTCGAAGAGACGTTCTATTCCTTTTCGTACAGTCCCATCCGCGACGATTCCGGACTGGTCTGCGGACTGTTTTGTCCCTCTACGGATGTGACACCGAAAGTTCTGAATGGCCGGCGCTTGGCGACGTTGTCGGAGCTAGCCGGAAAAACGCTGGCGGAGCGGACCACCAGCGCGGCGTGCGCCATGATCGCCCGGGCTCTGAGGAACAACTCCGACGATATCCCGTTCGCGTTGCTGTACCTGGCCGACGCGGACGGTCACCGCGCCTCCCTCGAACAGGCGCTCGGCGGGTTCGGGCCGGATTTTATACACGCAGCGGGGGTCGATTTGGGCCGCGATTCGCAATCCCCCTGGCCGATCGGAGAAGTCTACCGTAGCGGCCGCCGGCAGACGGTTTCGCTAAAGGGGATCGCTGGGCTACCCGCCGGCGTGGCGGAAAGGCCCATCGCGGACGCGGTGGTCCTGCCGGTGGCTTCCCACGGCGAGCACCGGCCGTACGGCGTGCTGATCGCTGGTGTGAATCCGTGCCGGCCCCTCGACGCGGAGCATGTGACCTTTTTCGAACTGATCGCGGGTCAGGTGGCTACCGCGATTCAGAACGCGCGGGCGGTGCAGGAGGAGAAAAAACGCGCCGACATGCTGGCCGAGATCGACCGGGTGAAGACGGCCTTCTTCTCGAACGTCAGCCACGAGTTCCGCACGCCGCTCACCTTGATGCTCGGACCGCTGGAGAACTTGCTGGCCAAAGCCGACACGCTTCCGCCCCCGGACCGCGAAGAACTGATCATTGCCCACCGCAACAGCCTGCGCCTTTTGAAGCTGGTGAATTCGCTGCTGGACTTTTCCCGCCTGGAGTCCGGCCGCCTGAAGGCGACCTATGCGCCGGCCGATCTCTCAGCGCTAACGGCGGACCTGGCATCGAATTTCCGTTCCGCGATGCAGGCTGCCGGGCTGGATCTGGCGGTAGCCTGTCCCGCTCTGCCGGAACCGGTCTACATAGACCGGGATATGTGGGAAAAGATCGTGCTGAACCTTCTCTCGAACGCGTTTAAGTTCACGTTTCAAGGGCGGGTCTCGGTCGGACTGAGCGCCCACGATGGTCACGCCGTGCTGACGGTGTCCGACACGGGTATCGGTATCCCCGAAGCGGAATTGCCGCATGTCTTCGAGCGCTTCCATCGAGTGGAAGGCGCCAGGGGGAGAAGTTATGAGGGCACCGGCATAGGTCTTGCCTTGATTCAGGAATATGTCAAGCTGCACGGCGGCGATATTTTGGCCGAGAGCCGCGTGGGCGGGGGCAGCACGTTCACTATCCGCTTGCCTTTCGGCTCCGCGCACCTTCCGCCCGGCTGCGTCGACCATTCCGGCGACCTCCAGACATCCACCGATTATCGCGCCAGGGCTTTTGGCGAGGAAGCGAACGCGTTGCTGCACGCCGACAGTAGCGCCTCGGCGAACGGGGCCTTGCGCACAGCTCAAGGAGCCTCGCCCGGCGAAACCAGACTGCGTGTGCTTCTGGCGGACGACAATGCGGACATGCGCGAACATGTGAGCCGCATCCTCGGCCCGGACTTCGACGTGATCACCGCCAGGGACGGAGAGGAAGCCCTCGAACTGATTCGCCGGAATCCGCCGGACGTGCTGCTAAGCGACATCATGATGCCTCGCATGGATGGCTTGGAATTGCTCCAGGCGGTGCGAGGAGACGCGCAACTGCGGACGCTTCCCGTTATCTTTCTGTCCGCGCGCGCCGGTGAAGAGATGCGGAACGAGGGATTGCAGGCTGGGGCGGACGATTATCTGGTGAAACCGTTCACGGCCAGCGAGCTGCGCGCGCGGGTGGAAACGCATGCACGAATGGCGGTCACGCGGCGGCGCGCTTTAGAGCGCGAGTCGGCGCTTCGAGCGCAGGCGGAGCAGGCGCGCGATCAGGTCGAAAACATCCTGGAAAGCATTACCGACGCGTTTGTCGCCCTGGACAAGCAGTGGCGCATCACGTACGCGAATGCGGAAGCCGAGCGCATCACCGGCAGCTCACGGGAGAATCTGCTCGGCCGCAACCACTGGGATCTCTACCCTGCAGCGGTCGGAACGGCGGTGCATCGGGAGCTGCTGCGAGCCGCCGCCGAGGGCGTTTCCGTGGAATTCGACAACTACTATGAGCCGTGGGACCGCTGGTTCCACGTCAAAGCCTATCCCGCGGCAGACGGATTGTCAGTTTTCTACGAGGACATCACCGAACGCAAGCGTGCGCAAGAAGCGCTACGGCAACAGGAAGAACTGCGTGAAGCCGAAGGCCGTAAATGGCGAGAGCTATTCTTTCAAGTCCCCGCCGCGGTGGCGCTACTCCGCGGTCCCACGCATCGCTTTGAGGCTTGCAATAACGCGTATGTGCGGCTCACCGGGCGCAATTCGGCCGAAGAACTTCTCCGGAAATCGATCGAGGAGGTTCTTCCGGAGGCCTGCGAACAAGGGTATCTCGGGCTTCTCGATCAAGTCTACCGGACCGGCGAGCCTTACATCGCCAGAGAATCGCCCGCGCGTTTCGAATTCGGTGGCGACCCACGCGAAGTGTACCTGAACTTTGTGTACCTACCCACCAGGGACGACTCGGGTGGGATCACTGGCGTTCTGGTTCACGCCACGGATGTCACGGATCTGGTGCGCGCGCGCAAGCAGGTGGAGGAAAGCGAGAAGCGATTCGCATCGGCATTTGCGGACGCCCCGATAGGCATGGTGCTCACCAATCCCGAGGGAACGATCCTGGAGATGAACCAGGCGTACATGGACACGCTGGGCTACAGCCGCGAGGAACTGCTGGCGCGCGATTCTTCGCATTTTACCCATCCGGACGACATACAACCGACCCGCGACTTTTTCCGGAGCCTTCGCGAGGGGTCGGCGAACAACGCTTTGATTGAGAAGAGGTACCTGCGGAAGAACGGCGAAATCATATGGTCCCGCGCCTCGGCGACCATGCTCCGCGATGGTGAAGGCCGCGCCATCCAGCTCATCGCCATCATTGAGGACATCACGGAACGAAAGCGGGCGGAAGAGGCGCTGCGCGACAGCGAAGCGCGATTCCGCCAACTGGCCGACTCCATGCCGCAGATCGTGGTGACGGCTCAAGCAGACGGTACCATCGATTATTTCAATGAGCGATGGTACGAATTCGCCGGCTTGGATCGATCGCTGGGCGGCGATGAGGCTTGGAGGCAGGTAATCCATCAGGACGATCGCGAACGATTCGACGACGCCTGGGCCGCATCGGTGAACAGCGGGCAGCCATTCAATCTGGAATATCGCCTGTGGGAAAGGAAGGAGAACCGCTGGCGATGGTTTATCGGTCGTTCCGTGGCCGTGCGCGACAGCGCCGGCCAAATTGTAAAGTGGTTCGGGACCGCGACCGACTTCGGCGAGCAAGAGAGCACGGAAGAGGAGCTGCGCCGCGCCAACCAGGATCTTGAGCAATTCGCTTATTCCGCCAGCCACGATCTGCAGGAGCCGCTGCGCAGCATCAAGATTTACGGCGACCTGTTAAAAAGAAGGTATCGCGACAAACTGGACGGTCAGGCTCTCGAATTCTGCGATTTCATGCACGCCGGCGCCACGCGCATGGAAGCACTGGTCACCGACCTGCTGGCGTATACCCAGGCGACCAGGGTGGATGGCGCCGCGGAGGAAATCGAGGCCAATGAGGCCCTGGATGCGGCGCTGTCGAATTTGAGCCGCGCCATCGCGGAGAGTGGAGCGGAGATAACCCGCGAGAAACTGCCCTCCGTACGCGTGCACGGCACGCACTGCAAACAAGTTTTCCAGAACCTGATCGGGAACGCAATCAAATACCGAAAACCCGACTGCACTCCACTCGTCCACGTCAGCGCTCAACGGCAAGACGGGTTCTGGCTTTTCTCGGTGCGCGATAACGGCATCGGGATCGAACCTGAATACAAGGAGCACATCTTTGGTTTATTCAAACGATTACACTCGGACGAATACTCCGGCACCGGTATTGGTTTGGCCATCTGCCAACGGATCGTCGAACGGTATCGCGGCCGAATCTGGGTCGAATCCAGACCAGGAGAAGGGTCGACCTTTTTCTTCGCCCTCCCCGCCTGAGGTCTCATCCATATCCAAGCCGCGCGTCATTCTCGTGGTGGAGGATAATCGGGCCGACGTGTTCCTGATTCGGGAATCGATCGAGGCGGCGTGTACCGGGGTGACTTTGTTTGTGGTTCAGGATGGCGAAAAAGCCATACGCTTCTTTGAGGAGGCGGATCGGGATTCGTCGGCGCCTTCTCCCGATATTGTGATTCTCGACATCAATCTTCCGAGAAAATCCGGAGCGGAAGTGCTGACCCGGATGCGGCTGAGCCAGCGTTGCGCCCACGCGCCAACGCTAGTAGTCACCTCGTCCGATTCCGAAAAAGACCGGGAAACGATGGCGCTTCTCGGCGCAAACGGCTATTTTCGCAAGCCCTCGATGTATGAGGAGTTCATGAAACTCGGCGGCCTGGTGAAGGGCATGCTGGAGGGCGTTACAGGTTGATCTTTCCCAGTATGACCGGCCGGCGGGCGCCGGTGGCGGACGGCAGGTTGGATGGTTTGCGGCGCCAGGTCTGGTAGGCGAGGATGGCAAAGGCTATGGCCTCTTTGGCATCCACATCGATGCCGTAGTCGGCCGACGTGGCCATGGCCACGCCGGGCAGAAACGCGGCCAAATGCGCGAGGATTTGCGGATTGTGCGCGCCGCCTCCGGAGACGATCAGCTCGTCGGGGCCGAGAGGCGCGGCGGCCATCGCGATGCTGGCTGCGGTGAGTACGGTGGCAGTAGCGATCAGGTCGGGGAGCGGCAGGCCGGTCTGCTTCAAGCGCGCCACGAATTCTGCCCCGTATTGTTCGCGGCCGGCGCTTTTGGGCGGCTTGCGGCGGTAATACGGATCGGCAAGCAATTGGTCGAGCAGCGGCCGATTCAGATTGCCCTGCGCGGCGATGCGGCCGTTGTGGTCGAAGTTCTGCCGGCCGTTGGTGTACTCGTGCGCGAGCGCATCGATGACCATGTTGCCCGGACCGGTATCGAAGGCGATGCCGGATGGAATCACGGTGATATTCGCGATCCCGCCGATGTTGAGCGCGATGCGCGTGCGGCGCGGATGCCCGAACAGCAAGCAATCGACGAACGGGACGAGCGGTGCGCCCTGGCCTCCGGCGGCTATATCGCGCGGACGGAAATCGGAGACCACCGGGACGCCGGTGCGCTCCGCGATGACCGCGGCCTCGCCGATTTGCAAGGTGTTCGCGCCGCCTTCGTGATAGATGGTCTGGCCGTGACAGCCGATCAACTCGACCGGTCCAAATCGCCGGCAGGCCCGCTGGACGGCGCGCGCGTAGAGTTCGCCCAACTGGAAATTGAGCCGCGAGATTTCGCGCGTGGTGGCGGTCGTGTTCGAGACTGCCAGAATGGCGCGCCGAACGGCTGCGGAATACGGCGTAGATTGGAAGCCGATGGTGGAGATGCGGCGGCCCTCGATCTCAATGATGGCCACGTCGATGCCATCGAGCGACGTGCCGCTCATGACCCCAGCTACACGCACTGGCGCCTCAATTCGTCCTGCAGTTCCGCCAGCAGGCGTAGCGCTTCCACCGGGCGCAATTCATCGACGTTCAAATTGCGGATGCGCTCGGCGATGGTATAGTTCAGGGGTTCGAAGAGCTGGATCTGTACCGGGTGCGCGGGTTGTAGTTCCGCGCTGACCACGCGCTCAGTGCGTTCGTGCAGGCGCAGCACTTCATTGGCGCGCTCGATCACGCCGAGCGGCAGGCCGGCCAGGCGCGCGACTTCGATGCCGTAGCTGCGGTCGGCTTTGCCGGGCTCGACCTTGCGCAGGAAGATGATGCGGTCGCCGGCTTCCTTCACCGAGACGCTCAGGTTGCGGATGCCATCCAGCTGCCCGGCCAGTTCGGTGAGCTCGTGATAGTGCGTGGCGAAAAGCGTTTTGGCGCGCGTGTGTGCATGGATATGTTCGACCACGGCCCATGCCAGCGCCAGGCCATCGTAAGTAGCGGTGCCACGTCCGATCTCGTCGAGCACGATGAAGCTGCGCGGCGTGGCAGTGTTCAGGATGACAGCGGTCTCGGTCATTTCGACCATGAAGGTGGAGCGGCCGCGCGCCAGGTTGTCGGATGCGCCGATGCGGGTGAAGATGCGGTCGGTAAGCGGCAGCGTGGCGGAATCGGCTGGGACGAACGATCCCATTTGCGCCAGGATGGCGATCAGCGCGGCCTGCCGCAAGTATGTCGACTTGCCGCCCATGTTGGGTCCGGTGATGATGGCGATCAGGTCGGTATCCGAATTCAGGTACAGGTCGTTGGGGATGAAGCGGCCGGCGTCCTGTTGTTCCAGGCGCTCGATCACGGGGTGGCGGCCGGCCATGATGCGCATTTCGCCCGAATCGGAAAATGCCGGCCGGACGTAGCGGTTCTCGGCGGCCACTTGCGCGAGCGCGGCGGTGACATCGATTTCCGCGACGGCCGCGGCGGTGGCACGAATGCGCTGCGCGTGCGCGGCCGCGAATTTGCGCACCTCGGCGAATAGTTCCTTTTCGAGGGTGAGAATCTTGTCTTCGGCGTCGAGAACCTTGCGCTCGTAATCCTTCAACTCGGGCGTGGTGAAGCGCTCGGCGTTGACCAGGGTCTGTTTGCGCTCGTAATCGGCGGGAGCCAGGTGCTGATTGGCTTTGGAGATTTCGATGTAATAGCCGAAGACATTGTTGAAGCGAACCTTCAGCGATTGGATGCCGGTGCGGGCACGCTCGCGGGCTTCGATCTGCGCGATCACCTGGCGGCCATTGCGGCTGAGGTCGCGCAGTTCGTCGAGATCGGCGTGAAAGCCCGCGCGGATGGTGCCGCCATCCGCCAGGTTGATCGGCGGTTCGTCGGCGATGGCCTGCAGGATGCGGTCGCGCGCTTCCGCCACTTCGTCCAGCCGGTCGTGCAGATTGCGCAGGCGGGCGGCGCGCTGCGTTTCGAACGCGGCCTTCAGCGTGGGGATCTTTTCGAGCGAGCGGCCCAGCGCCAGCACGTCGCGGGGGTTGGCGACCCCCATGGTGATCTTGGCCAATAGCCGTTCGATATCCAGAATGCCGCTCAGTTGCTTACGCAATTCGGCGCGCAGGATGGTCTGCTGCAGCAGTTCGCCGACGGCGTTCAGGCGGCCTTCGATTTCGGCGCGGTCGAGCGCGGGAGCCAGCAGGCGCTGCCGCAGCAGGCGGCCGCCCATGCCGGTCTGGGTCTGATCGAGGACATGCAGCAAGGTGGCGTCGGTGCGCTCGCCGGCGAAAAGCGGCTCGACCAGTTCGAGATTGCGCACGGTCACCGCATCGAGCATCATGGATTCGGCGCGATCGTAATGGGTGGGACGGTCGAGGTGTTCGAGGGCGGCGCGCTGGGTTTCGCGCAGGTAATGCAGGATGGCTCCCGCGGCGCACACGGCGGCCGGCCGGTTGGCCAAGCCGCAGCCATCGAGCGAGAGCAGGCGGAAGTGATCGCGCAGGGTGCGGTCGGCGTAATCGAAGCTGAAGATCCAGTCTTCGAGGTCGGTGCGGAGGTAGCGCGGCCCCTGATCCTCACCCGAGAAGAGCGGCAGATCGGCGGGGTAGAGCACTTCGCGCGCGCCAAGCTGTTCGATGGCGGAGCTGACCTCGGCCGCGTCCATCTCCGTGACGCGGAACTCGCCGGTGGAGACATCCACATGGGCTACGCCGGCGCGCTGGCCCTGGCGGGAGACGGCCGCGAGATAGTTGTTTTCGTGCGAGCGCAGGGCTAGCGAATCGGTGGCGGTGCCGGGAGTGACCACGCGCGTGATCTCGCGCTTGACCAGCTTTTTGGCGAGCGCGGGATCTTCCATCTGGTCGCAGATGGCCACGCGGTGACCCTTCTGGATGAGTTGCGCGATGTAGCCTTCCGCGGCGTGATAGGGGACGCCGCACATGGGGATGGGCGTTCCTTTTTCCTTGTTGCGGGAGGTGAGGGTGATCTCGAGTTCGCGCGCGGCCAGAATGGCGTCTTCAAAAAAGAGCTCGTAGAAATCGCCGAGACGGAAGAGCAGGAGGGCGTGGGGCACCTGCTGTTTGATGGCGTTGTACTGCCGCATCAGCGGCGTGGAGGGGTCAGTGGACATTATGAAGAGCGGGGCTGAGAGCCTGCCCCACTAGGCGTAGATGCCTCGCAGCTTGATGGCTTCGGCCACGCGATCGAGCGCCAGCATATAGGCCGCGGTGCGATTGTTCACGCCGTGCTTGTCGGCGAAGTCGACGACCGAGAGGAAGCTATCCACCATGATTTCCTGCAGCCGCTCGTTCACCAGTTTCTCGTTCCAGAAGAAGCCCTGGCGGTCCTGCACCCATTCGAAATAAGAGACCGTGACGCCGCCGGCGTTGGCCAGAATATCGGGAATGACGAAGATTTTCTTGTCGGCCAGAATCTCATCGGCCATCGAGGTGGTGGGGCCGTTGGCGCCTTCGCAAAGAATCTGGCAGCGGAGCTTGTCGGCGTTTTCGGAGGTGATGGCGTTCTCGTGCGCGGCCGGCAGCAGGATATCGCATTCGAGGAACATGGCCTCAGCCTGGTCAATGTTCTCGCCGCCGGGGAAGTCGCGGATGGAGCCGGTTTCCTCGCGATGGTCGAACAAAGCGCGGGTATCCAGGCCGTTGGGGTTGTAGACCGCGCCATCGTATTCAATGATGCAGATGATTTTGAAACCTTCGCGGGACATCAGCTTGGCCGCCATGCCACCCACGTTGCCGAACCCCTGAATCACAACCGTGGTGGCGGTGCGCGGCTTCTTGAAGCGCTTCAAGGCCTCGAGCGACACGATCAGGCAGCCGCGGCCGGTGGCTTCCGGACGTCCGCGCGACCCGCCCAACGCCATGGGTTTGCCGGTGACCACGGCGGTAACCGTGTGGCGGGCGTGCATGGAATACGTATCCATGATCCACGCCATGGTTCTTTCGTTGGTGTTGACGTCGGGCGCGGGCACGTCGCGCTCGGGGCCGAGGAATTCCATGATCTCGGAAGTGTAGCGGCGCGTGAGCTTTTCCAGCTCGCTGAGGGAGAGCAGATTGGGATCGCAGATGACTCCGCCTTTGGCGCCGCCGAAGGGGATGTTGACGACGGCGCATTTCCACGTCATCCAGGAAGCCAGCGCGCGCACCTCGTCGAGAGTGACATCGGGGGCGAAGCGGATGCCGCCTTTGCCCGGGCCGCGCGCGATGGAGTGCTGGACGCGATAGCCGGTGAAGACTTCCAGGCGTCCATCGTCGAGCTGGACGGGGATGTGGACGGTGATTTCCTTGGCCGAGGTGCGCAGGACTTTGCGCAGGCCATCGTCCAGGTTGAGGCGGGTCGCGGCCTCGTCAAAGCGGGCTTCGGCGGCCAGCCAGGGGTTCTTCTCCTGCTCGAGCGACAACGTGGTGCTTGCCAAAAGTGAGACCTCCGGTTTCATTATGCCATTTGTGCGGCGGGGGGTTGCATTTGGTGACATTATGTCGCTTGGCGTTGGGCTGTGGCGGTGCGCCGCCCAGGGGTAGGTCTTGCGGGAAATTGGCTTCGTTTCGTGCTCTAGTTGAAAGCGAAGGACGGAATTGGGTTCGGTTCGTAGTTCTGGTTTGGCTTCGACACCCCGTTCGGAATGGAGGACTCCGCTTCGCCCTCCAGAGCAGTGGGCTGCATGTCTTAAAATTCGCGTTGCATTCGGTTGCATCGGGTTGCTTGGCTTCTCCCGAAAATTCCCGCGATGGCGCCCCATTTTCATCTCCGTGGGCGGTCGGAATCCGACTGGGTTCTTTCGCTTTGCAAAAGGCACAGGGGCCGCCGATCCGATGAACGCCGATAGGACAGCGGCCTTCGGGCTGCTACGCGGATCGTTTTTTCGATGACGTGTTGCATGAGGTTGCATTTGTTGCGCGGTACGACTAAACGCCGATTAGGAAACGGGCCTCCGGGCTGAGGGATGATGGCTCGAATTGGGTTCGCTTTGCAAAAGGCATAGGGGCCGCCGATGAACGCCGATAGGACAGCGGCCTTCGGGCTGTTACGCGCATCGTTTTTTGGTTGACGTGTTGCATTAGGTTACGTTTGTTGCGCGGCACGACCGGGTCGCTTGTGATACTGTTTGGCGGCTTTGGCGTTCGCCGCGTTCCTTCAGGCGCACGCATAACGTGGCGGGCGTGGCCCCTACTTTGTTAGTGGCCGGGTAAGGGAAAAGTCTCGGCGAATGGACAGGTGTGGAGCACCGCGCATTTCTACGTCTGCCAGGGGCCAGCACGCGCAGTTCGTCGAGGGTGACATCGGGGCCGAAGCGGATGCTGCCTTGGCCCGGGCCGCGCGCGATGGAGTGCTGGACCGGATCGCCGGTATAGGCTTTCAGGCGGCCATCGTCGGGTTGGACGGGGATGTCGACGGCGATTTCCTTGACCGAGGTGCGCAGGACTTTGCACAGACCATCGTTCAGATTGAGGCGGGTCGCGGCCTCGTCAAAGCGGGCTTCGGCGGCCGACCAAGGGTTTTTCTCAATCTTCGAGCGACAAACTGGTGTATGGTCTATCACGGTGGCGTACAATGCAGAGGAGCGCCCTCAAAACGATCGGGCGCCTTCACGCTTTCACGCGACACGGAGCTTTACGGAGAACTCTTGCTGGCAGGCGCCAAGACCACCCTTTATCTTCGCGATAAGCGCTTCTTTCCGACGCACGATATCCCCAATCGATGTATAGTCGGCGTCTTGCACGATTTGACCAAAGTTACACTAATCAACTGTGTCGCACCCGGAAGCCCCTCGTCGAGAAGTCACGGAGTTGATTCTTATCACTACGCGAGCATCTTTCCTCATTTTGTTGCCCTCGGGGACCATCACCTTCGTCCTGATGAGCGGGTGATTGCTGCTGCCGACTTGCTTATCGACGACGCGAACATTCTGTTCTGCGATTACGATGCGTTCGGATGGCTGATGGATGCCCGACCGTTTATCGAAGAGGTCGCGGACGCCGCGGCCGGTCGGCCCGTTACGACCGGGCCCGATCCCCAAATCGTATACTTCACCGGCAAGCGTAAGGTATTTACTGCCTCGACCGCGCTCGGAACAATCTCCGCTTTTCACGGGCCCCTCGTGAGCATGCGGTTACCTGGCGGAGGGGCCTTGAGAAGCAGGATTATGGTGTCAATCGCCTTCGAGGAAACTGTCGATTTCGCTACGGCGATGTTCCGTGTCCGCCTTGCATCCAATGATGAAGCGTCGGACATGCTGAGGGTCTATTGGAGTATGGCGCCCAAGCGTGATTCCTCATCACGCTCCAATAAACCCGATTCTTCCGACATACTTCTGGACGCTGTTCGCCAGCCTCAGGAATTCAGCCGGGTCCTGGAGCGTTGGATCGGGCGGCAGGCCGATTGGCGTGACGCGAGGTACCAATTCGTCAACTCGTTTTCCCGGCAGCGGAGCTATGATATCGACCGATTGATTCGATCTACAAATATGTTTGACATTCTACCCAAATCAGCCGTTCCTCATGACGTGCCGATAGGAGATGACCTGAAGTGCGCTCAATTGGCTTCCCGCGCTCTGTTTCGTGCTCTCCCACTAAGTCGCGAACGCAACAGCATTCTGTCTGCTCTTGGACGGATTGGCGAGAGCAACCTGAAACATAAGGTTAGTTATCGGGCGAAGAGGCTGGTTGAAGGAGTGCCGGAATGGTTCCCTGATCTTGTTATGGTCACAGACGAGGCAGTAAATTGTCGGAACCATTACGTTCACGGGACCCCGCCCCGATTTGGCTACAATAGAAACTTTGCCGCCGTCGTGTTCTTTTCCGAAACCTTGGAATTTGTGTTCGGTGCCTCTGACTTGATCGACGCTGGTTGGGATTTAGTCCCAGTTACTGAGAAACTCGACCCGATTCCGCATACCCGCCATGCTTGTCCTAGAGCGAAGATGCAATATCCGGCGCAGCTGCTCGCCTACCGAGAATCGCTGTTGCGGCACCAGGATGATGCCACCATGTTCGCGGCCGGAGCTTATCCACTGCGCGTGAAGCCGACAAAAATCGGAGACGTTGAAGGTGTAAAGGACGCAAGCTCGGTCGGTCGCGAAGGCCAACTGTTCCTCGTCGCTTCTGCCGACCAGACCGACTTCCAGCACCGTGACCACGTCGACGTTGCGGGATCGCAGAGCCGCGACCAGATCGGCGTCCATAGCGTCCTCGTCGAAATAGATTTTGAACGAACTCACGGCTGAAGGTTAGCCGCGGCCCCCCGCTCGAGAGCCTCTGCTGCCCGCGCCTCGGTTTCCAAGTCAGTGTCGATTTCTGCCTGGTTGGCGTGGTAGTAGGCGAGGGCGGCATGAACCTGAGCCAGCGAAAGGTGACCGAACTTCCTGGCGATCTCCTCCGGGATTAAGCCCATGTTGTGCCACTGAGCGATCCGGCGGACGGAGACTCCGGTGCCGGCGATGCAGGGCCGCCCGCCGCGGATGTCGGGGCGCCGCGAGATAAGGCTGCCGATTTCGGTCACGGTTGCCATCGCTTCAAGTATACCGCCAGCCTCAGTCGGGTCCGTCAGGCCAGTTGCGGCTTGCGGCGACTGGACGCTTCGGCGGCCAGCCAGAGGTTCTTCTGCTGTTCGAGCGAAAACGTGTTGCTCGCTAGAAGTGAGACCTCCGGTCGGGTGACATGATGTCGCTTGACGTTGTGCTGGCGGTCCGCCGCCCAGGGAATTGGCTTCGCTTCGTAATTCTGGTTTGGCTTCGACGCCCGCTCGGAATGAGGCAACCATCGCCCACAGCTTTCTTCGATTTTCGTTGCGAAATGATGCACTACGTTGCAATCTGAGTGGATGCAGCCGGGCCGGCGACGATGCCGGACCGCGGACCGGCAAAGACTCGACTCAACGATAGCATGGCGGAGGCTGTAGGCAATTGGGAAGACAGGGGAGTGCGCGTCACTCATTATTTCACGCCCAGACGCCAAGGCCCCGCGAAGGCCGCAAAGAAGACATACTTGTCGCGGGGCGAGTTTGCGGTTTCAGGTTACCATGGCAGGCGATGGGTAAGCGGTGATGAGTTCTGGGTTAGGGCGGCGGGCTTGGGTTCTGGCGCTGGCGGCGGCGCTGCTGGCAGGGTGCCATGGCTCGGAGGCGCACGGGCGGCAGGCGATCGTGCTGGGGGTGGACGGGATGGATCCCGGCTTCCTGGAGCGGCATTGGAGCGACTTGCCCAACGTCGCGCGGCTGCGGGACCAGGGTGGATTCCGGCGGCTGGGGACGACCACGCCTCCGCAGAGCCCGGTGGCGTGGTCCACCTTTATTACGGGTCTGGAGCCGGCGGAACACGGCATCTTCGATTTCGTCGACCGCGATCCGCGCACGATGCAGCCTTTTTCGTCCATGAGCCGGACGGTGGAGGCCCGCTTCAAGATTCCGCTGGGGCCTTACGTGCTGCCGCTTTCTTCGGCGCGCGTGGAAACCCTGCGCAAAGGCGTACCGTTCTGGCGGATGCTGTGGGACCGGAACATTCCGGTGACCATCATGCACATGCCCACCAACTTTCCGCCGGAAGCGGCCGGCGAAGCCATTGCAGGCATGGGCGTGCCCGATTTGCGCGGAACCGAGGGGACCTTCACCTTCTATACCGACGATCCGGAAGAAGCGGCGCGGGACGTGCCGGGCGGCCGGATCGTGAACGTGCGGGCGACGAACGAGCGTTACGTGCTGCCGGTGGAAGGGCCGCCGAATCCGCTGCGCAAGGACCGGCGATTTGCCACGGAGGATCTGGTCGTGGAAGCCGATCCGGAGCGGGACGTGGCGCGGCTGACGATGGGCGGTGCGGCGGCCATCGTGGAGCCGGGGGAATGGTCGGAATGGCTGCGCGCGGATTTTCCGCTGCTGGGATGGCTGGCGGGAGCGCGCGGCATGTTTCGCGTGTACGCCAAGGAGCTTCACCCGCGGCTGGCGCTGTATGTGACGCCGGTGGAGATCGATCCGCGCGCACCGGAACTGCCCATTTCCGCGCCTGCGCGGTATAGCCGCTTGGTGGCCGGCGCGATCGGTCCGTTCTATACGCAAGGCATCGCGGAGGACACGTCGGCGTATCGTGCAGGCGTGCTGACGCTCGACGAGTTTCTGCGGCAGAGCCGGCTGGTTCGCGACGATGAAATGAAGCTGCTGAGTTACTCGCTCGACCACTTCCGGGAGGGGCTGCTGTTCTTCTACTTCTCGTCGATCGACCAGGGATCGCACATGCTGTGGGGGAAGCACGAGGCGGAGCTGCTGGAGATTTACCGCGCGGTGGACGCGGCCATCGGCGAGGCGGCGCGGCGATTTCCGCGGGCGGACATTATAGTGATGTCGGACCACGGGTTCAATTCGTTCGACCGCAGCGTGAATCTGAACACGTGGCTTTGGGAGAAGGGATTTCTGGCGCTGAAGGGACCTCCGCGCGGCGGCGATGAGGGCTTTGCGGACGTGGACTGGTCGAAGACGCAGGCTTACGCGCTGGGGCTGAACGGCCTGTATCTGAATATGGCCGGGCGGGAGAAGAATGGCATTTTGCGGCCGGGCGCGGAGGCGGAGGCGGTGATGCGGAGGCTCGCGCGCGAGCTGGCGGAGTTTCGCGATCCGGCGAATGGGCGGCAGGTGGTGGAGACGGCTCCGGCGACGGGGGCGGGGATGGGGCCGGATATGATCGTGGGCTATGGGCGCGGGTATCGGGGATCGTGGGAGACGGCGCTGGGGGCGGCGCCGCGGGCGATTCTGGAAGACAATACGGACGTGTGGATCGGGGACCATTGCATCAACGCGGCGGATGTGCCGGGGGTGCTGTTAAGCAATCGGACGTTGCGGGCGGAGCGGCCTTCGCTGCGGGATTTGCCGGTCACGATTTTGGGGATGTTCGGGGTGGGGCCGGGCGAGGGGATGGGGGAAAAGGGCGTGTTCTAGCGCATTTTGGCGCTACCATGGGAAAGAGGAGCGGAGCTCATGGCGAGTCTGGATTGGTCACGATGCCCCGCCGTGGAGAGCATCCCCGGCAAGATCAGCGGCGCATGGGTGCTGCGCGGAACCCGGACGCCCGTAAAGGTCCTGTTTGAGAATCTCGAAGCCGGCATGCGCATTGAGGAACTGATGGAACAGTTTCCGGTGAGCCGGGAGGAGATTGACAGTCTTATGGCATTCATCGCGCGGTCTCTCGAAAAAGCCCCGAGTTATAGGTAGCCCGACGCGGGGATTCGATTGGTCCATGGTGAAGCAGGTTGCTTAAGCCGTCGTTGGAGCGGGGAATGCGGCGCAGCCTACCGTGGGAGGTTCGCGGATATCCAATCGACCAGCCCGTCTGGTGTTGTGTACTCCCAAAGTCGCGCATATTGAGTATCGCGTAGTTCAGATGGGAGCTGAATATTGTCAGCCTGCCTGAGCTTTACCGGGAAAATCCGCATCTGATGGCTGTCGCGCCGGGCCACCATCTCCCGAAGCTCATGTGCACAATTGCCACTCTCGATGTAGGCGGGTGACAACAGCGGGACGCCGATAGGGCTCAGCGCGAGCTGATCGAAGATCTCCTTGATCCATGGTTGTCCCGGTCGAATCGACTTTCCATCGCGATAGTCAAAAACCTGCTGGAATCGCTTGCGAAAAGCCGCGATTATCTCGTTGCCCTGCTCTTGATCGCGACCGGCGTAGCTAACGAAAACCGCCTCCTTACGTAAGGCAGCGCTCCGAAAGTAGTCGAGTGCATTATTAAGCGTCGATATCCTTTTTCGCGGGGCGTCTAGCGACTCCATGCGCTTGACGAGGCCATCAAGCAGTATGTCCGAATTCCACCAGCGTACGATGTCCTTCCGATAGCCAACCTCAAAGCCCGCGTAAAGAGGCAGGTCGGGCCCCGGTTGGGAGTCTCCAGGGGTTGGCTCTTGGACACGTAGGAGCCGAATCTGCGGCTTGAACTCTCCGTGGAGATACCCCACGACGCCGGTTCCCATCGAGGCGGCTCCCACGTCGATCAAGACCCAATCGAGCGAGCGAATCTTGCCTATCCATTCCGGTGTGATCACAGGGGGCCACGGAAGCTGAATCGGCTCATAGCGCGCGCGACGAATCGCGGCCGTGACGGCGGCGATTTGGTCTCGGTTGTAACCGGTGGCTCCCTCCTCCGACGGCAGTACAATGCCGACGGAGTTCCCTTTCGCCTCCAGCGCTTGCCCCGCAATTGAATACTCCCGCTCCGCCGCAACTTGGCGGCAAAAACCCGTGAACGCTTCGGTGAATTTCGCGGAGCTTGGTTTGCTTCCGCCACCGGTGACCTCCTGAATATCGAATCCGACCTGCCTAATCGGCGCGGGCGAAAAGACTATCCCTCGGAAGCGGTGATCCGAAAATACGAGTCCGGGCTTGCGTGCCCGAGCCGCAATATCGAGCTCAAGCCGAAAGTACCTGGAGGCGTTCGCTAGATCGGCTGCCGACGGGATCTCCTCGCCGGGCTCATCAAATGGATAAATACCGATGAAAGCGTCGGCGTCGCGAACGAGCCGTTCCAATCGTGTGACGTTGGTCGCAGTTGAGCCAACGTCGACCTCAAACTCGACGTTCGCGGAGCGTGAGAACAACTCGAAGAAGTACTCGTTGACTGCGGGAGCTTTGTACTTGTGACTTAGAAACGCCGTCAGTGCAAGCTTTGGGCTAGACATCGAAATGGGACGGGCTCCAGTTGGCTACCTTAGCACAGTGAATGCGGGGCGACCAGAGCCGTTTACTGAAGGCGTTTCCTAAGTGCAAATCAGCCTAACGATGCGTCGGTTTGGCAACGTGGCCCACCTACCTTCGGAAGCCTGTCTCTACTTTGAAGGCTTCGAGGGCGTTGTAGACGATCGGGCAATAACACGCGCGGTCGATCATCTCCCACATGCGGCTGGCGATGGAGCCGTTGCCGCGCACCAGGTGCGGGAAGCGTTGGCAGATGTCGGGGCGTGCGTCGTAGACCGTGCAGGCGGTGCCGTCCAGGAACACGCAGCCGGCTTCATCGGTGCGGCGCAGGATGGTGCCTTCGTCCTCGCTTTCGGTGGTGTACTCGGCCAGGAACGCGGCTGGGGTCATGCTCAGGTGGCGCGCCAGACGCTCGACATCGCGCTCGGAGAGCTTCACCGTGGCCACGCGGCAGCAGTTGGCGCACACCGTGCAATCGATTTGCTCTTCGATGCCTTCGGCGATGCGGCGCAGGATGCGGTCGGAATGGTCGTGCCGTTTCATGTGCTGCCGGAAGCGCTCGTTTTCGTGGCGCTTCTTTTCGCCGAGCACGCGGATCTGCACCAGGTCGGTGATCATGCCCGTGCTCATTGCCAGTGGATCTCGCGCGCCGCAAGATCCCGCTCCAGTTGCGCGCAGGATTGAAACTGCACCGCGTCGATGCCCTCGCGGCGGGCGCCCTCCACATAGGCGGGGATGTCGTCGGTGTAAAAGCACTCTTCCGGCCGGCATTGGGCGCGCGCGATGGCCTCGCGGTAGATGGCCGGCGAGGGTTTCATGGCTTTCACTTCGTAGGAAAGCACCAGGTCGTGGAAGTGGCGGAGCAGGGGATAGTTCCGGCGCACCATGGCGAAGTGCAGCGCGTTGGTGTTGGAAAGCACCAGCAGCCGGTAGCGCGCGCCGATGCCGGCCAGCAGGCTCTCCGGGACCAGCGTATCCGGCAGGAAGATGCTGCTCCAGATCTCGCAAAACTGGTCGTAGGTGGCGCGCAGGTCGAGCAGGCGGCTGAGTTGCTCGACGAAATCGCGCGGTTCCACAAGGCCGGTTTCAAAGCGATGCACCAGATCGGTGGCGGCGATGCGCTTGGGAATTTCGGCGGCGGGATAATCGCAAAAGTTTTCCATGGCGCGATAGCCGCGGGCGAAATCGAAGGGGATCAGAACCTTGCCCAGATCGAAGATGACGGTCTTGATCACGGGATGCCGGGCGGTCAGCGGGAGACGCTCGCGGGAGCGGAGGCCGACTTCTTGGCGGGGGTGGCGGGATGCTTCAGTTCGGCTTCCAGAATCGGTTTCAAGGTTTCCAGTTTGATCATGCCGTTGTAGTGCTGGCCATCGATGAAAATCGTCGGCGTGCTCATCACGCCGACATTGCTGCCGTCGTCCATATCGTGCGCCACGGCCTTGGCGGTTTCGGGCGAGTCGAGGTCGGCTTCGAAGCGCTTCATATCCAGGCCCACGGCCGAGGCCAGCGCCAGGATGGTGGGACGGCGCAGATCGTTGTGGCTGGCAAAAAGGGCATCGTGCATCTGCCAAAATTTGCCCTGCTTCTGGGCGGCGACCGCGGCGGCGGCGGCCAATGCGGCCTGCGAATGAATGTCCAGCGGGAATTGTTTGAAGAACAGCCGCACTTGCTTCGGGTAAGCCTGCAGGACGGCCTGCAGTTGGGGGGTCGCGAGGCTGCAATAGGGGCACTGGAAATCTGAGAATTCGACCAGCGTGATGGGGGCGTCGTCGGGACCCCTTTCGGGTGCGCCGGCGGTGGGGATTTCGATGGGATCTTCCAGGAGCTTGTGCTCGGGAGGATGGGCGAAGCGGGAGGCTTCCGCATCGGCCAGCGCTTCCTTCGGGCTCTTGCCGGCCCGGAGGGACGTTATGATGACCGCCGCCAGACCTTTGCTGAAATAGCAGTTGGGGTCCTTCACGCGGCATTCGGCGACCTTCATGCCGCAGCCGCAACTACAGTCGCGCGCGCGCAGCAGCGAGAGGGCGGTGGTTTTTTGCGCCGGAGTGAGGCCGGAGAAGTCGACGGAAGGCAGGGATTCCAGGGTATTCCAATCCTGAGCGCACGCCAGCGCAGCTCCCAAAACGCATAGCGCGGCCATGCCCAGGGCGCGCCGACAGCGGGTGATCATGCTTCTATTGTAAACGGTGCGGGGCGAGTTGCGCTGGTTGCAATAGTTGTACCATGATGCAAGCATGATGCAAGCATGATGCAAGCATGATGCGAGGACATCCATGACCGCTATTGAAACCGCCGTTCGCACCGTGAAATTCTACACAAACGGGTGCTGGGAGGAGGCTGCGGGGCGCGCGCTGCATCCCATTACCAACCCGGCCACCGGCCAGACGATCGCGCAGGTTCCCTATGCCATCGCGGAGGATGTGGACCGCGCCGCGCGCGCCGCGCACGCCGCATTCTTGAATTGGCGCGAGGTGCCGGTGGTGGAGCGGGTGCAGGTGTTCTACCGCTACAAAGACCTGCTGGAGAAGCACTCGGGCGAGATCGCGCGCATCCTTTCCTCGGAGAACGGGAAGACCGTGGACGACGCGGCCGGCAGCGTGCGCCGTGCCATACAAATGGTGGAAGTGGCCTGCGGTATGCCCAGCCTGATGATGGGCCAATCGCTCGAAAACGTTTCGAAAGGGATCGATTGCCAGTCCATCCGGCAACCGCTGGGGGTTTGCGCGGGGATCACGCCGTTCAATTTTCCGGCCATGGTGCCCATGTGGATGTACCCCTTCGCCATCGCCTGCGGCAATACGTTCATCCTGAAGCCGTCGGAAAAGGTGCCGCTGACGCCCACGCGCACCGCCGAGCTGCTGCACGATGCCGGACTGCCGGCGGGCGTGTACAACCTGCTGCACGGGTCGCGCGAAGCGGTGGACGCCTTGCTAGAGCATCCGCTGGTGCGCGCGATTTCATTTGTGGGGTCCAGCCCGGTGGCGCAGTACGTTTATAAGACGGCGGCGGCGCACGGCAAGCGGGTGCAGGCGCTGGGCGGCGCGAAGAATCACCTGGTGGCGATGCCGGACGCCAACGTGGAGAAGAGTGTCGAGGCCATTATGGGGTCCGCGTTCGGCGCGGCCGGCGAGCGTTGCCTGGCGGGCAGTGTGCTGGTGGCGGTGGGGGATTCGCGCCCGTTGCTGGATGCGCTGTTGAAAAAGACGCGCGATCTGCGCATCGGCGACGGCGCCGCGCCGGGCACGGAAATGGGGCCGCTGGTGACGGCGGAACATCGCGCGCGCGTGCTGGGGTACATCGAGAAAGGCATCGCGGAAGGCGCCGAGCTGGTGGTGGACGGGCGGGAGCGCATGCGCGGCGATGACGGCGGCTATAGCGCCGGCTATTTCCTGGGGCCCACGGTTTTCGATGGCGTCGCGCCGGGCATGACGATTGCGCGCGAAGAGATTTTCGGGCCGGTGCTGAGCGTGATTCACGTGGGTGACCTGGAGGAAGCCATCGCGCTGGTGAATAGCTCGGCATTCGGCAACACCACGTCGATCTTCACGTCGGATGGCAGGAGCGCGCGGGAATATGCGTCGCGCGTGGAGGTGGGGATGGTGGGCGTGAATGTGGGAGTCGCGGCGCCCATGGCGTTCTTTCCGTTCTCCGGGTGGAAGAATTCGTTTTATGGCGATTTGCACGCGCACGGGCGGGATGCGGTCGCGTTTTACACGGAGCAGAAGGTGATCATGAGCCGGTGGTTTTAGGTTACGCTGAAAAGCATCATGGAAGTTCATTTTTCACCGGAAAAGGAAGCCCGTCTTCAACAGGCTGCAACCCGCGTCGGCAAAAAAACCCGCCCAGGTGGTGGAGGAGGCGGTTGACCGGATGCTGGAGTATGAGGAGCGCTTCATCAGGGCCGTGGAGGAGGGCCGCGCCTCGGCTCGCCGTGGTGATTTGTTGGAACACGACGAGGTGGTCGAGCGCATCGAGCAGATGTTTCGTTCATGATGCGTGTTCGATGGACGACCAACGCAGCTAGCGACCTCGCGCGCATCGTCGAGCGGATCCGCGAGAGTAACCCGGCCGCGGCACAGAGGGTAGCCAAAAGGGTCTACTTAAGCATTGCGGAGCTTCGCAAGTTTCCCCGCCTCGGGCGAATAGGGTTGGCCGAGAACACCAGGGAGCTTGTCTTCTCGCCTTGGCCCTACATCGCCGTCTACGAAGTCATCGAAGAGGTGCTTCGCATTCGCCATGCAGCGCAGGACTGGCCATAGCGTTGATTTAAATAACTGTGGCCGACGCGCGCTTGGAGCGCTCTGGTAGGCTTTGACATGCGCGTTTATTTGCGCAGCATCTGCTCGAACCGCGCGTCCATCTCGGCTTCCTCGATGAACTCACCCCGGTCGGCCTGTTCGATGCCCTCTCGCACGGCGGCGCGGAAGCGGGCGTCCTCCGGATCGGGTGTCAAATGGATTTCCATCGCCTTTTAGGTTACGCGAAACGGCCATCGAAGGCAAACGAGTGCCATTATTCATACCTCAGCGCGATGAGCGGATCCACCCTTGACGCGCGGCGCGCGGGCAGATAGCCGGAGACGACGGCGACCCCTATCATGATGCCCACAGCGGCCGCCAGTGTCACGGGATCGGCGGCCTTCAGGCCGAACAGCTTGCTTTGGATGAGGCGCGCGCAGGCCAGGCTGGCGGGCACTCCGGCTGCCAGTCCGATGGCGATCAGCACGGCGGTCTCGCGCAGAATCATGCCCACTACAGTGCCGCGCTCCGCGCCCAACGCCATGCGGATGCCGATTTCATTGGTGCGCTGCGCCACGGCGTAGGAAAGCACGCCGTAGAGGCCGATGGCGGCCAGCAGCAGGGCCAGGCCGCCGAAGACCGTGGAGAGTTGCGCGATGATGCGCTCCTGCCGCAGATTGTCGTCCAGCACCGTGACGAAGGTCTGCACGCTGCCGATCGGAATGGCCGGATCGTAGGCCAGAATCGCCTTGCGCGCCGCCTGAATCACCGCGCCGGGTTCGCCAGAGGTCCGGATCTCGTAAATCATGCCCGGCGGGAAATCGCCCAGCGGCTGCAGCGCGGAGAGGTAGAAGCGCCGGGGGATTTCTTGCCGCAGGCTGTGGTCCCGCGCATCGCGCGCCACTCCCACGATGGTGAACGTCTGGTGCGTATCCGGGAACTCGTCGGTGACGTGCTTGCCGATCGGATTCCCGGCGCCGAAGTAGAACTTGGCAAACGCTTCGTTCACCACACAGACGGACTCCGCCGATTCCACATCCTGCGGCCCGATATCCCGCCCCAGCAGGATGGGGATGCCCACTGTGGCAAAGTACCCTGGACCGGCCTGGTCGAAGCGCGCGTGCAGATCCCGCGGCTTTTCCGATTTATAACCCTCCACGCTGATCTTGTCGCCGGACTCGCTGCCGCTAAACAGACCGTTCGACGAATAAGTGACGCCGCGGACGCCCGGAATTCGCGCGAGGCGGTCGCGCACCTCGTTATACGCGATGGGCAGCCGCTTGCCCGAGTAGCCGCCCGAAAGGAAGTCGACGTCGACCAGCGCCAGCTTGTCCCGCGGGTAGCCCAGGTCCACGCTCTCCAGGTTGCGCAAAGTGCGGATGAACCATCCGGCGCCGATCAGGAGCATCACGGAGAGCGCGATCTGTCCGATCACCAGGATCTTGCCGGCGCCGATCTTGGCGCTGCTGCCGGTCATCCCGCGTCCGGCCTCTTTCAATGTGCCGCTGACGTTGACGGCCGCGGATCTCCAGGCGGGAGCCAGTCCAAAGATCAGGCCGGTGAGCAACGAAACCCCTAAGGTGAAAGCGAGGACGCGCAGATCCGGGCGCGCATCGAGTGCCACCGAGCCGGGCCGGTTGGCAATCAAGGCGACCAGCAACTTTACGCCGTACACCGCCAGCACGCTGCCGAGCAACCCGCCGGCCACCGAGAGCATCAGGCTTTCGGTGAGAAACTGCCGGACGATACGCGCCCGGCCCGCGCCCAGCGCCAGCCGCACGCCCATCTCCTTCTGCCGCCCGGTGGCGCGCGCCAGCAGCAGGTTCGCGACATTGGCGCAGGCGATCACCAGCACCAGCGCGACAAAAGCCATCAGCACGTACAACGGATCGGCAAAATTGCCGCGCAGGCTGGAGACGCCCGCGCCGGCGTCGTGCAGCACCAGGTTCTGCTTCAGAATTCCCGGCTGGCTTTGGCTGAGCTTCGAGAATTCTTCAGCCACCACCTGTTTGAACACCACGTCCACGTTGGCCTGCGCCTGCTTACGCGAGACGCCGGGCTTCAGGCGGCCGATCACATGCAGCCACATCACCTTTTCCGCGATGCGGCCGGGATCGTCTTCGAGCCACATGCGGCCGGGCATGATCAGCGGCTGCATGTCGAGCGGAATCCACAGATCGGGCGCTTCGCCGACGTTTTCGCCGAGAAAATGGGGCTGCGCCACACCGATGATGGTCAGGTCGGCTTTGGCGATGCGGATATGAGAATCCAAAACGGAGGGCGAGCCGCCGAATTGACGCTGCCAGAACGCATAGCTGATGACGGCGTAGGGAGTGCTGCCGGGGCCGTGTTCATCGGCGGCCGTGAAGGCGCGGCCGATGGTGGTGGTGGCGCCCAGCACCGTGAAATAGCCGCTGCTGACCAGGCGCGTTCGCAGTTCCTCGGGCGCCTGGCCGTCGATACGGGCGTTGTTCCGGTCCATATCGCTCTGCGCGGCTAACATGCCGGAGAACGACTGGGAGCGGTCGCGCAGGGCCTCGAACTCGCGATTCGAGAGAGTGCCGCGCTCGCCCGTGGAAGTGCCGATACTGACGCCTCCGTTGGTGGGGTCGGTCAGGACGACCAGTTGTTGCGGGTCCTTGACCGGCAGCATCTTCAATAGCACGGTGTCGATCAGGCTGAAGATGGCGGTATTGGCGCCGATGCCGAGGGCGAGCGAAAGCACCGCGACCGAGGTAAAACCGGGGCTTTTGGCCAACAGGCGAGCGCCATAGACGAAGTCCTGGCGTAGTTGCGCGATTCCGGGCATATGCCTTGGACGCGCCCCGCCCGGGTTCGGTTAGGCGCTCTCTTGACAAATCCGGCGGCATCGTCCTAATATGGCGTCATGCGACATGTCGTGCTACGACCTCTCAGCGAGGCGGTTTTGCTGATCCTGGCCAGCCTGGCGGAGAAGCCGCGGCACGGATATGCGCTGCTGAAGGATATCGAAGAGCTCAGCGGTGGCCGTGTGCGGCTGAGCACCGGCACGCTGTACGGCGCGCTGCGCCGGCTGCTGGAAGACGGCTGGATCGAGCGGTTCGAGCAGGCGGACACGGCGCGCGAGAAGCAGGCGTATCGGCTGACCGCGGCGGGGCGCCGGCAACTGCAAACGGAACTGGACCGCATGAAGCAGTTGACCCGGGCGGCCGGCGCGCGGCTGCGGGCGCGTATGGCAGGGGAGGCGTAGCGTGAAACGGGCGTATCGGGCATTACTGGGGCTGTATCCATACGACTTCCGAGCGGCGTTCGCCGCGGAAATGTGGGCCGCTTGCGAAACCGCGGGCGCCCAGCGCCGCGCCGCGGAATTCGCCGGACTGATGGCGGGCGCGGCGGCTGAGTGGATCGCCAAATTCACATCCGACCGTTCGGCGAGGGCGCGCAATCTGCCGGACCTGCGGATGATGCGGCCGGCCGGCATGCCGCGCGAAGTGTGGTTCGGAAGGATCGGATGCTCGTCGGACACATTGCGGTAGGGCTGGCCGCCAAGCGGGTGACGCCGCGCGTCTCGCTGGGGACGACTGTCCTGGCGGCGCTGCTCCCCGATCTGCTGTGGTGCGTCTTTCTGCTGGCGGGCATCGAGCACATCGAACTCCGGCCGGGCCGCGGCGCGGTGAACTATCTGGCAGCCTCGGACATGGCCTTCAGCCACAGCCTGCTGATGGACGCTGTTTGGGGCGCGCTCCTGGCCGCGGTATATTTCCGGGCGCGGCATTACGCGCGCGGCGCCTGGGTGCTTTTCGCGGCGGTGATGAGCCACTGGCTGCTGGATTTCGTGGCGCATCCGCCGGATATGGCCCTCGGGCCGGGCGTCCATAGCTATTTCGGACTGGGGCTTTGGAATTCCGTGGCGGCAACCATCGTCGTGGAGGGTGGGATGTGGGTGCTCGCCACCATTATCTATGTGCGCGCCACGCGTCCGAAAGGCCGCACGGGAGTCTACGCTTTTTGGATCGGCGCGGCGTTTCTGACCTTGACATGGTACGGCAATATTAGCGGAGCGCCTCCGCCTGGCGCGCGGGCGATGGCCGTCAGCAGCCTGATCTTCTTCTCGTCGGTGGTGGCGTGGGCCTATTGGATGAACCGCCTGCGTCCCGCCTGCTACAATTCGGTGTGATCCGCACACTGGCATTGTTCCTCGCGTCGTCATGCGTCGTCGCATGCCTGGCGGCCGAGCTGAAGCCGGAGGCCGTGCAGGCTTATGATCGCTACACCCACGATTTGGAGGCGCGGCTGGCCGCGGCGAAGAGCCCGTTCTTGTGGGTGGACGCTTCGCCCGAACGCCTGCGCCTGGTGAAGCAGGGGCAGGTCGTGGTAGAGCCCGCCAAGGGCGATGGCGACACCTTCGTGCCGGGGGCATCCATTCACGATTGGATCGGGGCGATCTTCATCCCCGGCGGGACGCTGGATAAGACGCTGACGGTGCTCGAGGACTACGACCATCACAAGAATTATTACAAAGACGTGCCCGAGTCGAAGCTGCTCTCGCAAAACGGCAGCGACTTCAAATACTACCGCCTGCGCGTGCTGCACAACGGCCCCATAAGCGGCGTGTTTCGCACCGAATTCGCGGCGCACTACCAGCGGATCGATGCCACGCGCTGGGAGTGCCAGACGCGTACCACGCGCGTGACCGAAATCGAAGACTACGGCAAGCCCAAAGCGCACGAACTGCAACCGGGGCATGGCAGCGGCTACCTGTGGCGGCTGAACGGTTACTGGCGGCTGGAGCAGCGCGATGGCGGCGTCTACCTGGAGTGCGAGACCACCTCACTGACGCGGGGGCTGCCGCCGATCATTGGTGCGCTGTTCGTCTCCTCCACCCACACGATTGAACGCGAGGGGTTGACGGCCACGCTGCAAGCGACTCGCGACGCCGCCCGCAAGTGAACAAAGCCGTGAGCAACGCCGTGACCCGCGTGGCGCTGATCGGCTATGGCCATGTCGCGCGCGCGCTGGCGCGGCTGCTGCGGCAACAGCACGCGAAGTTTCCGTTTCGCATCACCGGCATCCACACGGCGCGGCATGGCACGGTGGTGTCCGCGCGCGGCGTGCCACCCGACCCGGTGTTCGGCCCGGCGGCGGCCTCCGTCGACGAGTTCCTGGATGCCGCGCAGGCGGATATCGCCGTGGAGCTGACTACGCTGAATCCGGCCTCGGGCGAACCGGCTATTTCGCACATCCGGGCGGCGTTCGCGCGGCGCATGCATGTGGTCACGGCGAATAAAGGCCCCATCGCGCACGCCTACGCGGATCTGCGCGACATGGCTGCGCGCCAGGGGGTCGAGTTCCGCTTCGAATCCACGGTGATGGATGGCGCGCCGGTGTTCAACCTGGTGCGCTACAACTTGCCGGGCGTGACCATGCTGGGCTTCACCGGCGCGCTGAATTCCACGTCCAAGCTGGTGATCGAAACCATGGAGCGGGGTGGTTCGTTCGCGGACGGCCTGGCGCTGGCGCGCAGCCTGGGAGTGGCGGAGGCAGACGCCAGCTTCGATGTGGAGGGCTGGGATTCGGCCGCCAAGACGGCCGCGCTGGCCAACGTGCTGATGGACGCGCGCACCACGCCGCAAGCCGTTTCCACGCGGGGCATCGCGCGGCTCACGCCGGAGCGCATCGCGGAGCTGGGGCGGGCGGGGAAGACGGTGCGCCTGATCAGCCGCGCCCGCCGCGGCGCGGACGGCATCTCGCTGCGTGTGCGCGCCGAGGTGCTGGACAAGACCGACGCGCTGGCTTCGGTGGGAGGCACGTCGAACGTGCTGCTGCTGCACACGGATCTGATGGGGACCATCGGGATGGTCTCAATTTCGCCGGGAGTGGAGCAGACGGCGTATGGGGTGTTCGCGGATTTAGTGGATGTGGTGCGCGCGTAGGGCGCGAATCGGCTCCAGGATGCCGCCGCTAGCCGCGACTCCGCAGGGGCTCCGGCGCCGCGGGAGCCCCGCGCAAGAGTCCCGCCGTGCTTAGATCCTCGTCGACATCCGGCCAGTGAATGCCGTAACCCGCGCCGCTGACTGTCCAGTTTTGTCGCTGCTCCGGGGTAGCGTCAAGGAGCCTTGGGTACCAGACCAAAGGCACCACAATCGTGCGCCCATCGATCAGGTCGACCGCCAGGGTGTCCTCTGTGAAGTTAACGTTTTTCACCCGTTCTCCGGGGTTAATTTCCGAATCGTGCATTCCATTTCTCCAGCAAGACGGCCTCATTTTCCGCGAGCATCCGTTGTATGCGGCGGAGTTCCACGGGACTAAAGCCCAGATTGAAAGCTAAGCCGATGGGACCCAGCCAAAATTTGGCCGATTGATCGTCGCGGTCGACGTGTACGTGCGGTGGTTCGTTCGGTTCATGGCTGTAGAAATACAGGCGGTAGGGACCTGACCGCAAAACCGTCGGCACTAGACCCAGTATCTCACTCTCGGACCCGCGTCCACCAGCGCGTGAATTCCACGTCCAAGCTGGTGATTGAGACAATGGAGCGGGGCGGTTCGTTCGCGGACGGCCTGGCGCTGGCGCGCAGCCTGGGAGTGGCGGAGGCGGACGCCAGCTTCGATGTGGAGGCTGGGATTCGGCCGCCAAGACGGCCGCGCTGGCCAACGTGCTGATGGACGCGCGCACCACGCCGCAAGCCGTTTCCACGCGCGGCATCGCGCGCTCACGCCGAAACGCCTCGCGGAACTGGACGGCATCTCGCTGCGCGTGCGCGCCGAACGTGGGGTGCGGACTGTTAAGGTCGGCTAAGCGCGTCGTTGCCTTGTTTTATCTGCGTTCATCTGCGTTCATCTGCGGCCGCAGGTGCTTCCGCCGCCGAGCGGGAACAAACCAAGAAAAACGATATGGGCCGCAGATGAACGCAGATGAACGCAGATAGCACAGGTACGCTAGGATCTAGCTAACATTGAACTACAAAATCAATAATCTCGACTTACAAAACGTGTCAATCATCGACTACGTGAGTCACTCAGTCAGTCTAATACCCCGCTATATCTCCAGGGATATTACCTTATATTTCCCCATAACAAACTGTTGAGAAATATTAGAAATTATCTTACTTCTTCCTTTGAGTATCCATTAGCTGTGTGCCGATTCGTCCGCAGGTCGTGGGACTGAAGGGGCGGTAGCGCATGAATTTCAGGCCCTGTGATGCATGCCTTCCAAAACCGTGCCCGATGAAACAGTTTCGCTCCCGTGGTATGCCTTGCAAGTCGCGTCACGCTGCGAGAAGGCCGTGGCGTCGGGGCTGGACCTGCGCGGATACAGCGGTTTCCTGCCAATGTACCGCAGCAGGCGCAAATGGTCGGACCGTTTCGAAGATGTGGATCTCCCTCTTTTTCCGGGGTATGTGTTTTGCCGGGTGGACGTGAGCCGCCGTTTGCCGGTTCTGCGGATACCGGGTGTGGTGCGCATTGTGGGGCTCGGCAAGACGCCCGTCCCGGTCGACGATGACGAGATTGCCGCGGTCGAGGCGGTGGTACGTTCGGGACTCTTGACGCGGCCGTGTCCTTTTCTGAAGGTGGGCCAGACGGTGACGATCGAAGAAGGGCCGCTGCGGAATGTGAGTGGAATCCTGACCGAGATCCGCGGTTCCCAGCAGTTGATCGTTTCCGTCACTTTGCTGCAGCGGTCGCTGGCCGTGGCAGTACCACGAAGTTCGATTCGGCCTGCAGGCGGCGCGATATGAAGCAACTACGTCAACTGATTGCGGTGGGGCTGATGCTGGGCTTGAGCGTGGCCGCCCAGGAACCGGTCACCCGCGCGACCTACGTGCTGGGTCCGGCCGACGTGGTGAGCATCCACGCCGCGAACGCCCCCGACATGAGCGACAAGCCGTTTCGCCTGGACGCCGACGGCGAACTGAAACTGCCGATGATCGGGCGGATCCAGGCGGGCGGCCTGACGCTCGAACAATTGGAGGCGGAAATCTCCAAGCGGCTGAAGGTGTATTTGGAAGAGCCGGAGGTAACCGTCAGCGTCATGGAGTTCAAGAGCCAGCCGGTTTCCGTCCTGGGCGCGGTGAACTTGCCGGGCGTGCATCAGTTGGAAGGACGGAAAACGCTGCTGGAGGTCTTGTCGGCGGCAGGCGGGCTGAAACCGGAAGCTGCGTCGGCCATCAGCATCACCCGCCGCATCGAATACGGGATGATCCCGGTACCCGGCGCCGTTCTCGATCCGACGCATCAGTTCAGCATTGCGCAGATCGATCTGAAGCCGGTGCTGGAAGCCAGGACCCCGGAACTGAACATTGTGATTCGCCCGCACGATGTGCTTTCGGTTCCCCGCGCCCAGATGATCTACGTCATCGGAGAAGTCGGGCACGCCGGTGCGCTACCGCTGAGCGAGAGTGGTTCCCTTTCCGTTTTGGAGGCCGTTTCCACGTCGGGCGGGGTCTTGCGGACGGCGGCCGCGGGCCACTCCCGGATTCTGCGTCCGGTCCCGGGTCAGACGAAGCGTACGGAAGTGGCCGTGGACGTGAACAAGATCATGGCCGGCAAATCCGACGATATACCGCTCGCGGCCGGCGATATTCTAGTGGTGCCGCCAAGCAACGGCAAGAAGGCGGTTCTTCGCACACTCGAAGCCGCCATCCAAGTGGGCACGTTCGTGGCTGTCCGATATTAAGGTTCTCACCGATGCCAGATCCACCGCGGATACCGAACGGCACGAACCGGGAACTGGTCCGGGTTTCCCCGAGAGTCCAAAGCAGAATTGGGGCGCCGGTTGCCGGGGACTTCACGCGAGGCGGCCTGAAGCGGGAATACGCCGGCGTCCTGGAGTACTGGCAGATGGTCCGCCGGCACAAAATGGCCGTCGCGGCGTTCGCCGTGCTGGGCGCGGCGGGCGGGTTTCTGTATACGCTGCCACAGGCCCGGTTCTATCAAGCCCATACGACCATCGAGGTGCAGGGTTTCAATGAGGACTTCCTGGGCCTGCACAACGCCAACCAAAGCCTCAGCCCGACCAATACCTACTATCCGGACCTCGACATCCAGACGCAGGTCAAGATACTGCAGAGCCGCACACTGATCCAGAGCGTCGTGGAAGATTTGAGGAAAAGCAATCCGCCGGAGAACCTGCGGCCGCCCGACCGCCTGACGGCCTGGAAGAAAGCCCTGGGGATCGCGCCCCCCACTCCCGAACAACTTTGGAGCGCGGCGCTCGGCTCGGCGGCGGGAAGCGTGCGCGTGCGCGCCATGGGGACCAACCGGATTGTGGACATCACCTGCGACTCGACCCAGCCGGGGGTGGCCGCGGCGTTCGCCAACACGCTGACCAAAGAGTTTATCGAACAGAATCTGGAAGCGCGCTGGAAGAGCACGGAGTTCACGGGCGAGTGGCTGACCCGGCAGTTGCAGGACATCAAAGTGAAGCTGGAGAAGGACGATGAAGCGCTCAACTCCTACGCGACGGCCACCGGCCTGACCTTCACCGACGACAAAACCAACGCCGCCGACGACAAACTCCGCGATCTGCAAAAACAGGTGCTAGCGGCGCAGGCCGAGCGGGTGGCCCGGCAATCGAAGTACGACATGACGAAGGAAAGCCCGCCTGACGCGCTGCCGGATATGCTCGACGACGCCAGCCTGCGCGCTTATGAAACCAGCCTGACCGACCTCCGGAAGCAATTCGCCCAATTGCGGATCGGGCTGACGCCGCAGCATGCGGATGTGCGGCGGGTGGAGGCGCAGATCACGCTGCTCGAATCCGCCATCCAGACTGAGCGCGCTAACATCCTCACCCGCATCAAGAACGAGTACGAAGCGGCGCGGCACCGGGAGGATCTGATCAATTCTTCGTACCTTGCGCAGGTCAAGCTGGTGGCCGATCAGGCGGAAAAGGCCACCCACTATGGCATTCTGAAGCACGAGGTGGAGTCCACCCGCTCGCTCTACGACACCATGCTGCTGCGGCTCAAGGAAGCCAGCGTGGCCTCCGCCTTGCACGCCAGCAATATCCGCGTGGTGGACCCCGCCGAATCTCCGCAGGTACCATTTAAGCCCAATGTTTACCGTTTCATCTTCATGGGGTGGATGGCCGGGATTGGCCTGGGAGTGGGCCTGGTGGTTTTGCGCGAGCGCGCCGACCGGACGCTGCACGACCCTGGAGACACCGCGTATTATCTGCATCTGCCGGAGTTGGGCGTGGTTCCCACCGCCAGCCTGGATCTGCAGCGGATCTACAGGGTATCGCGGGCCGCCGCGGAGGACCAAGTCCCCGACGACCGCGTGGAAGTCATCACCTGGACGCACAAGAGCGCCATGATATCGGAGTCGTTCCGCACGGCCCTGACCTCCATTCTCTTCTGCGGTCAAAATGGGGAGCGGCCGCGGGTGATCGTCTTGAGCAGCGCCAGCCTCAACGAGGGCAAGACCACGGTGGCCTCCAACCTGGCGATTGCGGTCGCCGAGATCAATCAAAAGGTGCTGATTATCGACGCCGACCTGCGCCGCCCACGGATGCACCAGGTCTTCGGCATTAAGAACGACGAACACGGTCTGAGCGACCTTCTCCTGAGGCAGGTGCCTTTGGATGAAGCGACGCTACGCATGGCCGTGCATGCGACCTATGTGCCGAACCTGTACCTCATGCCCAGCGGCAGATCCCGCTTCAACGCGGCCAGCCTGCTGCATTCCCAGCGATTGCCGGAGCTGTTGCGCAGCCTGCGGGAACAGTTCGATACCATCCTGATCGACACGCCGCCCATGATCAACATTCCCGACGCGCGCGTGATGGGCCGGTTGGCGGACGGCGTGATTCTGATTCTGCGCTCCGCCCTGACCACGCGCGATGCCGCCCTGCTGGCCAAGCAGCGCTTCGTGGACGACGGCATCCCGGTAATGGGGACGATTTTGAACAACTGGAACCCGAATACTCCGGGCTACGGCTATTATCGCGACCAGTACGCCGGATTCTATTACGGCGACGGCAACGAAAACGGCAAAGGGCAGGGCCCAGGCAGCGCGGCCGGCAAGAACGGACGCGCCCGCGCGGCAGCCGTCTGACCACTCCCATGTGCGGCATAGCAGGACTGTTTCGGAACGACAGAGCCACGAATCCGGCGGACCGGTGCGCCGTGGAGCGAATGACCGCGGCGGAAACCCATCGCGGCCCGGACGACGGCGGCCTCTACCAGGACGCGCGCGTGGTCCTCGGCCATCGGCGTCTGTCGATCATCGACTTGTCGCCCGCCGGCCATCAACCGATGTCGAACGAGGACGGCACCGTTTGGGTGACCTATAACGGAGAAATCTACAACTGCGCCGAACTTGCCGCGGAGTTGTCTGGCCACCGTTTCCGATCGTGCTGCGATACCGAAGTGCTGCTTCACGGATACGAACAGTGGGGTATTGCGAAACTGCTGGGGAAACTGCGCGGCATGTTTGCGTTCGCCATTTACGATAACCGGGGTGCCCAGCCCCTCTGCCTATTGGCGCGCGACCGCATGGGAATTAAGCCCTTGTACTACGCCGCACGGACGGACTCGATCGCGTTTGCGTCCGAGGTGAAAGCCCTGGTGGCATCCGGCCTGGTGGCGAATCGGAGAGACTCGAAGGCCATGACGGGATTGCTATTGCTGGGCTCGGTGCCCGCGCCCGCGACCAGTATCCAGGGGGTCAAGTGCCTGCTCGCTGGACACTATCTGGCGATGGCCGGAACGGGCGTCGTTATGCGCAAATATTGGGAGCCGGACGCGAACAATGCGGAGCCGCGACCGGGGAGCAGTTTACGCGAAGTGCTGGCCGATGCCGTGAAGCGCCACCTGGTCAGCGACGTCCCGGTGGGCGTCTTTCTGAGCGGCGGCGTCGATTCGGCCGCCTTAGTGGCATTGGCGAGCCGCGCGCAGTCCGCACTGGCCACCTTGACGGTGGTCTTCGACGAAAATGAATTCAGCGAGGGGGCCGAAGCCCGGCAGATCGCCCAACAGTTCGGCACGGACCACCGGGAAGTCCGCGTCACCAACCGGGACTTCATCGATGAACTTCCCAATCTGCTGCGCTGCATGGACCAGCCATCCAACGACGGTGTGAATACTTACTTTGTCTCGCGCGCGGCCCGCCAGGCGGGACTGAAGGTGGTGCTCTCCGGTTCGGGCGGCGATGAGATTTTCGGCGGCTATAAGCATTATCGCTGGCTCGCGCGCTACGGCAATTCCATCCGGCGATTCGCCGCGCTGCCCGGCTTCCTGCGCCGCGCGGTGTTGGCGGCCGCGGCGGGCTACGGGCGTGCGCGGGGGAAGGAAAACTGGATGCGATTTTCGAGCCTGGCGAACGGCGTCAGCAACGCGGGCCTGTATATGGCGCTGCGCGGCTTCTTCGCGCCGGACCAGGTGCGCGCTCTGCTCGACGTGCAGGATCGCGATGTGCGGGACGCGTCCGCCGAATACCTGGGCGGTGCCGAACCAGTCTTCAGCGGCGCTTTCCGCAGGATGGAGATGCGGCGCTATCTGCACGACCAACTCCTGCGCGATACCGATGGATTCAGCATGGCGCATTCGATCGAAGTGCGCGTGCCGTTCCTGGATCACAAGGTTGTCGAATGCGCCGCCGGAATTTCCCTGCCGGCGATGAACGGTCATGGAAATAAGCCGCTGCTGACCGAAGCGGTGGGGGAGCCCGCGGTTTTCGAAGCCGCCAGGCGGCCGAAGCGTGGGTTTGCGTTTCCCATTGCCAAATGGATGCGGATGCACAGCCCGGAATTTCGGGAGATGGCTTTAGCCGGAGGGTGCTTGAATCGCCGGACCATCGGGCATTTGTGGAATGAGTTTGAGCATGACCGTTTGCATTGGTCGCGGGCTTGGATGCTGGTGGTGATCGGAGCGGGGAAGTAGGGATGGCGCCGGCTGAATCGATGCCCGTTCTGATCCTGCGGCCATCCAAAGGATTTCTGCGGCTGGATTTAAAGGCGCTGTGGGAATACCGCGAGCTGCTGTACTTCCTGGTCTGGCGGGATATCAAGGTGCGTTACAAGCAGACCGCACTGGGGGCGGCCTGGGCCGTGCTGCAGCCGGTGGCGACCATGCTGGTATTCAGCATCTTCTTCGGCCGCCTGGCGAAAGTGCCCTCCGATGGCGTGCCGTATCCTATATTTGCGTATGTCGCGCTGCTGCCATGGCAACTATTCGCTTTCGCCCTGAGCGAATCGAGCAACAGCCTGGTGGCCAGCCAGAACCTGATCACCAAGGTCTATTTCCCGCGCCTGGTGATTCCGATTTCTTCGGTGCTGGCCGGACTGGTGGACTTCGGGGTGGCCTTCGTTATTTTGCTGGCGATGATGCTGTATTACGGCATCGCGCCCACCGCGGCGGTTCTCTTGCTTCCGCTGTTTCTGCTGTTTGCGGTGGTCACGGCGCTTTCGGTGGGCCTGTGGCTCTCGGCGCTCAACGTGAAGTACCGCGATGTGCGCTACACCATCCCTTTCCTGACGCAGTTCTGGATGTTCGCCACGCCGGTCGCCTATCCGGCCAGCCTGGTGCCGGCGAAGTGGCGGGCGCTGTACGGGTTGAACCCCATGGCGGGCGTGGTGGAAGGCTTTCGCTGGGCGCTGCTGGGGCAATCGCACGCTCCCGGCCCGTTGCTCTGGGTGTCGGTGGCGGCGGTGGTGGTGCTGCTCGTCGGCGGGCTGCGATATTTCAGGAAGACCGAGAGCACGTTTGCAGATATTGTGTAGGCGGCCTGAGAGGCCGCCGCAGGCCGAGGGCCTTCCCCACAAGCTGATATGAGCGATATCGCCATTCGCGTGGAGAATCTGGGCAAGCGGTATCGCATTGGCAGGCGAGAACGCTACCGGACCCTGCGCGATGCTATTACGGAGACAGCCGCCGCTCCCTTTCGCTGGCTAAGACACGGGACCGGCGAGCCGGAACATATTTGGGCGCTCAAGGGCGTTTCCTTCGAGATCCCGCGCGGCGAGGTGGTCGGCATCATCGGCCGCAACGGCGCAGGCAAGTCCACGCTACTGAAGGTGCTGTCCCGGATCACCGAGCCAACCGAAGGGTACGCGGAGATCCATGGCCGCGTGGGCTCGCTGCTCGAAGTCGGCACGGGCTTTCATCCCGAACTGACCGGGCGCGAAAACGTGTATCTGAACGGGACCATCCTGGGAATGCACAGAGCCGAAATCGCCGCGAAGTTCGACGAGATCGTCTCGTTCGCCGAGATCGAAACATTTCTGGACACGCCGGTCAAACATTATTCGAGCGGCATGTATATGCGGTTGGCGTTCGCCGTGGCGGCCCACCTCGATCCGGAAATTCTGATCGTCGACGAAGTCCTGGCGGTGGGGGACGCGCAATTTCAGAAGAAATGCCTGGGCAAGATGGAGGATGTGGCGGCCACCGGCCGGACGGTGGTTTTTGTCAGCCACAACATGAACGCGGTGCAGCGGCTTTGCAGCGCCGCGATCGTGCTGGATTGCGGCAGCGTGGTCGCGACGGGCACGGCGGTCGAATGCGTGCGGAGGCACCTGCGCACCGAGTCGGACGAGTTCGGGATCAGGAAGGCGGACCTCTCTCCCTCCCCTGAAGTTAAGCGGCACGGGAACGGCGCCGCCCGGTTCGCATCGGCGGAACTGCTTAGCGCCGCTGGGGAGCCGATATCGGTGGTGCATTTCGGACAACCGGTCACCGTGCGGCTGACCGTCCGCACAACGCGCCCGCTGTCGGGCGTACTGCTGGGTTTCTCGTTCGTGGCGAACGACGGCACGGAGCTGCAAGGGAGCGCGGCGCACGATGGCGGCATATCCAGCGATTTGCGGATCGGAATGCAGGTGTTCGATTGCCGTGTGGACCCCATGCTGCTCACGCCCGGACGCTATTTCCTGAGAGGCGCCATTTTTTCGCGCACGGAGATTTACGACCACGTGGACGAGTTCTTGCCGTTCGAGGTCACCCCTTCCGCGTACACGCGGGACGGCCGGACGCCGGCGAATCATTATGTCGGATACGTGTACTGCCCTTATCGCTGGTCGGCTGTATCTGACGCAGAGGAAGCGGATCTACTTCAGGTGGCGCGCGCTTGATTATGCCGGGAGGATGGAAGCGGGTTGTACGGGCTGTCTGCCCCAGCCCCGTGGTCGAATTGGCGCGCGGGCTGCAATGGCGTTTGGCGCTGCGGCGGTCTCTGATGCGCGGTGAAGTGCCCGGCTTTTCGGATTTCGTCGGATATGAGACCCTGGTCCGCTTCCTGACGGATCACGAAGCCTACCGGCTGCCGGGCGACTTTGTCGAAATCGGCGCCTTCCTGGGAGGGGGCACGGCAAAACTGGCGGCGCTGGCAGCCAGCATGGGCAAGTCCGTTTGGGTGGTCGATATTTTCGATCCAAATTTCGATCATACGGCGACGGTGGAAGGCGTCAAGATGAGCGACATGTACGGGCATTTCCTGCGGCACGCGTCGCAGGAAGAGATCTTTCACCGGGTCACCAGGCCGCACGCCAAACATCTCCGGGTCATTCGGGGCGACTCTCGCGAAGTGGCTTTTCCGCCCGGCACGGACTTCAGCTTCGGATTTATCGACGGGAATCACGATCCGGTTTGGGTGGAGAACGACTTCCGCCTGGTGTGGCCGAGGATCGTTCCGGGTGGATGGATCGGATTTCACGACTACGGCGGAGATCTTCCGCGGGTGACCTCGACGATCGACGAGTTGATGGGCGAGCACAGCGAACAGATTGCGCAGACCGTAACGATACGGGAAAAAACCATAATCCTGGCCTGCAAGAGCGGAGGCGTAAGATCCTTCTCGTACTAGGTGCGGGCATGAGCGGTTTGGCCGCGGCGTATGCGGCGGGGGCGCCCGTTTTTGAGGCAGCCAGCGCGCCTGGAGGAATCTGCTCTTCGTATTTCGTCCGGCCCGGGCAGTCCGCCGTGCTCTCCGAGTGCCCGCCCGGCGAGGAAGCTTATCGCTTTGAAAGCGGCGGCGGCCATTGGATTTTTGGGGGCGACGCCACCATCCTGCGATTCATCGAGAGCCTCACGCCACTACGGCGATACCGGCGTGTTTCGTCGGTTTATTTTCGCGGCAGCGATAGGTATGTGCCCTACCCGCTGCAAAATCATCTGCGTTGCCTGGATGAGGAGACGCGGTCCCGAGCCTTGGCGGAAGTGGTCCGGCCGGAGGGCCCTTCCAACACCATGAACCAGTGGCTGGAGCGGAACTTTGGTCCGACATTGGGCGGGTTGTTTTTCCAGCCGTTCCACGAGCTCTACACGGCGGGGCTGAGCTGGGCCATCGCTCCCCAGGACGGCTACAAATCGCCCGTGGACGTGGGGCTGGCGATTCGCGGAGCTCTGCACGACACCCCGGCCGTCGGATATAACGCGGAGTTTGTCTATCCCGAGGACGGGCTGAATTCGCTGGCACAACGCATAGCTGCCCGATGCGATGTTCGCTATGGCAATCAGGCGGTCGCGATCGACGCGAAGGGGCATGTGGTCCATTTTGCGGACGGCGCATCCGAACGATACGAGCGGTTGTTGGCCACGCTCCCTTTGAATCGCCTGATCGAGCTGTGCGGCGTGGCTTTGGACGAACCCGCCGATCCGTACACGTCGGTGCTGGTGCTGAATATCGGCGCCGAGCGGGGCCGAAAATGCCCCGACGATCATTGGCTGTACAACCCGGATGCGAAATCGGGATTTCACCGCGTGGGCTTCTACAGCAATGTAGATCGCCTGTTTCTGCCCCGGTCCGCCCGCGCATCGGGCAGCCACGTGAGCATTTACGTGGAGCGGGCCTATCGTGGAGGCGTCCGGCCGGCGGAGGGCGAGGTGGAGAGTTACTCCAAGGCGGTCATCGCAGAGCTGCAGGAATGGGGATATATAGGTGGGGTCGACGTGGCGCATCCGACGTGGATCGACGTCGCGTATACGTGGCGTTGGCCCGGTTCCCGCTGGCGGGAGGCCGCGCTCCGGCTGCTGGAATCGTACGACATTTATCCTGTGGGCCGGTACGCGCGGTGGAACTTTCAGGGGATTGCGGACTCGATTCGAGATGGCTTTTGTGCGGGCGTGAGCCTCTCGACCCGGCAGGCAAAGTGGCCGATGCCACTTGGTTTCCAACAGCGGGAGTATTTGCGCAAATAGTGGGGCCTGCCCCACAATTCCGATTTCTAGTTGTGCCAGACATGCACATAGCGCGCATTGATTCAGTGACCGACGGGTTACGGCCGTTTTGGTCGGTGATGATCCCCGCATACAACGGCGCCGGCTACCTGAGCAAGACGATCGAGAGCGTGCTGGCGCAAGATCCCGGCCCGGACCACATGCAGATTGAAGTGATCGACGACCATTCCTTGAAAGAAGATCTGCGGGCGGTGGTGGAGCAGTCGGGTGCAGGACGAATCGGGTATTACAGGCAACCCAGCAATGTCGGAGCCGTGGAGAACTTCAATACCTGCGTCCGGCGCTCGCGCGGGCAATGGGTCCATATCCTGCATAGCGATGATACGGTCCTTCCGGGGTTCTATGCGAAGCTGGGCGCGGCGATGCGGCAGCAAAACGTTGGCGCGGCGTTCTGCCGGTCGGTCACCATGAATGAGGACGATCAGTGGATTTCGATCCAGCCGCTGGAAGCGCGCCGTCCCGGTGTGATCGCCGGATGGCTGAACCGGATCGCGGTGGTGAACCCGATCCGGACTCCGGCTATGGTCGTCGAGCGGCGTGTCTACGAAGAGATCGGCGGTTACGACGACCGCTTGTTCCACTGCGCGGACTGGGATATGTGGAAGCGGATCGCCGCGAACTTCGCGGTGTGGTTCGAGCCGGCCGTTTTAGCCTGTTACCGCGAACATTCCGCGTCGGACACTTCCACGCTCGTGCAGAGTGGAAGGAACATCGAGGATATGCGGCGATCGATCGCGATGGCACAACGCTACTTCCCGGCGGCGGATGGCCCGCGTCTTTCCCGCGAGGCTTACCGGAGATGCGCGGACTGGGCCGCCACGACTGCCGGCAACCTGCTCCGCCGGCGGCAACTATCGGGAGCCTGGGCCCAAAGCCGCGAAGCGCTGCGAACTTCCCGCTCGCCCGTTTTCTGCGCCCGTGTTCTCGGCATGCTGCTCCATGCGGGAGCCGCGCTGATGCTTAGCAAAGCTCGAAATCTATGAGGTCGGCCAGGGTAGGGTTCATATCCAGTATGGATAGCGCCTCCTGGGGCGGGAGCGAGGAGCTTTGGTCTCAGGCTGCCATGCGGCTGCTCAGCGAAGGCTATGAAGTTTCCGCCAGCGTCAAACAGTGGCCCGAGGAAGCTCCGGCGATCCGCCAACTTCGAGCCGCGGGCTGCCGCATCCAATACAGGCGCCGGCCCACGGTGCGGGAGAGGTTGTTGCGCCGGGTTTGGCCGGACCGTCCCTATACCTGGCTGAACGAATTCAGGCCGCAATTGGCGGTGATATCCCAGGGCGCGAATGCGGACGGTCTGCCGTGGATGGACGCATGCTTCGCCAGGCGGATTCCATACGTCACGATCGCGCAGGCGGCCACGCCGATGTGGTGGCCGGACGATCGCGAATTGCCTTGCCTGGTGGACGCATTGAATCGCGCGTGCGCGTGTTTCTTCGTGAGCCGCGCGAATATCGAACTGACCGAGCGTCAGCTCGCCACCCGGCTACCCAGCGCGGAAGTCGTCAGAAATCCGTTCCGGGTGTTGCATTCGCCGCCGCTACCGTGGCCTCGAAACGGGCATGTGCGCATGGCTTGTGTCGCCGCGTTTGAACCGCACAGGAAGGGGCACGACCTCCTGTTTGGCGCGCTCGGCGAGCCGAAGTGGAGGGCCCGGCCGGTGACCGTCACGGTGTACGGAAAAGGCCACGCGGAACAGGGCTTGCGGGGCTTGAAGGACCTGTTGGACCTGCCCATGCTCGAATTCGGCGGCTTTGCGGAGCCCAGCGAAATCTGGGCGAAGGAGCAATTGCTGGTGCTGCCTTCGCGCTACGAGGGACTGCCCATCGCGTTGGTGGAGGCCATGCTCTCCGGCCGCCCGGCCGTGGTGACCGACGTGGGGGGGAATTGCGAGGTTGTGGAAGACGGAGTGACGGGCTTTGTCGCGCCCGCGACGACGGTTTCGGCCGTTTCCGAGGCGCTCGAGCGGGCCTGGAGCATGCGGGACGCTTGGCCCGCGATGGGGGAGCAAGCCGCTTTGCGCCTGCGCACCCTGGTGCCTCCCGATCCGGCTGCCGATTTTGTGGAAAAGCTGAGGCAGTATCTCTGATGTGGCCATCTGTTTCGGTGGTGATCCGCAACCGCAACGAAGGCGTCCACCTGCGGCAAGTGCTCCGTGCGCTGGCGCGGCAGGGACGCCGGGCCGACGAGGTGATCATCGTCGACAACGAATCCAGCGACGGGAGCCCGGAGATCGCCAGGCAGGCGGGCGCCAGGATTGTCGGCATCAGCAGGCAAGAGTTTAGCTATGGCGGAGCTTTGAACCGGGGGATCGCCGAGGCTACGGGTTCGATCGTCATTTTGCTGAGCGCCCATTCGTATCCGATCGGTGCGCACTTTCTGGTGGACGCCATCGCCCCGTTTGAAGACCCGGCGGTCGCGGCGGCGACTTTCCGGACTGTGGGTGGCCCTGCCGGATACTGGACCGAACCGCGCGGTCTTCATGGCGAGGTCTCGTGGAAGGATTTGTGGTGGTACGGCCCCTCGAATTATGGCTGCGCATTACGGCGCAGCGTGTGGGAACAGATCCCCTTCGAAGAACAGGTGGAAGCCGCCGAGGACAAGGGTTGGGCGCAGCGGGTGTTGCGGAATGGCTACGCCATCTCCGCGTCGGGCGCGTTCATCTGGTATATGCGGCTGCGGCCGTTTTGGGAAGGCATCCGCACGTTTCGCCGCGAGCAGGTGGGAAGTATACGGGTCAGCGGGCAGCTTGGCGAACCTATGACCACGTCAGACGCGGCTCGCGCTTTAGGCCGCCAAATCGTACTCGCGGGGCGGGGGACACTGGAGATCCTGTTGCGCTGGTTCATTGTGCACACCGCTGCGGGCGCGGCCAAAAGAGCGCCCAGGTTAGGATCGGTCCGTTAGTAGGGCCTGCCCCACTATTTGCGCAGAATGTTACGTGTTTCCATCGTCATCCCGTGCTTCAACGCCGCGCGATGGGTCCGCGCTGCGATCGACAGCGTCCTGGCACAGCAATTGGAAGAGATTGAAGTCATAGCGATTGATGACGGCTCGACCGATGGCACCGCGGAAGTCATAGCGACTGACTATCCGCAGGTTCGACTCTTTCGCACGGCCAACCGCGGACCGAGCGCGGCGCGCAACCTAGGCACCAGCATGGCGACCGGCCAATTCATTCAATACCTGGACGCCGACGACTTATTGGCGCCCGGTAAACTCGCAGCTCAGATCGCGGCGCTCGAAACCGCTGGCGCCGATGTCGCCTACGGGGACTGGCAGAGGTTGATCCCCACCCAGGATGGCGGGTTCCGGCCTGGCCCTATCGTCCGCCGCGAGATCGAAGGTCCAGCCGAACTGGCGCTATTCACCAACTTCTGGTGTCCCCCGGCGGCCTATCTGTTCCGGAGCGAAATTGTCCGGAAAGTCGGCTCCTGGAACATGCGGCTTCCCATCATACAGGATGCCCGGTTTGCTCTCGATTGCGCGCTGCAGGGCGCCCGGTTCGTCTACACACCGGGCGTCGCGGCTTCCTATCGCACGCACCCATCCGGCTCGGTTTCCACGCGCGACCCGATCGCCTTTGTCCGCGACTGCCTGCGGAACGCCGCCGAAGTCGAGCAGTGGTGGACCGCGCACGGCGGCATCGACGAAACCCGCCGCAACGCGCTGCTGGAGGTCTACGGCGGCGCGGCGCGCGCCAGCTTCGAGCACGACCGGCCCACTTTTGAAGCGGCATGGACCGCGCTGGAGGGACTGCAGCCCGGATACACGCCGCAGTCACCGCGTGCGCTGGCCCTGGTCTCGCGGCTCGCGGGATATCGCGCGGCGGAGGCGGTGGCGCTGCGCTACCGGCACGTGAAACGGGCGCTGCAACTGCAATGAAACTGCTGCATGTTCCATTCTGTTTCTACCCCGATCCCGTAGGGGGCACGGAGATCTACGTCGACGGCCTGGCGCGCGAACAGCAGTGGCGCGGCGATACCGTGATGGTGGCGGCTCCGGCGGGCGAGGACGCGGCCTACCGGCACGACGGCCTCCCGGTACGGCGCTTCGCCATCAACCCCCACGTGAACGGCCCGCGCGAATTGTATGGCGAGGGCGACCCGAATGCCGCCGCGGCCTTCGCGCGCATCCTGGACGACGAGCGCCCCGATGTGGTGCACCTGCACGCCTTCACGTCCGCCGTCTCCCTACGCCTGGTCCGCGAAGCGAAACGCCGCGACATTCCGGTGGTGTTCAGTTACCACACCCCCACCGTCAGTTGCCAGCGCGGCACGCTGCTGCGTTGGGGATCGGAAATCTGTGACGGCGTCCTGGACGTCCGCGCCTGCGCGCGCTGCACGCTGCACGCTCATGGACTGGCCAAGGCCGCCAGCCAGATGGCTGGAAGCTTGCCCCCCGGCCTGGGGCATCTGCTAGCCGTCATCGGCGCGTCCGGCGGTGTGTGGACAGCCCTGCGTATGACGGAGTTGGTCGAATTACGGCTGGCGGCCTTTCACACCCTTATGCGGGAGGCGGACCACGTGGTCGCTCTCTGCCAGTGGGTGAAAGATCTGCTGCGGCGCAACGGCGTGCCGGAGGAGAAGGTAACGGTCTCGCGGCAGGGTGTCCCACCGGAGATCCCCGCCCGTGCAATCCGCACGGCATCCACGGCGTCTCCAGCTTTTCGCGTCGCATTTCTGGGCCGCCTGCATCCCACCAAGGGCGTGCACATGCTGGTCGAGGCGCTGCGTGGCGATCCGCAGCTTCCGGTCCGCCTCGATATTTTCGGCGTGGCGCAGGGGGAAGCGGACCACGTCTACGGGCAGCGGCTGGCGACGCTGGCGGCCGGCGACGCGCGCATCGCGCTGCGCGCCCCGATTCCGAACGGGCAGGTAGTCGAGCGATTGCAAGAGTACGATTTGCTGGCGGTGCCCTCCCAATGGCTCGAAACGGGGCCGATCGTGGTGCTGGAAGCGTTCGCGGCCGGCATTCCGGTGGCCGGTTCCAATCTGGGAGGCATCCCGGAATTAGTGGAGCACGGTGTGAATGGCCTGCTGATCGATCCCGCATCGCCCGCGAACTGGGCCGCGGCGCTGCGGAGTCTGTCGCAGGATCCGGACCTGCTTGCCACGCTGCGTTCCCGTATCCGGCCCCCGCGCACGATGCGGGACGCGGCCGCCGAGTTGAATGCCATCTACAGCCAGGTGGGCAGCCAGTTTGCCGCCGTCGCGTGTTAAATGACAGACCTTGCCTTCTATGAACTTTTGCTGCGCGTAAGGCCATGCCAGCTCGCCGGCGCTCTAAAGACCTGCTTGCGCATTGGCCGGCGGCGCGTCGAAACCCGCACCGGCCATACATTCTTTGTGGACCCGGTCTCGGTACTCGGCATCCACCTCCTGCGAGACGGCATCCACGAGGCCGAAATGACCAAGCTGCTATACACGCTGCTGCGGCCCGCCGACACGTTTCTGGACGTCGGCGGTAATGAAGGCTATTTTTCAGTAATTGCTTCGACGCTGCTACCCGATGGGGCCGTGCATTGCATCGAGCCGCAAGGCCGCCTGCAACCGGTTCTGAGCGGGAATTTGGAACTGAATGGCGCAACCCGGGCAGTCGCTCACCGCACCGCTCTTTCGGATCGGGTGGGTACGGTCAAGCTGTTCATCCGGCCGTCCACCAACACGGGCGCTTCAAGCCTGTTCCGGCACTGGAAATTCGGCGCGGCCACGGAGCGTGTGCCGGCGACCACGCTCGATGCGTTCTTCGATGCGAACCGCCTGAACAAAGTCAGGCTAATGAAAGTCGACTGCGAGGGCGCGGAACACCTGGTTATCGCCGGTGGCCGAAACGTCCTCAAACGGGGCGCGATCGATTTCATCGCCATGGAATATCACGCGGCCATCTGCGGCCAGGTGCGATGCCATGCTGCGCATGCGGCTCTAACCGAAGCGGGCTATCGCTTGAGCGACACGCCCGGTCCGCTGGTATACCACCGTTGAAACGCATCCTTTACATCCAGTACACCAACCCAGCCGGTTATCCTCCGCTGGAACATAGTTCGCGGATTCTGGCGGACGAAGGTTGGCAGGTACTGTTGCTGGGCACGCAGGCGTCGGGCTCGGCCCCGCTGCGCTTCCCGCCGCATCCCAACATTCGCGTGCGATACCTGCGCTTCGCCCCTGCCGGATGGCGGCAGAAGTTGCACTACCTGTTCTTCTGCTTTTGGGTGGCAGCCTGGGTAACCATCTGGCGGCCAACCTGGATATACGCCTCGGATCCGCTGGCGTGCCCCGTGGCCTTGGTTTTGTCTCTCGCGCCCTGGCTGCGCGTCCTCTATCACGAGCACGATTCTCCCAGCGGCGATATCCACGGCGGATTTCAATGGCTGGTGGCTTGCGCCCGCCGCCGCCTGGCCCGCCGCGCGGCGTGCTGCGTGCTCCCCAATGCGGGCCGCCTGGAGCGCTTCAAAGCGGATACCGGTACGCGCCAGGACGCCTTCTGCGTATGGAATTGCCCATCCGCTCATGAGGTCGCGCCCGCGCATGCGCCCGCTAGCGGAGATTTCTGGCTTCTGTATCACGGCTCCATCGTGCCTTCCAGATTGCCTCTGGCGGTGGTCGGCGCGCTGGCGATGCTGCCGGATCGCGTGAAGCTGCGCGTGATCGGATACGAGACAGTCGGCAGCCATGGCTACGTCAGCGAGCTTCGGGATTGTGCGCGACAGGCCGGCGTCGATAGCCGGCTCGAAGTTATTCCCGCGCTCCCGCGCTTCGATCTGTTCGAATGGTGCCGGCGGTGCGATGCAGGACTGGCTTTCATGCCGCTCCGTACGGCAGACGTCAACCAGCAAAACATGACCGGCGCCTCCAACAAGGCGTTCGATTATCTGGCCTGTGGATTGGCCCTCCTGGTGTCGGACCTTCCCGATTGGCGCGCGGCATATTGCGATCCCGGCTTCGCGCTGGCCTGCGATCCGCGGAATCCGGAGAGCATCGCGCAGGTGGTTCGCTGGCTGGTGGAAAACCCGCAGATGGCGCGGTCCATGGGGGAAAAAGGCCGCCGGCGTATCGCGGCGGAATGGAATTACGAGAAACAGTTCTCCGAGGTGCTGGGCCATCTGGCGCCTGGGAATCCTGTAGGGTCATGACCAAAACCGATTGCGATTTGCTGATCGTGGGCAATGCGGGCGGCACCCATGTCGGATGGAGCCTTTCGAACGCGTCGGTGGAACTTGGAATTCGCGCCCGCTTCCTGGACGCGCGCCGGGCATTCGAGGCACCCTTATGGATGCGCCAAACCGCATGGCGCCTGCTGGGCCACAAACCCGCCCATCTGGCGCGCTTCAGCGCGGAGTTGGTCAGGCTTTGCGAAGAACTGCGACCGCGCCGCCTGCTGGCCACCGGACTCGCGCCGGTAAACCGGCGGGCGCTCGAATCGATCGGGCGCCTGGGCGTGGAGCGGCTGAATTATCTGACGGACGACCCATGGAATCCGGCTTTCCGCGCACGCTGGTTTTTTAAAGCCCTGCCCATGTACGACACCGTTTTTTCGCCGCGCCGCGCCAACACGGCGGACCTGGAAAGCTTGGGATGCCGGACCGTTCGCTACCTGCCCTTCGGCTTCGATCCGAAATGGTGTTATCCGCAGATGGCCGGCGCCGCGGAAATGAGCCGGCTCGCGGCGGACATTTTGTTTGTGGGCGGCGCGGACCGCGACCGGGTTCCCTTCATCGCCGCGCTGGCGGCCGCGGGTTTCTCGATTGCGCTCTACGGAGATCATTGGGACAGATTTCGCGCGACGAAACCGTATGACCGTGGCTACGCCGATCTGCAGACCCTGCACCAGGCCACCGCCGCCGCCAGGATCGCGCTCTGCTTGGTGCGCCGCGCCAACCGCGATGGCCACGTCATGCGCAGCTTCGAGATTCCCGCCATCGGCGCCTGCATGCTCGTCGAAGACACCGCCGAGCACCGCGAGATCTTCGGACCGGATATGCGCGCAGTCGTCTATTTCAAGTCCATCCCCGAAATGATCGAGAATGCACGCTGGCTGCTGGATCGCCCGGCCGAGCGCCGAAGATTGGCGGCGGCCGCGAACTCGCTCATCGCCGCCGGCCGCCACACCTATCGAGACAGGCTGGCCGCCATGCTGGGCCTCGACACCACGGACCATGAAGATCGCCATCGCAGTCCACGGACGCTTTCACTCGTTTGACCTGGCGCGCGAGCTCTCGCGGCGGCACGATGTGACTGTCTTCACCAATTATCCGAAGTGGGCGACGCGGCGCTTCGGGCTATCGTCCGCGAAAGTGCGGAGTTTCTGGTGGCACGGTGTTGTGTCGCGGGTGGCCTGGTGGCTCCACGAGAATTTGTCGATTCCCTATCCGGAAGCCTTCTTGCACCGGCTGTTCGGCCGTTGGGCGGGCGCGCGCATCGCCAGGGAGCACTGGGATGTCTCCCACTCGTTCAGCGGCATCTCCGAGGAGATCCTGCGCGCCACAACCGGTCATGCCGACTTGCGCATGATGGTGCGCGGTTCGGCGCATATCCGCACCCAGGCGCGCCTTCTCCAGGAGGAAGAGTTGCGCACGGGAGTCAAAGTGGAGGGTCCCAGCCGCTGGATGGTCGCCCGGGAGCAGCGCGAGTATGCCCTGGCGGATCGCATCCTGGTGCTGTCCCGATTCGCCTGGGATAGCTTCGTCGCCGAGGGCGTCAGCCCGGATCGGCTCACCCTTCTGCCGCTGGGCGCGCGCCTGGACCAGTTTCGCCCGTCGCCCGAAATCGTGGAGGCTCGCTGCCGGCGCATTCGGGCGGGCGAACCCCTGCGCGTCCTGTTTGTAGGCGCGCTGTCCTTTCAAAAAGGCATGCTCGACATGGCCGCCATCCTGCGCGGGCGCGGCAGCCAACGGTTCCGATTTCGATTTGTCGGGCCCGTCTGCAAGGAGGCGCGCGAGTTCGTGCGCGACCTGGATTCGCGTGCAGAATTCATCCCGAAGCAGCCACAGCATGAGCTGCCGGCCAGCTATGCCTGGGGTGACCTGTTCGCTTTCCCGACCATCCAGGATGGATTCGCCGTGGTGCTGGCGCAAGCCGCCGCGGCCGCCCTGCCTATTCTGGCCACCACCAATTGCTGCGCTCCGGACCTGATCCGCGAAGGCCAGACCGGCTGGGTGCTCCCGATTCGCAGCCCGGGGGCATTTATCTTCCGCCTCCACTGGTGCGATTCGCACCGGGAGGAACTGGCTGCCATGATACGCCGCCTGTATGGCCGGCATCAACCCCGCACCTGGGCCGACGTGGCCACCGATTTCGAATCGATCTGCGCGGAGTCTCACGCTCACCGTGGATACCAGCAAGTTATCTGAATACCTGCTTATCTGGATGGGCGTCATGGCCCTTCTAGCCCTGGTGCGCGGCCATAAGGCCACGCCCAGTGTGGGCTTGACTCTTGCCTATTTGCTGAATCTTTCACTCAACCATTGGATGGGCGCCGCCATTTATATCCTCCCGGCCTATCAGAATCACGACTCCCGGCTCACCGAGTTAGGCTTTGAGCAAACCGTTTATGGCGTGGCGGCGTTCGCCTTCGGCGCGCTGGTGTTCACGCCGCTGCTGGCCAACCGGGTGTTCCATCAACCTGGTGCGCGCCGCGACCGTGGGGGGGCGGTCGACGGCAGGCTGCCGAAGTCATACATCGCGGCGGGCGTCATCTTTTACCTGCTTTCTTCCACTTTTATCGGCAGCTTGCCCAGCGCGACGGCCATCGTTTCGACGGGCCAACAGCTCGTCGTGGCCGGCTTGTGCCTCTGCTGCTGGAGGGCCTGGCAGGAGGGCCACAGGCGAAAATTCGCTGCCTGGTTGGGTGCGGCGCTGGTGATGCCTTTCGTGACCGTGACCACGCAAGGGTTCCTGGGATATGGCGTCGTGGCCGTCATGATCGTGCTCATCTTCGTCTCCAATTTTGTCCGGTCTCCGCTAAAGATCGCCCTGGTGGGTCTGCCGGTTATTTATCTGGGCATGTCCGTATTCGTTAACTACATGCGCGATCGCAGCGAAATCCGGGCCAGTGTTTGGGGCGGAGATTCCTTCTCGCAACGAATCGACCGGCTGCAGGATACGGCGGCGAAATTCGAATGGTTCGATCCCGCCAACCCGGAACACCTGGAGAAAATCGATGGCCGATTGAATCAAAATGCCCTCGTCGGAGGCGCCGTCGCGCGGCTCTCGGAAACGGGCGATTACGCCGCGGGCGATACGCTTTGGGACGCGCTGCTGGCGCTTATTCCACGGGCGATTTGGCCGGACAAGCCGATTCAGGCCGGCAGCGGAGACTTGGTGAACCGTTTTACCGGCATCCGGTTTGCGGCGGGGACCAGCATCGGGATCGGCCAAGCCCTGGAGTTCTATGCCAACTTCGGCACGCTGGGCGTGGTGATTGGCTTCCTGTTGATGGGAGTGGTCATCACCACTCTCGATTGGCAGGCGGGAGCGCGGCTGGCCCGCGGTGATTTGCAGGGCTTCGTTCTATGGTTTCTGCCGGGCATCGCTCTGCTCCAGGTGGGCGGCCAACTGGTGGAGTTGACGGCCAGCGCGGCGGCCAGCGTCCTGGTGGCGCTGGCGGTGAACCGGTACCTGGACGGCTCCGGGCGCAGGGAAGCGGCGAGGCTGGCCCAGTCGTCCCGCGTACTGCCTGAACTCCGCGGTGCTTGAAATGCCGATGGAACAGATGGCCGGCGTGTTTCCGTCGTTGGAGTCGCTGGGCGGGGTGCAGGCCAGTGGCCGCGACGCCTGGCAAGGCATTGTGAACCGGATTGGCGAGCAGCGGGCCTGCTTCTTCGGCTACCGGCCCGGCGCGAGCAAGTCGCTGGCGGCGCTTTCGGCGCTCGCCAGGCGCCGGCATGGCGGCGTCTTGCTGGTATGGCACCTGCATTTGCTGAAACTGGCGCCCCTGGTGGCGGGCGCGGCCACCCGCGTGGTCGTATTCCTGCACGGTATTGAGGCGTGGCGTCGCCAGGATGCGTTGACCCGCTGGGCGCTCGGCAAAGTGAACCTGTTTCTCTCTAATAGCGACCACACCTGGGAGCGTTTCACGGCTTTGAATCCGGCGTTCCGCGACGCGCGCCACCAAACCGTGCATCTGGGAAGCGGAAGCTGCCTCGGGGCGATTCCGCCTGCGCCCGCGTCCCAGCCGGTTTCCCTCATACTGGGACGCATGCTGCGCAGCGAGGACTACAAAGGACACCGGCAAATGATCGAAGCTTGGCCGCGCGTGCGCCAGGTGGTGCCCCACGCCGAGCTGTGGGTCGCCGGCGGCGGCGATCTCCGCCCCGATCTGGAGCAGTTGGCGCGCAGCCGCGAAGGCATCCGCTTTTTCGGCGAAGTGTCCGAGTATCAAAAACGGAATCTCATCGCGCAATGCCGCTGCCTGGCCATGCCCAGCCGGGGCGAGGGCTTCGGGCTGGTCTACCTGGAAGCCATGCGCATGGGGCGGCCCTGCCTGGTGAGCGACCGGGATGCCGGCCGGGAAGTGGTCAACCCGCCGGAGGCCGGATTGGCCGCCGATCCTGAGGACCCCTGCGAGCTGGCGGAGGCTACCGCTCGCCTGCTCACTCCCGGGCCAGAGTGGGACCACTGGTCGCAAGCGGCGCGGCACCGCTACGAGGGCGGTTTCACCGCGGAGCATTTTCGGCAACGCCTGAACCAAGCTTTGTTCGCCGTTTGAATGACTATCGGAAGAAGGCGGCCTGAGAGGCCGCCGCAGGCCGAGGGCCTGCCCCACAATTCATCTAAATCCGTGCCTGTTCACAAAGTCCTGCATGTGATTCCTTCGGTCGGCCCCGCGCGCGGCGGACCCAGCGTGATGATGCGCACCATCGCGCGCGCTCTTGCGCAAACCGGTATGGAGGTCCACGTCGCCACCACCGACGACAACGGTCCCGGCCGGTTGCGCGTTCCACCGGGCACTCCGCAAATCGAGGATGGCGCCACGTTCTGGTATTTTCCCCGCCAGACCCGTTTCTACACTTTCTCCTGGCCGCTTACGCGCTGGCTCGCCCGGCACATGCACGAGTTCGACCTGGTGCACATCCACGCGCTGTTTTCGTATGCGGCGCTGCCCGCGGCGCGGCTGGCGCATCGCGCCGGCGTGCCCTACATTGTCCGGCCCCTGGGCACGTTAAACCGGTGGGGGATCGCGAACCGGCGCCGCTGGCTCAAGCGGCTCTCGTTCCGCCTGATCGAAAGCCGCATCTTGAACCATGCGGCCGGCGTTCATTACACCAGCGGGCAGGAATACGCGGAGGCCAGCGACCTGGGCTTTTCCGCCAAGCCGTTCCTGATTCCCAACGCGGTGGAGATGCCAGTGGAACTGCCGGGGCATGACACGCGGCCGCTGCGCGACCCAAACGGCCGCAAGCAAATTCTCTTTCTCTCCCGCTTCGACCGGAAAAAAGGACTCGACCTTCTCCTCGAAGCCTTCGCGCTGTTGCGAAGCAAAGGTCTCGATGGGGTGCTGATCCTGGCGGGCTCCGGCGATCCCGGCCTGGTGGCGCAACTGAAGAAAGAGGCCGATCGTCTGCGCGTTGCCGCGGACGTTGTTTGGGCGGGATTCCTCACGGGACCTGATAAGTGGGCGGCATTAGCCGATGCGGACGTCTTTGTCCTGCCGTCCTACTCGGAGAATTTCGGCGTGGCGCTGGTCGAGGCTCTGGCTTCGGGATGCCCCGTGGTGCTTTCCGATCAGGTTGGCATTCAGCGCGAGATCGCGCGTGCCGGCGCCGGGCTGGTCACTCCGTGCCGCGCGGAAGATCTGGCCCAGGCATTGCTCGATGTGCTGACAAACCCGGCGCTCCGCCGCCGCATGAGCGAAAACGGCCTACGCCTGGCCAGACAGGAATTTTCGCTGGATGCCGTCAGCCGCAAACTGTTCGAGACTTACGAGGCTGTTACCGCATGAACATTCCCAAGTTTCCCATCACCGTAGTCGTGCTGACTTATAACGAGGAAGCGAACCTCGAGGACTGTCTGGCCAGCGTCCGCCACTGGGCCCAACGGATCTTTGTGGTGGACTCAGGTAGCACGGACGGAACCCGTGAGATCGCCGCGCGGTTCGGCGCGGAACTGCTGCAGCATCCCTTCGAAACCCATGCCAAACAGTGGAATTGGGCTTTGGAGAATCTGCCCATCCAAAGCGAATGGGTCTTGGCCCTGGATGCCGATCAGCGCGTTACTCCCGAACTGGCCCGCGAAATCGGCGGGCTGGATACGGCCGCGCTCCGCGGTGTCGACGGCATCTACATCAAGCGCCGGCAGATATTTCGCGACAAGTGGATCAAGCATGGCGGTTACTACCCCAAATATCTGCTGAAGATGTTCCGCCTCGGCAGCGTGCGGACCGATGCGCGCGACCTGGTAGACCATCACTTCTATGTGCCGGGGAAAACCATCAAACTCAGCCGCGATCTTTTGGAAGTCAATAAGAAGGAAGACGACATCTCGTTCTGGATCGAGAAGCACAACCGGTATGCCACTTTATTGGCCGAAGAAGAGCTCGGCAACAGGCTCGCCGGGCGGGAGCACATCGTCAAGCCGTCGCTTCGGGGAGCGCCGGACCAACGGTCGCTTCGATTAAAGCAAGTCTGGTCGGGCCTGCCGCTCTATCTTCGCCCGTTCGCCTATTTTCTCTATCGTTATTTTCTTCGCCTGGGGTTTCTGGATGGCAAGGAGGGGGCCATCTTTCATTTTCTGCATGCCTTCTGGTTCCGCTTGCTGATCGATATCAAATTGGACGAATTACAACGACAAGGGGCGCGTGGATGAAGATTCTCGGATTGAATGCCTTTCATGGCGATGCATCGGCCGCTCTGCTGAGCGATGGCCAACTCATTTCCGCCATCGAAGAGGAGCGCCTGAACCGTATCAAACACTGGGCCGGATTCCCAAACCTCGCCGCGTCCGCCTGCCTCAATGGAACGGATCGCAACGAGATCGAGCACGTGGCCATCTCCCGCAATCCTTTCGCGCACATTGGGCGAAAAGTATTCTACGCCGCCGCGCGGCCGGTTTCCTGGCGGCGATCGATGTCGCGCGTGGCGAACATCGTGCAGATAACCCGCCTCAATTCCGATCGCCCCGGCACCATCCTCTCCGAGCTGAAGCGCGCCCGCATCCACAAGGTGGAGCACCATCGCGCGCACCTCGCCAGCGCCTTCTTCGCCTCCCCATTCGAAGAGGCCGCCGTCGTTTCCGTGGATGGCTTTGGCGATTACAGCAGCGTCCAATGGGGTGTGGGCCGGGGCAATCGCATCGACCTGCTGGGCTCGGTGCTGTTCCCGCATTCGCTCGGCATTCTGTATACCGCTTTCACTCAGTTCCTGGGATTTCCCAAATACGGCGACGAGTACAAAATGATGGGGCTGGCGGCCTACGGCGCGCCGCGCTTTGCGCCACAAATCCGCCGCATCGTCACCACCGAGTCCGGCAATTGCCGCCTGAATCTGGATTACTTTACGCATCACAGCCAGGGCGTCAAGATGACTTGGGATGGTGGCGCGCCCGAATCGGGCAGCGTGTTCTCCCGCAAGATGATCGAGGTATTCGGCAGCTCGCGCGAGCCGCGCGACGAAATCACCGAACGGCACGCAGACCTGGCCGCGTCGGTCCAAACGGTCCTCGAAGAAAACTATTTCGCGCTGCTGAATCATGTTTACCGGCGCACCGGGCAAAAGGCGTTGTGCCTGGCCGGCGGGGTGGCGCTCAACTGCGCGGCCAACGGCAAGATCTTTGAACAGACGCCCTTCCGCGATATCTATATCCAGCCCGCCGCCAGCGACGCCGGAACATCCATCGGCGCGGCGCTATCGGTTTGGCACGAGCGCCTGCATCAGCCGCGCTCCTTCGTGATGCGGCATGCCTACTACGGCCCGGAATCGAGCGACCACGAAATTCAAGCCGAACTGGAAGCCGCGGGCGTCGCGTATCGTCACTTGAGCGAAACGGAACTGGTAGAGGAAACCGCGTCCCAGATCGCCGCCGGTAAAGTGGTCGGCTGGTTCCAGGGCCGCATGGAATTCGGGCCGCGCGCCCTCGGCAATCGCAGCATTCTGGCCGATCCGCGCCGCACGGATATGAAGGACCTGTTGAATAGCCGCATCAAGCATCGCGAACATTTCCGCCCGTTCTGCCCGTCCGTCCTGGCCGAATCGGTTTCGGATTTCTTCGAGACCAATTATCCGTCGCCCTTTATGGTGACCGCGTATCGCATCAAGAGCCAACGATTGCAGGATATTCCCGCCGTGACGCACGCCGATGGCACGGGGCGTTTGCAAACTGTCGAGCGCGAATCGAACCCGCTCTATTGGAAGCTAATCCGCCGTTTTGGCGATCTCACCGGCGTCCCTATCCTGCTCAATACATCGTTTAACGAGAACGAACCGATCGTCCAAACCCCCGCGCAAGCGCTCGACTGCTTCCTGCGCACGCGCATGGACGTACTGGCCATGGGCCGCTACATCATTCTGAAATCCGAGCACAAGCAAGCTTTTGAAGGGCGGACTTTAGTCCGCGCGGAGCATTAGCCCCGCTGTCCGCCCCATTTGAGCCTCAACCATGAAGATCCTGTTATTGAATCAGTGCTTCTATCCCGATCTGGTATCCACCGCGCAACATGCGAGCGATCTCGCCGCAGCACTCGCCGAGCGCGGCCATGAGGTAACCGTGGTTGCCAGCAGCCGGGCCTACGACAATCCAGGCGTCAGATTCCCCACCAAAGAGGAGTGGCACGGCACCCGCATTCTGCGCATCCCCTGTCTCGGTTTAGGAAAAACCGCCAAGTGGAGGCGGGTGGCAAACTTCGCCAGCTTCTTCCTCAGTTGCATCCTCCGGCTGATCTTCCTCCCCCGTTTCGATGTGGTGATAGCCCTGACTTCCCCTCCGCTCATCTCGCTGCTGGGGGCGCTGTACGTCAAGCTCAAAGGCGGCCGTTTCGTCTTCTGGGTCATGGATCTGAATCCCGACGAGGCCATCGCGGCCGGCTGGCTCCGTGAAGAATCGACCGCGGCGCATGTTCTTGGCAGTCTGCTCAACTTCAGCCTGCGCGCATCCGACGAAGTGGTGGTGCTCGACCGCTTCATGCGCGCGCGGATCATGTGGAAACGAGTGCCTGCCCGGAAGATCAGCGTGATCCCCCCGTGGGCCCACAGCGACGTCGTGCGCTACGATCCGGAGGGCGGCGCGGCTTTCCGCGAAAAACACGGGCTGGCCGGCAAGTTTGTGGTCATGTATTCCGGCAATCACAGCCCCTGCCATCCCTTGACCACCGTGCTCGAATCCGCCCGGCGGTTGGCCCATCGTTCGGAAATCGTATTTTGCTTCGTGGGCGGAGGCAGCGAACTTCCGGCCGTGAAAACCTTCGCCGCAACCCATCGCCTGGCGAATATTGTGTGCCTGCCCTACCAGCCTCTGAGCGAACTCTCTGGCTCGCTCTCCGCGGCGGATCTCCACGTGGTCATCATGGGCGATCCGTTTGTGGGCATCGTCCACACCTGCAAGATCTACAACATTATGTGCGTGGGTTCGCCCGTCCTTTATATGGGTCCCGTGAAAAGCCACGTCATGGACATTGCCGCGGGCACCGGCATCCCGCTGTACGCGGCTGAGCATGGGGATGTGGACCAGGTGGTCGCTTGCATACTCGCGAGCGCGCCGGTGGCCGCGCCGGACACCAAAATGCTCGCGCGCAGCCGGCAGTTTCGCCAGGATGAGATTGTTCCGTGTTTTACCAGACTGATCGAAGCGGTGGGCGGCAAAGCCCCCGCGGCTGTCGGCTTTCGGTTGCTTCTGCTGAACGTGCCGGCTAATGCCGCTCCGAAGTCTATGGCGGCGGCCGCGGGCGGCGGAGCGCAGCATTCGTACTCCACCAGGGGGTGAATCCTCGTGAAGATACTGGTCACCGGCGGCGCAGGTTTTATCGGAAGCCACTTAGTCAGGCGGTTGGTCAGGGAGGGGGCGGGTTCCGTCGCCGTCCTGGACAGTTTCCACCGCGGGAGGGCCGAAAGCCTGGCTGATTGCTTCGGTGAAGTCAGTCTTATGCGAGCCGATATCCGGGATTCGACGGCCACCAAGGAAGCCCTCCGGGGTGTCGATCTGGTCTATCACCTGGCTGCCCAGTCGAGCGTGCTGGGAGCGGAGTCCGACGCGGACTACACCTTTCAGACGAATGTGCGGGGAACCTACGATCTCTTGCGGGCGGCACGCACGAGCGGTGTCCGCAGAGTGGTCTTTACTTCGTCGCGCGAGGTTTATGGAGACTCGCTGCAGGTTCCCGTGCCGGAGACGGCCGCGCTCAGGCCGAAAAATCTTTACGGAGCGAGCAAAGTGGCCGGTGAGGCGTACTGCTCGGTCTTCGAGTCGGAAGGCCTCGAAACGGCGGTTTTACGGCTGGCCAACGTCTACGGACCAGGCGACCGGGACCGGGTGATTCCGCTCTTCGTGGAGCGCGCCATCGAGGGGCAGCCGCTGGTGCTCTACGGCGGCCAGCAAGTGTTGGATTTCGTCTGGATCGACACCGTTGTCGAAGCCCTGTGGAAGGTTGGATTCGGGGATTGGATTCGCGGACCACTGAATATCGGGAGCGGGCAGGGAATCACCATCTCCAATCTGGCGCGGCGCGTGGTGGAACTAGCCGGTTCTCGGTCGTCTTTGGAAATCCTTCCCTCCCGCCAAACCGAAGTGACCCGTTTCATCGCCGATGGAACCCGCGCCCGGCACGCGCTCGGCCTTCATCCACCGGCCGATCCGCTCTTTGGCCTGGCGGACATTGTGAAATCGAGCAGCCCGCAATTTGCCATGAGTCAAATTCCTCTTTCAGCTTCCGCCTGATCGTTCCCCTCCTACCTGCTACGAGATAGCGAACCGCCTCGCCGGTATGCGCATCGCCCGCACCGGCCACCCCTCCGAGGCAAGGGGCAATTCCAGCGACGCGATTTGAGCCGCCGGATCGTACCGCCCTAGCTTTGACCGTGTTTTATCTGCGTTCATCTGCGTTCATCTGCGGCCGGATGTGCTTTTTGCTGGCCCAGCGAGAAAAATCAAAACCCGATATGGGCCGCAGATGAACGCAGATGAACGCGGATAGAACGAGCAATACGGAAGTTGGGCTGAAGCTGGTGATGGTGTACACAGCGGCGGTTGGGCAGTCGGCGGCCCGGGACGCACGCGATTCATCCGGAGAAATGAAGGTTCGCGAACCATCACGGTGCCCGGCCATGAAGGCGATGACATGCCGGTCGGTACGCTAAACTCCATCTTGAAGAGGGCAGGGCTGAAATGACATACGCCGTTGTATTTGAGAAGGCGCCTCACAACTGGGCCGCGTATGTCCCGGACCTTCCGGGATGTGTGACCACTGGCCCCACGCTCGAAGACACCCGCGCCCTGATCGCGGAAGCCATTGGATTCCACATCGAAGGAATGCGGCTGCGCGGGGAACCCGTACCGGAGCCCAGCACCGTTGTCGACAGCGTGGAGGTGGAAATCTGACCCCACTTGCGCATGGGTTTGCTTTTCGCTATTATGGAGAAGTTTCGCGAGTACAGCTTTCTGCTCCCGCGCTACCACTGTGAGCGTTCGCAGTCCGGCCGGGGGTGAGGTCCCGAGGTTTCACCGGTCAACCCCGGTTGGAATATGGACCTGTCCGAACAGTGATCCTCGCAGTTGTTAAACCGTAGCCACAGGCCATTTTTGGCTTGTGCGTGTGTTTTTGGCGGGCCAGACGCGCCCATCCGTATTTAAACGGGCTTTTAAAAGGACTCAAGGGAAGGTTCGTGCCGACTTTTAACCAACTTGTGCGTAACGGGCGAAGACCGCCACGCTGGAAGACTGCCAGTCCGGCGCTGCAAAGCTGCCCCCAGAAGCGCGGCGTTTGCACTCGCGTGTACACTTCCACGCCGAAGAAGCCCAACTCGGCGCTGCGGAAAGTGGCGCGCGTGCGGCTGACCAACGGAATCGAGGTCACCACGTACATTCCGGGCGTCGGCCATAACCTGCAGGAGCACTCCATCGTGCTGATCCGCGGGGGCCGCGTGAAGGATTTGCCGGGCGTGCGCTACCACGTAATCCGCGGCGCGCTGGATACGGCCGGGGTGGCCAATCGCAAGCAGAGCCGGTCGAAATATGGAGCGAAGCGGCCGAAGGCGTAGGCTGCGGGAATCGATATGCCACGAAGACGACGCGTTGAAATTCGGGAAGTGCCGGCGGATCCGGTGTACAACTCCACATTAGTCGAGAAATTTGTCAACTCCATGATGTGGCAGGGCAAGAAAACGGTGGCGCAGGGTATTTTCTACGACTCGATGGACAAGATCCGGGAGCGCTCCGGCGACGACCCGTTGAAGCTGTTCAAGAAGGCCGTGGAGAATGTCAAGCCGCTGCTGGAAGTGAAGACCCGGCGCGTCGGCGGCGCCAACTACCAGGTGCCTATCGAGGTGCCGAACAACCGCCGCACCAGCCTGGCCATCCGCTGGATCGTGACGCAAGCCCGTTCGCGTCCGGAAAAAGGGATGCCGGAGAAGCTGGCCAACGAGTTGAACGATGCCGCCAACATGCGGGGCGGAGCGATTAAGAAAAGGGACGACGTTCACCGCATGGCGGAAGCGAACAAGGCGTTCGCGCATTATCGCTGGTAGGCAGGGTGTAGCAGGGTAAGGTTCGGGAATTCTTATGTCACGTACGGTACCGCTCGAAAGGATGAGGAACATCGGCATCGCTGCCCACATCGACGCAGGTAAGACCACTACGACCGAGCGCATCCTTTATTACACGGGCCGCACGCACAAGCTGGGCGAGGTGCACGAAGGCACCGCCATCATGGACTGGATGGAGCAGGAGCAGGAGCGCGGCATCACCATCACCTCGGCCGCCACCACCTGTTTCTGGCGCGATATCCAGATCAACATCATCGATACGCCGGGCCACGTGGATTTCACCGCCGAAGTCGAGCGCAGCCTGCGCGTGCTCGACGGTGCGGTAGCCGTGTTCGACGCGGTCGCCGGTGTGCAGCCGCAATCGGAAACGGTGTGGCGGCAGGCCGATAAATACAATGTCCCGCGCATTTGTTTCATCAACAAGATGGACCGGGTGGGTGCGGATTTCTTCCACTCCATGGAAACAATCGTCAGCCGGCTGAAGTGCAAGCCGGTAGCGATCCAGTTGCCGGTGGGCGCGGAGGATCAGTTCAAGGGCATCATCGACCTGGTCCAGATGAAGGCGCGAATCTGGCGCGACGAGACCCTGGGCGCGGAGTACGACGAGGTCGAAATCCCCGAGGAGCTGCGGGAGCAGGCGCACGAATACCGCGAGAAGATGATCGAAGCGGTGGCCGAGCACGACGATACCCTGTTCGAGAAATTCGTCGAAGGCCAGGCGCTGACCGAGGCCGAGATCCAGCACGGCATCCGCACGGCCACCATCAAGCTGAAGATTTTCCCGGTCATCTGCGGTTCGGCATTCAAGAATAAGGGCGTGCAGACCATGCTGGACGCGGTGGTCGATTACCTCCCATCGCCGCTCGATGTTCCGCCCATCGAGGGCACCGCGGTCGACGACGCCACCAAGGTTCTGGTCCGCCATGCATCCGACAGCGAGCCATTTTCGGCGCTGGTCTTCAAGATCATGACCGACTCGTACGTCGGGCCAGCTCGCGTTTTTTCGGGTGTATTCGGGCAAGCTGGCAGCCGGCGAATCGGTCTACAACGTGGCCAAGGGCCGCAAGGAGCGTATCGGCCGTCTGCTGCGCATGCACGCCAACAAGCGCGAGGAGATTCAAGAGATCTTCGCCGGCGATATCGCCGCCGCGGTGGGCTTGAAAACGGTGCAGACCGGCGATACTATCTGCGACGACAATTCGCCGATCGTGCTCGAATCGATCGAATTCCCCACGCCGGTGATTCAACTCGCGGTCGAGCCCAAGACCAAGGCCGATCAGGAAAAGCTGGGGATGGCCATCCAGAAGCTGGCGCAGGAAGATCCCACGTTCCGCGTGGCCACCGATCCGGAAACCGGTCAGACCATTCTGTCCGGCATGGGCGAGCTGCACCTGGAAATCATCGTGGATCGCATGATGCGCGAATTCGGCGTGGGCGCCAATGTGGGCAAGCCGCAGGTGGCGTATCGCGAGACCATCCGCAAGCCCGCCGAAGCCGAAGGGCGGCACGTCAAGCAGAGCGGCGGCCGCGGACAGTACGGCGTGGTCAAGATCAAGGTCGAGCCGCTGCCGCCGGGTTCCGGCTTCGAGTTCGTCAACGAGATTTACGGCGGATCGATTCCCAAGGAATTCATCAAGCCGGTGGAAGCCGGCATGCGCGAAGCGCTCGAAGGCGGCGTGCTGGCCGGATATCCGATGTCCGATTTGAAGGCCATCCTGTACGACGGCAGCTATCACGACGTGGACTCGTCGGAAATGGCCTTCAAGATCGCGGGCTCTATCGCCATCAAGGAAGCCGCCCGCAGAGCCAAGGCGGTATTGCTCGAACCCATCATGGCGGTGGAAGTGGTGGTGCCCGAGGAATACATGGGCGATGTGATCGGCGACCTGAATTCGCGGCGCGGGCGCATCGAGGGCATGGAGCTGCGGGGGACCACGCAGATCATCAAGAGCATGGTTCCGCTTTCGGAAATGTTCGGCTACGCGACGGAGTTGCGCTCCCGGACGCAGGGACGCGGCAGTTTCACCATGCACTTCGGCAGGTACGAGGAAGTGCCCTCGGCGCTGGCCGAGGAGATTGTGAACAGGATTCAAGGCAAAGTGACTAGATAGTTGGAGATCATATGGCAAAGGAAAAATTCGATCGCAGCAAGCCGCACGTCAACATCGGCACGATCGGGCACATCGATCACGGCAAGACCACGCTGACGGCGGCCATCACCAAAGTGCTGGGGAAGAACAACCCCAAGGTGAAGTTCCGCAGTTTCGACTCCATCGACAACGCGCCGGAAGAAAAGGCCCGCGGTATCACCATCGCGGTGGCGCACGTGGAGTACGAAACCCCCAACCGGCACTACGCGCACGTGGATTGCCCGGGCCACGCCGACTATATCAAGAACATGATCACCGGCGCGGCGCAGATGGATGGCGCCATCCTGGTCGTCGCGGCTACCGACGGACCCATGCCGCAGACCCGCGAGCACCTGCTGCTGGCGCGGCAGGTGGGCGTGCCTTACATCGTTGTCGCGCTGAACAAAGTGGACATGGTGGACGACGCCGAGCTGCTGGACCTGGTGGAGCTGGAGATGCGCGAACTGCTCACCACCTACGAATTTCCGGGCGACCAGGTGCCGGTGATCCGGGTATCGGCGCTGGGCGCGTTGAACGGCGAGCCGGAGTGGGAAAAGACGGTGCTGGATCTGATGGCCGCGGTGGATAGCTACGTACCGCTGCCGCAGCGCGAGATCGACAAGCCGTTCATCATGCCGATCGAGGATATTTTCTCGATTCAAGGGCGCGGGACGGTGGTCACCGGCCGTATCGAGCGGGGCATCGTGAAAGTGGGCGAGGGCGTGGAGATCGTGGGCTTCCGGGACACGCGCAACACGGTGGTCACGGGCGTCGAAATGTTCAAGAAGCTGTTGGACGAAGGGCGCGCCGGGGACAACGTGGGCTTGCTGCTGCGCGGTATTGAAAAGGACGACGTAGAGCGCGGGCAAGTCGTGGCGAAGCCGAAGTCGATCACGCCGCACAAGAAGTTCAAGGGCAGCGTGGTGGTGTTGAGCAAGGAAGAGGGCGGGCGGCACACGCCGTTTTTCAAGGGCTACCGGCCGCAGTTCTACTTCCGGACCACGGACGTGACGGGGGTGGCGGAGTTGCCGGAGGGCACCGAAATGGTGATGCCGGGCGACCACGTGAACCTGGTGATCGATCTGATCACGCCCATCGCCATGGACAAAGGGTTGCGGTTCGCCATCCGCGAAGGCGGACGCACGGTGGGCGCCGGAACCGTCACCGACATTATCGAATAGGGTAAAAATGGCGCTTAGAGAACGCATTCGCATTCGCTTGAAGGCATACGACCACCGTGTGCTGGACCAATCGACGACGGAGATCGTCGATACGGCCAAACGCACCGGCGCCAGTGTGGCCGGTCCGATTCCGCTGCCGACGCAGCGCAGCGTGACGACCGTGCTGCGCTCGCCGCACGTGGACAAGAAGTCGCGCGAGCAGTTTGAAATCCGCACGCATAAGCGGCTGCTCGACATACTGGAGCCGACCCAGCAGACCGTGGATGCCTTGATGAAGCTGGATCTGCCCGCGGGTGTGGATGTGGAGATCAAGGCGTTTGGGAAAGACCACAAGTAGCAGAAGTCAGGAGTCAGGAGTCAGGAGACAGAATTCCTGCTTCGTGGCTCTTGGTTTCAGAGGTAAAGGCTAGGAGATGGAAGATGGGAAAGAGAAGCAAGAAGCCCGGAAGCCGGTGGTCAGGAATTCTGACTCCTGACTCCTGACTTCTGACTTCTGACTCCTCCTCTCGACTCCTGACTTTAGGTTTAATATGATCCCTGGAATCCTTGGCAGAAAAATCGGAATGACGCAGGTGTTCAGGCCGGACGGGCAAGTGGTGCCGGTCACCCTCCTCAAGGCGGGGCCCTGCATGGTGGTGCAGCGCAAGACGCCCACCAGCGACGGCTACGATGCGGTGCAGCTCGGCCTGATGGAGTTTATCAAGCCGGCGCGCATCAACAAGCCGCAGACCGGGCACTTGAAGAAGGCCGGCGCGGAGGGATCGCGCTTCATGCGCGAGTTTCACTTGCGTCCCGGCGACGACGACTTCAAGGCCGGCGACAAAGTGCTGGTCGATCAGTTCAAACCCAAGGAAAAGGTGGACGTGATCGGGGTCAGCAAGGGCCGCGGCTTCGCGGGCGTGGTGAAACGTCATCACTTTCGCGGCGGCGAAGGCTCGCACGGCTCCATGTTCCACCGCGCGCCCGGATCGATCGGCGCATCCAGCTTCCCCTCCCGCGTTCTGCCCGGCATGCGCATGGGCGGACACATGGGTTCGGAACAGGTCACCGTGCGCAACCTGGAGATCATCGAAGTGGACACCGAGGACAACGTGCTGATGGTGAAGGGCGCGGTTCCCGGTCCCAACGGCGGCTACGTGGTCGTGCGGAGGGCCAAGAGGTAACGCCATGCCGACAGTGGACGTAGTGGATTTAAATAATCAGAAGGTCGGCGAACTGGAGCTGGCCGACGACGTTTTCGGAACCGAAGTCAACCAGGACCTGCTCTACGAAGCCGTGCGCCACTACCAGGCCGGGCAGCGGGCGGGCACGCACAAGACCAAGGTGCGCGGCGATGTGGCGGGTTCCGGCAAGAAGTTGTGGAAGCAGAAAGGCACCGGGCGCGCGCGCATCGGCTCGGTCCGTTCGCCGATCTGGCGGCATGGCGGCACCTCCCACGGCCCCCAGCCGCGCGATTACAGCTACAAGCTGCCGCGCAAGATGCTGTTGGGCGCGTTGCGCTCGGCTTTATCGGCTAAGTTGCGCGACGGCGAATTGAAAGTCGTGCAGGCATTCGACCTGGCCGGCGTGAAGACCAAGGAAGCCAAGGCCGCGCTCACCCGCCTGGATGCCACGCGCAAGGTGCTGGTGGTGGAGAACGGCGACAACCGCAACCTGACGCTGGGCATGCGCAACATTCCGGGGGTCACTCTGATGCCCACCCGCGAGGTGAACGCATTTCACCTGCTGGGCCACGATCGCGTGCTGCTGTCGGAAGCGGCCGCCCGCAAATTCTCGGAGGCGCTCGCAAAATGACCATACATGAAATCATCCGGCGCCCGGTGGTCACCGAAAAAGGTGTGGCCGCCAAGGACGAACATGCCACACTGTGTCTTCGAGGTGGCGCTGGGCGCGAATAAGACCCAGGTGAAAGCAGGCCGTCGAAAAGCTGTTCAAGGTGAAAGTGTCCGCCGTGCGGACCTCCAACCTGGACGGCAAGCTGCGCCGCCGCGGCCGCTTCGCGGGATACAAGCCGAATTGGAAGAAGGCTTACGTGAAGTTGAAAGAAGGGGAAAAGGTTCCGGACTTTGCGCAGATTTAGGAGCGGACATGCCGATTAAAAGCTACAGACCGACAACCCCCACGCGCCGCTTCCAGACCATCGTGTCGCGCGAGGATATTACCAAGGAACATCCCGAGAAAACGCTGCTGGAAGTGAAAAAGCGCACCGGCGGCCGCAACTCCACGGGCCGGGTCACCTCCCGCTTCATCGGCGGCGGACACAAGCAGGCCTATCGCCTGGTGGATTTCAAGCGCGATAAGACCGGAGTGCCGGCGGTGGTGGCGGCTATCGAATACGATCCCAACCGCTCCGCGCGCCTGGCCTTGCTGCATTACAAGGATGGCGAGAAGCGCTACATCCTCCAGCCCGACGGATTGAAAGTGGGCATGACGGTGTCGTCCGGTCCCGCGGCCGATATCCTGGTAGGCAACGCGCTGCCGCTGAAGAACATGCCGGCCGGCACGGTGGTGCACAACATCGAGCTGCGGCCCGGCAAGGGTGCGCAGATGGCGCGCTCGGCGGGCACGCAGGCGCAATTGGTCAACAAGGAAGGCGACGATCGCGCTGCTGAAGCTGCCTTCCGGCGAAATCCGCCGCGTGCCGCTGGACTGCATGGCGACGGTCGGCCAGGTAGGCAACGTGGACCACGAGAACGTCTCGCTGGGCAAGGCCGGACGGAAACGCTGGCTGGGCAAGATGCCGCACAATCGCGGCGTAACCATGAATCCGGTGGACCATCCGCATGGCGGCGGCGAAGGCAAGACTTCCGGCGGGCGGCATCCCGTCACCCCCTGGGGCCAGCCTACCCGCGGCTTCAAGACCCGCAATAACAAGCGGACCAATAAGTGGATCGTCACCAGGAAGAGCAAGAAGAGATAACTATGGGGCGTTCAGTCAAGAAAGGGCCGTTTACGGATGGCCACCTGGAAATCAAAATCGCGGCGCTGACGGCGAAGAGCGAGAAGCGCGTGGTGCGCACATGGTCGCGGCGCTCGACCATCCTTCCGGAGTTCGTGGGCCACACCATCGCCGTGCATAATGGCAAGAAATTCATTCCGGTGTATGTCACCGAGAATATGGTGGGACACAAGCTGGGCGAGTTTTCCCCCACCCGGCATTTCAAGGGGCACTCGGTGAAGGCCGCCACGGAGAAGACAGCGAAGCCGGCCTAAGGGGCGGGCTTTGAGAGAGCAAACATGGAAGCCAAGGCAGAAGCTAGATATATCCGGGTATCGCCGCAGAAGGCGCGGCTGGTGGTGGATCTGATTCGCGGCCAGAGCGCCGACCAGGCTCGCACCACGCTGAGCGCCACCAATAAGCGCATCGCGCCTACCGTGCGCAAGGTCTTGGATTCGGCGATCGCCAACGCCAAGGAACGCTTCGAAGACGTGGACGTGGACCGGCTGGTGGTGTCGTCGGCATATGTGAACGAAGGGCCGCGCCAGAAGCGCGTCCGGCCGGCGCCCATGGGCCGCGCCTACCGCGTGCAGAAGCGCATGGCGCATATCGTAATCAAGGTGTCCGAGAAGGGTGCGCATGCGGAGAAAGAATAACTAAATGGGACAGAAGGTTCATCCTTACGGTTTCCGGCTGGGCTTTAACAAGCCGTGGCGTTCCCGCTGGTTCGCCAAGCAGGACTACGCCAAGCTGCTGCAGGAAGACGTGGAGTTGCGCGACACGCTGCGGGAACGGCTCAAGTCGGCCGGCGTCAGCTCCATCGAAGTGGATCGCCCCGGCAACAAGCTGCGGGTCACCATCCGCACCTCGCGGCCGGGCATCATCATCGGACGCAAAGGCGCTGAGATCGAGAAGCTCAAGCTGGATCTAGCCAAGCGCACCAAGCGCGAGGTCTTCATCGACATCCAGGAAGTGCACAAGCCGGAACTGGATGCCAAACTGGTTTCCGAATCCATCGCTTTGCAGCTCGAAAAGCGCGTGGCGTTCCGCCGGGCGATGCGTAAAGCCGTGGATTCGGCGCTGCGCTTCGGCTGCAAAGGCATCAAGGTGCGCGTTTCGGGCCGCTTGAACGGCGCCGAGATCGCGCGCAGCGAATGGTATCTGCAAGGCCAGCTTCCGCTGCATACTTTGCGCGCGGATATCGATTACGGGACTACCGAAGCGCATACCACGTATGGCGTGATTGGCGTGAAAGCGTGGCTCTACAAGGGCGAGATCCTGGACGCCGGCAACCGCATGAAGTCGTTCTCGTCGGAGCCGGAACCCCGGCGCGACCGCGGCGATAGGGGCGACCGCCGCGATCGCGGTGGAGACCGTGGTGGAGATCGGGGCGACCGCCGTCCGCCCGCGGCGCGGCACCATGAACCGCCGGCTCCGTCGGCCGAACCGACGGGACCAGCCAGACAGGCGCCCCCGCCCGAAATGGGCCATCCGGCGCGCAGCGGCGGGCCGATCCTGCCGCCGCTCATGGCTCCCCAACCGCATTGGAAACAGGAAGTGCGGCCGGATGTGGAGCCGCAGGCAGATGCCGCGCCCGCGCCCCCGCCCGAAGCGCCTCCCGCCGGCACGCCTGAAGGAGACAAATAGCCATGATGATGCCGAAGAAGGTCAAATACCGCAAGCAGCAGCGCGGCCGCATGACAGGCAAGGCATGGCGCGGTTCGACCATCGCTTTCGGCGAGTTCGGACTGAAGGCTATGACCTGCGCCTGGATCACCGACCGGCAAATCGAAGCCGCCCGTATCGCTATGACGCGATCCATCAAGCGCGGCGGCAAAGTCTGGATTCGTTTATTCCCGGATAAGCCCATCACCAAGAAGCCCGCCGAAACCCGTATGGGAAAGGGCAAGGGCGCGCCGGAGCAATGGGTGGCGGTGGTGCGGCCGGGCAAGATCCTGTTCGAGATGGAAGGCGTGCCTCAAAATGTGGCGGCCGACGCCATGCGTCTGGCGGCCCACAAGCTGCCCATCCGGACCAAATTCGTAACGCGGGAGCAAGCGGAGTAGACCATGAAGTCGCAGAAGATTCGGGACCTCGACGAGATCGAGCTGCAGCATCAGTTGCACACCATCGAGGAGCAGCTTTTCCGGCTGAATTTCCAAATGTCGATGGGCACCATGGAAGGCCTGAAAAAGGCGCGCGCCATGAAGAAAGACCGCGCCCGTATTTACACCATTATTAAAGAGCGCGAACTGGCTGGAGCGAAGAAGTAATATGGCCGAACAGAAGCAGAAGCCATTGAAGAACGAGAAGGTGGGCCAGGTGGTTTCCACCAAGACCGCCAAGACCATCATCGTGGAAGTCAGCCGGCGCGTGCCGCATCCGCTGTACAAGCGGATTGTGAAGAAGCGCAAGAGATTCCACGCGCACGACGAAGAAGGCCGCGCCAAGATGGGCGACATCGTGCGCATTATCGAGTGCCGGCCGCTCAGCCGCACCAAGCGCTGGCGGCTGACCGAAGTGGTCCGGCGCGCCCCGCAGGTGGGCGTGCAGCCGGAGGAGTTGGACATAAAGGTATAGGGGCTGGGGGCTAGGGGCTAGGGATTGGGGAAAGGATCAAAACCCCAGCCCCCGACCCCCAGCCCCAAGACCCGGGAGCGAAGCGACCTATGATAGGCATGCGAACAATTCTCGAGGTGGCCGACAATAGCGGCGCGCGCCGTCTGGCGTGCATTTTGCCGCGCGGCGGCGACCTCGGCTTGCGGGCAGGTTTGGGCGACGTGGTCACGGCCAGCGTGAAAGAAGCCGCTCCGGATTCCGCGATTAAAAAGGGCAAAGTGGTGCGCTGCGTGATCGTGCGTATGCGCAAAGAGACCCGCCGCAAGGACGGCACCTATATCCGGTTCGATTCCAATGCCGCGGTACTGATCACGGAACTGGGCGAGCCGGTGGGCACGCGCGTGTTCGGACCCGTGGCCAGGGAGCTGCGCGAAAAGAAGTTCATGAAGATCGTGTCGCTGGCGCCCGAGGTGATTTGAGATGCCGAAAAAGAAGGTACTAGAGCCGGTACGAATTTTGCTGAAGAAGAACGACCAGGTGAAGGTGATCGCCGGGCGCGACGCGGGCAAAACAGGCCGCGTGCTGGACGTAAATCCCGCCAACGGCAAGATCCTGGTGGAGCACGTGTCCATGATCAAGCGGCATACCCGGCCGAATCCGGCCAAGCAGATCAAGGGCGGCATTGCCGAGCGGGAGAGCCCCATCGCGGTGTCGAACGTGAAGATTTTGTGCCCGCAGTGCGGGCCGGTGCGCATCGCGCACCATGTGGAACCTCTGCCCGGCGGCAAGGCGCGGCGCACCCGCGTGTGCCGCAAATGCGGACAGTCTTTGGACAGGAAATAGGAAATGGCAGCCCGACTGAAGCAACACTACGTAAAGACGGTGGTCCCCGCGCTCACCAAGGAGTTCGGGTACAAGAACGTGATGGCGGTGCCGAAGCTGGCCAAGATTTCGGTCAACATCGGTTTGGGTGAAGCTACCCAGAATGCCAAGCTGATGGATGGCGCGGTGACCGAGTTGGGCCAGATCGCCGGCCAGAAGCCGGTAGTCACCAAGGCGCGCAAATCCATCGCCGCCTTCAAGCTGCGTGAGAATATGGCGATCGGCTGCATGGTCACGCTGCGCGGCGATCGCATGTACGAGTTTTTCGACCGGCTGGTGAACGTGGCGCTGCCCCGCGTGCGGGACTTCCGCGGCGTCTCCAGCAAATCGTTCGACGGCCGCGGCAATTACACGCTCGGCATTCGCGAGCAACTGATTTTTCCGGAAATCGATTACGCCAAGGTGGAGAAGACCAAGGGGATGAACGTCTCCATCACCACTTCGGCGCGCACAGACGCGGAAGGCATGGCGCTGTTGAAGCAGCTTGGCATGCCGTTCCGGCAGTAAGGGAGAGAAAGAAAAGAAACATGGCCACCACCGCCAAGAGAGCCAAAGATCGGAAGTTGGAAGAAGCCCACCGCGCCAAGACGCCCGGGCTGCACTACTGCAAGCATCGCAACCGTTGCTGGCGCTGCGGCCGGCCGCGCGCTTTTCTGCGCAAGTTCGGCATCTGCCGGCTGTGCTTCCGCCAACTGGCGTTGAACGGGGAGATCCCCGGCGTCACGAAGGCGAGCTGGTGAGAGCGAAAGGAAGAGTAGGAGGGCAGCCATGACAAGTGACCCTATCGCGGACATGCTTACGCGGGTGCGCAACGCCATCCGCGCGCGCCATCCCAAGGTGGATGTGCCGGCTTCCAAGCTGAAGACGGAGATCGCCCGGATTCTCAAGGAAGAGGGCTATATCCAGAACTTCAAGGTCGCCGAAGAAGGCCCCAAGAAGACCATCAAGATCTACTTGAAATACTCGACCGCCAACGCGCCGGTGATCTCGAATATCGAGCGCATCTCGCGGCCGGGCTGCCGGGTGTACGTCGGGCAGCAGGATATTCCGCGCGTGTTGGGCGGCCTGGGAATCAACATTCTCACCACTCCGCGCGGCGTCATGACCGGGCGCGACGCCCACAAAGAGAAAATTGGCGGAGAGCTGCTATGCCGGGTATGGTGAAGAGGTGCTGGGTGCTGGGTGCTGGGCAAAAGCTCTCCCGTCTGCGATGTGTTTGCCAGAACCCAACACCCAGAACCCAGAACCCAAAATCCGAAGGACTTTGATTTATGTCACGTATTGGTAAAAAGCCGATCCCGCTCCCCAAGGGAGTGAAAATACAAATCGGCGATCAACTCGAAGTGACCGGACCCAAAGGCGTCCTGACCGTGCCGATTCCGGAAGGCGTGCATCTGAAGCAGTCCGACGGCCGCCTGGACGTGGTCCGCGACAGCGATAAGTTCAGCGCGCTGCACGGGCTCACGCGCGCGCTGGCCGCCAACGCCGTGCAAGGTGTTTCCACCGGGTTCATCCGGGAACTGGATATCGTGGGCATCGGCTATCGCGCCGACGTCAAGGGCAAAATAGCCACCTTCACGCTGGGCTATTCGCACCCCATCGAAGTCCTGTTGCCGGAGGGCGTGGACCTGAAGATCGACAAGCAGACGCACCTGGTGCTCAGCGGTCACGACAAGCAGTTGGTGGGCCAGGTAGCGGCCAACATGCGCGCGCTGCGCAAGCCGGATCCCTACAAGAACAAGGGTGTCCGCTATACCGGCGAGCCGCTGCGCAAGAAGGTGGGCAAGACGGGAGCGAGCGCAAAATGATCCACGTAACGCAAAAAAATGAAATCCGGCACCGCATTCACGTCCGTATCCGGCACAAGGTGCACGGCACCGCCGAACGGCCGCGGCTGGCGGTGTTCCGTAGCCTGACCAACATCTACGCGCAGGTGATCGACGACGCCCAGGGCGCGACCCTGGTCTCGGCTTCGACCATCGAGAAGGGCAAGCGGGCCAAGGGCGGCAACCTGGCGGCCGCCAAGACCATCGGCAAACTGGTTGCCGAGCGAGCCAAGGAAAAGGGAATACAGAAGGTGGTGTTCGATCGTGGCGGCTATATCTACCACGGCCGGGTAAAAGCCCTGGCGGACGCCGCGCGGGAAGCTGGACTGGAGTTCTGATGGCAGTGACAACGGTAAAACGCATCGATCCGCAAACGCTCAATCTGAAAGAGCAGGTGGTGTCGATCAATCGCGTGACCAAGGTGGTCAAAGGCGGCAAGAACCTGAGCTTCTCGGCGCTGGTGGTGATCGGAGATCCGGCGGCCAAAGTGGTGGGCTTTGGCGTGGGCAAAGCCAAGGAAGTCCCGTCAGCCATTCGCAAGGGCATCGAAGCCGCCAAGAAGAATTTGCGCAGGATCCATATGCTGGGGACCACCATTCCGCATCAGTCGCTGGGCCGTTTCGGCAGCGGCCTGGTGCTGTTGAAGCCCGCCCCCGAAGGCACGGGCGTAATCGCCGGCGGACCGGTGCGCGCCGTGATTACCTCGGTGGGCATCCCCAACGTGCTGACGAAATCCATCGGCACGCACAACCCGCACAATGTGGTGAAGGCCACCATCGTGGCGCTGGAGCAACTGAGGGACAAGAACGAAGTGGCCGAAATGCGCGGCCTGGCAGTCGAAAAACTCTGAACGGAACCACAGATGGACACAGATGCACACAGATAAAGGCAAAACCCAAGCGGTCGTTATTCCAGGTTTTTATCTGTGTTTATCTGTGTGGATCTGTGGTTAAAGGTTTTGTTCTATGGATGGCATGATTAAGATCAAGCTGTATCGCAGTCCGATCTGCACGCCCAAGAAGCACAAGCTGGTCGTGCTTGGATTGGGGCTGCGCAAGGTCAATCAAGTCGTGGTGCGGCCGGATTCGCCCGTCTTCCGCGGCATGGTCAACAAGGTCCCGCACCTGCTGAAGCTAGTGGAATAGGAGCAGCGTATGAATCTTAGCTCATTAAGACCCCCCGCCGGACAGAAGCACGTGCGCAAGCGTATTGGGCGCGGCATGGGATCCGGCCACGGCAAGACGGCCACGCGCGGCAGCAAGGGACAGCGCGCCGGCACCGGTTTCGGCCAGAAGCGCGGCTTCGAAGGCGGCCAGATGCCGCTGCACCGCCGCCTGCCCAAGCGCGGCTTTACCAATATCTTTAAGAAGCGCTACGCCATCATTAATCTCGGGAAACTGGAGAAGCTGGAAGGGGACGCTTTCACGCCCGACCATCTTCTGGAGCACGGCGTCATCAAGAAGCTGCACGAAGGCCTGAAGGTGCTGGGAACCGGCCAGTTGACGCGCAAAGTGCGGGTGGAAGCGCACCTGTTTTCGAAATCCGCGGTGGACAAGATTCAAGCGGCCGGCGGTGAAGCCGTGGTGATTGGCGCCGAAGGCAAGTAAGGGGCGCCGGGAAGCGAAGAAACCATGAAGTTCTTTGAAGCGTTCACCAACGTATTTCGCATCCCCGATCTGCGCAAGCGAGTCTTATTCACGCTCGCCATGCTGGCGGTGTATCGCCTCGGCGGCCACATCCCCACGCCCGGTATCAACACCCAGCGGTGGGAAGACTTCCTCTCGCGCAATTCCGGCGGCATCTTCGGCTTCTTCGACCTGTTCGCGGGCGGCAACATCCGCCGTTTCACGATTTTCGCCCTGGGCATCATGCCCTACATTACGGCTTCCATCATCCTGCAGCTTCTCACGGTGGTGGTGCCCACGCTCGAAAAGCTTCAGAAGGAAGGCGAACTGGGCCGCCGCAAGATTACCCAGTGGACCCGCTATCTCACCATCGCTCTTTCCATCGTCCAATCGTTCGGTATCGCGCAAGGCTTGCAGCACAGTAACGGGGGCTTCGTCACCAACCCGGGCTGGGGATTCGTCATGATGACCATCATCTCCCTCACCACCGGCACGGCGTTCATCATGTGGCTGGGCGAGCAGATCAGCGATCGCGGGATCGGCAACGGCATGTCGCTCATTATCTTTGCCGGCATCGTGGTCGGGCTGCCCAATGCCATTACCCAAATCTACCGGAACACCTTCGTCACCCGCGAGTGGAACGTGCTGCAAATGATCGTGATCCTGGCGATGATGATAGCGGTGGTGGCGTTCATCGTGCTGGTGGAGCGCGGCGAGCGGCGCATTCCGGTGCAGTACGCCAAGCGCGTGGTGGGGCGCCGCGTGATGGGCGGCCAGTCCACCCACATGCCGCTGAAAGTCAATGCCGGCGGCGTCATTCCGGTGATTTTCGCGTCCTCGATCCTGGCTTTCCCGCAGACCTTGGCGGCCGTGCCGTTCGTGCACAACATGCCGTGGCTGAGTAAGACGCTCGAATCCATCCGGCCGGCGAGCCGCTCTATTACGTGCTGTTCGTGGCGGGCATCATTTTCTTCTGTTTCTTTTACGTTTCGATTATTTTCAACCCCAATGAAGCGGCCGACAATATGCGTAAGTACGGCGGCTTTATCCCCGGTATCCGCCCCGGCCGCAACACGGCGGAGTACATGAACGGAATCCTGACCAAGATCACGGTGGTGGGCGGAATCTACCTTTCGATCCTCTGCCTGATTCCCGGACATCATGATTTCCGGCATCAAGCTGCAGCATCTGCCCCTGCTCGGCGGCTTCATGGACGCGCATGCGCCCCGCTTCCTGCTGGAAGGGTTGAACGTGAACTTTTACTTTGGCGGTACTTCGCTGCTCATCGTAGTGGGCGTGGCCATGGATACCATCAACCAGGTTGAAGCGCAATTGATCATGCGCCATTACGAGGGCTTTACGCCCCGGGCGGGGAGGATTCGCGGGCGCCGAAGCACCTTCTGACGCAACGCAGCAGCTTTCCATGATGCAAGCTGTGGTTCTATTCGGTTCCCCGGGTTCGGGAAAGGGAACGCAGGCCAACCTTCTGAAGAATTGCCTGAAGGTGCCGCACATATCGACTGGCGATATGCTCCGGGAGCATATCCGGGAAGGCAACGCGCTGGGCGTGCGGGTGGCCGCGACCATGCAGGCGGGCACTCTGGTGCGGGATGACGTGGTCGACCAGCTCGTGGAGCAACGGTTGGCTGAGCCGGATGCCCAGGCTGGATTTATTTTGGACGGCTATCCCCGGACGCGGGAACAGGCCGAGCATTTGGTGGGCTGGCTGGACCAGCGCGGTGTACGCGAGTTGGTGATTCACCTGATTGTCGATTATAATGTTATTGTTACCCGGTTGACCGGACGCCGGCAGTGCCCCCGCTGCGGAACCCTCTACAACACTGTTTCCAACCCTCCGCGGGTGGAGGGGGTATGCGACCTGGATGGCCAGGCGCTGGTGATTCGCGATGATGACCGGGAGGCCGTGATTCGCCAGAGGCTGGCGGAGTACGAATCGCAAAGCCGTCCGCTGATTGAGTTTTTCAGGGAGAAGGGCCGCCGCCTCTTCGAGATCGACGCCAGCGATCAGACGCCGGAGGCGCTGTTGTTTCAAGTCTGCCGGACGATCAAGACTCCGGAGGCGGGCGCAGCCGCATAGGGATGATTATTCGAAAGACCGCCGCCGAACTCCAGAAAATGCGGCGTAGTGGTTTACTGGTCTGGCAGATCCTCCACGAGTTGGAGAAGGTGGCCGGCGAGGGCGTCAGCACCCTGGATCTGGAAGTCGTCGCCGAACGCATGATGAAGGACGCCGGTGCGCGTCCGGCGTTTAAAGGCTATTACGTGCCGGCCGCCGGCGATACGTTCCGGTTCGTGCTATGTACCTCGATTAACGACGAGGTGATTCATGGCATGCCGTCGGCCAAGCGGGTTTTGAAGAAGGGCGATATCGTTTCGATCGATACCGGAGTGCAACTGGACGGTTACTACGGGGATTCGGCCACCACAGTGGCGATCGGCGAAATCAGCGAGCAGGCCCGCAAGTTGATGCGGGTGACTCAGGAGTCCCTGGAACTGGCCATCCAGCAAGCCAAGGCAGGCAACCGCCTGTTCGACGTTTGTGGCACCGTGGAGCGGCACGTGCTCTCCAACGGGTTTACGGTAGTGCGGGAGTTTGTGGGCCACGGCATCGGGACGCAGCTCCATGAGGAACCGCAGGTTCCCAATTACGTGGAGCGGCGGAACGAGAATCCGCGGTTGAAGGAAGGGATGGTGCTGGCTATCGAGCCGATGGTCAGTGCCGGCAAGCCGGACACTTTTGTGAAGAAAGATAAGTGGACGGCGGTGATTAAGGATGGGTCGTATGCGGCCCATTTCGAGCATTGCGTGGCGGTGACTTCGAACGGTCCATGGGTATTGACACGGCCGTAACGGCGATCGTCCTCGAAGAGATGCCGAACGCGCTCTATCGGGTGGAGTTGGAGAACCAGCAGCAGGTTCTGGCGCATCCGGTGGGCGCGGTAAAGAGAAATTTTGTGCGGCTGCGGCCGGGCGATCGCGTGCAGGTGGAATTATCGCCGCACGATTTGACGCGAGGCCGGATTACCGGAATTGGTGGGGCAGGCTCTCAGCCTGCAGCGGCCTCTTAGGCCGCCCAAAGAGACATTATGAAAGTGCGCGCATCAGTCAAAAAGATTTGCGATAAGTGCAAGGTCATCCACCGCGAAGGCGTGGTCCGGGTGATCTGCACCAACCCGAAACATAAACAGAGGCAGGGATAAATCATGGCACGTATTGCCGGAGTGGAAGTGCCGCCCAAGAAGCGGGCCGAAATCGGGCTCACTTACATCTATGGCATCGGACGCGCCCGTTCGCGGTCGCTGCTCTACCGGGCCGGGATCGATTTCGATAAGAAAGTGGCCGATCTGACGGAGGACGAAGTCAGCCGCATCCGTACGATTCTGGAAGAGGAAGGCGCGGTGGAAGGCGATCTGCGCAAGGAAATCTCGATGAATATCAAGCGGCACATCGAGATGGGTTCCTACCGCGGCCTGCGCCACCGGCGCGGCCTGCCCGTGCGCGGCCAGCGCACTCACACCAACGCGCGCACCCGCAAGGGCCCGCGGCGCGGCACCGTGGCCAACAAGAAGAAAGCCACATCGAAGACGTAGCGGGACATAGCAGAGGCGTATGGCAAAAGCACCGGCAAAACCGACCAAGAAGAAAAGCTTCAAGAAGAAGGAAAAGCGCGTCGTCCATTCGGGCATCGTGCATATCCAGGCCACGTTCAACAACACCATCGTGACCATAGCGGATCAGGAAGGCAACGTAGTTTCCTGGTCGAGCGCCGGATCGCTGGGCTTCCGCGGATCGCGTAAGGGAACGCCCTTCGCCGCGCAGCAGGCCGCCATGACGGCGGCGAACAAAGCCAGCGAAAGCGGCTTGCGTACCGTGGAAGTGCGGGTCTGCTGGCCCTGGTTCCGGCCGCGAGTCGGCCGTTCGCGCCCTGTCGACCGCGGGAATCGAAGTCCGCCAGATCAAGGACGTCACCCCGATTCCGCACAATGGGTGCCGGCCACCGAAGAAACGTAGAGTGTAAATGGAGGGCGGGCAATCCTGCCCGCAGCCGGCTTTCAGCCGGCTCTAGCCGCCTGAAAGGCGGCTGCGGCCAAGATTGGCCGCCCTCCAGTTTTTGGTAAGCAGGACGAAGGTCGCCAGACCGTAAACTGCACCTTGGAAGTAAAGAGAAGGTAAAGGAGAGTCACTTGGCAAGATACATCGGCCCGGTTTGCCGGCTTTGCCGGCGCGAGGGCATGAAGCTATTCCTGAAAGGCGAGCGCTGCCACACCGAGAAGTGCGCCATCGAAAAGCGCAACTTCGTCCCCGGGCAGCATGGTAAAGACCGCAAGGCGAAAATCGTCGGCTACGGCCTGCAGTTGCGCGAAAAGCAGAAGGCCCGCCGCATTTACGGCCTGCTTGAAACCCAGTTCCGCAACAACTTCGAGAAGGCCTCCCTGTCCAAAGGCATCACCGGCGATGTGATGCTATCCAACCTGGAACGCCGCCTGGATAGCGTCATCTACCGCATGGGCTTCGGCACCAGCCGCGCCGCAGTCCCGGCAGGTCGTCCGCCACGGCCACATTCAGGTCAACGGGCGCAAGGTGGATATTCCCTCGTTCATGGTCAAGATCGGCGATGAGGTCGCCGTGCGCGAGCCCAGCAAGAATAACCCGACCATCCTGGCCGCCCGCGATGCCACCGCGCACGCGCCGGCGCCGTCCTGGATGGATGTGGATCGGGACGCGCTCAAAGGCAAAATTACCAGCCTGCCCCAAGCGCGAGGAACTGGTGCAGATCCAATTAAACGAGCAGCTGATCGTAGAACTGTATTCCAAGTAAGACGTGGCGCAGGCACTCGTGCCTGCCGGCGGGCACTCTTGCCCGCCCAAAAAGGAGATTATGTTCAAGGGCTTTCAGAAACCCAAAAGACTGGTTGCCAATACCGAAACGCTCACCGAGCGGTATGGCATGTTCACGGCCCAGCCGTTTCAACGCGGCTTCGGCACCACCATCGGCAATAGCTTGCGCCGTATCCTGCTCAGCTCCATCGAGGGCGCGGCCATCACGGCGGTCCGCATCGAGGGCGTGGAGCACGAATTCAGCCCCATTCCGGGTGTGGTCGAAGACGCCACCGACATCATCCTCAACCTGAAACAGATCCCCTTCAAGATCATGGGCGATGGCGTCAAGACCGTGCACATCTCCGTGGATCATTCGGGCGAAGTGATGAGCTCCCAGATCGAGACCGACCAGGACGTGGAAGTGCTCGACCGCAATCTGCACCTGGCCACGGTCAGCGAAGGCGGCAAGCTCAGCGTCGAGATGCGCCTCAAGAACGGCCGCGGCTACGTCAGCGCCGACAAGAACTTCGACGAAGATCTGGCCCTCGGCTACATCCCCATCGACTCCGTGCATTCGCCGGTGCGCAAGGTGAACTTCGCCGTCGAAGCCGCCCGTCTCGGCCAGATGACCGATTACGACAAGCTCACCCTGGAAGTCTGGACCAACGGCGCGGTTTCCCCGCAGGACGCCATCGGCTACGCCGCCAAGCTGCTGAAGGACCACATGTCCATCTTCATCAACTTCGAGGAACTGCCCGAGGCCGCCGAAGATGTCTCCGAGCACGGCATGGACAAGATGGGCGAGATCCTGAACCGCTCCGTGGAGGAGTTGGAGCTCAGCGTCCGCTCTTACAATTGCCTGAAGAACGCCAACATTCAAACCATCGGCGAGCTGGTGCAGAAGACCGAAGCCGAAATGTTGCGCACCAAGAATTTCGGCCGCAAATCGCTGAACGAGATCAAGGAAATTCTGGCCAACATGGGTCTCTCGCTGGGTATGCGCGTCGATCCGCACGGCCGGCTGGTGGCCCCGCCGCCGCAAGCCCCCGGCAGTATGCCGGAGTTCGACGAAGAAGAGCTGCGCAACGAGGAAATCGGGTAGGACAGGCCTCCTGGCCTGTCCCTTGCCCACTAGGTTAAGACATGCGACATAGAGTAGCCGGATACAAACTGAAGCGGCGACGGCGCCGCCCGCAAATCCCTGCTGCGGGGACTGATCACCAACGTGATCGAGCAGGAGCGCGTCATCACCACCGTGCCCAAGGCCAAGGCCGTCAAGCCGCTGGTGGACCGCATGATCACGCTGGGCAAGGAAGATACGCTGCACGCGCGCCGCGAAGCCGCCCGCATTCTGTTCACCCCGGCTTCGGTGAAGAAGCTGTTCGACACGCTGGCCACGCGCTTCGGCCAGCGCAACGGCGGCTACACGCGCATCGTGCGCCTGGGCAACCGCAAGGGCGACGGCGCCGAAGTGGCCATGATCGAGCTGGTCGGCTCCGAGCTGGTGAAGCGCGCCGCCGAACGCGCCAAGCGCAAGGAAGAGCGCGAACGCGCCGCGCGCGAAGGCCGCGACGTGGAAGAAGAAGGCGAGTAGCGCTTCGCGTACCCGGCCCGTGCGCGCCGGTCCTACGTCTCGCCATTCAAAATCGCCAGATATCCGTCGTACACGAACAGCCGGCGCCGCCGTTTGCCGGTGATCTCCCGCAGCACGCCAAGGTCCCCCAAGTGCGCAAACGACTTCGCCACGGTCGGCGCGGAAATGTCGAGTTTCCGCGCCGTCGTAGGAATCGAGCAAATGGGATTTGTTTGCAGAAATTGATGGATGCGCAGCGCGGACGCCGACGCCCGGCCCAGTCCGTCGATCCTGCTGCGATCTTCATCGAAGAGCTCGACTATCTGCCTCGCGGAAGCCGCCGCCTGGTCCGCTGCCAACTTTACTCCCTCCAGGAAAAACTCCAGCCAGCCTTCCCAATCGCCGTCGGTCCGTACGCGGTCGAGCAGTTCGTAATATCGTGCCCGTTGAGTCTTGAAATAGAGGCTCAGATACAGAATCGGTTCGTGCAAGACGCCAGCCGCGCAAAGAAGGAACACGATCAAGAGTCGCCCTATCCTGCCGTTTCCATCGAGGAACGGGTGGATTGATTCGAACTGGACGTGGGCCAGCCCAGCCTTCACCAGCACTGGCAGGTCCGGTCTGTCCGCATGCAGGAATAGTTCCAGCGCGCCCATCGATTCCATCACTTTGTCCGGCGGTGGCGGAACAAAATGAGCATTCCCGGGGCGCGTACCGCCGATCCAGTTCTGGCTGCGGCGGAACTCGCCGGGGTGCTTTTCGCTGCCGCGCCCCTTGGCCAGCAGGGTCGCCTGCATTTCCCGAATCAGCCGCAGCGAGAGCGGAAATCCCTCGCGCATCCGCCGTTGGCCGTGGTTGATGGCCGCCGCGTAGTTGGAAACCTCCTGCACGTCCTCGAGTGGAACTCCGGGCGCTTCGGCGTTCTCATACAGCAGCAAGTCGGAGAGGGAAGACTGCGTGCCCTCGATTTGCGACGACAACACGGCCTCCTTTCGCACGTACATGTAAATGAAATGCGAAAGGTTGGGCAAGGTCGACGCCAGCCCGTCAAGTCTGCCCAGCGCGTGATTCGCCTGGTCGAGGCGGGCTTGCAGTGGCGCCAGCCGTAACGGAGGGTGTGGAGGAAGCGGCGGAGGCACAAACGCGCGCACTTTCGCGCCACCCACCGTAGTCACGACATACGTGCCCCGCCGCGATCCTTTCGTTATCGAAGCCATAACGAAAGTATAAGCCACTTTCCTTTCGTTACGCCTCCCGAAGCAGTTCCGTGCGGTACTTGGGCGCGAGCGCTCTCACCTTTTCGATGAACGCGCCCTGCTCCTTCTCGTCCAGCTTCGGCGGCGCCGTGGTGCGCGTGGCCACCGGTACCCCAACCTCCATGAAGAATTTCTCCTGCCCCGCGGGAGAGCAGATGCAGAGCATGCGCACTGGCTTGTTGGAAGCGTTGTGAAACTGGTGTGGCGCGTTAGCCGGAATGTTCAGCGTCTCGCCCGCCCGCACGATCGTCTTCGCGCCGCGGAAGGTCGCTTCCATCTCGCCCTCGAGCAGGATAAAAGTCTCCTCGAAGTCGTGCCGATGCGGTGGCGGCCCGCCGCCCGGCGGGACGTGCATATCGATCACGCAGAAGCGTCCATCGGTGTCGGCGCCCGTTACGGTGATCGTGTAAGTATCGCCCACCAGACCGATGTGCGACAGGGTTTCATCCCGGTCGGGTTGCGACAGCGTGAGATTGCGTTTGAGGTTGTCGGGCGGGATCTGTGAGAGCATATCAGACTCGCGCCAGCACCACCGGCCCGGCCTCCCGGACCTCCGCGCTGACATCGGAAAACTTATCGAAATTCTTGCTGAATCGCGCGCTCAGCTCCAGCGCGGCGTGGTCGTAAGCGCCTTTATCGCCCCACATCCCCCGCGGGTCCAGGAAATCCGGCGGCACGTGCGGACAGGCCTTGGGGACCATCGTCTTAAAGAAGGGATGCGGTTCCATGGGCACATCGTCCAGTTGCCCTTCGAGCGCCGCCGTCAACATGGCGCGCGTGTACGGCAGCCGCATGCGTTCGCCGATGCCATAAGGGCCGCCCACCCAGCCCGTATTCAGCAGCCAGCAATTCACCTTGTGGCGCCGCATCTTGTCGCCCAGCATGGAGGCATAAGTGGCCGCCGGCCGGGGCAGAAACGGCGCGCCGAAACAGGCGCTGAAGGTGGCGGAGGGTTCGCGGCTCAATCCGCGCTCGGTGCCCGCCACCTTGGCTGTGTATCCGCTCAGGAAATGATACATGGTCTGCTCGGGTGTCAGGCGCGAGATCGGCGGCAGCACGCCGAAGGCGTCGGCCGTGAGCAGGATGATGTTGCTGGGGTGCCCGGCCACGCTGGGAATCACCGCGTGATCGATATACTTCAGCGGATACGCGGCGCGGGTATTCTCGGTGTGCGCGTCGGAATCGAAATCGAGCAGGCGCGTCTCGGCGTCGATCGCCACGTTTTCCAGCACGGTTCCGAAGCGAATGGCGCTCCAGATTTGCGGCTCGTTCTCCCGCGATAGCCGGATGCACTTGGCGTAGCAGCCGCCTTCGAAATTGAAGACGCCTTCGTCGCTCCAGCCGTGCTCGTCGTCGCCTATCAGGCGGCGTTCGGGATCGGCCGACAAAGTGGTCTTGCCCGTGCCCGATAAGCCAAAGAACAGGGCCACGCCGCCGCCGTTTCCCATGTTCGAGGAACAATGCATGGGCAAAATACCGCGCGCCGGCAGCAGGTAATTCAAAACGGTGAACACGGACTTCTTCATCTCGCCCGCGTAACTGGTGCCGCAGATCAGCACCACCTTTTTGGTGAAGTTGATCACGATGCAGGTTTCCGAATTCGTCCCGTCTTCCCCGGTTGTGGCCTGCAGGCACGGCGCGAAGAAAATGGTGAACTCGGGAACGTGATCCTCGGTGCGCTGAGGATCGGGCCGCACGAACAATTGGCGCGCGAACAGCGCATGCCAGGCGTACTGCGCGACCACCCGGATGGGCAAGGTATAACGCGGGTCGGCGCCCGCGAAGCAATCCTGCACGAACAGGTCGTGGCCCTCCCAGTAGTCCAGCATCTTCGCGTACAGGCGATCGAAGCTGGCCTCGGTCATCGGCTGATTCACGGGCCCCCATTGCACGCTGGCTTCGGTGCCCTCGTCGCGTACGATGAACTTATCTCTGGGAGAGCGTCCGGTAAACTGGCCGGTGCCCACCACGTAGGCGCCGCCGGAGGCGAACAGGCCCTCATGCCGCCGCACCGCGTGCTCCAGCAATTGCGCGGAGCCGAGATTCCAATAGGCGATGTTGATGTTGCGAATCCCGTGTTCGGCCAGGCCATAACGGCTGGGCCGGACTCCCGCGTTGGGAGTAGCGGACGATTGTTCGGTGTCCATAACCATCCTTATCGTAATATAGTTACATGAAGTCGGGTCTGTCTCGCGCCGCGGTCTTACTCATGGGAGTGTGCCTCAGCGTACCCGGCCAGGTGATTGAATTCGAATCGAACGGACTGAAATATCACACGATTACAAAGCGCGGCGTGACCCTGATGGTGGCGCAATTGCCGGGCCACGTTCGCGAATTCACGATCCTGCAGGTCGCGGTTTCCAATGGCTCCCCGGGCCCTTACACCATCCGCCCGGAGGACTTTTCGTATAAGAAGGACGACGGCTCGGAGTTGCATGCATGGCCCGCGCGGGATGTGGTGCTATTGTTGCGGGAGAAGGGCGGGCGCGGCGATGTCATGAAACTCGTCTCCGCCTATGAGACAGCCCTGTATGGCATTCCGCACATGAAGGTAGCGAACGCCTACGAGTCACGGCGCCAGGCGGCGCTGGCCGAAGTGGCTTCCACTAAGTTGAAGGCCGCGGCGGCGGCCTCCGCGATCGCCTTCGTGCAGACCAAACTGCTGCCGGGCGAGTCCACCGATGGCGCGGTGTTCTTTGCCGCGGAAGGCAAAGCCTTCGGACCGGGCCGCTTGATCGTGCGGACCAACACGGACGTCTTCGAATTTCAGACGGAATAGGGCAGTTCCAGCCTTCCTCTACACATCCCGCACCACCCGAAATCCGATGTTCCCCGTGGCGCTCTCGGGCGTATTCGCGGTCCGCGCCGCGTTCCGGTACCGGAAACAAAACGACACGTGACACAGGTACGATCCGCCCTTCATGACCCGCGTGGTCCCGTACGGAGGCCCTACGGGATTCACGGGCGTGGCCGTCTGACGCCACCGCGCATCGAAATAGTCGGCGGACCATTCCCACACATTGCCGGCGACGGTGTGCAGGCCGAATCCGTTCGGTGCGAAGCTATCCACCGGCGCGGGAGCGGAAAAGCCATCCTCCGCCAGGTCGACATCTGGAAATGCGCCCTGCCAGATGTTGCACATGTGGCGCCCGCCGGGCAGCAGGTCGTCGCCCCAGGGGTAGGTCTTCTGGTCGAGACCGCCGCGAGCGGCGAACTCCCACTCGGCCTCGGTGGGCAGGCGCACGCCGGCCCACTCGCAGTAAGCCTGGGCGTCGTTCCACGACACTTGCACGACGGGGTGATGCGGGCGCTCCTGCGCCGGGTTGTCCGGACCTTCCGGATGTGCCCAATCCGCGCCGTCGACGCGCAGCCACCAGGGCGTGGCAGCCAAGGCGGGTCCGCGCCGCGCCTGCGGCACGTGGTTGCTGAAGACGAAAGACCAGCCCCAGCGCTGCGCCTCGGTGCAGTACCCGGTGCGCGCGGCAAATTCCGCGAATTGTGCGTTGGTCACCGGAAACTTCGAGACATAAAAAGGGTCCAGAAGCACCTCGCGCACCGGGCCTTCCCCATCTGCGGCGAAAGCCTCCGGCGCCTCGCTGCCCATGAAAAACCGGCCGCCATCCAGCAGCACCATCTCCGCCGTGGAGCCGGCGGTGGCCCGGCGGCGCTCGGCGGAACCGCGCCGCGACTCGTTCAGTTGCAGCAGCCGGGCGCGCGCGGGCACGCAGCAGGGTGGCGGAGGCAGCGACATCAGCCGGTCCTCCGGCGGATCTGGGCCTGGGCGCGCAGCCGCCCGACAGCGTTGCGCTCGGCCTCCTGCTCCCGCATAGCCGTGAGGAAGATCTTAATGGTGTCGCGGACCTCGCCCAGATCCGCGATGCCGCCGCCCGGCTGCCTGGAGCGAACCTCGGCAATATGAAATCCGAACGGGGTGCGAAAGATCGGGCTGCGCTCTCCCGGTTTCATGGCGAACACAATGTTATCGAACTCTTCCACCATCGCGCCCCGCTCGAAGGAGCCCAGATCGCCGCCGTTGCCTTTGCAATCCGAATAACGGTCGGCCACCTCCGCGAAAGGCTCGCCCCGGTTCAACGCGGCGAGCGCGGCATCGATGCCGGCCCGCGCATCGGCCTCCGGGTGAGTTTCGTCGATGTGTCTAACAATGTGCGCGGCATTCACAATCTCCGGCCGCGTGAAATTATAGCGCTGCGCCTGGTAAAAGGCGGCGATTTCGTCCTCCGCCGGCTCTGGCAGCGGACCCATGAGATCGCGCAACGTGCGTCGCAGGCGCAGTGCCCCTTCGATCTGCCGTGCCAGAGGGCTCTCGTCGAACAGCACCCGGCAACTCTGGGCCGCAACCAGGCGCTCGACCTCGGCGGCGACTAATGCGGGATCGATCGGCCGCGTATCTTTGTCCGCCTCCTGGCGTAGCAAAATGCAATCGATGACGCACGCCTCCGCCGCCTGCCGCAGGTGCGTGGCCTTTTCAAGTCCATCCGGGATGCGCTGCCATTCAGGGCTCGGCGCCAGACGGCGCTCCTCCTCCCGAATCAGCTCCGCCGGAACGATCTCGCCGTTTACCAGAATAGGCATGAACAGGACCGCCGCATCATGTTCCGGAACACGGACCAGAGCCCGCGATCCCGTTAATATAGCTAAAGTAAGCCTGCTGCGCGGCGGCCTGCGCCTGGCTTAACGGATTGCCGTCCGTGCCGGTGCCGATCAGCGGCGCATTGAGCTCGCTGCCGATGAGCCCGCTCCCCGGCGGCCCCCAACCGCCCAAAACCTGCGCGTATTGCGCGATAGTGTTCTGCGTAATGGGATTACCGCTGAAGTAGTCGTTGCCCAGCTCACTGGTGTTGTTGGTGGTGTTCGGATTATAGTCGTAGAATTCCGGGTTCGGCGCGCTCGAATTCGGAACCACCGAACAGGCGTTCCAATTCGAGTAAAAGGCCAGCTTGGCGCCGATTTGTCCGGCGCTCACATTCAATTTCGTGCGCAGGCAAACGATGTGGCCGTTGGTAAACTGGGGGGCGTCATCGAACGTGTGCAGAACGTAGGGAATGCCTACCGGGGCCGGCGCCACGCGCGTCTCGGCGCTGTTGTTATACAGAAAACTCCACATGGATTGCCGGTTGGCGAGATCCGGGTAAGCCAGCCGCCATTGCCCGCTGCCGCCGGTGGCCAAGTCGCAGATCAGGCCGAAGAAGTCCACACCGGAGCACATCTGGTTCATTGGAATCGAGCCCGTCTGTCCGGGAAACTGCACGTACAAGGGTACGCGGATCGATTCATCGTAAACCGAAAAGCCTTTGGTGCGCATGTCATGCGACCCGCCATACTCGCCGTGATCGGACAGGAAGATGACGATGGTGTTGTTGGCGAAAGCAGAACTGGCGAGCGCGTTCAACACCAGCCCTACCTGCTGGTCGACGAAATTCTGCAGCCAGAAGTATTGGTTCAGGTAGGTCACCCAATTGCTTACCGTTCCGTAGTTCTTGTTCAGATAGTTGAAGTACGATACCTGCAGGCTGGGCTTATTGGGAACCGTCGGCAGATTCTCGTAGTTCCACGGAGACGGCTGGTTCGTATAGAACGAGGGAGGGCTTCCGCTTGGTGGAGGGAAGTACACCGGTTGCGATGGAACGGCCGTCGGCGGAAACGGGCTGGTCTGCAGCCAGGCCGGAGCGCCGCAAATGTCGTGCGGGTTGACCAGGCTCACCGTAGCGCACCAGGGAGAGGATGGCTGACCCGTGGTCGGCGCCTGCCCCTGCAGCCAACCAATAAAATCGTTCGAAATCATCGAATCGTTGGCGAACACCTGGCCCTCGAAGGAGCCGCCATCGTTCCCCTCGTTGATAACTCCTATGGGGTCCTGGTTGTAAGGCGGCGGCCCTCCCGGGTAAGTTCGGGTTTGGAAGCCGTAGGGCAGCAGGGGTGCGGCGTTCAACTGAGTCGAGAGGTGCCACTTGCCGAACCACCAAAGATTACCCCGGTAGGCCGGGTTGAGTGTAGTCAGTGCCTCGCCCCATGTCGGGAAAGCCGGATTCAGGGATGGAGCGGTTTGCTCGGCCAAAACGTACATCGCCGTTTGCGGTGCATAAAGGCCCGTGAGCAGGGCCGACCGGGACGATGTGCAGTTGGTGGCCGCCACGAAAAACTGTTCAAAGTTGTATGAGTTGCTCTGAATCCGTCCCATGATATTCGGCAGGACGGTTTGGCTCAGCGCGGTCGACTGACTGGCGCTCATCCACATCGGCGGACGCATTTGATCCACCATGATGACCAGAATGTTCGGGTTATTCAATACGGGCGGCGGCGCCCAAGCCGCGGGAGGCGCCTGGGCAGCGGCAGGTTTGTTGTACGCGCCGGCCGCGCCCAGCATCGCGCCAAAGGCGAGACGCTCCAGGAATACGCGGCGGCTTACTTCATGGTCGTTTTGCATCGCATCTGCCTCCGTAGTTCAACGTTCCGGACACGAACCGGTACCGCTGAGGTAACTAAAGTACGCCTGCTGCGCGGCGGCCTGCGCCTTGCTTAGTGGATTGCCGTCCGTCCCCGCGCCGACCAGCGGCCGATTCAGCTCGCTCCCCGTTAATCCCGTCGCGGGCGGCGCCAAACTACCCATCGCTTGGGTGTACTGCGCGATGGTGTTCTGCGTGGTGGCGTTGCCGCTGTAGTAGTCATTACCCATTTCACTGGTGTTGTTCGTGGTTAGCGGATTGTAGTCGTAGAATTCCGGGTCCGGCGGCGTGGTATTCGGATACGTGGTGCAAGGATCCCATGCGGAATAAAGCGCCAGCTTGGCGCCGATCGCTCCTGAAGCCAGGTCCAGCTTCGTGCGCATGCACACAATATGATTCTTTCCGCCAACACTCGGGCTGGGGTTGTCGAACGTGTGAAAAATATACGGAAGCCCGACCGGCGAAGGCGCCACCCGTGTCTCCGCATTGTTGTTGTACAGAAAGCCCCAGATGGATTGCCGGTTGGCCAGATCCGGGTAAGCCATCCGCCATTGCCCGCTGCCGCCGGTGGCCAAGTCGCAGACCAGGCCGAAGAAGTCAACGGTGGAGCACATCTGATTCATCGGGATCGAGCTGGCTTGGCCGGGAAACTGGACGTAGAACGGGATGCTGATTGCTTCGTCGTAAACCGCATAGCCTTTGGTGCGAAGGCTGTGAGATCCCCCCAACTCGCCGTGATCCGACAGGAAGACAATGACGGTGTTATTGGAAAAAGGAGAACTGGCCAGAGCGTTTAACACCAGACCGACTTGTTGGTCCACGAAACTCTGCAGCCAGAAGTATTGGTTTAAGTAAGTCAACCAGTTGGTTACGGCTCCGGTTTGGGTGTTTTGATAGTTGAAGAAGGCGTTTTGCAGACTGGGCTTGTTGGGAACCTGGGACAGGTTCTCATAGTTCCAGGGATTCGGCGTAGCCGAATAAAACGACGGCGGATTTCCACTCGGGGGAGGGAAGTAAACGGGCTGCGTGGCAACCCCGGTTGGCGGAAACGGGCTGCTCTGAAACCACGCCGGAGCACCGCAGATATCGTGTGGGTTCTGGAGGCTCACCGTAGCGCACCAGGGAGCGGAAGGCGGGCCGGTGGTCGGAGCTTGCCCCTGTAGCCAGCCAATGAAATCGCCCGCAATCATGGCGTCGCTGGCCCACATCTTGTTCTTGAATTTTCCACCGCCGGTTCCCTCGTTCACCGTTCCATTCGGGTCCTCGTTATACGGAGGCGGTCCTCCCGGATAGGTTCGGGTCCGGAAACCGTACGGCAGCAGCGGTGAGGCGCTCAGTTGAGGGCAAAGGTGCCATTTGCCGAACCACCAAAGGTTTCCCTGGTAGGCCGGGTTGAGCGTCGCGACTGCCTCGCCCCATGTCGGGAAAGCCGGATTCAGTGCCGGAGGCCCGCCTGGATCCGCGTTGATGTACATCGCAGTTTGGGGAGCATAAAGACCCGTGAGCAAGGCTGCCCGAGACGCGGTGCACTGGGTGGCCGCTGCGAAAGACTGTTCGAAGTTGTATGAGCTGCCCTGAATCCGTCCCATGATGTTCGGCAGGACAGTCAGGCTCAACGCGGCCGACTGGCTGGCGCTCATCCATAGCGGCGGTCGCATCTGATCCACCATCACGATCAGAATGTTCGGGTTTTTCAGGACCGGCGGAGCAGTCCAGCCCCCGGAGCTCGACTGGGCGGCCGCTGGTTTGTTGCAAGCCCCGGCCGCGCCCAGAAGCGCGCCGAAAGCCAGCCGCTCCAGGAATACGCGGCGGCTTACTTCTTCATCGTTTTGCAATGTGCCGCCCTCCCAATCCTGCCCAATGCCACTTACTTTTCCCACAGCGCAAACTTCAGCGCAAATCGTGGGGCAGGCCCTCGGCCTGCGCGGGGCCCCTGGCCCCGCTCACCCGAAAATCGCAACGCTTGCAGCGGAAGAAGGCGGCCTAAGAGGCCGCCGCAGGCCGAGGGCCTGCCCCACAATTTATGCCGCTGTTCGTCCTTGGGAAAACTAAGAGACATTGGGTCAGGATCGGTGCTCATAAATTCAATACCCACTCAGTTTGTCTCCGTAAAAGTCGTGGTCAAACTGCCCACAGTGGCCGTCACCGTAAAGCTTCCGGCAATACTATTCGCCGTCAGCGTGGGTGCGGTCGCGTAACCATTGGGGCCCGTCACAATCGGCATGGGCGGAGATGACGCGAATGTCCCGCTGGCGCCTTTCGCTCCCGCCACCACCGTAAACGTCACGCTCGCGCCCTGTACGCTGTTGCCCGCCGCATCCGTCACCCGCACCTCCAGCGCGATTGGGAAAGCCGTTCCCACGGGCGTCGTTTGGGTGTTTCCGGCAATCTTGGTGATGGCCGCCGGAACGTCGGCGCTCTGCGTAATCGTCACCGCCTGGCTCAATACCGTAATCGTCGCGCTGCGGCTGCTGACCATAGTGTTGGCCGTGAATGCGAAAGCGATCGCGCCGCCGCTGGTGCCCGTGATCGTCAGCCAGGACTGGCTGCTGGTGGCCGTCACGGTCGCGCTTGCCGGAAGCGCCTGGAATGAGATCGAGTCCGTCCCCGCCGCGGCCGCCTCAGTCCGGCTGGTCGCGGCCAAGGAAAGGTACACGCCCGTGTATTTCTTGACGGCGTTGTCGCCGGTATCGGCGATATAAACATTTCCAAGTCCGCCCACCGCCAGCCCGTCGGGAGTCTTTAGTCCGGTGGAAACCAATGTCGTCACCAGGCCGCTGGCCGGATCCCATTCCTTGATCGCATTGTTGCTGGTATCCGCCAGGTAAACGTTGCCGTTGCCATCCACCGCCACCCCGTGCGGGGTGTTCAATCCGGAGGACACCAGCGTCGAGACCACTTTGGTTGCCGGGCTCCACTCTTTGATCGCGTTGTTCTTGCTGTCGGCGAAGTAGACGTTGCCGTCTGTGTCCACCGCCACTCCCTGCGGCGTGTTGAGGCCGGAGGAGACCAGCGTATTCACCACCTGAGTCGCCACCACCCATTCCTTGATGGCATTGTGGCCTGCGTCCGAGAAATAGACGTTGGCCTGGCTGTCGAGAGCCACTCCCGCCGGGCTCGACAGTCCCGAGGAGACCAGCGACGTCACCACGCCGGTGGTCACGCTCCACTCCTTGATGGCGTTGTTCTTCTGGTCGGCAATGTAGACGTTACCCTGCGCATCCACCGCCACTCCGGTGGGATCGTTCAGGCCGGACGAGACCAGCGTCGTCACCAGGCCCGTGCTCAGCGTCCACTTCTTGATGGCGCTGTTGCCACTGTCGGCGAAATACACGTTACCGGACCCGTCCACCGCCACTCCCTGCGGGCCGGACAACCCCGATGAAGCCAATACTGTCACTCCACCGTTCAGGGTGTAGCTGGTGCCCGCCTGAGTCACCGTATAGGTCAGGCCCGATATGGTCAGCGTGCCGGTCTGGGCGGTGGCGTTGGAATTCGCTGGATAACTGAACTCGATCAGCGCGTTCCCCGTGCCGCTGACGCTGCCGGCGGACAACTGCAACCACGAGGCGTTGCTGCTGGCGGTCCACGCTCCGGTGGATAATAGCAGCACGCTGCCGCTGCCCGCGGCACTACTTACCAGCGCCGACGATGCACCCAGCGAATTATAGGCGACATTCGTCAGCGTGAATGTCACACTCAGCGCGCCGACGCTGGCAGTTACGGTAAACGTGCCCCCGATCGTATTGGCCGTGAGCGCAGGCGCGGTAGCGCTCCCGCTTGAGTTTGTCAGGACCGGCATCGGCGGAGTCGCGCTAAACGCCCCGCTGGCTCCGCTGGCGCCCGGCGTGACGGTAAACGTTACAGCGACTCCCGAAAGAGGGATTCCGCTCGCATCTGTCACGGTCACTTGCAGTAGCGTGGCAAACGCCTGTCCCGCCGTCGTGCTCTGGGCGTTGCCCGCGGTTTCGGCGATCACGGCCGGAACGTCGCCGTTCTGCGTGACCGTCGCGGTTTGACCCAAGGCCGTAATCGTCGCGCTGCGGCCGGCGAACGAAGTATTGGCCGTGAACGAGAACCCGATCGCTCCGCCGCTGGTGCCCGTGATCGTCAGCCAGGATTGGCTGCTGGTGGCCGATACGGGCGCAGTGGTGGGAGATACCTGGAATGAGATGGAATCCGTCCCCGCCGCGGCCCCTTCGGTCCGGCTGGTGGCTCCTAGTGAAAAGTAAACGCCCGTGTACTTCTTGATGGCGTTGTCGCTGGTGTCGGCGATGTACACATTTCCGAGCCCGTCCACCGCCACTCCGCTGGGAGACTTCAGTCCCGTGGATACCAGTGCCGTCACCAGTCCGCTGGCCGGATTCCATTCCTTGATGGCATTGTTACCGCTATCCGCGAAGTAAACGTTGCCATCGCCATCCACCGCTACCCCAAAGGGAACGTTGAGCCCGGAGGACACCAGCGTGGTGACCAGCTTAGTTAACGGGCTCCACTCTTTGATCGCATTATTCTTGCTGTCCGCGAAGTAGACGTTGCCTTCTAGATCCACCGCTACGCCCAGCGGAGTGCTGAGGCCCGAGGAGACCAGAGTCGAGACCGCCTTGGTCGCGACCACATATTCCTTGATCGCGTTGTGGCCCGCGTCCGCAAAGTATACGTTAGCCTGGCTATCCAATGCCACTCCCACGGGGCTGCCGAGCCCCGAAGAAACCAACGCGGTCACCAGCCCCGTAGTTACGCTCCATTCCTTGATGGCATTGTTCTTTTCGTCGGCAAAGTAGACGTTGCCTTGAGCATCCACCGCCACTCCGGTGGGATCGTTCAGCCCGGACGAAACCAGCGCGGTGACTACGCCAGTGCTTAGCGTCCACTTCTTGATGGCATTATTGGCACTGTCCGCAAAATACACATTGCCGGACCCATCCACAGCCACTCCCTGAGGGGACGATAACCCCGATGAGACCAGAGCCGTAACCACGCTGTTCAGTGTGTAGCCTGTGCCTGTCTGCGTAACCGTGTACGGCAGGCCGGATATCGTCAGCGTACCCGTCTGAGCTGTAGCGTTCGGGTTCGCAGGATAAGTGAAGTGGATCGAAGCATTGCCCGTACCGCTAGAGCTACCCGCGGACAACTGCAACCACGAGACGTTGCTGCTGGCGGTCCACGCCCCGTTGGACAAGAGCAGCACGCTGCCGCTGCCCGCCGCGCTGCCCACCACCGCCGAAGATGCGCCCAGGCTGACGATCAGATTAGTGAGCGTGAACGTCGTACTCAGCCCGCCGGCGCTGGCGGTCACGGTAAACGCGCCCCCGATGCCGTTGGCCGTCAGCACCGGCGCGGCGGCGTTTCCGCTGGCATTGGTCAGGACCGGTATCGCCGGCGTGGCGCTAAACGTTCCGCTGGCTCCGCCGGCGCCCGCTGTGACAGTAAACGTTACCGGCACGCCCGATACGGGGTTCCCACCCGCATCGGTGGCGCACACTGCGAGCGCCGTCGCAAACGGCTGTAAGGTTGGCGTGCTCTGGCCGGCGCCGCCGCAAACGGTCAAGCTTGCGGGAGCGTCGCTGCTCTGTGTCACCGTGACCGGAAGGCCCAGCACCGTGATGCTCGCGGCGCGGCTGGCGCCCGTGGTATTGGCCGTGAACGAAAAGCCAATCACTCCGCCGGAGATGCCGGTGATGGTCAGCCAGGGTTGGCTGCTGACGGCGGTGAGCGGTGTGCTTGCCGGGAGCACCTGCGCGGTCACCGATCCCGTCCCCGCCGCGGCAGACTCCGTCAGGCTGCTGGCGCTCAACGCCAGATAGGCCGGGGTCAGCTTCCGGATGGCGCTGTTTTGCGTGTCCGCGGTGTATATGTTGCCCTGCCCATCCACTGCCACACCCATCGGACCGCTCAGCCCGGTGAACCCCAGCACCGCCACCTGCTGCGTTGCCGCATTCCATTCCTTGATCGCATTATTGCCGGTATCGGCCAGGTACACGTTGCCCTGCCCATCGACCGCCACGCCTGTTGGATTGTTCAGTCCGCCAGACACCAGCACCGTAACCAGGCCGCTGGCCGCCACCCACTCCTTGATGGCATTGTTGCCGCTATCGGCAAAATACACATTGCCTTGCCCATCCACTGCCACGCCGGTGGGATTGCTCAATCCCGCGCCGGACAACGTTGTCACCTGTTGCGCCGTCGCGTTCCATTCGTCGATAGCTTGGTTGGTGGTATCCGAAAAATAGACGTTGCCCAGCCCATCTACCGCCACTCCCGATGGGTTGCTCAAGCCGCTATCCAGAGTAGCCAGTTGCAGACTGCCGGCGCTGACTTCCTCAATGGCATGGTTGCCGCTGTCCGCTATGTATACGTTCCCGTGAACGTCAACCGCCACGGCGCCGGGATCCTGCTGCGCCGAAGAAAGCACCGCGGTTTGCTGGGTGCCAGGGCTCCATTGCTTGGTGGCGTTGTTGCCCGTATCCGCGATATCCACATTGCCCAGGCTATCCACGGCCACGCCCTGTGGATAACTCAATCCGGACGATACCAGCGTAGTTGCCAGACTGACTGGAATATAGCTCGTGCCCGCCTGCGTCACCGTAAAGGTCAAACCCGCGATAGTCAGGGTTCCGGTCTGCGCGCCAGGGTTGGAGTTAGCGCTGTAATTGAACTGGATCAAGGCGTTGCCCACGCCGCTCCCGCTACCCGGCGCGATCTGCAGCCACCCGGCGTTGCTGGTGGCCGTCCACGGTCCGGTGGTGATCACGAGCGTCGTACCGCTGCCTGCCGTGCTACCCACCACTACCGAGCTGCCGGCCAGCGCGTAGCCGAAATTCGATAACGAAAAGGTCACCGTGAGCGCGTTGACGCTGGCGGTTACCGCAAACTGTCCGGCGATACCATTGGCAGTCAGTGCGGGCGCGGTGGCGATGCCGCTGGAGTTAGTCAGCACAGGCATGGGCGGAGTCGCGCTAAAGGCGGCGCTGGCTCCGCTGGCGCCGGGAGTGACACTGAACGTAACTGCGACTCCCGCCAGCGGGATTCCACCGGCATCCAACACAGTTACTTGCAGGAGCGCCGGAAATGCCTGGCCCGCCGGAGTACTCTGGCCGTCGCCCGCGGACTTGGTCAGGCTGGCCGGCACATCCCCGCTCTGGGTCACCGTAACCTGCTGGCCCAGTACGTTGATATGCGCCACGCGGCTGGCCAGCGAGGTATTCGCCAGGAACGCAAAGTCGATAGACGCACTGGACATATTTGTAATCGTGAGCCATGCTTGGTCGCTCGTGGCCGTCACCGGTACGCTGGCCCCTAATACCTGCACCGGTACCGCATCCGTGCCCGCTTGTGCGCCCTCAGTCATAGTGGCGGGTACACTAAGATAAGCGGACGCGACCTTCAAGACCGTGCTGGTAGTGGTGTTTACGATATAGAAGTTCCCTTGCCCGTCCGTGGCTACGCCAAACGACCCATTCACGCCCGACGAAACCAGAGTGCTCACCGTCTGGCTTCCCGCGTTCCATTCCTTGAGTGCATTATTATTCCCATCAATCAGATACACGTTGCCCTGGCCATCCAGCGCCACGGCATTTGGGAAACTCAGGCCCTGCGAGACCAGGCCGGTAACCTGCTGGGTTATTGGGCTCCATTGCTTAATCGCATTGTTTCGGAAATCCGCGAAATACACGTTGCCCAGGCCGTCTACTGCGACGCCCGTGGGGTTACTCAGCCCCGAGCCAACCAGCGTGGTCACTTGCTGCGTCTGCGGACTCCATTGCTTGATCGCATTGTTGCCGAAATCCGCGATGTAAACGTTGCCCTGTCCATCCACCGCCACTGCCACCGGAAAATTAAGGCCGGACGAAACTAACGGAGTCAACTGTTGAGTCCCCGGGATCCACTCTTCAACCGCGTTGTTGTAAGCGTCCGCGATATAAACATTGCCTTGGCTGTCCACGGCCACGCCGTGGGGCGAGTTCAGCCCGGACGATACCAGCGTAGTCATCTGCTGGGTCGCGGCGACCCACTCCTGAATGGCGTTATGGCCGGTGTCGGCTATATAGAGGTTGCCGCTCCCGTCGATCGCCACCGCATAGGGCAGATTCAACCCTTGAGATATCAGCGTGGTCGGAATACTGAGCGGCACAGCGGTACTACCGGCCTGCGTGACCGTAAGAGTTACGCCCGCGATCGTCAGCGTCCCAGTCTGGGCGGTGGTATTGGTGTTGGCCGGGTAACTGAACTGAATCGACGCGCTGCCCGTGCCGCTGGCGCTGGCCGGCGCCAACTGCAGCCAGGGAGCGTTGCTGGCGGCGCTCCAGGCCGCCGTGGGAAGCGATGCCACGAGCTGAACCGTGGCGCTGCCCGCCGCGGCGCTCACTACCACCGTTGTTGTAGCAAGGTTAAAGCTCGGAGTTTGAGCCAGCAGTAACCATGGAGACAACATCAGCCAGGCGTATTTCATTTTTTAATTGCCGATCGACGCTCCAGTACCTATGTAGAAAGCGAACAGGGGTACTAGTAAGTCTATTTGCCGTCACCCAGACGGATCCGTTACTGGGTTCGAGTATACACGAATTCGGAAAAACTAGCTATGTTTTTCCGAAAATATACCGATTTTCTTGGAATAGCCTCAGCGCTCGCCTTCGCCGCGCCATAAATAAGTATCGAGTGACTTACTAATGCGGATCCCTCCGGCTTAATGCTATGAACGCGGCTCGCCGATCAACTCCGCGACCTTGCGCCACAGAGTCTGGTTCAATTCGCCGCGCGCGTCCAGCTTTATGCCCGCAGTCGAAATCGGATCGCCAATCCGCACCGTGACCGCGTGCGGGCGCACATGGATCGAACCCATCGGCAGCACCTGCCGCGTGCCTGTGATCCCGATCGGCACCGCCGGCACGCCTGCCTTGATTGCCAGGTACGCCGCGCCCTCCCGAAACTCGCGCAGCCCCTCGGGCGACCGGCCGCCTTCCGGGAACAACACCACCGACACGCCCCGCTCGCGCACCAGCCGCGCCCCCGTGGTCAAGCTCTTCAGCGACGCCCGCGGATTGTCGCGCACCACCGGCAGATGTCCGGCGCGCCGCAGGTGTCCGCCCAGCAGCGGTATCCGGAACAGCCCTTGCTTGGCGAAGAATCGTATCTCGAGCGGGATCTGTAAGACAACCGGCGTATCCATGTAACTCGAATGATTCGCCACTAACACGTAGGCTGTGTGCTTATCCAGCTTCTCCAGTCCTTCCATGCGGACGCGCGCCCCGCTGACCGCCAGCAGAAAACGCGCCCATAGACGCGCGATCGCATGTTGCGAGCGTCCCCTGTTGTCGAACAGCGAAGCCACCAGCGAGAGAGACCCAAAGACTACGGTGGCCAGGATAATCAGTGGGTCGATCAGCAGATAAGCGCGCAGGCGGCTTAGGAGCATAACGCGCGCGCCTCTCCCACCAGGAACAACGAGCCCGTCACGAAGATGGCGTCCTCGCGCGCCGCGCCCGCGGCCAGCGCCAGCGCTTCTTGAAGATTCGCGGCCACCTGGATCGAATCGTGATCGGCCATGCCGCGGATCGCTTCCGGCCGCAGCGCGCGCGCCTGCTGCGGCGCGGTCACAATCACATGCCCGGCGCGGGGAAACAGGATGGCCGCCATTTCTTCCACCGCTTTGTCGCGCATCGCGCCGTAGATCAGCCAGACGCGGCAGGGTTCGTAGAAGCGGTCCAGATAATCCGCCAGCGCCCGCGCTCCCGCCGGATTATGCGCGCCATCCAGCACGATTTCCGGATGCTCGGCCACGCGCTCCAGGCGGCCCGGCCACACCGTCCGCGCGATGCCCTGCCGGATGTCCGCGGGCGCCACCCCCAATTGCTGCAGCGCCGCGATAGCCGTGCGCGCGTTCTCCACTTGATGTTCCCCCGGCAACGGACAGTTCACCGCCAACCCGTCCCATAGGAAATCGCTGCCTCGCGCATGCAGGCTGACGCCGGATATCGCCAGTTCGGAGCTGCGCGTCACCGCCACCCCCAAGGCCGCCGCGCGTGCCTCCAGAACCGCTTCCGCCTCCGGCCGCTGCCGCGCGAAAACCGCGCTTACCCCCGGCTTCAGAATCCCGGCCTTTTCCCCGGCAATCGATTCCAGGCTGTTGCCCAGATAGGCTTCGTGATCGAAGTCTACCGGCGTCACCACGCACAACTCCGGAGTGACCACGTTGGTGGCGTCCAGGCGTCCTCCCAATCCCACCTCGAGTACCGCGAACTCCACCGCGCAATCGCGAAACAGGAGCAACGCCATGGCGGTGACGCATTCGAAGTAGGTGGGATGCAGGTCGATGCGCTCCTGCTGCAGCAGCGTCTCCGCGCAGGCGTGTACCTGGTCGAAGGCCGCCGCGAACTGGGCGGCGTCCACGGCGCGTCCCGCCACCTGGATCCGTTCCGTGGGCTCCACCAGGTGCGGCGATGTGAACAGTCCCGTGCGATATCCGGCGGCGCGCAGCCCGCTTTCGATCATCGCGCAGATCGAGCCTTTTCCGTTCGTGCCGGCCGCGTGGACGATGCGAAAGGCCTGTTGCGGATTCCCCAGCGCTTCCAGCAGAACGCTAATCCGCTCCAATCCCAGCTTGGCGGTCTTGACCTCGTTGCCCAGCGCGTACAGGAACCGGACAGAATCTGGATAATTCATGGGCCAGCGCTTCCGAGCCGCGACCGTGAGGGAGCGGATTGCCCTAATCTACAAAGAATCGCAGCGCCGTAGCGATGTAGCTCTTCATTTCCAGCCGCGGCACCACCGCGTCCAGCATGCCGTGCTTCAACAGGAATTCCGATCGCTGAAATCCATCCGGCAGCTTCTGCCGGATGGTCTGCTCGATCACGCGCGGCCCTGCGAATCCGATCAGCGCGCCCGGCTCCGCGATGTTCAAGTCGCCCAGCATCGCGAAACTCGCCGTCACGCCGCCGGTAGTCGGATCGGTCAGCACGCTGATGTAAGGTAGGCCCGCTTCGTCCAGGCGCATCAGCGCGGCCGAGATCTTAGCCATCTGCATCAGGCTCACCGCGCCCTCCTGCATGCGCGCCCCGCCCGACGCCGATATGATCACCAGCGGCATCCGCCGCGCGATCGAACGCTCGATGGCTCGCGTGATCATTTCGCCCACCACGCATCCCATGCTGCCGCCGATGAAGCGCGCTTCCATCGAGCAGATATTCACCGGCCGCCCGGCCAGGTTGCCCGCCGCCGAGATCAGCGCGTCGGAAAGCGAAGTGGCCGCGCGCATCCCGTCCAGGCGCTCGCTATAGGGCTTCGAGTCGAAGAAATCCAAGGGATCCGACGAGCGCAAGCTCGTGTCGAACCTCTCGTAATCGCCGTCGAACAGCAGCTTCAGCCGCGCCGCCGCGTCCATGCGCGTATGCGCGCCGCACTTCGGGCACACGTTCCAGTTGGACTCCAGGTCCTTCTTCCAGATGATTTGCCGGCAGCCTTCGCACTTGAGCCACAAACCCTCCGTGCGCAGTTTGCGCGACGGCGCATTGATGGGCGCCACCTTCTCCGGCTTTGCGTTTTCTTTTTTGAACCAAGACATGTCGCTTCGACTACCTTAGCGCGGGTAGGGATGCCCCCGCAACGTGGCAAACGCGCGATAGATCTGCTCGGCCAGCATCGCGCGCGCCATCTCGTGCGGAAAAGTCATGCGCGACAGCGACAGCAGTGTGTCCGCGCGGCCCCGCCAATCCGCCGGCAGCCCATCCGCGCCGCCCACCACGAAGACCAGGTCGCGGCCCTCCATCTCGGCCCGCGCCACCAGTTCCACGAACGCCGCCGTATCCATGGCCTTGCCCGCGGGATCCAGCAGGATACGCCGCGCGCTGGGATGCTTGGCCCACAAATCCATGCGTTCCGGCCGAATTTCGCGCATCTCGCACGCGGCATAGCGGTTGGCGCGGCTCACAAAGTCAGCGGCCATGGCATTGGCGTGCGCGTCCCGCGGCTTCCCGATATAGTACAGGAAAATCTTCACTCCGCCGGAATCTCGACGGCTTTGGCATTGCGCCACAGCCGTTCCAGATCGTAATACTCGCGGGATTTCACCGAAAAAACATGGACCAGGAAATCGCCATAGTCGGCCAGAATCCACTCCGCCTGGTTATAGCCTTCCACGCTGAAGGGCAGCTCGCCCTGCTGTTTCAGGCGCAGGCCCACCTCGTCGGCGATGGCCTGCACGTTGCGCGAGTTAGCGCCCGTGGCGATCACGAAATAATCCGCGAACGCGGTGATGCCGGTCAGATCCAGCACGCGAACGTCGGTAGCTTTCTTGGATTCGGCGGCGCGGACAGCCACCAGCCAACTTGGGCACGATGCCGGGGATTCGGTGGGCTTCAGATCAACCTTTGTCAGAACACGCTCCCTGACCGTATCGTACTACAATATAGATACCTGCTCATGCGTTTTCTCCTTTGTTTAATGGCCGGTTTCGTACTATTACGTGCAGCCCCGCAAGCGCCGGCCAACGCCATCGAAGACCCCGACGTGCTCCGCGCCCGTCTCAACATCCAACGCCTGCGCGCCCTGGCCGACGCCGGCGCCATTCCGCGCAGCCAGGTCGAGCAGGCTGAAGACGCCTTAGGCGACGCGCAGGATATGGCCGTGCTGCGCCGCACCATGTACGGCCAGGACATCACCGAGGAGCAATCCGCCGAAATGGTAGCCGCCGCCCAGCGCCGCCTCGACCGCCGGCAGAAGCAGTTCGACCGCGTTCGCGGCCTCGTCGATTCCGGCATCGCGGCGAAGAACGACGTGGAGCCTCTGGCCGATCAGGTGGGTTTCGCGCGCAGGGAATTCGAGCTGGCGCTGTCCCGCGACAAGCTGACTCATGAGCTGGCCGAGATGGCGCGCGCCGAGCAGGTCCGCCTTTCGCGCCCCGGCCAGGATTCCGCCGGCGCCACCCACGCCTCCGCCCGCTTCGATGGCGCGGGCACCTTCACGCCCGCCCAATTCGAACAGATATCCGGCGCCTTCGAGCATCGCTTCGCGAAGCCGCTGCCCGTCAGCGCCATGGGCGAGACCGCCGTCCACCGCGCCATGGGCTTCGATCACCGCGGCCGCGTGGATGTGGCCTTAAACCCTGATCAGCCCGAAGGCGTCTGGTTGCGCCAGTATCTGGAGGCGCGCCGCATCCCCTATTTCGCCTTTTGGCAGGCCGCGCCCGGCAAAGCCACCGGCGCGCACATCCACATTGGCCCCGAGAGCACCCGTCTCAGCGCGGTGGCGGACTAGAGTATGACCCGTCGCTGGGGGGCGGGATTTATCCCGCGCGGGGCTTTAGCCCCGCCACGCTTTCCGCGCAAATTGTGGGGCAGGCCCTCGGCCTGCAGCGGCCTCTCAGGCCGCCTGCTTCCGCCACGAGAGTTGCGATTTTCGGGCGAAAGCACCTCGCTGTTCGTCCCTGGGAAAACTAGGTGGCATTGGGCGCTTCCGCCTGCCAACAGGGGAGGCTTCTAAGTGAGCTCTCTCCGTGTGCTCCTTTCCGAAGAACGAATTCAGGCCCGTGTGCGCGAGATGGGCGCTGAAATCGATCGCGATTACCCCGCGGGCAACCTGCATCTCATCTGCATCCTGAAAGGCGCCTGCTTCTTCATGTCCGACCTGGCGCGCTCCCTGCACATCGACGCTTTCGTCGATTTCATGGGCATCTCCAGCTACGGCAAAGGCAAGTCCACTTCGGGCGAAGTCAAGGTCACCAAGGATCTGGACTTCTCCGTGGAAGGCGCCGATCTGCTCATCGTGGAAGATATCGTGGATAGCGGTGTGACCCTCACCTACCTGATCCATCTCCTGGAACAGCGCAAGCCGCGCTCGATTCGCATCGCCGCGCTGCTCGACAAGCCCGACCGCCGCCAGCGGCCGGTCCAGGTTGCCTACGTCGGTTTCCGCATTCCCGACGAATTCGTGGTGGGCTACGGTCTGGATTACGCGGAGCGCTACCGCAATCTGCGCGATATTTGCATCCTGGACATCGATTAAGGGGTCCCGTCGGTGTGCGCGGCCATGACGGCGGCGAACAGCCGTTCGCTGTGTCCTTCGAACTTGTTATATTCTCCGGCAAAAACGGTGACGACCATGCGTTCCTTCGCCACCACGAAGACCCGCTGGTTGCCGTTGCCAATCGCCGCCGCCACGTCGTAACCTTCGAGACGGCCGATCCACCATTGGTATCCGTAGCCCCAGCCGGCGCGTCCGTGCCAGTCGCCGATCGATTGCACCTGGCGCCGCATCGACCGTTCCACCCAGGCGGCCGGCACGATCTGGCGCCCCTGCCATCGGCCGCCGTGAAGGTACACCGATCCGAACCGGGCCAGATCGCGCGCGCGCATGCGCAGCCCCGATGCCGCGGCAGGCATGTGCGGATCCCACTGGGGATCCCCGATCCATTCATATTGCGTGATGCCGAGGGGCGTGAACAGCGCCCCTTTCGCATAAACGTCCAGGGGCTTGCCGGTGATTTGCGCGACCACTCCGCCGAGCACTTGCGTCAGGCCCCCGCTGTAATACCAAACCGCGCCCGGCTTGTCGCGCAGCGGACGCGACAGCACCAGTCCCACCGGGTCTTTCGTGGTGGACATTTGTAGCTCGTCGTTGTTAGGGTCCGTGTAGGGAACGGTCATCTCGTTCCATTTGAAACCGGCAGTCATAGTCAGGACGTGGTGGAGAGTGACGGCGTCGAGTTCCGGCCGCAGCTTGCGTTGCGGGAAGAAAGAGCCGATCGGACGCGCCAGCGCCTTGTCGAAGTCCGCGCCCAGGGCAATGCCGAGCACCGCCGAAGTGACGCTCTTGGAAACCGAGCGCAGGTCGTGCAGGCTCGATGCGTCGAACACGCGTCTCCCCAGAGGCTGCCCCCAGCGTTCGTCCGAGCCGGCGAAATACTGCTCGTACACCAGACGGCCGTCCTGTTCGACCAGCAGAGCATGCGTATTCGGATAGGCCCCGCCTTGGATGGCGGCAGTGAGCTTGTCGAGCGGGCGGCAGGCGCAAACGGCCGGCAGTAGAAGTGTTGCGAACTCGCGCCGGAGCATTGTCAGATCATAGCAAAAGGATACGCGATTAGCTGTTCAGCTTCCGCGTAATCTTTGCAAGCATGCTGCGCGGCGCCAGGCGCGTCGAAAACACGGTCAGCTTGTTGCTCACGCCGGCGATGGCCACGCGCTTGCCCGCCATCAGTCCGTCGAAGCCCACCTGCGCCACGGCGGCCGCGCTCATCACCGCTCCGGTACGGAAAAGCGGCGTATCCTGATTCCCGGCGGTGGCCGCGAAGTTGGTCTCGGTGGGTCCCGGAACCAGCGCCGTCACGGTGACGCCGGAACCCTGCACCTCTTCCGCGATGGCTTCGGAAAACGATAGCACGAACGCCTTGGATGCGTAGTATACGGCCATCAGCGGGCCGGGCACGTAGGCCGCCGTGGAAGCCACATTCAGAATTTTGCCGTTGCGCCGCGCCAACATGCCCGGCAGAAACAGGCGCGTCAGATGCGCCAGGGCGGTCACGTTCACCTGGATCATGCGCGCTTCGACTTCGTAATCGAGTTCCGCGTAGGCGCCGCGCGCGCCGAAGCCCGCGTTGTTCACCAGCGCCTCGATCGCGACGCCATCGAGCGCTTCGAAGAGTCGCTCCGGCGCTGCGGGATCGGCCAGGTCGGCCGCCATCACGCGGGCCTCCACGCCATGCGCGCGTGCCAGTTCCGCACTCAGCGCCTGCAGTTTGTCCGCACCGCGCGCCACCAGCACGAGATCGTACCCATGCGCCGCGAAAAGCCGCGCGAGTTGCTCGCCGATGCCGCCGGATGCGCCGGTAATCAACACAGTGGGTTTCATATCAACGATAGGCTATCAGCTATTCTCCGTCCGGGCGCTGCCGGCCCCTAAACTCGACGCGCAAAAGCGCAACACTCCGGCTTTGGATCGCCAGGGCAACTGTCCCGCATTGGCCAATTTCGCGATGCCGTGTACCAGCGACCAGGCCTGGTACGCCAGCCGCTCCGGATCGCCGGCGGGCATCTGCCGAGCCGCTTGGCAATCCACCACGAAGCCCAGCAGCGTCCCAAAGCAGCGCTGGGCGGCGGCCGCGCACTCCGGATACGCGGCCGGATCGCGCGGCGCATCGAACATGGCGGCGAAATGTTGCGGCCAGCGCAGGGCGAAATCCACATAGGCCAGGCCGCTGCGGCGCAGGCGATTCAGCGGGCTGGCCCTCGGTCCGGCGCGGGCCATGGCGCGCGTCAGCCGGTCGAAACCGTCCGTGGCCACCGCCGCCAGCAGATCGTCGCGGTCGCGAAAATGGCGGTAAGGCGCGTTGTGCGAAACGCCCGCCCGGCGGGCCGCCTCGCGCAGCGTGAAGCCCCGCGGGCCGGTTTCGGCGATCAACTCCACCGCCGCCTCCAGCAGCGCTTCCTTCAGGTTTCCATGATGGTACGGCCGGGCGCGGGGCACATCTGTACCATACCAAATAATGTTGACAGCAGCAACTTGCCGGTTGTACAATGTTGCTGATGTCAACATTAACCATGGAGCGCGACACCATTCCGGGCAACGCCGGCGTTTCCTACAGGCAGCATCCCCCGCAAGGCGCGTTCGATGCCATCGTCATCGGCTCCGGCGTCGGCGGCCTGGCCTCCGCGGCCCTGCTGGCAAAGCGCGCCGGAAAACGCGTGCTGGTGCTGGAGCGCCACTACACCGCGGGCGGATTTACGCATGTCTTCCACCGCCCCGGATACGAGTGGGACGTAGGCGTCCACTACATCGGCCAGATGGGCGCCGGCGCACCCATGCGCGCGCTGTTCGACTCCATCACCGAAGGGCGCCTCGAATGGAACGCCATGCCGGAAGTCTACGACCGCATCCGGATTGCGGACCGTTCGTACGATTTTCCCAGCGGCGCCCAGCGCTTCACCGAGCGCATGCGCGAATATTTTCCGCGCGAAGGCGCGGCCATTCGCCAGTATGTGGCCCAAGTGCGCGCCGCGGCGCGCGCCAGCCAATTGTTCTTCGCCGAGAAGGTCTTGCCCGCGCCGCTGGCTCGCGTGGCGGGACCGCTGCTGCGCCGCCGATTCCTCCGTTACGCCCGGCGTACCACCGCGGAAACGCTGGCGCGCCTTACCGGCAATCGCGAACTCATCGCGGTCCTGACTGGCCAGTGGGGCGACTACGGCCTGCCGCCCAGCCAGAGCAGCTTTGGCATGCACGCGATCATAGCCGAACATTATCTCGATGGCGCGTTTTATCCCGTAGGGGGCGCATCGCGCATCGCCGCCGGCATCGCGCCTACCATCGAGCGCGCCGGCGGCAGCATCCTGGTGGGCGCGGAGGTGGACCAAATCCTGCTCGACGGGCAGAACCGGGCCACCGGCGTCCGCATGGCGGATGGCCGCGAGCTGCGCGCCCCCCTGATCCTCAGCGACGCCGGCGCCTGGAACACCTACGCCAGGCTTTTGCCGCGGCATGCGCCGGGGCGCGCGCAATCGCTCGCGGAAATCGAACGCATTCCCAATTCGTCCGGTCATCTGTGCCTCTATGTGGGGCTCCGGCGCGACGCCGGCGAACCGGAATTCGGCGACACCAACCTGTGGATCTATCCCAGCGCGGATCACGACGCGAACCTGGCGCGCTACACAGCCGATCCGGAGCAGCCCTTTCCGGGGCTGTTCATTTCCTTCCCATCAGCCAAGGATCCCGAATTCGCCCAGCGGCACCCCGGACGCGCCACCATCGAGGTGGTGACGCTGGCGCCTTACGGCTGGTTCGATCGCTGGGCGGACACGCGCTGGAAGCGGCGCGGCCCGGAATACGAAGCGTTCAAGCAAAGCCTGGCCGCGCGGCTGCGCGCCGAGCTGGAGCGGCATGTGCCCGTGGTGCGCGGGAAGATCGACTACTGCGAGCTGTCCACACCCCTTTCGACACGTCAGTTCGCCAATTACCTCCAGGGTCAGGTTTACGGGCCGGCATCGACGCCGGAGCGCTTCGAGACTCGCGCCCTCAGCCCGCGGACCACCGTAAGCAACCTTTACCTGACGGGCGCGGATGCGGCCGTGCTCGGCGTTGTCGGCGCGCTGGCGGGCGGCGCGCTGGCGGCATCCGCGGTGCTGCGCAGAAACATGATGGCGGCGCGCTAGGGCGGGGAAGGCGCAAGCTAAACTAATGAGGTGCTCTCGCCTCTCCACCCCGATGTCCGCACGCACGTCGACGACCTCGCCCGCCAATTCGCCGCGGCGCAACCGTTCCGCCATATCGTGATCGATCCGTTTCTCGATCCCCAATTCTGCCAGGAGTTGATGGCCCAATTCCCGCCCTTCGAAGCCGGCGACGCGCGCAACGAGAGCGGCGACATGGCGGGCAAATCCGTGAATCGCGCCGTCACCCGCCTGGGCCCCGCCTACAGCCGCTTCGACCACTTGATGCGCGATGCCGAGTTTCTCGCGTTCATCGGCCGCATCACCGGCATTCCCGGCCTGCTCTACGACGAGGAATACATCGGCGGCGGCACGCACGAAAACCGCGATGGGCAGGAACTCGATTCGCATGTGGACTTCAACTTCCATCCCCGCCAGGGCTGGCACCGCCGCCTCAACCTGATTGTCTTCCTGAATCCGCAATGGGAGGAAGCCTGGGGTGGCTGCCTGGAACTGCTCCGCGAGCCCTCCGCGGATACCGCCGACGCGCGCCGCATCGTAACCCCGCTGGCCAATCGCGCCGTCATTTTCGAAACCACCGAATCGTCCTGGCACGGCTTCCGTGTCATCCGCACGCCCCCGGTCCTCGGGATTTCGCGCAAATCGCTGGCAGTTTATTTCTATAGCCGCGAGCGGCCGGCCGCGGAGATCGCGCCCTCGCACGGAACGTTCTATTATCAGCGCCCATTGCCCGCGCACATCCAGCCGGGCTACACGCTGCGCGAAGACGATGTAGCGGAGATTCGAAAATTGTTCGCCCGCCGTGACGGCCAAATCCGGTTCCTGTACGAGCGCGAACAGGAGTTCACCGCCTTCCTGGAGGGAATCAACAAGTGGTCCGCCTTCCGCATCGCGCGCGCGCTCACCTGGCCGGCGCGCGCGGTGAAGAGGGCCATGGGGAGGTGAACCTAATTCCGAAAGCCGCGGACCGCCTCCTGCATGCCGCGTTCGTAAGCCTCGATCAGCTTGTCCCAACGCGCGTTGGCTTCCTCGTCGATCTGCCGCCGCGCCGGGTCGGCATCGAACCACGCCACGGTCCGGCGAATCCCCTGCGTGAACGGCGTCGTCGCGCAGTAGTCCGGGACGAAGCGCTTGATCTTGGTATTGTCGAAGACCACGCTCGCGGCTTTGTCCCCCAGTAAGCCGCCGCGCGCCTCCGGCCAACACGCCGCGATGTAGTCGCTGGGAATATGCACCAGCCGCGGCTCCGCGCCCGCTGCCTCGGCCGTCAGGCGATACCATTGGTCCCAGCACATCACTTCGTCGCTGGTGATGTGGAAGGCGTGCCCGATGGTCTGCTCGCGCGCCAGCAATCCCACCAGTCCTTTGGCGAAATCGGTGTTATGCGTAATCACCCAAAGCGACGAGCCATCCCCGGGAACGATCACTGGCTTTCCCCGCCGCATGCGATCCACCACCGTGTAGGACTTGGCCCAACTGTTGATCGCCAGCGCGATCTGCGTGTCGCCATAAGTCAGCGACGGACGCACGATGGTGATGGGGAAGCCCTCTTCGCGGTACGCGCGGATCAGCCGGTCTTCGCACGCGATCTTCTGCTGCGAGTAGTCCCAGTAAGGGTTCGCCAGCGGCGTGGACTCGGTGATCAAATAGTGCGACACCGGCTTCTGATAAGCGCTGGCGGAACTGATGAAGATGTATTGTCGCGTGCGCCCGCGGAATAGCGCGATGTCGCGCTCCACGTGCGCCGGTTCAAAGGCGATCCAATCGACCACCGCATCGAACGCGGCGCCGCCCAGCGCGCGGGATACGGCCGCGCCGTCTTCGATATCCACGGCCAGCGTCTTGACGCCGGCTGGCACCACGCTCGCGTGACGGCCGCGGTTCAGCAGCGTAACCTCGATGCCGCGCTCCGCCGCAAGCCGCGTCGAAGCCGTGCTGATAATACCGGTTCCGCCAATAAAGAGAACTTTCATGAGTCAGTTGTAACAGATCCCACATAGAATAGTACTCGATGATGCGTCCATCTGTTCCGCTATTGCTCCTTCTAACCGCGACCGCGGCGTATGCCGGGTCGACGGTCAGCATCGTCCGCCACGCCGATGGCTATCGCTTGCTGCGCAACGGCCAGCCCTACTTCACCAAAGGCGCAGTCGGCGCGGTGCATCTCGAAGAACTCGCGGCGGCCGGCGGCAATTCGATTCGCGCTGGAGTAACAGCGCTAGACCGTGCCCAGGCGCTGGGCTTGACCGTGCTCGTCGACCTCCCATTCGGCAAACAGCGTTGGGGCTTCAACTACTCCGATCCGGCCGCCATCAAAAATCAGCGCGAACAGCTCCGGTCTATGGTGGAACAAAACAAGGACCATCCCGCCGTCCTGGCCTGGGCGCTGGGCAACGAGCTCGAAATCGCCACCACCGCCGCTGAGCGCGCCGTCCTCTGGCGCGAGATCGACGAAACGGCCCGCATGATTCACGCGATCGACCCCAACCACCCCGTCATCACCGTCGTGGGCGGCCAGTACAAGCAAATGCTCCACGAGCTGAATCAATACTGCCCCCATCTGGACGCCGTCGGTCTGAACTCCTATGCCGACATGCTCACTTTGCCGGAAGACATCCGGCGCGAGGGTTGGACGCGTCCCTACTGGGTGACCGAGTTTGGCCCCCGCGGTCACTGGCAGGCCCCGCGCACCGCATGGAAGCTGCCCATCGAGGACTCCAGCACCGAAAAGGCCGCGTTCTACCGCCAGGCCTACGAGCACGCCGTCCAAGACCGGCCCCAGTGCCTGGGTTCGTACGTTTTCCATTGGGCGCAGCACCACGAGAAGACCCACACCTGGTACGGCATGTTCCTCGAAGACGGCAGCCGCACCGAAGCGGTGGACGTTATGACATTTCTGTGGAGCGGCCACTGGCCCGCCAACCGCAGCCCGCGTCTGGGCCCGGCCCCGATCCATATCAAAACGGAAAACGGCGCGGCGCAAGCCCCCGTCACACTGCCCCCCGCGGCCATGCTCGATTCCCATGTGGATGCCTCGGACCCCGACGGCGACGCGCTCCAATACAGTTGGGACCTGCGCCTGGACGTGAGCGGCGATCCCCACGTCGGCGGCGACCGCGAGGAACCCACGCCGCCCATCGAAGGCGTGCTGCTCGGCGCCGCGGCGAATCGCGCCACCTTCCGCCTGCCGCAAAGGGAAGGGAATTACCGGCTCTTCGCCTACGTGCGCGACGGCCACGGCAATGCCGCCACCGCCAATCTGCCCCTGCGCGTGGAGAAGCCCGCGTTCCCCGCCTTGCCCCCCGAACCGAACGCTTCCGAATTCGGCGCCGGCATCCAGCGCACCATGACGTTGCTTGCGACCAGTACTCCGGAGCGGCGCCACGCGGTCCGCATCCTGTTCTATGGCCAGTCGCTGACCAAGCAGGACTGGACCCTGACCATCGCCGACCAACTGCGCGCGCGTTTTCCCTACGCCGACATCACCTTCGCGAACCGCGCCATCGGAGGCTACGCGTCGCCCCTTTTGAAGCGCACGCTGCCGCACGACGTCTTTGCCTTCTATCCCGACCTTATAATCTTCCACGATTTTGGCGGTGAGCCCGACTATGAGCAAATCATCGCCGAGATCCGCCGCCATACCACGGCCGAAATCCTGATTCAGAACGACCGTCCCGACGCCCTCACTGTCTCGCCCGAGCCTGCCGATCCCGCCAAACTTAGGGGCTACCGCTGGATGAACCGGCACAACGTCGAGTGGCTCCCCGCGCTGGCCGCGCGCTACGACTGCGAGATCGCCGACGTGCGCTGGCCCTTTATCGATTACATGAAAGCTCACGGCCTGCAGCCGGCCGATCTACTGAATGACGGCGCGCACTTCAACTTTCTCGGTGATTATCTGATTGCGGAACTGACCGCGCGCCACCTGCGCTACGATCCCGCGCTGCCGCGCAAACCCTGGGAGAAGCTCGTGCGCACCTATGAAATCGGGCGCGACATCCACTGGGTGAACGGCAAGCTGGAGCTCGAATTCGAAGGCAATCGTGCGGACGCCATCGCCGGCTGGGCCGACCCTTATCATGGCGGCGAAGCGGAAGTCCGCATCGACGGCCAGCCCCCTTCCGCCCGGCCTGAGCTCTATCACATCACGCGGCCCACCGACACCTTCAGCGTGGACTGGCCGGGTGTGAATCGCATCGACGCCCAGAAGCCGCTGCTGATCGAGGACTGGACGCTGAAAATCCTGGAAGTGAATGCCGACGAATCGCGGCTGCGCTTCGAAGTGGCTGGCTCGCGCACCGGCCCGGATGGCGGTGGCGTGAGCACGGAACGCTTCGTATCCAAGTCCGGCCGGGTGGTGATCGAGCCGGAGGACTGGTCGTTCGCGCGCTCCTTCGCGCTGGTGCACCGCCCCACGCCACCCGGTTTCGAAGTGACCTGGAGTGTCGAGCCCACGTTCGTCGATACGTATCGCGCTGCGCGCGTGGAAGACCTCGCCCGCGAGCAGGCCACCACCCTGGCGCTGGGCCTGGAAGGAGCGAAACACCGGCTGCAACTGATTGCCCGCGGCCCGCATCCACCAGCCATCCGCGCCATCCGCGTCTACCGCCCATCCCTTGCGAGCCACGAGGCCAAATAGGTATCTGAGTGTCGGCGGCGGCCGCGACGGCCGGGCTTGGGAGGCGGCAGGCGCCCGGTCACATACCATTTTGTCGATTGCGGACTGATCCAGGAAGAGTGGCGGGCGAAGGGTAGCCGAGCGCTAAACTCAGTTCGAATGACGGTCGAGTGGGATGAGCTCAAGGCAGCCGCGAATCTCAAGAAACATCGCGTTGCTTTTGAGGATGCGGCAACCGTCTTCCTCGATCCGCTCGCGAGAACATTTCCCGATCCGGACCACTCGCCGGCGGAGAGCCGGGAGATCACCGTAGGCTGTACAATGAAGAGGCTCGTGGTGTTTGTTTCCCCACTGCGAACGCGGGGGGCGGATTCGGATCATTAGCGCCCGGTTAGCCACGCGAAACGAGCGAAAACAGTATGAAGAAGGAACCGGCAGCGAAACGTAACGACGAGTTGCGGCGGGAGTATGATCTGTCGCGGTTGAACGGTGGCGTGCGAGGGAAATACTACCACAGCGCCTCTGCGGGAATGAATCTTGTGCTCATCGAACCCGACCTTGCGAATCTGTTTCCCGACAGCAAGTCGGTGAACCGTGCGTTGCGTGTGCTGGCAGACGCCGCGCAACTCGCAGCGCCCAGCAAGCGCCGCGGCGCTCGGATGGGCTGACCGCGCCCGCATCGGTCCGGCTTGGTGACTACGCCAAACTGGATTCGCAGAACCGGAACACTCAGGAGCATGAGGCCGAAATGAGAGATTGCTTATTCGCCTGCGGGTCCATGATTCGGCGGATCGCCCGCAAGGAGTGATCCGCTGGGACTCGCCGCTCAAATGCAAAGGATGAATAGCCTGCAAGAAATTTCAAATGGCGCCTCGCGCGCCAAGAAACACGGGAGGTATGCCCCTTCTGGCCGCCTCAGCCTGATGCGGTCACGCCGGACGTGAGCAAGATCGCAATATGAGCCTTTGGCATACGGCCGTTGCGGGGTTGCTGGCGTGTTGTGGATCGGGCCTGTTCTTTACGTTCAAATGGTTCCTGCTGGCAACGGATGTAATTGTGAGCTACAACTGGACCCAAAGCCGCGTAGGGTCACGCCCCAATTTTGACATCCGTAATCGATCAAGATCGAGGACGTATTTACTCGGAAACATCGTTTATAAAGACGGCGGTTCTGTTCCACCTATCGCTATCGACAACAAGTCCCTTTGGGAACAGGAATTGAAGCCGGGAAGCATAAAGCAGTTTCAGAATGTCGCGGCGGTGGCAAGCATAACGACTATGCGGCAATGCCTGGAAACAAAGGTGTATGTACGCCTGCAAAACGGTCGGGAAATCAAAGGGCAAGGTCCGGGACAATTGCCGGGACGTTTTCGGCGCGTTGCGTGCCGGTTGCGCCGAAAACTGGACGCCTTGGCCGTGCCGGTAGAGTAGCGAGAGTCACCCCTTGTGCAACGTCGCTCCGTTCACTTTGACGCAAAACGTAAAGCGGCACCCGCCGCGGTGCGCTGACCGAAACGGCACTCCGGGAAGCCCGTCCAATTTCGACCGCCGAACGGCGACGCGGCCTTTCCACACCTTCCACCATTCAACAGGGCGAGGGGTGGCATGCTCAATTCACGCCCGGTCTCGGTGTTAAGCTTACCTTCCGGCGACCCCCGCCAGCCCAGAGACGACAATGAAGCTGCTGCGTTATTCAGGTAATCCGATCCTTTCCGCGCATTCCGCCCACCCCTGGGAAGACCTCGCCGTCTTCAACCCCGCCGCCTGGTACGACGACGCGAACCACCAGGTGCTGCTCCTCTACCGAGCCGCCGAATCCGCCCCGGATTACAAGTGCCGCCTCGGTCTCGCCACCAGCCACGACGGATACCGCTTCGAACGCGCCAGCGCCACCCCCGCGTTTGACCTCAGCATCGAAGGCTTCGACGGCGCCACCATCCAGGACCCGCGCCTGATCAAGATCGGCGAATGGTTCTACGTCACCTATGCCTGCCGTCATTTCCCCTTCGGCCAATTCTGGATTCCGGGCGCCCGCGACCGCTACGCCCAGCCCGATTGCGGTCCCGACTTTCCGCACTACTTGCGCACCAACGCCACCCTCACCGGCCTCGCCATGACCCGCGACTTCAAAACCTGGATCCGGGCCGGCTGGATCACCGATCCGCTCCTCGACGATCGCGACGCCATCCTGTTTCCCGAAAAAATCGACGGCAAATTCGTCCTCATCCATCGCCCGCTCGAATGGGTAGGCGCGCCGTACGGCACCGACCACGCCTGCGCCTGGATCTGCGCCGCCGCCGATCTGATGGGCTTCCCGCACGCCGAAAATCGCCTGCTCATCCGCAATAAGCATCCCTGGGAACAACTCAAACTCGGCGTCAACACGCCTCCCATCCGCACGCCCGAAGGCTGGCTCACCATCTATCACGCAGTCGGCGCGGACAAGTTCTACCGGCTAGGCGCCCTCCTGCTCGACCTCAAAGACCCCGGCAAAGTCCTGCACCGCACGCCGGATTTCCTGCTGGAACCGGAGACGCCGTATGAACTGGAAGGCTTCTATCGCGGCGCCATCTTCCCCTGCGGCGCAGTCGTGATCGATGGCACGCTCTTCGTGTATTACGGCGCCGGCGACCAATACTGCGCCCTGGCCACCTGCCCGCTCGCCCAGTTGATCGATCACCTGCTGTCCTGTCCGTCATAGCGAGCGGCCATGCACCCGATTGACCTGACGATCATCACCGTTTACCTCATCATGATGGGCCTGGTCGGCTGGTGGTCGGCCACCAAAGCCTCCCGCAGCGCGGAATCCTACTTTCTGGCCGGCAAGAGCCTGCCCTGGTGGCTGATCGGCGTGGCCCACGGATCGAGCGGCGTTGATATCACCGGCACCATCTGGTTCGTCATGATGCTCTACATCTACGGCGTCAAGGCCACCTGGCTGCTGTGGGTCTGGCCGCTGTTCAACGTGGTCTTTCGCATGATGTATCTGGGTACCTGGGTGCGGCGCTCCAACGTGCTCACCGGCGCGGAGTGGATGCGCACCCGCTTCGGCTTCAGCCGCGGTGCCGAGTGGGCGTACATCAGCGTAGTCGTCTACGCCCTGGTGCATGTGGTCGGATTTCTCAGCTACGCCTTTCGCGGCATCGGCGAATTCACGCGCCCCTTCTTCCCCTGGAATGTGCCCGACGAATGGTATGGCGTCGGCATGCTCCTCATCACCGGGATTTACTGCGTGGCCGGCGGCATGTACAGCGTGGTCATGAACGATCTCATCCAGTTCGTGCTCAAGGTGACGGCGGCCATCGGAATCACCGCCATCGCCATCAGTCGCATCCGCCCCGATCAGATCATGGCGCACGTGCCGGCCGGCTGGGACCGCTTGTTCTTCGGCTGGAAGCTGACCCTCGATTGGAGTCACCTGATGCCGCAACTGAATCAGCGGATCTACGGTTCCATCGCGGCCGGCGGCGACGGCTACTCCCTCTTCATGTTCTTCACTGGAATGCTGTTATTGAAAGGCGTCCTGGTCAGCATGGCCGGACCCACGCCGAATTATTCCATCCAGCACATTCTCTCCACGCGCAGCCCGCGCGAAGCCGCGCTCGAGAACATGGTGATGGCGCTGGTGTCGCTCACGCCGCGCTTCCTGCTGATCGCCGGCATCGCCACGCTCGGCATCGTGTACTTCAGCCCCGACCTCGCCCAGATGGGCGCCAACGTCAATTTCGAGAAGATCCTCCCGGGCGTGCTCGCCAAATATGTTCCCGTCGGGCTCAAGGGTGTCCTGATCGCGGCCCTGCTGGCCTCCTTCATGAGTACGTTTGTCTCCACCGTGAATTCCGGCGCGGCCTACGTCGTCAACGATATCTATAAGCGCTACATCAACCGCAATGCGCCCGTCCGGCGATACGTGGTCATGGCCTGGATCACCTCCAGCGCCCTGGTTATCCTCGGCATCCTGTTCGGTCTGGTTACCAAATCGGTCCACGGTGTCACGGAATGGATCGTCTCGGCCCTGGTTCCGGCGTTCGTCGCTCCCAACGTGCTCAAGTGGCACTGGTGGCGCTTCAACGGTTATGGCTTCTTCGCCGGGATGGTGGCGGGTACGGCCGCGGCCGTATTAAAGGTCTTCGTGACCATGCATCCGGTATTCGTCTTCCTGCTTATCTTGCTCATCAGTTTCGTCGCCTCCATTTGGGTCTGCCTGGCCACGGAACCGGAGAGCGATGAAGTCCTGAAATCGTTCTACAAAAACGTGCGCCCCTGGGGCTGGTGGGGTCCGGTGTATCGTCTGTGCCTGGCGGAAGACCCGGCCTTCCAGCCGAACCGCGAATTCCCGCGCGACCTGTTCAACATCTCAGTGGGCCTCGTCTGGCAGACCAGCCTGGTGACCGCACCCATCTATCTCGCCATCCAACACTGGCCCGAGCTGTGGATCTCGCTCGCGGTATGCACCGTCACCTCCGCCATCCTGAAGTTCACCTGGTACGACCATCTGGGCCCCGGCCAGATGTACACCACGGAGGGCGGGCTTTAGCCCGCGCGGGGCTTTAGCCCCGCTGGCGCACCGTGCAGGATGATCTCTGACGGACGCCTCGGGTGATCGTGCCGCACGACCACCGTCGTCAGGATACGATCGATCCATGCCCGCTCGACCAACGCATGCACACGCGACTCGTGGCTTTCAAATTGGTGGCGCACACCTTCGCGCGTCTCCAGGATGAATGCATGGAAATCGCCGAAGTGATTGTAAATAATCCCATCGACCTTCCCGGTGAACGAAGGATGCTCGTGCTCGCCGGGGCCGGGATGCCCGGGATGGCCGGGATGCCCCGGATGCCCCGGCGGATGCCCAGGATGCCCCGGGTATCCAGGCAGACCAGGCACGCCGTTGCCCCACGGCGATGGCAGGATATGCGTCGGATTCCCGCCGAACGATATGACGCGGCCGCCGATCGCTTCCAGGTAGCGCTGGAAAACAAGATTCCAGCGGTTGCTGGCCGGAATCGCTTCGCCGATCCAGCGCAGGACTGAAAGGTTCCGCTCTTCCGGCAATAACAGCACGTTTTTCTGGCTTACCGGAATGGAGATCTGGAATGCGCCGATCACCTTCCTCCACTCCTGGTTTGCCGCTGCCTCGGCGGATCGGGCGCTCGCCCGGTGCGCTTGCTTGTGTCGCCGAGCCGGCTGCAGGAGGATGTCGCCGAAGGCGTTCGTCACCTGCCGCACAATCACCGTGTGCGTCCGCCCGCGCCGCCCCAAAGTCGGCAGCGTGATGGCCAGCAGCCCCGCGTAGTTGGAGCCCGCGCCTGAGGGGATGGGTATGTAAGTGACCCCCACCGTCTTCGACTGCACGGTGTGATCGTCAACCCGTGTCAGACCGTGGTAGGTGTACATCCGCGAAGCCATCGACAGGATTTCATCGGAAGTCACCGCCGGCAGGTAGATCGACGCGGTGCTTCCTACCGGTATCGTCCCCCAGTCGATCATCAGCTCATCTGGCTGCTGTCCCGCGGGCAGGCCCGCGGCCGTCGGACGGATCTCGAAAGTGCTAACCGCTTGCGCGGAGCCCACCGAACTCCACGCCAGGTTGCGCTGCGCCAGTTTGTCCCAGTTCGAGGGATCGGTGCCGAGGGGGATGGTCGCGGGGTCGAACGCAATCTCCGCGATCAGGCATTGATGCAGGTTCCGCATGATGGCCTGCCCGATCGGCAGGGGCGGGTTGCTCGTGTTGGTGAAGGGCCCGTCCAGCGGAGCCTCGGCTTTCAGCGGCAAAACGTTGTTGGGCGTGTGGCCATCCGCCTTGAACGGTTGGTTGATGTCTAGCCAGCAGCCGAAGAACGTGTCCACCTCGGAGCCATCCGCATGCGCCTTGATGTTCTGGATGTTGCCCAGCGTGTTGCCGCTGCCATCGACGAAAGAATCCGTCTGTTGGGTCATGGCCGTGACGGTCGAGTCGATGCGCGGCAGCGCGAAACAAGGGATGGTGACGTATTCGCTCTCGATTATCCCGGCCAGCGCGATGGGCTGGCCATCCGGGTTGGTGGTGGCGCGCCGGTACTGCTCGCCGGGCGGATAGTCGTAAATGCCGGTGGTCTGCTGCGCGGCGAACAGGCGGAAGAACACGCGCACCGTGGGAGCCCCGATCAGGCCGATGTAGCGCACCCGCGCGAGAGCGAAATTGAACACCGCGACGTTGTGCGCGTCGGCGGGGGTCAGGTAGACCGCCGATCCCTCCTCGCTGGGCGACAGGACGTTGGGATCGTCGAACGACTGGCCGGCCGCCTTGCCATTTCCTTTGGTGAGCGCCAGCATCACCTGCTGGATGAAGTTGTTGGCAGTGGAGGCATTCGCGCCCATGGTCACGCCGAACTTGGTGTCGCCGGGGCGCATCACGAAGACGCGCAGGTCGATGCTCAGCCAGGGCGGAGTGCCGTGTAGCAGGTACGGATCCGGCTGCTTGATCAACTCGATCTGCCCCGCCGCCGAAACGCCGTTAACGGTCACCTGAAGCGTCAGGAACTCCGTTGCTCCGCTGAACGCGAAGGCGGGATCGCTCGTGTCGGTGCCGAAGTCCAGGTTATAGAAGAAGGTGAAGCGCTGCACTTGCGAGCCGTATGCGCCGGTGGCGGAAGAATTCCCGGTGCACACCACCTGCATGCCCGTGGTGGGCGAGGCCACATGCAGCGTGGCAGCCGGACTGGTCGCGCCGATTTGCGACGCCGAAAAACCGTCGACCACCACCCGGAACGCGTCGCTGATGACCGCGCTAGGGCCGTGTGTCTTGCGCAGCGTATCCACCTCGTCCTGGCCGATGGTGCTCTGATCGATGATGAACTCGCACCCCTTCTCGGGGAGAATCGCCGTAAACAGCTCCTGGATGCCGGTCCGCGTGTCCGTCCACAGCGGGTAGAAGCCCAGCGCGCTGGCGTCCAGCCCGAAATAGTCGCCGATGAAAGTGGTATCGGGGAAAGCCTCGGCCAGCGGCGCATCGATTGCCGGGTTCCAAGGCTGATCCGTGACGATGAAGTAGTTGAACGTCGCCCCATGGTCGAACGATTGGGAGATGATGACGTCGATCAGGTATGTCGTCGGCTTCGGGCCGAATTCATAGAACGTGCACGCCGCCACGCCGTTGGGATCGATCGCGAGCTGTGGATGGAAGTGCTGAAAGTTCGAGGGTATCGATTGAGTGAGCAGCGGCTGTCCCGACGCACCGGTGGTCCAGGTGCCGCCGGCGTCGATCGAATGCGCATAGTAGATGCGCGAACTGCCCTCGCGATAGTCGGCCCAGGCGACGTACACCTCGGGGCCGGCCGAACTGAGGGTCGGATCCGTGAGCACGCGGAAGCTGCCGCCGGGGAAAACGGGAAAGCCGGAATCAGTCGCGGGCAGCGCGTCCGGGATGGTCGTAATGCCGGTGGCCGGCGGCGTTGTGGACGGCTGAAAGGTGTTACCGCCGTCGGTCGAGACCAGCATCTCAATCTGGTTGGCGCCCAGCGAGACCACGTAGACGAAGCCGTCGGTCGAGACATAAATCTCCGGATAGACCGTGCCCGTAGTGATCAGCGACCCGGCTACCGACCCGCCCGCGCCGATCCAGGATGCGCCGTGATTCTGTGTGCGTGCGAAGGCCATGCCCCCCTCCGTGTTGTCCCAGACCGCGTAGACGTTGCCGTGAAATGGGCTGGAGGGGCTGCTGTCGCCGGCGGCCCATTGCTTGTCGGCGCCGCTGGTTCCGGAGATGAGATACGGTGCGCTCCAGGTCTTGCCGCCGTCCGTGGACTTATACATCGCGATGATGCCGCTGCCTTGCTGATAGGCGGGCGGAGGACTTGCGCTAAGCGTGCCGCCGAGGCCCACCAGGAAGACATTGCCGCTGTCGTCCCAGGCCAGCGTGGGATCGGTCATGATCGTGGAGGCGCCGGGCAAGGCCAGAGCCGCGGAGGCGTGCCAGGTCTTGCCGCCATCGTTGGAATACTCGGTTGCCAGCGTGAAGTTGTACGTTTCGATGTTCGCGAACTTCTTCGATGACGACACGATCTGCAGCGGGTTATTGGGGTTGATCGCGATGTTCGACTCGCTGCGCGCGTTTTGCAGGCTGGAGTCGAATGTGACTTGAATGTTCGCCATGGGCTACCATCCTTCCGATCCGTGGCTCGGGGCCGCCGACGCTCTGCGCCAGTCGCGCCGCGCCAAGGCCGCGAAAAGCGTCGCAGCCAGCCAAAACGCAATCACCCACCGCCACTCGATGGCGCCGGAGTGGCGATCCGGATCGATGCCCCAAACTCCCTCGATCCAGTCGCGCCATATAACTGTGACCACCGCCAGGATGGCGGCGATCGAGGCCACGGCGGTTTCAACCCAAAAAACGGAAATGCGGCTGTATTTCACGGAATTCCCTCGCTTTCTGCTGAATTTTCCTGATATTACATCCATTTACCCGGTCGGTCCCCAGACTCCCTCGAAGTTTATATCACACGCGGCTGTTGGGATCAACCCAATTTTCGATGACGATGTTCTTTCGATCACGTATCGGCGATCCCCCGCATCCCACTGAAAACAAACAAAACTGCCCCTCAGATCCCCAAGTCCGCGCGTCCCCCCATGCTACGCTCATCGTCGAATATGGAACACTCGACAGATACACCTCCCCTCACCAGCATCCAGCAGTGCGTCGCCGACGCCCTGGCCGCCGGTTCCACCCTTACCGATGCCGCTAAGACCTACGGCGTCCACCGCGTCACCATCTATCGTTGGATGAAGGCGTGCAAACCCTTCGTCGAGGCCCTGCACCGCTCCCGCGCCGAGTTCGTCCTCTCCCGCCGCGACGCGCTCCACCACCTCAGCAACCGCGCCGTGGAAACTCTCCTCGCCATCCTCGACAATCCCAAGTCGTCGCCCGCTGTGCTTTTGCGCACGTCTATGTTCATTTTGCAACGTCCGCAACTGCCCAAAACCGGCTGGTCGATGCCCGAGCCGGCCCCCGATCCCGATGGCGAAAAGCTGCTCGATTCGGCCATCATCGAAAAGGACTACGACAGCCTGCCCGGCATCCACGGCATCGATAGGTATCCCGACCCCTATCCCGACGAGTCCGCCCCAACCCAAGCCGAATCAGCTACTTCCGAACCAGCGCCCGCCCCCGCCGCAACGCCGTGCAACACCATGCAACATGATTTCGAGAATGCCGGCCGCGTTGCACCCGAGGCTACTGAGCCGCGACCGTCAGGGAGTGGTTTTCCCAACACGTCAAGCACCCCTGCCCCCCCTTCCCCGCAAACCAGCCAGCCGCCCGCCCTCTGAATGCTACACTGATTGAGGAATGGCCCCGACGACACTGAACGCCGCACTCTGCCACTCTCTTTCCCAAGCCCGTGCCCAGACCGACAGCCTCTTTGATCTCGTCGATCCGGCCGCGCTATACGAGCGCCCTATCCCAGAGCGGAATCGAATTGTGTTCTATCTCGGTCATCTGGAGGCCTTCGATTGGAACCTGTTAGGCCGCGCGCTCGATCTGCCCGCCTTTCATGCCGGCTTCGACCAATTGTTCTCCTTCGGCATAGATCCCGACTCCACCGCGCTGCCCTCTGACCAGCCCGCCGACTGGCCCGCCGAAGGCGAAGTGCGCGCATACAACTCCCGCGTCCGTCACACTCTGGACGCCGCCCTCGCACAGGCTCCAGAGGAGCTGCTGCACGTAGCCGTCGAGCACCGCCTGATGCACGCCGAGACCTTCGCCTACATGCTGCATCATCTGCCCTTCGCCCAGAAGGCGCGGCCCGAGTTTGCGGCCGCCCCGTCCGGACCCGCGCCGGCCACCCGCATGGTGGAGATCCCCGGCGGCCCGGCCACCCTGGGCCGCGCCCGTAACGATGGCTTCGGCTGGGATAACGAGTTCGACGAGCACCAGGTGGACGTTCCGGCGTTCGCCATCGCGCAACACAAAGTAACCAACGGCGACTTTCTGGAGTTCGTCCACGCCGGCGCCGCCGCGCCGCATTTCTGGCTCCGCCGCGAAGGCGACTGGTTCTATCGCGGCATGTTCGCGGATATTCCGCTGCCGCTCGATTGGCCCGTCTACGTCACCTACGACGAGGCGCAGGCCTACGCCCAATGGAAGGGCAAAGCGCTGCCCACCGAGGCCCAGTTCCATCGCGCCGCGTATGGTGGCCATTACGATCCCGCCGGCGCAAATGTCGATTTCCGTAGCTGGGATCCGGAACCCGTCACCGCCGAGCCGCCAAACCATTTCGGCGTCTCCCAAATGGTCGGCAACGGTTGGGAATGGACCGGCACGCGCTTCGAGCCGTTCCCCGGTTTCCAGCCATTCTCTTATTACCCCGGCTACTCGGCCAATTTCTTCGACGGCCAGCACTACGTGCTGAAGGGCGGTTCGCCGCGCACCGCCCGCTGCTTCCTGCGGTCGAGCTTCCGCAACTGGTTCCGCCCGGCCTACCCATATATCTATGCCACTTTCCGGATCGTTGAGCGCTGATCGCGCATTGAATCCCTTCGCCGCTGATGTGCGCGAAGGCTTGAGCCGGCCGGAGCAGAAACAGCTGCCCTGCCAATATTTCTACGATGCCACCGGCTCGGCCCTGTATGAGGCCATCACGGTGCTGCCGGAGTACGGGCTGACGCGCGCCGATACGCGCGTGATCCGTCGCCTGGCGCCCGCCCTCGCCGCCCGCATACCGACCCCGGTGGCCGTCGTCGAGTTGGGCAGCGGCACGGGCGGGAAAACGCGGCGCATTCTGGAATCGCTCGCGCGCCGCGGACCGGTGGATTACTATCCCATCGATATTTCGGCCTCCGCGCTGGCTCGCTGTGCGCAGGAGATGGCCGCGTTCGCCGACGTCCACCCGCTGGCGGAATCGTACATGGAGGGCCTGCGGCAGGCGGCCTGCGCCCGCCTCCCCGGCCAGTCGCTGCTGGTCCTTTTCCTGGGCAGCACCATCGGAAATTTCGAGCCCCCCGCCGCGCAGGATTTCCTGCAGCAAGTGCGCGCCTCGCTGATGCCCGGCGATGCCTTGCTCCTGGGCACGGACCTGATCAAGCCGCTTACCCGCATGCTCCTGGCCTATGACGATCCCGCGGGCGTCACCGCCGCCTTCAACCGCAACCTGCTGGCGCGCATCAACCGCGAGCTCGGCGGAAACTTCGCGCTCTGCAATTTCGCGCACGAAGCCCGTTGGGATCCACACCACCGCCGCGTCGAAATGCATCTGCGCTCGCTCAAGGCCCAGCGCGTCTCTATCCGCGCCGCCGCCTTCGAGTGCGACCTGCGCAAGGACGAAACCATCTGGACCGAGTCCTGCCACAAGTTCTATCCCGAAGAAGTCCGCGAGATGGCGGCCGCGGCGGGCTTCGAGTGCGCCACGCAATGGCTTGACGACACCTGGCCCTTCGCCGAGAGCCTCTTCGTCGCGTGAGTGCCGTCGTCGAGTTTCGCGCCGCGTCATTCCGTATCGGCGCGCGCGAGATTCTAAAGAGCCTGACCCTTTCGGTCGAAGCCGGCGAAACGCTGGTGCTCCTCGGCCGCAGCGGTTCCGGCAAAACCACCGCGCTCAAAATGGTGAATGGCCTGCTGTTCCCCAGCGCCGGCGAGGTGCTGGTCGATGGCATCTCCACTCGCGCCTGGAACCCTGTGAAGCTCAAGCGCCGCATCGGCTACGTCATCCAGGAAATCGGTTTGTTTCCGCATTACACTGTCGCCCAAAACGTGGGTCTGGTGCCGCACCTCGAAAAATGGGATGCGCCGCGCATCCAGGTCCGTGTGGACGCGCTGCTGCGCCAGGTGGGTCTCGCGCCGGAGCAGTTCGCCGCGCGCTATCCGGCGCAGCTTTCCGGCGGCCAGCGCCAGCGCGTCGGCGTAGCGCGGGCGCTGGCAGCCGATCCATCCGTGCTGTTGTTCGACGAGCCGTTCGGCGCGGTCGATCCCGTCACCCGCCTCGATCTGCAGAAGCAATTCCTGGCTCTGCGCCGCGATCTCGGCAAGACCGCTATCTTTGTCACCCACGATGTGCGCGAGGCGTTGATGCTGGCCACTCGTATCGCCCTGCTGCGCGATGGCGCGCTCGAGCTGGTCTCCACGCCGCCACAGTTCCTGGAGGCCGCGGGCCTTGAGGCGCGCGCCTTCCTCGCCTGCCTGGATTGGAAGGTGGAACCGCAATGAACTCGGACCTGGCCGCCGAGATCGCCCAACTCTCCCTCGAGCATCTCACGCTGGTGCTGATCTCCATGGCCATCGCCATCGCCGTGGCCGTCCCCGCCGGTATCCTGATCACCCGCCGCGCCGCCTGGCGTCCCTGGGTGCTGGGATTCGCCAACGTCATGCAGACCATCCCCAGCCTGGCGCTGTTCGGCTTTCTGATCCCCGTGCCGCTGATTGGCGGCATCGGCAAGCGCACCGCCATCGTAGCCTTAGTGCTCTACGCCCTGCTCCCGATTCTGCGCAATACGCTGGTGGGCATCCTGGGCGTGGATGCCGCCGTGCGCGAATCCGCTATCGCCATGGGCATGACCGGCAGCCAGCTCTTGTGGCGCGTGGAGATGCCTCTGGCCGCGCGCACCATTCTGGCCGGCATCCGCGTGGCGACGGTCACCACCATCGGTACCGCCACCATCGCGGCCGCCATCGGAGGCGGAGGCTTGGGCGTCTTCATCTTCCGCGGCATCGCCTCGGTGGACACCACCCAGATCCTGGCCGGAGCCGTTCCCGCCGCCTGCATCGCGCTCGCCGCCGATGGCGCGCTGGGCTTGCTCGAACGCCGCTTTCGCGGCGCAGCCTCTTAGGCTGCCGCGCCGGCACTCCTGCCGACGTCTATGGGCACGCCGGAAATTTGAATGAAAACACCCGCGTCGCCCATTCGAGCGCCGCGCTCGAGACCACGTATTCGCCCGTGTACCACATAGTGCAGTCGTCGCTCGGATCCACGCTCATGCTCGCGTAATCCCCCCAACGCGGTCCGCTGGCCTGCGAACTGGTTCCGCTAAAGATGGTGGCTTCCGCCTCCAGCGTGCCCAACGGATCGGTCGACAGCCGTCCGGTGTACCGCACCCCCGGGTACACGCTCGCACTCGAAACGTTGTACCCGATGGCGATGTCGCCCATCTGGTCCATGGCGATGCTGCCCATCCAGCGGTTGGTTGCGTCCGGCGAGTAGGTTCCTTCCTGGTACATCGCCGGCGCCGTGCCCGGATTGCGCAGCTCGTACCAGCGCACGGCGGTCCTGGCGTTGCTGCCCGATCCCACGTTCACCGAGTGTGTGGCCACCAGCGACTCGTACGGCGGATTCGCGCTCGCGAAGTAGCGATACGTCAGGCGCGGCATTACGTCGTTGCCGAACACATCCAGCAACTGGCTGGTACCGGGCTGCGGGATGGCCGCCACGCCGAACGCGGCCGCCGGCTGGTAAGCGGCCACTTTAATAATTGTCGGCCCCATAAATGTGGAGTTTGCCGGAGTCGTAAAGTCCACATGGAAACGGTACAGATGCAGTGAATTCGAGCCCGCCGGCCCCTGCATCAAGTAGTAGTTCGGCGATCCCGCCGGCGGAGGACTGGCGCCATCCAGGTCCGACGGAGCCATGCCGTGCAGGTTCGTATTATTGATCTGGAAACATTGCATGGTCGCGGTCGCGCCGGCCAGCATCTGCACCCGGTCGGCCACACACGCCTGCGGGCCAACATAAGTCGTACTGCTCGAGTAGATCCAATGCGCGAGATAGTAACCGTCCGGCCAGACCCCCATTTGTTCGTTGGTCGTGTTCCCTAGGGCCTCAATTTGGAACGAGTAACGGTTATAAGTGCCGGTCGCATCGTCGCTGGTTGAAACCCCAAAACAGATTTGGTACGGATTGCCCAGCGTATGGATAAGGAACACCCAGCGGCCGGCCTGTTTATCGTAGAGCACCACCGGGTCCAGCGTGTTGACCGCTTTGGAGCAAGGTTCGCTAAAGCCGGACCACAGCAGGTCGTAGAATACGGGACCCGCAATGATGGCCCCGGAAGTCTTGTCGAAAATAGCCGTTCCCAGATTCACGCTTTGCACGATCTGCGTAGCGCCGACCGATACGTTCGCGTCGGGTGGCGTGGCGCCGATTTCAAACGCACCCTGAGGGCCGGTGAACCCGGTTCCCAGCCCCAGCAGATTCATTCCGGCGGTGGTCGTCAGCTTGGAGCCGGCCGTCTTCTGCCACACGGGATCGATTTGCTTCCCAACTGGCGCACGCCCTTCCTCGGTTTCTGGCTCCTCAGCTTCACCTGGAACGCCTCCCGCCCCCGATTCGAGAATCATGCGGCCGAGCGGGGGCGAGACATCGTGCTTCAACTCCCGAATGACCGTCCCTGGCGCCGCTATACCGGGTAAGGTCAAGAGAAAAAGCACCGCCCTCCAATCGTGTGACATATCGTCGGTGAAGAGCTTCAAGGAGTCAGCTTGAAGACCACGCCACCGTGCATTGTGCCCCCGTGCTCGGTCGTGCCGTAGAAATTGCCGGAGGAGTCCGGTGTGAGGCCCGCAGCCGAATTGGCCCCTCCCTCTACCGTGAGTGTGTGCAGCACCGTCAGGGTCCCGGTCGTGGCCAACTTGAAGACCGTTCCGCAGCCGGGAATGTCCGTATCGCCGATGGTTTCGCAATTCCCCGCGGTACTCCCGCCAGTGTAGGTCGTACCGTAGAGATTGCCTGCCGCGTCCCGGATCAAATTGCACGCCAGCTTGGCCCCGTCGGTCCCCCCGGTGAATTTGTAAAGAACCGACTCCGTCCCCGCACTATTGATCTCGAAGACCACGCCGCATCCCGAGCTGGTGCATACGCCGCCGGTGATTCCGCCATACTCCGTGCTCCCGTAGAGGTTACCGGCGGAAGTCTCCATCAGACTTGCCATGGGCATGAAGCCGTCCCCGCCGCCCCCGAATTCGTGCAGCAGGGTATAGGTTCCGGCGGCACTTAGCTTAAAGGCTGTTCCGCAGCCATAGCACTTAGCCGCATCCTCGTCGGTGGCCCAGATATTGCCCTCGGAATCGCGGATCACCCCGGCGCCCGCATTGGCGCCGTCCGTGCTACCCGTCATGGTGTAGAGAACCTTTTCCGTGCCGGACGCCTCCAGCTCGAAGATGACCCCGCATCCGGCGACGGGATACTCGCCGATAGTCGCGCACGTCCCCGTCAGAATGCCGCCGCTATACGTGGTGCCGTACAGATTGCCCGTCGCGTCCTCGATGACGCCCGCCAAGGGGTACCCTCCGTCCGCCCCGCCGGTGAAGCTGTAAAGTGTGGTCAAGGTGCCGGCCGTATCCAGCTTGAAAACGGTTCCACAGTACGCGCACAGGCCGTAGGCGGAAGTGGTCCCGTAGAGGTTGCCCGCCGAATCCCGGATCAAGGGCGCCGCCGGATTGCCTCCGTCGGCGCCGCCCGTGAAGCTGTAGAGCACCGTTTCAGTGCCGCTAGGTGACAGCTCGAAAATGACTCCGTATCCGAGTCCGCCCATGTAAGTGGTGCCGTAGATATTCCCTTCCGAATCCAGAATCACGCCCGCCAAAAGGTTTTGTCCGCCGGTACCGCTGAAATTGTGCAGGACCGTGTACGTGGCTGCCGCTCGCGCTGTGGGTATCGCGATGATAGCCGCAGTGCCCAGACATAGGATTCCTTGAATCCAACTCCGATATCGCATGGTGTTCGTTCCCTCCGTATCTTCCAGGGTTATTTTTTGGTGTCCTGGCTCTCTATAGCATACAGCCAAACCCCACCGCGCGGTATAATTAGCGGAATGCTCCACCCCCGTCTGGCTGCGATGGCCCAAAGTGTCTCCGTGCTCGTAGCGTGTCTGGTTCTGGCGGTTGGGCAGGCCGTCGCGCATGACCCTCACGATCCTTATATCGCCGTCGCAGTGTCGCCTAATTTCGCCGTAGACCAAACCGTCTTGGCTGCCTCCGGCGCCCTGATAATCAAACCCAACGTGCAGGTGGTCTTGAAATCCACCGACGGAGGCGTCAACTGGTCGGTGGTCCCTGGATTGGGGAATAATGAGCTCATCACCGCCGTCGCTTTCTCGCCGGGATATGCAGTGGATCAGACGATTTACGTGGCCACCAGTTCGGGACTCTTTGAGAGCGCCAACCAGGGGACAGTCTGGACCGAGGTGTATAACCAGGCTGTCGAAAGCATGGCGTTGTCTCCGAACTTCGCAGTCGACAACACCCTCTTCGTCGCCACCGGGACGAACACCATTCTGGAGTCCACCAACCGTGGGGCCGCCTGGACGACCGTGGCCGAGCCTTCCGCGTTAACTGCCGGATTGAACGCCATCGCCGTATCTCCGAATTTCGATGTGGATCAAACGGTCTTGCTGGGAACTATCGCTAACGGAATCTTCCTTTCAACCAATGCCGGCGCCAGTTGGACCTCCGTAACGCCGGGCGTGACGCTTCCTACCGTGTCGGCGCTGGCATTCTCGCCGGGATTCGGTACCGATCGTACTGCCATCGCCGCGACTCTGGGCCAGGGAGTCCTGGTCTCCTCGAATGGCGGGACCTCCTGGGCCTCCGCCAGCACAGGTCTGTCCGATCTCAATGTCACTTCCCTGGCGTTGTCTCCCACGTTCACCGCCGATTCGACCATCTGGGCGGCCACCGCCGCGGGCGGAGTCTTTCAATCCACCACGCGCGCGGCCTCCTGGAATGCTCCATCCACGGTACCCCGCGTGCTCTCTTGTCTCACCCTGACGCACTACCAGGACATAGTCGCGGCGGCGGGCAGCAGCGGCACAGTCTTGTTTATGGCCATGTACGAAGGGGTGTGGAGTTCCGCCAACATGGGAGCCACCTGGCAATATATCGACACCTGGCCCACCCGGATCGTCCGCCACATCAATTTGTCCCCGAACTACGCCGTGGATGGCACCGTCTTCGCCAGCAGTTATGGCAGCGGTAACCTGTGGTCGACCAACGCCGGATTGTCCTGGACCTTCCAGAACACCGGTATGCAATTGGCGTATACCGACGCCTCGGCCATCTCTCCGAACTACGCGAACGACGGAACCGCGTTCAGCGGCAATTTCTCTGGCCTGCAAAGAACCACCAACTCGGGCGCCACCTGGCAGATGATGGCGGGGTTGGGCCCGGGCACGTCGGCTTATCCGCGGTCCATGGCTATTTCTCCCAACTTCGCGGTCGATCAGACCGTCTTCTTCGGGCTCCTGCCCGCCTCCCCCAACTTCTGTGACGCACCGCCGGGCGATACCCCCGGCTTGTACATCTCCACCGATGGCGGCAACAACTTCACCCTTTCCGGCTTGTACGGCGTGGGGGTGGATTCCATCGCCGTTTCGCCCAACTTCGCCACGGACCAAACTATATTTGCCGCCAGCCCCACCCCCGGAGCGCAGGTCTTTCTGACTACCAACGGCGGCGCGACCTGGTCGCCTCTCACTTTTCCGGGTTATCCAGGGCCTATCGCGGTGGTGGCCGTCTCGCCAAACTTCGCGAACGACCACACCGTCGTGGCGGGAGGCCTGTTAGGTGGAATCTACAGATCCACCAACCGGGGAAGCACCTGGACCGAGATCTTTCAAACCGGCAACATCCGGGCCATGGACATCCAGTTCTCTCCGAACTTCGTCAACGATCAAACTCTGTTTGTCGGCACGGTGCAAGAGGGTGTGATGATGTCCACCAATGGCGGACGCACCCTGACAGCGCTCACGGCCTTCCCGGACACTTTTGTCATGACTGTGGGAGTCTCCCCGAACTTCGCAGTGGACAGCACCCTCTTCGCGGCCGGTTATCACGGCCTCTTCCAATCCGTCAACCGGGGCGCCACCTGGTCTTACCTGCCTGCGCCATCCAGGATAGAGGAGACACGCAACATCACCAGTCCCCTGAATGAGCCTCCCACCATCGGTTATGACGGGTTGTGGTCCTTTCTTACGGCGTCGTTGACCGCCAGCACTTACGGTTACGCCACCACGCCGGAATCCCAGGATACCGCGACCCTCACTTTTGTCGGCTCCGGCATCGGATGGTTGAGCATCACCGGGCAGGACCAGGGCACCGCATCGATTCAACTGGACGGAGTTCCGGAAGGCACCATATCGCTGTATGCCCCCGGCCCCGATCAGTTTCAGCAGAGCGTGTGGGAACAGCATGGCATCCCCTGCGGCGCCCACACTTTTACCATTACGGCTCTGCCCCAATCCTTGCAGTCGATCGCCCTCGATGCATTCGAAATCTGGATTGACACCTGCCCCGTCACGATTTCCGGCAACCCCGCTTCGTTGAGCAGCACCTCGGCGACCGTGGGCAGCGAGGCCGGCAGCGGTACCGTGACCCTGACCACGCCCGGCGCATGGACGGCGTATGCCAACGCCCCGTGGCTGCAACTGTCCGGCGGCAGCACCGCCGGCTCCGGGAACGCCACCATCGCCTATACCTACCTGGCCAATCCCAACGCGGGGTCGCAGGTCGGCACCTTGACCATCGCCGGATTGACATTTCTCGTTACTCAGGCGGGCAGCAGTTACCAGCCCACGGCTTCGGTAAGCGCGCTGGTCACCTCCGGATTGAAGGATCCGCGGGACGTGGCCGTGGATAGCCAGGGCGACGTCTACATCGCGGACACCGGCCACAATGCGATTGAACAATTGGCCGCCGGCGCCACTGCGCCCACCACCATAATCGGCGCCGGGTTGAGCGGCCCCGGCGCTGTCGCGGTGGACAAGCTGGGCAACGTGTACATTGCCGACAGCGGCAATAACGTGGTCAAAGAGTGGAATGCGGCCAGCCCGCTGGCCGTCACCGTGGTAGTGACGGGACTGAACAATCCCGCCGGCGTGGCGGTCGATGCGTCGGGCAATATCTATATTGCAAATTCCGGCGCCAACACTATCCAGGAATGGAACGTGACCACCCAAGTGATGACCACCCTGGTCTCGGGCCTCAATTCGCCTCTGGGCCTTGCTCTCGATTCGCTCGGCAATGTCTACTTCTCCGACTTCGGCAATAACGAGATCAAGGAGTGGAACGCCGCCGCCGGAGCCGTCACCATCTTGGTGTCCGGACTCACTGGGCCCACAGGTGTTGCGGTGGACGGCCAAGGCAACGTGTACTTTTCGGATTCGATCAGCGGCACGATCCGCGAGTGGAACCCGGTCAGCCAGTTGTTTACCATCCTGGTTTCGTCGGGACTGAGCAACCCGGCGGGTCTCGCCTTGGATGGACAAGGTGACATCTACATCGCCGATAGCGGCAACAACGCCGTCAGAGAAGCCACTTTGGCCTATGTGGCCTTGAGCGCCGCCAGCTTGACTGAGGCTGCCGCGGCGGGATCAGACTCGGTCACCGTCCAGGTACTGCCCTCCGGCACCCCGCTCACGGCGGTCAGCAACCAGCCCTGGCTGACCATTACCTCCATCGCCGGCGGAGTCATCGACTTTTCGTTCTTATCCAATACCACGGGCGCCAGCCGCACCGCGCTGATTACGGTTCTGGGCCTTCAGGTGACCGTGACGCAGATCTCCGATACGCCGGCCGTCTTGACCGCGTGCGCCGGCGCCGTCCAAAGTACGGAACTCGGGCAGCCCTTCGCGACCGTCCTCCAGGTCTGCCTGACGGACGCCGGCGGCAATCCCATAGTGGGCTGGCCCATCACCTTCACCGTAACGCCCGGACCCACCGGCGCCAGTGGCACGTTCGGCGCCTCTCCTCCCATGCCGATCCTGACCGGCGCGGCCGGTACCGCCACCGCGCCTGTCCTCACGGCCAACGGCACCGCCGGGACGTTTACCGTCTCCGTCACCGTAGGCGCGTTGAGCGTGACATTCACTCTGACCAATTCGGCTTATACCCTCGGCGCATCCTCGGCGCTAGTGGGGAGTGCGGCCGGCAGCGGCAGCGTCTTGCTGGTGGCTGGCGGGCCCTGGACCGCCAGCAGCAACGCCTCGTGGTTGCAGCTATCCGCGGGCAGCACCAGCGGCAGCGGCAATGCCCTGATCGAGTTCACTTACGCCGCGAATCCGAACTCCAGTGCTCAGACCGGAACCCTGACCATATCCGGTTTGACCTTCACGGTCACGCAGGCAGGCGCAAGTTTCACCCCCATCGGTCAGGTGAGCGTGCTGGTGTCTTCCGGCTTATCGGCCCCTCAGGCCGTGGCCGTGGATGGGTCGGGCAACGTCTATATCGCGGACAGTTCCAACAACCTCATCAAGGAGTGGAACGCAACCACGCAACAGGTGAGCATCTTGGTCCGGTTCGGCCTGAACGATCCCGGCGGAGTCGCCGTGGATTCTCTGGGCAACGTGTACATCGCGGACAGTAAGAACAACGCCATCAAGAAGTGGAACGTGGCTACCGGCCTCGTGACCCCGGTGGTGTTGTCCGGGCTCAGCAGTCCTCACGGAGTGGCCCTCGATGCCCAGGGCAACGTCTACTTCGCCGATACCGGCCACAACGCCATCAAGGAGTGGGTGGCGGCCACCAAGGGCATCCTGACCCTGGTTTCCTCAGGCCTCAACTCGCCGCAAGGAGTGGCGGTGGACGCACAAGGCAACATGTACTTCGCCGACAGCAAGAACAACCAGATCAAACAGTGGAGCCCCGTCACCATGCTGGTCTCTACGTTGGTGCCCTCCGGACTGAACACTCCTCACGGCGTGGCGGTGGATGGCGACGGCAACGTCTACATCGCGGATACCGGCAACAATGCGATCAAGGAATGCAATCCGGTAAGTGGGCTTGTGACGCCATTGGTTTCCGCCGGACTCAAGGCGCCCGACGGAGTCGCGGTGGACGGGCAAGGCAACGTCTATATCGCCGATACGGGCGACAACGCCATCAAAGAATACACCGCCGTTTACCTGTCCTTGGGCGCGGCCGGCACCTTGGGCGCCCCCGCCGGTACGGGCTCGATCTCGTACCAGGTGCTTCCGGCGAGCACACCGCTCATAGCCATCTCCAAGCAGTCCTGGCTTACGATCACGGGCGTCAGCGGCGGACTGATAGGCTTTTCATACTCGGCCAACACTTCCATTAACAGCCGCACCGCTCAGATTACGGTATTAGGACAGGTGGTGACAGTCACTCAGAGTGGCGACACACCCGCCAGCATTGTCAGGGTCGCCGGATATAGCCAGACGACGCCTTCAGGCCATCCTTTCCCGACTGCCCTCGAGGTGCGCGTGCTGGACGCGGCGGGCGTTGGAATCCAAGGGGCAAGCGTGACGTTTACGGTCGTGCCGGGCCCCACGGGCTCCAGCGGGACTTTCGCAGCGTTCCCGCCCATGCCGATCCTGACGGGGCCTAGCGGCGCTGCCACAGCCCCCACGCTGACCGCCAACACGATCGTTGGACCTTTCACCGTAACGGCCGCGGTGGGAACCCTGACCACCGTCTTCGCCTTGACCATCGTCAACCCGTGAGCACCGGTTGGCCGTCGGGGCGTCCGCTCGCCAGATACCCCAGCGCAATGCCGCACTGGCCCAGATAGTAAGTGCTCCACACCAGGTAATCGCGTAGCGGCACGGGCGTCTTGAATTTGTGGATGGCGAGCAGCGCATCCGAGATCAGAAACAGAATGCCGCCCACCGCCACCCAGGGTTGCCGGAAGCGGGCCAGAATCGCCGTCGAGACCATGGCCGTAAGAGCGCAGATATAGAGCACCACCGGCACAGCCAGCCCGCCCGTGGAGGGCACGATCCAGACCGATAGCGCGACGCTCGACAGCACGACCAGGAGCACCGCCGCAAAGTGCGCCGGATGCGGCCGGCGCTCTCGCGTCCGATTGCGCACGAAGAGGCCTATATAGGTCAGATGCGTCACCAGGAAGGCGCCCACCCCGAAGGCAAACAGCCGCGGATCGAGGTCCAGCAGGACATCGCCAGCAGTCGAGAACGCCAGGCCCAGCGCCAGCAATCCGGCATCGCGCCGCCAGCCGCGCTCCCTGATCGCCAGCACCGCCAATGCACCCACCGCGCATCCTTTCACGAGCGCGCTGCCGGGGAAAGGCTGCCATCTCTGCGTCAGCAAGTAAAAAGCGCTGGTTGCGGCCGATATGTACAACAGCGGGCGGGGACGCATATGGCGATTGTACTCTGGGTCATCGTGCACGGATTGAGCGCGGCCGGTGCGGCGCTGCTGACTGGCTTCATCATGCGCTGCCGCATGGATGAGGTGGTCGCGCGCGAAAAAGGCGCTCTGGCGGAACTGCGCAGCGCGCTGGCCATGCAAAGGCAGACATTCGACGACGCCCTTAGCGAGGCCAGAGCCGCGGCCAAACGCGCGGCCTTCAACGATTTCCTCGACGATTTCCGCGTGGAACAGCAAAAGTATGTGCACCGGAGCAGGCTGTTTTTCCTCACCAGGCAGACGCTAGTGGTGCGCGAACGAATCCTGTTCCGGAATTTCCCGCTGTCCAACTGGGTGGAGCACCGCGTCACGCTGGAAGAAAGCGTGGGCCTGCCGATTGAAGCCCCGATCGAAGCTATCCTGAGTTCTTGAAGCGGCTTATCATCCGCCCAGGTGCCATGGGCGATTTCATTGTCTCGATCCCGGCCATGGAGTGTCTGCGCGCCGCGTATCTGGAAGTCTGGACCGCGCCGCCCAACGTGCCGCTGGCTGCCCGATTCGCGCAGCATGCCCGCTCCATCGCCTCCACCGGTCTTGACCTGCTGGAGCTGACCGGCCCCAGCGCACCGCTGCTCGAAACTCTGCGCGGGTTCGACTCCATCGTTTCCTGGTATGGGTCCAATCGGCCCGAGTTCCGCGAAGCCGTCGGCGCACTGCGGCTGCCGTTCCGGTTTTTCACTGCTCTGCCGCCCGTGGCGCATGGCTCGCATGCGGCGGACTTCTATCTGGATCAGGTGCGCACGATTGCGCCCTGTGCCAGCGACGGCATCCCGCGCATCGCCTGCGCGGCCGTGCCCGGCGGTTTCGCGGCGATCCATCCCTTTGCCGGCAGCCCGAAGAAACGCTGGCCACTGGAGCATTTCCAGGAATTGGCCGAGCGCCTGGCAGGCTGCATGCCGGTCGAGTGGTGCGCTGGCCCGCAGGACGCACTGCCTGGCGCCCGCCGCTTCGAGGACCTCTACGAACTCGCCTGTTGGCTGGCTGCCGCGCGGGTCTACATCGGAAACGATTCCGGTCCCACCCACCTGGCCGCGGCCGTGGGCACGCCGGTGGTGGCGCTCTTCGGGCCATCGGACCCAACAGTCTGGGCGCCGCGGTCGCCCCGCGTGGCCATCGCCGACGCGCCCGTGCTGGACTCCATCACTGTCGACCAGGTCGAGAGCCTGGTTGTCCGCGTGTTATGATCCGTCAAATGTTCTGCCACAAATGCGGTACCCAAGTGAGTCCGGATGTTCAGTTCTGCCCCGCGTGTGGAGCGTCGCTCGCCGTGGGCGGGCCCGGTCTGGCCGGTGCGCCAGCAGCCCCGTGGACGCCGCCGGCAGCCGTCGAAGTTCATGCCGGGCGCTGGATCAGCGAAGGCTGGGCGCTGGTCACCGCCGATCTCGGCAATTATGTCCTTCTCGCTCTCGTCTTCACCGTGCTGAGCTCGGCCGTGCCGGTGATTTTGCAAGGACCGATGATCGCCGGCCTGCATATTTTCACCATGAAAAAGCTGATGGGCCGCCGCGCCGAATTCGCCGACCTTTTCACCGGCTTCAACTATTTCGTCCCCACCCTGGTGGCTTCCATCGTGATCGGCCTCTTTGTCTTCGCCGGGACGCTGCTGTGCGTCATCCCCGGGCTGGTGGTGGCCGCCATGTACAAGTTCACCTACCTGTTTATCGTGGACAAGCGCATGGATTTCTGGCCGGCCATGCAGGCCAGCCACGCCATCGTCAAGCGCGACTACGTGGGCTTCACGCTGTTTCTGTTGCTCCTGGTGCTGGTGGATATTCTCGGCGTGCTGTGCTGCGTCGTGGGTATCCTTGTCGCCCTACCGGTGACGTTCGCGGCCATCACTGTCGCGTATAAGGAAATCGTGGGCTTCGAACAGCGCACCGTGGACGCTTTGTGACGCCTTCGGCCCTGCGCCGCGCCGCGGTAGCGATAGCTCTGTTCGCCGCGCTCTATTGCTTTAGCGTGCCCGACAGCCCCGCCGTGCGGCTGTGCGGATTCCACTGGCTGACCGGAAGGCCCTGCCCGCTCTGCGGTCTCACGCGCGCGCTGTTCGCGCTGGCCAAAGGGCATTGGGCGGATGCCCTGCGCTTCAACGCCCTTAGCCCCCTGGCTTTTGTGATGCTGTTCGCGCTGTTCTGGAATGGCCGGATGCGCCAGTGGCTGTGGACCGGCGGAGTGGGCGCGTTCGCGGCCTATGGCGTGTGGCGGCTGTTTTAAGCTCTTGCCTTCAGGAAACTGTCCACTTCAGCGCGCGCTGGCGCGGAAGCCTGCGCGCCCATCCGCGTGACGGAAATCGCCGCGGCGGCGTTAGCAAATACAAGTGCGCTCTCGATCGGCTGGCCTTCTACCAAAGCCACACCCAGCGCGGCGTTGAAAGTATCGCCCGCTGCCGTCGAATCGCGTACCTCCACTTGAAACGCGGGCGTGTAAAAGCACCCTGTATCGCCGCAGTAGTAGGAACCCCGATCGCCCAGCTTCAAAACCACGCTGCGCGGCCCGAGCTTCCGCAAAGCGACGGCCAGCTCCGGGGCCTCCTCGCGCGAAACGCGCGCAGGAGGGCGGCCCAGCAGCATCAACGCCTCGTTTTCGTTAGGTGTCAGAATATCCACGCGCCCGAGCAATTCGGCGGACAAGGGCTGCGCCGGCGCCGGATCGAGCATGGTGCGCAGGCCTTCCTCGCGCGCCAGACCCATCGCGGCCGCCACCGTATCGAGCGGCGTCTCCAGTTGGAACAGCGCCAGGCTCGCGCCGCGAAAAACTTTGCGCATGGCTTCCACATCCGCCGCGGCCAGCGCGTAATTGGCGCCCGAAGCCACCACGATGGAATTCTGCCCTTGCCGGTCCACCCAGATGAGTGCCACGCCGGTGGGCTGCGATTTGGCGGCGTGTACCGCGCTTACATCCACGCCCGCGGCGGCCAGGCTGGCTTTCAGGTGGTCGGCGAAGACATCGTAACCCACCCGGCCGATCAGCCGGACGGCCACCGTTCCGGACCCCAGTTTGCCCGCCGCGCAGGCCTGGTTGGCGCCTTTGCCGCCGGGGATCATTTGAAAATCCCGGCCCAGCACGGTCTCGCCGGGTACCGGCAGGCGATCGACCGACACCACGAAATCCATGTTCAGGCTGCCGGCGACCACCAGAGCGGGTATCATCTGGCCAGATCGATGCCCAGTTTCTTCAGCTCTTCGGAATAGTATTTGCGGTGCAGCAGATCCCACTCCTCGCTGCCCTCGGGAATCTCACGCTTTTGCGACCGGATCTTCTGCCGCGACAGCCGATCCACCTTCTCCTCGGCGACCAGAACCTCGGTAATGTCGCGCACGATCTCGAGCCGCACTTCGTTGAGATCCTTCTTCATCCGCAGTTCCCGCGTCTTGCGCAGCGCCACGATGACTTTGTGCGACATATCGTTGATCTTGTCGCGCGACAGCTTCATCTGGTCGTGCGTGTCGCGTCCGGAAGCGCGGATGACCTTGCGTTCCGCGATCATGGTGTTCTTGACCTTGCGGAACATTTCCTGGTAACTGACGCCTTCGCGGCGCATATACTCGCTGTACTGCTGCAGAATATCGCGCACCTCGTCATTCAGGCGGTCTTCGACTGCTAGTTCCTCGGTGATAATATTGGCGACGATCTCCGCGACCGCCTGTGGATTGTTTGTCTCAATCGAAGCAGGCGTCAGTTTCTTCACCAATTCACGGGAGAGATAAGCGATGAATTCCCTGGGAAGTAACATCCTATATGTTTTCAGCCGGCGAAACCTGTAGTTTACCAAATCCCGGCGGCAGCTTCTACCAAGCTACAGTTGTCCCAACAGTGCCCAAGGCATTATAGTTGGGAGGAACGATGAATATCCCGAACACGCTCACGATCTTGCGGATCTTCTTCGTCCCGCTGCTGGTAGCCGCCCTGGTGCAGGAGAAAGTCGCGTTGCATTTTCGCGGCGCCACCATTACCAACGTCTGGCTGGCGCTGGCCATTTTTCTGGTGGCCGCCAGTACCGACCTGCTGGATGGTTACCTGGCGCGCCGCTGGCGTCAGATCACCACCATCGGCACGCTGCTCGATCCCATTGCCGACAAGCTCCTGGTATCTTCCGCGCTGATTGCTCTGGTGCAGGTGCGCGCGGTTCCGGCGTGGATGGTAATTCTGGTTGTAGGCCGCGAATTCGCCGTCTCCGGACTGCGCGCCATTGCGGCCGCCGAAGGCTACACCATCAAGGCTAGCGACCTCGGCAAGACCAAGATGGTCTCGCAGGTCGCCGCCATTTCCTGCCTGCTGCTAAGCATAAGGTATCCGGTGCTCGAAACGCCGGGAATTTGGCTCATGTGGGGCGTGGTGGTGTTCGCCATGCTTTCGGCGTTCAGCTACTTTCGCAAATTCTGGCGCAAGATCGACGGCCGCATCAAGAAGCGCCGCCGGCGCGAATTGCTCCTCACCGAGAAGCGCAAGAAGCAGATGGCTCTGCGTCAGAGCGGTTCGGGGGCGGGAGCCGGGGCGGGTTTCGGGGGCGGCGGCAGGATGTGAACCCCGTTGCGGGTCACCTCCACCACGCGCACCTGGCCTTTCGGTCCCAGTGGCCCGGCAGGCGTCCCATTCACCGTCACCTGCAGGCTTCCCGCGTTGCCTGTGCGGATGCGGAGGTTATCCACTGCGGCGATGGTCCTCACCACATTGGGCTTCAGCACTCCGTCCACCACGACTTTGCCATCCGCCCACACGCGCACCCAGACGTCGTCTTCGGCCGTCAGCGAGACGTGCAAAGTAGCCGCGGGATTGTCGCTCTCGACCGGCGCCGGCGCCGCGGCCGCCTCGGGCGCAGGCGCCTCGGGCGTAGGCGCGGATGGGGGCGCATCGGTCTGGGTCGCCGTTTCCGGTTTGCTCGCCGCAACCTCCGTAACGGGCGCAGGTGTGGGTTCGGCGGGCTTCGGGATGGCCGCGGGCGCTTTTTGTGCGGCGGCAATCGGCGGTGGCGCCGGGGCTGGCCGGCGGCTCCGCTGCCACCACGCATAAACCGCCGAACACACCAGCATCACCGCGACCACCAATGCCAGTGCGGGCAAGACCGACGAGTTGGAGCGGCCGGCGCCCTCCCATTCGACTACCCGCGGCACCTTGAAGGCGGGCTCGGGTGCCGCGCTGGCGAAGCTGGGCAGATCCCCAGCGGGGTGCATCGCCTTTTCCACTTCGCTGGCCAGTTCCTCTTCGTCCAACCCCAGGAAACGGGCATACTGCCGCACAAAGCTCTTCGCGAACACGCCGCCGGGCAACAAATCGAATTGATCCTTTTCGATGGCTTCCAGCAGGCGGGCGGAGATCTTGGTTTCGCGGGAGATCTGCTCCAGGCTCATGTCCTTCCGCAGACGTTCCCGGCGCAGCGTTTCGCCGACGGAACTCATAACCTCGATGCAGCCTCTGAAGCTATAATACAACAGTACACCTGTGAATCCCCTGCTTTGAATGAGGTTTCGAATAAGGTTTCGAATATGCTGGCGAGGGCGCCCACGCCCCGCATGATGGCTTGCCTGGTGTGCGGCCGCACGGCGTTCCGCGCGCGATTCACGGCCACCGACCGCTTGTACGGAACCACACAAAGTGAGTTTCAGATCGTGGAGTGCGAAGCCTGCGGCCTGATGCGCCTTTACCCGGTGCCTGCGCCCGAAGAACTGCCCCGCTATTACCCCGCGCACTATTGGTACGCGCCGGATACAAGCGTCGCCGCCCGCCTGGAAGAAGCCTACCGGCGGCTGGTGCTCGACGACCACATGCGTTTTGTCGCCCGCGCGCTAGCGGAATCTGGCGTTTCCGGTCCCGTCCTGGACGTGGGCTGCGGGGGCGGCCTCTTTCCGCGGCTGCTGCGCGCACGCGGCTTCGCGGCCATAGGCCTCGATTCATCTCCGGAAGCGGCCGCCATCGCCTGGCGAACCAACGGAGTGCCGGCGCTCTGCGGCGACCTGGCGCACGCGCCGCTGGGAGCCGCGACCTGCGCGGGCGTCACCATGTTCCACGTGCTCGAGCACCTTTACGATCCGCGCGCCTATCTGGATGCCGCGCGCGTCCTGCTGAAGCCCAACGGACGCCTGGTCGTGCAGGTGCCCAACGCCGACTCCTGGCAGTTCCGCCTGTTGGGCTCCCGCTGGAACGGACTGGATGTGCCCCGCCATATCACCGACTTCCGCGCCCGCGACCTGGAAGCGCTGCTGGCGGCCGCCGGTTTTGAGGTGCTGCGGCGCAAGCATTTTTCCTTGCGCGACAACCCTGCCGGTCTCTCGACCAGCCTGGCGCCCGCGCTCGACCCCATGGCCCGCCGCGTGCGCGGTCTGCGCGAAACGCCCGGCGCGAGGCTCATCAAGAACCTTGCGCATTTCAGTTTGCTTTTCGCCGCGCTGCCATTCACGCTGCTCGAAGCGGCTGGCCGGGCCGGATCGACCATCATGATCGAGGCGCGTAAAACGCCATGAACTATTCGGCGATAGCTGACCGCCTGCCCCGCCTGCTGCGCCGCCACGCGCTGCATTTCGAAGCCGCCATCGAGGACGCCGTGGCCGCCTTCGCCGCCAGCTTGCCCGCGGGCGCGCGCGTTTTGGACGCCGGCGCGGGCGAGGTCCGCCATGCGCCCTACTTCACCCGGCAGCGCTATTGCGGCGTGGACCTGGCCGTCGGTGATCGCACCTGGGATTACAGCCGACTGGATGCGCTGGCCGATCTGACGCGCTTGCCCTTCGCTGCCGGCTGCTTCCAGGCCGCCATCCACATCGTCACGCTGGAACATGTGCGCGAGCCGGAAGCCGTGGTGCGCGAAATCGCGCGCACGCTGGCGCCCGCGGCTCCGCTGCTGGCCATCGTGCCGCACGAGTGGGAAGTGCACCAGTCGCCGCACGACTACTTTCGCTTCACCTGCCACGGCATGCGGTACCTGCTGGAGCGCGCCGGCATGGTCGAAATCGAGATCCGTCCCGTAGGCGGATATTTCCGCCTCCTGGCCCGCCGCTTGCTGAACGGGCTACAATTCTTTTCAGGAGGCATTCGCTGGCTCGGGTTCATTCCCGCCGCCCTGTTGCTGGTGCCACCCGCGCTCCTGATCCCCTGGCTGGACTTTCTCGACCGGGACCGCAACTTCACGCTGGGATACATATGCACCGCAAAAAAATCCTCCTGATTCTGGCTGCCTTCTGGCTGGCCGCGGCCGCGCAGGCCCATGAATTCAGCGGCGCGCGCGCCATGGACTACGCCCGCAAGGCCGTCGCCTTCGGACCGCGCCCGCCGGGATCGCCCGCGCTCGCCAGCCTGCGCGCGTACATTCTGGCGCAGTTGAGACTGGTGCACGGATGCCAAGTCACCCAAGACAGCTTCACCGCCCACACGCCGGCCGGCGCGATTGCCATGGTCAACATCATCGCGCGCTTTCCGGGCCGCTCCGGCCGCGCCGTCGTCCTCACCGGCCACTATGACACCAAGAAGATGGCCGGCATGCGCTTCGTAGGGGCGGACGATGGCGGATCGTCCACCGCATTCCTGCTGGAAATGGCCGCCACCCTGGATGGCATGCCGCACGAAGACGACATCGACCTGGTCTGGTTCGATGGCGAGGAGGCCTTCGGCCAATGGTCGGAAACCGACAGCCTCTACGGCAGCCGCCACCTGGCCGAACGCTGGACCTCCGATGGCACCTTGAGCCGCATCAAAGCGCTGATCAACGTGGACATGATCGGCGGCAAGGATTTGCATGTGATGAACGAGGAAAACTCCTCGTTGGCGCTGCGCAAACTGATCTGGGGCACGGCCGAACGCTTAGGTTATGGCAAGTATTTCGACAATGCCGGGGGCTCCACCGACGACGATCACATGCCGTTCGTGAAGATGGAAGTCAACGCCGTGGACCTGATCGACTTCGATACTTCGAAGAAGACTTACTGGCACACGCCGGAAGATACCCTCGACAAACTGTCCACCCACAGCTTCGAAGTGTTGGGAGCGGTTTTGACGGAAGTGCTGAAGCAGCTTACAACCGGCTAATCCCCGTCGTCGGGACATTCATGATACCGTGCATTTCGTTGGATTGCTCCGCATGGCAGTTGCGGCAGAATTGCGCCGCCGCATTCCCGTTATTCGACCCGTCCGGAGTGTAAGGTCCCCGCACGAAGAACGATGTTTTCCAGGTTGCCTGGACGCCGCCAATCATGCCGGACCATGACGTCTGACTGTGCTCGTCGTGACAAGTCGTGCAGGTCACGGTGGGTACGCCGTTATTGGCGGTGGCCAGCGCGACGGTAAAGCCGTAGTTTCGCGCGAACTGGCTGCTGTACGGGCCCGTCATGGACACCGCGCCGGTGTTGGAAACGGCGCAATCCCAATTGTGGCCGCCGCCGCAGCTAAATGTCGCCGTGGGGCCTATCGGATGATCGTTATTGTAATTACCCGGGCCGGAGCCATCGTTGCCGAGCAAAGTGGGAGCGTGCCCGCCGGTGACCGGCAGGGTCTCCACGCTCATTCCCTTCATCAGGCCGGATCGCGCGACGTTACCGTCGTGGCAGCTCAGGCACGCGATGATCGTGAAGGTCGGGTCCGACGAACTGCTGAAGCTGGCGACGCTCGCCGGAAGCGAGACCACCGCCCGCTTGTTGAAATCTCCAAAGCCCAGCGTCTGGCCATACAACGGCGTCAGATTCTGCCCCCAAAGCGCCTGGCTCGCACTACCCCTTCCCCCGTTTCCCGCCGCGCCGCTATGCGGTGTGTGGCACGCCACGCAACCCCGCCCGTAGCAATTATGTACACCCAGCACGTCGTTTTGTGCCCAGGCCGTCATGCCGAGCACACTGGCCATAGCCCACAGCAGAGCCGGTTTTTTCACGCGATAGCCTCCGAAAAGGCGGTGGCTCAATCCGCAAGCTCACGCCCGTTCAAAGGTTCTTATCGGCCAATGTCCAGTTGTTTTGCTGTCACTCGATGACGATGGCCGGCCGCTCGCCGCGCGTGTCGGCGTCTTCCACTTCCGTCCGGATCGTGCGGCTTTCGCCAGGCATCAGCGCGACGTAATTGTCGCTGTAGATGGCCGGCAAAATGCGGTCTCCGCTCTTCTCGCGCACCGCCTTCAGCTTCACCATCAGCGCGGGCGTCTTCGCGGAATTGCGCAGCCTAGTGGTCAAAATCCAGCGGCCCGCTTCCCGCTCGGCGTGCGTGACGGCTTCGGTCTTTACCTTCGGCAAGTCGCGCAACGCCCGGTAATTGTATTCCTCCAGGCCGCGCCAGTAGAAGTTCTCTGAAACGGCTTCGCCGCCGCGGGCCAGCTTCAGCCGGATGAAATGCACCGCAGTCAGACCGTCCGGATATTCGAGATGGATCGGCGCGGCCACGCTGTCCTCGCTGCTATCCGTGGGCGCCGACCGCTCCCATTTCACCGCGCCATCCATGTTCAGCAGTTGGACGCTCGCCGTCAGTCCGCGCGCGTCGCCGCCGCTGTAGTTGACCACTTCGATGTTGTCCGTCGACGGATTCCATTGAATATGCAACGGCTCGCACGCCTTCTTCGCGCCGAAGTAACCAGCCGTCGGCTCCAGGTAATAGTCGTAAGTCTGCCAGACGAACGACGGCCAGGTGGGGTGGCTCATCCATATCAACAGTCCCATGCGATTCTTGCTTTGCGCCTCGAACATGGCGCGATAGCCTTCGTAGTCCACGTATTGCGCCAGTCGCACCCAATCGGCCGCGTTGTCCGCGCCGCCGTAACTCTTGTCGATCTGCGCGCGGAAGGATTCACCGCCCTGCGCGCCGTGCAGCGAGAAATCGTGCAGACCCCAGGTGCGCCCCTGCGGCCACATAGCCGCTTCCGGCATCATGGCGCGCAGGCTGTCCAGGCTCACGATGTTCGGCATGCCCAGCTCGCTATGCAGCTTGGGTGTGGCCCGCTGGGAGAAATAGAATTTCAGCGGCATGGCGCGGTAGGGTCCGTGACCGCTCACCGTGTCGTCCGCCGAACTGGGAATATAGTGCAGCCCCGGATGCAATTCCGCCAGCACCTGCCGTATGCCTTCCTCCAGCGGCTTTGGCGGCTGGCCTTCGTTGCGCCCGCAGTACAGCCCGATCGAAGGATGGCTGCGAATGCGCAGTACTGTGTCTCTGACGTTGCGCATAAAGAGGGCGTTGTCGTCCGGGTCGGGACCGTCATACGGATTGGCCAGCCAGAAGTCCTGCCAAACCACGATGCCGTGCCGGTCGCAGGCCTCATAGAACGCGTCTTCGCCGATCTGTCCCACCCAGTTGCGGATCATGGTGAAGTGGATGTCGCGGTGGTAGCGCACCGCCGCATCGTATTCGCGCGCGCGGTAGCGCAGCATGGATTCGCTGAATCCCCAATTGCCGCCGAGCGGTGTGAAGCGCCGCCCGTTGATCCAGATCTTCAGCGCGCCACCATCTTCGCTGTAAGTGAATTGCCGCACGCCGGCCTGGAAAGATTTCGTGTCTGAGATGGCGTGGCCGGCGGTTTCGAACTTCAGGTCCACTTTATAAAGGTTCGCGTCGCCGTAGCCATTCGGCCACCAGAGCTTGGGTTGGGTCATATGCAGGGTGTGCTTGACGGTCCGGCTGCCGGAAGCCTCCAGCTTCACGGGCTCGCCGAAGGCCATGTCGCCGAATTGCCCGCGCAGCGTGCCGGTGACAGGCTGTGACTCGTGATTCCGCAGGGTGGCTTCGACGGTGACGTCCGCGCCCTGGCTTACGGTGCTGTTGACGAACGGATCCTCGATCGTCACCGAGCCCGTGGTGGTCAGGTACACATTGTTCCAGATACCCGTGTCTCGTCCGCGAATCGTGGGAATCCAGTCCCACCCGATCGATGCGTGATAGGTCGGGTTGTCCGCACCCAGCGCTCCGCCGTTCTTGTCCGGGTTGTCGAAGGTCTTCTCCTTGACGCTGCCGGGCGTAGCGTTTTTCTCCACGCGCACGGCCAATGCGTTCTCTTGCCCTGCGCGGACGCGGCCGGTGATGTCGAAGCGGCCGCGCATGAATCCGCCTTCGATGCGTCCCAGCTTCTCGCCGTTGAAGAAGACGTCCGCCTTCCAGTTGACGCCGTCGAAGTGGAGCCATACGTGCTTGCCGTGCGCAACTGACGCAATGATAAACTCGTCCCGATACCAGAAGTCCGCGTAGAAGAATGAGTCCGAAATGGCGAGCTGGTTGTCGCCATAGTTCGGATCGGGCAGCGCGCCCGCATTGTAGTAACTCGTCAGTACGGTGCCTGGCACTGTTGCGACCAGCCAATCGGCGTCGTGGAATCCCGGCTTCGAGAGCATCGCGCCGTCCGCCGCAACCAACGAATCGCGCTGGATGCGCCACGCTCCGCCCGCCAGGTCGAACGCATCAACCGAGCCGCGACCGTGAGGGAGCGGTCCCCCGCGCCCGTACACTTCCATCTCACTCAGGATGTATCCCTCGGGCGAACCACCTTCGCACAGCAGGCGAACGTAGCGGCCTCGGGCGGGTTTCACCAGCTTGATGTCGTCGGTCGCGGCGGAGCTGTAGGGCGGCCCCACGGCCAGCCGGTCGCCGGAGAGCGGCTGTATGACCTCCCAATGGACGGCATCGTCGGAAACATCCAGTTCGCCTTCCCCAGCGCGCTGGATCCAATACAGAGCCACGCGGTCGAACGTGCACACGGCGCCCAAATCGACATACACCCACTCTTCACCCGTGCCCGCGCTCTTCCAGGCGCTCGAGAAGTCATACGGTCCACCCGCCTCCACGCGGCGGTTTTGGTCGAAAAACGCCACCTCGCCCACCTGCCAGCCCGTCGCGCTACCCGCCTCCAGCGTCGCGCGATAGAACCGGCTGTGCGACGGCGCAGCCAGCGCGATGGATGGTTTGAACTCGCGCGCCGGACGATCCGCGCCGGACGCGTGGCCCAGTATCTTCCACATCTGCCCATCGTCCGACCCGGAAACCTCCGCGCTCCAGCCCGGCTGGCCGGCCTGCCCAGACCGCACGCGCGCGTCGATATCCACGCGATCGACTTCCAGCGGACCCTCGCCGCCCGCCAGTTCGACCTGCACCCATCCGCCGGTGCCCTTCAGGCTCACACCCGTCAGCCAGTTGTGATCCAGCAGCCACTCGCGCTCGTTCTTCGGGAGTTCGCCCTGCTCGCTCGAAGAGACTGCCACCCAGCGTGGCAGCTTCGTATCTTTGATGCCGTCGGTAATCAACTGCGCCGTCAGATTGTAGTCGTAACTGCTCGATTGGTACGCCGGCCGATGCAAAGCCAGGTTGCGATAGGTCTGGTCGAGGCGCATCGACGGCGCGAAGTTTTCCTTGGGATCGCCAGGATACACGCCGACGCCCAGCGTGTACTGTTGTGCCTGCACCACAGGCAATGCCATAAAAGTGAGCATCAGGATGCGTCGCATGGTTATGTCCTTTCGTCGAGACTCCGCAGCGCGAAGGCATATGCGCCGATGGCGGTCGCTTCGCTGGTCCCCAGGCGCGAGATACCCACCCCGGTGCGCTGCAATCCATCGAACTTCACCTTGCGCGAGCTGCCCGGCACGGTCAGTTCCTTGGTTTCGCCCTTGAGAAAAGCTTCCAATTGCGGCGGATCTTCCAGGTTGAACGCGCGCTGCGCGAGGCGCGAAAACCGTTCGCCATTGGGCGCTTGATAGGTGCCATTCATTTCGTCCACGATCGCCGGCAGAAACTGGCGATGCGCGCCGGCGATGCCGCCCCCGATCACCACCAGGCAGTCGAGCAGCGTGACCGCCTGCGCAATAGCGTCGCCCGCCACTTCCCCCATGCGCCGAAAAGCTTCCTGCGCCGCCGCGCGGTGGCCGGCAGCCCTCCCTTCGGCGATTTCATAAATCACTTTCGGTTCCGGGGCGTCTTCCGGGCGGAGGCCCGCTTCCGCGGCGTACACTCGCCGCACGCCCCGAATCGATGCGCCCTCTTCCGCGTTCGTGTCGCGCTCCAGTTTATGGCGCGCCACCCAGATCTCGCCGGCCATTGAATTGTCGCCGATGAACAACGCTCCATCCCGCACGATACCGCCGCCGAACCCCGTGCCCAGCGTGACTCCGAACAGGTTGCGATAACGCTTCGGGCTCCCCGCTTCCTCGAGCAGCCCGTTGACGTAAGGCAGGAAGCCGGCCGCCGCCTCGCCGTATGCGAACAGGTCGCCATCGTTGTTGATGAAGGTAGGCAAGCCGAACCGGTCTTCGAGCATGGGCCCCAGCGCTACGTCGCGGTAGGCCGGCAGATTGCACGGGCTGATAATGATCCCGTTGAAGTAATCCGCCGGGGCGGGGAAGGCGAAACTGATCGCGGCGGCGCGCCCGGGCAATTGCTCTCCGACCCGGCGAAAGCCCGCCACGATGTTGGCCAGCGATCGCTCCAGGTGGTCCGCGTTCGAAGGCAGTGCGAAGCTTTGAACTATCGGACGGTTCGCCTGCATCGCCGAGAAGACGAAGTTAGTGCCGCCCGCATCCAGCGTCATCACGATGCGATTGTCATTATTGTATGGGTGCATATTGTTTATGCGCGCACTGGCCCCCGGTTGGAGAGCGCGGTCCAGGTAATGTACAGAATGGCGGCCAGCGGCACCAGAAAGCTCAGTTGCACGGAGCTGTGATCGGCCACCAGTCCCATCAGGGGCGGCAGACAAGCCCCGCCCAGGATCGCCGTCACCATCAGTCCGGATAGCTCGTTGGTGTGCTCCGGCATGGCTTCCACTGCAATCGCAAAGACCAGCGGAAAGATGTTCGCAAAGCCCAGGCCGGCCACGAAAAAACTGGCCACGGCCAGCGTGCGATCCGGGACAAACAAGCCCAATAGCGCCACCACCGAGACGCCGCATGTGATCAGGAAGAATTTTCGCGGCGCAATCCAATTCAGGATCACTCCTCCGGAAAAGCGCCCAATGGTGAGCGCGGTAAAAAACAGCCCGGTGCCCAGCAGGCCCACCTTATTAATGTCGATATCGAAGCGTTCTTTAAGGTAGAGCGGGATGCCCGCGCTCACGCTCACCTCCGCGCCCACGTAAAAGAAGATCGCTGCCACCATCATCAGCACGTAGCCGTTCGAAAGCAGCGCCAGGCAGGAGCGCAGCGTGGCCGCATGGTGTTCGCCCTTCTTCTCCTCCACGCGCAAGCCCGCGACGGCCAGTACCGCCACCACCAGGGCCACCGCATAGATCGGGAAAATTACGCCCCAACTCGCGCCGAAATATTTCGCCGCCAACACCGGGATCATGGGCCCCGACAGCGACCCGATGGCTTTCACGAACTGCGCCAGCGACAGGTTCCGCGCGTATTTCCCCGGATCGGAAACGTCCCGCATGATCGGGTTGCCGGATACCTGCAGGATCGCCGCGCCCGCGCCCACCAGCAGCACGGTCAGCAGGAAGCGCGCGAAAGAAGTCAGTCCGAAGGCGGCATTCAGCAGCCCGATCAACGCCACTACCAGCCCCAGCATCAGCACGAACTTCTTGCCCCGCTTGTCCTGAAAGATGCCCATGGGGATCGAGAGCAACCCGAACATACTGAACCCTACGAACGGGATGAGCGACGCCACCGCGTTGCTGAGCTGAAACTCGTTCTTGGCGAGACTGACGAATGGCCCCACGGCGTCGGCGAAGCCCATCGCCAAAAAGGCCAGAAAAACCGGAAGCGTGCGAAGTCGCATATCGGATTGGATTCTCCGGGAATAGAGAGTATATCGCCCGGCGGGCGCTCGTATCCCGGCGGGCATGCGAGGCAACAGCGCAGATGTGATATCGTGGGTCATGGCTGCCGGGGTCCGGAAAGCCGCGGATGAACGTCATTATTTGTCGAAAGCGAAGGGTGGCGGCGTGCTGCGTCGCGCAGTCTGGGCCGATGGCCGCGGCCGCGTCGTTCGGTATAACCTCGCTTATATCAACCCCCTTATGCATCCGGGCGACAATGGCCGGGTGCTGGGCTATGATTCGACTCACGGACAGCACCACCGTCATCTTCGGGGCAAAATAACTGCCGTGAGTTTCGGCAGCTTCGGGGAGATCGAGATGCGCTTTGCGAGAGAGTGGAGCAGGCTGATAAAAGAGGGAAAAGATGCGAAAGACTGAAATCCGGGTGGAACCCGATGAAGCGTTTTTCGAACGCGGGCGCAAGCTGGCGCGCTTGGCGGACCGTGGAAGCCGGATTCCGTCCAGCCGGGTGGTCGCCTTCGACGACATCGAATCGCTGCTCCAAGTCCTCACCGCCAAGCGCGTTCTGTTGCTCAAGCAGGTGAAAACGGCTCCCGGCTCCATCACGGATCTGGCGCGGAAGCTGAAGAGGGATCGCAGCGCGGTGACGCGCGATGTCCAGGTATTGGAGCGCGTGGGTGTTCTGCGCGTGACTGAGAAGCCGCTGCCCGGACACGGGAAGCAGAAGTGGATTGCGTCCGTCGCCCGCGACATCCACTTGACCGCGCAATTATGACTAAGAAGAGTTGGCCGCTCGTCATACTTAGCCTCTCGATTGCCTTTGCCCAAGCCCAGGTCCGCGTCTGGCAGGACACGCTCACCCTGCCCACGTACGAAGAAGGCGCGCCCGACCCGAACCCGCCGTTCGACGCCTTCTCCACAGGCCGCTTCAACTATCCCTACGCCCTGCGCGAGAACCTGACCGATAAGCCCGTCCCCCACGCCTGGCGCGCCGTCTATCTGGAGAACGAATATCTCAAATGCTCCGTGCTCCCCGATATCGGCGGGCACCTCTACACTTGCATCGACAAGATCTCCGGTCAGCCCATGTTTTACGCCAACCCTTCGATTAAGAAGGCTAACATCGGCTATCGCGGCGCGTGGGCGGCTTTCGGCATCGAATTCAACTTTCCGGTTTCGCACAACTGGGTCTCCATGTCGCCCGTGGAATTCAGTTTCGCCAGACATGCCGACGGCAGCGCGTCGGTTTGGGTGGGTAACATCGACCGCGTCTATGGCATGGAGTGGCGCGTGGAATTGCGCCTGCGCCCTGGCAGCACGGTTCTGGAAGAACATGTCGCGTTGAACAATCGCAGCGACGTGCGGCATCGCTTCTACTGGTGGAACAACGCGGGCATCGAGGTGAAGGACGATTCGCGCATCTATTATCCAATGCGCTTCACCGCCAGCCACGGCTTCACCGACGTGGATACCTGGCCGGTCGATTCCACCGGCAAGGACCTCAGCCTCATCCGCAACCAGACCGATGGTACCGTCTCGCGCTTCGTCCACGGCAGCCGCGAGCCGTTCATGGGCGTCTGGCGGCCGGACACCAACTTCGGCGTCGTACACTGGGCCGAATACGCCGAGCTTCCCGCCAAGAAGATCTGGTCGTGGGGCGTGGACGCGGATGGCCTCGACTGGCGGCGCGCGCTATCCGACAACCACAGCGCCTACGTCGAGGTACAAGCCGGCCTTTTCCGCAACCAGGAGACCTACGCCTTCCTGGAGCCGCGCCAGACTATCCGTTTTTCCGAATATTGGATGCCGGCGCGCGGCATCGGCGGCATCGCGCGCGCCAACCTTGAAGGCGTATTGAACCTGACCCGGCGCGACCGCGCGCTGGTGGCCGCCTTCAACGCCAACCGCAAAATCGCGCCTGCCTCCATCCGCATTCTGCAAGGCGCGCGCGTGCTCGCCGAGGACAAAATCAGCCTTGCGCCGGAACACACCTGGACGCGCCGGATCGAAAACGCCGCCGCCGCGCCTTGCACCTTCGAGCTACGCGACGGTTCCGGCAAAGTGGTGCTGCGCCACACCGAAGGCGAATACGATTGGACGCCAGCCTCCGAAATCAAGACCGGCCCGCAGCCTCATCCGGCCGAAGGCGATTGGTTGAAACGCGGAACCGATCAGGAACTGCAGGGTGAGTTGCTGCCCGCCTTGCGCTCGTACCAGGAGGGACTCGAACACGCGCCCGGCGACTTCGCCTTGAGCGTCGCGGCCGGGCGTCTGTGCGCCGGTCTGCAACGCTACGCCGAAGCCATCCGCTATCTCGAATCCGCCGCGGCGCGCGCCACCTGGGATCCTGAGATCGCCTATTACCTGGGGCTAGCCTACGACGGCGCGAGCGAGAATGCCAAAGCGCGGCTGGCGTACGAAACTGCCGCGCGGATGCCCTCCTGGCGCGCCGCCGCTAGCTTGAAACTCGGCGAGCTTCTCGCGCGCAAGGGCGACCGCCAAGGCGCGCTCCAGTTCCTCCGCGCCGCCCAAAGCGATCCGCGCGCCGCCGAAGAATTGGCCGCCCTGGAATCGAAAGCGAGCCACGACCGCGGCGGGTCGCGCAACGATCCGGCCCAGTTCCGCTTCCTGGCCGCCGATCCAGCGCGCGTCCTCGAAATCGCGGCCCAGTACATGCGTCTCGGTTTGTACCAGCCCGCTCTCGACCTTCTGACGCGCGACTTTCCGTCCGTCCCGGCAGACGAGACCGAGCCGGGCGCGGTTCTGCCGCAACAGCATCCCCTGGTCGCTTACTACCGCGGATACTGCCGCGCGAAGCTGGGCGAATCCCCGGTCGCGGATTATGCGGCCGCGCAAAGGCTGCCCACGCTGTACGTCTTTCCCAGCCGCGCGGAAGACCTGGAAGTCTTGCGCGCCGCCGTCAGCGCCAATCCCGACGACATGCCCGCCCACTACCTGCTCGGCACGCAATACTTCGCGCGCGGCCTGGTCGACGATGCCCTGCAAGAATGGAACGTCGCGCGCCACGCGCATGCCCCGATTCCGGTCCTGCATGCCGATCTGGGGCGCGTCATGCTCCGCGAGAAGCGCGATTGGAGCGGCGCGCTGCAGGTTTTCCGCGAGGGTCTGGGGGTCGACCCGCTGAATCGCAAACTCTACGAGGGAGTGGACGAGTCGCTAAGCCTCATGGGCCGTCCCGCGCGCGAACTGGCCGTATCGCTCGCGCGCTATCCGGACCTGCCGCATATGCCCGCCGAATTGGTATACGCCCTGGCGCTCGATCGCGCTGAAGCTCAGGATTTCGACGGCGCCGTGGCGCTGTTTCGCGACCGCTTTTTTCCGCGCGAGGAAGGCGGTACCAATGTCCGGCAGGTCTGGGTGGAGGTGAAGGTCGAGCAAGCCTTGGCCCAGGCCGCCGCCGGACAATGCGACGCCGCTCTGGCCGCGGCCGATGGGCTGGCCGGGGAGGCGCCCGGCCTGCCGTTCACCTGGGACGGCCTCGCGCCCTTCGTGGATGCGCCCCGCACCCAGTATCTGATCGCGCAGTTGGAAGCGGGTTGCGGCCGTGCCGCGCGCGCGGCGGAACGCTGGCGCCGCGTGGCCGCCGCCCCCGGTGTCGGGGACCTGGTCTGGGCATGGGGAGCGGCCAGGAAACTCGACGGTTACGACAACGCGCAGTGGACCAAACGCCTGGAAGCCGGTTTGGCCCAGGCCGCGTCCGCGTCGCCTTACCTCGCCGGCATGCTGGAGGTGGTGCTCGGCAAACGATCCGCCGGGTGGGCCCATTTTCAACAGACGCTGCTCCTTCCGGACCGCACTATGTCGCACCATCTCGCCCGCATGGCTATGGCCGGCACCGGATTGCCCGAGTACCCGCCCGCGGCGGGTAACCAGCCTCACGGACACTAAAGGGCGCTACAATGACCGCAGAATGGCTGCGCGCCTAGAACCTGCCGCCAGAGCGCCCAGCCCGAGCCTCGTGGATCTGCGCCAGCTACGGTCCGAAGACCTCAATGCGCTGCTCGACGAGGAGGTGGTCACCTGGCGCGAACTCCTCGACTGGGACTTCGGCAAGTCCGCTGACCTAGTGCGCCGGTTCGTAGACATGCGCGCCTTGAACGGAGTCGCCTTGGTCGACGACGGCGAGGCCGTCGGCTATGCCTACTATGTCCTGGAGGAGAACAAGGGCTTGGTCGGCGATCTCTTCGTGCGGGATATGTTCCGCAGCCTCGAGAACCAGAAATGCCTGCTGGAGTCCGTTCTGGGATCCCTGACCGCGTCGCCGCAGGTGGACCGCATCGAATCGCAACTCATGATGTGGCCTCCGGCCGGCGGGTTGCCCATGCCCCGCCATCTCAGCAGCTTCGAACGGAACTTCATGATGCTCGAGATGCCCCGCGCCGGGCTCGATCCCACGCCAGGGCGCGGGCGCCCGTCCTCTCCGCCGGCCGGCCGTGTTTACCTGGACAGATGGTCCGACCAATATCAGGAGCCGGCCGCGCAGTTGATCGCGACTGCGTATCTGGGTCACGTGGACAGTCTCATCAACGATCAATACCGCTCGATCGCCGGCGCCAGGCGATTTCTGTTCAATATCGTGCAGTATCCGGGATGCGGCATGTTCTTCAAGCCCGCGTCGGTGGCGGCTTTCGACCGCCTGACAGGACAGCTCTGCGGCGTCTGCCTGGCCAGCATGGTGATGCCCTATTGCGGCCACATCACGCAGATCTGCGTGGCCCCTTGGGTGCGCGGCTCCGGCGTCGGCTATGAAATGTTACGGCAATCCCTTACCTTGTTGCGCGCGGCCGGCTGCCGCAAGACCAGCCTGACCGTCACTGCGTCGAATCGCGAGGCCATCCGGCTGTATGAAAATGTGGGGTTCTCGACCATTCGCAAATTCTACGCCTACGTCTGGGAGGGTTTTTGATGCTCGACTGGCTTTTTTCAGATCCGCTGCCAATCGGCTCCCAGGCTCCGGATTTTAGACTGCCCAAGCAGGATGGAGGAACGCTGAGTCTCTCGAAACTGCGCGGCGGCAATGTGATCCTGGTGTTTTATCCGGGCGATGACACGCCGGTTTGCCGCAAGCAACTCTGCGAATTCCGCGACCAATGGGCAGCGGCCCGCAAGCGAAATACGAAGGTGTTCGGCGTCAATCCGGCCAGCGCTGGAAGTCATGCCAAGTTTCAAGAGAAATATCACCTCCCATTTCCTCTCCTGGTGGATGCGGGGCAGAAAGTCGCCGCTCTCTATCATGCCAACGGCCTGTTCGTGAAGCGCACCGTCTACCTGATCGGGCCGGACGGCGCGATAAGGTATGCCACGCGCGGCAAGCCCGATCCCGCGGAAGTTTTGGCCGCCGCGGAGTAAGACAGGCCTCCTGGCCTGTCACGGGAGGCTTCGCCTGGACTCCGTTCGCCTCATGTGATAATGGTTCCCTATGAAACTGCCGATGCTGTTGTTCTTCGTTTCGTTCGCCGCCTTCGGACAAGAGCCGCCCGCCGGTCCTCCGCCCGGAGGTCCTCCACACCAGATGCCTGCGCCCAAGAATCTGAAAATCCTCAAGCCCGAGCACCTGATGGAAACCATGCAGGCGTTCCGTGTGGCGCTGGGTGTTAGATGCGACTTCTGCCACGTACAGGGCGACTTCGCCGCCGACGACAAACCGCACAAGGAAATCGCGCGCAAGATGATTGAAATGTCGCGCGAGATCAATACCCATTTCCCGGACGGCAAGATGCATGTGACTTGCTACACGTGCCATCGAGGCGCGGAAGAACCCGCCACCAGGCCTGGGGAAACCGAGCACCACGACCACGCCGAGCACGAGCCGCATCCGTAGGACAGAAGCCAGGAGTCAGGAGTCAGGAGACAGAAGCGAAGAACGCTCCTTCGGCTACTATCTCCGCCGGACCGGTGAGAAAGATATCGGTGTCCCACCGCACATCCATCGGTCCGGCCGGAGTGACAACACGCGCGGGGCTGCGCACCAGCCCCCGCAGCACCGCGGCGGCGAAGGCGCCCGTCGATCCCGTGCCGGAGCTCATCGTCTCGCCCGCGCCGCGCTCCCAGAAGCGCACCTCCAGTGTGTGCTCGTCGCGCGCCCGCAGAAATGAGACATTGGTGCGGTCGGGAAACTGTGGGTGACGCTCGATCTCCGCGCCCAGCGCCCGCCAGTCGAAATCGAAGTCTGCGGCCGGAATGGCGCACTGCGGATTGCCCACCCACACCAGCGTCGCATCCCGTGCGCCGGCGGCGAGCGGCAACTGGAATCTCTCGGCGGTAAACTCCGGCCGCCCCATATTCATCTCGAACACAAATCGGAGGTCCGCGCGTTCGAGCAGGCGCAGCGGCTTGATACCGGCGCCGGTACGCACCCGCACGACATCCTGCTGGCGGCCGTGAACGACCAGGAAGGCGGCCGCGCAGCGCGTGCCGTTGCCGGAGATCTCCGCCTCGCTGCCATCGGAATTGAACAGCCGGATGGCGGCGTCGTAATCGGCGGCCGGCGCGGGATCGATCAGCATCCAGCCGTCGGCGCCCACGCCCGTGTGACGGTCGCAAATGGCTTGCGCGATCGCCGCCAGTCCGCTCTCTGGAGCCTCACTGCTCCGCGTCAGCAGGAAGTCGTTTTTCGCTCCATGCGCTTTCGTGAATGGAATTCGCATTCTGATTTACCTGCGTCAGCCCGATACAGCAATGATAAATCTCGATCACGGGCGCGTGGGGCGCCGCCACGATCTTCACCAGTTCGTACCGCGGCCCGTTGATGCCGGCGCGCAGCACGGCCGTCTGCACCGGATCGCCGCCCATCGCCACTGCCCACTCTTCCCACAAGAACTCGTCCGGCCGCGTCACTGCCGCCGGCCAGTGCGGCCAGTTGTCCCAGGTCAAAGTTTCGCGCAGCGGAATGCCGGCCGCGCGGAAGATGCCGGTGATGTCGCCGAATGTGGTGATGATTCCCGAGCCGCGCCGGTAGCGTGGCGCCAGATATTCCGCCGCCTCCCGCGTCCATGCGCGGCGCGCCACGGAGTTGACCTGCGATTCCTTCCAGGTGATCCAGGTATCCGGCCGCGGTTGGATCAGCCAGGGTGCGACTGCGGCCAGCACCACTGCAGCGGCGGCCAGGCGTTGCGCGCGGGCGGGGACTAGCGACACCAGCGCCGCTGCGCCAAAGGCCAGGGCAGGGAAGAGCGCCAACCCATATCGCGAGTTGTAGTAGGTGTTCGGCCATAAATCCGGAACGAAGATCGGCGTGCCCCCGGAAGAGTGCATGCTCCACACATAGAACACACCGGGCAGCGCCAACAGCAGCGCGGGCCACCGGGCTTTGCGCACCGCGACGCACGCCATCAGTCCTGCTGCTCCCAGCCATGCCAGGGGCGCTCCCGCGCACCAGCGCACGGCCGTGCGGAAATACAACCATGCCTTGGCCCAGTTCCCTAAGCCCGGATAATAGGCCGAGCCCTGAATGCCTTTGGCGGAGTAGGGGCCGTTGTAGAAATCGAGCGCGTTCGAGCAGCACCACCAGTTGTGCCCAAGCCAGTAGAGCGGCCCCAGGCACGCAATCGCCGCGAACAGCGCCGCCTTCGGCAATCGCTGCCGCTTCGCCGCCACCAGCACGAACAACGTGACAAACGGAATCAGGAACCAGCCGTCATAGCGTGTCAGGGTGCCGCACAGCGCGGCAATGCCAGCTCCGCACACAGCCATCCACGACTGCGTATCGCGGAACCGCACCGTGAAGTATAGGACAGCCAGCAGCGCGGCCATGAACATAGGTTCGTTCATGGTGGTGGACTGCAGGTACAGCAGGTTGGGATTGGTGGCGAACACCAGCGTGACCGCCAGCGCCGCCGCCCGGCCGTCAAATATCCGCCGCGCCGCGCGAAACAGAAACGTGCCCGCCGCGACGAAGGCGATTCCGGAAACGATCGAGCCCGCTAGCGCCGTGCGCCACAGCGCGTCGTTGCGCGCCAGCAGCATGGTCAGCACATGCGGCAGCGGCAGCCAGACCGAGCCGATCTGGTCGTAACCCGGCGTGCGCGAATCCAGAATGCGCCGCGCGATGTTCAGGTGCGCTTCCGCATCGCCGTAATACGCCAGGTATCCGCCTCGGTAGAAGAACCAGACCCATGCGGCGCTCCACAGGCTCAGTAGCGCGGCCGCCGAGGCGGTCTCAAAAATCCGTGCATGCTTTGAATTCGCGATACCTTTTCTCGACCTCTTCCCGCGTCAAAGTGCGAAACCGGTCCACGCCGAATTGCTCGCAGCAGAAGCTGCCCATCACGGAGCCGTAGATCACGGCGCGCCGCCAGTCCTCCATGGCCACCGGGCCGCCGCGCGGATTCACGCCGCGCTCAGCGAGATACCCGATGAAGCCGCCCGCGAAACAATCGCCCGCGCCGGTGGGATCGAAGACATCTTCCAGCAGGTAGCCCGGCGCCATAAAGTGGCAGCCATCGGTAAACAGGATCGCGCCGTACTCACCGCGCTTCACCACCAGCGTGCGCGGCCCCATGTCCAGAATCCGGGCCGCGGCGCGGCGCAGGTTGTGCTCGCCTGAGAGCATGCGCGCCTCGCTGTCGTTGATCAGCAGGAAATCCCAATCGCGCAGCGTCTCCAGCAGTTCCGCGCGGTAGTCGCGAATCCAGTAATTCATGGTATCGCCGCCCGCCAGGTGCAGTCCGGGCATCTGCGAGCGCACGCCGTGTTGCAGGGCCGGCTGAATATTGCCCAGCAACAGATAGGGCGCGGTGCGGTAAGCTTCCGGCAGCTTGGGCTGGAAATCGGCGAACACGTTTAGGTCCGTGCGCAGGGTTTCGCGGTCGTTCATGTCGGCGGAATATTTGCCTTCCCAGAAAAAGGTCTTGCCGGGCACGCGTTCCAGACCTTCCAGATCGATGCCCTTGCCTGCCAACAACGCCACGTCCTCGCGTGCGAAGTCGTCCCCCACCACCGCCACAATCTTGACCGGGGTAAAGTAACTGGCCGCCAATCCTATATAAGTGGCGGCCCCGCCAAGCATGCGGTCCACCTTGCCATGTGGCGTTTCCACGCCGTCATACGCCACCGAACCTACTACCACTAGAGACATCGCCTGATTGTAACAATAGGACTCTCTCCAAAACCGCGCTGGACAACGCTGTGCTTGGGAGTATAATCAGGCAATGCCTCGAACTCATAAGCAAGATCCGGAATTCCTCGAAGCCGCACTGATTGGGTTGCAGCATACACTGGCGGCTCTCGAGCTGCGCATCGCCGAGCTACGCAGCCAGTTGGGAGGCCAGCCGGTCTCCGCGAAGGCTGCCCCGGCCGCGCCGGAATCCGGCGCAAAAAAGCGGACCATGAGCGCTTCCGCTCGCCGGCGGATCGGCTTGGCTCAAAAGAAGCGTTGGGCCGCCTTCAATGCCGCGAAATCGAAGCCAGCCGCACCCAAGCCGCCGAAGCGTGTGATGAGCGCCGAGGGCCGCGCGCGTATTATTGCCGCCACCAAGAAGCGTTGGGCGGCATTCCATAAAGCTCAGCAGCCCGCCAAGCCCGCCGCCAAGAAAGCCGCGAAGACGGTTGCGCGGAAAGCACCCGCGGCCACAAAGGCGCCGGAGGCAGCCGCCCCAACGGCCGCGGCAGCGTCTACTCCAACCACTTAGGACCGTCATCGGAGGTTGGTGAAGTGCTAAGATTTCCCTCATGCACGATTCCAATCCCGAACGCCGCGAGGTGCTGGGCGCCATCCTAGGCGCATCTCTGGCTTCCGCCCTCCCCGCCGCCGCGCAAACGCACTCCGGCGGTATGCTCTACCGCACGTTGGGACGTACCGGCGAGCGTGTCTCCGCCATCGGACTCGGCGGCTACCATATGGCCGTCCCACAGGATGAGCGGGATGGCATCAAGCTGGTCCGCACAGCCGTGGATCGGGGCATTAACTTCCTGGACAACTGCTGGGACTATCACGACGGCAAGAGCGAAATCTGGATGGGCAAGGCATTGCGCGACGGCTACCGCCAGAAAGTCTTCCTCATGACCAAGTTCGACGGGCGCACCAGGCAGTCCACCGCCCACCAGATCGACGAATCGCTCCAGCGGCTCCAGACCGATCGCGTGGACCTGATGCAATACCACGAGAACATCCGCATGGAAGATCCTGACCGGTTTTTCGCGCATGACGGTCCGCTGGAAGCTCTCCTGGAGGCCAAGAAGGCCGGCAAGATCCGCTATATCGGCTTTACCGGCCACAAAGACCCCGCCGTGCATCTGCGCATGCTGGAAGTCGCCGAGCAGAACGGCTTTCATTTCGACGCTGCCCAGATGCCCCTGAACCTGCTGGACGCGCATTTCCGCAGCTTCGCCAGGCTGGTCGTGCCGAAGCTGGTGGCGCAGGGCGTCGGCGTGTTGGGCATGAAGCCCATGGCCTTCGGCAATTTGCCCCAGCATGGCCTGGCAACGGGCATCGAGTGCCTGCACTACGCCCTGAATCTGCCCACTTCAGTGGTCATTACCGGGTGCGATAACATGGAGCGGCTCGAGCAAGCCCTGGAGGCCGCGCGCACCTTCCAGCCGCTGACGGAAACGCAATTGTCGGCGCTGCTGTCGAAGACCAGGGACGCGGCTCTTACCGGAAAGCTGGAGCCGTTTAAAACCACTTCGCAATTCGACGGTACCGCGCAAAACCTGAGCTGGATGGGCTAGCCGCATCGAGGCGCAGCCCGGCGCGCAGCCTGCTACATTCTTCAAAGGAGGCAACCACTATGCGGTTTTCCATGTCCGTAATCCGCCCGTGCGCCATCGTTCTATTGACAGTCGCCGCTGCGGCGCAATCGACTACGGTCAATGTACAGGTCGGCAATCAAACTGACACGTCGGTTGGCGTCAACGGCGGCCATCTGCAACTTCCCATGTCCACATCGTTTCAACTGGCCGGTTGGGACTACACGTTTTTCAGCGGAGCGCCGAATGCCCCCGCGCAGTTGACAGCCCTCGACCCGTGGCACACGCGCGTGCAGGTAGTCTCCGATGGCGTTCCGCTGACGGCCCCCGACACCTGGGATTTCACGGAACTCGACACTATGCTCTCCCCCATCCAGGCCACCGGCGACCACAGCCCCGAGGTTCAGATCGGCACGGCGCCGGCTTTCCTGAGCGACGCCCTGGGCCAGATTCTTCCGGCGAGCATCCCGGATTTCGCCCAGATGAGCGCGAATATCGTGCGCTATTACAACACCGGTGGATTCACCGACGCGGGTACTCACTATCAGAGCCCCACGCCATACCCGGTTACCTGGTGGGGTATTTTCAACGAGCCGGACGGCAACGGAGTGACCGCCGCGGAATACGTGACTCTTTACAATGCGGTGGTACCGGCGATGGCGCAGGCGGACCCGAACATCAAGTTCGTGGCTGTGGAACTTGCGGGATATGCCGAAGATTACCTACCTGCCTTCGTGGCCGGCGTGAACGCCAACGCCCCGGTGGACGTGGTGGCCAAGCATTTTTACTCCACCTGCGATCAGACCACCTACGACCAGGCCGTTTTTTCCACGATTCCGACCTTTGCCACCGAGGTCCAGACGATGTATGCCGAATTGGCCCTCAACCCCGCGCTGGCCAAGGTGCCCATTTGGATCACCGAGAACAATGTCAACGCCGACTATGACAAGGGCAATGGGATCAGTGCCTGCAACGCGCCTCAGAAGTTCGTGCTGGATATGCGCGGCAGCAGTCCGTTCTTTGCCGCCTGGCGCTCCTTGATATTCGAGCAACTGGGCGAAGCGGGCGCCCAGGCACTCTACCATTGGGCCTTCGGTAGCGACCAGCAATTCGGCGAGACGAGCGGTTCGGATGCTACGCAACTCAGCTACTGGGTGGATTACTACCTTTCGCACTGGCTGCCCTCTCCGCCCGGTCAGGATATTCTGCAAACCACCACCACCGGCTGTTGTACGCCGGACCTGGCGAACGGGTGGCTGGGCAGCCCATTTCAATTCGACACGCAGACGATAGCGGCGCGCAACCCGGATGGGTCAGTGGTGATCCTGATGTCCAACTATGCGCTGGCGCTTGTCACGGCCACGGCGGCCAACGGCAATAGTACGGCCAACTACGACAATAATGGCGTCGGCTCGCCGCGCACTTTCGCGCTGGACCTTTCGGCGTTGGGCGCCTTCACCTCGGCCACGCTGGTGACACTGGATGCCAATACTCCGCTGCCTGGCGGGCCCGTGCCCCAATCGGTTACTCCCGCCGCGCAGATGCAGGTCACGCTGCCGGGGTATGGCATGGCCCTCCTGCGCCTGTCCAACGCCCAGCCCGTTCTGCCCGCGGCCGGCGTAGCCAATGCCGCAAGCTACACTGCGGGCGCCGTGGCTCCCGGCGAGATTGTGACGCTGTTTGGAACTGCCATCGGGCCGTCGACTCTGGCGGGACTCGAATTTACCAATCCGCTTCTGGTGTCCAATGCGCTGGCCGGAGCGCACGTGTGGTTTGACGGCATTCCCGCGCCGATTATCTATGCCGCCGCCGGGCAAGTCAGTGCGGTGGTGCCGTACGAGATAGCCGGCCAATCCACCACCGCGCTGCAGGTGGAATACCTGGGCGCTCTGTCGGCGCCTGTGACCCTGCAAGTGGCCGCCGCGGCCCCTGGTCTGTTCACGGCCAACGCTGCGGGAAACGGTCCCGGCGCGATTCTGAATAACATCGACTATAGTTTGAACACGGCCGCGAATCCAGTCGTGCGCGGCGGCTACGTGGATATCTACCTGACCGGCGCGGGCGCCACCACGCCCGCTAGCGTGGATGGCTTGCTGGTAACTGCGCCCTATCCCATGCTGCCGGCCAACAGCGCGACCGTCACCATGGGAGGCGTGCCTTGCCCGAACGTGGTTTACGCGGGGGCCGCGCCGTATCTCATCTCGGGGCTGACGCAGGTCACCGTGCAGGTGCCGGAGGCGGTGACACCCGGCGCGAGCGTGCCGCTCGCCGTAACCGTGGGAGGCGTGAGCGCGCAGTCCGGAGTGACTCTGGCGGTCCAGTAGGACAGACCTCCTGGTCCGCTCAGCCGCCCAGCATTTGCTGGTACGTGCGCCTGAAGAAGCCGTCGGTCATGCCGGCGATATAATCGCAGACCACCCGATAGGCGGGTTCGGCCGGGATCGATTCGCGGTGAGACCCCGGCATGCGCTCGGGGTGTTCCACGAAGAATTCGAAGAGATCGGCGATGGTCGCGGCCGCGCGGTCGCGCTCGTCGCGTAACGAGGGCGCCGAATAAACCCGCCGGTGCAGAAATCGTTTCAAATCGCGATTGGCCGTTTCTGTTTCAGGCGTGAAGCCGGCCAGCCGCTCGGGATGCCGGCGCATATCCTCCACGCTCCCCGCTCCGGCCGCGGAGGCGCGGTGCACGGTGCCCTCGATGAGGCCCGATACCAGGGAATCGATCAATCCGCGCAACGTCTCGTGGAAGCGCGCGCTTTCCGGCGCTCCCGGGAACTGCGTCTCGGATGCCTCGAATAGCTCGCGATAATACGGCGACTCCGCGGCTACTTCCTCGGAGCGCAACAGGCCGGCCGAGATGGCATCGTCCAGATCGGCCGTGTTGTAGGCGATCTCATCGGCTAAATCGATGAGCTGCGCCTCGAGCGGCGGCCGTAAGCCAGGCAGATACTCATCCAGATCGGGATCCTCGCCGGGGCCGAAATCGCGGGAATGTTTCGCGATGCCCTCGCGCACTTCAAATGAGAGGTTCAAACCCGGGAACCGGGCGTAGCAATGCTCGAAACTCTCCACGATGCGCACCGCATGCAGGTTGTGATCGAAGCGCGCGCCGAAGCGCCGCATGCATTTGTCCAAAGCTTCCTCGCCGGCGTGCGAAAAGGGCGGATGGCCGATGTCGTGAGCCAGCGCCAGGGCTTCCGTCAGATCTTCGTCGAGCGCCAGGGCGGCAGCTACGGTGCGCGCGATCTGCGCCACTTCGATGGTATGCGTCAGACGGTTTCGGAAATGATCGCAGAGGCCGGGCGTGAATACCTGCGTCTTGGCTTCCAACCGGCGGAAGGCGCGCGCATGCACGATGCGGTCGCGGTCGCGCTGAAAGGAGTTACGGTAAGGATGCGCGGACTCCGGATAGCGCCGCCCTCGGCTGGCTTCCACCGGAAACCGGAGGTGGCGGAGCATGGCGTACCCGGCTACTGGGGCGGCAGATCGGCATAAGCCTGGATGGCGGTCTGGCCCACCGCGCCGGGTTTGGCGCGCAAAGGTTCGAGCAGCTTCCGCGCTTCAGCCGGCTTGCTGAGCGCCAGCATCCTTGCCAGCACGACGGTCGCCTGGTCCTTCGAGACGAAAATCGTAGGGTGGTCCATCAGTGATCGCAGCATCTGTTCACCGGCGCCGGCCTTGCCCTCGGCGAAGTAAAGCTGGCCGAGTGAAAGCTTGGCGAGCGAGGCGTACTTCGGTCCGGCGGAATTGGCGACCGAGCTAAAGCGCTTGTCGGCCTCGGATAGCTTGGCCGGATCCGTAGCCTCATCCGCGGCGATGCAACCCAAATAATACTCCGCGATGTAGCCTTCGTCCGTGCCGGAATACTTGGCGGCCACTTCGCTAAATGCCTTGATCGCCGCTTTGTCCTTGGCGTCCTGGCTTGCGAAAGTCAGCGGCGTCGCCGGCGAGGGGGCTGCGATGGGCGCTTCCTGTATGGCGATGGCTTTCCCCAGTGCTTCCTGGCGGGCGGCGTGCTGATGATTCCGGTAGACAAAGATGAGTACCACGATGGCGGCTACCGCAAGCGCCGCGGCGCCGTAGCGGACAATCTCGGTCCGGTGTTCTTCAAAAAAATCGACGGTGTGCCCGACTTCGAGCGCAAACTTGTCGGTCTTCAATTCCTTACGGGTGATTCTGGCCACGAAAACCTCAGGTTGGAAGACCTATGTTAGCACAGGTAGGACGGGCCTCTGGCGCAGGTGCCCGCGGTCAACCGTAAAAAGATCCTGAATTTCCTGTTGACACCGCCCGCGACTAAAGTACAATCCAGAATGACGGCTTTTTTTCAAAACCGAAAGCGGGGCGAAATGTTCAAAACAAGAAAACCGCGGCCTGCTGATCTGCCCGGCAGCGACCAGTACACGAGCACCGATGTGGCCCGTATCTGTGGCGTCAGCCTGCGCCAGTTGCAATGGTGGGACGAGCGTAGCGTCGTTTCGCCGCGCCAGGACGGTCATAAGCGCGTCTACCTGGCGCAGGAAGTCCTGGAAGTCTCCGTCATTGCCGAACTGCGGCGGAAAGGGTTTTCGCTCCAGAAAATCCGGCGGGTGTTGCGCTTCCTGCAGAAGGACATGGGCAAGCGGCTTAGCGACGCTCTGCAGAGCGAGTCGGAAACCCATCTGCTGACCGACGGCAAGTCCATTTATTTGGAAGAGGCGCCCGACCGGATCATTGACCTGCTGAAGAATGCCCGCCAGCCCATGTTCCTGGTGTGCGTCAGCGACCAGGTCCGCCGGCTGTCGCAATCGATGAAGAAGCCGGCCCGCTCGGAAGTTGGCCGCGCCGTGCGCAAAGCCCGCGCGATGTAGGGTTGGCTCAGTAAGCATTGCGGAGTTGGGGCTGTTACTGTTTCCGCGCCTATCGGCGCGCTGTGCTACAGTGGGGAATTCTTAAGGCCTGTCTTCTAGATGTCCGAACAGATCCTTCTGCAAGGGAAAATCCTGGGCATAGAGGAGTTCCTCCTGTCCCCGCCCGGGGGAGCGGTGCCCTCCCGGTCGAATGGCGAGGAACTTCTCGCGGGGCGTTCGCAATGGATCACCTTGCTGTGCGAGGTTCTGCCGCGGGCCCTGCTCGCCGAATTCGGACTGGCTCGCATTCTGCTTGGCTCGAGCGGCGGCGGACAGTTCCTGCTGGTCCTGCCCGGCGAGTCGCGCGGACCCGCGGAGGAATTCCTGGCCGGCGCCGGCCGGCAGCTTAGCGAGCTGAGCGGCGGCTACCTGACCTTGTTATGGAGCGTCACCGAGAACCTCGGTGACTGGACCGTGGTCCGCAAACGGCTCAATGAGGAATTGCAACGCAAGCGGGCCACTCCCCTGGCGTCCGCCGGTGCGCAGGCGTTCGTACCGTTTGCGTCGGCTGTGCCGCCCGATGTGGACGCCTATTTCTCCAAGGAGCTGGGGCTGAACGTGCGTGAAGCCACCGCCGTCGGCTGGTCTCCGGAGACGCCCGCCATGGTGCATCCGGGCGGCGGCAAACTCACCTGGAGCGTCACCGCCAATCTGTCGCTCGAGGGCATTACGCTCGCACGGCACGCTGCGCCCAGTGAGGATGGCCGCTCGGCGGCTACCGTGGCCACGCTGGCGCGGCGCGCCCAGGGCCGGTCGCTTTGGGGAGTGCTCCGCGGCGATGTAGACAGCTTCGGCGTCCGCCTGCGGCGGCTCACCACCATCGAAGAGCACGTCCAGCTTTCCGTGCTCTACAAACAGTTCTTCGCCGGCGAGTTGGAAGTGCTTTGCTCCATGCCGGAGTTCTGGCGCAAGGTTACTATCCTTTATTCCGGCGGCGACGATTTCGCCGTGTACGGAAGCTGGGACGCCTTGCTTCTGCTTGCGCGCGAGGTGCAGCGCCTCTTCCACCGTTTCGCCGAGGAGAACCTGAAGGATTTTCCGGGGCCCGAGGGTAAGACTATTTCAATGGCTGTGGCGCTGGCGCCGGAAATGCACTATCCCATCAACACCGTGTACCAGGATGCCGGCCGCAACCTGGAGTTGGCCAAGACCGCGGATAAGGACTGCATTTATGCGCTGGGCCGCATTCTGGAATGGAAGCAACTAGCGGACGCCGCGGATCTGAAAGACACCGTGGTAAAGTTGGCGGGCGATGCCCGGATGTCGCGTCAGCTCCTCATGGGGCTGCGCAGCTTCTACCAGAAGCAGGCATACGGGGATGGCGCGGAGGGCGAGGGGCCTACCCGCACCTGGCGCTTTCAACGCCGGCTCACCCGTATTTTGAGTGGCACCCGCGAGCGCGAATTCCAGAAGCTGCGAACGCATTTGACCAATGAAATCGTGGGACGCAAATCGGCCGAAGTGAAGCTGCGGCCAGCCGGACTAGTAGCCCTGGAATGGGCCAGATTGACGACAGAGGTTTAGAGCATGCCAGAACCAGAGCAGAAAAGGGAAAACCGTCCGCCCCGCGGACCAGGCGAAGGTGGGCGCGGACCGGATCGCGGAGATCGGCGGGACGACCGGCGCGGTGACCGCGGGGACCGCTACGGCGACCGTGGACGTCCGGAGGGGCCGCCCGAAATCGAGTTGGAAAAACTCATGGCGGACAGCCTCTATCTGGACAACCAGGCGCACGGCATCGTCAGCCGCATGCGCGACATGGACTCTGGCACCAAAAGCCAGTTGCGGCGCCTGTACAGCGCCGTGCGGCGCGCCGTGCGGGCGCCGGATAACGAGCGCCAGCACGAATTCGTAATGCTCCGCGCGCGCCTGGCTTACACCATCGCCCGCCATGGCTTGCGCAGCCTCGACCAGTTGGAGAAGCTGCTGTTGCAAGTCACGCGCAAGAATGACATGCGCGGTTACGAACGTTTCCGGGACCTTTTCGAGGCCATCGTGGCCTACAACGAGTAAATCGACATGAGTGCGCACACCACGCAAACCGAACTGAAATTCTTAGGCAAGCTGATTCTGGAAGGCGAACTGCACTGCGAAACCGGGCTCCACGTCGGCGCCGGCAAGGGGTCGCTGGAAATCGGCGGATCGGACAATCCGGTGGTCAAAGACGCCTTTGGCCGCCCCTACGTGCCGGGTAGCTCGCTACGCGGCAAGGTGCGCTCCCTACTGGAGCAGTCTTCCGGTCTGGCAGTGCCCGCCGAGCTGGTCTATCTCTCCAAGCGCAAGGGCCAAGAGGTTCGCATCCATCAGAGCGACCGCCCCGACGATGAGATCTGCCTGATCTTCGGGCGCAACCCGGGCCGCATGGACCGCGCCGCAGGCGAATCGCTGGAAAGTTCGCAAGCCACTCCGGCGCGCCTCGCGGTCTACGACGCACCGCTCGATCCGGACAGCATTACGGCGCAGATGCGCGAGAACCTGGACGACGAGCTGACCGAGGTGAAGAGCGAGAACGCCATCGACCGCATCACCTCGCAGGCGAATCCGCGCACGCTGGAGCGGGTTCCCGCCGGTGCGCGCTTCCGTGTTCGTCTGGTCATGGATGTGCTTTGCGAGGAAGATGCGCCGCTGTTCCTGCGCGTGCTGGAAGGTTTGCGCATGCTGGAAGACGACAGCCTGGGCGGCGGCGGCGCGCGCGGGAGTGGCCGCGTGCGGCTGGCAAACCTGAAGCTCACCTGGCGCGGCAAGAACTACTACGCTTCCGGCGCGGAGCAAAAGGATCTGGGCGCCGGAGCCGATCTGGCCGCGCTGCAGACCGGCTTCCAGCAGGCCGCCTTCGCGTTCCTGCGCGAGGAGTGATGCATTCCGGATTGAATCCAGGCTTGATCGTCAAGCTCCGTCCCGCCGGCCCATGGCGTTCCGGACCGGATTCGGGCGCGCGCAACCGCGTCGATCCGATTTATCACAGCGATTCGCTCTACGCCGCGGCTACTGCCGCCATGTCCACGCTGGGCATGCGCGAAGCGTGGCTGGACGCCACCGCGCGTCAACCCGAAGGGCCGGACGTGCGCTTCAGTTCCTGTTTCCCTTTTCTGGGCGAGACGGCTTTTATCGTGCCGCCGCGCAGCATCTGGCCCCCGCTGGCCAGCGTGAGCGCCGCCCGGACCCGATGGAAAAGCGCGCGCTTCATTCCGTTGCCGCTGGTGGCGGCTTTGCTCGACGGGCAACCGCTGCACGAAGGCCAGTGGACCGTGGACGGGGCGAGCGAGTGCCTCTTGCCGGCCGGCCAACCGGGACCTTTCCGCGCCAATGTGCGGTGGAGCGCGGCGGTGGATCGGCTCACGGGCAATGCCGAGCGCCATTCCACGGGCTGCATCGAATTCCGCCGCGATGCCGGGTTGTGGGCGATCGTGTCGTTCTCAGATGGCGCAGCGCACGCCCGCTGGTCCGAACCCGTGCGTGGCGCGCTGCGGCTGCTAGCGGATTCCGGATTTGGTGGCGAACGTTCGCGCGGATGGGGACGAAGCGCGCAGCCGGAGTTCATCGAAGGCACGCTGCCGGACTTGGTGCTGGGCGAATCGCCCGATGCTACCCCGACGGACTCGCCCGATCTCCCGCTCGCCCCCTCGCCCGCTCAAGATGTGCCGGAGCCGCATGCCGCGATCACTCAACACTGGCTCCTTTCCCTGTTCACCCCCGGCCCGGACGACGCCGTCGATTGGAAGCGCGGCAATTATACGGTGATTGCGCGCGGCGGCCGCATCGACAGCCCCGCCGGATTCGGCGAGCGCAAGAAGCAATTGCAGATGGTGACCGAAGGCTCCGTGCTGGTGGCGGGAGACCACATCCGCGGGTCGGCGCCGGACGTCGCGCCCGACGGCTTCGCGCACCCGGTGTTTCGCGCCGGCTTCGCCCTGTCCATACCACTTCCGAGCCGCGAGCGTGAGGGAGCGGTATGAGATATCGCCTGACCTGCCTGACGCCGCTGCTGGTTGGCGACGGCCGCAAGCTGTCGCCCATCGATTATATGGTCTGGAAGGACCAGGTGAATGTGCTCGATCAGTGGCGCATCTTCCGCCTGCTGGCGAAAGGCCCGCGCCTCGATGGATACCTGGCGCAACTGAAGCGCGCCGACAAGCTGGATTTCGCCTCCTGGGGCGGGTTCGCACAGAACTTCGCGGGCCGCCGCATTCCCTTCGAATCGCCGGCCTATTCCGCCTACTGGAATAGGGCTAGCGGCGAGAGCCTGCACATCCCGACGTTCTCCGCGGGCGCTTCGGGCCCGTATCTGCCGGGAACGGCGATCAAGGGAGCCTTGCGCACCGGGATGGTCTCCGCCCACTGGAAGAGCGGAATGTTGAACGACGTAGCGGCGCGGACGCAGGGGGAGCGCGTGCCCCGGCGCTTGGCGGAAGGGCCGGAAGAACAGGCTCTGGGCAATGCGGGGGTGAGCCGCATGCGCCTGGTGAACGTGGCAGATTCTACGCCGGTGACACATGCAGGCTTCAAAGTGTTTCTGCTGCGGGTCTCCACCCTGCAGGCCCGTGGCGGCTCTTACGCGCTCGGCTGGAAGCAGATGCGCGGCACAGTCGACGGTTCGCGGCCGGACGACAGCACTCCGGTTTTCGCCGAAATGGCGCCGCCCGGTTTCGCTTTCGAGGGTGATTGGTCGGAGAAGACGTTCTTTACACAGCCGGAAATCCGCCGCGTGATCCGCTGGCAGGAATCCTTCGATCGCAGCCGCATCTTCGAAGCGGCCAACGACTACGCCGCGCGCCTGCTGGCCGCGCACAGGCAGTACGCTACTTGGACGGGGCTCGACCTGCTCGCCCGCCAAATCGATGAACTGGAGACGCGGTTGGCCGATGCGCGCCAAGCGGGTCACTGCCTCCTGTCGCTCGGATGGGGCGGCGGACTGCTCAGTAAGAGCGCCTGGCTGGACTCGGGCGACCCGACTTACCGCCAGATCCTGCAACAGGTATCGCTCTACGGCAAAGCGATCGGTTCGAATCTGCCATTCCCCAAGACCCGCCGCATCGTGTTCTTGAACAACAAGCCCGCGTCGCTGCCCGGCTGGGCTGTGCTGGAAGTGGGATAGCCCACCGCTGCGCAACGCAAATCGATGTGCTATATTGTGGCTGGTCCCCCCGTGCGCGGGAGTAATTCAGTGGTAGAATGCCAGCTTCCCAAGCTGGACGTCGCGGGTTCGAGTCCCGTCTCCCGCTCCAGAAACAAAGGACTTACCTGTTCCCGCATACGACATTACGACGATTTCGCACGTGGCTGAACGAAGGAGCCGCTGGGGAGGTGCCTGCTACACCTCCCCGGCAAATCCAAATCTCTCTGCCTCGGTCGCGGAAAGTCTGAAGCATCGAACACTTCCCGGAATTCACCGCTAGTGGAGAAGCCGCTTCTCCACTGTCCGCACCCGCCTCCTCTCTCACATCAAAGGGGGTCTGATCGTATTCGTTCTCATGGACGTCAACGCTATGGCCCATAATATCCGAGCGCGTCTTGGCGTCCACCCCGGACGCTTTGCCCTGGCTTGCAAACGTGCGCCTCATTGCTTGCAAATTGATGTGTCCCAGTCCTATCCTCTTCAAGCCCGGCCTCATCGTGCGCCTGAAAACGTTCGAATAGCGCACTGGCCGTTTCGGATTCTCTGACGGAAAAGAGCCAAGTGCCAGGGCTGTCGTCGACAAGCAGTTTACGATATTCCGCGATTGAATACGGAGCAACAGTGAGCCTCCGCCGATTGCCGCAGCGCCCTCCGCCCATCCCCCTACGCCCGCGCGCATCCCCTTCCGCCGCGGACTTCGGGCACCGGGAAGCGATCACCCCGCGCAACCCGCGCGACGGGCGCGTCCAGCAGTCGGATGGGCGGGGGTACATCAGGAAGGGGAAACGGTGCCCCGGCGTCAGCGACGTCTCGCGCGGGCGTTCCGCTAAACAGTTCCCTCGCTCGGGCATGGTCATCGCGTCCCGCGGCGAGCTTCCGTGGTTTTCACTTCGCGCCGCCAATAATGGTTATGTCTAACGGTCTCTAGAGCCGAATGTATCAGGATCGGGGTTTAACGATTGCATGGCATCCTCGACCGCGCCCGTCATGACGGCCCGCATCCGTTCCTATCCCAGAATTGCCTCCATCAGCAGGCAGACTTGGGTGGGGCGGAGGGCGAAAAGTTCATTGAGCCTCTTCCGATCATCCTCCGTTTCAATCGTCGCTATGTCAGCGCGGGCGCTGGAGGAGTCGAAATCGGCGAAGGCCCACTTGAGCGCCGAGGCGACGCGCCACAGGCAGCGGTCTTCAACTTTCAAGTTCTTCAGATCACCGCCCGCTTTCACCACACCGGCCTGGTCTTTTTGGATGATTGCCTTCGCAAGATCGAGGTACGGCCGCATCTCGGCGGAGTCCACGAGTTCTTGCGACCCTTCCTCCCCTTGATATTCTTAACGGGAATTTTGATGGTCCGGTGGCTCATAGGGCCATAATGCCTAGGCTGCTCGTGGACGATCATGTCGGCGATCTGCTCACGGGCAGTAGCGGCGCGATGCGCGTTATGGCAACGCGACCCCGCGGACTTCGGGCATCGGGAAGCCATCACCCTCGCGCAACGGCGCGCCGGGCGCGCAGGCACACGGGCGGCACGGCGGCGTCGCGACCTCTGAAGTGCGCCTCCAGCGCTGGGCAACGATCACATTTGGGGCGGCCAGTGGGTGCTCTTCTATTCGACGACAACGCCCTGAGCGGCGGGTGGTTTCCATGAGAAATACCGACGGCGAGTTGCTTCCCTTTTCCCAACGTCTAAGCGGCCACGCGGTAACCCGCGAACGACTGCAAACCACCCCGCCGAATGAACTGAGCTGTTAGGGGCGCGGAATATTTGTTTGTGGCCGATGAGGCGTTTCGCTCGCGCTTTCCGCATTCCTCAATGTGCGGGGATTCAGAGGGCTGGTTCACGCCGTGCCCAAACGCTCACGGCAGATGAGACGAAACGGAGCCTTGGACCGGATGCCAATCGCGGGCACCGTCTCCATTCTGCTGGGCAATGGCGACGGCGCCTTCCAGCCACCGATACCTAGCACGGGCAAGCCAAATTCAAAAAGGGAGCATCTTATGACAAACAGACCCTCGGCGCATCTCGCATTATCGATAGCCGTCCTGGGGGCGATGCTGAGCGCATCGCCCTGCCTGGCGCAGGGCCCACCGATGGGGGCGGGGCGGCTGCGACATTCGCACCTACGGCTGGCAGCGACAGCAGTTCCGGCCCCCGGCGCTCTTCCGGTGGCCGCCACCACGTACGCCTACACATGGATCAACTTCCCCGGCGCAGCCAGTTCGGATCTCTGGGGAGTCAACCTCAGTGCCAAGGCCGCGGATCAGAGCGTGGTAGGAAGCACTAGCAGCGGCTTTCTCGTCAGTGTGGCGAGTAAAGATGGCACTATTCGTGAAACGTTTAGTACCGTCGATTATCCCGGCATAACAGGAACGTACCCGTACGGCATCAACGACTCTGGGCAGATCATCGGCGTGTACAACGATAGTTCGGGGGACAGCCACGCATTCGAGTTGATTGACGGAAGTTACGCTACTCTCGTTGTTCCCTTCGCGGGGGCCGTAGAGACCGAAGCCTACGGCATCAACAACGCGGGCGACATCGTAGGGTGTTGGGCGCTGAGCGCCGTCGACGTGATTCCCACGTATGGATTTGAACTGGTCGGAGGGACCTACACCAATCTTCAGTTTCCAGGCCAAACCTATACGTGCCCTTTCGCAATTAACAACAAGGGCGATGTCGTTGGCGCCTACCAGACAGATCAGAATGTCTTGTACGGCTTTCTCTTTCGCGGCGGAACATACACCACCATTCAGGTGCCCGGGGCCATTTTTACGGAAGTAGACGCGATCAACGACTCGGGCGACATGGCCGGCTTATATTGCCCGCCGGGCGCGTGCGCTGGCGATAGCCTGCCCGGCGCGCAGGGGTTCGTACTGCGCCAAGGAGTCTTCACAACCATCGTAATGCCGGGCGCCAGCTATACCGATGTTGACGGAATCAGCAACTCGGGAGTGATCACCGGGGCATATACGGATTCGGCCGGGAACGATCACGGGTTCATAGGCGTGCCACAATAGCGAGCCCGAAACGCGCACCGTCCCAGGGGATCGGGCCGGTTTATATGTCTACACAAATCATGGCCGCAGCCTTCCGCCGCGTGCATCCCCATCCGCGTGCCGGCGGTCGCGCCGCCTGACCACGGCGCGGCGGGCGCCGGGAACGATCGAACTGCCGGAAGCGCGTTATGGCAACGCTGGCCCGCGGACCTCGCGCATCGGGAAGCGAATCAACGGCGCGACGGGCGCGCAGGCACACGGCTGCGCGCCGGCGTCCCGGTGACGTCTGCCAAGCCAACGCTCCTGAATGCTTGCGCCCTCCGCGCCGCCCGCATCCCATCCGCCTGCCGGCGATGGCGTTTAAGACAATGCGATCCCGCGGACTCCGGTCATCCGCCCCGTCCGTCAATCCTCCTGCAACCACCGCGGCTTCAAGTTCGGCCCTAGATCGCGCGGTATGGTGCCGGAATCGGAGATCGCGATGGGCATGAATCACGATTTTCTCATTTCGTGGCAACCGCGTCCGACGAAGCTGGGCTCGCTTCATCCCTCCGTGGCGCGCATGCCGGGTAGCGCCGGCCGCGTGTTCGGCACTGATATTCCCCGTGTAACGGCCACATTACGGATCCATGGCTCATCCGGCACCAAGCCGCCCCGATCCTCCACTGAAGTTTTCTGAACCTATCGCTATCCTCTTAATAAGTACTCGCGTTTGCAGCCTTCTTCGGTTTCCAACCTGCCGCGGCGATCCGGGCGCCGTGCGCCCGCCAAGCCATTAGCACGGCGCGACCGCTTTCATCGCCGCTGGTAACGTAGCTGATATCCACGACGAAGGGCAGCCCTGCACCGACCTTCGTTGCACTTCGCCAGTCCTCGTAAGCTTCTTGCGCCGCCCGACCGGTCAGGCGTCCAGACATTTCCATTCGTAACGCGTCCGGATCGTGATGAATAAAGTACAGAAGCGGCTGGGAGGTGAGCGATGCCGGGCTCATTGGCAGACGCCGCGAGGGTGTTGGAGTCTCCGGCGCGCCTGCCGAAGATCAAACTGCGGGCGACCCATGACATTTCCAGGCAGACAAGAACAGTGGGATAGCCCTAAAATTGCATCCCCATCGTTGGCATGAGCATCTACTTGGTACTGGCGCCGATTGATTCGAGGAGGGATAAATGAGCCCGGTTGCGGAAACAGACCAGTCCGTGGCGCCACGCTACGAAGCGCTCATTCGGATCTCAGATTCCATCCGCGCCCGGAAGGAGCCGGAGGACTTATTTGAAATCCTCGTGCATGAACTCAAACTGGTGATTCGCTTCGATGCCATCGCGCAGTTTGACGAGTCGGCCAACAAAATCTATTGGCACCTCGATCCTACCTGCCGGCACCGCGAGGATTGTCCGACCGGCGCCGAGGATGGTGAGTCTCTGCCACATTTTGTTTATCGCACGCAGGAGACTGTACTTTTAGGAACTTTGGAAGGCGAATTTCGGTTCCCGAGTTTCACAAGAATGATGCAGAGGAACGGGTTGCGATCCATGTGCGCCTTTCCTCTGACGACCGCGCACCGGCGACTCGGCAGCCTCCTTCTTGGCAGTACTCATCCCAACGCCTATTCGCCCGAGGAGGTACGCTTCTGCGCCCTGGTCGCCGACCAGATCGCCTTAGCCACCGACGATGCGATCAACTTCCACGCCTCGCAGAAGGCCCAAGCGCGATTGGAACTGCTGCTTGACCTGACCAACCGGGTAGTCTCAAACCTCAACTTGCGTGATGTGCTGCGCGAAATCTCCGCGCAGGTTCGGCACGTGATGCATTGCGATGGCGTGGGGATTGATCTGCCGAGTCCAGAGGACGGTAAGCTGCACGTCTACGCCTTGGATTATCCCGACGCTTTGGCAGCGGTGGACGAAGGATACGAACCTCCGGCCGACGATAAGACGGGGCCGTTGAGGTCTTTCCGGACGGGAGAAGCGATCATTCAGTCGGGCGAAGAAATTCAAAACGAGCGCGCGCGGGGAGCGGGGATTCGGTCGCTGGTCAGCGTGCCGATCAAGGGCCGCAGCGGGATCGTGGGCGTGCTGTTGTTGGGGACGCGGCGTGAGGACGCTTTCTCGGAAGACGATCTTCCATTCCTCACTCAGGTGGCCAATCAGGTTGGTATTGCAATCGAAAATGCGCGGGCGTTCGATGAGGTCTCCGACGAGAAGAACAAGCTGACGCTGGAGAAGTTGTACCTGGAAGACGAACTTCGGTATGAACTCAAATTCGAAGAGATTGTGGGACGGAGCGAAGCCTTGCGCCAGGTGCTGGAGCAGATCGAGACTGTAGCGCCAACGGATTCCACCGTTCTGATTTACGGAGAGACGGGTTCCGGCAAGGAATTGATCGCGCGCGCGGTGCATAATCTAAGCGCACGCAAGTCGGGCTCCTTCGTCAAGCTCAACTGCGCGGCGATACCGACGGGTCTGCTGGAGAGCGAGTTGTTTGGACACGAGAAAGGGGCGTTTACCGGCGCCATTACCCAACGGATCGGCCGGTTTGAGCTGGCGAATCGCGGCACCATGTTTCTCGACGAAGTCGGCGACATTCCGCTCGAATTACAGCCGAAGCTCCTCCGCGTTTTGCAGGAGCGTGAATTTGAACGCCTGGGATCGACGCGCACGCTTCGCACTGACGCGCGGCTCATCGCCGCTACCAATCGTGATCTGGAAACATTGGTGCGGGAACAGAAGTTTCGCCCGGATCTTTACTATCGCTTAAACGTATTTCCCGTTCGGGTCCCCTCCCTGCGCGAGCGCCCTGAGGACATTCCGCTCCTGGTCCGGCATTTTGTTCAGCAGTTTAGCCGGCAGCTCGGCAAGATTATCGATGCCATTCCGGCTGACACCATGAGGGCTTTGACCCGCTATCCCTGGCCGGGCAACGTACGGGAGTTACAGAATGTCGTTGAGCGGGCAGTCATTCTTACGTCCGGACCGGTGCTGACCGTGCGCGCCGAAGACCTGCGTCCGCCGAATCAGACCATCGCATCTCTGCCGGCCGCGGCCGGAAACGGGGTTACGTCAACCGGGACGAGCACGGTCGTCGAGGCATGGGATGAAGCGGAACGGCGGCAGATCGTCTCCGCACTCGAAAAAAGCAACTGGATTGTCGCGGGTCCGGAAGGCGCCGCCGCACGCCTCGGGCTGAAGCGATCGACCCTACAGTCGCGCATGCACAAGCTGGGTATCCGCATTTTGAGAAGCGGCGCCTGAAGCTTTCCGCCTTCCGGCACCTGCCGAAATGCCGGTACTTGCCGACAGGTTCCGACTGCCCCACGGCACCTCGCGAAACGTAACCACTTCAGACTGAACAGAACGGCATTTGGCTGCGGGCGTGCCTTTCCCGAACGGCAGAAAGGGAAATGCAAATGCTTCGGATATGTCATTCCGACACTGCCGACGGCCATCGCTGGAGCCTCAGCGGCCGCGTGGCTGGTCCCTGGGTTGAAGAGTTTCGCGCGTGCTGGCGGCAGACGCTGGAACGCACGCCGCGGGCACACGCCGTGGTAGACCTGAGCGACGTCACGTTCATCGATGATGCCGGCGAGAGACTCATCGCCGACATGCTCAGCGCCGGCACCGAATTCATTGCGACCGGAATAGCCAATAAGCACCTGTTAGAAGATCTGCAAAATGATAGAGGGCATCGACTGGCGCACACCGCGAAAGAAACGCGCGCGCCAATCGTGGAGCCCGGACCTCTCGGGAAGGAGACAACTGAATCATGAAACGCAATCATCGCATCGCCGGGGGCGCAGCGATTTTTCTGGTCTCGGTGGGAGCCGTGATTGGGGTGAAATATTCCCAGAGCAACGCTGCCGTGCTTCCTCCGCCGCCACCGGAGGTGTTGGTAGCCACGGTGGAGTCGAAAGATCTGCCGATCGAGCGCGAATGGGTCGGGACATTGGACGGCTTGGTCAACGCCGCCATCAAGGCCGAGGTGACCGGCTATCTGCTGAGGCAGGACTACCGCGAAGGCTCTTTTGTCCGGAAAGGACAGTTGCTATTCGAGATTGATCCGCGGCCTTTCCAGGCTGCCGCCGATCAAGCCGCGGGACAACTCTCCCAAGCCAAGGCGCAACTGACCCAGTCCCGGGCTGGGCTCGTCCAGGCTGAATCTCAACTCGCCAGCGCGGAGGCAAACCAGCGCAAAGCCCAATTAGATGAGGACAAGTACGCGCCGCTGGCCAAGGAACAGGCCGTTACACAGCAGGAGTTAGACAACGCTGTACAAACAAATCAATCGCAAACGGCCCAGGTGGGCGCGGCCAAGGCCCAGGTAGAGAATGCAAAGGCGCAGATTGAAGCAGCCCAGGCCGCGGTCCAGACGGCGAAAGCGACGGTGGAGACGGCACAGGTCAACCTCGGTTTCACGCGGCTGACCTCTTTGATCGATGGCATTGCGGGTGTCGCCACAGTCCAGGTCGGCAATCTGGTGGGTCCCGCGGCCAACGCCGTCACGACCGTATCCACGTTGGATCCTATCAAGGCGAACTTCACCGTGAGCGAGCAGGAGTATCTCAGGCTGGCGCGGGCCGACGCGCTGCATCATCTGCAGTTGCAATTGGTCCTGGCGGATGGAACCGTGGATCCGCATGCCGGCCGATTTTCCTTCGCCGACCGGCAGGTGGACCCCGGCACAGGCACCATCCAACTAACGGCGCTGTTTCCAAACGCGGGCAACATCCTGCGGCCGGGGCAATACGCCAAGGTGCGCGCCGTCGTTGGCCAGGACGTGGGCGCTGTGCTGGTTCCGCAACCAGCCGTAACCGAGTTGCAAGGCAGCTACGAAGTTGCTGTGGTCGACCGGAACGATCGGGTTGCCATCCGTCCGGTCAAAGCCGGAGAGCGGGTCGGCACCATGTGGGTAATCCATGACGGGCTGAGCCGCGGCGAACGTGTCGTCGTCGAGGGCCAGCAAAATCTCCGGCCGGGCATGCAGGTTCGGCCAAGGCCCTTCCGGGCCAACTAAGAAAGGAGTCAGAAGCCATGTCCAATTTCTTCATCAGGCGGCCCATCGTCGCGATGGTGATCGCGATGCTTACGGTAATTGTCGGGGTGGTGATCATAGCGACGCTGCCGGTCGCCCAGTTTCCCAACATCGTTCCACCCGAAATCCGAATGCAAGCCACCTATGTCGGAGCCGACGCCAACGCTCTGGAGCAGGCGGTCGCCACGCCCATCGAGCAGCAAATCAACGGCGTCGACAATCTGAGCTACATGTACTCGGTCAATGCCACGGGCAATTCGACTACGACCTTGTTCACGGATTTCGATCTCAAATCCGATCCCAACACGGACCTTATACTCACGCAATCGCGCGAGCAACTGGCCTCGGCGCAGCTACCGCAGGAAGTGAATAACTTTGGGGTCACGATCCGGAAGTCCGTGACAGCTCCGCTCATGCTGGTCGCCATATACTCGCCCCACGGCACCCGCGACGCGAGTTTTCTCTCCAACTACGCCTTTATCAACTTGAACGACCCGATCGCCCGTTCCTATGGGATCGGCCAGACGCAGGTCTTCGGCGCCGGGCAATATGCCATGAGACTGTGGGTCAAGCCCGATCAACTGGCAAAGTTGGGGATCACGGTCCCGGACATAGTCGGCGCCATCCAGGCGCAGAACACGGTGAACCCCGCGGGCAAACTGGGCGGCGAACCGTCACCGGCCAGCCAGCAATTCACTTATGCGGTACTGGCTCAGGGACGCCTGAGCTCGCCCGAGGAGTTCGGCGACATCATCCTGCGCGAGTCGCCCAATGGCGGAATTGTGCGGGTGAAAGATGTGGCGCGCGCGGAACTCGGCTCTCAAGACTACAGCATTGTGAGCCGCCTGAATGGGGCGCCCAGCGCCATCATCGCCATCTACCAGTTGCCCGGGTCAAACGCCGTGGAAGCCGTGGAGGGAGTCCGCAAGTTGATGACTCAGATGAAGCAGCGCTTCCCCGAGGATGTGGATTACGCGATCTCACTGGACCAAACGCAGCCCGTCACGGAAGGCTTGAAGGAGATCGTCGAAACGCTGGTGATTGCGCTGGTGCTGGTGATTCTGGTGGTCTATCTCTTCCTGCAGGACTGGCGCGCCACCCTTATTCCGATGCTGGCCGTGCCCGTTTCCCTCGTTGGCACATTTATCCTCTTTCCTGTTTTTGGCTTCTCCGTCAATACGCTGTCCATGTTGGGGCTGGTATTGGCAATCGGCCTGGTGGTGGACGACGCCATCGTGGTTGTTGAGGGAGTGCAGCGCCACATCGAGGAGGGCCTGGCGCCCAAAGATGCGGCTCGAAAGGCGATGCAGGAACTCTCCGGGCCAGTTGTCGGTATTGCCCTGGTGCTGGCGTCCGTGTTTGTGCCGACCGCTTTCATCCCCGGAATCACGGGAAGGCTCTATCAGCAATTCGCACTGACGATCGCCATCTCGGTGATGCTCTCGGCATTCAATGCACTGACGCTGAGCCCGGCACTTGCCGGAATGCTGCTGCGGCCAATACCCGCGGGTGGCGAGCGCCGCGGACCTCTCGGCAAATTCTTCGGCGCCTTCAATCGCTATTGGGAGCGCACTACGGAAGGGTTTGTACGCTGGTCAGGGGCAGTGATCCGAAAGGGCGCGCTGGTGATGTTGCTGCTGGCCGCCTGCTGTTTTGCGGGAGTCTTCTTTTTCCGCCACGTGCCCTCCAGCTTCCTGCCGGATGAAGACCAGGGCTATCTGTTCATCAGCATGCAGCTTCCCGTGGCGGCATCGCAACAGCGCACAAGCGCCGCAGCCAGGGAAGTGGAAAAGGTTCTCGCCAACACGCCCGGCGTGAAGTACACCACAACGGTTGTCGGCTTCAACCTGCTCAGTTTTGCGGAAACCACTTACAACGGATTCTTCTTCGTCACTTTCAAGCCGTGGGGGGATCGCAAGGCCAGAGATGAGCAGTATCAGGCCATCAAGAATCGCCTGAACCGGGAACTTAGCCACCTGCCGGTGGGCACGGTCTTCACCTTTTCACCGCCTGCCATTCCCGGCGTGGGCACCTCCGGCGGTTTTCAGTTCGTCCTCGAAGACCGCGCCGGCAAGGACATGAAGTTCCTGGCCGATAACCTGAACAGATTCCTCACGGCTGCCCGGAAGCGGCCGGAAATCGGCTCCATCAGCACGACCCTTCTGCCCAACGTGCCGCAACGGTTCATCCAGGTGGATCGGGAGAAGGCTCTGAAGCAGGGTGTCGCGTTAAACGATGTCTACCAGACCATTCAAGCTTACATGGGTGGACTCTTCATTAATTACTTCAACGACTTTGGCCGCACCTGGCAGGTATATGTCGAGGCCGAAGCGCCGTACCGTGCTAACAGCGATAGCTTCGGGCAGTTCTATGTACGCAACAACCAAGGCGCGTCGCTACCGCTTACCACTCTGACGAAGTTCGAAACCCGCTCTGGACCGGAATTCACCATCCGTTACAACGAGTACCGGGCCGCGCAAATCAACGGCGGCGCCGCTCCCGGGTACAGTTCGGAGCAGGCGAGTGCGGCTCTGGAAGAAGTCTTCAAACAGACCATGCCCCGCGAAATGGGCTTCGACTATATGGGCATGTCGTATCAGGAGCAGAAAGCGCGCGAAGGGGTCCCCTCCTGGGTGATCTTTGGCTTTTCGCTTCTCTTCGTCTTTTTGGTCCTGGCGGCGTTATACGAAAGCTGGTCGCTGCCCTTCAGCGTGCTGCTGAGTACTCCCGTAGCGGTCTTCGGCGCGATTGCGGTGCTCTGGCTCCGCCGCGTGCTGATGGCTGCTTTTTTGCCGGCTTACATGGTGCAGATCGAAAACGACGTTTACACCCAAATTGGCCTGGTGATGCTGATCGGCCTGGGAGCGAAGAATTCGATTCTGATCGTCGCGTTTGCCAAGGAGGAGTACGAACGAGGCAAGCCCCTGGTGGATGCGGCACTGGATGCAGCAAGGCTTCGCTTCAGGCCACTTATGATGACCGCGCTGGCATTCATTATCGGCTGCGTGCCTTTGTGGGTGGCATCCGGCGCGGGATCCGTCGCGCGCCAGGTGATCGGGACCACGGTTATTGGAGGCATGCTGGCGGAGACCTTCATCGGCAGGTTCTTCGTTCCCGCCATCTTCGTTGTGGTCGAGAAGATATCGGGTTCCAAAGCGCCCTCTCCCGGCATGGATCCGTTGCCTTCACCGGCTCAAGGAGACTGATATGAGAGTTTCTTATTATCTTGCGTTCGCCGCGGTGGCGGCGATGTTCAGCGGTTGTACGGTTGGACCAAATTACAAACGGCCGCAGGTTTCGGTTCCGGCCAGTTTTCGTGCGCCGGAGCCGCTGCCGGAAGCGCAGGCCGCCTCACTGGCGGAGCTCAAGTGGTTCGAGGTATTTCGAGACCCGCACCTCCAGGGGCTGATCAAGATCGCTCTGGTGCAGAATTACGATCTCCGCGATGCGGTCGCGCGGGTCGATGAGGCCCGCGCGAACCTTGGTATTACGCGCTCCAACCAGTTTCCGCAGGCGACTGCCTCCGGTGACGTCCAGATCACACGGCTGTCGCGGGATGGACAGTTCCCGCTGCCCGCATCGTTCGTCCCCAACCAGAATCGCAATTGGGGAGAAGCCGGTCTCAATCTGCTGTCGTTCCAACTCGATCTCTGGGGACAATTGCGCCGCGCGACCGAGGCCGCGCGCGCCAACCTGCTCAATGCCGACTGGAACCGAAAGACGGTCGTCACCACGATCGTCAGCCAGGTGGCGGCCGATTATTTTCAATTGCTCGAATTGGACGCCGAACTGGAGACCTCCAAAAGCACGCTGGAATCGCGCCGGCAGTCTCTCACCCTGACCGGGGACCGCCAGCATCACGGTATTGCCACGATGCTCGACGTGCGCCAAGCCGAGCAACTGGTGGACAGCGCGGCGGAAAGCATTCCTCAGCTTCAGGAGCAGGTGGAACAAACCGAGAACCAGATTTCCCTACTGCTCGGAAAGGACCCTGGAAATATTGACAGAGAGCATCGCTTCAACGGAGAGTCTGTTCCGCCCGACGTCCCAGCCGGCCTGCCCTCGGCGCTGCTCGAACGCCGCCCGGATATTCGCGCGGCCGAGCAGGCGATGATCGCCGCCAATGCCAATATCGGAGTCGCCAAAGCCGCCTACTTCCCGCAGATCAGCCTGACCGGACTCATCGGCGGCCAGAGCACGAGGCTGGCGAACCTGTTCTCGGGTCCCAACCGCGTCTGGAGCTTCGTACCCCAAGTCACCCAACCGGTCTTCACCGCCGGCCGCCTCAAATCCAACGTGCGGCTGGCCCAAGCGGAGCGTGACGATATGCAGATCGCATACGAGAAATCCATCCGAACCGCTTTCAGAGAAGTCTCCGACGCCCTGATCGCGCATCAACGCGACCGGGAAACCCGAGTCGAGGAGCAGAAACTGGTGACGACTTTGCAGGACCGCAAGCGTCTGGCGTACGACCGTTATCGCGGCGGGGTGGACACCCAACTCAACGCGCTGGATGCGGACCGCGATCTCCTTTCGGCCGAGTTGACTCTGGAGCAGATCCGTTATTCCGAGCTGGTGAGCGTTGTTCAACTGTACAAAGCGCTGGGCGGCGGCTGGGAGTAATATGTCCTCGAGTGTCGCATGCCCGATACGTCCTGCCGAAGCCAGGCTCGATGGTTGATAGCTTGGCGGGGCTGCCGGATGAGAAGCGGCGGTCGGCTGATGATAGGTCTCCCACGCCCGCTCTGGTTACCTTCCGAGCGGCCGACCAACTGGGAATTGAGCGGAAAACTCAAGGGTGGCGGCAAGAGCGGCGGCCGCCCCGACACTCGCCACGAGACACTACAGTCGATCTCCCAACCCTTGCTGGTGGACCCACCTTTTCCTCCGGTGGCGCCAGTCGAAAATCCCTCCGGGCCTTGCTGACCTTGCCCCATAGTGGTGTCATTTGCCCCAACTGACGCGAAGAGATTCGGCAACAAGTGTTGATCTTTGCCACACATCGGGCAGCCAGCGGCCATTTTAATAGTTAAAGGCCCTGTGGCCCTAAGATTGCATGCCCGCCCTCCCGAGCCGAAAGGGGCCATATATTTGCACCGCTTCGTTCGAGAATCGTCACACCTGCTACGCCTGGTGGCGGTCTTCATCGCCGCGCTAGGAGTCTTCCTGCTGTTCCGGCAGGCCGTGGTCCCCAAGGCGTTCGGTCAATATGGCCACTATCGCCCAGGCGCGCTCGAAATGATCCGCCAGCGGCCGATGTCCTTTGCCGGTCAGGACGCCTGCATCGCCTGCCATGACGATCAAGCCAAGCTTCGCGCCAGCGGCCGCCACGCCCACGTCGCCTGCGAAGCCTGCCATGAGCCGCAGGCGGAACATGCCAACGATCCCATCAAGATCCAGCCGCAGTTACCCGACGTCGCGAGTCTCTGCGGGCGCTGCCATGAAAGGGACCCTGCCAAGCCGCGGGGCTTCCCACAAGTTGTCACCGCCGAACATATGGGCGATGTGCGTTGTGATACCTGTCATACGCCGCACAATCCGCACCTCTGAGGAAAAGCCATGGACATAACCCGGCGAGACCTGTTTCAAATCGGCCGCAAGCTGCTGGTGCTGGCATCCGTAGGTGCCACGCTCGACCAGATCACCGGGGCCGAGCCCGCCCCCGATGCCTACCGCATGGCCGATCACTGGTGGGGCATGATCATCGAAATCGACCAGTGCATCGGCTGCGGCAACTGTGTGCGGGCCTGCGCGGCCGAGAACCACGTGCCAAAAGGCTATTTCCGCACCTGGGTAGAACGTTACCAAGTCGAAGAAGGTGAGCGCCCGAAAGTGGAATCGCCGGATGGCGGTATACATGGCTTTCCGCCGCTCAAACGCGAGGACGTGAAGAGTTTCTTCGTTCCCAAGTTGTGCAACCAGTGTGCGAATTCGCCTTGCGTTCAGGTTTGCCCGGTCGGTGCCACCTTCGCCAGCCCGGATGGCGTCGTGTTGGTGGATCAAAGCTACTGCCTGGGCTGCCGCTATTGTGTGCAGGCTTGCCCCTACGGTTGCCGTTATCTGCATCCAGCCACCAACACAGTGGATAAATGCACTCTCTGCTATCACCGCATCACCAGGGGTCTGACCACCGCCTGCTGCGAAAACTGTCCGACCGGCGCGCGGCAGTTGGTCGATTTCAAAAACCCGAAAGATCCCGTGCACGAATTCCTGCGCAACAACAAGGTACAGGTTTTGAAGCCCTACATGGCTACCGAGGCAAAGGTCTATTACCAAGACCTGGATGGCGCTGTGCGATAAGGAGCTGATATGGCACCCGGCGTTGATGGTTTCATGTATCCGAATGAAGTGGAGTTGCAGTGGGGCCTGCTCATTGTGCTCTACCCGTACATTACCGGCCTGGTGGCCGGGGCGTTCATTCTGGCCTCGCTCGAACGCGTTTTCAACGTGGATGCGGTCCGTCCCACCTATCGTCTTGCGTTGTTGACCGCACTCGCTTTTCTGTTGGTCGCGCCGCTCCCCTTGCAGCTTCACCTGGGCCATCCCGAGCGGTCCTTTGAGATGTATCTGACGCCCCACCGCTCCTCCGCCATGGCTATGTTCGGCTTCGTGTATCTCTGGTATCTCCTGGTGGTGCTATTGCTCGAAATCTGGCTCGAATACCGCTCCGAAATTGTGCAACTGGCGCAAACATCCAGGGGCTGGACCCGCATCATTTATAAAGCGTTGACCCTGGGATCCTACAATCTCAGCCGGGAGTCTCTCCGCATCGATAACCAGGTTGGCTATGCAGTTACGGTAATCGGTATCCCGTCGGCCTTTCTGCTCCACGGCTATGTGGGTTTTATCTTCGGCTCCATCAAGGCGAATCCCTGGTGGTCCACGCCTTTGATGCCCGTGGTGTTTCTATTCTCGGCAATGGTTTCCGGCATCGCCGCCGTGCTGCTGATTTACGCGGCTTCCATGAAGCTTAGAAAGGCGCCCATCGACATGCGCTGCCTGGATACCATCGCCAAGTATCTGTTCTACACATTCCTGATCGACTTCGCCCTGGAGATGATGGATCTGATTCACCGTACTTATGAAGCCGACGAATCTTTTCGCAGCCTGGACTTCATGGTGCACACGCGCCTGTGGGCCTCGCATGTGATCGTTCAGCTCATGCTGGGCACCGTCATCCCGCTGGCTCTGCTAGCCTCGACGCAGCTCTGGAAATTTGCAGAATCGGCGCGGCGGGTTCTGTACATTACGGCGTCATCCCTGGCTATGATCGGTATCTTCGCCATGCGCTGGAACGTGGTAATCGGCGGGCAGCTCTTCTCCAAGAGCTTCCTGGGATACACCAGCTATAAAATGGAATTCGCCACGCGCGAAGGGCTGCTGCCGGCGATCTTCCTGATGATTCTGCCTCTCGTGATTTTACTGGTATTGGTTAAACTCTTGCCGCCGTGGGAGGAAAGCCGGGCGGCATAAGGGCCGGGTTAACCGGGACCGAAGGAGGTCTCCATGCCGCAACCGGAATCGGACGCGCTCGAGCGCGAAGTCCGTGACTTGGCGAAGCGCGTGAGCGAGATCGAAGCGCACCTGGGATTGGCCGAGCTTAGGGCCGGATCCCCGACGCCCGCGCCAATCCAAGCCTCGCCCGCCGCCGCACCTCCCGAATTGGCATCCATATTGCCCCTGGCGGGCCGAGCGCTTCTAGGGCTGGCTGGTGCTTACCTGTTGCGCAGTCTGACCGAAAGCCGCAGCATCTCGCCCGGCGCCGGGGTGGCCGCGGGCATCCTTTACGCCATGGCTTGGCTCGTCTGGGCCGCCCGCACTCCCGCCCTCCGGCAGTTGGAAGCGGCCGTTCACAGCCTGACCGCCGTATTGATTCTGTCGCCCCTGCTGTGGGAAGCCACGCTGGACTTTCACGCCATCTCCACCTGGACCGCTGCAGCCATGCTGATCGCCTTCGGCGTCTTCGGCCTGGCCGTCTCTTGGCGAAAGAATCTGCTGATTGTTGCGACCATTCCCGTGCTCGCCGTACTCGGCACCTCCGGAGCCCTGCTGTTGGCGACGCACGATCTTTCGCCATTCACCACTGTCTTCCTGGCCATGGCCGCCGCCGTGGAGGTCTCCGCTTGTCTCGACCACTGGCTCAGCGAACGCTGGCTGGCCGCGGCGGCGGCGGACGTGTCCGTGTTGCTTGCCACCCGGCTGGTCACCGGCGCGCACGGCCTGCCGGAGGTTTACGCTCCGATTCCCCATGGCTGGTTGATCTGCGCATTGGTCGCGCTCCTGGCCACTTACCTCTGCAGCACCGCTGTGCGCACCCTGCTCCGTGGATTCACCTTCACCAGATTCGAAATTGCGCAGAGCGCCATCGCTTTCGCCATCGTGCTCGACGGCGCCTTGCGGCTGTCCGCCACAGATCCACGCCTGACGCCGGTCATTGGAACGCTAGTGTTGTCCGGTGGGGCGGGCTGTTACCTGGTGTCATTCCTGAGGCTGGATCGCCGGGGCGTGTCTAGCCGAAATTTCTACACTTACTCCACTTTCGCCATCTTGCTGGTGCTGGCGGGCAGCCGTATCCTGTTCCGTCAAAACGGCGACATCCTGTGGTATTTCATGGCGGTGGCGTCTGCCGGCGCAGGGCGGTTTTTCGGACGGATGACGCTCGCCGTCCACGCCGCCGCCTTTCTACTGCTGGCTCTGGTTTATTCGGGCGCTGCGCAAGACTCGCTCGCCATGCTGGTCGGCGCAGCGCCTGGGCACGCAGTCCCGCAGCCCGCGCTGTGGATGGGCGCCATCGCCGCGCTGCTGGCATACGGCCTGACCGCTCGCACTTCCCAAACCGTTCACCTCACTATGGCCGCGGCTGCTACGGCCGTGTGCGCGGGCATAGCAGCCGGATGCCTGACGGCGGCTTATCATTACATATTCGGTCCACAAGCCAACCAGGCCTTCTGCGCCACGTTGCGGACCTCGGTTCTGGCCATCCTGGCCCTCCTGCTTGCCTGGGCCGCCCCGCGCTGGAAGCACCCCGAACTCTCCCGACTGATCTATCCAGTCATGATTCTCGGTGCCTATCGCCTCGTCGCCCAAGACCTGCATGAAGAAAAAGCGGTGCTGTTCGTTTCGCTCCTGGTTTATGGCGCGGCGTTGACCACCCTGCCCCGTCTGAAGAAGTCGGTGTCGTAGCACCAGGGCGCTTCCCGAGGGGCGCTATCAGTGCAGCACAAGCGCCTGCGCGACCCGTCAATGCCGTGGCGGGAAAAGCGCGGGTCTTCCAAAGGGGGAGGGTCCAAGACAGCGCAACGCCCATCGATAAATGTTAACGTCTTTCTGCCGCCGAGATCCGGTGCTCTGCACAATGGTTCCGCTCCAACTCACTGCGGCGACGCTGCCAGCAGTGGCTTCACCACTCCCTGGGCCTTGATCTTCGTCGGTTCTGTTGTCCACTGTGCCACGTTGCTGCCTGTCGCCGATTCCGCCATCACGGGCCCCTCGAAGTCCATTAGCGACATTGTGCACAGCCCCGACTGCGCCCACGCGGCAGACGCGCAGGTTGCCGACAGAAAAACAACAGCAGCCAAGGCCGCTTTCAATCTCCACATCGTCCCCACCCCTCCCAGACGCATTATCCCAATCACCGGGAGGCGCGCGGCGGGGAGGGCGGCGGGCAAAGCCATACGCCCTCCAGACTGAATCCACGGATGCCGGACAGTCATCAACAAGAGGGGCGACGTTTGCCGTACTCAACCGACGAGGAGGACGCCATGTACGTGATCACAGGGGCCACGGGGAACACTGGAAGCGTGGTCGCAGAGAGATTGCTCACAGAGGGAAAGAAAGTGCGTGTGGTGGGGCGCGACCCGAAGCGGCTCGAAAGATTCACACAGAACGGTGCAGAATCATTCATCGCTGATGCGACCGATGCGGGCGCGCTTACGAAAGCGTTTGCGGGCGCAACGGCCGTGTACGCGATGATCCCTCCTAATATTGCTTCCATGGACGTTCGCGCGTACGAAGACAGCGTGAGCGATGCCTTGCGCTCCGCGATCGAAACGAACGGGATAAGGTACGCCGTCGTACTGAGCAGCGTCGGAGCGGACAAATCGCATGGAACGGGTCCCGTCGCCGGGCTGCACAGTCTTGAAAAGAAACTCGAAGGCACTGCCGGGTTAAATGCCCTTTTCCTGCGAGCCGGCTACTTCATGGAGAACCTTCTGCCCCAAGTGGGCGTGATCAGGTCCATTGGAAGTATGGCCGGCCCAGTCAAAGAAGACTTGCCCTTGCCCATGATCGCAGCGCACGATATCGGCGCCCGTGCAGCCGAAGCCCTATTGAGATTGGATTTCGTCGGAAAAAGTACGCACGAGCTGCAAGGGGCTCGCGACGTCACTTACGCCGAAGTGGCGAAGATCGTGGGGGCGGCGATTGGCAAAGCGGATCTTGTATATAACCACGTGCCTGCGGCTCAATTGAAGCCCGTGCTGATGCAGATGGGGATGTCGCCCAACATGGCAGACCTGTTGCTGGAGATGGCTGATGCGCTCAATTCGGGCCACATGAAGATGCTTGAACTGCGCTCTCCAGCGAATACGACCCCGACGACTCTAGAAACTTTCGTAGCCGAAATCTTTTTGCCGGCGTATCGAGGAAACGCAGCCGGCGCGTAGCATGGCGATGGCAAGTGCCACACCGCGGGCGGTCACTTCTGGATGCCCGCAGTCCGCGGGTTCACGTGGCATAACGCGCATCCCCCAGCCCAATGCCGGCGGCCTATTTTCCACCGGCCGCCGCCGGTGGTTCGTCGTCGCGAGTTGTAACGCTTGATCCGCCGCCCGGGCCGGCTGGCCGTCCTATCACGCTACCCGCGGCTACGTCTGGATTCAGATTTGCGGAATTGAGGTATCCCGCAGCACGCTACAGCTTCCGATGGAAAAAGTCGGCCGACGCTTTGTAAGCCCGCAGCCAGGAAGCATGGCGAAGAAAGCCATGAATCTCGTCCGGGATAATTAACTGCTCGAAGTAGACGCCCTGCGCCCGCAACGCCCCCGCCAGGGTCACGGTCTCCGAGAACGAAACATTGCGGTCGTCGTCGCCATGAATCAATAACACCGGCGAGCGCCAGGTCTTAATCGAAGCCATCGGCGACGATTCGAATGCCAGGTGCGCGGCATCCTCTCGTGCCGCCTCCGCGGCGAGCGTGCCGGCCGGAGCCGTGGCGGAACCGCGCAACGCGTTCCAATCGTGTACGCCATGGAAATCGACGCCCGCCTTGAAGAGATCCGACGCGCGCGCCAGCCCCATCGCAGTCAAGTATCCCCCATAGCTTCCGCCCCAAAGCCCTATGCGCCCCGGGTCGACATCCGCGCGCCCGCGCAGATAGAGCCCGGCGCCCTCCACATCGTTGAACTCGCTTCCGCCCGATGCGCCATAGTTGGTCGCTTCCCGGAAGTTCAAGCCATATCCAATACCGCTGCGATAGTTGATCGACAGCACGACATAGCCCTGGTTCGCGAGATACTGATTCATCGCATAGGCGTTGTTGTAGTAATCCATGTAGTGCCATCCGAGCAGCATCTGGCGTCGCGATCCGCCATGCATGAAGATCAACGCCGGCCGCTTCTCGCCCGCTTTCAGGTCGGGAGGCAGGAATAACTGGCCGTGAATCGCCAAACCATCCGGTGAAGTATAAATGAGCTGCTGCGGTGTGACCAGCGAACCCACCGGAAAATCGGCGGGGATCGAGTCGGGCGCGAGATCGTGTTCCGCGCCGCCGGTCAGGATGGCCGCGCGCGCCGGACGCCGGCTATCGGAATGCAGATACGCAACACTGTTGCCGGCTGCGACCGGACTCCACGCCAGGCCTTCGCCGCCGGTGACTTGGCGCGCCGGCCCGCCACTCACCGCGACCCGCCAGATGTGGCGGCGATCGATGTCGTTCTGGTTCGAAGAGAAGATGGCTTCCTTACCATCTTCGGTGAACGAAACGTGCTCGATTTCGAACTCGCCGGGTGTGAGGGCCGCGGCCTGCCCGCCTTCCGCGGAAACGGAATAGAGATGTTGCCAACCGTCTTTCTCCCACGGGAAAACGATACGGTCGCCCGCGCCCCAGAACAACTGATTCTCGGAAACCATGGCGTGAAATGCGCTGCCAGGCCCCTGATCGGCGCGCCAGATCTGGCGACCCGTGCCGTCGGCGGCGTTGGCCACGCGAATCGACCACGGCTCGCTCGAAGTGCGGGCCGGGCCGCGTCTCACTTCGCCCGTCTGCAGGATACGGATGAAGGCGATCCGATTGCCGTCGCGCGACCAGGCTGGACTGCTGTCGCGATCTACGCTGGGGTCCATGTAGGTGACGGCCTTGGCGCCGAAATCGTAGACGGCGATGAAGGCGTGATTGCCGCGATTGCTGACGAACGCGAGCTTCTCGCCATCCGGCGACCAGCGCAACTGGTCCGCCGTTACACCGGACCGCGCGTGGATCAACTGCGTGGCCTCGGCCTTGCCGTCCAGAGGCACGGTCCACACCTCTCCGGCCCGCAAGAAGGCGATACGCATCCCCTTAGGCGACACGGCGGGCGAATGCCCCTTCGTGATCTTGCGCGGCTTATCGCCCGGCGACACGATCCAGATATCCTGTTCGACTCCGGCGGGGTCGGCGGTGGGATTCGGATCGGGATGGCCCAAGAACTCCAGATCGCCGCCGCGCACGAAGATCAACGACTTGCCATCGGCGGTGAACTGCAGTTGCCCGACATCCTGGCCATCGTCGTCAGTCCAGGAGGTCAGCCGTACGCCCTTAAAATTGGGTGCAGCCGCGTACCAGACATTGCGGGCGCCGCGCTCGTTGAGCAACCAGGCAACCGCGCCGCCGCCGGGGGCCGCGGTGATTTCGGACGGGAACGGAGCGGACAGCACCTGTTCCAGAGTGAATGTACTGGCGGAAAGCGCACCGGCGCAAGCCAGGGCGGTCAGAAGAAGATGTCGCATTCAAATAGTCTAGCCCGAAGTGGCGCGTTCGGCTGCATCCGGGCTCAGGTCAAGGTCGCGCAGGGCGTGGCTCTCCACGGCCGGTGGATCCACACCGCATTATCGGGGATAAACTGCGCCCCCGATCCGTCCGGCGCGACGAGCGCCAAAGCGGCGAGCGTTATAATCAATGACTGACTGTATTTTCCCTGCTTGAAGAGAGGACCGACCATGCGTACCATTAAGAACGCCTTTGCCGCACTTGTCATCGCCACCATCCCAGCGGCGCTTCTGGCGCCCGCTCAGGACGCTTCCCATCCAGTCGAAGGCGGCGGCATTTCCGTATCCGGCTGGACCGGCAAAATCGACCCCGGTGAAGAGAAAGCGGGACACAGCCTCAACGACGCCAAGTTCTCCAAACAAGGCGACGGCTTGCACGCCACCACTGGGCCTGCAGTCACTTACTGGAACCCAGCCAACCAGGCCAGCGGCAATTACACCGTCAAGGCCACCTTCAAAGAGCCCAAGTTTATGAATTTGAACAGCCATCCGCACCCCTACGGCATCATGATCGCCGGCAACGATCTGGGCACGGCCAAACAGAGCTTCCTCTATTGCGCGGCCTACGGCAGCGGGAATTTCATCGTGCGGGGATTTGGTCCCGAGCCGTTTCAGATGAACGGCAGACGCGAGCCCAATGCGGCGATTGCCAAAGCTGCGGCTCCGGGCGAGCCGGTAACGCAGGAGATCGCCCTCTCGGTGAAAGGCGATAAGGTGGAGTGCGCGATCAATGGGACTGTGGTAGGAAGCTATGATAAGTCGGCATTAGTCACTGCGGGTAAACTTACTTCCACTGACGGCGTTTACGGATTGCGGTTTGCACACAATACGGATGTGATCGTAACGGGACTTACGATGACCAGGAATTAGTAGATCCCGCCAGTGTCTACAGAGGCGAGGTTCAGACGTTTGGCGGAGTTTTTATCAGCGAATCTGTCTGGGCGTTATCGCTCTCGAGCCTTCAAATCCGGGCGGTCGTTCCAGGCCGGTCGCAATCTGAAGATCACCTGCTTGGTGTGTGAATACCGCCATTCAGAAACGCACCTCTCGAACGAGAACGACGTTGCCGATCCCAGATGGGGGGTATCGCCTTTCTGATGCCAGAGATCCATCAAGGCGCTGTAAATGCTGGCAGCCCCGTCTACGTAGCACAACTCTTCTCCCCGGAAGAGAGCGAATACACCGGAATCTCGCGGTGCATTTGCCGCAATCCCGCCATACTGGAAGTCGTAACGCCGAGCGGTCTCTACAGGCATCGATCCATTACCGGCATCGCCATCTTGGGCTTAAAACAGACCATCGCATGTTTTAAATCGATGATGCTATGGTCAAAAAGTACTTGTGGTTCCAAAGACCTGCTGGATGGTTGCTGCCTAAGGTTATCACCCGGTTCCTCCTGTGCGCCTGCTGCATGCGGAGGAAGGTTCGCGCCCCCGTGTTTTTTGCCTCGTTTCGGTCGCTCTCGGGTGCGCCGGCGTCCCCGGGCGGATCACTTCCTGAATCGCTCGCTCGGCCGTGTCAAGGGTGTTCCGCTAACAGCGATAGGCAAAGAACGTCATCACCGCCGCTAAGCCCAAGCTGACCGGGACCGCATTTTCCTCATAGAACCGCACTTGGCAATGAGGCACAAACCTCAGAGCAATCATAAAGGTCAACACGCCGATCAGTATGGCGCGAACGCCCCGTCTCCAGCTCACCGAGAGCCTCCATTCGAAGCAAAGTGTACGCCCACATAGCCGCAAAATGTAATATTATCTGAGGTTAACTTTCGGGCAGCGATCCAGGATATCGCCGACCTCGAGCCGGCTAGCTTTGACCGGGGTGGCGCTGAGTCGCCGAGTTACTCCGTTCTCAGCGCGCGCACGGGATCGGTGGAGGCGGCGCGGCGTGCGGGAATCATGCCGGCGATGCCGGCCGCGGCCGTGAGGGTGAAGATGGCGGTGAGCAGCACACCGGCGTCGATACCTTTAATCTCGTAAAGCTGGGATTCGACGAAACGGACGGAGAGCAACGCGGCGGCGATACCGATGGCGAGGCCGATGCCGATATGGATCAGGGCTCCGCGCATGACAATGGCGATGACACCGGTACGGTTGGCCCCGAGCGCCATGCGGATGCCGATTTCGCTGGTGCGGCGGGCGACGGAGAAGGCGGTGACGCCGTACAGTCCAACGACGGCGAGCAGGAGCGCCAGCGCACCAAATAATGCGGTGAGGCGGGCGATCATCCGCTCTTCGGTGAACTGGCCGGCGATCTGGTCGTCGAAGGTCTGGAATTTCACGATGGTTAGGTTGGGATTGATTCCTGCGAGGGTGCGCTGTGTGATGGCGGCCATCTGGTTGATGGGCCGTTCGGTCCAGAGGACGATGGCTCCGGCGAACAGGGACTCATCGTGCTCGATGGGACCTTTGGCGCTGGCCGGCCGCTGCAGGATGGACAGAAAATACATGCGGTGATTCTTCCAGCGCACGCTGGTGTAGGTGGAGTCTTCGACGACGCCCACGATCTGGTAATCGCCCGAGGATGTGCCGCTACTGCCGAACGAATGACCGATCGGGTTGCGGCCGTTGAACAGTTTCTTGGCGAATTCCTGATTGACGACGGCGACGGCGGGAGCGCCCGGTATGTCCTTTTGGCTGATGCCGCGGCCCATGACGAGGTGCGTTCCAACGGAATCAAAATATTCGGCGCTGACTTTGACGATGGAGGCGCCGACGTGGGGATCGGGCTCGCCTTGTATGCGGATGCCGGTTCCCCAATTGTTGTCTTCCATAGGGGTATACAGGCTGATGCCGACCTTTCTTACCCCGGGGATGGCGTGGAAGCGATCCTCGATGGTGCGATAGAGCGCCGGCAATTGCGTGGCGGAGTAGCCCGCGGCTTGCGGGTTGATGTGGACGATATAGCGGTTGGTGGTTTCGAGGTGCACATCGGTGTGTTGGAGCTTGTAGAGACTCTGCGAGAACAGGCCGGCGCCGACCAGGAGCACCAGCGACATGGCTGCCTGGAGAACCACGAGGCCGCGCTGCAGCAGCGTGGCGCCGGAGCCGGTGGTGCGAGTGCCGCTGCGCAAAGCATCGACCGGATCGGCTTTGGCGGCGAACCAGGCTGGGGCCAGGCCGGACAGGATGCCAGTGAGCAGCGAGAGTCCGAAAGCGAAGGCCAGCACGGCCAAGGAGGGGCTGGCGTGGATGGGGAGATTTTCTGCATCGGAGAACGCGAGGGCGAGAAGCATACGGGTGCCGGCGTAGGCGACGGCCAGTCCGGCGATGCCGCTCAACACGGCGAGGAGCACGCTTTCGGTGAGGAACTGCCCAATGATGCGGCTGCGTTTGGCGCCCAGGGCGGTGCGCAAGCAGACCTCTGAGCGGCGGCCCATTCCGCGGGCCAGTAGCAGATTGGCAATATTGGCGCAGGCGATCAGGAGGACGAGAGCGGAGATGATCATCAGCAGACGGAGGTTGGAAGAGTAATTTTCCTGCAGGTTCTGGATGCCTCCGCCGCCGGGCGTGAGCACGACGTGCACTTTCGCGAGCAGCGCTTTCCCCTCCCCGGCGGAAAAAGTCCCGGTTTGGGCGAACGAGTTGCGCACCATGGCGCTCAGTTTCTGCTGCAGGGCGGCCAGCGAGACGCCCGGCTTCACGCGGCCGACCAGGTACAGCCATTGCATATCGGCATCGTGCACGTAGCCGACATTCGCCAACACGGGCATGGTTTCGATGGGTAGATAGAAGTCCGGCGGCGCGCTGGCGAGGCGATCGCCATAGAAGCCTTGGGGAGCGATGCCGACGATGGTGACGGGCTTGGTATTGATCCAGAATGTGCTGCCGATGACGGAAGATTCGCCGGCATAATTGTGCTTCCAGGCAGAGTAGCTGATGACGGCAGTCATGGGGGCGCCCGCGCCGTCATCCGGATCGCTGAGTAGACGGCCCGCCTGGGCTTGCAGACCGAAGGTGCGGAAATAATTGCCGGAGACGAATTCGCCCATGACGGAGCGCGCGCCCGCGGGATCGCGATCGCGGCGGGCAATGATGGGGCGGTAGCCGAAGCCGGCCTGCATGGCGGCGAGTTCTTCGAATTCGGGGACGCTCTTCTTTAGTAGTTGCCAGGTTTCGGTGGGAAACAGGGAGTAGTCGCCATCGCTGCGCGTGCCGCTGTTGACGCAGCAATCGTTGTTGTCGCCGATGCGCACCAGCGTCTGAGGGTCGGCGACCGGGAGGTTCTTGAGCAGGACGGCGTTGACCAGCGTAAAGATGGCGGCATTGGCGCCGATGCCCAGCGCGAGCGTCAGCATGGCTGTGGCGGTAAAGCCCGGGGTCTTTCGAAGCTGCCTTAGCGCGAAGCGAAGATCCGGTATCAGCGTGGCTTTCACGTTGTTCCGCACTCCTCAGGAGCGAACCTTAATTGGACGCTGGGGGATTACTTCGGTTAGCCGAAGATTATTCCTCTTGTGTCGCTCCGGCTATATGCGTCTAAACCTGGACACAGCACAATGACCGGCCGCAAACGGAAGCCGATATGGCCGAACGGCGTGGCGTGATGGTATGCGGAGTGCCGATGGAATCCCCGAGGAAGGCGATTCGATAGCGGATTGAGTAGCTGGGTGCTACCGAATATGCTGAGGACATCGACATGTTTCGAGTGCCGTGGCTGTCCCGCCGGTGGCGCGGGATTCTGGCTATCGTTGTGAGCACGCCCGTGCTGGCCATCGCGTTGGTGCTCTGGCGCGCTTCGCATGCCAAGGAAGAAGCGGCCGCCGAGGGTGTCTCGGAAGCGGAGTTCCCCTATCGTGTCTTGACCGTCGACCGCGTCGCACCTCCAGACGTTGAGCCGGTAGCGGCGGTCCCCGGCTTCCGCGACCTCGCGCTCTACAAGGAAATGATCGCGATAAGCGCGCGCGCCGGGCTTTTCCTGTACGGGCGGAATGGCGCGCTACTCCGTTCGTATCGCGCGGGCATCGAATTGCCGCCCGCCGAACTTGGTTCCATGTGCGCTGGCATAGCCGCCGGGTCGGCTGAGCCGGAACTCTTCATCGCGACTCGCGGCGAAGGCCTGTTGGCGTTCGATGGCGCGCGCTTTCGCCAGATTCTCCCGGCGGATTCGCGCCTGCGAACCGTTACCTCAGTCTTGGCGTTAGGATCGGGACGGATCCTGCTTGGGACGGAACGCCAGGGACTTCTGGTATTCGATGGCCGCAGCCTCGCGGAGTTCCACCCGCGCCTCAAAGCTGCGCATATTACCGCCCTCGCCGGCAGCGACGGAAATCTGTGGATTGGCACCCTCCAGGATGGCGTCTTCCACCATCGCGCCGGACAACTCGACCAACTGGCTGCCGCTTTGCCCGATCCGCAGGTGTTGTCGATCACGGTGGACGAGGATGCTGCTTACGTCGGCACGCCGCTGGGAGGGGTGGAGTTCCGCGGCGGGCAGCGCCGGCGTGCCCTCGCCGATGGCTTCTTTGCGCGCGCGGTAGCGCGCCATGCCGAAACCTTGCAAGTGGGCACGGAGGATGAGGGCATCGTGGAGGTCCCCTTGCAGTCGCGGCCGGGGCCGCGAGTTCCATCCGATGCGGGCGCACCGTCCATGCCTATTCTCCGCCTCGCGAATTTGGAAGGCGATATGTACGCCGTAAGCGACGGTGCGGTCTACCGGTACGATATAGCGTCCAAACGCTGGAATAGCGTGCTTAACGCGGGCCCCACTCTAATGGCGGACCGCAACGTGGCATCGTTGGCCCTCAGCGGCGGCCGCTTGTGGATCGGCTACTTCGATCGCGGACTGGACGTGGTGGATGCCGGTCTGGAGCACGCCGTGCATCACGAGAGCGACACGCTCTTCTGCATCAATCGCATCGTGGCGGACACGGAGCACGGACGTACGGCGGTCGCGACGGCGAATGGCTTGGCGTTGTTCGATTCTGGCGCTGAGCTTCGCCAGGTGATGGGACGCAAAGACGGATTGCTTGCCGATCACGTCACCGACGTCGCGTTTCGCCATGCTGGAACTGATGCAGGCATGGTGGTGGCCACGCCGGCAGGCCTGTCGTTCGTCGATCGCTCCGGCGTGCGCAGCCTTTACGCCTTTCACGGCCTGGTGAATAACCACGTTTACACAGTCGCCACCGACGGCGCCCGGGTTGTGGCGGGGACGCTGGGCGGATTATCCGTCCTCGATGGCGATACCGTGCGCACGAACTATACGACTGCCAATTCGCATCTACAGCACAACTGGATCACGGCTCTGGCCCGCGTGGGAGACGACTGGTTCGTGGGAACCTATGGCGCCGGGGTGCTGCGGCTGGATGCGTCGGGCGAATGGCACTCGTTTCCCGAACTGAACGGCGGGTTCGTGGTGAATCCCAACGCGATGGTGTTAAGCGGCGGGCAGCTCTATGCTGGCAGCCTGGACCGCGGCCTGTTCATTTTCGACCGCGCATCCGGCCGTTGGACCAATACGACGGCGGGTCTGCCGTCGCGGAACGTCACGGCATTAGCGGCCGGCACTGGGTATGTCTATGTGGGAACCGACAACGGTTTGGTGCGCGTGGCGGAAGGGGCACTGCGATGAGCGGCGCCGCGGCAGCGTGGAGACTCTCGATTGTGTGGCTGGTCGCCGCCGCCTCGATCCAGGCTGACACGGGTGTGCTCATACCGGGAGACCGGCAGCAGCCCGATCCGGCCGTTTTCTCCCTCGACGAGATGGCCCTGGAGATCTTGATCGATAACGGCGTCGCGCGCATTCGGGTGCGGCAGATTTTCGGCAACCACAGCGCCGCCATCCAGGAAGGCGTCTACGAGTTCGCTTTGCCCGACAAGGGGACGATTTCGGATTTCGCCGTCTGGGACGATGTCACCCGCATACCAGGCGTCATTCTGGAGCGGCGCCGCGCCGGCGAAATCTACGAACAGGCAAAAGCCCAGGCCATCGATCCGGGATTGCTGCAAATGGGCGAACGCACGGCCGGTGAGAACGGCACACCGGTCAGGCCCAGCCAGGAATTCACCGCCCGCATCGTCCCCATTCCTGCGTTCGGAACGAAGCGAATCGAGATCGAATACCAGCACCCGGTGGCCGTGGAGCGGTATCAATCCGAACTGGTGGTTCCGCTGAAGCCCGATGTTTATGGCGTCCAGAGGGCCGGACATCTCACGATCACTCTCGAGCTAAGATCGGCGCACGCCATCCGGGATTTCGAGGCAATATCCAAGACCTATCCGCTGCAAATACGCGAACGGGGCCCCAATTTGGTGAAGGCGGAGTTCTTCGGCAACCACGTGGAATTGAAAGAGGACCTGGCGGTGCGTTACGCGCTGGATCCGGCGGAGGCCGACACGCTCCGCGTCATCACCGAGCGCGAAAACGCCTCCGAACCGGGATTCTTCCAGGCGCAAACGCTCCTGCGCATGCCCTCCGCGCAGCCGGGCACAATCCTGCAACCTCCCGCCCAGCCCGCCAAAACACTCATTCTCCTGTTCGATAATTCACTCTCCATGCAGTGGGACAAGCTGGAGCGAAGCTTTGCGGCATGCGAGACCGCGCTGCGGCGCCTGCGGCCCTCCGATACGTTCAACCTGCTGCTGTTCAACTCCGAGGTGAACTCCTTTGCTCCGCAGCCGCGCCCTGCAACCCCGCGGAATATCGAGCAGGCGATCGCATTCATCCGGAACAGCCGCATACGTGGCGGCACAAACTTGCAGCGCGCGCTAACGGCTGCGCTCGCCCAAACCACTACCAGCGAACCCTACCTGATGCTGATCGGCGACGGCGGAGCCACCGAGGGCATTGTGCATAACGGAAAGCTCGCGGAATGGTATGCCGCGCAGTGCCGCAAACGTCCGCCGGCTCAACGGCCGCATACGCTGGTGCTGGGCATCGGTGACGATGCCAATCTGCCGCTGCTTCGCACGCTCGCGAGCAACAACGGGTATTTCGATTGGGTACGGTCCACGGAGCCCATCGAGTTCAAGTTGAATGCGTTTCTGGACAAGATCGGACAGGATCCGCTGAAAAACCTCTCGCTGGCGGTGGCGCCCGCGTCCGGCGCGGATCTGGTTTATCCGCTGGAAGCGGCGCGCTTCGCCGGTTCCATGGCCACGTGGGCAGGCCAATACAAGCGGCCCTTGACGCAAGTCACATTCACAGTCACGGGCATCCGCGATGGGCAGCCGCTCCGCGTTTCGCGCGCAGTGGCGTTGCCGGCCGCCGGCGCCGAGCATCCCGAGTTGCCTCGCACCTGGGCCAAGGCGCGGGTGGACGCTCTGCTCGAAAAAATCGAACGGGAAGGTGAGGATCGCGCGACCATCGACGAAATCATCAGGCTTTCCAAGAAATACAAGTTCGTCACGCCGTATACATCGTTCCTGGCCGTGCCGCGCACACTGCTGCGGCCACGCGTCATCCGGCCGGGCGATCCCGTGCTTCGCCTGAAAGCCGACGAATCCATTGTTTCGGTCATCGCGCTGTTTCCCTTCGGCCTCACCAAGCCCCTTCGCTACCTGAAGGAAGAAGACACCTGGCAGACGCGGTTCCTCGCTCCGGTGGATATGTCCGATGGCGAATACCAGGTTCGGTTGATCCTGCGCGACCGCGACGGCCACGTCTACCGCGAATCCAAGAGCTTCGTGATCGCCAGCAAAACGCCGGTGCTGCGGGCGCGCCTGGAAAAATCCCGCGTACATGCCGGCGAGACCGTGCACATTCGAGCGCAGGTCTCCGGGACTGCGCGCACCGTCACGGCGCGGCTCTACGGCGCTATGCCCGCTGCGCTGCGCTGGAACAGCGTGGCGAAAGCCAACACGGGCGAGATCGAGGTGCCGGCGGATCTCCCGCCGGGAGTGTACACCGTTCATGTGACCGCGGAGGACATCGCGCACAACGTGGGATCCCAGGAGGTGACGCTTGAAGTCTGGTAAGCGGATCTTGATTGCCACGGGCCTGATGGCCGGCGGGGCTTGGCTCATTCGCGGCGAACTGGAGCCATGGATACAGCACGTCCCCTCCGGTCCTGTGATCGCAGCACTGTTCCGCAGCGTTCCCATGCCGGGTGGCAGCGTGCCGATCCTGCGGCCGCCCGCGGAGACCCGTTCCGCGCTGAACAGTCTGATTTCGAGTGCGCCCCGCGACGTCATGCTTTACCGGCTGCGGGCGCAAGAAGCCGAAGTGGCGCTCGATTTCACCGCAGCCGAGGCGGATTGGAAGACGTTCGCACAGACAGCCGCCGATCGCTACGCCGCGCAAATCGAGTTAGCCGATTTCTACCATCGGCGCATCCAACCGCGCGACGAATTGGCGGCGCTAACCGCGGCGGCGTCCGCGAAAGATGAGCCACACGCGCCGGCCAGCGCGCAACGGGGTTGGCGGGCTTACGGGCGCATGGCCCAAGTAATCGAGCAGGACACGCTTCCCGAGCCCCTGGCCGAACCGGTCTTTCGTGCGTGGGTGGCGCGGTATCCCAAGGAGCCCGCGGCATGGCGCAAGCTGATCGAATACCTGGGCGCCGCCAAGCGATACGCCGCGGCCGAAGCGGAGATCGCCAGCTATAGCCGGGCTTTCCATGATCCATACGCGCCGGTCGGCATGCGTGCCGATCTGGAAATACGCCGCGGCCATCCGGAAGCCGCCCTGGAGGTCTATGACCGGGCATTTCAGCCGCTCTGGCCCGACGAAATGCGCGCCCGTTATTTCAGACTGCTGGAGGAGCAGGGCCAACTGCGGGAATTTGCCGGCCGGGCGCGCACAGCGCTGGCTTCGAACTCCGGCGATCTGAACGCCACCGCGCGGCTTTTCCACTATTTTCGGCAGCAGAATAACATCCCGGCTGCGCGCCGGGTGCTGCTGGAGTACCGTATCGCTAAGGAATCCAGCCAGGTTCCGTGGACCGCGGACGAGTTGCAAACGCTCGCCCAGTTGTTCGAGTGGCTACCGGATGTGAACGAGGCCGCCCGCCTCTACTACGCGCTCTACAGTGCGCCACCGGCCGGCGGAGCGCAGGAGGAACGCGCGCTGTACGGTCTCACCAACTTGTTGCTGACCGCGCCGGGCGAGCCGATCCAGTTCGGTTCGGGCGATCTCTCTTTCTACAGGGACATCGCCACCGTCGATTCGGCGCCGGGCTTTCTCAACGGCGTTGTTTCGCTCTTGCTGAACGGGACAGGGCCGCGCTGGGAATATCAAAGCCAGAACCAGAAATCCGTCGCCTACTTCCATCGCGCCGCCGCGGCCCAATTGGTGACGTTGCTGGAGCAGCGTTTCCCGAAATCCGCCTACCGCGACCCGCTGCGCGCCGCGATGATTTCCGCGTACGGCGTATATGGCGACGATGCCAGCGTGATTCGCGCCGGCCGCCAGTATCTGGCCTCGTTTCCGGCCGGAGCGGCGCGGGTCCAAGTGGCGATGCAAGTGTCCGATGCCCTCGCGCGCGCGAACCGTGCCGGCGAGGAGTTTGTGTTGTACGATCAACTGCTCCGCGATCTGGCGGCGAGATCCTACGGGATGCCGATCGGCGGCAGTACCGCGTCCGGCGAATACGTACAGGTGCTGGACAAATATCTCTCGCGCCTGGCGAGTCTCCACCGTCCGCTTGACGCACTGCGCGTCTACCGCACCGAAATCGATCGCAATCCCAACGACCCCGGCCTCTACGAACGGCTGGCCGCCTTCCTGGAACAGAACGGCACGGCGCGCGACGTCGAAGAGGTGTACACGCAGGCCATCGCCAAGTTTCCCGATCGCTCCTGGTATCACAAACTCGCCCGCTGGTATCTGCGGAAACGAGAGTACAGTGCTGTCGAGAAGATCAGCCGCGATGCTATCGCCGTATTCTCGGGCACCGAACTGGAGCGGTACTTCAGCGAGATCGTCTCCCAGGCCCACCCGGATGCCGCTCTCTACCGTCAATTGAATCAATACGCGCACGAGCGCTTCCCGGAAGACATGGTCTTCGTCCATAATCTGCTCGGCGCATACGCCCGCAAGGAGACTTACGATGCCGCCGCCGCCGATCGGCTCCTCCGGCAATACTGGTTCTACGACCCGCAACTGCGCGCGACTCTATTGGAGAGGCTCTGGCAGCAGGGACGCCTTTACCCGGAACTGGCCGAGATACGCGCCGCCAATCCGGGCATCGCCAACGGGCACTTCGACCAGGCTCTGGCTTCCAATCCGGCCGCCGTGCAGTTTGCCCTGGAAGCCGAAGCATGGCTGTCGCATTTTGAAGCCGCGGCGCCCGCCGCGCGGGCATTGGCTACGGCCTACCCCGGCCGGACCGATTTCACCGCCAAGGCGTCGGCCCTCTACCGGTCGCTGGCCGCCTATGATGCGCACGACACCGACGTCGCGGTGGCCATGGCCAATTATCAGCATGCAGCCGAGCCGCGCGACCAGACCATCCTGGCGCGCATGGGCGACATCCTGGCCGACCGCGAACTCTTCAGCCGCGCCCGCACCTTCTGGGATCGCATTCCGGCCGGGCAGCCCGGTAAACCCGATGCCTATCTGGACGCCGCAACCATTTATTGGGACTACTATCTCTATACCGACGCGTTACGCTGGATCGCCGCCGCCCGGAAAAAGTTCAACGATCCGGTGTTGTTCGCCTACCAGTCGGGCGCGATCTATGAAGGCAAGCGCGACTACGCTGGCGCTGTGCGTGAATATGCTGCCGGCGCTCTCCACGGCCAGGACGCCGCGAACACGCGTTTGCTGCGCCTGTTAAACCGGCCGGCGACGCGCGCTCTGGTCGACAGGGCATCCGCCGCCGCTGTAGCTTCCGATCCCTCGCCGCAGGCCGTCTCACTGCGTATCGCAGTGCTGGAAGCAGAGCGGCGCAGGAGCGATCAAGAAGCGCTGCTGCGGACGCGCGTCGAGGTGGAAAAGTCGTCTACTGCGCTCGCTCAACTTCAGGCGGATGCCCGCCGCCTGGGATTCGACCGCATTGAGGAGCGCGCTAACGAGCGCCTGGCCGCCATTGCCAACGATCCGGTTGACCGGATGCGCCTGACCCTCGACTACGCACGCCTGCTCGAATCGAAAAAGGATATCGCGGGAGCGGCGCGCGTCGCCGATGCCCTCTATCGCGAGTATCCGTTGATTCTCGGCGTAGTGCGCGGCGTAGTCGACTTTCACGTACGCAATCATCAGGCCGCGGAAGCTATTGAGATTCTGCTCAACGCCTCCAAACCCGCCCGGACGGACCTGGCCGCCAGCTTCACCCTCGAAGCGGCGCGAATCGCTACGGAGGCTGGCGAGTTCGATCGCGCGCGCACGCTTCTGACGCGGCTGCTCGCAGGCGATCCGCTGCGCGCCGAATATCTGACCGCCATGGCCGACACCTACCTGCAGGCTAAGGACGATCCCGGTTTTCGCGACTATCAACTTGCGATCATCCAACGGCTGAAACAATCGCAGTTGACACCCGCCGACCGCGTCGACCGGATAGCTACTATCCGCCGCAGCCTGATCCCAGCGCTGGACCGACTGAATGACAGCGCCGGGGCGGTGGACCAGTATATCGAGGTGGTCGACAGCTATCCCGAAGACGAGGCGGTCACCAAAGAGGCCACGGCCTATGCCGTCGCGCACGGCCAGGCGTCGCGGGTGGTGGCGTTCTATCGCAAAACCATCGCGGCTTCGCCGCTCGATTATCGCTGGCCGATCGTACTTGCGCGCATCGAGACCGTGGCGGAGGACTATCCGGCCGCCATCGCCGATTACGAGCGCGGAATCAGAGCGCGGCCGGACCGCGCGGATCTGTTCGAAGCCAAAGGCAGGCTCGAAGAGCGGCTGATGCGGTTTGACGACGCCATCAAGACCTATAGCAGGCTTTACGAACTGGCCTATCGCGATCCGCAGTGGCTCATCCGAGTGGCGGAATTGCGGGCCCGCACCGGGCAGCCCGCTGCGGCCGTTGCCGCGCTGCAGACCGCTATCATCGGCGCGCGAGCCGAAACCGCCGATGCCGACTTCGAGATCGCCCGGCGGCTGGAGTCCTGGCACATCTTGCCCGATGCCGTGGCTTTCGCCCAGCGCGGCGCAAACCTCGCGGGTTCCGATCTTTTCAAAGACGCCGGCAATGCGGTGATCTATGCGCGCATTATGACGAGGGCGCGCCGCGCCGACGCGTTTCTCTCCCGCTTGGCTGTCGATAGCCCGGCGCTCCAACCGGTGCTGCAGGCGGTGGGGACCATCATCGACGAAACTTATACACCGGAAGAGAAGGCGCGCTTCGAGCAGGCGCTAAGCTCGCGCGCCGCCCAGATTCCGCGGCTGACTCGCGACGCCACCCTCTTGCCGCTCACCGAGGCCGCCGGGTTAGCGGATCTCGAATCACGCTGGCGCCGCGAATCGATGGCTGCGGAAGCTCTGCAAGTCGATCAGCGCTTCGTCACGCTCGAATCGCAACGCGGGCTCTACGGCGAATTGGGCGCGCAGCTGGAGGAATATGCCGCGCAAAACGCCGGCCGGCCCGTCGAAGCGAATGCGCTGGCCCAGGCCGCGCAAGCGTTCATCGCGGAAGGGAACATCGATAACCAGATGCGCGTGATGCGGAAGGCGCTGGCGCGCAACGGGCTTTCGGGCGATCTGCTCGGCCGCTACCTGGCGCTGCTGGCCCAACGGCAACCCGAAGAGCTGCTGGCCGTCGTGCGCGGCAACGCCTCGGATGAGATTCGCAACCGGGCCATCCAATTCGCCATCGGTGATGACCATCCCGGTCTGGCGTACTCAGCGATTCGAACTCGCGGGCTGGCGCTCCCTCCGGTCTGGGCCAGCGCCTTTACCGCCCTGGCCGGCGAGTACTTCGACGACCGCGCGCCCGCCATCGACGCGGCGTTCCAGGCGGCGCTCGATACCCGCACCATCGGCGAGCGGCTGCAAACGGTGAGCAAACCGGATTCCGTCATCGTGGGAACGGTCTGGTTCTACTACGGCGCGCGCTATGGCGATTATCTGGCCTCGGGCAAGAACGCGGCCGCCGAGGGATGGCTGCCGGCATCGCTCGAAGCCGCGCCTGGAAATCCCGACGCGTACACGGCGCTGGGCGATTCATACGCGGAGCGCGGGCAGGGCGCGAAGGCCGTTACCGAATTCGAACACGCGCTGGAACTCGATCCGGACCGCGGCGATGCGCACGACCACATCGCCCGCGTGCTCTGGATGGAAGGCCGCCGGACGGAAGCCATTGCCCAATGGAAGGCCGCGCTTGCAATTTTTCTGCGGATTCAAAGCCGCGGCGTGCGCGTTCCCGAACCTTTCTGGGACCGCGTGGCAGAAACCTTCACCGACATCGGCCAGCGCCATGCGCTCGGCGAATTGCGCGGCGAGATTGTCCATTTGCTCGGCGACTACTACCAACGCAATCGCGAATACCGCATCGACGAACTCGTCGCGCCGGCAGTGCGCGCGTCCATGGAGTCCGGTGAAGGTACCGGCTGGCTGGTGGAATTGGCACGCTCCATGGAGACCCCCGAGACGATTTTCTATACGCTCATGCAGGCCCCGGGCATCACCGAGCCGCAGCGGATTACATTGCAACGCGACGTGGTAGCCATCTGGACGAAGCGCGTCGAATCGACCTTTGGCGATACCCGGGAAATGGCCCGGAACATGCTGACGCAGGCGCGCTGGCAGTTGACCTCCTTGCTGCTGGATGCAGGCGACGTGAAAGGCGCTTCTCTGGAATGGAGCCAGGTCTCTAGCGCGGATGCCGAAAAGTACGATAGCAGCGTCGAGATCCGCCTCGCTTCCCGTACGGGAACACTCGATGCCCTGCTGGAGCGGTATCGTTCCGATCCGGACAAGGCTCCCTCCTTCGAAATTCTGCAGCGCGCGGCGCTTACTCGCCGGAAGGACGGCGACGAGGCCGCCGCCCGCGCGCTGCTCGCGTTCCTTTACGACCGCGAAATCCGGAACGGACATCTGGAGGCAGCCAACTTCCTCGGTCTGGCCGAAGTGGATTTGCAGCGCGGCGATACTACCGCGGCGGTCGCGCTGTTGAATCGCATGGCGCTGGTGGTAGATGACCCGACCGGAGACGGATTCGATACTCTGTTGCCCGCGGCGGAACTGCTGGGCAAACATGGGAAGATGGCGGAATCCGTCGGCTTCATCCGACGCCGGATCCAAGCCGTGCCCTGGGACGCGGAAGCCAAAGTGCAGCTCGCCCGGACGCTCCCCAAGGATTCCACGGAGCGCGAGCGGCTACTCACCGCCGCTGTGACCGATCGAGAGGCGGCGTACCGGCTGCGCGCAGAAGCCGCCCGATCGGCTGCCCCGCACGGGTTGGCGGGCGTCTCTGGGACTGAGCTCGCGCTGTTGGCCTCCGCCGCCATCGCTCCCGATGCCGCCGAAAAACCATATCAAGTCGAGGCGCGCATTCAAGCCGCGGGCGCGGCCGCAGACCCTGAAGTCAAGCTCCGATTGTGGCGTGGCGCGCTGGCACTCGCTCCCGCCGACGGCCGCGTTCGCCTGGGTGCGCTGCGCTCCGCTATTGCGCTGCGCCGCGATAGCCTCGCCCTGGCGCTGGAACGGGCAGGCGGCCCGCCGGACATGGGATTCAACGAAGAGCAGCATTTCTATCGGCGCCACGGCCGCTTCATGTCGGATCGCCAGCCCGGACCCGCCCCTGTCTTTCCGCAGATGTCCCTCACCGCCGACGAGCGCGCGGCCATCGCCGAATCGCTGGCCGCCGCGGCCGAGCGCCTCGACGATCTGAATACGGCGCGGAGTTATCTGCGCGCTGCGATTGACCTGCGCCCGCCGGCAGTGCGCGATGCACTCCAGCGCCGGTTAAACGCCCTCGCGGCCGAACAGGATCGCCGCACGAAGAACGCCGCGCGGCAGCCCGTGATCAAGAACGTAATCGAACAGGACCAGGTGGTGCGTCCGCGTATTCTCGGGAGTGCGCAATGAAAAGGGTCGTGTTGTCGATCGCGCTGCTGCTGTTCGCCGCCGGATTCGTGTTCCTTCAAACGACTTCGCCGGCGCCAAAGCTGGCTACGCTGATGCCCAGCGGCGCGCTGCTCTATCTGGAGACGCCGGATTTCGGCCGGCTGCTGCAGGATTGGGATACATCGAAGGTCAAGGCCGACTGGCTGCGGAGCGGGAACTACGCCGTGTTCTCCCGTTCCAACCTGTTCACCAAGTTGCAGGAGGTGTACGGACAATACGGCGAGGCCGCGGGGTTTCGGCCCGGCCTCAAGAGCGCCGTTGATATCGCCGGCACGGATTCCGCGCTGGCGCTCTATCAGATTCGTGATGTCGAGTTCCTGTATATCAGCCGCATAGCCGAGGCCGACCTCGTGAAGACTGAGTTGTGGACGGTCCGTGACAGGTTCGAACAGCGCCAAGCCGGCGGCGTGTCGTTTTACTTGCGCGCGGATCCGGCATCCAAACGAACCGTGGCGTTCGCGTTCACTAAAGGCTACCTTCTGCTCGCCACCAGAGACGATCTCGTGGCTCAGGCGCTACAGTTGCTCGCGGGCGCATCCAGCCCCAGCATCGCTTCCGATCGGTGGTACCGCGATGCGGTCAGCGCGGCGCCCCATCCCGCTGAGCTGCGTCTGGTCATGAACCTGGAATCGCTCGTCCGGAGCGTGTATTTCCGCTCGTACTGGATTCAGCGGAATGCATCCGTGGTCCGCCAGTATTGGGCCGAAGTTGCCGACGTCAAACGAACTGCCGATACCGTTACGGAAAACAGAGTGCTTCTGCGCGTCCCGGATGCGGTGGAACCAGCGCCCGCGGCGGCCGCTGATGCTGTTCCGGGTTTGCTGGCATTGGTTCCACCGGACGCCGGCTTCTACAGAGCTTCGCGCGCCGGTGAGCCGTCCCAAGTGGCCGCGCTGATCGTACAGAAGCTGATCGCTCCGCAGCCGCAGCATTCAGGCGACTGGCGCGACGCTCCCGCGGCGATCTCGCCTGACAGCCTGGCAGGCAGTGAAGGCGACATGGAAACCAGCATCGACGAACAGCCGCTACCGCCCGACGCCGGTATTTCCGATTCGATAGCTGCGATTCGCCTCCTGGTCGAGAAAACCGGCGGCCGTGCGATGCTGCTGGTTCAATCCAGTGCGCCGCTGCCCGAAACGTTTGTCCGGATGCGTTCCGTGATCGTCCTCGACGGTGCCCAGGCCTGGGATCGGGACACAGTCAGGGCCTCTCTCAGCGCTGCCGCGGGAAATCTGTGGACCACCTCCCGCCTTGGCGCGGGATGGGCCGGTGGAACGGCGGGCCGGCATCCGGTCGAGCGTCTGGATGGGCTTGGAACGCTGCTGTTTGCGCAGAGTGGCCGGCTTCTGTTTCTCGGTAACGACGCCCGCCTGCTCGCATCCGTGCTGGATCGGGTCGGGGCCACGCCGTCAACCAGCGCACTCAATTATGCCGCCGGCTTTCGGCATTTGCGCGAGCGGTCCAACTACGAGCGCGTCATGACCGCTCTCGATTTCAATTCGTCAGCCGCCGGCGGCCACGATTCCGATCGCTCACCGGCGTTCTTCTCTGGAAGTATTGGCAGCTTGAGTCTCGCGCTTTCGCGAGTTACGGATATCCGCGTTACCGAGGAGGAAAAGAGCGGCCTCACGTTGGAGACAGTTGTGTATCGGATGCAGCAGTGATGCTCAACTTGGCGGCAATCTGGACAGCAGGCTGTGAGTTTACGTACGTCCGGGATGGCGTCAGACAAAAAGCGGCATGTTAACTGCTAGGCTGCTACAACGGCATGCCAAAGATACCGACACTCGCCCTGCTTATACTGCTGCTGTCTGGCGCCGGGCACTTGCAGGGCTATGCCGTGCTCACGCACGAGGCGGTCATCGACGCCGCTTGGGACAATATCAAGGCGGTATTGATCGAGCGCTTTCCCGCCGCTACGCCGGAAGATCTGAAGAAAGCGCACGCTTTCGCTTATGGCGGCTCCATCATCCAGGATATGGGTTACTATCCTTTTGGCAGCCACTACTTCAGCGACCTGGTGCATTATGTGCGCAGCGGCGATTTTGTGATGGCCATGCTACGCGGTGCGCGGGACCTGGACGAGACTGCATTCGCGCTCGGAGCGCTAGCTCACTATTCGGCCGATAATAACGGGCACCCCATCGCCGTAAACCGCGCTGTCGCGATTGAGTATCCCAAGCTGCGCGCCAGATATGGCGATCAAGTAACGTATGGGGAGAACCCCGCGGCTCATCTGAAAACGGAATTCGGCTTCGACGTGGTGGAAGTCGCACAAGGGAATTTTGCGCCCCAGGATTATCACGATCACATCGGATTTCAGGTCTCCAAGGATCTGTTGGAGCGCGCTTTTCAAGACACATATTGCCTGGAATTGAAGAAACAGTTCACCAGCCTGGACCTCGCGCTCGGGACTTTCCGCCACACGGTCAGCACGATTCTCCCGGAAGCTGCGCGGACTGCCTGGGTTCTAAAAAAGGACCAGATCGTGCAGGCGCACCCGGGAACCACCAAGCGTAAGTTTCTATACAATATCAGCCGCTCGAGCTATGAGAAGGAATGGGGTACCGAGTACCAGCGGCCCGGATTCGGCGCCCACGTACTGGCGTTCATCATCCGCATTGTGCCCAAGGTCGGCCCTTTCAAGTCCATCGCCATCAAACCGCCGACAGCGCAGACTGAGACCTTTTTCATGAACAGCTTTAATAAGACAGTCGATTCCTATCGCGCAAATCTCGAGGAATTCCGCCGCGGCGGCCTAAAGCTGGCCAACCTGGATTTCGATACCAGCCGTCCCACGCGCCCAACCGAATACCGGCTGGCGGATGAGACTTACGCCAAGCTGTTGCGCGATCTCGACAAGACCGGATTCCAGGGACTTACGCCGGACCTCCAGGCGGATCTGTTGTCGTTCTATCGCGATCCGGCGGCATTGGCGGCCGTTCAGCAGGAAGCCAAGAACCGCCAGTCATGGTCCCAGACAATGGACGCGCTGGAAAGCCTGAAGACCTTTAAGGCGGCCAACTCCACGGGTAGCGATGCTGTGGATCTGCCGGCGCGTTAGCGTTTGGCGACGTGCCTGTCATCGGTAAATAGTGTAGCCTGTTTTTGTGGGCCAGAAAGATTCCGTTGAACTGCTTTCGATTGAGGGCCGCGAGATCCGCATCACGCACCCCGACAAGCCCTATTTTGCGAAGCAGGCGAAGCTCTCTAAACTTGATCTCGTACGCTATTACCTGTCGGTAGCGCCGGGTGCTCTGGGCGGCATCCGTGATCGTCCGCTGGTTCTCAAGCGCTTCGTAAACGGCGCGGAAGGAGAGGCGTTTTACCAGAAGCGCGCACCCTCAGAACGGCCTGCCTGGCTGCATACGGTCACTTTGTCTTTTCCTTCTGGACGAACCGCCGAAGAGCTCGTGGTGGATGATGCGTCCGGGCTCGCCTGGATCGTAAATTTGGGCTGCATCGAGCTGCATCCGCACCCCGTACGCTCGGGCAATCTCGATCATCCGGATGAGTTGCGCGTCGATCTCGATCCTGGTCCAGGCGTCGGCTGGCCGGCCGTGCGCACCGTCGCCCTCGAAGTGAAAGCACTCCTTGAGGAGCTGGGACTGCGCGGTTGGCCCAAGACCAGCGGTTCGCGCGGAATGCACATCAACGTGCGGATCGAAGCGCGCTTCACTTTTGCCGAAGTCCGCCGGGCGGCCATTGCGCTGTCGCGCGCCGTCGAGCGGCGGGTGCCCGCTCTGGCCAGCTCAAAGTGGTGGAAAGAGGAGCGTCACGGCGTCTTCCTGGACTACAACCAGAACGCCAAGGATCGCACGACTTGCTCCGCCTACTCCGTGCGGCCGCTCCCAGACGCACGCGTGTCCACGCCGCTTCACTGGAGCGAAGTGCCGGATTGTGAGCCGGTCGATTTTACCGTGTTCACCGTCCCAAAGCGATTCGCGCAACTGGGCGATCCCCACGCGGCTATGGACGAGGCGCCTGGTTCGCTCGACCAATTACTGGAATTGGCCGCCAGAGACGAGGCCGCGGGACTGGCCGACGCGCCGTGGCCGCCGCACTTTCGCAAGACGGAGGGGGAGGCGCCGCGCGTGGCCCCTTCGCGCGCCAGATCCTCCGCAAAGAAACCGTCGCCGCGCGCCAAAATGCCGCTTCTGGTCATCGCAAATTCTCCCGATAAGGAAGCCGCGCTGGCCGGTTTGGAGCGGTGGAAGAACAGATACGCCGAGGCTGCCGCCTGGCTGGCTGTGGATGATGTGCTGGTCGATTCCATGCGCGGGCGTTCGTCCACATGGACCCGGATCCGAGTGAATCTCCGCCATGTGCCCGAAGCGCTGCGTCCTGGGCAAGAAACGCCGGACCCGGATGACGATCCCACGCGCGAGTGGCGCACCCGGTATGCCGCCATACGGACGGCAAAGCACGCCGCGGAGCAGGATGGATGAGCCAATCTCAGCGCCCGCCGGCAAAGATTGCCATCAGTTCTTGCGGTGGAACCACTTCAAGCTGGGCGTAAGTACAATCGGCTGGTCTTTTGTCGCTGCGCCACCTGCGAAACCGGGACATGTGCCGGAAACGCGTACCCTGCATGTGTTCGTACGCGACTTCTACGACCAGTTCCGGTCGCAGTGGCTCCCACGATAAATCCTTCCCCTGACTCCATCGGCTCTGGCCTCCCGGCATCCGATGTCCAAACTCCTCCGCGGATCCGTGCGCGGCCCATGCCCTCCAAGGGTGATTGACGAGCGCATCGGCGCGATAGGGCGCCAGGAATTCCACCAGCTCCCGTCGTTTCTCTAGCGTGAAAGTGGCGCAGACGCCCACGTGCTGCAGCATGCCGGAGTCGTCGAAAAGTCCCAGGAGCAGCGAACCGATGGCGCTATTCTCGCCATTTTTGTGCCACCGAAAACCAGCCACCACGCAATCGCAGTCCCGTTCGTGTTTGACCTTTAACATCACTCGCTTGTCCGGTTCGTACGTGCCCGACACAAGCTTCGCCATCACTCCGTCCAACCCGGCGCCCTCGAACCGGCGAAACCAATCCGAAGCTACATTCGAATCTGAGGTTGCCGGCGTCAGGTGTATTGGCGGCGCCGCGGCCGCCAGGAGCGATTCCAGTTCTTTCCTCCGGTTCCGAAAGGGCTCGGCACAAAGATCCCGGTCGCCGGTCGAAAGCATGTCGAAAAACACAATCGAAGCCGGGATTTCGGTGGACAACATCTTCACGCGCGAGGCGGCCGGATGAATGCGGAGTTGCAGCGCCTCGAAGTCCAGGCCCCCTTCCCTGGCGATTACGATTTCGCCGTCGAGCACGCAGCGCGCCGGTAGCTGCGCCCGCAGACTATCGAGCAACTCCGGAAAATAGCGGTTCAGCGATTTTCCATCGCGGCTCTGAATCAGAATCTCGTCTCCGTCACGGAAAATCAGCGCCCGAAAGCCATCCCACTTGGGCTCGAAGATCCAATCGGCGCCAGCCGGAATTTCCGCGATTCGTTTGGAGAGCATCGGCAAGATGGGCGGGTTTGCGGGAAGGTTCACCTCCCCATGCTATAACGCAAACCTGGACGTGTGCGAACCAAGGCGTGATATCTTGGAGCGGTGCCGGAGCTGCTGCGCGGCCACACCATTGAATTTTGGATCAGAGGGAGACAGCATGGCTGACACTGATACTGACAATCACGATTCGAAAGTATCCAGGCGGGAAGTGTTTGGACTGAGCTCGGCGGTTCTCGCAGCCGCCGCCACCCTGACCGTTGCCGGTGCGAGGGATGCGGACGCGGCTCCCCAGGCGCAGCGACCGGCCAACCATAATGCACCTAACCAGACGGATCCCGGTCCGCAGAACCTACCGCTGGCGGCGCAGAATCCGGATTCCGAATGGGCTCCTTCTACGGATAACGGCACCGTCAAACCGTTCAAGTATTCCTTCTCTCTGGCGCACAAGCGCATCGAGAGCGGCGGCTGGACCCGCCAGGTGACGGCTCGCGAATTGCCAGTCGCTGCCACCATCGCGGGTGTGGAAATGCGGCTGACGGCTGGCGGAGTCCGCGAGCTTCACTGGCACGTGGAAGCGGAATGGGCGATCATGCTGAACGGCAACGCGCGCATCACCGCGGTGGATCAGCATGGCAGGAGTTTCGTCGGCGACGTCGGCCAGGGCGACCTATGGCTCTTTCCGCCTGGAGTCCCTCATTCAATCCAGGGCCTGGGTCCGGACGGTTGCAGATTTCTGCTCGTATTCGACAATGGAAACTTCGACGAATTCCATACGTTCCTGTTGACCGATTGGCTGGCGCATACGCCGAAGGAAGTCCTGGCGAAGAACTTCCAGGTGCCGGAAGCTGTGTTCGACAAGGGTCCTCGGAAGGAGTTGTTCATCTTTCAGGCGGCCCTTCCCGGCGATCTGAAAACGGAGCAGACCGAAGCGGCCGAGGGAACTGGCACGGTGCCAAAGCGTTTCGACTTTAAGGCCAGCGCGATGCGGCCGACCAAGGCGACCCGCGGCGGCGAAGTGAGGATCGTCGATTCAAAGATCTTTCCGGTGACGCCGATTTCCGCGGCGCTCGTCACGCTGAAGCCGGGCGGATTGCGGGAATTGCATTGGCATCCCAATGCGGACGAGTGGCAGTACTACATCTCCGGCAAGGGACGCATGACGGTTTTCGCCGCCGCTTCCACGGCGCGAACGATGGATTTTGAAGAAGGGGATGTAGGATACATTCCGATTTCCAACCCGCACTACGTCGAGAACACGGGCGACTCGGACCTGGTGTTTCTCGAGATGTTCAAGACCGGCGAATACCAGGACATTTCGTTGGCCGAGTGGATGGCACACACGCCGCATCTGCTGATGAACCAGCATCTGGCGGTAGGAATGGGGATGCTCGATAGTATCGCCAAGGACGAGATGGTGATTACGCCGGTGTAATTGCCAACCTCGCCGCCGGGCGCGGACGACTCATCTCCCCGCTGAAACAGTCGGGACCACGGACATCCCCGGGCGAAGCTGCGCCACCAGCGGCTGACCTGGCGCGAAGCGGATCCGCACCGGCAGGCGCTGCACCACCTTGATGTAATTCCCAGTCGCATTTTCGGGAGGGAGAACGCTGGCGATAGACCCGGTTGCGCCCCCCAGACTTTCTACTTCGCCCTGGAAAACTCCGGGAAAAGCGTCGATCGTCATGGAGATCCGTTGACCGGGTTGGATACGCCGGAGCTGCGTCTCCTTGAAATTCGCCGTGACCCACAGATTGTCCGTTTGAACGATTTGAAAGAGGCTCTCCCCCACAGTCACATGCCGCCCAACTTCGGCCGCCCTGCGGATCACAATGCCCGAAGCCGGAGCCTTGATGCGGCAATTATCCAGATTCAGAATCGCGCGCTCGACCCTCGCCTGCGCGGCACGTGCGGCCGCGCTTCGCATATCGATGTTGGCGCGGTGAATTGCGGAATCGAGAGGCGCCTCCTGGCTCAAGTGCTCCAACCGCTGCTCGGCTTCGGCCACTGCGATGCGCTGGCGATCAACAGCATTCGCCGCGGAATTCGCCCCGGCACGGGCGGTCTCCAGTGTTGCGGCGGCTAGTTTGCGAGTGGAGACCGCGCGCTCGTAATCACGGCGAGACGTCAGCCCCTCCGCGAAAAGCGAGGTGGCACGGCCGGCCTCGGTGCGGGCCGCCGAATAAGGAACCTCGGCTTCCTGGACGCGGCTAAGCGCCGCGGCATGGCTGCGCACCAGTCCTTCGAGCGTGGCGTGCGCCCCTTTCAGTTCGCTCTGGGCGCCGCGGATTCCGGCCGTATCGGATGTCTCGGCGACGCGCAGGCTCGAGCTCTCGGCACTGGTCTCCGCCTGAAGCCTGGCCAGTTCCCAGCGCGCCGCGGTGAGCGCCAGCCGGTATTCCGCCGGGTCGAGATCGGCCAAAAGCTGACCAGCCGCGACGCGCTGATTATTTTCGGCGTAGACGTGACTGAGCGTGCCATCCACGCGGACTCCGACATCGCTGATATGACCTTCTACCTGGGCATTGTCGGTGGTTTCGGTAGGGTGGATCGCGCCCCAACCCGGCAGGAAAATGACTGCGGCCAATACGGCCACGGATGTGGCGATCAGGCTGGCCGTTCTCCTCGAGATCGGTGTCTTCATGGCTCCTCCTATTCCGCTCGCGGCCGGACGAGGGCCAGCGCCGGAAACAGACACAACGTCAGCAACACACAGACCCACAACAGGTCGATGCAGGAAAGCGCGGCGGCCTGCTGATCGGCAATTCGTTCCAGGTGCTTCTGCGCCGCGCGGAGGGAATCCGCCAGGCCTGCGCCGGAGAACAGTGTGACGGTGCGGTGCACTCGCTCGATGAATGCGGGATTCGCGCTGCTGGCGTGCCACACCAGGTCAGCCCGATGCTGTTGGGCTCCGCGCGCGATCCACGTGGTGAAGACGGAAACGCCTGCGGAGGCGCCCATCGTGCGCACGACGTTGGTGATCATCGAAACTTGGTCGTGAAAAATACGCCCGATGCCGGTGTAGGCGCCGGCAGCCGCGGGAATCACCAGAAATGGAATCCCGGCGCACTGAACCGCGCGCATAAGCGCGGCCGAACGAAAATCGATGGCGGTGTTCAGCCGTGTCATCATGACCGCGGCAACTGCGGTAATCAACAAGCCGGCCGCTAGCAGCACGCGGCTGTCGCATCGGCCGGTCGCCCAGCCGGCCACCGGCATCAGGATCAGAAGCGCGATGGCTCCAATGGACAGGACGCTGCCGGCCTGCTGCGCGGGATAACCCAGCAGGGCTTCCAGGTAAGCCGGAAGCATGACGGTGATCCCGAAGTAAACCAGCCCGATCACAAAAAGCACGATATTGGCGGCGAGGAAGTTTCGATTTCCAAAGAGCTTGATGTTGACCGCCGGGTGCTCCCGATCCAACTCCCACGCGATGAAGCAAACCAGTCCGCAGACCGCGGTCACCGTGAGTATTCGAATTAGAGCGGAGCTGAACCAGTCTTGCTGCTGGCCGCGATCGAACACCACCTGGAAGCAGCCCAGGGAAAGCGCGATCAGGAGCATCCCTCCGTAGTCGGCGCGTGTCCGGGGGCGTGACCGTTCGTCGGACGGTACAATCCTCGACACGAACGCCAACGACACACAACCCAGTGGAACGTTGATCAGGAAGATCCACCGCCAGGTGAAGTTGTCGGTGATCCAGCCACCCAGCCACGGACCGATCGCCGGCGCCAGCACAGCAGCCATCCCGTAAAGGGCGAGTGCCCGAGCCCGTTCGGACTCTGGAAACATGTCCGTGAGGATGGCTTGCTCGGTGGGCGCCAGCCCCCCGCCCGCCAACCCCTGCAAACACCGGAACCCGAGCAGCATGGAGAAGCTCCGGGACAAACCGCAGCACAATGAGGTGACGGTGAACACTGCGACGCAAATCAGGTAGAACCGCTTGCGCCCGATAGCCGAGGCAAGCCAGGCGCTCGCAGGCATCGAAATCGCGAGAGCGGCGAGGTAGGAAGTAAGGACCCAGGTTGCCTCATCGGCCGTGATCCCGAGGTTCCCTGCAATGTGCGGCAGGGAGACGTTGGCCACACTGATGTCCAGCAAATCCATAAAGGTCGCCAGGGTCAGCGCCAAGGCTGCCGCCCACCGCCGGTTAGCCGAGAACTGTGGTGTCGCCCCGCTCATAGTCACGCCACGCTTGCCAGTACGGGCCGGCGATAGCGAAACTCCGAGGCGTGCATGCGCAGGCATGGGCCGGGGACCCCGAAGTCGCTGTCGACCCGCTCGCGGTGCACGCTAAACCCAAGCGCCAGGTAGAATTTGAGCTTCGCGAACTCGCAATCGACATAAGTGGTGTACACGCCATCGGCGACGCTGCGTTCGAAGCACTCCTGCATCACATCCAGGAAAAGACGCGACCGCCGATGGTCAGCCCGGACTACCAGGCGCGAAGTCACCGAAATGGCGTCCAATTCGTCCTCGGCAAGTTCGAAGAATCTGGGATAGGACCCCAGGTCGGAATCGCGTCCATAGTTCGTGCGGATGGTCGCCACGGCGACGCCATTCTCAAAGGCCCCGAACAGGTTTCCGCTGTCGTCCAGGGGGTCTGTCAGCAAACGGTGTTTGTGGTCGGCATAGGGGCAGTCCCAGCCGAGCTCTTCGATGTAGCACTCGTAACGCAACCGGTAGAGCGCCATGCGCTCGGCTTCGGTTTTGGCGATCGCAATTCGTATGTTCCTCGTCATGTTTGGCAGCCCCCTCACTTTCCCTACTGTATTTGCCCGGAATCCGGAGCATTTACTTCCCTACATCCTTATAAGCGACATCGGCCCGCAGATTTAGTCATCGTCTGACCGAATTTCGAGTCAACGGCTACGGGTCTGGGGATCGCGGATATCCCAGTGCTGGGCTGGTAAAAGGCAGCGATGGCGGCTTCTACGGAACGACGATTATTGGCGGGGTGAGCAGCCCTGGCGGGGTGGCGTAACCGAGTTACCGGAGTGGCGGCGGAGCTAGAGCCTTCCAGATCGGCTCAACCCACTCGTCCTTGTCCAAGTTGTAGGCTATGAAGTCCGAATCGAACTGCCAGTAGGTCCACGCCCAGCCGAGCGACTCGGCGGTGCGGGCGACGTGCGCCGTATAGCGCACGCGCGAATCCATGTCGCCCTTGTCGTAGGCGCCGAATTCGCCCAGCAGGATGGGCCGGCCATGCGCCTTCGACCACTCCGCGACACCCGCGAAATCTGTTTCCACCTTGCGCTTTTCTGCGTCCGTGCCCCATGTAACGCCCGACAGATTCGCGGTCTCCCGGTTCCACCGCGCACCCTGGTGGGTGAACGTCATCGGCAGATAGTAGTGGACCGTCGCAATGATGTTGCGGTCGCCTGCCGGCAGTTCCAGCGACTTGAGGGCGGCAATGCTGTTCCAGAATGCCGGGCCGATGACGACGGTTCGAGCCGGATTCGTGGCGCGAATGATTGCCAGGTTTTCCTTCAGCGTCTGGTTCCAGAGCGCGGGCGTGAGCTGGCGGTTCGGCTCGTTGAGGATTTCGAACATCACACTCGCGGGCGCATCCTTGTAATGCTCAGCAATCTGTTGCCAGAAGGCGTTGAGGCGTGGGCGGCAGGTTTCTGCATTGTTGCCGCACGGTTCGAAGTCGTGTTCATCGACGATGACAATCAGATGGTTCGCGAGCGCGCGATCGATTGCCCAGTCGAGCGTGCTGAGCCACACCGGGTCGAGCTGATTCGCGGAATCCATGTGCGAGAAGGCCTGCAGATTCATGCGTACCGTCTGAAAACCGCCGTCGTGAATGCGCTGGAAATGGCGCTCCTTGAACCGGGCCTTGGCGAAGTCGGCCCAAAGCGGATCGTAACCAATAATGTTGGCGCCCCGACCCATGCGCTTCACCTGTTCGTAAGCTTCCACCGGCGCGAAAGACGGCGCTGCGCTTTGTCCGGATGGTTCGAACTCCAGGTAGTCAATGTTGAAGTTGCCTTCCTTCAGCACGGAGAGCGTCATCACGTGCAGGCCTTTGTCGAGGTGGACCTCAGCCAGCCGGTCAGCTACTCGCCACTTGTGCCAATGGCCGGTGGTGGGCAGGGCGATCGGCCCGGCCGGCGGAGCGCCGTCGAAGGCCAGGCTGATCTGGGCCGCATCGGTACGGGAGGAAAGGTGCGCCGATACAATGTACGTGGCGGTTTCGCGCACTTCCACAGTGTATTTCACCCACTCACCCGGCGCCGTCCAACCCAGATACAATTCGCCGGGCTTTTCGTCGACGCCGCCCACGGTCTTGTCGATGCCGGTTTTGGTGTATGAGATGTCGACGCCTTCGTCCTTGCGGAATCGATCCACCCACCGATCGCCCTTGTTCAGCTTGCCGCTGCCCTGGTTCTCGGCGTCGGAATCGTTATACGCGACGCCTTGGCCGCCGAGGTCGTAAAACTCAGCCTGCACCCGTCCGGGAATCGCCTGCGGATGTCCCAGGAAGGGTTTGCCGTGATATTCGCTCGGAATCTCCGCGCCGACGCCGCAGATGACGATGGCGGCGAGCGGCAGAAATCGCAGCGCTGTCGAAATGACACCTGTTCGCGTGCTCATTCTATTTTAAGACATGATTGTCTCAGTAATCGAGGCCCGGAGCAAGGGCCAACCTTCCATGGAATGAATTACCCACCTTCGGATATGCTGGTCTGAGGAGAAACCATGGAATATAGATTACTAGGCGCAAGCGGCCTGGAAGTTTCGGTGCTGAGCTTCGGCACCATGACGCTAGGCGGCGAAGGACGGTTCGCCGCCATGGGCAACGTGCAGGCCGAGGAGGCGCGACGCTTTGTTGAAATCTGTATCGAGGCAGGCGTAAACCTCTTCGATACAGCCGACATGTACTCGTTGGGTAAGTCGGAGGAAGTGCTCGGCCAGGCACTGGGCGCGCGCCGCAAAGACATCGTCCTGGCGACGAAAGTCTTCGTTCGAATGGAACCCGGTACAAACAAAGCTGGCCTCTCGCGCCGACACATTTTGGAAGCCTGCGAGGCGAGTCTCCGCCGCCTTGGCACCGAGTACATCGATCTTTACCAGGCCCACAACTTCGACTCTCTCACGCCCCTCGACGAGACCCTGCGCGCCTTCGAAGATCTGATCCGCGCCGGCAAGATCCGCTATACCGGTTGCTCCAACTACTCGGGGTGGCAACTCATGAAAGCCCTGTCCATCTCGGATCGGCTCGGGATTCCACGCTATATCTCGCAGCAGATCAACTATTCGCTGCTGGCCCGCGACGCCGAGCACGAACTGATACCCGCCGGCCTTGACCAGCGGGCCGGGATCATGGTCTGGAGCCCGCTGCAAGGCGGTCTCTTGTCCGGCAAATTCCGCCGCGGACAGGCCAAGCCGGCCGAGTCGCGGTTGAACACTCTGGACCCGGCCGGCACCATTGATGAGGGGCGGCTGCACCGAATCGTCGATGCGCTTGCCGAAATCGCCGTCCAGCGCGGGGTTTCCATCTCCCAAGCCGCGCTGAACTGGGTCACCCGCAAACCCGGCGTGGATACCGTGATCATCGGCGCCCGCAACGAGCAGCAGCTCCGGGATAACCTCGCTGCCGCGAACTGGACCCTGACGGACGCCGAGGTGGAGCGCCTTGACGAGGTCAGCGCCCTGCCGCTCGCTTACCCCTATTGGCATCAGCGGAAATTCGCCGGGGAACGCAATCCGCCGGCGAAACACGTCCGGTAGGCTCGGCGGCAAGACGGCCAGGTAGTTTTCCAGTAATCAGGATAGAATCCAGCCGAGACTGTCATGATTACCCGTCGCCAGATCCTCAAGAGCACGCTCGCGCCGATGATTGTCCGCAGCGTGGTGCTCGGCGCTGGGAAACATCGGCACCGTGTCTGCCATGAATGATCTTCAGGTTGCCCTTGCGAAGGCGCAGGGGATGACCAGAATGGCCGTCGCCGAGCGCCGCCGGCATACCCAAACCCGCGCGTTTGGCTGCGATGTCCGGTATAATTCGCGAGGAGACGTCCATCAGCCGGCCGCGTTAGGGCAGGGCAGCCGTACCGTCCCCGTGGGCTGACCTGAGTCGATGTCGCCGGACCTCGTTCCGCGTGCCTGGTTTTACGTGGCTTCGCGGGACGCATGAAGGAAGATGGTCTGCCCGACCGTCAGTCGACCCATGCGAGTGACTGTGCCGTAGATTCCGGCGTTATTCTGGTTCGCACGAACGACCGCTTTCATCATTTCGGGCGCGGGACTTGCGGTATCCGGGTCCAGGTTCAACATCGCGCACCGCACATCGCGCTGGGTAACCGCGATGGCTGGACCGTCATCGCCTTCACCGAAGGACAGCACTCCGCCTAACCACTCGTCCTCCTCGAACGGCGCGGGTCGCAACAGACGAACGAGAACATTCGGCCGAAAACGTCGCGCGTCCGGGCGCAGCCCTGCGAGTCGACTGATCTCGTTCACCGTACAGGAGGCGATCACGGAGATGGTCGCGTCATCGAAGATGCCATGCTTCATCTGCATCATCTGCACGGGCGCCCCGTAGCGGCGTCCAACCTCCAGGGCCAACTCCTCCCCGAAGACAGGCAATAGCCGGCCATCCGGAGTGCGAACATGACTGGGAAAATCTCCCTCGGCACCGTCTTGACAGCGCTGCGGAGCGAACAGAACCAGGTGGGGGAGCTTGCCTGCTGTCAGCCACGGGAATCCGCTTCGATCTTCGACACGCCGGAATGCCAGGCGCCTGTCACCCTCGATGCCGTGCCAACCCAACGGCGCGACATCGAGTCGTTCGCCGCCCAAGGACTTTATGGGATACCGGAAAATCGCTTCGACATGTCCGATTTCTACAGGCATGCTAAACCCTTCCGGTGCTCTATCCCGCGCGGCGCCCCCTAACGCCGCCCGCCGCCTCTACCTCCGCCGAAGCCCCCCGAAAATGTGTGCGGCATGCCGCCTCCGATCCGGGAGCCGAGACTGCGGTACTCATTCGAGCGGGATTCGCCTAACGACCGCGACTGGCGTTGCTCATCCAGCTCTCTCTCGGGATGGGACTTCGACCAGCTGCCGTCGTTGCCCTGACGGTACCAACTGTTTCCACGATGGTCCCAGACCTGGCCGTCGCGGCCGGCGTAGATGTCGTGCGTTTGTCCACCCCGCGCCACAGCCGCACCTTCCGGCCTGGCCGCCCGCGACACGACGGAATTACCTTGCCAGCGATTGTACACATTGGTGTTGTAGTGAAACCGCTCCGCGTCGCCGGGGTGCCATTGCGGATTCCAATGGCCGCTGTAAATCCGATTGGCGTACCACTGGTTGTGATACCACCAGTAGCCGCCGAACGGCCGCCAGAACCATCCGCCGCCCCAGTATCCGTAGTCGAAACCGAAACCCCACGTCCAGGGCCAGCCGAACCAGTAGTCGCCAATCCATGGCGAATAATACCAGCCTGTGCCGAATACCACGGCGCCGTCCCACACGTATGCGCCCAAGTAGCCCGGCGTGTAGCCGTAATAAACCAAGTCCGGATCTGAGCCATAGATATACACATAGCGGTCATGGAACAGCGGACTGCTGGGCGGAATCTGGTAAATTTCCGGCGGAATGGTATCGGCCACCACCCAAGGGCCTACCGGCGCAACGCCCACGAACCATACGCCGTTGTGGCACCCGTAATACTTCGTGCCCAGGTGGATGACGTCGCTGGAGGTGTTCACGGCGTACTCCATCGACGTGCCCTCGATGACCCGGAACTGCGGCGCACCGTCATAGCGGACCTGGAATTTGGCCTCGCTGCGCCGCACCGCGGCGGTTTGCGGGATCTGATTGGCAATCACCGCCTCGCGGGCTTGCTCGGTCCCGGGAACGGATGCCAGCACGGCGCCCTTCGGACTGTCGGGAGGAATCTTCGCGAAATCCTGCGGAAGTTGGCTTCCCGCTACCCAAGTCCAGGGACCCTGGAACGACTTGGCGCGAAACCACCGGCCGGACAGCAGCACGTAGTAATCCTGCGTGGGTACGTCCAGAAAGATGTTGTTATCCGTGTTGGTAATGTAGAGCAACTTCGTTTTCGGAATGGGAGACATAGCGGGCGCGCCACGGGTGACCAGCAATTCGGCCGGCGTGGTGCTGACGAACACCGCCGGAGGCGCACCCGTCATCGGCGGCGGGCCGGGATCCTTGGAATGGTCGTGGGGGTCTTTCTGCTCGGTCTCTTCAATCTGCGCTTTGGCCTGATCCAAGCCGGGCGGCGGATTCGGCGCGGTTGTCCAAGGCCCGTCCAGTGTGGACGCCGTCATCCACATGCTATTTCCATCGAGATAATAGCGTGAGGCGGCGGTGTCGTAGAGCAGCGTCGCCGGCGTGTTGATGACGCGTTGGAATGGTGTGCCTGGCAGGGCGCGCAGGACCGGTTGCCCGTCGACCAGGATCAACGCGGCAGGCGTGGCGCTGTACAAGATCTTGGGCGGGTCGTTCTTCACCGGCACGGATTCGTTCTCGCCTTCAGCCTGGGTCATGGCCATGTCGGCCAGCAAGCGGTCGAGGGTGACCGTACGCGGCCATTCTCGCAGGTTGTTGCGGATGGCGTGCTCCAGCTCGGATTCCTGCGATTTCGCCGCCGGGAAACTGACGGAGGACACCTTGAGGTTTTCCAGCGTGACGATGCGGCTCTCTTTGTCGACATCGGTGCGGGCGGTAAGCGAAACGATGCCGTACATAGGCGTCGAGGTGCCGGACCGGGTGACGGTGACGGCGGCGCGGGCTTCCAGACGGCCCTGCTTCCATTGGTCGACTTGGGGCTGGTAGATGGTGACGTGCATGCCGTCGGCGTCCATTTCGCGGGGCCAGCGAAGGCCCCCGTCTGGGGGTGTCTGGGCCACCACGCACGTGACGCTGGCCAGGCAGCAGAAAAGCGCCGCAAATCTTGAGGTTCGAGTCCGATTCGAAGATTTCATCATGAGGGAATCGCTTCCTGGAAGTTATTGATGCGCGAACCGGGAAATAAGTCTCGCTCTTGACCAGGCTTTCGCCTAAAAACGCGGCAAATACGGGTTCAGCGCCAGGAGGCCAAAGAGCGCGCCGGGTGCCGTTCCGGCCGCACGCTACGGGCGTGGCCCGGTCCGGGGCATCATGTTCCACAGATACATGGCCGCGTATGAGCGCCACGGCCGCCACGCCTCGGCGCGTTTCTTCAGCTCGCGGGAGCTCCTGAGGCTCAAAGCATCGAGCAGACCGGTGCCGGCAGACGGAAACGCATCGGGCTCGCGCAGACCGCGCATCGCAATATATTGCGCTATGCCGCTGGTCATCCCGGGAATTTTGCGCAGGCCGCCGAGCAGCCCCTTGGTATTCGCATTCAACTCGAATCGAATGCTGCCATCGATAATGCCGCGGGCGAGCGCGCGAATTGTCTCCGCCGGCGCTGCCGGCACTCCTGCCGGCCGCAGATCCGCGGCGGCCAGCGCTTCGGGTGCCGGGAAGACGTGTGTAATGCCGGACACGCCCTGGAACGGCTGTCCGAAGGTCTGCGCGATGCGCCCGGCGATTCCGGCGGCCTCGGTCACGCTCATGTGCTCCAGAATGGCGCGGGTCGACAGCTCGAAGGCATTCCAGCAGCCGGGTACGCGCACTCCCGGCTCGGCGTCGAGCTGCGGTCGAAGACACGGGTCCGCCCGCAGCGTCTTGGCAATCGCCGCCCAGTCCGCATTGAGATCGAACATGACACGCATGCGCTCGACGATGAGAAACAGTCTGCGCGGATCGCCAAACTCGATGCGCACCAGCAGCCAGTTTTCCGGCGCGCCCAGCGAGACCTCCAAGAATCCCTGGATGCCGTTCACCGAGATGGAACGGCGATACGTCTCCGCTTCCACCACTTCCACCCCCGGCGTGGCATGATTGGCCAGGAAGGCCAGCATGCTCTTCCACGAGAAAGGTGGCCGGAAGTGAAGACGAAACACGTATTGGTTGGCCGTCTCGACGGCTTGCTGTGGTCCTTGCGCCAGGCCGCGGATCTGAGTGGGGGTGCGCTGATACGTCCTGCGGATGGCGGCGTTAAACCGGCGTACGCAGCCGAAGCCCGAGGCAAAGGCAATCTCGGTCATCGGCAGCTTGCTCTCATCGATCAGCTTCTTGGCGAAATGCAGCCGGCGCGTCTGTGCCACGGCGCTCGGCGTCGCGCCCAGATGACGCAGGAACAACCGGCGCAGATGGCGGGAACCCACACCGAGGCGATCGGCGAGAAGCTCTAAACCGCCGTCCTCCAGGCCTGTTTCGCCGATGAGCCGCAGCGCGCGGGAAACCGTATTGGAGGTTCCGAGCAATACCGGAGTTCCGGGAGAACATTCCGGCCGGCAGCGCAGGCATGGGCGGAATCCAGCCGCGGCTGCGGCAGCGGCCGTCGGGAAGTACCGGACATTTTCCTCTTTCGAGGTTCGCGAGGGACAAATTGGGCGGCAGTAGATGCGCGTGCTCAGAACGGCGATATAGAATTTGCCGTCAAAGCGCGCGTCCCGCGCCAGCCGCGCTCGCGAACAGATCTCCCAATCCAGACTCATGGCGCGCCCCTATCATCATATTCGGTGGCGACCCGGCCGGTTGGACGTTTTCGGACCAGCGATTAGCCGGCCGTTTGTCCGAGGTCCGGAAACGTCCAGCAATTCCCGCGCGGCGGATCTAAAGTTTCAACATGCGACTACCAACCACCATCCCTTTAGCGATTCTTTCATTCGTCTGCGCGGTACCCCGGCTGGGCGCCCAACCGCAACCATCGTCCCGGGCCGGGTACCTGGTCGTTCAGCTCGGCACGCTCGGCGGCACCAGCAGCAGCGGCAACGCGATCAACAATTCTGGCTGGTCCATGGGTTCTGCCGACCTGCCGGGCAACACCACCGAACACGCGACGCTGTGGACGCCGGTGTTCGAACTTGACCTAGGCACCCTGGGAGGCGCCAACAGCGACGTGAGTTGGCCGGTAAAGAACGACCATGGCATCGTGGCGGGCTGGTCCGAGACCTCCGCCGTCGATCCGCTCGGCGAGTCGTGGAGCTGCACCGCGTTCACGCCGACGGGTGTGCCCACCGGCCAGGTCTGCGTCGGCTTCGTGTGGCAGCACGGCGTGATGACTGCGCTTCCCACACTGGGCGGCATCAATGGTTTCGCCACCGGCGTCAACGAGGCGGGCCTGATCGCCGGATGGGCGGAGACCAACGTACATGACGCGACTTGCTCCAGCCCGCAAGTCCTGCAGTTCCTGCCGGTGGTCTACGGCCCGCTCTATGACCACATTCACGCCCTTCCGACATACCCCGGCGATCCGGATGGCGCGGCGACCGCCATTAACGCTTCCGGTGAAGTGGTGGGCATATCGGGCATTTGCGACGTGGCTGTCGGGGCGCTGAGCGCCGAACACGCGCTGTTATGGAAAGACGGTAAGGTGATCGATCTCGGCAGCCTCGGCGGCGCGGGCTGGAACACTCCCATGGCCATCAACAATCGCGGCGATATCGCCGGGTTTTCCGACCTGCCGGGCGATATCGTCGACGGCCAGCTCACTCCCAACTTCCACGCTTTCGTCTGGACCAAAGAATCGGGCACCATGCTGGACTTGGGGACGCTTCCGGGAGATTCGCTGAGCGAAGCTTTGGATATCAACGATCAGGGCCAGGTCGTCGGCGTGTCTTTCCCCTCCGCGCATGCCTTCATCTGGCAAAACGGTGTAATGACCGACTTGAACTCGCTCATTCCTTCCGGCTCCCCCCTGCTTCTCATCACCGCTAGCGGCATCGGCAATGACGGCGTCATTACCGGTCAGGCATGCGTCCTCGCCGACGGGGGCTGCCCGTTTGGAGCCGACACACCCGCGTTCTACGCCATCCCCGGGGCACTCCTGGCGGACGGCGAGAGCCGCACGGATATACAGGTTGCTGATGACGTCCGCCGGCAAGTGATGCGGCGATTGACATTCGGACATCCGGAACCGGAGCAGATCGGGCCGCGGTGAGCACCGCCCGACCGTACTCCTGAGAGACGGCCCTCAGCCGGTGGTTGCGTCCAGCCCCCACCGGGTATAACTTATATATTCGCCGAACTATAAGAGGAGCTCACATGGATCGCCGTTCCTTCACGCATTCTTTAGCTGGCGCCGGCCTGCTGGCGCAGGCCACCCCTCCTGGCGATGCACAAGCTCCGGTCGAAAGAACCCGGCTGTACCGGCTCGATTATTTCTACTACAGGCAGGGCGACCAGGGCACCCGCCTTAACCAGTTCTTTTCTTCTCAAGCGCCGCTATTTGTCCAACACATGCGCACTTTCGGCGTGTTCACGGCCGTGATGGCGCCGCACGCCCAGACTATGATGGCCTTGAGCGGTTTCGCGAGTCCCGAGGACATGGCCGCCGCAGCCGGACAGATCGAAAGTGACCCAAGCTACCAGAAGGCTCACGCCGAGTTGGAGAATGGCGCCGAGCCTCCGTACGATTCCGCGCAGCGCGTGCTGCTTCAGGCGACGGCCTTCTCGCCGGAGATCCTGCCGCTCGCCGAGAGGCCGAAGAGCCTCCGCTATTTCGAATTGCGCATCTATCACTCGCCCACGACCCGGCAACTGGCCATGGTGCACGAGCGTTTTGCGGGGCCGGAAATCCGGATTTTCCACCGCTCCGGCGTGCATCCGATTCTGTACGCCGATACCGTCATTGGACCCGATATGCCGAACCTTACCTACCTGATCCCGTTCGCTACCCTGGCGGATCGGGAGAAGGCCTGGGATGCCTTCAGCGCCGACCCGGAGTGGCTGAAGGTGCGCGCCGAGTTGGTGGCCCGCGGCGGACAGATCGTTAACTACAACAACATTTCCCTGTGGCGGGCCACTGCCTTTTCGCCCATTCAATAAGCATGCGCCCGTCGCGCATAGGCGCCCGGCATTCGTTCCCACGGTGGCTGACCTTGGTAATCCAGATGGTGCGCGGCACGCAGCCCTGATGTATCCTGGAGGACAAAGCTTCCAGGAAGGACACGTGATCAGAGCGTCATGGCTGGGGATTGCTTTATTGACTGTAACGCCGGCGTTTGCCGCCGACGCAATTCCGCTGCTTGATATCAAACCCGGACTCTGGGAAGTTACCTTGACCGCGGAGGGGCGGACTACCGTCACGAGCAATTGCCTGGACGAAAAGCAATTGCCTCAACAGCTCATGCTCACGTTTGGAGACGAAGGAAAGGGCTGCCGGCAGACCGTCGTCCAAGCCTCTCGCATCAGGCAGGAACTTCGCGTGGACTGCGGCAACGGCGCGGTACAGAAAGGCGGGACGGTCTCGATCGAAGCGATCGATCCGGAGCACGTGAAGCTTACTTCAATTCGGTCCGCGGCGGACGCGCCCCGCGCCATGAAGATGAGTTCGACGGCGACTCTACGTTGGCTCGGCGCGGCTTGTGCCGCGGACGCAGGCTATTACTACAAACTGGGAAGGGAGCAAGCCGACCGGAACCAACTCTGGGAGGCCTTGCGGTCGCTGAACCGGGCGGTCGAACTGGATCCGCAGCGCGCTACCTCCTACAACGCGAGAGGTTACGTTTACCTGCGGCTACAGAGTTACGCCAATGCGGCCGTGGAGTTCTCCGACGCTATTCGTCTGCGCCCGGATTATGTGAATGCCTACCAAAATCGGGCGATCGCCCGGCGGCGCTTGGGCGACGAGGAGGGTGCCGCGGCGGACAGCCGAAAAGCCGCGGAGTTGGAGCATCGACGTTGAATCGGCGCACACCTATACGCAGCGTGCGCCTTCTGCATGGAGGCGCCGTGACCGGCCTTTAGGCCGCGGCCTTTGATCCCGTGCACCGGCCCTTAACGCAGGTCTGGCCGGGCGCGCAGCACACACTATCGCAGCAGACCGTCCTGGGCCCGCACGCCGTACTGCCGCAGCATATATCGGTCGCGCTAGGCACGCAGAAGGCGCCCCTGGCGGCGGTTATACAGCACTTCCCGGTGTTTGGGCAGCAAAGGCCGTGCACGCCGCAAGCCGTGTATCCGGTTTTGCACGCGAAGGCCTTCATTCCGAGCGCCCCCAGTACGCCTCCGGCTATGACACCAGCCGTAAGTTTGAGTGCCTGGCGCCGTGGAGCGGGCTTTGCCAGGATGCGAGCAACATCGTCAAATAAAGATGGCACTTTTCTGGTCCTTTCCTTTCGACCCAAGATCCCTACAGGTAGCTACGCAACGAAACCCAGCCGAATTTTCCGGCCACGCGGACCGCGTGCAGCGGGTAATACAACGGAGACAGGATGGCAGGCAGCGGCAGGCACGCATAATCCTCTTCGTTGGGCATCAGGGCGAGACGCGCGCAGCAGGCCAGCTTGTCGCGGAAGCGCTCGCGCGAGCGGAGAAACAGACGCAACCCGCCACGGCCCTCGGATTCCTGGAACAGCGTCACGCGAACCTGCGCGGCCAAGCGCGACACGGCCCGGTCTGCCCGCGCCTGGGTGAGCACATCCGCCGGAACCGGCGCCTCCAGCAGATCGGCGGCAAGCATCAGGCCCAGCGACAGAATCCGGCTGGCGCCCAGCGCGCGCGCCTGGTCCAGCACGGCGGGCCACGGCATACGGTCTCCGGAAATCACCAGCAATCGCGCGATATCGCATATTGCGCTCAGATCCGTCCAGGAGTGCTTGGCGCCATGCGCGCACAGCATCAGCAGCAGATCGCCAGGGCGGAGTGCCGGCACTTCGCGGCCGCAAAGCATCTGCCGCTCCAGCCGCGGCCACAAAGCTTCGTAATCGAACGGTAGGCAATAGGAGGAAGCCAGGTAGGCCTGATGGATTTCGATGGGCACGCCGCCATCCGGCGAGGTGAAGTGCAGCTCGTAGCGCGCGCGGAGGTAGGCCGCTTCTTGGGCCGCTACCGCAGGCAGATCGGTCGAGTAGCCCGCCGCGAGCATCGCCCGCTTGGCCCTGACCAAGTCTTCGCTCGGAACCAGAACATCCAGATCGCAGGATTCGCGTAGCGCCACGTCGCCATACAGCGCAAAAGCCAGCGCCGGACCCTTGAGCGGCAGGGCTGGAATCGCATGGCGCCCCAATAGATCGAGCAGGCGAAGCAATTCGGCCGTGAGCCGGAGGCACCACTTGGTTCGCTCGCGCTCGGTCTGCTGAAACCGGATGGCATCTTGTTCCGGCAGAGCGCGAACCAGCAACGGCGCGACGCCGTGGCGCGAAGCCAGCCGATCGAGGGCAGCCCAATCGGTCTCCCGGCCTGACTTGCGCGTCAGATCGGCCTGCCGCGAATGGACGCATGCGCGGACGCAGGCCAACAGGGTTTGTTCGGTAAAGTTCACTGCACGACAAGGCGCTCTGACGACTGCGGCGCCAACGCCGGCACCGCAATACCGCGGATCTGGACCAGGTGGGCGCGGGCCGCCTTCAGGTGCATGTTGGCGGAGGGGATGCCGGTGCGCGCGAAGGATTTTTCGCAGTCTTGCGTGGAGGGGCCGCGCATGTTGCCTTCCATGTACGCCAGGCCGGGGCAGCGTGTACAGGTGCCTACGTGCGAACAGGTTCCACACACCGGCAGATCGCGCGGGCGGATGGAGCGTACGTCATTCATCTCCGGCGAGTATCGCCAGATATCGATGAACTTCTGCTTCCGCACGTTGCCGGTGGGCAGCGGAAACTGCACGCACGGATACACGTCGCCGTAGGGCGAGATGTAGCAATAGGTATGGCTGGCGCTGCAGGGCACCTCATCCAGCATGGCGCTGGTGGTCTCGCCGGGCGGTGCGCAGAATTCATCCACATTGCCGACCAGGCCCGGATTCCGCATGACCTCGTACAGTTCGTCGTGGCCAATCCCAAGGCCCAGGATTTCGCGGTCGCCATCCATTTTGGGAGTGACCGTCGGATCGATAGTGCTCTCGACGCCGAGCGAGGCGGCCAGCGCGCGGACGCCTTCATAGTCCCCGAAGTTCTGGCGCATGAGCACATTGGCGATGATGACCTTCAAGCCGCGCTCCTGCATCCAGCGGATACCGTTGATCGAACGCTCGAGCGACCGCGGCAGCAGAGTGATGGCGTCATGCACTTCCGGCCGGTGCGAGTAGATGCTGACCTGCACGGAATTCACGCCCAGGTCGCGGATGCGGGCGGCCTCTTCGGCGCCGATCATGAAGGCGTTGGTCTTGAGCTTCACGCAGAAGGAGAGCTCGCGCGCGTATTCCAGGATGCGGAAGAAGTCCATGCGCATCAGAACCTCGCCGCCGCTCAAGGTGAGGAACAGCGTGCCCGCGCCCGCCAACTGATCGAGCACGTCGAGCATCTCGGCGGTGGTCATCTCGCCATGATCGTCGTGATCGAGGTAGCAGTGCACGCAACGTTCGTTACACCGGTAGGTGACATCCAGTTGAGCGCCCAGGGGCACGCCCAGCGCGAGTGCGCGGCGGTTCATCTCTTCCATCAAGGCGCTCATTATGACTCCTGATGCCCGGTTTCAGCGGGCGGGTTGGGCTCATCGGACAGGTGCAGAATGCCGTGCGCGGCAAGTTCCTCGACGAAGGCTTCAGCATCGTGGCGGGCGGCGTCCGGCGTCACGTCGAATTCGTCGCAGAGCCGCGCGACAATTTCGTCAAGGGACGTGCGGCCGTCCGCGGCGTTCCAGATCACCGAGCCCACATCGTTCAAGTTGAACAAAGTGGTATCGGTGGGGGACATGATCATCATCTCGCCGCCCAGCATGCGCGCCGCGACTTGCTTGCTCCGTGTGGGGTAAACATTCTTCATACGGTGTTCATACGATCAGATCCCACACGCGCGCATCGGGCGTAAAGACCAGGCGCTGGACCGGCACGCGGGCGACGAAATCGAAAACCGATTGGAACACCAGGCCGACCAACTCTTCGTCATGCGCGAAGAACAGAATATTGCGCAGCACGGCGCGGGCAGCCTCCGCCGGATCCACCGGCTCGATGCGGTTTTCGGGACCTTGCACCAGCAGATAGAGCGCGGCCAATGGGGCGCGCAGATTGGCGCCGATGCGGGCCAACTCGCCGGCGAACGGTGTGCCGAAGGCGACGTAACCCTCCGAAACGGGCCGCACATACGAGATCTCGTCGGTGAGGACTTCGGCATCCGGCGGGGCCAGCCGCGAAAGAGTGGTTTTGCCCGCGCCGGAGACGCCCGCGAACAGGAACGCACGGCCGTTGCGGACGGCGCTGGCAGCGTGCACCAGAAAGCCACCTTCGCGGGCCAGGAAGAGGGAATGCAGGATGCGCAGCACGCCATCGATCGAATAGGGATTGGCGCTCTGCCGCACCCATCCGTGGCCTTCGCTCGGATCGAACTCCGCGCGGAAATCGCCGCGGGTCATGATCCAACGGCCGGCTTCCAGGCGCACGCTGACGTCTTCGTCTTCCTCGATCGTGCGGGGAGGAATCAGGTCGATATCCAGCGAAAAGATGCGGCCGGACGATGGGGCATGGATGAAGCTGCCGTAGCGGTCTTCGAGCAGAGCCGCGAAATCGGCGCTATCGGTGCGCACGAGTATGGGCATGCCACCAATATCGATCGCCAACTCGTGGGTTGCAGTGAGGGTCAAGCTCGTACCATCCTAACAAAGTAAAGCGCGGCGCGCGTGCCGAAATCGGTGTAGCGAAGCACCGCCGAGGCGATGCGGCAGAACGGGGTGAGACGCGGGGCCAAGCGACGGCCGCGCCGGTCGATGGCGGCGACGCAGCCCAGGATGCCGGCGGCGGGCACGGGCGCATCCGGATAACGCAGCCGGTCGCCGCGGGTGACGAGCAGATCGCCGGTTTGGCCGGTGACGCGATGGACGACCAGCCGGGCATGGCGCAAGAAGACCACGACATCGCCGGTTTGGATGGGGCCGGCGGGGCGGCGGATTTCGAGCATGTCGCCCGGCTGCATGCAGGGAAACATGCTGCTGCCGGTCATCGGCAGACGAGCCTGGCCGAAGGACGACAAGACTTCGGCGGCGAGATCGAGTTTGACCGTTTCTATCAATGTTCTACCGCTTCTAGGTTGGCGCGCGCCTGGGCGTAATCGGGCTTGATTTTCAGGGCGGCCTGGTATTCGGCGATGGCTTCCGGCAGGCGGCCGGGGATTTGGGAAAGGGCGCGCCCCAGGTTATTGTGCGCTTCGGCGAAATTGGGTTCGCTTCGTAACGCAGCCTGGAACTCGGCGATGGCGTCTGGGAGGCGGCCGGGCATTTTGGCCAAGGCGATGGCCAGGCTGTTGTGCGCCTGGGCATTGTCGGGTTCGCTCCGTAAGATGGCCTGGAATTGAGCGACGGCTTCGGGAAGGCGGCCGGGGATTTGAGCTAGTGCGTTACCCAGGTTGGTGCGGAATTGCGCGTTGTCAGGGCTGATTTTAAGCGCGTCCTGGAATTCGGTGATGGCGTCGGAGAGGCGGCCGGAAGCGGGCAGAAGCATAACGCCTAAATCATTGCGAATCTGTGGGTCGTCGGGCTTTAGTTGAATTGCTATTTTAAGCTGGGCGATGCCGTCTTCGAGGTGCTTGGGATTGCGGGCCAGGGCGTTGCCGAGGTTCTGGTGGGCCTGGGCAAGGCGGGGTTCCAGGCGGATGGCGATTTCGAATTCGCGGATGGCTTCGGGGAGGCGGCCGGGCACGCGGGCCAGGGCATTGCCGAGATTATTGTGGGCTGCGGCATCATTCGGGTTCAGTTCGAGCGCCGCCCGGAATTCGGCTTGGGCTTCGGCCAGGTGGCCGGGTTTGTCCAGCAGGGCGATGCCCAGGTTGTTGTGCGCCATCCAGCTCGCGGGGTTGCGGATGAGCGTGGCTCGATAGAGCGTCTCGGTGTCGCGGTAGATGTGGCTTTGCCGCCAGGTCAGCGTGCCCAGGATGGCGAGGAGGACGGCCGGCAGGACCACGTCGGCCGGCTTGCCGAGACGGGTGACTAACGATATCAGGAGGGAGGAAAGGGGAACGATGAGCGCCAGGCTGGCCAGGTATTGGAAGTGATCGGCCACGTAGGAGAACAGGAAGGGATAGACGTTGAGGAAGCCGAGGACCGGGAAGAGGGTTCCGGCGAAGAGGAGGAGGACGGCTAGGGTCGGCCTAAGAGGCCGACGCAGGCCACGGGCCTGCCCCACTAGGAGCGCAATGGCTATGAATAGCAGAGCTGCCGGGTAGAGCCATTGCCACCAGACGGCCGGATCGATATGCCAGCGCGGGTAGCTGAAGATCAGGTTGGCGGGCCAGAGCAGCTTGGCGGCGTAAAACCACATTGCGCGGCCGGCCAGGAGGCAGCGCTGGACGGCGGTCAGGGCGTAGGCGGGACCTTGGGCGCCGATCATGGTGCGCTCGACCCAGGCGGTGAAGAGGCCGGCGGCCGCGCCGAGCGCAATCCAGGGGAGCAGGGGACGGACGTCGCGGCGGAGGTCGAGGCGGCCGCGCTGCCACCAGAAGATAACCAAGAGGGCGGCGGGGAGGGTGGCGGTTACGGTCTTGGTGAGCAGCGCCAGGATGAAGAGGCCGAGCGCCCAAAGGTAAGATGAGCGCCGGCGGGTGCGATCAAAGCCCAAGTATATGAATGCAGAGGACAGATAGAAGACCGCGGAGAGGGTGGTCTTCTGCTCGGAGATCCAGGCCACGGATTCGACGCAAACCGGATGCAGGGCGAAGACCAGGCCTGCCAGCCATGCGCCGGGGAGGGCCAGACGCCGCACGATCAGGACGCCGAGGCAAGCGGCTAGCGCGTGTTGCGCGAGGTTGGCAAGATGGTAGCCCAGGACGGCGTCGCCCCAGAGGCGATGCTCGAGCCAGAAGGCGCTGTGGAGGAGCGGGTAGTACTGCTGGGTTGCGCCGAGCGAGAACCAGATGCGCCATAGGCCGTGGAGGGACTGGAGGGCCGGGGCGGTGACGTGGGAGTCGTCGTCCCAGAGGAGGCCGCCGCGGAGGGCGGGCCAGTAGGCGGCCAGGACGGCTAGGGGGATGGCGGCAAAGACTGAGCGGGCGAGGGGGCGAGGGGGCGAGGGGGCGACTCGCGACGCGGCGGCCGGCCGGCGGGACTTGTGCACTTTTGTGCGGGATTGTGCAGCGGTGGGCATCTTCAGGAAATCGTACGAACAATGCCAATTTCTTGTAAGTGTTTAAGAATGATAACTTGCAACGCAGCGCTCGATTCGGTTTGGTGTTGCAACGCGTAACATTTTGAAAAGAGGAAGAGCGGGTCTGGGAGACCGCGCAAGCGGGGCGCCTGCCCCACTTAGCAGAGTGTCTTCGAAAGGATGTTGTTCTCTAGGGAAGTGAGGGGCAGGCCGGGAGGACTGCCCCAGTGAACCGGTAAGCTATGGCGCGGATTGGATGACCTGGACGGCACAACCGCCGGAGCCAATGCTGGTGCAGGTGGAGTTCAGGGTGGTCGAGTAATAAATGTTCTGGGCCGTGGACAGGGCATTGTCGACCACGATTCCGCTGGGTCCGCCCTGGGCGCCGATGGTGCCCGTCACCGTGGTGCTGGGGGAGATCGGCGGGGTGGTGACGTCGTAGCCGGAGACTGCGCCGACCAGGGGACTGGTGCTGTACATCAGCGTGCCGGCGAAGACGTAGTCGTAAGTTCCGGTATAGAACTCGGTGACCTGGAGGCCTCCGGCGTAGTATCCGTTGGTGTAGTTGGACCCTACGGCTGGGCCTGTGGTAGCCGGGCCGAAGCTGGTCGGAGTGACGCCGATCGCATAGAGGGTGTTGTTCTGCGGGCCGGTTCCTCCCACGACATAGAGGTTGCCAGTACCGGTTGTGAAGTAGAGATTGTCGAACGCGCCGGAGAGCATGAACTCGTAGCCGGCTCCAACCTGAACCTCGGTGCCGGTAGCGGCGGCGGCGAACATCTCGGCGAATTGGAAGACGCCCGCGCAGGGGCCGCTGGAGCAGGCCGTGGTATTGTCCGCACCGACGAAGGCGAAAGCCTGTCCGGTGGTGGGGTCGACGATGGGGCTGTCGACGATGCCGTACTGGTAATCGAGTTGGTGCGATTGAACGACCGTGGGCGAGGAGACCGCAACGGAGTAGAGGTATCCGCAGGAGCCGTTCACGCTGGTGGCGGAAGGCTCGCAGGTGGAAGCGTAGTTCAGCAGGTAGTCGCCGATGAAGACGAGGCCGGTGGTGGCATCGTAGACAGGGCTGCCGAGTGCGCCACCAAGAGTGGCGGAGCTGACCTGGACGGGCCAACCACCGGTGACTGTTTCGGTTGGGGTGCCGAGGAAGACGCCCGTGAACTGGTGGAGGACGCCGGTATCGTCGCCGACGTAGAGCGTGTCGGAGGAGTAGTCGTAGAACGGCGAGGAGTAGGTGTCGCTATGGCTGTCGGCGAAAGCGACGGTGGTCTGGCAGGGGGCGGTGCATCCGTTATAGGAGCCTGCGGCAAAGGCGGTGGGGGGGGTGGGGGTCGCCACCGTTCCGCCGGAGTTCGTGGTCCGGACGACGACCAGGCTGGCGGCCGACCCGGAGTTGCCCTGGATGAAAGCTAGCTGGGTGCCATCGAGGGAGAGGTCGACCGAGGTGCCGACCGCAGCACTTCCGGTGTTGTAGGCGTAGAAGACCGAGGGCATGGCGCCGCAGCCGGCGTAGATGTTGTTATACGCGACTACGGTCGCCTGCGAGCCGCTGCCGCCGAGGCCCGTGTTGTAGATGGCGATGTCGGTGCCGCAGGGCGAGGCGGTCTGAGTGAAGGTGGCGGGGAACTGGCCGACGCCGGTGGTCCCGTTGGTGCCTACTCCGACGCTCCAATCCTTATGGATGCGGTGGTGCAAGCTGTTGGGGGTGGGCGGCGGGACAGCCTCTTTGCCCGTAGGCGGAATGAGGGCCCTGGTCAGCCCGCGCGGTAGCGCGCCGATGGCAGACCACGACGGGGTTTCGGCGGCCCCACTGGACGCATCCGTGGCGGTGGGCGGCGCGGAGAGCGAGGGAGGGGCGGCCATGGCGGCGCGAAGCTTCTGCTGCAGGATGTAGCGCGGATCCTTGAGCAGCTTCTGGAGGTGGGCGGCGGGGACCGACGCGCCGGGCTTGGAGTAGACGACATGATGCATGGACCAATCCTTGGGCAAGCCGCGTTTGGTCGCGTTCTGACCTGAAAGCATCAGGGCGGAGCCGAGTACGAGGGCCAGGGCAACGGCCATGGTCCACAGCCGGGAGGGGGTGAAGTTTTTCGTCATTTGATTGCTCCTCGTGTTTCGATTCATTGAGAAATGTTTCCTTTTCATGCGGGTCACCAGGCGGTGTTATGGACCAGGTTATAGGCGTTGACAGAGCCCAGGCCGGTGGCAAAGTCCCATCCGGGAGTGGCGCCGAAGGCCGGTTGATAACTGGCTGGGGCGGTCGAGTAATTATTTGCGACGCAGACCGCGCCGGACCCTCCGCCGCCTGTTAGGGTGCACATGGAGTCGGGCGCGTAGCCCGCGCCAGCAGCCGTCACCGTGATGCCGGACACGTAGTTGGGGCCGGCGCCGTTGTATCCGCCGCCAACATAGATGTAGTACGCTCCAAAGGCGTTGACGGAGACGGCGAAGTTGCCGGCGTAGCCGGCGGTGGCTGCGGTGAGGGTTATTGTGGCGGATGAGTTGGTGGCGGTGACGGCGGGATTCGCGGTGGTACCGGTTCCGAAGCAGGGGGCCGAGGTGCAGTTGGTAGAGACACCGGTGATCGCTGCGTAGAGGTTCTTTGCGGTGTCGTTTTCCTGGGTGGTTGCGCTAGTGCCGCTGGTGTATTCCAGCACCGTATTGGGCGATGTCAGGAGGCTGGTGCTGTTGACGAACGTATAGGTTTGGCTCCCGACGGTGACTGCGAGGCCGTTGTTGCCCCACACCGTGTCGCCCGCGATGTTTGGCGGCGCCGCGATCGTTATGGTGCCCGTCGCAGTTTTTGTTCCGGTCGTTACAGCGGCCGTACAAGTTGCCTGGCTGCCGCCGCCGTAGATTGTGCCCCCGGTTGGCGTCAGGTAGGGTGTGGAGTTGCTTGGCGCAGCTATGGTGCAAGTTGGGGCGCTGGTGTAACCGGTCCCGCCCGATAGGATTATGGGATTGGTGCTGCTGCTGTAGCTGGATACTCCGCTGGTGCTAAGCACGCCATAGGTGCTTGCCGGCTTGTAACAGTTGCCCTCAAAGGAGCCGTCGTACTCGCAGTCGATGGCGATATCGCCCTGGGTGATGTCATTGAAAGTGCAGGAGGTTGCGAGCCCGCGGCGCCCAGGCTGATTGATGGAATAACAGTAACTAGCGGTAGGGGAGGAGAATTGTGCGTTGGCTATAGAGTAATAAGTTGGATTGGGCAGGCCAACGCGGACGGTGGTGCTGGTTACCTGGCTCCAGTACTGGTTCACCAGCGCTTGGACACTGGCCATGATCGGTGTGGCGACTGACGTCCCTCCGAAACCTGACCAGCCGCTGGGAGCGCCCGTGCATGGGGCTGAGCCGTCGGCTGTGTACGCGGGGTCGGACCAGCAGACGGTGAGGAAGTGCCCCCAGTCGCCGTTGGCCGCGAACATCGCGACGTCCGGGATATCTCGCACGCCGTCGGCTGGGTTACCGGGAACCGACTGCCAAGAGGGTTTGGGGTACCCTTGGCAGTTGCCGGCGTCTTCGGTGATTAGAGTAGAGTAGTTGGCGCCCAGGTAGCCCGTAGCGCAGTTGCTGGGTCCACCGCTGCCGGCGCCGGTGCTGATGTAGTGGTTACTTGTCTTGGCGATCGTGTTGTTGCAAAAGCCAGTCGTGCTGCCGCTAGCGCCGTAGGGTGTGGTGAACCCCTCGTAGCTGTAGATGTTGTAATTGGCGCACGAGTCGCTCCAGGGCATTTCCGGAATGTATGATTTTGCGGACCCATAGGTGGGGAGGTTCGGAGTGCCCCAGTAGGTGCTAAGGGGGATACCGAGGGTTTTGGCGTTGTAGGTGTCCTCGAAATCGGTGCCGCCGACGGACACGTTGTAGGGCGTTTCTCCCCAGCCGGTGATACCTATGCCTGGAATGGCGTAATCGGCGCCGATGGAAAAGTCCGGGGCGCAACTGGAGGCGCCCTCATCTCCCGAGGAAACAAAGACCGAGACTCCGGCCGCCGCGGCGGACTGGAATGCGTTGTAGAAGGCCGCGTTGGCAGTTGTCCCGTTGACGGCTTCGCACTGCCCATAGCTCATGCTGATGATGGCTGGCGGGCTGCCGGCGCTAACGAGGTTCTCAATTGCGAGGAGTGTGCCGTCGGTGACCACGGTGGCTGCGCAGGCCGCCACCTGAATGGCTGCTTTCGGCGCCACCGCGCTGGCTACCTCCGCATCGAGGTTGGCCTCGCCGTCAGCACCGTTGGCGCCGGGATCCGCGCAGTTCCCGCCAGAGTTGGGGTGGGTGGTGGTGACGCTACCGCTGGTGTACTGACTGAGGAATTCGGTACGGTAAGTGGCGACGTCGGTGCCGTAGGTGTCGCTATCCTCGACGACTACTATGGTCTGACCCTGGCCCAGGATGCCTTCTCTGAACAGGGGGTTGAGATTGTAGATCGTTTCGACATCGGACGGCACCAGCGCGTAGCAGGTTCCAGGTCCCGTGGGCAGCACCGAGCATCCGGCGAACGAGTAGTCGGCGTGCTTGAGCATGGGATGCGGCCTGAAGTCATGCAGGGAAACGATGCCGGCGACGGCGGGCGCGAGCGCTCGCGGAATCTGCGGATCGCTTATATTCGCTATGTGGCTCCGACCTTTGACCTCCAGGTAGTGGATGTCGGCGTGGAATGCCTCGCGGAGCTGACCCGCGGTGCCCGAGACATCCATCACCATGCGCGTCGGATAAATGTAGCCTACCGTGAAGCCGTGGGATTCCAGCCAGTTTTTGATAGTATCCAGGTCCTGCTGTGACGGACCATATTTCTCGCCTATTTGCTGGGGTGTCAGCCAGTGCCGGAAGTTTGGCGATTTCTTGTCCGTGAGCTGATCGATATACTGTACGAACTCCGACTCCATGGCCGGCGAGCGCTTCAGTTGCAGCAGCATGTGTTCGACCTGGAATGAATCGGGCACGGGGCCGCGATCATTCTGCCGGTTGGCTTCCGGACGCGTGTTGCCGCGGAGCCTGAGGGTGCTCGATTCGTCAATGCGGTCGGTGATCAATGCTCGGGGATAATCGCCGAAGACCGGCGTGTAGAGCACCAGGCCCAGGGCGACGATCGCTCCCATCGTGAGGCCGATGGAGAGCCTACGGATATTACCTTGGCTGAGATTCATATTTGCTTCTCCTTCTAACTCTTCCTTTCGATCGTGGGCCGCGGGGCCTACGAGGTTTTTCTGTTCTGGTGGCAGCCGGACTGGGTGGTCTGGACCTTGCCGCAGGTCAGCGCCGAGGTTTCAAAGACCCGCTCGTAACGCAGGGCGGGCTTGTTATAGGGCTTTTTGGCGCGGTTTGCGCCGGTCTGTTTGAATCGGGTGTTGCTTTCTTCAGTTGGACTCATATGTGACTCCTACTCATTCTTGCGCCGGCAGGAGTGCCGGCGGGCAGGCAAGATTGCCTGCGCCACGTTTACCATGCTGTGTTCATGACCAAGTTATAGGCATTGACGGTGCCGATGCCGGTGGTGAAGTCCCAGCCGGGGGTAGCGCCGAAGGCCGGCTGATAACTGCTTCCGGGAGTTGCCACGGTAACTACAGGCGTGCAGGTTGCTCCGGAGCCACCGCCGCCCGATAGGGTGCAACCGCCGCCGGCGGCATATCCTGAGCCGCCGTTGGTGACATTAATCGCGGACACCGAGGTGCCCCCACCGGGAACGGTGATGGCGGTGGCGAAGGCGGCGGTGCCGACGTTGGTGTCGGACAGCGTGAAGTCGCCGCCGGCACCGCTTACAGTGGCGGTCAGGGTGATCGGGCTGGCTGTTCCGCTGGCCGTGGCGTTGGGGTTGGCCACGGTGCCGGTACCGTAACAGGGCGCGGCGGAGCCGCACAGGGCGGAGTTCGCGTTGATCGCCGCCGACAGGTTCTTGAGAGTATCGGTTCGGCCGGTAGTGCCGCTGCTGGTGTTCAGCAGGACCTGGTTGGCGGCGGTGAGCGTAGTTTCGAAGGTGTAGACCGTGCTTCCCACGGTAACCGTGCTACCGGCCCAGGTGCTGGCCACAGTGCCCGATGAGAGAGACACTGTACCAACTTGGGCACCAACAATTACGGTACATGTAGCTTGAGTGCCTCCAGGCCAGATGGGATTGCCGAATGGGTTATAAGGGGCGATCCCAGCCGGCGCGGCGATGGTGCAGGTGGGCGCGCTGGTATATCCGGAGCCGGCAGTGAGGACCGTGACAGAGCCAACGGGGCCGAGAGTGGTGGAGCCGTTGGTTTGGCCAGCCAGGTAGCAGCCGGCAGGGTCACTGCTGGCTATGCAGTTCACTTCGATATCGCCCTGGGTGATGTCGTAGAAGACGCAGTTAGTGCCGAGTCCGCGGCGGCCGGATGGCTGGTTGATCGAATAGCAAGCACTGTCGCCGCCGGCGCCGAACTCCGCATTGGCGATGGCGTAGTAAGTGGGGTTGGGATTGCCGGTCTTGGTATTCCACTTTTCGTTGACCAGGGCCTGGATGGCGGCGGAGACGGGCGAGGAAATCGAGGTGCCGCCAAAACCGGCCCAATCGACCAGATTACCCGGCGTACACGGCGATCCCTCGTCGGCGGTGTGACTGTAGCAGACGATGACATAGTGGCCCCAGAGGCCGTTGGCCGCGAAGTTGGAGATGTCCGGGATATCGCGCACGCCATCCGCCGGATTGCCGAAGATGCCTTGCTGCCAGGAGGGTTTCGGGTATCCGGCGCAAGTGCCACTGACGACATGGGATGTGGCGGCGGCTCCAGTCGCGCAACCGCTGGGGCCGCCGCTGCCGGAACCCGTATCGAGATAGTCGTCGTTGGTGGTGGCCACCGTGTTATTGCAGAAGCCGCTTGCGCCATAGCCCGTCGGGTAGCCCAGAAAGTTGTAGATCTCGTAATTGGCGCAGGAATCGTTCCACGGCATTTCCGGAACGTAAGACATGGCGGAGCCGGACGAGGGGAGATTGCCAGTGGATATCGATCCGGCCGCAGGGTCAGTTTCGTTGGCCTGGGAGACCTCCGTAACTGTGATGGTTCCGGGGCCAACTGCCGTGATTCCGAAATAGCCGTTATTGCCGGCTGTAACAAATCCGGTGGCGAGCAAAACCTGTCTAACGGCGGGCGCCGATCCGGTGTATGAGGAATAGCTATAAGTGGCGGCTGCCCCGGCGACACTTACTCCGGTTAAAGTTACGCTGGTGGACGACTGGTTCCAATACTGTGCGCCGGTACCCAGGTAACTATCTTCATAGTCGGTGCCTCCCACGGACACGTTGTAAGGTGTGGATGTATAGCCACTGACACCGATACCGTAGCGGCTGTAGTCGAGGTCGGCGGAGCAACTGGTGGCGCTTTCGTCGCCGGAGGAGACGAAAATGGACATGCCTTCCGCGGCCCCGGTCTGGTAGGCAGTGAAGAAGGAAAGGTTGGAGGCCGCGCCATTGGAAGCCTCGCATTCGCCGTAGCTGACGCTCATGATGGACGGGATGGTGGTGCCGCTCTTGCCGGTGACCAGGTTCTGAATAGCGGTCAGGACGCTCGAGCAGGTGGCGAGATTGATGGTGGCATTGGGAGCGATTGCGCCCGCGATTTCAGCGTCGATGTTCGACTCGGAGTCGTCGGAGTTATCGCCCGGGTCGGAGCAGGCGCCGGGGTGGGTGGTTTCGAACGTACCCGAGTACTGGCTGAGGAACGTGCTGCGGTAGGTAGCTACGTCGGTCGAGTAGCTATCGGAATCGTCGACCACGACGATGGTTTGGCCCGCGCCCAAGATGCCTTGCCTATATAGAGGATTGAGGTTGTAGATGACCTGGTAGTCCGCCGGCACCAGGGCGTTGCAGTTGGCGGGGGACGTGGGGAAAGTGGCATCGGGACCACAGCCGGCGAAGGTGTACTTAGGCGCCTTCTTGGCCATCATGTGGGGCTTGAAGTCGTGGAGAGCAACGGGGCCGGCCACGGCAGGGGCCAATGCGGCGGGGATCTGGGGATCGCTCATATTAGCGAAATGGGTTTGGCCTTTGACTTCTAAGTAATGGATCTCGGTGTGGAAGGCGTCGCGGATCTGGCCGGCGGTGCCGGAGAAGGCGATGACCATGCCGTTCTCATAGACATGCTCGACGGTAAGACCGTGCGACTGGAGCCAGGCTTGTATGGCGGACAGATCCTGTGGGGCCAAACCATACTTTTCCGCGATTTGCTGGGGGGTGAGCCATTTGCGGAAGTTGGGCGAGGACTTATCGGTGAGCTGTTCGATGTACTGCTCAAACTCCGACTCGAGCTCGGGCGAGCGCTTGAGCTGCAGCAGCAGGTCGGCCATGGGGTAGCTGTCGGGTACGGGGCCGCGATCGTTATTAGCGGTAGCCTCGGGGCGGGTGTTGCCCGCCAGGGTGTGAAGCTTGGATTCCTCGATGGGACCTTTAATGAGCGCGCGGGAGAAGTCTCCGAAGACCGGGGTGTAGAGGACCATGGCCAGGGCCAGGAGGGCGAAGGCAGTGAGCACGACGGACCACCTGCGGGTGGCACGGGAGCTGAGGTTCATCCCTTTGGGCGGCCTCATTATGACGTCTTCCTATTCTGGTGGCAGCCGGACTGAGTGGTTTGCACTTTGCCGCAGGTGAGTGCGGAGGTCTCGAAAACCCGTTCGTAGCGCAAGGCGGGTTTCTGGTAGGGCTTGCGTGCGCCCGGTTCGATTTCCGGCTGGCCGGTCACCCGGTTGGTCTGCTTCGTGTGGCTCATCTAGGCTCCTGGTTTGTCATACAGTGATTACGCGGCTGTCGTAGGCTGACATGGAAGACAAGTTTAGATTATTATATGACCGAACTTAGGCAAAGGCTACAGGTTTGTGAAGTTATTGGGGCCGAATCGGAGAAAAAGCAGTTAGTAACATGACGTAATCGTTGTTTGCGAATGTATGACATAGGATTGGTCTGTTTACGATGACAGCTTGTGTCATACATGCGGTTGAGTCTTAGGGGGCAATTACTGTCATGGGCAGGCCGCCTTTGTAATCGAGCGACCGGGGAGCCGAGCCGGGTAAGGTGATGCTGCGCATGCCGGCGGAGCCGTGGGCGGTGATGGTGGTGCGGTCCGGCTGAATACGAATCTCGGTGGCGCCGCCTGCGACACCGATGCCGCCGGCGTGGCAGGGCGCCGGCCCGAAGGCGGTCAGGATGGTGGTGGTGCCTTGGGTGTAGCTATAGCAATCGGGATCGAGGACGGCGGTGGCTCCCGACCAGGAGATGGTCGTGCGGGCGCCGTCGTGATGGACGGAGGCATCGCGCGGGCGATCTTTGCTCCAGGGCAGCAGGAGGAAGGTGGATGCGCCGGTGGTGCGGAGGCGAAGGATAGATTGGCGCTCTTCGAAGGGGCGGCCATTGGCTTTGGCGAATTCGTTTTCTTCGCGATTGGGATGCCAGTGATGGGACCACGCGCGCATGACAGTTTGGGCGGGGGCGGCGGTGAAGGTATAGAGATCGAAGTTGATGAGCCATTGGCCGGTGAAGGAGGGGCGGGCGGGCGATTCGAGGTCGGCCATCAGGTTTAGGGTGAGGACATGGGGGCCTTCGAGGTTGTCTTGAAGGACGATGATGGGATTGTTTTCGTCGGGGTGGATGGAGTAGACGGTGCGCGTCCAGCGGGTGGGCGTTGCGCCTTTGGTTTCGTAGGTGGCGCGGACGCAGGCGCTCGAGGGGAAAGATTCGAAGGCTTGCTGGGTGGCGTTTTGCCAGCGGAATCCGATTTGTGCGAGCGGGGTGGTGGTGGTGTCCCAGGGGAAGGGCAGGGCGGTTTCGGGGACGGCAATGCTATGCATGAAAGCTCCGGGGGATTGCGGCGAGTACATGCTGCCCCAATCGAGGGAGAGGGGCGCGCCGAGGGCGTAGATCACGACCGTACCGTTGTCTTCGTGGGCGTGGTCGCGGTAGAAGTCGCCATCCACGAGCCAGATGGCGGTTTCGTTGCGGGTGCCCCAACCGTTGCGCAGGACGGTGAACCAGCCGGGGAAGGTGGCGTCGCCCAAGTGCGGGTTGGCGACGGGCAGGTTCTCGTCGATTTTCAGGATGGTGGAGCCGTGGAAGCCGGAGTGCATTGCGCCGGAGTGCCACCAGGCAGCCATCAAGCGCGCGGAGAGCGCGGGGTCCGACGCGGCAAATCCGGTCGCGAGCTGGCCGTAGAGTTCGGAAGATTCGGTGGAACCGTCGCCAATGCAAACGACCTTGCGGTCGCCGCCGAAGCGGGGTTCGGGGGGAGTGAGCAGGTTCAGGTAGAACTCGGCGAAGCGGGCCAGGCGGGGTTCGTCGCGGAAGGCGTCGGCGGCTCCCGCGGTTTGCAATTGTTGGAGGGTGGTGAGGAGCGGGCCCATGGAGGCGCCGATGTAATGCGTGGAGCCCATGGGGGCGCCGGAATCGTTGACGGTCTGGCGGAGGTTCGCGAGCGCACGCAGCGCGACCAGGGGGTCGCTCGCGGACGAGGGCGTCCGCCCCACATTCATCAGGGCATAGAGGTCGCGGTATTGATTCTGCTGCACGGGCATGTTGGCGGTGCCCAGATTCAATCCGTGGCCTTCGAACAGGGGGACGAAGTCGGAATCCCAGAGGACGGAGGCGAATAGCGCGGCGGCGGCTTTGGCGCGGCGATCGGGGAGGACGGCGTTGATCCAGACAGCCTGGCGGGTCATCTCCAGGCCGCCGTGCCAATAGTGGAAACGGAAATCGTAGATGCCGTCGCCGTTGACTAAGGCATCGAGCAGGTCGTGGGCGGTGGCGGCGATCGAGGCGGCGAGTTCTTCACGCTTTCGGCCGGATGGGTCGCGCCACATGTCCAGGAGGGGCCGGGCGGTGGGCTCGGCTTCGTAAAGGCGGTGGTAATAGTCGGGATCGGAGCGGACGCGGGCGACGACCGAGTCGACTGCGGCGCGAGGCATGAACAAGGGCTGGCCGGCGGGCGGATCGGGGAAATCGGTTTGGTAGCGATACACCTTGTTCAGGTTGATGCCGCCGTGCAGGTTCATCTGGCGGGCGATGTTCTGGATTTTGTATGGATCGCCGAGGTCGACGCCTTTTTCGCCGATGAAGATGCCCCAGGCGATGCGCACGCGGGGGTAGAAGCGGGTGTCCGGTGAGTGGCGGTGGGCTTCGAAGGCGATGCCGGCAATGGGTCCGGGCGCGGTGAAGATGCCTGCGCCGTTATTGCCGGCGCCGATGGCCTGGGATGCGGGTCCGGCGAAGATGCCCAGCAGGTTGGCGTGGGGCGCGGCTTTGGAGTTGTACAACTGCCAATACCATCCGCTGTCATAGACCCACGGGTCCCAAACGGCCATGCGCCGGATGTTGGGGGGATCGCTATTGTAACTGGATGGGGCGGGAGTACGGTATTGCAGGTCGCGGAAGGCGTCCATGGCGGGGCGCTCATGCCATTGGCGGTACTGGCGGCCGTCGGGCTCGCGGCCGTTTGCGATGGAGCCGGAATGATGGCCGCGGTAGCGCGCCTGGTCGGGTTCGAGGCCGCGATAGATGTCGAGGGTGTAGCGGAGGTCCGTGCCGGTGTCGTCTTCGATGAGGATGGATGGCTGGCCGGCCTGAATTTCGATGGTGGAGCGGTAGAAGCTCTGGCCGATGGTATAGTCGGCCTCGACGACGACCTGCAGCGGGCCGCGATCCACGAAACGGACGGTCATGTTGGTAGTGTGGCCATCGACTTCGAGGGCGTTCGGGCCGGTGGCGGTCCAGGTTCCATCGCGGTAGAGAATGCCCTGGATGGGCGCCCAAGTTGGGTGACCGGCGCGGGCGATGCGGACGCCGGTGAGGCCGTTCACGATTTCATACCAATCCGGAGACTCGGCCACGCGCACCGGGTTCGGAAAGTTTTGGGGCGTGCGGCGCGCTTCCGCGGCGTAGAGTTTCCATTCGGCGCGGGTGTTGGCGGCGAGGGCGGCCTCGACGGCGATTTTGCCATCGTGCAGAACCTGAAACGGAACTTGAGTGCCTAGCGGGCCGATCATGTAGGTGCGATCCGGATCGATGCGCTTGCCGAAATCGAAGTCGATGATTTGGGGCGGGTGAGTCACGCCGAATTCTTCGTGGATGGAAAAGGTTTGGATGGGCGCGAGCGCGGCGGCCAGCAGAAACAGCAAGTCTGGTTAGTCTCCTACGGCCTGGCTGCCGACCGCAGCCGCCGCAGCTTGTTCCGGAAGGGCTTCGACAAGGTCCGCGAAGCGGGGCACCAGCTGATCCTGGTGAAAACTACGGCCGCGATCCACCATGCCGCGGTCGGGTACGCCGACCCTGGGGCTGGCTTGGGCATTCGCCAGGATGCGTGCCACGACCCGATCGACCTCGCCATGATTGGCGGAGGCCAGGGGGATTCCGTTGCCGGCGGCGATATCCATCACATGGCTCTTGGACGGGCCGATATAAAGGACGGGCGTGCCGATACACATGATGTTGTAGATTTTGCAAGTGTGCACGATGCCCACCAGCGGGTCGCCCATGACGACCACGTGCAGGTCCGCGGAGGAGAGCGAAGCGGAAAGATCCGCGAGCGGCTGATAGGGCAGGCAGCGGATGTTCGACAGGTTGTGCGCGGCCGCAAAATTGGTGACGGTGGGGAATTCACTGCCGCCGCCCACGAAGCAGAAAACGATATCGGGACGGTCGGCCAAACTGCGGGCGGCTTCGAACACGGTGGTCAATGGATGGCAGGGACTATGATTGCCGGAATACATCACGACGTACCTGCCGGTTAATCCGTGGCGTTCGCGGAAGGCCAGGCGGCCGCGCGGATCGTAGCGAACCACGGCGCTGTGAGCCCACGGCGGGATGGTGCTGATCTTCTCCGCGGGCACTCCTTTTTGCATAACCCGCTGGCGCATGAAGCGGTCGAGCACTACGACTTCGTCGGCGGTGTGCAGGCTGAAATTGAGGAGCCGGGCCAAGACCCGGGCCGTGGCGGAATGCTCGTTGAGCCATCCCGCGGCGACGGCCTCATCGGGATTCAGATCCATAACCCAGAAGATGAAACGTCCACCCTTGAGCTTAACGTATAGCGCGCCGAGCAGCGAGATGAGGGGCGGGGAAGTGAGCGCCATCACGACATCGAAGCGCGGGAGGAAGATGAGGCGGGCGATACAACTCAGGAAGAAGCTGGCGAAGTTGGCCACGCGCCGCCACTTCGCGGTCTTGCCCAGGGCCAGACACGGGACGCGCAGGATGCGGCTGCCGCGCCAATGCTCTTCGGCGGGAAACCGGGTTTGCGGGTGGTCATAGGCGCGGGTGCTCGATACCACGGTCACCTCATGACCGCGTTCGGCGAGTGCGGCGACGAGATCGCTCGCGTGCTGCGCGGTGGACACCACATCGGGATAGAAGCACTGATTCAGCAGCAGTATCTTCATGGTTGAACCTGGAGCGGGGCGGACAGCGGAGCTAAAGCCCCGCGCGGACTAAAGTCCGCCCTCCAAAGATTTTCGGATTTCAGGAGCAGATAAGGGCCTATGGCCAGCACGTCCATGCGGGTGCGCAGGAAGCAGTCGAGGGCCTGCGCGGGGGTCTCGACAATGGGTTCATTCTCGTTGAAGGAAGTGTTCAGCAAAACGGGCACGCCGGTGAGGTCGCCGAAGCGGCGAATGAGTTTCCAATAGAGCGGATTGGATTCGCGGTCGACGGTTTGGAGGCGGCCAGTGCCGTCGGCATGCGTGACAGCGGGAATATCGTGCAGACGATCGCTCTTGATGCGATAGGCGGTGACCATGAAGGGCGAGGGATAACTGGTCTCGAAGAAATCCGAAACGGATTCGGCCAGGATGGAAGGGCAGAAGGGCCGGAAATGTTCGCGATGTTTGATGCGGCTGTTGAGCAGATCCTTCATGTCGGCACGGCGGGGGTCGGCCAGAATGCTGCGGTTGCCGAGGGCCCGCGGCCCAAACTCCATGCGGCCCTGGAACCAGCCGACCACTTTGCCGGCGGCGATCTGAGCGGCGGTGGAATCCACCAACTCGGCTTCGCTTAAGCGGCGATAGGCGACACCGGCGCTTTCGAGCTCCGCGTGGATTTCGCGGTCGCCATATTGCGGGCCGTAGTAGGCATGCCGCATCACGAAAGAGCGCGGCTGATTCAGCCGCTCGTGCCAGACCGATAGCGCGGCGCCGATGGAAGTGCCGGCATCGCTGGCGGCCGGCTGAATGTAGATGTCGCGGAAGGGCGTTTGTTCAAAAATTTTGCCATTGGCCGCGCAGTTGAGGGCCACTCCGCCAGCCAGGCACAGCGCCTTCTGCCCGGTGCGCCGGTAGACATGATTCAGCAGCGCGAAGTAGTTTTCTTCGAGGACGGCTTGCACGGAGGCCGCCAGGTCGGAATGCCGCTCGGTGATTTCGTCGCGGGGCGCGCGCGAGGCGCCGAACACTTCGAGCATTTTCCGCGAGAACACGCTGCCGGAGATCGGCTCGCCGTCATCCCAGGTCATCTTGACGCCCTGGCTATGGTGCGTGAAGTAATCGAGGTCGAGGCGGCAATTGCCGGATTCGGTCTTGACGATCCGGCGGATTTGCGGCGCGAAGCGGGGCTCGCCGTAAGCGGCGAGGCCCATCATTTTGTACTCGTCGCCGTACTTCGGGAAGCCCAGAAACTGGGTGAAGGCGGTGTAGAGAATGCCGAGCGAATGCGGGAACAGCACGGAGCCGAGCAAGTCGATGCGATTGCCGCGGCCGATGCCCCATTGGACGCTGCTGTAGTCGCCGAAGCCATCCACCGAGACTACGGCGGCTTGGTCGAAGGGAGAAGCGAAGAAGGCGCTGGCGAGGTGCGCGCGGTGATGCTCGACTTTGTGGATTTTGGCGCGCTTCAACTCGGAGAGGATGGTGCCGGGCCGTTGGGAACTGAGGCGGGTCACCTGGACGATGTTGGCGACGCGCGACATGGATCGCTGCCAGGAGGCCGGGCGAGCGGCCGCGTAAAGCACTTTGCGCGAGATGTGCGCGAACGGATCGCGGGAGATGGCCACGTGTTCGACGTCGTTTCGATCCGACCCGTTGAGGCAGGCGGCCGCGGCGAGATTGGGGAATCCCGCCCAATGCTTGATGCGGTTGAGCCGCTCCTCTTCGACAGCCGCCACGAGTTGGCCCTGGCGGAGGAGAGCCGCCGAAGCGTCGCCGTGGAAGGCGTTTAGTCCGAGAATGTTCACCCTTGTGCCCCTTGTGAGTGCATGTTTCAGGCTTTGTTCTGTTCGTAGATCATCGCGTCGACCAGGAAGCGAAACCAGAAGCCTTGTAGGAAGTGGAAAATGAGTCCTTCTTTGCCGTCGAGGAAACCCAGACGGAAGAGATAGCGGTAAGACCAATAAACGAACGCGCGCCCGAAGAGCGGACCGCGGGAATAGGCATTGCGGAACCAGCGCCGCCTTTCGATGGGGTTGCCGAGCAGATCGGGGTGGACCTGGCGGCGGCGATCGTCATCGACCAACATTTCGTTGGCTTCCATCTCCGCCCATCGCTTGTGGCGCAGAGTCCAGGTGCCGAGGTTGGCGGCTACGATGTCCAGATAGTCGCTGTCCAGAGGTTTGACCTTGCCGGCGACGACAAAGTGCTGATCGTATAAGCGGTCTTCGCAGCGGCCTTTGTGCCGGCGGAAGAGCCGGAGGTGATAGGAAGGATAGTGTCCGCCGTGACGAATCCAGCGCCCCATGAAGATGGTCCGCTTGCGCAGCAGGAAGCCATCGATATCGTCGGCTGCCGCGGAAAGAGTCTGATTGATCTCGATGGCGAGTTCGGGAGTGAGTCGCTCGTCGGCGTCTAAGTGGAGAATCCAGTCGGCGTCTATGGGGAGGTTATCCTGCGCCCAGTTTCGCTGGATGGCATAATTCTCGAAGGGATGCGAAAGCAGCACAGCTTTGGAGCGTTCGGCTATCTGTTGCGTTTTGTCGGTGCTGCCGGAGTCGACGATGACTACGGAGCAGTTCAAGCCTTGCAGGCTGTCGAGACAGCGCGGCAGATTGACTTCCTCGTTGTAAGTGAGGACGACGACGGCGAGAGAGGGAGGCGTCATGGAACGATTGCCGCGTAGGCCGAGCGAAGTTGACGGCTGACGGCTTCAAGGGAAAACTGTTGGCGGGCCAGGCGCACGCCGTTCTCGCTCATGCGGCGGCGGAGGGCGGCGTCGGTGAGGACGTTGAGGATCGCCGCGGCCAGTGCCTCGACCCGGCACGGGGTGACGAGGCCCGCTTCGGCGCGGCTGATCTCGCGGTGGATGCCGACCTGGTCGGAAAGGACCACGGGGCAACCGCAAGCCAGAGCTTCCACGAGCGCGATTCCGAAATTTTCCGAATAAGACGGCAAGACGAAAACATCGGCGCCGCTGAGGGCTGCCCACTTATCCTCTCCGGTGAGGAAGCCGGCCCAGATCACATCGGAGGCAATTCCCAGGCGTTCGGCAGTAGTCTCCAGACGGGTCACTAATTCCGGGTCGCCCGTTCCCGCAAGGACCAGCAGAGCGCCGGGACACTCGCGGCGCACGTGCGCGAAGGCCTCAAAGAGTAGATCGAGACCTTTCTTGGGATCGAAGCGGGAGAGGAAGAGAATGACTTTGCGGCCCGCGGCGGGCCGGACAGGCCAGGAGGCCTGTCCCACCGGGAGTTCGACCGCATTCGGGATGATTAGCGGGTGCGCGGAGACACCTAATTCGCCGGCTTCCACGCGTTCCTGTTCGCTGGTGTAATGAATGCCGGCTGCGCTGGCCAGGATGCGGCTTTCCAAAACGCGGAAGGATAGTTTTTTCAGCCACGGGCGGCGATTGGCGATACCCCAGCGGTTGAGCGTGCCGAGGGGCCGGACAATATAGGGAACGCCCGCACGGTGCGCGAGCAACGCGGCGGGAAGCGCGGCGTAGGAGAAGAGCGCGTGGATGTGGACCACGTCGAACTCGCGCACGTGGCGGGCCAGCCAGCGAGTGAGCGGCCACGAGAACGTGTAGAAGCGCGTCTGTCGCGGAAAATACCAGAACGTAGCGCCGTCTTCCTGTTGCGGGATGCCGTGCGGAACGCGCAGGCGGCCGGGGCCGTTGTCGTCGGTGGTGGCCACGTGGACTTCCATGCCCGATTGGGAGAGCGCGCGGGCGAGGGTGCGCATCAACACGCTGGGTCCGCCGCGCTGGGGGCCGACCGAGGGGATCACGTGGAGGATTTTATGGGCGGGCACGATGGCCTTGAAGGTTTGCAGGCAGGATGTCCCAATGCCGCATAGTTTCCCAGTCTCGAACACCTGCATTGATTGTGGGGCGGTCCCCCTGGACCGCGGCCGACGCCCTCGTCGGCCCGCCGAAGCGCGCAAATACCTGATTGTTCAAGCAAAGAGCGGGTCCAGGGGGACCCGCGCGGACCGGGGGGTCCGCCCCACGATTTGTGCAAAGTCGAGTCTGCATGGAGAACTATGCGGCATTGGGCAGGATGGCTCTCTCCACGATTTGCCAGACCTCGTCAACGGTTATGTCCGACATACAGGGGTGACCCTCGACCGGACACTCGCTGCACAAGCAACCGGCACACGGCACGTCGCGGCGAACAACGGTGTGGGATTCGCCGAGCGGATCCCAGTGACCGGCGTAGCTGTTGGCGCTCTGAATCACGACGCAGGGGACACCGACCGCGGCGGCCAGGTGAGTCGTACCGGTGTCCAGGCCGACGAGCAACTGGCACTGACTGAGCAAGGCGGCCGATCCGGCAACAGAGAATTGGCCGGCGGCATTCAGCGCGTCACTGCCTAACTCGGCTGTCAGGCGCAGGGCCGCCATCCGATCGGAGGGTCCGCCGAGTATCAGAATCTCGGCACTACCGATCGACAGAATGCGGCGGCCCAGCTCGATAAAGCGTTCCAATGACCACGCGTTGGCCGGTTTCTTGCATCCGGGGCAGAGGGCGATCAACGACCGTTCAGGATGCTTACGGCGGGCGGCGAGCCACTCAACAGCCGCGGTGCGATCGCTCCGGCCGGCCTGCAGCAGAGGAATGCGGAAGTGACCGTTGGCCTCCGGCGCGATCCCGCTCGCGCGCAACCGCTGCATCAGAATCACGGCCTCGTTCTGCGCCGGCATCGCCCGCCCATTTTCGCGGGGGCGCACAACGGAATCAGGGACGGTTTGAAAGCCAATCACGCGCGGGATCCCACAGGTTCGAAAGAACCATGCGTCACGCCGCAAAGCCCCAGGCGGGCGCTCGCTGGGCAAGAGGCTGACGACGGCATCGAAGCGCCGCGCGCGCAGTTGGCGGCGGAGCGACAAAGCCGTCCGCATGCGGCGATGGACCGGCTCTTCAAATTGGTAGGGAATGAACTCATCCACGAGTGGCGTGCATTCGAGGACTTCGCGCGTAGTGACTACCCCGGCGCGGTCCACATTGTGGAGCACGGCAAGGTGCGCGTCGCGTCCGAAGTGGGCGCGAACCGCGCGCAGCGAGGGAATGAGGACGATCGTATCGCCAAGCGAACCGATTTGATGGACCAGGACCTTCATTGCGCGGGCACGGTTTTAGCAGACGAAAGCGGTTGCCTCTTCCTGGACCCTGCGTGCCAAGTATCCAACAGTCGATTCACGAGCAAGGCGACGACCAGGCTGGCCGCGGCACTGGCCGTGATCTCGACGAGCTGGCCGTTCACCTGCAAGAGGGCGATGCCCGGCAAAAACCACAGCACGAAACCGTGCAGATCGGTCCGCGCCAGCCGATCGGCCGCCTGCCAGTCGAAAGCGGTGACCAACACACCCATGATGAGGAAGCCGATGACCACGCCGGGGGTTCCGAAGTTGAGGTAAAACTCCATTACCTGGCCGACGCCCACGCTGGTGCCCGAAGCGAAGTCGATGCCGGTATAGCGGCTGACCAGATTGCCGCTGCCCGCAGTAATGGGCTTCTCGGGCCAGATCGCGCGAGGGATGAGGGCTAGCAGCGCGTCCCACAGCGTATCGCCGCGCGCGAAGTTCTGAGTCTGGCCCAATTGATAGACCGCCGCGCCCACGAGGAAATTCTGATTTAACCGGCCGTCAATCCGCTGAAGGTGCTCGAAATTGCCGGGGTCGAACCATTCGAAGGTGGTGACGGTCTTGGAAATGCGGTCGAAGCGATCCTCGAATGATTGTTCACCCCAGACGGTGGCGCGGATCTCGGTACGGTCGCGCATATAGCTGACATAGGCGGAGAGGCCCAGGTAGACCACCAGCGCGCCTGCCAGGAACACTTTCACCGGGGAGCGGACAAAGCTTGAGACGAATATCAATATAGTTAAGACCGCGACCGCACCGTAGCCGAGCATGCCCGCGGTGATGAGGGTCGTGAAGGGCAACACCAGAGACAGCGCGAGCCAGGCCATCAGTTTGCGAACGTTATTCTCCCGCCAGGCTTGCCAGCAGCACAGCCCCAGGCCTACTACGACAAGCTGCTGGCCCGTGGATATGATGGCGGTAGCAGTCGGCAGGTGTCCGAGGAACGTCGATAACAGCACATAAAAAAGAACTCCGCAGAGGATGTAAGCCTTGGGGAGCCTGGGATCCGGTTGGTGGGTTCCCTTGGCCCGCGGCAACACGCCTTTGCGCACCAGAATCGGGGTGATGAGCAGACCGCCGACGACGAATGCCACGACACCGTAGAGACTCTGCTCGAACCCCATCTCGGTCAAGTGGGGATCGTGATCCTGATACGCGGGGAGCAGGTAGATGGCCGCGCCGACCAAGTGGATAAGCGACAGGTTGAGCAGGTAGGCAAAGGTCAAGCCCGTTCCCGGTATGTTCCAACGGGCGCGGACAAAGACAAGCAGGGCCAGCACAGCGACCCAGACGATCAGCAGCTCAGATAATTTGCTGGGGTCCATTATTCGTGGTGAAGGGGGTCCACTCCCTGACGGTCGTGGCTCGGTACAGCGCGGTCGAGGCGGTGTAGTGCTCGCAAATCGATTCGAAATCGGCGGCCACGTCAGACCAGGTGCGCGGTTGAAATCGATAGTAGGTGCAACGCACCATTTCAGCCAGTTCTTCCCGGTGCGAGTCGCACCAATCGAGCCGTTCGGTGAACGCTTGCGGATCGCGTATGGAGAGCACCCAGCCGGTCTGGCCTTCGCGGATCAGCTCCGGACCGCAACAGTTGGGGGTGGTCAGGATAGGCAGGGCCGCGGCCGCGGCTTGCGCGAGCACGACGGCAAATCCGTCCTCGATGGTCGGGAAGACGAACAGATCGCCCCACGCGTAGCTGGCCGGCAGATCGTGTTGCGGCTGCTTGGGGATGAACTCCGCGGATGAATCGAGGCTGCGCACGAGTTCCCGAGCTTCCTGCGAGACAGGCCCGACCAATCGAAATTGAAATCGCCGGCTGCCCGGACCGCGCAGGATGGAAGCCATGTCGAGCAGACCTTTGCGAAAGCAGAGCGCGCCCACAAACAAAACGCGGAGGGGTTCGCCAGAGAGAATGCGCGCGCAGCGCGCCTCTACGATTTCGGGCGAAGGGCGGAAGTGGTCGATGCGCGCGCCTAGAGGGAGCAGGGTGAGGCGGCCGGGGCTGACCCCTTCGGCGACGAAGCTATCCCAAGCGAATTGCGAAAGCACCAGGATGCGATCCGCGAGTGCATATTCGCGCTCTTCGCGGGCGACGATCCAGCGGCTGGGGCGATCGATGCGAGTTCGCGTACGCAGTTCTTCCTCTTCCAGAAGCCGCGCCTGAGTGCGGATATGTGCCGAGCCACGCACCATCATACGCAGGCCGGCATGGCTGCCGGTGGCGTGCAGAATCTCTTCGGAAATGCCACTGAAAGAGTGCACGACATCCCAATCCTCGGCGGCGATGCGCGCGGCCGCCCAACGGCCGAATAGCCGGTGCAAAAAGGCTTCCGGAAATGGAATGGACAGGCGATCATGGAGCCACCAGGCCAGCCGCGAGGCGACACCGTGCGCCCAGAAACTCCGCACCTGGGCGGGCAAGAGGCCAAAACGGGCGGCGGCCCACTTCGGGTAATCGGTGAAGACAGTGACTTGATGCCGCCGCGACAGATCGCGGGCGAGGTCAAACGCATGAAAGCGGCCGTGGACGGCGATAGCGATCTTCATGGTCTCAAGACGCTTTCAGCGCCGGCAGGAGTGCCGGCGTGGCAGACTGAGAGTCTGCGCCACGACGTAGCATGGCGGCCAGCCGGTCGTGATATGTGTGGCGGCCGGCGACGATGCGCGCGTGCGCGGCGGCGGCCAACCTTTGGCGCTCGGCCGGGCGATCGATTAGCCATTGGGCTTTTTCGATCATTTCCTGAATAGAGCGGAAGTAGACTACCGTTTCCCCTTCGGTCGAGAAGATCTCGCGGTGTTCTTCGGTGTCTTCGACTAACATGCATGCGCCGATGGCGGGGATTTCGAAGCTGCGCATGACGTGGCCATCGCGATTGGCGCGGCGCACGAGGCAGAGCGCGATTTTGGCGGCAGCGGTGGCCTGGCGGATGGTTTGCGGATCGGCATGGCCGCGGTGGTGTTCCCTGGTGGCCGCGAAGCGGTTCCAATAACCGCCGTATAGCGCGACCCGCAGGCCGGCGGCGATGAGGGCTGCCAGCAGAGGCACGCGGTCGCGATCCGCGCCACCTACGAAAATCACGTCCGAAGCGAGGCGGGCTTCCTCTTCGGGCTGGGCGCGTTCGGTATAGTGCTGCGACGGGGCGTAGGCAAAGGGGAGATACGAAACTTCGCGGCATCCGTGCGAACGCAACATGTTCAGGTTGGACTGCCGCGGCGAGAAGATGTGGCTGTAGTGCGGCAGCGCCCGCAGGAACCAATCGGCGCGATGGGCCGGGTTCCATGGATCGTCGGTGAGGTAATTCAGGCGCGCGATTCCCAGATTCCGGATGGCAGTGAGCGTTTGCTGGTCTATCGGCGCGAGGCCGGTGGATAGCAGCGAAGTCGGCTGAAAATCGCGGCAGGCCTGCACCAGGCTCTCGCTAAAGCTGCGCAGCCGAGCGGGCCGGCGTCCGCGCAATCGCCAGTTCAGGCTCGCCACCCAGCGGGGAGCATCGAAAGCCTCGCGCGAATCGCACAGGCGCACCGGTACACCGAGTTCCCGCGCGGCTTCGAGGAGGTGCGCGCCGATGTGCACGGTTTCGGGGTTGGCGACCAGCAGCAGACGCGCGGCGCTCATCGCGGTTTCACCACTGCCCAATAGGCTTCCGCGATGCCTTGGGCGGCCTTCTCCACGGTGTAGCCGGAGACCTTCGCGCGGCACTGCGCGCGGGTATCGGGACGCGCCGCCAGGGGCAGCGCTCGTTCGATCGCCGCAGCCAGGCTTTCGGCGGAGCCGGTGGCGGCGATCTCGCCGGTGACGCCGGGCTCGACCAGATCGGGCGCACAGCCGACCGCTTCCGAGACGACGCAGGGCACGCCGTGGTGCAAGGCTTCGTTCACTACCAGGCCCCACGTCTCTGAGTGCAGGCTGGGCAGCGCGAGCCAGTCGGCGGCGTGATAGTAGGGGCTAAGCTGGGTCTGATTTTGAAATCCGAGGAAGCGAGTGGCGATTGGGGGGGGAAGGCCGCTCAGTTGTTCCAGGGCTGGTTGCAACTCGCCGCTGCCCATGAACGCGACCGTGATCCGGCCGCGAATCTCGGGCGGCAGCAACCGGACTGCGCGGAGCAGCAAATCCGGGGCCTTGCGCTCGCTCAGCTTTCCCGTAAACAGGATGAGATAATCCGAATCGCGGACTCCGAGGCGTTCCCGTGTGGCTGCGCGCAGCCGTCCGCGCGCTTCCTCGGTCATGTCGAAGGCGGTGGTGTCGACGCAATAGGGCGAGAAACCTAGCTTGTCGCCGGGGACACCCAGGCGGGTGAAGTGATCGCGGGAGCGCCGGCCGACATACAGCAGGCGGGTGCACGAGCGGTAAAGCAAACGGAGCGCCGCCGTGCGGAAGCTTTCTCGTGCTACTCCGCGTTGCCGGGCGTGGTCCGTTGTTTCGGCGCGCAGCAGGAGAGGACGGCGCGCCCACCAGGCAGCCATCCAGGCACTGCGGTAGAAGCTCGGACTGTAACCAGTGAGCAGGATAACGGCGGGGTTCGCCGCACGCAAGGCAGCATTCAATCCACGCGCAGACACGCGGTCCGCGCTGCGCGCTCCGCCGGCGGCGACTGTGGCCAGGAACGAGGTTGTGTGTCCCGACAGCAGGTCGGTATCCCAGCGCACGGAGGCTCCGAATTCCGGGTCACGATAGCCCGCCACACTGAAGTCAGAACCGTAGATGGCGGTCACGGGTATGCCGAGTTTGGATTGCAGCTCGCGGTAGACCGGAGCGTGGTATTGGACGGGATGAGTTTCGATGACCACGAGCGGGTTAGGGGCTTGGACGCGGCGTGTCGCGCGACCGCCGGGGGCGGGCGGCACATCGGCCTGATAGAGGGTGGGCATGGCCAGGGTCCAAGCGAGTCTATGTGCGGCCTCGCACGAGCGAACGGATCAGTGACTTAGACGCCGCGTTGCAAAACACATAGTTTGAGTACCCAAAGTATTCCCCGTATTCTTCTGGTCGCGGCGTATAGAGGCCGCTGCCTTTTAGGAGGAAACACTGGTAACCGAGGTCCGCGAGCCAGCGGATAGCAAAGGTGAGCGTGCTGCCGGACAACCGCCAAGCGTCTCCGTACTCGAACTGGCCCAGGGCGACCCGCTGCGCCGCCAACAGCTTCCCGGCCCCTTTCAGCACGTAGAAGTCGTAACCCTCGGCATCGATCTTGAGGTAGTCGACGGATGGCCATCCGAGTTGTTCGACTTCTGTATCTACTGTGGTCATTTGCACGGTTCTGGCCCGGCCCCGCGGGTCCGAGGCTCCCAAGACCCCCGAAGAGGTCTCTCCCGCGCAGGGTTCCTCGTAGAATACTACCTCTTGGCAGGCCTCTCCGGCCGGCGCAGGTACAATCGAAATTGCCGTATGGCTCGCAAAACGCCGAGCTAGGTCTTTGACCGCTTGAAAGAGTTCTGTTTATAACCGAACTTGCGGCGGGCCGCTTTGCGATCAAACCGCCAGTTGATCTTGGTACGATTCCGGTTCGTCTGCCGATTCCAGGCGCGCGCCTCTCGTTTCAGCGTCTTCAGATCTGGGATTCTCCGCTTTCCTAAGCATTGCCGCGCAAACATCCCGATCTCGATTTCCGCCTGGTTCAGCCAACTTCCATGCTTGGGCGTGTGGTGGACGGTAAAGCAGTTCCAGACTTCGCTGGCCATTTCCTTCCCAAACAAGTCGGTTAAGGATTTCTGACGGTGGCTGCTGAGGTTATCCATCACTAAATGGATCGTCTCAGCTTTTGGATACTGTAAGGCCAAATGGAATAGGACTTGCGCGAACTGGAAACCCGATCGATCCGGGGTCGGGAAGGTGAAATGGCGTCCGGCTTTGGGTTCCACAGCGCAGAAGACATTGGCCGTGCCGCAGCGTTCGTATTCGTTGTCTCGCCTCGCCTCGCGGCCTGGCCTGGCCAGCGCCGGCGGACGGACGTCGGCATGCAAAGTGACCGGTTTCTCGTCCAAGCAGACCACCGGTTGGGCAGCATCGTACGGCCGCTCATAGGTTCCCAGCACGTCCTCCATCCTGTCGATATAGTCTTCATTGAGGTCAGCCACGCACCACATTTTTTTCCCGCCACGGCTTGAGGTCGTGGTGGAGCAGCAGGATCCGGATAGTCTCTCTTCCCACACGGGGAACCAATTTCCGCTTTATCGTTTCTTCAGCCACCAAGCGGACCGTCCAGCGGGCGCGGCCGCGGGGAGGGTCGGCGCACACCATGGCGATGATCCGCTGCTTCTGGTTGTTGTCCAGCACTTCGGCGGCGCCGGGGCGCTGCTTTTCATAAAGAGCGCTCGTCAGTCCGGCCATCTGATAGCGGTGGCCGAGCCGGCGAATGGCCTGTGGGGTGAGCGGAATCATCTTGGCAATCTGTGGAGCACTGACATGCTCCGCCAACTGCAACAGGGTCAAGGCGCGCAGAACCACGCGGACTTGTTGGATCCCGCCTTTCAGGAGGCTGCGTAATTCCAGTTGATCCTTCTTGGCAATATCGATGTTCAGAGGTGGACGGCCCATACCCTGAGTATGCGCCAAAACAACTCTGCATAAAAATGGTTTTTCAGAACTATTTCAGGCGGTCAAAGACCTAGAAGCTCAACCGCTTCCGCGGATGGCTCGAATAGCAGGCCTGCCCTCACATCGGGCGCCAGTAGGGCGGCGTCGGTCCAGGTCCCGACATTAGCGCCAACGTCGACGAAATACTGCAGGCTATGGCTGATGTGCCGGATCATCATAGCCTCTCCATTCAATTGTCTGTCGCCTATACCGCTCCCTTGAGACCGGCTGATGACCGCGCGGCATTGGTTCTGAATCTTGACCGCGCAACGCACCGCACGGTGTGAGTGCGACAAAATCGATTGGGTCCGGGCGAGAGCGCTGCTAAGCATTTTCCAGCTCAACTGGAGCCTCTACGGCCCGTTGCCCGGCGACCCGCCGGGGAGCGACCCTGACCTTCTGTTCGCGGTTCAGAACACATGTGAGGTAGGACGCCGCGGTGCACCCCAGCGCCGGAAACAACCACGCCAGCCGCACCATGTCGAGATTAACCAGGCAGCGGCCCAACCGCCGCAACAGGAACCATACGTTTTGGGTGTGAAGGCGAGCCAGGGAACCAGCGCTCAGCGCCCAATGAAAGCGATCGATGACGATCATCTTTTCCCAAATGTCCCGGTGATGGCGGAACGTGAGGGAACTGCTGCCGACGGGATTTTCGCGATAAATCATGAGCGACCGCGGCAGATGCTCGATAGTCCAGCCGTCGGCCTGGATGCGCAGCATGAAATCCCAGTCGCCGGCAAGCTGCATCACCTTCGGCAGGCCTCCGACCTTTCGGAAGGCCGCAACCCGAATCGCACAAGAGGAAATGTGCCACCAGCAGCCCCGGCGCAGGGTCTCGGCCACGGCGGAGTGCGTGCCGGGAACGTTCACGATCCGGTCAGCCGGCTCGCTTTCGCCTGGCCGGATGGCGCCACCGGTGGTGAGATAGTCGTAACTCGATCCGATTAAGCCGACGTCGCCGGTGGCGTGCTCAATGCGATCCAGGAAGGCGGCCAGCCAGCCCTCCTTCGCCAGGTTGTCGGCGTGCATGATCAGAAACCACTCGATGTCCGCCGGAAGCTGCTCCACGGCGTTGTTGACACTGGCGTACTCGCCGCAATTGAATTGTCTTTCGAGTACGCGTAGCGGGACTGGACTGTTCCAGGCGGCGCGCGCCACCTGGCACGTGCCATCGTGGGATCCGTCGTCGGCGACGACGACCTTGCGGATCTGGCTAAGGAGTGGTCCTTGTTTGAGGATCGAATCGAGGGTGTCTGTAATGGTATCCGCGCATCGGTACGCCGGGATCAGGATAACGATGGGCCTGCTCATAATTGTGTGTCCGTGACCTCGCTGCTGACGGCACTTTGAGTTATATGTCTCTCCGGACGCCGATGGAACTGTCGCTCGAGACGTCGCAGCACGGGCCGAAAGCAGGTTTCGTAATTCCACTCCTTGAGGATGCGCCGGCGGCCGCTTTCTCCCATGGCGCGGGTCAGACGCGGGTCGTCAAAGAGGCGGCGAACGGCGGCGGCGATGCTCTGCGCATCCCGCGGGTCGCAGGCGAGAGCGTAGCCGGGACCGACATATGCGGCACGCCAATCGGGAAGGTCCGAAACCACGAGCGCCAGACCGGAGGCGAGGTAGTCAAAGGGCTTGTTGGATGCTCCGGTCATAGCTTGATGGTTGGCGTTGGCTGCGGCTAAAGGCAGCAGGGCCAAGCCCGCATCGGAGCGGCGACACCACTCCATCAACTCGAAGCGGGGTAGGGCATCGACCACCTGCAGACGGTCATCGACACCAAGCGTTCGCGCGCGCTCCTGGAGTTGCCCGACATAGCCGGCGCTGCCGACGGTCTCATATCCAATCACGCGAAGTTTCACGTGATCCGGCAGACTGGCTAGGGCGTTCACGACTTCGAGAGGCAGTCTGTCGGGCACGATCGAGCCGTGATAGAGAAGCCAGAAGCTGCCGTCCAAGGCGGCGCGCGGGGGAGCCACCTCCGAGATGGATGGGCAATTCCATACGCAGAGCACATCGTTCGCGGCTCCGGTTTCGAGCTTGAAGCGCTCCGCGCGAGCCTCATTTGGAACGATACAGCACGCGGCGCCGCGAGCGACCTGTTTGCGCGCCCAACGCACAAGCCGTTGAAAACCGCCTGCTGGAGCGTCCTCCGGCGAGTCATGCTCGTGGTACATCACGCGCAGCCAGGGCAGTCTACAGAGCACAAGGGTTGCCGGACAGACCAGCGAGTCCGACGCATAGATCCAACTGGGGCGCCAGAGAAGCGTCCAGCCGAGGACCCAAACACAGAAGTAGAGATACTGTACCTTCTGAAGCCATCCGGGATTGCGGAAACCGAGGCAGCGAACGTGGATGTTCGGGTGCGGCGCGAAGCGCAGTCGGTCCGCGCCCAGCGCTCCGGTGCCCAGGAACAAGACCTGCCAGCCGTCGTCGGCCAGAATGCGAGAACTGTGCTCCAGGGGCGGATAGCCGGCGGGGTTGGTGTACTGGATGTAGAGGATGCGTTTCATCGCTTACGGACTAAGCGCCACCGGGTAGCGCAGGTTCCGCCGCCTGAATCCGCAGCGGCATTACTCGCGGGGATGGCCCCGGCGTGTACTCAAAGTGATGTCTTAGCTTCAGAAACGGATTTTCTAGCACTGTCCAGGATACCCAGGCCGCGGCATAGGTCAGGGCGATGCTCGCCAAGAGCCCCGGGAATCCCAAGGGGAGCGCGATCGCGTGCAGCCAGCCTAGCATGAACGGATGGATGACATACATGCCATAACTGTACTTTCCAACGGAACGAAGCGCGCGGGAAGAGAGCAGAGCGCCTGCGAATCTGCCCAGACTGTTCTCCGTAGAAAGAATTATCACGCACGCGTATACCAGGGCGATCAGGGTGCTCTTGAGAACCTGGATGACCGGCTGTCCGCTTCCGCTAGCGATTAATTGGGCAACCACAAGCACCGCACCCAGGCCGGTCAAAATTCCCTTCGCCGGGCCAATGAGGCGGCGAAGGCCGGTCGCCTCGCTTTGCGCTACAACAGCTAAAGCTGAGCCTATCGCCAGCCCGTCGAGGCGCGCCAAGGTGAAGTAGAATGTCCCGTAGCCAAAGAGGACGACTCTGGTCAAAAGGGAGATCGCGACCGCAAGCCCGCAAACTCTGAGGAGCCATCTGCGATCCAGACGGGCGACCAGGAGCGGCCAGAGGAAGTAGTAATGTTCCTCGACGGACAGAGACCAGAAATGGGCTGGGCCGCTGGCAAGGGAAGGCGCGAACGTCATGGGGATGTTTTGCAGGTAGACCCAGAACCATAAGCCTTGCCGCCATGAGGTCCAGTGGCTCATGCCAAGCAGGGGCGATACGAAATAGACTACGCAAAGAGTAGCGTAGTAGAGCGGAAAAATCCGGAGTATCCGGCGAACATAGAAATTCCTGAAGAAATCCGGCTGGCCCTTCGAATCCAGAAGAATTCGCGTGATGAGGAAGCCAGAGAGGACGAAAAACAAATCGACACCGGTCTGGCCCCACACAGCCAGGTGTCCGACAATCGCATAGCGTCCGGTCGCGAATCCCTGCCAGAAATGAAAGCAGATGACCATGAGCACGGCAATGCCGCGCACACCGTCCAGGCCGGCTATGCGCGGTGCAGTTACCGCTGCGGCATTGCTACGCATGTTTCCAGTCCGTTGTCGCCGGTCAGGGCCGATTGACAATCGGCCCCACAACGCTTGCATAGTCCCGGAGTTCGTCAGAGGCTCGACCCGGTGCTAGCAGCCGCGTGGACCATTCGAGGAGCGGCCGAACCACACCCGGCATGTCGCCGTTGAAATCGCCGCGCGCGGAATCTCCCTGGCAGCCATCGACAGCATGGAACGCGACAGCATCGGATTCGTAGAAATGGGTATAGAGCGGGACCATGGTACTGATCCCTGCGCCCACAAAATGTGTGCCCTCCGCCAGAAGGTCGCCGGGAACCCAGGCCGTGGTGGAATAGATTCCGCGCGGCTTGGGCCGGTTGCGCCACGCCGGGTCCAGGTCGTGGACCGTGAAGAGGCACATGCCCTCGTCGTTGTGAACGTTGAAATTGGGAACCAGGACGTAGCCCGGCTTCCGTACCTCATACTCCATTTCGAGGCCCACAGGGTCCCGGACATCCGTGGTTTCGCGGGTGTCACCCGCGACGCCGCGAACGCGAACCGATCGCAAGATGACGATCTCGTTACCCGGCTGGCGCGGGGCATCGACCCACTGGCGGGCCGCGCAACTGCCCGTGTCGGAGCGCAGGTAGTAGCTCACGACATCATGGGTTGCGCCGAAGCGGGCGACGCGGCCCGCGTCCAGAAGCACGGTTTTGGGACACAGACGCGCGATCGCGGGCATGCTGTGAGACACGAAGATCACGGTGCGTCCGGCTCGTCCGACGTCCTGCATCTTGCTCAGGCACTTTTTCTGAAAGGCGGCGTCGCCCACCGCCAGCACTTCGTCCACGATCAGGATTTCCGGCTCCAGGTGCGCCGCCACGGCAAAAGCGAGGCGCATGTACATGCCGCTGGAGTAATGCTTCATCGGCGTATCCAGGAACTTCTCGATCTCGGCGAAGGCCACGATCTCGTCGAACTTGCGGTCGATTTCAGCCTTGTGCATGCCGAGGATCGCACCGTTCAGGTATGTGTTTTCGCGGCCGGTGAGCTCGTTGCTGAAGCCCGTTCCGACCTCCAGAAGCGAGCCGACGCGGCCGCGGATTTCGGCGTAGCCTGCGGTGGGCTCGGTGATGCGGGAGAGCAGTTTCAGCAGGGTGGATTTTCCGGCGCCATTGCGGCCGATGACACCAACCACCTCGCCGCGCGGGATCTCGAAGGAGACATCTTTGACCGCCCAGATGTGTTCCTCCTCGCGGGGGTCACTGCGCCGGCGGCGGAACGGCGAGAGCAGGGCTCCGGTGATCGATTCGCGCAACGTCTGGTAACGCAGGCGGCTGCCGATGCGATACCGTTTGCCCAGCTTCTCGGCGCGAATGGCTATGTCGGTCATACGATGTCGGCGAAGGTGCTTTCGGTCTTCTTGAAGTATCGCAGCCCACCGATGAGCAGCACGACCACGGCCCCGACCGAGACCCACAGCAGCGGGCCCGGCGCGTGCTCCTTGCCCAGCAGCGCCCAGCGGAAGCCTTCGACCACGCCCGCCATGGGATTCAATCCGTACAGGGGCCGCCAGCGCTCCGGCACCAGGCTGCTGGGATAGGCGACCGGGGTGGCGAACATCCAGAATTGCGTCAGAAAGGGGATGGTGTAGCGCACGTCGCGGTACTTCACGTTCAGAGCGGAGAGCCAGAGGCCGACGGAGAGCGCGGTGACGACGGCGAACAACAGGAAGAGCGGGAGCAGGGCCACCGCGGCGGTGGGTACGATGCCGTAATAGAGCATCATCACCAGCAGGATGACGAAGGCGATGGCGAAGTCCACCAGTCCGGCGAGCACGGAGGAGATGGGAATCACCAGGCGCGGGAAATACACTTTGGTGATCAGGTTCTGGCTGGCCACCAGGCTGTTGCTCGATTCGGTGAGGGCAAAGGCGAAAAGCTGCCAGGGCAGCAGCGCGACGTAGGCGAAGACGGGATAGGGGACGCCGTCGGAGGGTACTTTCGCCAGGCGACCGAAGAAGACGCTGAAGACCAGCATGGTCATGACGGGCTGCAGGACGGCCCACGCCGCGCCCAAGGCGGTCTGCTTGTAGCGGACCTTGATGTCACGCCAGACCAGGAAGTAGAGCAATTCGCGGTATTCCCAGAGGTCGCGCAGGTGCAGGCGGAGGAATCCGCTGGAGGGGCGGAGGATCAGAACGGGGGTGGATTGGGCGGCCATTGGGAGGAAGGAGTCAGAAGTCAGAAGTCAGGAGTCAGAAGTCAGAAGAAAACCGCTAGTCAATTTCCCGCTCCGTCTTTCCAGGCGGCCAGCCAGCGGTTATGTGCGCTGGGGCGCATTTCGGGGATGAATACTCGCCACCAGGCGTTTGCGATGATTCTGGTTTGGAATCCCGAGGCTGCGAGAATCCCCACGCAGGCGTCCTCCAGTTCTTTGGAATGAGTTTCTATTAGCCAGCGAACACCAGGAAGACTATTAAGACTTTTTGCCCCCTGGAGGATTTCTTCTTCTGCGCCGTCAACATCCATTTTTACGAAGCAAGGAGTGCGGACGGACGCGGCTAGCGAATCGAGCCGTACCTCTTGCTCCGTATCGGAAGCGCCTACGAACCTGCTGGAGATCACCAGGCGATCGGACTCGTCCACGCTGTTCAGCTCCAAGTTCTCGCGCAGGAATGGGAGGCAGCTCACATCCGGCTCGAATGCGAAGACTTTGGCCTTCGTCTTGGTGAGGAAGTAGAGGGTGTGCTCTCCATAAGCCACACCGATGTCGATAGCCGTCGAAATGTCTTGGGTGAGGCGATTGAGCCAGGGGTGGGTCTCTCTTTCGAACAATCCAACATAGAACTGGGCTTGGGTTTGTAGTGACAAGCCCATCACGATTCCCCTAAACGGGCCGGCCAAAATTCTGCGAGGCTTGCGTTCGGGCGACACCATCAGGTTCTTCAGATCGGACAGCAATCTTCGGCGCCGTCCCGGCGTCGACCCGGTGGCTGGCGCGAGTGATTTGACTGCTTCCATCCCTACTTTCCCGCTCCAATTACGGCCAGCATCCAGGCGCGCGACCAATGCAGGCGGCCGCGGTCAAAATCGTTCCAGAGCTTGCCAATGGCGCCGCGGTTGAGGCATCCGCCGGCCAGGGCCATCTCGCGCAGCGCGCCACTATTGAGCCGCATCCATTTGCCAAATGGGAAGGCGAAGCCACGCTTGCTGCGGCGGGCGGCTTCGAACACGGCCGGCTCTCCGGCGGCTTCGGTGAGCAGGGGCTTGTTTCCTGAGTTGCCGACCGACTGGCGGGACAGGCCGGCGGCCTTTCCTACTAAGATGTGGTCGAGATACGGGACGCGCACTTCGATGGAATGCGCCATGCTGAAGACATCGGTATCGCGCAGAAGTTGGTCGTGCAGGTAGCGGCGCATTTCCATTTTGCGAAAGGCGGGTGCGGTGGCGAGTCCGTTCGCGGCGGGCGGACGAAGCGCGTCCAGGCACTCGCCGGCGGCCAGGCGGACTTCGCTCGAATGCACGCCGAGCAGGGCGCGCACCTGTTGGGGTGCGAAGAAGCCGCGGAAGGCCAGGTACAGGCCCGCATCGCTGACGCCATCTCCCAGGCTCGCCAGGCGCATCCAGTTTTCACGGCCGCGCATGCGTCCGTAGCTCACCGCGCTGGAGAGCACCGTCTGCCGGAGGAATCGGGGCAGGCGAGAGAAGCGGCGGATGGAATTGCCGTGGCGCGCCAGCCAGCGATAGTGCTTGTAACCGCCAAAGACTTCGTCTCCGCCGAGCCCGGAAAGCACCACGGTGAGTCCGGCCTGACGGGCGGCGCGCGAGACGAAGTACGTGTTCACGCCGTCGTTGGTGGGCTGGTCCATGACGCGCAGGACGTTGGGCAGCTCGTTCATGAAGTCCTGGCTGGTGACGCGGACTTCGCGGTGGTCGGCGCCGAACGCTTGCGCGATCTGGCGGGCTTCGGCGCCTTCGCTATACTCCTGCTCGTCGAAGACCACGGTCAACGTCGAGAGCGGGGATTTCGCGCGGCTGGCCAGGGCAACCAGAGCGGCCGAATCGACACCGCCGCTCAAGAAGACGCCCAGCGGGACATCGCTGACCAGATGACGATTGACGGCGTCGGCGAGGGCTTCGCGGAGATCGCTCCCTGACGGTCGCGGCTCAGTGTCGTTCGGCTCCCAGTATTTGCGCGTGGTCACGCCGGTTGCGCCGCCGACCAAATAGTGTCCAGGCAGCAGGCACTTCACGCCCTGGGTGCCGGTTGCGGGGGCGGGGACGGAGCCGAACAGCAATAGGCCGGCCATCGCGGACTGGTTCCTCTGGTTCGGCACGCAGCCGGACACGACCAGGGCCTTCACTTCGGAAGCAAAGGCGATCGAATCGGGCTTTGCCACGTAATACAGCGGCTTGATTCCCAGGCGGTCGCGCGCCAGCAGACAGAGCGGCTGTGGGCCACGGGCGTCGTAAATCGCGAAAGCAAACATGCCGCGCAGTCTTTGGAGAAGCCCATCGATACCCCACTCTTCGTAGCCATGGAGCAGGACTTCGGTATCGCAACGTGAGACAAAGCGGTGCCCAGTCAGTTCGGCGGCCAGTTCCGCGTAGTTATAGATTTCACCGTTGTAAGTTATCCAAACGGCGCCACCCTCGTTGGACATGGGCTGATGGCCAGTGGGTGAGAGATCGATGATGGAGAGCCGGCGATGGCCCAGCACAATGCGGGCGTCCTGGAACAGTCCACCATCGTCCGGACCGCGATGGGTTTGGGCCGCGGCCATACGCTCGACGGCGGAGCGGTCCGCAGGAGTGGTTTCACCGGCGGAACGAAAGAGGCCTGCTATGCCGCACATGGCTGGGATGTCAGTCAGCTTCCACGTGCACAGCGTCTTTTTTGCCGTTTGCGCTTGCGCCGCTGCCGTGATTACCGTTTCCATGACTGCCGTTGCTGCCGTTTCCGGACCCGTCGCCGAGATACTGGAAATAGCCTTCGTAGTAATTCCGGTAATAGCCGTAGCCGGGAGTATTCGGATTCCAACCATTCAAGATGGTACCCATCACTGGAATGCCATCGTCGAGAAAGCGCTGTTTGGCGAGCAGGGCGGCGTCGCGCGTGGTGCGGGCGGAGCGCAGAATCAGAATCACGCCGTCCGCCAGGCGGGCCAGCACGCGCGCGTCGGGAATATTCACCATGGGAGGCGTGTCGATCAAGATGGTGTCGAACTGTTTCCGCAGGGCCCGCAGCAACTCCGGCAGCCGCTCCGAGTGCAGCAGGCTGGCGGCGTTGAAGCGGGACCGGCCGGCGGGCATGACGTAGAGGTTCGGAATGTGAGTGGCCCGGACAGCCGCGGCCAACGACACTTCGTCCAGCGGATCCTGCTCCAGGAGCAGCTCGCTCAGACCGTGGTTATCGTTCTTCACGGTGAACACATTGTGCATTCTGGGCCGCCGCAGGTCGGCATCTACGACCAGCACCTTGTGATTGATCTCGGCCATGGCAATCGCGAGGTTGCAGACCACGGTGGTCTTGCCCTCCTTGGGGCTGGCGCTGGTCATGACCAGCACGCGGGGCCGCTCTCCATTGTGTCCGGAGAACAGAATCGAAGTGAGGGTAGTGCGGAACGACTCGGAGATCAACGACTTCTTGCGCGCCCAGGTGATCAATTCCACGCGGTCGCCCATCATTTCTTCCGCGAGGGCCGGCTGGCCGTTCAAATCGAGTAGCGCGCCATTGGCCTGCGGAGGACGGGAAGTCTTGAAGCCGCGCGAGGTCAGTTCGATGTTGGCGGTGGGAACTACGCCCAATTCGGGAAGATGCAGGTAGTAGGCGATATCTCCCGGATCGTGCAGGGTGCGGTCGGCGCGCTCCCGCAACACCACCAGGCTGACGCCCAGGCAGATCCCGGCGAGCAAACCCATAGTGATGTAGCGAAAAACGTTCGGCTTGTAGGGAATCTGGGGCGGCTCCGCGGGGTCCACCACGCGGATATTGCTGGCGCGGAGGGCCGACGCCACGCTGGCCTCTTTCATGCGCTGCAGCATGGTTTCGTAAAGCGAGCGCGTGGAATCCACTTCGCGCTTCAGGATGCCGTAGTGGGTGGTCTTCTCGGACTGATCGGCGACCAGTTTCACCTCCGCCAGGTAGGAGGCGGTCATCAGCTTTTCGCGGTTTTGGGCGGCGTCGTATTCGTTCTTGATGCGGGTGAGGATATTGGCGCGTTCCTGTTTGACGGTGGCTTCCATGAGGGTGATTTGCGCCTGGATACGCCGGACGTCAGGGTTCTGGGGAGTCATGGCGATGCGCAGCTCGGCGTATTTCCGGCGCAATTCGGTGAGGTTGGTCTCGTCATCGCGCAGGGCGGAATCGTCGAGCACATCCGGCAGGGCTTCGGGCGGGCTGCCGGCCGCCATCTCGTACTTGGATTCCTTATTCACCCGGTCGGACTGGGCCTGCAGAAGGTCCTTTTGCAAGGAGCGCAGCTTGTCCTCTTCCACGCTGGTCTTCTCGTCGGTGAAGGTCAGGCCGGATGAACGGGCGTAGCTGTTCAGCTCTTCGTCGGCCTTTTCCAGCTTTACTTTGATGTCTTGAAGCTGCCTGGTGAGCCACTCGCCGGTATACTCGGTGCTTTTCCAGCGGGCTTCCAGGTTCTGCTCGATGAACTCCCGCGTCAGCGTATTCGCGAAAGACGCAGCCACCTCGGGCTGGGTCGAATCGCAAGTGATCTCCACAATCCGGTTGGTTCCCGTCGCGCGCACTCGTATGCTCGCCGACGCCGTGTCGAGCGCCAGCTCCCAGAGTTCATGCTGACTGGGCGGATCGATTTTCAGGGCTTTTTTCCAGACTGTCAGCCGATCGGGAGGACGCATGTTATCGGGCAGCTTACCTTTCTCCAGGTCCGCCACCACGCTCTTAGCTAGTGACTCACTCTGCAGGATCTTGACTTGTGTCTGGATATCGAAGTCCGGATAGTAGTTACTGGTCGGGCTGACGGTCGGGCTGACATTGTGCAAGCCCAGGAAGTCCTCGTTCAGACCTTGGACCTCGATGGTGGTATGAGCTTGATAGATGCGCGGCTGAGGAAGCGTGTACAGGAAACCGGCCACGGCGCCCAGAATGGAGACGACTACGACGGCGACTTTATGGCGCCGCACCATCTGCCAGTATTCGATGACACCGGCGTACTCGCGTTTGACGCCGCCGCGAGCGGTATCCGAGCCGATGGGCGCGGGAAGGACAATATCGGCGCGCGACGCCAGGTGGCCGAGCTCGCGGCCATGGCCGTTGGGTGAGTGCTGAAAGTCTTCCATCATGATATTAGCTCTAGTGATAGACCCCGTAACTGGCGATGAATGTGCCAGCCGTTACGGCCGCCTCCAACGCGCGATAGACAGCGTGTTTGCCGGTGCTTCCCGGAACTACCAGGACGTCGCCCGCCAGCAGCGGAATGTCCTCGGACTGACCGGCCATGATTTTCTTCAAATCCACAGCGAGCTCGCTGCGCTTCTGCTGTCCCGGTACCGGCCGCAGAATCCGCGCGTGGCTGACGGCCGCGGTGTGCAACATGCCGCCGGAGGATGACACGGCCTCCAACACCGAAAGCGAGTCGCCTTCGTTCAGCGGAAGGGCGCCCGCGTGGTTGACTTCTCCGATCACGTAGACCACTTCGGCGTGCGGAACGGACAGTACGTCGTGGGGCCGGATGGGGATGTTGTATTCCGGATTCTTCGCATCCATCACCGACTTCAGATTGACTTCGGCGATGCTGTACTGATGCGTGGGATCGTCCACCGCGCCGGGCAAGGGGATGCGGCCGAACTCCAGGCGCCGGGTAAGCTTCACGATTGGACCGGCATCCTGCCGCAGGCCGCCGGCTATGGCCAGCATCTCCACCAGCGTTTTCTGGCCTTCCAACTGATGCACGCCGGGCGTCGAGACGGCGCCTACGACCGACACCGGCTGGCTGCGGAACTCGGTGATGCCGACGGTGACCTCCGGTTCCTCCAGATAGACTTTCAGCCGGGTGGTAATCTCGGTTTCCAGTTGACTGACGGTAAGGCCGCCCGCGTGAATGCGGCCGATCATGGGCAGCTTGAGCTCGCCCTGCGCATCCACACGAAACGGCTTGTCACTCATGTCGGCGGCATTCTGAGCGTGGATGGTGACTGTGTCGTCGGGGCCCAGCAGGTATGTTATACGGCCCTGGTCCGCCTCTGGCGTGACGGGCGGCGGCTGCTGAGCCGCGGCGCCGAAGGTACCTAGCAGGGCAAACATACCTAGCTTCGCGATAACTCTCGACCGCCGCTTCATTGATTGTTCTCCTGGAGACTGGCCGTCTCCTTATCTATCGCGGACGGGTCCATCGTCGTTTCGACTAACTGCCGGAGTTGGCGCATTTCCAGTTTCAGTTGTCTTACGGCGCCCTCCAGTTTCTCCATTCTGGGCGCGGCCGTGGTGACGGAATCGCCGTTTCCGTTGGGCAATTTGCACAAGGCAGCCCGGGCAAACTCAGAAACGCTGCGCGCGCATTCCATGAGAGACAGATCTTTGAGGCGCTCGTATTCGTCTTCTGAGAGACGAAAGCTCACCATCCGCGTGCGGGTCTTGAACACGGGAACCTCCTTCCTTTCAGGTGTATCTGATTGTTAGCCAAAGCTATTGCAGGCTAAAGCTATTGCAGGACTGCGATGGGGGACGTGACCAGCTCGCCGGCGGTTAAACGCTGGCCGCTTGCCGTTGTGTGGCCCGGTTGCCAGCGTCGCGCGCCGGCCGAATCGATCGGCGTGGAATGGCGACAGCCAGAGACCTTTGCAGCAGAGTAATGGACAGGATCAACTGCTCGGAGCCGTTGATTTCGGTAAGTATCCCAGTGACATTGCGTAGCGGCCCCTCTTCAATTGTCACTGTCTCCCCGGTCTTCAGAAAAGGCCAAGGTTGCGTCAGGAGGCCCGAGTTGACGACTGTCTGGACGGCCGCAATCTCTGACATGTCAACGGGAATGGGCATCTTTCCCAATCCGACAATGCGGACCACACCCGGTATCACTAGCACCGGCAAGCGATGGTTCACATCCAGACGGCAGAATACGTACCCAGGGAAGAGAGGGAGATCCACATCCTGAAAGCGATCCGACCAACGGCGGCGGCTGCGAAACAATGGCAGGAACTCGCTATAGCCACGCAAGGCCAAACCCGTAGCAACGGCCTTCTCGCAGCGGGATGCTACATGCAGCGCATACCACGGAAAGTTGGTTGTCGAGTCCGGCATCTGTCCGCGGGTGTCTCTAACCGAATGCGCGTGCTACCGCCTCTTAGGTCCCAATGCCATTGTATGAATCAGCACCGGCGAGAACGGTAATAAGAGACTGTAGTCGACTGTGAATACATTTGTCAACATGAATTAATGCATGCAAGACGAAGAAGGGTTTGGTACTAATGGTTCTAAAACCAGAAGTAGAATTAGAACTAGAACCAGAACTCCTGAACCGGAAGTCCCGATTAGCCCTGACCAAGGTTTCGCCCAACCGCCGCCAAGAGATCGCCCGATAGGCCGCCGATGCCCGGATCGTGGGTCCTGCCGCGGTTCCCGCGCCTGTGTTAGACTGATTTCCCGTCGACGTCACACGTGTGACTGTGGCCGGTGGCCGGGGGCCGGCGGGATTCTGGCTGGTGGGGGAACTCTTGCGGGGCGCAGCATGGATTTTTTGGCTCTTGATCGCGAAGGCAGTCGCCGCACCGCCGGCGCAACCCATTGCGTATTCGCATAAGCAGCATATCGCGCTTGGGTTGCAGTGCCTGGATTGCCACAGTGCCGCCGATACGAGTGCCGCGGCCACGCTTCCTTCGATTCACAAATGCATGCTCTGCCACGCCAAGATGGCGGCGGCTAAGCCCGAGATCAAGAAGCTGGCAGGCTTTGCCGAAAATAAGCGCGAAGTCCCCTGGCGGCGCGTGTACGGCTTTCCGCCGGAATCGCTGGTGAAGTTCCAACACGCTGCGCATGCCCGCGCCGGCATTTCCTGCGCCACATGCCACGGCGACATGACCCAGGCCTCCACCGCCGAGCTTCTGGTCAAACACAATATGGGCACCTGCCTGAAATGCCACAGGCAATATAAGGCCACGGAGGATTGTGCCGCATGCCATTACTGAGACGCCGACGGCCACGGCCCCGCAAGGAACGCTGAAGCCATGGATCGCCGGAACTTCTTCAAGATTCTCTCGGCCTCATCGGCAGCGTTGGGCGGCTGCGGCGGGAAGGCCGACAAGGTCATTCCCCTCCTGGTCCCCGACCATGAAATTGTGCCCGGCGAGGAGCAGTGGCATCCCGCGGTTTGCGCCGGGTGCGGTGCGGGGTGCGCCACGGTGGTGCGCATCATGGAGGGTATTCGAACCGTCGAGCGCGACGGCGCAGAGTTTCGCCAGCGCATCGCCGCGATCAAGAAGATTGAAGGTAATCCGCTCGATCCGATCTCCGGCGGGCACCTCTGCGCGCGCGGTCAAGCATCGGTACAAGCCCTGTACCACCCCGATCGCCTGCGCGGCCCCATGAAACGCACCGGGCAGCGCGGCCAGGCACAGTTTGCGGCGATCTCGTGGAACGATGCCATCGCTCAAGTTGCCGAAAAGCTGGCACAAGTGCGATCCGCCGATCCCGCCGGAATCGTCTTCCTCGCCAGGGCCCAAGCCGGCTCGCGCTCTGCTACCATCGCCCGCTTCACAGAGGCGCTGGGCGCTCCCGCTCCCGTCGTTTGCTCTATCGCCGATCACGCGGCCGAGCGCCAAGCCGCCGAGATAGTCTTCGGATGGACGGGCCTGCCGGTCTACGATCTTGCTCGCGCTGACTACACGCTGGGCGTGGGCGCCGACTTCCTGGGCGGCTGGGCCTCGCCGGTCTACTATGCGCGGCAGTTCGGCGAATTTCGCCAGGGCCGGCGGCAGATCCGCGGCCAGCTCGTACAGGCTGAGTCGCGCCTCTCGGTGACGGCCGCGGCCGCCGATCGGTGGCTGCCGCTCCGCCCCGGCACGGAGCCGCAGTTTCTGGCTGCCGTGGGGAGCCTGCTGCTGGATGGCCGGCTCGCGCGGAATGCCGCAGCGCTTCCGAAGCCCGTGGCCCGGGCCTTTCAGGAAGCCGACCCAGCCCGTCTGCTGGCGGCCTGCGGGCTCGATGAGAAGCGCGTGCGGCAGATTGTCCAGGAACTGGGCGAATCGGAAGCCCCGCTGGTACTCGCCGGCGCATCCATCCCGCAAACAAATTCGGTGGACGCGATGGTCGCTTCTCACTACATCAACCTGATGTTGGGCAGCGTCGGCAAACCCGGCGGCGTGCTGGCTCCCGCGGCCACGGAGCAGCCTCTCGGGAATCGAGCGATCGTGCAGGCACTGTCGCACGCGCGGGTGGTGTTCATCGATGGCGCGAACCCGGTCTACGCGATGCCGCGCTCCGTGGGCGCGGTGGACGCGCTGGCGCGCGCCGAGCTGGTGGTCGCCTTCGGGACCTTTCCGGACGACTCCTCCGCCTGGGCCGACATCCTGATGCCGGACCACCATGAACTCGAATCCGCGATGGCGCTGGCGCCGGCGGTCTCCACGCAACGGGCGGTCGCGGTATCCACGCCATTCGTCGAGCCGCTGTATGACACGCGCGCCGTGGAAACGACGCTGGCCGAACTGGCCACCAAAATCGGCGCCGAGTGCCCGCCCGTAACTCCCAAAGATATCGTGGAGCCCTTGCTCGCAGGCAGCCTAACCTATGAAGATGTCGCGCGCGAAGGCGGCATCTGGCTCGACCCGCCGCCGCCCACGCCGCCGCGGCCCAATGCGGTTACCCCGGACTTGGCGCCAGCCCGCTTCGAAGGCGATCCCGCCCAATATCCGTACCATTTCCAGCCCTACGTGTCGCTGCAATTTCACGATGGCAGCGGCGCGAACCTCCCGTGGCTGCAAGAGCTGCCCGACCCGACCTCGAGCTCCATCTGGGGCTTACCTGTGGAGATCGATCCCGGGACCGCGGGGAAGTTACGGGTGGCGAACGGCGACATGGTGCGGGTGGAGTCGCCTTACGGGTGGCTCGAAGCGCCGGCGTACGTCCACCCCGGCGCTATCCCAGGGGTCGTCAGCATGGCGATCGGCGATGGGCATGCGAACTTTACACGCTACGCTTCCGGCCGTGGCGCCAACCCGCTTTCGATCCTGGCGCCGGTTTGGGACACTTCGACTGGCGCCCTCATCTCAGGCGCCACTCGGGTTCGCCTGGCACGCACCGGCGGCCGGCGCGGCTGGACCCAGTTCTCGACCACGGACCGGCAGGAGAGAGGGTTCGATGAAAGGTAAACAGGAGGCAGGTATGGAACACCGTTGGGGAATGGCCATCGATTTGGACCGCTGCACGGGCTGCGAAGCTTGCGTCGTGGCATGCCACGCCGAAAATAACCTGCCGGTCTCGACTCCCGAGCAGGCTGCCCGTGGACGCACGGCGCACTGGATTCGGATCGACCGATACTATGAGGGCGAGTTCCCGGACATCAAGGTCCGCTACATGCCGGTGCTGTGCCAGCACTGCGACGACGCGCCCTGCGAGCCCGTGTGTCCCACTTACGCGACCTATCATAATCCGGAGGGGCTCAACGTGCAGGTCTACAATCGTTGTGTCGGCACCTTCTACTGCGCCAACAACTGCCCCTATACGGTGCGGTACTTCAACTGGTTCGCCCCGGATTGGCCGGAGCCGCTCGCCTTGCAGCATAACCCGGATGTGGCGGTGCGGCCGGCCGGCGTAATGGAGAAATGCACGTTTTGCATTCAGCGGATCAAGCGGGCCAAGCAGGACGCGGCCGGGGAGGGCCGGCCGCTCGCGGATGGCGATGTGCAGCCGGCGTGCGTGCAGTCGTGTCCCGCCGAGGCGATGGTGTTCGGCGACCTCAATGACCCCGGCAGCAAAGTTTCGCGCCTCGCCGGGCACGGCCGTGCCACTCGCCTGCTCGAGGAATTGGGGACCAAGCCAAAGGTGTTTTACCTGCAAAAAGGTTAAGCCGGCATGTCGCCCGCGCCTGAGCTTCTCCCCTATCATCAAATTCGACAGGATCTGTTCCGCCCGCTTTCGCGCGTCAGCGGCCGGTACGTGCTTGCCACCGTCATCGCCTTTTTTGTGGGCGCCGGCGGTCTCGCCGCATGGGGCCTTCAGATTCACTCCGGAATGGGCGTCACAGGCTTGCAGCGGCCGGTGTTCTGGGGAATCTACATCGTCGATTTCGTTTTCTGGATCGGCATCTCGCACGCCGGCACGCTCATCTCCGCGATTCTGCGGCTCACCGGCGCGGCCTGGCGCAAGCCCGTTACGCGCGCGGCCGAGGCCATCACGGTCTTCGCGCTCATGATCGGCGGCATGTTCCCCATCATCCATTTAGGCCGCGCCTGGCTGTTTTACTGGCTGCTGCCCTATCCCAACTCGCGGATGCTTTGGCCCAACTTCCGCTCTCCGCTGCTTTGGGATCTCACCGCCATCGTCACCTACGTCACCGGCAGCGTCATCTATCTGTACCTGCCGCTGATCCCCGATCTGGCGCAGCATGGCGAGCACAATACGCCGTGGCGGCAACGGCTCTACCGTACGCTGTCGCTCGGCTGGACGGGCAGCGACCGCGAGTGGCACGCGCTCGAGCGCGCCATGAAGCTGATGGCCTGCATCATCCTGGCGGTGGCGGTTTCGGTGCACACGGTGGTGGCCTGGGATTTCGCGATGGCCATTGCGCCTATGTGGCACAGCACCATCTTCGGGCCGTATTTTGTCACGGGCGCAATCTTCAGCGGGATCGCGGCCCTGATCCTGGTGATGGCGATGATCCGCAAGTTACTGCACCTCGAGGTCTATTTGACCAGGCACCACTTCGACCGTCTGGCCAAGCTATTGCTGCTCATGAGCCTGCTGTGGTGCTACTTCACGCTGGCCGAGAACCTGACCGTCTGGTACGGCAATGACCCCAAGGAGATGGCAGTCTTCGGCGCCCGCACCCGGGGACATTACGCGCCCTACTTCTGGAGCATGATGTTCCTGAACTTCGCGGTCCCGTTCGTGCTGCTCGGCATCCGCCGACTGCGCTCGATCGCCGGTGCCACCGTGGCCTCCGTCGCGGTGCTGATCGGTATGTGGATCGAGCGGTTCGTCATCGTCGTTCCCACGCTCGCGAACCCGCGGCTGCCCGCGGCATCCGGTTTCTACACGCCCACGTGGGTCGAAGCCGCGATCACCGCGGCCACTTTTGCCGCCATGGCCATGCTGTACATGATTTTCGCGAAGCTGTTTCCGATGATCGCCGTGTGGGAGTTTAAGCCACATCCGCAGGAGGATAACTGACTACCTATCTGGTTGCCGAATTCCGCGAGAAGGACGGAGTTGCCGCGGCCATCCGGTCGCTACGCGCGAGCGGTATCGCCCCCGCGGATCTGGACGTCTACTCCGAGGAGCCGGTGGAGTTTCCCCGCGGCGTGCTGGACCGGCCCAGCCACATGTCTGTCGCGTCGGTGTTGGGCGCGACCCTGTTCGGCACGCTCGCCACCGCTTTCATCCGCTGGACGCAACACGACTACCGCCTGGTCACGGGCGGCATGCCGATCTTTTCGTTCTGGGCGACAGGTGTGATCACGTTCGAGATGACGATGTTAGGCGCAATCGTGTTTACCTTCGGCGGGTTCCTTTGGGAAAGCGGCCTTGTCCGCCGGGCCAAGATAAAAGCGCCCGTGCCGGATGTAGATCCCGGCGCGGTGTGCCTGAGGGTGCGCTGCCGCGGCCAGGAAGCCGCCCAGGCCGAAGAAGCCATGCGCAGCGCCGGCGCGGTCGAGGTTCAGGGATGGGAAGCGTGATCCGGCAAGCTGCGCTGGCTGTGGCTTTCGCCGCCGCGTTGGCGGGCGACGCCCGACAGCCGCCCCCCTGGGAGAGAAACCATCTGCGGATCGGCCAGGCGCTATACCGCGAAAACTGCGCGGTTTGCCACGACATCGACCGGGCGCAATCGAAGAAGTTCGGCCCGAGCTTCTACCAACTCTTCCGGCGCACGCAAATGCCGATTGCCAAAGTCAAACCCAACCGCGAATATATCAAGGTGCGGGTTAAATTCGGCGGCGCCCTGATGCCCGCATTCCGCGGCTGGCTGACCGACCGCCAGATCGATAGCCTGATCGATTACATCGCCTCCAAGTGAGTCATCACCCGGGAGAGGCCGCCGCAGGCTGAGAGCCTAATGCCGCATAGTTGCCCCAGGAATGAACAGCGATATAAATTGTGGGGCAGGCCCTCGGCCTGCGGCGGCCTCTTAGGCCGCCCTCTTCCGGTGCAAGAGTTGCGATTTTCGGGCGAAAGCGGGGACACGGGCCCCGCGCAGGCCTAGACTAGGGCCTGCGGCCGAGGCCGGCCCCACAATTTAAGTCGCTGAGCCTTCCGACTTTTCGGCGCTCCCCTTGGATCCCGTGAGCTTAGAACGGACCGCCCGGGCGAACTTCGCAAATGGGCCACGGCCGGCATCCGGGCGGCTGGCGTCGCGAGCGGCCTGGATTTGCTCGTGTGTTCTCACGTCGGGCTGCGATGTCTTCGAGTGCAGCTTGGCTCTGGCAACCTGCCGCTTGTGGCGTTTGGCGAGTCTCTTGTCCATAGCTCAACAGTACAACATCCGGCTTACTCCGCGCGCAGAGCTTCCATCGGCGAAATGCGGCTGGCCTTGAGCGCAGGAATTAGCGAGACCAGGAACGCCGACAACCCCAACGCCGCGACGGCCGTCAGCACCACGAAAGGATCGTTCGGATCCATTCCGTAAAGCTGATTACCCAAAAATCGACCCGTGGCATACGTCAACGGCAGACCAAGAACGAGCCCGGCCACGATCAGCCTGAACGTCCCGCGCAGGATTAGGCAGGAGGCCAGTTTTACTCTTCATTGGCTTCCCAATAGGAAGCATGGCCCAGTTTCATTGGGAAAGCAACAGGAACGCCGCCGCGTCGAAGACTTCGCGGCTGGCGAGAGGAATACTCCTAGCCGGCTAGTTCGCGTGCCCGCTTCGCGCCCCGATTCCGAAGCCACGCGACAAGATCTTGGTTGCCGCTTTGTAGCGCACAATCGAGCGGGGTGGTCTTCTCCCAGCCTACCCAATTCATGTTTGCGCCTTTCCCGGTGAGATACCGGGCAGTTTCCAACTCGCCGCCCCGGCAGGCGTGCCAGAGCGCGGCGGTGATTTGGTCACTCGCCGGCTTGGGCTCTTGCTCGAAGCAGGTGACCAAACGATCCAGCAGGCCGAGCGCCGCGGACTCCGTAAATGTGGTTTTCGCCCCCCGTTCGAGCAACCGCCGTGCCGCGTTCCACTGGGCGAAGATGACCGCGTCGGACATGGCGGTGCCGTTGGTGAAAATGGCTCCCGGGCTTTCGATATTGGCGCCGCCATCGAGCAAGGCATCGAGGGCGTCCACGTCGTTGCTACTGGCGGCCCAGTGGAGAGGCGCTTCCGGCGCGTTACCACCCACCATCGGGGCGTCGGGGTCCGCGCCCCGTGCAATGAGGAGTCCGATGGTCTGCGAGACACTGGGGAAATGGCCGGGCCAATCGGCCGCAATGTGGAGCAGTGTGCGGCCGGCCCCCTTTGGGGCGACGATGCGCGCCTTGGAAATCAGAGGGTCACTGTCCAGCAATTTCCTCAACGCCCCGACATCTCCTGTCTGGATCGCACTCGTCAGGGCTTGGGCTAGCGGTTCGCTAGCTGGTATTTCCATGGCGTCGGAACGGATCATCGCTCACTCGTTTCCAGGCGCGGCGCCGGAAAGGCCAGAAGTTGCCGCTGGTATACTTCGTCCACCTCAGAGAACGGTTTGTGTTCACCAGTGTAGAGAACCGCCCGATGCTCGAACAAGGCATCGGGAATCGTAAGAGCCCCGCCGGTCGCGGCAGGCGGCGCGAATGCACCGCGCTCCCAGCCATCCGGGAGCGGGGACCACAAAAGCCGGACCTCGAACGTTTGCCGATACGGCTCCAAGGGCTGCACAACCTTCCCGAACGGCGTGCCGGTGGTATCGAGCAGTCGATTCATGGCGGCTGTCAAGCGGTCCGGCACGTACCAGTTATCCGCTTCGGAGAGAATCCGGTTCCCACAGCGCAGCTGGACCCGGCGATATTTCACTTCGGCTGGCGAAGTCACTTGCAGGCGCTGTCTTTGTTCCGCCGTCGGGGCCTTGGTCACGCCTCGCGAGAGCTCCGCGACAACAGCCGGATCTTTGGCAAGCTGATGGTCGCGGCACCAGCTCTCCAGCGTCAGCGTCGCACTGCGGCTGGCAAGCACCTCCGCGTTGAGCGTTTCGACCAGCGCGAGTGCCTGCAACCTCGCCACGTAGGTGTCGGGCCACGCGGGTAATTCCTGCGCGTACGACGCCACGGCCATCGTGGTTGCAACGGCGAGGACGCTTGCAAGGCCGACGGCGGGCCGAAAACTTCTGGGGCGAATGCCCGCGCGTTTTGGGCGCATGGCAGCTGTTCCAAGGCGGCTAATAAGGGCGTGAGCGTCAGCGTGCATTGGGCCAATTCTATCGCTGTTGGTAGCCGTTTTTCAGGGCCAGCGGCATTCCGGGATGAACCCGCACACCCCAAGGACACTAGATCTTTGGTAATCTGTCTGGTGCCTGGGAAGTATTCGACCGAAACCCGAGCGGTTTCACTTCGTTGCCTCAAGGAGAAAAACATGGCTGAAACCGACCGCATCAAGTATTTGCGCTTCGCGTTGCTGTTGGTGGGTCTGATCTTCGTAGTCGGGATCTACCCGCTCACCATTATTTGGCCGTCAGGCTGGTCGTGGCACACGGGCCAGTCAGACTACCTTCAGATGATCCTGGGCATCTACGCGACGCTGGGGGTGTTTCTATTGGTTGCGTCCCGCAATCCGCTCGCACATTTGAGCCTCATCTGGTTCACGGTGTGGTCCAGCATTGCGCATGGCGGAATTATGGCGGTACAGTCTGTGGCGAACTCCGAGCACTTGGGACATCTTTGGGGCGACGTCCTGGCGTTATTTGTTGTAGCGGCCGTCCTGGCATTCCTGACGCCACGAGGCGCGGCAGCAAAGCCTGTCTGAGTAAGGCACGCCCGGTCAATCCACCAACGCCTGGTAGGCCATCCTCTTGAATTGGCCGGCGGCTATGACCTCGTTGCTGGGCAGCACATTGACCAGGAAGACGCCGACCATGTGTTCCTTGGGATCAATCCAGAAACTGGTTCCGGCCGCGCCTCCCCAATTGTATTCGCCCTCCGAGCCGACGCTTGGTGATTTGCCAGGGCCCAAATTCACGGCAAACGTCAAGCCGAAACCGTAGCCTTCCCCCGGCATGCCGCCGGTGCGCGCCAGGGTGCCGAGGTGATCGCTGCGCATCAGTTCGACCGACTTGCGGCCGAGAATGCGCACGCCCTCCAGCTCTCCGTCGTTCAGCAACATGGTCACGAATCGCGCATAGTCGTCGAGAGTCGATACCGAACCTGCTCCGCCCAGTAACAGGGTCGGCTTCCTCTTGAAGTCCTCTTGCGCCGGGGAGGTGGAAATCTCGATGCCGCCGCCCTTCTTAGGGGTGTACAGGACCGCCAGGCGTTTCCATTTTTCTTCCGGCACGAAGAAGGCCGTATCCTTCATACCGAGCGGACGAAAAATCCGCTCTTCGAAAAACTGGTCGAGCGGCTGGCCGGACAGGACCTCCACGAGACGGCCCAGCACATCGATCGAGAAGCCGTAGTGAAACGTGGTGCCCGGCTGATGGTTCAAAGGGGCGGTGGCCAGGCGCCGTACCGCTTCCGCCAAATCGAAAGACACCCATCCGTTTCCGCCCGTCACACCCAGCTTCTTGTAAGCCGGCTCGCCGTTCTCGTCCTTCGGCCCCCCGTAGTCGAGGCCGCTGGTGTGCCGGAACAGATCGCGGACTGTGATGGGATGATCGGCGGGCACGGTGTAGTATGTCCGCTTGCCGGTGGCGTCAAACGATTCCTGAGCCACGCGCATCTTGGTGAACTCCGGAAGGTACTTCGACACCGGATCGGTGAGCGAAAACTTGCCCTCTTCGTAAAGAATCATGGCGGCGACGCCGGTGATGGCCTTGGTCATCGAGTACATGCGCACGATGGTGTCGGGCTTATAAGAACCCCAGGTCTCCCGGAAGACGACTTTACCGTTCCGCGCGATGAGGCCGGAAGCTCCGTTAAGCCGGCCAGTGGAGATATGTTCCTGCATCACGGTGTTAATCCGGTTCAAGCGCTCACCGGAGAAACCAGCCTGCTCCGGAGCCGCCGTCGGCAAACTCGCGCCGGCCACCAACGAGGCGACCAGACAGAAGACGAAAAAGATCCGCATGAGGGCAAATCTATCACAGAGGCAGCCGGCCGCAGGAGTGCGCCGCTCGCGGCGGACTCATACGTGATATGTTTGCAGACGTGCGCATCGCATTTCTACTGGCGGCCTCCGCAACCGCGTGCTACGGCGCCGCGCCCATGGGATGGAACTCCTGGAACAGCTTCGCCAACATCGTCAATTCGCAAATCGTTCAGCAGCAGGCCCAGGCTCTGGCCGCGAACGGCATGAAGGAAGCCGGTTACGAGTATGTGGTCATCGACGAAGGCTGGTGGCTGGGCGAGCGGGACGCCGCGGGCAATATCGTCGTGAACCCCAAGCAGTGGCCCGCCATCAGGCCCGGCCAGAGAGACGGCGACATGGCCAACATCGCCGAGTATATTCACGGCCTGGGGTTGAAGGCCGGGATCTACACCGACGCGGGCCGCGATGGTTGCAGCATGTACCCCGACTCCGGACCGAAGTACATGCATACCGGAAGCGAGGGGCATTACGAACAGGATTTTGAGCAGTTCTCGAAGTGGGGCTTCGACTATGTCAAGGTGGACTGGTGCGGCGGGGCGGAGGATAAGCAGTCCGGCGCGGCCCAGTATGCGCAAGTTGCCCGCGCCATCCAACGCGCGGAAAAGATAACGGGGCGTAGATTGTTCTTCTCCATCTGCGAGTGGGGCAGCCAGAATCCCTGGTTCTGGGCTCCGGGAGTCGGCGGCATCGAAAGCACCATCTGGCGCACGGGGGGCGATATCATCCCGCCGGTTGTCGAGAGCCTGCAGGATCCCGAACACGCCAAACGTGTCATCACTCTCAAGAACGTGCTCGACTCGTTCGAGGCCGGGATGCATCCGGAAGCGCAACACACCGGCTACTACAACGACCTGGACATGATGGTGATGGGTATGCGCGGCATGACCGATGCCATGGATCGCATCCACATGGGGCTATGGGTGATGGCGAGCGCACCGATGATGGTGGGTTCCGACCTGACGCGGCTTTCGCCCGAAACCCTGTCTCTGCTGAAGAACCGCGAAGCGCTCGGCATTCACAATGACCCATACGCTTTGCAGCCCATCAAAGTGGCCGAACCCACTCCGGGCGTCCAGGTTTGGGCCAAGCCCATGGCCGTTGCCGGAAGGCGCGCGGTCGCTATATTGAACCGTACGGACAGTTCCGCGCCAGTGAAGATCGATTGGGGGAAGCTGGGACTGGTTGGCCCTCCGCGATCGTTGCGCGACGTGTGGAATCGACGGGACGTCGCTTCGGCTGACCAGGCGTTTTCCGTACCCGCGCACGATCTGTTGCTGCTATCCGTGGACGGCGAAGATAAGAAGCCGGCCGAGTATCCGGCCAAGCAATCAGTCATCGCCGGCATGCAAGCGACCAGCGGTCCGACATTCGCGCGGCTCGAGTACGCCAACGCCTCCGGGCGGGTAGTGGTGGTCCGGGTGAAAAGCACATCGGGCCTTTCTACCGGCCTCGCCCTCCCTCCGACCGCTGGATCGGGCACTGGCACCGCGGGCTTGCTGTTGCCCCGCGGAACTGCCGACCTGTCGTTCGAGGCACAGACAGCCACGGTGCGCAAGCTGGCCGTTTTCTCCTGGTGATCGCAAAAATGGGCTCGTTCGACCAGCTTTTCAGGGATTTTCGAAATGCGTTTCGCGCGTTGCGAAATAGCCCTGGGCTGGCCGCCGCGGCGATCGCGACTCTGGCGCTGGGCATCGGCGCCAACACGGCGATCTTCAGCGTGCTGGAAGGCGTCGTTTTGGACCCGCTGCCCTATGGGCAGCCCGACCGGCTGGTGGTCGTTTCGCTCTATAATCGAACGCTGGGGTACGCGACGTATCTTTCGTATCCCGATTTCCTCGATTGGAAGCTGAATTCCCGCTCTTTCAAACAAATCGCCGCGCTGGCCAGTGAAGGGCTCGATCTAACGGGTCCGGGCGAGCCTGAGCATCTCGACGGCAAGGAAGTCTCGGCGAGTTTTTTCAGCACGCTAAACGTTCGGCTGGCGGCCGGGCGCGGTTTTTCAGCGGATGAAGACCAGATTGGGGGCGCGCCCGCAGTGGTCATCAGCGATCGTGTCTCGCACGACCGGTTTGGCGGCAGCCTCGCGGCGCTGGGCAAGACTCTCACGTTGAATGGAGTCGACCACACCATCGTGGGTGTCCTGGGGCCTGGGTTTCGTTTCGGAAATCAACCGGCGGATATCTATACGCCGCTGGCGCGGCGGAATCCGCTGTACATCCACGATCGTACAGTCCATGACCTTCTGTGCGTCGCCCGCTTACGGCCGGAAGTGAGCCTGGGCCAGGCGCTGGCGGAGATGAACATAGTTCAGGAACATATCGATGAGCTCAACCCAAACACGGAACGCGGCCAGGGGGCCTCGGTTGTCCCGTTGAAGCAATACCTGGTGGGTGACATCGGCGGAACGCTGGGGTGGTTGCTGGGAGCCGTTGGACTGGTTCTGCTGATCGCTTGCGCGAACGTGGCCAACTTGTTGCTGGCGCGCTCGGTGGGACGCACGCGCGAGTTTGCCATTCGACTGGCGCTGGGAGCCGGCCGCGCGCAAATCGTCCGTCAACTGCTCGCCGAAAGTGTGGTGCTCTCGGCGAGCGGCGGAATATTGGGGCTGGCGATCGCGAAATGGGGTGTCAAAGCGGTGCTGGCGGCGGCGCCGGGAAGCGTGCCGCGCATGGAGAACATCGGAGTGAATACTCCTGTGCTGTTGTTTGCGTTTGGTGTTTCGACGATCGTGGGAATTGTTTTTGGATTATTCCCCGCGCTCAAAAGTTCGAACGTCAACGTGCAAACAGGGCTCAAAGAGGGGGGCCGCGGCGTGGCGGGTGGGCATCCGCGCGCGCAACAAGTCCTGGTGGTCTTGCAGATCGCGCTGGCTGTGGTGCTGCTCACCGGCGGCGGCTTGCTTTTTCGGACGATCCGCAATTTGTGGGCGGTCAATCCGGGGTTTAATCCGCAGCATGTCATCACTTTTCAGGTTGGGCTTTCGCCGGCCGTGACCAATACGCCATCCCGGATGAGGATTGCCTATCAACAGTTGGTGGAGCGGACGCGCCAAATTCCAGGCGTCGAAGCGGCGGATATTACGGCGCTGGTGCCTTTGAGCCGGGGGGCGAACGAGGGTCCCTTTTGGATCGGTCCCCATCAACCCGCATCCATGGCGGAGATTCCGCGGGCCATCTATTATCCGACGGGTCCGGATTACGTGAGGACGATGGAGATACCGCTGCTTAGCGGACGATTGCTGAGCCGGACCGACAACATCGATTCCGAACGCGTCGTTTTGGTTGACAGTCTTCTGGCGCACAGGTACTTTCCCGAACAGAACGCTGTGGGCCAGGCCATCACGATTCCGCATTGGGGCGCAGCTAAAAACGTCTCGGCCCGGATTGCCGGCGTGGTGGGGCACGTCGAGCACTACGGGCTGGACGGTTCGATGGGCGAAAAACCCCAGATCTACTACTCCTTTTATCAGCTCCCGGATGAGGCGGCGCCGGTGTTTCGCAGCAAGATCACGCTGGCCGTCCGTACGCGCCTCGACGCTGCCAGCTTTAGGCCGGCTCTGCGAAATGCGGTGCAACAAGCAGGCGGCGATCAACCTGTTTATAACATCCGCACGATGCAGGAAATTGTTTCGGGATCGATGGGACGGCAACGCTTTCCGATGCTCCTTCTGGTATCGTTTGCGATCCTGGCTCTGCTGCTGGTGATCGTTGGCATCTATGGCGTGATTTCATACTCGACGGCGCGGCGCGTGAACGAGATTGGCATCCGGATGGCGTTGGGCGCGGTGAAATGGGACGTTTCGCGAATGGTGGTGGGCCAAGGCCTTCGGCTCGCTGTTACCGGCGTGGCGTTCGGGATCGTGGCCGCCTTACTTCTGACCCGGGCGTTTTCGCAGGTTTCGCACCTCTTGTATGGAGTCCGGGCAAGCGACCCGACGATCCTCATCGCCGTCTCGGTGATGTTGATCGGCGCCGCGGGTGTGGCCAGCTACATCCCAGCCCGGCGTGCCGCGGGATTGGAGCCGACGGCCGCGCTCCGCCAGGAGTGAGATGACGGATTGCAAGATTCACTTCGACGCGGTGACCGGCGCCACCCGATCGTACACCGGATTTTTCCATAGCTCACTGTGATATTCCAGAATGCCGGCGGTGACTTGCGCGACCTCATTTCCGTAGTATCTCGCCACGATATGTAGCGCCAGATCCAAGCCCGAGGTCAAGCCGCCCGCGGTTGCGATTTTGTCATGGTCCACAAAACGGGTTCCACTGACGAAGCGCACGGCGGGATACTCCTTCTGCATGCTCTGCTGGAAGGCATGATGCGTAGTCGCAGTTTGGCCATCGAGCAATCCGTACGCCGCCAGCATCGCGGCGCCCGTGCACACAGACATGGTTACGTCGGCGTCCGCGGAATTGGCTAGCAGCCACGCTTTCTGGGCCGCAGTACGACCGCCCTGAGCGGGAATCACGATGACCCGCGGCTTGGGCGCATTGTCGAAACTGTAGTTCGGCACAATGCTCAGGCCATTTGCATCCACCGGTTTCACGGAATCGGATACGGTGTAAACGTGGAACGGCATCACCATATCGTCGCCGTCCGATTCATGCCATGGCGCGCCCTTGGCTGTCAGCATGGCATCCCCGAAAACCTCCCACGGGCCGGCAATGTCCATGACATCCGCGCCTTGCGAGATCAGAAACGCTACGTTGATCTGGCCCGTCGCCGGCGGCTTCAATGGGCGGTTTGGCCGCGTTGAAGCCGGTATTTTATCGGGCTCCTGCGCCTGGCTCATAAATACCGCCGGGTTCACTGTCCCCGCGATGACAGCGGCCATCCAGAGGCCCGTTTTCGTCCACTTCATTTGATCCTCCTTGGGAAATGCTTGCTTTAGAACACAGCATAGCGCGATAATGAAAAGTCCCAAATGACATTGATCCGGCATTTCAGGACATTCTCGCCAGAGCCTTACCCGGTTTTGAGGGGACGACTTCAGTGATTCCCAGGCACATCGTGATTGCCGGCTATGACGGGCTCACCTCCCTGGACTTGGCGGGACCCCTGGAGGCTTTCAGCAGTGCATTCCTTGAGGACTCGAAGGGCCATGCGCAGCGTTGCTACAAGGTGACGATTGCCGCACTGGGCGCTATGAGTTTCAGTTCCGAGTCCGGATTGCGCATGACCGCGGCCTGCTCCCTAACGTCCTTGCGACACATGGATACGCTCATCATTCCGGGCGGCCGCGGCGTGCGCCTCACCGCCTCCGGTCCTAAGCTAGCGAACTGGATCGCGCACCATGCCGGCAGGATTCGTCGAATTGCCTCGGTGTGCACGGGAGTTTTTGCCACAGCGCCAACTGGACTGCTGGACGGCCGGCGAGTGACCACCCATTGGAGGTTCGCTGCCGAATTGGCGTCGCGCTTTCCTGCTTTGAGGCTTGAACCCAATGCGCTCTACCTGCGTGACGGCAAGTTCTACACCTCGGCCGGCGTTACCGCCGGAATCGATCTTTCCCTGGCATTAATTGAGGAAGACTTTGGACCCCGAGTGGCGCTTGCGGTGGCGCGCGAATTGGTAGTTTACATGAAGCGTCCCGGAGGACAGGAGCAGTTTTCCGAGCCGTTGAAGTTTCAAACTGCTTCCACCAGCCGCTTTGCCGATCTGGCGGCATGGATCCTGGGACGCCTCGACGAAAACCTATCCGTCGAGGTAATGGCGGAGCATATGCATCTTTGTCCGCGGCAGTTCTCCCGCCGTTTCAGATTGGAGTTCAGCAGCAGTCCGGCCGCCTTTGTGCAGCGCCTTCGGCTTGACGAGGCTCGCATGCGGTTGTCCGCTTCTGGTTGTTCCGTGGAGGGCGTGGCCGTGTCGGTTGGGTTTCGCGATTCCGACAGCTTCCGCCGTGCCTTCATGCAACGCTTCGGAGTGGCGCCTTCCCAATACCGTGGCCGTTTCCTGACGGACGCGAAAGGCTAACCTCCTGGTGGCCGCTGCCGGCCGCGGAGCCTGCTCACCACCGGCGCGAAACACTCAGGCCGTCAGGGCCGCGGCAACTTTCTGAATTTCACTCGCGGCGGTGGCATCGTCCCGAAATGCCTTCTGCTGGCGCGCGAGGTTGGCCGCGGTCGTCTCGCGGAACCAGCCGGCCACGTCTATGCCCAGCAGTTCAATCAGATGTTGGTGCGCCGCCTTCCAGTCCCGACCGGCTGTCGAAAGCTCGAGTTTGGTGGCCGTCTGCCAGTAGCGCTCCTCGCTGTTCTTCGGCGCCGGCGCCGCCGAGACGGAAAATCGGACCACTGGAATCAGAGTCTCGAGCGCGGCGCGGTCCTCGTCGTTTCCGCGAAGCAGGCGCAACGTGACGGCGTTGACGCCGGGGTAGTAGTCCCGAAGATCCGCGCGGAGGCCTTGTTCGTACGTATCGATGGCGCGTTGCAACATCGCTTCGGCCCGCGGGTCGTCTTTGTCGTCCGCCGAAAATGCGTCATGCCAGCTTTTGAAGATGCGGCCCCGTATGCCGTAGGTCTCGCTGGTCACGCTGGCTTCCGGAATATCGTTCAGCGCCGAGATCGCGTGCCTCCGGAATACTTCCGCTTCGTCTGGTTCCCCGGCCTTTGTGGCAGCCTCGGCGAGACGGTTAAGGGCCAGGGCGTATTGCTCGATCGCGATGGCCGTCTGCTTGAGTTCCTTCGGGAAGCGCTCAAATAGGGACACCATTCGGTCGTAGGCCTTCCGCTCGCGATAGGCGAGATAAACGCCAAGCAGCGCGGTGTGAACCTGCGAGACGTCGGGCGGAAGGCCGATGATCTCGGCCTCGATCTGAGCCAACTGAGCCAGCGCCTGATCGTTGCTCCTGATCAGGAGTGCGGCCTTGATCCGTTCGCCCAGTTCGCCCGTGAACTGCAGCCGTTCGAGGAAGACGTCGGTCTTCGAGTGCTCGATCGAGCCTGCCGGCTTCCACGCCGTGATCTGCATAATCGGATTGTCGATGGGAAGTTGACCGGAGCGGGCCTGTTCCAGTCTCTCGGAAACCACATTCGCCAGGGCGCTTCCGGCATCGTCGCTGAGCGACCCGTCGCCTGCGAGCGCATACGGGACCATTCGGAGCGGCTTGAAATCGAACGGCAACTTGCCCACGAACGGCTCGGCGCACAGGAGGAGCGTGGCTCGTGCGCTGGCGCCGTGGCGGACGCCGACCTCATACATGACATTCGGGTTCGCCAGCGTCAAGTCGGCGACCACGTACTCGGCGACGAGCAGCCGTTCGAGCATGGGCTTGTGGATGAAGCCGCCGGCCGGCTCGAAATCCGCGCGGATGGCGTCCAAGCCCGCCGCTTCAGCGCCGCGGTGGATAAAGAGGTTGACCCGGTCGAAATCGATGATCATGCCGCCGTCGGCCGGGCGACTGCCGAACGGCATGGCGATGAAGCACATCGGGCGGAGAGCGTCTGCAAGAGGCATCGCGGCTAAGGTAACACAATGATGGAGAATGAAAATAGCTTGCATGGCGCTGATGATCCTGCGCGGACTGCTGGTGAAAGCGCCCGACCATCCCGGCGTCCACCACTACGTGATCCACGGATTCGAAGGCTCCCGTTTCGCCAGAGACGCCTGGCCAAGCTGCGAGAAGTACGCCCAACTGGTCACTAATATTCCGCACGCTTTGCACATGCCCGGCCACATCTATTCGCAAACCGGACGCTGGGAGGACGCCGCCAAATCGTTCCGCGACGCGGCCGTCAACGAGCGCATGTGGATGAAGCAGGACAAGTTCTATGGCGACGGGCACCATGGCCACAACGTGCATTTCCTGGCCACGGCCTATTCCTTCGAGGGCCGTTATGACGATGCCGTGGATGCCGCGCGCGAACTGCTGGGCTTCAAAGAAAACCCTGGCCAGGCGGCGCGAGCCGACCTTTTCACCAGTGCCTATGCGCAGGGTTGGTTCGCGATGTTGAGCACCCAGGTTCAGTTTCAGAAGTGGGATGCCCTTCTTGACGATTCCGTGCTTCCTTGCAAGTGGCGCGGCGGGAGCTGGCGGGGCAACTGGCGGTGGCGCAAGGGCAAGTCGGGAAGGGTTTGAAGCTGCTGGAAGCTGCATCGAAAGCGCAGCGGATGTTGACCTACACCGAGCCGCCCTTCTACCCGTGGCCGGTAGCGGAGGCACTCGGAGAAGAAGCGCTGAAGAACAATAAGTCTTCGGTGGCGCAGAAGGCGTTCCAGGTCGCGCTCGATCAGTATCCTGGGGATTCTCACGCCGAGAGCGGGCTGCGAGCAGCCATGCAGACGAACCTTGGGGGGCGGGCAATTCTGCCCGCAGCCGGCTTTTAGCCGGCCGCACCCATTACAAAAGAGTCCGTCGCCGGCCCGCAGCCCTGCGTACCACCGCCCGAGGCTTCCCCACTTTGCCTTCGGGCCGCTCCGCCTCGGCGATGGCGGCTCGTACCAACCCCCGAACCCCCGGAGCCTCCAGATCCGCAGTCTGCGCGATCCGCACATGCCGAATCACCTTGCCCTCGCCCCGCAAAAGGCCGTCCGGATCGGCCAGCACGGCGCCAAAATTAAACCCGAGGTTCACCCAATTGGCATGCGTGGTGGTGAAGACGAATGCGTCACTGGGCCGCTCGGTGAAGGTGAAATGATCGGCGATGGTGTATACCTCGTAGACGAACTCGCTGGCTTCCGGCGCCTCTTCGAGGATCAGTTTTCGCGCGGCCAGCGCCAGCTTCTGAATCGCTTCGCCGTATGGCAGGAGGAGCTTGAGGTACTCCGGGTCGGGTGGACGCATATGCACCCAGCCAGTGTATCCCACCGAAAACTCTATCTGCCAGAGCCGCCAAGTACGTCTCGTTCGACATAACGAATGATCGTCGGCGCCAGTCGGACCAGATCCGGAGGAAGGCGCACCGACAGGAGTACGAGGCTGGGCGGGTTGTGGACCGGGTCAGCCGGATCGACGATCAGGATCGCGGATCCTGATATCGGAGCGTCGCTCTTATTCAGCCATGAATCGAAGTTCCCCAACCCTTCCGTTTGGGCTGGGGTTTTGAACTCAACGATCCGTTTGCCCTTGTACTTCAGAGTGTCTCTCGGATAAGGGCCGGACGGAAGTGGGAGATCAATCCCTTTCCAAATCCGGCCGGCGAGCGCTATGTACTCCGGAAAAGCGCGGGCCATAACCTCGGCGACTTCGTACATTCCCGAATTTTCGCTGGATATGTGTCGGATCTCAATCGCCGTTCCTTCAAGGCCATCCCATCCCGCCATGGTGCTGCGGATTGGTTTGGGACCCAAAAACAAAACGGAGCCGTCGGAACCCGAGGCTCCCTCGCAATTCCAACCGCGCGGGGCGAGCAGACCGATACCGTCCGCGGCTTCGTAGTAAGCGAGCGCCTGGGCATCTATCGGGCTTATCGCAACAGATTTACTTGTACCCTCTGGCGCTTCCAGTCTCTCGGTTTGGCCAGAGGATGCGCACCCGACGAATGGGACAGGAACGCTACTTCGCTGCCGAGTCGTGGGAACGCCTGTTGCTTGCGCGAAAAACGAGGTTGGCGCGCACAGCGCCAAGACTATTGCACCGCCGCCGAGACCGCGACTGAACGCCGATAGAACTTGCGTGAAAGCCGGCCAGCTCCGATTACTCGGCACGCAATGCTTCCTGGGGGGAGATCGAGCTCGCTCGGAGAGCCGGAGTCAAGGATGCTATCAGCGCGGACAGCCCAAGTGTCAGCACGGCCACAAATGTCACAACGGGATTGAATGGATTTAAGCCGTAGAGCTGATGGCCCAGGAATCGCCCCGCGGCGAACGTCACCGGCAATCCGGTTAATAATCCCACGATAATCAGCCCGAATGCGCCGCGGAGTATCAGCGCCACCACCTGCGCACGCCCGGCGCCGAGCGCCATACGCACGCCGATCTCGTTAGTGCGGCGTCCGGCGTTGTAGGCGGTGACTCCATAGAGTCCGATTGCAGCCAGGATAAGCGAAAGCACTCCGAACAACGAAGAGAGCCAGGCAATCAGCCGCTGCTGGCGAAATTGGCCGGACACCTGCTCTTTGAGCGTGCGGATGGAAATCAGCGGCAGATTCGGATCCACCGCGGCCATGGCCTGGCGCACCTGCGCAACCGACAGGCTGGCCCCGGGCCTGGTCACCATCACAATGTCATGCAGGAAATGCGAGCCCGGATTGCCGTCAGGCGAGCCGGCCTTCGGCAAAACGTCATGCTGCGCTTCAGGCAGAAAAAAGAGCGGCGCAATCGGCTTGTCCAAGTCGAAGTCCATATAGCGAGCGTCTTTGGCCATGCCGACAATCTCGTATTCACGCTCGGATCCGATACCGTGCTGGCCGAAGTGTTTTCCGATGGGATCTTCGTTCTTAAAAAACTTGCGCGCAAAAGCCTCGTTGATGACAGCCACGTGGCGCGCAGTCGCCGTGTCCAGCTTGAGGATGCCGCGTCCTCTCAGGATCGGATTGCCGATGACGTCGAAGTATCCCGCCGTCACGCGGTCCCAAAAAGCAAAGACGTCGTCGTTTGGTCCGGGACCCGGATGTCCATCTACCCGGACGCCGCCGCCCCAATTATTGCCTCCTAGCGGTGAGTATAGGCAGAGAGCCACCGCTGCGACGCCCGGAATGCGCGACACCGTGTCTTGAATCCGCTCGAACAGCGGTGTGAGCTGCTCAGGACTGTAGCCGCCCAGCCGTGGATCCATGTGCGCAACTATGCGCCGCTCCCGATCGAATCCGAAATGCCCATTCTCGATATGATGCAGAGCGGCGGTGAGCAGTCCCGACGCCGATAGCAACACCAGCGATAAGGCGGCTTGCAACACGACGAGCGTCTTGCGGTAAAGCGAGCCCGGGCGCACCGTAGACCGGCTGGCTCCGCGAAGCGCCTCAATCGGATCGACGCGGGTGGCCATCCACGCGGGGACAATGCCGAAGGCAACTCCGGCGATCAATGAAACGCCAAAGGCGAACAGCAGCACCACCATGGAAGGCGACGCCTGGATGGGTACGCCGGCCATGCCGCCGGCCGTTGGGAATGCAAAATGCAAAATCAAACGCGTGCCTGCAAAAGCGATCGCCAGACCCGCCGCGCCACCCGCAAACGAGAGCAAGAGGCTTTCGGTGAGGGATTGCCGCATGAGCCGCGATGCGGGCGGTCCCAGCGCCATGCTCAACGATACCTGTCGCCGCCGCTGCATGCCGCGAACGAGCATGAGGTTGGCGACATTGGCGCAGACGATCAGCAGCACCAGTCCGGAAACCATCATCAGAATCTGCAGCCAGTGCTCGTATTCCTCGCGCATGCTGGTGATGCCGGCGCCGCCGGGCCTCAGGAACAGGGTCTGCTCGGGCAATTTCGCGCGCTCGTTGGCGGTCATGGCGCCCCAATGCGAGAGCAGCCACTGCCGAAGCCCGACGCGCATTTGCGCCTCGATCGATGCGGGGTTCGCCCCAGGCCGAACGCGGCCAATCAAGTCCAACCAGTGGTTGTCGACTGTGTACAGATCGCCCTCCAGCAGGGGTTCGGTGTTCAGCGGCAGAAAGAAATCGGGCGGATCGTTGCGCAGCGTATCGCCAAAGAACGACGGCGGAGCGATTCCCACCACCGTAAATGGTTTGTCATTCAGATTGAAGACGCTGCCGACGACGGACGCATCCGATGCATACCGTTGCTGCCATAAGCGATAGCTCATCACCACCACCGGCGGAGCGCCGGCCCGATCATCGCCGGCGGCAAACACTCGTCCGGCATACCCTTGGATGCCGAACATCGAGAAGTAGTTGCCGGAGACGAACTCGCCTGGATAGCTTTGGGCTGGGTCCGAGCTGCCGGCGCGCCGGACGCCAAACAGCGGCTCGACCGCCGAAAATGCCGCTAATTCCGAGAAACCTTTGGTGTTGTCTCTCAAGTATTTGTATAAGTCATAGGAGACCAGGGAGAACTCTTTATCCTGACTGTAACCTCCGTAATAGCAGCAACGCGATTCCTTTCCCAACCGGTATAATTCACCGGGATTCGCCACCGCCAGCGACTTCAACAAAACGGCGTGCACTAAGGTAAAGATCGAAGTGATCGCGCCAATGCCCAGCGCCAGCGTCAGCACCGTGCTGATGGTGAATGCCGGGGCGTTTCCCAAACGCCGCAACGCGTGCCGCGTATCTTGCGCGAGGGTTTCCACAAGCGGAAGTCCCCGCTGATCCCGATAGCTTTCCTTGATGGCCTCGATGGCTCCGAACTGCAAGGCAGCCCGACGCCTGGCCTCGGCGGGTGCTAAGCCGGCGCGAATATTCTCGGCGGTCAGCAGGCCGAGATGTTCTTCGATTTCAGCCCGCAAACGCTCTTCGTCCCGGCGCTTTGTGGCTGGGGCTATCAGCCGCTTCGAGAATCGCTTAAGCGCTCTCATTTCAGGACCTCCTCATTTCAGGTCTTGCGCTTTCACCGTGAAGAATCGCGCAATGATGGCCGCTGTCTGCTCCCAACCGCGGGTCTCGGCCTGCAACTGTTTGCGTCCGTCGCGTGTCAGCCGGTAGAAGCGCGCCTTGCGATTATTCTCCGAAACGCCCCATTCCGATGTAATCGAGCCCTCCTGCTCCAGCTTCAACAGGACCGGATACAGCGTGCCTTGATTGACAGTAAGAAGGTCTCCGCTGATCTGCTCAATGCGGCGCGCGATGCTGTAACCGTGCAGCGGTCCGAGCAGGCCCAGCGTCTTCAGCACCATCAACGCCAGCGTGCCTTGCAGGACATCCGTCTTCTCTTTCATATTTTGCCTATTGGGTTCCCAACAGGAAGCGTAGCATGCTTCCATTTGGAAAGCAACAGGAGCTGACAAATGAGGATACTGAAAAGGATGAAGTTTCTGCCTCTCCTGTTCGCGGCCACTGTTTCCGCCCAGACCATCGTCGTCTCTCCCGATGGTCCCATCCGCACTCTCGCCGCCGCCCAGGACGCCGCCCGCGCCCAACGCGTAGCCGGACGCCGCGGTACAGTCACGGTGGAAATCCGCGACGGTACCTACTTCCTCCCCGAGACCCTGGTCCTCACACCCGCGGATTCCAATACCGTCTGGCAAGCCGCGGCTGGCGCGCGGCCGGTGATCAGCGGCGGCCGCGTGATCTCCGGCTGGAAGAAAGGTCCACGCCAGATTTGGACCGCCGGCGCTCCCGGCTCCGATTTCCGGCAGCTATTCGTCTGTGGACGCCGCGCGCAGCGCGCACGCACGCCCAATTACGGCTTCTACCGCATCGATGGCGCCAGTCCCCAGGGCAAGCCCCTCCAGCTCCGCTTCCGCGGAAACGATATCCGCCCGGAGTGGGCCGCGACACGCGACGCCGAGGTGATCGCGCTGTTTGCCTGGGCCGACATCCGCATGCCGATCGCCAGTGTCGATGCGGCCGCGCACCTGGCCACCCTCACGCTCGACCCTCGCCCGTCGAACCGGGAGGCAGATGCCCGCTACTACATCGAGAACACCCCGGACGCGCTCGATTCCGCCGGGGAGTGGTTTCTTGACCGCAAGACGCACACGGTTTCCTATTGGCCTATGGGCGGCGAAAACCTGGCCGCCGAACAGGTGATCGCACCCGCGCTCGTCCAACTGATCCGCCTGGAAGGCCAGCCCGAACAAGGGCGATTCGTCCACGACGTCACCTTTCGCGGGCTGCAGTTCGCGCATGCCGATTGGACCATGGACGCCAAAGGTTACGCCGACACGCAAGCGGGCATGCCGGCGCCGGCGGCTATTGAGGCGATCGGCGCCGTCGATTGCAAGTTCGAAAGGTGCACCATGGCGCATTCCGGCGGCTATGCTCTGCATTTGGGCCAGGGCTCCAAACGCAACCAGGTGCTGGCTTGCGAACTTTTCGATCTGGGCGGCGGCGGCGTCAAAATCGGAGAACCGAACATGGCGCCGGAAGAGAGGCTTCAAAACTTCGAGAACATCGTCGCCGACAATAACATTCACGATCTGGGCCTGGTCTTCGCACCCGCGGTGGGCGTCTGGGTGCTCCAGAGCAGCCGCAATGAGATTGTCCACAACCACATTCACGACCTCTTCTATACCGCTATCTCAGTGGGCTGGACGTGGGGCTACGGCGCAAACCAATCGAAGGGAAACATCGTCGAGTACAACCATCTGCACAATATCGGCAAGGAGATGCTCAGCGACATGGGCGCCATCTACACGCTCGGCGTTCAACCCGGCACGCGCATCCGCAACAACCTGATCCACGACGTGGCCTCGTTTAGCTACGGAGGCTGGGGCATCTATCCCGATGAAGGTTCCTCGGAAATGCTGATCGAAAACAACATCGTGTATAACTGCAAGAGCGCCGGCTTGCACCAGCACTACGGCCGGGAAAACGTCATCCGGAACAATATCTGGGCCTTCAACCGGGAATTCCAGCTAATGCGCAGCCGCGCCGAAGACCATCTGTCGTTTACCTTCGAACACAACATTGTCTATTTCAATCAGGGCCTCTTGCTGGGCGGCAACTGGACCGGCCAGATGTTCGCCATGAGCCACAATCTGTACTTCGACACGCGCGCTGGCGACATCCGCTTCGCTGGCCAGAGCCTGGCCCAATGGCAGGAGGCCGGCCATGATACCGGATCGACGATCGGCGATCCGTTCTTTGTCAACGCCGGCAACTACGACTTCCGATTGTCGCCGAATTCGCCCGCCCTGAAGATGGGCTTTCACCAGATCGACATGAGCACCGTCGGACCCCGCGTATCGGCGGGACAATAGCGGGGTGGTTCCAGAAGCGGGGTCACCGATAGAGCGATACTATCAGTTGGCACATTATGTCTGAATCGTTGAAAGTTGCGGTGGTCGGCCTGGGTCGCATGGGCCTCGTGCATGCCCTGCATCTGTGCGAACTGGCGAACGAGGGCGCGCCCTGTTCGCTGGCCGCGCTGGTGGATCTCGACGTCGAGCGCGCGCAACGCTTCGCGGCGGAGATGCACCTGAAAGTTCCCGTCTTCTCCGGCGTGCAGGAATTCGTCTCAGCCGGAGTCTGCCAGGCGGCGGTAGTGGTCACCCCGACGGGGACCCACCGCGAAACGGCCTCTGCCCTAATATCCGCCGGCCACCGCGTGCTCCTCGAAAAGCCCTTGACCGGCGCCGTGGCATCGGATCGTGAATTCGCCGCCCAACTCGACCGCGATGCGCCCCGCAGCCTCATGCTGGCGTTCCAGCGCCGTTTCGACGGGCCGCTCGCGTACGCCAAAGAACTGATCGATAGGGGCGCGATCGGGCGCGTTTTCAAGGTCTATTCATCGCTCGAAGACTCCAATCCCGCCCCGGACGGGTACGCCAGCGGCGGCATCCTGCCCGACATGTCGATCCACAATGTGGACGAAATTCTGTGGCTTACCGGACAGATGCCGCGCACGGCTCTGGCGCTGGGGTCCAGAATTTACAGTCATCGCCTGACCACTTGCCAGGAGGACTTCGACGACGCGCTGCTCTATCTCTGGTTCCCGAGCGGCATGGTGGCGCAGGTGCAAGTGAGCCGCAATCACGTTTCCGGGTATCGCAACGAAACGGTGATCTTCGGCGAGGAGGGGCAGATCCATGTCGGCCGCTTCGACCAGAAGCCCTTCGAGATTGTGGTGGAAGCGTACGGCCGCCGCGAACGGTCCGAACCGCTGGCGTATCGCGTATTCCCGATGCGCGACTACCACCGCCCGCTGCCCGAATTCGTGGATCGCTTCGGGCCCGCGTACAAGGCCGAACTCGCCGCGTTCATCGATTGCTGCCGGGCGAATGCGCCCTTCCCCTCGACCCATCGCGACGGCCTGCGCGCGCAAGAGGTGATCGCGGCGGGCATGCAGGCCATGATCACCGAGGCTGGAGGCGCGCCCGTGCACCCGGCGTGAAGCCAGGTGGGGCATCCGGCTGAAAGGCCGGCCGTGGGCATGTTTCCCAGGCTTACAAGCCGGGACTGCTCCCAGACAGCAGGACCCACGCCCTTCTGACCCGGAATGACCGCCTGATCGAATAACACCAGCGGAGCGCGGACGGCGGCCGCCCTCCCCGCCGACGACCCCAGTCACCACGGCGGCGATAAATCCGAACCGCCCTTTCTCCTAGAAGAATCAGCTGTCTACAAAGCCTTGCCCACTTCCCACAAGGCGGCTGCCCCACGTCGGCATGATAACGTGAAATCGAAAGCCCCGCCCCAGCTCAGAAGGGGCTGCGCCCTTGGCGGACGCAGCTAGGCATACCTTCACCGCCCATGCAACAAATGCAACGTACTGCAACAGCCACCGAAAAACGGGGCACGTAGCAGTCGCGCGAAGAATCCGGAGGCCTGGCGGCAGGCAGGCTGCGAAGCGAACCCAATCCTACGTGCTCCAGGCGACGTAACTATAAGCAAATGCTTATGTTAATCCAGTCACTTCCGCGAAATTGGGGTTGTTCGGCCAGCGTGCCACACGCACAAATCCGCACAAAAATGAACAAGAATGCATCAGATCTTAGCCATCGGCCCTTTCAGCCCGGGGAACGTGTGTTGCATCTCGCGACTGTCTCAAAAAAGGGCGCAGTCCAGCCGGCCGATGCAACAAATGCAACGTACTGCAACACACCACTGAAAAAAAGGGGCACGTAACAGTCGCGCGAAGAATCCGGAGGCCTGGGGCCGGGCAAGCTGCGAAGCGAACCCAATGCGACGTGCTCCAAGCGATGTAACTATAAGGCAAATACTAATGTTAATCCGGCCCCATCGGCGTTTATCGGCGTCCATCGGCGGCCCACATGCCCTATTGCGGTTCGGCCTTTACGCCCCCCGCCGGATGCTTCTCGCGCCGCCCCAAGAACTGATGCAACGCGAAAGGCACTTCGTCGGGATGTGCCGCGCACCACGCCACGATGCGCTCGAACTTCAAGGTATCGTCGGCGATCGCGCCAATTTCCACCAGCTCGGTTTCAATGACTTCCGGGTCTCGCATAGCAACTCCAGCATGGCACATCGCGGCTCTCTCAGGCCCAGTACGCTTCGCCCTCCGCCAGGTTCCGCCGCAGGAACTCGGGGTTGATTTCCAGCCCCAGACCCGGCCCGGTGGGGACCTTCAGCAGTCCCTTGCGCACCTCGGGCGGGCTGCCCGCGGCCATCTCCTCGATATAGTGGTTGGGCCGCCCGAGCTGGCTTTCCGAACGATAGAAATTCTGAATGGAGGCACCGAAATGGGCGTTGGCATACGTCAGCACCAGGGACCCAACATTGTGCAGCGCCACCGGCGTGCGAAACAGGTAGGCATAGTCGGCAATCTTCCGGGCCCCTGTGAATCCGCCGGCGAAGGCCAGGTCCGGATGCACGATGTCCACCGCCTGGTTGTCGATAAACGGTTTGAAGCCGCGCACCATTTCCAGTTTCTCCCCGGTCAGCAGCGGCACGCGCGTGGAGCGGCGCAGCGCCATCCAAGCCTCGGAAAACGCCGGGTTCAGGGCATCTTCAATGAACAGTGGATTCATCGGCTCCACGGCCTTGGCCACGGCGATCGCGCTGGGCGTATCCAGTTCGTTATGGCAATGCACGGCGATGTCGATATCGTCGCCCACCGCCTCGCGGCAATTGGCATAAGCGCGCGCCACGTTGCGGAGCTGCGCGGTGGTCAGCGTGGAGGCAAACCGCGCCACGGGCACGCCCAATACCGGATCGATGTTGTTCTTGAAAGCCGTGAAACCCTCCGGCATTTCTTTGATCCGCTGCGCCCAATCCCGGCAGGATGCTTTGTCGAGCATGTCCAGGCCGATGCCGTGCGAGTACATCGGGATGGACTCGCGGAACGGGCCGCCCAGCAGCGTGTCGACCGGCGCGCCCAGGATTTTTCCGGCCAGGTCCCACAGCGCGATATCGATACCGCTGATGGTAGGGATGTGTGCCATGTAGGTGTGCATCAGCGACGTCATGTTCTGAAAGTTAACCTCGATGGCCAGCGGATCTTTGCCGATCAGCAGGCTCTTCATGGTGTCGATGCGGGCCCGCGCCATCGGTCCCGTGGCGCCGGCTTCGCCGTAACCCGCGAGGCCCGCGTCGGTATCGACGCGAATCAGGCAGTTGCCGGCGATGTTCTTGATCGCCATGGCCCGGATGCCCGTGATCTTGACGCGGTTCAGGTGCGGCGCCGCCAACGCCCGGTAGCGGCTGAACAGGCCGGCGCATGGCAGCGCCACAGCCAGCCGCAGCAGTTGGCGGCGGGACGGGGTTCTTATGGAACGCAAACTCTCCATGGTCAACTAATAACAGATTGCCGGCACGCGAAGATCGGTATACTTGGACCTCATGACTCCGCCGCTCACCGCCAACCAGATCCGCAGCTTCGTGGCGGCCTGGGGAGGCTGGGCGCTCGACGGCATGGATTCATTCATCTATGCGCTGGTCCTGATCCCCGCTCTCAAGGATTTGCTGCCGCGCTCCGGAATCCCCGGCACGGCGGCCAACACAGGCTTCTACGGCGGTTTGCTGTTTGCGATGTTCCTGGTGGGATGGGGCCTCGCGTTTTTGTGGGGTCCGGTGGGCGACCATTTCGGGCGGGTGCGTACGCTGACCCTCACCATCCTTTGCTACTCACTGTTCACCTTTCTGGGCGCGGTATCCACCAGCGTCTGGCAGTTGGGGATGTTCCGCCTGCTTGCCGGATTCGGCATCGGCGGCGAATGGACGTTGGGAGGTGTGCTGATCGCGGAGGAGTGGCCGGAAGCGCGCCGCAAGACCGGCGCCGGCTGGATGCACACCGGCTATTATTTCGGCGTCTTCCTGGCGGCGATTGCCAACGCCGTTATCGGTGCCCGGTTCGGCTGGCGTGCGATGTTTGTGCTGGGCGGCGCGCCCGCGCTGCTGGTGAGTTACATCCGGCGGGGTGTCCACGAACCCGCGCGTTGGACGCGGCACTCCAGCGCCTTTGCCGCACCGCTGAAGGAGCTATTCGCGCCAGCATTGCGTCGCCGCACCATCCTGAATTCCACCTACCTGCTGATCTCGATGACCGGCCTCTGGGCGGGTTCGGTCTATGTTCCATCCTCGGTGACGCAGATCGCCATGCGCGCCGGGCGGGATGCCGTATCGGCGGCGCGCCTGGCTTCGTGGGCCACCATGCTGCTTTCGGCCTGCACCATCCTGGGATGCCTGATGATGGCGCCGCTCGCCGAGCGCATCGGCCGCCGCGCCACGCTGGCCGTCTACTTCGCGCTGATGTTCGTTTCGATCGCCTTCGGGTTCGGGTACGCATTCTATCTGGAGCGCGGCGCGCTGCAGTGGTTCCTGATTTCGCTGGCGCTGCTCGGCATCGGCGGGGCCAACTTTGCCGTTTACACGCTGTGGCTGCCGGAGCAATACCCTGTGTCATGCCGCGCCAGCGCCTTCGCCTTTGCCACCTCCGCCGGACGCTTCGTGGCGGCGGGAGTCACATTCCTGGTGGGCGCGGAGATCGCGCGCTTCCACACGCTCGGCATGCCGGTGGCCTGCACTTCCGTCGCGTTTCTGCTCGGCTTACTGGTGATACCCTTCGGAAAGGAGACTCGCGGCGAGGCGCTTCCGGAATGACTCTGAACCAGCTTTTCGATCTCTCTCTCCGCGAGCGCCGCGACGAAACCGGCCTCGAGTGGCAGGGCCGCAGCTTCACGTTCGGTGAGATAGGGGCGCGCGCCGGCCGCATGGCAAATGCGCTGCGGAAGCGCGGCTTCCAAGCGGGCGACCGCCTCGCGGTCCAGCTTTCCAACTGCGTCGAGTTCATCGATCTGTACCTGGCCTGTTTGCGGCTGGGAGTCATCTTTGTTCCGGTCAACGTGCTCTACCGCGAGCGCGAGGTCTCGCACATCCTCCACGATGCCGCGCCGCCGCTTTTTGTCACTCAGGCGAATCTCGCGGAACTCATGGCCGAAGCCGGCGCGGCGTCCGACGATTGCGACGCCGCCGTGCTGGAGGGCGATTCGCCGGCGGCGCTCGTTTATACCTCGGGCACGACCGGCGCTGCGAAAGGCGCCATCCTGACGCACAACAACTTCGCGGCGAACGCGGTGAACCTGCTGGCCTGCTGGCAGATCACCGCCGCCGACCGCTTCCTGTTGGCGCTGCCGCTGTTCCATGTGCACGCGCTGGGCAACGGCCTGCACTGCTGGCTGCTCAGCGGCTGCCGCATGCGCCTGCTAGAACGCTTCGAACATCAGCGCGCCGCTAACGAGTTTCTGGACTTCCGACCGTCGCTGTTCTTCGGCGTGCCCACTATTTACACGCGGCTTCTGGAGACGCCACCCGAGACCGCGCGCGCCATCGGGCAGAGCATGCGGCTCTTCGTTTCGGGCTCGGCGCCCCTGCCTCCGCGGGTAATGGAAAGCTTTCGCACGCTATTTGGCCACACGATCCTGGAACGCTACGGGATGACCGAGACGCTGATGAACATTTCAAATCCGTACGCGGGCGAGCGCCGCCAGGGGAGCATCGGCTTTCCGCTGCCTGGCATTTCCGTGCGTCTGCTCGACGGCGAAATCTACCTGAAGGGTCCCAATGTTTTCGCGGGCTATTGGCAGAAAGAAGAAGCGACCAAGGCCGCGTTTCGGGACGGCTGGTTCCGCACCGGAGATCTGGCCAGCGTTTCGCCCGACGGCTACTACACGCTTTGTGGGCGGCGCAGCGATCTCATTATCTGCGGCGGGTTCAATATCTATCCGCGCGAGATCGAGGAGTTTCTCATGGAACAACCGGAGGTTGCCGAAGCTGCCGTGGCCGGCGTGCCGGACGCGATAAAGGGCGAGGTTCCGGTGGCCTGGATCGTGGCTCGCGGCGCGTTCGATCCGGCCGCGTTAGAAGCCCGCTGCCGCCGGGAGTTGGCCTCCTTCAAATTGCCGCGAGCCTTTGTGCCGGTGGACGCGCTGCCGCGCAATGCTCTGGGCAAGGTACAGAAGCACCTGTTACGGGCGGCCAACGAGAAGCTCACCAACTGGGCCGGCAACCTGTCGTACAGCACGCAGCACCTGCACGAGGCCGCGTCAGTGGCGCAACTCCAAACCCTCGTGCGGTCCCAGGACAAAGTGAAGATGCTCGGCACGCGTCACTGTTTCAACTCCATCGCGGACAGCCGTTACAACCTGCTATCGCTCAAGCCGATGAACGAGGTGGTGGCGCTCGATCCAGCCGCCCGCACAGTAACCGTGGACGCGGGCATCACGTACGGCCAGCTTTGCCCATATCTCGATGGCAAGGGCTTTGCGCTGCACAATCTCGCATCCCTCCCGCATATTTCCATCGCCGGAGCCATCAGCACCGCCACCCACGGCTCGGGCGAAAAGAACGGCAATCTGGCCACCGCGGTGTCCGGCCTCGAAATCGTCACCGCCGCAGGCGATGTGGTGAAACTGTCGCGCCAGGCGGATGGCGAAGTCTTCCGCGGAGCCGTGACCGGGCTGGGCGCGTTGGGCGCGATCACTCGTATCACTCTCGACATCCAGCCGACTTACGCGGTGCGGCAGTACGTGTACGAGGATATGCCGCTGTCCCAGATGAAGGACCACTTCGACGCCATTCAGTCCAGCGGCTACAGCGTCAGCCTGTTCACCGACTGGCAGAAGCAGCGCATTAAAGAGGTCTGGATCAAAAGCCGGGTTGGAGACGGGCAGCCCTTCGCCGCGCCCCCGGAGTTCTTCGGCGCCAAGCTGGCCTCCCGGAACCTGCACCCCATCGCCGAGCTTTCCGCCGAGAACTGCACCGAACAGATGGGGGTGCCCGGCCCGTGGTACGAACGGCTGCCGCATTTCCGCATGGGTTTCACGCCCAGCGCGGGGAAAGAGTTGCAGTCGGAATATTTCGTAGCCCGGCAAAATGCCATCGATGCGATTCTGGCGGTGGAGCGCCTGCGCGACCAGGTGACGCCGCACCTGCTGATCTCCGAGATCCGCACCATCGCGGCCGACGATCTGTGGATGAGCACCTGCTACGGGCGGCCGAGTGTCACGATCCATTTCACCTGGAAGCCGGATGGGCCCGCGGTCCGGCGCGTGCTTCCCGTCATCGAAAAGGAGCTCTCTCCATTTCAGCCGCGCCCGCACTGGGGCAAGCTCTTCACGCTGGCCCCGGCCGACCTGCGGTCGAAATACGAAAGGCTGGGCGAGTTCGTCGCACTGGCGGCGAAATACGATCCGAAGGGAAAGTTCCGCAACGACTTCCTGAACACTTACGTCTTAAGCCGCGTGTCATAGTAAGTCATATGCCTGTGTCAATCGAAAATCAAGTCGCGCTAGTGATCGGCGCTTCGAGCGGTATCGGCCGCGAAACGGCTGTGCTGCTGGCGCGAGAAGGCGCGCGTGTGATGGCCTCCGCGCGGCGCGAAGAGCGCTTGCAAGAACTGAAGGAGTCGCTCGCCCGCGAAGGCCGAGCCGTGGAAACGCTGGCCGCGGATGCCGCCGACGCATCGCAAATGGAGCACCTGGCCGCGCACACGCGCGAGCGCCTGGGCGAGATCGACATCCTGGTTTTCTCGACCGGCATCAACGTCCCGGATCGTTCGCTGAAGCGCTTGACGACCAATATTTGGAACACGGTGGTGAGTGTGAATCTGAATGCAGCCTACTACGCAACCAGGGCGGTGCTGCCGGCCATGCGGGAGCGCGGCGCCGGCCATTTGATCTACATTGCGTCCGTGTCCGGCCTCTGGGCCGATCTTTCCGGCGCGGCCTACCAGGCGTCCAAGCGCGGACTTCTTGGCTTGGCGCACGCGATTCGGCTGGAGGAAAAAGAGAACGGCATTCGCACCTGCGTGGTCTGTCCCGGCCTGGTGGATACCGAGATTCTGGATCGCCGTCCCGTCAAGCCATCCGCGGAGACCCTGGCGAAAGCGCTACGCCCCGAGGACGTGGCGGAGGCGGTGCTGGCGGTGGCCAGACTGCACCCGCGGGTATGCGTTCCTGAGATGCAAGTGGTGCCGACATACTTGTAGGACCTTCAATGTGCGATGGCGCTGCCCAGCATGCCTTCGAGCGTGTGAAGCTTATCCGGCTGGCCCATCACGATCAGGTAATCGCCGGCGGAGATAGCCGTATCGGCGGGAGGATTGAACACCATTTCGCCGTCGCCATGGCGAATGGCCAGCACGATGATGCCGAACTGCCGGCCGATCTGCAGCTCGCGGATGCTCTTCGAAACTAAGTCGCTGTGCCCGGAGACACGCACCTGTTCGATGACCACTTTCAGCCCAGCAGCTTGCGTGGTGAAATCCAGGAACTGCACCACGTGCGGACGCAGCAGGGCCTGCGCCAGGCGATGGCCGGTGATGGAGTAAGGGGCGAAGACCGCGTCGGCGCCGGCGCGCCGCATCTTCTCTTCGGCGCTCTCTTCGGCCGCGCGCGTGGCCACGTAGATTCCCGGATTGAGGAACTTCGCCGAGAGCAGCACGAACAGGTTGTCGGCGTCGGTGGAGAGCGCGCACACCAGCCCCTTGGCGCGCGCCACGCCGACGCCTTGGAGCGTTTCGTCGCGCGTGGAATCGGCGACGACGGCCAGCATGCCCGCGTTGATGGCCTTCTCCACCCGGTCGTGATCGATATCCACGACCACGAAAGGCACGCCGGCCTGCTGCAATTCGGAGGCGGCTCCGCGGCCCACGCGTCCATAGCCGCAAATGATGAAATGATTTTCCAGTTTGTCGATCATGCGTTTATTCCGCCGTTTGCCGATCAGCTCGCCGAATTCTTCTTCGATCACTGTCTGGGTGATCGCGCCGATGGCCACCAGGATGGTGGTCACGCCCACGATCAAAAGGAAGGAATTGAGGATGCGGCCGGGAAGGTGCAACTGGTCGCCGTAGCCGACCGTGGTCATGGTCAGCAGGGTCGTGTAGAAAGCGTCAAAGAGCGAGTAGTGTTCGATGAGCATGAAGCCCACCGTGCCGATGGCCAGCACGGCCGCCAGCGCCAAGGCGACAAACAGGAAGCGGCGCGCCAGGCGGTCGAGGGAGTGAAACGGCGAGGTCACATCGAGTTCTTCCGGAAGATAAGTATGTGCTGCCGGGGCAGGTTCTCCAGGGTTTTCTCCAGCCGGAAGCCTTCCGGCTCGATCTCCGCCTTGACCTCCGCCACGCTCATCTTATGCGCCGGCAGGATGGGCACCTTGGGATCTTCCTTGCGGTATTCGAGCAGCACCATGCGTCCGGCGGGGGTGAGCGACGCGCGGATTTTCCGCAGCATCTCCTGCGGCCTGGAAAACTCGTGGTAGACATCCACCAGCAGCGCGAGATCGATGCGGCCGGCCGGCAGGCGCGGATCGTCCACCGCGCCCAGCACGGCTTCGTAGTTCGCCAGCTTGCGCGCGGCCATGTTCTTGCGCAACTGGTCGAGCATGGCTTGTTGAATGTCGACCGCATAGACTTTGCCCTCGGGTCCTACGCGGGCAGCCAGACGCCAGGTGAAGTAGCCGACCCCCGCGCCGATATCGGCGATGGTCTCGCCCTTGGCAATCCCGATGGCATCGAGGGCCGCGTCGGGCGCTTCCTCGGCCACGCGCTCAGGCCGCACCAGCCAGGGCGCGCCGCCCATGCCCATGACGGGCGCGGTCTCGCGGCCAGTGACCGGATGCACATCCTGACAGCAGGCCAGGCTTTGAAGAGCGAGAAGACAGGCTATCAACGTGCGCGGCATTCCATTACAGCATAGCTTACAAGTGGCATGGCCGAGATCCACCAACCGCGGTGGAGTGTGGCCAGGAGCGGGCAAGCTACCTACCGTATTTTCAGGCCTTTCCGGAATGGCGCGCTGTTTGCAATAGGGGAGCGGCAGGAGGAGTTATGAAGACCAAATTGCTTGCTGTTCTATTATTCGCTGGAAGCGCGCTGTTTGCCGCACCGGCTGTTGTGGTTGGAGTCGGCGTAGGTGCGCCGGTTCCGGCCGCCGCCTATGTTGGGCGCGCGCCCGGCCCCGGATACGTCTGGGTCGGCGGTTACCGGTACCCGGTTGGCGCCGGCTGGGGCTGGCATGCCGGCTATTGGGCTCGCCCGCCTTATGCCCACGCTCACTGGGTCGGGCCGCATTACTTCGGTCATCGGTATTACCGCGGTTACTGGCGCCGGTAACGATTCGGAAACTGATAGTGAGGTTGAGGGCCTAGCCGGATTGCCGGCAGCGGGTCACCGCCTCTTTCCATCCGGAGAAGAGGCTGTCGCGAGTAGCGGCGTCCATGGCCGGCTCGAATCTCCGCTCGGCGCGCCAGAAGCTTTCGACTTCGGCGACGTTCTTCCAGAAACCGGTGGCCAGGCCGGCCAGATACGCAGCGCCTAAGGCGGTGGTTTCGATGTCGGCGGGCCGCACGATAGGGCAGCCCAGGATATCGGCTTGGAATTGCAGCAGGAAATTGTTCGCGGCCGCGCCGCCATCCACGCGCAGTTCCAGGATGCGCCCGCCCGCATCCGCCTGCATGGCGTCGATCAGATCGCGCGTCTGATACGCGATGCTTTCGAGCGTGGCGCGCACGATATGCGCGCGATCGCTCGATCGGGTCAGGCCGCAAAGGATGCCGCGCGCGTCCGCGTCCCAATACGGCGCGCCCAAGCCCACGAAGGCGGGCGCCAGGTAGACGCCGCCGGTATCGGGCACGGAGGCGGCCATGGGTTCGGATTCGGCGGCGGTTTGGATCAAGCCCAGCTTGTCGCGCAGCCACTGCACGGCCGCTCCGGCCACGAAGACGCTGCCTTCGATAGCGAACTGCGGCTGGCCGTCTGTCGAAGCCGCGCGCGTCCCCAGCAGGCGATTGCGCGATACCGGCAAGCGCCCGCCTGTGTGCATGAGCGCGAAACAGCCGGTGCCATATGTGTTTTTGGAAAGACCCGCGCGGAAGCAAGCTTGACCCGCCAGCGCCGCCTGCTGATCGCCCGCGATGCCGGCGATGGGGATCTCCGCGCCAAAGTGCTCGGCGTGAACGGCTCCGACCACTGCGCTGGAAGGCACAATGCGCGGCAGCATGGCGCGCGGCACGTCGAGGATGCGCAACAGATCGTCGTCCCAATCGCCCGACTCCAGGTTCATGAGCATGGTGCGGGACGCGTTGGTGGCATCGGTGACATGCGCCGCGCCATTGGTCAGCTTCCAGATCAGCCAGGTGTCCACGTTGCCGAACAGCAGCTCGCCGTCCGCGGCCCTTTGACGTGCGCCGGGCACGTTTTCGAGGATCCAGCGGATTTTGCTGCCGGAAAAATAAGCGTCGATTACCAGGCCCGTGCGGCGGGTGATATCGGCCGCGGCGGGGCTTTGCGCCAACTCCGCGCAATAGGGCGCGGTGCGGCGGCATTGCCAGACGATGGCCGGCGCGACGGGACGCCCGGTCGAGCGCTCCCAAACGATGGTGGTCTCGCGCTGGTTGGTGATGCCCACGGCGGCGATCTGGGACGCGGGCACGCCCGCGCGATCCAGCAGCAACCGGGCCGCATAAAGCTGCGCATTCCAGATCTCATCGGCATCCTGCTCCACCCAGCCCGGCTGCGGATAGCGGCAGTCAAACGGCGCGGATTGCATGGCCACGCTGCGCCCTTGTTCGTCGTAGAGCGCGGCGCGGGCGCTGGTGGTGCCTTCGTCGAGGGATAAAACAAACGGCATGGGGAAATTATAGTAGCATGGTAAGGATGCGGCGCGTTCCGGCCATCCTGCTGGTGTTCGTATTCAGCTTCTCGCTGATCGCGCCCGCGCTGTTTGCGGACGGCGAATCGAACCTGCCCGCCTGCTGCCGCCGCAATGGGAGCCATCATTGCGGCATGATGGCGCAGGACATGGCGGAGACGCCACCGTCCGGTCCAGCTGCGGATGCTTTCCGGGTGAAGTGTCCATTCTTTCCTACTGGCGGTGCAACGGTTCCGGAGTGCGAGCCGGCTTTGGTGGCTCGATCGCAAACGGCAGGGGTTGCGGTCAGCAGCCAGATCGCGGATCGCGGTGAAGCTGAAGTTGGATATCGCATTTCCCTCAAGGATTCCCATCAGAAGCGCGGACCTCCCAGTCTCCTTTCCTAACATCCAGTACTGCAACGGGACAGGCCAGGAAGCCTGTCCTACTGGCGTATAAGTGTCTTTACTTTAGGAGGGAGAAAAGTTGAAATTTATTGCTGTCTTTATAATGCTTAGTTTCCCGCTGCACGCTACCATTTTTGGAAAGATACAGGGGATTGTTCACGACCCGCAGCATCGGCCCATAGCTGGAGCATCGGTGAAGCTGCGGGCCATTACTTCGGAGTGGTCACAGACCGCGCAAGCCGACGATAACGGCGAGTTCGTATTTACCTCCGTGCCAGTGGGCGATTACAAAATCACTGTCACTCAGTCTAAGTTCGAAACCTTGGAGCGGACTGTCACGGTGGCTTCCGGATCATCGCCGATTCTTCACTTTCAACTGGCGATCGCGCCATTGGCGCAAACGGCGGTGGTCACTGGGCAGGCAGAACCAGTCAATATGGATTCGGTAACTCCCACTACCCTGATCGACCGCGAGGATATAGCCGAGACTCCGGGCGCGGACCGCACCAACAGCATGGCGATGATCACCGACTACACCCCAGCCGCCTATGTCACGCACGACATGCTGCACATGCGCGGAGGCCATCAAGTGGATTGGCTGATTGATGGCGTGCCCGTTCCCAACACCAATATCGCCACCAACCTGGGCCCGCAGATCGACCCGAAGGACATCGATTATCTCGAAGTTCAGCGCGGCAGCTACGATGCGGAATACGGAGACCGCACCTATGGAATCTTCAATATCGTGCCACGATCCGGCTTCGAGCGCGACAACGAGGCGGAACTGGTTACCTCCTTTGGCAATTGGTACCAAACCAACGACCAACTCAATTTCGGAGGGCACACCGAGCGCTTCGCCTATTACGCGAGCATCAACGCGGATCGCAGTAACTACGGCCTGCAACCACCTATCGGACAAGTGGTACACGACGCGGAGAACGGTTTTGGAGGATTCGTGTCACTCATCTTCAATCCCAGCTCGTCCAATCAACTCCGGCTGGTCGGTTCGCTGCGCCAGGATTATTACCAGATCCCGATCGACCCGGATCCTAACTCAGCCGGGAATCAGGTTTATCCCAGTTATGGACTACGGGATAGCGAACGCGAGCCCGATGGGTATATCACTTTTTCCTGGGTCCACACATTCAATCCAAACCTGCTGACAACGGTTTCACCGTTTTATCACTACAACGAGGCCAGCTATACCGGCGGCGCGAACGATGTGCCGGTGATCTCGACCGTGGACCAGACGGCCAATTATGCCGGCATGCAAGCCAGCGCTGACTGGACGGTGGGGAAGAACAACATCGAAGCGGGCGTGTACGGATTCGCCCAACACCAGAGCAACTACTTCAATAACGTCTTCACGGGCTGCGGCACGAGCTGCCAGAACTACGGCCCATCCACGGCCGCGGTCACAGGCGGTCTGGCCGAGGAGTTTATCAGCGACCGGTTTAAGGCGACTTCGTGGCTGACGCTGATCGCCGGCCTGCGCGAATCGTACTTCACGACCCCAGGCGCCGGGACCGAAGCGGGGGTAGTGCAGAACGCGACGGATCCGCGCTTTGGCGTGGCCATTCGGGTGCCGCGCCTGAACTGGGTTTTTCATGGTTTTTACGGCCACTTTTACCAACCGCCGCCGCTGTTGACGGCTACGGGTCCTTTGCTCAATCTAGCCACCAGCCAGACGCTGACTTTCGCGCCCTTAAAGGGAGAGCGCGACGAAGAGTATCAATTTGGCGTCTCGATTCCTTTTCATGGTTGGGTGCTCGAGGAGGACACCTTCCAAACGCGCGCGCAGAATTGGCTGGACCACAACAATATCGGCGAATCGAATATCTTCTGGCCGATCACGTGGACGGCGGCGCTGATACAGGGTTGGGAAACCACGCTGCGCTCCCCGCGCCTTTGGCATCGGGCGCAGATTCACCTGGCCTACTCGAATCAGATCGCGCAGGCGACGGCGCCGATCACCGGAGGGGTGGTCTGCCCTGTTCCGGTATCGGCGGATTGCCCGGTCGCCATCCCGCCGGGATATTCGCCGGTGGACCACGATCAGCGGAACACGTTGAATTTCGGCGCCAATACCAGTCTTCCGGGGCAGGTGTTCGCTTCGACGAATGTATACTACGGATCGGGATTCACGAACGGGGACCCGGACCCACAATATCCGGGGAACTATCTGCCGCCGCACACGACGTTCGACATTGCGTTGGGGAAGAGCTTTGGGGAGCACGAAAAGTACAGGGTCTCGTTGACGGCGACAAATGTGACGAATCGGCGCGTGTTGCTGGACAATAGCCTGACGTTTGGCGGATTCCACTTCAACGACCCGCGGCAGATTTACGGGGAATTTCGCTGGAGGTTCAAGTACTGACGTCATTCGGGAAAAACTGTGGGGCCGCCGATGAACGCCGATAAACGCCGATGGGCCGCCGCTCGACGGCCGGCACTATGGTTACGCTCTTTGGCCGAACAATGCCAATTTGTTACATAGTTAATTTATTATCAACAGCTTAGGATAGCATTTACCGTATATACGATCGGTTTCAGGGAGTTATTTGGTTGCGGGCGGCCACTCCAGGCGAGGATGCAACGAAGAACTGACGTTCATGTTGCATCCGGTTGCAGCAGGTTGTGTGGCTGATATTCAGTTTTCAAAGAGCGTGGGCGACAGCGCCTCGGCATGAGGTTGGTCCCTATACGAGTAATAGCACGCACGCGGAAGGTTTTCGGCGGCGCGGAAGCGGTTGGGCGTTTGTTTTCAGCGGGGCGGCGGTCGCAAAATCGGGTGAACGCGCGCGGGCGGCCTGAGAGGCCGCTGCAGGCTAAGAGCCTGCCCCACTGGGGCTTATAATGTCGTTATGTTCTTTCGCAGACGGCAACCGGCCGAGATCACATTCCAGGACAGGCTGGACAACCTGAAGCGGGCGGGGTTCAGCGTGACGCCACGGCCGGACGGCACGGTGCTGGTGACCAAGGGCGAATGCGGCGTGGTGCTGCGCGAGAGCGGCGGCCAGGTGCAGCGCGCGGAATTGGCCGGCATCACGATGTGCGGCGAGATCGGTTCGCTGGTGGATGGCGGCTATCAGAAGTTCTTCCGCACCCCTTCCGGGAAGAGCAGGCCGGCGCTGGCGTCCGAGCTGAAGGCGCTACACGATTTCGAGGAAGATCTGAAGGAAGGGCTGGGATTGGAAAGCCTTTACAACGAATCCCTCGGGACCGTTTCGACTTATTACTTGTACGACCGGGTGAAGGATCGGGACCGGGGTGTGCCTAAGCGCGTTTGGGAGGAGTAGGCCACTCCCTTATGGTCGTGGCTCGGTTGACGGTTGCGGCGCGGTTACGGGCTGGCGGGCGGCTTGCTTGCGCACCTGTTCGAAGTACTGCTGCACGTAGGACTGCAACGCCAGGGGGACCTCGTCGCGATTGATTTCCCCGCCGGCCTGGGCGTGATGCGCGTCGCGTTGGGCGTAGGGCGTCCGCAACTGGCGGTTGCTATTCTCTACCTCCACCGTGACCTCGCCGGTCACATTGGCGGCGCGCTTGCCGATGATCTCACTGATTTTGCCCATGGCCGCAAGCTGTTCGGCGAGCTTGACGTCTTTGCTGCCATCCTGCCGCCCGATACCGCTTCCGGGCTGCTTGGTAGCGGGCTGTTGTCCACTCTGGCCGGGGCTGCCCGATTGTGAATTCTGCGCGCTTTGACCATCGTCGCCGGGCTGCGCATCCTTGGCTTCGGCCTGCTGCCCGTCTCCCGACTGCTGGCCCTGCTTGCCGTTTTGTCCCGAATTTCCGGACTGGCTTTTCTGCTGGCCGCCATTCTGGGCGCCGGCCTGCTGCTGCTTTCCCTGGGCGCCCGACTGCTGCCGCATACGATTCATCAAGCTGGACATGGCATCTTTGAACTTGCCGAGCAGGTTGGAGTTCTCGCCGGAGTTGCCGGAGGCTTGCTGGTCGCCATCCTGGCCCTGTTTGCCCTGGCCCGGCCCTTTCTTGCCATCGGCGGACTGCTGGTCACCGGCCGGGTTGGCGCTGACTCCCGCGGGCTCTGCGGCAGGGCTCTGATCGCCTTCGAGTTGCGCGGATTGTTCCAGCTTGGAGGTCTCCGGGCGGCTGGATGCGGTCTTGTGGTCGACATCCGGCACGCCCACGGTGTCCAGAGCGGAGTCCGGCGCGGCATCCAATTCGCCGGGGCTTTTCTCTTTGGAATCGTCGAGCGAAACGCCGGGCTCCGCGGGGTGTTTGGGATCGTGGGCGGCCGGGTGCTGGCGGTCGCGCGCCGCTTGCCGCGCCGCGGTATAACCCAACTTGTCCTGTACGATACGGGCCAGTGGGGCGCGGAGATCCAAGCGGCGATCCAAGCCATAGCGCAGAGCAAACAGGCTGGCCGCCACCAAGGCCAGCAGGCCGGTTGCATAGAGCGCGCGCGGCATGCGGAGCGGAATCGCGCGGCGCGGATCCACGCCCGCGGCCACGCTTTCGGCCTGGGAGAATTGCGCGCGGCGCATATCGTGCGACCGATCCGGTTGATCCATCGGGGAGAAAAAAAGCGCTGTGGAGAGGGTATCGGCGAGTTGCAGGTTGCGGTCCACATGCTGAGCTGCCCGATAAAGGGAAGGCGCGGTGCGCCAGGTGGCGTAGGCTCCGGCGGCCAGCGCGAGGGCGGGCAGCAGGATCAGCCAGGCCCAACCGAGGATCTGGGTTCCCGCCAACAGAAGCAGGATCAGGGAGGCCAGCGCGGCGCTGACCGAATAGGCGGCATGGCGCAGGGCCTCATTGGCGAGCATGCGGCGGCGGGCGCGTCGGACGGTTTCGAAGACCATGAGGCTGGTGCCTCTGTTATTATCGCAAAGTCGGGCTCACGACCGTAGTAGGCTAGTACAACTGTGTCTAGCCAGCCGGGTTGAGATTAGTGTATGCTAGGCGCAACAATAAGAACTGGAAGGATTGAAACCCGTTGAGACTTCTGATCGTTGACGACGAACCCGCGCAGCGCAACGGACTGGCGGCCATGGTAGCGGCCTGGGGCATGACGGCGGAGACCGCCTCCGATGGCAACGAGGCGCTGGAAGTTCTGAGCCGGAACATGCCGGACGTGATCCTGACCGATTTGAACATGCCCGGACTGGATGGTTTCGGGCTGTTGGAGAGATTGCGAGAAATGGGCGACATGCCGCCCACTATCGTGCTGACGGCCTACGGCAATGTGGAAACGGCGGTGCGAACCGTACACGAACTGGGAGCTTACTGGTTTCTGGAGAAACCGATCCAGCCGAAGAGCCTGGAAGTGCTGGTGAGCCGGGCGGCGGCGCATGCCGGCCTGCGCAACGACAAACAGGCCCTGCTCAGGCAACTGGCCAACAATGGCTCGCTAGGCGAGCTGGTGGGCAATTCGCCCAGGATGCGGGAGATTTTTGCGCTTTTGCAGCAGGCCGGACCGAGCAAGGCTTGCGTATTGATTACCGGCGAGAGCGGCACGGGCAAGGAGATGGTGGCGCGCACGATTCATAAGCTCAGCCCGCGGCGGCAGGGGCCGTTCATCGCGATCAACTGCGCGGCGCTGCCGGAAACACTGATCGAAAGCGAATTATTCGGGCACGAGAAGGGGTCCTTCACGGGCGCTTCGGAGCGGCGCTCGGGCTGCTTCGAGCTGGCGCAGCACGGGACGCTATTGCTGGACGAGATCGGCGAGATGCCGCTGCCCACGCAAGCGAAGCTGCTGCGCATTATTGAGGATTCCAAAGTGCGGCGGCTGGGCGGGAAGACCGAATTCGAAGTGGACGTGCGGCTGGTGGCGGCTACCAACAAAGTGCCGGACGAAGCCATCCGGGGCGGTAATCTGCGCGAAGACCTGTTCTACCGGCTGAACGTTTTTCACATTCACCTGCCGCCGTTGCGGGACCGCAAGCAGGATGTCGCGCCGATTTCCGAAGCGCTGATCGCGGGCTTGAACAGCAAGCACGAATGCCGCGTGACGGGCATCGCGCCGGACGTGCTGGAGGCGTTCGAGCGGCACTCCTGGCCGGGGAATGTGCGGGAATTGCGGAACGTGCTGGAGCGCGCCGTGATTGTGGCGGGCGAGGGAACGGTGGAGTTGAAGCACGTTCCGGCCTTTCTGCAGGGCCGGGCGGCGATGGCAGCCGTGGCCGGAGTGGGAACGGTCACCGCGGTGGAGGACCTGGAATCGGTGCGCTTCAACATCGGCACGACGGTGGAGGACGCCGAGAAAGGCCTGATCCTGCGGACCCTGGAACACACCCACAATAATAAGACCCGCGCGGCGGAGATTCTGGGCATCAGCTTGAAGACGCTGCACAACAAGCTGAAGGAGTACGGGGGGGCCGCTTAGGGCTCGCTTTCGCTCGCCGGGGCTGGGGGCTAGGGGCTGGCGCTGGCGCCGCTCTTCCAGCAGCAAACTATTGAAACAATTAAATATACACTGTATAGCCAATATTTCCGATTGCTGTAAATATAGTGTATACTGTAAACCATGGTAACGGCGGCGAATCACAGATCCTCGCTGCCCGACTGGCTCTTCCGCACCCTTCAACGAGTTGGGCTACGCGCAGAACCTGGCCAAACCCCCGCGTCGTTGCTTATCGGGATCGAAGGATCCAGGCCGGTCGAATTTGACGTGGCCAGCTTCCCCGTACTGAGCCTGGAGCGCGCGCAGGAGATGACAGAGGGCGCTCGCCGGCACCATCGGAAAGCGCGACTCCTGCTAGCCATTCGCCACTTGTCGGCGCGCACTCGTGAGATGCTTCACACGAGGGGCTGTTCGTGGGCGGAAGAAGCGACTGGAATTGTCCATGTTGTCGCCCCTGGTCTTCTCGTCAATGTGAACGGAGTCATGCTTTCAGAACTCCGCCCCCAGACCGCAGCGCGAGCGCGCTTGCGTGATCGCTCTGGGTTGTTGGCGGAAGCTCTGCTCACCTCCAGCCCGCAGGACAAAATCTTTCTCCGGGCCATAGCGGGCAACGCGCATGTATCGAATGCGCTCGCGAGCCGCGTTTTAAGCCGGCTTAGCAAAAACAATCTGATTGAAGTTCATGGGGCGGGCCCGAATCGCTTTTGGCGGCTAGCCGACCGTGGAGGCTTGCTCGACCTTTGGGCCGCGGAGGAACGTCAGCGGCCTGAAGAGACCTGCGGCCTATATGTCTGGAGCCGCTCTTCGCAGGGACTCCTCGACAAGTTGCCATCACTGAACCGTCTGACCCAAAAGTGGGCGCTCGGCGGCCCGGCAGCAGCCAATTCCTATGCCCCGACGTTGACCACCTATCCGGATCCGACCATTTGGGTTGATGCCCGAGTTCCTCCTGAAGAAGTCGCTAGAGTTTTGCAAGGCGAGATCGCCGATAAGGGCGCCAACCTTCAACTCTGGCAATCGGAGCGGAATCTCCCACTCGAACTTGCCACCATTCAAGCGCCCAGGGAGCGAAGCTCTTCTCGACGCGGTCTCGAAATTCGCCTGGTCTCGAAACCTCGGGCTTACATCGAAACGATGGGTGCGCATGGCCGTTCGCCAGAGATAGCCCAAAATCTTCGAGAAAGGATTCTCTCCGGGAATGAATCTGGCTGAACCAACTCGAAACCCCAAAGCACAATACTCGCCAGAAGCTCTAGCCGCTTGTGAGAAGGCGCTACGGACGATACTGACGAAGGTCGGGCCGTGGGGCAGCAAGCTGATTCTCATTGGCGGAATGGCGCCGCGCTATCTGGTGGGTAATCTCCCGGCTGAAATTAACGAACATATTGGCACTACCGATCTGGATATCGTCGTAGGCGTTACACTCTTGACCGAGGAAGAAGAAGCGTACCGCACTCTCCAGCAGAATCTAAGGGACGCTCAATTCGCTCCAACCCGGAACCCCGATACCGGCCAGGAAGAGACCTTCCGTTGGGAGAGGCAGGTTGGCGGTGTGCGTGTGCAGTTAGAGTTCTTCTGTCCGGTCGGGACCGGTAATCCGGGACAGCTCCTGCGAAACCCCGGCAAAGGCGTTGGATCACGAATCAGTGCTGTCCGAACCAGAGGAGCCGAACTTGCTGCCATGGACTACGTTAAGGTGACACTGGCGGGCGAACTTCTGGATCATGCAGGAATCCACGATGGCATCGCCGTTCGGATTGCAAACCTCTTGCCTTTTCTCGTGCTAAAGGCATTCGCGGTTGATGAGCGCGATAAGGCGAAAGATAGCTACGACATCGTTTGGATTCTGAATGCTTACAAGCACGGGCCCAGAGCCGCAGTTGACGACATTGCAAACAGCCCCGCAATTGCTCATCCAGAGGTTCCTGTGGCCATCAATCACCTGAGGAATCACTTCCGTACACCTGCGCACCGCGGCCCTTCTCAATATGCGATATTCGAACTCACCAACGAAGATGAGGACCAGCGTGCTCGCCTGCGCAGATTTGCGCACGGTACTCTCGCCGAATTCCTGAGACATTGGGACGAACTCAAACTGCCGGGTTGCGGGGCTGAGAGCCCCGCGCAGGCTGAGAGCCCGCCCCACAAAAGCGGGGCTATTTCAGTGGTGAAAAGTCCGTGGGGGCCATGAACACGGATTCCACTTTGCTCACGATTTTGCCGTTGGCTTCGGAATCCTTCTGCACTTTCTGCCACTCCGGGTCTTTGCCGAATTCGGCCCAATTCTTCTTGGCGGCGTCGCGGCTGGGGTGCGCGAGGATGTAGATCAGCGTGTTTTGGGAGGCCGGGGAATCCTGCGGCACCCAATAGGCGATGCTGGTCATGCCGTGCTTCTCGAAGATGCCGATGGTGTGATTGCGGAAGCGCGCCAGCAGATCGGGCAGCTTGCCTTCGTAACAGGTGTAGGTGCGCAACTCGAAGACGCGCCCGGGCTGCTGGGCGGGGGCGGTCGGAATCGCGATAGAGGCGGCCATCGCCGCCGCGAGGACTAAAACCGTTTTCATGGCCATGCAGCCAGTTTACAATGGTGCACGGCATATGAGACGCAATTTTATTTTGCCCGCCGCCGCGGCCGTCGCTACCGCGGGGCTTGTTTGGGGAGCGGCAGCGGGGCCGCCCACGGTGCGCGAAGCGCAGAAATTCATCGAAGACGCCGAGGCCCGGCTGCTGACGCTGTCGGTGGATGGCCAGCGCGCGGACTGGGTGAAATCCACATACATCACCGACGATACCGAGGCCCTGGCCGCCAAGGCCGATGAACGGGCCATCAACGCCACCGTCGAGTTGGCGAAGAAATCCAGGCGGTTCGATGCGCTAAAGCTGCCGGACGACGTGCGCCGCAAGATCAACCTGCTGAAGCTGTCGCTGACTCTGGCCACGCCGGCCGACGCCGGGGAGAGCGAGGAACTCACACGCATCGCCGCGTCGATGGAGGGCACCTACGGCAAAGGCAAGTACTGCCCGCCGGGAGGCAGCGCTTGCCTGGACCTGGAAGATCTGACGCGCCTGATGGCGGCCAGCCGTAAGCCCGCCGAACTCCTGGACGCCTGGCGCGGATGGCACGCCATTGCGCGCCCGATCCGGCCCGAATTCGTACGCTACGTGGCGCTGGCCAATAAAGGCGCGCGCGAACTCAGATTCGCAGACAACGGCGCCATGTGGCGTGCCAAGTACGACATGCCGCCGGACGATTTCGCCAGGGAGTTGGACCGGCTGTGGGAACAGGTGCGGCCGCTGTACCTTTCGCTCCACGCCTACATCCGCACGAGGCTGCGGGAACAGTACGGAGCCGCGGCGGTGCCGGCGGAAGGTCCCATTCCCGCGCACCTGCTGGGCAACATGTGGGCGCAGACCTGGGACAACGTCTACCCGCTGGCGGCGCCGCGCGACGCCGACCCGGGTTTCGATCTCACCCAGATCCTGAAGAGCCGCCAGACGGACTACAAGCAGATGGTCCACTATGGCGAGCACTTCTTTACCTCGCTGGGATTCGCGCCGCTGCCGGAGACATTCTGGGAGCGTTCGCAGTTTGTGAAGCCGCGCGACCGGGAAGTGGTCTGCCACCCGAGCGCGTGGGATATCGACTTTGTGGAGGATGTGCGGCTGAAGATGTGCATCGACATCACGGCGGAAGATTTTCTGACCATCCACCACGAGCTGGGCCACAACTTCTATCAGCGCGCCTACGACAAACAGCCGTTTCTCTACCGGGACAGCGCCAACGATGGTTTTCACGAGGCGGTGGGCGATACCATGGCGCTCTCGGTGACTCCGGATTACCTGGTGAAGATCGGCCTGCTGGACAAAGCGCCGGACGCCTCGAAAGATATCGGGCTGTTGCTGGCGAAGGCGCTGGAAAAGGTGGCGTTCCTGCCGTTTGGCCTGGTGATCGACCAGTGGCGGTGGAAGGTGTTCTCCGGCGAGATTTCGCCGGAGCATTACAACCAGGCGTGGTGGGAGTTGCGGCGGAAGTATCAGGGCGTGGCGCCGCCGGTGGAGCGCGGCGAGGACGATTTCGATCCGGGCGCGAAGTATCACGTCGCCTCGAATACGCCTTACATGCGGTATTTCCTGGCCGATATCCTGCAGTTCCAGTTTCACCGCGCGCTGGCGCGCATCGCCGGCTGCCACGAACCGCTGCATCGGTGTTCGATTTACGGCAATCAGGAATCTGGGCGGCGTTTTAACGAGATGCTGGAAATGGGCCAGAGCCGCCCGTGGCCAGAGGCGCTGGCGAGGCTGACTGGCGAGTCGCGGATGGATGCGACGGCGATCCGCGATTATTTTGCGCCGCTGCAGGCGTGGCTGGATCAGCAGAACAAGGGCAAGCCGGTGGGCTGGTAAGGCCGCTACGCCGCGGCCTGGCGGGCAAGCGGTTCGATGACCGCGATGTTGGCGGCGAGGTCGGGGGGCAGGTTGTGGCGCTGCAGGATGAATTCCACGCTGTTGTAGGTGACCCAGGCTTTGCCTTGGGCGTCTTCCCAGATGAGGATTTTCAGGGGAAGGTCCAGCGCGGCGGTGGGAGAGGCCAGCATTAGCGGCGTGCCGCTTTTGGGATTGCCGAAGATGAGCAGCTTGGTATTGCGCATCGGCATGCCCACCTTTTCCGCTTCGCCGCTGTGATCGATTAACGCGAAGACGGTCACGCCGCGGTTGTGGAGGAGGGTCGTGAGGTTGTGGAGCGTGGCGTCCACGCCGTGGGCGCTGGCGATGGAGACGATACCGTTGTTGGTGGATTCGGGCATGGGATCTTTTCACATTATAGGGTTGGAGCGGGACTGAAGTCCCGCGCGGGCTGAAGCCCGCCCCCCCAAATAATTTAATTGCCCAGCTCGACGATTCATGGCAGAATAGGCCAGACAATGAATAAGCAACGTGTTCTGTTAGCGGCCCTCGTGGCGGTTTCGACCGCCTTGACAGGGTGCGTGACCTCATCGGCGGTCGACGACTTTGCCAAAGTCTCGGCGCAAGCCGCGGCGCTGTTCCCGGCAGTCGCTTCGATTCCCTACAACAGTTGCGTGGCGCGGGAGAAGAACACGCAACTGGCGAATGTCACGGAGTTCAAGGGCAGTTTCAGTTTTGATGAGACACAGATTGCCACGGCATGCAAGGCGGCCCAAGACACCTCGGAACGTCTGACGAAGACCTATGCGGTACTCACCGCGTATATCACGGCACTGGCCAAGCTAGCGGGCGGGACTCCGCCCACTTATGACACGAGCATGAAGGCTGCCGCGGCGCATATTCCCGGTCTCAACGGGAAGCAGCAAACAGCCGTCGGCGGCCTGACGAGCTTGCTTGCGGACATGGTGGACAAGCGCTACCGGCAAAAAGAAGCGGCCAAAGCGATCCACGAGGCGCAACCGTTCGTGCACGAGTTGGCGGTTATGCTGGAGGAGCAATTGCCGCCATTTGCCAAGCTCCATCTGGACAACGAACTCGCGTCTTTAGGCAGCTTATACAGGGACGCGGCGATGTTCCGGGTTAAGAACGGTCCCGACAACCCGCGGATCGAAGTGACGGACCCGATTCTGATAACGGCCAGCTTCACCGATAAGCAGGTGGCGATTCAGCAGGAACGCGACGCGATTACCGCATTCGAAGCTATTTTCGTCAAGATCGACGAAGGCCACACGGCGCTCGACAAGAGCCGCAACAAGCTATTCGAAAAAAGCACGATGCAGGACATGTTCCAAACTGCGTCAGCCATCAAGACGCAGGTTGAGGCGGCCGACACCGCGTTCAAGCCAAGCGCGGGCGCCGCATCGAAGAAGTAGTTGAGCCAGGAGAAACATCCATGCCGAATCCAACTCCAGAAGAAGCTCTACAGATCGCGCAGGCCTTTGCGGGTTTTGCCGCCACTGTGGAGAACTACCGGTTCGACCACGCCAGCGCCTTGTCTGAGGAGCAGCAAGCGAACCTCCGGAAGATGGAGACATCGCTGAGAGCCACATCGGACAAGATTGCCGATTTGGGTATCAACTGGGCGCTGGACAGCGTCCAGGATGCGATACAAGGGCTGGGCGCCATCACCAAGAAAGTCAACGCGGATATTAAAACACTGACCGACATCAACAAGGTGCTCCAGGTGATCGGGGTAGTGGCGCAGGTGGGCGCGGCTTTCGCCACCGGCAATCCGTCGGGTATCGCCACGGCGCTGGCCGGCGCGGTGAGCGCATTGGACGCGGGGCCCGCGGGGGGTGGCAAGGTATCCGGTGCTGGTGGGTAGTACTACGGAATCTCGACGCTCTTGCCTTGGCGTGCCCGCCAAGCGCCGGCGTGAGTGCCGGCGCGGCAGACTAAGAGTCTGCGCCACGTTTGCAGTACCCAGTACGTCGTCCATTGACTCGATTCGCCATCCGGGCCAACATAAGAGCAAATGAAGCTATTCGTAACGGCAGTTTTTCTTATGGTAATCCTGTTAATGCCGCGGCCTGTGATGGCCGGCACGCTGGATATCGACATCACTGGATTGCTCGGCCCGGTGTTACAAGGCAGCGATCCGATACACCTGGCGGGTGTGGATTTCTCGGCGACGGGCGAGATCGATGCCAATGCGGTCCCCATTTTCGTGGCGGGCGACTCGTCTACTTACGACCTGGTGGGGAACCTACAAATCACGCTGGGCCAACTGGCGCTGACGGGATACAACCCGCAGTTGACCATCACCACGCCGCCTTCGGGCCCGGATACGGCGGTGATCGACTTTGGCATCGTCGAGTTTGGTTTCACGCCGGTGGCCGAAGCGTTTCTGACTCTGCCGCAAGGCACCCTGAGCAGTTCCGCGGTGCAGCCGTTTGGGGCGAGTCTCAGCGAGCCGGACAGTAATCTCTCGTATACGGTTCCCGGCCAGGAGGACGCGATATACGCAACGCTGGGTATTACGGGCAACGTTTCGGTGGGCGGGGTGGCTCCGGCCAGCGCGCCGGAACCGGGGACGATCGGGTTGCTGGCGGCCGGACTGGCGATGGCGGCGGCGATGAAAAGGGTGCGCCAGAAGTTGCTACGCTAGGCGCGCACGATGCCTTTGCGGATCGCGTAGCGCACCAGGCTGGCGGTTTCGTGGACACCCAGTTTCTCCATCATGCGGGTGCGATGCGAATCGGCAGTCTTGTAGCTGATGCCGAGCAGCTCTGCGACTTTCCTGGTGGAATGGCCTTCGGCGACCAGCGTCAACACTTGCAGCTCGCGCGGGGTCAATGGGCCGGCCTCCGCCGCGTGGCCCGGCGGGGGGACCTCCACGCAGGAGCCGAGGTAGCCGCGGAATTGGCCGTCGCTGTCGAACTGGGCGGTGCCGGCGTCCCGGATCCAGCGGTATTCGCCGTCGGCGCGCTGGAGGCGGTATTCCATTTCGAAGGGCTGGCGGGCTTCGAATGCGCGCACATAGGTACCCAGACAGCGCTGCCGGTCGTCCGGGTGGACGCCTTCGAGCCAGCCATTGCCCGTCTCCTCGGCCATGGTCCGGCCTCGGAATTCGAGCCAGGGGCGATTGAAGAAGGTGCACAGGCCGTCGCGGCCGGATGACCACAGCATAAAGGGAGCCTGGTCGACCAGTTCGCGGAAACGGCCGTCTTCCGGGCCGGAGTAGTCTTGCTTGGAGTAGGCGGCTTGCATCGTACGTAGAATACGACCGTAACATTTCTTAACGTACTGAGGCAAACGGTGTTGCCGAGATGCGCGGCACGGTGATACGATAAGAACAGACAATTGTGCCAGTGTTGTACCCATCCTCCGGAGCCGGTCTGTCGCATCCCGCCTCGATAAGGAAAATAAAGGAGTTAACCCAAAGCTAATGGCATCCAACAACTATTCCCAAGGCGCCCAGGTAGAGCATGACAAATTCGGCTTGGGAACTGTGCTCACCAGTACCGACGAGCGGATTGTGATCAAGTTCGACGATCACGGCGAAAAAAAGTTCGTAACCACCCTGGTCATTGGACAGTTGAAGAAGAGCGACCGGCAGCCGCCGGCCGAGAAACGCGCGTCCCGCGCACGGAAACCCAAGGTCGCTGTAACGGCGCCTGTACACTAGAGAGCCAAAGGAATTTCATTTGAACGCCCGAGCAAAACGCTTATTTGAAGAAGCCCGCAAGAGGAATCCGGATTTGAAGATGCCGTTGGAGACGGCTCCCGCCCCGGAGCTATCCGACGAAGATCTAGCGCTGATCAAGCAGGGAGTGGGCGACAAGAGCAGCCGGTCCGGCGGCCAAGCGGCGGCGGACGGCAGCGCTTCGGATGGCCCGCGCGAGCAAATTGGCTCCGTGGTGACCTATTTCGAAGCCAAAGGGTTCGGCTTTCTGCGACCGGACGACGGTGGGCGGGATGTGTTCTTCCACGTGTCGCGCCTGGCGGAAGGCGATCCCACTACGCTGAAGGCCGGTACGCGCCTGCACTACGAGCTTGGCATGGACCGCACCGGCAAACTGGCCGCCAGCAGCGTGCGCATCGCTCCCCCGGCAGAATCATAAAGACAGCTGGCTGGTGGCCGCGTTTGGCGAGCCGCTGTGGATTGTTTTTGTGTTTGGCTTTGAAAGACCCAACCCTTTCGGGCGCCGGGGAGGTTTGCTTCAGGGGTCTTTATTTAGAGGTTAGTCTCGCTTTGGTGGGAGTTGCCTCCCCGGCTTATTCCAATAATAGAATATCTGGCTCCAAAAAGCAACAAGTTTTTATACTTTTTGGTAGCGAGATGGCTTGAACGTGATCGATCGCACATAAAACTTAGCAGGCGGCCTGAGAGGCCGCCGCAGGCTGAGAGCCTACCCCACAATTTGTACCGTCACTCAAGCCGCGCCTTTGACTTCCACGCCCGCCAGATCCTCCAGAACTTTGATGGTGGCGCAGATGTCCTCCTCGCCGTAGCCCTTGGCGATGGCCGCCTGGAACATCTGATGAGTGAGGGCGGTCAGCGGTACGGGCACATGCAGCTCATTGGCGGAGTCGAGCATCAGGCCAATATCCTTGTGCATCCACTTGACGGAGAAGGCAGGGTCGAAAGCGCGGCGCAGAACCATGGGGGCCTTGGCAGATACCAGGCCGGACTTGGCGGCGCTGTTGTTAAGGATGTCGAGCATGAGATCGAGGTCCACGCCGGCCTTGGCGGCCAGCACCATGCCTTCGTTGAAACCCTGCAAGAGGTTGGAAAGAATCAGGTTTTGGGAGAGCTTGGCGTCGAGGCCCAGGCCTGGTCCGCCGCAGTAGTAGAAGCGCTTGCCCATGACTTCGAGAAACGGGCGGACGCGCTCGAAAACCTGGTGGTCGCCGCCGATCATGAACGTCAGAGTTCCGCCCTCGGCGCCGGGCTTGGAGCCGGTGCAGGGAGCATCCAGGTAGTCGACGCCCTTGGCGGCGAGCGCCCGGCCGATTTCGCGGCTGGCGGTGGGCGCGATGGTGCTGGCATCGGCGATCACCGTACCAGGGCGCGCGCCGGCGATGAGGCCGTCCGCACCGAGGATGGCTTCGCGCGACATGGCGGTGTCGCCCACGATCAAGAAGATGACGTCCGCGTTTTCGGCGACCTCCTTCGGCGTGGCGCAGAAGCGGCCGTTTTCCGCCGCGGCCAATTCGCGCGCTTTGGCCGCGCTATGCGACCACAGCGCCACCTCGTGACCCGCCCGCAAGAGATTCCGGGCCATCGGATAGCCCATGATGCCCAATCCTAGAAAACCTAATTTAGCCATGACCGAATTGTAAGCCGGGTGCGGCATGTGCGACAATTTGCGTTCAATGAAACCCGCCGTATTGGTCACCAAACGTATTTTTCCCGAGGCGATAGCCTTTCTGAAGGAGCACGCGGATCTGGATTACGCGGAGTCGGACGATGGCCTGCCGGCCGCGGAACTGGCCGTGCGCATTCGCGGCAAGCAGGCCGTGGTGAGCCAGCTTATGGACAAGTTCACGCCCGAGGTCCTGGCCAGCCTGGATGGCATCAAGGTGATCTCGAATGTGGCCGTGGGCTACGACAATATCGACGTGCCGGCGGCCACGCGGCTGGGCATCCTGGTGACGCACACGCCGGATGTGCTGACGGATACGACGGCCGATTTCGCGTTCATGCTGCTGATGGCGGCAGCGCGGCGCGCGGTGGAGGGCCACCATTTCGTGCACTCCGGGCAATGGACAAAATGGCGCGTGGACCTGCTGCTGGGGCAGGATATCCATCACAGCACGCTGGGAATTTTCGGCATGGGGCGCATCGGCCAGGCGGTGGCGCGGCGGGCGAAAGGGTTTTCGATGCGGGTGATCTATTACGACACGCGGCGCGCGCCGGAGGCCGTGGAGAAGGAACTGGGGCTGGAGCTGGTGAGCGCGGACCAGTTGCTGCGGGAGGCGGATTTTGTGAGCCTGCACGTGCCACTGATGCCGGAGACGCGGCATATGATTGGCGCGCGAGAACTGCGCATGATGAAGCCGACGGCCATCCTGGTGAACAGTTCGCGCGGGCCGGTGGTGGACGAGCCGGCGCTGGCGGAGGCGCTCGCACAGCGCGTGATCGCGGGGGCGGGGCTGGACGTATACGAGAACGAGCCGCGCGTCCACGCGGGGCTGCTGAAGCTGGAGAACGTGGTGCTGGAGCCGCATATCGCCAGCGCGTCGGTGGTTACGCGGCGCAAGATGTCGATGATGGCGGCGGAGAACGCCGTGGCCGGGATGGAAGGGCGGCGTCCGCCGAATCTGCTGAATCCGGAGCTGTGGGATAAGCGCGCATAGACGCCGGTATTACTTGCCGGCCGGCGCCGCGCCGCCTTCGGAGAAGAAGGCCTGGTTGGTGATCTTAAAATTCAGGTCGTGGTTGACCTCGTCCATCCACTTCTTGAACTGGACCTGCTTCAGGTCGTTGAGAACCGCCTCGTGCACCTCGGCCAACGGCTGCGCGCTGACCTCTTCGGCGCGGAACAGATAGAAGCCGTTGGGCTGCTTGACGGGCTGGCTCACTTCGCCGGGTTTGAGCGCGAAGACAGCGGTGCGGATGGCATCTGGAAGCTTGTCGCTGCTGTGCAGGGTGCCGAAGTCGCCGTCTTTGGCGGCGGAGGTTTTGTCGTCGGAATTCTCTTTGACCAGCTTCACGAAATCCGCGCCGGCGGAGAGGGCGGCGTGCAGCTTGGCGATCTTAGCCTGCGCCTCGGCTTCGGTGAGGCGCTTCGGCTCGCCGGCGCCGGGCGCGGAAGAACTGGCAAAGGCGATGTAGAGCGCCTTAACCTTCACCTGCGCAAAATGCGTTTTGTTGGCGTCGTAATAGGTTTGCACGTCGGCGGGAGACACCACAAAGCTGCTGACCGCTGACTGTAACTCCGCATTCATGAGCAGGTATATGCGGTTGAAGGCCAGAGCGTCGCGAGTGGGACTCTGCTGATCGAGCTGGGCTCTCTCTCCCATTTCCGAGAGACGAATCATCAGGGCGAATTGCTGGACGAAGGCCTTGCGGTCGCGCCGGGCGGCCTGCTGCATGTTCGCGGGCATCACGGCCAGGTAGCGGCTCAGCTCGCCGGCGGTGAGTTTCTGGCCATCCCCGAAGGTGGCCACGACGGTGTTGGCCTGAGAGTCGGCTAGGGCCTTGCCGACGTCCATGGTGGTGGTTATGGTGTTGGGGTCAGAAGGCGGCGGCGCGGGGGATGGCTGCGCCCACACGGCGGCGATAAAGAGGAAAAGGGATAAGGATTTCATGAGGTTGGTACTGCTTATTTTAGCGTAAACCGCTCCCTCACAGTCGCGGCTCGGTGGCATTGTCCACATAGAGGCCCATGCGGCGCTTGACCAGGTCCACGGTGGAATTGGCGATGGGGCCGACGCGCGCCGCGCCTTCGCGCAGAATGCCGGGGATGTAGGCGGGATCGGACATTATTTCCCGATACCGCTGTTGGAACGGTTCCAGGTGGGAGACGGTCATCTCGGCCACCTGCTTCTTCAAATCGCCATAGCGCATGCCGCTGAAGTGGGCGCGCATCTGGTCGCCCGACCAGCCGGCGAAGGCTTGAAAAATACTGAGCAGGTTGGCTACGCCGTCGCCCAGATTCTCGAAATCCACCGCGGGGTTTGAATCGGTGGTGGCGCGCATGATGATCTTGCGGATGCGGTCCGGCGGATCGAGCAGGGCGACCGCGTGATTGGCGCCGGCGGCGGACTTGCTCATCTTGGCGGTGGGATCGTCGAGCCCCATGATGCGCGCGCCCACGCCGGGGAGGCTGGTGGCGGGCATGACGAACGTTTCGCCATAGAGTGAATTGAAGCGCTGGGCGATATCGCGGGTCAGTTCCAGGTGCTGCGCCTGGTCCTCGCCCACGGGCACGACGGCGGCCTGGTAGAGCAGAATGTCGGCGGCCATCAGGCACGGGTATTGCAGCAGCCCGTCGCCGACGGATTCCTGCTTGGCGGCCTTGGCCTTGTACTGGGTCATGCGCTCGAGCCAGCCGACCGGCGTGACGCAGGTGAGCATCCAGGCGAGCTCGGCATGCGCCGGAACCGCGGATTGCACCATGATGCTGGACTGGCGCGGGTCGATGCCGGCCGCCAGGTACAGGCCGGCGATCTCGAGGATCTTCGCGCGCAGCTCGGCGGGATCCTGGTAGACGGTGACCGCGTGCAGATCGACGATGCAGAAGATGCACTCGTAATCGGCTTGCACGCGCACCCAGTTCTTCAGCGCGCCGAGGTAATTGCCAATGTGCAGATTTCCGGACGGCTGCATGCCGGAGAAGACTCGTGCTCTCATGGTAAGTGGGTTCGAAGGAGTAATTTTTATCCTAAGCGATTTCGAGATGGTTGTGGAGAAGCTGGTGTACGGCGGCGAAGGGCTGGGCCGTCTGGATGGCCGCGCCGTGCTGGCACCGTTCGTGCTGCCGGGCGAGCGCGTGCGCGTGCGGGGAGTGGGCGAGAAACCGGGGCTGCTGCGCGCCGGATTACTGGAGGTGCTCGACGCCGCGCCGGAACGCGTCGCGCCGCCGTGCCCGTATTTCATGCGCTGCGGCGGGTGCCAGTATCAGCATGCGGCGTATGAGATGCAGCTGGCGCTGAAGCGGGGGATCCTGGAAGACCAGTTGCGGCGCATTGGGAAGATCGCGCCGCCGGAGATCGCGGTGGTTTCGGGCGAGCCATGGGGCTACCGCAACCGGGTGCAATTGCATGTGGCGCAGGGGGCGCTGGGATATCGCGCGGCGCGATCGCACAAGCTTTGCCCTATCGAGCAATGTCCCATCGCGTCGCCGGCCCTCAACCGGGCTATCGCGATTCTGCGCGAAATGCTGGGCGACGCGCGCTGGCCGCGGTTTGTGCGCCAGATTGAACTGTTCACCAACGAAACGGAAATCCAGCTTAATGTTCTGGAGACGGAGCACCCGGTGGCGCGGCGCTTCTTCGACTGGTGCGCGGAACGCATTCCGGGCCTGGTTTCGGGCGCGCTCGATTATCCCGCGGCGGATTTTATGTGGCGCGTGAGCTACGGCTCATTTTTCCAGGTGAACCGGTTCCTGGCGGACAAGCTGGTGGAGACGGCGCTCGACGGCGCGCGAGGGCAAACCGCGCTCGATCTCTACGCGGGCGTGGGCCTGTTCTCGCTGCCGCTGGCGCGGCGGTTTGCCAGCGTGACGGCGGTGGAATCGGGAGCGCGGGCGGCGGGGGATCTGCGATTCAACGCGGAGCGGGCGGGGATCGCGCTGCGCGTGGAGAAGACGGATGCAGAAGCTTGGATCGAACAGTTGGAAACCGCTCCGGACTTCGTGCTGCTGGATCCGCCGCGGGCCGGGATCGGCAAGCGCATGGTGGAGCGGCTGGGGCAACTGCGCCCGCCGAAGGTGGCGCTGGTCTCCTGCGATCCGGCTACGCTGGCGCGCGACCTGGCGGGGCTGACCGGCGCGGGATACCGGATCGAGCGGCTGACGCTGGTGGATCTATTTCCGCAGACGTACCATCTGGAGACGGTGGCGCAGTTGGCGATTTAGATCCGTCTCCCAGTTCTAGTCGCGAGCATCCCGAGGAGTCGGGACGGGGCACGCCACGGGCGTGCGCCACGCGGCTTTAGCCGGCTGTCATCACTTGGGGGTCAGTCAGTGGCTTCCGCTGTTGCGGGCTGGCTGACGGTTACTTTTTCAAAGCGCCGATCGTATTCGACCCGCAGTTTCTTCACCCATACGGCCGCCCCCTGCTTCAGCTCGGGATGGTCCTTGTCCTTCCAGGCGCCGGCGGCGCGTTCCAAGGCCTTGATCTGGCGGAGGCGCATCGATTCCTTCTCGGCCGCATGGGTCAGGAAGGCGCTGCGGCTCTGGGTTCGTTGGGTGTCCATTGAGTTGCGGCGTAGGTCTGATGCGGTGCCGCGCAAAGCTACTTGCAGTTTAACATTCTATGGGATTCTGGTGGATTTGGCCGCGGCGCGGGCTGCGTGGCCCGGCCGCGAACCAGGGGAGTGGGGCTGGGGGAAAGGGGCGATCAGTTCAGCTTCAAGAGATTCTTGCTGCCCTCGAGTTCGATGGAAGTGATGCGCAGTTGGCCGGCATCGAGGACAGCGTGGATGGCCGTATGTTCGAACCTCGCGTTGCCGGCTTCCAGGGTGGCGGGGGCGGTGAAAGTGGCCGTGTCGCTTTGCTTGTTGCCTTCCTTGGTGAAGACGGCGTTCGCGCCTTCCAGCTTGAGTTTGTAGTCGCCCGGGGTGAGGACTTGGGCGCCGACTTTCGTGGCGGCATTCAGGGAAAGTTCGTAGCTTCTGGCCTTTGGCGCAGCGACGCCGCTGACGAGGCCGACCGAAAGCATCCCGAGCGTGACAGCAGACAGGGTACCGATTCGTTTGAGATTCAACATTTGGATCACCTTTGTTTGAGTGTTTGGAACTGCACGATCACAATTGTGCCGGTTTGCCGGGGCGGCGAAAAGGTCTGTTACGGTAATGGCGCTTGCTGAAACCGGCAAACGCTGTAGAATGAAATGGATGGTGCAGCTCGGGGTAGTCTCCTAGGGCGAGGTATGATACCTGGCTGCAAGCCCCTTGGGATGCCGGATGGAAGACGCAACCGCGACGAACGATGCAGTTGGGGCGATCGGACCGGCGGCGGTCCGGCGGCAACTGGAACAGATCCTGGCCGGCCGGCATTTCCGCCACAGCCGGCGGTATCCGGCGTTCCTGCGCTACGTGGTGGAGCGCACGCTCGAGGGCGGCGCGGCGGAGCTGAAAGAGCGCAACATCGGCGTGGACGTTTTTGCCAGGGAGCCATTTTACGACCCGAGCATCGACCCCATCGTTCGGATCACGGCGGGCGAGGTGCGCAAGCGGCTGGCGCAATACTACCAGCAACCGGGCCACGAGAACGAAATCCGGATCGAACTACCGGTGGGCTCCTACCTGCCCGAATTCAGCCTGCCGGCGGTTTCGGCGGCGGCGGCTCCGGCACCCGTTGCCGAGCGGATTCCGGCGCGGAGCTGGGGCTTATCCCGCTGGCTGGCGGTGTGCCTGGCCGCCGGGATTCTGGCTCTTTCGGCAACCGTAGTTTTCCGCGTGCGTCACCGGCCGAGCGCGCTGGAGCAGTTCTGGCGTCCGGTGGTTTCGCCGCGCGGAAGTGTGGTTCTGATTTGTTTCGGCGGCACAGGGCTGCGGCAGCCACCGGATGCGCCGCCGGGAACGGGAGGGATACTGCACGTTCCGTGGTGGGACGCGGTCACGCTCGCGCGGCTGGCCGGGCTGATCGAGGCGCAGGGCGCATCGCTCGAACTGGTGCCGCAGGACCGGGCGACCTTCGAGGATTTCCAGCGCGCCCCGGCGGTGCTGATCGGCGCGTTCAACGACGCCTGGACACTCCGGCTTATGGAGAAGATGAGGTTCACGTTCCAACAGGATGGGCCGCGGAATCGGATTGTGGATCGCGATCACCCCACCAATCACGACTGGCAGATCGAGAAGGGCCCGACGGACGACCAGGGCCGATGGCTATTGAAGGAAGACTTCGCGGTGATTTCGCGGGTGCAGAATCCGCGAACACGGCGGATCACCATCACCGTGGCCGGCCTGTACGGATACGGCACGCTGGCGGCGGGAAAATTCCTGACCGATCCAGCCAATCTGCAGGCGTTGGCCCAGCGGGCGCCGGCCGGCTGGCAGGACCGCAACATGCAGATTGTCATCCGCACGGAAGTGATCCAGGAGGACGCGGGACCGCCGGTCGTGGTGGCGACGGCTTTCTGGTAAGCGCCGCGGGAAAAATCGAAAGCCGATAGGGGCCGCAGATGAACGCAGATGAACGCGGATAAGACGAGCAACATGAAGTTGGCTGGTGCTACCCGCATGGCCGCCTCCCTCGGGCTGCTATTGGCATTTGCGCCAAGCATGATTCAGTCCCAGTGCAGCCCACCGGCGGCAATTCAAACGGCTATTGACCAGCTACCCACCGGGTTCATGCGGTGGACCTGGCGATCTTACGATGAAGACCTGCGGGCGCTCGTTGCGCGCTTTCCCCAAGACCTGTTCGTCCAACGCCTATTCATCCAGCGCTCGATGCGCATGTTCGCACATGACGACGTGCTCTCCGAATACAAGGCGCTCCACGAGAAGCATCCGGACGATCCGGTGACGGCTTATTTGTGCGGGCTCGCCCTGGAGGGCCGCCAGTCGAGGGAATCGGTCAGACTCTTTGAGGGCGCATTAGCGAAGTCGCCCGGATTTCCGTGGCCGCACTTGGGACTGACGGAAATCTACAGCAAACCGGTTTTTCTGAACAACCAGGAGCGGCTGAAGCATCTCCAGGCCTTTTTGACGGCGTGCCCCGACGCCCTGGAAGGTTACTCCTATCTGACCGACAGCGACGATAAGGCAGTGCTCGAGTCTTATGCCGCCAAGCTGCGCGCCTTACTCCGGCCGCGCACGGACCATCCGGGCCTGGGCGCCTATGTCACGCTGTGGTCGCTCGAATTCAAGGCGCACGCGCCATCGGAATATGACGGTGTCCGCAAGCAGATCAGCGAGGATTTACAGCGGATTCGAGCGTTAAACCGGGAGGATCAGCGGCAGTGGTACTACACGCTTGAAGAAGGTTACAAGCTGGCCAAAGATCAGAAGCAAGCCGATTGGGCCCACGACGAGCGGCAACGCAGGCTGCCCGAGGTTTGGGAATTGTACTCGATGTCGAAGTGGTACAAGGGCCATCCTCCGCCGAACATCGACGACCCCGCCGCTCGAAAGCGCATTTATTACGCCGATCTCTTGAAGCAAACGGACGAGTGGTTGATGGAGCGCCCCAGGATGGCGAGAATTTGGAACGCACGCCTGGAAGCGATGCAATATCTGGACGATGTTTCACCCGCCGAAGTGCTGACCGCCGTCAATACCGATTTGAAACTCACGATGGACGACATGGGTCCGGCCGGGCTGATTCCATCCGAGTACTTAACGATCGCCAGGGTGCTGTGGAGAAAACACCTTGCGCCCGAGCGCCTGGTGCAGCTGGCTCAAGAGGCGTTGGCGACGGTGGAAGAGCAATCGGCGCAACCGATTTACTTCGATGGGGACGCCACGCCGGAGAACCTCCAGGGCGGCAAGTTCTACCGGTCCGTCGATGCGGTTACCGGCTGCGAATACGAGGCCACCGGCTATCTGGACTTGAAGCAGCCCAACAAAGCCCGGCTGGTCCTGACCCACATGGAGGGCGAACTCGAAACCTTGAAGGCGGCGGCGGGAGACCAGGCGGATTTCAAGAAAGACTACACCGGCCGCCTGGCCACGTGGTGGGCCTTGATGGCACGCACGGCCGAACTCGAAGGTCACGATCAAGATGCCATGGCCTACTATGAACACGCGCTGCTGTCACGCTTGGAGGCGCAAGAGACGCCGGAGACCGGGCTTAACGACGAAGTAGCGGACAATGCCCGCCGCGTGTGGGCCAAGCTCGGCGGCAGCAACGAGGGTTGGCAAGTATGGTACGGGCGGCAAGCCAACGTCCTGGCTACGCAGTCGACGCTTACATGGACGGAGGCCAACGAGCCCTTGCCCGCCTTCGAACTTACCGACTTAAAAGGCAAGAGATGGACCCTGGAGTCGTTGAAGGGTAAGACCACCCTTTTGAACTTCTGGGGAACCTGGTGACAGTACTGCCGCGAGGAGTTGCCTCGTCTCGAGAAGTTGGGAGAGCAATACAAGGATCGTCCCGAGATCCAGGTTTTGACTCTGAACACAGATGACAATCCCGGATCGATCGAGCCATTCATGGCTGAGAGAAAGCTCTCATTGATCGTGTTGCCGGCGTACAGCTATGTGTCGGAGACGCTAAAGGTCACGGCGTTCCCGCAGAACTGGATCGTGGACGCGGCTGGAGTGGTGAAGCTGAAAGGGGTGGGTTACGACGCCACGAAGAAGTGGGACAAGGGAATGGCGGAGGCTATCGCAAAGGTGAAATAGGGGGCGGACGGGAGGCGATTTCAGGAGCTCCGGCCCGGCCTCGAAACCTATCGCGGTTTGCTTTCGCTCGCGCAGGTGTGTGTGGCGCTGCTCAGGAAGGCGCCGGCTACAACGCCCAGCGCGGCCGCGGCAACTACGGCGCCGGTCATATGGCGGCGAGCAAATCGCCGCAGGCCGTCTATGGCGTCCCCCAGATCGTGATCTTCGACGAACGATGCCGTAGCATCCAGCCGGTCCGCTGTTTGGGTGGAGCAGTTGCGAATCGCCGCGGAACTGTCGCGTCCGGTGCCGCGAACGGAGGAGGCAGCCGAATGGAGGGCAGCCCCGGCCTCGTCTCGCGCTTCATCCAGTTTCCGGCCGGCTGACCGGCCCAGCTCTTCGATTGATCCTCGCGTCTGTTTGCCAAAGTCCGACGCTGTTTCCGTTACCGTCTCTGATGTAGTCAAGGTTTCCTCCAACAGACAAGGCAAGAGCACGTTGGCCTCCATTACACGGTCGAGTGGCAAGCAATCGGGATCGCCAACGAGTTGGTGTACTGGAACAGCCAAGAATACACTTTCTGGCGCAGCATCTGCACTGCCAACGATTGCGTACAGATGCGAAGATGGTTCCGAGGTTTTATGATTCGATCAGCATTTGTGGTCCTGACGATTTGCGCGATGGCCAGCGGCTTTCAGGTCCAGCCGGGCTCGGACGATGCCGCGCGCGACAAGGATGTCTATGCAATCTACTCGCTGCTTATGAACCATCCGCCGACCAGCCATGGTCCAGCGCCCAACGATCGGTATCTCATTGCGGCAACCACCGTGCAGGGGACGCCCAAGGAGCCCTGTGTGCGCCCGCCTTCGGACCGCGAGGTGGAATTCCGGCAGGTGATGGCCGATTTCGAGCGTCGCAAGGCGACGCCTCGGCACCTCAAGCGCGGTTTCTCCATCGACCAGCCTTACATCTTGCTGACGGACGAAGAAGTCAAGCAGTTCATGAACGAACGGATGCGCAGAACCGATCCGCAAGCAGTCGACGAGCGTTTCCGCGGTGTGACCGACGTTTTTCTGCTCACCGATGTGTACTTCGACGAGAAACGGACGATGGCGTTGACTGCTCTTGAATCCTGGTGTGGCGGTCTGTGCGCACAAATGTCGTGGATTCCGCTCGAGAAGCTGGCCGACGGAAGATGGCAAGTGCGTCCCGGCTGGATAACGTGCCACACCATGTCCCGAAAGTTGGTGGAGGGGCACGATTCGGCCGGCTCGGGCTAACAAGCCCAATGGCTACCTTCTCGGCTCATACCGCATCGCCACCGCCCCAGAGGAGAACTCCAGCCGGCCCGCGAGTCGCAAGTCGATATGCTTCGATAGCCCCGCAAACAACGTGGGCCCGTGGCCCGCGAGCCTGGGGTGCACCATGAATTCGTACTCATCGATCAATCCCAGGTCCGCCAGCGCCAGCGGGAGCTTCACGCCTCCCACTAACAGTCCCTTACCCGGCTCCTGCTTGAGCTGCTGAACGGCCTTCCCCAGGTCCCCGCGCAGGAGTTCGGCGTTCCAATCGACCCGGTCGAGGGTGCTCGACACAACGTACTTCCTGGCCGCGTCGATCGTCCGGGCGAAGGGCTCCATCCAATCAGGCCGCGCCCCCGCCGGCGCCGGCGGCCGCCACGCTGCCTCCATCATTTCGTAGGTCACCCGGCCAAACAGGAGGGCATCGGCCTGGTCGAGCCTCCCGGCCGCGTGACGATGCAAGTCTTCGTCGGGGAGCATAGCACGATGATCGCAGCACCCGTCCAATGTGATGTTGATGTAGTACCGAAGGGGTCGCATTATGCAAGGGTACCGCGATTTTTCAAGCGAAGAGTGGGTCCAGGGGTCCGCCCCACAAAATTGTGTTTTGGGGAATGGAGAAATGAAGGCCGCCATATTCGATTCAGCCCATTCGGCGCCGGGAGCGTTCCTGCGCATCGAAGATGTTCCCGTTCCAGCGATGGAATCCGGGCATGTCTTGCTTCGGGTGGTTGCGTGCGGGGTGTGCCGGACCGACTTACACATCGTGGAAGGAGACCTGCCGCCGGTCAGACCGCAACTCATTCCCGGCCATCAGATCGTCGGAGAGGTGGTTGACGGCCAGACCGCGGAGCTGCCGCTGGGAACGCGAGCCGGTGTTTCCTGGATGGGCGGCGTGGATGGCGATTGCTGGTACTGCCGTCACGGAATGGAGAATCTCTGCGACAACCCTACCTTCAGCGGCTATACGGTGAATGGAGGCTACGCCGAATACGCCCTGGCGCGCGCGGACTTCGCCTTTCCGCTGCCGGCCGGCCTCGATGACGTGCACGTCGCGCCGCTGTTGTGCGCGGGTATCATCGGCTATCGCAGCTTGCGGGTGGCCGGCGTGGAACATGGCGAGCGGGTGGGACTATTTGGCTTTGGCAGCTCCGCGAGTCTGGCGATTACCATTTTGCAATCGTGGAATTGCGAGGTGTACGTGGCCACCAGAGGGGCCGCCCATCGGGAGCTGGCCGTCTCCCTGGGCGCCACGTGGGTCGGCAAGGAAGATGACACGCCACCGGTAAAGTTGGATCGGGCGATTACCTTTGCGCCAAGCGGAAAGGTGGTGGTCAGCGCGCTCGCCAGTTTGCGGAAAGGCGGGGTGGTGGCGATCAACGCCATTCATCTGGACCAAATGCCGATGTTCGACTACGACAAATTGCTATGGGGCGAGCGACAGATACGCAGCGTGGCCAACATGGCCCGAGAGGACGCGCGAGAGTTCCTCAAGACCGCTCACCGGCTGAATATTCGGCCCCAGGTGGCTGTTTTTCCCCTGGACGAGGCGAACCAGGCTCTAGTTGCGGTTAAGGAAGAAACGGGGCGTGGATCGGTGGTGATTGTTCCCTGAATGAGCGTCAACCCAGCCGGTAGGGCGCGCGCATCTCGCGGCCCAGCAGCTTAGACGCCTCGGTGTCTGCCACGATCTCCATCTTTTCCGGATCCCACTGGATCTTGCGCCCAGTGAGCATGGCGATCTGGCCCAGCCAGCCGGGCGTAGCCGAATGCAGCGCCACTCTTGCCGGCGTGAGCGTCTTCTCGCGCGAGCGGACGCAATCGATGAATTCCCGATAGTGCCCGGGGCTCACCTTCAGCATCGTCTCACTCTCGCCGATTTGTTCGGTGAGCAGCGACTTGGGTTCGGCGTCGAACTTGCCGCGGTCCACCCACACCCACCCTTTGTCGCCGATCCACTTTGTGCCGCTCTTGATTTCCGGATAGCCGCCCGCAATCGTCATGGGCGTGCCATCGGGATAGACCGCGCGCACCTTGAAACGCTTGGCCGCATTGAAAGGATCGGTGCGCGGCGGGTATTCGCCAACACCTTCCACCGAGACGGGGCCATTGGCGTCCCAGCCCATGCCCCAATGCGCGATGTCCACGTGGTGGCCGATCCAATCCATCAGCTGGCCTCCACCGAAGTTCAGGTTCCAGCGCCAGTTCACGTGGACGCAGGCTTCGCGGTAGGGCATCTCGGCGGCGGGGCCCAGCCAGCGATCATAATGCAGGGTCGGCGGAGGAGTGGTGATTTCCAGCTTCGACTTGTCCTTCACTTCGTAAAAGCCAGACGGCAGGCCGACCTCGATGGCGCTGATCTTGCCGACGCGGCCATTGCGCACCAGCTCGCAGCCGCGGCGGAAGTTCTCCACCGACCGCTGCCAACTGCCGGTCTGCCAGATGCGGCCCTGGCGCTCGCTCTCCTCGACCATGGCCAGTCCCTCGCGGAAGTTGTGCGCCAGCGGCTTCTCGCAGTAGATATCTTTCCGGGCGCGCGCGGCCTGGGTGGCCACGATCCCGTGCCAGTGATCGGGTACGGCGATGCTGACTGCGTCCACGTCGGACCGCATCAGCACTTCTTCGAAGGCGTGATAGGGCGTGCAACTGTGATCGCCGTACGCGGCGTCCACCAGGGCCTTTCCCCGCGCCAGGTGGTCCTCGTCCAGATCGCATACGGCAACGATGCGCACGTCTTTCAATTTCAGAAATTCCTTGAGGTGGCCGTCGAAGCCCATCCAGCCCAGGCCGATGCAGGCCATGAAGATCCGATCGCCGGGCGGAGTGGCGCCGCCGCCGCCGAGTGCGCGCGCCGGGACCAGCAGCGGCGCCGCCGCGCCCGCCAATCCCGCATTTCGCAGAAACTTCCGTCGTGAGTTCATAGCCTGACGCTTCCGTCGTCCATAAGCACCAAGCTTAACGCAAGTTAGTGCGGCTGCGGCGAACGGGACGGTGGCGCAAGATCGTGTTTTCCGCTATGCTGAACCGGACGGCAGTGACATGGTAGTGACATAGAGGAGAAAAGCGATGGAGCAGTTCTACTTAATTATGTTGATGATATTGGCGCTGATCGCGCTCTACGTGATCTTCGCCAGTTTCTTCACCGTAAATACAGCCCAGGTGGCGGTGATTACCAGATTCGGCAAGTTCCTGCGTGTCGCGGAGCCGGGATTGAACTGGAAACGGCCGTTCTTCGATACGGTGGCGGGCATTGTCAGCCTGCGCGTGAATCAGATCACACTGACCATGGAGACTAAGACCAGGGATAACGTGTTTGTTACGATTCCTATCTCCGTCCAGAATCGGGTTCGCCCGGAAAAGGTCTATGACGCTTACTACAAGCTGGCCGACCCTACAGCGCAGATCAAATCCTATGTGGAACAGGTGATCCTTGGGCACGTTCCGGGCATGACGCTGGATGAAGTGTTCGCCAGTCAGTCGAGTATTGCGGCGGCGGTGAAGCAGGAGCTGGACGCGGACATGGCTGGATTCGGATATGAAATTGTCAATGTGCTGGTGACCGACATTGTGCCGGATGCGAAGGTGAAATCGGCCATGAACGATATCAATGCCGCGCAGCGGGAACAGGTGGCCGCCAATGCCAGGGGCGAGGCCGAAAAGATACTGGTGGTTAAGAAAGCGGAGGCCGAGGCCGAGAGCAAGGCGCTGCAAGGGCAGGGAATCGCGAACCAGAGGAAGGCCATCATCGAGGGCCTGCAGGTTTCCATCGAACAATTTCAGAAGGTCGTGGACGGGGCGTCCGCGAAAGAGGTGATGCAGTTGGTGATGGTCACTCAATACTTCGACACGCTGAAGTCGATCGGCGAGAGCGACCGCACCAACACGCTGTTTCTGGCGCATTCTCCGGGGGTGGTCAAGGACCTTTCCGATCAGATCCTGGAGTCCATGGTGGTGGCGGGTAAGGCGAACGGTTGAGCATGGTTCGATATGGTGCAGTCCCAAAAATACAGGCGCGCACTTGCGATGGTGCTGTTTCTATCCGGCACGGTGAAAGCCCAAACCGTAAGCTGGACTCAAGTAGGTTATTCAACCGCTCCATCGGCTCGGGAGAACTCGTTCACCGCGTATGATGCGGCCACCCGCTCAACGGTGTTGTTCGGCGGATATAACGGCGATTCTGTCCTTGGCGACACGTGGACTTGGGATGGGACATGGCGCTCTATGCTTCCCGCCACGTCGCCCTCCCCGCGTCAAGGCTCGGCGATAGCGTATAATGGCGCGGCGGAAAATGTCGTGCTCTTTGGATGCTCCACGGTCCCGTTCGTGGCTGGAATGGCATACGGCGACACTTGGACTTGGGACGGAACCAACTGGACCCAGCAATTTCCGCCCGTATCTCCATCGCCCAGGCAGTGGGCGACCGTGGTGTACGATCCGCTAATAAAGGGGTCGTGCTTTTCGGCGGCAGCGATACGCCGGGCGGCGACGATGCGTTCAGCGATACCTGGGCGTGGGATGGGGTAAGCAAGACTTGGACCCAGCTCCATCCTGTCTCACACCCATCCGCGCGATTACCCAATCAATTGGTTTTCGATGGGGCAAACAGGACTGTGGTCCTGTTTGGCGGGGTCACAACCGGCCTCACTCCCCTGAATGACAACTGGTCCTTTAGCGGGCGCGACTGGACGCATCAATTCCCAACAACCAGCCCGGCTCCGCGAAACGGACCCGGCATGGCTTATGACCCCGGTGTCCGTTCGGTCGTGCTGTTCGGTGGAGCTATCGGGACGTGTTGTTACGATAATCTCAACGACACCTGGACCTGGGACGGCGCTAATTGGACGGAGATTTATCCGACCGGTACTCTGCCCTCGGCGCGGAACGGTCAGAACACGGCTTACGATGCCGTCCGCAAGGTCATCCTGATGTTTGGAGGCGCCAGTTACGGCTTCCTGGATGACTCATGGTTCCTGGCAGGCTCCCTAGTAGCGAGGAGCGGGTCCAGGGGGACCCGCGCGGACCGGGTCTGCCCCACTATTCGGATTACAATATTGGACATGTTCGTCCTGAAACTGTCCTTGGGCGTCGTCCTGGCCGCAGCCGCTGCCTGGCCTCAGGCGCGGGTCGCCTCTCCCGACGGCCGGATTGTCTTTGAGTTGACTCCCGGCGCGGAGCAACTGCAATATCGCGTGACGTTTCGCGGCCGTCCGATGGTTGGTCCTTCACCGCTGGGGTTCGATCTGGAAAATCAGCCGGCGTTGGGCGCGAACCTGAAGCTGACCGTCGCGGTGCCCAGTTCCGGCGACGAAACCTACACCATGCCGCACGGCAAATCGAATCCCGTGCGCAACCATTACAACGCTTTGCTGGCGGACTTCGAAGAAGCGGCCCCACCGGGGCGGCGGCTCTCGGTCGAAGCGCGCGCGTACGACGATGGCGTAGCCTTTCGCTACATCATTCCCGAGCAAACCACGCTGCGTGAAGTCCGAATCATTCGGGAGAAGACCCAGTTCGAGCTGGCCAAGGACGCCGACACGTGGCCACTTGTGCTGGCGAGTTACCGCACGCCATACGAGGCGAATTACGAGCACGTGCCTTTGGGCGGCATCGTGCCGAACTGGCTGATTGCCCTGCCGTTTCTTGCCGAATTGCCGGGCACGGGATTCGTCGCGATTACCGAAGCGCAGATCGAGAATTATCCGGGGATGTATCTTTCGCACGTCACCGGCGGATCGGGGCGCGTGCTCGAAGCCAAACTCGCGCCGCGCGCCGACGAGCCGGAACTGGCGGCCAGCGGTACCACTCCTATGCGCACGCCGTGGCGCGTGCTGATGATCGCGGACCAGCCGGGGCGGCTGATCGAAACGAACATCATTATTAATCTGAACCCGCCGTCGGAGATTGCCGACACCTCCTGGATCAAGCCCGGCAAAGCCGCCTGGGACTGGTGGTCCGGCACGTACGCCAAAGACGTGAGCTTCAAGCCGGGAATGAACACGGACACGATGAAGCACTACATCGACTTTGCTTCGGAGGCGAAGCTTGAGTACATGCTTATCGACGCCGGATGGGCGCCGCGCGCGAAAGAAGCCATGCACGATATTACCCGCACCATTCCCGAGATCGACATGCCGGAAATTCTGCGCTACGCGGCCGCGAAGGGCGTGAAGGTCTGGCTTTGGGCGCACTGGACATCGGTCGACCGGCAGATGGACGAGGCCTTCCCCATGTTCGAGAAGTGGGGCGTGGCGGGGGTCAAGATCGACTTCATGGATCGCGACGATCAATGGATGGTGGACTGGTATCACCGCGTGCTGCGGAACGCTGCGCAACACCACCTGATGATCGACTATCACGGCGCGTACAAACCGGATGGAACCCGGCGCACGTGGCCGAACCTGATGACGCGCGAAGGCGTGATGGGCCTGGAATACCTGAAGTGGAGCGGCCGTGTGACGCCGGCCCACAACGTGATACTGGCTTATACGCGGATGCTGGCCGGTCCCATGGATTACACGCCGGGCGGATTCCGCAACGTGACCCGCGCCGATTTTGAGCCGCGCAATCGTGAGCCGCTGGTGATGGGGACGCGCGCGCATCAGACGGCGCTGTTCGTGGTATTCGAGAGCGCTTTCGAGATGGTCGCCGATTATCCGGAAGCGTACCGCGGACAGCCCGAATTGCCGTTTATCAGCGCGGTGCCGACGGTATGGGACGAAACGCGCGTGCTGAATGGGCAGGTGGGTGAATGGATCACCATCGCGCGCCGGCGCGGCAAGGAATGGTTCGTGGGCAGCATTACGGATTGGAGCGCGCGCGAACTGGACGTTCCACTGGACTTCCTGGGGGACGGGGAGTATATCGCGGAGATCTACGCGGATGCCGCGGATGCGGCAAGCGCGCCCACACATACGGCTATTTCGCAGCAGCGTGTGAGTCGCGCGACGAAGCTGCACTTGAGGTTGGCGCCGGGTGGCGGATGCGCTATTCGGATCCGGCCGGTGTAGAATTGAGCGGGGCTTAGAGCCCCGCGCAGGCCACGGGCCTGCCCCACTTAGTTCCCGGGGGTGCCGCGCGGATCGGGCTTTATGGTGACGGGCTGGTTATAGGTCTGTCCGTCCACTGTCAGGCGGACGGTGTAATCTCCTGGCGCAAAGGGTGGAGCGCCGCCGCGTCTGCCCGCGGGTCCACGCGCCGGCGGGTTGGCCGCGCAAGCGTCCGGGGGCGGCGGCGGTCCGCTGCCGGCGCGTCCGAAACCGCCGAAGCCGCGTCCAGCCGCGCCGCCGAGCGCATAGCGATGCATTCCGGCGGCGGGCGACGGCGGCTGCACGGGTTGCACCCAAACAGCCTGCACGTTCAGCGTTTCGGTATCCACCGGGCGCACCGCGGTATCGCTCGCTGCGCAGGCGCGCACCGCTCCGGAGCTATCCAACAGCTCCAGCTTCAACGGCTGTTTGGCCGGGGCCTGGAGCCAGTAATAGGCTAGAACTCCGGAAGGTGGATTCTCCAACTGCGGTTCCTCGTGCGGCAGCGGGGTGCCATTCATGCCGCCCTCCCGGATGGCGAAAGTCTCGCCGGGTTTGAACAGGTGCGCGTTGGCGGAAACGATCTGCGCGCCATCCGCCGCGATCTGCCGCAGCGCACTCATCTGATCCAGCACCCAAAAACCGCGGCCATGCGTGGCCACCGCCAGATCGTCGCCATGCACGATAATGTCGCGCACCGAGGTGACCGGCATGTTGTTCTGCAACGGCTGCCATTGCGCGCCATCGTTGAACGAAACATAAACGCGCAGTTCCGTAGCGGCGTAGAGCAGCCCCCTGGTTTGCGGATCTTCCTTCACCGAATTGACGTAGGCGCCCTCGGGGATGCCGGCAGTCACGTTTTGCCAGGTTTTGCCGCCGTCGTGCGTGCGATAGATATAAGGTTTGTTATCGGCGAGGCGATGGCGATCGACCGAGGCGTAGGCAGTCAAGGCGTCGAAATGGCCGGCTTCAATCTGCGAGACCTTGCTCCACGGCGTCATTTCCGGCGGCGTAACGGCGGTCCAGTTCTTGGCGTCGTCGCGGGTCACGTAGATCAGGCCATCGTCGGTTCCGACCCAGACGGTGGCGGCTTCGAGCGGGCGATGGGCCGAGGGAATAGACGACGCCGAAACGGGTCGGTCATGGGCTGATCGATGTCCTTGGCGGTAATCGGGTCGAGATTGGCGGGCACGGGCGGATTCAGGCGCGCGAGGTCGGGGCTGATCTTTTCCCAAGTGCGGCCATGGTCGCGCGAGCGCATCACGAATTGGTTGGAGTAGTAGAGCGCCTCATCGGCTTTGGAAAAGACTTCCGGAAGCGTCCAGGTTTTGCGATTGGGATCGTTGGGGTCGGGGGCGGGCAACTGCCCGAGCGGCGCGGCTGTGTTGAAAGTCTGGTCGCAACGGCCGGCGCCTTCGCCGAACAGGATGTTGCTGTCCTTGGGATCGGGGACGACGTAATCGCTTTCGCCTCCGGCACAAATGGGCTGTCCAGTTGCGAAACGAGAGCACGCCCTCGCTCGACCAGGTACTGACGCCGACCGCGCCGCTATCCTGTTGCGCGCCATAAAGCCAGTACGGGAAACGATTGTCGGCGGCGAGGTGATAAATCTGCGCGGTGGGCTGGTTGTACCAAGTGCTCCACGTCTTCGAGCCATCCACGCTGACCACGGTGCCCTGATCGCTGCTGAGCACCATGCGGTTGCCGTCGGTGGGATTGATCCAAAGCTGGTGGTAGTCGTCGCCGCCAGGCGCTGCCTTGACCGGAACAAAAGTCTTGCCCGCGTCGGTGGTCATGAAGGTAGCGGTGTTCATGACGTAGGCGCGATCGGGATTGGCGGGATCGACGGTCACGGCTTCGAAATACCAGCCGCGGCCCCAGAGGCGATTTTCGGCGTTGACCAGCTTCCAGGTGGCGCCGGCATCGTCCGAAATGTAGACTCCGCCGGCGGGCTTGGCCGCCGGACGCGCGCCGGGCGCGGCGCCTCGGAAGCCGGCCGGCGACAGCGTTGCCCACATCATCTACGACTGCCCAGAGACGGTTGGGGTTGCTGGGTGCGACGGCGATGCCGATCTTGCCCACGAAATCGTCGGTGGGCAGGCCGCCGGTCAATTGCTTCCAGGTGTCGCCGCCATCGGTCGATTTGTACAGGCCGCTGCCGGGCAGGTTTACGGGCGCGTAAACGGCCCACGGGGGACGGCGCGTCGCCCACAGCGAAGCGTAGAGTACCCGCGGATGTTTGGGATCGATGGCTACTTCGATTGCGCCAACATTGTCGGGATCGCCGGCCTTGAAGAGTATTTTCTTCCAGGTCGCGCCGCCGTCGGTCGAGCGATACAATCCCGCGCTCGGGATTGGCATCGTAGACGTGACCCAGTGCCGCCACATAAACGCGGTTCGGATTCGCCGGGTCGACGGCCACGCGTCCGATCTGGCGCGTCCCTTCCAGACCGATATGCGTCCAGGTCTTGCCCGCATCCGTGGATTTGAACATGCCGATGCCGTATGAGTTCTGGCTGCGGATGTCGGGCTCGCCGGTGCCCACGTAGACGATGTCGGGGTTGGACGGCGCTACCGCGATGGCGCCGATCGAGCCGATGGGAATGCCTTCATCGGAGATGGGAAACCAGGTGCGTCCGGCGTTTTCGGTCTTCCACACGCCGCCGCCAACCGAACCGGAATAAAAGGTGTCGGGCTGGCTGGCGTGGCCGGCGACGGCATAGGTGCGTCCGCCGCGCATGGGGCCGACCTCGCGCCAGCGCAGTCCGGCCACCAAACTGCTGGGAAACTGACCGGGGGGAGGCGCCGGCTGGGCGAAGATCGCACATCCTGCCGCGAGAAAAATAACAAAACGACGGTCTGCCATGGCGGTTGTTCATATTACTCTACCACCCACTGGAGAATACATAGATAATGGATACAGAATATGCGGTGCTGTTTACGGCTGATGTCGATCTGTGGGCTGGCGCTTTCGGCCTACGCCGCGGACGTATGCAATCCCCGCGATGTGCAGGGGACCTACGGATTTCAGATCGCCGGTGAGACCGCCATTTCCGGCGCGTCCCAGCCCGCGGTGAGCCTGGGCCGCCTGACTTTCGACGCCAACGGCGGCGTGAGCGGCACATCGTCGGTCAAGTTCGCCGGCTTGCTGCTGGGCAATCCGGTGACCGGCACGTACGAATCGCACGCGGACTGCACGGTGACCTGGAGCCTGCAGGACGACTCTGGCGGCTTCCAGCATTTTCGCGGCGTGGCGGCGCCGGGTGGCGGGCGGCTGCGCTTCCGGCAGAGCGATCCGGGCGGTATGCGGGACGGTCTGATAGTGCGTTCCGCGGCGGACGGATGCAAGGCGGCGGATCTGCGGCAGAAATACGCGTTCACGGTGTCGGGGACGATCAGCTCCATGACGGATGGCGGCGCCGCGCAAACGGTGTCGGCCGAAGGCGTGGTGGAGCAGGACGCCAATCACCAGTTTCACTTGACTGTCGAGGGCAAGCCTCCTTATACAACGGATATTTCGATCGGCGTGGAGTCCGACTGCACTGTTGAGGAAGAAGTGGTGCTGCCGTTCGCGGGAAATGCAACGGCTGTGAAACTGCGCGGCATTCTGGTCGATCAAGGCAAGCAGATTCTGGCGATCGAGACCGATCCGGGAGCCATGGTGTCGGCCCGTTTCACAGCCCCATAGGAAACATGCGCGAGAGCTACTTGGGCCTGCTGCTGCTGGCTGCCGCAGTCCGGGTTGGCATCGCGCAGCCCATCGTCATCCGGACCACCACACTGTTCGACGGCAGCGGACGCGTGCTCCGGAACCGCCAGATCACCATTGAAAATGGGCGCATCGCGCGCATCGGTCCCGTCCGGGACAAACCGGCGATCGACCTCAGCGGTCTCACCGTCATGCCGGGCTGGATCGACACGCACGTCCACCCCACTTGGTTCTTCAACAAGGACGACCGTTTGGAACTGGACGGTCCGGAAGCCAAATCGACGCCGCAAGAGGCCGCGCTGTATGCGGAGGCCAATCTGTATGCCACGTTGATGGGCGGCTTCACCACGCTGCAGAGTGTCGGGGCGCGGCTGGACGGCGACCTCCGCGATCTGATCGCGCGCGACAGGCTGCCGGGGCCGCGCCTGCTCACCTCACTGGCGCAGATCACGGAGAAGAGCGGCGATCCGGAGCAGATCCGGGCGTTAGTGGATAAGCTGAAGGCGGACGGCGCGGACCTCTTCAAGCTGTTCGCCACGGCCAGCATCCGGGACGGCGGCAAGATGACCATGACCGCCGCTCAGATCGAGGCCACGTGCGGCGAGGCGCGCAAGGTGGGGCTGCGCACGTTGGTTCACGCGCACGCTTCGGAAGGGGCGCGGGCGGCCATCTTGGCCGGTTGCACCTCGATCGAGCATGGCACGTTCCTGGACGATGCCACTTTGGAGTTGATGGCGGCGCGGGGCGTGTACTTCGATCCGAATTTCCTGGTGCTGCACAACTACCTGGACAACAAAGCGAAATTTCTGGGCATCGGCAATTACAACGAGCAGGGGTTCGCCTACATGGAGAAAGCGCTGCCGCTGGTGGCCGATGTGCTGCGCCGCGCGCGGAAGGCGCATGTGAAAGTGGTGCTGGGCACCGATGCGGTGGCCGGCGCGCATGGACGGAACGCCGAAGAATTCATCTACCGCGTGCGGGACGGCGGCGATAGCCCCATGGATGCCTTGCTGAGCGGAACGTCGCTGGCCGCGGAGTCGTTGGGAATGGCGGACCGGATCGGATCGGTGGCGGAGGGGAAGGAGGCGGATCTGATAGCCGTGGACGGCAACCCGCTCGACGACATCACCGCGGTCCGGCGAGTGGTGTTCGTCATGAAGCATGGAAGGGTATACAAGGACCGTACCCACCGATGATTGCCGTTACGTCACAATAGGTCTGTGAAGTTCCTCTGCCTATCCCTAGCCGCTGCCGCCCTGCTCTCGGCCCAGGCGCCGCACGTCGACGACATCGAATTCTACGGCTTGCATAAGCTGCCGGAACAGAAGCTGCTGCACGCGCTGCGGCTGAAGCCGGGCGATCCGCTTCCGCCCTCCAAGGGCGGCCTGGAGGACGATCTGGAGCAGATTCCGGGCGTGGTGCTGGCGCATCTGGAGGCCGTGTGCTGCGATCAGGGCAAGACCACCCTGTTCATCGGCATCGAGGAAAAGGGCGCGCCGCACCTGGCGTTTCGCAGCGCGCCGGCGGGCGCCGCGGTATTGCCCGACGACGTGACGGGCAACTATCACAAGTTTCTGAACGCCGTGCGGGACGCGGGGCACCGCGGCAGCACTGCCGAAGACCTGACGAACGGCCACTCGTTGATGGCCGATCCGGATGCGCGGGAATTCCAATTCGGGTTCGCTGATTTTGCCACGCTGCACGTGCCGCTGCTGCGCGATGTGCTGCGCGATTCCGACGATGCCGAGCAGCGCGCCATCGCCGCCATCGTGATTGGGTATGCGCCGACTAAGAAGGACGTGCTGAACGATCTGGTATACGCGTTGCAAGATCCGGACGAGGCGGTGCGGGCGAACGCGCTGCGGTCGCTCAACGCTTTCGCCGTGCTGGCGCGTCTGCAGCCGCAAGCGGGACTGCGGGTGCCGGCCACCTGGTTCGTCGAAATGCTCAATTCGATTGTGCTGAGCGACCGGACCCGGGCCGCCGACGCGCTGGTTACGCTCACCGACCAGGATGCCGCCGCCGCGCTCGATCAGATCCGCGACCGCGCGCTCGATTCGGTGGTGGAGATGGCGCAGTGGAGGAATCTGCGATACGCGCTGCCGGCGTTCCTATTGGTCGGGCGGCTGGCGGGCATGAACGAGCAGGAGATTCAAAAGGCCTGGACCAGCGGCGACCGGCAGCCGGCGATCGGGCTGGCACTGGGAACCCGGGCGAAGAAGAAGCCGGGGATGGGCCCGGCGAACAAGATTGAGTAGTCGGCCAGTGAGACTCTCGACTCCGAAGTTGGGAGGATATGGTAGAATTCGAAGTGCCGACTTCCGTTTCTGTTTTGATAGATCCGTTACGGCTTGAAGAGCTGTAACGAAAAAGTCGGGAGTTGCGTCGAAGGCTGTGAGCAGCCCTCTACGCCTATGCGGAGGCGCCTGGGGACACGATGTCTGAGAAAATGGAGAACACCCCGTCACCGGAAGACCATAACGGGCGGCAGTACGATCCAAGCGAGCATCTGGACCATCTCCTCGCGCCGGATGTAGAAACGCCTTGGTTTAAGTCGTTAATCGAGAGCGTTCGGGAAATCATTAAACCCACGCCCCTCCCGCCGCTGGAGGTTACCTCCAAACCTGTCGCGGTGAAGGATATCTGGGGCCAGTACGGACAGAAGAAGGAGTCCGGGGTCTACTCGCTGGCGATCCATGTGACCGTCATCGTCCTGCTGTTCACCTTGGCATCGAGTAAAGCTGTCCAGCAAGCGGCCAAATCGGTTACGGCTCTGATTGCTCCGGTCGATTTGGATGCGTATAAGCCGAAACCCGGGCCGCAGAAGGCATCCGGCGGGGGCGGTGGCGGCGGGGCGCGCGATCCGCTGCCGGCTTCCAAAGGCAGGCTGCCTAAGATTTCACCGCGCCAGTTTACGCCCCCCAGGGTGGACCCGGTGCAGGCCAAGCTGATGATGGACCCCAGCATTATTGCTCCGCCGGATGTAAACATACCGAATGTGAACATGCCCCAATATGGGGATCCGCTGGCCAAGATCGGGCCGCCTTCGAATGGCCCAGGCTCCGGCGGTGGCATCGGGTCGGGCTCCGGCGGTGGGGTCGGCTCGGGCAAGGGCGCCGGATTTGGTCCAGGCGAAGGCGGTGGTTTTGGCGGCGGCGCATTCCATGTAGGCGGCGGCGTTTCGAACCCCGTTAAGCTGTACGGGCCCGAACCGGAGTACTCCGAAGAAGCGCGCAAAGCGAAGTATCAGGGCACCGTGGTGCTGAACGGGGTAGTGGATCCCTCGGGCCGGACGCGCGACCTGAAAGTGATTCGCAGCCTGGGACTCGGGTTGGATGAGAAAGCCATCGAGGCCGTGGAAAAGTGGAAGTTCCGCCCCGGCTATAAGGATGGCAAACCGGTCCCGGTGTACGTCTCGATCGAAGTGAATTTCCGGCTGTTATAGGCGCCGGTCGCTACTGTTTGGCGCCGGTCCAGGTGCCCTCGCCCAAGTCGCCAATCTCGACTTTCCCCTTCATCTTTTTGTCGCTCTCGATGGTGCCGGTGTAGTGCGCCACGCCGCTTTGCCCGGAGTAGTTGAAATCGAATTTGAAATCGATCTGGTCGCCTTTCACGGTTCCGGTCACATCGGCTTTGCCCAACAGGCCGCTGTACGAGCCGGTGAGTTTCTCGCCATCCTGCTTGAAGACGAAGGAGGGGCTGCCGCTTCCGGCGGCGGTGTCCACGGTGAATTCCCAGTTGCCGGAGATATCGTGGGCCAGGAGTGGCGCGCACGCGAGGCCGGCCAGGAGGATGATCAGCAGTAATCTCGACATGCCGTAGAGGATAGCATAAAAGGGAAGGACAGGCCGGAGCCGGCCTGTCCTTATCTTTGGAACAAGGCGGCGTGAGACGCCGCCGCAGGCTGAGAGCCTGGCCCACTTACTGACCGCTGGCATTGCCTCCCAGCGCGCCGATGGCATCACCGGACACCACCAGTTCCACGCGGCGATTCTGCTGCCGTCCGGCGGCTGTGTCGTTGGACGCCACCGGATCGGATTTGCCCAAACCGATGGCGCTGATGCTGGCGACGGGCACTCCCTGTTCCGCCAGGAAGTCGCGCACGGCGTCGGCACGGTTCTGCGACAGCCGCAGGTTGTAATCGTCGCCGCCGACGCTATCGGTGTGGCCTTCCAGTTGGAGCTTCAGGCCGGGATAAGCGAGCAGAATGCCCGACAGCTTGGCGATCTTCTCCCGCGCGCCGGGTTTCAGCGTGTACTGGTTGAAATCGAACAGCACGTCGTTGATATTCACGATCAGGCCGCGGGCCGTCTCCCGGGTTTCCAGGACGGCGTTCAACTGCTGCCTCAACCGTTCGCGCAGTTGGGCCCTTTCACTCTCCGCCTGCTGGCGCTGGGCGTCGGCTTGGGCGGCAGCCTGGCGGGCGCGGTCGGCGTCGGCCTGGGCTTGTTGCTGCTGTTCGAGAGCGGCGGCGCGGGCGGCGTCGGCAGCCGCTTTATCCTGCGCGGCCTGGGCGGCAGCCTGCGCGGCTTGCGCGGCCTGGGCCTGGGCATCGCGTTGCGCTTGTTCGGCGGCGGCTTGCTGTGCCTGGGCCGCCTGTGCGTCAGCCTGCGCCTGCGCGGTGACCGCGCGCTGATGCTCCTGCTGCTCTTCCTCCATCCTCTTGTAGGTAATGAGGCGCGCATCTTCCGCCATCTGCGCCGCTTCGCGCGCATTCGTCTCGACCGGCTTGCCGCCGTGACTGCTCATGAAGCCCTCGGCATTTTGCAGGGCGATCACGGCCTTCTGAAACGTGTCGGGGGCATATCGATCCGCGCCCGCGAGGCGCGCGAGTTCGACCGCGTTCTCGGCCTCGGCCAGTTGCAGCGGACCCTTCGGGTTGATCCGCACTGGCTGATATGCCGCGCGGTTCAGCACGTACTGACCGCGCTTCAGCAATTCGTACTTGGCTTCCACCCGCTCGATGGTGCCGGTGGTATCGTCGCGCACGAAATTCTCCATCACCACGACGTCGCTTGGCTGGGTGACGGCGAAGTAGGGTTCGGCAGTCACAATCAGACCAAACACCTGCAAGGAGCTGGCGGCCAGCAGGCTGCTGTGATCGCCGCTCAACGCGAGCTCACCCAGATTCTGGGCGCGGCCTTCCGGCGTGATGGCCCACAGGACATAGGTGAGGTACTCGGGGCCGAATTGGTTGGCGGGTGTGAGGTGGTCCACATGGACGTCGATCTTCGTGGAGCCCATCTGGCTGTCGACCCGGGCTTCTCCGCGCGCCGGCGGCATCAATTCGGTGCCGCGAAAATCGATATGGGTGGTTCCGCTGCGGTGATGGTAATTGATCGCACTAACCGAGCGGGCAACGACGGTGACGCGGAATATGGGCATAGGCTGGCCGGTGTCGGCCGGGCTCAGCGCCTGCTGCTGGGTTGGGTTGGGCGCCTGCGCGAATGCCGCCAGGGCCACAAAGATGAATGCTGTGGCTTTCATGACTTTTTGTTTCAAACCTCCAAGCATGAGGGAGCAATCGGGGTGCCTCTGTATGGGCGAGTACACGGCCAGAAAGCGGCCTGAGAGGCCGCCGCAGGCCGAGGGCCTGCCCCACAATTTATGTCGCGTGCCACGAGGCAGGCGCCGGGAATCGTGTAGACTGAATTCACGTTCCCTTTCGAAATCCAGGCCGAGTGCCCGGTCACCCGCGCGCGGGCCGGCTTACTGCATACTCCCCACGGCGTCGTCGAAACTCCCGTGTTCATGCCGGTCGGGACGCAAGCGACGGTGAAGGGCCTGGCGCCGCGCGAGCTGGCCGGCGACCTGGACGTCCGCATCCTGCTGGCGAACACGTATCATTTGTATCTGCGGCCCGGCCCGGATCTCATCCGCGCGATGGGCGGGCTGCACCGTTTCATGTCGTGGCCGCGCGCCATCCTGACCGATTCCGGCGGATTCCAGGTGTTCAGCCTCAGCGGGCTGCGCAAGATCACCGCCGAGGGGGTGGTCTTTCAATCTCACCTGAACGGCGACACGCACACGTTCACGCCCGAATCCACCGTGGAAACGCAACTGGCGTTTGGCAGCGACATCCTGATGGTTCTGGACGAGTGCCCCGATTATCCCGTCAGCCACGAATACGCGCGCACGGCCATGCAGCGCACGGTCGGCTGGGCGCGCACTGCCTACGCGTATTTTGAGAAGCGCCGCGCCGAGCTGCCCACGCGCCACGCGCTGTTTCCCATCGTGCAAGGCTCCATGTACGCGGACCTGCGGCGCGAGTGCGCCAGCCAATTGGTGGAACTCGGGGCGGACGGGTACGCCATCGGCGGGCTATCGGTGGGCGAGCCGCGTCCCTTGAGCCTGGAAATGGTGGAGATCGCGGAGGGCCTGCTGCCGCGCGCCCGGCCGCGCTACGCCATGGGCGTGGGCATGCCGGAAGAACTGCCCGAATACGTGGCGCGCGGGGTGGACATGATGGATTGCGTGCTGCCTTCCCGGAATGCGCGCAACGGCTGCCTGTTCACTTCGCAGGGGACCGTGCGCATCAAGCAGGCGCGCTACAAGGACGATGCCCGGCCGCTCGATCCGGGGTGCGGGTGCTATACCTGTGCCAGTTTCTCCCGAGCCTATCTCCGGCATCTTTTTCAGGCTGGAGAGATTCTGTACGCGGCACTGGCTACGCTGCACAATGTCAAGCGCTACCTGGACATCATGCGTGAGATCAGGCAGGCGATTCTATCGGGTGGCTATCCCGAATATTTGCGAAACGCGCGATCCGCGCCGGTTGAAATCGGGTAGTTTCGCCTCATGCGGCCGCGCTTTCTACGAACGGGGCCATTAGCAGCCGCGAGTAGCCGCTGATCTTCACCCAGTAGATGATCCAGCAGATGAAGCCGGCGATGCTCGCGAAGAAGGCGATTCCTGGGATGATTCCGCAGGGGGCGAGAATACACATCGCCAGGCCAATGTTTTTGCCCGGATGGGCCTCGATGCCTGGCGTGCCCCTGCGATTGAACTCATTGCGAAGCGAGCGCGAAATCTCGCCGACCAGGATAAAGTTCCAAATCAGGTTGAACAGCGGGATGAGCATTAGCCACACCGAACCCGGGGAAGCCGTCCTCGATTCGGCGGAGCAGCGTTCCAGTGCCTTCTGCAGCGTAAGGAGGTAGAAGATCGCGGGTACGATCACCATCCCGATTAAGACGATCACGATTATGAGGTGCCTGGGCTGAAGGAGATCCTCAATCATTGATGGAACCTCGTCATGGGGCTATTGTATATCCGATTCCCGCCAGTGGACCTCGCTGCCGCCTTGACATCACGCGTGAGATCAGACACGCTATACTATCGGGTGGACATCCTGAATATTATTTGCGAACCGCGCGCTCCGCGCCGGTTGAAATCGAGTAGTTTGCCAACGTGTTCCTAAATCTGATTCTCCAATCGACGCCCTCAGGCAGTTCCCTGCTGAGCTTCCTTCCCATTCTTCTCATCTTCGGAATCTTCTACTTTCTCCTGTTCCTACCCATGCAGCGGCAGAAAAAGAACCAGCAGAAGATGTTGACGTCGCTGCAGAACGGGAACACCGTGCTTACCAGCGGCGGCATAGTCGGGACGATCATTTCGATTGGCGATGACGACACGCTGGTGTTGCGGGTGAAACCCGATAACATCAAGCTGCAGGTGGCCCGCAGCGCGGTGTCGAACCTGGTGGGCGAAGGCAAGAAATAAACAGCGGGACAATACCATAGCAAGGCAAGAATCTTCATGCGAAAAAATGTGACTGGCAGGACCGTAGTTATCGTAGTGACGATCCTGGTATGCGTATTCGGCATCATCGGCTTTCCAAAGTCGGGCGCAGGGTTGATCGAGAATGTAAAGAACAATATCCGGCTGGGGCTGGACCTGAAGGGCGGCAGCCACCTGGTGTTGCAAGTGCACGTGCAGGACGCCGTGAAGACGGAGGCCGACGGGGCCATCGAGCGGATGAAAGACGAGTTGAAGAAGCAGGGCGTGGATTACACTTCGATCGACCGCAACGATCCGGCCACGGTGGCGGACGCCAAGGACATCGAAATCGACGTGAAGGGCGTTGCGGCGACCAAGACCACCGCTTTCCGGAACATGATTGCGGAGCACTTTAACCAGTGGGTTTTGACGCCGCTCAACGCGACCGATTACCGCTTGACGATGCGGCCGTCCGAAATGGTCACGCTGGAGCGCGACACGGTGGACCGCTCGCTGCAAACCATCAGCAACCGGATCAACCAACTGGGTCTGACGGAGCCCACAGTGCAGCAGTACGGGCAGGCGGGCACCGACTTCGAAATTCTGGTGGAGCTTCCGGGCGTGGACGATCCGGCGCGCGTGGAGGAAATCCTGCAGACCACCGCGCAACTGGAGATCACGGATGTAAAGGAAGGCCCGTTTCAAAGCCGCGACGCGGCGCTGGCGCAGAAGGGCGGCATCCTGCCGCTGGGGACCAAGCTGGTGATGGAACCGGCGCAGGGCGATCGCGGCGCGAGCTGGTACCTGCTGGCCAAGACGCCCGTGATCCGGGGCACCGACGTGCGCAACGCGCGCGCGGGGCAGGATGAGTTCCGCAAGTGGGAAGCGCAGTTTTCCTTGAGCCCGGACGCCGGCAAGCGCTTCGGCAAGTATACGGAGGCGAATATCGGAAACCGGCTGGCGGTGGTGATGGACAACGCCATCCGCAGCGTGGCGGTCATCAAAGGGCGTATCGAAGACAGCGGCCAGATCGAGAATATCGGCAGCGAGCAGGAGGCTTCCGACCTGGCGCTGGTATTGCGCGCGGGCGCGCTGCCGGCCACCATCCAGATCCAATACAGGAAGACGGTGGGGCCCTCGCTGGGCGCCGACTCCATTCATGCGGGCATCGTGGCCGGACTGGCCGGACTGGCGGCGGTGATCATCGTCATGCTGGTGTATTACAGGCGCAGCGGCGTGAACGCGGTGCTGGCGCTTTTTCTGAACACCGTGATCCTGATGGCGGCGCTGTCGTATTTCAAGGCCGTGCTGACGTTGCCCGGAATTGCCGGCGTCATCCTGACCATCGGTATGGCGGTCGACAGCAACGTCCTGATCTTCGAGCGTATCCGCGAAGAGTTGCGGGCGGGAAAGGCCATCGTGTCGGCCGTGGATGCGGGTTTTTCGAAAGCCTGGTGGACCATCGTCGATACGCACGTCACCACCGTGGTTTCGTGCGCCTTCCTGTTCATTTTCGGAGAGGGGCCGGTGCGGGGTTTTGCGGTGACTTTGACGATCGGCCTGATCGCGAATGTATTCACCGCGGTGTTTGTGTCGAAGGTGATCTTCGACTACGAGTTGTCCGGCCGCCGGCAACCGGCGGAGCTGAGCATATGAAGCAGGGGCTCGGTTCTGGGTGCTGGGTGCTGGCAAACCGCGCGGATCGTCTGCGGGGCGTAGGCCAGGACCCAGCACCTACCACCCAGCACCCGGCCGCAGAAGCGGCCCTGGGAACAAAATTGAAAAAGCCGGTGTCCAAGTCATGTAAAGCACCGGTATGGCGTAATTCCGATGCAAATCTTTAAGAACACGAATTTCGACTTTCTCCACTACAAGTGGCCTTTCATTGGCGCCTCGCTGGTGCTCTCGGTGGCCGGGATCGGCAGCATTATCGCCCACGGTGGCCTGCGCTACGGCATCGACTTCAAGGAAGGCACGCAGATGACCGTCAAGTGGAACGGCACGCCGCCTGAGGACAAGATCCGGCAGGCCCTTTCCAAGAAGATCAACGGTGAAGTCACGGTGCAGCCGTTTACCGACGTCGCCAATCTGAACTCGATCGTGATCGGCACCGAGCGCATGGGCGAACAGCAGATGGCGGCGGCCAGCAAAGCGATGCAGGATACGCTAGAGGCCACTTTCGGCGATCCGCAGAGCGGCAAGCTGGACTTCAACAATGCGGGCGCGAAAGAAATCGCGGACCGTCTCACCGTGCCGCTGCAGCAGGCGGGCGTGCAGCTCTCCGACGAGCAGCTCCAGAAGCTGGCCACGGATCTGCGCACTTTTCGCGACACGCCGCCGCGTTCCGGCTTGATCTCGAACTTCGATCAATTGGCGGTTGTGCCCGGCGTAAACTCTGCTATTATTAGCGTTCTCAAACAGCAATGTACCCTGGCGCCGTTTTCGATCCTGCAGGTGGAGATGGTTGGTCCGAAGGTGGGCGGAGAGCTGCGCACGAAAGCGGTTCTGGCCACCCTTTACGCGCTGGGTGGAATGTTGGTATATATAGCGTTTCGCTTCGAGTGGATTTACGGCGTGGCGGCGGTGGTGGCGTGCTTCCACGATACGATCATCACGATCGGGCTGTTCTCCCTATTCAATAAGGAGATCACCCTGACGGTGATCGCGGCTTTGTTAACGCTGGTCGGGTATTCCATGAACGATACGATCGTCATCTTCGACCGCATCCGCGAAAATATAAAACTGCTGCGCCGAGAGCCGCTGGAATCGCTGATCAACAAGAGCGTCAACCAGACCTTGAGCCGGACGGTTATGACGTCGGGCCTGACATTCCTGACGGTCGTCGCGCTGTTCCTGTTCGGCGGGCCGGTGCTGCATGGCTTTTCCTTTGCATTGGTGGTAGGTATTATTATCGGTACGTACTCCTCCGTTTTCGTGGCCAGCCCGATCGTGCTGTTCTGGCACAATTGGGCGGACGACCGGAAGAGGTTAGGGTCAGGCCCAGTGGCCACCCCGGTGACGGCTGCCAAGCCGCAACCGGCGAGAAAGAGTTCGAGCAAAGCCTTGAAATAGCAAATACGAGGAGGACCTTATGTTTGAGCAGACATTCGTGGATACCGGGAAGGGGTCGCGCAAGACCTGGACCGTGCTGGTATCTTTCGTGGCCCAGATCGTGGTGATCGGGGTTGCTATCCTGATCCCGATGATCTACTTCGACGCTCTTCCGAAGAGCCAGTTGACCAGCTTCCTGGTGGCTCCGCCGCCGCCTCCTCCTCCGCCTCCTCCGCCGGCCGCGGCCCCCAGAATCGTCAAAGTGATTCCGCGGCAATTCGATGCCGGCCGCTTGATGGCACCTAAGGCGATCCCCAAGGACATCGCGATGATTAAGGAAGAAGAGCTGCCTCCGCCGTCTTCGGGTGGCGTGGTCGGCGGCGTCCCGGGCGGCGTTCCGGGCGGCGCGGCCGGCGGCGTCATTGGCGGAATCATCGGATCGGTCCCCACGGCGGCACCGCCGCCGCCTCCTCCTCCGGTGAAGGTGGAAAAGCCGGTGACTCCTTCGCGCATCCGAGTTGGCGGCAACGTGCAGGCGGCCAAGCTGATTCGCCAACCCAAGCCGATCTATCCGCCGCTGGCGAAGCAGGCTCGTATTTCCGGGCACGTGATGTTGAACGCGATCATCGGCAAAGATGGTACTATTCAGAATCTGACAGTTGCCAGCGGTCATCCTCTGCTGGTGCCGGCCGCGATGGAAGCGGTGAAACAGTGGGTCTATCAGCCGACTCTCCTTAACGGGGAGGCGGTGGAAGTGGTAACTCAGATCGACGTGAATTTTACGTTGAGCCAGTAGTAGCGTTAAACTAATTCAACTCGCAGGAGAACAGGACAATGCTTTTGCAAACGCAGGTTTGGGCGTTTTTATTGCTCCAGGAAGCGAGCCCCATCGGATGGGACCCGCGCTCACTGTGGGCACAGATGGGCGTTCCCGCCAAAATGGTGGTGATCCTTCTGTTCATCATGTCGGCCTGGTCAATCGGCGTCATGATCGACCGGTTGCTGGCCTATAGCGCCGCGCGGAAACAATCGCGCGCTTTTGCGCCGGCCGTAGCGGGTGCCTTGAAGGAAGGGAAGTTGGACGAAGCGATCAAAATCGCGGACCGCTACAAGAAGAGCCACCTCGCCAAAGTGGTTGTGGCTGGACTGCAGGAGTTTCAGGCACACCAGATGAGTTCCGAGATTTCGGGCGACGATATCGAGGCCTCCCAGCGGGCGCTCGAGCGCGCCGAAGCTATCGTGCACGCGGAACTGAAGCGCGGCATCAGCGGCCTGGCGACTATCGGTTCGACGGCCCCGTTCGTGGGACTGTTCGGAACGGTGGTGGGTATCATCAACGCGTTCAAGGGGATTTCGACGGAGAAGTCCACTGGTCTGGGCGCAGTGGCCGGCGGTATTTCGGAAGCCCTGGTGACCACGGCTATCGGACTTTTCGTGGCTATCCCGGCGGTCTGGATGTTCAACTACTTCACGGGCAAGATCGAAGCCTTTGACGTGGAAATGGGCAATTCCAGTTCCGAGCTGATCGACTACTTCCTGAAGCGGTCGCAGCGGGCTGCCGCGAAACGGTAGGGCAGGCCCAGGCTGGTCGATGCCTGACGGTTATTGAAGGCGAGTTGAATAGGGGTGTCGCGACACTCTCCGCGACACCCCGGACTTAACCTGAACTGGAGACTATACAATGTCGGTTATTATTAAGTCGAAATCCCCGCCGCCAGTGGCGGACATCAACGTCACTCCGATGGTGGACGTGATGCTTGTGTTGCTCATCATCTTCATGGTCATCACGCCTATGCTGTCGAAGGGCATCAGCGTGGACATGGTGAAGACCGTGAATCCGGTCTCGATGCAGGCCGCCGATAAGAGCGACGCCATTATCGTGGCGGTGACGCGCGACGGCAAGACTTATCTCGGCACCACGCAGATGCCCGCCGACCAGATCCCCGGCAAAGTCAAGGACATATTATCGGGCCGGTTGGACAAGATGTGTTATATCCGGGCGGACTCCCGCGCGCGGTACGAGAAGATCGTGGACGTGGTGAATAATCTGCGCGCAGCGGGCGTGGACCAACTCGGACTGCTGACCGAGCAGATGCAGCAAAAGGCCAAGCCGGCCGCGGCTACGCCGTCCGGACAGTAGACAACGATTCATTGGCCGGTACGAATAAGGAGCTATTTTTATGGCAATGGCATTAGGTGGAGCGAAGGGCGCCATCTCCACTATCAACATGACGCCCATGATCGACGTGCTCTTGGTCCTGATCATCATTTTCATGGTGATCACGCCGCTCACGCCGAAGGGCCTGGAGGCCCTGGTGCCGCAGCCGCCGCCTCCGGGAACGCCGCCGGCTTCCGACACGCGCACCGTGGTGATCGTCATCAATAAGGACAAATCCATAATGATCAACCAGGAGCCCACGCTGGAAGCAAACCTGGGTTCGCGGCTGGAAGAAATCTTCAAGACCCGCGCCGAGCGCGTGGTGTTCGTGAAGGGCGACCCCGATCTGGAGTTCCAGTATGTGGCCAAGGCCATCGATATCGCACACGGCGCGGGTATCGATAAGGTCGGGCTGATGACGCCGCAAATGGAGGCCGGTAACTAATGAAACGGAAGGCCGTTGTGGTGCTGGCGATCGCCGCGATGACGGTGTTCGCCACCAGTTGCGAAAAGTTGAAGGCGCGCGACCAGTTGAATAAGGGCGTGCAGGCTTTCAAGAGCGCGCAGTATCCCGTGGCGGTGGAGCACTTCAAGACAGCCGTGGAATACGATCCCTCCTTCGCCACCGCCCGGTTGTATCTGGCGACGGCTTACATGCAGCAATATATTCCCGGCGCCGATTCTCCGGATAACAACCAGATGGCGAAGGCGGCCTACGATCAGTTTCAAGAGGTGCTGGCGCGGGATCCGAAGAACGAGCTGGCGGTGGCTTCTATCGCCTCGCTGTTGTTCAGCGAGAAGAAGCTGGACGAGGCGAACGACTGGAACCTGAAGCTGATTGCCCTCAACCCCAAGTCCAAGGAAGCCTATTATACGCTGGGCGTGATTGCATGGACCAAGGCGCTGGTGACCGACGGGGAAGCCAGGGCTAAGATGGGCATGAAGCCGGAAGACCCAGGGCCATTGAAAGACAAGAAGGTGCGCGCGGAGGTCGCCGCGAAGAACGGGCCCATTGTCGACGAGGGTATCAAGGATCTCGACAAATCCCTGGCGATCGACCCGGAGTACGACGACGCGATGGCGTACGAGAATCTTCTCTATCGCCAGAAGGCGGACCTGGAAGATTCGCCGGACGCGTATAAGGCGGACATCGACAAAGCCAACGGGTACTTCCAAAAGACCATCGACACGCGCAAGATCAAAGCCGACCGGAAACCCAGCGGCGGCGGTATTGTCGCGGACACGAAGTAGCAGCCTCTAACCACGGATGGATATGCGGCCTAGCGGGAAAAACCCGATATGGGCCGCAGATGAACGCAGATAAACGCAGATAAAACGAGCCACACTGAAGTTGGTTACATCTGTGTTAATCTGTGTCCATCCGTGGTTCCGTATTCAGAGTTTGTACTTGCCTTCCTGCTGCTCGCGATTCTGGGCTTTCTTTCGCCGGCCGTCCGAAAGTCCGCATCGCACCCGGCGTTTCTGTTGTCCCTGCCCTTCGTCTTGACACTGCTCTTCAGCGGGCTGGCTTTGGCTGCCGACGCGTTTAGCGTCCCGCTGGTCCTGCTGGTTCTGGTGTATACCTGCGCACCGGTGGCGGCCGCGTTCTTCCAGGGTCCCGCTGGCAAGCCGTCATGGATTGATTTTGGCATCATCCTGATGCTCTGGCTGCCACTGGAGTTTTCGGCGGGACAACATCTCATCCCGCGGGCGGCGCAAGGCTTCCTGCACAGCGTGGCCTATGGCATCGCCATCCTGCTGGGACTCACCATCTTCCTGGGTTTTCGCGCACTGCCCGGGATGAAATTCAATCTGCCATCGCTGCGCGATCTGGCTTATGGCGCCGCCGCATTCCTGGCTTGCGCGCCCATCCTGATCGTGGCCGGACGCCTGCTCGGTTTCATCCCGCCGTTCCACGCGCCCGCGCATGCATCGGCCGGCGCCATGGGCCGGACATTCGGCCTCATTTTCGTGGGCACGGCCCTGCCCGAAGAGATCCTGTTCCGTTCGCTGATCCAGAACTGGCTAATGCAACGCTACGGCTTCTCGACCGCCATGCTGCTGGTTTCCGCGTTCCTCTTCGGCTGCGCGCACCTGGATAATGGACCGCAGCCGCTGCCGAACTGGCGGTACATGATCCTGGCCACCATTGCCGGGCTGGCCTACGGCCAAGCATTCCAGAAGTCCGGCAGCGTGTTTTCGTCGGTGACCAGCCACGCGCTGGTGGACGCCACCAAGCACATTTTCTTTTGATCGGAGACGCATGTGAATCGCAGGCAAAAGCTGATCGCCGCCGAGGCCGCCGCCGCCTTCGGTTTGATCATGCTGTATATCTGGCGCCTGCGCTTCACCACGCCCAAAGCCTGGATATTCATCCTGGGCTTTTTCGTACTGTCGCACATTCTGCGCGGCGAACGGACCGCCGGCCTGGGACTCCGGCGGGAGAACTTCAAGGAATGCGCGGAGAGCCTGGCGCCGGCGCTATTGCTACTGACGCTGTCGCTCCTCGCCTGTGGCGCGCTGCTTGAAACCATCCGCCCCATCAGTGTGGAATATGGTTTCATGTGCTTGCTGGCCTACTGTCCGTGGGGGATCTTCCAGCAATACCTGCTGAACAGTTACATCGCGAACCGGCTGCTGATGGTGGCCTCCGCGCGGCGCGTCCCGTTGATGGCGGCCGCGCTATTCGCCGGAGCGCATCTTCCCAACTGGTTCCTGATGGCGGTGACATTCGTGATGGGCTACTACAGCACGAAGATCTTCATGCGGTACCGCAATATCTATTTCCTCGGCTTGGCGCACGCCGTGATCGGGACCGTGCTTTTCGTGGTTATCCCGGACTCCATCAGCCATCACCTGACGGTCGGGCCGGGGTTCTTTCTGCGGTAGGCGTACGCCTTACCGTGGCTTGCCGGAGACGACTCGCGTGGTGAAAACCGGCGCGCCAGCCGGATTGGCGATATTCAGTTCCACGCTGGTCTCGGCGCCGGCCGCCAAGGCGCTGCCCCCATTCACGGTCAGGTACGCTTCTCCCAACGGCGACAGGCAGGTGGTCGCGGCCGCGCCCGTGTTCAGCAGTTGCGGCGGCTGGGTGCCGTAATCGGTCACGACGTTGACCAGCCCATCGAACACGGCCGCCACCGGAGCTGGAATGGCTTCCACGCCAGTGTTCTTGATGGTGACCTTGGAGTTGTAATCGCCCGTGGTGGGATTGAGGTGCGGCGGCGTCTGGCTGACCTGCAACTCGCCAGTTACATCCGTCGCGCAAGCGGACGGACTCGCCAGGTACACGCCTGTCTGCTCTGGGTTTCCGAACGAGGTGGCCACTTTGTGGCCGGCGATGGAACTGGGCGCGACCGGCGGCAGCCAGTAGTTACCTGGCGCTCCGTTCAGAATATCTCCGGTGCCGGCGATGCGCACGATGCTGCCGCCGCTATAGGCGAATGTTCCGCCGGCAGACGCTCCTGGCGCGGTGAAGCCTTCCACATTAAAGATTACCGTGCCGGTTTCCGCGGCCAATCCCCCGATGGCGGAGTACGGAGGCGGGATGCCGGGGACCGGTTGAGTCGCACCGACAATCGTGGACAACGTCGGGGTGCCGCTCAAGGGCACCGCATATACGGCATTTTCGCCGGGGCCACTGGCGGTGAAGTAGGCGTTTTGGTTGTCGAGCGTGATGAGGGAAAAGTAAACCAAAAACACTCCTGGGTCGGGCAGCGGCGTATCATATGCCACCAGTGGACCGTATGCGATGTAGCCGTTGGGCGTGCATGTTGGCCCGGCCGGAATGCCTGTGAGGGGCGTTTGAAATAAGAAGTAGAGCCCTCCGTTGGTAGAGCCGAGAAAAGCAATGTTTGACCCCACCACGCGCGGCTGCGTGTAATTGACGATCGGGCCGCCGCAGTTTCCCGGAGTGCCGACAGGTGGTTCGGTCCAGCCAGTTCAGTCAGGTTCTGCCCGTTCGGCGCCACGCTGTATATCGCCGCGCCTTCAGGAGAGGTTGCCTGGAACACCACCAGGCTTCCGTCGGACTGCGGGAGGTACGAGGTGTTGTTCCCGTAGGTGAATGTGGCGGCGGTTCCGAGGCCGGGCAGATTGGTGGCCTGGTTGGCCAGGCGCACAATGGTCTTGCTGGTTATGTTCACCGAATAGAGGCCGTTTGCCGCGCCTTCCGGAGCCAGAAAGACCACCCAGTTGCCGGCCAGCAAGGCGTAGCCGCCGAAGTTGGTGAAGGTGACGCCGCCGGTTCCGGGGGCCGTATCCCCTGGCGCCACCAGGTGGGTAAAGGCCGGCGGACTGGCTGAGAAATCCTCCACCCAAACGCCGTCGTCCGGAGAATCGGGCCCACAACCGCCGGAGGGACTTCCGCATTGCACGAAGGCGATGTTGCCGCCCTGGATCGACAACGGCATGGTGGGATCGTTGCCGGTGTTGACGTCCCAGGTGATGGACGAGTTGGGAATTTGGGCTCCGTCAAGGAAAAGGGTGGTGAGGTTGTATTGTGCGCCGGCCCTTCCGGGCAGCAGTATCGACGCCAGCACAGCCGCGCCCAACGCCGTTCTCATGCCATTCATGCGCGAACTCCTCCGTTAGTTCGAGTACAGCCCAACTCCGCGCGGAACTCAAGGATCGAGGGGTAGCTACCTCGGTTATCCCGTTCAGAACGCGGCTTCAATTCAAAGTTGCGGCCACGATATACTGATGAGACGGCCACACCCATGTTTCCCGCTTCCGAGCCGGTTCGCGCGCATCTCGCGCGGATTCTAGCCAGTCCGGCCTTCGAGGCGAACCCGCGCGCGTCGGCTTTTCTGGGCTTCGTGGTGGGCGAGGCGCTGGGCGGGCGCGCGGACGGAATCAAACAAGCGACTATCGGCTGCGAAGTCTTCGGCCGTCCGGCAAGCTACGATCCGAGGCGGGACGCCATTGTGCGTTCGGTGGCGCGGGTGGTGCGCGAGAAGCTGAACGCCTATTACCTCGCGGAAGGCGCGGCCGAAGCCATGCGTATCGAAATACCCAAGGGAAGCTATGTTCCATCCTTCGTGCAGCGCGAGTCCGGGGGCGCCGGGCCGGCTCCCATTCCACGCCGGATGGCGCCCGTTTGGGCACCCGCGGCGATTGCCGTTTGCCTTGTTGTCGCTTTAGAGGGCTCGCACGGCTCCGTCCGGCGGAAACCCGCGGTTCCGGCCGTGGCGGGCGATCCGGCGGCGCTCTATCGCGCCGGCCGGGACAAGCTGCTCTCGGGCGATTGGGTGGGAGCGCGCCCACTGCTGGAGAGCGCCGCATCGGGCGCTCCGGCCGACCCCATGATTCACGCCGGCCTGGCGGCCGATTTGCTGGCTCTGGGTTACAACGCCATGGCCCTCGACGAAGCACGCAAAGCCGAGGCGGCCGGCGGAGGGCTAGCCCATGCAGACGAGCTTGAAGTGGAAGCCGTCTTCCGCTCGGCGTCGGGAGAGCACGCGGCGGCTGCGGCGGCGTTGGGCGAGCTTGCCCGGCTGCATCCTACCGGCGCGACCTATCAACGCGGCCTCGCGCGGGAGCTGCTGGCGTCGGGCCGGATGTCCGATTGCGTCCGCGCCACGGCGCGCGCCAAGCCGTCCGCGGACGCGCAACTGGCGCTTACGGAGGCCTATTGCCGCGCGGGCGCGAGCGACTATCCGGGCGCGCTGAATGCGGCCCGGCGAGCTGGGGCCGCTGCCCGCCAAGTGGGCCAGCGCGAGATTTACGCCAGAGCACGCCTGGTCGAAGCCGGCCTGCTGATGTCGACCAGCCACGGCGCGGATGCGATTGCCCCGCGCGATGAAGCCCGGCGGATCTGCGCTGAAATCGGAGACGATTCGTGCGTGATCGGGGCGCTGCGCATCGAAGCCAATGCCGAGATCGGAGAGATGCGTCCGGGCGTAGCTCTGGCCGCGTACCGCGCCGCACTACCGTTGGCGCGCAAGATGGGATCGGTCAAAGAGACTACGGAATTGCTCGACGGCGAGGGATACGCGCTCATGCTGATGGGCGACTTCGCCGGCTCTGACGCCGCTTTTGTCGACGCCCTTCTGGCGGCGCGGCGAGCAGGGCAGGGAACGGCTGGATTGCGCCAGGATATGGTGGAACTCGCATTGTCGCAGGGGCAACTCGACAGAGCCATTATTCTGGCGAAACAAGCCGCGCAAGACGCCGCGGCCGGCGGCGACCGGGTGACCGAAGCCTACGCCCAAATCTTCGAAGCGCGCGCGTTGTTCCTGCGCGGCGATCTGGCGGGTTGCGCCGCAATCCTGGAGCGGGTGCATCGGGCCATTGCTGCGTTTCATTTGAGCGCGGGGGTTCCGCGGTTGTGGCGGATCGCGCACGCCAACCTGAATCGCGTTCTAGGCAGATTGGATCTGGCCGCCAGGGATCTGGAGGCGCGCACGGATTTCGACGATACTTCCAGGGATTTCGATTATCAGGTGGCGCGCCTGCAGCTACTCATCAGCCAGGAACGATACGACGAAGCCGTGAGCGCGGCGCAGGCCACCCTGTCGTTCGTGAGCGGGGGCGGGAACCAATCGGCGAGCGTGCTGGTGACCGCGCTGCTCAGCGATGCCTATGGGTATTCGAGACGGCTGCAGGCGGCGCGCGAGACGGCTAAGTCGGCGCGCGCCATGCTATCCGAGCACATAGCACCGGCATCGCGCAGCATGGCGCTGGCCGCGGCCGCACGGTGGGCCCAGCCGGCGCTGGAAGCTTCATCCATGCGGAGCTGGTGACCCGACTTGATCCCGCCGCGGGGCGGCCTTAGAGGCCGCCGCAGGCCGAGGGCCTGCCCCACAGGACAGTCAGAGCTTCAGTAATTCGCGCAGGCGCTTGGTCTGCACCCGGCTGACCGGAATTTCCGTGTGCTTCCTGTCGTCCATGCGGAGTTGGTAACTCGACTTGAACCAGGGCACCACTTCCTTGATCTTGTGAATATTCACCAGAAACGAGCGGTGCACCCGCCAGAAGGTATCTTTGTCCAGGTTGGCTTGCAGATCTTCGATGGTGCGATAGTTGGAATGCCCTTCCACGTTGGCGGCCACCAGCGTGATCATGCCGTTGTCGATGGTGGCATAGATGACATCCTGGGCATCCACGATGAAGTTGCGGTTGGCGTTCCGGATCAGCAGCTTGGTACGGTGCGGCGAGGGCGAAGAGCGCAACGAAATAGGGAAATCCTGCGTCTTTTTTTCCTGCAACGACCGCCGCGCGCGATCGATGGTCTCCGCCAGGCGGGCCTTGTCCACCGGCTTGAGCAGGTAGTCCATGGCTTCCAGGCGAAAAGCCTCCACGGCGTACTGATCGTAGGCGGTAACAAAAATAAAATGCGGCAGTTCCATGCCGGAATCGCGCAGGTCGCGCACCACCGACAGGCCGTCCTGACCCGGCATGTGGACATCCATGAAAACCAGGTCGGGCTCGGCTTTGCGAATCAACTGCACGGCTTCCAGCCCGTTACGGCCGGTGGCCACCACCTCCACTTCCGGGAAGTCGCGCAGCAGGTAAGTCAGCTCGTCGGAAGCCAGTTGTTCGTCGTCGACAATAACAGTGGTTAAAGTTGCCGTCGCACGATCTCGCATCGAGTTGGTATTATAACATTTCGCCCCGTACCGGCAAGATTCGCCGATGTGCGGGCAGGCGCCCGCGACGGTCGCCTAAATTGAGAGGAGTGAAGCACTTGCCCGACAAAGAGAACGTCATCATCGCGCCCGCGGAAGGAAAGCTCGGCGTGTTGATCGCCGGCATGGGCGCCGTTACCACCACTTTCATCGCCGGTGTGGAAGCCATCAAGCGCGACTTGGCCAAACCCATAGGGTCGGTCACCCAGATGGCCACCATCCGCCTGGGAAAGCGCACGGAAGGCCGCAGCCCCCGCATCAAAGACTTCGTTCCACTCGCCAGCCTGGACGATTTGGTTTTCGGCACTTGGGATATCTACGAGGACAACTGCTACGAAGCCGCCGAGAAGGCCGGCGTGCTGGAGATGCCGCTGCTCGAAAAACTGCGCGAGCCGCTATCCGCCATCCGGCCGATGCCCGCGGTTTTCGACCAGGAGTTCGTGCGCCGCATCGACGGGCCGAACAAGAAGCCCAAGGCATCGAAGATGGATCATGCCGAGATGCTGATGGACGATATGCGCAGCTTCCGCGAGTCCAGCGGCGCGGCGCGCCTGGCGATGATCTGGTGCGGTTCCACGGAGGTCTTTCACAAGCCCGCCGCCGTCCACCAGACGCTGGCCGATTTCGAGTGCGGCTTGCAGAAAAACGATCCCGAAATTTCTCCCAGCCAGATCTATGCGTATGCCGCGCTGAAGATGGGCATTCCCTATGCCAACGGCGCGCCGCATCTGACCACGGATACGCCGGCGCTGCTGCAGTTGGCGCGGGAGCGCCAGGTGCCCATCTGCGGCAAGGATTTCAAGACCGGCCAGACGTTCATGAAGACGCTGATCGCGCCGGGGCTGAAATCGCGGATGCTGGGTTTGAGCGGCTGGTTCTCGACCAACATCCTGGGGAACCGCGACGGCGAAGTGCTGGACGATCCGGGCTCCTTCAAATCCAAGGAAGAATCCAAGCTGGAAGCGCTGGAACAGATTTTGCAAGCGGACCTGTATCCGGATCTGTACAAGAATTTCTATCACAAAGTGCGCATCAACTATTACCCGCCGCGGGGCGACGCCAAGGAAGGCTGGGATAACATCGATATCTTCGGATGGCTGGGCTATCCGATGCAGATCAAGATCGACTTCCTGTGCCGCGATTCGATCCTGGCGGCGCCGCTGGTGCTCGACCTGGTGCTGTTCAGCGACCTGGCGCAGCGCGCCGGCATGCGCGGCATCCAGGAGTGGCTGTCGTTCTATTTCAAGGCGCCGATGCATGCGCCGGAGCTGTATCCCGAGCACGATATCTTCATCCAATTGATGAAGCTGAAGAACACCCTGCGCTGGATGCGGGGCGAAGATTTGATCACCCATCTGGGGTTGGAATACTACGACTAAGTGCCGGGAACCTATAACCCATCACCCAGGACCCATCACCCTTTATGAAGGTTCTTGTCATCGGCGGTACCTCGTTCATCGGCCGGCAACTTGTGAAAGAGTTGTGCGATGCCGGGCATGATGTCGCCGTCATGCACCGCAAGCCGGAGCACGGCCTGGCGCGGCGCGTGGAGAACCTGGTGGCGGACCGCAACGACGCCGAATCGGTCCAGCAGGCGTTGGACGAGCGGCGCTTCGATGTGGTCTACGACAACGTCTACGATTGGGAGCGCGGCACCACCGCGGCGCAGGTACAAGCCACCGTGCGGGCGTGCGGCGACCGCCTGTCGCGCTATATTTTCATGTCCAGCGTGGCGGCGTACGGCGATGGCCTGAATCATTATGAAGGCGATGCGCTGGCGCCGGACAACCACCCGGACGCTTACGTCCGCAATAAGGCGACGACGGAGCGGATGCTGTTCCGTCTGCATCAGCGGCACGGGCTGCCGGTGGTCACCTTCCGTCCGCCATTCATTTATGGGCCGGGCAATCCGTTTTATCGGGAAGCATTTTTTTGGGATCGCATGCGGCTGGCGCGCCCGATCATTATTCCGGGGGATGGCCACCGCCTGATGCAGTTCGTTTACCTGAAGGACCTGGTGCGCGCCATGATCCGCGCCATGGAAGTGCCCAACGCGGAAGGCGAAGCGTTCAATATTGGAGACTCCCGGCCATTGACGCAGGCGGAAGTGGTGCAGGCGCTGGCCGCCGCGGCGGGCAAGCCTTCCCACATGGTGCGCATCCCACGCGATGCCATCTTGCGCGCAGGCGGCAATCCGATGGGCGATCCTGCCTACTTCGGCTTTTATTTCGATGTGCCGCCGATCACCGAAAAGATGGGCAAGGTGGCGCGTATTCTAGGGGTGCGTCCCGCGCCGTTCGAGGAAGGGCTGAAGGAGACCTGGCGGTGGTACCTGCGCCATCGCAATGGCCGCTTTCCGGAGCCGGATTTCACCTTCGAGAACCGGCTGCTGGGGCTGGCGCAGGCGAAGACCGCCAGCAACGGTTAGGCGCATGGGGTTTGAACTGGACGAAGTCGAAGTGCGGGTGCTGGGCGCGCTCATGGAAAAAGAGGTGGCGACGCCGGAGTATTACCCGCTCTCGCTGAACGCGCTGGTGAACGCGTGCAACCAGAAGTCCAATCGCGAACCGGTGGTCGCGTATGACGAAGACACGGTAGAAACGGCGCTGGACGGATTGCGGGCCAAGGGGCTGGCGGCGCGCCTCAGCGGCCACGATATGCGGGTGCCCAAGCATTCGCACCGGCTGTCGGAGGTGATTAACCTGGGCCGGCGGGAGGCTGCGGTGCTATGCGTGCTGATGCTGCGCGGACCGCAGACTGCGGGCGAATTGCGCTCGCGCACCGATCGGCTCTATCAGTTCGACGATCTGGAGGCCGTGGACGCCTGCCTGACCCGCCTGATGGAATGGCAGCCCGAAGCGCTGGTGGCGAGGCTGCCGCGCCAGGTGGGATACAAAGAGGTGCGGTACGCCCACTTGCTTTCGGGCGAGCCCCCCGCGGTGCCGATGGCGGCATCGGCACCGCAGGTCGCCGGTGGGCGCGAGACGCGCGACGATCTGGTGGCGCGCCTGCAAACCAGCGTGGATCGCTTAGAGGCGGAGGTCGCGGATTTGAAGCGGCAGTTCGGGGAATTCAAGAGACAGTTCGAATAGTATTGGTTTTCCCGGGCGAAGAGCGGGGCCACGGGCCCCGCGCAGGCCGGGGGCCTGCCCCACAAAACCGCGGAGAGGAGTAGGGGCGGTGCTGTCATTTCCTACAAGGCCGTCGATAAATCCGACGCCGGCCAATCTTGTTGAAGCTTATAGGGTTGGCTGATTCTGCCACGACAGGGTGCCGAGAAACACGACACCGGCGGCTGGTGTCGAGTTTCGCCACGCCGGTAACTGTCTGCAAACACAACAGATAATCGGTCATAAAACTACACAAATTGGCTAGAGACGTGCCCTACACTTCATTGGAAAAAGGAGGCACGTCATGACAGTCATTCTGGTTCTGGTAACATTCTCGATCTTCATTCTGCTGGATTGGGTGGTCAATCGGCGGAAAGTGCCGCAGGCCGCTGTGGCGCCGGCCCACACTGCGCCGCGATTCCTGGATCAATCGTATATAGAAGGGTTTCTGGTTCCCGAGGAGTTGTCGTATCACCCCGGCCACAGTTGGGCTATGCATGAACGCCGCAACCTGGTGCGGATCGGCATCGACGATTTTGCCGCCGCGCTGGCGGGACATGTGGAGCGCGTGGACTTGCCGAAGCCGGGCCAATGGCTGAGGCAGGGCCAGAAGGCCTGGTCGCTAACCCGCGACGGCGAAAAGACTGAAATGGTGTCGCCGACGGAAGGCGAAGTCATCGAAATCAATGCGGAAGTGGCGGCGAATCCGGAGTTGTTGCGGAAAGATCCATACGGTAAAGGCTGGCTGGCGCTGATCCACGTTCCCGACGAAGAGAGCACCACGCGCAACCTCGTGCCGAAGGGGTTGGTCAGAGGCTGGATGCGGGAAGCCGTCGGGCGTCTTTATTCGCTGCAACCGCAGCTTGCGGGCGCGGTAGCGGCCGATGGCGGCCTGCCCACGGAAGATCTGCTGGCCAGCCTGCCCGATGCCAATTGGCGGAAGGTGACGGGCGAATTCTTCCTGACTGCGTAGATTCCCTACACTTTCAGGATGGAATTGCGTTATAAAGGAGTTAGGCATCCTATTATGCCGCAATCTATCCTTTACGACAGCACACTATGCATCGGCTGCAAGGCTTGCGAGAGCGCCTGCGCCGACCATTGGCACTTGCCTTATAACGACAAAGTGGCGGCCGAGCCTCGCTTATCGGCGCATAAGCTCACCGCCATTCAGACGTTTGGCGAGCACTTCAGCCGGCGGCTCTGCATGCACTGCGCGGAGCCGGCCTGCGCGTCGGTCTGCCTGGTCGGCGCCTTTCAGAAAACGGCTCTCGGACCGGTGATCTACGACGAGGACAAGTGCATCGGGTGCCGCTACTGCATGCTGGCCTGCCCCTTCCAGGTGCCGGTTTACGAATGGAGCAGCCGGCTGCCGCGGGTGCGCAAGTGCGACATGTGTTATGCGCGCTTGAAAGCCGGCAAGCAGACGGCTTGCGCGGAAGCCTGCCCGACGGGCGCCACCACCTGCGGCGACCGCGATGCCCTGGTGGGGGAGGCGCGCCGCCGCCTGGCGGAGAAACCGGGTAGCTACTATCCGCGCATCTACGGCCTCGAGGAAGTGGGCGGCACGTCCACGTTATTCCTCTCCGCGGTGCCCTTCGAGCAGATCGGGCTGCGCACCAATCTGCCCACCACACCTTTGCCGCGGCTGACCTGGAGCGTCCTGTCGCGCACGCCGGATGTCGCCACCATGGCGGGGGTGGTGATGGGCGGGATCTACTGGATCACGCATCGGCGCGAGGAGGTGGCGGCCGCCGAAGGCAGCGTCCGCGGGGGCAGCCGGCAATGAGGTCCAGCATCGCCTTCTTCCGGGCTTTTTTCAAGGTTTCGATCTGGCGCGTGGTCTTCGCGGCCATCCTGCTGAGCGGACTGGCGGGCCTGTCCATGCGCTTCATTTATGGACTGGGTGGCGCGACCAATCTGAGCGACAGTTTTCCATGGGGATTGTGGAAAGGTTTCAACGTCGTGGCGGGGATCGGCCTGGGGGCCGGCGGGTTCACGGTAGCCGCTACCGTGCATGTCTTCAACCTGAAGCGTTATCGACCGATCCTGCGCATCGCGCTGCTGACCGCGTTCCTGGGCTATTCGTTCATGGCCATGGCATTGATCGTCGATATCGGACGCCCGTACCGCATCTGGCACCCGGTGGTGATGTGGGGCGAACATTCGGTGCTGTTCGAGGTCGCGTGGTGCGTGATCCTTTACCTGAACGTGCTGGCCCTGGAACTGGCGCCCGCCATCTGCGAGCGGTTTGGCTGGCGGAAGCTGTTGCGCGGCGTGAGCGCCATTTCCGCGCCGGTGGTGATCTTCGGCGTGATCCTATCCACTTTGCACCAGTCTTCGCTGGGCAGCCTGTTCCTGATCCTTCCCGAGAAGCTCTATCCCCTCTGGTACACGCCTCTCCTGCCCGTATTCTTCTTCGTTTCGGCCATATGCGCGGGACTCTCGATGGTGATTATCGCCTCCTGGCAGGGCAAAAGGGCGCTGGGCAAGGAGCTGGAGCTGCCGGTGCTGGAAGGTCTCGGGCGGGCGCTGGCGGTGGTGCTCATGATCTATCTGTGCGGGCGCTTCCTGGATCTGGAAGACCGCGGCGCGCTCCCGCTGTTGCTTCGGAATCGCACCGAGACGTGGCTGTTCGCGCTCGAGACCGGCCTGCTGCTGATACCCATGCTGTTGCTGTTCCAGCGCCGCGTGCGGAGCCAGCCCGGCAGGCTGTACGGGTGCGCCTTGATAGTGATTCTGGGGTTCATCGCCAACCGCCTGAACGTCACGGTGACCGGCTTGGAGGCCAGCTCCGGAGTGCACTACGTGCCCAAGTGGAGTGAAGTGTCGGTGACCCTCTCGATGGTGGCTCTGGCCTTCGCCCTCTTCCGGTTTCTGGCGCAACACTTCCCGATCTTCGACGAGCGCCGTCCGGTCGCGCCGGTGTATGCCGAGGAGGAAGTACCTGCGGGTGTGGGATAAGGCATGCAGCCGCCAAAACAGTTCCGTCTGGGATTGGCCGCCAAGCTCGCGGTATCCTTGATCGCGAGCACGGCGGCCCTTTTCGCTCTATTCGGCTATTTCAACCTGCGCGAGCAGCGCCGCCGCTCCGAGGAGATGGTGCTGCAATCGGCCGAGCGCATCACCGACGTGATCCAGCGCAGCACGCATTATGAGATGTTGCGCAACGACCGGCAGGCGCTCTACAACGTGATCCAGGAGCTGGGCAGCGAGCCGGGGATCCGCCGCATCCGCATCTTCAATAACGAGGGACGTATTTCGTTTTCGACCGAGGCCGCGGAGGTCAACCGGGTGGTGGATAAGAGGGCCGAAGCGTGTTATGGATGCCACGCCCAAAGCGCGCCCCTGGTGAAGTTGAACCGTCCGGACCGCGCGCGCATATTCCCCGGCCACGGGGAACGCCTGCTGGGGATGATCCGGCCCATCGAAAACGCGCCGGCCTGTGCGGCCTGCCATCCCGCGGCGCAGCGGGTTTTGGGCGTGATCGATGCCAACCTGTCGCTGGCCGTGGTGGACGCGCAGACGGCGGAGCACCGCGCGCACCTGATCCTGTTCATGGCGATCACGCTGGCGATGATGTGGATGGTCAGCATGATCTTCATCTGGGGCGTGGTCTACCGGCCCATCAAAGAGCTCACGGCCGGCACGCACCGGGTGGCGGACGGCGACCTGGATTACCGCCTGCCGGTACGGTCCGCGGACGAACTGAGCGACCTGGCGGCTTCGTTCAATAAAATGACCGCCGAGGTGGCGGGCGTGCACGCGGAGATCGAGGAGCGGGTCAAGCGCAAGACGGCGGAACTCGACCAGGCGCATCGCTCGCTGCTGGCGAGCGAGAAGATGGCGTCCATCGGCAAATTGGCGGCCACGGTGGCGCACGAAGTGAACAACCCCTTGTTCGGGATACTCACGTACGCCCGGCTGACGCTCAAGGAAGTGGAGAAAGGGCCTGCCGGATCGCGCGCGGACATGGTGGAGCAGCTGCGCATTATCGAGCGGGAGAGCAAGCGCTGCGGCGACATCATGCGTAATCTGCTGACGTTCGCGCGGAAGGCGCCCAGCCACCGCGAGCCCAACGATCTGAATACGCTGATCGGACGCGCGCTGGTGCTGGTGCGGCACCAGGCCGAGTTGCTGGGAATCGAGCTGCGGAGCCGTTTGGGGGACGATCTGCCGGCGGTCTGGTGCGATCCGGGACAAATTCAGCAGGTGGTGCTGGTGCTGCTGGTGAATGCCACCGAAGCGATGGGGCACGGCGGAATGTTGGAAGTGGCCACGGAGATGGACTCCGCGGCCGGAGTCGCGCGGATCCGGGTGCGGGACAACGGGCCGGGCATCCCACCCGAAGTGTTGCCGCAGATCTTCGATCCGTTTTTCACGACGAAGGAGGATCAACAGCGCACGGGCCTGGGATTGGCAGTGGCACGCAGCATCGTCGAACAGCACGGCGGCGATATCGCAGTGGAGTCCACTCCGGGCAAGGGTACTGAGTTTGTGGTGGTTTTGCCGGCGGTCAGGCCGGTCACGGCGAAACCGGTGCTGGCGACACACTAGAAGACCGGAGGAAACAATGGTGACAGAAGTGGAAGAACCGGTACAAACAAGAACCAAAGGCAAGATCCTGATCGTGGACGACGAGACGGTCGTGCGCGATTCCCTCGGGAAGTGGTTCTCAAGCGAGGGCTATCAAACCCAGCCTGTAGCCAGCGCGCGCGAAGCGCTGGAATCCATCACGGCGAACGAGTACGATGTGGCTCTGCTGGACATCAAGATGCCAGGCATGGACGGCATGGAGCTGCAAGCCCGCTTGAAGGAAGCCGACCCGGAGCTGACGGTCATTATCATGACCGGCTACGCGTCGGTGGAAACGGCGGTGCAGGCGCTGAAGAACGGCGCCTACGACTACATCACCAAGCCCATCGATCCCGATGAGCTGTCGCACCTGGTGGCTAACGCCTTGGAGCACCGGCGGGCGCGGCGGGAAGTCGCGCGCCTGCGCGAAAACCTGCAAGAGGTGTCCCCTTCGACGGAGCTTATCGGCAAAGCTCCGTCCATGAAGAAAGTGTGCGAGCTGATCGAAATGGTGGCGCCCACCGAAGCCACCGTGCTGATCACCGGGGAGAGCGGGACGGGCAAGGAAGTGGTGGCGCGGGCGATTCATGCGGCCGGCCCGCGCCGGTACATGCCGATGGTGACCATTCACTGCGGCGCACTAACCGAGACGCTGCTCGAAAGCGAGTTATTCGGGCATGAAAAAGGCGCGTTTACCGGCGCGCAATACCGCAAGAAAGGCAAGTTCGAAGTGGCCGACGGCGGCACCGTGTTTCTGGACGAGATCAGCGACATCAGCCTGAAGACCCAGACCGATCTGCTGCGCGTGCTGCAGGAGAAAGAGATCGTGCGGGTGGGCGGCAATCAACCCGTCAAGGTGGATTTCCGCTGCGTGGCGGCGACCAACAAGAACCTGGAAGATCTGGTGAAAGCGGGCACTTTCCGCCCCGACCTGTATTACCGGCTGCATATCTTCTGCATCGAGCTGCCGCCGCTGCGCGATCGCCGCGAAGACATTCCGCTGCTGGTGGCGCACTTCCTGAACAAGTTTTGCATGCTGACCAGCCGGCCTGTGCCGCAGATGTCCACCGAAGCGCTGCAGGTGCTGATGAATCACGAATGGCCGGGCAACGTGCGCGAATTGGAGAATGCCGTGGAGCGCGCGCTGGTGGTCTGCCGCGGCCCGGAGATCAAGCCCTCGGACTTTTCGTTCCAGTTCCAGACCGACGGCGCGCCCTCGGGCCGCACCCTCGACGACGTGGAACGCGTGCACATCGAGCGGGTGCTGCGGGAGACGGCCCACAACCTTTCCCGGGCGGCGCGCATTCTGGATATCGATCGCACTACGCTGTACAACAAACTGAGGCGCTACGGCTTGAAGTAACGTGATTCAACTGGTGGGCATCGAGGTTGGGGCGGACTTGCTGGCCGATCTGGCCGGCGAGCTGGCGCCTATCTTCCATATGGCGTGCCAGGTGCGGCCGGAGCGCGTGGACGCGGCCTTTGCGCGCGATCCTATCCGCGATCAGTATTATTCGACGGCTATTCTGCAAGCCATGCAGCCACTGGCTCGACCGGGCACGCGGCTGCTGGCGGTGACTTCACTGGACCTGTACGTTCCGGTGTTGACGTTTGTGTTCGGCGAGGCGCAATTGACCGGCAGTTGCGCGGTGGTATCGCTCCACCGGCTGCGCGAGGAATTCTACGGCCTGCCCCCGCGCGAGGGGCTGATGCGGGAGCGGCTGGTGAAGGAAGCGGTCCACGAGCTGGGGCACACGTTCGGCTTGACACATTGCGACGATTGGCGCTGCGTGATGACGTCCAGCCACGGCGTGGAGCGGCTGGATGTGAAGGGCGCGGAGTTTTGTTTCTTGTGCGGGCGGGTGGTGGCGGGGGTTGGCGCGCCGGTGCTGGCGTAGGACCAAGAACTGCCAGCACATGCGTCGAGCCGCAGATCGCGGTTACCGTAATAGAGCAGATTAGCGAAATCTCGGGGGGCGCCTTCTCGCCTCCGGCTCAATGGCGCCCGCTGTCTCAAGGTATTCACGATATCGTTCTACAAACTCCTCCTCCAGCAACGGATCGGGATGACTACGAAGCGGCCACTGGACGGGAGTGACCTCGTAACGGCGCCCCTGGCGGCGGCGGCAGGCCAACACACCTAGTCCACGCGAGATGGCGTAGTCGAAGAGCGCCGGATAACGGCGCGGAAGCTCCGCCATCGAATCGCTCTCAACGAGCGCAGCGACCCAGGCACGGTGTGAGAATCGTGTGTAGTTGAGCGCCTGCTGAATTGCATGAGCGGTGAAGTCGAGCTTCACCTCCACAGTTATGAGGTCGCAAAAGTTGCGTGACCGCCAATGCACACCGATCAGATCGACGTTTTCGAAGCTGCTGCCCTTGCGGGCGGAATGGACGTCGAAGACGAAATCCGTGTCTTCTGGACCGAAGTCGCTTGCGTATAGTTTTTCCAGCTCCTCTTTGACGTATTGAACAAGGCGGGCTTCCTCTTGATGGTTGGCCCGCGTAACCGAGGGTTCCCCAGGCGGAGCGGTGGACGCCTCACTACTGGCATCTTCAGCCTTCTCGTCGGTTGCTTCCTCCTGTCTTCGCTGCGCTTCAGCCAATTTTTCAGTGGAGTAGAAGCTTCTTCCCAAGTAGCCAAACCCGAAGGTGGGCGCAGGGATTCCACGTTCACGGCTGGACTCGGCGTTAAAGAATTGGAGATCGACAACTAAAGGACGCACACTAGCCACGCCGTTCTTCTCCAGGTCCCGCCGGAGCGCCACTGCGCTGACGCAACCGTCGTGCCTGGCGAGCTGCTCACCGAGCACACGGAAAGCAAGCTCCCAGTCTTGCCTATGCGCCCCTGGCTCGTTCGTTGTTTCGAAGCTATCGATGTTGTCCAAGGAGGCAATCCTCCAAGGAGGCATTATAGTCCGAGGCTTCTGAAAATCTCAAGCAAGCGACGAGAAATGCGGCAAGTGGAAGTGCACCATTTGCACGCCGGTTGCGCAAAGGGTCTGGCCGGATCGGCGACAGGGGTGCGGGCGCCGGTATGGACGCGCGTCACGCTTCGTCGAGATCTCTGAGAACCTGCGCGATAAGTTCGGCGCTGATCCAGAACGCAGCGCGTTCCCGCAGATCCTCGATAACTGGTTGACTCGCTCGATCAGGCGGGCCCGCTTGGCCTCGGCCAGGACGCCGAGTAGCCCGGTGACCCGGAGCCCGAGAGCCATAGCCACTTGCCGCCCTAATCGTTCATCGAGCAGGATTAGATCCGCCCGTTTTTCCAGGGCCAACGCGATGGCTTCCGCCTCGCCTGGATCGAGGTCTTCGCGAAGCTGCGCCACACGCGACCTGTCTTGCGCGGGCTCCACGACGAGCCAGGCGCACGAGGCGCCTTCAATGAGCGGAGGCGCCACGTCGGAACGCGTTAGCTCCCGGTATACGGCCGGGGGGATGAACACCTGTTCGTAGAGGCTAACCAAGAGTTCGAGCCGGCCAATAAGCGACAGGTTGAGGATCGGTGAGGTGTCTGAAATGACGATCAAAGGCGGCCCATTTGGCGAAGGGTCTCCAAATCCTGCTTAAACTCCTCGACTCCGTAGTGCATGGGTATGCGGCGATCTGCCAGCAAGCACTGAAAATCCCGCTGGCTCATTCCGGCCAAGTCGCTCGCGCGCCCAAGAGTCAGGCGTTCCTGCTGGAATAGCGTCAAGGCTAGTTCCCGTTTCAATTCCAGTTCGGTAATGTGAGCCGCGGCGAGGACTTCGTCGGGAATGTATAGTGGCATAGCCGTTGCAACCAGTATACGCCGGGGGCCTAACAGAAACCATCATCCAGCCACGGCGTGGAGCGGCTGGATGTGAAGGGCGCGGAATTTTGCTTCTTGTGCGGGCGGGTGGTGTCGGGGGCGGGCGCGCCGGTGTGTTGAAGGAATCAGGCGGCAAAGCAGCGTTCCCCCTATAATAAAGGATCATGCCGTCGGCCTTCCTGGATCTCGCGGGGCCCGAGCTGATCGCCAAATACGAGCCGGTGATCGGCCTGGAAGTGCACGTCCAACTCGCCACCGCGACCAAAATCTTCTGCGGCTGCCCCACCAGTTTCGGCGCGCAACCCAACAGCAACGTGTGCCCGGTGTGCCTGGGCCTGCCGGGGGCACTGCCGGTGCTGAACGGCGCGGCCGTCGAGCTGGCGATTGAAGCGGCGCTGGCGCTGAACTGCCGCGTGCGTCCCGTATCCCGCTTCGCGCGCAAGAATTACTTCTATCCCGACCTGCCCAAAGGCTATCAGATCTCGCAATACGAAGAGCCCCTCGCCGAGCATGGCTGGGTCGAAATCCCGGTGGATGGCGCGCCCAAACGCATCGGCATCACCCGCGTCCACATGGAGGACGACGCGGGCAAGAGTATTCACGACGGCTTTCGCGATTCCGCCCGCTACACCTACGTGGATCTGAATCGATCCGGCACGCCGCTCATCGAAATCGTCACCGAGCCGGATATGCGCGGCTCCCAGGAAGCCTACGATTTTCTGACCGGTCTGAAGCAGACCCTCGAATTCCTGAATGTGTCCACCTGCGATATGGAAAAGGGCCATCTGCGCTGCGACGCCAACGTGTCCGTCCGGCTGAAAGGCGCGGACCGCTTCGGCGCCAAGGCCGAGGTGAAGAATCTGAATTCGTTCCGCTTCCTGAAGCTGGCTCTGGACTACGAAGTCTCGCGCCAGGTCGCCATTCTGGAGAGGGGCGGCGCTATCCCGCAGGAGACCCGCCTGTTCAATCCCGATACCGGCGAAACGGCCAGCATGCGCAGCAAAGAAGACGCGCACGACTACCGCTATTTTCCGGAGCCGGATCTGGCGCCGCTGCGCATCGCGGATGCCTGGCTCGACGAGATCCGCTCGCGCATGCCGGAACTGCCCGCCCGCAAGCGCGCCCGCTTCATGGAGACCTACGGCCTCAGCCCTTACGACGCCGACGTGCTCACCGCCAGCCGCGCGGTGGCCGAGTATTTCGAGAAAGCGGCGGCCGCGGCCGGAGATCCCAAAGCCGCCGCCAATTGGGTCATGGGCGACCTGATGGGCGCGCTCAACCAGGAAGGCCGGCCGATCGCGGATTCTCCCGTCGCGCCCGAGCGCCTGGGCGACCTCGTGGCCCTGATTCAGCAGGGTGCGATTTCCGGTAAGATCGCCAAAGAGGTCTTCATCAAGATGTTCGCGAGCGGTGAGTCCGCGCCCGTTATCATCGAGAGGGAAGGCCTGCGCCAGATCAGCGATACGGGCAAGCTGGAACAGATTGTCGATGACGTGCTGCAACAGAACGTGAAGCAGGTGGAGCAATACAAGAGCGGCAAGGCCACCGTCCTCGGATTTCTGGTCGGACAGGTGATGAAGGCGTCCCGCGGCCAGGCCAATCCCGGAATGGTAAACGACTTACTAAAGAAGAAACTATGTTGAAAGAAGGCGATCGAGCTCCTCGAATTCAGCTCCAGACCGACGCGGGCGAACCGTTCGATTTGGACGATGTGCGTGGCAAGAAAGTGGTGCTCTTCTTCTATCCCAAAGCCAGCACGCCGGGCTGCACCGTGGAGGCGTGCGAGTTTCGCGACACCTTCAAGAAGTTTGAAAAGAAGGGCGCGGTGGTGCTCGGGATCTCCAAGGACGCGCCCAAGGCGCAGACCACCTTCAAGACCAACCAGGGCCTTCCCTATACGCTGCTGTGCGACGTAGACAAGACGGTCGTGGCGGCCTACGGCGTGTGGAAGGAGAAGAATATGTACGGCAAGAAGGTGATGGGGATCGAGCGCACCACGTTTATCATCGACGAGCAGGGGAAGATCCAAAAGATCTTCTCGAAGGTGAAGCCCGCCGGCCACGCCGAAGAAGTACTGGCGGCGCTTTGAGAGGGATCCAGATTCATTTCCTTTCAGCTTTCCGACATCTTTAAAATTGCTTCAGGAAGCCTCGCCCCTTGAATCGTGATCTTCGAGGCGGCATCTTCGATCTCGTGCAGATCGTGCGGCCCCAGGTCGATTGCGGCTGCGCCTAAATTCTCCTCCAGCCGGTGCAGCTTTGTCGTTCCTGGAATGGGCACGATCCAGGGTTTCTGTGCCAGCAGCCAGGCGAGCGCAATCTGCGCTGGTGTCGCGCGCATTCTTTCGGCGATGCGCTTCAGCAGATCGACCAGAGCTGAGTTGGCTTGGCGGGCCTCCGGCGTGAAGCGCGGAGAAATGTTGCGGAAGTCCGTGCTGTGAAACTCCATGGAGGCGCCGATCTTTCCCGTTAGAAATCCGGCGCCGAGAGGGCTGAACGGCACAAAACCAATTCCCAGTTCCTCACAGACCCCCAGCACGCCGTTTTGTTCGGGATCGCGGGTCCACAGCGAATATTCACTCTGTACGGCCGCAACCGGCTGTACTGCGTGTGCCCGCCGAATCGTTCTAGCGGCCGCCTCCGACAGGCCGAAGTGCTTCACCTTGCCCTGCTCGATAAGTCCTTTCACAGTTCCCGCCACATCTTCAATCGGCACGTTGGGATCGACGCGATGCTGATACAGAAGATCGATGGCTTGGACCTTCAATCGCTTTAGCGCTGCGTGCGTGACTTGCCGGATGTGGTCGGGCCGGCTGTCGATGCCGTAGCGAGTGCCGTCCGGATTGATGCCGAATCCAAACTTGGTGGCCACCACAACGTCATCGCGGAAAGGCGCCAGCGCCTCTCCCACCAGCTCTTCGTTGGTGAAAGGGCCATACGCCTCGGCCGTGTCAAAGAATGTGACGCCGCGTTCGACGGCGGCGCGAATGAGCTTTATGCCCTCCTGTCGCTCCGTCGCTGGCCCGTAGCCGGAACTCAGCCCCATGCATCCGAAGCCAAGGGCCGATACCTTGACGCCCGTCTTTCCGAGTTCGCGCTGTTGCATTCCGTCCTCCGTCGTGGCGCAAACTCTTAGCCTGCGGCGCACGCGCTCCTGCCGCCGCTTGGCGGCCACGCCAAGACAAAGTCGAGAAGAGTCTCGATCGGCGGGCGAAAGCCCCTGGTCAAGGGGTCTCCAGCAGTTGATCCAGCAAGCGCTGGCGAACGCCGCCAGGGCTCCAGCGCGCCTCATTCTGTCGGCGCACTTCATGCGATTCGCGCCGCCGTCTTGCGAGGTACGTCGCCATCTCCACGGTGTGGCGCAAGGCGTAGCCAATCAGGCGGTAAATGTCCGCCAGCGGAACGGGGTACTGTTCGGCGATTTCTTCCGCGCTTGCGCCTGCGTTAAAGGCCAGAATCGGATCGAGCGTCACGCGCGCGCCGCTCACGCGGATGGGAATCGTCTCGATCGTCTCGCTCGTGGGCATTCGCCATTCCTAACGTAACGCACTCTGCGCTCGTCCGCAGGACCACCCTCAGTCTGCCCATGTTCCATCGGCGTTCATCGGCGTTCATCGGCGGCCAAATGTGCTTTCTTTCCGGCAGGTAACCCAAGGATCTACCGTTCCTTGAGCCTTTCCCCCGATTCTCCCGGCCCAGTGCGACCCATCATGCTATCCTGAAAAATATACGAGTGCCTCGTCCAAATGCCCGCCGCCTCCTCATCTGCGGTAGTCTTGTGGCGATCTCGGTGACGGCGTTGCTCGCCCTCCAGGCCACTTTCCGCGAGTTTCCCAATTTGGAGGACGACCACATCCCCGTGCCGCCCGACGCTTACGAGAAAACCGAATGGGCCTTCACCCGCCTGATGTATCCTTCGGGCAACCACGCCAGCGTCTTCGGCCGGACCGGCAGTTGGCCCACCGACTATCCCAAGGCCGACCGCCAGTTCGTGCAAGGCGTGCGCCGCCTCACCCGCATCCATGCCCGTTCGTCTGAGCAGGTAGTGGATCTGGACGGCGACGAAGTTTTCAATTGGCCCTGGCTCTATGCGGTGGAGGTCGGGCACTGGAGCCTGACCGATGAAGAGTGCGCCAAAATGCGCGAATATCTGCTCCGCGGCGGCTTCTTCATGTGCGACGATTTCCACGGCACCGGCGAGTGGAACGTCTTCATCGAAAGCATCCATCGGGTGTTCCCCGACCGCCCCATCGTGGAAATCGATAACCGGGATCCCATCTTCCACGTCTTGTATGATCTGGGCGAGCGCGTCCAGGTGCCCGGCATCCAATACTGGTACACCGGCCGGATTTGGGAAAAGGATGGCAAGACACCCCACTGGCGCGCCATTTACGACGACGCCGGGCGGGTGATGGTGGCGATCTGCTTCAACCAGGACAACGGCGACGCGTGGGAATGGGCCGACCATCCGCGCTACCCCGAGCGCTACACATCGCAAGCGTACCGCATGGGCATCAACTACATCATTTACGCCATGACGCACTAAAGATGCATTAGATCCCCAGGCCCATCATGTTCGAGTTTTTGTTTAAATATCCCGGCGCGGTCTTTCAAAAGGGGCAGTTTGTGCTGTTGGCGCCCTGGCCTGTCTGGGTGCTGGTTTTGGGCGTGGTCGCGGCGGGCGGGCTGCTCTACTGGCACGTGCGGCGCCACCGCGGGTCGCTCACCGGTGCGCGCCCGGTGGCGATCTGGCTCCTCGAAACCGCCATGATCGCGCTGTTATTGTTCCTGCTCTGGCACCCGGCCATCTCCATCGCCACGCTGCGGCCGCAGCAGAACGTGGTGGCCGTGCTGGTGGACGATTCCCGCAGCATGGCCATCCAGGACGGATCCCAAACGCGGGCCGCGCAAGCCGCCGCCGTTCTCGATCGCAAGTTGCTGGCCGCGCTGGGGCAGAAGTTTCAGGTGCGCCTTTATCGCTTTGGCAAGGAAGCCGAGCGCATTCAGAAAACGAGCCAGCTCACCGCGTCGGAGCCGGCCACGCGCTTGGGCGACAGCCTGCAACAGGTGCTCGCCGAATCGGCCAATTTGCCGCTGGGCGCGGTCGTGCTACTGTCCGACGGCGCCGATAACGCGGGCGGCATCGATCTGGACACCATCTCCAAGATCCGGCAGCGGCGCATTCCGGTCGACACCATCGGTTTCGGCCGCGAGAAGCCGGAGAAAGATATCGAAATCACCGACGCCGTGGTGCCCGTTCGCGGCCTGGCCGATTCGCGCCTGAGCGCGCTGGTTACATTCCGCCAATATGGCTATGCCGGCCAGAAGGCGATGCTTTCGGTGCGCGATGCGGGCAAAACGGTCGCCTCGCGCGAAGTGCAGTTGAAAGCGGACGGCGCGCCGCAAAGCGAAGCGCTGTTGTTCAACGCCGGTCTGGCCGGCCCCAAGACGCTCGACATTTCGATCGATCCCCTGCCGGGCGAGGAGAATCGCAATAACAATTCGCTGCGCCGGTTAGTGAACGTGGAGGCGCGCAAGCCGCGCATCCTTTATATGGAGGGCGAGCCGCGCTGGGAGTTCAAATTCATCCGCCGCGCAGCCGAAGACGACCGCAGCTTGCAGCTTGCTTCCATGCTGCGCACCACGCAGTACAAAATCTACCGGCAGGGTTTTACCGACGAGCACGAACTGGCGGATGGATTTCCCGCCAAGCCCGAAGAGTTATTCGCCTTCGACGGGCTGATCGTCGGCAGCGTGGAGGCGAACTATTTCACGCCGGCACAACAGGACCTGATCCGCGAGTTCGCCAATCGCCGTGGCGGCGGCATTCTTTTCCTGGGTGGACGCTTCGCCCTGGCCGAGGGCGGCTACGCGCATTCGCCGCTGGCCGAGTTGCTGCCCGTCGAGCTGCCGCAAAACAAAGGCACCTTCCATCGCGATTTTTCGAATCAGGAATTGACCGCGCAGGGCCGCGCCAGCCTGATCTGCCGGCTCGCCGAAGATCCCGACCGCAACGCCGCGCGCTGGACCAGCATGCCGCAGCTCGCCAATTATAACGATGTCGGCGACGCCAAGCCCGGCGCGGTGGTGTTGATGGACGTGGTACCGGGTGGGCGCCACCGCATGCCGCTGCTGGTAACGGAGAATTATGGGCGCGGGCGCACCGCGGTCTTCGCCACATCCGGAAGCTGGCGATGGAAAATGTGGCAGGATCACACCGATTTGACGCACGCCACGTTCTGGCAGCAGTTGATGCGCTACCTGGTTTCCGACAGTCCCGGCCGGGTGACCGCCTCCACGCCGCGCCCCGTATTGTCGGACGAAACCAAGGTCACCCTCCGCGCGCAGGTCCGCGACAAGGCGTTCAAGCCCGTGCCGAATGCGGTGGTGGAGGCGCACATCGTGGGGCCGGATGGAGCGGCCGCGAGCGTGGAGTTGACACCGCTGCCGGCCGAGGAAGGCGCGTATGCGGCCGAATGGAGCGCGGAAAAGCCCGGATCGTACGTAGCCGAAATCGTAGCGGGGCGGGACAAGGAGGAACTCGGACGCGATGTCGCCATCTTCCGCCGCGAAGACGGTGTGGCCGAAAGTTTCCACACCGGACAAAACCGCGAGTTGCTGCAAAAACTAGCCGATGAAACCGGCGGGCGATACTATAGCGCGGCGAACGCCGGCAAGCTGGCCGACGAAATTTCGTATTCGGAAGCCGGCATCACCACGCGCGAAACCAAGGACCTCTGGGACATGCCTGTTGTCTTCCTCCTGGCGCTGCTGTTGCGCGGCTCGGAGTGGGTGCTGCGCCGCCGATGGGGTGTGGTATGAGAGCTCTCTTAATCCTACTTCTAACTGCTGCTTCTCTCCCCGCCACCACTTACTATGTCACTGTCAGTGGCCTGGGCGGCGAGCCCGACTATGAACAACACTTCGCCATGTGGGCCAAAGACATCGAGAAAGCGGTCAAAACCGCCCCCGATTCCAAAGTCGAAACACTGGTGAACGGCACGCGCGATCAAGTACGCGCCGCGCTCGACCGCGTCGCTAAGCAGGCCAAGCCGGCGGATGCCTTCGTGCTCATGCTCATCGGCCATGGCAGCTTCGATGGGTTTGAGTACAAGATCAATCTGCCCGGTCCCGACCTGACGGCATCCGAGCTGGCCACCATGCTGGATCAGATTCCAGCGTCGCGGCAGCTTGTCGTGGATATGACCAGCGCCAGCGGAGGCGCCATCGCGTTCCTGCGCAAGCCGAATCGGGTAATCATCACGGCCACCAAGAACGGCACCGAACGCAACGCCACCGTTTTCGCGCGCTACTGGGCGGAAGCCCTGGCCGATCCCGCCGCCGACAACGATAAGAACGATGTGGTTTCGGCGCTCGAAGCCTTCCGTTTCGCGGATAAGAAAACGGCGGCTTTTTACGAATCGCAGAACCGGCTGGCCACCGAGCACGCCGTGCTGGAAGACACGGGCAAGGGCGAAGGCGTGCGCGCCCCATCGCCGGAAAATGGCGAGGGGATGCTGGCCGCCCAATTCCCGCTGCTGCGCATCGGGGCCACGGCCGCGGCCGCGAAGGATCCGGCCAAGCTGCAACTGCTGGCCAAGAAGGAGGACTTGGAACGGCAGATCGACAAGCTTAAGTACGAAAAGGCCGCCATCCCGCCCGAAGATTATCGCAAGCAACTGGGCGCGCTCTTGCTGGAGCTGGCCAAGACGCAGGAGGCGATCGACAAGTGAAGCTGCTGCTGGCCATAGCATGCGCGGCCGCCGGTCTTGCCGGGCAGATGCCCGCGCAAACGTCCGCGCAGACATTGGCGCAGGCCGAAGCGCTGTGGAAGCAGCATCGCTATGAAGATGCCAACGCGGCTTTTCGCGCGCTGGTGGCGGCGCATCCCAGTAACGCCGAATATCGCGTCCGCTGGGGCCGGTTGTTTCTGGAGCGGTTTCAACCCGACGATGCCGCCAAGCTCTTCAACGAAGCCCTGGGGCTGGAGCCCAAGCGCGCCGACGCCATGCTGGGCCTGGCCTTGGTGGCGGCTGACGGCTACGAAGCGCAAGCGGCGGTCTTCGCGCACAAGGCCCTGGACGCCGATCCGCACCTGCTGGAGGCGCAGGAACTGCTGGCGCGACTGGCGCTCGAAGATAACGACCCGGCCAAAGCCGCCCAGGAAGCCCACAAAGCCCTGGATATGTCGGCGCAAGCCACTCAGGCCAAGGCTATCCTGGCCACCATCGACTGGCTCAACGACAAGTCTGACACCGCGTGGGACCCGCACGACGGAGCAGGTTACGAGACCGCTGCCCGTATCTTCGTCCTGAATCGCCGCTATGAAGAAGCCATCCGGCTCTTTCGCAAAGCCATCGCCATCCAGCCGGACTTATGGAGCGCCCGCTCGCAATTAGGCGTCAACCTGATGCGCCTCGGCCGCGAAGAGGAAGCCCGCACCGAGTTGGAGATGTGTTACGAGGGCCATTACCGCGATGCGGCCACCGTCAACACGCTCCGGCTGATGGATAGCTATAAGAACTTTGTCACTTATAAGACGGACAGAACTGTTCTGCGCCTGCACAAGAAAGAAGCCGAACTGCTGCATCCTTACTTCGAAAGTGAGATGCTCCGCGCGCTAGACACTTACGACAAGAAATACGGCTTCAAGCTGGATCGGCCCGTGCAAGTGGAAGTCTACCCCGATCATGAAGACTTCGCCGTGCGCACCATGGGCATGCCCGGACTGGGCGCGCTGGGTGTGACGTTCGGCTACGTCGTAGCGATGGACAGCCCCTCCGCCCGCCCGCCCGGCACGTTCCATTGGGCCAGCACCATGTGGCACGAGCTGAGCCACGTGTATGTCTTGAACATGACCAATTTTCGTGTGCCGCGCTGGTTCACCGAGGGCCTGGCCGTGCACGAAGAGACCGCCGTTTCGCCCGAATGGGGCGACCGTCTCGATCCGCACGTGATCATGGCGATCAAAGACAAGAAGCTGCTGCCGGTGGCGGAACTGGATCGTGGCTTTGTCCGCCCGACTTACGGCGCGCAAGTGGTGGTGTCCTACTTCCAGGCGGGCCGCATCTGCGACTACATCAACCGCGAGTGGGGATGGCCCAAGCTACTGGCTATGATTCACGATTTCGGCGCCGGCGCATCCACTCCCGAAGCGATCGAAAAGGAACTGGGCATCAAGCCGGAAGAATTCGACAAGCGGTTCCTGGCCGCGCTCGACGCGGAGACTAAGAAGACCGTAGACGGCTTCGATAACTGGAGCAAGGAAATCAAGAAGGTGGCGGGCGAGTTTAAGGCGCAGGATTACGACGCTGTGATTCGCGACGGATCGGCCATTCGCGACATTTACCCGGACTACATCGAAGCCGGCAACGTCTACCAATTTCTGGCCGACAGCTACCTGGCGAAGGGCGACAAAAAGGCGGCCGTCGCTGAGCTGGAGCTCTACGCCAAAGCGGGTGGGCGCAGCCCTGATACACTGAAACAATTGGCCACCCTCCTCGAAGAGGCCGGCAATCGGAAGGAAGCGGCCGAAGTGCTCGACCGGCTCAATTACATTCAGCCTATCGATGAGGAACTGCATCGCCGGCTGGGCGATTTGTGGCTCAGTCTGGGATCGACCACCGGGGCTATCCGCGAGTACCGGGCGGTGCTGGCCAAGTCGCCCACCGACCCCGCCGCTTCGCACTTCAACCTGGCCAAGGCTTACCGCACGGCTAATCAGCCGGACGCCGCCAAGGACGAATTGTTGCTGTCGCTGGAGGCCGCCCCCGGATTCCGGCCCGCGCAGAAAATGCTACTGGAGTTATCCAAATGAAAAATGGAGGGCGGGCAATTCTGCCCGCAGCCGGCTTTCAGCCGGCTTAACTATATGCCTACTACTGTGTCACCCGAGTTAGAGCCCGACGCTTTGCGCGGTCGCATCGAAAGGTTCCGCGAAGTGCAAGCGGAAATTGTGCGGCAGGTCCGGCGCGTGATCGTCGGACAGGAAGAGGTACTGGAGCAGGTCATGATCGCCCTGTTTGTGGGCGGCCATTGCCTGATCACCGGTCTTCCCGGCACAGCCAAGACGCTGCTGGTCCGCACCATGGCGCAAACGCTGGGCCTCCTCTTCAAGCGCATCCAATTCACACCGGACCTGATGCCCTCCGACATCACCGGCACCGACATCATCGAGGAAGATCCCACCACCAACCATCGCACCTGGACCTTCGTCAAAGGCCCCATCTTCGCCAACGTGCTGCTGGCGGACGAAATCAACCGCACGCCGCCCAAGACCCAATCGGCGCTGCTGGAGGCCATGCAGGAGATGGCCTGCACGGTGCGCGGCAACAATTACAAACTGCCCGCTCCATTTTTCGTGCTGGCCACGCAGAACCCCATCGAGCTGGAAGGCACCTACCCGCTGCCCGAGGCGCAGTTGGACCGCTTCCTGTTTAACACGGTGCTCGGCTACCTGAGCGCAAACGAAGAGCTGCAAGTGGTCGATCTGACCACCACCACGCAGGTGGCGCAGGCCGACCCGGTCACCACCGCGGAAGAGATCCTGGACTTCCAGCAACTGGTGCGCATGGTACCCATCGGCGAGTCTGTCTCGCGCTACGCCATCGACCTGGTGCGCGCCAGCCGCTCGAGCGACGAAAGCGCGCCGGACTTCGTCAAAAAGTACGTGAACTACGGAGCCAGCGTGCGCGCCGCGCAGTTCCTGGTGCTGGCCGCCAAAGCCAGGGCGCTGATGAAAGGGCGCTATCACGTGACTTACGAAGACATTCGCGCGCTCTACATCCCAGTCTTGCGCCATCGCATCCTGCTCAACTTCCACGCGGAGTCCGACCGTCTCAAGCAGGACGACATACTGCAGCGGCTACTTGAGTTTAAAGGAGTGCCGAAAGAGTGAGCGAAGAAGGAGTCAGGAGCCAGGAGTCAGGAGTCAGAATCCCGACCTCCGGCTCCTGTCTCCTGTCTCCTGACTCCTGTCTCCCGGCTGCGTGATGCTTCAACGCTTCCTAGACCCCGCGACCCTCGCCTCCATCTCCGGCCTCGACTTAGTGGCCAAGACGGTGGTGGATGGCTTCATCGCGGGCCTGCACCGCTCGCCAGACTACGGCTTCAGCCAGGAGTTCGCCGAGTACCGCGCCTACACCCCGGGCGACGATCTGCGGCACGTGGATTGGAACGTCTTCGCGCGCACCGAGCGCGTCTACCTGAAACGCTACCGCGGCGAAACCAACACGCAGCTTCTGATTTTGCTCGACGCCAGCGCTTCCATGGCCTACGGCTCGCACGCCGTGAACAAACTGGATTATGCGCGTTTCCTGGCCGCGTCGCTCTGCTACCTGGCCCACGCGCAGCGCGACGCGGCCGGCCTGATCGTCTTCGATGAAGGCGTGCAGAACTACGTCGCGCCCTCCGCGCGCCAGGGCCAGTTGTTCCGCCTGCTGCACGCCATCGAGAAAGCCCAGCCCGGCACGCGCACCGATTTCGCCAAGCCCTTCGTCCACTTCCTGGACTTCACTCGCCGCCGCGGCCTCGTGGTGGTGATTTCGGATTATTACGAGCGCCCGGATACCATCGTGAAGACCATCGAACCGCTGCGTTTCCGCGGCAACGAAGTGATTCTCTTTCACGTGCTCGATCCGCAGGAGATCGCCCCCAAGTTCCGCGAGCCGGTGCTGCTCACCGACATGGAGACCAGCGGCACCTTGGAAGTCTCTCCCGAATATGCGCACGGCGAATACCGCCATCGGATCGATTCCCACATACAAGCTCTGCGCGATCAGGCCAAAGGCGCGGGCTTGGATTATTTCCTGATGGACACCGCGCGGCCCTTGGACGAAGGTCTGCGCGAGTACCTGGCCGTGCGGCAGGGGAGGATGTAAGTGGGATTCCTGGCGCCTTGGGCGTTACTGGGAGCCCTCGCGGTGGGCCTGCCCGTGTGGCTGCACCTGCTGCGCAAACACAAGACCACGCCGCTGCCGTTCGCCTCGCTGATGTTCTTCGAACGCCGCACGCAAAGCTCCATCAAGCACCGGCGTTTGCAATATCTGCTGCTGCTGGCGTTGCGCGCGGCGGTGATCGCGTTGCTGGCGCTGGCCTTCGCGCGCCCGTTCGTGCAATCGCGTTTGGCGGCATTGGCGGGCGGCCCCAAGCTGACCGTGCTGGCGATCGATAATTCCTTCAGCATGCGCGAGGGCGATCGCCTGGCGCGCGCCAAGCGGGAAGCCGCCGGCGTGGCATCCGGGTTGCGCGCCGGAGAGAAGCTCGAAGTGCTGGCCTTCGGTTCGCAAGTGCAGGTGATGGGCGATTCGTCCGCCGCCATCCAGACCATCGAGCCCACCGACACGCGCAGCTCTTACGCGGAGCTATCGCGCGCGCTGCGCTCGATTGCCCAATCGGCCGGCATGCCAGTCGAGGCCCACTTGTTCTCGGACATGCAGAAGACGTCGCTGCCCGCCAACTTCGCCGACCTGCGCCTGGGCGATGGCGTGCGCCTGGTGGCGCACCCTGTAGCGGATCGCCGCGCCGCCAACTTCGCCGTCGAAAGCGTCAACGCGCCGCGCAGAGTCTATGGCTCCGGCAAAACGCGCGTCGAGGCCACCATCGCAGGCTACGGCACCGAACCGGCCAAGCGCCGCGTCTCCCTGGTGATGAATGGCCGCGAGATCGATTCGAAATCAGTCGACGTTCCCGCCGGCGGCCGCGCCACCGCGGAATTCCTGCCGGCCGATCTCCCCTTCGGATTGAATCGCGGCGAAATCCGCATCGATTCCGCCGATAACCTGCCCGGCGACGATCGCTTCTACTTCTCGCTCGAGCGCGCCGAAGCCCGCCGCGTGCTGTTCGTCCACGAAGCGCGCAACCAGCGCGACGCGCTCTACTTCCGCGCCGCTCTCGAAGCCGCCGCCGAATCAGCCTACGTGCTGGATGCGGTGCCGGTGGAGCAGAGCGCCAATCTCGATCCGCATAAATACGCGTTTGTGGTGGTCTCGGATGTGGGGGCGCTGCCGGCCAGCTTCGAAGCCGCCCTGCGCGATTCGGTGCGCGCGGGTGGATCGCTGCTGGTGGCCCTGGGCCGCGAGTCGGCCTTGCGCAATCGCGTGCCGGTGTTCGACGAGGCCATCATCGAGCCGCGCTATTACGCCCGCGATGCCGACCGCTTCCAAACCGCCGCGTGGCTGGACGCCGGCCACCCCTCCATCCATAACGCGCAGAACTGGGACGATGTGAAGTTTTACCAGGCCGTACGCATCAATCCGGGAACCGCGCGCGTGGCGGCGCGCCTCGGCGATGAGACGCCGCTGTTGCTCGAGAAGCAGCTCGGCGAAGGCCGCGTGATTGTGTTCGCATCCACGTTCGACAATATCTCCAACGATTTTCCGCTGCACCCCGCCTTCGTGCCCTTCATCGAGCACACCGCGAACTACCTGGCGCGGCAGGAAGAAGGCCCCGGCAATTACCTGGTGGGATCGTACCTGGAGTTGCGGCAGGCCAAGGAACAGGGCGCGGCGGTGGAAGTTCTCGACCCCACCGGCGCGCGCGCGCTGACGCTCGACGAAGCCACCCGCGCCCAGAACATGCCGCTCGCGATGGCCGGGTTTTACGACGTGAAGCGCCCCAACGGACGGCACGAGCTGGTAGCCGTAAATGCGGACCGCCACGAATCCGATCTGGATGTGATCTCGGCGGACACGCTGGCGCTGTGGCAGAATACGGCTCAGGGGCCGCAAAACGCCGCGTCCGGAGGGGAAGCCGAAAGGCCCAAGCCCATGGAGTTTTGGTGGTATGTCCTGATAGCGGTTCTGGCGCTGGCGGTGGCTGAATCGCTGCTGGGCAACCGGCATTTGACGGCGGAGCAGGCGCCGGAATAACAGCTAAAGCTCCACACTTTGCAGATCGCCTGCCCTCAGGCCCGGAGGGGAACAGTTGATCGAATTACCTTCGCGTCCAAGCAATTCTCAGAGATTAACAGGTCCCTAACAACCTTCTCTTTAAGTTCTGGATCTGCCGAAGGGCCGCAATGCACTTCGCTGACGCCTCGTGCTCCTCCTGACTCTGGGCTGTTTGGCAGAACCCAAGAAATTGGTGTGTAAGGAGCGAGTTTGCCCCCGATCATGCGAACCCGAACCGGCCATTCCATTGTAGGCACAGCCTTCCTCCAGAGCGTCCGGACAAGACGCCACTCTCCTTCCCCATAGAAGGCGTGGTGCTTCATCAATGCCAGGGTTGGATGCAAGCTGACACCGACTTGGAACCAAAGCCGGACCAGCTGACGAATCTCTAGGTCTTTGACCGCTTGAAAGAGTTCTGTTTATAACCGAACTTGCGGCGGGCCGCTTTGCGATCAAACCGCCAGTTGATCTTGGTACGATTCCGGTTCGTCTGCCGATTCCAGGCGCGCGCCTCTCGTTTCAGCGTCTTCAGATCTGGGATTCTCCGCTTTCCTAAGCATTGCCGCGCAAACATCCCGATCTCAATTTCCGCCTGGTTCAGCCAACTTCCATGCTTGGGCGTGTGGTGGACGGTAAAGCAGTTCCAGACTTCGCTGGCCATTTCCTTCCCAAACAAGTCGGTTAAGGATTTCTGACGGTGGCTGCTGAGGTTATCCATCACTAAATGGATCGTCTCAGCTTTTGGATACTGTAAGGCCAAATGGAATAGGACTTGCGCGAACTGGAAACTCGATCGATCCGGGGTCGGGAAGGTGAAATGGCGTCCGGCTTTGGGTTCCACAGCGCAGAAGACATTGGCCGTGCCGCAGCGTTCGTATTCGTTGTCTCGCCTCGCCTCGCGGCCTGGCCTGGCCAGCGCCGGCGGACGGACGTCGGCATGCAAAGTGACCGGTTTCTCGTCCAAGCAGACCACCGGTTGGGCAGCATCGTACGGCCGCTCATAGGTTCCCAGCACGTCCTCCATCCTGTCGATATAGTCTTCATTGAGGTCAGCCACGCACCACATTTTTTTCCCGCCACGGCTTGAGGTCGTGGTGGAGCAGCAGGATCCGGATAGTCTCTCTTCCCACACGGGGAACCAATTTCCGCTTTATCGGCTTCTTCAGCCACCAAGCGGACCGTCCAGCGGGCGCGGCCGTGGGGAGGGTCGGCGCACACCATGGCGATGATCCGCTGCTTCTGGTTGTTGTCCAGCACTTCGGCGGCGCCGGGGCGCTGCTTTTCATAAAGAGCGCTCGTCAGTCCGGCCATCTGATAGCGGTGGCCGAGCCGGCGAATGGCCTGTGGGGTGAGCGGAATCATCTTGGCAATCTGTGGAGCACTGACATGCTCCGCCAACTGCAACAGGGTCAAGGCGCGCAGAACCACGCGGACTTGTTGGATCCCGCCTTTCAGGAGGCTGCGTAATTCCAGTTGATCCTTCTTGGCAATATCGATGTTCAGAGGTGGACGGCCCATACCCTGAGTATGCGCCAAAACAACTCTGCATAAAAATGGTTTTTCAGAACTATTTCAGGCGGTCAAAGACCTAGGTCATCCGTAGGTTCCAATTTGTCCCGCAGGGGTTCCAAGATTCCCCGGAGTATGTCGATACGCTTCCGCATCAATTCGATCTTCTGATTCTGTAGGTACTTCACCCTCCGCAGCGTGCAGCTCCCTCGAAGGGTGTGCTGCCCCGACTTTGACGCAGCGAGAAGCGCGGATGAATGAAAACCAATTGAGTATCCGGTGCCCTGCGAGCCGTATCCTCGCCATTGACTGAATAGGTCGCCGCCTTCACAGAACGATACGACGAAATGGTCGAGCGGAGCTTGTTCCGAGTACTCCGGGATTCCCTGAGAGAGGAAACCGGCCATTTCGCCAAGGTTCAGTGGCACTGACTCGAGTTCAGACCTGAAGACCTCAAGGGCATCAGAGATTTCCGAGGTGTCGTTCAGATAAAGAGCATTGGTTGCCCAGAGCTGACGGGACTGGATAATTCCGAGAAGGCCTTCCGCTGAGGAGTAGTGATAAAGCAAGTTGGGCGGCTGCTCATCAGAATTGTCCTCAGCGCTCCAGAGCTGCTGGAAGCGGGATTCGACCTCGTTACATGCCATCGTAATTGTTTCCTCGCTCAGCATCTTGGCCTTAACCACTTATGATACGGCGTCGCATGATGCTTCTGGCAGACACTTTTCCCAAAACTTGGAGATGGTTGTTCCCTCCCCAAGGCTCCTCCTCGCGCCGCAGCTGTTCCCAAAAACTGCATGGCCGCCCTAGAACCACGCCTACTGAAAAGTCGAGGTGAGAACCGGTTTCCGCGCCCCGATTCGAAGTGGATCTACTTCACCGGCCGCGAGCCTGTGATGAGAATATCCACGAGTCGCCTGGCGCTTTGTTGCCACTCCGGACTGGTCGCGACGTTCGACACGCCGATCAGCGCGCGAAGCAGATCGATCGGGTCGAGGTCTTTCCGTATGTCGCCGCTCTTGATGGCGCGCTTCACCAGGGCGCGAATCGCCTCCCAGATCCGGCTGTAAGAGGCCTCGAACACCTTGGAGTGGCCCCCCACCAGCGTATTCAGAGCCTGCGCGATGATCTTCTTCGTCGCGATGTAGTCGACGAACAACAACATCCACGCGCGCAACGCCTCAATTGGGGGCATGGACTCGGCAAACTTCCGCTCCGCGGCCGCCAGCTTTTCCACCTCTGTCCGATAAACGGCTTCGATCAGAGCCTCGCGCGAAGGAAAATGGCGATATAAGGTTCCCGCCCCGACGCCGGCCTGTTTGGCAATGTCATCCAGGCTGGCATCTGCGCCCGACCGGGTGAATGCCTCCTTCGCAACCTCCAGAACACGGTCGCGATTCCGCTCCGCATCCGCGCGCGGCTTGCGTTTGACCGGGAGGGGACGTTTCGTAGCCATTCAAAAAAGATCTTGCAACCGGAGACACTCTCCGTTAATCTACATATGCGGAGACAATCTCCGTTTTATCAAATTCGGTACGGTTGGTCAAGCTGCCAGCCCAGAAAGGATTCGAATATGTTAGTTTTCGTAACCGGTGCTACAGGATTTATCGGTTCCGCCCTTATTCCGGAGCTGATCAACGCGGGCCATCAGGTGCTCGGTCTGGCTCGCACGGATGCGGGCGCCAAGGCTCTCATCGAGGCAGGCGCGCGGGTGCATCGCGGCGATCTTGAAGACCTGGAAAGCTTGCGCAGTGGAGCAGCCATGTCGGATGGCGTGATTCACACCGCCTTTAACCACGACTTCTCGAAATTCGCGGCGAACTGCGAGATGGACCGGCGCGCCATCGAGGCGCTCGGCTCCGCGCTCGCCGGCTCTGATCGCCCCTTGGTGGTCACCTCCGGCACAGGGCTCATCGCGCCCGGCCGCCTCGCCACGGAAAACGATGTACCCGCTTCCGATTCCACCTCGTTTCCCCGAGTTTCGGAACAGACGGCCGCTTCGTTGGCGGCGCGTGGCGTACGCGCGTCGGTGGTGCGGCTCCCGCAGGTCCACGATCGCGCCAAGCAAGGCCTGGTCACTTACGCAATCGCCATAGCTCGCGAAAAAGGCGTCTCCGCGTATGTTGGCGACGGGCTCAACCGCTGGCCCGCGGTGCGCGTGCACGATGCCGCCCATCTCTACAGGCTCGTGCTGGAGAAGGGAACTGCCGGAGCCCGGTATCACGCGGTCGCCGAAGAGGGCGTGCCGGTGCGAGAGATCGCTGACGCCATCGGCCGCGGTCTGAAGGTGCCGGTCGTCGCCATGTCCCCTGCGGAGGCGGTCCAGCATTTTGGTCCCTTCCTGGGGTTCTTCGTGGGAGCCGACTGTCCAGCGTCCAGCGCGTTAACGCAGGAATGGCTGGGATGGCGCCCAGCGATGCAGCCTGGGCTAATTGCCGATCTCGATCACGTGTCACTCTAAGGAGAGAAACAAAATGCAAAGTGCACCAAAGAAAATCGCTCTCGTCACTGGAGCGAACAAAGGCATTGGGTTCGAAGTCGCCCGCCAGCTCGCCGCGTCGGGTTGCACCGTTCTGCTAGGCGCGCGCAATCAAGTACTCGGCGAGGAGGCGGCTGCCAAGCTCAAGAGTTACGATGTCCGCTATCTCGCGATCGATCTCGACGATTTCGCTACCATCCACACTGCCGCACAAGCTATCGATGCCGATTTCGGCCATCTCGACATCCTCGTCAATAATGCCGGCATTGTCTCGCAGGGGGACGGCCTGCCGTCGAGTTCCAGTATCGAGGCCATCGAGCGGACCTTGCGCGTAAACTTCCTGGGCAGCGTGGCCGTAACTCAAGCCATGCTCCCGCCGTTGCGCAAGGCGCCATCCGCGAGCATCGTGAATGTGTCGAGCGGGCTCGGATCGCTCACCAAAAGTGGTGATCCAGCCTGGACCTTTGTCGCCGCGAAGTATCTCGGCTACGCCGCATCGAAGGCCGCTCTCAATATGCTCACCGTGCAGCTCGCCTACGAACTGCGCGACACGTCCATCAAAGTGAATTCGGTCGACCCCGGCTACACCGCAACGAAGCGATGGGCAGGAAAGCTGCCGCATTTCAGCTCGACGCCGGAAATATCGGGTTGTTCGATGGGTTCGTCGACGATGTCCGCAACACGCTTCGAAGTTGGGGTCGGGACCGGTTCGACTACCTGGTGAACAACGCCGGAACTTCCTTGCACAAGCCATTCGATCAAACCACCGAAGCGGAGTTCGATCAAATCGTGAATGTGCATTTCAAGGGTATTTACTTCCTTACCCAGAAGCTGCTGCCGCTGATGAACGACGGCGGCCGGATTATAAACATTTCGTCGGGACTAGCCCGCATCAGCATTCCAGGCACCTCCGCTTATGGAGCGGCTAAAGGCGCAATCGAGGTACTGACGCGCTACCTGGCGCAAGAGCTTGGGGCGCGTGGGATCACAGCCAACGTGGTTGCCCCCGGGGCGATCGAGACGGACTTCAGCGGCGGGATTGTACGCGACAATCCGGAAATCAACAAGCAGGTTGCCGCCAGGACCGCGTTGGGACGCGCCGGCGTGCCCGACGATATCGGGCCGATGATCGCCGCGCTGCTTTCGGATGACAATCGCTGGGTGAACGGGCAGCGTATCGAGGTCTCCGGCGGGATGCAGTTGTAACCGGCCAAACCGGGAGTCTTCAGGGGAGTGGTAACTTAAAGGTAATGTGCGCGTCGGAATGATGGGAGGGCGCAAATGAACCCACTAACCGGATTGACCGAATATCTGGGCCGCGTGGAGCGGCGCTTGCGCGTTCTGGCTTTCAGCAAAGGCGCGGCCATCACGGCGGCGGCGGCGCTGGTTTTCACGGTGCTGGCGGTGCTATGGGCGAATGCTTTCGCCTTCTCCAACCCGAGCGTCGCCGGCGCGCGCGTTTTCCTGTTCGTGGCGCTGGCGCTGGCGCTGGGCATCGGCCTCGTGGTTCCGTTGCTCCGCCTCAACCGGCGCAATGCGGCGCGCCAGACCGAGCGGAAATTCCCCGAATTCGAAGAGCGCCTGCTCACCTTCACCGAGCGCGCCCGCACCAACCCCGAAGATCCCTTTTTGCCGCTGCTGGCCGCCGACGCGCTGGAAGTATCGCGCCAGGCCGAGCCCGCGCGCGTGGCCGGACGCAATCGCATTTTGAGCTTCGGTTCGGCCGCCGCGGGATCGCTCGCGGTGTTGATCTGGCTGGGCACGTCCGGTCCCGGATTTCTGGGTTATGGAACACAGTTGCTCTGGGGCAGGATGCCCAAGGGCGAGCTCGCGCCGTTTTATGACATCTCGGTCTCGCCCGGCAATCGCACCGTGCGCCGCCTCGCGGATCAGCTCATTGCCGCGCAATTGAAGGGCTTTCATGCGGAGCGGGTGAGCATGTTCGCCAAGTACGCCAGCTCATCGAAATGGGAGCGCGCCGACATGCGCCCGCAGGCGGAAGGCACCGGCTACGAGTTTCTGATCGCCGGCGTGCCCGAGTCGCTGGATTACTATGTGGAGGCCGGCAGCGTCCGATCGAATCAATATCACCTCAAAGTGGTCGACCTGCCCGGCATCAAGAAGCTGAAAGTCACCTACCATTTTCCAAGCTGGACCGGGATGAAGGACAAGGTCGAAGACCCCGGAGGCGATCTGCGCGCCGTCGAAGGCACCGACGCGGACGTAGCCATCCAGACCGACCGCGCGCTCGACAACGGCGTGCTGCTGTTCGACGACGGCACCAAGATTCTGCTGCGCGCGGGCGAGAACGGACAGCGCATCGCCAGCGTGCCCATCCGCAAGGACGGCATGTATCATATCGCCGCCGTCGACCAGGGCGAGGACGTGCGCCTCAGCCCGGATTATTTCATCGAAGCCGAGAAGGACGAACCGCCCACGGTGCGCATCACCCGGCCGGAGCGGGACGCGCGCGTGAATCCGATCGAAGAAGTGACCGTGGCGGTCGAGGGGCAGGATGATTTCGGCCTCAACGAGCTGAGCTTGCACTATGCGGTGAACGGTGGCGCGGAGAAAACCGTCTCGCTGCTGAAGAGCAAAGGACTGAAGACCGCTTCCGGCGCGACTACCATTGCGCTGGAGGACTTCAAGCTTTCGCCCGGCGATCTCATCAGCCTGTACGCCACGTCGCACGATGCGCACTCGATGGCCCGCACCGACATGTACTTCGTGCAGGCCGAGCCTTTCGAGCGCCGGTATTCGCAATCGCAGGAAGCCGGCGGGATGGGCGCCGGCGGCGATCAGGACGACACCCGGATCTCGGAGCGCGAGAAGGACATTATCGCCGCCACCTGGAACCAGATCAAAGACACGTCCGGCGATAAGTCCGCGGCGGTGGAGAACGCCGGCTTCCTCTCCGGTGTGCAAGCGAAGCTGCGGGATCAGGCGCACTCGCTGTCGGATCGCATGAAAGCGCGCCAACTGGCCGGGGCCAGCGAGGAGTTCAAGGCATTCACCGCCGATATGGACGAGGCCGTGAAGGCCATGGGGCCGGCGGCGGACAAGCTGCGCGGCTCCGAATGGCAGAACGCGCTGGCGCCGGAACAAAAAGCGTTGCAGCATTTGCTGCGCGCCGAAGCCGCCATGCGCGATATCAAGGTGGCCTTCGGCAATCGCGGGGGTGGTGCGGGCGGCGGTAGCGGCGCCGAACGCGATCTGCAGAGCCTTTTCGATCTGGAACTGGATACCGAAAAGAACCAGTATGAGAGCGGGCAGCGGTCGGCTTCCAAAGATCAGCGGCAGAAGGAAATCGACGAAGCTCTGCAGAAACTGGAACAGCTCGCGCGGCGGCAAAAGGAACTGGCCGAACAGCAGCGCCGCAACCAGCAAACTTCCGAACAGCGCTGGCAGCAGGAGATGCTGCGCCGCGAGGCCGAGGAGCTGCAGCGCAAGATGGAGCAGCTTTCGCGGAATCAGCAGGGGCAGGGGCAGCCGCAAGCCGGACAGCCGCAATCGGGGCAAGGGCAGCAGGGCCAGCCGCAATCGGGACAGCCGCAGTCGGGACAGCCGCAATCAAGCCAGGGCGGCCAGCAGTCCAGCCGGAGCGGCCAGATGTCGTCGCAGCAGTTGCAGCGCGCTATCGAGCAGTTGCGCCAGGCCCAGCAGGATATGCGGCAGTCCGCATGGACGCAGAAAGAAGCGGATTCGCAGCGCGCCGCCGAGCGCCTGAAAGAGGCGCGCGATTTGCTGGCGGGCCTTCGCCAGCAGCAGGCCGCCGGGAGCGTGGACGACCTGGCGCGCCAGGCGGAAGCCTTGGCCAACCACCAGCAGGAGTCCAACGCCAAGATGCGGCATGCGTTCGGTTCGGGTCAGGAACCGGAGCCGGGAGCCACGCGCGAGCAGGCTGAGCAATTGGCGCGCGAGAAGGAGCAGTTGGCCGGCGAATACCAGCGGCTGGAACAAGAAATGGGAAATACGATTCGGGATACGCTGGCGACGAATCGGCAACTGTCCAGCAAGCTCCGGGAGACGCTGGGACAGGTGCAGCAGAACGAGATCAACAATCGCCTGCGGTTGAGCGCCGACTTTCTGCGCCGCGGCAATGGCGCGGTGGCCACCCTGCGCGATGCCGGCACCACCCAGGCGTTGAACAACTTGCGCGACCAGTTGCGCGAAATTCAGAAGGCACTCGGCGCGGGCCAACAGGGAGCCGGCGACAAGGACCGCCAGGGCCTCGAACAGGCGCTGGCGCAAACCGAGCAGCTGCGCAAAGAGATGGAACAAGGGATGCATCCGAGCCGCGACCGTAAGGGAGCGGTAGGGCAACCCGGCCAACAGTCCGGACCACAGCAAGGCCGGCAACCCGGCCAACAGCCTGGCGAATCGCAGAGTGCGCAGCCGGGAGAAGGCCAACCCGGCGGGCAAACTGGGCCGCGCGCGAACGGACCGCAGTACGGCTTGCTGCCGAGCGCCGGCCCGGCCTCCGGCGACGCGGGCGACTTCACCCGGGATTACCGCCATACGCTGCGCGATCTGGAGAACAATCCGCAAATCGGTAAGGATCTGCGCGACAGGATCCACGATCTGTACCGGCTCGATCCGAACCTGTCCCCAGGCAATACCCACTTGATGGAGCTCATCGAATCGCAGATGCTCACCGGAGTCGAGCAAATCGAACTCCAGTTGCGCCGCCAACTCGACGACCAGGGCGGCGCTGTGCGCAGCGGTTCCGCGGAACCTGTCCCCCAAGGCTACGCCGACGCCGTGGCTGAATACTACCGGCGATTGAGCAAGGAAAAGTAGGTTCTCCGCCGAACGATGCTACATTCAGTTTGTGTTCAGCCGCGTCATCTGGATCGTGCTTGACAGCGTCGGCATCGGCGAGATGCCCGACGCCGCCGCGTACGGCGATACCGGCAGCGACACGCTCGGCAACATCGCGCGGCAGCGCCCGCTGCGCCTGCCCAACCTGTGCCGCCTGGGCCTCGGCAACATCAAACCGCTGGCCGGACTGCCTCCCGCCGCCGAGCCTGCCGGATCGTTCGGCCGCTGCGCCCTGGCCTCGCCCGGCAAGGACACCACCACCGGCCATTGGGAAATGGCGGGCATCCACCTGGACAAGCCTTTCCCGCTCTACCCGCATGGATTCCCGCGCGAAATCATGGACGAGTTCGAGCGCCGCATCGCCCGCCGCACGCTGGGCAATAAGGCCGCCTCCGGCACGGAAATCATCAAGGAGCTGGGCGCGGAGCACATGCGCACCGGCTCTCCCATCGTCTACACTTCCGCCGACAGCGTCTTCCAGGTGGCCGCGCACGAAGAAGTCATCCCGCTCTGGGAGCTGTATAAAATCTGCGAAACCGCGCGCGCGCTTTTGCGTGGGCCGTATGAGGTGGGTCGGGTGATCGCGCGGCCCTTCATGGGCTCGCCGGGCTCGTTCTCCCGCACTCCCAATCGCAAGGATTACGCCGTGCCCCCGCCGCGCGGCATGCTGCTCGACGCGCTCGACGCCCATGGCGTTCCGGTGCACAGCGTGGGCAAAATCTTCGACGTGTTCCTGGGCCGCGGCATTCGCGACTATTCGAAGACCAAGAGCAACGCCGACGGCATGGCGCACACGCTGGACGCTATGCGGTCGTTCGATGCCGGATTGATTTTCGTCAACCTGGTGGATTTCGATCAGCAATACGGGCACCGCAACGATGTGGAAGGATATGCCGCCGCGCTCGAAGAGTTCGACGCGTGGCTGCCGGAGTTCTTCGCCGCCGAGGCCGAAAACGACCTGGCGATTCTGACCGCGGACCATGGCTGCGATCCCACCACGCCATCCACCGATCACAGCCGCGAGTATGTTCCGCTCCTGGTCAGCGGGCCGCGCGCCCGCCGCGGCGTCAACCTTGGCCTGCGCGCGTCGCTGTCGGATATCGGCCAGACCGTCGCCCAGAATTTCGGAGCGAAAATCGCCAACGGCACCACCTTCTTACCGGAGATTATATGAGAAAGCCCATCATGGCGGGCAATTGGAAGATGTACAAGAACCCCGCCGAAACCACCGCATTTTTTGAGAAGTTCCGGCCTCTGGTCGCGCAGTCGGAGCACTGCGAGATCCTGATCTGCCCGCCCTACACGAACATCTCCGCGGCCGTTGCCGCCGCGGAAGGCACGCGCATCGGCGTGGGCGCGCAGGATCTGTATTGGGCCAAGGAAGGCGCCTTCACCGGCGAGGTTTCCGGGCCAATGATCAAGGCGTCCGGATGCACGCACGTGCTGGTCGGGCACAGCGAGCGGCGCCAGTATTTCGAGGAGACCAACGAGACCGTGCTGCAGCGGACCGTGGCTGCGCTGGACGCCGGTCTGACACCCATTGTGTGCGTGGGCGAGCACCTAAAGGAGCGGGAATCGGGCGAAACCGAGGCCGTGCTCGCACTCCAGTTTCGCGCCGGCATCGGCTTGCTGAGCGCCGAGCAATTCGCGCGCATCGTGATTGCTTATGAGCCGGTCTGGGCCATCGGCACGGGCAAAACCGCAACGCCCGAGATGGCCGCCGATGCGCATCGCGCGCTGCGCGGGCAGGCGCGCGGGCGCTACGGCCAGACAGCCGCGGACGCGGTCCGCATCCTGTACGGCGGCAGCGTCAAGCCGGACAACGTGCGCACGCTGATGGCGCAGCCGGAGATCGACGGCGCCCTGGTGGGCGGCGCGAGTCTGGACGCCAATTCTTTCGCCAGTATCGTGAACTTCTAGCCGCCAATGTGGGGCAGCCTCTCAGGCTGCGGACCCGCTCTCAGCGGGTCCCGGAGGACTTGTATGAAACTGCCTGCCCTGTACCTGATACCCGTGGCCTTGCTGGCCCAGTTTATCCCCGATAAACCGGTGGTCATTCACCAAGCCGTGGAAAGTGTACCAGAACGGCAAGGCGCGACCCAAGGTCCGGGTGCTGGTTTGGGCACAACTCCGCCCGCTCCACCAGCCGCGCGCCGCCCGGGCCCCGCGCGTACTCCTCCGCCGATTCCGCCGCGGCCGGCCGCTCCCGAAATCAACGCTGCGGCAGCCGCCATCGAGCAGACCACCCAGGGCAAGCGCGCCGCCATCCAGCCAACCGCCAGTTTTGACGGTCTGGGCGCGGGCTTTTCCGGCGGCTCGCGCGGCGGCATCGACATCAGCCTGGCGGCCGGTCCCGACCATATCTTCGAGATCCTGGATGGCAGCTTCGCCGTCTTCACCAAGAAGGGCAAAAAGTACGACGCCACCGGCAAGCTGCTCTATGGCCCCGCGCCCAACAACACCGTTTTTGCCGGCTTCGGCGTGCGCTGCGGCGTCAGCCGCAACAGCGACTCCGTTGTGCGCTACGACCAATTGGCCAACCGCTGGCTGATCGTGGTTCCCGTCTTCACCCGCCCGCCAGACAATCCGAAAGGCCCTTATGCCATGTGCTACGCCGTGAGCGCCACATCCGACCCGCTCGGCGCGTATTATCGTTATGAGTTTCAACGGCCGCTGTTTCCGGATTATCCGCGCCCCGCCGTCTGGCCTGACGGCTATTACAATCCCACCAGCACGAGCGACGACCTGCTGCCCGATGTGATCACCCAGAAGCACGTCTGCATCGCCGACCGCAATAAGATGCTCCAGGGCTTGCCCGCCACCGAGCAGTGCGTCGTGATAGACGGCGGCGTCTTCATGTTGAACGCCGACGTGGATGGCACGCGTCCGCCGCCCACGGGCGCGCCCAACATCATGATGTCCACCGGCGGCACACAGCTCATGAAGATCTTCCAGGACGACGGCATCTATTTTTACAAAGTGCACGTGGATTGGAGCGACGCCACGAAGACCACCGTCTCCGCGCCGCGGAAGCTTGCCGTGGCGCCCTATCACTATCTCTGCGACGGCCAATTGAGCAGTTGCGTCTCGCAGCCTGCGACCGCGCGCCGCCTCGATTCACAGGGCGACAAGCTGATCCAACGGCTCGTGTACCGCAACTTCGGCGGTCATGAGTCCATCCTGGCGGAGCACTCTGTCTCGACTGCCGCGCACGGCGGCGGCGTGCGCTGGTATGAGTTCCGTCTGGACAAACAGCGCGATCCCGCGCTGTACCAGCAGGGCACCTACGCCCCCGATGGATTCTATCGGTGGCTGGCAAGCATGGCCATGGACCGCAAAGGCGATATCGGCATCGGCTATTCGTTCGGCGGCGACCCCAACTATCCCGGCCAGCGTTTCGCCGCGCGCATGGCGCACGACCCCAAGGGCCAGTTGACGGTCCACGAGTCGGTCCTGGCTGAAGGCCAAGCCTCGCAAACAGGCAGCCTGCGCTGGGAAGACTACACCAACATCGTGGTCGATCCCTCCGACGACTGTACCTTTTGGTTCGTCGGGAACTATCTCCAAAGCGGAGCGGCCACCTCCACCACGCGCATTGGATCGTTCGCACTGCCTCATTGCAAGTGACCCGCTGCGGCGCTAAGCCAGCCGCTAAGATAGTTCCATGCCGCTTACCGCCATCACCCGCGCTGTCAGCCCGTTTCTGGACCATTGCCAACTGGCGTTTGCGGAAAGGCAGCCCATCGATGTCTCGAAGGCCATTGTGCAGCACGGCCAATACGAGGCCTGCCTGGCATCCCTGGGAATCGACGTTGTGTCGCTGGCGGCCCTCGCGGACCAGCCCGACGCTGTGTTTGTCGAAGACCCGGCCATCGTCCTGGATGAGGTCGCCATGATGACCCGCATGGGCGCCGAGTCACGGCGCGGTGAATCGGCGAGCCTGGCCGAGGCGGTGGCGCGCTTCCGTCCGCTGCGCTGGATCGCGGAGCCGGGAACGCTGGAGGGCGGCGACGTGGTGCGGATCGGCCGCACGTTGTTTGTGGGACGGTCGGCGCGCAGCAACGATGCGGGCATCGCCCAGTTGGGACGGGAACTCGAGCCGTTCGGATATGCCGTGCGGGCTGTCGAAATGCGCGGCTGCCTGCACCTCAAATCGGCCTGTACCTACCTGGGCCGGGACACGCTGCTGGCGAATCCCGCCTGGGTGGACCTGGCGCCGTTCGGCCATAGCAATGTGATCGAAGTGGCGCCGGACGAACCCGCGGCCGCGGACGTATTGACGATCGGCGATACCGCGATGATTCCGGCATCTTTCCCGGAGACCGCGCGCCGGCTCGAGCGGGCCGGGTGGAGTGTGCTGCCGATCGACGTCTCCGAATTGCAGAAAGCGGAGGCGGGCGTTACATGCATGAGCCTGATCTTCAGTGCGCCGCCCCCACCTTCGTGTTGAACCACACCGCGTTTGGCGCATCGCTTCGCGCCGCTGCAATGTCGGGCCATCCGTCGCCGTCCAGGTCTCCAATCGCCAGACCGTAGACCACTCCTTTGCCATCGCCCCAGGGGATCTCCAGATAATTCGTTCCGGTCCCATCGTTGAAAAACACCGAACCCGGCGCTTTGAAATTTCCCACCACGATATCCGGCTTGCCGTCGCGATTCAGATCCGCGATGGCGACCGAGTACGGCACCCGCTGCTTGCCGGCCAGCATGATCGGATCGCTGAACTCCCGATTGCCACGATTGAGATAAACGAAAAGTCCCTGCCGTTCGTCGCCCACCACCAGGTCGGGACGCCCGTCGCCGTTGAGATCGCCCGCAGCGGCGGCGCGCGCAGCCGAATTCGGCGGGCCGACCGGCGTCGTTTGCGAAAAATGTCCCTTGCCGTCATTCCAGAAGATCACACTCTGGCCCCCGTCGCGATGCGGCACGAATAAGTCAATGGCGCCGTCCCCATCGAAGTCCGCTGCGACAATGATTGTCGCCGATTCCGTTCCGGCCAAGGGCGTACATGAAGGGAAATGTCCCTTGCCATCGTTCAAACAGACGTAACTCGCTTCGGGGTGCCGCGGCGGATCGCCGCGATTGGCCCCGATGATGTCCGGATATCCGTCTCCGTTCAGATCGGCGAGCGTGACGTAGCGCGTCGGCCACTTGGGATCGCCGAATGTTCCCGAGACGTAGAAATTGCCTTTGCCGTCGTTCAGATAAACCAGCTTGCGATCCGGTTGGTCGTCGCTGATCACCACGTCCAGGTGGCCGTCCCGATCCACATCGGCCAGCGCGGCCGAGTAGGTGCGGTTCGGCGTATTTCCCAAGTCGTGAGCCGTGAAGTGGCCTTTCCCATCGTTCAGCAGCACGCGGGAACCGAGCGGCCAGTGGCGTCCTTTTCCCAAAACCAGATCGGGATAGCCGTCGCCGTTCAGATCGCCGATGCTGACGCTGGCCGAGGTCTCCCCTTTCTCTTCGAGCAGCAATAGGCGATCGAACGAGCGCGGCGAGATGGCGGCCAGACGGCGGTCCAGGCGATCCGCCGCCGTTTTCAGAATGGCCTGAATATCGGCGAGGGTCGTGGTGGGGTCATTGTTGTATCCCATCATTCGATGGTTGTATTTATCGCCCACCTTTTCTTCGATGACCTGGCGAACCTCTTCCATCGCCGTGGTCCGATGCGAGGATTCGCCCAGCACCTCCTCCGTGGCCTGGCGCAGCGCGCAATGCAAGCTGACGGTGGGCGCCCGCGGTGGACACTCGCGGGTATCGGCCCGGTTCCAATGCGATTCGTTGGCCAGGAGCGTGGCCGCGCGGTTTAGGATCTGAGTGTTAGCTGATTGGGCCGAATCGCCCGCGGCCGAGGGAAGCAGCAGGAAGAGTAAGATCGCTGCATGGCCGCGCCGTGCCATTTTGAGGCGGGGTGAAGAGGCCGGACTGCAAGAGCCCGGCCTCCTTTAGAGCTACTGCCGTTACTCCAAAACGTCAACAGTAACGGTCACGGTGTTGGTAAAGCCTCCTCCCGAAGCGTCAACCGTGATGGTGTGGTCTCCGAGTTTCGTGGACCCACCAATCTTAATCGTCATTTTCGACGTTCCAGCGCCCGGCGCCGGTATGGTCGCGGGGCTGAAGGTTACCCCGGACGCCGCCGTAGACAACGCAATCGCGGAGTCGAAGCCGCCGGTCACTGTTGTAGTGAGCGTGACTACTGTGCTGCCTCCCCTGACAATGCTAACCGACGAGGGAGAGGCGGTAATCGTGAAGTTGAGAGTCGGCGAGACTACCGTCAGCAAAACCGTGGTGGTTTCGGTAGTCGTGCCGGAGGTTCCGGTGACCGTAATCGTATAGTTGCCGGCCACGGTGCTGGTTGCCACGGCAATACTCATGTTGGAAGTTCCAGCCCCGGTGATCGAGGTCGGGCTGAAGCCCACGGTCACGCCAGTTGGCTGGCCTTTGGCAGTCAACGTAACGGCCGAATCGAAGCCGCCATAAACCGTGCTGGTAATGACGGATGCCCCCGACGCGCCCTGCTTCACCGTAACCGAAGAGGGTGATGCGGAAAGGCTGAATCCGGGAGCCGGGGCGGTTCCCGTCAGTGCGTCGATCAGGCCGCTGCCGTTGGGGCTGCCCCATCCGCTCGCCAGATCGAAGCCGACGGTGGCTTTATAGCCATCGCTGCCGCTGGTAATGTCGTGGAAAGAGGTGTCATAGCTGGAGCCCAAGCCGATGGTATACAGAGCTGGATTGATGAAGCCCAGCGTGGTGCCGAAGCTGGTCGTCTCCTGTTCGTTGGCCAGAGCCATGTAGCCGGCCCACATGGGCGCGGCAAAACTGGTCCCGCCGTAGTCGTTCGCCGTGCAGGTGGTCTGGTCCGCGCACACGTAGAAGGTGAAATTCGCATTGGCCGAGACATCCGGGGCATTGCGATAGGTCTTGGAACAGTTAGAGCAGCCTGCGGCCGTCGTAACCTGCCAGGAAGGAATCGCGAACTTGTTCGGCGAAATGCCGCCGCCGCCATCCACCCAAACCGTTTCCGAAGCCCAGGGGCCACCCGCGCTGGCCGTCTCCAGATCGGTTCCGCCCACGGCCACGAGGTACACGCTATCCGCCGGCCAAACCGAGGAGGACGTGGTCCACGCGCCGCTGTCGCCGGCCGCATCGAACATAGTCTGGCCCTGCGCCGCGAACTCGGAGAAATAGGGATTGAGGGTAGCGGGGTCCGCCGGAGACCAGTACCAGGAACTGCTCAACTGCGCGTTCAGCGGCTTGGTTGTAGCCATCGCGTTGAAAATCGCGGAATCGACAGATCCCACATACATCACCAGGCCGGCCATGCCGGGGGCCATGCTGATCGACTGAGTCATGTCCAGGGTCTGCTCGGTGTCGTCACAGCCATCCGCTGCGAGGCAGCTCGTGGGAGTGCCGTCCGTGGAAAGCAGCGTGATCGGCACGTTGTTGGTTTGCTTCGCGTTCTTGAAGTAGGTGTTGAGATCGGCCAGATCGGTGCCCGCATACTCCAGCAAACCGAGCGTCTGGCCGGTGCCGGTGAGACCGCCACCGTAATACGCCGCGCGCATGTCGCTGCCGCAGAAGGATGCAGACGGGCAGGAGCCGGTGGTGGCCAAAGGCGTCACATCAGGGCTCCTGCGCACCAGCGCGGGCCGCGGGATCGAATAGTTGTCCAGGCCCGAGACGTGCCACAGTTTCACCGACAGGTCCGGCGTCGGCTCGCGGTCCGCCGAATAGAACGTGCGGTCTTCGGTGGGGTGCTGGTAGACGCTCATGGTCACATGGAAGGCTTCCTCGATATTCGAAACCTGCCCCGTGACATCCACGTTCATGCGATTCGGCGAAGTTCCCACCACGGTAAAGCCATGCGTCTTCGCAAAGCTCACCACGGCGTCATAATCCTCCTGGCTGGGGCCGAACCTGTTGGTGAATTCCTCAACCGTTAGAAAATGGCGGAAAGTCGTGCTGGAAGGATCGTAGACCTCCTTCAGGAAGTTGTCTAGCCCGGTCTGGTTGCGTTGCGGCAAAACCAGGACGAGGCGCATTGTTTGCGTTGCAGGGAGGCGTCCGACCAACTTCGCTTTCCCCGAGAGGACCACATCGTGCAAGTGTCGCGTCGCCAGGGACGGCGAGGCCGCCTGGCAAACCATATTAGCGACCGGCACAAGCGCTGCGATTGCTAGCAAAGGTGCACTTAATCTTCGAATCACATTTCTCCTTTTTGAGTCCTGGTGTGAAGAATTGCTTTCGCCCGGCTGTGTGCAACCGAACTTCCCCAGGTTCGAACCAAGACTTCCGGCCAGTATACCACCAAGCGGATGGCCGGGTTATCTTTAGTCGACGGAAGGCACATTTTACATTTGACCGGTTCGAAGAGTACACTCCCATGGCGGATTTGCGGGCCGTAGTGTATTCATTTACACTGTTTGAGAGCATTCGTCATGTCCATATTCAAAACCGTGCTACTTCTGTCGGCGGCCACGGCAGCCGCCTACGGCCAAGCGCTCGATTGCACCGCGGATGCAGCGGTGGTTCCGACGGTCCGATCCGAGGGAGAAGCGGAGGCCGTCGGCGACGTGTTTCTGGTCTGCAGCGGGGGAACACCGGCCGCGTCCACGCCCATCAACATCACCCTGACCCTGAACACCAACATCACCAGCCTGGCCCTTGGTGTGGACTCGGCGAAATCGGAAGCCCTGCTGATGATCGACGATCCGTCGCCTGTCGCCGTCAATCTCAGCAACGGCTTTTCCTACAACGGGCAGGTGCTGGGCACGCCCTATGTGGCCGCGGGTTCGCCGGGTTCCGGCAACGTGTATCTGGCCGAACAATCCTCGGCGACCTCGGTCACCTGGTACGGCGTGCCATTCGTGGCGCCGGGACCGTCCGCGGAACGCACCCTCCGCCTGACCGATATTCGCGCCAATGCCACCACGTTGGCCTTTACCGGCGGCCTTGCTCCGGTCATGGCCAGCCTCACTTCCGCCATCCCCATCGGCAATCCGAGCCAGATTCTCGTTGCCCTCGGTTACCCTGGCCTGGTATTCGCCGCATCCTTCCGGAACCTGGCACGGCAAGTCTGACTTTCACCGAAAATTTCCCCGGCGCCTTTCGTGAACGGATCCTCCCCGGCACGGGGCCCTTTACGGCGGTCCGCCAGGATATCCCGGGCGAGGTTTATTTCACGGAAAGCCAGCTCACGCCCTGCTTCACCTACGGGGATTGCTCTACGCCGCCTGCCGGCGGGATCGGGCCGGCCACCAACGGAACCATGCTCCTGGCGCGGATGACCAGACTTGGGATCGCGGCGGCCTCGGTCAGCCTGCCCAATCAGGTCGTCTCGGCAGTTGGCCAGCTGACGGCGTACCTGATAGTGGACGGCGAGCCGGTGCTCGCCGCGGGCAGCACTTCCTTGGCAGTCACCGCCGGAAGCTTGGACATATTGTATGAAGTGACGGGCTCGGACGCCTCGCGATCGACAACTTCACCATTCCGGCGGCTCTCTTCAACTCTTCCGGCGTATCGATCGCGTACCCCGCCAGCGCCGTGTTCAACGGATACCTGGGGCCCATCAACTCGGCGGCCACGGCCAGTGCGACCGCGCCCAGGCCGCGCTTCGCTCCTTAGTGGGGGCGCATCGGGCCGTAAAACCAACGCCGATAGGACACCGGTCTCCGGGCTGGGGGCTGATGCCTGACATTGGGTTCGTTCGCAAAAGGCATATCGGCCGCCGATGAACGCCGATGAACGCCGATAGGACACCGGCCTTCAGGCTGTTACGCGCCTCGCTTTTTCGTTTTCGTGTTGCGTTAGGTTGCATTTGTTGCCCGGCGGACTGAACGGCGGAGGGCCGATGGCTGAAATTGGGTTCGCTTCGCAAAAGGCATATCGGCCGCCGATGAACGCCGATAGGACACCGGCCTTCGGGCTGTTACGCGCCTCGCATTTTCGTTTCCGTGTTGCATTCGGGTGCATTTGTTGCGCTGGCGCGACTCCGGGCTGAGGGCCGATGGCTGGAATTGGGTTCGCTTCGCAAGAGGCATATCGGCCGCCGATGAACGCCGATAGGGCGCCGATAGGACACCGACCTTCGGGCGGTTACGCGCCTCGCTTTTTCGTTTCCGTGTTGCATTCGGGTGCATTTGTTGCGCTGGCGCGACTCCGGGCTGAGGGCCGATGGCTGGAATTGGGTTCGCTTCGCAAAAGTATATGGGCCGCCGATGAACGCCGATAGGACGCCGATAGGACACCGGCCTTCGGGCGGTTACGCGCCTCGCTTTTCCGTTTTCGTGTTGCGTTAGGTTGCACTTGTTGCGCTGGCGCGACTCCGGGCTGAGGGCCGATGGCTGGAATTGGGTTCGCTTCGCACAAGCATATGGGCCGCCCATGAACGCCGATAGGACACCGGCCTTCGGGCTGTTACGCGTCTAGCTTTTTCGCTCTCGTGTTGCATCAGGCCGCATTTGTTGCGCTGGCGCGACTCCGGGCTGAGCCCCGATAGGACACCGGCCTTCGGGCTGTTGCGCGCCTCGCCTTTTCGTTTTCGTGTTGCATTAGGTTGCATTTGTTGCGCGCATGTTCGCGATTAAGGGCGCCCGACACGACAATACCACGGCTACGAAGAGAATGCCGGGTACTGCGGGCCAGTGTTTGTCTGTTTTCAAAGGGATAGAGGCGGTTGATGGCGGGTCACGCCCAGCGGCCGCCTTACCCGCTACAATGAACCTTTACACACCCCCCAGCCCATGATCCAACTCACCGGGGCCGCCAAACGCTTCGGCCCCAAAACACTCTTCGAAAACCTCGACTGGCTGGTTACGCCCAACGAGCGCGCCGGCATCGTGGGCGCCAACGGCACCGGCAAATCCACGCTGCTCAAAATCCTGGCCGGCATGGACGGCTTGGACTCCGGCACGATCGTCACCATGAAGGGCGCCAGCGTCGGCTACCTGCCGCAGGAAGGGCTCTCGCTTTCCGGCCGCACCGTTTTCGCCGAATGCATGACCGTCTTCGCCGGCGTCCTGGCGCTCGAACAGGAACAGGAAGCGCTCGCGCACAAGCTGTCCGAGCTCGACCCCGCCAGCCCCGAATACGCGCAGGTGGCCGACCGCTTCCACCAGGCGGAAGGCGAATTCCGCGCGCGCGACGGCTTCGCCATCGAGGCGCAGGTGGGCATGGTGCTCTCCGGCCTCGGCTTTCCCCAGCGCGATTGGACCAAGCGCACCGAAGAATTCTCCGGCGGCTGGCAGATGCGCATCGCGCTGGCCAAGCTGCTGCTCGAAAAACCCAACCTGCTGCTGCTCGACGAGCCTACCAATCACCTGGACCTGGAAGCCCGCAACTGGCTGGAAGACTACCTGTCATCCTATCCGCACGCCTTCGTGCTGGTCTCGCACGACCGCTATTTCCTGGACGTCACTGTGCGCAAGCTGCTCGAGCTATGGAACAAGGGCGTGCACTTCTACACCGGCGGCTACTCCCGCTACGAGCAGCAGAAGGCCGAGCGCCTGGCGCAGCTCGAAGCCGCCTACGCCAACCAGCAGGACCGCATCAAGCAGCTGGAAGCTTTCATCAGCCGCTTCCGTTATCAGGCCACCAAGGCCAAGCAGGTGCAGAGCCGCATCAAGGAGCTGGAGCGCATCGAGCGCATCGAGATCCCGCCCGAGGAGAAGACCATCCACTTCCGCTTTCCGCAGCCTAAGCCGAGCGGCCGCATCGTGGCGGAGTTCAAGAATGTGGCGAAAAGCTACGGCGATCAGCCGGTCTTCGCGGGCGTGAACTTCGCCATCGAGCGCGGCGACCGCGTGGCGCTGGTGGGCGTGAACGGGGCGGGGAAGTCCACCCTGATCAAGATTCTGGCGGGCGCCGAGCCGCTCACTTCCGGCGAGTACACGCTCGGCCACAACGCCCAGGCCGATTACTTCGCGCAGGACCAATACAAGGAGCTGGACGTCAACGCGCGACTGATCGACGACCTGGGCGACAGTCGCGCCGCGCGCCACCAACACCGAACTGCGCTCCATTCTGGGCAGCTTTCTGTTCTCCGAGGACGATGTCTTCAAGACCATCGGCGTGCTTTCCGGCGGCGAGCGCAATCGCTACGCGCTGGCGCGCATGCTGATGATGCCTTCCAACTTCCTGCTGCTGGACGAGCCCACCAACCACCTGGACCTGCGCGCCAAGGACGTGCTGCTGAACGCGCTGCAGGAATTCACCGGCACGGTGGTGTTCGTCTCGCACGACCGCTACTTCATCGACAAGCTGGCCACGCGCGTCTTCGAAGTGGCCGAAGGAGCCGTGCAAGTCTACCCCGGAAACTACGAAGATTATCTCTGGCGCAAGGAAGGCGGCCAAACGCAGGCTCCCGAACCGGAGCCGAAAAGGCAAACCCACAACCCGCTGCCCACTACCCGCAACCCAGAACCTAGGACCCAGAACCCAGCACCCAGCACCAGCGGCCAAAGGCCGCCTCGCCTGAATCCCATCAAGCTCCGCCAGTACAAGCAGCGTCGCCGCGAGATCGAAGACGAAGTCACCCGCCTGGAGGTCGAAATCGCCGACTACGAACATGCCCTGGCGAACTTCACCAGCGTGGAGGAAACCGTGCGCGTCAACGATCTGCTGAACGCGCGCCGCACCGACCTCGTCACCCTGATGACGGAGTGGGAAGAAGTGGCCGAGACCATCGAGGCGAACAAATGAGCATGCTTTATCTGACCGAACAAAACGTGCGCGACCTGCTCCCCATGGCAGACTGCATCGGCCTGATGCAGACGGCCTTCGCGCGGCTGGCCTCGGGCGAAGCGCTCAACCAACCGAGGCGGCGCCTGATCCTGCCCACCGGCTCGGTGCTGCATTACATGGCCGCCAGCGACGGCCAATATTACGGCACCAAAATCTATGCAACCAATCCCCGTTACGGCGCGAATTTTCTGTTTCTGCTCTATCGTGCCGCCGATGCGCAGCCGCTGGCGATGATCGAGGCCAATCGGCTGGGGCAAATCCGGACGGGAGCGGCCAGTGGACTCGCGACGAAGCTCCTGGCGCGAGAGGACGCCGCAACGCTGGCGATCATTGGCAGCGGATTTCAGGCGCGCACGCAGTTGGAGGCCATGCTGGCGGTACGGACGATCTCCGACGTGCGCGTGTGGAGCCGCGACCCGGCCAAGCGTGCCGCGTTCGCCGCGGAAACCAGCACCCGCGCCGTCGAAACGGCCGAGGAAGCCGTGCGCGGCGCGCAAATCGTGGTGACGGCGACAAATGCCAAGGAGCCTGTGATTTCTTCCAGTTGGGTAGCGCCGGGCACGCACCTGAATATCATGGGATCCAACCAGGCCAACCGCCGCGAAATTCCCGCCGAATTGGTGCGGCGCGCCGATTTGATCGTGGTCGATTCCATCGAGCAGGCGCGCATGGAATCCGGCGATCTGGTGATGGCATTGGAGGAGCAGGACTGGTCGAGCTCCCGTATCGTGGAATTGAAGAACGTGGTTGCAGGCGGCCTACCGGCGCGCAAGACGCCGGACCAGATCACATTGTTTAAGTCAATCGGACTAGCGGTTGAAGATGTGATCGCGGGCGCATTCGTTTACGAACGGGCGCGCGAGGCGGGCATCGGACAGGCGGTCCCTCACTCCTGAGCGGGCATCTGCTGTTCAATATCGCGCCAGGCGCTGACCTTCAGCCGGCGGCAAACCCAGCACAGCGGTTCGCCCGAGCCGAGCGAAGTATCCGCCCCGCAAACCGAACATTTTGCAGGCTTCCGCAGACTATCGGTCGCCAGCGACCGCTTGGCCTGCTCCAGAATCTCGGGCGCGATCACCGGTTCGGATTTGAGTGGCATCTTCCTTTTCATCTCGCTCACAATCTGACTACACTATAACGCGCAATCGCGCCGCGCGCCATCGAAAAAGTACTGAATGGTCAGGCGGCTTCGGCCGTCTGTACCACAATGGCTACGTCCAGCGATGCCGCACATCGGGGGCAGCGCTGCCCGGGGGCCACCCGCGCCTGTCTTCCCAGTATATCCACGACCGCCGGCACCGTGTGGGTGCAAATCGGGCAGTGCACCTGTCCGCTGACGCCTTTCACCAATATCGGTTTCATCCTGCGCTTCCCTCTCACCACATCGGACGCAAAAACGTGCGCCGAGGTTGTATGAATTTTAATTTTTTCGCACCATTTGTGTCACCATGACTGTATGAACCAGCCTCCGCCGCCCAAGATCCAGATGACCAATATGCCCGAGTACCGGGAGGGCTACGCCAACAGCGTCCAGATCCGCGTCAACCTCTGGGACTTCTTCCTGCTCTTTGGCCTGGTTAACCAGACCGCGCCGGATAACGTCAGTATCCAGAATTTCCAAGGAGTTTACCTGAGCCCGCAGCAGGCCAAGGCGTTACTCAACGTCCTCCAGCAAAACGTCACCCAATACGAAACCGCGTTCGGCGAGATTAAGCTGGAACCGCACCCGCCGGCCGGGACCGTTCAGTGATGGCGGAGTCCGCCCGCCGCCGTATCCGTCCCGATACCTACCTGTTCTTCCTGGCCCTGTTTGCTCTCATTGTTTTTCTCTCGCACGCGCCGCTGCTGCGCCTGCCCTACTACTGGGACGAACTGGGCCAGTTCGTCCCTGCCGCGCTCGATATCTTTCATGACAGCGCATGGATTCCACATTCGACGGTGCCCAATGTGCATCCGCCGGGCGTGATGGCTTACCTGGCCGCCTTTTGGACCCTGGCCGGCTGCTCGCCGCTGGCGACGCGGATTGCGATGTTGTCGGTGGCGTCGGTGGCCGTGCTGGTGGCCTTCCTGCTGGCCATCGAGCTTTGCCGCAACGTGCGCGGGGCGCCGGCCTTCGTGGCCGTGTTCCTGCTGTGCGTGTCGCCGCTTTTCTTCGCGCAGGCTATGCTGGCGCAGTTGGACATGCCCGCCATGCTGTTCACCTGCCTGGCCTTGCTGCTCTTTGTGCAGGATCGGATCCGGCTGGCCGCCATGGTCTGTACGGCGCTGGTGCTGGTGAAAGAAACCGGACTGCTGGTGCCGCTGCTGTTCGGCGCGTGGCTGGTCTACGAGAAACGCCGCCGCGAGGCCGCCTGGTTCCTGGTGCCCGCCGCAGCGCTGGGCGTCTGGCTGATGCTGCTGGCGCGCGGCACCGGGCACCTCTTCGGCAACTCCGAATTTACCCGCTACAACCTCTATTATCCCTTTCACCCGGTGCGGTTTACCTTCGCGCTGGGCCGGCGGCTCTACTATCTGTTCTTCCAGGATTTCCATTGGATTGGAACGATTGCCATCGTGCTGGCGGCACGCCGCAGCGTTTTCGCCAACCGCGCGTGGCGCATCGCGTGGCTGCTGATCGGCATTCATGTGCTATTCCTCAGCGCGGTCGGCGGCGCCATGCTGGAGCGCTACCTGCTGCCGGTGCTGCCGGTGGTCTATGCGGCGATGGTCGCGGCCATGTCTATCTATAAAGGTCCGCTGAAGCTGGCCTGCCAGCTTGCCCTGCTGGCCGGGCTGATCGCGGGCAACTTCTGGAACCCGCCTTACCCGTTCCCCTTTGAAAACAATCTGGCCTTCACCAACTTTGTCGAGTTGCAGCAGACCGCCGCCGGCTTTGTGGCGCGCAGATACCCGGGTGAGCGCATCGCCACCGTCTGGCCGCTCACGGCGGCGCTCAGCCGGCCCGAATTCGGCTATGTCCAACGCGCGATCCCCGTCACCAGCCTGCCGGATTTCACCGCGCGCAGCGTCGATGCGCCCGACTGGCGGCGCGACGCGCGCGTGCTGGTGTTCTTCTCGCGCATGTGGGAGCCGGAATGGAGCTGGACCAACCTCGTGCTGGTGCGCAAGATCTGGCGCCACTTCTATGGTTACGAGCCGGAGCTCTCGATCCCCGAAATGCGCGGCCGGCCGCTGACGCCGGTGGCGCGTTGGGAGCGGCGCGGCCAGTGGATCGAAGTGTATGAGGTCGTCAACACGGGTACGGTTGCGGCGGCGCGTTAGGATCGAAGAGCGGAATCACGCGGCCGTCGATATCGGTGAAGCCGTATTCCTGGGCCAGTTCCGCGGCCCACAGCAACTCGCCGGTCTTGCGCAGCGCGTTGGGATCGGCTGCCAGCGCCGCCGCCGCGCGCCCGATATATTCCACCGATTCGCTCAGGTCGAAGCGGAACTGTTTTTTGATCGCGTCCGTGGTCATGTGCATGAGCACGCGCTCGGTGCGCATGAAGCCGGGATTGAGACCGACGACAGCCACGCGCGACTTCTTGAGTTCGTGGCTGATATCCTTCACCAGGCGGTTCAGAAACTCGTGGCCGAGATCCCACAGAACCTGGCCGCGATACGCGGAGGTGTCGGGATGCAGATTATCCGTGACATGGATGATGAGCCCGTGCTGTTGCTTGACCATGATCCGCGCGGCGTGCATGCTGGTGAGCCACGCGGCGTTGATGGTGCCGACGGTGTCCCGCCAGATGCCGGGGCTCAACTGCCAGAACGGTTTGTCCCATTCCGGCATGACGTTGGCACCCCAGGCGGAATCGGCCATGAGGTCCAGCCGTCCCTGCTCCTGCTCCACCCGGCGGAATAACGCGGCGGCCTCCTCTTCGTTGCCCAGATCGGCGCGCACGGCAATGCCCTGGCCGCCGCGGGCGGTGACTTGCTCGGCGGTATCTTCCGCGGTTCCCGGCGCGCCGTCGGCGGGCTTGGGGCCCTGGCGCGAGGTACGCGCCGCCACGTAGACTGTAGCTCCGGCGTCGCCCAGGGCCAGCGCGATGCCTCTTCCGGCGCCGCGGCTGGATCCTGCGACAACTGCGATCCTTCCTTGTAATGGCTTCACGAGTGGAATGTAACCGGCGATTCCTGACACCTTTTGTCATGTATCTTTGCTAAAACACGTAAAGGCTCTTTATGCGCGCCGACCGGCTGCTTTCCATCCTTCTTCTGCTGCAAGTCCACCGGCGGGTTACGGCCCGCAACCTGGCTAAACGGCTGGAAGTTTCCGAGCGCACCATCCTGCGGGACATGGATGCGCTGAGCGGTGTGGGGGTGCCGGTGGTGGCCGAGCGGGGAACGGGCGGCGGCTGGAGCCTGCTCGAAAGCTACCAGACGAAGCTCACCGGGTTGAGCGCGGCCGAGATCCAATCCTTGTTTCTGGCGAGGCCTCCGCGGCTGATGGCGGATTTAGGGTTGCGGGAGGAAGCCGACGCCGCCATGATCAAACTACAGGCGTCGCTACCGGCGGGATCCCGCCAGCACGCCGATTTCGCGCGGGAACGGATTTTGGTGGATACGCGCGGCTGGCGCGATCCGGCGGAGTCGGTGGCCTGTCTGCCGGTGCTGTTGGATGCGCTTTGGCGGGAGCGGCGGTTGCGCTTCATGTACAGCACCGGTGTTGGGCGAAACGGGCGAACGGATCGTCGACCCGTTGGGTCTGGTGGCTAAAGGCAGCACCTGGTATCTGGTCGCGCGCGTGGAGAGGCCGGAGGACGACCTGCGCACTTACCGCGTCTCGCGGGTCCGGGAGGCGGCGATATTGGATCAGCCGGCCAAGCGCCTCGCGGGGTTCAACCTGGCGGCTTATTGGGAGCGGTCGGCGGCGGACTTCCGCGGCAAACTGCCCCGGTACTACGCCACGTTTCTGGGCAGGGGCGAGGTGATGCATTGGGTGCGGTTCCGCGGCTGGCGGTTGGAAGAAGAAACCGCCGCCGGCGGTGAATCGATGCGTATCAGGCTGCGCTTCGACGCCGAGGAAGAGGCTATCCAGTTCGCGCTAAGCTTCGGCGGCCAGATCGAGGTCCTCGAGCCGCCCGATCTGCGGGTCAAAGTGCTGGCCGGGGCGCAGGCCATTATCGATTCGCATCACTGACGGCAATCTGTTCGAAGGGCACGTTCTGAATCGCGTAGGCTTTCCAGTCCGCGTAATCGAAGTGCCACCACTCGGATGGGTATACAGAGAAGCCCTGCTGCTCCATCGCCCGCCGTAGCAGTTGCCGGCTCGCCCGCTGGGCGGCGGTGCCGCCGGCGTAGTCGGGATAGGAACGCTCGGACATCTCGTCGTAAACACCGGTCATTTCCACTTCACGGCCGGTCCGGAGGTCGTATAACGAGAGATCGACCGCGCATCCGCGATTGTGACGCGACCCCTCCGCCGGGTTAGCCACAAATTCATGTTTGTCCGGCGGCGTGGCGTCCCAGAACATCCTGGTGACGTACCAGGGACGGTAGGCATCGAAGATCAGCAGACCATAGCCTTGTTTGAGCAGTTCGCGATGGGCGCGGAGCAGCGCCTCCGCCGCGGGACGCTGGAGGAAGGCGCGCGCCGACGAGTAGACGGGCGTGCTCAGGAAATTGTCGGACGTCGCGTAACGGATGTCAAGCTTAATGCGGGGATCGAGCGCGGCCAGGTCGGTCAGGTCGGATTTCCGGAAGCCCCCGGTTTCCGCGGGAGGCTTGGCGGCCAGCGCCTCGACGCGCAACTCGGCTACCGGCCGCACTGGCTGGATACGAAAGATTCCGGGCCTGTTCTGTGCCGTGGCGGCGCAAACCAGCAATAGAACCGAGATTGATTGCCTTCGCATTGGCGTTCAATCAATGATGCCACACCCAGAACGCTGGAGGGGACAATGGCGGGCTGAAAGCCGGCTGCGGGCAGGATGCCCGCCCTCCAGGGCGCAATGTACCGAAGTATACGGCAGATTTCAGATGCTTAGACGAGTAAGAATTTTGTATTAATTTTGTAAGATAATTACCTTGACGGCAGGCGTGGCTTATGTCAAAATGAATGCCGATAGGTCCATCGGGCCTTTTTACTCGGAGGAGAGTATGCACCAAATCAGAACCTATGTATGTCTTCTAGCCTTGTCAGCTCTATTCTGCTGCGGCACCGCGTCGGCCGGCAGCATCAGCTCACCTTACGCGGTTGGCTATACGTCCTGGGACATCATCGTGCCGGGCGATACCGGTGAGTTCGACATCGCCAATCAGACCGGCCCCAATGCGAGCATTGCGCCGGACACCACCTTTCCGGTCACCACGTCCGTGAACTTCTCCAGTTTAAGTTTATCGGTCACTTTCGTGGGCGGCGGAACCGTCGTCTACGGGTCGTCCGATTTCACGCTTATTGGCGACGGCTTATCTTACGACGGTCCGGCACTGGGTATTGGCGGAACGAATCCCCTCCCGACCAGCGCTACGCTGACCGGCGACTTTAGCCCGCTCACCGTCACCCTGAACGATGGTGAGGTGGTAACCATTGATTCGACGTTTACCGCCACGATTTCGCCCGATCCCGGAAACACCACGCTGGTGGACGGCGATTTGGCGGTTATCTATGCAAGCACGTCTACCACGACCGGGGGCACACCGGAACCGGGAACCTGGCTGCTGGCGTTGACGGGCGTGCTCGGCTTGGCGCTTTCCCGCTATTGCAAGCCTTTGGGCAAGATGCTGTCGAAGTCTGCTCCGTATGGCGCGAAGGCCGGCGCAGTCGTGCTCTGTCTGGTTCTGGGCGGATCCGCATTCGCCACCACGGGGCCGGCCGTGCATCTGAACGTCTGGACCACACCGGATAACGGTCTGGCGGGGACCAGCAACGTCAACGTGACGGCTTCCGGGGTCCCCTCCGGGACGATTACACCGCGGAACGTGGTAGTCACGATCTCGACGAGTTGCGGGGGTCCGGTAACCGCGACCACCCATGCGAACAGCGTAATTCCGATTATCGGGACAGCCATGCGTTTTGATTTTACCCTGCCCTCCGCGCTGACCACCAAGGGCGACTATTTCGTAACGGTCGCGGACAGCACGGCGGGCGACGTGGCTTTCACCAGTGCTAACTGTTCTGAAGTGAACGTTGGGGTTCCGCCTCCCACACTTTCGTGCCTTCCGAGCAGCTCGCTCGGCGTGCTGGTACCCACCACCGCTCCGCCCGTGACCGTGACGGCTTACGTTCCAAATGGCTGCTGGTACGCGGGATGCACGACTACGGGGCTCTCTTCCGTAGTGATTGAGGGCACCGCGGCGACCGCGACGATCGCTACGCCCCATGTTGTAAACTCCTGCGCATCGAATCCCTTGTCGGGGCTGAGCGTTTGCGTCGGCAACAATACCGATGTTTATCTGATCACGGGATCGACGCTGAGCAAGACGCTGACCAGTGGATCTACGGGTGACGCTTCCTTTTCGGGTGGCTCGTGTTTTAACTGCGGGGTTGCCATTAATCCGGTGGACAATACCGCATACATCTCGATGGGGCTGGACACGTCGTCGAGTGGCAGCGGCATTCAATCGCTCGCTCTGAGCACCAATACTTTCGCCACGCCGGTCGCGTCGGAGTACACCGTATCGGAGAACATTTCCGTGGACCCGGGGCGCGGCTTGGTTCTCTCTCCGGGTGAAGGCGGCTCCTACGATTTATTCCAGATCGGGACCAGCGGAGGTTTGACGGAGTTTACCAACTACCAGGGTGAAGAGTTCGACTCGGCGGCCGAGGATTGCACCACTGGAATCGCCCTTGGGTCTTACGAATTTACGAATGACGTTTTTCTGGTGGATCTGACGCAGGCAGTGTTCAAGTCAGGGACGCCGGGCACCTGGAGTGCGGCGTCGCAGCTCCAGACGCTGACCACCAACTATACCTTTTCAGCCGGAACCGATGGCATCTCGGTAGCACCAGGCTCTCATCTCGGGGTTGTGACCGGCGAGTTTGGCGGCAATGTGTTCGCCGTGCTGTCACTTCCGACTACGTCCGGCAGCGGCACACCGGCTTTGGTAGACTATGCCGTGGCGCAGATACCCAGCTTGACCGCGTGCGGCGGTACCTTCTCCGCGGGTGACGACCCGCACACCGTAACCGCCTACACCAGTCCCAATACGGGCAAGGCGTATGCGCTGTTCGCCAATGCCGCTCCGCCCACCTGCGTGGTGCAAGTGGACTTGGCGGCTGTTCTCGCCGCGCCACGAGGCGGGTCAGGATTAGGTGCGCACGATGTGTCGGCGGCGGATTTTCCTTCGGGCGCCGCGGTCGGGATTTCCACGCACTAACGGTTGGTTTAAGTTAGACTCATCCACCGCGCCCCCTCGCAAGGGGAGGCGCGGTTTTTTATTGCGCTTGCGGGGTGAAAGCGGGGCCACGGGCGCCGCGACAGGCCGGGGGCATACAGCCAGATAGTTTTACCACTCTCGAACACCTGGGCTGATTGTGGGGCGGTCCCCCTGGACCGCGGCCGACGCCCTCGTCGGCCCGCTGAAGCGCGCAAATACCTGATTATTCAAGCAAAGAGCGGGTCCAGGGGGACCCGCGCGGACCGGGGGGTCCGCCCCACGATTTGTGCAGAATCGAGCTGCAATGGAGAACTATGTGGCATTAGGCCGGGGGCCTGCCCCACTCGCTAATTTGGATTTACTTGGATGATGGCCATCATGCCGGCGTCTTCGTGATCCAGAACGTGGCAATGAAAAACGAAACTGCCGGCGATTTGCGGTTCGCGGAAATCCATGCGCAGCGTCACGGTCGGATAAGGGCCGGTCCCGCTCCAGGCCGGCACGATGACGGTGTCCCGCAGCTCCGGGCTGGCGAAAGGCACGCCGCTGACCGCCAGAAACAGAAAGTGGATCTGGTGAATATGAAATGCGTGTGTTTCGCCAGTGCGGTTCTGGATGGTCCAGTCTTCCACGGCGCCAACGGTGGTGGTGATAGCCGGAGGCGCGGACGGACTGAAGACCTTGGGTTGCTGTCCGGCCAGCGTGATGAAGAACTCGGTCGGTCCGTTCGAGCCGTTGGTGGCTTCCGCGAAATAGAGGTTCCGGGTGGTTGTTACCGGAGCGTCCTGCAATCCCGCGAAGCGCAGCGGCGCGTTGGACGGCGCGGATGCCGGAGCCTTGGGTAACGCGGGCGGCTCCACGGCGGTCGACGACGCCTGGATGATGGCCAGCTCCTGCGGCGGATTCGGGTTGCCGATCGGCCCCGTGTTGAAGCCGATGTGCTGGAAGCTCGCGGTCTGGCCGGCGGCAGGGGTGGTCATGGTGAACTCCGCGCGTCCGGCAGGCGGGATATCGATGGTGGTGACTGGAGTTGTTTCCTTTAGCGGGATACCGTCCAATTCAACCAGCGACAGGGTCTGGGGAGTGGTGCCGAACCAGACCTGCAGAGCGAGAAAGGCTTGTGAGGACGCGTTCGCCACGCGCCAAAATTCCTGCACTCCGGGCTGCGTCTGGATAATAGGGGAGGGGGCCAGTGGGGCGATCGCCGGCTGGTAATTCAGGGTCAACTGGTACGGTCCCGGCAGCCAGGAATTGGGATTGGTGAACTGCTGGCGGACGATCAGCACACGGGTCGGAAGGCCGGCCACCTCCGGCTTGAGGGCCTCCACCCCGCCCAGGATCAACGCGCCGGCCGCTCCGCCGTTGACCTGCAAGGTGACGAATCCGTGCAAGTGCGGATGATACCAATACATGCCGGGCTGGTCGTTGCTGGGAACCTGAAAGCTGTACTGGAACGGCGCATCCGTGTTTTCGATATCGGTCATCAGGATTTCGTCCTGATGGCACACGGGCGGAATATTCAAGCCGTGGAAGTGCACATTGGTGGAGGTGGCCACCATGGTACCGCCGGTACAGGGGTTGCTTGCCGTGGTCCGGTCATGCGTCATACCCATCATCGATGGCATGATGGCGGCCTTCCGCCCGGCCGGCCCGGGCGGCGGGGGCGGCAGATAAGACAAGCGATTAGTCAAAGTGAGATTCAGGGTGTCGCCCGGATTAAGTTGCAAAGTAGGCGCTTCCGCCGGCCCCTTACCGGTTTGATAGACGTAACACTCGTGCAGGTATCCTTCCGTCGTGGAGGAAAGGAGCGTAAAGCTCGCATTCAGGACGCCGCTCTCGCTCGTGAGAGTCACGGGGTTGTTTACCACACTGCCCGGGCTGGGGCGCGGCGGGCAAGTGGGCGTTTGGGCCATCCCGATTCCGGCGGCTATGCCAAATGCCAGAGTGCATGCCAGAGTGCATGCCAGAGTGAATGATAAAAGCCTGTCGATTCCGGTCATCGTCTTTCCTCGCTGTACCCGGCTCTCTAGAGAGGCGGCACGGGGTAAACCGCTATCGATAGCAACGCCGCGCCGCTTTTCGCGTCGGCCACGGGTGAATTCGGGGATTCCGTCAGCGTGCACGTGGCGCCGGTGGATGTGAGTTGCAGCATCCCGATATAGGATATGCTGTTGGACCCGAACTCCGGGACATAGATCATGCCGCCCTGGCCCGTCGACAGTTGCAACTGGACCTTGCCCACGTACGAAAAGTTCGTGTAGAACCCATTGAGTGTGTTCGAAGTACATCCCTTAGATACCACACCCGTGGCGCTGTTGAAGAAAGCCGCCGTCACCTGTCCGGAGGAATCGTTGCTGACGTAGAGGATGGTTTCATCCGGACTTAACAGGACGCTGCCGGAATTCCAGGTCGGCCCCAATGCGTAGGCAGTGGTTGGCGTCAGTTGTCCGGATGAAATGTTGGACACCTCTACTGTTGTGGTGGTGGAAGCGTCGCCGAAGATCGCATAATTTCCGTTGCTGGTGATGGTCACGCCATTGGGCAGATGGTCGTTGGTAGAACCGGTGGAATACTGTTCGTCGCTGTTGGGCACCGGAACGCCGCCCGAGATATTGAAGGACTGGATGGATCCGTCTCCGTAAGCGATCACCATGATGTTGCCGTTGATCGCCATGCCGCCCACTGTGCCGCCGTTCAAACCGACCGCGAAAATGTCGCCCACGAAACTGAGAATGCACCCCGGTTGCACCTGAAACGTGGCAATGGTGGTGGAGGCCGTGTAGGTGGCGTAAAGGTATTGCGCATTGGCCGCCAGCCCAATTCCATTGCTGGAGCCGGAATCGCTTAGGGAAGGGTAAAAGACTCCAGTGACGGTTTGCTTCAGGGCGTCGAAGCCCACGATGTCGCCGGTCTCGGCGTTGGAAACATACACACAGGCGTCGGCGCCATTGGGCATCGCGATTACCCTGGCCGCCCCAAAAAAGCCGCCTCCGATGCCATAGCCCTCAGTCGAGACACTGGTTTGCGCGCCCAGCGTTCCATCGGAGTTCACCGCAATGAAGGTAACCGTGCTCTGGAACGGGGGATCTACGTATTGCCCGATGTCGTCGTTGGTAACCAGGAAACTGCCCAAGGTCGACTGCGCGCCCAGGCCGGCCGCGCAGCATACGACGGCAATCAGGCTCGCCGGCAATAACATCCCAGGCCGTTTCACGATGGTCACTCCCGACGGGAAATCTCTCAACAAGTATACCGCGCACCAGTCCCGAGAGTTATGATGAAGGTACTACCCGGCTGGTGTCTGCCGACGGGCGCCTTCCTACTCATGCATACCAATCGGTTAATCGACGAAAAGAGCCCCTATCTGCTGCAGCACGCCCGAAACCCCGTGGATTGGTATCCCTGGGGACCGGAGGCCTTCGAAAAGGCGCGGCGGGAGGACAAGCCGATCTTTCTTTCCATCGGCTACTCGACCTGTCACTGGTGCCACGTGATGGAACGCGAATCGTTCGAGAACGATGCCATCGCCGCGCTCATGAACCAGCATTTCGTTTGCATCAAAGTGGACCGCGAAGAGCGTCCCGACGTGGATCGCATTTACATGGCGTTCGTGCAAGCCACCACGGGCGGCGGAGGTTGGCCGATGTCCGTCTGGCTCACTCCGGAGTTGAAGCCTTTTTACGGCGGTACGTATTTTCCGCCCGAGCAGCGTTATGGGCATCCCGGATTTCCGATGGTATTGGAGCGCGTGACGGAGGCCTGGCGGCAGGACCGCGCGCGCATCGAGGAATCCAGCCGCCAGGCCATCGCGCAGCTGACCCAGCAGTCCGCCGTGGCGGCCGGGACCGGTTCCGCGCTGCGCCCCGATAAAGACACGCTGGATGCCGGCTTCTACGTCTTCCGGCGCAGCTTCGATACGCGCTATGCGGGCTTCGGGGAAGCGCCCAAGTTTCCGCGGCCGGTCGCGCTGAATTATCTGTTGCGTTATTATGCCCGCGCCAAAAGCCAGGAAGCGCTCGATATGGTGGCCGCGACACTGCGCGAGATGGCCAAGGGAGGCATGTACGATCAGCTTGGGGGCGGCTTCCATCGCTACTCGGTGGACGCGCGCTGGTTCGTTCCGCACTTTGAAAAGATGCTCTACGACCAGGCGCAATTGGCCGTTTCTTACGTGGAGGCATTCCAAATCTCGGGCGAGGCGGCTTACGGCCAAACCGCGCGCGGCATTCTGGATTACGTGCTGCGCGACATGCGCGACCCGGATGGCGGTTTCTACTCCGCCGAGGACGCCGACAGCGTAATCGATCGCGCGCATCCCGAGGAGAAAGGCGAAGGCGCATTTTACGTCTGGACGCAGGCCGAAATCGAAGCGGTGGCCGGGCAGCCCGCGGCCGACTGGTTCTGCTACCGCTTTGGCGTGGAGCGGGAAGGGAACGTGCACAGCGATCCGCACCAGGAGTTCACGGGCAAGAATATCCTGTACCAGGCGCACTCGATCGAGGAGACGGCGCGGCAGTTCGGCCGTCCGGCGGAGGAAGTTGAGGCCGCCATTCTGCTAGCCGCGGACAAGCTGCTGGGAATTCGCGGCGCGCGGGTTCGCCCGCACCTCGACGACAAAGTATTGACCGCCTGGAACGGGCTCATGATTTCCGCGTTTGCCAAAGCGGGAGCGGTGCTGGCGGAGCCGCGTTACACGGATGCCGCGCGGGGCGCGGCGGATTTTCTCGCGCGCCGCATGTACGACGCCCAAACCGGCCTTTTGCTTCGGCGATACCGCCAGGGCGAAGCCGCCATCCCCGGTTTCCTGGACGACTACGCATTCTTTACGCAGGCGCTGCTGGATCTCTACGAGACAGGCTTTGCATGGCGGGATCTGGAACTGGCTATCCGCCTGACGGACAAGCTGATGGAATTGTTCGAAGACAGCGGGCACGGCGCGTTCTATAGCACCGCGGCGGGCGATCCCGCGCTGGTGATGCGCGTTAAGGACGACTACGATGGCGCGGAGCCTTCCGGCAACTCCATCGCGGTGCTGAACCTGCTGCGCCTTGCGCAGATGACCGGCCGCCAGGATTTTCGCGCGTCCGCAGCGCACGCGCTGGAGGCATTCGGCCCGCGCATGGTGGCCGCGCCCGTGGGCGTGCCGCAGATGCTGGTGGCTTACGAATTCAGCCTGGCTAAGCCGAAGCAGGTGGTTCTGGTGGGCGAACGCGACCAGCCGGATACACGCCGCTTGCTGGCCGCGCTCGACTCCCGCTTCATGCCCCATGTCGTCGTGCTGCTGGTGAATGCCGAGTCGCGGAAGGCGCTCGAGACCTACGCTCCAGCCGTGGCGGAGATGACGGCCATCGGCGGACAGGCGACCGCCTACGTCTGCGAAGACTATGCTTGCCAGTTGCCCACCGCGGACGTGGAAACGTTCGCCCGGTTGTTACAATAGGTCATCACCAAAAACAGCAGGAGGCAAAATGGAACGACCAGGAGCAACGACGATGCGCGGCGATCCCAAGACGCTGATCGGTCCGGAACTGAAGCCGGGCGACCCGGCGCCCGATTTCGATGTGGTGGACAGCAGTTTGCGGCCGGTCTCGCTGACCAGCACCGGAAGCCAGGTGCGCATCTTCAGCGTAATTCCATCGCTGGACACGCCGGTGTGCGACGCGCAGACCAAGCGGTTCAACGAAGAGGCCGCCAAGATGCCCAATGTGGATATCTTTACGGTAAGCATGGATCTGCCGTTCGCGCAGAAGCGCTGGTGCGGCGCTTTTGGAGTCGACAAAGTCAAAATGCTTTCAGACCACAAAGACGGATCGTTCGGCAGTCACTATGGCACGCTCATCAAGGAATTGCGCATTGAAAGCCGCGCCATCTTCGTGGTGGGCAAAGACAACACCATCAAACACGCCGAGTATGTGAAGGAAGTCGCGGATTTCCCGAACTACGAAACGGCGCTGGCGGCGGCGCGCGCGGCATCGTAGCATGTCTGGGAGCCGCGACCGTCAGGCAGCGGCGCGTTGTGAGTTGAGGCCACACTGAACACGGATTCCCCAACCCCGGTCCTCGCCGAACGAGTCCTGGCTCGGGCGGTAGAAAGCCCGCTGGTGCGCGGCGGTCTGACCATCGGGGCGGGCATCATCACGGGCAACCTGACCGGCTTCGTGCGCGTGGCCCTGACGGCGTACTTGCTGGGCACGCACTCGCAGGCGGATTCGCTGGCCGTGGCCTTGGGACCGCTGGATGCGCTGAATTCGGTGCTGATCAACACCATGGTATTCGCCTTCGTGCCCATGCTCACTGCGCGGCAGGGCGCCGATCGCACCGCGTTGTTTTTGAAGCTGAGCCAGTGGTTCGCCTGGCTATTCTCGCTTTTGACGCTGGCCATCGTGGTGACCGCGCCATGGCTGATCGCGGTGCTCGCGCCCGGGCTCGACCCGCGGTACTATCACACCTCAGTCGCGATCTTGCGCATTGCGGCGTTCTCGATCATGGCGGCCGGGTCGGCGGCTATCAACTGCGCCCTGTTATATACGGACCGCCGATTCGCTCCTTTCGCGTTTTATCAGGCTTGCCTCAACGTGTTCATCGTCGCCGGCGCTCTCAGTTTGTGGCGCGTGCTGGGGGTCTATGGGTTCGCCATCGGCTACACGGTGGGTGCTTGGACGCAGTTCGCGGTCGTCCACTTCTACGCGCGCGCGGGCCTGGATACACACAATCTGCCGCCCTTGAAAGTGCATTGGCGCGAGATTCTGGGCAGGCCCCTGGCGGTCTCGCTGTATGCCGCCAGCCTGGCGCTGAACATCGTCTTCACGCGCGCGTGGGCGACCCATATCGGGCCGGGCATGGCGGCCGCGCTGGACTATTGCATGCGCGGCGTGGGCGTGCCGCTGGCGTTCCTGGTCAGTCCGATTTCCAATTCGCTACTGCCCGAGATCGCCCGGCTGCGCAGCCAAATGCGGCTGCGCGAAGCCTTTCGCCTGATCGACAGGACGCTGGGCGTGGCGGCGCTGGCGGCCGTGGCGGCGTGCGGGGTCGCGGTGGCTCTGCGCCAGCCGGCGATCGCGATCCTGTTTCAACGCGGCAACTTCACGGCGGAATCCACCCGCCTGGTGTCGACCGTTTTTCTGGGCCTAGCGCCCAGCCTGATCGGCTGGAGCCTGCTGGAGCTGACCGGACGCGCGCTGTTCGCGCTGGACCGCCCCGCGCTGGCGCTGGGCGCCTCGTTTCTGCCGGTGCTGGTGAACGTGGCACTCACGCTGTGGCTGCATTCGCTGCAGCCGCAGTGGATCGGATTGGGCGCGTCGGCGGGATTCATGGCGGGATTCCTGGCGTTGATCGCCGCGGCGCACGCCAGCCGGAAGCGGTGGATGGCGGCGAATCTTGGGTTGTGATACTAGAAGAGAATTCGCGAACTAGCTGGGCGGCAAGTCAAGCTACGTTGATGGGTTCGTCGATGCCATGATCGACATCGGTCTATACGATGAATAAAACCGCAAAGAATATTGCCTACTACATGACGTTGCCGTACACTATCGTGCTGCGCCGCGATGGGGACAACGATGTTGTCGCACGGGTTGAGGAACTGCCCGGCTGTGTGGGACACGGGAGCGACGAGGCGGAGGCAATCGAGGAACTAAGAGGAATGCAGAGGCTCTGGCTCGAAGACTGTGTCGCGAGCGGTCACACCGTTCCCTTACCCGCGTCTGAATCCGAATTGCCCAGTGGGAAATGGGTGCAACGCGTTCCCAGAAGCCTGCACAGGCGGTTAGCCGAAATGGCCAAGCGCGAGAGCGTTAGTTTGAATCAGATGGTCACATCGCTCCTCGCGCAAGCCGCGGGCGGAGACCAGTGGGAAAGGCCTGCGGGATCCCAGCGATACGGCGGCTCGCTCGGGAGGATGCGCCAACCCGCTTGCACGGACTCAGCCGGAAAAAAGCGGAGCACGGGCGATAGAGGCGGGTAGTGGCAAGCTATTCCACCGGCCCTTTGCCCAGCCGTTCATACTCCGCATTGAACTCACAACCGAGCAGCGCGATGGCGGCCACCAGGTACATCCATACCAACAACGCGATGCTGGCGCCGATACTGCCGTACATCACGTTGTAGCGCGCCACGTGCCGCACGTACCAGCCAAAGCCGTTGGTAGCCAGCATCCAAAGCACCGCGGCCAACGCCGCGCCAGGGAACAGCGCGGGGAAGCGCTGTTTGCGATTCGGTCCGAAGTAATAGAGCAGCATGGTGACCAGGATCGTGGTGGCAAAAGCGACCCCGTAACGGGCCAGGCGGCTCAGCAGTTCCCAGGCCCAGGCCCAGGGATTCCACAAGGGGTCCACTTTGATCCAGCCCAGCACGACATTCTCCACCTGAGTGCCGAACAGCAGCAGTGCGGAAGCCGCCACCAGAGGTAGCGCGGACACCAGGACCAGCGAAGCCGCTACGCCCGTGTTTTGCCAGAAATTGCGGCTACGCGGAACGCGGTAGGCCGCCTGAAAGCCTTCCATGAGGCTCTTGAAGACGCTCGAAGCGGCCCACAGCGAAACCAGCGCGGCCACTCCCAGCACCAGCCACGGTCGCGTGCCGCGGGCTTGAAACTGGCGCATGACGAGGTCTTCGGTTCCGGGCGGGACCACCTGGGCCAGGAAGCCTTGGATAGTGTCGTGCACGAATTCGGCGCGGGTTTGAAGCAGGATGGCGGCCGCGGACGTCAGTACCGGGAAAAAAGACAGCAACGCCGAGTAGGCTGCGCCCTTCGCTATGCTGAAGCAGTTATCGTCAGCCGCCGCGACAATGCTGCGCTGCAGGAGATACGGGAGCGTCTTCCATGTGGGGGGCACAGAGCCAGTATAACGGTGTGCTCAATCTCAGGGGCCGGCTTGACACACCAGGAAGCGCGTGCCGACTGACTGACAGCGCGCCGCGGGCCGCAACCGGCTCCTTCCGGGGTGGAAAGCCGAACCTACTGCCTACTTGGCTGCTTGAGCCTTTCGGTATGCCGCCCAACGCTTCTTAGTGGCGGCTATTATACGAGCCCGGCCGGCCGCGCTGATGACGCGCTTTTGCGGCGTGGGCGCCGCGCTCTTGGTTCCGTGCTCAGCCTTATAAGCGGCCCACCTCTTCTTTTGGGCCAGCGCGATGCGCCGGCGGGCGGACGCACTCATGCTGCGCTTTTTGGGCGCGGCGGCGGCCGGAGCCGGAGCCGACGCGGAGGCTGGATGCCCTCCAATCTGACTGCGGAGCTCCGCTATCTTCTGCTGAAGCTGGTCCCGTTTGTGCTGGAAACCGATCAAAGCGGCTTCGAGCAGTTCTGTGTCTTGCATAGGTGATGTTGGCATCAGCTTGATTATATCCACACTTATCCGGCGTTGTCTAAGACTTTCCGGTGACTCCGTGCGTTATTTACCGGTTTGGATTGGCTCGAAGGCGATACAATACGAAGGTGGACCGCAGAAGGTTTCTGGGTATGGTAGCCCCCGTTGCCATTCGAGACAGGCTGGCGGGAGCGGTATCTATCCCGATCATCGATACTCATATTCATCTCTTCGATACGGCCCGTCCGGAGGGCGTGCCATGGCCGGACAGGAATGACGCCGTACTGTACAAGCCGGCCTTACCCGGGAGGTATCGCAAGGTTACTCAAGGGCTCGGCATTGTGGGCGCTATCGAGATTGAATGCAGCCCCCGGCTGGAGGACAATCAGTGGGTCTTGGACGCGGCGGCCAAAGACCCGATTATAGTCGGCACGATTGGAGACCTGGAACCCGGCCACACCCAGTTCCGCGCTCAGTTGGAACGCTTCGCGCGGAACCCGCTGTTCCGAGGTATCCGGTACGGCAACCTATGGGGCCGGGATTTGGGCACGGAACTCGAGAAGCCGGAATTTATAGCCGGACTCAAAGCCCTGGCCGAGGGCGGCTTAGTGCTAGATACCGCCAATCCGACCGCCGCGCTCATGGCGGACGTGGCGCGGCTGACCGATCGTGTTCCCAACCTACGCGTCGTCTTGGATCATCTACCGCAGCTCGATCCTTCTACAGCCAATCTTGGGGAGCTTGGCAAGCGTCCGCAGATCTATGTCAAGGTCTCCGGAGTGTTGCGGCGGGTGTCGGGCCGGGTGCCTTTGGATACCAACTTCTACAGGAACAGACTCGACGAGATCTGGAATATCTTCGGCCCCGACAGGCTGATTTATGGCAGTGACTGGCCGAACAGCGATTCTTTAGGGACCTATCCGCAGGTTCTGAAGATCGTCGAGGAGTACTTTCACGCCAAGGGGACCGCGGCTGCCGAGCGATATTTCTGGAAGAATTCGATCGCGGCTTATGGCTGGATCAAGCGGGACGCCCAACAGCCTGGGCCGGCCTGACCGGTCAGCGAGGCAGCGGCACAATCTTTGAGTCTACCTGAAACTTGCGGTAGTCACTCCAGGTGATTTCCTGATCCAGCGCAAGTTTTTTGAGTAGCGCAAGCCTTCCGGCGCCCCGGTCGCAAGCTCGCCCTAGTGGGTCAGATCGTAGACGAAGTAATCTACGGCGATGCGGTACGCCAGCGACGCCCACCTCTCGTAGTAGCGGGCATCGTCGGACCATTCCCAGGCATCGCCCAGGTCCATATTGTGGCAGATGGCCACCATCACTCTACCCTTATCATCGTATATGGCGCGCCAACGGGGCTGGTAACCATCCTGCTCGTACGTTTTACCACTGTCGAAGTACTGCGCGCCCGGCACTTGAAACCGCTCATCCAGATCGTAGACCGTGTGAAAGATCGCATCGTTATTAGGGATCTCCACGATCGACCGGTCCGGAAAGACCTTGCGCATGCTTTCGACGAAGACCTTCCACTCTTTCGTGCCGTGGAAATCGTCCACCATCAGGAAGCCGCCACGCAGAAGAAACTCGCGCAACTGGCCGGCCTGATCGTCGGGCAGGCGCCAATGCCCCACTTCGACGGCGTATAGCGTGGGCCAGTTGTAGACCTCGCCGGATGCATCCAGGCTCACCACCTGCTCGACCGAGCGTGTTTCGATGCGGGTGAGCCGGCGAATCCCCGCCATGAGGTGCCGATCCGAGCGCGGATAGTCCATCGTCCAGTAACCTGGAAACGGCTTCCCGTCGGACAGGCGGAGGTCGACGAACGGATATCCATATATATCCGGATAGCGCAGGCGGGCGCGGGTCCACTCGGTCTTTTGGTTCCAATCCGTGGGGATGGGGAAATTCTCGTACTCGAGTGCGGGGTACTCCTTAAAAGGCGCCTGTGCCCGTAGGAAGCCCCAGGCGGCTAATCCCAGGAAGCCCACGGCAAGGGCATTGCGGAGAGGCATAAGCGGCAGCGATTTGAGAATATCACAGCGTAAAGCGACGCGCAGGCGGGGTACGCCACGTCGGGATTTGAACGGTTACACGTTATCTTCGGTTAGCCTGCGCCGGTTAACCGATATCTGACATGACTTCGTGGGCTGGTGCATTGTATGGTTGAACCTGATGGATGGGCGGAGGCCACATGCCGCACGCTGAGAAACTATGGTGCAGTGCTAAGAAACTATGGCGCAGTGAAGATGGACAGGACATTACCGAGTATGTTCTGTTTCTGGCTGTCATCTCGTTGATCACTGTAGCCCTGGTGACCGCGCCGATGAGCAGCGTCAACAAGATCTGGGTCTATGGGAACGCCGAATTGAGTTCGGCGGTGACCACGGCCGCTTCCTAGCAACCGCTTCCTGACGGTCGCGGCTCGGTATCACAGCCGCCGGTACCGTGTGGGAGAACCTCGTCTTCCCGCAGCCGCGCTATATTCGTGTGGTGAGGTATTTTCTCCGCCGCCGACAGCCTCCGGTCGAGCGCATTCTTCTGGTCGAGAGCGGTGCGCGTCACTTGATCGAGCGCGTGGTGCCTGGCTTGCGCCAGACCTACGGCGCGGCGATCCCCATCGATCTGGTCACCTGCTACGCCGGCGCACCCGCGGCCATCGACGCGGTCCACCGCGTGAGCGAGCATCGCGGGCCCGAGGGGCGCCGCAAGCTTTATCGGGCGTTAAAGGCCAACCGTTATTCCATCATGGGAATGGTGTGTTCGGCCGAGCCCATCATGACCAAGTGGAAATGGGCGCTGGCCGCGCGGCTGCCGGTCAAGGTGTTCGTGATCAACGAAAATGGCGATTACTTCTGGCTCGATCGGGGCCATTGGCGCGCTATCCTGTATTTCGCGTTGTATCGCGCCGGACTCACCGGGTCGGGCGCCGTGCGTACGCTGGGGCGCCTGCTCGCATTTCCGTTCACTTTGGCGTATCTGTTACTCTATGCATCGACCGTGCATATGCGCCGCGCATGGCGCAAAGGTTATCCCTAGAAAGCCATGAAAGCCATTCAAGTAAAGAAAACTGGCGGACCGGACAACATGGAGCTGGTGGATCTGCCGCAGCCTGTGCCCGGACCGGGGCAGGCGCTAGTTAAGATCGCCGCTTCCGGCGTCAACTTCATCGACGTTTATTTTCGCACCGGAGTATACAAAGCCGACTTGCCGGCGACGCTGGGATCGGAAGCCGCGGGGACGGTGGAGGGCTTAGGCGCCGGCGTCACCGAGGTTGCGGCGGGAGACCGTGTGGCGTATGCCATGGCGCGCGGTTCGTACGCCGAATATGCGGTGGTCCCCGCCGCGCAATTGGTGAAGATTCCGCCGGTCATCGATTTTCAAACGGCAGCGGCGGCCATGCTACAGGGCATGACCGCGCACTACCTGACCCATTCCACTTTCGCGCTGAAATCCGGCGACACGTGCGTGGTGCACGCCGCGGCCGGCGGCGTGGGATTGCTGCTGGTGCAAATGGCCCGGCGCATCGGCGCGCGCGTCATCGGCACCGTCTCCACCGAAGCCAAGGCGCAGCTTGCGAAACAGGCCGGCGCGGATGAAATCGTCTTTTATACACAGCAGGATTTCGCGGCCGAAGCGCGCCGGGTCACCGGCGGACGCGGCGTCGACGTGGTATACGACTCGGTGGGGGCCACCACGTTTGCGAAGAGTTTAGACTCTTTGCGCCCCCGCGGCATGCTGGCGCTGTTCGGGCAATCCAGCGGGCCGGTTCCGCCATTCGATCCGAACATCTTGAACGCAAAAGGTTCGCTCTTCCTTACCCGGCCGAGCCTGGCGCATCATTGTTTGACCCGCGAGGAACTTCTGTGGCGCGCGGGCGATGTGTTGGGTTGGATTGCATCCGGCGACCTGAAGATTCGCGTGGACCACGTGTATCCGCTCGCCGAAGCGGCCGCAGCCCACCGCGCTCTGGAAGGCCGCCATACCTCCGGCAAACTACTTCTGACCCCGGAATAGCTCGCGCGCGATGAGCACTCAGACCCGGTTGACGCTATCTTCGGTGCTGGTGATGACGGCCATAGTGGCCATCATCTCGATCCTCGATCTGGGCTATCAGATGGACGCGCAATACGCGACCGCGCGGGAAAACGCCGAGTTTTTGCTGCGCATCGCGTCGAACGCGGTCGTGGACGTGCTGAACAGCGACCGCCAACGCCCCTGGCGCGAGGCTCTGGCCGCGTCCAACCTGGAACGGAAGCTGGTCGACATCATGACCGCTTCCCACGCTTTGCAGGAGATTGCCGTTTGCGACAACAATAACGAGATCATCCTGGACAGCGATCCCACCTCGCAGGGAAAGACCTTTCCGCACTATCAGAATTTCGGGCCGGTGGTCGACCACACCAACTGGCTCGACAAAGTGAAGATCCTGAACGAGCGGGTTTACTACCAACTCCAACAGCCGTTGGGCAGCACGCCGGGGAAACCGGAACTTTACGTGCGTGTGGTCATTTGGCCGGCGCTGATTAAGGAGAAGGATATCGTGCCCACGCTGAACAAGAGCGCCGGGGTGGCGCTGGCGTCGGTGGGCGGCGCGCTCTGCATCACGCTGCTGTTTTCGATGATCGCCTTCCGGCCGCTAGGCCGCCTGGGACGCCAGCTCGACCTGGTGGCCAGGGGTGAATATGATGCCAACGTCCTGGTTCCGGTTTCGCGCGCCCGCGCCGACGAGTTCGGCGTGATGGCCACCAAGGTCAACCTCCTGGGCCAGCGGTTGCGCGGCGCACAATACGATTTCTCCGATCTGCGCGGCAATTTCGAAAGGCTGCTGGATCAACTGGAAGACGCGGTGCTGATGTTCGGACGCGATCGCCGCCTGGTGGTGGCCTCCGGCGCGGTCGAGAGATTCCTGGGCAAAATGCGCGCCGACCTGATGGGACTCACTCTGCCGGAAGTGTTTCCGCCCAACACTACGCTGGGGCTGATGCTGGCGCAGGCCGCGCAAACCGGCCGGCTGATCCGCAACCGGCGCGTGCCCATTTCGAGCGGCGACGGCTCGGGCGCATTCGTGGCGTTGCTCTCGGTGGACATCCTGGAGCCGCTGGGGGCGGGGAACAACCCGGGCCGCGGCACCGGACTGTTGGTGCGCTTGCGCGACCCGGAGGCTGCCCGGCAGGTCGGCCGCCAACTGCAGACGGCGGACCGCCTGACCGCCATCAGCCGCATCACCAGCGGCGTGGCGCACGAGGTGAAGAACCCGCTCAACGCGATTTTGATGCATGTGGAACTGGTGCGCATGAAACTGGCTCGCGAAGACACCGACGTGGCGCCGCAAATGGAAATCATTTCGCGCGAGATCCTGCGGCTGGATCGCGTGGTGAAAACGTTCCTCGATTTCACGCGGCCGGTGGAGCTGCATTTGGTGGAAGTGCCGCTGGACTCGTTCGTGCGCGAAATCGTGGATCTGGCCGGCCCCCAAGCGCAGGCGGCCGGCATCCAGGTGTTGGTCGGCCCGGATACGGATTCGGTCAACATCCGGGTGGATGTCGACCTGATGAAGCAGGCCATTCTGAATGTGGTGGTGAACGCCATTCAGGCCATGCCGGACGGTGGCGAGTTGCGGATCGAGTGCGGGGTGCGGGAAGAAGAGGCGGAGATTCGCATCAGCGACACGGGCGCAGGCATCCCGCCGGAGTTACGCGACAAGATTTTCCGGCTTTACTACACGACGAAACCAGAGGGATCCGGTATCGGGCTGGCCATGACCTTCCGCATCGTCCAGTTGCATGACGGCGGCATCGACTTCACCAGCGAACCGGGCCAAGGCACGACCTTCGTCTTGCGGCTGCCGCTGTCGGTATAGCCGGGCGGGCCGGAACAAAAGCATATTTCGCCGCCGATGAACGCAGATGAACGCCGATAGAGCGTGGGTCAGTCATGCGCAATGGTATAATGGGCGTTCCCATTGCCATGCGTTCGCCAGGTCATGAGTCGCGCTCGTCCATGTTGCTTTGCGGCGCGTTCATTGTGCCGATTGTGCTTCTGGCGAGCTGCACCCTGCGCCCCACCAAGACAGCCGCCGCGCCTCCGCCGCCCACCCCTGCGGCCGTCCAGCCGGCGGCGCCGGAACAGCCTCTCTCGATTCCGCAGACAGCGGTGACGCTTCCCGGCTATCAGGAGGTGAACCCGGATGCCATTCCGCAGGTGACGCCGCCGGCTCCCCCGCCGGAGAAAGCGGAGGCTCCGCCCGCTCCGCGCACCGCCCGCCGGAGCGCTGCCAGTCCGCCGAAGCCCGAGCCGGAGCCCGAAGCCGAAGCGCCGCCGGCGCCGGTCGTGACAGAGCAGGCGCCTATCCAGCCCATCTTGAACGGCGAAGAACAGAAACGGATGAAGGAGATCATCGAGGGGCGTAAGAGGCAGACCGACGAACTGCTGAAGGGACATTCGTCCAGCCACGATCAGCCGTTGGTGGATCGCATCAATTCTTTCCTGTTGCAATGCGCGCAAGCGGAACAGCGCGGCGACTACGCGCAGGCGGACGCCTTGTCCGAGCGAGCCCTGATCCTGGCGAAGGAACTGCAGGGTGAATAATGAGTTCGCAGGCCGCCGCCATCTGATCGGCGCCGGCCTGGAGAACCGCGAGCTGGATGCCATGCTGGTCGCGTCGCCGGCCAACGTCCGCTATCTGACGGGCTTTACGGGCAGCAACGGAATCCTGCTGGTGCTGCCGGGCGAACAGATTTTCTTCACCGACCCGCGTTACGCCATTCAATCCGGCGATGAAGTCTCTTGCCGGACGCAGGTGTCGAAAGGCCCGCTACTGCCAGCCGTGATGGCGGTTGTGGCGGCGCGGCGGATCCGGCGGCTGGGCTTCGAGCGCACACATTTGTCCTATGATGGCTTCGACATGCTGCGCTCCAAGATGCCGGTGAACACCGCGCTGGAGCCGGTTTCGGGCTGGCTGGAAGCGCATCGCATGTTGAAGTCGGAATCCGAAATCGAGCGGATCCGGCGCTCCGTCGCGACCAATTCCAAAGCATTCGAGGCGGCCGCGCGGCGCATAAGGCCGGGCATGCGCGAGCGGGATCTGGCCGCCGAAATCGACCATCAGATGCGCCGTCTGGGAGCGGAGAAGCCGGCGTTCGAGACCATCGTGGCCTCTGGCGAGCGATCGGCCCTGCCGCACGCGCACCCCACCGGCGCGGCCTTGGAAGCGCGGCAACTGGTGCTCATTGATATGGGCGCGTTCCAGGATGGATACGCCAGCGACATGACGCGCATGCTGTTTCTGGGGGTGCCGGGCGTGCGCGTGAAGCGCTTGTATCGCGCGGTGCTGGAGGCGCAATTGGCCGCCATCGACGCGGTGCGGCCGGGCGTCACCGCGGCGCACGTGGACCGGCAGGCGCGCAACGAGCTGAAGGCTTACAAGCTGGACGGCGCGTTCGTGCATTCCACCGGTCACGGGCTGGGACTCGAGATTCACGAACTGCCGCGCATCGGCAGGAAGGACAAGACACCGCTTGCCGCCGGCATGGCGATTACCATAGAGCCCGGCGTTTACCTGGAAGGGCTGGGCGGCATCCGGATCGAGGATACCGTGGTGGTGACCGCATCCGGCTGCGAGGTGCTGACGCCGACCAGCAAAGAGTTGCGGGTGGTCTGATGTGTGGCGCATCCAGGCGCGGCACGGCCCTCCGCCGGAGCTATTCGACGGCGATGGTGACGGTGTTAGAGGCGATGCCTTCCATGGAGATCACAACCGGCGTGGCGGCGTTGGCGGCCAATCCCGCGGGCACCTGCGCATTCACCTGGTAGAGCCCGACATAGCCGGGCGCGAGGCCGGAGAACGATACGTCGGCCGGCACGCCGCCGATGGTCACGTGGGCGTGGCGGCCGTGTAGACAAGCGAGTCGGCGGGAGCGGGGGAGCCCGGCTGCTGCGGGACGGTTACGGGGCCGAGGCCGGTGCAGAAGATCTGCAGGACCGTGCTGCCGGGCGTCGCGGGGCTGGAGGCATCGACCAAACGGTTGGACGTGTCGAGAATCGCTCCCTGGCCCGAGCCTTGCGCGTTAGTGGCGAAGATCGCGGGCGCGGAGGTCGCCAGATTCACCGTTTGGGCAGTCCCCGTCTGGCCGTCGAGCGTGGCGGCGAGATTCGCCTGGGGTTGTCCGGCCAATTCCCAGGGGACCTGTAGGTTGACTTGCCCGCCGGAGACGAAGAACAGGGGCGCAGGCGCGCTGGTATCGAACGCAAGGGAAAGCCCGGAAAGGCTGGCCGGCAGCGGCGATTGCGTGGCGCTGATCGGGGAGGGCAGGAAGAAGTCGCCGAATGCCGAGGCGATGCTGCCCGGGGACACGGGGGCTGTGTAACTGGCGGCGGTCACGAGGCCGTTGGGGTTTATGGCAGGCTCGGGGACGGCCAGCTTCAGCCTAAACACTGTGCCGAGACCCGCCGCCCCGCCGCCCCGCGTAGTTCCATAGAGGGTGCCGTCCCCCGCAATTACCAAGTACTCGGGGCCGGTGACGCCGCCGCCTGTGAAGCTGTAGAGCGTCGTCTCGGCCCAAGCCGCGCCGGCCGCGGCGGGCGGCGTCAGGGAGAAGATCGCGCCGCAGTACATATTCCCGCACGGGATGGTGTACGCAACGCCGTAGAGCGTCCCGTTGCTTCCCACGGTGAGGAGGCTGATACCGTTCCCGGCACTCGCCGCTGTGAAACTGTAGAGTGTGCTCTCGGACCAAGGGGCGCCCGGTGTCGCCGGCGGTGTCAGCGACCACACACTGTACGTTTGGCTGCCCGAGCTGGAGACTCCGCCAGCGGCGGTTCCGTAGAGCGTTCCCCCGCCCCCTACCGCGAGCGAATCGGGCTGGGCGTCGGTGAAGTTCCAAAGCGCGGTCCACGCGTGATTGCTGCCGCCGACCGGGGGCGAAAGCGATAATACCTGGCCGCTCGGCGGGCCGCTTGTGCTGTAAATGCTCACGTAGGGCAGCCCGCCGCCCCCAATCACTACGTTTGAGTATCCGACGGTGGCCGGAAAGCTATCAAGAACGGCCCGGGTCCACGCGCCCCCAAGCGTTGCAGGAGGTGTCAGCGAGTACACATAGCCTGGTTCCGAGGCGGTCCAACAGTTCGGACCAAACAAGAGCCAACACGGGCCGGGGGCCGTTATGCCGTACAGCGCTCCGCTGCCGCCGGTCACGACGCTGGCCTCGGGACGCACTGCGTTGAAAGTAAAAAGCACGGCCTCGGTCCACCCGCCGCCAGGGGCGGCGGGCGGGGCTAGGGAGAAGATCACACCACATCCGTCCGGACCGCTGTAGCCGGAAAGGCAGGCGGAGTCGTCTCCCCCGTCCGGTGTGGTTCCATAGAGCACCCCAGTACTGCCGACCGCCACGCCCCCGGGTCCCCACCGTCCGCACCGCAAGTGAAGCTATAGAGCACAGTCTCCGCCCAAGCGCCGCTTGGCGCGGCGGGCGGCGCCAGCGAGTACAGCGTGCCGCAGCCGTAGGTTCCGCCCGAGAAGGTAGCCCCCGTAGAGGACTCCACCGTTTCCGACCGCGAGACCGGACGGGGCGCTGCCGTCACAACGGGACGTCCCTGAGCAGCCCGCGAAGTCGTAGATAGTGGTGAAGGTGGGCGACCCCAATGTCTGAGCAGCCACGCGCGGGGTGTGGCCAAGCGCCAGCGCGAGCAATGCCCCGACGCCCTGCGCCGCCAGCAGTCGCGCGGGCATGGCTACGGCCTCCTTACACTGGCGGCCGTGGAAAGGGCCGTCGCATAAACGTGGATCATCTTCGCGTCGGGAGGGGGGAACATGGACGTGAACGCGGGCGGCACGCCGGCAGGCGGTCCGACGTCGCTCTGCAAAGCCTCGAGGGTTACCGGGGTTGGGGTGAGCGCGCCCGGCAGATTCCGCACTAGGAACATTTGCGTCGAGAGTATCACAAGCGGAAGCGGATGTAAAGTGACGAAGATCTATTTACGTGTTTATCTGTTGTTGGATATCTATTTACGCCGTGGGGCTGGTCGGACGGAAAACCGATCCCTTACGGTCGCGGTTCGGAAACCAGCGCGCCTCCTACAGGCCGCAAGCGCCCGACTCTCTCTGCTATTCTAGTCAGTTGCTATGACCGTAGACGAGATCCGCGAGCTGATCAACCTCGCTACCGAAACCGCCATCGACGAGTTGGAGGTGCAGCGCGGCGAGAACCGCGTGCGCATCCGCCGCTCCGTTGCCGGCCATCAAGGTCTGGTTTTGGCGCACACCGCGCCACAGCCGGCAGCGCCACTCAGCGTGGCCGCTCCCGCGTCCGCCGGCCCGCCGGCGGCCGCTAAGGAAACGCCCAAGGAGCCCGGCGCCGATCCGAACCTGCTGCTGGTCCGCTCCCCCATCGTGGGCACTTTCTACGAAGCCTCCGCGCCCGACACCCCTCCGTTTGTGCGCGTGGGCGAGCGCGTGCAGCCGGGCAAGGTCTTGTGCATCATCGAGTCCATGAAGCTCATGAATGAGATCGAGGCAGAGGTCTCCGGGATCGTGGAAAGCAAGCTGGTGATGAACGGACAGCCCGTGGAGTACGGGGAGGCGTTGTTTGCCATCCGCTCCAATTAAAAAAATCCTCATAGCCAACCGCGGCGAGATTGCATTGCGCATCGTGTGCGCGTGCAAGGAGCTGGGCATCCACACGGTGGCGGTGTACTCCGAGCCCGACCGGCACAGCCTGCATGTGCGCTTTGCCGACGAAGCCGTCTGCATCGGTCCGGCCAAGAGCTCGCGCAGCTATCTGGATATCCCTTCCATCGTCAGCGCCGCCGAAATCACGGGCGCCGACGCGGTGCATCCGGGCTACGGTTTCCTGAGCGAAAACGCGGGCTTCGCGGAGGTGTGCGAAGTTTCCGGGCTGAAGTTCATCGGGCCGCGTCCCGACGTGATCCGGCTGATGGGCGTGAAGGAACGCGCGCGCGCCTTTATGCGCGAGGCGGGCGTGCCGATTCTGCCCGGCTCGCCCGGCATCCTGAAGACCGCGGCGGAAACCATTGAGGTGGCGGGCGGGATCGGGTATCCGGTGATCCTGAAGGCATCCGCGGGCGGCGGCGGGCGCGGTATGCGCATCGTGAACGAGGCTTCCGAACTGGAGCCGCTGTTCAATTCGGCGCAGCAGGAAGCCGGCGCGGCATTTGGTTGTCCCGATGTCTACCTGGAGAAATATGTCCGCGCGCCGCGGCACATCGAATTCCAGGTGCTGGCGGACGAGCGCGGGCGCGTGGAGATTCTGGGCGAGCGCGAATGCAGCATCCAGCGCCGGCATCAAAAGCTGCTGGAGGAGTCGCCGTCGCCAGTGATGCGGCCCGAGCTGCGCGCCGCGATGGCCGCCAAACTGAAAGAAGCGCTGTCGGGCGCCGGCTACACCAACGCGGGCACCGTCGAGTTCCTGATGGACGAAGACGGCCAGTTGTACTTCATGGAAGTCAACGCGCGCATCCAGGTGGAGCATCCGGTGACGGAATTTGTGACCGGCATCGACCTGGTGAAGAGCCAGATCCGCATCGCGGCGGGCGAGCCGCTCGATGAGGTGATCTCACTGCCGGTCCAACTGCGCGGGCACGCCATCGAGTGCCGCATCAACGCCGAGAATCCGGTGACGTTCACGCCGTCGCCCGGACGCATCACCGGGTTCCATGTTCCGGGCGGCATCGGCGTGCGCGTGGATACCATGGCGCACACCGACTGCGTGATCACGCCCTACTACGATTCGCTGGTGGCCAAACTGATCGTGCATGGCGGCGACCGCACCGAAGCCATTCACCGTATGCAGCGTGCTCTCGAAATGTTCGTGGTGGAGGGGATCCATACGTCCATTCCGCTGCACCAGCGCATCCTGGCGGACGCCGATTTCCAGGCCGGGCGCTTCGACACCAACTTCATCAAACGGTTCATGCCGCCGGAGCGAGGCGCGCACTAAGCCGGCCGTTATGCGCCTGCGCACCGCCAAGGATCGGCTCAAAGTCGAACACAGCATCATCGATGGCGTGCGCGAGATCCTGGAGCGCGTGTTGGCAGGCACTCCCGAAATCCGTTCCATAATCCCTGGCGTCATCCGGCCGGTGCGCGACGCGCGCGGTCCGGTAAAGGTGCACATCACCGTGCCGGTGCAAAATGGATGGAAGGCCATCGCGTTGAGCGCGGGCGCCCGCCAGGAGCTTTTCATCAGCACTGCGCTCTCCAGGGAAGAAGTCGAACTGGCGCTCGAGCGGGCCGGCGCGCTACCCGGCTGATCGCCTCGCCAATCCCTAAAGACTCCGGCCAAGGCCGCCGATTCAACCATTGATATGTTTGAATGGAAACCAGAATACAGCGTTCAGATCCCTGAAATCGACGCCCAGCACAAGCGGCTCTTTGCCTTGGCCTTCGAGCTGCACGAGGCCATGGCGCAAGGCAAGGGCAGGACTGTCCTCGAACAGTCTCTGGCCCAATTGGTGGATTACACTAAGGTTCATTTCGCCAAAGAAGAGCAGTTCATGGGCAAGTACCGCTATCCCGAGCTCGCCGCTCACAAGGCGCAGCACGATCAACTCACCGCCCAGGTCATCGAACTGCAAAAGGAGTTTAGCGCCGGAAACACAATGTTGACCGTTAGCCTGATGACTTTCCTGAAGAATTGGCTGGAGCACCACATCGCCGGGTCCGACCAGCAGTACAGCGTCTATATTCGCGGCATGCGCGCCGCCTGACATTAGCCGAATTCGTTCGGGAACAATCCGCGCTTGCCGGTGTCTCCAGACCTATGCGCGGTTTCCTGTCGGACGTTACCTACTCGCTACGCTTGTCCCGGAAGTCCCCCGGCTTCACCTTTCTGGCGGTGGTGTGCCTGGCGCTGGGTATCGGCGTGAACACGTCGGTTTTCAGCATGCTGAACTTCCTCTTCTTCCGGCCTTTGCCGGTAATCGCGCCGGACCGGCTGGTGGTGGTCGGGCGCGTGGGCAACCAGCTCATCTCCTGGCCGGAATACCGGGACTTACGCAGCCGCGCCCAATCGCTCACGGGCATGGCGGCATCCAATCCCACCGAATCGAGCCTGGATTTCGATGGCGAAACGCATCCGGCGGCCGCCGAGGCCGTCTCGGTCGATTACCCCAAAGTAATCGGCGTGCGCCCATTCCTGGGGCGCTGGTTCGAACGCGAAGACGAGCCGGTAGCTGTCATCGGCTATCGCACTTGGCAGCGGCTGTTCCATGCCGATCCGCATATCCTGGGCAAACGCGTCCGGTCGGAAACGCAGTGGTACACCATCGTGGGCGTGGCCCCCCAGGAATTCGCGGGCATTTACCTGCCGCTCAACATGGATATATGGGTGCCGTTCCGAACCTGGGCCCGTCAATATGCCAGCGTCACCGCGGATATGGAAGATCGCGTCCGACCGCGGGTTTTCGTATTTGGGAGGATGAAGCCAGGTGTCGCGCCGCCACAGGTAGCCGCGGAGTTGAACGCCATCGCGGCCGAAATCCAGAGGGAGCAGCCGCGGTCCGCATCCGCGGCAGCGCCGATCGCCGCGCCTTTCAATGTCGCGCGCGTGCGCGGCGTCCCCAACGCCCGGAGCCGGAGCGCGTCGGGGCCGATTGCCGCCGTTTTGATGGCCGTGGTGGGGATCGTCTTGTTGATCGCCTGCGTGAACGTGGGCAATCTGTTGCTGGCGCGCGGCGCGGCCCGCGAACGCGAGATTTCGGTGCGCCTCGCGCTCGGCGCACGGCGCAGCCGGATAGTGCGGCAGCTCCTGACCGAGAGCCTGATGCTGGCCGCGGGCGGCGGGATACTGGGGCTGGTGCTGGGTGTCTGGACCGGCAGGCTTTTCGAAACCGTTCTGCCCACCACTGCGTTCGGCGAGGCGCTACGCGTCGATTTCACGCCCGACGCGCGCGTCATGGCCTGCGGCGCGCTCCTGGCGCTGCTGACCACGCTGATCTTCGGTCTGGCGCCGGCCTGGCGCGCCAGCCGCCCTGTCGACCGAGCCGCGACGAGCCGGGCCGCGACGGTGAGGGAGCGGTCTTTCAGCCTGCGCCGCCTTTCTCTGGTCGCGCAAGTCTCGCTATCGCTGGTTCTGCTGCTCACCGCCGGACTGTTTCTGCGGGTGCTATTCACGTTCCAGTCGGCCGACCCCGGTTTCGCGGTGAAGAACCGCATCTATGTCACGGCCCTCGCTTCAGCCCCGGAGTTTACGCCCGAAACCGGCCGCCAGTTCTACGCGCAGACCCTCGATCGTCTGCGGGCGCTGCCCGGCGTAAAGAGCGCCGCCATAACCAACCTGCTACCATTGACCCCGGTCAACCCGGATTGCGCTTCCGAAACCGGGCGCGACCCTGTGCCCACCACCACCAGCACGGTGAGCCCCGGCTATCTGGGAACGATGGGCATTCGGCTGACCGGCGGGCGGGATTTCAGCGCCGCCGACCGCCCGGACAGCCCGCCCGTGGCAATCGTGACGGAAGCACTGGCAACGCGCCTGTGGCCGGGTCAGACCGCTATCGGCAAGCGCCTGCTGCTGGGCTGCCACAATCCTCAGGCCCTGCAAGTGGCTGGGGTGGCGCATGATGCCCGGGTCGAGTCGCTGGGCGAGGCACCCAAGCCGCATGTCTACCGTTGTTTTGCGCAGGATTCCGGCGGCATTCAAAACATCATGATCGAAACGGCGTTGGATGCCGGCGCGCAGCTAGAGACCGTGCGCAAAACCGTCACCGGGTCCACGACGGGCGCCCGCATTTATGGCGTGCGGCCGCTCAGCGATTGGGTGGATCGGTCCTACTGGCAGGTGCGCTGGGAAGTGTGCCTGCTGGGCGCGTTTGGAGGCTTGGCCCTGCTGCTGGCGGCCATCGGTCTGTATGGAGTGGTGGCATACCACGTGACTTTGCGCACGCGCGAGATTGGCATTCGCATGGCTATCGGCGCCCATCCGGCCGATGTGTCGCGCATGGTGCTGCGCCAGGGATTATCGCTCACGCTGGTGGGCGTGGGCATCGGCCTGGCCGCCTCGGTGGGGCTGGCGCGCGCCTTGGCCCGCCTGCTTTACGGTGTGAGCCCGACGGATCTGCCTACCTACGCGGCGGTGTCGCTGCTGTGGATGGCCGTGGCATGCGCCGCATGCTATTGGCCGGCGCGGCGCGCGGCGCGCGTGGACCCCAGCGTGGCGCTGCGGTATGACTGAGCGCGCCCCAGTCAGAGGGCTGAAATATCATCCAGGTCCGATCGTTTGATCCGCCACCGTCCGCCCAAGCGCGGGCCGGTATCCAACGCGGGGAGCTTGCGGCTGGCCAGCAGCTTCCGCAGGGTGGATTGCGGCAGTCCCGTGTAGGCGGCTGCCTCGGCCAGGCACAGCCATTGGCCGGGGTGATAGACGGGCGGCTGAAAGGCAGATGTCGTTCCGGCGTCGGACGGCACGGCGAGCGGACGGGCGCTGGTGGCGTGAACGGCGAGCTTGCGGAATGGTGGCTTGGCTTCACTCATTTTCTACACGACTCAAAGGTTTTGGGTGCTTATGTGATGGTGCATCGGCGAGGCTGAACGTTTCAATTCGCATCCGGGATCCCTTCATCGGTCGACACCACGCCGCATTTCTCACCGGGTGGCGCAGTCTGCCGGCAATTCTCCAGAGCCTTGGTTTTGGCCAGATCCACCTTGATCTGCGCGGTGGAAGAGCCGTAACCGTGCTCCGACATGGCGAACACCTTGTGCGGCCCGGCGAGCAGATAGTTCCGAAATGCCCTCTCGCCGGCATCGCTCAAACCGGGCGGCGGCGGCTTGTCCGGCGCGGCGGGAGGCGGCAGCGGCTCGGGCCGCCAGACCAGATTCTGCGCTTTCAAAAAAGTGTCCGCAATCGGCGTCCAGATGGCCACGCGGCGGAACAAGCCGTGGCCTGCCCCGGCGCTGGCGGGAACCTGGACGAACTGGTCCTGTCCGCCGCCGGCACGAAACGCGTCGTCAAACTTGTGCGCTATCTCCGGCCAGAAGTATCGGTCGTCCTCCGCATAGATCCACAGCATGGGGATGCGCGACTGTTTGCCGAAGTCGTGAAACGCCTGGATCAGATGGCCGGAGTTGCACACGTCAAAGTCCGCGCCGGCGCCGCGGCCGCCCGCAAAACTGATGGCGGCCACCAGGCCGGGCGGAGCTTTGGCGGTGAGCGCCACAGCCGCGAAACCGCCGGTGGAGACCCCCACGGCGATGATATGCAACGCATCCACCTGCGGCAGACTGACGCCATACTCGATGGCGCGGCTGAGATCCTCGCCTCCTTGTCTGCCGGCTTCCTCATAATGCTCCTGCGGGCACCGGCCGTTCATATAATCCGCCCGGCCCCCCGACTTTCCGTACCCACGGCGCACCACCGCCACCACGGTCCATCCGCGGCGCGCGAACCAGTACGCTTGCGGAAGCAGCGACCAGGCCGTCACCTGATCGCGTTCCTCGCGCAGGCGCGAGGTGCCATGCGTCAGGACAACCAGGGGGCGATTGCCGGGAGTGTCGGGGTAGACCACGATCGCGTTCAGCCCACGCGAACCGGCCTTATGCCAGGGAATGAAAATCTCATTGGCGTGCAAGGACTGTGCGGCAAGCGGAACACACCAAATCATCCCCAACAAGGCGCCGGCTATTCCGTGGCTGCGCATACCGTCACCTTTTCGCCCAATAGCGCGCGCGAGTCTGAACGGTCAGCCCTTTGCGGTTTGCGGTCACTTGTAACTTGCGCCATTCCGAGATACTCACTGGCTGATCCGACACATAGCCGATGTTATACTGGCTTCGCAGTTCCTCCTGAATCTGCGCAAAGATGCCGTCCAGACTCTGTTTCCTGGAGACCTCGAAGAATCCGCCACCGGTATCGCGAGACATGCGCATCAGGACGTTTTTGCCGTCCGCGCCGCCGCTAAAGATGCCGTAATAACCCTCGTCGGAGAACAGGATGGAATAGATTAGCGTATCGGCCCGCTGGGCGGCCTCGATGGCATCCCCGATGGTCGCCTCGCTGCCGGTATCCACGCCGTCGGTCAGTACGATCAGCGCCTTGCGGCCGGTCTGCGCCTGCATGACTTCGCGCGATGCTTTGCACATGGCGTCGTACAGCATGGTGCCGCCGCCGGTCTGGCTTCGCAGATCGTTGATGTTGGGCACATCCACGCGTTGGAGCGCCTCGCTCAGCTTCAAAAATGAAGAGGTCAGTTCCTGCCGCATAATCGGCGACAGATCGAACTGCATGATAAACACCTGATCCTTCTTCTCGCGCAGAACGTGCTCCAGAAAGCTGTAGGAGGCGATGCGCTCGGCTTCCATCACGCGCTTCTGGCTGAGGCTGGTATCGATCATCAGGCCCAGGGTGAGCGGCAAATCGGTCTCCCGGGAAAAATATTGGATCTTCTGCGGATGGCCGTTTTCCAAAACGGAGAAGTCGTCTTGGCCCAGGTCGCGAACAAATCCACCCCGCTTGTCGCGGACGGTGGCCAGCACGCTGACCACCTTCACTTCCGTCTTGAAGGTCGGCTGTTCGTCCTGTGCCGGCAGGAACACAGCTATCAGAGCCAGTAGCGCAAGCCTCTTCATCGCATCCTCCACGGCTCGGGGCCGTTCGCCAGGTCCGGCATGCGCTCGAACATCTTCGGATTGTATTTGGCGTCGACCTCATAATCGGCGTCCCAGACCGCTTCGCGCGCGCCAGAGATGGACGTCACGCGCGCCGGCAGCATCACGCCCTGGAAATCACGGTAGCGCTGCAGCCGAAAATCGTATTCGATCTTGGGCTTCTGGCCGCGGATCGGCGGCGATAGGACCCGCTCCGGCAAATTCGCACTGTCCAGGAACAACCGGTAGGTGCGCCCGGCAGCCTCGACGACCAAGAGGTTGTGCCGCGTCTCGACGGGGCGCGGATCGAGCCAGGTGCTCTCCAGCAGAAACAGGATCTGATTGAGCGCCAGCCGGTCGTGTTCGAACGGCGTGAGATGTCCGGCGTGGCGCGGTATCCCGGTGACGTCCATGGCGACCCGATCGGCGGCCGCATCCACCACGATCGCGCGTTGACTGCCCCTTCCCCCGCCGTCGAATTCAAAGTAACGATCGGGGAACACGCAGAGCCAATTAGTGGGAGGTCCGGCCAGATTCACCTCGGCGGGCTTCATGTAAACCGCCAGCGAGTGCACGGCGCGTAGGCGCTCGCGTCCGCCCTTGGCTTTGACGGCTTGCTCCCAGACTTCTTGCGGTTCGGCCGCATGAGCGGTAGCCAGACCGGCAACGAGGGCGGTAATTGGGAGCCAGCGACGCATCCAAAGCATTCCTGTTCTTTCAACTTAGCAGAAGCGAGCCACGAGCGCGTTAATGCCGCGCTCCCTGCTAGAATGTGGAGAAACATAACAGACACAGCCTCACCGATGCCCGCGGAAACTGTCCGTTACGCCGTAATCATTCCCGCCTATCGTCCCGAGGAGAGCCTGCTCCAACTAATCGGCGCGCTGTCGGGGAAGCCCATCCCCGCTATCGTGGTGGTGGATGATGGCAGCGGCCCCGAGTACCGCGAGATCTTCCGCCGCGCCGAAGAGTTTGGCAAGGTCCGGCTGGTGCGCCATGCGGTAAATCTGGGCAAGGGCGCCGCGCTGAAGACCGGCTTCAACGATGCGCTGTGCGCCTTTCCCGACTTGCAGGGAGTGGTCACCGCGGATGCCGACGGCCAGCACGATCCAGGCGATATCGAGCGAGTTGCCGAAGCGCTCGCCGCGGAGCCGGATCGCGTGATCCTGGGAGCGCGCACCTTCAGTGCTGCCGTTCCCCTGCGCAGCCGCGTGGGCAATATCGTGACACGCACGGTCATGGGCGCGTTGGTGGGCCAGCGTGTCTCGGACACGCAAACCGGCTTGCGCGGCATCCCGCGCTCTTTGCTGCCTTATCTGCTGCGCCTGGAGGCGAACGGCTACGACTTCGAGCTGGACATGCTCATCGTGGTGCGCGAGCGCGCCATCCCCATCGCCGAGATACCCATCCGCACCATCTACGAACCGGGCAACCGTACATCGCACTTCAATCCGCTCATCGATTCGATGAAGATTTACTTCGTGCTGCTGCGGTTCAGCTCGGTATCACTGATGACCGCCGCCATCGACACGCTGGTCTTCTACCTGGCTTATCGCCGCTTGGGAAACGTCGCCGCATCGCAGGCTCTGGGCAGAACGGTGGCCGTGGCGTTCAATTACTCGATGGTGCGGCGGGCCGTCTTTTTCTCTCAGTTGCGGCACGCTTCCGTGCTGCCGAAGTATCTTCTACTGGTGTGTTTGAGCGGAACGGCTTCCTATGCCGGCATCCAACTGCTGAACTCACGCTTTCATATTCAATTGCTCGCCGCCAAACTGTTAGTCGAAACGCTCCTCTTCTTTGCAAATTTTGCCATTCAGCGCGACTTTATTTTCGGCAGAAGCCCGGATGGTTCCAGCCAGGAGCGCGGGAGGCCGGTCTGGACCGACCTGGTCCCATCCTGGCTTCCCCGCGCCGTGCTGGGAGCTTTGGCCCTGCTGCTGCTCGGGAGCGTGCTGTACGGCCTCCGCACCGAGCGGCTGACGCTGGATCCGGGTTGGACGGCTGTCGGGCGCTATCGCTTCATTCATTACACCAAGATTTTCTGGGCCGCCAGCCTGATTATCCTGCTCGCCGTTCCCGCGGCTTTTGCGCCACTCGTGGCCCTGCTCGTGGCGGCGGGCACGGCGGTCGCGATCGGGCCGGCCGCGCTGCTGGCCGTGGTGGCATTTCTGATCGCCGGATGCGCATTGGGTTCCAGGCTGATGGGCTCGAGCGGCGAACCATCCGCCGAGAACCAGCTCTGCGCCACGATGCTGGGCATCGCGGTCTATATCTTTCTGATGTCGTTGATGGCGCGGCTGCCCGTGAATTACCCGGCGGTTTACGTGGTCCTGTTAGCGATTCCGATCCTGATCGACATCCGCGGCGTCTGGCGGCGGCTGGTTGCATGGGTGAAAGCGCTGGCGCCATCCCGCAAGCCGCCGCGGGCACAGGTAGCGGCGTTCGCGCTGCTGGTGTTCGTGCTGGGCATGCACTGGCTGATCGTCCCCCAGCCGGAGTCGAGCGCCGACGGCCTGGCCATGCACCTGGCCATACCCGTTAATATCTCGCTGCACCATGTAATGACCTATCGGCCCGGCCGCATCTTTTGGTCCGCGATGCCCATGGGAGCGGACTGGTGTTACACCATGGTCTACCTGCTGGGCGGAGAGTTTGCCGCGCGTCTGCTGGACTTCGCGATGTTACTGCTGGTGGAGGCGCTGCTCTATCGCATCGTGCGCCGTTTTGTCAGTCCGGCGATTGGATTCGTATTGCTGGCGCTATTTGCCAGTACTCCGCTGGTGCAATTAGTCACCGGCTCACTGTTTGTGGAGAACTTTCTGGCCGCCATCGTGGCTGGGATGGCGGTGGCAATATGGCAATTCAGCGAGACGGGCCAGCGGCGCTATCTCTATGCCGCGGCGGTACTGGCCGGGACCACGCTGGCGACTAAGTTGGGCGGCATGGCGTACGTGGTGGCCGCATTGCCGGTCGCGGTGATCGAAGCGCGCCGCCAATGGCAGCGCCTCGGTTCGAGGCCGGCCCTTTCCAGTGCCGTCGCCGCCGCCCTATTGATCGCGGCCGCGCTGCCTACGTATGTGATCTCCTGGCGACTGACTGGGGACCCGGTCTACCCGTTCCTGAATCAGACGTTTCCCTCGCCGCTGGTGGATCATGCCGCGACCTTCATAGACCCCCGCTACAAGCAACCCGTCACCTTCCGCGAGACCTATGACCTGACGTTTCACACCGAGCGTTACAGTGAAGGGCGGCCAGGCTCCCTGGGCTTTCATTACCTGCTGCTGGTGCCCCTGGGCGCGATCGGATTGTTAGTCGTCAGGCGCCGCCCCGCACTCAGCGTGGCCGTGGTGGCGTTTGGCGGAGGGTTGATAATCCTCAAGTTCCTGCCCAACGACCGCTATTTGTATCCTTCGCTGCCGCTGGTGCTGGTGCCGCTGGCGGCCCTGCTGGGTTGGCTGGCGCCGGGCGCCCTGCAGCGCGCACTGGTCGCGCTGGCCGTAGGGTGCGTCGCGCTGAACGCCTGGTTCATGCCATCTTCGAATTATTACCACGGCGATTTCTACGAAAAGGCGCCGCTCTCGCGCGCCGCGCGCCTGACTTACATCGATAAATGCGCGCCTATCCGGGAGATCGGCCAATACATGAACCACGAACACCCGGGCGCTCCGGTGTTCCTGGCCGATGGCAGCGATCTGGCCGCATTCAATGCCGAGACCTACACCACTAACTGGCATCAGTTTAACGTGTTTCTGCGCGTGCGAAAGGCTCGCGACGCGCGGGAAATCATCGGACTCTTCGACGGTTGGAACGTTCATTACATAGCCGCGCCCAAACCGATTCTCGGAGTCAGGCTGGAGCCCGCGGGTTTGCGGGAGCTACTGACTGACTGTGTCACGCCGGAATTCCAGACAGCTACGCTGTTTTTGGCGCACATCGAGCAGGATTGCCAGCGACAGCCGTGGAACGTGCCACCGGGCATATACGACGATTCCGACCTGGCCGTCGTCTTTCGCGGACCCTGGATCCGCGACAAGGGATGGGCGCAAGCGCGCGCGCATACCCTGACCTACTCCAACGTGCCTGGCTCCCAGATCCTGTTTGGGTTTCAGGGCGATTCGCTGAACTATGTCTACACCAAGGCCGCCAATCGAGGTCTGGCGGATGTCACGATCGACGGCGCGCGCAAGGCTACCCTGGACCTCTATTCCGCAAAAACGCAATGGCAAAGCAGCACCGTGTTTGCGGACCTGGGCCGCGGACGCCATCTGGCGGTGATCACCGTGCTTCCAGACAAGAATCCGAAGTCTTCGGGTCGATGGATCGACGGGGATGCGTTCGAGGTGCAATAGGAGGGCAGGCAATCCTGCCCGCAGCCGGCTTTCAGCCGGCTTCCGGCCGCCTGAAAGGCGGCTGCGGCCAAGATTGGCCGCCCTCCAATCGGAATTGCGAGGTGCGCTAGCGTTGTGGCACGCGGCGGGCGCGGCTCTCTTCGTCTGGTTTATCTGGTTGGTTCGCGGCGGGCTGGCCTCCTGGTTCAGCGGCGACGACCTGATGAACCTGCACTATTACTGGGAGCGGCCCTGGGCCGCCTTGCTGAAGGCGAACCTGATGTTCTGGTCGAGCTACTATCGCCCGGCGGGGGGGCTGTTTTACCGGTCGATCTACACGATATGGGGATTGAACCCGCTGCCGTTCCACATGGTGGCTCTGGCGTGGCTTTCGCTGGATTTCGCGCTGCTGGCTGTGGTGGTGTGGCAGCTTACCCGATCGCGCTGGAGCGTGTTGCTGGCTTTGCTGCTGGTGGGCATCAACCCTTCGTTCGCCCAGGCGTACTTCGACACCGGAACCATCTACGACGTGCTGGCCTATGCGTTCTACTGGGGCGCGTTCGCGTTGTACGTGCATTTTCGCAGGGTGGATCGAGTGCCCGGCTGGGGCCGTCTGGCGCTGGTTTTGGGCCTGTTCGTGGCGGCGCTGGATGCCAAGGAGATCGCCGTTTCGCTGCCCGTGGCTGTGGCGCTGTACGAGTTAGTCTGGCATCGACCCGCTAGTTGGAAGCTCGCGGAATGGTGGCGCTGGCTGCGGCATGAAGGGCGATTCGCGGTCCTCGGCGGATGCACGGACATTGCTTATATCCTGGGAAAGAAGTACGGGCCGGGTTCGTTGTGGGAGGCGGAGCTATACCGGCCGCGGCTCTCTGTGTCTGCCTATTTCCAGTCACTGTCACACTATCTCAGTCAACTCATTTACCAGCCAGTGATCATCTCCTCCTGGCAAGTGGCGGGGTTGTTGGCTGTTATGCTGGCGTTGGCCGTTATTACCCGGCGGCGTTGCCTGCTGTGGGGGGTGGGATTCATAGCTGCCGGTGTGCTACCGATTGCGTTCATCGCGCCGCGCGGAGGCTTCGCTTATCTGGTGCCCTCGGTTGGCTGGGCGGTGTATGCCGGGGGGATGTTGGACTGGCTGCTGGAATCGCTGGCCGGCGGACGGCTCCGGCTGCGGAGTGTGGTGCACGCCGTTTTGCTTGCGGCGCTGGCGGTCGTGGTGGCGCCATGGCAGCGCACGAGCCTGGATACTTACGCCAAAGCGACGCACGATGAGCAAGCGCGCTACCGGCGCTATATCGAGCAGGTGCACGCGTTGATCCCCGCGCCCCGCAAGGGCGCCATGATTCTGTTGCTCTCCGACGCCGACCAGCGGGACAACTGGAACGTCTACTTTGTGATCCGGCTCCACTATGGCGACCCAAAGTTAGGGATCTATCGCATGACTGTGTGGAAGCAGTACCGCGCCCAAGTGGACCCGAGCAGCTACGACTACATTCTGGACTATGTGAATAACCGATTTGTCTTAGTCAGTGCCGCATCGGTGGCGCAGACCTACCGGCCTGCGCCGGCTGTTCAGGACCCACCGGCGGTCGGTCCCGGATTGTACGACGATGCCGACCCGGCCATCGTCTATGAGGGTCCCTGGGCGCACGACAAGGGATGGGCGCATGCGCATCTGACTACGATAGCGTTTTCCAACTCACCCGGTTCCAAAGTTACGTTAGCGTTTCAAGGCAGTTCGCTAGCCTATATTTATACCAAGGCGGCTAACCGCGGGCGGGCGGACATCGCTATAGATGGCGCCGGCAAGGCCGTTCTGGACCTTTACTCTCCCAAACCGGAATGGCAAAGCCGGACACTCTTCAAGTTGGACGCCGGCCGGCATCTCGCCACGATCACTCTTCTGCCGGACAACAACCCGAAATCCGCCGATCGATTTATCGATGTGGACGCCTTCGAGGTGCGATAGGCATGGGCGCGGATAAATGGGAGAGGCTCGCGGCATACGCGGCTGGCACGGCTCTGTTCGTATGGTTCATATCATTAATTCGGCGCGGGCTGGCATCCTGGTTCGACGCCGACGATCTGATGAACCTGCACGGCTACTGGATTCAGCCGTGGGCCGCTTTGCTAAGGGCCAACCTGATGTTCTGGTCGAGCTTCTACCGTCCGGCGGGAGGTCTGTTTTGCCGGTCGATCTACGCGTTGTGGGGATTTCACCCGCTGCCATTCCACATTGTGGCGATGGTATGGCTGGCGGTGGATTTCGCGCTGCTGGCGGTGGTGGTGTGGCAGCTTACGGGGTCGCGGTGGGGCGTCTTGATCGCTTTGATGCTGGTCGGCATCAATCCCTCGTTCGCCGATGCGTATTTCGATACAGGAAGCGTCTACGACGTGCTGGCCTATGCGTTCTACTGGGGAGGGTTCGCGTTGTACGTGCACTTTCGACGGGCGGCGCGGCTGCCCGGCTGGGGCCGTCTGGCGATCGTGTTTGGCCTGTTCGTGGCTGCGCTTGGACGCCAAGGAGATTTCCGTCTCGCTGCCGCTGGCCGTGGCGCTTTACGAGTTAGTCTGGCACCCGCCCGCCAGTTGGAAGCCCACGGAATTGTGGCGCTGGCTGTGGCATGAGGGTCGATTTGCAGTCCTCGGCGGGTGCGCGGACATCGCTTATATCATCGGAAAGAAGTACGGCCCAGGTTCGTTGTGGCAGGCGGAGTTATACCGGCCGCGTCTCTCTGTGGCCACTTACTTCCACTCGCTGTCGGCTTATCTGCGTCAACTTATTTACATCCCGGTGGCGATCTCCTCCTGGCAGATAGCCGTGTTACTGGTGGCGATGCTGGCGGTGGCCGTTGTCAGCCGGCGGCGTTGCCTGATGTGGGGGTTGGGCTTCATCGTTATAGGTGTGTTGCCGCTGGCCTTCATTGCCCGGCGAAACGGATTCGCCTACATGATACCCGCGGTGGGTTGGGCGGTGTATGGCAGCGGGCTATTAGACTGGCTGCTGGAATTGGTTACCGGCAGCCGCGTCCGGCTGCGGAGGGCCGTGCAGGCGATTTCGATCGTGGCGCTGTTCGTCGCGTTGGCGCACTGGCAGCGAGTGTCGATCCGGACGGGCGCCTACCACGCGCACGATGAACAAGCCCGATACAGGCGGTATATCGGGCAGATCGGCGCGCTGATCCCCGCTCCCCGCAAAGGCGCCCGCATTCTGCTGCTTTCCGACGCCGAGGGGCGCGACGATTATGATGTTTTTTTCGTGATACGGCTCTATTACGGCGACCCTAGCCTGGAGGTGCAGCGGATGACCGTGTGGAGGCAGAATCACGTGCGAGTGGACCTGCGCACGTACGACTATGTCCTGGATTGGGTAGATAACCGGTTTGTGTTAGTCAGCCACACTAATTCACCGCCATCGTGACCGTGTTCAGCCCGGCTGCGCCTCCCGCCCCAATCGTCACCGGCACGGCCGCCCCTGGAGTCACGCCGGCGGGCACCTGCGCATTGATCTGGACGACCCCAGCCACCAATCCCGGCGCCCCGCCCTGGTAGCCGACCGTCGCAATTTGCCCGCCGATGGTCACCGCGATCGGCGCGACGGCCAGAGGCAGATTGCTCGCGGAGACGATGGAGCCATCCGCTACGGCCGGGCTGAGCAGACCGGCGCCGGTGGCATAAATGGCGATCCACGACCCGCGTGCCGCTGGATTCGCCGCCGAATTCACCGACAGATCGGCATTCAGAATCGCGCCTTGCCCGGCGGCGCTGGTTGCAAAAATCGCTGGCGCGGCCGTAGAAACCGGCAGTGTCACGGCGAAGGCGGCGCCGCGGGGCGTGGAAACCCGCATCACCGTCGTGGATTTACCCGCTATTTCGAATGGCGCGACCGCATTGATTTGGCCCGCGGAAGCATATAACAGTGGCGCCGGAGTGCCATCGAAGGTGATGATGCTCGGGCCGATGCTATTTCCAAAAATAGAGATTAGCTCGCCCGGTGCAATCGCGGAACTGGTGAAGCTAGCCGCATTCACCACGGCCGTGACGCCGGGAACGGGAAGCAAGCCGTAGACCGTCACCTGGTTCGAAGCGGTGGGCACGTAGACTTTGCCGTTGACCACCGTGGGATTGGCGAATTTGGTGAAGCTGCCAAGCGTATCGCGGCTGCCATGCATGTCGCTGTTCCATAGTTCCTGGCTCACATTCATGGCGTTGAAGGCGTGCAGCGCGCCAGCCGCCGGCAAGCTTTGCGAGGCGGCGCTGGTGGACCAGAAGATGCCGCTTTCCGGCACGAAAGCGTTGGACGATACGGTCATGCCGCTGAGCGGCAGCGCATTCTGGACTGTGCTATTTGCCGCCAGCGGATTGGTATTGAATACGCCGTTCTGCATTTGGAATTCGCGCAGCACATCGTCGTCCCCCCAGATATAAAGGACAGGGCCATCCGGGCGATTCCAAAGCGCCGCATTGAAGATTGCATATTGGCTGCCGGGGACCGCTTCAAGCACCTGCAGCGCATCGGTGTCCGCCCCCGCGTGGCCCATGTCGGTCCCGTCGATCAACGCCACCAGGCCCGCTTTTCCGCCGGCGATCAGAAAATTGGTGCCCGGAACGAGAATCGGGCCGTTGGAGCCGAAATCCGCATCTTCGTCCGTCCAGGCGGCATACTCCGCCGGCGTGAACCAATCCGCGACGCTAAGCGTGGGAGTCAGGCGAAGTACCGTCTCGCCCCAGGACGTGACGCCGTCATAATTGCCGTTGCCGGTCGAGCAATAGACACTTCCGTCGGGGCCGGCCGCCAGTCCCCGGCCGCCTTGCCAGATGGCGGAGCCGGCCGTGGAGGGCGTGGTATTGAAAACGGCGGTTTGCTGCGGCAGGTCCGCGGCATTGTAAGCCACGATCCAGCCGTGCCAGGGAGGATAGTCGCCGTGCGATCCGAAGCCGATGTAAATCGATCCGTTGGCGAGCAGCAATCCGGGCCTTTGAATGTGACCGGCGGGCTGCAGAGGAAGCTCGCCGTCGCTCGCATCCCCCGTGCCTAGCCAGCCGCTTCCCGCCACAGTCGCCTGGATCTGGATCGGCCCATGCAACTTTTCGCCGCCGGTGGCCAGGTCCAGCGCGTGCGAGAAGAAGGCCGCGCTGCCGCCTGCCAGCGTTTCGTCCACCACATAAATGGTGCTGCCCACGCGGTCGACAACCGGCGTGCCGAGGATCCCGATTTCGTTCACGATGTCGGTGTATGGCTGCGCCGCGGTGCCGAACGAGGCCGGATCGACCGTGCTGCCCAGGTTCACCTGCCAGAGCGGCGCGGTCCCGGTGGCGGCATCCGCGTCGAAGGCGTACACGCTGTTGTGCATGGTCGCCACGTAGAGCACGTTGAGCGGGCCCTTTCCAGGAATGGACAGGGCGTGGACGTAGAGCGGCTGCGCGTAGACCTGGCCATCCACCGGGTAGGCCCACAGTTTGCCGAACTGCGTGGGATTCACATTGTTGGCATTGAGTATCCCTTCGTTCAGGTTCGCGTTGGTGCGGTTGTTGTCATAGTTCGCAGTGAGTACATCCACTTGCGCACGGAGCGCGCCCGCGGAGCCCGCTATCAGGGCTAACAGATAGATTTGTCTATACATGCGTGTGTGTCAAATGTGTTAACGATGACGGGCAAACCAGTTAGGTTACACCTCGTTGCGATATACTTCCCCTGTGGGACATCGGAGGCACATATGATCACTCGCAGGGGTTTCGCCGCCCGCATCGGCGCGGCCGTGGCAGCGGGGCGGATGCTGCCGGAGATGGCTTACGCGCAGCGCGCCATGATCCAGGGCAACCTGCCCAAAGACATGGTGTGGCTGAACGCCAACGAGAATCCGCTGGGGCCGCCGCAATCGTCGCTGACCGCCATGGCGGACGTGCTGCCGTCTTCGGGCCGGTATCACTACCAGGAGGTTCGCGACTTTTATGCGGCCCTGGCGCGCAGCGAGGATCTGCAGCCGGAGAACATTCTGGCAGGGTCCGGATCGAGCGAAATGTTGCATGCGGCCGTGGATGCGTTCACCGCGCCGGACCGGCCCCTTATGGTCATGCATCCGACCTACGAAGGCCCGCCGGAACTGGCGCGCGCCATGGGCCGCCCGGTAGTCCGGGTGCCGCTGCTGCCGGATTACGCGGCCGACGTGCGCAAGATCGCCGCCGCGGCGGACAAACAGCATGGCGGCTTGATCTACCTGTGCAACCCGAACAATCCCACGGCTTCCATTACGCCCAAGGGCGAGATCGCGTGGCTGGTGGCGAACACGCCGCCGGACACCGTATTGCTGATCGACGAAGCCTACATCCATTTCGGCGAGTCGCACGAACTCGAGAGCGCGCTGCCCTACGTTCGGCAGGGCAGGGACGTGGTGGTCGCCCGCACGTTCTCGAAGATATATGGGATGGCGGGCGTGCGCGCCGGATTCGTGTGCGCCCGGCCGGCGCTGATCGAGCGCATGCAGCCCTATCGCAACAACGTGCTCTCGGTTATTGCCATCCGCGGGGTGATGGCCGCGCTGGCGGAATCCCGCACGTTGATTCCCGAGCGCCGCGCCGTCAACGCGCGCAACCGCGGCGAGCTGTGCGCCTGGCTGCGCGAGCGCAAGTTGCGCTACATCGAGCCGCAGGCCAATTTCATGATGATCGATGTGGGCCGCAATGCGCGCGATTTCATTACCAAAATGCCGCCTATGGGCGTGGCCGTGGGCCGCCCGTTCCCGCCTCTGGACAACATGCTGCGCGTCACCATCGGCACCGATCGGGAGATGCAGAAGTTCCGGGATGTGTTTTGGCGGGTCTATCAGGGTTGAAACCAGAATCCCCAGCCGCGCGGATGCGCGCCAGCGATTTGTAATAGACTGCTATTGATGCATATGCTCAAGAGCAGTCTGATTCTGGCCGCCGCGCTGCTGATGCCGGCTCTCGCCCAGAAAAGCAGTAATCCGCTGGCCGGGCGGTGGGATTTCAATATCACCACCCCGGGAGGCATGCGCGCCTGTTGGCTGGGCGTAACCCCGAAGGACGGGAACCTGGAGGTGTGGTTCCAGCCGACCGGAGGCAACGTCTACCAGGTGAAGGATGTCCACGTGGACGGCTCCCACCTGACGCTCAACTTGTCCAAGTCGATGACCTGGGAACTCAACGCCAGCGGCGGCAAGCTCACCGGCGTACAGAAGAGCGGCGACGCCACCACCCAGTTGACCGGTGTCCGCTCGCCGGCGCTAAGGCGAAAGGCTCCCAAAGAATGGACGGATCCCGAATCGCTGTTCAACGGTAAAGACCTGACGGGCTGGGAGCCGATCGGCAATCCTGCCGCGAGCCACTGGAAGGTCGAAGACGGCTTGCTGATGAACACCGCGCACGGCGCAAACTTGAAATCCACGCGTAAGTTCGAGGATTTCAAGGTGCACTACGAAGTCAACTGCCCGGACGATGGCAACAGCGGCTTCTATCTGCGCGGCCGGTACGAAGTTCAGATCGAGTATGAACCGCTGACCAGCAATCCTCCGGAGCGGCGCATCGGGTCGATCTACGGACGAATCGCGCCGCAGCCCGAACTACCGCGCGCGCCGGGCCAATGGGAGACGTTCGACGTCACGCTGGTGGGCCGCATCGTCACGGTCGTCCACAATGGCACTACGGTGATCGATGCCAAGGAGATCGAGGGGATCACGGGCGGCGCGCTGGACGCCAACGAGGGCGAACCGGGGCCTTTCTACATCCAGGGCGACCACACTGGCGGGTTGAAATTCCGCAACATCACGGTTTCAGTTCCGAAGCGTTAGCGGAGTGCCAGCAGCGCCAGGAACAGCGCCAGAATGACCAGATCGGCGATCAGGCCGGCCTTGTTCTGCTGCAGTTGGATCAACAGGCCGGGCTTTAGAAGCGAGCGCATACCGTTCTCTGGGCTATGAGACGGTGCGCTCGCTCCACAGGTTGCACAATGTTGCAGCATCCGGCGGTGCGGTCTCGTTCCGCCGGAACCCAACAGCCGGTCTACGGCAGGCTTCGCCGTCTTCGGGCAAGCAGGAGGAGCGCAGCCAAGCCGCTTATGGCCAAGCCAAGTGCCGCCGGTTCCGGGCTAGCGGCCGGTGTATACGTGGTCAGCCAATCGCCGGTGAACGCGTTGGGTGTGTCGCCATCGAAGAATACGTTGACGAAGTAACTTTGCCCCGGCGTCAGGTCGTACGTGGGGCTCGGTGCCAGGAAATCGATGGTATCCGGTGCGACCTGCGTTGCTTCCCAGCGGTCTGTGAAGTCGATGGTGCAGAAGGTCGTGCCGGATCCCACGCAGGCGGCGCCGTTTCCGATGCCGATTGAATTAGCATCTATCGGACCGCCGCCCGTGAACGTAATCTCCATTCCGTACAACGTCACGCTTTCGCCGGATGCCGCCCACCCAAAGACGACACCGGGGCTTCCCCAGTTGTTCAAAAAAAGGCGGCCAGCCGCCATCGGCATTAAAGGCCCACGTTTCGGACGGGGCTGAGAGCACGCCGCTGTATCCACTGCCACCAAACGTGATCACGCCGCCGCTAGCGGTGAGGCTCAGCGCGGCGCCAAGAAACGCAAGTTGAAGTGACGTTCGTATAGCTTGACTGAAATTCTGTCGATTCCGAATCATGTTCGCCTCCGGCTTGTCGCGGCAGCATGAGGCCGCTGAGCCGCCAGTCGTGTGCAACCTAGCAGGTAACTTGTAAATAAGGTCTTTATATCTTGTTTGGCTGCAATTCTACCGAGGATACCGCCGCGTGGAACGGATGTCAATCCGAATTAAATCTACAGGGTTCTGGAAATACTATTACTATGGTCCTGGCGCGGGGGGCGGGTGATGCCGTAGCGAATGTCTTGCAGCAAGGTATCCATTTTTTTCCCCCGAGGCGCTTTCCGCCCCGTAAGCTGGTACGGCGTTGCCGAAGACAATGTTCCACCTGGGGGTGCTGTTCCCAATTCTGCGCCAGATTCTCGCAGGCAGCTTGACTTTCGGATAAATCTAATCCTATCATGTGGTTGAACACTAAGCGGGGAATGCGCTCCTGCGATCTCCGGGAGGCCCATTTTGATCAAGCTCGATATAATCAACGAAGTTGTAAACAAAACCGGAATTACCAAGACCAAAGCCGAAATGGCCGTCGAGACGGTCTTCGAGTCGATGAAGAAGGCCTTGGAGCAGGGCGATCGCATCGAATTGCGCGGCTTCGGCGTCTTCAACGTCAAACCCCGCAAGACCGGCATCGGGCGCAATCCGCGCACCGGAGCCGAGGTGTCGATTCCTCCGGGCAAAGCCGTGCGCTTCAAGCCCGGTAAGGAACTGCAAACGTTGCAGTAAAGCGCGACAGACAATCGAATTGTGTCCCCTCAGGATTATTCGGCGGCCGCTTACCCCGCCTATGTGGACAACGGAAACGGCCGCCCGTTCCCGCGCGCGTTCGTCCGTCTGCACGAACGCTACTGGCTACATGCGCTGTTGTTCCTGATCACGCTGTTCTCCACGACCCTGGTGGGAAGCAGTCTGCAGTCGGACTTCAACCGAAATCTGCCGTTTGACGTGGAGCACTACCTGTACGCCTTCGTCAACGTCTGGAGCCACCCCGGACTCATCTGGGAAGGCCTTCCCTTCTCCCTGACGCTGCTGACCATCCTGCTGGCCCACGAGTTCGGGCACTACTTCGCCTGCCTCTACTACGGCGTAGATGCCAGCTTGCCGTACTTCCTGCCCGCTCCCACCTTGATGGGGACCTTTGGCGCATTCATCCGCATCCGCTCGGCGATCTATTCCAAGCGCGTGCTCTTCGATATTGGCGTGGCGGGGCCCCTGGCCGGTTTCGTATTCCTGATGCCCGCGCTGGCGGTGGGGTTGGCCTTTTCCAAGATCATCCCCGGCATCGCGCATCAGGGCGACATTCAGTTCGGGACTCCGGGGCTGCTTTGGATCCTGCAGAAAGCCATCTTTCCGGGAGTGCCTGCCGCGGATATCTACCTGCATCCGGTGGCCCGCGCCGCCTGGATCGGGATCCTGGCTACGGCGTTGAACCTGCTGCCCATCGGCCAGCTCGATGGCGGCCACATCCTTTACGCGCTGGTGGGCGACCGGCACAAACTGCTTTCCAAGATCTTCATTGCCGCGCTGATCCCGCTGGGCTTCCGCTGGTGGCCTTGGTGGTTGTGGGCCGTGGCGCTGTTCTTTCTGGCGCGCCGCCATCCGGTGATTGTAGACTCCTCCAGCCTCTCCACCGGCCGGAAGTGGCTGGCCCTGGCGGCCCTGATCGTCTTTCTCCTGTGCTTCACGGCGGCTCCCGTGTTGGAGGGCGCCCCCTGACCGCCCGCCATGAAGATTACCGCTACGATCATTACGCTGAACGAAGAACGTCACATTGCCCGCGCCATCGAGAGCCTGCGTTGCTGCGAAGAGATTCTGGTGCTGGATAGCGGTTCGGCCGATCGGACCGTGGAGCTAGCCGAAAAGCTGGGGGCACGGGTGCTGGAAAGCCCCTGGCGCGGCTATGCCGGCCAGAAGAACTGGGCGGCCGAGCGCGCCACCTACGACTGGATTCTGTCGCTCGACGCGGACGAGGCGCTCAGCGAAGCGCTGGAAGGGGAAATCTGGAATCTGAAGAAGAACGGTCCGAAGTTCGATGCCTATACCATGCCGCGGATGGCGCAGTATCTGGGCCGTTGGATTTTGCATAGCGGCTGGTATCCCGACCGGAAGATCCGGCTGTACAACCGCCAGCAGGGCAAGTGGATCGGCGATTTCGTGCACGAAAGCGTGCAGGTACGAGGGCGCGTGGGACACCTGGAATCGAATCTGCTGCACTTCACCTGCGATTCGCTTTCCGAGCATCTGCGGACCATGGATCGCTACACCACCCTGGCCGCAGAGGAACTGGTGTCGCGCAAGACGCCGCTAAGCTGGAGCCACCTGATCCTCGACCCTTTCTGGACGTTCGTGAAGACTTATTTTTTCCAGCGTGGGTTCCTGGACGGCATCGAAGGGCTGACCATCGCCTACATGGCCGGCTTCTATACGTTTTTGAAGTACGCCAAGGCGCGCAATATGACTGGAGGGCGGGCTTAAGCCTTCGGCCGCAATGCGTATTCTCCACCTCGATTCCGGCCGTGAAATGCGTGGGGGACAGTGGCAGGCGTTGCGGCTGATGGAAGGGCTGCGGCGCGAATCGATCGATGGCACGCTGCTTTGCCCGCGGCGTGCGCCTCTTTGGGAGAAAGCCCGCGCGCTCGATCTGGACGTCCGGCCGCTGGGGGCATGGCCCGTACTCCGGCTATCGCGCCAGGCGGACCTGGTGCACGCGCACGATGCCCGCGCGCACACGCTGGCCGCCGCGTTTGGCCGCCCGCCGCTGGTGGTTTCGCGCCGCGTGGCCTTTCCCATCCGTTCGCGCTGGAAGTACCGCCAGGCCACCCGCTACGCCGCCGTGTCACAATTCGTCAAAGGCATCCTGATGGAGGGCGGCGTGCCGGAGGACAAGATAACGGTTGTTTTCGACGGCGTGCCGCTGGGCGCACCGCCGGGCACGCTGGCGGCGGGCGGCGAGGCCGTCATGGCGCCGGCCAGCGACGATCCAGGCAAAGGAACGGCGCTGGCGCTCGAAGCCACGCGCCGCGCCGGCGTGGATCTGCTGCTTTCCCGCGACCTGGAAGCCGACCTGGCGGACGCCGCGCTGTTTCTGTATTTGACACACTCCGAGGGCCTGGGCTCCGCGATTCTGATGGCCATGGCGGCCGGCGTGCCGGTCATCGCCAGTAACGTGGGCGGGATCCCGGAAATCGTCCGGCATATGGAGAACGGCTGGCTTTCGGAAAACGAACCCGAGGCCATCGCCGGGGCCATCCGGCAACTGCTGTCGGACCGCGCCCTGGCCCGCGGGCTCGCGGCGCGCGCACGCCAAACCGTAGCGGAGAAGTTCTCACTCGATCACATGATCCACTCGACCATCTACCTATACCGGCAGGTGCTCTCTTGCTAGAAGCCTGCCTCGCGCTGCTGTTTGGCCTGCTGATCGGCAGTTTCCTCAACGTATGCGTCTACCGCCTGCCGCGGGATCTTTCGGTGGTGCGGCCGCGCTCCTACTGCCCGGCCTGCGAATATCCGATTGCCTGGTACGACAACGTTCCGCTGCTCAGTTTCGCCGTGCTGGGTGGACGCTGCCGGCATTGCAAGGCCGCGATTTCCATGCGGTATCCGATCGTCGAACTGATGACCGCCGGGCTGTTCTTCGTTTTCGTTTGGCGGCTGGGGCCGACGCTCGCGGCCGGGAAGTACTGTCTGCTGAGCGCGCTGCTGGTGGGGTTGACGTTCGCGGATCTGGAAGAGCGCATCTTGCCCGACGAGTTCACCCTGGGCGGCGCGGCGGCGGGGCTGGTGCTGGCGTGGTTCGTTCCGGTCGGCGACGATATCGCCCGGGGGCTGTTATGGCTCGCAGGCGTGCACGGCAACTGGCAATGGACATCGGTCGCGGAGGCTTTGCTCGGCGCCATGGTGCCCGGATTGTTCCTATGGTTCGGCGGCTGGCTCTACTTCAAGCTGCGTCATCGCGAAGGGCTGGGATTGGGCGATGTGAAACTGGTGGCGATGGTGGGCGCTTTCCTGGGCTTGCATGGCGCGCTGCTCATGCTGATTGGCGGATCGCTGGCCGGCTCGGTGATCGGCTACGCGTATATCCGGCTCACGCACAAGGACCCGGCCACTTACGAACTGCCCTTTGGCACGTTTCTCGGCCTGGCGGGGATCGTGGTGGCCTGGATCGTCAGCTCGACCGTTTCGCCGTACGCGCCTTAGTGTCGCTGCGTTTGACCTGCGCGCGCCGCCGGCCCGACGCCAGATTCTTGGCCGCCTTGTCTTTGGCCGCCTGGCTTACGGCCACTTTATTCACCACTTTGATCGCGCCGCAAGTCTTGGCTAGCCTCGTCGCCGTGCCTTTGTGTTGCAGCACGTCGGTCTCTCCTTCGATCGTGGCCACTCCGCCCTGTACGTGGACCTGGAAATGGTGTGTTGAAATCTTGGACGCGGCGAATCGCGCGCGGATGTTCTTTTCCAGTTGCGCGTCCGGCATGGTTGGCTGTGGTGCGGCTGCGGGCCTCGCGCCCGTCACTGGCGCGGTGAGCGCCTTCACAGGCTGCACGGGTTTCGTGGCGGCGTACCCCATCTCCAGAGCCAGGCAGAGCAGGAGTGCGGCGCCGATACGGCTGTTGCGCATCATAAGGTTCCTTAAGTGAGAATGTGCCCGCGCCGCGGGTTTGCTCTCAATGAGAATGCGCGTTATAACAAGGCTGATGCGCGTGTTCGGAGGAATCGAATGTGGCGGAACCAAGTTCGTTTGCGCCACCGGCGATGAAGATGGCAAACTACTGGCGCGCGCCGAGTTCCCGACCACCGCGCCCGCGGAAACCATCGCGCGCGCCCTGGAATTCTTCCGGGCGCAACCCCCGCAGTCGATCGGGATCGGATCGTTCGGCCCCGTGGATCTGGACCCCGCATCTCCGAAGTTCGGCTATATCACTTCGACGCCGAAGAAGGGCTGGCGCGACACGGATCTGGCGGGCGCGGTGCGCAGGGCCACAGGTCTGCCGGTGGCGTTCGACACCGACGTGAACGCCGCGGCGCTGGGCGAATTCCGTTGGGGCGCGGCGCAAGGGCTGCGTGATTTTCTGTACCTGACGATCGGCACGGGTTTGGGCGGCGGCGGCATGGCCAACGGCCGTCTGCTGCACGGCCTGGTGCATCCGGAGATGGGACACATCCGCGTGCCGCACGACCTGCGCGCCGATCCGTTTCCGGGCGACTGTCCGTTCCATGGCGACTGCCTGGAGGGCCTGGTGGCTGGGCCGGCGATCGAAGCCCGCTGGGGCCAACGCGGCGAAACGCTTCCGCCCGATCATCCCGTGTGGGACCTGGAGGCGCGCTATATCGCCTTGGGGCTGGCCACCTGGATCTGTACGCTCTCGCCGCAACGGATCATTCTGGGCGGCGGCGTGATGCGGCAAGCGCACCTGTTCCCGCGCATTCGCAGTGAGGTGCTGGCGCTGTTGAACGGCTACATCCAGGCCCCGGAGATTCTGGAGCGCATCGGCGAATATATCGTGCCGCCCGCGTTGGGCGGCGATGCGGGCGTATTGGGCGCCATCGCGCTGGCCGCCGGTACATGGCCCTTATAGTGGCTTCAGCGGGCCGACGAGGGCGTCGGCCGCGGTCCAGGGGGACCGCCCCACAGCTAATTGCGGGATGATGAAGTTAGGCGTCCCTATGACTCACCATTTTGCTCTGGCAGTCCCGTTTCTGCTGGCGGGCGCGCTGCTGGCCTCGAGCGACGTGACTCCGGGCATGAACCGGTTTGCGGCGGCTGCCTACCGGCAACTCTCCCAAAAGAGCGGCAACCTGATTCTGTCGCCCTTTTGCATATCGACGGCGCTGTCCATGCTGCTCGATGGCGCGCGCGGGCAGACGGCTGCCGGGATGGCCGCTACTCTCGACCAACTCCACCCCGGCCCTGGCTACCATGCCGCCGTCGCCTCACTGGTGGCGGAACTGACCAAACAGGCGAACGGCGGCGGCAACCAACTGGCCATCGCCAACGGCCTGTGGGTGCAGCAAGGCTTCCCGCTGGAGTCGGAATTCGAGCACGCCATCCGCACGCTGTACCAGGCGCCGCTCACATCGCTCGATTTCCAGGGCAATGCGGAACAGGCCCGCCTCGAGATCAATTCCTGGACCGCGCGCCAGACCCACGACAAAATCCCGGAGCTGTTCGCGCAAGGTTCGATGGATGCCACCACGCGGCTGGTGCTGACCAGCGCCATCTACTTCTACGGCAAGTGGCATTTGCCCTTCGACCCGAAAGCTACGGCCGCAGAGCCTTTTCACGCCGGCGGCGGCCGCACCATCGACGCGAAATTCATGCACCGCAAAGACGCTTTCGCGTACGGCGAAACGGCTGACGCGCAGATTCTGGAGATGAAATACGGGGACGGCCCGGTGGCGTTCGACATCCTGCTGCCTAAAGCGCCCGACGGCCTGGCCGCGTTGGAGCGGTCCCTCAAGCCCGAACTTCTCTCCTCCTGGTTCGGCGCTCTGACCCGCCGCACGGTGGACGCCGCCATCCCGAAATTCCGGGCCGAATCGGCCTTCCTATTGAAGGACATGCTATCGGGCATGGGCATGGCGGACGCTTTCGGCAGAACGGCCGATTTCTCGGGCATCGACGGCCGCCGCGACCTGTATGTCGGCGTGGTGGTGCATAAGGCGTTCGTGGATGTGTCGGAGGAGGGCACCGAGGCTGCGGCCGCTACCGGCGCGGCGGTGCACTTCATGGCCATGCGGCGGCCGGAACAGACCATCTTCCGGGCGGACCATCCCTTCGCCTTCTTCATCCGGGATACTACCAGTGGTGTGATACTATTCGAAGGACGGCTGCTGGAACCCAAATGAGCGCTCGATACGGAATCGCCTGTTGTTGCGTAGCGGCGCACATGGTCCTGGGCTGCGCCGCGTTTGCCGAGGTGCCCTTTCGCAAGGTCCGGCAGAAGATGGCGGACAGCCTGAACAGCATGCCGGAATTCACCTGTTCGGTGTCGATCGAGCGGACGACGGCCAAAGGTCCGGCGGCCACCTATCCGCCGCTGCGCGTGAATGCCGGCATCATCAACGGCAAAGAGCTGTATCTGCTGCCTCCCACGGTTGACGAGCAGGACATTCTACGGAGCGTGCTGTCGCTATATAACAGGGTGGGCACCGGTACCTTCGCCATGTACGCGCGCGGCCTGTTCTTGACCACGGAGGCGACCTATTACGACGGCCCCGACGAAACCAAGGATGGACGAACCCTGTCGCGCCTGGATTTCGCCATGCCCCGCGAGGCCAGCCATCATGCGCTGAACATCGCGGGACGGCAAATCGAGCTGGGTTACTCGGGATCCATCTGGACCGATCCGCGCAATCTGGAGGTCGCCCGGGTATTGCTGCAGACCGACAACATGCCCCAGGATCTGGACATCAAGGCAGTCACCCAGACTATCGATTATGGCAAAGTGCCGATTCTAGGGGTCGCGGTATTGCTCCCGTTAGGCACGGATCTGACCGTACTGGAGACGTCGGGCAGGGAACTGCGCTTAACGGCCCGCTTTAGCGAATGCCATGCATTCGATCAAAAGCGCGGCGACAGATTCGTCGAGAACGGAGTGGAAACGCCGGTGACAGTATCGGCCGCGTCTCCGGCGCCAGCCGCGGCTACCCTCACGTCCGTCTCTCTACCGCTGTCCCGGCTGCCCTCGTTCGATGAATTACTGCCCGTCAGGACCCGGTTTGAAATGATGCTGGAAGACCCGATCGACGAGCGCATCACCACCGAGAAAAGCAAACTCTCGTTTACCGTGTCGCGGGATGTCCGAAAGGACGGCCAGGTGGTGCTGCCCATAGGCGCGAAAGCCACTGGACACATCACGCGCATCCTCAGGCAGGCGTACCCGTTTGAAACGGGTATGAAAGGCTACTACCTCATCGGCTTTCAACTGGACACGATCGATGTGGGCGACCGCCGTTTCCGGCTGACGGCCAACCTCGAGGATGTGGGACCGCCGGCCAAGCAGATTGGTTTCGTGCCGCTATCGGTAGACCCCTATAGATTTGGGCAGTTTGACGACCGCCAGACACTATTCATCGTCCCCACCGCCGAGAGAGGCGAATCCTTCCTGGGGATCGTGTCGGAATTCCTACGCCTGGGAGGGCATTGGAAGACGTACTGGACCGTCAGGGCGACGAAATAATCTGGTTTCGCCGCCGCCCCCGGGTCCGCTCATCGAACGAAGAATGGACCGCCGCTCGATAGTGTGCCGCTGGGTGTCACGACATTAAGGTAACCTGTGATTGCCCCGAGTGGTACGGTGGTCATGATCTCGGTTGCCGACACGACGGAGAAGCTAGCCGGAGTGCCGTTGAAGCTAACGCTCGTTGTGCCCGTCAGATCCGTGCCCAGGATTTTGATCGCGGCTCCGGCTTTGCCGAAAATGGGCTGTGTTCTCACAAACGGGCCAAGTCCTACCGACAGGCTGAAGACCGTACCGCACCCCTCATAGCAAGCTGTCGAAGTTCCACCCTCGAGAGTAGTCCCGTAGAAGATCCCATTTGTGGCTTGGACCAGACCTGCCACCGGACCCAGAGGGCCTGGGGGAGTTCCAAGGTTGTAAACGGTCGTCAGGTTGCCGCTTGGACTGATTTTGAAAATCGTTCCGCCGCCCATAACCCCGCCCCCATTTGTCCCGTACAAGTTCCCGTCCGTGGCTTGAAGCAGCCGGCCAGACGGGTAAGCACCATCACTGTAATAGTCTTCAAAGGTGTGTAGCACGGTCAGCGTTCCACTGGGGGTGATCTCGAAGACGGTACCACAACCATTGGTGCTGCCGAAACAAGTGGTCGAGCCGCCGTTAGACGTGGTTCCGTACAGGTTACCGTCAATGGCTTGCATTAAAGCGGCCTCGGGATAAGCTCCGTCAGTGAAGTCAAAGGTGTGCAGGGTTGTGAGGGCGCCGCTTGGGGTGATTTTGAAAATCGTGCCGCCGCCGGGGTGGTCCGAAGAAGGACAGGCTGTCGAGTTTCCCCCGTATTCGGTCGTGCCGTAGAAATTCCCATCGATACCTTCAACCAGGCTGCCCTGAGGGAAGTTACCGCCCGTCCCGCTAAAGCTGTAAAACGTCGTCACGGCGCCGCCTGGGTTAAACTCGAGGATCGTGCCGAAGCCCTGAATGGTTGTTCCGTAAAAGCTCCCATCGGTGGCTTGAATCAGGGCTGATTCGGGGCCGCTCCCTATGGGAAAGAAGCCAAGGCTGTATAACGTTGTCAGGGCGCCGCTGGCGGTGATTTTGAAGATCGTACCCCCACCATGTTCACCATCGTAAAAGGTAGTTCCATAGAAGCTCCCATCGGCACCTAGAACCAGCCCGCCCTGGGGGTTGGCTCCGTCAGTGCCATCAAAATTGTGCAGGGAGGTCAGTGTCCCGGCTGGAGTGATTTTGAAAATTGTGCCGCATGGGCTGCTTTCGCCAGCACAGTTCGGTGCGGTTCCGCCATAGTAGGTCGTACCGTATAAGTTACCGTCGGTGCCCTGAACCAGGCCTGCGAAGGGCCACAAGCCGTCCGTGCTGTTGAAACTGTGTAGCGTAGTCAGAGTCTGCCCAGGTAAGGCCATCGCCGTCGTTACACAGACCACAAAAGCAGCGTATGCCCTCTTCCCCCAGCTCAATTCGCCAAATGCGTCAACAATTCGTTTCATCCATGTCTCCTTTCTCGTCGGTCCTCACTCTAATACGCAGGAACGGCGTTGAAACGGGATCATCGGCGACAGGAGTGCCAATTCAACACCTGCGCCATTACCTGTCCGCCAGCTTCCGCCCGGCGCCCAGGCTGTCGAAATTCATAATCGCATTGAACACCAAAAAATAACTCCCTTTGGTTTCGGCACGCCAGAACGGGTTATTGGAAAACAGCACGACATGGCCGTCGCCATAAGGCGCATCGATGATCGCGGCGTGTTGCGCCAGTTCCCCGCCATTGTCGAGCAGCCCGGAGACCAGCAACTCCTTGGCGTCGGCATAGCGCAGCACGACGCGCGGGCGCGCGGCCGGGGGGAGGATGTTGATCGGATGGCGAAGCTGTTCATCGGTTACCGGCAGCGCCTCCCAGGATTCGGCGTGCGGCTCTTCGGGGATGTCGGCGGGCGACCTTCCCTGCGGCACATCGGGATCGTCGGCCGTGCCGCGGCCGGTCGGCCGCTGGTGCTCATCCGGATTGGCCCGCCGCCCGCCTCCGCCTCCGGCCATGTTCGACAGGCTAAAGACCGGCGGATTCGAAGCAAAGATCGCCAGGTTGTCGGCATAGCCGTACACGATGGGGCTGGCCGCATCCACCGTTTTGGAGCGCAGCGCCGAACCAGTCACCTTCAGCCGGGGCGCGGGTGCGATGGCGACGCCCGGCGTTAATCCGAAGGTCACGGCAAAGATAGTGCTGTCGCTGGCCGTGATCAGCAGCCCGCCGTGGCTGACGAACTCCTGCAGGCGATCGAGGCCATTCCAGCCGAGGCCTGGACGCATGTCGTCGGTTTCGTCGGTCTGTCCCAGATTCGGAGTGAGCGGCGTCACTTTCCAGGGCAGCGGATTTCGATACATGGGCAAGCCATTGACTACTGCTTGCGCATTGCGGATGCCCGGCGGAAAAACGATGACGTCATACTTGGAGCGGAGGCCGGCAGCGCCCGAAGGCATCGCGGCGACGGTTTGCGTGCTGATGTAATCGTACGGAACCTTCAGGCGGTCGAATTCCAGGCGCCACCAGCCATCGCTTTGGGTGCTGAGCCAGGTGTGCAGTACCGCGATGCGCGCGGCCCGCGCGGCGTGCGTCTTGATGGTGGGGGCGGCGGCGGTCGCGTAGACTTCTACGCCAAGTTCGGCAGCGGCTTTGCCCAAATCGGCCGCGGCCACCTTGCTCACGATGAAAGATCCGCGGTTGAATTTGTGCCCGTCCGCTTCAAACGGCTCCTCCGCGGCCTCAAATGAAGCGCCCGGGAAGCGGTAGCGCAGCGTGACGAGTGCGTTATCCGCATTGTGATTGATCAGGAAGAAATCCGCTTCCTGACGGTCGCGGCTCGGAAATTCCACTCCACCGGGAGCGGCGACCGGGCCTTCGACAGCCTTCATGCCGGCGTCGAGCACACTGACGTCCGTGACGCGCGCCACCTGCACATTGCCCAGTTCGCCGAAGGTCCAGCCGGTGTCGTCGTAGATGTCCTTCTGCGGATCGTTCGGCGCCCAGTATTGGTAGTCGAGCAGGGTATCCGCGATGCGGCTATACGGCTGATCCATGCGCAGGACATAGGTTCCGGCCGGGAAAGTGCGCGGTTCGGGCTTAGGTTTCGGCTTGGGCTTGTGATCGCCGCCGGCTTCCGCGGTATTTTCCGCGGCGGCGTCCGGACCGCGCTTGGGCGGCGCCTTCTTGGGCAGCATCAGCACGGTGAAAGGCGCGCTGGCGCGGGAGATTTCGCAGCCCTGCTCCTGCAGCATGCGCAACAGATCCGCCTGCGCGCCGGGGCGCGGTTCGTCCGCGGTAAATACGTAAGCGGCGGGACCCTCGGTGCGCGCCTTCTCGATGGAGCGTTTGGCCTTCAGGTAGAAGTTGCGCAGGAATAGCTGTTTGTTGGCGCTGAAGTAGGCCAGGCCCGTGAGCAGTCCGGTCTCCTCGTAGTTATTGTTATTGCGCTGCGACCATTTAGCCTTCGGCAGCGGCGGGTTCTGTTTGTACCAGGTGCGCGCGAATTCGCTGGGTTCGAGCGTGCGCTCCTCGGTGTCTGCGCCGCCATTGCCGAACGTCTCGTACAGCCGGCTGATGCCGTTGTGCATCGCGGCGATGAACATGAGGTAGCTGGGGGACCAGGTGTCGAAGGTGCCGTGCGTGAAGACGCCGGGCATGCCGAACGTAGTCATTTCCGAGACGTTGTTCCAGCCCATCATCTGCCATTCGCCGGCCAGGATCGGATCGATCCAGGCATTGTAGGGGCCGTCGCCCACCGTGTTGTCGTAAAGATAGGGCACCGATTCGTGCAGGTCGTGCAGCACCTGCGCCTTCCATCCCACGAAGGTGTGCAACACGTTGCGGGTGAGCGCCAGAGTGAGCCCCATGGCGTCGCGATTATTGTCATGGCCCACGTAGTGGCCCCAGTAGATCAGCGGCGGCCATTGCTTGCCGGGGTTGGCGAGGTGCCACTTGTAGATATCCACCATGCGGTCGCGTCCGTCGACTTCCACGACGGGCGTGATCAGGGTGATGGTGTTCTGGCGGATGAATCTGATGTAGGCGCTCTCATCCACCGCCAGCCTGTAGGCGAGCTCCATGAGCGCGGTGGGCGCGCCGGTTTCGGGCGAATGGATGGTGCCCGTGATGTAGTAAATGGGCGTGGATGCCGCCACCAGTTTTTCGGCTTCGGCGTCGTCCAGATGGATGGTGCGCGGGTCCGCCAGTTTCGTCAAGCGTGCCCGATTTTCGTCAAGTTTGGCCAGCAGTCGCTCGTCGGCCACGGCCACCGCGATCATCTCGCGTCCCTCTTCGGTCTTGCCGATGCTGAAGACCTTCACGCGCGGGCTGGCTGCCTCCAGCATCCGCATGTAGCGGTAGACCTCCTCGGCATAGGGCAGGATACCCGGCGCGCCCGCGACGTCGCCGAGCACGGCCTTGGGTGTGGGCACGGTTTTCGACGCCGGCAGATAATCGGTCAGCGGCGAATTGAAGAACGGCTGGGTGGTGTACTCGCGGATCTTCTTGGTGTATTCTTCGTCGATCGGCTGGGCGGCGTCACGCGCCGGCCTGGGCTGCGCCATCAAGGGAAGCGCGAGAACCATAGGTACCACGAGCAGTGTCTTCATTGAGAAGACTATAGCGCAAGATCGCCGCGCTTCGTGGACGGCAGCGTTTTGGCCCATCGATTGCTTTGGCCATTGCGGGTGTTGCATCGAAAAGGAGCCCAGCTGTGAAGACCCTCACGTTGCCTCTTGCATCAGCCATATTCGCAGCCGGCATGCCCAGCGTGTTGCGGGCCATTGAGCTTGAACCCGGCACGCTCCAGGCGTGGGATGCCTACGTAAGAGCTGCCGACGCACGCATGCAGGCGCGCCGCGATGGGCGGCGGCCGTTCTTGTGGGCCGATGAAGACGCCGGCCGGCGCTCCCGTCTCCGGAGAGGCGAGATCCTGGTGGCTCCGGCTTCCGCGCGTGGGATGGAAAGCGCGCCGAACGGGCTGATCCATGACTGGATTGGTGCGGTGTTCATCCCCCACGCCACGGTCGAGCGGTTTCTTGCCGTGGCCCACGACTACGACAGGTACAAGGAATTCTACAAGCCTGTGGTCGCGGATTCGAAGTTACTCGGCCGTGGCGGTGAGGGTCACAAATACTCGATGGTTTTGCAGCGCCAGGTCCTCTTCGTCAATGGCGCGGTCAAGGGCCAGTACGAGGTTCACGACTTTACGGTCGATGAGCGGCGCGGATGCAGTATTACGGCTACCGTGAGGATGCAGGAAATCGCCGGGTACGGGCACAGCGCTCAGCATCTCCTGCCACCGGACCAGGGCGATGGTTTCGTGTGGCGGCTGCACAGCATCGTCAGATACGAAGAGCGGGACGGCGGAGTATACGTGGAGATGGAAGCCATGGCCCTCACGCGCGACATCCCGGCTTCGCTTCGGTGGATGGTGAGGCCGCTGGTCAATCATCTATCGGTCGATTCCTTGACGACTACGCTGCGCGAGACCCGCGATGCCGTGAATTCATCGCACGACTTGCCGGGGAGCCTGGTAACATACGCGGGCGCCGGGAATTGAGGCGCGCGGGCGGCCTAAGAGGCCGCCGCAGGCTGAGAGCCTGCCCCACTGGCGGAAATCGGGTAAGATCTCTGGAATGGCGCTCAAGGTGCTGTTTAGTGACGATCCGGCGTTCGTGTTGAACAGAGCGGGAGGCTTCCTTGCCGCTCAACCGGTTCTGCACAATCTGGTTCTCTCGATCCTGCATGCGCGCGTGGCGCAGCGCGAGCCGGGCCGCTATTGGATGGCGATGCGAGAGGACGCGGCTGCCGGCGTTGTGCTACAGTCGCCCCTGACGTTCCCCGCCACCTTGACACCGATGGATCCGCCGGTGGCGGCGGCTATGGCCGATGCGATTGCGGAAGCGGGCATTGCCTTGCCGGGGGTCAACGGGGAGGCATCCACCGCCGCCATGTTCGCCGGCCAATGGAGCGAACGCACCAAATCGGCCGCGACGCCTTTCCAGGGCAACCGGCTTTACGAATTGTTAGAGGCCGGAGAAATTCCCCAAATCGAAGGCACATTCCGGCGGGCGGGTCCGAAAGATCGCGACTTAATGATTCTCTGGACGCGCGCTTTCCAGCAGGAGATTGGCGAGCCTGACAACGATACGGAACTCCGCGTGGACAGAGGGTTAGCAGCCGGACAACTGTGGCTGTGGGATCGAAGGGGAGAAACGGTATCCATGGCTGTGAGCCGGGAGGCGGTTCATGGCGTGGTCCGGGTGTCGGGCGTCTACACGCCACCTGAACAACGGAAGCATGGTTATGCGGCGGCATGCGTGCATGCTCTTTCGATGCAACTGCGCGACGCCGGATACCGCCCGGTGCTCTACACGGATTTGGCCAATCCCACATCGAATTCGATTTACAGGCGCATTGGGTATCGGGCGGTGGCGGAGGCTCTGCGCTATCGCTTTGAGCGCCCCACGATATAATCGGCTGCATGTGTCATCACGTCGTATTGCCATTGCTGCTACTTTCCGCACTTATTGCCAGCGCGGCCGAGCCCACCCCTCCGGTCGCTCCGACCGCCGATCATCGCGAACAGCGCCAGGGCGCCACCGTGGTAGACAACTACTACTGGCTGCGCGAGAAATCCAATCCCAAGGTCGTCGCATATCTGGAAGCCGAGAACGCCTACACCAAGGCCATGACGGCGGACCTGGCGCCATTCCAGGACACGCTCTATAAAGAGATGCTGAGCCACGTAAAGCAGACCGATCTCTCGGTGCCTGTGCGCCGCGGCGACTACCTGTACTATTCGCGGACCGAAGAGGGCCAACAGTATCCGATTCAGTGCCGGCGCAAGGGCAGAATGGAAGCGCCCGAAGAAATCCTGCTGGATTCGAACGAGCTGGCCAAGTCGCATAAGTTCGTCGGGCTGGGCGCCTTCGTGGTCAGCGACGATCAAAACATGCTCGCCTATACCGTCGATTTCACCGGCTTCCGCCAGTACGGGCTGCAGGTAAAGAATCTACGCACGGGCGAGACGCTGCCGGACACCACCGAGCGCGTGGATTCGGTGGTCTGGGCGGCGGACAACAAGACGCTGTTCCTGACTACCGAGGATGCCGTGACCAAGCGGGGCGACAAGCTTTGGCGGCACGTACTCGGTACCACGACCTTCGAGCCGCTCTACGAAGAAAAAGACGAGCTATACGATATCGGCGTGGACAAGACGCGCGACAAGAAATACGTGCTGCTGGGTATCGCCAGCAAGGACACCACCGAGTTTCGCTACCTGCGTGCGGACCACCCGCGCGACGATTTCGCGGTCTTCCTGCCGCGCGAAAAGAAGCACCGCTACTACGTCGATCACCGCGAGAGTCTCTTTTACATCCGCACCAACAAGGCTGGCCGCAATTTTGCCATCATGACGGCGCCCGAAAGCGATCCGGCGCCTAAGAACTGGAAGGTCTTCATCCCGCAGCGGGACGATGTGCTGATCCAGGACCTGGACCTGTTTCAGGATTTCGCCGTCTCCGTGGAGCGGTCGAATGCGCTCGACCATTTGCGCGTGTATGACTTCCACAGCGCCAAGTGGACGGCCGTCCCGTTCCCCGAACCGGTCTACGCCGCGTTCCAAGGAGGCACACCCGAGTTCACTTCGAAGACGTATCGCTACAACTACCAGAGCTTCATCACTCCGCCCAGCGTGTACGATTATGACGTCCGCAGCGGCCAGTCCACGCTGCTGAAGCGGCAGGAAGTGCCGGGCGGCTACGATCCCACGCAATATGCTTGCGAGCGTTTGTGGGCGACTGCGCGGGACGGCGTGAAGGTGCCGGTTTCGATCGTCTACCGCAAAGGATTCGTGCGCGACGGCCACGCGCCGCTGTTCCTCTACGGCTATGGCTCCTACGGGTTCGGCACGCCCGCCACCTTCGCCAGCAATCGCCTGAGCCTGCTCGACCGCGGCATGGCATACGCCATCGCGCACATCCGCGGCGGCAACGAGATGGGCGAAGGTTGGCGCGAGGACGGCATGCTGATGAAGAAGAAAAATACCTTCTGGGATTTCATCGACTGCGCCGAGTATCTGATCGCGGAGAAGTGGACTTCGAAAGATCGCCTGGTGATCGACGGCGGCAGCGCCGGCGGCCTGCTGATGGGCGCGGTGGTGAACATGCGCCCGGATTTGTTCCACGCGGTACACGCGGCGGTGCCCTTCGTGGATGTGATGAATACCATGCTGGACGCGTCGCTGCCGCTGACGGTGGGCGAATATCTGGAGTGGGGCAATCCGAACGAGAAAGCGGCGTACGATTACATGAAAACGTACAGCCCTTATGACAACCTGGAGAAGCGCGCCTATCCGGCCATGCTGGTGACGACCAGTTTCAACGACAGCCAGGTGATGTACTGGGAGCCGGCCAAGTACGTAGCCCGCCTGCGGGCGCTGAAGACCAACGACACACCGCTGCTGCTGAAGATCAAGATGGAGCCCGCGGGTCATGGCGGCGCTTCCGGCCGGTACGATCGGATGAAGGACCAGGCATTCGAATACGCGTGGATGTTGACGCAGGTGGGGATCACTAAATAGGCCGGCTACAGGATGGCGATCACCGCGCGGCTGCTGGCCGTCGCGCCGCCTTGGGCCGCGGTCACTTTGATTTCGTAGGGGCCGGTATCCAGGCCACCGAGACCTATCTCGCTCAATACTCTGATGGAGCCATCGGGGTCGGCCGCGGGCAGGCTCTGTTGCGCCGCGGTGACCAGCTTCCCATTGTGCGAGATCGTAATCCGCACATCCGGCTTGGCGTCGATGGCCGGACTTGGGTAGAGTACGAAATAGACACTTCCCCCGGCGCTGGCCGACTTGGGAATCGCGGCACTCAAGTCTGGAATAACCTGGCCGCCTGGAAAGCTGAGTGGATCCCAGGCATCGCGGCCGGCGGTATCCGGCTGGACGGTACGAACGAATACCAGGTCGCTCAGTCCGACGGGCGCCGCGGAGGGTACAAAGAACGCGATTTTTCGAATGCTCGCGGCGTGGCCCTCTGGTTCGAGGGCCACTGCCTCCAGGTGGTATTGGCCCGGTGGAAGGCTGAAAGGCAGCGTGACGGTGGTTTCTCCCCGCTCGAATTCCGCACGCCGGGCGCTGGGTGCTTGGAACGGCACGTCGCGCGAAACCTTGCGCACGATCTGACCTTGTTCATCTTTGACCAGGCCGAGAAACGACACATGCACGCGAAAAAGCTTGCTTTGGGGGTCGTCGGTGAAGGAGAGGCCCCGGCTGGGGACGGAAAAAACGGCCCGGCACTCCGTTTCTCCGGCGACACCTCGGAAGCGCAACATGCCCGCGTGGAACTCAAAGGCATCCGGCGCAGGGTCGCTCGCAAGCGCGGTCAGCGCGGCGAATTCGAATGGCGCGAGCGGTTCGCCATTGAGCAGGGGCATCGCGAAGTAGCCTTTCCGGCTCTGTATTTCGAGCCCCGGTCTGGTGGCGCGGATCTCGATGGTGCGGAAGTGGCCGTCGTAGTTTGAGGAGGCCGGCGCATAAGCCACTTCGTAGTGCGCGCGGACCTCCTCCATCACACGGCGTAAAGGCAAGGTCATGTCGTTGGTGTTTTCAACGGCAAAGCCTGCGGTGTCCTCGGCGAGGGAACGCAGGTTCTCGCGGTAGTTGGTGGGGAGGGCCTCCGATCCCGGGTCGCGGCCGATGGCCGCATTGATGGTGCGCGACTCGCCGACCTTAGACATCACATCCAACCCGCCGGCGTCCACGGTATAAAATGCGATGTTCGCGCGATTGGCATCGCTGACCACGGCGCGAAAACGCTCCGGCTCGTCGGGTGGCAGAACCAGGCCTTCGGAGAAGTAGACCACGGTCTTGCGTCCGGCCAGTTGCGCCTGCCCGCGAATCAACTGGTGCAAGGCATCGATGGATAGCTTGCCGGCCTGGGTGGAGAGGACCCCGAGGGTGAAGGCCGCCATTTGTTTCTCGACGGCCGCGGCGGCAGCTTCCGCGTGCGAGCCTGAACCGGCGCCGGAGCCCGCTAGGCTGTCAAGGATGGCCACCTGGGTGTGCATGTCCTGCGCGAAGGTCTGAGACGCGCCGATGGCTACGCGGTCCACGGCCTGGTTGAGCAGGCCGAGTTCATTGGTGTACTGTTGAACCAGCGAGAGCCGGTGGTTCAGAGCAAATATCCCGATATATGTGTTGGAGCGGAGTTCGCTGCCCAGGAAGGCCTTGGCGGCCAGGGTGGCGCGCCTGCGGCTTTGCGGGCTCATCCCTTCGAAAACCAGGGACACCACGTTGATGTCGCGAAGCGGGCTGTAGGTCGTGCGCGCGCTGATGGAAGACGATGGTGCGGGCCTTTCATCAGGCTGGGCGGGTCCGCCGCTGTACTGGAAGCTGCGCAGCTTCTGGCGGACGCCATCCTCCAGGATTTCAATTTCTTCGGGGCGCAGGTTGGTAACCAATTTATGATGCTTGTCGCGGGCGACGAAGTCTACCAGCACTTCCTGAGTGGTCGAACGCAGGATGGTTTGGGCAGGCTGTGCGCTTCCGCAGGTTGCGAGCACGGCAATTAGCGCGACAGCCTTATGCGACATCAGAGTCCATTCTCCTTTTTATTGTAGTCTCGCACCCGGAACCGCGAGACAATGGAGTCGATGATCGGTATCTGCCGTCTGGCCGTCGGGGTGTCGGCGGCCGCAGTGCTTAGGGCCGCTACGCCCATCAACGTCCCTCTGGTGGATCCCGGCTTTGAAAGCCCCTACTACGCCGTATCCGGAAACAACGGCCAGATCTCCGGGTCGATCGCCAACGGATGGTCGGACAACTCCACTTGGTCCGATTCCACGGTCCAATACTCGCAGGAGTTCAGTAATCCGCACAGCGGCGCGTCCTGCCAGAAGATGGCCGTCGCATCCATCGGCAGTGGCGAGGCGCAATTTCAGCAAGGCATTCCAGTTGTCGCCGGGTCGCTTTACACCGCTTCGGTTTGGATGCGAGGCGACGCTGGAACGCAGGTGATTCTGCGCATCCAGGACGCTTCCGCGCCGTACGAATCGTACCTGGATACCTATGCCACTCTTACGGCCAACTGGCAGCAGATCGTCATTCAGGGCTACATCGTCGTCTCGACGGGCGCGTACTTCATGATCGCGCTCAGCGCGCCGGGCACAGTGTGGATCGACGACGCCAGCTTGTCATATGTGGCCGGGACCGCGCCGCCCACGCCGAACGCCGGTCCCATACCAACTTCCTTCTTCGGCATCCATGTCGCCAATTTTCTGGAGAGCGTTCTGTCGAACCCCGGGTTTGAGCCGCCCTTTGTTTCGGTGGGGCAGAACAACCCGATTTCCGGCAACGTGGCGATCGGCTGGAACGACAACTCGTCCTGGGCGGACGTCACCGTGACTTACTCCGAGGACACCAACAACCCGCACGGCGGAATCGCCGCGCAGATGGTCGATGTGCAGGCTGTAACCAGCGGCGCGGTGCAACTGGTCGAGCCAGTGACAGTGATACCCGGCGCTACGTACACGTTTTCGGTCTGGCTGCGCGGGCAGGCGGGAATGACTGTCAACGTCATATTGCAAGACCAGAACTCGCCGTATACCTACTGGGCAGAGACTCCCGCTACACTCAGCGCCGATTGGCAGCAATTCTCCGCGGCCGGCCAAATCAACGATACCGGTTCCGTGCTGTTGATGATTCAGGCCACCACGCCCGGAAGATTTTCGGTGGACGACGCTTCGTTCACGGATGCGAACGGACAGCCGGTTTCCGGCGGCGTGCCGTGGCCGGCGGCGCGGTTCGGAACGGTGCGCCTGTGGGATTCCGGAACCACCTGGACGGCGCTGGAACCGCTGCGCGGCGTCTGGAACTTCGCGCCGCTTGACACGTGGGTCGCGGCCGCGCAGGCCAACGGCAATCCGGACATCATCCTGACGCTGGGCCAGACTCCCGCGTGGGCGTCGTCGAATCCCGACGACGTGAATTATGTGGGCGCGGGCGCACCAGCGCCGCCCACCAATATTCAGGACTGGAACGACTATGTGACCGCCGTGGCCGAGCGGTATAAGGGGCGCATCCGCTTCTACGAAATCTGGAATGAGCCCAATGACACCACTTACTTTACAGGCACAGTCACTCAACTGGCGCAACTGACTCAGAGCGCCTATCAGATTCTGAAAGCCGTGGACCCGCAAAACACAATCAGTTCGCCGGCCGCCTATTCCGCCGGCTACCTGGATACATTTCTGGCCACCGGGGCAGGGGAGTATGTAGACGTCATCGGCCATCACTTCTACACCACGCCTCCGGAAGCGACTGGCCCGCTGATCGCCAATGTTCGGCTGGTGATGAACAAGTACGGGCTCGGCGCGATGCCTCTGTGGGATACCGAGGGCGCATCCGGCGATACTACCACGCCACCGGACGAGGCCGCCTCTTACATGGTGCGCAAATACCTCACCGACCTGGCTTACGGCTCGGGGCGCTACGACTGGTATACCTGGGGCAGCGCCACTTCGTTCTGCGTGGGAACCCAGCAGACCAGCCCGCTGGCGCTTACCGCGGCGGGACAAGCGTATCGGTACGTGTTCGATTGGCTGGCGGGAGCCTCGCTTACGCAAGCGGTTATCGATGCCTCCGGCACATGGCAAATCTGGCTCACGCTGGCCACCGGCGACCAGGGGATCATTCTTTGGAATCCGACGCAGACCGTGCCGTTCACCATACCCTCGGCGATCCAGGCGCGCACCGTGCGCGACATTTTCGGCGGCGCGACGGCCGTTGCAGGGACCGCCATCACTGTTACGGATTCGCCTGTGCTGCTCACCTCCTGCTGTCAGTCGACACCGTCGGTCGGCGCGGTGACCAACGCCGCCAGCTACACCGGCGTTGTCTCACCCGGCAGCCTGGCTACCCTCTTCGGTACCGGATTCGCCTCGCAACCCGGCCAGCCCACGAGTCTGCCCCTGCCCGGCGACCTGGCAGGCGTGAGCGTTTCCATCAACGGCTTCTACAGCCCGATGCTTTACGCGGATTCGGGGCAGATCAACTTCCAAGTGCCGTTCGAGGCGCGGGCCGGGACCGCCACGCTGCTGGTGCGCTCGCCGCTGGGTATGAGCGTCGAGTATCCACTCAACGTCGATGCGGCCGCGCCGGGGATCTTCCAATGGGACGGAAACCGGGCCGTAGCCACCGACGCTGCCGGCACACTCCTCACGGCCGATTATCCGGCGCCCCCGGGCTCGGTGATCGTGGTGTATCTGACCGGGATCGGCAGCCTGAGCAACACGCCACAGGATGGCGCCGGCGCTCCGGTGAATCCTCTGGCGCAGGCCACGCTCGCCGCGACCGCAACGATTGGCGGCGTCAACGCCCCCATTCAATATCTTGGACTGACTCCGTATTTTGTGGGACTCGCGCAAGCCAATATCCAGGTACCGCAGCTTGCTGCCGGAGACTATCCGGTGGTGATCACCATCAACGGCGTGGCCAGCGCGCCCGCGGTCCTTTCAATGGGACCGGACTCCGCCACCCGTTTACAACAAAGATAACCGGGTGTGTTTTATCCACAAACAATTCAACGCGGATGTCTTGCAACTGTAACAAAACACGCTCCGACAATGTTGAGGAAAACTGGTGCGCGGCCGCGAAATTCATTTGACTGTAACGATGTTTGGAGCGAATATGGCACTTGGTTCCAAGAGGTTCGAGGAACAGCGAGCCGAACGAAAGTGAAGCGAGCCTGGAACGTTGATCCGCAGCCGTAACTATTCCAATAGAGCAGGCGGCGGGGAGCGAAGAGCTATCGGACATATTCGGAAGGTGAGCCTCTCGGTCAGTGGCCGGGTTAATGCTTTGATCCGGAGGGGCACAAAAAGCCCCGAAGGGGAGTGGCGATCCGGGGGCTGATCGAGATTGCAGAGCTGGAGTCCAAGAAACGGGTTTACGGCATCGATCTCGCCCGAACCGGGGCTAACCGGAGAGAGCGAAGGAGCCGCAAGCCGAACGGGCTTGGTGAAGGTTCGGCAACGCATCGAAGCGGCAGGCCGGGAACTTCGATCCCGGAACGGCAGCCTGGAAACGGGCGGTCGTTGCGGGGGAGCGAAAGGCCGTTGCGAGATGCTGGTTCCAGCCGGGGCGCACGCGGGTGGCCTCCAAGGCGTTAATCCGACGTTCTCAAAAAGGACGGCGGGGAGCCGAGGGGTGACCGCCGGTGATCCGGCTGCAAAGCTCTGAGCCGTGCATGCCGGCGTCGGGTTCAGGCTGAGCTTCGGATCACTTGGAACCAATTTTTTTTTACCCTCCTGGTGTCCACGTCTTCCCGGAAAAACCATAGGCCGCAGATGAACGCGGATGAACGCGGATAAACGCCGATAGGATGCCGCTCTCGGGGCTTCGGGCCGATGGCTGAAAGCCGAGGGCTTGCGGCGAAGTCGTACTATGCATTTTTGTGCCTTTTTGTGCGGATTTGTGCGTGGGCACGCCGTGGCCGAACAACCCCAATTTCGCGGAAGTAACCGGCTTCACATTTGCATTTGCCTATAGTTGCATCGCCTGGAGCGCGCGGAATCGGGTTCGCTTCGTAGAATGCCCTGCCGCCGGCGTCCGGATTCTTCGCGGGACTGTTACGTGCCCCGTCTTCTCGGTGGCGTTGTTGCATGACGCTGCATTTGGTGCGAAAGGCCGCTGCGAGATGCAGGTTCCATCCGGGGCGCACGCGGGTGGCCTCCAAGGCGTTAATCCGACGTTCTCAAAAAGGACGGCGGGGAGCCGAGGAGTGGCCGCCGGTGATCCGGCTGCAAAGCTCTGAGCCGTGCATGCCGGCGTCGGGTTCAGGCTGAGCTTCGGATCACTTGGAACCAATTTTTTTGCCCTCCTGGCGTCCACGTCTTCCTGGAAAAACCATAGGCCGCAGATGAACGCGGATAAACGCCGATAGGATGCCGCTCTCGGGGCTTCGGGCCGATGGCTGAAAGCCGAGGGCTTGCGGCGAAGTCGTACTATGCATTTTTGTGCCTTTTTGTGCGCTTGGAGCGCGCGGAATCGGGTTCGCTTCGTAGAATGCCCTGCCGCCGGCGTCCGGATTCTTCGCGGGACTGTTACGTGCCCCGTCTTCTCGGTGGCGTTGTTGCATGACGCTGCATTTGGTGCGAAAGGCCGCTGCGAGATGCAGGTTCCAGCCGGGGCGCACGAGGCTGAGCTTCGGATCACTTGGAACCAATTTTCTTGCCCTCCTGGCGTCCACGTCTTCCCGGAAAAACCATAGGCCGCAGATGAACGCGGATAAACGCCGATAGGATGCCGCTCTCGGGGCCGATGGCTGAAAGCCGAGGGCTTGCGGCGAAGTCGTACTATGCATTTTTGTGCCTTTTTGTGCGCTTGGAGCGCGCGGAATCGGGTTCGCTTCGTAGAATGCCCTGCCGCCGGCGTCCGGATTCTTCGCGGGACTGTTACGTGCCCCGTCTTCTCGGTGGCGTTGTTGCATGACGTTGCATTTGGTGCATCGGCCAGCGTGGCTCGGCGTGCGCCGGTAACGCGGGTGTGCGCCGGCAGAGCATGAATCCGGAACGGCAACCTGGAAACGGGCGGTCGTTGCGGGGGAGCGAAAGGCCGTTGCGAGATGCAGGTTCCAGCCGGGGCGCACGAGGCTGAGCTTCGGATCACTTGGAACCAATTTTTTTGCCCTCCTGGCGTCCACGTCTTCCCGGAAAAACCATAGGCCGCAGATGAACGCGGATAAACGCCGATAGGATGCCGCTCTCGGGGCTTCGGGCCGATGGCTGAAAGCCGAGGGCTTGCGGCGAAGTCGTACTATGCATTTTTGTGCCTTTTTTGTGCGCTTGGAGCGCGCGGAATCGGGTTCGCTTCGTAGAATGCCCTGCCGCCGGCGTCCGGATTCTTCGCGGGACTGTTACGTGGCCCGTCTTTTCGGTGGCGTTGTTGCATGACGTTGCATTTGGTGCATCGGCCAGCGTGGCTCGGCGTGCGCCGGTAACGCGGGTGTGCGCCGGCAGAACATGAATCCGGAACGGCAACCTGGAAACGGGCGGTCGTTGCGGGGGAGCGAAAGGCCGTTGCGAGATGCTGGTTCCAGCCGGGGCGCACGCGGGTGGCCTCCAAGGCGTTAATCCGACGTTCTCAAAAAGGACGGCGGGGAGCCGAGGGGTGACCGCCGGTGATCCGGCTGCAAAGCTCTGAGCCGTGCATGCCGGCGTCGGGTTCAGGCTGAGCTTCGGATCACTTGGAACCAATTTTTTTTTGCCCTCCTGGTGTCCACGTCTTCCCGGAAAAACCATAGGCCGCAGATGAACGCGGATGAACGCGGATAAACGCCGATAGGATGCCGCTCTCGGGGCTTCGGGCCGATGGCTGAAAGCCGAGGGCTTGCGGCGAAGTCGTACTATGCATTTTTGTGCCTTTTTGTGCGGATTTGTGCGTGGGCACGCCGTGGCCGAACAACCCCAATTTCGCGGAAGTAACCGGCTTCACATTTGCATTTGCCTATAGTTGCATCGCCTGGAGCGCGCGGAATCGGGTTCGCTTCGTAGAATGCCCTGCCGCCGGCGTCCGGATTCTTCGCGGGACTGTTACGTGCCCCGTCTTCTCGGTGGCGTTGTTGCATGACGTTGCATTTGGTGCATCGGCCAGCGTGGCTCGGTGTGCGCCGGTGGCGCGGTTTCTTCGATTTGGTGTTGCATCGCGTAACATTTCGTTGCCTCGGGGTAGCTTTGGAGCTGGGCCGCATCTTGAACGGAGATGACTGTTACGGCCTGCGGACGCGACTTTGGCATATCGGGCATTTGGCACAGCGGGATGCGGCGGTCCGGTGAGTCGCACTGACGCACCGTGCGGGCCGGCCGGGCTTTCGATTTCACAGTAGCATGCTGGGGGCGGGGTAACTGGGTGATGGGAAGGGCGTAGGGGTTGTAGATAGCTGATTCTTCTAGGCGAATGTGCGCGCGGATTTCTCACGGCCGAGGTGACTGGGCAGAGCGGGGCCGTCACGCCGACAGTCGTGCCAATCTCCTGGCGCGCAGGTCCCTCAGTTGCGCCGCGGCGCCGGCTAGCACCCTGCCGATCAGGAGGCTGACGGCGCAGCCAATGATCTCTGTGAGAAGCTCGTGGTCAAAAACCCACAGGCGCACGCGCGGCCAGCTAATACCTGTTTGCCAGCCGACGACTTCTCCGTTGACCTGAATCGCGAAATTTATGCCGGCGGCGTGCAGGAGGAAGCCGGCCAGGAACCCGGCCATTCCTGCGATCCCGTCCAGCACATACCTGCGCCTTCGCCGGAGGAGGGCCGAAAACAGGGTTCCGAGGGACAGCCCCAGCGTAAGCCCCATGAGTAATGCCAGCACAACGCCGAGCAGTGCGAGTTGCCATAGATTGAATAGCATGCTGGGCGCCGGGTATTAATCTGGTAGTGTATCAGTTTGAGAACTGATACACTACCATTAATCTTGACCGCCCCCGGTCCTCTCTACCCCCAGGGTGATGGTCTCCTCACGCTCGGGCTCCTGCGGCGAGCAGTCGAAGCGCCTTTAAGATGATATCGGCGCGGCCGAATCGGTCTCCGACAAGAGGTTTTGAGATTGGTGAGGCCAGGCTGATGACGGCACCAGGGACCGGCGCGCCTGTTGCGCTTCGGACGCGGAAGAGGACCTCGCAGGCCGGCTCAGGCGGCGGCACCCTTTCGCGGCACGCCCCGGGATCGTAAGTCACGTGCAAGAGGTACGTGCGGTTCCAGGCGACGGGGACGTCGCGGACAATGACCTGGCCGCACATTCCGCCGCTACCCACCGTCACCGTTACCGGCAGGATCCCCAGGCCGCAAAAGCGGACCTCCGCGCTGTCCTGTTCGAGCTCCTCGACCCTCCTGTCCTCCTGAATGACGGAAACGGGCGCCTTGGGCCGACGGCCATCAGGGGACAGAACCCTCACGATGAGGGAACAGCGGTCTTGCGCGCGACCCGGCGTCGATGCCGAGAGGGCGGCAACACAGAGAAGCAGGGCGATTCTCATTTCGTGCAGTCCTTTATAGGATGTTTCCATTTCGGGAACCTGTTTCCACTTGTGTTTCAATTTTGGTCCAAGGTTAAGTTGACCTGTTGCAATAGCTTACAAGGATGTTTCCAATGTTTCCATATTTCTTGAAGAGTTTTCAAAGAAATTAGACAAATGGCCTACAGTGTACTTAGAAGAAACTCCTGGAGAAATATGGAAACATTGGAAACACTTCCCTAACCCCATACTTCCTCACCACTTACTGCCAAACCGAAATGGAAACTAAATGGAAACACCGAGAGCCAAATGGAAACACCCGACCTGCCCGCCGAAACCAAAGCCTCGGCAACACGATGGCAATCACTGAATCAACACTGGTCGAGGTCCAAGCGTTCGAAACAGAATGTCGCTCGTTTCATCCCGGCTGACCCATTCCCGACCTCGCAGCATCGACAAGATCCTTGAACCGTGATGGGGATCTTGCCATCGTCGGGGTCACGGTCGAGGACGAAACTCAGGAACGGCCAGCCTTTATCCACTTCCGCAAAAAACAGCCGCCAACAAAGGTGCAGGTAAAAACGATGCACGCACCGCCGGTAAGCAACGGAACCTCCGCTGCCCGCCCTTGGAAACTGAGATCCGGCTTCAAGCGGAAGAAAACGATGTGCGTGTGAATGACGAACAGTGTAGCTGCAATCGCCGGGTATAACCACGGTCTTTGGCTCCTCCAAACTACTCCGAAGAACGCTGTGGTTAGGTAGTAACCATGCAAGAACAAAATACCGCCCACGCCAAGTGCGAACGCCCATACTCCCGTGAGGATACTGATGAAGTTAGCCGACGATAAAGTGCCGAGTAGTCCACCGAGCAGAAATATTTCAGCTAAATCCTCAAGCAACCACACGATCAGCCGTTTCAGGATAAGCATCCCCTTTATCCTATCATCGGCACAGCGCTGGAAAGGGCCGATGCGGTGTGCCAACAGCAAGATCCAAACTCATGATCGGTAGTCCTCGAATTCCCAACTGGCGATCCGGCTCAGTTTGGATGTTACTTCCTGCCACGACTCACCAGAACATCGCTCAACAAAAGTGATAATGATGGCCGTGATCGCCTTCAGATTGTACTCGGGCACAATCAGGTGGTGACGGCCCCAAACGAAGCCATCTTTTTCGCACTCCGTCGCCAACCATTTTGGAGTGCAAACTATGAGGTAAAACAGTTCGCCGCCGTCGCCATCGTGCGGGCCAATCGTCAAGCCCAACGTGCAAGCAAAATCATCACAGTTGTCCGGTGCATAGGCGCTCGGATTCAGGTCCGGGGCTTCAGTGATTTCGAGGGATTTGATTTTGGCTCGGATGATGTTCCTCCGTCACTGCACCTTGACGAACTGCCTTATGCACGACAGGCTATCTTGTACGGCTAACGCTATGGCCGGATCGCCAGCGGCTTCAGTCAGGGCGGGAAGCACAAGGTCCAGATCCAGGCGCTTGTGAAACGTCGCAAGATCGCCAAGGCAGGTTGCCGCCACCCAACGAACTCCTACGTGCTTCGATTTCAAGAACGTCAGGCACCAGCCCTGAATCCATCTCCAGTCAGGGTCGTGGTGTGCGGCGCTGTAAAGAGCTTCGGCGACTTCTACGGGATCGTCACTCGCAAATCGATAATCAGTGGAGCGCAAACCTGAGGCCGTGGTCATAGCTTTAGAATTCCCTCCACCATCATGACAACCAGGACGCTGCCAACTACTATCAGACTGCTGCCGCCGACAACCCGAATCGCTCGTCCGTACCACGCCTTCGGATCGTTGGGACCAGGGCGAATTCCGCTCTTGATGAGGCCGATCAAACCAAGGGAGCCGAAGACGGTCGCTAGAAAGCGATGATATTCCCACGGCGTAAACGGCGAGAACGGTGCGTCAACGTTCAAAGGATCTTTCGACGGTCGCTGCTGGCGCTTGTTCATCGGGTTCCGCTTTTTGATTGTCGCACCGATCCGAGCCGTTTGCTATTCTCGAATTGGTCGCCCCGTTCGGTTCGGCACGGAGATTCTGGAGTACGATAGGGGAAAGTTTGATGTCAAAGGCGGCGGCGGTCAACGCATATGGTTGGGGCACTGCGATAATGCTGTTCGGCTTCTTGTTTTCGGCAACCAAGAGCGCTCCTGATGACCCACGGATTGCCGATGTTGTAATTTTCGCCGTTGCATTTGCGTTGTTGGCACTTCCCGTAAGGTTTCTACGGACACAACTGTACTCAGCACTGGGGATTATAGTTCTGTTCCAAGAGATCGTGTGTGGGTTCATGCTCATTGGCAAGGTCCTCTATTCGCTTGGCATAGCCCGATAGACCTATGGAGCCTCTGGGGTTCCGGCCACACTGCTCCTGTTGTCTTCATTCCCACTGTCTATTGGCGCAGGCTGTCCTCTCCCCGTCCTTCAGCGCTCTTCGGCTCGACCGCTGCGCCTACCAAACTCAACCAAGTCCAAATCGCCCAGGCCAGTAGCGGCACCGATCCGACGCAAAATCCTGCCATCACTAACAGAAGTGCAATAAGCTGGAAGCCGGAAGAGAGGCATGGGCCGAGCGGTTGAATCTTGCTCAGGTAAAAGCTACCAAGCCCGAATATTGCGAATGAACCGATGCCGCTCGAGAGTAAATTTTATAACTGCTGTCCGACCGCGGCTTCATTGCCGGGGCCGCCGGGCGGAGCGGCTGCCGCAATCGGGGCTACTGAGCGTGCGCGAGGCTGATCTTGTTTCGATACTGGCCCGCTGTTCGCAAATCCAGCCTGTCCTTTGCGTGAAGGCCGCGGCCGAAATCGATGGTAACAGTGTATATTGCCGGGGACAAGTCCAGGAAATAATGCCCGAGCCCATTTGTCACTGTACATATTGGATGGGGCGGCTCGCTGGCCTTTGTTACGCAAATTGTCGCTGCGGGCATCCTAGCGCCGCGCCACATGAGCTCGCCAACCAGTTGGCTTGAGGTATAGACGGCATCAGAGCCGAAGGCCGCAACGCCGAGCACGAAATCCTCCCGCACCTCAGCCGGGAAATAGATGCGCATCGGCTTGTACGTGACCGAAACAAATCCGGCCAGGGCCGCCTCGACGGAGTACTCGCCGTCGGGGAGCTCCGGAAACGAGTAGCGCCCGTGGGAGTCAGTTTGCGAGGATTGAATAAACTGTTCGCCGGAGAGTTTACGGACACTTACTGTTGCCGTTGGGAGTGGGCCGCCGCTCTCGTCGGCCACGCGCCCGCTGAGAGCGGCCTTTGGCAAGCCTCTCGTTCCGGTTGCTAAGAGTAGCAGCGCGGCCAATGCATGCACGGGCCGCCAGTGGTCGCGACACGAAGAAGTCATTGATGCGGGCCGTCTGTTCTCGCCCCGTTTGTCACACGATTTCCGTGCCAGTCACTCCGTTGGCGAGCGTGATCGATTGCACGGTGACATTATACCCGGTCGCCGTGGCACCACGCGGCGCGGAAAAATCCTACTTCTCGCTTCTCCCGGATTCCGGCGCGCCAGGATGGGTTCCCTCCCGCGCCTGTGCTCTTTCCCGCCACCGATTGAAGCTGAACGTTTCCAGGCGCGGCCTGAAGCTCGCAAAATTGTAGCGGCAGTATTCGCAGCGCCAGGGGTGAGCGCCCAGTTGATCATGAGCTTGGTGAGCGGGCCGGGCCAAAACTGCTGATCGGTCCAGACGTTGAGATCCATGCGCAGGCACTTCGGACAGCGGCTGTGGGTGATGACGGAAAGGTCCCAGGTGCGGGCCACAAACCAGGTCCCGCAATCGGCACAGCGCAGCGGGGAAATGCCCAGGAGGCTGCGCATTCTCTCCCGTACAGATCGGCACCGGCTGGCGCGCAGGTAGCGGCTACCGCAACCCGGGCAACTGACGGTCATCGCCGCGCGGCTGGCGCATCCACCGCGCGGGCAACGTAGGCGTCCACGTAGGCGGAGAAGGCGGTCCGCAGAGCCGCGCAGGCATGGCCGGCATTTCGAATGGCGCGGCCCTCAATTTCCACCACGGGCAGCAGGTTGCGGGTGGTGGAAGTAATGAAGACCTCGGCGGCGGCCTCCAGGTCGGCGGGCGCGAGGGGCCGTTCTTCGATGGTGTAGCCGGGCACGCGAATCTCGTGCAGCAACAACTCGCGGGTCACGCCCGGCAGGCAGCCCGAGGCGAGCGGCGGAGTCCACACCCGGTCGCCTGCGGCCGCGAAGAGATTCGCGGAGGTACATTCGGCGATCTCGCCGCGTTCGTTCAGCAGGATGGTTTCGTCGAAGCCGCGGAGCTGCGCCTTCTCGAGCCAGGTGAGGTTCATGGCCCAGGAGAGGATCTTGGCGCCCGCGAAATCGCCCGGCGCGTAGCGGGCGCGCGGCGTATAGCAGAGGCGCACTCCGCGGCCCCATTCCTTGCTGGCTGAGGTGAGGGCGATCAGGTCGCTCGCGCGTCCCACGCCCGGCCCTTCCCACATGCCGCCGGTATTTCGGACGACGACGACGCGCAGCGTGGCCTCCAGCGCCTGGTTGGCTTCCACCAATTCGAGCAGCTTGCGGCGAACCGGCTCGGGATCGGGCGGCATGGGCACGCGCAGGGCGGCGGCATCTTTGCACATGCGGGCCCAGTGGCGCTCGAAGGCGAAAAGCACGCCGTGCGTCACGCGGAGGGTGCTGAAGACGCCCCAGCCGGAGAGCAGGCCGACTTGTCCGGGGGCGAGGAGCGGGTCGGAAGCTTCGCGGATTTCTTCATTGTGGAGGATGAAACGGTGCACAGGATTTCATTTTAGCTCCGGGCTGTGCGAAAGCGGGGCCACGGGCCCCGCGCAGGCCGAGGGCCTGCCCCACAGTTTGGGTGATACACTCGCAGAATGCTGCTGTTTGCGCTGCTGCTGTTTGCCGCCAACCCTTACGACTGGGTGATCCAGCACGGCCGGATCGTGGATGGAACGGGGTCGCCGTGGTACAGCGGCGACATCGGCATCCGGCAGGGGAGGATCGCGGCCATCGGCAATCTGACGGGCGCGCCGGCCAAGCGCACCATCGATGCGCGCGGCATGGTGGTGGCACCGGGATTCATCGACATGCTGGGCCAATCGGAGATGACCATCCTGGTGAATCCGCATCTGCCTTCGAAGATCTACCAGGGGATCACGACCGAGATCACCGGCGAAGGGTCGTCGGCGGCGCCGGTCAACGAAGCCATGCTGAAGGCCGATCGCGTGGGGTATGAGCATTACGGGATCCATCCGGACTGGCGGACTTTCCGCGATTACTTCGCGCGGCTGGAGAAGCAGGGCATGGGAATCAACCTGGCGAGCTATGTGGGGGCGACGCAGGTACGCCGCATGGTGCTGGGCGACGACGACCGCGCGCCGAACGCGGCGGAGCTGGAGCGCATGAAGACCCTGGTGCGGGAGGCGATGCGGGACGGCGTGGTGGGGGTCTCGAGCTCGCTGCAATATGCGCCCGCGCCGTACGCGTCGACCGAAGAGCTGATCGCGCTGGCGGCGGAAGCCGCGAAGTTCGGCGGCGTCTACGCGACGCACATGCGCAGCGAAGCGGACGCCATTATTCCGGCGGTGGATGAAGCGGTGCGCATCGGGCGCGAGGCGCGGATACCGGTGGAGATCTGGCATTTGAAAGCGGCCGGCAAAGCCAACTGGGGCCGCATGCCGGACGTGATCGCGCGGATTCAGCAGGCGCGCGATGCGGGCGTGGACATTTCGGCGGATACTTACGCTTACCCGGCGGGGTTCAACACGTTTTCGGCGATCATTCCGCCGTGGGCGCACGATGGCGGCGACGCGAAGCTGATCGAGCGGCTGAAGGACCCGGCGATACGCGCGCGCATCCGCAAGGAGATGGAGACGCCGGGCGGGCATTGGGAGAACGAATGGCAGGAGGTGACGGGACCGGAGTCCATCCTGGTGGGCGCGGTGGCCAACCCGAAGCTGCTGCCGCTGCAGGGCAAGACCATCGCGGAGATCGCCAAGATCTGGGGCAAGGATCCGTTCGACACGATCTTCGACCTGTTGATTGAAGACCGGGCCTTCACCAACGTGGCAATCTTCATGATGTCGGAGCCGGACATCGTGCTGGCGATTCAGCAGCCGTGGGTTTCGATTTGCAACGATTCGCAGGGAACGGCGACGGATGGACTGCTGGGCAAGGAGCACCCGCATCCGCGCGCGTATGGGACGTTCCCGCGCATTCTGCGCAAGTACGTGCGGGAGGAGAAGAAGCTGACACTGCCGGACGCCATTCGCAAGTTCAGCGCGCTGCCGGCCGAGCGCATGCGGCTGACGGATCGCGGCGTGTTGAAGGAGGGGATGTGGGCGGATGTGGTGGTGTTCGATCCGGAGACTATTCACGACGTCGCCACGTTTGCGAATCCGAACCAGCTTTCCGAGGGGATGCGGTTTGTGCTGGTGAATGGTGTGCCGGTGATCGAGGAAGGGAAGATGACCAATGCGCTGCCGGGGAAGGTGCTGCGCGGGGGTGGGGCGGGGCGCTGAGTATGAGTAAGGCAATCGAAAATTTAGAGGCGGCGCTGAAGCGCGGTATGGCGATCCGGCCTAAAGCCGGAGGTTTTCCCTACCTCGCCGAGACGCTGCGGCGCGCGGGTGTGACGCGGAACTTGTGGTTTCTGCCCGCATGCCAAAGCCTTTTTCTAACCCACGACGGGCCCGTCGTGATCCAGGGCACGCCATTAGCGACCGGCACGATGGACGTCCCCCCGTTCAACCGCGAGGCGCTGATTTCGGCGTTGCGGGCGGATCAGGCCGGCGGAAGCCCATTTCCGGAATTCCTGGCGGCTTCTTGGCGCGCGGGCGTGGTGCGTTACGATGTCGATTTCGCGGCGCGCACGGTCGCTTATTACGGCTGCCATGGCGAGGAATACGTCGAAGCTTATCCCATGGTGGACGTCGGTTCGGAGTGAGGTTTAGACCGAGGATGCCGTCATCGACAACTCTAAAGGGTCGCGGATTTCCCGGCCGGCAATGCGATCGTCCCTCGATGAATCGGTCAGACTTACAGGCCTGGCGTTCTCGTTCAATGGACCGATACGATCACCGGGTCCTCCAAACCGAGCGAAATGCTCAATGCATCGTTTAGTTCACACAACCCAGGCGCTTTGAGCGAGCCTACATAGTGGCTCAAAGAGGACTTAGGGAGGCTCACCAGCTCATCGCGGTGGATGCTCGACTCATGCTTCAGACCTTCTGCCGTTCCCACTCGAACTTGCGCACTCAAGCTTCACGGCAGTCGCTGATAATCCAGCGTATCCTTGGCTGAGCGATTCAGGCGCCCGGCGACCCGGTTGATAATCTCGATGTCTCGCCGGTCGCGCGCTTGTCTGTCCAGATTGAGAAGATAGGCCCGGGCAGCCCGTTCGAGCAGCGCGGAGCGGTTCTTGTCCACTCTGTCAAGCCTGCCGAGCAGTTCCTTCGGCCGTGTGATCGATGTCTTGACTCGCACAGGATAATTATACCGCTGGCTGCTGAAAAGGTCAGGACTTGCGGTTCTTAATCAGTCGATAGATCGCGTAGGCCAGACCGGCTCCCGCGGCGGCTCCGGCGCCGATAACCAGGCCGGCGGACAAGCCGGTGGCTGCGCCGCGCGCGGCCAGCTCCAGTACACCCACGGTGGCGCCGCCCGCGCCACCCACACCGGCCCCGACGCTGGTGACCGCTGCCGCTGTGGCCTTATCCTTATCGCCTTCCGTCATGCATTCGCCTTCCTCATTATAATTTCACTTGCGCGGTTCCGCACGGCTGCGCAATAGCCCGGCCACTTCGTGCTTGCCGCCGCGGACCGCTATGTCCAGGGCCGTCGAACCTTGCTGCGTCCGCGCGCCGATCACGGCGCGGGCGTCCAGCAGGAGGCGCGCGGCATCGACGTTTCCGGTAGCGGCGGCCGCCATCAGCGGCGTGAAACCCGGCACTACGGAATCGTCGGGCTCATTCGGATTCGCCCCGGACGAAAGACGGGCGCGGAGGGCGGCGATGTCACCGTGCTCGACCTTCACCAGCGAGTCCGATGCCGCGCCTTGTCCCTGGGCGGGAGGCGGCTCATCGCGGCCCAGGGCAAAATTCACGTCGATCTGAGTCATCACTTCCACCGGCTCGCCGTTGAAGAGCGTGGGCTGGTAGACCCATTGTTTCACCGCGTCCATTGCCGCCGGAACCAGCAGGGGATGGCCGCTAGCGACGACCAGGTTCCGGACGGCGCCGTCTTTGCCGATGACGGCGTTTAACGTGACGTGCCCGGAAATACGCGCCTGCTTGGCCAACGGGGGATAGACCGGCTTGGATTGTCGGATTCGCTTGGCATGTTGCACATTCCCGCCCACCAGAAGACGCTGCGGCTTCGGATCGTCTGGCGAAGGCAGAGATCCGATGATGCTGCCGGCAATGGCTCCTGCGGGGGCGCGGGCGAGCGGTGCAGCGGCTGGGGCGGGCTCCGGCGCCCAGGTGTAGCCTAGCTCGTTCGCCCTGGTCACCGCTTGCCGCACCAAGCGCAGGACTTCCGGCTGCTGGGTTTGTCCCGTGTCCTTGCCCCAGTTCCTGGCGCTCGCCGCAAGGTCGGGCAGCTTGTTCGCGTAAGCTTGACCGACGGGGCTTTTGTAGAATGCCACGACGCCGGCCAATTCGTCCTCACTGAACAGGTCGTCAAAACCGGCCACCACCCCCGGCTTTATGGACTCCCATTCCGTCGCCTTCTCCATCACCGCGATCATACCTGCCTCAAATTGGTCGAAGGCTGCGTCTAATTCTTCTCTTGAGCCCGGGTGATCGCCGGAGGGTTGGGCCGTTTGCAGTTGCTGATCGAGCAGCCTTCGTTGCGTTTTTGCCGTGAGCCGGAATCGATCTGCCGACAAGCGCAGTCCGCGGGCATACAAGTCCCGAGCGTTGGTTAAGACCAAAAACTCTTCGATCAATGCGGCTTTGCTCTTCTGGTCCCCACGGACCGGCAGGGGGACGGCAAAGAGGGCAACGGCAAACACGGGTGCGGCCAATTTCCAAGATCGCGACCGTTCAGACAGCAACATGATCCCCCCTTCTGGATAGTGAAGATTAAAGCTCAATCGTTTCTTACTACGATATTGACCAGCTTGTCGGGCACCACAATCACTTTCACGATTTGCTTGGCTTCGATAAACTGCTGGACCTTGGGATCTTCCAGCGCGCGCGCTTTGACCTCGTCGCCCGGCGTTCCGAACGTTGCGTGGATGTGACTGCGCAGCTTGCCGTTCACCTGCACCACGATCTCGGCCAGGTCTTCCTTGGCCAATTCGGGATCGTAGGGCGGCCAGGATTCGCGAAAGACGGGACCTTCGCGGCCCAGTTCCTCCCAAATCTCCTGCGCGAGATAAGGCGCAAACGGACCGAGCAGCAGCGTGAGCTTCTCCAGCACCTCGGCCACGGTCGAGCCCGAGAGCCGGGCTTCTTCGGCATAGAGATCGTTCACCAGTTCCATGATGCCGGAGATGGACGTATTGAAATGCCAGCGGGATTCGAAATCCTCGGTGATCTTGCGGATGGTCTGGTGAAGCTTGCGCAGGATCTTGCGGTCCGCTTCGGGCGCGCCTTCGCCGCCGCCCGCGCGGGCACGCTCCAGATTGCGCGTGGCGAAGCGGTAGACGCGCCCGAGAAAGCGGTAGATGCCTTCGGCGCGCTCGTCGCGCCAGTCGACTTCTTTTTCGGGCGGGCCGGCGAAGAGGATGAACAAGCGCGCGGTGTCCGCTCCATAGCGATCCGCGAGAAAATCCGCGCCCACCACGTTGCCCTTCGATTTCGACATCTTGGCGCCGCCGGCGATGACCATGCCTTGCGTGAACAGCCGCTTCACGGGCTCGGCATTTTTCACCAGCCCGATATCGCGCATCATCTTGGTGAAGAAGCGCGAGTAGATCAGGTGCAGGATGGCGTGCTCCACGCCGCCAATGTACTGATCGATCTCGAACCAGTAGGCGACCTTGGCCGGATCGAAGGGCATGCGATCGTTGCGCGCGTCGCAGTAGCGGTAGAAATACCAGGACGAATCGACGAAGGTATCCATGGTGTCGGTCTCGCGGCGGGCCGGCCCACCGCAGCGCGGACACTTCACGTTGACGAACTCGGGTACCTCTTCGAGCGGCGAACGGCCCTTGCCGGTGAACTGTACGTTCAGCGGCAGCACCACGGGCAGATCGCTCTCGGGCACGGGAACGACGCCGCAACCGGCGCAATGGATCACGGGAATCGGCGTGCCCCAGTAGCGCTGGCGCGACACGCCCCAGTCCTTGATGCGAAACGTGACCGCGGCCTTGCCGAAGCCTTCCGCCTGCGCTTTGGCGTTCATCTGCCGGCGGGCCTCCGCGCTGGGCAGGCCGGACCATTCGCCGGAGTTCTGCAGCACGCCGTCATCCGGGAAAGCGGTCTGCATGTCGTCGATGCGCGCGAGTTCGCCATCCACCGGGCGGATGACAGGGCGAATGGGGATTCCATACTTGGTGCAGAATTCGAAATCGCGCTCGTCGTGCGCGGGCACGGCCATGATGGCGCCGGTGCCGTAGCCCATCAGGACGAAATTGCCGATCCAAACGGGCGCCCTTTCGCCGCTGTACGGATTGATGGCGTAGTGTCCGGTGAAGAAGCCTTCCTTCACGATATCGCCGGGGTCAGCGTTGGCGCGCGCGTCCACCATGGCCTTGGCGCGGGCTTGCCCATCGGCATCGAGCAACTGCGCGGCCAGAGGGTGCTCCGGCGCCAGGATCACGCAGGTGGCGCCGAAGATGGTGTCCACGCGCGTGGTGAAAACGCGTATGGGCTCGCCCGTGCCGCCATCACCCTGCAGGCGGAAATCGACTTCCGTGCCTTCCGAACGGCCGATCCAGTTGCGCTGCATGGTGAGCACGCGCTCCGGCCAGCCGCCTTCGAGGGTGGCGATGTCGCGCAGAAGTTCGTCCGCATAATCGGTGATGCGCAGGAACCATTGTTCGAGGGCGCGCTGCTCGACGGGCGTGTCTTCGTGCCGCCAGCAGCAGCCGTCGACCACCTGCTCGTTGGCCAGCACGGTGGCGCACTTCGGGCACCAGTTGACCAGCGCCTTCTTGCGATAGGCGAGTGCCGCGCTCCAGCATTTTCAGGAAGAACCACTGGTTCCAGCGATAGTATTCCGGCTCGCAGGTGGAGACTTCGCGGTCCCAATCGTAGCTGAAGGCGAAGCGGCGGTGGGTCTTCTTCATGGCCGCGATGTTCTGGAGGGTCCATTCGCGCGGATGGCGCTGGTTGGCGATGGCGGCGTTTTCGGCGGGCAGGCCGAAGGCGTCCCAACCCATGGGGTGCAGCACGTTGAAGCCGCGCATCCACTTGTAGCGGGCCAGGGCGTCGCCGATGGCGTAATTGCGGATATGGCCGATGTGCAGCGTGCCGCTGGGATAGGGCAGCATCTCCAGCACGTAGTATTTCGGGCGCGAGGAATTCTCTTCGGCTTTGTAAAAGGTGGCGTCCTGCCAGCGGGCGTGCCATTTCAACTCGATTTGGTTGTGGTCGTACGGCTTTTCGGGCATAGCTTATTTAAGTTTTCCAGATTGCGGCGGTCGTTGGGATGCGCCAGGATGCGGCGGAATCCGGCGTTGCCGATGTATCCTTCTCCAATGTTCGCATGCCGGTCGGTGTGCGCGCCAAGCGGTGTGGAGGAGGCTGGCGCCAATGAGGTCCAGTTCGGAGGCTTTTGGGAGGCGGTTATCGGGCGACGCCTGTTAGTTGCGGACGCCGCGGTTACCGTCATGGCAGGTCCGGAAACGGAGGATGTGCGCGGTTTGGCGGGTCAGGACAGACTGCGGGCGTCGAGAACGGCGTCTGCGTCGCCCTGCGAGCCAGTTAGGGTGAGCGAGACTTCGGGGGGCTAGTGCCCGGACGCGCTCGTCATATTTCTTACGGTACGTAACGTCATGACCGGCCGGACCAAGTTCTTGATGGATCAGCTTTCGGCGGAACCCGCCCTGTGGACCATTTACCGGGAATTCCGCGATAAACAAGCAGCTCTTATCGAGGAGCCAATTGATTCCAGCAATGATGGAAAATGTAGCGATGATAGCCAGCACCGTTCGGATGACGACGAGGCCCTAGATGACTGGGAGTCTGAGACCGGCGAGGCGGTGCTCGCGGACTTCCAAGCACAGTTGGCTGTTGATCTTGAATCTCTGGAAACCAGCAGCCTCGATTTGGATGGAGTTTCTCAAGAAGTTACGTTTCACCCCGCTCATTTGCGGGCGCTAACCGCTGTCGCAATGGATGCCATGGCACGCTACGACTATGACGAGCAGCACCTACTCTTGTACATGTTCTCCCTCATGGGCGTCCGTGACGTCAGAACCGCCTATTTGGCCGGCCATGGTATGATCCTGGTATGACCAGTGCGAAGATTGCCATCAGCTTGCCGAAGCATCAACTCGCCAGAGTCCACCGGGAAATCCGCGCCGGGAGAGCGGATTCGGTTTCGGGCTATATTGCCAGTGTCCTGGCAGAACAGGAAAAGCGTGACTCGCTGCGGACGCTTGTTCGCGATCTTATCGAACAACATGGCGAGCCAGCGCCGGAGGACATTAAGTGGGCAGAAGGCATGCTCCCGCGGCGCGGGCGGGGATAACACTCGACACCGGCGCTTTGATCGCCTTGGATCGCGGCGACAAGCGACTGATCGCCCTGTTCGATCGGGCTTTGGCACAGCGCCTCAAATTTCGCGTCCCCTCCGGTGTGGTGGGGCAAGCCTGGCGCGATGGCCGCGTCCAGGTCACTCTGGCGCGTTTTTTGCGGAGTGAGGAAGTCGAGATCATCCCTCTGGATGAGCAACTCGCCCGCGCCTGCGGAGAACTCTGCGGCGCTACCGATACCGCCGACATAATCGACGCTTCGGTTGTGATTCTGGCCAGGGCGCGCGGAGACCACATCGTCACAAGCGATCCGCGCGATCTGAGGCGCCTGGATGCGACTTGCCCAGTCATCCCTGTCTGAACTCACGCGCTATGTGTAGTAGACCTCAATTGCAAGGTCGACATTCGGCGAGATAGAGCGAGCGCCGGAGGCTCCAAACAAACTTTCCGGTGTGCTGCGCGTGGACGCCTCGCGCCTGCATCGTCCGGAAGACGCGCCACCCGGAGAAGTGGGCTGGATTCAGTCGCCGTGAAGGATTGCCCCCGTGAAACGCGCTCATGAAGCGGCGGCACCGCCCGGTCATCGGGCCGATAGAATTCACTATCGCGGTGCTGTCCGCCGGCAGCGATAACCCTTTCTCGCCGTATTCCGCGGCGATCATTTCGAACACGCGTCCGCTTTCGGCCAGGGGCTCCTCCCGCGTTGGCATAAGCGCGTAACAGCCGCGAATCGCAGGAATCTCCGCAACCCAGCCGTCCGGCTGGTTCCGATACAAGACAACCTTGTGGTCGTCAAGATTCATCCCATCCCCCATTGTTACCCAAGCGATTGCACGGCGCCGATACCCATCCAGGTCAGGCCTTGAGAAATGTTGCTGGGTCGACCGCAGCCTGGCGATCGAATTGGAATCCGCAGGCCTTGAGCTTCCGTATGACCTCCGATAACGGAAGCCCGCCAGGCGGCCCACCAATGCGGCCACGACGATGGTGTAGTCGCGGTGAGCCGACGCCGCGGAAAACGGGATTTCGTTTTCGCGTTCGCGACGTGCCTCTATAAGCTTTCGCGCTACGTCTCTCGCGATGTCGAGGGCCTCGGCAACCGTTCTTCCTTGCGCCACCAAGCCAGACAATTCGTCGGAAGTTGCCAGCCAAACTCCCTCCGGCAATTCCTCAATTTGGATGCTTATGGCGAATTCCATGTCAACACGATTGTACAGCACCGGTCCTCCAGCCGATGGACCCGTGGGCCGGCGCGCCGTTCAAAACCAAGGTGCGGGAGAAATATGGCCGATGTGCATAGAAGGTGGCGTCCTGCCACCGCGCGTGCCATTTCAACTCGATTTGGTTGTGGTCGTACGGCTTTTCGGCATAGCTTCTTCAAGTTTTCCAGATTGCGGCGGTCGTTGGGATGCGCCAGGATGCGGCGAAATCCGGCGTTGCCGATGTGTCCCTCTCCAATGTTCGCATGCCGGTCGGCGTGTGTGCCAAGCGGTGTGGATGAGGCTGGCGCCAATGAGGTCCGGTTCGGAACTGCCCGGCCCGTTTACTGTGCCTTGGCGACAATTGGGGTGGGCGCGGGCGCCGCCAGCGAGAGCGCGATAGTAGCCCAACTGGTGCCGGCGGCGGAGATCCATTGATCGAAGCCGTGCGGGAAGCCGGAATCGAAATAAGGCTGCAAGGCCATGGCGCGGCTGCGGACAAACCAGGAGCCGTCCTCCTGTTGCGTGCTGAGTAGGTACTTCACGCCCTTCCGATAGGCTGCGTCGGAGACCGGCAAGCCAGCGGTCTGGAGAGCCACCAGCGCGCGGCCGGTGGCGAATGGGGTGCTTGGCGTGGTGTCGATGTCGGCCCAGCCGCCGTCGCCACGTTGGGTGGCAATCAGGTCGTGCATGGCATTCTGAACGGCATCCTTGTACTTGCCGCTCCAAACGAGTCCCGTGAGACGTCCGACGCGGTCTTCGTTGCCTTTGGGCTGCTGTTTGACGAGCCACGCCGCGGCCAGTTGAACGGCGTGGTCATAAGAGGCACGTTCCAGCTTGGGCGCGTTGCGTTGCATGGCGCGCATGGCGATGGCGGTTTGGGTGATGTAATCGGAACAGATCGGCGGGCGGGTATCGGACGGGGCGTAGGCCCAGTGTCCGTCGGCGCCCTGGCGGCTCTTCAGGTAGACGGCGGCCGTGTCGGTATTCAGATCGGCCGGGTAGTGCTCGGCGTCCAGTCCCAGAAGCATGTCGCCGATGACGACCGGTCCAAAGTACTCACCCACGGGCGCCATGACACCCTGGCGAAGGATGTCGCGCAGTTGCATGAGGCCGAAAACGTTCCCCTGGACTGTCTGCGCGGCGATTTTCTCGTCCACGGCAAAGCCCAAGCGGCGGGCGGATCCCACCGCCATGGCGGCGAAGCTGTTGTTGTGACAGGAGGCACAGGCTGCCTTGGGCATGAAATTAGCGTCGGCCTTCTGGATGAGAGGAAGACTTCCCTGGATGGCGCCGGCGATGGTGTTGTCGTGGCGCGGTTGCAACCGGGGCGGAGGCGCTGCATTGCTCTTCGCGCCGGACTTCAACAGGAAGGCGACGATCGGAGTGTCGCCGTGCTGGCGGGCGATATCGAGGGCGGTCCATCCGCTCTCGGCTCCGCGTTTATGCGTGTCCCTGGCATTTACGTCGGCCCCGTGTTCCACCAGCATCTTGACTTCTTCGAGCGGGAGATTGTCGGATGCCGCCGCGTACATCAGGGGAGTTCTTCCCAGCGGATCGACAATGTTGACGTCGGCGCCGTGGTCGAGCGTCATCTTGACGGCACTCAGGTCGCCCGTAATGGCGATATCGGCTAGCGCCAGGCTATAGTCGTTCTTGTCGATCTCGCCGGCGGTCAGCAGAGACAGACATTTGGAGCACTCCGCGGTAACGGTCATGAAGATCGCCGTCTCGCCGACCGGTTTCACTTCGGCGCCTTTGGAGATGAGTAGCTCCACGCTCTCGGGGTCGCCGGCGCTGGCGGCGTCCAGCAGCGGGGACGATTCGGCGGAGGGATGCGGATTGGGATTGGGGCTCGCGCCCTTGTCGAGGAGCAGCTTCACGACGGCGGAATTGCCCAGCTTGCGCGCCGCGATCATGAGCGGCGTGCGCATGTCGCTGGACCGGGCGTTGACGTCCGCGCCGTGGCTCAGCAGCACCTGGGTCTTGTCCATTTCGGTCGCCGCCCACATCAGCGCCGTGGCGTTGGCGTCATTCCTCCTATTGGGATCGGCGCCCAGTTTCAACAGGCGTTCCAACGTCGCCGCATTGGTGTAGAGCACAGCGCACATAAAGGGCGTGGAACCCTCGGGACCGCGCGCATTGAGCAACTTCGGGTCCGCGGCGGCGAATTTCATGAACTTCGCAAGATCGCCCTGGTGCAGCGCGTCGACCATGGCGACAGCCTTGGGATCGATCGGCGGCAACTCGCTTTCATTGGCGAGCGCGTCCGGCCAGTCGGCGCCCTGCTCGATCCAACGTTTGATGGTGTCGATCTGTCCCGGCTTGAGCGCGCCGGTGGGCGGCATTTGCATTCCGTAATCGGTGCCGGAGATGCGGTGGAACAGGAAGCTGTTCTCGGCGCTGCCGGGCACGACGCCGCGGCGATTGATCACTGCGCTCCGGCGGTCTAGCCGCATGCCGCTGGCAGGCTGCTTTCGGCTGTGGCACATGACGCAGTTCTGGCGCAAGATCGGCAGCACATCCTTCGCGAAATCTACTTTTGAAGTGGTCTGCGCGGACAGCAGCCGTGAGACCGCCAGGAAGCAAAACACAGACAGCGACAGTCTGGTACACCTCATAGATCCCCTCTAAGAGAGGAACGCGATTACCGCGAGACAACCACCCGTGCGGAACCCGTTGCGATCTGCCCGGCGCCCCCGAGGGCACTTTCCGGGTCAACTTATTCTACACGCTAGCGATCTTCCGTGCAGAGAACAATCGGCAACAAACACGCAGGCCGGCTCCCGGAATTCCTCGAGACCGATTCCGAGTTGACCGAGGATTTTGTGGAAAAGAGGCGGCCGATTTCGCCGCCGCCGTGGATCGGGATCCCAGCGCGGCGGAACTTGCTGTCCGCCGGCAGCGATAACCCTTTCTCGCCGTATTCCGCGGCGATCATTTCGGGATGGCGCTGGCGAAGCCGTCCCAACCCATGGGGTGCAACCCGTTGAAGCCGCGCATCCACTTGTCGCGTGCCAGGGCGTCGCCGATCGCGTAATTGCGGATGTGGCCGATGTGCAGGGTGCCGCGCGTGCCATTTCAACTCGATTTGGTTGTGGTCGTACGGCCTTTCGGGCATAGCTTCTTTAAGTTTTCCAGATTGCGCCGGTCATCGCCATCCTGCGCGACTGGAGTTTCCAGGATAAACGGCTTCGAGCGCAGCTTGGGATGCGTCAGGATGCGGCGGAATCCGGCGTTGCCGATGTGTCCCTCTCCAATGTTCGCATGCCGGTCGGTGTGGGAGGCGAGGGGCGTCTTGGAATCGTTGGCGTGGATCAGTTTTATGTTGCCGATTCCGAGGATGCGGTCCGCCTGGGCGACGGTCTCGCGCAAGCCGGCGGCGCACGATACGTCGTAGCCAGCGGCCAGCAGATGGCAGGTGTCCAGGCAATAGCCTACCGGCAGGTCTGCCAGTTGGGACAGATTGTCGCGGATGGCGCGCAGCTCTTCGAAGCGGCCTCCGATCTGCGCGCCGCAACCCACCGTGTTTTCCAGCAGCACCGTGACTGGCGTTTTTTTGATGTCCGCGGCGGCGTCGCACAGGCCCACCACAAACGCGGCGATGCCTTCTTCGAGCGACTGGCATTTGTAACTGCCGGGATGCAGGACGAGGTATTCAGCGCCAATGGCGGAGGCGCGCTCCAGTTCGCCGCGGAAGGAAGCGATCGAGCGCGCACGGATGGCTGGGTCGCAGGACGCCAGATTCACCAGATAGTTCGCGTGGATTGCCAGCGGAAACAGATCGAGGCGCTCGCGGGCACACCGAAGCAGCCGGATTTGTTCGACGCTGGGCGACGATGCGCGCCACATGCGGGGGCTGGAGGAGAAGATCTGGAAGGTGTTGGCGCCCAATCCGGATGCTTTCAGGGCGGCGTGTTCAAGCGAGGCCGCTATGGAGGTGTGGATCCCGATGCGCAGATTACTTATGGTAGCAAGCATGTTCAGGGGCTGGCTCTGAACGCCGAAACGCGCCTATAGACTCGGAGCACCGGGTGTTACCATGTCGCCGTGAACTGCAATGCCTCGACTGACTGCCCTGCAAAGATCTGATCCGGCCGCCGTTCGCCTGATGGTTGATTCCATTTTCGAGGGGATATCAGGGGGCGCAAAGCAAAGCTATTGCGAGTTTCTTGCGGCGTCGATAGACTACCTTTCGCAGCACCACGGGGACCGATGGGGCGTTACGCTCCGTGAAGACACGAATGTGCTGCGCTTAAACGCCGGAATTGTCGAGGCCTTAGTACTGTACTCTGGGGGACTGAGGGTCCTGGTCGAGAAGAAGAAGGCCCCGCCGCGAACCCGCTTCGATCGGCGTAGCCACCACCGAAATGCGCCGGGATGCGAGACGGCGGATATCCCGCTTGCCGAACTTCCGCGTTCCTTGCCGAGGCTCGCCGAGGCGCACCACGCAGCCCTGACGATCATAGCTCGGAGACCAGCGTTTCGGAAGACTCTGAATGCGCACTCCACAGGTGTCACGGCGTGGTTATCCCAAGTGCTTCGGCGCAAAGTGGCGAACCCCGAGATACCGCAGCGCCCGCTACATATCGTTCAAGGTGGCATCCAGAATGGGGACAAGGCGCTCCTCGAACGGTTGGCTCGGGGCAATCAAAGCACCCGCTCCTGGGTGGCTCCAAAGTCAGTAGCTCCAGGCGATGAAATCGTTGTCTACATTCGCGGCTTCGGCTTATTCGCTACGGCCCTGGCTAAGTCGAGCGCAGAGCCCCGCGCTGGTTGGAAGAACAGATATGGCTCGGACCTAACCTCGATCAGGCTTATCGAGCCGCCCGTCTCGTTGGCGGCGATCCGGCGCCATATCCCGGACCTCGACTGGGCGAAATATCCCCGCAGCATCACGACTCCGCCGCCTGAGCTGGCGGACGGGATTCGTACGCTCATCGCCTGGCGAAGGACGGGCGGGATAGAGTTGGATGAGGACTTTGTTGATACTGCAAACATCGATGAGTTAAAGATGATCGCTCTGCATGTGGCACGTGAGAGAGTGCCGCCCAAGGCCGGGACGGCGCTCTACAGAGCTGGTTCGGCCGCGATTCGCCGATACGTTCTTGGGCGGGCCAAAGGGCTGTGCGAGGGCTGCGGCGTTCCCGCTCCGTTCCGTGGTGTCGACGGCCAGCCGTTCCTGGAGGCCCATCACACGACTCGTCTGGCGGATGACGGCCCGGATCATCCTCGCAAGGTCATCGGGATCTGCCCGAACTGCCATAGAAGGGCGCATCTGGCGGAGGACGCGAAATCCTTTAACACAGCGCTTATGAAGAAACTACGTATCTTGGAGGCTGCGCTATAGCGAACTCCACCTTCGGAGCGTCCGCAACACGCGCTTATCCCAATGTGCCAGGGCCTCTGCCAGCATGCCATCCTCGGCGTCCCGTCTGACGTCGTCGTCCTCATAGGCGTCGTCGAGCTCGGCGACCGCGTGATCGGCTGCGGAGCGCTCCCAGTGCGCACCGCAGCGCTCCTCGGAAAGTATCCATTTGGAGCAGCGGCCGCGGACTGTGTACGCCGCCATGATTTCGCCGCTATCCAGAGAGATTTGGCTATCCACAAAACACAAGTCGCTGTAGACCCGCGATAGCGGGGTCAGCAGTTCGTAAACTTCGTAATTCTTAACCTCAAGTCCGTACTCGATCCGCGCATACCCGTGCCACGCCGCCACGCGCTCGGCCCAAGTGAAGTAGTGCCAGGCGTCGAACGGGATGCCGTTGCTCGAAGGGGCCGGCAGGCAGTTCTTCTGGAACAGGCGTTCAAGCGAGAATGCTACGGAAGTCCGGTCGGTCCATTTCCGAGCCGAGGACGGCAGACGTCGGCGCGCAACGGCGCGGAAGTCAAGCACCTTGGGTCTCGGCCCGGTGACCGCGATCCGGTTGAAACAGACGTACGACACATTGATTTCCAGGGTTCACGACGTCATTGAAGCTTTCGGAATTCGTCGATGCCGATTCCGAGCTGAGCAAGGATTTTGTGGAAAAGAGGCGGCCCGATCTCGCTTCCGCCGTGGATCGGGACCGTAACTGCCCGCCCATCCGGATGAATCCAGCGTTCATGGCTTCCAGTCTGCCGGCGCCGTTCAAAACCAAGTCGTGCGGCGGCGCGGCGGAACTCCTCAGCGCGCGCGCTAGGCATTCACAATCGCGGTGCTGTCCACAGGCAGCGATAGGCCTTTCTCACCGTATTCAGCGGCAATAATCTCAAACACGCGTGCGAGTTCGGCCAGGGCTTCTTCACGCGTGGTCATGAGCGCGTAACATCCGCGAATCGCAGGGACCTCCGCGACCCAACCATCCGGCTGGTTCCGATACAAAACTACCTTGTAGTCGTCAAGATTCATCTCATCCCCATTCTACGCCCTCGCTGGCCGATGCGACGATCACGTTGGAGGTGTGCGCGCGAATGGCGAGCGGATACAAATCGAGCCGCTCGCGGGCGCGCCGCAATAATCGGATTGGTCCCGCGCCAGGCGCCCACGCGCCACAGTGGCAGAATTTTCGAGGGACGCTGCTATGGATGTGTGGATCCCGATGCGCAGAGAACCATCGTAACAATTGACAGGCGGTCGGCTCGCACACGTGAAGGCTGGCACCGAAACCGAACTGCGCGCACCGGGCCGGGAGGCCGCCGTGGGTCCGGCCGCTGTGCCAGAATTTTATTGGGTATGGTGTTTCAGCGAGTTCTCGTCCTCGTGCGCAGCCTGGTCTGCCTGGCGGCACTTTTCGCGGGGGAGGCACAACCGCTGCCGGGGCCAGCCGCGGCGCTTCTGCAGCAAATCCATTTTGAATCGAAGCTCTGGCCCAACCGTCATCATTTTCTATATGTCCTGGCGCGCGCGCGCAATGGAGCGCCCGACCGCTTTCGCGTTGCCGTTCGCGCGGCGCCATTGGACACCGAGGGTTTCGGCGCTCTCCCGGCTGGCGATCGCAAAACCTGGGACGAGGCGATCGAGGCATATCAAGCCAATGCCGCGCCGCTGGACATCAGCTACGGGAAACTGGTGGACATAAACTACGCCGTCGCCGATCTGGCTGCCACGGCGCGCATCGATGAAGCGACAGATATTCCTATCGAGATTCGCGACGCGCTTGCCGAGGCTGGTCCGGTTTACCAGTCGCTGTGGTGGCCGCGGCATGACGCCAACTGGCTGCCGCGTTTCAACATGCGTGGCCCACGTTACCGATTCGTGTAGAAGTTGTCGCCTACGCGCAGTGGGCGGGTGGATACACCACGAGTGATCCTCCCCTGATTGCCATTTCGAGCTTGGATGAACAGCACCAGGGTACCGATGGACTGGAACAATTCTTCCATGAATGTTCGCACTTGATGATGGACACGGTGGAAGCCACTTTGGGATCGCACGCGCGGGTCATCGGCAAAGAGGTGCCGCGCGAGGTCTCACATATGATTGTAGATCCCGCGGGCTAGGAGGCTTTCTCCTGCGCGTAGACGGCGTACTCTTCGTACGGGCCCTTGAAGTCTTCGATGCGCCCGCCCTCGAAATGCCAGATGCGCGTAGCCACCTCTTCGATCAGATCGTGATCGTGCGTCACCAGCAGCACCGTGCCCGTGTATTTTTGCAGGGCGATGTTGAGGGCGTTGATGGATTCCAGGTCCAGGTGATTGGTGGGCTCGTCAAGCACCAGCAAATTGGGCTTCTGCAGCATGAGCCGGCAGAAGATCAGCCGCGCCGCCTCGCCGCCGGAGAGAGCGTCGGTGCGCTTGAGGGCGTCCTCGCCGCTGAACAGCATCTGGCCCAGCAAGCCGCGCAATTCCTCCTGCGACGCTTGCGGGTCGAACCCATGCAGCCACTCGATGGCGGTGGCGCCGCGGGTGATCGAATCGGAGTGGTCCTGGGCGAAGTATCCGACGGCCACTTCGTGACCCCACCCGACAATTCCCGCGTCCACGTGGAAGTGCCGGTCAGCATCCTCGATGAAGCCGGTGGCGCTACGGACCAGGGATTTCAATAGCGTGGTCTTGCCGGCGCCGTTGCGGCCCATCAGCGCGATCTTTTCGCCGCGCGAGACGCTGGCGGTGAAACCGTCGATCACGCGCTGATCGCCGTAGCTCTTGGCCAGTCCCTTGACTTCCAGCGGATGCCGGCCCGAGGGGCGCTTCATGTCGAAACGGATGTACGGCCGCTGGATGTTCGACTTCGCCAGTTCCGAAGTCTGCAGGCGCTCCACTTCCTTCTTGCGCGACATCACCTGGCTCGACCGCGTGCCCGCCGAGAAGCGGGCGATGAATTCGTTCAACTGGGCGATCTTTTTTTCGCGCTGCGCGTTTCCGGCCTCGATGCGCGAGCGGACCTGCGTCTTGGCCAGCACCATGTCATCGTACCCGCCGGTGTAGGTGATGACCGTTTCGTAGTCGATATCGGCGACGTGGGTGCAAACGCTGTTCAGAAAATGCCGGTCGTGCGAAATCACGATCAGCACGCCTTCGTAGTTGCAGAGATAATCCTGCAGCCAGTGGACCGATTCGAGATCGAGGTGGTTGGTCGGTTCGTCGAGCAGCAAGGCGGGCGGGCTGCCGAACAGAGCCTGGGCCAGCAGCACGCGCACTTTCTGGCCTCCCTGGAGCTCGCCCATGGGGCGTTCCTGGAGCGCGGATTCCACTCCCAGGCCGTCGAGCAGCATGGCGGCGTCGGCCTCCGCGGTGTAGCCGCCTTCCTCGCCCACGATGCCTTCGAGCTCGCCCAGGCGCATGCCATCCTCATCGGTGAGTTGGTCGTGCGGTTTGGCGTAGAGCGTGTCGCGTTCTTCGAGCGCCCGCCAGAGCGGCGCATTGCCCATGATGACCGTGTCGACGGCGCGAAACGCGTCGAAGGCGAATTGATCCTGGCGCAAAACGCCGAACTTCTTGGGGCGCGAGACCGTGCCTTTGGCCGGCTCCAAATCGCCCGACAGAATCTTCATCAGCGTCGATTTTCCGGCGCCGTTGGGACCGGTGATGGCATAGCGCCGCCCGGTTAAGAACGTGCAGGTGACGTCGTCGAACAGGACTTTGGCGCCGAAGCGCATGGAGATGTTTTGAATGGAAAGCAAGGGGGTTCATTAATTATAGCGCACCCAAACCGCTTCCTGACTGTCGCGGCCCGGTAACCTGCTGTAGTACGCTGATCGAATGCTTCAGCGACCTTCCACGGCGACGAAACGAGCGCGCGGCCGGCGATCGAATTCGCGGAGCTTTCCGGCGCGGCTGCTGGCGCTGCTGCTGCTTTCGGCGGCCGGGATCGGCGTGGCCGCGGCCGCGCTGCAAGCCCGCTATACGTTCACGCTGCAATCGCCCTTCCGCCTCCGTTTCCAGTGGCCGTTGGTAATCGCGCCGCGGACTTCGCCGGAGGAGGCTGGCGCAGCGCAATCCGATCAATCCGGCCGGAGATTGACGGCCTACCAGCAATACGCCTGCAACAAATTCGGGACGGCGTGCCGCGTCGCGCTCGCGGTACAGCGCGCCGAGAATCCGCGCGGCGCCTGTGAGATCTACCATTACAATACCGACGGCACACTGGATTGGGGCTACTTCCAGATCAACACGGTACACTTGAAGCGCGCCGGGGTGAATCTGCGCGACCTGCTGGATTGCAGGGCGAACATCGACTTCGCGCACCAACTGTACACGGAGAGGGGCTTCCAGCCGTGGACCACGTTCACCAGCGGCGCGTACCGGCGATTTCTGAAGGAGCCGTGATTGCGGGGCAGACTAACTAACGAGGCTACCTTTGTGGGGCAGGGCCGTGGCCATTGGCGGTAAATTGCCGACTGCGCCGTGGGTTTCGTTCTTGCGCCTCGGGCTTAGCCTACTGGTGATGTAGAGGGGAAACCTGGGGTGATCTTCTAGAGTGGGCCGCTTGGCGCCCATTTCCGAATGCCCAGGCACGGGACGGAGCCCAAAAATCCGGCACTTCCGACAGTCCCGTTTGGGGCCACGAGGCAGCACAGGTATCTCTTACCCCTTACCGAAATCCTTTTGTCGGCCCGAATGGTTGTAACGGGCGCTGGTCCAGCCTCCCGGTTGGCGATGCTGACCGAGCGGTCGCCTGATCCTGTCAGACCACGGATAAGTAACGCGCCGAAACGCTTGTCCACTTGATCGCGCGCATACTTTGTGACCATGTCGCCGCGGCGGTTCCACAATGAGGCCTCAACGTGGATGTCGAGGCGGGAACCACTAAGCCGGTGCAGCAGGGTCGCCAGATGCTTCAACCGCTGGGCGGCCATCCTATCTGTGTAGGCGGCATCAGATATTGTCAGCGGTGCCCCTCCATCATCCATCAATACCACCTTGAGCGTTTTGAGATAACGCGCTCGCGTCAAGTGAATCTCATCAAAGCCCTCTCCTGGGCGATAGTTTACTCGTTCTCGATCCAACTGCTCCCTGAACCGTAGGGTATCGAGCGTAGGAGCTATATCGGTCGCCGTCGCTCGATCCGGCCACGCCATTTGCGTCGCGACATCGTAATACGACCGCCAGACATCCGCGTGCCGCTGTCGCGCTCTGCGTTCCTTGATCGTGAAATATGGTGTTTGGTTATCCGTCCGGATCACCTCGAACACCTGTCCGCCGGCGAGTTGCGTGACCGATTTCATATGAAGCCGAACGAAACTTAGAGCCAAGAAATAATTCGCATAATAGACTGCCACCGCCGCCCAAGTTGATGCCTGCAACTCGCGCAGATGACCGCGCAGGAAGGAGAGGGCGAAGGCCCGATCAAAAAACTCATCCGCCTCATACAGCATCGCTCCGGCGAGTTCCCGCGAATAACCGTGTTGAGCTCTCCCGGCCCCTGGTGTCCAAACGGAGAATATGTTGTCCCGGATGTATCCGTGTTTACGGGAGGATTGCGATACGGCGACTTCCAAATCCGAGAACGTCACGGTGGTCGTCTAAACCAGCTGCAGAGAGCCCTTTCTTGCGGTCTCCCTTGATTCGCTACTCTTAAGGGCGTCAGCCAGGGCGCCGGCAAGTCGATTCTCACCCGGATGTCCCGCCCAGCCCTTGTGCTGCTCAGCCGAAAAGTTATACATTTTGATAGGCGTTAGCACGGCTAGTACCGATTTCACGGTAAAGTTCCCGAAGCGCTGCAAGCAAGTGGTGAACACCTGTGGAAGCACGATCAGCCAGGCCGAAAAGCCAAGCGCCTTCGTGAGCACGCTATTCTTGTTTCCCCAATCGCTGGAAAAGATCGTCTTTATGGCGGTGAAGTAGTTTCTTAGGATGCCATACTGCTCCTCTTCGGAGTACTGAAATAAGGGGCCACGGTCCGAAATGAGGTTCTCGATGGCGGTGACCACTCGGGTTTGGGTTATCAGGCCGTCGCCGGACCCCGTCAGGTCGACTTGACCGTACCACGGTGACTCCGGATCTTCATTGAGTTTTGTCGCGAGTTCGTGACCTCTTTGCTGAACAAACGTTCCGTCCTTGGTCAGATCCAACAGGTCGTAGAGAAGCGAGGTCGGCACTCCTTTTTGCTTTGAGTTAATGATTTTGAACTGCTTCGCCTGCTCAGCAACGTCGATCCCGAGAAAGGCGGTGACGACAAGATCGTAAGTGGTCCTGGCTTGGCGCAAACCGAACATGCGATGTTGTCCATCAATAACCCACGCAGCCTTTCGGCTGGTCAGGAATCCGCAGTGTTCGGGTCTGGTCATCGTAACTGGCGCCGTCTTCTAGGTTGACGAGGATGCTATTCGGAATACACCCATTCTCCTTGTCGATGTAGCGCGCGATGTCGGCTGCCCGCTGTTTTGAGAGATTGCGCTGATATCCGGCGTCCTTGTCGTCATCTCGGCGGCTCACGAACGCGATGCGGTCGAAGGTCGCGGAGTCAATCACGAAGCTGAAAATTCGCCAGCCCCTTTGCTGGGCGAAGCATGCTTTTACTTCGACAAACTTTGAGTCCGCCTTCTTTGCTGCCATCCGACCAATTATAGTTGTTTGGGGCCCCGGAAGGCCCGATACGCGTCCCCACCGGCTCGCGGACGTGCGCGGCCACGCGGCTAGAGAGCTCCGAACCAGAACTGACGCCACGTTTCGGCTCTGCCGGGCGATGGTGTCCGTGACCGGCCGGCCGCTCGTCATTGGAATTGTTCGGCTGCGGCTCGGGCGATAGCGCCTCCGTGAACGAAACATTTCGCGGAACCGAAGGGTCTGCCTGGAGATCCCTGCCGCGGGCACTCAGGCCACCAGCCGCCAGCTCGCGCCCATTCATTGCGCAGCTGCGGCCGAGGGAGTCTTCGCCGCCGGCGGCTTCAGATATTTGTCATACCAGGCCAAGTATCGCTCCAGCCGGTCGCGAATGAAGCTGGGCCGCGTCAGGCCGTGGAACTGATCGGGATAGATGATGAGCTGCGTGTCGATGCCGAGGCTCTTCAGCGCCTGGTACATTTGCTGGCCGCCCTGCACGGGCACGTTGAAATCCTTATCCCCGCCCAGAAACAGCGTCGGCGTGGTGATGCGGTCGGCATGCAGGAATGGGTAGGAGAGCTTGACGTATGTATCGAACGCCTTCCAGGGCGGGCCGATTTCATTGTCGTACTGCAGGATGTATTGGTCCACCCCGTAAAGCGCGAGCGGGAAGGCCACGCCCGCACCGCTGGTGGCGGCCTTGAAGCGGCGATCGCTCGCGATCATGTAATCCGTCAGAATGCCGCCATAGCTCCAGCCGCCTACTCCCAGGCGCTCCGGATCGGCGATGCCCATGCGGATGACGTGATCGACACCGGCCTGCAGGTCCTCGACTTCGTGATGGCCCCAGTCGGCCGCGATCGCCCAGGAGTACTTGCGGCCCCGGCCGGAGCTGCCGCGATAATTCACCGACAGCACCGCGTATCCATGGGCCGCGAACCACTGGTGTTCGGCGCTGAAGGCGTGCTGATCCTGGCCGTTGGGACCGCCGTGAATGCGCAGCAACAGCGGGACCCGGGTGCCTGCGACGTAACCGGCGGGCTTGTACAGCAACCCATGTACCTCCGTGCCGTCCTTGCTGTTGAAGCTCAGGTCTTCGGACGGCACGGTTTGAATGCCGCTGAACAGCGCATCGTTTTGATGCGTGAGCTGGCGTAACGCTCCACCGTCGAGCGCGTAGACCTCCGCCGGTTTGGTGTCCGTGCCGGACAGCGCGACGGCACATCCCGCAGCGGCGGCCGGGCTGGTGAGCACGATGGGTGAAGCTGCCAGCCTTTCCACGGAACCGCCGCCGAGCCTCACGCGCGCCGGGTAAACGGAACGGTCGTCCGCCACCAGAAACGAAATCGACTGCCCATCGGCGCTGAAGCGCGGCGCGGAGACTCCCCGGTCCAGGTCGGCAGCCGCTTTTACCAGCGTGGCTTTGGCGCTGCGGTCCGCGGCCACCAGGGCCAGCCGCGGCATCGAATACTCAACGTATTTCTTCTCGTCGGATTCCAGGATCGCGATCCATTTGGAGTCGGGGCTCCACTCCGGGCGGCCGCGTCCGGCGCGGTCGTCCAGGGTGGTCAACTGCTTTTCGGCCGCGCCCGCGCGCGCCTCCGCGACGAACAGTTCCGCGTGCGGATCGCGGTCGGGATCTTTCTCGTGATTGCTCAGGAACGCGATCGATTTGCCGTCGGGGGACCAGGATGGCGCGGATTCGTCGGGCTTGCCGGTGGTCAGGCGGTCGAGTTTCTTGGTGGCGATGTCGAACAGATAAATGTAAGAATGCCGGTCCGACACCAGGTAGCCCTGGATATCCTGCTTGAAGTGATAGCGGTCGAGCACGATCGGTTTGGGCGGCTTTGGTTTGGCTCCCTCTTCGGGCTCGCCGCCGGGATCTGGATCGCCGATCAGCAGCGCCAGACGCTTGGAATCCGGCGCCCATTCGTACCATTGCAGGCGCCCTTTGACATCGGTAAGCTGAAACGCCTCGCCGCCCTGGCGGTCGAGCAACCAGACCTGGCTGCCCTTCGCGGGCCCCGGCCGCGACGAAGTGAATGACAGATACTTTCCGTCGGGACTCCATTTCGGCGACGACTCGCTATCCTGGCTGGAGGTGACCTGGCGATCGCCGGTGCCGTCGAAGTTGACCATCCAGACGTGGGCGTGGGTTTTGTCTTCCTTCACGTCGACGGTGGAGACGATGTAGGCGACTTGCCGGCCGTCCGGTGAACATTGCGGATCGCGGACGTCGTGCATGCGGGCCAGATCGTCCAGATTGAAAGGGTGCGTTGCGGGCTGCGCCCAAAGCGCCGCCGCAGCCAGAGCGGGCAACCATCGTGCGAGGAACATGCGGTTCAGTTTATACCAGATTCGGGAACGAATTCCAGAACCGCTTCCTCACGGTCGCGGCTCAGTAGCTGTATAATTTTCGCAGCTATGACCATCGCGCGTTCTCTCTGTTTGTTGGCCCTGGCGCTGGCGTGTGGTGTGCGCGCGCCCGGTCAGACCACACTCGAAGTCACATCCCCGCTCGGCCGGAAGTTCTATTCGCTGGCCGATGAGAAGGACGTGGTGGCGGCCGCGCGGAAGGCCCTCGCCGCCGACCCCAAGAGCCCCGATCTGCTGCTGAAGGTGGCGCAGGCGCAGATCTCCGTCTGGCAAGACCGGGAAGCGGTGGAAACGCTGACTCGCGCCCTGGCGATTTCGCCCAATGACGCCGGCCTGTACGTCGAGCGCGGCCACCGCGAACTCCCTTTGCGGGAGTTTGGCCGCGCGCGCGAGGACCTGACCCGCGCCGCGGCACTCGATCCCAAGAACATGGCGGCCTATTATCATCTTGGCCTGGCGCACTACTTCCTGGGCGATTTCGCGCGGGCGGCCGACGCCTTTCGCCACGCGGTGGAAACCGCGCCCAACACCGATGAGCGCATCAACGCCACCAACTGGCTGTATGCCGCGTTGCGCCGCGCAGGGCGGCCCGGCGAGGCGGCGAAGGCGCTGGAAGCCGTCCCGCCGGATATGACCAACAAGGAGCCACATACCCGGTTCTACCTCAACCTGGTGCGCTTCTTTCAAGGCCGCCTGAGCGAATCCGAGGCGCTGCCGCCCGAACCGAAAGAGGGCGACACCGATCCCGAAGTGGAACTGGCGTTCGATACGGTGGCATACGGCATCGGCAACTGGCATCTATATAACGGCGATAGTGTTAAAGCGCAAGAATACTTTCGCCGGGTTCTGAAGGGGCGCGTGTGGGTGACTTGGGGGTTCGTGGGGGCAGAAACGGATCTGCCACGCTTGCTGGCGCAGAGCAAGCGCATCGTGATTTCCGCAAGCACAGTGTTGGATGGCAAGGGCGGCGTGCTACACGACACCCGCCTCGCGATCGAAGGCTCGCGGATTGCGGCGATCGATCCGAAGGCCGGGCCCGTGGATTACGACCTGCGCGGCCTGACCGTGCTGCCCGGCTGGATCGACGCGCACGTGCACATCACCTGGAGCTTCGGCCCGGACGGGAAAAATGCAGGCCAGGGAGGGACCACACAAGAAGCCGCTTATGCCGCGGCCTCGAACGCATGGTTGACCTTAATGGCCGGATTTACCACCGTTCAAAGCGTGGGTTCCCCCGCCGACGTTCCTTTGCGCGATGCCATCGCGAAAGGCTGGCTGCCGGGACCGCGCATTCTGACGGCTGTCGAGCCGCTCTTGGGGCGCGGCGATCAGACCGGGACGCCGGACGAAATCCGCGCCTTCGTGCGAAAACAAAAGCAGGCGGGCGCGGATTTGATCAAGATCTACGCTTCGGGCGGTATGACTCGCGGCGCGATGACCATGTCACAGGAGCAATTGAACGCGGCCTGCGATGAGGCGAGGAAACAAGGCCTGCGCACGCTGGTACATGCTTTTAGGGATGCGGTGCGGGCCGCAACGCTGGCGGGGTGCACGGAAATCGAGCACGGTCTGGGGGCGTCCGACGACGATTTGAGATTGATGGCGGAACGCGGGACGTACCTCGATCCGCAAGCCGGGCTGCTGCTGGAGACCTATCTTGAGTACAAGGACAGGTATCTCGCGCCGCCCTATTACACCGAAGAGGGCTTTGCGGCGATGAAAGGGCTCATCCCGGCACATCAGGAATTCATCAAACGCGCGATGCGCATTCCCGGGCTGAAAATTGTTTACGGTACGGACGCCGTGGCCGGCGCACACGGCCGCAATGCGGAGGATTTTATCCACCGTGTGCGCGACAGCGGCGTGGACCCTATGGCGGCGATGGTGTCGGCCAACTCGCTGGGAGCGGAAGCGATGGGCATGGCCGACGAGATTGGTTCGATCGCACGCGGCCTGCAGGCGGATATTATCGCGATGGATGGCGATCCGCTGAAAGACATTACGGCGGTCCGGCGCGTGGTATTTGTGATGAAGGGTGGGGTGGTTTACGCTTCGCCAGCCACATGGCTATCAGGCTCACGAAAATGAACCACACCAGCCAATAGACGCCGAAGCCGAAGACGTTGACAGTGGCGGCCGGGTAGGATACGCCGATCCAGCGCACGAAGTGGCCGGGCAGCAGGGATTCGCCGGGATAGCGAAACCACGCGAGCAGCGAGGCGACGCGCCGTTCCGCAATCGGGCCGGAGGGTGCGCCGGCCCGCACGTCCTTCGCCAGCGCGAGGCCGTTGACCAGTAGAAGGACGCTGCCGGACGCGCCGCTCCCAGCGCGCACGCGCCAGCAGAACTGCCGCTCACCCGCGATGCGCACGCCCGGCGTTTCGACCGCGATGCCGCGCCCCAAGAGCGCAGGGGCCGGTAGACCCGCGCCGCCCGCGCCGCTGAATTGCGCGGTCACGATGGCGGCTTCGCCCGGCGCGAGGGGACGGCGGCCGTACACGGTATCCAGCCCGGACATCAGCAGGGCGGCGGGGAGTAGGATCACCGCGGTAGGCCGCAGCATCGCCGCCAGATAGCGCGCATTCCAGAGCAGCAATTGCTTCTGCGCGCGGAAGATGAGCGCGGGCTCGTCGGCGTACAGGCGAAAAGCATATAAGCTGGCGCGCCCCTTGCGCCTGGCCAGCGCGGCCTGTTCGGCGTTGGTGAAGCGCCGGAAAGTCCAGCCTATCGCCAGACCCGCGGCGATGGCGATGGCCGTCAGGCTCCAGGTGTACGCCGGCGGGAGCATCAGTCGATGTAGCCCAGGCCTTTCAGCTTGCGGGCGATCTCTTCGTCCGCTTGGGCCTCTTCCAGCCTGGCGATTTCGCGGTCGACGACGTGCTCGATGAATTCCTCGGTCGAACTGTAGCCCGCCGCCGCCGCGGCTTTCTCCGCCTTCTGCCAAAGATCTTTTCGCAGCTTGATCGTGCTCATAGGAGCGCCTTGCCTTCCATGCATGCCGGCGTCTCGACGCCGAAGAGGCTGAGCGCCGTGGGCGCCAGATCTTCGATGCCGGGATCGTCCGCCACGATTTTGCGATTCGAGAACAGCACCCCGGGCACGAGCACCGGATCGACGCAATGATCGCCGCTCCAGGCCTTTGGGTTCTCCGTGATCACCGCCGCCGTCACCTTTCCCACCGCGCACTCCCAGGAACAACGATAGCCTTCGTTGTAGCCCACGATGAAGTCCGGCGCGGCTTCGAGATAAGGCCCGCGATAGAGCTTTCGCGTTTCGTAGACTGTGCGGATCGGGGTCGCGCCATCCTCGTCGCGAAGCGCGGCCAGCTTGTCCCTGATTTCGCGCTTCAGTCCGTCGGCTTCCGCGCCGCTCGCCACCACGCCGCGCGCCTCCCGATTCTTGATGTTCAGATAGAAGCCGCCCAGCCCCAAAGCGTACGCGCGCGTGCGGGTCCAATCGACGCCCTCGAAGAACGAGCCGCTCTCGCGATCCCCATTTTGGAGATAAAGATAGCCGTTGTCGCGCAGCCACGAGTTGATGTTCACGCCCCGGCGGAATGCGCAGAACCCGTGGTCCGAGAGCACGAAAACCGCCGTGCCGCTATCGGCGAAAGACAGAGCTTTGCCGGCCAGCGCATCCATGCGCCGGTACATGTCTTCGATCACCGTGGCGTGCCCGTCCGACGCGCCGAGATGGCGATAGAACATGTGCTGAATGCGGTCGCTGGTGTCGAAGACGCAGGCCACCACACCGCGGCGCGTCGACTCCAGCGCGTGCAGGAACATCGCCTCGCGCTCGGCAAAGATATCGTAGGCCTGTTCCAGGAACGCGTCTTCATCGATCACGCCCTCGTTGAGCGCCCAGGTGTCTTCGGCCATCCCGGTGGTGGCGAAGGAACCTAGCAGGTTCGCCAGATAGGCGGCGTAGTAGGGCGGGTGGCTGATGGGCAAAGCGGGGCGCTCGGGATCGATGTTGATGGGCGACATATATATGCTGAACTCAGGCTCGGTTTCGGTGAGCAGGAAACGGGCCATGCCGGTGACTTTGGCGCGGATGGCGGAGCGGAAGGCGAGGCGCTGCCATCCGGTGTACTCGCCGGGCGCGAGGCGGCAGATGCGCCCGTCGATGCGCAATTCGAAAATGCCGCCGCGGCGCGAGACCCGGAAGGGGATGTGCAACAGCGGGCTGCCCTCGATAAAAGTGTCCGGGGGGCCTTCGATTTCGCCTTCGAAGCCATCGGCCGCGCGCCGCAGAGGGTAACGGCTGCCATTCTCGTAGGTCGCTTTTTCGACGCGCGTGGTGAACTGCGAGAAGCTGCCCTGGGTGCCCTTGAGATCGGGCGTTGCCATCGCGGAGAGCAGCTTGCCGTCGAATTTCTCGGGCGGAAACGTGATGGGCACGCGCAGGATGGTGGATCCGATTCCGCGTTTGCCGAGAATCTTCCAGAACGGCTGGCTCTTGCGGCGCAGCTCCACGGCCGGCCGGGACAGCGGGATGCGGAAGCGGCCCAGGCGTAGCACGCGCTCCGGTTGTCCCACGCGCGCCGACGAGAGCCGCGGCTGATAGGACTTCAGGCTGCGGTCCAGGAAATCGAAAATGTTATGGCGGGCCGGGCTCACCCCGGTGGCAAATGTGGACCAGGCCACCGGCGAGAGAGCGGGAAAGGTGGTGCGCAGCCGCTGATAGCTGCCCTCCGCGGCCAGGCGCGCCAGATTTGGCAGCTTACCTTCCGCCATCAGGCGCTCGGTGAGCCGCGGGTCCAGGCCGTCGAGCCCCAGGAAAATGATTTTCTTTACGCGCGCCTTGCGATAGGCGCTGCGGTTGCGCACCGCGCGCCAGGCCACGCGGAACGGCCAGAGCGCGAGTGAAAGAACGCTCATCAAGAAGCCGGCGGCAAGTGTCAGAAAGGAGCCTAGAAACGCGAAGCCCGCGCCGGGACCGATGTAAGCGAGCTGGATGGAGTGCGGGTGGAAATAAAGGGCGGCCAATGCCGCTACGGTCAGGGTGCAGTGGAGCGCGACTGTAAGGCGGCTGCGCACGCTTGTGTTTCATTATAACCATCGGATAGCCGAGACTTTAAAGGGCCGCCGATGAACGCCGATAAAACAAGGCAGCCAGTGGGCACAGGCCGCGGCGTGGCGTACCCGGAGACATCAGCTCGTTGAGCGCGCGCCGGCTGGCAGGATGCTGGCGGTCTCGAGCCGCCTCTGCGGCCTGCACGCCCAGGTCCAGCGGGCGCATTGGAAGATCGCACGCGGGTGAAGGGCTGGGCCATGCGCGGCACGCTGCACCTGCTCCCCGCGGCTTGACTAAGGCCATTGCGACCGCGCTGGACGGCTGCCTGCTCACCCGCGAGGAGCTGGCGCGGGAGGCGGGACGGATCGTCGGCTCGCCCAAGCTCGGCGCCAAGCTCGCGGAGGAGCAGTTGGGGCACGATCCTGCGTCCGGCCGCGTTCGCCGGACACTTGTGCTTCGGGCCGAGCGTGGGGCGGCGCCGGCGGCATCGCCAACGCCCGAAAATGGATCGCCGTGCTCGGCGAGGAGGTGTGCGCCGTGGATCTGGATGGTGCGCAGTCCTGGATGCTCGCGTCGGACGCCCGCAAGGTGCGGGAGCTTCCACCGGTCCACTCGGTCAGTTTGGATATCGCCGGTTCTGCTGGTCAATGGCCGGATGCAGGGCGTGTGGCGACACGAAATCAAGAGCAGCCGGGTCGATGTCGCGGTGGAACCGTTGGTGAAAACGCCCGTGTGGGTGCGCCGCGCGGCTGCGCAGGAAGCCGAGCGTCTGGCGGCGTTCCTGGGCGGCGCGCTGAGCTTCGCGTGGAAGAACGAACGGGTGTAAGCTGGAGTGCTGTGTCGTCTATCGCCGCGACTGGCATGCCTGTAGGGCTCAGCCAGACCGAGGGGCCGCGAGCGCCCCTGCTCGAAAAGACCACCTTCGAAGTTCTTCGGGAGACGGCCGAGCGCTTCCCCGGCCGCGATGCCCTGGTCGTCCGCGACCAAGGCGTGCGGCTGACATGGAGCGCGCTGGCCGCCGAAGTGGAGCGCACCGCGCGCGGCCTCGCGGGGCTGGGGCTGCGGCCGGGCGACCGGGTCGGGGTGTGGGCCAGCAACTGCCTGGAGTGGATCCTGCTGCACCTGGCGTGCGCACGCGCGGGACTGGTTTTGGTCAACGTCAATCCGGCGTATCGCTCGCACGAGCTGCGCTTCGTGCTGGCGAAATCGCGCATCCGGGCAATTTTTCTGCACGAACGCGACGCGCGCACCGATTACGGCGCCATCCTGGAAGAGTCGCGCAGCGGCAGCGCGCTCACGCTGGAGCATGTCGTTTTCATCGGCGGCCCGTCCTGGAGCGATATGCTGGCGGGCGGCGTAGATCTGCCCCCGCATGCGGGCGTTCCGGAAGACGTGGCCAATATCCAGTACACCTCCGGCACTACCGGCCTGCCCAAGGGCGTGATGCTGACGCATCGCAACCTGGTGAACAACGGGCATGTGATGAGCTTGTCGCTGCGCATGACATGCGACGACCGCATTTGCGCTCCCGTGCCGCTGTACCATTGCTTCGGATCCGTGATCGGGACCATGGTTTCGCTAGTCTCCGGAGCCGCGCTGATCCTGCCCGCGCCGCAGTTCGATACACGCGCCACGCTGGAGGCCGTACACGCCGAGCGCGCCACGGCCATTTACGGCGTGCCCACCATGTTCATTGCCGAACTGGAGCATCCCGACTTCGCCACGTTCGACTTGACGTCGCTTTCGAAAGGCGTAATGGCGGGCTCGCCTTGCCCCATCGAAATCATGCGGCGAGTGGTCGACCGGATGCACTGCCGCGAAATGACCATTATTTATGGGCAGACGGAGAGTTCGCCCGCGATTACCATGTCGCGCGTGGACGACCCGCTAGAGTTGCGCGTGACCACCGTGGGATGCGCGCTGCCCAATACGGAAGTCAAGATCGTTTCCACGGACACCGGCGAAACCGTGCCTCTGGGCCAGACCGGAGAACTGTGCACGCGCGGTTACCTGGTGATGAAAGGCTACGACGAAGACCCGGAAGCCACCGCGGCCGCCGTGGATGCCGATGGCTGGCTGCACACCGGAGACCTGGCGCTGCTGCACGAAAACGGCTATTTCAGCTTTCGCGGGCGCGCCAAGGATACCATTATCCGCGGCGGCGAGAATATTTATCCGCGCGAAGTGGAGGAATTTCTGCATACGCATCCGCAAATCGCGGATGTGTACGTGGTGGGGTTGCCGGATGCTCATCTGGGCGAAACTGTGGTGGCATGGGTCCAGCTCAAGCCCGGCGAGACGACGACGGAAGATCAGATTCGCGATTTCTGCCGGGGCAAGATCGCCTACTTCAAGATTCCGCGGTACGTGCGGTTCGTGGATTCGTTTCCTATGACGGTTACCCGGAAGGTGCAGAAGTTTTTGATGCGCGAGCAGGAGATCCGGGAGCGGGGGTTGGATCGCGTGGCTAACATAGAGATGGCGTAGTGGGCCGACCGGGGGGGCCGCGGACCAGGTCCGGTGTTTATCACCTGGCGCCTGCATGGCTGCCTGCCACCGAGCCGAGCTTTCCCGCCCGCCAAGCTCACCTCAGGTCAGGCATTCGCCGCGATGGATCGATTGCTCGACGAGGCCCGCAGCGGCCCATTCTACATGCGGCAACCGGCCGTCGCGGATATGGTTTTAGAAGCCATCCAGTACAACGCCTCTAAACTCGGGCACTACGCTTTGCACTGCTTCGTGGTAATGCCAAACCATGTGCATTTGCTGGTTACACCGGCTGTTCCTTTACCCCAACTGACGAAGTCGCTCAAAGGCATTACCGCCAAGCGGGCCAACTTGTTGCTGGCCTTGACCGGAAACCCGTTCTGGCAGGAAGAGAGTTATGACCACCTGGTGCGGGACGACCGGGAATTTGACAAGATCAGGACCTACATTGAGGCGAATCCCGTGCGTGCGGGGCTGGTGAGCGACGCCCGCGCGTACCGATGGTCTAGCGCGGTTGATTCGGCAAACAACAAGAGCGGGTCCAGGGGGACCCGCGCGGACCTGGGGGTCCGCCCCACAAATCAAATAAAGGAGTAGAATTGATCCATGCTACGACCGGCTGCTTTGCTCTGTCTCGGCCTCTGGGCGCTGCTGGCTGGCCAAACCCCGCCTCCGAATGCCGGCAACGAGGTGACCGAGCACGATACCCCTGCGACTTTCCGCACGAAAGTCAATCTGGTGCTGGTGCCCGTGGTGGTCCGCGACCGTCAAGGAAAGGTGATCGGCGATCTGAAGAAGGAAGACTTCCGTCTCTTCGACAATGGCAAGCCGCAGACCATCTCGTCCTTCTCCGTCGAGACGCTCGCCAGCCAGACCGTTGCGCCCATCAAGGCCGAGACGCCGCCCGCGCGGAGCGGGGAGGAGGAGCCCGCGGCAATCAACCCGGCCGACGTTCCCAAGCGTTTCGTGGTGTATTTTTTCGACGATGTGCATCTGCTGCTGGGCGATCTGATGCAGGTCCGCAATGCCGCCGAGCGCCACATGAACGAATCGCTGGTGCCCACCGACCGGGCCGCGATCTTCACTACCTCCGGCCGGACCAAGCTTGACTTTACCGACGATCGTGCCAAGCTGCATGCCACGCTCCTTAGCCTGACTCCGCAGCCTCTGGGCCGCGCCGGGAGTCAGTTGTGCCCGGATATCAGCTACTACCAGGCGAACCTTATCTTCAACCAGATCGATCCGATGGCTACGCAGGCCGCTGTGGCGGATGCCATGGCTTGCATGTATCTGGACCCATCCGACCCGTCCGCCACGTCAATGGCGAAATCGGCAGTAACCGCCACGGCTTCGCAGGTGTACCAGAATGGCGACCAGGAAAGCCGCGTCTCTCTCCAAACGCTGACGGAGGTGATCCGCCGGTTATCCGCCATGCCAGGGCAGCGCAGCGTCATCCTCATTTCTCCGGGGTTCCTGACGTTGCCCGATCTGTTCCAAGACAAGGCCGGGCTCATCGACCGCGCCATCCGATCCAACGTCATCATCAGCTCGCTAGATGCGCGCGGGCTTTACACCGTTGTTCCGGGCGGCGATGCCGCCCAGCCCAATCCTCAGAGCGCCACCGGGGCGATGATGCGCGCTCAATATTTCACGGCCAGCGCGCTGGCCGAGGAAGATGTGCTCGCCGACCTGGCGTACGGCACGGGCGGCACGTTCTTTCATAACAATAACGACCTGGTGGAAGGGTTCAAGCGGGTGGCCGCGCGTCCGGAATTTGTTTATGTGCTGGGCTTTTCGCCGCAGAACCTGAAGCTCGACGGCCGGCTGCATTCGTTGAAGGTCTCCTTGGGGAACTCCAACAAGCTGGAGTTGCAGGCGCGCAAGGGTTACTACGCTCCCCAACATCTGGCCGATCCGGCGGAAACCGCCAAACAGGAAATCCAGGATGCGCTATTCTCGCGGGAGGAGCTGCGCGATATACCGGTGGTGATGCGCACCCAGTTTTTCAAGTCGAGCGTGGAAAATGCGCGCCTGGCGGTGATGGCCCGCGTGGATGTGAAAAACCTGCATTTTCGCAAGGAAAATGGCCGCAACCAGGACGACCTGACCGTCGTGTCGGGTCTTTTTGACCGGAATGGGAATCTGGTTTCGGGAAACTCTAAAACCGTCGAGATGCGCCTGAGGGATCAGACTCTGGAGACCAGGCTCAACTCGGGAATTACGGTGAAGAGCAGTTTTGATGTGAAGCCGGGCAGTTACATGATCCGGCTGGTGGTCCGGGATTCCGAAGGACAACTGATGGCAGCCGCCAATGGCACTGTCGATATTCCGATGAATTGAGGTGTAAGATGCAGCTTCGCAGCGTGTTACTCATGGCAGCCGCGGTCTGCGCCGCCGGCGCAGTGGCGCGAGCCCAGGACGCCAATGCCCAGGCTCCCGGCGGGGTGCCGGTGATCAAATCCGAGACGCGCGTGGTTTTGGTGGATGCGGTGGTCACCGACAAGAAAGGACAATATGTCCGGGATCTCGCGCAGAAGGACTTCAAGGTCTGGGAAGACAACAAGGAACAGAACATAACCAGTTTTTCGTTTGAAGCCGATCCTAACTCGCCCAATAATAGCCAGAAGCATTACATGGTGCTGCTGTTCGACAACTCCACCATGAATTTTGGCGAACAGGGCCGGGCGCGCCAGGCCGCGGCGCAATTCATCGACGCCAACGCTGGCCCGAACCGCCTGATGGCCATCATGGAATACGCCGGCGGGATCACCGTGTCGCAGAACTTCACGGCGGATGCCGACCGGCTGAAGAAGGTGGTCTCGGGCGTCAAATTTTCGCCGGTCTCGCCGAATGAGCCGGTGCAAGTGGCATCCACCGGCATGCCCAATCTGGGAAGGGCCGAGGCGTCCTTCGGTGTTTGGGACGAGATACTGGCCGTGCGCAACGTGGCTAAGTTGCTGGCGCCCATACCCGGCCGCAAGATGGTCGTGTTGCTGACTTCCGGTTTCCCGATGAACAACGAGATTATGTCCGAGCTCACGGCCGTGATTGCCGAGTGCAATCGCGCGAACGTGGCCATCTATCCCATCGACGTGCGCGGTCTGGTGACTGGCATGCCGGCTGGTATGCCATCTGGTATGCCATCGGGACCTAGGGGCGCGAGCCTGTGGTCCCCGTCGACTCCTCAACTGGTGCAGCTTGTACCTGCTTCGTATAGCCCCGCCACGGCGATGGGCACGGCGTTCTTCCAGCATGGCGGCGGTGGCACGGGCGGAGGCGCCCCGGGCGGCGGCGCCGGCGGTGCGGGCGGCCACGGCGGTAGCGGTGGTACGGGCGGTACGGGCGGCACTGGCGGCACCGGCGGTAAAGGGGGCTCCGGCGGTACCGGCGGTTCGGGCGGCAAGGGCGGTGGGGGCGGCACCACCGGCACCAACGGCAACCCCAATAACTCGCTCAACCCGAATACCTTGAATCCGTTTAACCAGTCCCGCATGCTGATTCCGCAGCTCCCGACCAGCGCCACCACCAATCAGCAGATCCTGTATGCCCTGGCGGATGGCACCGGCGGTTTCGTGATCGTTAACACCAACGACCTGTTGGGCGGATTCGAGAAGATCGCCAAAGAGCAGGACCAGTTCTATCTGCTGGGCTACACGCCGCCCGAATCGCAGGAAGGAAGTTGCCATTTCCTGAAGGTGAAACTGGACCGGCCGGGAACTTCCGTTCGCTTCCGCAGCGGGTATTGCAACGTGAAACCCGCGGACGTGTTGATGGGGAATCCGGTGGAGAAGGATCTGGAAAACCGCGTGGCCGGCTCGGCCCCCGGAGTGCCCGGCGCCAGCATCGAAGCCCCGTTCTTCTACTCGGGGACGAATACTGCGCGGGTGGATGTCGCGCTGGGCATTCCCACACAAGCCATCAAATTCGAAAAGTCGCATGGAAAATATAACGCCGAATTGAACATCCTGGCGATCGCCTACCGGCCCGACGGAAGTATCGCGGCGCGGTTCAGCGACAACAAGAAGATCGCAGTGGAGAACAAGAAAGAGCTGGAAGCCTTCAACGAGCGGACCTACTACTATGATGGCCAGTTCGATGTTGCCTCCGGTCAATACACGCTGAAGGCGGCCTTCAGTTCCGGTGGCGCCAGCTTCGGTAAAGTGGAAACGCCGCTGACTGTGGAACCGTACGACAGCAAACAATTCGGCCTGAGCGGCCTGGCGCTGAGTAAGGATCTGCGCCGCGCGGCGGACGCGGGCTCGGACCTGGATGCGGTTCTGCTGGAAGGGCGCACGCCCCTGGTGGCGCAAGGGTTTGAGTTCGCGCCCGCCGCCCTTTACCACTTCAAGACCACGGATCGCGCCGCCTTATACACCGAGATCTACGAACCCCACGCGGGCGATAAGACGCCGCCCATCATGGGAATTCAGCTGCGCGTGGTGGATCGCAAGACGCAGGAAGTGAAGGTCGATTCCGGGATGGGCGCCGTAAGCAACTCGATACGCGCTGGAAATGCGGTGGTTCCGATCGGACTCAAATTACCCGTGGATAAGCTTACTCCAGGGGCCTATCGCGTGGAAGTGAAGGCTATCGACTCGTTTAACGGTTCGAAGACGCGCGCGGCGGATTTCGACGTGGAATAACCACGGATGAACACAGATAAACACAGATAAGCACAGCCGCGGGTCGCGTTTTATCTGTGTGCATCTGTGTCCATCTGTGGTTCCCGTTGTGTCTTCGGTTTTTTCGGTACAATGCCCTTATGAAGCTTTGGATAGCGGCGTTCGCGGCATTGCTGCCCGCTTTGGCGGCCCCTCCCGATACGATTCACGGCAACGCAATTGGAGATCCGCAGGCCCGGTCCTGATCGAAGTCTTCAGCGACTTCCAGTGTCCCGGCTGCAAGCGGTTTCACGACGACGTGGAATAACCACGGATGAACACAGATAAACACAAATAAGCACAGCCGCGGGTCGCGTTTTATCTGTGTGCATCTGTGTCCATCTGTGGTTCCCGTTGTGTCTTCGGTTTTTTCGGTACAATGCCCTTATGAAGCTTTGGATAGCGGCGTTCGCGGCATTGCTGCCCGCTTTGGCGGCCCCTCCCGATACGATTCACGGCAACGCAATTGGAGATCCGCAGGCCCCGGTCCTGATCGAAGTCTTCAGCGACTTCCAGTGTCCCGGCTGCAAGCGGTTTCACGACGAAGACTTGCCGCAACTGGTTAAGGATTACGTGACTCCCGGTAAAGCCTACCTGGTGTATCGCTACTTTCCGCTGCAAATGCACCCCTACGGCCGCAAGGCCGCCGAGTTGGTCTGCGCCTGCGCGCAGTTAGGCAAGTACGAGCAGGCCGCCGACCTCTTGTTTGCCACCCAGACCGCGTGGTCGCAGGACGGTAAGCTCGACCAAACCCTCGCCACTGTGCTTACCCCCGCGGAGCAAAAGAAGATTCCGGCGCTGATCAAAAGCCCAGCCGTGCAGAAGCCCATCGACGGCGACTTGGCCGAGGGCGCCGCGCTCGGGGTGCAAGGTACACCTACCGTGATGGTGACTTACAAATCGAAACGGTATCCGTTGGTGGGGCAAGGTCTGTTCAATTACAGATGGATCAAGGCCACGCTCGATGACCTTCTTAAGTAGCAAGTCGCCCGCCGGCATCCTGGCATTGATCCTGCGCATCGCATTGGGCGCCGTCTTCGTGGTCGCCGCCTGGATGAAGCTGCGCGAACCCTGGGCCATGTTCGCCATGGCCATCGACTCTTACCAGGTTCTGCCGGATTGGGCCGTGGAAATGGTGGCCCGCGCTCTGCCCTGGTTCGAGCTGCTGCTGGGTGTGGTACTCATCACAGGCCTATGGCGCCGTCTTTCGACGCCCGTGGCATCGCTGCTGTTGGTCGTGTTTTTCGTCATGATGGTCCGGGCCATGATAAAGGGCATGCAGATCGATTGCGGCTGCTTCGGACCCGGCGACCGCCTCTCCTGGGTCACGCTGGTGCGCGATGGCGCGCTGCTGGCCGGTTCGTTGTTCGTCACCGTGACCGCCTTCCGGCCCGGCGGTCTGGGCCTCGGCCATCCCGCGCGATGAAGCGGGCCGCTGCTATTATTGGCCTGATTGCGTGGGGCTGTGCGGCCTTCGCGCAAAGCACGCCGCCCGCGGATGCCTTGCCCAAAATACCGGTTCCTTCCGGCCCATATGGCATTGGACGGGTGGGTTATGACTGGGTGGATGCATCGCGCCCGGACCCGTATTCGAGCGACCCGAAAGCGCATCGCGAACTGATGGTCTACTTCTGGTATCCGGCCGCGCAAAAGCCGGCGGATGCGAAGGGCGCGTATCTGCCAGGCGCGCAGCGCATGGATGCGCTCCCTGAGATTCAGAGCCGGATGAGCCGTGAGTTTGGCCGGAACTGGGCGGCCATGATTTCAGGGGCGATCTACTCGCATGCCGTGGAGCGGGCGCCAGTATTGAGCAGTCCGCGGCGCTTGCCCGTGGTCATCTTCTCCCATGGACTGGGCGGCACGGGTTTCAACTACACCTGTCTGATCGAGGATCTGGTGAGCCGTGGATATGTGGTTGCATCCATCGAACATACTTACACGGCTATAGCCGTGTGGTTCCCGGACGGAAGAGTTGCCCCGCGGCACAAAGACTCTCCGCCGGCGGCACGCACCATGGATTTGATCAGCGTGGGAGCGGCGGATGTTCGCTTTGTGCTCGATCGCCTGACGGAGGCAAACGGAAATGCCAAAGAGTTTCTGCTCGCCGGGCGGCTGGACCTGAACAATGTTGCGGCGATGGGTCACTCGGCCGGCGCTGAATTCGCGGCGCGCGCCTGCCAGCTCGACCGGCGCTTCAAGGCATGCGTCGATCTGGATGGCGGCATGGTTCCAGTGGGTGCGCTTCCCGAGTATCCCGATGGCGCAACTCTGAAACAACCGCTGCTCTTCCTGGAAGCCGACCATCCCGAATCGCAAATGTTCGGGACGCCCGCGGAGCATGCCGCGTATTTTAAGAAGAAGGAAGAGCAGTTGCAAACTCTTCGCCCCGGTAGCTACGACGTTGTGCTGAAATCACCGGGGATCGCGCACCCGAGCTTTAGCGACTATCCCCTGCTTTTTGCCGGAAAGGACGGATTCCCCGAGACTGCCGTGGTGCTGCATAATCACGAGCTGATCGAGAAATATGTGCGTGAGTTTCTGGGGAAGAACCTCAGGCAAGAAAACGCGCCGCTGCTGGATCGCGGCAACGCCACCGTTCCAGAAGCCACGGTGACAGAATATGGCCGCTGAGCGGACCGTCCCGCCGGTCGTCCGTCACGCGGGCTGCGCGGTGCCTGGGCCTGGAACGGCTTTCAGCCTGGGAATGCGGCTTTCCGCGGGCGGCAGGGCGGGGAAGCCGGTGTAGGCTCCCGCCTGGTACCAATAAGCCACGGAAAAGTAATTATCGGCGCGGTGGTTGGCGTGGCCGTGCTCGATCGTGTATTTCAAGTACTTCGTGAACGTGATCGGATTGTCGGCGTGCCAGCGGTACAGGCAATACCGTCCCCCGGCGCGTTCCGGTTCCACGATGAGCGGCGCCCCGTTGTAGAGATGCGCGAAAGGCACGGCGTTGTCGCGGCCCCCGAAATCCCACGCGCCGTTGAAATAGTCTTCCGTCCCGGTGCCCGTAATGACGGGGTGGTTTTCATCGTCCACGAACACCATTTCGTCGCCTTCACCCATCCATTCGTCCTGATTCTGCAGCACGCCCAGCGTGACACCCATCAAGTGGCCGCGCCCGCGGGTTTCGGCAAAAACGTAGTTCTGCTTCCCGTCCAGATTCTTCAGCTTGTCGGCGTCGCCGTTCGACCGCCAATCGTTGGTGGTGGGCTTATTCGGCGTCCCCTGGCGGTACTGCGCGTGGAAGTAGAGCACCTCGTCCGGCAGCGCGGGCACGATCTGGTAGTCGATATTGGAATAGAACGCCCCTACGCTGCGCGCGCTTTCGTTGGTCGCGGTGATGCGCGCCGACTTCCGGAAAGGCATGGCGAAGTAGCAGTTCAACGCCTTCACCGAGGAACAATTCAGGAACGCGGACTGATAGACGAAATATTGCCCCAGGTTCAGGCCGAAGAAATCGCCCACCGGCACTTCCACGCTGGGTTTGGCCTGGCCATCCCAGTAAATGCGGAGCACGATTTCCTTCAGGTGATTGGAGCTTTGCGCGGCGATGGTGAACCAGATATGCGTGATCACGCCCGGCCCCTCGGAGGCGAAGAGCTCGCGCGTGGCGCCCGGCTGGATCGGCCAGGAGTCGGCATTGCCGCCGGTGCGGTCGAAACTGGATTGCTTCAGCGAACGGTAATTCTGGGCGCGCGCGTAGTGCGGCAGGAATGGGTAATCGCCGGCCGCGCTCTGGCCTGTTTGCGCGCTCGCGGACGACGCCGCGGCCGACAGTCCCGCCAAACCGGCCAGCCGTCGCAGGAATCCGCGGCGCGGGGCAATTTCGGATGACATCGTAGGGGTCTCCTTCGGATTTGAGATCGAAGGGGGATTATAACCCGATATGGGCCGCAGATGAACACAGATGAACGCAGATAGCACGCAGCGGCCTTGAAAAGCGCAAATCGAAGTATAATGACAGGGTTCTCACGCTCTACCATTCTCTGGATGGAGTGGCCACGGATGCTCAAATCTATCGCCGTTGTAGCGGGCAGTTATTTGCTTTCGGTTGTGCTGGTGCTGGCAACGGACCCGTTGCTGTCGCGCCTCTTCCCGGGCGACTTCGAAAAGGGCCGCGTTCCCTCCGACGGCGCTCTGATGGCCAGCACGGCCTTCTTCGTGGTTATCTCGATCCTCTGCGCATGGATCTGCGCCCGCTTTGCTCCGGGCCGCGCCGGGCGGCATGTGCTCTGGTTCTTCATCGTGGGGGAACTGATGGGCATCGGCGCGATCATTCCCAACTGGAGCAAGGGCTGGCCGCACTGGTATTGGCTATCCTGGCTGCTCACCTGGCCGGTGAGCTGCTGGATTGGCCTGCTGCTGGCCAGGCGCCGGGCGGATGCCCGGAGTGCAACTACTTGATTTCGAGGATTCTCAACGCGTGACCGTTCCAAGATCCGCGAGTGGGTTCCACCGCGGGTCAGATCAAGCGCGAATCCTGCCACTGGGCCCTCGCCAGATACGGAGTCAAGGCCGGTCAGCAATTCGGGCTCGCGGTCGGGCCGGTACACCTCCACGGTGCGGGACTCCGGATCGATCAGCCATCCCAGTTGCGCTCCGTTGGCCGCGTATTCCCGCATCTTTGTTCCCAGATGTGCTCGCAGAGCCGGCAGCCGGTCGGACTGGGAGCGAAGCTCGATGACAAAGGCGGGGCACAGATGCCAGTAGCCTTCCAGGCTTTCACGCGGGAGCTTGTCGATTTCTTCCTGAGCGGTCCATGAGGCGTCCGGCGAACGCCTGGCGCCATTGGGAAGCACGAAGCCGGTGGAAGAATCCCCGACGGTGCCCCGCCGATCCTTCGCGGCCCAGCGGTTGAGTTGGCCGGTAATCCCGCCATTCCGAATGCCAGTCAGGGAAAAATTGGGCGGCATAACGATTATTTCTCCCTCGGCTGTCATTTCGAAGAACAGGTCGGGATGTTCGGCGCAGAAATCGGCGAACTGCTGCCGGCTAGGGTCGTGCCGTATAGGGCACCCCCAGGGCCCATAAGCAGTGCCCCAGACGGCTCACCTCCGTTTTCAAGAAAACTGTAAAGAATGGCTTCGGTCCACGCGCCGCCAGCCGACGTAGGGGGGCAGAGTGAAAAGACTGTTCCGGGGCCTACAAGGCCGCCACCCGCAGTGACTCCGTACAGCGTTCCATTTGGGCCGATCACCAAGCCTCAGACTGGGTATTCGCCGTCGGTTGGCGTGCCACCGAAGTTCCATATTGTGGTCTTGGTCCAGGCGCCCCCGGAGGGACCGGGCGGGACCAGGGAGAACACCGTCCCGTAGCCAATACCGAGGGAGGGTGGCTCCTCGTACCCATATGCGCCGCCGTATTCGGTTGTGCCGTAAAGGGTTCCGTTCTTGCCGATCGCCAGGGGGCCTTCCGGATCCCAGCCGTCCGGGGCGGGGCCAAATGTGTAAAGGGTGGTTGGCGTGGCTGCAAATGAGAGCGACGGCGCCAGGGCGCACGCGAGGACTGAAAAACATACCGCTGGGTAGATCAAGCGCATGAACTGAGGCTCCTTGACGCGATTCTTCTAGCTTCAGCCAGTGTACCGGAACCCGCGCGGCCCTGCGGCGATTTTGGTGGCGGAACAGAAAGTAGTAGTACTGGACGAGGACGTCGGCACGCGCAACGGGTGGCCCCTTCGCGAAGTTCTCTGGCGCCGGAAGTCTGGCGCCAAACGACTGCAAGAGTGCGGTCGGTGAGCGGCGGTAGCCTAGTTTGGCCGAGCAGCCAAGACCCCCAGTATCCCGCCTTGCTGCTGTCACTTATCTGAGTCTGGATCGCCGCGCCTACGCAGACGCATTGCGGGGAGCCCGGACGGGTGATGCTGTCATCCGATTCCGCCTGCTGAATCGCCTTGTTGGCGTTGAAAGGCGTCGCGGGCTGTCCGGCTATCTGATTTCGGGGATTTCCCTGTTTGCAATTCGGGCGGCGCGCCATGCGCGGCACATTAAAGCAGGGCACCAAGAACCAGCTAAACCGGTCTGTGTACAACAAGACAGGCCGAAGATAGTTCGCGACAATTAATCCAGCATTATGGGACAATAGGTCCAGATCGAGGCAATGAGTCGCGATCCGCTCCCCAGCGACACAGGCGTGTACGAGGAAACAAATGGACGCCAACCTTACCACCGCCATCGTGAGCGCCAGCGCCACGGCCCTAGTCGCGGTCGTCGCGATCCTGAGCAACAACAAGCGGTTCGATGACATGAATTCTCGCATCGCGGGCCAGGATGCACGTTTCACGAACGTGGAATCCAAACTCGATCACATCGAACACATGCTGGTCGGATATTGTCTGGACGTGGCGCGTATCAAGGAGAGGCTGGACATCAAGTAATCCGGAATCATGCGTAAGCCAGAAACCTGGCGCCAGGCGACCGCAGGAGTGCGGTCGCAGCAGGCAGGAGTGCCTGCGCCACGTCACTTGATTTCGAGGATTTCCTTTTCCTTAGTGCGGGCGGCCTGGTCGATCTTGTCCATGTAGCCATTGGTCAGCTTCTGGATCTCGTCGTGGGCGCGCTTGTCCTCATCCTCGGTGATCTTCTTATCCTTGAGGAGCGCCTTGACGGCCTCGTTGCCGTCGCGCCGGATGTTGCGCACCGAGACGCGATGGTGCTCGGCCACGCCGTGCAGGCGCTTGACGAATTCCTTGCGGCGCTCCTCGGTCAGCGGCGGGATGGGCAGCCGGATCATCTTGCCGTCGTTGGCCGGATTCAGGCCCAGGTCGGAGACCCGGATGGCTTTCTCGATCGGGCCGATTTGCGAAGCGTCCCAGGGCGTGATGGTGATCAGGCTGGGCTCGGGCACGTGCAGGTTCGCCACCTGGTTGAGCGGCGAGGGCGTTCCGTAATAGTCCACCCGGATGTGATCGAGCAGGCTGAGGGAAGCGCGGCCGGTGCGAATAGTGGCGGCTTCGTGCTGGAGGTCGCCGATGGCCTTCTCCATGCGCGTTTTGACATGGTTCTCGACATCTTTAATCGACTGAAAAGCCGGCCCGGCGGGGGCGGCGGTATGTTCGGTTTTCATAAGTGGCCTAGTGAATGAGCGTTCCGACAGGCTCGCCCATCGACATACGCATTATATTGCCGCTCGTGTTCAAATTGAAAACAAGAATCGGAAGTTGGTTGTCGCGGCACATGGCGATGGAAGTGGCGTCCATGACGGCCAGCGACTTGGACAGGACTTCCAGGTACGAAACTTCACGGTACATCACCGCGTCGGGGAACTGCAAGGGGTCCTTATCGTAGACGCCATCCACGCGGGTGGCCTTGGCGATCACCTGTGCGCGGATTTCGAGCGCGCGCAGAGTCGCGGCGGTGTCGGTGGAGAAATAGGGATTAGAGGTGCCGCCGGCAAAGACGCAGACGCGCCCCTTTTCCAGATGGCGCATGGCGCGGCGGCGGATGTAGGGTTCGGCCACTTCGTGCATTTCGATGGCGCTCATCACGCGGGTGTGCACGCCGATTTGTTCCAGGGCGTCCTGCAGAGACAGGGAATTGATGACAGTGGCCAGCATGCCCATCTGGTCGGCGGTGACGCGATCCATATGTTGGGCGGCTGCCTTGATGCCGCGGAAGATGTTGCCGCCGCCCACCACCAGTCCGACTTGCACGCCGGCCGCGGCGACGGCGGCCACTTCGACGGCCAGTTCCTTGACACGCGTGGCGTTGATGCCGAAAGCGGCGCCTCCGGCCAGCGCTTCGCCCGAAAGCTTGAGCAGGATGCGCTTATACTGCGCCACTGGGTTCAGGCGGCCCTTCGGCGCCGGCTTCAATTGCAGCGATGTCGCCCACCTTGTACCGGATAAATCGGGAAACGCCGATATTCTCACCGAGCTTGGCGATCTTGGTCTTGATCAACTGGCCGACGGTGAGACTGGCTTCCCTGACAAAAGGCTGTTCCAGCAGGCAAATTTCTTCGTAATATTTCGTCAAGCGCCCTTCGACGATGCGGTCGATCACGTTGGCGGGCTTGCCCTTCAAGTCGTCGCGGCCGCGCTGGATGTCGCGCTCCTTCTCCAGCGCCTCGGCGGGCACATCCTCCTTGCGGATGAACTTGGGGTCGGCGGCGGCGATGTGCATGGCCACGTCGTGCACCAGTTCCTGGAAATCGGCGGTGCGCGCCACGAAATCGGATTCGCAGTTCACTTCCACGAGCACGCCAAGCTGGCCGCCGGAATGGATGTAGCTGCCGATCAAGCCCTGTTTGGTGACGCGCGCGGACTTCTTGCCGGCGGACGCGATGCCACGCTTCCGCAGGATGACCTCCGCATTGCCGATGTCGCCGTTGGCCTCCACCAGGGCGCTCTTGCATTCCATCATGCCGGCGCCGGTGCGGTCACGGAGTTGCTTTACGAGTTGCGCGGGGATGTCCGCCATAATTGATTCAACCTAAAAGAAAGAAATGGAACCACAGATGGACACGGATAAACACAGATGAAAACCAGAACATTCTTATCTGTGTTTATCTGTGTCCATCTGTGGTTAAGTTTTTAGTGTCCGCTTTCGGTTACAACCGCTTCAACCAACGGTTCGGCGGTTTCCGAGGCGGGGCCCTTACGCGTCGAGACCGGCAGCGGTTCGTCTTCCATCAGAGACTCCGCCATGATCTTCTCGGCGTATTTGGGATCCACGTATTCGGTGTATTCGGGCACTTCTTCGAGCGGTGTTTCATCGGTCACCAGCTTCTCGGAGGTGAACTCCTGCTCGCTGGCGAGGGCGCGGCCTTCCACCACCGAGTCCGCAATCTTGCTGGCGAACAGGCGAATGGCGCGCAACGCGTCGTCGTTGCCCGGAATGACGTAATCCACTTCGTCGGGATCGCAGTTGGTATCCACGATGGCTACGACCGGAATGCCCAAACGGCGGGCTTCCTTCACCGCGATGCCTTCCTTATTGGAATCGATCACAAACAGCAGATCCGGCAGACCAGGCATGTCTTTGATGCCGGACAGGTTCGAATCCAGATGCTTGCGTTCGCGCTCCAGGCGGATGACTTCCTTCTTGGGCCGGCCCGCGTAACCGCCTTCCACGTTGGCCATGGCTTCCAGTTCTTTCAGCCGTTTAATGGACTTCTGAACCGTGGCCATGTTGGTGAGCAATCCGCCCAGCCAGCGCTGATTCACGAAAAACATCTGGCAGCGGCGGGCTTCCTCGGCGATGGCTTCCTGGGCTTGCCGCTTGGTTCCCACGAACAGCACGTTCTTGCCCTGGGAGGCCATTTCGCCCACGAAGCGGGCGGCATCCTTGAAAAGCTTCAAGGTCTTTTGCAGGTCGATTATGTAAATTCCGTTGCGTTCGCCGAAGATGTATTCCTTCATCTTCGGATTCCAGCGCTTGGTCTGGTGCCCGAAGTGAACACCGGCTTCGAGCAATTCCTTCATCGATATTGCGGGCGTAGACTACCTCCTGAATTTATCCGTGCCCCAGCCACGCGCGCGATCCAAAGCGAGATTTGCGCACGGAACCCGGGCACACCAACTACAATCTGAATACATTACCGTTTGGAGAACTGGAACCGCTTGCGCGCACCTTTTTGGCCGTACTTCTTGCGTTCGTGCTGGCGCGGATCGCGGGTCAGAAAGCCGAGCTTCTTGAGGCGGGATCGCAGCTCCACGTTGAACTCGCACAACGCGCGGGCGATTCCATGACGGGCGGCGCCGGCCTGGCCGGAAATACCTCCACCGTCGATACGCATCAGGATGTCGAACTTGTCGGCTGTCTCGGTGGCCAGCAAGGGCTGGCGCACGGAGGCGCGGGCGGCTTCGGTGGGGAAGTAGTTCTCGAAGGGCCTTCCGTTGATGGTGAAATCCCCTTTGCCGGGCCGAAGAATCACACGGGCCACCGATTCCTTACGGCGCCCCGTACCAATATATTGAACGATGCTAGCTGCCACTAATAAACCTTTCGCTATTTGAGAGCCAGGGCAGTTGGTTTCTGCGCCGCATGCGGATGCTTTTCACCCGCGTAGACCTTCAGCTTGCGGTACATCTGCTTGCCGAGTTTGGTCTTGGGCAGCATGCCCTGAATGGCTTCTTCCACCATGCGCGCGGGCCGCGTGGCGCGCACGCGCCGCGCGCTGGTTTCCACCAGCCCGCCCGGATATCCGGTGAAATGCCGGTAAACCTTGTTATCGTCTTTCCGGCCCGTAAGCCGCACTTTGGCGGCGTTGACCACCACTACGTGATCGCCTGTATCCAGAAACGGGGTGAACGTCGCCTTATGCTTGCCCATCAGGAGCATGGCGGCTTTGCTGGCTAGTTTGCCGAGAACTGCATCGTTGGCGTCCAGCACATGCCACTGGCGAACAATCCCGTTCTTGGAGGGGAACTCGGTACTCATTGACACACGTCTCCACTTCGTCGGTTCAAACTATTTAGATTACAGGGCGCGAGGGTCGAATGTCAAATGCGGCGCGGGATGCGTGACGCAGGGTATTGAAATTGGAGGGCGGCCAATCTTGGCCGCAGCCGCCTTTCCAGGCGGCCGAAAGCCGGCTGCGGGCAGAATTGCCCGCCCTCCGAGCTATGAGAGGCATGGTAAAACAATCGATATGTTTAAGACGCTTCTGGCATCGTTGCTGCTGGGCGCGGCCGCCTTTGGGCAAACCGCCGGCATCGACATTCCTTTTCAGAAATTCGTGCTGGGCAACGGGCTCACGGTCATCGTCCACGAAGACCACAAGGCTCCCATCGTGGCCATCAATGTCTGGTATCACGTGGGATCCAAGAACGAGAAGCCCGGCAAAACCGGCTTCGCGCACCTGTTCGAGCACCTGATGTTCCTGGGCAGCGAGAACCTGCACACCAGCTTCGACGATGCCATGGAGCGCATCGGCGCCACCGGCATGAACGGCACCACCAATAACGACCGCACCAACTATTTCGAGGACGTCCCCACCTCCGCGCTCGATTACACGCTATGGCTGGAGTCCGACCGCATGGGCCATCTGCTCGGATCGTTCGATCAGAAGACCGTGGATCGGCAGCGCGGAGTGGTCCAGAACGAAAAGCGGCAGGGTGAAAACCAGCCCTACGGCGTGACCGAGCAACTCATCACCGAGAACACGTATCCGGCCGGCCATCCTTACTCCTGGACGGTGATTGGCTCCATGGAGGACCTCAACGCCGCCTCGCTGTCCGACGTGAAGGATTGGTTCCGGACTTACTACGGCCCATCGAATGCCGTGCTGTCTTTGGCGGGCGACATCGATGTCACGACGGCGAAAGAGAAGGTCGAGAAGTATTTCGGCGACATCCCCGCCGGGCCGCCCATCGGCAAACAGGAAGCCTGGATCGCCAAGATGTCCGGCACCCATCGCGGGACCGTGCAAGATCGCGTACCGCAAGCCCGCCTCTACAAAATCTGGAACGTTCCGCAATATGGCACGGCCGACGCCGATTATCTGACGCTGGTAAGCCGCTGCCTGTCGCAGGGCCGGGTGTCGCGCCTGTATAAACGGCTGGTTTACGACGACCAGATCGCGACCGATGTGCGGGCCACCGTGGATGAGAACGAGATCGGCAGCCAGTTCATCATTACGGCCACGGCGCGCAGGGGGCAAGAGCTTTCCAAGGTCGAGAAAGAAGTGGACGAGGAACTGGCGCGCTTCCTCGAAGGCGGTCCGGAGCCGCGGGAGCTGCAGCGCGTCAAAACCGAGTACTCTGCCGGTTTCATTCGGGGCGCGGACCGCATCGGCGGCTTCGGCGGCACCTCCGACGTGCTGGCGCGCGGCCAGGCGTTCATGGGAGACCCCGGCTTTTATAAGACGCAATTGCAACGCGTGCAGGACGCTTCGGTGCAGGATTTGAAGTCCGCCGCGCGAAGGTGGCTCGCGGACGGCGTCTACATTCTGGAAGTGCATCCGTATCCAGGCTACAAGACCGCGTCCGTTAGCGCGGACCGCTCGAAGATGCCGGAGACAGGCGCGCCGCCGGAGCTGAAGCTGCCGAAGCTGGAACGCGCCACGCTATCGAACGGTTTGAAGGTGGTCTTGGCCCAACGCCATGAAATTCCCGTGGTGGATTTCCGGCTCCAACTCGACGCCGGCTATGCCGCCGATCAGTTTGCTTCGCCCGGCACCGCCAGCCTGACCGCGGCTTTGCTGGATGGCGGAACCGCGACGCGCTCGGCGTTGCAGATCAGCGAGGAAGCCGCGATGCTGGGTGCCCAGTTGCGCGCCAGTTCCAGCTTGGATGTATCCACCGTTTCGCTATCCGCCTTGAAGAGCAACCTGGACCCATCGCTCGAACTGTATGCCGATGTAATCCTCAATCCATCGTTTCCGGATGGGGACTTCCGCCGGCAGCAGAAGCAGCAGATTTCCGCTATCCAGCGCGAGAAAGTCACTCCCCAAGCCATGGGAATGCGCGTCTTTCCGGGCCTGCTGTACGGCACCCAGCATGCTTATGGCAATCCGCTGACGGGTAACGGGACCGAGGCCGGCGTGGCGAAACTCACGCGCGAGGACCTGGTGAAATTCCACCAGACCTGGTTCAAACCCAACCATGCGACCCTGATCGTGACCGGCGACACCACTGTCGGCGAGTTGACGCCGAAACTGGAAAAACTGCTCGACGGATGGAAGCAGGGCGATGTGCCGGCGAAGAATATCGGTACGGTTGAGGACCGGCCGAAGCCGGTGGTTTACCTTCTGGACCGGCCTGGTGCGATCCAGTCCGTGATTCTCGCGGGGGAGATCGCGCCGCCGCGCAACAACCCCGACGAGATTGCCATCGAGGCCATGAACGACATCCTGGGGGGCAACTTTGGAGCGCGCATCAATATGAATCTGCGGGAGGACAAGCACTGGTCCTATGGCGCCTCCAGCCGCCTGATGGGTGCGCGCGGGCAGCGGCCATTCGTGGTCATCGCGCCGGTCCAGACGGACAAGACCAAGGAATCGCTGGCGGAGATTAATAAGGAGTTGCGCGGCATCCTGGGCGACAGACCGCCCACGCCGGAGGAACTGGCCAAGGTACAAGCCAACGAGACGCTGCGCCTGCCAGGGTCGCGGGAAACCATGGCCGAAGTGGCGAATTCCATCGAAGCACTGGTGGAATACGGTCTACCGGACGACTATTACGATAAATATGCCGGGCGCGTGCGGGCGCTCCAGATTTCCGACATCCAGGCGATCGCCAAGCGCATCGTGCGGCCCGATCACCTGATTTGGGTGGTGGTGGGGGACCGCGCCAAAATCGAAGCCGGTGTGCGGGAACTGAATCTCGGTGAGCTGAAGTTCCTGGATGCCGACGGCAAGCCGATTTAGATCACCGCTATGCGCGGCTTCGCGCAGCTTTTGGCGCACCATCGCACATCCTGACGCACGAAGGGCGCGAGATTGCTCCCGCGCCCCGGCTGAATGCCGCGATTAGGCTGCCCTTAGCAGATCGTCGCTCGACTCAGCGGCGGCGAACTCATTGCGGTCCACGGCTTCCTGACAGTGGATGCAGAAAGCGGCCCACGGTACCGCGTCCAGGCGCTTGGGTTTGATATCTTCCTCGCAGTGCACGCAAACGCCGTAACTGCCTTCGTTGATACGAAATAGCGCGGACCGTACGTTGCGCAGGAGGCTGGCCTCGCGATCCAGGTTGCGAATCGCAAGTTCCCTCTCTCCAGCAAGTTGCACCTCATCCAAGGCATCCGGGGTCTTCTCGATCAGGATCTCGTCGCGATTCCGCAGCCCACCCGACAGTTCGGCTTGCTTAGCTAGCAGGATCGCTTTGTATTTTTCGAGCTCGGTTCTGTTCATGATCTCTCTCCTATCTTTTTTCGTTCTATCCTGCCGGGTTCGTTTGCCCGACAGAGAATAGACGAAATTTCAGTCCAAAAGTTTCAAAAAATCTCAGCCTGTTCGGCTCAAATACGGGCGTTCGTTCTGAAAAACGCCTCATACGGGAAACCACTGTAGCAATTCGCTTTCCAAATTGCAAAACTGTCTAATTCGATGCAAGTACTATATCGAAGGTTACATTCCAAGCGGCTACCCATGCGACCGTTTGCCCCCTTGGCCCAACCGGCTGGTACAGTAGTGCCAGATTGCGGCTCTTTTCTCACCAGACGCGCACGCAGCGGATGCGTTACGCCTGGAGGGACAAACGGTACTGTGTCTGATTGTTTAAAATCTGTACACTACCGGCGACAGGTCGACACGGTGGAAACGGTTGCCTGCTCTAAGGCGCGGCCACCGGCACGGGAGTCTCCCGCTGAGCCCAGTGCAGCCCGATTCCGCCGAAGATGAACCCGTGCGCTTTAACCGAAGCGTACCCAAAGCTGCGCAACCGGATGGCGAAATCCTGGATGGAGACGAACGAGCGCAGCGAATCCGGAATGTAGGTGTAGATGCGGGGGCGGCCATGCAGGAGCAGTCCCCAGAACCCGCCCTGCGCATACAGATAGCCGACATATAATTGGCGCAGCACCGGATTCGCCGGCAGGAAAAAGTCCAGCGTCACCAGCAGGCCCCCCGGCCGGGTGACGCGCCCGATCTCCCGCAGCGCCGCATTCAAATCCGGAAAATTGCGCAGGCCGTAGCCGATGAACACACAGTCGAAGGTGTGCTCGGGGAAGGGAAGAACGGTCGCATCGGCGCACACCGCGTCGCGGATGCCGCGCTCGTGGGCCAGGCGCAGCATTCGCTCGGTGAGATCCACCGCTATGGATTTGGCTTGCGGGCAGCGCTCCGCCACCAGCTGCGAGAAGTCGCCCGTGCCCGAGGCCAGATCGAGGACCCGCGCCCCCGGCGGCAACGCCGCCATCTCGACACCGCGCCGTTTCCAGCGCCGGTCCATACCATAGGAGAAAATGCGCGTGATGAAGTCATAACGCGGCGCGATGGTGCTGAACATCGCGCTCATCAGACGCAAGTCGCGTCGTTCGGCTGGAATAGGCATTAGCAGCCGAATTGTAGCATTGTGGGGCGGGACTGTGTGGGGCGGTCCCCCTGGACCGCGGCCGACGCCTCGTGGGCCTGCCGCAGCGGGCGAATACGCGGTTTTTCAAAGCAAATGGCGGGTCCAGGGGACCCGCGCGGACCAGGGGTCCGCCCCACAAAATATGGGCAGAGTCGGGCCGTCAGCGGCGCGACGACTTGGCGGCTGCGATCCGGGGCGGTTCCGCGGTCGCGCCGGTGGCGAATGCCCCCAGCGTCGTCGTCACCGGCGGCTCCATCATCTGCAACATGGCGTACGGCGGCATATCCTCGGCTTCCTTGAAGAACGTCATGGTCTCCAGCTCGGCGTCGTAATCCACCCGGACGAGATCTCCACTGCGCACCTGCTGGGTCGCGATCAGGTTGGACAACGGATGCACCACGCTGCGGTCGATGGCCCGCTTCAGGTGCCGTGCGCCATACTTCATGTCCGTGCCCTCGCGCAGCAGAAAGTCCTTGGCCGGCCCGGTGAGCGAGAACACGAAGGGCGCGCCGCTCGCCGCATTGAAGATGCGGTGTTGCAGGATGTTCAGCTCCAGGCCCAGGATCTTGCGCAACTCCGGCTCGCCCAGCGGCCGGAACACCACCACCTTGTCGATGCGGTTCATGAACTCCGGCGTGAACTTCCGCCGCGCGGCTTCCACGCCGGCGCGCGCGATTTTGTCGGTCAGGCTCCCATCCACCACCCCCTCGGAACACCTGCGTTCCATTTCGGATGCCGCGAATCCCAAGTTGGGACGCATGATCGAATTCATTTCGCCCGCGCCCAGGTTGCTGGTCATGAAAATCATGGCTTGCGAAAAGTCGACGCGGCGGTTGTCGCCCAGCGTCAGGGTGGCCTTGTCCAGGATTCCCAGCAACAGGTTCCACAGCGAATCGCTGGCTTTCTCGATCTCGTCGAACAGCACGAAGCTCAGCTTGATCTTATCGGTGTAGTGCTGCTGCAGCACTTCCTGGCTCAACAGCGGGTGCGTTTCGCGGTGCCCTAAATATCCGGGAGGCGAACCGATCAATTTCGCTATCTCGTGGCTGTGCTGGAACTCCGCGCAGTCTATCTTGATGACAGCGCGCATGTCTCCCACCAGGCTCTCCGCCGTAGCTTCCACCATGCGCGTCTTGCCCGAGCCGGTCGGCCCCAGAAAGAGGAAATTGCCGATGGGTCTCCCCGGGCTCGACATGCCCGCCAGGAACGTCTGATAAATATTCACGATCTGATCGATCGCCTCGTTCTGCCCGACAATCCGCCGGCGTAAATCGCCTTCGAGTTTCACCGCTTCAGTGCCCGTAAGCGTCGGGTCAAGTTGTCTGTTCATCCGTCCCATTGGCTTTGCCTCTTCTCTGGCGTCCCTCGTCGGTGAGGTGCCTTACGGAGGTGCCAATAGCACGTCGCGTGCCAACTTTATGGCGCGCGGTATTCCTTCTATTTCTGTGGTTTGGAAGGCCTTATTTCCACTCGGCTAATCAACGTACGCGGCGGCATCCGCAACAGCATGGCGACCACATCGGCAATATCTTCCGGTTGTATCTTCCAAGCCGCGGCGCCGGACCGTGCGGCGAAGTCCGTATCCACGCTGCCGGGCATGATGCAACTGACGCGCACGTTGTCGTAGCGGTGATCCAGCATCATGGCCTCGCTGAACCCGTTCAGTCCGAATTTGGACGCATTGTAAGCCGCGCCGCCTGCAAATGCATTCTTTCCCGCCAGGCTGCCGATGTTGACGATATATCCCGCTCCGCGCTTCTGCATGCGCGGCAGGGCTGCGTGGCTGCAATAATAGACCCCGCTGAGGTTCAAGTCGATGGTGCGCCGCCACTGGTCCGGCGTGAGATCCGCTACGCTCTTGAAAATGCCGATGCCCGCGTTATTGATCAGAAAATCCACGCCGCCGAACTGGGCATCCACGCTGGCGAAAAAGCGCTCGACGTCTTCCAGTTTCGACACGTCGGCGGCTTCCGCCAGAAGCCGGCCGTCCGCGATGGGCTGAAAATCCTTCACGAAGGTCTGCACGTTTTGCCGCAATCGGCTGCAAACCGCAACCGCCGCGCCTTCCCGCAGCAGCCGCTCCGCGATAGCCCGCCCGATCCCCCGCGTGCCGCCTGTAACAATTGCAACTTTTCCCGATAATGTCTGTTCCATTCTCCAATTCTATAAGTAGGACAGGCCTCCTGGCCTGTCCGCTGTCGTGCAAGTTTAGGCGCGGTATTCAAGCTGACGCCGCCAGCCACCCGGGCGGCGCGCTCTCAGCTATATTCATGTATGCTGGGTGTGTGGAGGAGCCGGGAAGGACCAAGCGGCGCAGACGCTGCGCGCGGAGGCGAGGGCCAACCATTCCGAACTGCTTGGCAAATTCGCGGAGCTGGACAAGCGGCTGACACCGCATCGGGAACGAGCGACGGATCGTGCAGTGATCCATATCACGTGAGAATTCTAAACCGCCACTTTAGATTTCTCAATGTTGGTTGGCGGCGCATCGAGGAGGAAAGCTAACCGATGGACGAAGAGCTTAAGGCGCGTTTCGACGCGATAGATGTCCGGTTCCAGAAGATGGAAGACAACCTCCTGAAGATGGAAGACAAGCTCCTGGAGGCCATGCGGGACATGCAGACGGAATTGCTGCGCGGCTTCGCGACCCATTCAGCCGGAATGACGCTGCGGGTGCGCAAGATCGAAGCAGACCAGTCCAACCTCGATGCTTCGCTATCGGGCCGCGTGGAGGTGCTGGAAAAAAGGCTGGGGGAAATTGAACAACGGCTGTTTCGGGCGTGACGGGAACGCGGCTTAGTGAAGCCTCACCTGCCAGCCCATCCTTCTCAGCAGACCGACCACGCTCTTATCCAAATTGTAGATGCCGCGCTGGCGGAAGCGGCGCGCCGGAGCGGTTCGTGGCTGCTCTGCCGTCCCGGCTGTGCGCAGTGTTGTCTGGGCGAATTCCCCATCACGCAGCTTGACGCGGCGCGGCTGCGGCGGGGGCTGGCCGAGCTGCAGATCCGCGAGCCGGAGCGGGCCGCCCGGGTCGGTCAACGTGTGCGCGCCGCCGTCGCCAGCCTGTCGCCGATGGCGGATGGCGAACCCTGTGCCGCGCTCGATCCCGAAACGGGGACGTGCGATTTGTATGCGGCGCGCCCCATCACCTGCCGCGCGTTTGGTCCGCCCGTACGCTGCGAATCCGGCGACCTGGGGGTTTGCGAGTTGTGCTTCGAAGGCGCCAGCGAAGCCGAAATCGCCGCCTGCGAAGTGGAATTCGATCCGCAGGGCCTGGAGTTGGCCCTGTTGCGCGAATTGGAAGAGACCGCCGGTGTGCATGGCGAGACCACCGTGGCTCTGGCTTTAGCGTAGCGCGGCGTAGAGCGTCTGCTTCCAGCGCGGCACGTCGATCGACCAGCAGATGCGGGCCTTCCGGCCGCCGTCCAGCGCCAGCTTCCAAAGGGCGCGGTTGCGGTCGTTGCCGGCGATATCCAGGCGGTCGATTACCGTCATGCCGCGAGTCAGGTCGCTCGCGGTTTCGACGTCCAGATAGTGCGCCGTGGCCGATGTACAAATCGAAGGATCGAGCGCGATCGACATCGCCACCGGATCGGGCAGCGAAATGCCGATTTCGCCGGTCTGCACCTGATATGCCGCCATGGCGGTGCTGTTGCATTCGATGGCGAAACGGGCCAGCGGCGTGCCGAGGCTCACGACGTGCGCGATATCGGTGGAATCCAGCACGGCCGTGCCGCGGCAAAGCTGCCAGCCCACCAGCTCGATGGGCAGGCCGGAGCGCGCCACCATGCGGGCGGCTTCCGGATCTACCCAGATGTTGTACTCGGCCGCGGGAGTGACGTTGCCCTCGCAGCAGGGTGCGCCGCCCATCACCACCGCGCGGCCCACGTTGGCAGCGATCTCCGGCGCGCGGGCCAGCGCCAGCGCCACGTTGGTCAACGGACCGAGCGTGACCAGGGTGATGCCCGGATTGGCGCGAATCGTTTCGATGATGGCATCCACCGCGTGCGCCGGCTCGGGCGCGCGGCGGGGCGCCGGATAGTTGTGGTCGCCCAAGCCGTCTTTGCCGTGGAACCATTCGGCGTGCATGTACTCGCGGAGCAGCGGATGCTGCGCGCCGGGATATACCGGGACATCGGAGCCGCACAGTTCAGCGGTATAGAGGGCGTTGCGGGCCGCCTGCGCGACCGGGACGTTGCCGGCCACGATGGTGATGGCGTGCACATCCACATCCGGCGCGCGCAAGGCCATGATCAGGGCCACCGCGTCGTCGGAGGCGGTATCGGTATCGATGAGAAAGGCGCGGGACACCTGGATAAGGTAGCACAGCCGAAAAACCTTTATTGGCCGCAGATGAACGCCGATAAACGCGGATAAGACAAGAAGCCGGACGGCCCAGACGTGTTATTTATAAGAGACAGTGTCCTCTACACGCTTAGCCCTGGCTCTCACTGCTTTACTCACCGTATCTTGCGGCTCGCGCCCGGCGCCTTTGCGCATCGCGGCGGCGGCCGACCTGCGATACGCGCTCGACGATCTGGTCAAGGCCTTCCGCCAGCAGCATCCCGGCGTGCAAATCGAGCCGGCTTACGGTTCCTCGGGCATGTTCTACGCCCAGTTGACGAATCACGCTCCCTTCGACCTGTTCCTCTCGGCGGACGTGCAATATCCGCAAAAACTGGCCCAGCAGGGACTGATCCTGCCGGGGAGCGAGTTCAGCTATGCCGACGGGCGCATCGTGCTCTGGACCGGCAACGCCACGGGCGTCGACGTCGAGCGTCTGGGGATGGATGCATTGCGCCTGCCCGCCGTGCGCCACATCGCCATCGCCAATCCCGCGCACGCGCCGTACGGACGCGCGGCCGAGGCGGCCCTACGCTCGACTGGGCTATACGATGCGGTGAAGGGCAAGCTGGTGATGGGCGAGAACATTTCGCAAACGTTTCAAATGGCGCAGAGCGGCGCGGCGGAAGTCGGAATCGTGGCGCTTTCCCTCGCTGTGGCGCCGGCCGCCTCCGGCCAGGGCCATTATTGGGAGGTGCCGCGCACGGCCTATCCGCGCATCCAGCAGGGTGGGGCGATCTTAAAGTGGACCCGGAATCCGGAGGCCGCGCAGGCCTTCCGCGCCTTCCTGCTCGCGCCTGAAGGCCGCGCTATCCTGAAACGTTATGGATTCTCGGGAGACTAAATGGAGTGGCAAGCCCTCTGGCTGAGCCTGCGCCTATCGTTCTGGACCACGCTCATCCTGCTGGCCATCGGGCTGCCCGCCGCGCATTGGCTGACTTTTTCGCCGCGCCGCTGGAAATTCCTGGTGGAGGCCGTCGTGGCGTTGCCGCTGGTGCTGCCGCCCACTGTGCTGGGGTTCTATATCCTGCTGGCCATCGGCCCGCACAGCCCGGTGGGGCGCTGGTACGCGGCGCTCACCGGCGGCATGCTGCCGTTTTCGTTCCAGGGGCTGCTGGTGGCTTCGGTGCTCTATAGCCTGCCGTTCGCGGTGCAGCCGTTCGCCTCCGGCTTTGCGGCGGTGGACCGCAAGCTGATCGAAGCCTCCTGGTGCCTGGGTATTTCGCGCCCGGCGACTTTCTTCCGCGTGATCGTGCCGCTCTCCGTGCCCAGCATCGTCACCGGCATGATTCTCAGCTTCGCGCACACGCTGGGCGAATTCGGCGTGGTGCTGATGGTGGGGGGCAATCTGGCGGGCATCACGCGCACGGTATCCATCTCGATTTTCGACGACGTGCAGTCGCTCGACTATCGCGCCGCGATGCATACTTCGCTGCTGCTGCTGGGCGTCTCCTTTCTGGTTTTGGCGGCCACCTACGGACTGCGGCGGAGGGTCTGGGCGGTATGGCCGATGAACTAAATATCGACGTGCGCAAGCGCCACGCCGGTGGACCCGAAATCACCGCGGCGCTCCAATTGCCCTTGGACGCGCATTCGGTAATGGTGTTGTTCGGACCGTCCGGGGCGGGGAAGACCACGGTGCTGCGCATGATCGCTGGCCTCGACACGCCAGACTCCGGGTCGATCCGGTGCGGCGATGAGGTCTGGTACGACGGAGCCCGCGGGATCCGCCTGCCGCCGCAGCAGCGCCGTGCCGGCTACGTTTCGCAGGATTACGCCATCTTCCCGCATCTCACCGTCGGCGCCAACATCGCCTATGGTGCGCACGGCTGGGCTGTGGCGGGTCTGCTGGCGCGCTTCGAACTGGACGAATTCGGGGACCGCTATCCGCGGCAACTTTCGGCCGGCCAACTGCAGCGCGTGGCGCTGGCGCGCGCATTGGCGGCGCATCCCCGTCTGCTGCTGCTCGACGAGCCGCTCTCCGCGCTCGATGCGCCCGCGCGCCTGCGCATGCGCTCCGATTTGCGGCAACTGCTGGCTGGGGTGCAGATGCCCGCCATCGTGGTCACGCACGATCGCATCGAGGCGATGGCGTTGGGCGATTCCATCGCCATCATGATCGACGGCAAACTGCGCCAGGTCGGCGCGGTGGAAAGTGTGTTCGATTGCCCGGCGGATGCGGAGGTGGCCGCGGCGGTGGGCGTTGAAACCATCTGCCCAGCGCGTGTCGTTTCGCGAGGCGCGGGCCTGGTCTCGATCGAGATCGCACACGCGTGCCTGGTGGCTGTGGACATTGGCGATTCGGGCGCGGACGTGTTTGCCTGCATTCGCGCGGAGAGCGTCACCATTGAGCGGAACCCGGCGGGTAATCCCTCGAGCGCGCGCAATCATCTGGCGGCGCGCATTGTTTCGGTGATCTCCGAAGGTCCGGTGGCGCGCGTGGCGCTCGATTGCGGCTTCCGGCTGACCGCCATTGTGACGCGGCAATCGGAGGAAGAGATGCGCCTGCGCGAGGGCGAACTGGTGACCGCGGTGGTGAAAGCCACATCCATAAGGATTGTGCCGCGGCTGTAGAGTTACTCCGGCCGGAATGCCACCACCGCATCGCCCATCTTGCTCTTCATCTTGCCATGCCCGCCCGCGCAGATCACGATGTACTGCTTACCTTCCCACGCGTACGTCATGGGCGTCGATTGCGCGCTGGCCGGCAGTTCCACGGTCCACACTTCCTTGCCGGTGTCCGCGTCAAAGGCATGCAGATGCGGATCGAGCGCCGCGGCGGTGAAGATCAGCCCGCCAGCGGTTGCCATGGGCCCGCCAAAACTGATCGATCCAGCCGGCCAGTCCTCGCCCATGCGGCCCAGCGGCGATTCCCACCGCAGCTTGCCGGTTTTCAAATCGAACGCCACCAGCGCACCCCAGGGCGGCGTGTTGCACGGCATGCCGGACGGCGATATCAACCAGTCCCGATGCATCCCGTACGGCGTTCCGAATTGCGGCGCGAACTCGCCACGCCACTTCATTTCCTCGACGTTCCGCCGGGCGGCCGGCAGGTCCGCACGCGGAATCAGATTGGCCACCGCCGCCACGCGATTGGTATTGGCGATCAGAATGTTGCGCACCGGGTCCCACGCGGCGCCGCCCCAGTTCACGCCGCCCATGTTGCCCGGAAACGCAATGGTGCCCTTGAAGGTGGGCGGCGTAAAGGGGCCGTCGTTGCGATAGGTTGCCAGCTTCTCCTGGCACCATTTGCGCATCTCCGGCGTTGGCCCCCACATGTCGTCGGCGGTGAGCTTCTGCGGAACCATGGCGCTCCACGCCGGGATCGGCTGGCTGGGCGCGGCGTCCTCGCCGGGTATGTCGCTGGCGGGCACGGCGCGCTCCTCCACGGTGATGAGCGGCTTGCCGGTCTCGCGGTCCAATACGAAGACGTTTCCCATCTTGGTGGTCACTGCGACGGCAGGCTTGCCGCGGAATTCGATCAGCGTGGGCTCGGACGCTACGTCGAAGTCCCACAGGTCGTGGTGCACCACCTGATAGCCCCAAACCAATTCCCCGGTGGCTGCTTTTAAGGCCACCACCGAATTGGCCCAGCGATTGTCACCCGGCCGCTCGCCGCCATAGTAATCGGGGCTGGCGCTGCCTGTGGGGACGAATACCAGGCCGCGCTTTTCGTCGGCCGCGAGAGTCGACCATGCATTCGCCGCGCCGGTGCGCACCTTCTGTTGATTGGCCCAGGGGATCGGGTCCCACGTCCAGAGCAGCTTGCCCGAGCGCGTGTCATAACCTCGCACCACGCCGCGCTCCAGGTTCACGGCCACGTTGTCGCCGATGGAGGAGCCGGTGATCACCACGTCACCCACCACGGTGGGCGCCGATGTGACTTCGTAGTTCCCTCGAAAGAATTTCAGATAATCGACACCCTGCGTCAGGTCGACCTGCCCGGCCTCGCCGAAGTCCGCGCACAGCTTGCCGGTCTGGCCGTCGATGGCCAGCAGGCGCGCGTCGATGGTGCCCTCGAATATGCGCAAATGGCAAGGCGCGTCCTTGGCGCCGTGTTTATCCGTCCAGGCGGCCACGCCGCGCGAAGTCACTTCCGAGTAATCGTGATCGCGCGGGATCTGCGGATCGAACTTCCACTTTTCCGCGCCAGTGGCCGGGTCGAGCGCGATCACCTGGTTGAAGGGAGTGCTGAAGTAGAGCGCGCCGTCGACCAGAATGGGCGTGGCTTCAAAGGCCGCCTTCCCATTTAGGCGAGTCTCCGGCTGAAGAGCGCCCGTGTGGTACGTCCAGGCGACCTGCAGCTTGCCGACATTGGCGCGGGTCACCTGATCGAGCGGCGAATAGCGAGTGCCGCCGGCATCGCGGCCATACGCGGACCAGCCGGCATCGGCGGCGGGCAGGCTCGCCGCGAAGAATAACGCAAGAGCGATATAGCGCATAAGGGTCATTGTGGCAGCTTCCCCGCAAGAAACCAACGGCGCTGCGGTACCCTTTGGTTTCAGATGGACGTCGGATTGAATATGCCCAGGTATTCGCTGGCGCCTTTGGCGCTGCTGATCGGCACGGGTTTCGCCCAGGCGCCGGACACCGTACTCCGCAGTTCCGCCCGTGAGGTCCTGCTGGACGTGGTGGTGCGCGATGCGCACGGCCACCTGGTTACCAATCTGAAGCCCGGCGAGGTTACCGTGTACGAAGACGGCGTGCGCCAGGACGTGCGGTCGTTCCGGCTGGTCGCAGGCAGCGAAGTGCGTGTCGAAGACGAGAAGCAAGCTGTGGAGGCACAGGCGGCAGCGGGCACTTCGCCCGGGCCGGGAACGGCGCGGCCACCGGTCAATCCGTTGCGTACGGTGAACCTGGTATGCATCATCTTGAGCGACTTGAACGGAGATACGCGAACCACGGCGTTCAACGCGGCGCGCAGGTTTGTGGACCAGGAGCTGCGCCCAAACACGTTCATTGGCGTGTTCAGTCTGGATATTCGCGGGCTGCGGCTGGTCTTTCCGTTTTCGAATAATCGCGAGCGTTTGATAAAGGCCGTTGAGCTGGCGGCTGTTAACCAACTTCCGTCGGCCGATCAGGGAGTCGGGGCGATGTTAAACGGGCTGGGTTTTTCCGCGACCGGCCCTGTTACGGTAGGCGACCCCGGCAGCGCGGCGGATCCCCTAGGCACCCGTGGAGACATGTTTTTTGCAGCGAACTCCACGTTGGACGAGATTCACGCGCTGCTCACCCTGGTGCGGCAGCTTGGCCCGGTGCCTTTTCACAAGACCGTGCTGCTTCTCAGCACAGGAATCACGAAGCCCCCCGATCTGCTGGAGTATTGGGATTTGATGATCAATTCCGCCTCTAAGGCCGGCGTTACCTTTTATGCGATGGATGTGGCAGGGTTGCAAGACTCGTCTCACGATCCCATGGCGACAGCGTCCGCGATGCTGAACTACACCGCGTCCCTGAGCCGCCAACAGGGCCCGGCGAGCATCGCACTGAACAGCGCGCCGGCCTCAACGCCCAACGCGACGCACGGCCCGCCCGCCGTGTCGGCCGCCGCTCTGACAATGGAGCTGGCGCACCAGGACGACTATCTCAAGTTCACCGTCTCAAGCTCGAACCGTCAGGAGGCCTTGCGGGAATTGGCTGAGCGTACCGGCGGATTCGTGATCGCCAATACCAACAATTCGGACAAACTTCTGGCGCACGTGATGGAGGAAGTGGATACGCACTATGAGATCGCTTATCCGCCGGTTTCGGAGCTGGAAGACGGACGCTTCCGCAAGATCGAAGTGAAGCTGGCGCGGCGGGGTTTGATGGTAGAGACCCGCCGCGGATATGTCGCCGTGCCAGACACTGGCGAGGGCCCCGTGACCGCGGAAGAAATGGCTGGATTCAAGGCGCTCGATACACAGCCCCGGCCGCGCGCTTTCGAGTTTCGCTCGCGGGCGTATCGTTTCCGCGACGACGGCGGCAAGGCGCAGTACTCGATCGCGTTTGAAATGCCCATCTCCAGTCTGACCGCGACACCCGAGGCGGCCGCGAAGAAACACCGGCTGCACGCCTCGTTGCTGGCGGTGGTGAAGGACGCGCAGGGACAGATTGTGGATAGGGTGAGCAAAGACGTGCCATCGGAGGTCTCCGACGAGAGTCTGGCGGCGGTGCAGGTAGAACTGATGACGTACCAGCACGCGGTGAGCCTGGCGCCGGGGCGCTACACGGTTGAGGCGGCTGTGGTGGACCACGAGGGCAACCGGGCCAGCACCGGCGTAGTCGAGATCGACAATCGGGAGCAACGGGGGGTGGGGCTCAGCGACCTGGCGCTGGTACGGCGGCTGGAGAATATCGACCACCCGGCGGACGCCGCGGACCCGTTTCAGTTCACGGGCAAGCGCGTGCTCCCCTTCGTGACGAGCGACCTTTTCGCGGGCGCGATCCCGTCCGTGTATTTCATGGTTTATCCTGAGCAGGGCAATCCTGCGAAGCCGGAGCTGCGCGTGCGGTTGCTGAAAAACGGCCGCTTGGTCGCCGCGAGCAAGCTCGCGTTGCCGGCGCCCGATATATCCGGCGGCATCCCGATGTGGATCGAACAGACCAGACAGCCGGGCAGTTATGAGCTGGAAGTGACCGCCGTTCAGGGAAATCGCTCGACGGAGCGGAGCCTGACGTACACAGTTGCGGCGAAGTGACCGGGCGCCTGCTACAGTATGCTAATGGTAAAATCCGGATCACGCAAACCGCTTCTATTACTGCTATTACTCGCACCGGCATGGGGTCAGCCGAGGGCGGACCTCGGATTGGTGGCGCGCATCAAGACCGAAGCCTACGATCACTCCAAGGTCATGGACCATCTTTCCTGGCTGAGCGATGTTTACGGCCCTCGGCTGACGGCTTCGCGCGAGTTCTTCCAGGCCGCGGACTGGGCCGCCGGACGGATGCGCGAGATTGGTCTGAGCAACGTGCACCTGGAGCCTTGGGGACCGTTCGGGCGCAGTTGGTCGGCCGAGCAGTGGTCAGTGGAAATGGTGGAACCGCGCTATGCGCCGCTGATAGCTACGCCGCTGGCCTGGAGCGCGGGCAGCAATGGACCCCTCCTCGGCGAGACGATGCTGGCTCCGCTTCCGGCGACGCGCGATTTGAAGAAGGCGCGCGAGGAGTTCGCGGCCTATCGCAAGGCGTGGACGGGCAAACTGCGGGGCAAGTTCGTGATGCTCCGGGATCCCAAGATTCCGGCGGAGCAAACCAGACCGCAGTTCCAGCGTTACACGGATGCCGAATTGGCGGACATCGCGCGCGCCCCGGAGCATGTGGCCAAGATCTACGCGAAGCTGGCGGACTTGACATTCCCAGAGGATCCGGAGGAGCGCCAAAGATTCATGGCGGCTCTGCCGGAGTCGTTATTCGACGAGATGTTCGATGCCCGAATCAAATTGGCGGCCGATCGGAATCGTTTCTTCCTGGACGAGGGTGTTTTGGGCATACTGACGCGTGACGACCGGTCGCACGACGGCACCACGAACGCCGAACAGGCGGGATCCCACAGAAGCGCCGATCCGCTGGCGCCTCCTACGTTCGTGATCACTGCGGAACAATACAACCGCATGGCGCGCATCATGGAGAAGAAGACGCCGGTGCGGGTGCGCGTGTCGCTGAAGGTGCAGGCTTCGGACGCGGATGTGAATTCCGCCAATATCGTGGGAGAAATCCCGGGCGGCAAGAAGAAGGACGAGTTGGTGATGATCGGCGCGCACTTCGATTCCTGGCATGCTGGAACTGGCGCGACCGACAACGGCGCGGGCAGCGCGGTGATGATCGAAGTGATGCGGATTTTGAAGACGCTGAACCTGAACATGGACCGCACGGTGCGCATCGCGCTATGGAGCGGCGAGGAGGAAGGGCTGTATGGATCGGAAGCTTACGTGAAGCAGCATTTCGGGGATAGCAAAACCATGCAGCTTCTGCCGGAGCATGCCAAGCTGTCCGGCTATTTCAACCTGGATAACGGCAGCGGCAAGATTCGCGGCGTGTACTTGCAGGGAAACGATGCGATGCGCCCGCTGTTTGAAGCGTGGCTGGCGCCGTTCCGCGACGAGGGCGCGACCACTATTACGATCAAGAATACCGGCGGCACGGACCACTTGTCGTTCGATGCCGTGGGACTGCCCGGGTTCCAGTTCATTCAGGACCCGCTCGATTACGGCAGCGTCACGCATCATTCCAGCATGGATACTTACGATCATGCGGTGGCGTCCGATTTGATGCAGGCGGCGGCGGTGATTGCGGGGGTGGTGTATCAGACGGCGAATCTTCCGGAGATGCTGCCACGGAAAGAGATGAATGGCCGCAGATGAACGCAGATAGACGCAGATAGCAGCCAGCTATTGACTGACTGTGACTGGTTTGCCGGAGTATTGGATTAGTTTGTCGGGTTGGGCGGACTGGCCGATTCCTACGCCGTGGGCGTCTCGCACGAAAACGATGCGGAAGGTGCGGGTTTCCAGCATGCCGGGGAACTTTCCCTGGCGCTCGCCGATGGTCAGGCTGTGGGCCGCTTCGTCCCAACGGATGGGGATGGTGGCGTACACACCCTTTTCATAATCGTAGTTGTCGTTCTCGTCTTCGTACAGCGTGAAATGGCCATCGGCGCCGCGATAGACGCGCAATTCGATGGGGTCAGCCGGCTTCTCGGCGGCGTACTCGACATCCGGCCCCATGGGCACGATGGAGCCGGCGCGAACGTAAAGCGGTAAGCGGCCGAGGGCGGCCGGCGCGTCGATGGATCTGCCGCCCGTCGTGGAGTGACCGGTCCAAAAGTCGATCCACTCCGTCTTCGGCAGATACAGGTGCCGGGTGGTAGCGCCCGGCTCGGTGACCGGATTGACCAGGATCGCGGGCCCGAACAGAAACTGATCGCCGATGTTCTGGGCGCGGACATCCGTGCGGAAATCCATGACCAGCGGCCGCATCGGAGTGTAGCTTTCGTGGGTGGTCATCCAGGCGACGGAGTAGATGTAAGGCATTAATTCGTAGCGCAGGCGGTCGAACTGAGTCAGGATCGACTGGGCTTCCGGTCCGTACGACCATAACTCGTTGTGATCGGTGGTGCGGGTGCCGTGCACGCGGAAGATCGGGCAGAATGTGCCGTATTGAAACCAGCGCACGAATAGCTCGCGGTAAGCCGGATCGTTGGGATTACCGATGAAGAATCCGCCGATATCGGTGGTCCAGTAAGGGATGCCGGAGAGAGAGAAGTTCAGTCCAGCGGGTATCTGGCGTTTGTAGGTCTCGAAGTCGGATAGAATATCGCCCGACCACGCCGTGACCGCATTCCGCTGCGCGCCGGCGAAGGCCGATCGCGAGAGAATGAAGACGCGCTTGCGGTCGCTGGCTTTGCGCTGCCCGTCATAGACTGCCGTTGTTGTCATCAGCGGGAATATGTTGGCATAGCGCGCGCCGCTGCCGATCGAGAGCTTATTGTTCAACATCAGATTTTCCTCGCGGCCCTCGGTTTCGGGCTCCGTGGTATCGAGCCACCAGGCATCCGCGCCGATCTGGAATAGCGCTTTGTCCATCAGGTTCCAATAGTAGGAGCGTGCCTGCGGATTGGTGGCATCGTAGACGGCCATGCCGGCGGGGTGGTATGCGCGGGTCTTGGTGCGATCGATGAAATAGCCGCGCTTGTCCATGTCCGCATAAGTGGCCGTACCGGGATCGAAGTACGGCCACACGGATATCATCAGGTGGAAATTATTGCGGTGCAGGTCGTCGATCATGCCCTTGGCATCGGGGTACTTCTTGTTGAACACGAACTCGCCTTTGGTAGTCCACCAGAACCAATCCTGCACGATGTTATCGACGGGAATGTGTAGCTCGCGGTATTTGTGCGCTACATCCAGCAGTTCCTGCTGCGACTGATATTTGTTCTTGCATTGCCAGAAGCCATAGGCCCACTTACCGAACATAGGCGCCGCGCCGGTAAGCTCCCGGTATCCGGCGACGATCTTATCGAAATCCGGGCCGTACAGGAAGTAATAGTCGATGGTATCCGCCACTTCCGCGCTGATATATAACGAATGCACGAAGCGGTTGTTGAATCGGCATCGCGAAGCGTTGTTCCAGAACAAGCCGTAGCCGTTGCTCGACACCAGCAGAGGCACGGCGATGCTGGTGTTGTCCTGGGAAACATCCACCGACTCGCCGCGATAATTCCATACGCCCGCCTGGTGCTGGCCGAGCCCGTAGAAAGCCTCTTCGGAGCCGTATATGGAGATGTTGTCTTCCGCGTGATAGGTGTTCTCTCCGTTGACCGCCGCGGGGGTCATGGTCTTGGGACCCTCGCTCACCAGTTTCTTGCCGGACAGATCGGTGTAAGAGATGACGCCGTCGCGGCGGCTGATGGCCACTTTCAGCCGCGCAGTTACGAGGATGATGTCCGCACCGGTGGATTCCATCTTCCACTGCGGCGCGGGCCCGGCCGTCCGGGTGACGACATACTCGGTCTGCTTGGGAATCGACGCCGTCGGCGAGTACACCACGTGGATGATGGAATCGGTTGTCACCTCGATGCGCATGACACCGGAATGCATGGTCAGCTCGACGCCGTTGGATTGCTGGCTGACGCCCGAAACAGGGTTCAAGGGTATCCACTGGGCGTGGAGGCCGGCGGCAAGGGCCGCGAGGTACAGCGTTTTCCGCATAAACCGGATAGTATCAGAAGGTGGCGGAGCGGACGCAGGCAGTTTCGGCGGCGGCAGGCATGCGGCAACACCTTTGCCCAAGATGCCGACAGGGGCCGATCTTCCGATGTCCGGTGTATCGGGGACCGCTGGCGATGCGGGACAACTGTCCAGTTTGCGGTCTAGAGTTCGAGCGCGAACAAGGCTACTTCCTGGGCGCGATGTATGTGAGCTACCTGTTGTCGATCCCGCCGGTGCTGGCGCTCATTTTGCTGATTTGGAAGCTGAGCGGATGGCCGTTCGATTGGGCGATCGGGGCGGCGTTTGTCGCATATCTGCCGTTGGTGCCGGTCGTGGCGCGCTTCGCGCGGGTGGTGTGGATGTACATGGATCAGTGGTTCGACCCACGGTAGCAGACTACTCCTGCCCACCTCGCCACTATACCGCGCGACGTCTGGGCCCGAACGAGCGAACCCGGCGGAATTGGGGCCGCGCGGCGGGGGAGCCAATCTCGATGACCGGCGCCGAGGTCTTAATCTCGCGGCTGACGTCCGGTGAAACCTGGCGGCGCTCGAGGCGGGTAGCCAGGATGCGCTCGATGTGGGCGATATCCGCCCGCTCGGCGCGGGTGGCGAAAGTGGAAGCCGTTCCGCCGGAGCCCATGCGTCCGGTGCGGCCGACGCGGTGGATGAAGTCCTCCGGAGCCTGCGGAAGATCGTAGTTCACCACGTGAGAGATGCCTTCCACGTGAATGCCGCGGGCCGCGATGTCGGTGGCCACCAGGACACGATAGTAGCCGTCCTGGAAGCCGCGGAGCGCCTGATTGCGCTGATTCTGGCTGCGATTGCCATGGATGGTGGCGGTCTTCGCGCCGTCACGGGAGAGTTTGGCGGCCAGGCGGTCCGCGCCGTGCTTGGTGCGGGTAAAGACCAGAAACGAACCCTGCTCGTCGCGCAGCATCATTTGCAGCAGACCCAGTTTGCGGTCCGGCTCGACTTCGTAGAGATGCAGGTCGATCTTGTCGACGGGCTTGGTGGTGGAACCGATTTCCACGCGAACGGCATTGCGGACGTGCGTTTCCACCAGGTGCTTGACCGAGCTTTCGATAGTAGCCGAGAAGAACAGCGTCTGCCGTTCCGCCGGGATGGCGGCCATGATGCGCTTGATGGTGGGCAGAAAGCCCATGTCGAGCATGCGGTCGGCTTCGTCCAGCACCAGGATGCGGACGCTGCCGAGGGAGACAAGGCCGCGGCTGAGAAAATCGTAGAGCCTGCCCGGCGTGGCAATCACCACTTGGACGCCCTTACGAATGGATGTCAGTTGCGAATTCTCGCCGACGCCGCCAATCACCACAGCGGCGCGCACCGGGCTGCCGGCGGACATTTTGACGAAGGTCTCGTGGATTTGCAGCGCCAGTTCGCGGGTGGGGCTCAGGATGACCGCCCGCACGCCGGAGCGCGATGGTTCATTGGCGAGGAGATCGATAATGGGAAGGACAAACGCGAGCGTTTTGCCGGTCCCGGTCTGCGCCGTGGCAACCACGTCGCGTCCGGCCAGCGCCGGCTCGAGAGCCTGGGCCTGGACGGGGGTCGGCTCTTTAAAGCCGTTTTTCAATAGATTGCTCTGCAAGAGAGCAGAGAGGGGGAATTCAGAGAAACTTTTCATTTTGGATTTTGGTTTTGCGGAGGAGAATCGACGAGCCGACTACCAAACGGAGGGAGAGGGGTTGTGGATCAACTTCCAGTAGATTTGAGTATAGCACAGCGGCAGCAAATGGAGTATGCTAGTAACGGGACCGGGTGTAGCGCACCCGATCCCGCTCGGTTGTTATCGCCTGCCCTTACGGGTGAAGGTGATCGTGACCGTGACTCTACCAAGAAGCAGTAGGCCAACTGGCAACAGGATCATAGATCCTCCTTTCTGCTGAAAGAGGAAGGCCCGGGCTTGCCCCGGGCTTTTCCAATTGAAGCTCAAGTGCTTCTTTCGGAACTCGCTCTTCCAATCTCCGCAAGAAAGATCTCCGTCTTCAGAGTGGGCCGATCGGCGCGGAGTTCTCCGATCGGATTGCCAGCTACGCCCCAGCCTTCTGACCACCGCGCCACGCCGCCAACTGGCTCGCCAACCGCTCGCGCATGTTCAGGTACTTCGGAGTGTCCACTAGGTTGATCTGCTCCTTGGGATCGGTCGTCTCGTCGTACAATTCGTTGGCGCCCTTGCCCTCATTGCGCAGGATCAGCTTGTAGCGGTCGTTGCGCGCCATCTCCGCGACGCCAATCCGGCCAAACGCCAGATCCGGCCACGTCTGCTTCTTCCCCATGCGCCGGCCATACACGAATGTCAGATAGCTGGGCACATGGCTGCCGGCCGGGGGCGCAACGCCCGCCAGTCCGCATAGCGCGGGCATCAAATCGTATGAGTTCACCACGTCGTTTCGCAGCGTCTGCGGCGGGAACCGGCTTGGCCATACCCAGATCAAAGGCGTCCGTACTACTTCTTCGTACAAATTCGGCGGATCGGAAGCCGCCCCGCCGCCCCACAGTCCATGCCGCCCCAGCAGGTATCCGCCGTTGCTGGTGAAAACGATAACCGTGTTGTCCCAAACGCCGCGCTGCTGCAGCTTCGCCACCAGCGCGGGAATCTGATCGCCCAGCGTAGTCAGGGCGGCCGCGTATTTGCGCAGGTGACCGGGTACGTCGCGCAGCATTTCCCTATGCGTGGCGTTGGGGGCGCCGGAGTCCCAGCCGATCGTTTCGAAACCGGTCTTCGCGTACAGGTCCAGGTTCTTCTGCGACGGTTCCACGGCATTCGGACTGGGCCAGGCGATCACCAGGAAAAACGGCTTAGCCGGCGCCTGCGCGTCCAGAAACTCACCCGACTGCGCGGCCGAAACGCTCCGCGCGCAGTTGTAGCCCGCACTGGAAAAAGCGCCTTGATCCGCCGCAATCGGCGCGCACGAGAAGCTATTCGAGAAGCGCACTCCGGTTAGGGCCAGCCGGTCGATATTCGGCGTGTGCACTTCCGCGTTCCCGTAGCACCCCAACATGTAGGCGCCGAGATCCTCGGCTATGATCAGAACGATATTGGGATGCTGGACAACGGCCTGCTTCTTAGTGGCGGCCAGCACGGGCGCAGCGAGCGACCCGAACAGAAAATCACGTCGATTCAATGGCATTCAACCCAGTATACGCCGGTCTTCCGCCTCCACTCTTCGTGGCGCCCTCACAATCGACCTGTCGTAAGCTCGTCGTGCAGCCTCTCCCATAGCGCGCGCTCGCGCTGATGGCGGTCATTGGCGAGCGCCATCTCTTCGGTCGTCAGCTCCCCGAGAAATCCAAAACCTCTGACGCAATCGGCCGTGATTCTGTCCGGGTCGATGACGAGCGTGCGGCTGACAAGATCGCGGAGGTCATCCCAATCGAAGTCCCTGCCGTCCACGAATTTCTGCATCGGGCGCGCCGGATCGAACGTATCGCGCGTCTGCCAAAGCTTCAGCACCACAAGCCGCCGGATGAGCGGCTGATCGAGGGGTCGAATTGCGTATATGCCCAGATCGTAGATGTCGCGCGCCTTGTTGCGCTGATAACACGCGCGTATCTTTTCGGCAAGAATCTTGGACAATACCAGGCATGGGATCTCGACTGGACTGAAAGGCAGGACCGCGAAGTAACTCTGGTGGCATTGCGGCCGTCGCTCCGGCGTCAGCGTCGGCGTTTCGCGGCAGCTGATCTGCAGTTTTATTTCACTGTTCCCCACACCATTCCATTCGTGCGCATAGGTGGGATTCACGCCCCAGGAGATGCCGTCCAGGCTCTCATAGTAACTGTTATCTGGAATTTGAAACGCTAGCCCGTGAAATTCTTCGTCGAAGGCTCCCATCATGGCGAGGATGACATCCTCGTGATCGTGGTCCTCCAGCGCCGTGAAATCGAGATCGGTTGAAAATCGCCCCTGGCTTCCTAAAAACATTTTCCGCAGACAGGTGCCACCCTTGAAGGCGAGTCGGTCCAGAATCCCGCGTTCCGAGAGAAGCTGTAGCAGAAAGGTCAGCACGATCTCTTTTTCGGCGATAATCATGTCGCGCAGACCCGATTGAGTCGAAAAACGCCGCACCTCAGGTAGCGTGAGCATGTCTACGCGTCCTTCTTGAGCGCTTTGCGCTGGCCGAGCCCGGCGCTCTCGCGCAGCTCCTCGCGCGACACATTGACAAACAGGCGCCAGGTCTTGTCATAGCCGATGGCGTCTGGCACCTTGCGCGCGGGATCAGGCCCCATCCAAGTCCGGGGTCCGTGGAGGGCGACAAGAAGAAGCCGTTCACGGATTTGGGTGGGCATGTCCGCCTTGACGTGATCCATCAACCATCCGAACCTGCGGACCAGGGCTGTCGAATCGATCCGTAGGAGATACTCCGTCGCCTTCGGCCAATCGAGACGGCGGCTGGCCGCTGCCAGGATGGAGGCCGCTTCGCCGACGCCGCCTGCCAGCGCCGGCCGGTCGATGCAGTCGATCGCCGTCTTTTCGCGGTCCGACATCATGACCTGGTAACCGAATACATCGACGGGAGAGAATCCGAAGAATTTGCCAAGCTTGGGATTGACGATCCGCGCCCGTCCCTCCCCTATCCTGCGCGCCCGCACTCGCACCGGCGTGACCACAATAATCACCCGGCGATGCTGCGTCGTGAGTCCGAAATACCCAGCCGCGCTGCCGTATCCGATATAGTAGGGATCGGCGATGCGGCTCGCGAGCGCGAGTAGATTGGTCTCGCCCATCGCATCCGGCCCCTGGTCGGGTGGGATGACGAGGTACTCTCCCCAACTCGCCCGCTCCAGCCAGCCTTTGCGGCGCAGGGATTCAATCACGTTGTCCGCCGCCTTGGCGCTCGCTCCCAACAGCTTGATGATCTCCGACCGGCCCACTTCGCGGCGCTTCTGTTCGGCAAGAGTAAGCATGACTCGGCTTTCCTGCGGCGATAGGGTTCGAACGACGGGTGGTGTCCTAATTTGCCGTTCCCCGTCCAATATTTTTAGAAGCATAACCCCCTGATAGAGGGGGTTTCGTAACATAACATACAAACACGATGTTGCGGATTCATTCGCGGTTAAGGGCACGCTCTTTGTGCGCACAGCCCTGGACGAGCACCGGAAGCGGTATACTGGTGACGGGTTTGTCTTTGCTGGCGAACGCAAAGGGAAGCCTCTCAATCTCGAACATCTTGCCCGGCGTGTCGTGGCTCCGGCGCTACAGGAAGGCTGGAAAGGCTGGCATGGTTTTTTGACGGGCCAGGAATGGTCCGAAACCAGCAAGAGTGGTTCAGCGTAAACCACGCAGTATCAACAAAGGCGGCGTAGCTCAGTCGGTTAGAGCGACGGTCTCATAATCCGTAGGTCGAGCGTTCGAGTCGCTCCGCCGCCACCACTACCGTAACTTGGCGAACTCCGCCTTAGCCTGCAGCAGTGCAGGCAGGTCCGGGTCGGCGTTCTTCCATACCTCGAAAAACTGCTGGTAAGCGGCACGCGCTTTCACTACATGTCCGGTCAGGGTGTAGGCCCGCGCGAGGCCCAAGCGTGCCACCGCGCCTATCACGAAATTCCGCATCACACCCGGATGGTCCAGAATCGTCTGGAATTCTAAGGCGGCGGCCGCGCCCTGGCGCGCAGCCAGGAATGCCTGGCCCCGCTCGTAAGCTGGAGAGGTTGTATCGTCGCCCATGAGTTCGTATGGCTCAATCGCTGCCAGAGCGTGGGTCGCCTTATCGGGATCTCCCCGGTTGAGAAAAATGGCCGCTTCGATCATGGTTCGGTTGATCGCGACTTGCGTGTCCTCAGGGAACCGCTTCGCCAGATCGTCGGCCAGCCGCGCGGCGACGTTCGATTCGCCTGCCTGGGCCAGCGCGGTACCCGCCATTCGCTCAATATCCTTACCTTTATCTTTCGAGAGCGCGAGGGCTGCCAGGGCTTGCCGCTTTGCAAATTCCCGGTTTCCGGCCGCGGCTTCGGCCATGGCTTCCTCGGCCAGGTAGCTGGCGGCGTCCTCAGTGTTTTGCGCCCGCTTGGCGCCCTGTACCGCTTGCTCGGTCAGATCCCGCGCGCGGGCGAACTGTCCGACCGATGCCGCGCTATACGACTCCTCATCGAGCATGAGGTCCCTGTAGCCAGGCTTGGCCCTGACCACCGCAGCCTCCTTCTGCATGCCTTCCGGATCGTGCCGCAGGAAGTCGATCTGGTACAGGTAGGCGTGCAGGATCGGGAAATCCAGATTATGGGCTTGGGCCTCCTGCGCGGCAGCCTCGGCTTCCGTCAGGCGATTCAGGAAAATGTAGGCGGTAATAACTTCCCGGTAAGCGGCTGAGGCGCCAGGTGTTAGTCTGAGGCTCTCTTTCGCGGCCGCCAGAGCCTTCTCGTGTTCCCCCAGAGTATTGTAGACCTTCGCCAGGTTGGAGAAGGGCGAAGCGTCGCGCGGATAGTTTTGAGCCCACAACTCCAATGTTTTGCGCGCTGCTTCAAAGTTGCCGGTGGTAAACATTTCGTAGTGGGAGGCGAGGTAGAACCTTTCGCGGTCGCTGACCCGGTCGCGTAACTCGTATGCCTTGCGCGCACTTTCGGCCGCCCGCGCGGTATCGCCCATGGAGCTGTAGCAGACCGCCAGGCGTCCATAGGCCATCGCAAAGTTAGGGTCCAGCCGGATGGCTTGTTCGAACCTCGGAATGGCCGAAGCGCCATTGGTTTCGACGTACATCGAATGCGAGCCCAGGCTGTAGGCTTCGAGCGCCTCCAGTGATCCGGTAGTCACGCTCTCCGGCGGAGCGTCGTACTTCTCCACCGATGCCAGCGATTCGCCCAGTCTTCGGCGCAGTTTGGTGGCGGCCTCGCCGAGCGCCTTCAGGACCTGTTCTTTGCCCGCGGCTGTTACCTGCTCCTCGGCCAGTAAATCGCCGCTGCGGCAGTTCACCGCCCGCAGCCCCAGCACGTACTGGCTCCCCAGATTGGAAATCGAACCTTCGATCGTAGCCGTGCTTCCCGTGCGCCGGCAGACATCCCGCGCCAGCGCGGCGGTCAGCTTCGCGTCTTTAGGCTGGGTCATCAGCGGCATGGTTTGCGCGATGCGCGATTCGGAAAGCAGGCTCAGGAACGGCGATTGTTCCAGTTGCGCGGAGAGCCCCTGCCGCAGCGTGCCGTCAAAAACGGCGTCACCCGTGGTATTGCTGAACTCCGCCAGCACCACCATGTTCTTGCCGGTGAGCTTGAGCGCCGGACGCGAGTAAAAGAAGATTCCCGCGGCCATGGCGGCCACAGCCAAGGCCCCCGCCAGGACGAACCAACCGCGGTGCCGCCGAGCCGCGCCCCGCGGTTCCTCGCGCGCGGATGCAGCCGCCAGTCGCCCAGAGTCGCTGTCACGCTTCAGCCGCTTGAGGTCCCCGCGAATATCGGATGCGTGCTGATACCGCACTTCCCGGTCTTCTTCCAGAGCCTTCGCGACGATCCGGTCCATCTCAGCCGGAACTTGGGGATTTCGCCCGGAGGCCGGCTCCGGCGTTTTCCCGGGCAGCGTACCAGTGGCCATCTCATAAAGCACCACCCCGAAACTAAAAAGATCCGTCCGCGCGTCCAGTGTCTCGCCACGCATCTGCTCCGGCGACATGTAGCCGGGAGTGCCGGCCACGCCGGAATGCGCACCGTCGCCGGCGGACTCCGATCCTGTCGGGGCGACTCCCGCGCGAGCCTCCCCCCGCAGTTTAGCCAACCCAAAATCCAGGATCTTCGCCTGGCCCCGCGTGGTGATAAAGAGGTTGGCCGGCTTCAGGTCGCGGTGGACGATCCCGGCGGCGTGCGCCGCATCCAGCCCCTCTGCAATCTCGATTGCCCAAGTCAGGAGGGCGTCGGGCGAAACCGTCCCAACCTCCAACCGGCGCTTCAGGGTGACGCCCTCAAGCAGTTCCATAGCCAGGAAAGGCCGCCCTTCCCGCTCCCCAATATCGTAAACGGTGCAGATGTTCGGATGGCTGATGGCCGCGGCGGCGCGGGCTTCCCGTTCGAAGAGCTCCACGGCGGCGCTTTCATGCGTCAGTGCCTCCGCAATGAACTTGACCGCCACGTCTCGATTGAGGCGCGTATCGCGTGCCTTCCACACTTCCCCCATACCACCGCGGCCCAACATTTCCAGGAGCTGGAAGCGGTCAGCCGTGCCGGAAGGGCTGTAGGCAAGGGTGGGCGTGGCGTCGTGGGAAACGCCGCCATCGAACACCACCCGGTAGCCGCCCACCGGAATGCTGAAGCGCAGCTCGTCATGGGCGCCTTCGCCAGCGTAGTAGCGCTCCAGCCGCGTACGCAGGCGGCCCACTTCCACCCGCACCATGGAGTGAATACGCGGGTCGAAGGAGACGTTCCGGTCCCAGACTTCGGCTGCGATCACGAACTCCTTCAAGCCGTCCGCTTCGCCCTTCAGCGTGGTCTCGACCAGGAATTCCAGCAGCCGCCGATGCCGCGCGCTGTCACGGAAGGCCCCGCTGGCGGCCAGCGAAGCCAGTTGCGTGCGGACTGCGGTGGGGTTGGTTGCGCCTATGCTCATTGGCGGGGCGTGATTACCTATCATGCACTAGTTCGCAAGTCATTGCAAACACGATGTAACGTGCCCTTGTAACTGTTGCAATGCCCGATGAAACTTCACGGCGGCGGGCGCCGCGGCGTATTCTGCCTACTGTGATGTGGCGAGCGCGGCACAAATCGCGATCCACGAAATCCAAAAAGAGAAACGAAAGGAAAACGAAAACAATGAAACATACAACGAGCATCAAACTTTTGGCGGCCGCGGGCCTCCTGATCCAGGGAGCGTTCGGCGCCACCAACCTCATGGTGAACGGCAGCTTCGAGAGGCCGGTTGTACCTGCCGGAACCTTCGAGAACTTCGATACTGGCGTGTCCTTCGCAGGCTGGCAGGTGGTGGGGGCGACAGGCGATGTCAGTGTCATCGGCGCCAGCTACCTAGAAGACGGGTATACCTGGCCGGCGGCGGCGGGCGAGCAGTGGCTCGACCTGACGGGAGATGGAAGTAACACTGCAACGGGTGTGCAGCAGACAGTCGCCACGACCGTGGGTGCAGCGTACAATCTCACTTTTTATGTTGGAAATGCCGTCGGCGGGCCCATCGGCATCAGCAGCACCCTCAACGTCTTGGTGAATGGCACCCAGATATTTGCGGTCACCAACTTTGCCGGGGAGGGACTGACCTCGATAGTCTGGCAGAAGTACACCACCACTATCGTTGCAACCTCATCGGAGACCACCTTCGCATTCATGAACGGCGATGGGCCCACCGACAACGTGAACGGATTGGACGGGATCTCGCTTGTCGAGCAGGCGCCAGCAGCGCAGCCCGACGCCGCGCAGGCCGGCCCGATTCAGTAGTGGAAACTCCCGAGGCGCGCGGCCGAGGACGTCGCGCGCCAACCCGTTCTAAAGACTTACTTCACCTCGGCTTCAATCCCCTCCAGTTCCTTCCCGGCCTCCGCCCACTTCCCCTGCGCGGCCAGTTCGCGATACCGCCGCAAATGGGCCCGTACGCTCTCCAGCCGCTGGTCCGCCGTACCAGCCACCTGTCCTGCAGGCGCGGCCGGCGCTCCCGGCTTCGGCGGCGTTCCTTCCGCCTGCTGCACCAGGGCCTGCGCGCCCGCGGAAAGCTGCGCAAGCCCCTGCTCGTAAGTATCCGTATAGATCAGCCGGTTCCCCACCGCCAGCACGATCTTCTTCAACTGCGGCATGCTCGTCGAGCTGGACGTAATGTAGATCGAATCCACATAAAGGAACGTGCTGTCCACCGGCAGCACCAGGGTCTGCGCGCGCAGCACGTGCGATCCCTGCTGGTTCCACAGCGTCAGATCCTTCGAAATGGTCTGCTCCTGGTTGATGCGCGCCGCAATCTGCGCGGGACCGAAAATCAGTTCCTGCTTGGACAATTGCAGCACCACGATTTCGCCCAGGTGCTCGCCATCGCACCGCGCCAGCATCAGCCCGATCAGGTTGTCCTTATTGCGCGGCGTGAACGGCAGCAACAGCATGAACTCCGCCTGGTTCTGTTCCGGCAGGCTGGCCACCACGTAGGTCGGCGACACCGCCTCGGGCTGCCCCTCCTGCCCGGCGGTGTAGCGCGCCAGGTCCCACATGTCTTCCTTGTTATAGAACGCCTGTGCATCGAGCATGTGGTAAGTCCGGTAAATCTCCGCCTGCACCCGGAAAAGCGTCTCGGGATACCGGACGTGTCTCCGCAAGTCGGCCGGCATTTCCTCCGCCGCGTGGAACAGTTCGGGGAACAGCCGCTGGTACGCCCGCACTATGGGATCGTCAGGCGCGAAAATATACAGCTTGGTGGTGCCGTCGTACGCGTCGATAGTGGCCTTCACCGCGTTGCGCAAATAGTTGACTTCGCCCAGATCCGGTACCTCCACGGTGCGCGAATAGGGATGCGAGTTCGAATAGGTGTAGCCATCGTTCATCCACACCAACCGGCCTTCGTCGGTGATCACCAGATAGGGGTCCCTGTCCCAGGCGATGAATCCCGCCAGCGTCTCCAGCCGTTCTTTGATGTTCCGGCGGATCATCATGCGGCTCCCGTCGGTTATCGGATTGCTCAGCAGGATATTGATGTCCCCACCGCGCACCGCCGCGGCCACGCGCAGGGCGGCCGATGAAATCGGGATGCCGCCGGTACCTTCGTATTGCGAAAACTTGTTGTCCTCCCCCGACGGATAATTGAACTCCTCCTGTTTGGTGCGCACGAAAACCGGCTCCTGCACCACTTCGCCGTAATAGATTTCCGGGCGCGTCAGCTTCAAGCTCGGCGTCTTGATCTCCGGCGGCGCGTTCTCGATCAGCAACTCCGGCAGACCGTCCGGAGTGAGTTTGCTCACCGGCGCCATCACCACGCCATATCCGTGCGTGTAAACGAAGTGCGGATTGATCCAGCTCGCGCTGGCCGATGGCAACTGGTTGATATCCAGCTCGCGCGGCGTAAGCAGCACTTCGCGGTAAGCGCCGTCGATGGTGTAGCGGTCCACATCCGTGTCCGAGAAAACATAGTACGGGCGCAGCGCCTGAATCTGCGTGATGGTGTTATGGAACGCGCCTACATCCCACAAACGCACATTGTCCAGAGTGCCTTTGTGCAAGGCCGGATCGATGGGCGCCTCCGTGTGTACCTTGAACTCGGTCTCGGTCATGCGCTTCTCCAGGCCGTAAGCCGAGCGCGTGGCGTGAATGTGCGTCCCGATGAACGGCCGCTGGATGGAAATTTCATTGGGCCGTACATACAGCGAATCCACCAGCTTCGGTACCGCGAACAGCACCACCAGCGAGATCGCCATGCTGGCGGCCAGAATCCAGCGCCGCAGCCACACCAGCGCGGCCGCCGCCAGGCACGCCACGATCGCCAGCCACTGCAGCGGCAGCGCGAAATGCAGGTCCACGTAATCGACGCCCACCATGAATCCGTGATCGTCGTAGACCATTTGATAGCGCGCCAGGAAGAAACGCAGCGAGAGCGCCATCAGGAAAACCACTAGCGCGCCGCGCAGAAAGCGGCTCTCCAGGCCCCCTTCCAGGCGGAACAGAGACGGATCGATTTGGCGCAGGTCCCCCATCTCCGGCAGTTTGAACCGGAGCTGCCAGCCGCGCGCCGCGATCCAGTAGACCAGTACGCTGACGATGATCAGGGCCAGCAGATAGCCGCGCAGGTCGGAGTAGAACGGCAGATCGAATAGATAGAACTTGAGCGGCAGGCCGAAGACGGAATCGTGCCACGCATTGGCCTCGGCCGGAATGCCGCGCGCGCCCAGATAGCGCACCACGGTCCAGGTCTCGATGGAGCCGGCCGCGATCAGATATCCGACAAACAGCAGGCCGGCGCTCGAGACCCAGGCATAGATGGGATGCCCGGAGAGTCCCGTGCCGGCAAACTTCAACGCGCGAGCGTGCGCGATCCACAAGATGCCGAAGGCAATCAAAGTGGCGGCCAGCAGGGGCGCAAATCCGTAGGCCAACATGGAGAACCAGGTGTCAAGCTGGCCCAACTCACTCCACCATTGATACTCAATGGCGAACGAAGCTAGCGAGCGCGCTCCCAGCAAAATCACTAGAAGAAGGACAATGATGGTGATGCGCGCGCCGTGGCCTCCGCGCTTTCCAGCGCCACGGTCGATGTACTTAGGCATGCCCGGAGTGTAACACCCGGCATTGTGAGGCAGCCCTCCTGCGGGGGCGACACAAAAGTGGAAGGCCGTGAAAACCTCAAAGAAAGTCGCTAGATCCTAGCGTACGTGTATGTCAGGCCGGCCGACCGTCCAACCGCCACTGTCTACGCCGTCGTCAGCTTCAGGCCGACTTCCGTATCGCCCGTTTTTGTCTGCGTTCATCGGCGTTCATCTGCGGCCCATATCGGGTTTTGATTTTTCCCGCTAGGCCGGCAGAAAAGCACATCCGGCCGCGGATGAACGCAGATGAACGCAGATAAAACATCGACAAAATTAAGGGCGGTACGATCCGGCTGCTCAAGTCGCGTCGCTGGAATCGTCACTTTTATGTCGCGCAGCCGTCCTGCGGTGTCGCCGGTGCCGTGTTAGCTTATTGGCAATGTCCCGCATAATGGCCATAGCCGCGCACCCCGGCGACGGCATGTTCACCATGGGCGCATCGGTGGCCCAGCACATTCACAATGGCGGCAGCGGCGTGCTGCTCAGCCTCTCCCTGGGCGAGAAGGGCCATCCGAAAATCCCCCCGGCGCGGTACGGCGAAATGCAGCGTGCCGCGATGGTGAAATCCGCGGGCATGCTGGGCGCGGATGCGGATTTCCTCGACTATCCGGACGCCGGCATTCCCAGCGGCGACCAGATCAGCTTCAAAGTCTGCGATTTGATCCGCAAGTACAAACCCGAAATCGTGGTCACCCATTGGAGCGGAAGCTGGCACAAGGATCACCAGACTACGTTTCTGGTGGTGCGCGACGCGATCTTCTACGCCGGCCTCGCGGCGCTCGAGCGCCCCTTGCCGCCGCACAATGCCAGACGGCTGCTCTACGCCGAGAATTGGGAAGACGCCACTAACTACCAGGCTGACCTGTATCTGGATATCACGCCTGTTTACGATGCGTGGGTGGCAGCCTGCGCCGTGTTCCCTATGTGGCGGGGCGAAACCGGGCTGGTTCGCTATAACGACTACTACCAAAGCCTGGCTGTCGCCCGCGGCGCATTGGGCAACTATCGTTACGCCGTGGCGTTGATGACCGATCCGGAACAGCGGCTCAAGCGCGTGCAGTCGCTCGATTCATGAAGAAAGCTGTGCTCGCCATCGATATCGGCGGAACCAAGCTCGCCACCGCGGTCGTGGACCCGGATGGCGGAATCCGCGCCCGGCGCAAGGTTGCGATCGAACGCGAGAACGTCGCCGCTACCGTGAATCAGATCGTGAACGAGGCTGCTTCTGTGATGGCGGAAGCCGGGTTGGACTGGCCGCAGGTGGACGGAGTGGGGGTGATCGTGCCCGGCATCTATCGCGAAAACGAGGGCACCGCCTGGGCGCCAAATCTGTGGGGCGATCAGTACGTGGATCTCCGAACGGCCTTGCGCGACCGCCTCCCGAGCGAGATCCACATCGACAGCGATCGCGCGGGATACGTGCTCGGAGAACAGTGGCTGGGAGCCGCGCAGGGACTATCGGACGTGATCTTCCTGGCGGTGGGCACCGGCATCGGCGCGGGCATCCTGTCGGGAGGCAGGCTGATTCGGGGCGCAGGTGGCATAGCCGGCGCTGTGGGATGGTTCGCGCTCCAGCCCGACTACCAGGCGGCTTACCGCAACTGCGGCTGCTGGGAAGCGGAAGCGGCGGGACCGGCGCTGGCGCGGCGGGGCGGGGAAGACTCGGCGGAACGGGTGGTTGAAGCCGCCCGCGGGGGCAGCCCGAAAGCCTCGGCGGCCATCGGCGAGACGGTGCGTTACCTGGCGATGGGTATTGCCAACCTGATTAGCGTATTCAATCCGGAGATGGTGGTGCTGGGGGGCGGGCTGATGCAGGCCGGCGACCTGTTTCTGGAGCCGATTCGCGGTGCTGTTCCGCAGTGGGCGCAGCCCTACTCCGCCCGCCAGGCGCGCATCGAACTGTCCGCCCTGGGCGAGTCCGCCGGCCTGCTGGGAGCGGCGAAGATAGCGAGAGAAGGAGACAGGAGACAGAATAACGAGCAGCGGGATTCTGACTCCTGACTCCTGTCTCCTCTAAAGGAGTTCCATGTCCGCGGATATCTACTACGATAAGATCGCTGCCCTGCTTTCGCGCATCCACATCTCCCAAATGGCCCGCCTGCAGCAGGCCGGCGAGGCCATGGCCACCGCGATCGCCGCCGGCCGGCGCGTGTACCTGTTCGGCAGCGGCCATTCGGTCCTGCCGGTGATGGATATCTTTCCGCGCTACGGCAGCTTCGTCGGGTTCGTGCCGCTTTACGATCCCAGGCTCATGTGGACCAACGTCGTGGGCCCCGGCGGCGCGCGCGAGCTGCTGTGGCTCGAGCGGCGCGAAGGTTACGTCGAGGTTTTCCTGCAGAGCTATCCGCTCGCTCAGGGCGACGCCATCATTGTTTTTTCGCACGGCGGATTAAATGCCGCGCCTGTGGAAGCGGCCATGATCGCCAAACAGAAAGGCCTGACCGTGATTACGGTCTCCTCGCTGGCCAACGCGAAGATCGCTCCGCCGACCCACTCCACCGGCAAGGTGCTCTCGGATTTCGCGGATATCGCCATTGACAACTGCGTGGAGCCGGAAGACTCCCAAGTCGATATCGGCAGGCCCGAGAAAGTGGCCGCTGGTTCCACGATGGCGTCTGTCTTCGTCGCCATGTCGCTGGTCGCGGAGACTGGCGCCCGCCTGGTGGCGAAGGGCGCGCAGCCCGTGACCTTCGTCTCGCCGAATGTTCCCGGAGTGCGCAAGGATCACAACGCGCAGGTCTTCGAAACCTACGCCAGGAAGCTATACGAGCGTGGCTGATTCGCGCCAGACCGTGTCCGTGGGCATCCTGAGCGCGGCCGCCTACGCCGGCATGCTGGTCTTCGGCGTGGTGATGGCCCTGCTAGGCGCGGTATTGCCCCCGATTTCGCTGCGCATCGGTTTCGATCTGGCGCAGGCCGGGCAACTCTTCCTGGCCATGAATTTCGCCATGCTGCTATGCAGCTTGGGCGTTGGGCCGGCCATGGACCGTTTTGGCATGAAGATCCCCATGGTCTTGGGGCCGCTGGCCGTCGGGGGCGCGCTGACCATCGTAGCTATGGCCCAAACCTTCCAGGCCTTGCTTGTGGCGGTGGTGCTCCTGGGACTCGGCGGCGGCGCGCTGAACAGCGCGACCAACACGCTGGTCGCCGATCTGCATACCGATGCCGGCCGCAAGAACGCCGCGCTCAACCTGCTGGGCATGTTCTTCGGCTTCGGCGCGCTGTTGCTGCCGTTCGTCATCGGATCGTTATTGAACCGCCTGGGGCTTGTCGCGATCCTGTTGGTGGCGGCCTTCCTGTGCGCTGCAGTGGCGGTCTTCTGCGCCTCTCTGCGTTTTCCGCCCGCAAAACAGGGCAGCGGAATACCGGGTGCGGACGTGCTCCGGTTTCTGCGCCTGCCGCTGGTCTGGGCCTTCGGGCTGTTGTTGTTCTGCGAATCGGGCAATGAATTCCTGCTGGGAGGTTACATCTCGACGTACCTGACGCGCGAGATTCACCTGCCGCTCTCCTCCGCCTCGTATGCGCTAACCGGATTCTGGGCCGCCATCATGCTATCGCGCGCGCTGGGCAGCCGCGTATTGCTGCGTGTCCCCGGTCATCGGATCGTGATCCTGAGCGCCGCGATTTCAGCGCTGGCATGCACGCTGCTCATAGCCTCCGGCAGCGCTTTGGCCGCGATTATCGCGGTCGCGGCGTTGGGCTTCGGCTTGGCGGGCATCTATCCCACCACTCTGGGACTGGCCGGCGCAAGCTTCGAAAAGCATTCCGGCACGGTATTCGGAATTCTGTTCACCATCGCGCTGGCCGGCGGCATGACGCTGCCGTGGACTGTCGGACAGATCGCCAACAGCTACGGCATGCGCTCCGGTCTGATGCCGGCACCGGCGGCTTTTCTGGTTATCGCCGCGATCGCGTTCGCGATCCCGAAGTTACGCGCGCGGACAGCCATGGCTCAATGAACTTTGCAGAATTCAGGAAGATGAATGCGCGTTTTTGGAGGGCGGGCAATCTTGCCCGCGGACCGGCGTCCTCGCCGGTCCACCGGCCGCAGGCCGGCAGCCTTGACGTGCGTCTTCAACGAAGTGATGCAAAACGGCCCGTCTGCTGAGAGAATAGTATCGAGGGGAACGATGACGATTCAAATCCCGGGTGACCTCGCACGCGGGCTGGAAGGCATTGCCGCCGCGCAGCAGAAGAGCGTCGAGCAGGTGGCGCTGGAGAGTCTGCGGTCTCTCTTCGACAGAGCGAGTTCCCCCCAAGCGGTCCTGCGAGCGGTTCGGGAACTGCCTCATCCTAGCGCCGCGGCGATCGATGATCTTGATGCCGCGATTGCCGCCGTGCGGTTGCCGGTGAGCGATCGGAGAGCATTCGACAGGTTGCCGCCGGGAGTGACCTCCTTGACACGAACTCCGTCATCGACATAATGAGGGCCGCTTCGGTGGGGACAGAGTAATCCCGCTGGCCTACGGCTTTGGATCGTCTGTCAGAGTGGGTCGCTTTTCAGGACTCGGTCTCTCACTCTGGCGCCGTTCCTTGCTTGGGAGCATCGACACAAGGTAGGCCTGCGCGATTGGTTCATCGCAGACGATTCTCCAGCTCTTGAATGCGTCAGCAATGCTGTCGATGTGTAGCAGAACCTCCGTCAATTCCCACTGCCTGGCCGTGTTGTAGTCCGCTTCGGTTCGATGGTATTGTGCCTGAGCGAAGACATCCGCGACGTTGTAAAGGTGATAGGCAATGGTTCGCTCCCGCCCCTCGGGAGGCCTTTCCTTGAAATAGCTATTGAGTTCGGATACCTTTTTGTCGGCGGCTTGCTTCATGGGACCGTGATCGAAGACCCGCGCCAGCGCGTCACGCAATTCCGGACGGCCCCAGTTCGCGGTGGCCTCGGAGATGAGGAGATGAAAGAGAGCATAGTACGCCGTCGAAACTGCCCGCCGCAAACTCGGTTGGTGGCCCTGCTGAGGGTGGAGATTGGCGATATCCTGGGCCAGCTCAAGCAATTCGTCTGCGTACGCCATCGGCTCACGCCAACGTGGGTTCGTGAATTCTCGCCTGCTCGGTTTGCGTGCGGAAGTTGAAATAGGGAAGGACTCCCCACTCTTCGAGGGGCCGAACCTGTTGGACGATGGCCTGTGAGGTCTGCTTCGAAAGGTTCAGGATCTGGCCTCGAGGCGTTCCATCGGCCAGTACGATCTGAAAGAAAACCGCGGACTCCCCATTCCAATCTGTGCCAAGCGAAGGCGTGACACTCATGACAGGGTGGGGCAATGCGCTCGCTGCCTTGGCAACAGCGGCGAGGAACTGGGGTTGTTCTGCTAACGCCCTCGCAATGTACACAACGCCATTATCCCGCATTTTGGCGGGATCTGCCGACGCTACTTGAGCGACTCGTTAAAGCGCGCTTTTTCAACTGCGTCGCGTCTCGCTCATCCGCGCGTGATCCTCACCACCCATACGCCGGACTTGTCCAAATGCTTCCTCACCCTCCAAAACCCGCCCTCGCGCACGATCTCCACCGGACCGCCCTCCACCAAATCGACCGCCCGATAATCTCCCGCCGCCAGTCGCACGCCAACGTCCGCCTCCACGCCCTGTTTATCGTGATTGAACACGAACAAGAGCGTATCCCGATCCGCCCCTAGCGTGCGCGCTTCCACGTACCCGCCCGACGCGCTCACCGGCAATTCGACCTTGGCCCACTCCAGCAATCCCGCGAAGAATCGCTCCGCTTCGCCGCTGGGCGAATGGATATACGCCGCGCTAACGTACGAGCCCAACATCAGCGTCTTACCTCGCCCATAAGTGGACGCCACCGCCGCCGCGCCATCCGCGAATCGTGCGACCACGTGCGCGGCGCTCGAAAGCGGCTCCAGCGTTTCTTCGTACCACCGGCCCGGTAAAGCGTCGCCCGCGCGCAAGCCCGGTATCTCGCTCGACCCCCATCGCAGCGTGGTACGGCCGCCCACCCCCGTCTGGACCGCCGTCTCGCGGCACCCCATCACTTCCGCCAGTCCCATCCCCGGAATCCGCTCGGAAGCCTGGCCGCTCTCGTTGCTCCAGCCCAGCCGCGCCTCCGCCACCAGCGTTCCGCCCTGCCGCACGTACTCCCGAAGCGGCGCGGCGGAGGATTGCGGCAGCATTAGCGGATAGGGCAGAATCACCAGTTTGTATTGCCGCAACACGGCCTCGGACAACTCCCGGATGTGCACGTAATCCACCGGCACGTTCCGCGGAAACAGCGCCCGGTACACGCCCATCAGCGAATCCATCTCGATGCCGCTCGCTTCCCCCTGCGCGCCCGCATAGGCCGTGGCGCGCTCCCGTCCGCCGATGAAGTGCGAGAGCGGATTATAAATGATCGCCACCTGCGCCTGGGGCGGCCGCGCCGCCAGAAACAGCTTCTGATTGCGATCCACCACCTGCGCTATCGCGCCGGCCACGCGCGCGCGTTCAGTCACCGTGCCGTCCAGTTCGATCAGTCCGAAGCCGCCGCTTTCGTACCCCGAACTCATCGGATACCACGCGTAGAAATTCACTCCCTTGGCTCCCCGCGAAAGCGCCGTCCAGGTCCAGACCCGGATGTCCTCCGGCGTCACCGTGGGACTCACGTTCAGCGCGATAGTGCCGAACCCGCCCTGCAGCTCTCCCACATAAAATCCCGGCCGGCCGTCCGCGAAGCCGAACGAGCGCGTGAAATCCATCAAAGCCGCGCGCCACGGCACGTCTCGATCCACGAACGCCGAATGCTTGGGGTAGAAAGAGGTTCCGTAATAATCCACCTGCCGCGCCATGATCCAATCGTCGGGCTGGCCTTCCCAGTGCCGTGGCGTAGTGAACAATCCCACGGCCGCCGCATGGCTGGTGACGATCTGATCCGGCGCAATCCGTTTCACCGCCAGGTAGCGGTCGCGCAAATCGTCGCCGAGTTTGTCCGCGATGAAGGTCTTCCAATCGATGTAATCCGTGTACGAGAGGATGGTGCTCATCCGCCCCGGTTCCACCTCGTTCCAGTTGTCGTAGCCCCGGTACCAGGCGGTGTTCAGCTTATCCAGATCCCCGTATTTCCGTTGCAGCCACTTGCGGAACTTGGCCAGCGTGTTCTTGCAAAAGCAGAACTCCGGATCCGGAATGTAGGTGGGGTTGGCCCAGTTGATCACATGCGGCTCGCTCCACAAATCCCATCCCACGAATGCCGGATTGCCGCGCACGTGTTCGGCCAGCGCCGCATAAAATGCCAGATCGGCCTGGCGCACTCCCGGATGGTCCATGCAATATCCCGGCGCGGACTCCGGAATTACCGCGGCGCCGTTCGACGAGATGAAAAACGAATCCGGATACTTCTCGCCGATCCAGCGCGGCGCCGAATCCATGTAGACCTGCAGAAAAACTTTCAGTCCTTCTTCCTGCGCCAGTTCCAGCACGACGTCGAGGTTTTCAAAATGATATTGGCCCTCCCGCGGCTCGCCCGTGGCCCAGTCGATCCAGGTCCGCACGGTGTTGAAGCCCAGCGCCTTGATCTGCCGGATATCCTTCCGCCAGATCTCCTTCTTGGCGCGCGCGTCCCTTTCGAGCATGGGGGCGCGCGCTTTGCCGCCGCCGTACCATACCGAAACCGGGAAAAAGTCTGCCGCCAGCGCCGGCAGCGCACAGCAAACCAGAGCGATCGCCTTAGAGCCGCACGGCATGCCGCGCAATGTACGCCTCCAGCGATTTATCCGGCCCGATGTAATGAAATTCCTCGGCGTAATCCAGGCCGTACTTCCCACCCACCGCGCGGTCGCGGTTTTCCACGGCGGTCTTCGTGAATTCCGCGATAGCCGCGGTCTCGTCGCCCGCCAGCGCGGGCAAACGAAGATTCCGTTCCGCCACCGACGCGTTCAGGTCCTTGATCATGTGCGTCATCATGGTGCGGCACGCTCTCAGACAGGCCAGCTTGGTCTCCACCGTGGGTCCGATATCCACGGCGCGATTCACCAGTTGCGGGCCGCGGGCGAAGTAATATTTCTCCGAAACGCTGTGCGGCTTCAGACCCGCCGCGAAATGTTCCGGCATGTCCAGGTGTCCGCCGGACATCCAGCACGCCGCCTCCACGGCCTGCGCCGTAACGTAATGGTCGGGGTTCTCTTCATAATGGCCCCAGGGATCGTAGCTGAAAACGGTATCCACCTTCAGCAGGCGAAATAGAAAGGTCAGCCGCGCGCGTATTTCGGTGCGCGCCACGTCATCCATGCGATGGTTCCGGTAACCGAGATCGAAACTTTGCTTCAAGCCCGATGCTTTCAGCAACGCGCCGGTGTCCCGTTCATTGGCCGCCACGGTTTCGCCCAGGGTCAGATCGTAGGAGTCCTTCTCGTCGTTGCTGGTCCGGATGAAATATCCCTCGTAGCCTTCCTTCAGCAGCTTGGCCACCGTGCCGCAGGCGAAGAACGGTCCGTCGTCCAGGTGCGGCGTAATCAGCGCCAGCACTTTTCCCTTGTGTGGCTCTCCGCTCGCCGCGCGTTCCACGAAGACCTCGCCGGCGGGCGGCGGCGTTTGCCCGCGCAACTGCGCCGCGCCGAACAGCCCGACCGCGCCGCCAAAGAAATCACGCCGTTCCAAAGTGAGATTCTCCCCTGACTCAAGTGGCGCTGCTCAGAACTTCGCGCAAGCGCCGCGCGACGATCAAGTCTTCCCCCGGCTCGAGCATCCACACCCCCACGACGATGGTGTTCTCGTCCGTCGGCAGCCCCGCGCTGCCTGGCTTTCCGCCCGTGGCCGGATTCAGCTCGATGCTCGGCGTCCCGCGCCGCAATCGCTCGGCGACGGCGAGCGGCGAAATCTTCAAGCGCTGCTGGTCGTAGCGGATCAGCAGGTGCGGCACCTGATTGGCCACCGGCGGCACCACCACTCGCGACTCCAGCGTGGGAACCCCTTTCAGTTCCGCCACGATCCGCCCCGCCCGCCGCTGATATTCCGCCTGCATCGCCTCGTCCGACTGGCTCAAGAACCAGTCCACCGCGGCCACCATCCCCACAATCTGTTCCTTGGCCACTTTCATGCCGCGCCCCACGCAATCGTCATTCGGACTGTTGTTTGCCGCCGCCGCGGCAATCAGATCCTTCCTGCCCAACAGCAGGCCCGCGTTCTGTGGCCCGCGCATCCCTTTGCCGCCCGAGAAAGTCACCAGATCGAAGCCCATCTGCGTATAGTTCCAAAGATTGGAAATCGGCGGGACATCGGCGGCTGCATCGTTGAAGCACGGCACGCCGTGCTTGTGCGCCACGCGAATCCAATCCTCGCGGCTTATCTGGCCTTGCTCGGCCGCATTGTAGAAATGCGCCATCACCGTGCGGTCGTTGAAGGCTGCCTCGTAATCCGCTATCGTTTCCACCTCTACGAAGCGGATGCCGCAGTTACGCAAGGCGTGGTCGTAGTCGTACCGGTGAGCTTTCTGCACGATCACTTCGTTCTTTATACCGGCCATGTCGGTCGGCATACTGTGCGACGCGGATTTGTTCGCTACCGTCATGCATGCGGCGGTGCCCAGCGTGAGCGCGGAAGCGGCGCCTGCCGTAACCATGGCTGCCTCGCAACGCAGCCGTTTGGCGAGATATTCGCCAGCCTTGGTCTGCAAATCGATCAGGCGCACCGGATGCTTGGCGGCGCGCGCCACGGCGGCCTGCACCGGAGGCGGCATGGTCGAGGCCGTCAGAACGGTGTATGTGCCCGCGGCGTTGATGAACTTGGTGACGCCGAGCTTTTCGTAATAGTCTTCGCCTTCGTCGGCCGCGCGGAGCGGCAGTGCGCCTGCCAAGCCGCCTGCAGCGACGATATTTCTAGTCCAGCCGAAAAAATCCCTGCGAGTGCGGAATCGATTCACATGCGTAGTTTATCTCAACTGCCGCTCGATAGCGCATACACCAGATATTCCGGGTTTTCAAATACCGGTGCCCCGACGGGCAGCCGGTCGCGCGGCGCCAGCACGATGTAGTCGATACCCAACGGTCTGTAGCGCCCGATGTCGTGCGGGTCGAACGGCGCCGCCAGCGTCCGCTGCCATCGCGTCCACCACTCCATCCCCAGATCCGCCAGATAGTTCACCTGCCCGCCGCCTTTCCAATCCACGTAAACCGCCCGCAGCGCCTCGCTGCGAAAGATGCCCGGCTGCAGTTGCCTGCCCGCATCGGCGAACAGAAACACCGCGTCGCGCGGCGTGGAGGCGCGCGCCCAAGCCGACAACTCCGCCAGCTCCGGAGTGTGCAGGTTCGGATAGCCGCGCATGCCGCCGACCGTGGGCAGCAGGAAGAATCCGGCAATCGCGGCCCCCGCCATCGCCGCCCCACTCCACCGGAATCGGCGCGCCTCGGTCCACGCCGCGAGTGTGGCGCCGCCAGCCAGCACAGCGGCCGTCAGGGCCAGCGTGTGGCTGTTATTCAAAGGCACCAGGTAAACCACCAGGAACCACGCGAAGGCTTCCCAATAGCGCCGCGCTTGCGCCGCCACGATCCCCGCCGCGGCCCCCGAAAACTCCGCGATCACCGCGACGAACAGCAGCGCGCGCATCGGCTGCATTTGCGGTACCAGCACCCACTTCATCCGCTCCAGCAGCAGGTAGGAAACCGGCACGCTCAGGATGCCCACCAGCGGCAGGCCGATCAGGAAAAACCGCAGGTCGCGTGGCGCCCTCTCGCGCAATCGCGCATCAGCCAAGAGCGACGCCGCGTACAAAAGGCAGTAATGCGGCAGCCACTCCCGCCACCATTCCGAGATCCACGCGTAGGACGCGCGCAGGCGCTGCAGGCTCTCCAGCGCCGGAGCCATCCGCGAAAAGAAGAGCTGCGCCTCACTCGCGCCCTCTTGAAAGCGCGCCGAGAGAGCCAGCACAATGCACGCCGCCGCCAGCGGCACGAAAGCCTGAAACCGGCGGCGCACGCAAGCCAGCGCCAGGTACACGCCCCAAAACGGGACCACCGTCGGCGGATGCATCAGAAACGCCGCCGATCCGGCGATTCCGGCCGCCATGTCCCAACCGTGCGCCACCAGCCCGATCGCCAGGAACAGCAGCGGCACGGCGAAGCCGCGCGGGTCCGGTTCCAGTTCGAAAGACAGCACGGCCGGCCCCGCGATAGTTGCGCCTAGCGAGAGGATGCCCGCCACCAGCAGCGAGGCGGGCGTCGAGAGCCCCAGCGCGGTCGCCATCAGGTACAGGCCCCAGATCCCCAGCGCGCGCGTGGCGATCTGCTCGCCTTCCAGCACCTCGCGAAATCCCAGGCCGGTCACGTGCGCCAGCGCCCGCGCCGTCTCGTCATACAGCGTGAACGAAACGTGCGGACGCGCCACCAGCATGTCCCGCCGCAGCACCGCCGGGTCGCGCAGATGCTCCAGGATAGGAACGTAAATCTGGGTATCCTGCTGCAGCCAGGTGTGGCCTGGAAACTCAAACCACGTGAGCGCGGTGAGCGCCAGTATCCCCGCCGCCACAGCGAGGCTTTTCATTGCGCCGGAGTCTTCTCCAACTGCTGCTTGATCCACACGCGCGCCGGATCCAGGCGCACGGCCTTCTCAAACGCCTGGCGCGCCTCGGCGTTGTGGTGCTCTTTGCGCAGCGCCAGTCCCAGCCAAAGCTGCGGCTCCGCGCCCGACGGGTCCAGGTCCGCCGCCTTGCGGAAATCCGGGATGGCCAGCGCCGCGCCACCGCCGAGCCCCTCCGGCAGATAATAGTTGCCCACCCCGCGCGCCAGGTACGCCTGCGGCGATTTCGGATCCAGCTCCAGCGCCTTCGCGATAGCGTCGCGGGCGCGCTTGCCATACGAAAGCCCGAACAGCACGTTCGCCGGAATCACCTGCCCGCAAAGCGTGCCCAGCACGCGATGGTATTCGGCATTCTTCCCATTGATGGCGATGGCCCGCTCGGCCGCCTCGATCCCGGCTTCCGCGGCATGCTCGGCCTTGCTCTTATCGTGCAATTCCAGCGCGATCTCCGCCAGGTACGACGAAGCCAGCGCCACGCGGTATTGCGCCTCCGCATCGTGCGGCGCTTTTTGCGCCGCCGCCGCAAGCTCCGAAATTTGTTTTTCGAGCGCCGGCCGGTCCTGCCGGTCGCGGGCGTTCTCCAGCGGGCCGGGCGCAGCCAGCAGCGCAGCCATCAGTAGGATTCGAGCCATCTCCTCTATTACACCAGACCGCTCCCGTCGCGCGAACGATGCACGCGGATAAAAAGAAGACCGCGCGTGCTACTATCCGGGTGATGGCTAAAATTACTCCGATCAGCAACGGACCGATCCGCATTGAAGGCGAGTTCACCATTCAAGACCAGCAAGGCGCCGAGTTTGGCCTGGCGGGCCGCACGGTGATCTCGCTGTGCCGCTGCGGACAGTCCGCGAACAAGCCGTTTTGCGACGGCGCGCATGCGCGCACCGGTTTCCAGGATACCTGCGTGGCGCGCGAACTGCCGCCGCCGAAACCGAAGCCGATATAGCTTTCCATCCCGATGTATGATCGGGATATGCGACTCCTCCTTTTTGCATTACTGGCGCTGAGCGCATACGGGCAGGCGCCGTTTCCGCCGGAGAAGCTGTTTCCGCCGGAAATCGTTTCGCCCGAGGCGCTGGCCCGCCGCGACCCCCTGAAGATCGATCCGCTGCACTACCGTGCGGATTTCGAAAACGAGCACGTCCGCGCCATCCGGCTGACGCTGAAAGCCGACGAGGCCGTGCCCATGCACGACGATGTGGATGCGCTGGCGGTATGCATACAGGAGTGCCACCTGCGCTTCACCCGGCCGGACGGCCGCACGCAGGATGTGCACATGGAAAGCGGCGAAACCCGCTGGCTCTATGGCGACACGCACTCCACGCGGAACCTGAACACGAACCCCATGGAGATGCTGTTTATCGAGATGAAGACGGGGGCGCGTTGACCTGGGCGGCGAAGGGAGTGACAAGCCCCCCGCGGCGGTCGGCCGATTGACGATCGGCCGCAGCCTGCCCAGCTGCCCCACGATGCATCCATGAATATTTCCGAGGTCTTCATCAGGCGGCCCGTCGCCACAACTTTGCTAACGTTGGCGCTGGCGCTGGCGGGCGCGGTGGCCTTCCGGTTCTTGCCGGTGTCTCCCCTGCCGCAGGTGGACTTCCCTACCATTTCGGTCGAGGCCGAACTACCCGGCGCGAGTCCGGAGACCATGGCCTCGTCGGTAGCCACGCCGCTCGAGCGCCAGTTCACGCGCATCGCGTCGGTCACCGAGATGACCTCCTCGTCGAGCCTGGGTTCGACCGGCATCACCCTGCAATTCAATCTGAACCGCAACATCGACGCGGCTGCGCGCGATGTACAGGCCGCCATCAACGCCGCGCGCGGATATCTGCCGGCGAACCTGCCGAGCAACCCCACCTACCGGAAGGTGAACCCGTCGGATTCGCCCATCATGCTGCTGGCGCTGACCTCGCCCATCCTGAACCGGCCCCAGATTTACGACGCGGCCTCCTCCATCATGGCGCAGAAGCTGTCGCAGTTGAGCGGCGTGGGGCTGGTGTCGGTCTGGGGCAGCTCGCTGCCGAGCGTGCGCGTGGAGCTCAATCCAAACGTGCTGAATAAGTACGGCATCGGCTTTGAGCAGGTAAGGGGCGTGCTGGCGGCGGCCAACTCCAATTCCCCCAAGGGGCATTTTTCCGACGGCCACCTGGCCTGGGAAGTGGGCGCCAACGATCAGATCTTCAAGGCCAGCGACTACCGGCCATTGATCGTCAGCTACCTGAACGGAGCGGCGCTGCGGATTTCAGACTTGGGCGAGGTGATCGACTCGGTGGAAGACGTTCGGGACGCCGGATATTCCAACGGCATGCCGTCGGTGCTGGTGGCCATCTTCCGGCAGCCCGGCGCGAATATCATCGATACGGTGGACCACATCCGGGCCATGCTGCCGATGTTGAAGGCTTCCATTCCGCAATCCATCAAGCTGCTGGTGACCTTGGATCAGACGGTCACGATCCGCGCTTCGGTGCACGACGTGGAACGGTCGCTGCTGATCTCGGTGGTGCTGGTAGTGCTGGTGGTCTTCGCGTTCCTCAGAAGCCCGCGGAGCACGCTGATCCCCGGCGCGGCCGTGCCGGTATCGCTGATCGGCACGTTCGGAGTCATGTTCCTGCTGCATTACAGCATCGATAATCTTTCTCTGATGGCGCTGACTATTTCCACGGGCTTTGTGGTGGACGACGCCATCGTGGTGATCGAAAACGTGACGCGCTACCGGGAGCAAGGCTTGCATCCCTTTCAGGCGGCGCTGAAGGGGGCCAGGGAGATCAGCTTCACGGTGCTTTCCATGAGCGTGTCGCTGGTGGCGGTGTTCATTCCGCTGCTGCTGATGGGCGGGATCGTGGGGCGGCTGTTCCGGGAATTTGCCGTGACGCTGTCGGTGGCCATCTGCGTCTCGTTGGTGATTTCGCTGACTACCACTCCCATGATGTGCGCGCACCTGCTGCGCGGGCGCCGCGACCACGGCTGGTTGTACCGCTTTACCGAACGGGCCTTCCAGTCCCTGGTCAATTTGTACGGTGCGACTCTGGCCGCCGCGCTACGCGCCGCGCCGCTCACCATGGCGATACTGCTGGGGACCATCGGGTTGAACGTGTACCTGTTCATCCATGTCTCCAAGGGATTTTTTCCGATGCAGGACAACGGGCGCTTGATGGGGTCCATCCAAGGCGATCAGGACACGTCGTTCCAGGCGATGGACCGCATCCTGCAGCGCATGATCGCCATTGTGGATGCCGATCCGGCGGTAGCCACGGTGAACGGATTCACCGGCGGGGGCACTTCCAACTCCGCGCGCATGTTCGTGAACCTGAAGCCGCTGGTGGAAAGGAAAGTCACCGTGGACCAGGTGATCGAACGGCTGCGGCCGGAACTGGAAAAGATCCCCGGCGCCTCGCTGTACTTGCAGGCGTCGCAAGACCTGCGGGTGGGCGGACGGATGAGCAACGCGCAGTATCAGTTCACCATGCGCGGCGACAACCTGCAGGATCTCACCACCTATGCTCCGCAGATGCTGCAGGAGCTGCGGAACATTCCGGTGATCGCGGACGTGAGCAGCGATCAGCAGGATGGCGGACTGCAAACGCTGGTGCGGTACGACCGGGCCACGGCCGCGCGCTTCGGCATCTCGCCGCAACTGATCGACAACACGCTCTACGACGCCTTCGGGCAGCGCCAGGTGTCGACCGTCTACAACACGTTGAACCAATATCACGTAGTGATGGAAGCGGCGCCGGCGTTCCTGGAGGACCCGCGGGTTTTGAGCCAGGTGTATGTGCGGTCGCCGGGCGGACACGGCGTGCCGTTGAGCGCGCTGGCGAGTTTCGCCCCCACCACCGCGCCGCTGGCAGTGAACCATCAGGGGCTGGGACCCGCCGTCACGGTGTCGTTCAACCTGCAGCCGGGCGTCGCTCTGGGAGATGCGGTGGAGGCCATCCTCGCCGCGGCCGCCAGGATCGGCCTGCCCCGCACGATCCAGACCGGATTCGCGGGCACGGCGCTGGCCTACACGCAATCGCTGGACAATCAGCCGATCCTGATCCTGACGGCACTGGCGGCGGTCTACATCGTGCTCGGAATTCTGTACGAAAGCTACGTGCATCCGATCACCATTATTTCCACGCTGCCCTCGGCGGGAGTGGGCGCGCTGCTGGCGCTGATGCTCACGCACACCGATCTCAGCGTGATCGCCATGATTGGAATTATTCTGCTGATCGGCATCGTGAAGAAGAACGCGATTCTGATGATCGATTTTGCGCTGGCGGCCGAACGGCTGGAGGGCAAGAATTCGCGCGATTCGATTTTCGAAGCGTGCACGCTGCGCTTCCGTCCGATCCTGATGACCACCATGGCCGCCATGCTGGGAGCGCTGCCGCTGGCGCTGGGGACCGGCACGGGATCGGAACTGCGGCGCCCGCTGGGCATCACCATTATCGGCGGGCTGCTGGTGAGCCAGTTACTGACGCTGTATACGACGCCGGTGGTGTATCTGTATTTCGACCGCCTGCAACACTGGTGGGTGCGCGTGCGCGGGAAGGAGCGCGTCCTTACGGTTGCGGCTCAGTAAATGGCCCACCCACCGCGCGTTAACATGTTGAAGTGATCGTCCGCTTCCTATTCCTCCTGCTCGCCGCGCTACCCGCCTTCGCCGCCGACGCAACCATTCAAGACCGCGTCGAATTCAGCCAGGTATTCGGCGAAACGCGCAATTTCCGCATCTTCCTGCCGCCCGCCTACGACACCTCCGGCAAGCGCTACCCGGTCATCTACTGGTTTCACGGCTATAGTGAGCGCTTCAACAAGCCCGTCGACGACCCGCCCAATCGCGATTACGATTCCGGCACGGATTACGGCGGCGATAACATCTCGCGCTTCGTCGGCACGCACGACGTGATCGTCGTCAAGGTGGACGGCTTCAACCCCCGCTTTTCGGGCGACAATTACAAGCGCCCGTACAACATCGGCCCGGTCGAAACCAACCGCCAGTTCCCGCTCTATTTCCCCGAGCTGGTCGATTTCATCGACGCCAACTACCGCACCATCGCCGACCGCGATCATCGCGCCACCGCCGGCCTCTCGATGGGCGGATTCATGTCTTACTGGATCGCCGGCAAATACCCCCACCTGGTTTCCAGCGCCTCGAATTTCATGGGCTCGCCGGAGTTCTTTGTCGGCCCGCGCGACTTCCCCGTGGAGTATCTCCACGACGATCTGTACGGCAACTACGAGGGCGTACGCACCCGCCTGGTGACCGGCACGCGCGATTTCATTCAGTTCTATCACCGCCAGATGAATGCCATCTGGAAATTCGCGCGCGAGTGGCACGAAACCGAGGACTTCGACTCCGATCACGGCACGCCCGGCATGGCCAAGACGCTGGAGTTTCACATGAATGCGTTCGCCCACCCGCTGCCGCGCCCCGCTGCCTGGAACCATGCCGACGTCTATCCCAGCTTCACCGTTTGGGGTTGGGAGGTGGCCTCGGACCGCAAGCAGCCGGGCTTCACCGCGCTCGCGAATGTCTCGGCCGCGGGCTTCCGTTCCGCGGTGCGCGAATGGCTGCCCGATGGCGCGGCGATTCCGGGCGTGAAGCTCTCCATTGAAACCGATAAGCTGTATCCGCCGCGCAAGCCCCAAACCGTGACCATCGTCCGCCTGCGCGACGGCAACGTGCGGCGGCAGACCCTCACCGCCGGCGCCGATGGCCGTCTGAGCCTCGACCTGAATGGCGAAGCCTACGAGGTGGGCATTTCATCCGGACCCGTCCTGGCGCTCTCCGGATATCAGTTGGATGGCGCGGCGTGGGCTACCGCGGGCGTGCCCGTGCACACGCGCCTGCGCATCTGGAACAAAGGCGCCGCGGCATCCAAGCCCGGCACATTGCGCTGGCTCAGCCCCAATCCCGGCGTCGATCTGGCGCCCATGTCGTCGGACCTGCCCGCCATCGCGCCCGGCCAATCCACGGAACTTGCGCTCACCGTTACCGCCAGGGATCCCAAGCGCGCCATCGTGAAGATCGTGGGCGTCCAGGGCGATGCGCGCCTGCCGCTCGAAATTCCGCTGTTTCCGCCCGCGCAGCCGTTTGCCGATTTCCGCATCGCGGATGGCCAGCAGGTTCGCATCTTCCAGCACGCCACCGAAAAGGCCTCGGTCACGTTGGGCGATGGCAATGGCGATGGAAAGGCTAACGCGGGCGAAAGAATCGCCATCCTGCTTCCCGAGGACGACGTTTACCGCGTCGCCGAGTTGTTCACCAACGACGCCTGCGTGGATAACACCCTGCGCGCTTTCGACGATTGGAGCGACTACGATCACGTGGGCGCGTCGGCCAAATATTCCCTGCCGCTGATCAAGCCCGACTGCCCGCCCGATCACGTCGTCCACGCCTTGGTGCGCGTGTTGCTGCCCAACAAGCCGAACCACATCGTGCGCTTCGCCGCTATCGAGTTTCCGGTTCAGCGCTAGAATAAAACTGTGCATAAAACCAGAAAAGACATCTGCACCCTGATCCTCCTCGCGCTGGCCCTCCTCGCAGCGCCAGCCCTTCGCGCGGACGTCACCATCCGCTATCAATCCGAAATGCAGCCCTCCGCCGCCTTGCAGCCCATCGTCGGCCAACTTACCAAGTCAATCCAGACCAATTTCGACCAATCCATCCAAATGAAAGGGAATAAGGCCTACACCAAGGCCGGCAATTGGATCCAGATTATCGATTTTGCGAAGCAGGAAATCACCCTGGTCGATCCCGCGCACAAGACCTTCGCCACTCTGCCCGCATCCCAACTCGCGGATCGCATGGCGGGCGCGGTGACCCAATCGACAGCGGGCCAATCGCAAGCCTTCCAGCAGGCCATGGGGTCGATCAAATCCACCGTCACGTCCAAGATCACCGGCAAGACCGAAGAAATTCAGGGTGTCCAGGCCGAAGAGCGCGAGGTGACCGTCAACATGGAGATTCCCATGCCGGCGGAAATGAATCAACCCGGCGCGGCGGCCCGGCTGGTCATGCACATCTGGACCGCCAAACAAGCGGAAGCCTTGCGCGTTCCAGCCATTCGGGAGTTGACCGGCTACCAGGCCTGGCAGAAATATGTCATGAACCCCGTGGCCATACTGAATAACGTGCTCGGCAAAATGCCCGGCATGGCCAACTCCATCGCTCCCATGCTCGAAGAACTGACCAAGAACCCGTCGGTGATTCTGCGCATGCGCATCGAAGTGTTTACGCCTTTCCTGGCGACGCTGGCCAAGCAGATGGCCATCGACCCGGATGCTCCGCTGCTGCAGATGAACCAGGAAGTAGCCGAGCTTTCGAGCGCACCCGTGGACGCCTCCATTTTCGAGTTGCCGAAAGACTATACGTCGGTCTCAGCCGACGATCTGATTCGGGAATCGCTCAAGGCGCAGACCGCCGCCGCGGCGCCTGCCGCGAAGTAGTCAGATTTTCAAACCAAGCAATCGCATCCCCACGGATCGCCAGAATATCGGGACGCCCGTCGCCATTCACATCCACCGCCCGCGCGAAGCGAACGGGCCGCCCTTCGGCGACCACCACTGGTCGAAACCGGCCTCCGCCTTCGTTGTAGAGCACCATCAAACGGCTGCGGCCGGCCTTCTCGCCGATCAGGATATCGGGGCGCCCGTCGCCGTCGAAGTCGGCCGTTTCCAGGCTGTTCACCTCGGCCAGATCCGGCACGCTGTCGATACGGTGTTCGATCCACATCAGGCGCGGATCGCTGGGCTGCTCGAAACGCGCCAGGCGCGCCGGCTGCATTTCGCGCTCGGCGGCCACCAGCTCCGCCGCGGCGCCGGTGAGCGGACCGTAGCTCGACCGCAGCATAGCCGATTCCGGCGTTTCATTCCACAGGACGATCGCAAACAGATGCCACGGCAGTTCGAAGCTCTCGGGCGACCGGATCCAGTACATGCCCGCCAGAATATCCGGCCGCCCATCGCCGTCGATGTCCGCCATGTGCAGCCCGCCCTGGTGCGACGGCGAATAGAACGAGTAAACATCCTGATAGGGCCAGCGCGCCGTGGGATCGGCGGGAATCTCATAGAAGCGCACCTGCGCGCGCTTGTGGATCAGCAGAACCCCGCGATGGCCCAGCAGGGTGGTGGGCAGCATGTCCGGTGCATCGACGCCCGTATCGATGGCGTGGCGTGTCCACTGCGCGCCGGAGTGTGGCGCGCGATACCAGACCAGATCGCCGCCGCCTTCGTTGACGACGATGTCCAGCTTGCCGTCGCCATCCACGTCCAGCAGGCAGCCGCCTTCACCAAACGCACGCCCGCGGCCGCGGACCACCAGGTTAGAGCCTTTCGGCAATCTCCTCCACAAGAGTTGGTCGCCCCACGTAACGAGCGTGCGCTCCTGTAGAGCATACCCTGTTATCGTTTCGTCATGCAACTTTGTGAGGATGTGCTCGGAAAATCGTGGTGGCGGGCCCACCGCCAGGATCCCGCTCGAAAGAATGGCGATGAGCCCACAGCGAATCGTCCAGTGCATGCAGCTATTTTAGTCTGCCAGCGGAGGGCGGGATTTATCCCGCGCGGGGCTTAAGCCCCGCTCCGGTTGCCGCTTATTAGGGTAAGATCCTAGCGTACATGTACTTCAGGCCAACTTGTGTATTGCTCGTTTTATCTGCGTTCATCCGCGTTCATCTGCGGCCCATATCGGGCTTTGATTTTTCCCGCTGGCCCGGCAGAAAAGCACATCCCGCCGCAGATGAACGCAGATGAACGCAGATGAACGCAGATAAAACATGGACAAAGCTAAGTCGGGAGAGCCCACATGATAGAATCATCGGCGAATCGCTGAGCAAATGGAAACAGAACAGCCTCAAGTAGCCGAACTCGCAAGGAAACTCCATGCGCCCGCAGAGTCTTAAAGAGGCTATCGAACGTATCCTGCTGGCGGGTGAGGAAGAACGGATTGCGATAGCCGAATTCCTGGACGAGTTCTACCTCCATTACGGACACACCGAAGAGTTACAAACCATGATAGATGCCCCACCGCCAGTCTCGGGTAGACAGCCTCTGGATGCCTACGTTGGCGCTATAGGAGAGCACCTGGCGCGGCGATGGGGATTGACCATACCCGTTTGGGTGGAGGATACAAGCCGTTTCCTCGATACGCCAATATTCGCTGACGACTTGCAATTGATGAAGCCCATTTTGCTGCGGGATAGCCCGATTGCTTTTCGCCGTCGTTTGATTTTTACCGAAGCCGAACCGCTGCGCAGGGGGCGTTTCCCTGCCGAACCAGGACCCTACGGAATCACCCGAGTCTTGTGAAACAGCACATCCGCGCTGCCAAAGTAAACCTGGCCCTCAAAATGAAACGCGGCCAACTTGGGATCCACGCGCGGAAGGCCCGGATGCTCCGGTCCCAAGTGCACCTCGGTCAGCCGTGCGCCCACCGGAATTTCTCGCGGATCTCCACTCAGGTCCAGGGCAGGGAAGGCCTCGTCGGTCTCGCGGATTTCTCCGGGCGGAGCGCTCCACTTATCGTTGAAGAAGGTCCAGATGGCGTCGGCGCAGCGGCTGGGACAGGTGGGCAGCGTCTCACCCGCGTTGAGCGGGATCATGACGCCGCACGTCGTGCAGCGATAGAGACCGGCACTAGATACCCGATCATTGACTCTGTACAAGGTTTCCCCGGCCTCCTCCCCAGTTGACTCAAGGAAACAATAGCCTACCAAAATAAATTCGCCGTGTCTCTATGTTTCGGCTTTTTCCGGCTTTTCGGGCTTTTCCGGTTTTTCCGGTTTCTCCGGCTGTTCCGGCTGATCGGTGTCGAAACCGGCCTTGCGCACCGTGACGGTGCCCCGCTCGGTGGCCACGTGGATACTCGCGCCCTGCCCGACAGTCCCTTTCACCGATGCCGAGCGTCCATCGGTCTCCTTTTGCAGGGGCGATCCGAAATCGTTCACCGCCTCGCCGTGATCCGTGGTGGCCACCAATTGGAACGCCGCTTTATCCGGCAGCACCAGGCTGATCTGCCCGCTGCGCGACCGCGCGTCGATCTTGGCCAGCGGCATGTGCTTGGGCTGCAGCTCGATATCGCCGCGCTCCGTTTCCAGATCGAGCGAATTGCTGAAGTCTTCGATCTTCACATCTTTCGATTTCGTCGTCAAATGCACCGGCCCCACCAGGTTATTGCCGTTCAGCTCTCCCAGATCCATGCTGATTTGTCCGGGCAGCGAGGCCACCAGCAGGTCCGTATTGGGCGATTCGAAATGCAGCGGCTTAGCCACATTCTTGAATTCCAGGTTGCCCGAATAGGAGCCATTAATAGTCACCTGTCCGGCGATATTTTCCAGCTCGATATCCGAGCCTTTGCCCTGCAAATCCAGATTGCCTTTCAGGTCCACCGCGCGCACCAGGTCGCTCCGCTGCAACTCCACGCGCGCGCTGCCGCCAATCTTGTTCAGCCGCACATCGCCGCGGTCGGCCTGCACCTCCACGCCGCCGGTCACTTCACTGACGTCGTAGTCGCCATTGTTGCCGTGTACTTCCACGCTCACCCGGCTCGGCACCGTGATCTCCAGGTCTTCCGAGATCCTGCCGCTGGTCGGATTGTGGTCCTGGTTGGTGCGCACCGTGATGGTGTCGCCTTGCGTCACGATCTCGAGCGGCGTGCCGTCGTTGCCGCGGTCCGCCTCGGTCTGGTTCATGGCCTGGATGGTCTTGCGCCCGGAAACCTTGACGTCGGTCGTATCGGCCCCCACCACCTTCAGGTTGCCGCGCGTATTCTCGAACACCACGCGGGCGATGCCGGCGGCCGGTTTCTGGTCTCCCACGCTGTAATCGTAGTGCTCGCCGAAAGCCTCCCACGCGGGCCGGAAGTGGACGCCGTGGTTATGCGCCTCGAAAGCGCCCCATCCGATGAAGCAGATGAAAACGATCAACACCACTTCTCCGCCGCTCAGTCCCGATACGTATTGCAGGCTGCCCCGGAAATAATCCACCAGCACTTCCACCAGCCGCAGCGCCCCCCACACGATCAGCAGAATCGGCCAATACTGCGCCAGCAGGTCGAAGAGCTGGATGTCCGGCCGGAGATTGTAGACCAGGAATGCGGCTCCCGCCAGGATCAGCACGATAGGGCCGGTCACCGAGCGGCGTCTCATCGCGCGCCTCCGGCTCCGGTCCCCGACGGCGGCGCCCCGGCGGACGGTACTGCAGTGGTGCGTCCCAGCAGGCTCAGCAGTCCGAACACGATCAGCAGCACGGGCCAGGTCTGATGGAAGCCGTAGTTCGTAAAGTTGTTCAGCGCGAACAGCGCGCCCAGCGTGATCAGCGTGATCGGCCAGCGAATGGCCCGCACCAGGTTCACATCGTTAGCGTTCATGGCGCACCTCTGGCCCCACCGGGCTTCCGCTGCCCTCCACCCGCACGTAAAGCATGTAAGCGCCCGCCAGGATCAGCAGCACGGGCCAGTATCGCAACAGGTAGCGAAGTTGAATTACATCCATGGTATTCAGCAGCAGCAGCACGCCCAGCCCGATCAGCGTCACCGCGCCGGCCGGAAACCCGCTGCGCCGGCCATGCACATCCAGAATGCTGGAGAACTCGTCCACCGGCTCGCCCGCCCGGCGTTTACGCGCGGTGTGATACGCCTCCAGCGCCATGTACACCACCCACACGCCGATCATGATGCCGAACAGCGGCTCCAGGTCGCCCGCCGTGCCCGAGCTGGTGATCGAAACCAGCAGTCCGAAGATGATCGCATGCACCAGCCCCTTCGCATATTGGCCGTTGTAAATGGCGCCCACTCCGGGAATGAAGCCCAGCAGGCAGGCCAGGCCCGGCGAGACGTCGCTGGTAGCCGCAAAACCCGCGGCGGGTGGCGCGCCGGCCGCGGAGGCTGCCTTCTCCGCCATGCGGTCCACCACGGCCTGCCGGATGGCGCCTTCGATGGCGGCCGCCGGCGCATGCTCGTCGCAGAAAATGGTGCCTTGCGCGGTGCGCTTGCAGTCGTTGCAGAGCGCCTTACCGCAGGCGCGGCAATAGGCCACGGCGGGTATTTCGGAATGGTTGAAGCAATTCATAACATTTTCCCCTGACTCTAGTGGGACACGCCTCCCGGCTTGTCCTCGGTTCCCTTCACGGGCAGCCGGTGCGTGTCCGCCGGCTTTGGTTCTTCTTCCTGCTGCTGCTGCCACTCGTGCAGTTTGGATTGAATCTGGTAAACCACCTTCAGACTCTCGTAAAACTTAACTGTGCGCTGCCAGCTTCGGTACGTGCGATCCTCAAGCGATGCCCACACCTGCCCCGGCGCCAGGTCCGACGCCCGCAACTGGCGCGCCGGCGCGACGAATCGCGCCAACATCGCAAACGACAGGATCGTCATCGCCATTCCCATGGCGAAGCGCGGCTGCAGGATCGGATGCAGCGCCTTGCGGAACCAGCTCTTCGCGCCCGTCGTGGCGTTCTTGGCATTGGCCCAGGGAGCCTGGAATAGCAGCCGGGTCATCAACTCCGGCGGAGGCTCCACCTCGGCCGCGCGCTCCATGAATCCCACGGCGGCGGCTCCGTCGCGAGCCAGTTCGGCGCAATTCTGGCAGCCGGTCAGATGCTGCTCGACCAAAGTTCTGGCGTCCGGCCCCAGTGTGCCGTCAACGTAGTCGCAGATAAGATTTTCGAGCTCCGCGCACGTCATGCCAGTACCTTCTGCTTTCGCAATACCCGGGCCAGTTCGGCCCGGCCCCGGTTCAGCCGGGACTTCACGGTTCCCTCCGGAATCCGCAGGATGCCCGCGATTTCCCGGTATTCCATCTCCTGCAGGTCGCGCAAAATCACCGCCTCGCGCAACTCCGGCGACAGCTTCTGCAAGCCCGCCTGCAAAATCTCGCTGGCCTCGCGGCCCACCACAATCGATTCAGGCCGGGACCCCGCCGAGACCGATTCCTCGACCCGGGGAAGTTGTTCCTCGATCGAATCCGTCACCCGCTCCTGCCGCGTGCGCCGGTAATTATCGATCAGCAAGTTGCGCGTCAGCCGCGCCAGCCAGGTGGTAAAAGCGCCTTCCGCCGCCCGGAACGATTTCAGCGTCCGGTAGACCCGCAGGAACACCTCCTGCGTCAGATCCTGCGCCTCCCCATCTTTTCCCGTAAAACGATAGCACAACCCGTAAACCCGCCGTGTGTGCGTTCGGACCATTTCTTCCCAAGCGGATTCGTCGCCGCTGAGGCACCGTTCCACCAGGCTGTGATCGAGGTCCAAACTCTGTTTTACCCAAAATTGGCCGCCGTTGTCCGTTCTTTCTCCAAACGGAGCGCCTGAAACCATCGCCAGCGCCGCGGCCGCCATATTTCCCTCGTCTCCTCCCAAATGCTTACAGTTAAAGAAACGAGGCTTTCCCCCGATAGGTTCATTTTTTCCTTCAGCTTGGAGGGCGGGCAATCTTGCCCGCAGCCGGCTTTTAGCCGGCCTATGGCAGCACCTGGTAAGCCGTGTTGCTCAAAAGTAGCCTCAGCCGTAGTCACCTGGACCGTCCCGGTAGTCGCGCCCGCCGGTACGATGGCCGTCAGCCCCTGCGCTCCGAGGTTGGTGAATGCCGCCGCAGTGCCATTGAAGGTCACGCCGGTAATCGTGGCGCCCCTCAAGCTCGATCCGAGAATCGTGACCGTAGATCCGACCACCCCGTAGGCAGGGAGCGTCTTCAGGAACGGGCCAAGACCCATGCCCAGCCGGTAAATCGTTCCGTTTTGACTGGAGCCGCCGGAAGACGTCGTCCCGTAAAATGCCCCGTCGGTATGTTGCACCAGTCCGCCAACGGGCTGATTGCCGCCGGTACCCCCGAAGCTGTACACGATGGTGAAATCGCCCGAGGGGGTGATTTGATAGATCTCCCCCTCGCCGCCCGCGCCGCCGAAATACGTCGCCCCGTAGAAGTTCCCGTCGGTTCCCTGAGTTAATGTGGCCAGCGGGGCGCTGCCGCCAATTTGGTCGAAGCTATGCAAGGTCGTCAGCGTGCCGGTGGGGGTGATCCGGAAGACCGTACCGTCGTTGCCGGCCCCTTCCGCCGCCCCATAAAAATTCCCGTCGTTGCCCTGGATCAGCGCGCCGTACGGTAACCCACCGTCCCCGCTGCCACTGAAGCTGTACAGCGTGGTAAAGGCGCCGCCGAGGCTGATCGTGTAGATTGTGCCCTTATTGTTGGCGCCCCCGATCCAGGTTGTACCGTAAAGCAGGCCGTTGCTCCCCTGAACCAGTCCGGCGATCGGGGAAGCGCCGTCGCTGCCGCTGAAGTTGTGCACCGTTGTCAGGGTGCCGTCAGGCGTGATTTTGAAGATCGTGCCAACCTGGCTGGTCCCGCCCTGGTTTGTGGTGCCGTAAAGCACGCCATTGAAAGCCTGGATCAGCGCGCCCTCCGGAGCCACACCATCGGTGAAGACGAAGGTGTGCAGCGTCGCCAGCGCTCCCACCGGGGTAATACTGAATATCGTGCCTGCGCCGAAACCGATCGACGTTCCGTAGAGCAGTCGGTTGGGTGAGAGCATCAGAGCGGCCGCAGGGTCACCGCTGCCGTGGGGGTTGCTTAGGGTGAGCAGACTTGTCAGGGTGCCCCTGGGGGATATGCGGAATATGGTGCCGGAGTTGTATGGGATCCCACCGTACTCCGTGGAGCCGTACAGTTGCGCGTCCATTCCCTCCACGAGGGATGCGGCGGGCCCTGAGCCATTGGTTCCGTTGAATTGCGCTAGCATCGTGAACACCTGTGCCGGGGAGGCAATGGCCGCAGCGCACAGCAGCAAGACCCAACCGGAAACGCGTATGATCACATGAACCTCCATCGGCAGCCCCCATCATAAGCCGGCCGCATACTTCCCTGAGCGCTCTTTCCGAAGGTACGGTACTAACCCGCGACGGTGACGCCAGTCGCACTCCCCGTCCACGCTGAAAACAAAAGCCCAAGGGCAATCCGCCCACCGGGTTTCCCCCTCGCCCCCGTGCGACACTCGCATCGGGTGGAACGGAAGATCCGGGGAGTGGCGACAGAGTGCAACTGATGCAACTGGAGTGCCCCCCAAAACCGCAGCTTGCTCGCGCTGCTTGATCACGCTGTTGCCCTTATGAGTAGTTTCTCATATAATGGTGCGACGCTTGATTGAAAACGCAAGATCGGTTGCGTGGCTCGGTGACTCTCGCAAGCAGATAAAAAGCTTCCCGCCGGAAGTCCGGAGAACCATCGGGTCGGCGCTATACGACGCGCAGAAAGGCGAGAAGGCGCCGATCGCCAAGCCGTTCAAGGGCGTCGGCCGCGGAGTGTTTGAGATCGCGCTACGGTTCGATTCTGATGCCTACCGGACGGTGTATGCGGTTCAGATTGGCAGGAGGGTCTACGTACTGCACGCCTTCCTGAAAAAATCCCGGCATGGGATCGCAACACCCAAGCCGGACGTTGATCTGATCAAGCAGCGCTACAGGCAAGCCGTGAACTTGGAGGGAGAATGAAAAAAGGAGCCGGATACGAAATCGGCAGCGGAAACGTGTTCGCCGACCTCGGGCTTGACGACGCCGACGAGCTGCTTACGCGCGCGCAGCTCGGACACACCGTTCGCCTGATCCTGAAGGCAAGGAAGCTCAAACAGCGCGAAATCGCCGGATTGCTCGGCATCGATCAGGCGGAGGTATCCAAGCTGATGAATGGTCAGTACCATCTTTTCGCCGAAGGGCGATTGTTTGCGTTCCTTAAGTCCCTTGATCAGAAGGTCACGATCCAGGTAAGCCGGCGACACAAAGGCGAACCCTATCAGGAGGTGTCGCTTGCGAGCTGACCAACGCGCTGCAACATAAATCCGAAGGCCCGGTAGCATTTCTGAACCCCCCGTGTTAGGCTCATTTCACTTGGAAGTGAGGCATTCCAATTAAACGCAACTGGAAGTGGCTGGCGCTGGGTGCCGTCTGCCTGGCGGCAGCCGTCTGGCTGGTCCACCGCTTCCTCCAGAGCCGCGGCTTCGACTGGCGCGCTTTCGGCGCTACCCTGCTGGCCTTGCGATGGTGGTGGCTGGCGGCGGCCAGCGGGTCGGTCTTGGCCGGCTACTACGGCCGGGCGTTGCGCTGGCGGGTGCTGATGCGCCCGGTGAAGCGGGATCCCAGCCTCTGGAACCTGTTTTCGGCCACCGTCATCGGCTTCACCGCCATCACCCTACTAGGTCGTCCCGGCGAATTCGTGCGCCCGTATCTGATTGCCAGCAAAGAGAAGGTCTCCACTTCGTCGCAGATGGCCGCGCTGGTGCTGGAACGTATCTACGACGTCCTGACCGTGCTGGCCATCTTCGGCTTCGCGCTGGGCCGCGTGCGCCGCTCCGATGCGGCCTTGGGTCCGGCGCTTTCCTGGGTTTTCGCCACCGGCGGCTGGTTGGTGGGCGCACTGTCGATCGTAGTTTTGGCGCTGTTGGCCGCCTTCCGCCACTTTTCCGCCGCCATGCGCCGGCGCCTGCTGGACGCGCTGGCCGCCCTGCCGGAACAGCACTTCAAGCGCGCCGACCGCCTGATCACCGCTTTCGTGCAAGGCGTCGAATCCACCAAGAGCCAGAAAGCCATGCTGCTGGTCGTCTGGTACACCGCGATAGAATGGGCTACTATCGCCGTGACCGTGTTTTGCGTCATGCGCGCGTTTGGCGGCGCGCTCCACTTCGGATGGCTCGACGTCTTGATTTTCCTGGGTTTCCTGGCCTTCGGGGCGGTCGTCCAGATCCCCGGCGTGGGCGGTGGCACGCAGGTGGTGTCCGTGCTGGTCCTGACGCAACTTTTCCGCGTTCCCCTGGAGATTTCCACCAGTATCGCGCTGGTGCTTTGGTTCATCTCATTTGTAGTAGTTGTACCGGTGGGTGTGGCCCTGGCGCTGCACGAAGGCGTCCGCTGGCGCACTCTGAAGCAATTGGAACCCGAGGTCAACGTATGAAGTGCCCTTTCTGCAATCACATAGAAGATAAGGTCGTGGACTCGCGCGAGAGCCGCGAGGGGGACGCCATCCGCCGGCGCCGGCAGTGCCTGGGTTGCGAAAGGCGCTTTACCACCTACGAGCGCATCGACGAGGTGCCCTACATGGTCATCAAGAAGGATGGCCGCCGCGAGAAGTTCGATCGCCAGAAGGTGCTGCAGGGGCTGCTGAAAGCCTGCGAGAAGCGTCCCGTCGGCATGGGGAGGCTGGCGGAACTGGTCAACCAGGTGGAAGCGAAGGTCACCGATTCCGCCGACCGCGAGATATCTACTATAGAAATAGGAGAACAGCTCATGGATGCCCTCCGGGACCTGGACAAAATCGCCTACGTGCGATTTGCCTCCGTCTACCGCGACTTTCAGGATGAACAGGCGTTTTTCAACGAGTTGAAGAACCTGATGCGGCATAAGGTTCCGTCGTAACCCCATTTAGCCCTGTTAATGTAACCAAAACAGTTCTGAAACATCTTTAAATATGGGACTTAACTTTCCAAACGATCAGTGCTATCATCAGTTGATGTGCCGGAGGCGTGATTAGCCCCTCGCATTGGCGTGCCGAACCAGCAAGTCCGAAGCTTTTCAGAAGCCCCAGAGTCTAACCAAGTGTAGCTATTTTGCGACGGCGGTAGTCTGGGGGAGGTGAGTCTAACGGTGGATCAATTCGAAGATCAATTTTTAGCGGATAACCCGGAAGCCTTGGGTCTCAACTTTGAGGAAGATGCCAAGTTTTTCGATCCGGAAGCCGGCCACGAGGCCGATTTCCTGCACCCCGCGCCGGTGGAAGAGTCCATCTACACCGACGATCCGGTACGCGTGTATCTGCGTGAAATGGGAGCCGTTCCGCTGCTAACGCGGGAAGGCGAAGTGGATCTGGCGCGGCGCATGGAGCGCGGCAAACTGCGCATGCAGAAGGCCATCAGCCGCTCGGCTCTGGTCGAGCAGGTCGTGGTGGAACTCGCCGAGCAATTGAAAAGGGGCGCTGAAGAAATCGACAACGTCGTGGACGTAGGCGACGTGGAGGAAGGCACTCCGCAGGATCTCAAGAAGCGTTCCGACCTGCTGAAATTGTTTACCGACTTGATCGCGGTTTACCGGAAGCTGCAACAGGTCTCCGACAAGGTCGAGACCATCCCGCTCAACCTGAAGAAACAGCGCAAGCGCTGGTGCAGCCGGTTGAATCGGACCAAGGTGCAGGTGTCCCTGGGGATCCGGTCTATCCCCTTTCGTTCCATCAGATGGAAGGAATTCTCCAAGGAAATCGAGCGCGCCGTCGAGGAACTCGGCCAGTTGGAGCGCGAAGCCAAAAAGATCGAGCTGAAGGCCCCCGGCCAGCCGCAGATCCAACAGCGCTTAAAGGACCTGAAGAAGGAGATCCGCAAGCGGGAGACCGTGGCCGGCGCCGCGCTTCCCGACCTGAAGCATACGCTCACCGTAATCCGCCACGGCGAAGCCGAAGCCGAGCGCGCCAAGAAGGACTTGGTGGAGGCTAACCTCCGCCTGGTGGTTTCGGTGGCTAAGAAGTACGTGAACCGCGGACTTCATCTCCTGGACCTGATCCAGGAAGGCAATATCGGCTTGATGCGCGCCGCCGACAAGTTCGAATACCGCCGCGGCTACAAGTTTTCCACTTACGCCACCTGGTGGATCCGCCAGGCTATCACCCGCGCGATAGCCGACCAGTCCCGGACCATCCGCATTCCGGTCCACATGAACGAAAGCATGAACAAGTTCCTGCGCGCCTCGCGCGAGCTGGAGAAGGAACTCGGCCGAACTCCTACAAATGACGAAATTGGACGTCGTATGGATATTCCGGTGGAGAAAGTACAAAAACTGAAGACCATCTCGCGCGACCCGGTCTCGCTCGAGACGCCGGTCGGTCGCGATGGCGAATCCGCCCTGGGCGACCTGATCGAAGACCGCTGGGTGGGTTCCCCGGTGGACGCGGTAATCGAAACCAACGTCCGCGACGAAACCGCCGGCATCCTGAAGACCCTGTCTCCGAAAGAGGAGAAGGTGATCCGGCTGCGGTTCGGCATCGGCTGCGAGCGGGAACATACGCTCGAAGAGATCGGCCAGGAGTTCGACGTCACGCGTGAGCGCATCCGGCAGATCGAAGCCAAGGCGCTGCGCCAATTGCGCGCCCCAGAGCGAGCCCGGCGCCTCCGTGCCCTGATGGCCGCGAGGTAAGTGGGGCAGGCTCTCAGCCTGCGGTGGCCTCTAAGGCCGCCCGTAGCTTGTCTTGCCGTAGGCCTTTTGGCTCTGGTAGTCCGCCTGGCCCTCCTCCCGGTCCGGCCAATTCCGCCCCCTTCCGTACACGACGAATTCGCCTACCTCCTGGGCGCTGAGACCTTCTGCCTGGGCCGGGTGACGAACCCGCCTCACCCCATGTGGGTGCACTTTGAAACCTTCCACGAAAACTTCCAGCCGACCTACGCCGGAAAGTACCCCCCAGCTCAATCGCTGTTTCTGGCGCTAGGTTGGAAGCTGTTCGGCCATCCCTGGTACGGCGTCTTACTGTCCTGCGGGCTGATGTGCGCCGCCCTCTGCTGGATGCTGCAGGGCTGGCTGCCGACCCGCTACGCGCTGCTGGGCGGCTTGATGGCCGTGGCCCAGTGGGGCATCGCGGGGTATTGGGTCAATTCATATATGGGAGGTGCAGTCGCGGCCGCGGCGGGAGCGCTGGTCGTGGGCGCGGTGCCGCGCCTGGCCCGCCGTCCCACGCCGGCCGTAGCGGCGCTGGCGGCGCTCGGTCTGGTGGCGCTGGCCAACAGCCGGCCCTACGAAGGCGCGACCACCGCCGCGGCCGCGGGAGCCGTCCTGTGGATCTGGCGGCGGCGCGCGCGGCGGCCGATCGGAGAATTGCTGGCGACCGCTGTGATCTTGCCGGCGGCCGCGATCCTCGCCTGCGGCCTCGCGGCGGTGCTCTATTACAACTACCGCGTCACCGGCCACGCGCTGCTCATGCCGTATGCCCTGAACGAAGCGCAGTATGGCGCATCGCCCATCTTCTGGCTCATGCCGCGAGGGCCGGCGCCCGTCTACCATCACGAAGTCATCCGGCGATTCTGGGAAGTGTGGGATCTCTCGTACTATCGCCTGGCCCGCGCCTGGCCACCCCGCCTGATCGCCGCCTTCCTGGATATGCTGCGCTACTTCCTTCTGCCCGTCTCGGCCATGGCGCTGTTTGCCGCCCTCTTCCTGCGCGGCGGACGGAAGGTTCGCTATGCGCTAGCCATGGCCGCCTTTCCGGCCGTTGGGCTGCTGCTCGAACGGTTCTCCCTGCCGCATTACTTCGCGCCCGCCATGAGCCTGATTCTGCTCCTCGTGATGCTGGGCGTCCAGTACATAAGGATAAAGTTCGGCGCCCGCGCGCTGGCCATCTTCGCGGTGTTGTTCTTCGCCAATGCCGCCTACAACGCCTCCCGGCTCACCCCTGATGAGTATCCGCACCAGCTCTTCACCGCTCACCGGCAAAGCGTCGCTCGCCGGCTGCAGACCCAGCCAGGGCGTCAACTTGTGCTCATGCGCTACGCGCCCGATCACAACGTGCTCGAAGAGTGGGTCTACAATCACGCCGATATCGATCGCTCAACTATCGTCTGGGCGCGCGATATGGGAGATGCGGCCAACCGCGAGCTGCTGGACTATTACCCGAACCGCAAAGTATGGCTGGTGGAAGCCGACGCCCCGGATCCGCAGCCGCTCCCCTACCCGCCGCGATAGCGGGCCACGGCCACCGTCTGCCAACCCCACGGGTGCATCAGGTTCAGCCGGAATAGCGCGTCGAAGACCGCGCCGGCCGCGCGCATCGGAAGCGAGGGCCGGCGGGCGGCTTCGGCGATCAGTCGCTCCCCGCGTAGCGTCACCAGCATGCGGTACAGATTGAAGAACGGAAACCCTGCGGCGTAGGCGCGCTCGACGGCGAAACCGGCGCTTTCGAGCAGCGCGCGCAGTTGCGCCGGGGTGTAGTGGCGCCGGTGTCCGATATGCCGGTAGAAAGCGCTGTAGCATCCGCCGGGCACGGTCACGACCAGCCTGCATCCGGGCGCCATGTAGGCCGCCGCGTGACCGAGCAGCCGCCCCGGATCGTCGACGTGCTCCAGCACATCGGAACAGAGCGCGTGGGTGGCGCGGAAATCGAGGCCGTCGCCCGGCGTCGAATGCGCCAGCAGATCGCGCTGCAGGAAGCGCGCGGCCGGCACGCGGCGCGCGGCGATCTCCACCCCCGTGCGGCTCAGCTCCAGCCCCAGAAATTGCGCGCGCGGCATCTCGGCCAGGAACTCCTCGGCGAACTGGCCCGCGCCGCTGCCGATCTCCAGCATGCGCACATCCCGGTCGCGCACCTCCCGGCCCAGCATCCGCCACGCCAGCCTGCGCCGATACCGCGTGGCCGGCGACAACTCCGCCGCGGCGCTGAAATCCAGCCAATGCCGCTCCCAGTCGTCTACTGCTTGATAGCCGTCGCAAACAGAATCATGCATAGCTTCCGGTATTCCAGGCGGATGCGGCTCGGCTTGAACCCGGCGCGCACCAACAGCGGCCAGAGGTCGCGCTTCGAGTAGTACATCTTGTGCTCGTCCATATCCAGCGCGGGACTGGTTCCGAATTTGAACGCCGATGTTTCCAGGACCGGCTTGGCGTACCAGGTCGGAACATTGACCAGCAGCCGCCCTCCGCGCCGCAGGACACGGTGACACTGGCTCAAGGATTGGCTCGGATCCCCAAGGTGTTCCAGGAGCGAGATGCACAGCACCACGTCAAAACCTTCGGAAGGAAGCGCCGGCAAAGCCTCTTCCACCGAAGACTCGATAAAGCGGAGGCGCGGATACCGCCGGCTCTCCTCACTCACCCGGAAGTCCACCCCCACGCCTTCCGCCAGCCGGTCCCCGATAGCCTTCAGGTACGCGGCGTGATATCCGCAGCCCAGATCCAGGACCCGCAGACCTCCGGCGCGCGGGAGGCGCTTCAGAATTTCGCGCTCGACCAGGCGCGTCCGCAGCCGGTCGACGAAGCTGCCGCCGTGCTGCAGGTAGGACTCCTGCCGTGCGGGGCAATCCACTTCGATGGAGCCTGGCATATGGGGCCGAACTATATATCGGCTGAGTTAGCAGTTGGCGTTAGCGCCGTACTATCTTTGGTAAACCATCCCCGCACTCTAAGTTGTCAGCCGCGTAGGTGCAGAGTAAGCTGGTGTCTGATCACTGTGCCACTCACCGTAACCGACGCATCCATTGCCGACTTACCCGGATCCATCGGTACGCGCACCAACTTGGGTAATTCCCGTGTCTGGCCGCCGGTGCTGTCGAAGCCGGGTGTGGCGCCGGAGCTGCTCCTGCGTGCCAAACAACGCCTTTTGCGGATGCACTACGAAAGCGGGGTGGGCCACATTGGAGGCAACCTGTCGAGCCTCGATATTTTGATGACGCTCTACCATGAGATCCTCGATCCGGAAGATGAGTTCGTGTTGTCGAAAGGCCACTCGGCCGGCGCATTGTACGTTACCCTGTGGTCCACTGGTGCCCTCTCCGAAGAAGATCTGAAATCGTTCCATAAGGACGGAACGCGCCTGAGCGGCCATCCGCCAGTACGGGGGATTCCAGGGATTCCATTTGCAACCGGCAGCCTTGGGCACGGTCTCAGCTTGGCTACCGGGCTGGCACTCGCCAGGAAGCTCAAGCAGGAACCGGGACGTGTATTCTGCCTGATGTCCGATGGGGAGTGGAACGAGGGCTCGAACTGGGAAGCGCTCATTTTTCTCAAACATCAGAACCTTAACAATCTGACCCTGATCGTCGACCTAAACGGTCTCCAGGGCTTTGGCCGCACCTGTGATGTTGCCGACATCGCGCCTCTTGCCAGCAAATTCCGCTGCTTCGGGCTGAGCACGGTGGAAATCGACGGTCATGATTGCGCCGCTCTGGCCGATGTCTTGGGGCGGCACGAGACAGAACCCGTGGCCATTGTTGCCAGGACCATAAAGGGTCACGGAATATCTTTCATGGAGGACCGCCTCGAGTCGCATTACTTGCCGCTACGGGAAGAACAGTATCGGGAAGCGGTCCTGGAACTAACCACGCAATGCGCCAGGCATTCTGCCGGACCCTCCTAGAGTTTTCGCTCCGGCGGGAATTTGTCTTCCTGACGGGCGACCTCGGTTTCATGGCTCTCGAGCCGCTGCGGGACGCGATGGACCGGCGTTTCATCAATGCCGGAGTGGCGGAACAGAATATGGTTGGCGTAGCAGCCGGTTTGGCTAAGAGCGGGTTCCGGCCGTGGGCCTACAGTATTGCTCCGTTTCTATACGCGCGCGCCTTCGAGCAGATTCGAAACGACGTTTGTCTGCATCACCTTCCCGTCGTACTTGTGGGCAATGGCGGAGGCTATGGATATGGCGTCATGGGCAGTACGCATCATGCGCTGGAGGACTATGGCGTGCTGCTGTCTCTGCCCCACATGCGCGCCTACATACCAGCTTTCGATTCCGACTTGCAACACATGATTCGCCATTTGATGACGGTGGACCATCCGGCGTATCTTCGTTTAGGCCTTTCTGAACAACCCGCGTGGTTGCAACCGGAGCCTTATGCCGCGTGGCGCCGGATATTGCCCGGCAATGGCCCGACTGCGGTATTCACCGGCCCTTTGGCCGGAACAAGTATCCAAGCCATACGGGAGTCCGGCCTGAACGCCGATGTCTGGCTGGTCTCTGAGCTGCCGATCGATCAACCGCCTCCCGAGTTTCTGTCCAGTGTGCGGAGGTCCGGCTATCTGCTGGTCGTGGAGGAACATGTTGCCGCGGGCGGCCTTGGGCAGATGTTGGCTCACGCGCTGCTGAAAGCTGCGGTGTGCCCGGCGCGCTTTGTCCATCGATCAGCCATGGGCTACGTCTCAGGGCTTTACGGTTCGCAAAAGTTCCACCGCCTGGAATGCGGTCTCGACGGCGCCAGCATGGTGGCGGAATTGAGCCAGGCGGCGAACCAATGAGAGAGGCGCCTTCCACCCAGCAAAAAATCGAGCGGCTTCAGGGGCCAGTCCTGGTTCTAGGCGGCAGCGGTTTCATTGGCGGGAACGTAATGCGAACCTTCTTGCGGCATCGGGATGACGTCTATGCCACCGCCTCACGGCTGCCTGCATGGCGCTTGGAGGGCATTCCGGTCCGGAACGTGAAGGTCACCGACCTGCTGATTGATTCCAACCTCGATCAACTGTTGGACACAATCCAGCCACGAACGATCATCGATTGCGTTGCCTATGGCGCGTACTCGTTCGAGACCGACAGTCAGCTCATCTACCAGACAAATTTTAACCTTGTGTCCAGGTTGTTGGCGCGGCTGCACAAACGGAAGATTGCAGCCTATGTGCATGCCGGCAGTTCATCGGAGTACGGATATAACGCATCGGCTCCCGCCGAGGACACGGCGCTGGCGCCCAACAGCCATTATGCCGTTTCCAAGGTGGCGGCCTCGAACCTGATCTATTTCTACGGAAAGAAACTTGGGCTGCCTTGTGCGAATCTGCGCCTGTATTCGGTTTACGGCCCCATGGAGGACGCTTCGCGCCTTATTCCGACTCTTGTGCGCCATGGTCTTGAGGGGCGCTATCCGGAATTAGTACACTCCGATATCTCGCGAGATTTTCTTTACGCAGACGACGCGGTTGAGGCGTTCCTTGACGTGGCGCTTAACCTGACGGAGCCGGACTACGGAGACTCATTAAACATCGGAACCGGGCGTAAGACCACCATAGGCGAAACAGCCGATCTGGCAAAAGAACTGTTCGCTATTCCCGGCGCGCCGGTCTTCTCAATGCCTAGCCGGGAATGGGACCTGCCGGACTGGTACGCCAATATTGACAAGGTCCGGAGCAGGATAGGTTGGGAGCCTCGGACCAGGCTTCGAGAGGGCCTGCAGAAAACGGCCGAGTGGTTCCGGTCCCTACCCGACCACGACCACTATCTTCAGGCTTCCAAGCGCTTTGGCCTGGATAGCAAACATAGTGTCTCGGCAGTTGTTGCGTGCTATCGGGACGGCCAAGCCATCCCGATCATGTACCGTCGCCTGAAGGACACCTTCACGAAGCTGCACGTCGATCACGAAATCATCTTCGTAAACGACGGCAGCCCTGACGACTCCGAGGAGGTCATCCGCGCGATTTCGGCAAATGACCGGCGCGTGCGGGGCATCTCACATTCACGGAACTTCGGATCGCAGGCCGCATTCCGCAGCGGCATGGAGATCGCCACCAAGAATTCCTGCGTGCTCCTGGATGGAGACTTACAGGATCCTCCGGAACTAATTGAGTCCATGCTTGGCAAGTGGCGTGAAGGCTATGACGTGGTTTACGGACGGAGGGTGAAGAGAGAAGCGCCTCTCCTGATGCAGTTTGCATACAAGGCCTTCTATCGGTTGTTCGATTACTTCTCCTACGTTCACATACCCCACGACGCCGGCGATTTTTCCCTCATGGATAAACGCGTGGTGCAGGCCATGTTGGCATTTCCCGAACGCGACCTCTTTCTGCGCGGAGTACGTGCCTTCGCCGGCTTCAAGCAAACTGGAATCGATTATGTCCGCCCGGAAAGAATGTTCGGCGCTACCACAAACAGTCTGCTAAAGAACATCGGTTGGGCCAAGAAAGGCATTTTCTCGTTCAGCTATGTTCCGCTAAACATCTTGAGCGCGTCGGGGCTCATTCTACTCGGGGCTGCCGGCTTCTTAATGCTTCTGCAGATCGCCGCGCGCTTAATGTTTCCAACATTGGCGCCAAGGGGCATAACCACCGTCCTGATCGCAATTCTGTTTTTTGGGTCATTGAACCTCTTTGCGATTAGCGTGGTCGGCGAGTATTTGGCGAAAATCTTCGAGGAAGTGAAGCGGCGGCCGCATTTTATCCGGCGGAGCGTGATAGCGCGAGGCGAGGTTCGCCTTGCGGCGATGAATGAGCCCCCAGGGGCTGACTTGTAAGGCCGCCGCAACGTTGAGCGGTGGCAGGATCGAGGCCAGTACATATGGTTGATGACAAGCCCCAGACTGAAACGAATATCGCCGCGTTCAATGCCGACACGGCCTGCATGGCGGGTATGTCTATGCAGCCTTCGACCGATGGTCTTCGCGCTATGCTACCGGCAGGCAAACGGACGAACTGATTACGCGATGAAAGCCCAACCTATACCCGAGAGCGCCTGCCCGTTGGCGGATGGGTTGGCCAGGATGACCGTCGAATGGGTGAATAGACCGTGCCCCCTGTGCGGTTGGAATGGCGAGGCTCGGGTTTTCGCAGAATCGAATATTAACCTGGCGGAACTGGACGGTTTTGCATTTGCGTCCAGGAAATTGCCGGAATACATGCACCCCCGTCTGCTTACGTGTGCGCGGTGCGGTATCCTGTACGGAAATCCAGTGTTGTCCCCAGGCACGCTCGCTGGTGCCTACCAGGCTGCCGCCTTCGACAGTGGCGGCGAAGCGCACTACGCTAGCGCCACCTATGCCACACACGTGCGTAAGATCCTGCGGCGCTTGCCGGATCTGCAGGGGGCGCTCGATATTGGCACGGGTGACGGTGCGTTTCTAGAGGCACTCTTGCAGTTAGGTTTCCAGAACGTCACGGGCGTGGAGCCCTCCGAAGCGCCGGTGGCCGCTGCGAAGGCTGCTATTAAACCGCTCATTCGGCTCGACGTCTTCCGGCCAGACGATTTTCCAGCAGGCTCGTTTTCATTGGTCAGTTGCTTTCAGACCATGGAGCACGTTTGGAACCCCCTGGGAACCGTTCGCGGGGCCTACGGCTTATTGAAGCCGGGAGGATCTTTTTTCATGGCCGTGCACAATCGCAAGGCCACATCGGCCAAGCTTCTAGGGATGAAGTCGCCGATTTTTGACGTCGAGCACCTGCAACTGTTTTGCCCGGCGACCGCCAAACTGCTCCTCGAACAGGCGGGCTTCAGGAACGTCACGGTCGCTGCCTTGTGGAACCGCTACCCGCTCCACTATTGGGTGAAGCTCCTGCCCATGCCGGATAGCATTAAGCGGCCTCTACTGGCAGTCTTGAAACAGTCGATCATAGGAAGAGTGCCATTGGCGTTTCCCCCAGGTAATCTGATCTGCTTCGGATTCAAATAGTCAATCGGCGCTCGCCGCCTGGTTTAACTCTGGTTTAACTAAGGTTAACAGTCGACAGAGTGTGGTTGTCAGCCGTCTGGCCGGGGGGTAAGCTGGTGTCTGATGACTGAGCCACCCATAGCCAGCGAAGTCTTTATTGGCGACTTGAGCGGGTCTATCGGGGTGCGCGAGGACCTGGGCAAACCCCGCTGGTGGGGGCCTGTACTGTGCCTGACTCTGCTGTCCGTCATATATCTTGTAGCGACGTGTCTTCACGCGGCCAGGGAGAAGCTTTGGTTCGACGAGCTCTGGACCTTCAAGATTTCTACGCTCCCGTCACTCCGGGCACTCTGGACGTACTTATCGCAAGGCGTGGAGTTCACTCCACCGTTAGGGTTTCTCCTCTCCACATGGTCCGAGAGAATCTTCGGAAGTAACGAGTTCGGCGTGAGATTTCCGTCGGTCATCGCATTCTGGGTCATGGCGTTGTGCCTGTATGTGTACCTCAGACGGTGGCTTCCCTGGCCCTTTGCCATTGCCGGCATGCTGTTACCGGCTCTAACCGCGGCCGGGAGATACTCGTACGAAGCGCGTCCGTACGCCCTGGCGTTGGCGTTTGCGGGTATCGCGCTGGTGGCGTGGCAAGCCGCCGCCGAAGGCCGCCGACGGGGAGTTGCCCTGGTTGCCCTGGCGGTCGCGCTGGCGTCGGCCTTGTCCTCCTCGACATTCGCCGTTACCCTGGCGCTGCCGTTCCTCATGGGAGAGATCGCCCGCACTATTCAACGCAGGCGCGTGGATTGGCCGGTGTGGTGCGCCTTCGCCTCTGCTACACCGGCGCTCCTCGTTCTCTGGAAACTCAAAGCCGCCGGGGACCCGACCAGCTACTGCCGGTTTAACGGGACTATCTCTCAGCACATTGTCACCTCGTATCTGCAGATCTTGATGCCGGCAATCGTTCCGCTTGGCCTGGTTTTCCTTTCGATGCTGGTCCTGCGAAGCCAGGTGGCTGGTTCCGCGAAGCGTGCGCCCGGGATACCGGCACACGCACTAGCCGCCTTATCGGGCTTCGCCCTGATCCCCTTCATCGCCGTTCCGCTTTCTATCCTGGGCTGCCAGTACTATCTCCGCTACTCGCTGAACTGTACGATCGGTCTGGCGGGCTTGTTGGCGATCCTTCTGTTCCGGATAGGCGGAGCAAACCGGCTGGCGGGAGCCACTGCGCTGGCTGTCTTCGGAGTGTGTTTCACGATCGGGCAGTTCTTGCCGGAAGATATGCGCGCCGATAGCGGCCTGAAATTAGTCAACACCTCAGAGAGAATCCAACCGTTCCTGGAGGGGATACCGTCTGACGCGCCGATCGTAATCTGCTGGAATCTGACCTTTATCGAACTGGAGCATTACTCCGGCTCGCGCTTGGCTGACCGGCTTTATTACCTGACAGATCCGGCTGCCGCAGCCGCGATCGACGGGGACACGTTTTTTGAGGTAAAGGGATCGCGGGACGCCCAATATTTTCCTTTTCGCGCGCATTTTGAGGACTATCATTCGTTCGTTGCGGCGCACAAGCGATTTTACGTTGTGCAACCGATGCGTAATATCGCCTGGGAGCACTCGAAGGGCCGGCTAAGTCTACAGCCCAGAGAAACTGCCGACCACTTCCAATATTATGAGGCTACTCCGCACTGAATTTCCATCGCCATGAGTATTCGCAGAGTGCGACAAGCGCGCTAAGAACGCGCGCCAAAACGTTGACGGCCAGAAGCGGCTTCGCCGCGATAATATATGCCGGGATTGAGATACTACATTTGGGATCTGGTTCAGCACGTCCTTGGCTCGCCGGATTTTAAGAGGAAGCTGTACAGGTCCGCGCTGCTACGGCCCGGGCGCGTCCTCGACTTTGGGTGCGCGACCGGGCATGTGGCCGACGTCCTTGCCGATTTCGAGTATTACGGGCTGGATATCGATCCGGCCGCGGTCGAAATGGCGAGACAGCGGCTCCCGCGGCGGGACAACGTGCACCTGTTGGCCGCGGACATTAGTTCCAGACCGTTCCAGGCCGATTTCTTCGACGCTATTCTTTTTGCCGGCACGGTCCATCATGTGGACGATCAGACTCTTGGCGTGGTCCTGAGGGAACTCCACTATTGCCTTAAGCCGGGATGCAGCATTCACCTGTTCGATCCGGTCTTGCGGGATAGCGATGGCTGGCAACAGAGGCTTATGCGCCGAATTGATCGGGGCCGTTACCCCCGAACGGTATCTCAGATCGAAACGGCTGTTTCTTCGTTGAATCTGTTCCAAATGAGTGTGCCCACTTTTCACCCTCCGCATGGGGCATTGCTGCGGGATTGCGACTTTGTGTACTTGGAACTCCACAAGACGCCACGGCCAAGCGACTCCCCCGCCACTGAAGCGGCGACGGAGTAGGGTCTCTGACTCCCTTGCCACTCGCCGCCATCCAAATCCCTGCTCCGGACAGGTTCGGCCGCCGCGCACCGGCACTCTGGCTCACTCTTCTCTCGGTCGTATACCTCGTCCCGACGTGCATACACGCAGCCCGCGAGAGACTCTGGTACGACGAGCTTCTGACCCTCGACGCCTCAAGTCTGTTGCCCTCTCTCGGTGCCCTCTGGTCGTTCTTGAAACGCGGCCTCGAACTCAACCCGCCCTTGGGCTTCATGCTTGCCGCCGCTTCCGAAAGCGTCTTCGGAAGCAACGCGTTCGGCATCCGATTTCCCTCCGTGATCGCCTTCTGGATCATGTCGTTGTGTCTGTACGTCTTCCTGCGGCGGCGGCTGCCACTGCCGTTCGCGATTGCAGGCATGCTGTTGCCGGCCCTAACTGCGGCCGTCCGGTATTCTTATGAGGCGCGCCCCTATGCCGAAGTGCTGGCGCTGGCGGGCGTCGCGCTGGTCGCCTGGCAAGCCGCAGCCGAGGGCCGCGCACGGCGCATTGCGCTGCCCGCGATCACTTTCGCGCTGGCGGCGGCGCTGTGCTCTCAACCGCTGGCGATAACCCTCGCGCTGCCGTTCCTCGCCGGAGAGGCCACCCGCACCATTCAACGCCGACGCCTGGATGTGCCCATGTGGCTGTCCTTCGCCGCCGCCACACCGGCGCTGTGGCTGCTCTGGAAACTGAAGGGCGCCGCCGCCGCCGCGGCTTCCGCGCAGAGCGCGGTCCATCCTCTGCACCTGCTGGGCATCACCTATTTTCTCATCCTGATGCCCGCGATCCTTCCCGTGGCGGCTGCGGGATTCCTCCTGCTGATGTCCCGGACCCAACCCGCTGTCCCGGCCACCACCGGCTATGGCATGCCCCGATACGAGCTGGCGGCCATGATTGGCTTCGTGGCGATCCCGTTCGCGGCCGTGCCGATCTCCATGCTGGGCGGTTTCTACTGGCCGCGTTATTCGCTGAACGCGGTGATTGGCCTGGCCGGTTGCCTGGCGGTGCTTCTGTTCCGGGTGGCCGCCTCGCGTCCCCGGGCCGGCATTGCGGTGGCGCTATTATTCTCGATAGTCTTTGCAACGGAGCAGTTGCTGCCCGCGGACAAGCGCCTGGACACCGGTATAGAAGCGGGGGCGCATACCGCCGATCTACAACAGGTGCTCGAGGGCATGCGCGGCCACGATCCCATCGTGGTCGGCCGGCCGCTGTCTTTTCTTGAACTGGAACATTACGCCAGCCCGGCGCTGGCGGGACGGCTCTATTACTTGACGGATCCCAAGGCAGCGGCCCGCTGGGTGGGGAGCGTGGTCTTCGATGTGAAAGGGCCGGTTCTGCAAGAGTATTTTCCCTTCCGATCACACTTCGCGGGGTACGGGCCATTCGTAGCGCAGCACAAGCGGTTTCTAGTGGCGGAGCCCGGATGGGTGGTGCCGCAGTTGACCGCCGACGGAGCCGCGGTCGAGCTGAGAGGAACCGTCGACGGGGCGCGCTACTACGAAGTGACCGTGAAGTGAGGCTGGCTCACCAAGATACTCCTCGATAGCCCGCAGCCGCTCCGGCGTCCCGATATCGTAAAATCGCTGCGCCGTGGGCAAGCCCGCCAGTTGACGGCGGTCGATAAGCCGCGGGAACACGCATTGTTCGAACGAGGCGGGGCCCGCGCCGGGCAGCAGATCCAGCGCCTCGCGGCGAAAGCAGGAGACGCCCGCCTCCACGTATTCCAGATCGGGGTCCGCGGCCGCCGTCTTGTCGTAGCGGGTCACCAGGCCGCTGCGGTTTAGCGCCACATTCGGGCGCACGGATGTTTCTCCAGACGGGTCGCGATAGACCACGATCAGCCCCAGCGCGGCCGAGTCTTTCAAGCGCCGGGTGGCGGCGGCATACGCGATGGGCAGCAGCGAATCGCCGTACAACAACAGGAAGCTTTCGGCCAGCAGGTGCCGGGCATCGCGCAAAGCGCCGCCGGTGCCCTGCGGCTGGGCCTCCCGCGCATAGCGCAGCCGCAATCCCAATTGGCTGCCGCTGCCGAAATATCGTTCGATCTGGTCGCCCAGATAGCCGGTGAGCAGCAGCACGTCGCGCAACGACTGCCGCGCCAGCAGGCGCAGTTGATGCTCCAGATAAGGCACACCGGCCACCGGCACCATGGGTTTCGGCATCTTGCGCGTGAGCGCGCCCAGGCGGGTGCCCAATCCGCCGGCCAGGATCACCGCCTGCATGTGGCCCTTCGCAGCGATGCCTCGATAGCCAGCGCCACGGCTTCTTCCGAGCTGTATCGCGCGCTCCATCCCAGCCGATTGATGGCCGTCACATCCAGGCGGAAACGCGGCACGTCGCCCGGCCAGCCGCCTTCGCCGCCGGTACATTCGTATTCGACGCCGCCCAGTCCCATGGCGTCGGCCACCATTTCGGCGATGCGCGTCACGCTGAGCGAATCGTGGCCGCCGAGATTGAAGATGTGCAAGCCGCGCGGCGCATGGTCCACGGCGAAAAGCATGGCTGCCACGCACTCTTCCGCCAGCAGGTAAGACTTGGCCTGGCGCCCATTGCCCAGGATCTGCAAGCGTGTCGGATCGCAGCGCAGCTTGTCGATGAAGTCGCCGATGACGGTGCCGCCGCGCTTGCGCACCTTAGCGCCCACCACGTTGGCGAAGCGGAAGATCCAGCAGTCCATGTCGAATAGGTGCTGGAACGCGCCGATCATGGCTTCGCAGCTCAACTTGGTGGCGCCATAGAGGGAAATCGGATGCGGCGCCTGATCTTCGGCGATAGGCTGCCGTTCGCAGACGCCATAAATGGCCGAGGTCGACGAGAAGGCCAGGCGGCGCACGCCGTTCCGGCGCATGCTTTCGAGCACGTTATACGTACACAGGGTATTCTGCCGGAGGTCTTTATCGGTGGCGTCGCCGGCAACGAACTTGACGTCGGGATTGGCGGCCAGATGATAAACCATTTCGACGCCGGCCATCGCCGCGTCCAGCGTGGCCGGGTCCAGCAGGTCGCCTTCGACGAATTGGAAACCGGGGCGACTCTCCACGTCCGCCATGTGCTCCCGCTTGCCGCTGCTCAGATTGTCGAGAACCGTGACCCGGCAGCCGCGGTTGAGCAGGGCTGCGGCGAGGTCCGAGCCGATGCAGCCCGCTCCGCCCGTAACCAGTATGCGGCCCTTCATAGCACCTGGAATCGGGGCATCCGCGCCCGGCCGTTGGCGACGTGCAGCACCAGCGTGCAACTGAAGATGTGGAACGCGGCCACCAGCAGGAGCAGCCCCAGCACCGCCAGGTGCATTTGAGCCGTGGCCACGACCGGCAGGCGCAGTCCTCCGGCCACGTATTGGCGGACCAGCGGCAGCCCCAGCGCGCAGCCCGCCAGTCCCGCCAGGCCGCTGGCCAGCATGGCGCGGTCGTAACGGAACAGGCGCACCCAGCGCTCCGCGCGCGCGGCCGAATAGCGGTACATCACTTGCACGATGCACCCCAGGCAGAAGCACTGCAGTCCCACCACGGAAAGCGTGAGGCCCAGCATCATCCAGTTCAGCGAGAGCGTGATGGGGCCGAGCGGCACGGGGCCCAGGCTCACCGGCACGGTCAACAGCAGGCCGAGGGCCAGCAGCGCGAGCCCGGGACGCAGCAGGAAAAAATCCGCGCCGAACAGCAGCATGGCGCGCAAGTTGATCCAGCCCGCGCGCCAGGGTTCCCGCCATCCGTTCCGCTTCATGTGGCTCACACGGCCGGCGGGGTCCTTCAGGAAATGCACGGGCACTTCGGCGGTCTTCAGCCCCAGACACACCGCCTTGAGCACCATCTCCGAGGCGTATTCCCAGGATTGCGATGCCAGTTCCAGGCGCACCAGGGCATCGCGGGTGATGCCGCGCATGCCGCAATGAATGTCGGAGAAGTGCGTCGCATACAGGATGTTCAGAATCGCGGTGGTCGCCGGCGTGCCGAAATAACGGTGCAGCGCGGGCATGGAGTGCGGTTCGATGGCGCCGCGGAAGCGCGATCCCATGATGAACTCGCAGCCCGCCCGGAATTCTTCGACAAACCCCGATAACTCGCGGAAGTCATAAGTGCAATCCGCGTCTCCCATCAGGACATACTTACCGCGGATATAAGGGATAGCATCGATATAAGCGCGGCCCAAACCGCGCTTCGGAGTGCGCAAGACGCGCGCGCCGTGGGCCAGGGCGATGTCCGCGGTCTCATCGGTGGAGCTGTCCACAATCAGGATTTCGCCGCTGATGCCGGCGCTGGCCAAGCCCGCTTTGCACCATTGCACAAACCGGGCGATGGTGATGCGCTCGTTAAGCGCGGGCACCACGATCGAGAGCCACGGATCGGCCACGTCGCCCTCCGGGATCAGCAGCTCGATTTCGCTCTCGACCGGATGAAGGCACCCGGCCGGGTATACTGTGGCGGCCATCGCACGATGGGAGAACATGCGCTCTCCACCCTTATCGGCAATTTGGGCGCTCTCTTTAATTAAATCTGTCCCAGCTTCCGGTGAATTGTTTCGCCGTCGTCATTCTTCCGTAACATTGGCCTGATAGCCTTTGGGATCGCAATAACGCGGCTAACGTGAAGCACTCGGAACACAGGCCCAGAAACCGTAATCTGAATTTTACCGAGATGTAATGGATGTGTAATCCTTGTCGAGTTAGCCTTCACCCTGGGGTTCATACATGAACGCAAAAACTATCGGATTAGCAGTAAGTGCGGCTGTGTTTACGCTGCTGTGGTCGACGCCAGCAATGGCGGCTGAAGGTGTAGTTGTGGGCTCTGGCAATATCCAGCACGTGTTGCTGTTGAGCATTGACGGCATGCATGCCGTCGATTTCTACAACTGCGCGAATGGGATTGCCGGAGTCAACGGCGGCAGCCCCTACTGTCCGAACCTGGCCGCCCTCGGCCAGATCGGGATCAATTATGTGGCCACCGTGTCTTCCACGCCCTCGGATTCTTTTCCGGGACTTGCCGCGATAGTTACCGGCGGCTCTTCGAAGTCGACCGGCCTCTACTACGATGTCGCCTACGACCGCTCGCTCGCGCCACCGGTGTCGACCACAGGCACGGGCCTGGCCGGGGGCACCTGCACGCCCTATGCGGCGCCTACCGGAACGACGACCGACTTCGACCAGGGCATTGAGTTAGACGACACCAAACTGAACGGAGGCGCACCGGGCGCGGGACTTACCGAGGGCAGCGCCGCCTCGATCGACCCCAATAAGCTGGTACGCGACCCGGCCGCGGGTTGCGCGCCCGTCTATCCGTGGGACTTCCTCAGGACCAACACCATATTCAGCGTGGTCCATGCGGCCGGCGGATACACCGCCTGGATCGACAAGCATGCCTCGTATTCGTTCGTCGCCGGACCGGGCGGCAGGGGTCTGGACGACTATTTTTCGCCAGAGGTGGACTCGGCCGTGGTGCCTTTACCCGGTGTGACGACCGTGCAAGGCGTTTCGTGCGCCACCATCCCCGACAGCGTTGGCACCGCGTCCTGGACCAGCAGCTTCGCCAACATCCAGTGCTACGACACGATCAAAGTGAACGCGCTCCTGAACCAGATCGCGGGCCAGACACACTTGGGTGCGGCCGCGCAGGTCCCCGCACTGTTCGGTATGAACTTCCAGTCGGTTTACATCGGGCAAAGTATCAACGAGTCCGGCGTGGCCGTGGGCGGTTACCAGAACGCGGCGGCCACGCCCAGCGCGCAGTTGTTGAAGGAAATCGAGTTTGTGGACGCCTCCATCGGACAGATTGTCAGCGCGCTTAAGGCTGCCAACCTCTATCAAAACACGCTGGTCATCATCACCGCGAAGCATGGCGAGTCGCCCATCGACCCGGCCGCCTACGTGGCCAACGGCAGCAACACGCCCGCCACGCTGCTGGGCAGCGCCATCCCGTTTTCGGAGTCGCCCCTGAACTCTACCGGAATTGGGGCCACCGAAGACGATGTGTCCGTGCTCTGGCTGGCTCCCGGCGCGAGCGTGACGGCGGCCGTGGCTCTGCTCGAAAAGAATGCGCCGCAGATCGGGCTGGGGCAGATTTTCTACGGGCCGACGCTGGCCATGAACTTCAACGTGGGCGGTCTGGCCTCGGGCCAGGATCCGCGGTCTCCCGACATTATCGTGACGCCGAACGTCGGCATGACTTACTCAGGCAGCACCACCATGATCGGAGATCATGGCGGATTCGGTCATGACGATACCAACGTGATCCTGCTGGTGGCTAATCCAAGCTTTAGGCCGCAGACAGTCTCGGTCACCGTGCGAACCGCGCAGATAGCGCCGACCATCCTCCAGGTGCTAGGGCTGGACCCGAAGGCGCTGGATGCGGTGCAAGCGGAAGGTACGCAGGCGCTGCCAGAGGTTGGGGCGCAGGCTGTACGGCCACCGCTCCTCTGGTAAGACTCTCCTGTCTCTGAAGCAAGCGCGAAAATAAGCCGCGGGCGGCCCGGTCGACTTACTCGCCGGGCCCGCCAAGGCACTGCAGGGAATTATTTTTCAAAGAATGCCCTACTGTCACGAACCTGAAATACCCAGCTGATACAGTGAGCAAACGCACCCGAACGGAGCTGACGTGAACCCCTCAAAATACCTTGAAGACCGCCGCATGGCCGCGGGCCGAATCGGAAAGATCGCTCTGGCGATTGCATCGCTGATGTCGCCGCTGGCGTTGGCGCAGACGCCACCACCCCAACCCCCATTTTTCACGCCGGGCAATCTGATCGTGTCCGTTGCAGGCTGCGGAGTTTATGGAGGTACGCCGCCGAACGCTGTACCCAGCTCGGCCACATGTGCAACCCCCCCCGTCGGAGGGACCGGTGGCACCACGGGGACCGGCCCCAACAGCTACGGGGACGATCAGGGAGCTCCCTGGAACCTGTGGCAGTACGCGGTGAACGGCGCGTCTAGTGTCACGTTCGTGAACTCTCTCCAATTGCCGCAAAACCTATCTGGTGCGAACTTTCCCGTTTCCGACGATTTCGGATCTCAGTCGGAGGGCACCATCCAGCTTTCCGGCAACGGCCTATACCTGACAATGATCGGTTACGGCCTCAATGCCGCGACCTTCAACGTCAACTATCTTGATTACTGTCCCGGTTCCACAATGCTCGCCAACGCGTGCGTCCCGGAGAACGGAAACCCGGCGATGGCCCAGACGGGAACCCTGTTGGGACAAACTTACAGCGGAAACACGCCAGTACCACGCGTGGCGGTGTTGATCGACGCCAACGGCAACGTCAATTCCTCAACCGTGCTCTACGGCATCTTCAATCAAAACGATGCACGCAGCGCCTATTCCCCCGACGGAGTCAACATCTATGTTTCCGGCCAGGGATGCAAAAACTGGGATGCGGCTGACAACCTTTGCGATAACTCAAGCACCTTGTATGACGACACTCAGGGTGTGTACCTAACCACCCTGGGAGCCAACAACTATTTGGGAGCCAACAATCCGATAGCCATCACCGGGCCTGATAACGGACCGGAACCATGCTCGAGCCTGACTACTTGTACTGAGTCTCAGAGCACGCGGATGGTTCAGATCTATAACAACACGTTGTACGTCTCGATGGACGACAAAGGGGGGAACAACCGTGCCTATATCGGCACGCTGGGCGACCCTCCGGCGACTTCCCTGTTCACGTGCACAGGCGTCGGAGGCGGTTGTGGAACGGGATACGGTCCCTACGGCCCGGCTGAGATCCAGGGGCTCGTCAATACCGGCGGAACCGGCAAATATACCATCAATACAGCGGGATCGGGCAACACCAGCAACGGCAACAACCTCAATACTGGGCTCGCAGTTAACTTGAGCCCGCAGAATTTCTTCTTTGCCAGTCCGACCGTGTTGTATGTCTCGGACACCGGCAGCCCAAAAAACAATTCCGACGGCCCCGACCCTGTCTGCACGACTGACGGCGGCAGCAGCAAGGCAACCGTGGGCAACGGCGGGTTGCAAAAGTGGATTTTCAACCCAACCGTCACGGCTGGCGTAGTCAACACCGGGTCTACCTCTGCGAAAGAGACGGTGTCCGCTTCGTCCGGAGCATTCACCCAGGGCGAAGTTGGTCTTATGATTACAGATTCGGCAGGTTTCATCCCGGCCGGCACGACCATCACCGCAGTCTCTGCCGCGGGCGCAAATGCCACGATGTCCGCGGCAGCAACTGGAACTGACGCCACCGATATCATCACCGTCCAGGGATGGAGCCTCGTCTATACGCTTTACAACGGATTAAGCTTGGTGCTGAATGCAGACTGCGATCCCAGCAGCCCCACCACCCCGGCCAGCCTCGCGACCACCGGCCTATATGGCGTGACAGGCGTGGTGAACAGTGGCGTTGCCACTCTTTACGTGACCACTTACCCAAACAATGATCTCGTTCAGACTTACCTTTATGGCATCACCGATACCCTGGCGACGGAGAAGATGACCAGTCCGGGCACAGCGTTTACGTTGCTGGATAGCGCTCCAGCCGGCTCCATCTTAAGGGGAGTGTCGTTTGTGCCGACGATCCCAAGCGGCTATGTCGACATCACTACTGTGCCCTCCGGCCTTACCGTTACGGCCTCCGGCAGCGGTTGCGCCGGCTCCACATTTAACGCGCCTACCGCCCTGGCCTGGACGCCGGGAAGCACCTGCCAATTGAGCGTCACCTCGCCGCAGGCCCAGACCGGTGTGGCGGGTGTTCAGTACGCCTTCGCTAGCTGGCAAGACGGCACCACCAGCACTACTGACGCTGTTACCGCCCCGTCATCCACAGCCACTAATACTTACACTTATACCGCCACCTTTAACACTCAGTACTTGCTAACCACGTCGGCAGGGACGGGAGGCACCGTAACCGCGGGTGGGTATTACACCGCCGGCACCAATGCCGTCATCACCGCGACGCCCGCCGCCGGCTATTATTTCGTCAACTTCACCGGCTCCACCACATCCACCAGCAATCCGCTCACTCTCGACATGACCGCGCCCGAATCGGTCACCGCTAACTTCGCGCCAATGATGAGCCAGACGATTACATTCACCACCAATGCGCCGGCGAACGCAGCCTACGGCAGTCAATTCACGGTGGCAGCCACCGCCAGCTCGGGATTGACGGTGATGTTCACCAGCTCCGGCTCCTGCAGCAACTCGGGCGCGACCTACACCATGACCAGCGGTACGGGTACCTGCTCGGTGATTGCCAACCAGGCGGGCGACAGCCAGTACTCGGCTGCAAGTCCGGTGACGGAGTCAGTGACTGCGACCATGATCGGCGGCTCCGGAAACATATCCGTAGCAGCGGCCTCGGTCGCCGGCAGCATCTATCCCAATCAGGGTGACACGTTGAGCGCGACCGTAACCGTAACCGGCCCCGGCGGCGCGCCTGCCGGGACGGGAGAAACCGTAAGCTTCTACGCCGGCGCGACCCTGCTCGGAACCGGCACCTTGGCCACCGTCGACGCGTACGATTCGTCAACATCGATCCCTATCACCGGATCGCCACTGGCCTTGGGCCCTAACAGCGTCACCGCGGTCTATTCGGGTGATGCCGACTATTCGCAAACGACATCAGCCGCCATAACGGTTACGCTGTCGAGCCCCGTTGTAAACTTTGGATCGAGCCCCGTAGGCACGGCAGCCACGGGGCAAACACTCAATTACACCTTCACCGCCGCGACGACTTTGACGGCCGTCAACATCCTGACGTTGGGCGCGCCGGGCCTGGATTACCAGGACGGCGGACGCAGCACCTGCACCGCGACCGCTTATACCGCGGGACAGAGTTGCGTGGTGACGGTAGCGTTAACGCCCACGGCGCCCGGCTCGAGAGCCGGTGCGGTGACCCTGTTTGCGCAAGGCAGCACCGTGCCCTTGATGACCTGGTACCTGAGCGGAGTTGGGAATTCGGGAGCGGTCACGATCGATCCCGGCACGCTGACGACCACCACCCTGACCGGAACCCTGCCGCCGGTGGGATATGGTTCCGCGGTGGATGGCGCCGGGAACGTGTACGTGGTGGATCATGCCAACAACGCGGTACTGGAGTTGGCCGCAGGTACATTCAGCCAGACCACGGTGGTGTCGGGCCTGTCGGGACCGGCCGCGGTGGCGGTAGACGGAGCGGGCGATCTGTACATCTCCAATGGCGGCAGCGTAGTGATGGTGCCGAATGAAAACGGAACGTTGAACGCAGCGGATCAATCGGTGGTCAACCTCAGCGGTTTGGGGAGCGCGCGCGGCGTGGCCGTGGACTTGAGCGGCGACCTGTACGTTGCGGACGCGGCCAACGGGGATGTGGTGGAGCTGTCGAGCCTGGGGGTGCAGACGACGATTGCCTCGGGGTTGACGAGCCCGCACGGGCTGGCGGTGGATGCGGCATTAAACGTGTACGTAGCCACTAACAATGCCGTGACCCAGTATCCTTACGGCGGTGGGACACCGGTTCCGTACGGGACGGGATACAGCAACCCGCGGGGAATCGCTGTGGATGCGGCCGGGGCCGTCTATGTGGCGGACACCGGCAACAACCAGATTGTGAGAGTCACTCCTGGTGGAGCGTCGCAGACGACGCTAACGGTCACCGGAGTCAGCACACCGCAGGGTGTGTCGGTGGATGCGGCCGACAACCTGTACGTGACGGATCCGAGCATTGTCATTCAGGTGAACCGGGTGCAGGCGGCGCAGTTGAACTTCCCGGCGACGAACGTGGACTCCACAAGTGCCACGCAGGTAGTGACAGTTACGGATGCGGGCAACGCGGCATTGCAGGTCTCGAACCTGGCGATTTCGGCAAACTTCGCGTCCGAACCATCGGGCGGAACAGATTGCACGTCGAGCACCGGTCTGAGTGCGGGCGGGCAGTGCGAAATCGGAGTGGCGTTTGCGCCGGCGGTGAGCGGGGCGCTGACCGGAACGGTGAGCCTCTCGGATAACGCGCTGAACATCTCGGGGAGCACGCAGACGGTCCCGTTGTCTGGCGGGGGCTCGCAGGTAGCGCAGACCATTACCTTCCCGGCTCCCGCGTCCCCCGCCGCCTACAACACCTCGTTCGCGGTGAGCGCGACCTCCACTTCCGGGCTCACGGTGACCATCACCCCGTCGGGTGTCTGCTCGATTTCGAGCGGGACAGTAACGATGACCAGCGGTATCGGGACGTGCACGTTGACCGCGTCCCAGTCCGGCAGCGTCGAATACAGTGCGGCCGCCAACGTCGTGAACACCGTCACGGCCGCGCTGGCCAGCCAGACCATCACGTTCGGCATGCTGTCGAATCAGGTGTACGGCGCGCCGCCCTTCATGGTTGCCGCCACGGCCTCCTCGGGTCTGGCCGTGAACTTTGCTTCGGCTACGCCGGCTGTCTGCTCGGTATCGACCGCGACGGTGACCCTGCTGGCCGGGGGCGTCTGCACCATCCACGCCACGCAGCCCGGCAATGCGGATTACTCTGCGGCAATTGCGGTGAACCGCAGCTTCGAGGTCACGCCGGCCAGCCAGACCATTACATTCGCCCCACTGTCGAGTCAGCCGTACGGCACGTCGCCCTTTTCGATCGGCGCGACGGCCAGTTCGGGACTGGCAGTGAGCTTCACCTCCCTTACCACGACGGTTTGCACCGTGTCGGGCGATACGGTGGCCCTGGTGGCGGCCGGCACTTGCACCATCCGCGCCACGCAAGCGGGCGATGCGGATTATGCGGCGGCGACGCCCGTGAGTCAGAGCTTCCAGGTGACCAAGGCCAGCCAGACCATTCCATTCGCGGCCTTGCCGAGCCAGCCCTACGGCACGCCACCTTTTACCATCGGCGCGACGGCCAGCTCGGGACTGGCAGTGACCTTCACCTCCCTTACCACGACGGTTTGCACCGTGTCGGGCGATACGGTGACGCTGGTGGCGGGGGGCACGTGCACCATCCACGCCACGCAAGCGGGCAATCCGGACTACACGGCCGCGACACCCGTGAATCAGAGCTTCCAGGTGACCAAGGCCAGCCAGACCATTACATTCGCTCCATTGTCCAGCCAGCCGTACGGCACGGCGCCCTTTTCGATCGGCGCGACGGCCAGTTCGGGACTGGCGGTGACCTTCACCTCGCTCACAACGCCGGTTTGCACCATGTCGAGCGACACCGTGACGCTGGTGGCGGCTGGCACGTGCACCATCCGCGCCACGCAAGCGGGCAATCAGGACTATGCGGCCGCGACACCCGTGAATCAGAGCTTCCAGGTGACCAAGGCCAGCCAGACCATTACCTTCGCCGCATTACCAAACCAGACGCTGGGCACGCCGCCGTTTACCATCAGCGCCACGGCCAGCTCGGGACTGGCGGTGAGCTTCGCCTCAACCACGACCACCGTTTGCACCGTGTCCGGCGACACCGTAACGCTGGTGGCCGTGGGCCGGTGTACGATCCACGCCACGCAGGCGGGCGACGCGGACTACACGGCCGCCACACCCGTAAATCAAAGCTTCCAAGTGACGCGCTGATTCGTGGGGCAGGCCCTCGGGGGTGCCCCCTGGGCCCGGCGGCCTCTCAGGCCGCCTTCTTCCGGCAAGCTGACCCGCTACCGGCTTCGCGCTCCTCGTCCAACCGCTGGACACTGTTGGCGGCTAGAATAGTCTTTCAACAGAAGGAGCACGCAACTATGGAACACGCCATATCCAGGCGTACGGCTCTGGCCACCGCCGGAGCCGCCCTCACCACCTCCCTTTTCACCGGCCGCATGAAGGGAGCCAACGACCGCATCGCCGTAGGCTTTATCGGGATCGGAGCCATGGGTTCCGGAAATCTGGGCTATGCCATGCAAATTCCCGAAGCGCAGCCCGTCGCGGTTTGCGATGTTTACCGGCCCCATCTGGACCGCGCCGAAGCCGCCGCGCGCCAGAAAGGATTCCAGGTGAAAGCGGTCGCCGATTTCCGCGAAATCCTGGCGGATAAATCCATCGATGCAGTTTGCATCTCCACGCCCGACCACTGGCACGCCTATATGGCCATCGAAGCCTGCAAGGCGGGCAAGGACGTCTACGTCGAAAAGCCGGCCTGCAAGTTTGTCGAAGAAGGCCAGCGGATGGTTCAAGCCGCGCGCAAATACAACCGCATCGTCCAGGCCGGCACCATGCAGCGTTCCGGCGGCTATTTTCTCAAAGCCGCTGAAATCGTCAAGAGCGGCCGGCTCGGCGCGGTGACGTTCTGCCATGCCTTCCAGAGCGGGCTCACGGACAAGAAGGGCTTCGGCAATCCCGCGGACTGCGATCCGCCCGCGGATCTCGATTGGGACATGTGGCTGGGGCCCGCGCCCAAGGTTCCCTTCAATCCGAATCGCTGGGGCGTCAAGGCCGCCACTTTCCCGACCTTCCGATACTTCTGGGATTACGCGGGCGGCGCCATGACCGACTGGGGCGTGCACCTGATCGATCCCATCCACCAGTGCTTCGGCGACCCCATGCCGCTCACCGTTTCCGCCCTGGGCAGCAAGTTCTACGTCGAGGACAACACCCAGACGCCGGACACCATGCTGGCCACGTTCCAATACGAAGGTTTTCTTTCCAGCTACGAAAGCCGCACCTGCAATCCGCAACCCATGTTTGGTCCCCAAGGTGCCGGGACGGTCATTCAAGGTACGGAAGCCAGTCTGTTCGTGAGCCGCAGCGGCTGCCGCCTCATTCCGAATAACAAGATGAAGGAACCGGAGGTCTGGGAGAAGGACCGGACCATGGCGGATATGAACGTGCCGCACTGGCGGAATTTCCTGGAATGCATCCGCACGCGTCAAAAGCCGATCAGCGAAATCGAAACCTGCGTGCGCTCGTCGACAGTTTGTCTGCTGGCCAATCTCTCCATGCGTTTCCGGTCTCGCATCGATTGGGACCAGAATAAATGGACCTGTGCCCAGACCGAGATGCAGCCGAACCTGAACGCCGCCTATCGTGAACCCTGGAAGCTGGAAGTCTAAAAGGAGTCGTCATCATGAAACTGAAGAATTTCGGAATCGCGGCGGCGTTGGCCGTCGTTTTATGCGGTGGATCGGTCAGTTTAGCCCAAAATTGCCCGCCGGGCGGATTCAGCGGCGGTTTCAGCAAAGGCTGTCCGCAAAAGCAGTTTGCCAACCCTTCCGACATCTCGGCCATGATGGCCGCGCTGCCGGATAAGCCCTACGCCACGCCCCAGAGCCTGCGCCATGTGCTGGTCCTCGGCCGGGCCGTCGGCTGGGTTCACACGTCCATCCCTCTCTCCGCGAAGATGGTGGAATACCTGGGAGACAAAACCGGCGCCTGGATGACGACCATCACCTACGATGCCGCCGCCATCACGCCCGAAAATCTGAAGCAATATGATGCGATCTTCCTGGCCAGCACCACCGGCGAATTTCTGGACGATCCCAACGACAAGGCTGCCACGGAAGTTCGCCGGAAGGCGCTCCTTGACTTCGTCAAAGGCGGCAAGGGTCTGGCCGGCGTCCACGCCGCCACCGACAGCTACCACACCAACGGTCCCGCGCCGACCGGCACCTGGCCCGAGTTCAACGAAATGATCGGCGGCTTCTTCAAGTTCCACTGGACCTACCCCACCCTCATCCCCGTTAAGGTGGACGACCCCAACAGTCCCCTCACCGTCATGTTCCCGGCCCGCGGCTTCGAGATGGTCGACGAGACCTACACCTTCGCGCAGGATTCGTTCAGCCGCAAGCGGGTACATGTTCTCACCAGCATCAACTACGCCCGGATGAGCGCGGAGGATAAAGCCAAAGAGCCGGCCGCCAACCGCCGCACCGACGGTGACTACGCCTTGAGCTACATTCAGCGCGTGGGCAATGGCCGCGTGTTCTACGAGGCGCACGGTCACGACGAGAAGATTTACTACTTGCGGCCCTTTGTCGCGCACATGCTGGCCGGGATCCAATACGCGCTCGGCGACCTGCCGGCCGACGATAGCCCCAGCGTAAAGTGATTATCGCTCGCGCTAGAGTGGCTTAAGCGAAATGACCACATTCAAGCGCACCGTCGAACCGGCGAGTGCCTTGAATCGAACACCCATCGGCACGGCTGGAGCGCCTTGCCCGGCTGGAACCGCTGCCGCCGCTCCCAACTGAGACACCTCGCGGATGCGATCGTTTCCTTGATCCGCGATGAAGAGATCCCCGGAAGCATCCAAAGCGATGCCGTCGGGGCCCCACAACCACGCCGAAGTCGCCGGCCCGCCGTCACCCCCAAATCCAGGCACTCCCGTGCCCGCGACAGTCGCAATGATGCCGGTCGTCGACGACACCTCGCGAATGCGATTGTTGCCTTCGTCCGCAATGAAGAGATTTCCGGCAACGTCCGCGGCGACACTCCACGGGCCGCTCAACGTCGCCGAAGTCGCTGGCCCGCCGTCACCGGAGAAACTTCCGCAGACGGATCCCGCCGTGCATGCGCCTCCGACGCCTGCGACCGTCGTGATGATGCCGCTGGCCGATACCTTCCGGATGCACTCGTTTCCGGAGTCTGCGATGAAGAGATTCCCGGCAGCGTCCACGGCGACACCCCAGGGCCAGTACAACGATGCCGAAGTCGCCGGCCCGCCGTCGCCGGAGAAGCTTCCGCATGTCGTCGACACGCACGGAGCAGTCCCGCTCCCGGCGACCGTGGTGATGACACCGCTGGCCGACACCATCCGGACCCGATTGTTGTAAGTGTCCGCTATGAAGAGATTCCCGGAAGCATCCACGGCGACACTGTGTGGACCGGCCAACGACGCCGAAGTCGCCGGCCCGCCGTCGCCCGAGAATTCGCCGGAGTCAGTCGCGGTGTCGATGGCTCCGTTGCCCGCGACGGTCGAGATGATGCCGCTGGGCGACACCATCCTGATTCGATTGTTGCCGTAGTCCGCGATGAAGAGATTCCCGGAAGCATCCACGGCGACACCCGCGGGAAGGCTCAACTCCGCCGAGGTCGCCGGCCCGCCGTCACCGGAGAAGCCTCCGCATACCGATGTGACGCACGGCGCCGACCCGCTACCGGCGACGGTCGTGATGATACCGCTGGCCGCCGACACCTTCCGTACTCGATTGTTGAAGGCGTCCGCGATGAAGAGATCTCCGGAAGCATCCACGGCGACGCCTTCGGGGTCGGCTAACTCCGCTGAAATGGCCGGGCCGCTGTCACCGGAGAAGCCGCCGCATGCCTGCGTACATCCTGCTCCGTCCCCCGCGACGGTCGTGATGATGCCGCCTTGCATGAAGGTAGCACTGGAAAAAGTCGTAATCGTCTCCGTGAACGCGCCGCTTTGCCCGCTGATCGAATAGGTGCCCGATACCGCCAGCGTGCCCGTCTCGTTCAGTGTGATCACCGGCGGATTGCCCGCCACTTGCCCAACGCCGTTCAGAACATTGCTGCTGATGTCGGTAACCGTGAAGCCGGCCGCGGCGCTGGCCACCAGGTCGACGATCGCGAGTAGCCCCGTGACACTTACATTGTTGCCGCTCACCGTGCCCGTTCGAGTGAGCGACGCCAACTGGCTTGGCGTCAGGCCCGTCCCTATCAGCCCATTGGTAATCGGTTCGTAGGAGATCGCGCAGCCTGTCTGCGCGATCGTCACACTGCCGCTTCCGCTTACCGGATAGGTCTCCGTGTCTGTTTCGGCGGTCGCGGCGATGGTCTCCGTATACGAGCCCGATTCCGACGCGTTCCAGGCCCCCCCGACGTTCGCGCATAGTGGATTCACGGGTGGCGCTACCGTCAGACTCGCCCGCGCCGAACTCCCGTCATATGAAGCTGTAATCGTAACCGTTTGGTTGGAGCTGACCGTCCCGGCCGAAACGGTGAACCTCGCCGAGGTCGCTCCCGCCGGAACCGTAACGGTGGCAGGTACGGATGCTTCGCTCGAACCGGAAGAAAGCGCCACCATCGCTCCGCCGGAAGGCGCCGCTGTGGAGAGCACCACGCTTCCGGTAACGGTCCCTCCGCTGGCCACGGCGCTTGCTGACAGGGTCAGGCTCTGAATCTGCGCCCCCGTAATTGAATACTGCACCGCGATGGTCGCGGTGTTCGAATTCAGATCCGCGGTTGAAACGAACACCGGCACCGCGTTCCCAGCCGCCACCCCCGCGGGGAGCTGCACGTTCACCTGGTACAGTCCCACGAATCCCGGCGCCAACCCGGCAAACAGAGGGGTGGCGGATTGGCCCCCAATAGTCACGCCCACCTGCGCCTGCGCGTAGGACAAGCTAGTGACGCTGGCACCGGAACCGTCCGCGGGCGCATTGGTCACCGCCCCGAGTCCCGAGCAGTAGATCGTCAGGATATCGCCGGTAGTGGCGGGACGCGAAACCAAGCCGGGAACCGCTCCCACCGGGGCCACCAAAGTGGTGGTATTGGCAATCTGGATCGCCCCTTGCGTGGCCGAGTTGGCCGTACCAATGGTGAAGATACCCGGCGCGGCCGCGGAGAGCGCCACCGTGATGGGTGCACTCGTTCCCGCCGCGGTGGTCACCGTCAGCGTGGCCGTCGCCGACGAGGGCATTTCCCATGGAACTTGGAAGTTGATCTGCAGGGGCGAAACGAAGAAGAGCGGAACAGAGATTCCGTTCATCATCACGGTCGTGCCGCCGAGCGTAATCGGCAGGGGCAATGTCGACGCCGACGTTGCGGCCGCGGCGAGGTTCGTCCCGAATATGGACCCGATGCCGCCGCCCGAGATCCTGGCGGAGAAACCCGCGCCCTCCACCACGCCGTTGGGCGGAACGGATGGGACCGACGCCGGCGGACTTGACGCGGACACTTCGCGAATCCGGCGAGTGCCGGCGTCCGCGATAAAAAGATCTCTGGACGCATCCAAGGCCACAGCCAGGGGCAGTTCCAGCGACGCCGAGGTCGCCGGTCCGCCGTCACCGGCGAAGGCCTCCGTTCCGTTGCCTGCGACGGTCGTTATGTTTCCGCCGGCGGACACCTCCCGGATTCGATAATTCAGCAGGTCCGCGATGAAAAGGTTGCCGGAGGTATCCAAGGCGACACTCGCGGGGTTGTCCAACGACGCCGCAGTCGCCGGCCCGCCATCGCCCGAGAAGCCCGCGGTCCCGTTGCCTGCTAGGGTCGTGATAACGCCGCTGGCCGATACCTTCCGGATTCGATTGTTGTAAGTGTCCGCGATGAGGATGTCTCCGGACGCATCCACGGCCACGCCGCCGGGGTTGTTCAACGCCGCCGCCGCCGCCGGCCCGCCATCGCCGGAGAAACCCTCGGTTCCGTTGCCTGCGACTGTCGTGATAATGCCGCTGGCCGATACCTTCCGGATTCGATTGTTGAGGTAGTCCGCGATGAAGATGTTCCCGGACGCATCCACGGCGACACCGGTGGGGTCGTTCAACGCCGCCGCCGTCGCCGGCCCGCCATCGCCGGAGTAGCCCTTGGTTCCGTTACCTGCGACTGTCGTGATCATCCCGCCGGTTGACACCATCCGCACCCGATAGTTGAAGGTGTCCGCGATAAAAAGATTTCCGGAAGCATCCACGGCGACACCGGTAGGGTTGTTCAACGCCGCGGCAGTCGCCGGCCCCCCGTCCCCGGAGAATCCGCCGGAGTTTCCGCCCAGTCCCACGCCTGCAACGGTTGTGATGATGCCATTAGCCGCCACCTTGAGGATTCGATCGTAGAAGTTGTCCGCGATGATGAGATTCCCGGAAGGATCGATGGCCACGCCGGAAGGGTAGATCGCCGCCGCCGTCGCCGGCCCGCCATCAGTGGGGTTGGCGCTGCCGCCGCCCGCGACAGTGGTGATGATGCCGCCTTGCCCGCTCGCCAGAGAGCAAAAAGCCAGGCAGGAAAACAGGCCACAGACGGTTCGTCGCATCGTCCCAGTATCCCCCCAAGGGCGGCCCCGTGAAAAACTCAAAGAAAGTCGCTAGATCCTAGCGTACGTGTATGTCAGGCCGGCCGACGGTCCGACCGCCACTGTCTACACCATCGTCAGCTTCAGGCCGACCTCGGTATTGCTAATCTGCGTTCATCTGCGTTCATCTGCGGCCCATATCGGGTTTTGATTTTTCTCGCTAAGCCGGCAGAAAGGCACATCCGGCCGCGGATGAACGCGGATGAACGCAGATAAAACATGGAAAAAACTCAGGCCGGTCAAGTCGCGAAGCCCGCATATCCCTATATGTTGGCTGGCGGGAATCCATTTCAACATCGGGAGCGAAGAACGCGTCTTCCCCAAAAAACATCTTGACATGTTTATTCGATAGTACTAAATTATTAGTATGCGCCACCCGAGCAAGACCCTGACGGACCAGGAACTGGAGATCATGAAGATCGTCTGGGAACGGCAGACCGCCACCGTTCGGGATGTCTACGAGGCCTTGCTGGAGCGGCGCCGCGTCGCCTACACCACTGTCATGACCATGATGAAGATTCTGGAGCACAAGGGCTACCTCAACCGCAAGCAGGTCGAGCGTGCCTACGTCTACCGGCCGGCGCAGCCCAAAAACAGGGTGGTCGGCGCCATGGTCCGGGATTTCGTCAATCGCGTCTTCAACGGATCGGCGGAGCCTTTGCTGGTGCACCTGATTGAAGACCGTCACCTGACGGAACATGAAGTCGAAGAGATCCGCCGGCTGATCGGAGGGCGCACGTGAGCGCGGCCCATTGGATCTCGAACCTGGCTGCCTGGAGCCTCCAGGCGGCTGCGCTGGTCGCGGCGGGCGGCCTGGCGGCCTTTGCTTTCCGGTTGCGCGCGCCGCGCGTCCGGCTGGCGTATTGGCAGGCGTTGCTGGCAATCTGTCTGCTGCTTCCCGCCGTCGAACCGTGGCGCCGAGCTGCGGCGTCCAACATCGAGATCTCGACCACGGCAGCCAGGCCGGTCTCGCCGGGGCGCGCTCCAGCCCATTTCCCGCCGTGGCGCCAGGCTCTGCTCTTCGTGCTGATTTCCGGTTGCGCCGGGCGGGCGCTCTGGCTCGCCTTTGGATTCCGCAGATTGCGCCGCTGGCGGCGGCAGGCGCGCCCGTTCTCGCCGATCCCGCCGCGCCTGGAACAGCTCCGCACGGCTCTCGCGCCGCGCACGGACTTCCGGCTGTCGTCAACCGCCTCGGGTCCAGTCACGTTTGGACTGTTGCGGCCGGTGGTGGTGTTGCCCGCCAACTTCGGCGAATTGCAGCCGGATATCCAGGAAGCTGTCGTCTGCCATGAATTGCTGCACGTGCGCCGTCGCGATTGGGTCGTCACCGTCGCGGAGCAGTTCATCGGCGGCGCGCTTTGGTTTCATCCCGCCATCTGGTGGCTGATCGGCCAGGCCCAACTGGCTCGCGAACAGGCCGTGGATCGCGACGCCGTGGCGCTCACCGGAAACCGCGGCCAGTATCTCAACGCGCTGCTGGCCATGGTGGTCGATCAGCCGGAGTTGAATCTGGCCCCCGTGGCTCTTTTTTTGCGAAAGCGTCACCTGAAGAATCGGGTGGCTCTACTGTTACAGGAGGTTACTATGTCGAAACAAAAGCTCATATCGTTCTGCGCCGCCAGTTGCGGAGTCTTGCTCACCGCCGGCTGGCTCGCGCTTCACGCATTTCCGCTTCAGGCTGCGCCTGTTCCCCAGGAGGCGGCCCCATCTAACCTATTGCACAGTGTTCCGCCGAAGTATCCCGCGGCGGCGCTAGTGAAACACATCGAGGGCCAGGTCGTGCTGGAAGTCCACATCGACGCCGAGGGTCACGTGTCCGACGCCAAAGTGATCAGCGGAGCCGAGGAATTGAGGAGCGCGGCGCTGGAAGCCATTTTGCAGTGGCACTATAATCCCCAGGCCATGACCCTGCCGGCCACCACCCAGGTGACCATGAACTTCACGCTCGCCAAGCTAGGGGCTCCGGCCGCTATGGCGCCCAACGCGCCGCCCAACCTTCCGCCCTTCACCTTAAAGAGCATAGAGATCGAAGGCCTCTCCACCGCCGCTCGCGACGAGTTGCTTGGGCGTTTGACCATCCATGTGGGTGACACCATCGATGGCGACGTCATGCAGTCGGTGCGGGGAACGGTTCGCGCATTTGACGAGCATTTAAGTGCATGGGCGAATTCTGATTCAGGCGTAGTGAAAGTCGTCCTGATGCCCCAGCCTGCCGGGTCGGCCGCGCCGGCCGGTCCCCGCATCCGTGTGGGCGGCAATGTGCAGCAAGCCAAGCTGCTGGTGAAGGTGCAACCCGTCTATCCGGCGGAGGCCAAGGCCCAGGGTATCGAGGGCCAGGTGCGGCTCCAGGCCATCCTCGGGAAAGAGGGCAAGGTCGAGAATCTCCAGGTGCTCAGCGGCGACTCACTGCTGGCGGCAGCGGCCCTCGATGCGGTGCGTCAATGGCAATACGAGACGACGCTCTTGAACGGCAATCCTGTCGAGGTAGTCACCGAGATCGACGTGAATTTCACCCTGGCGAAGTGACTGCGTAGCGCAGCAGCGCTTTGAAGCCGTAATCCATGTGCTGTTGGATATGGCAGTGAAACAATGCCGGTCCCGGTTGATCGGCGGTAAAGTCCACGCTGGCGCGGCCATAAGTCGGCACCACCACCGTGTCCTTCGTCACGCCCGAAGTGGCCTTGCCATAAATCTCGGCAATCTCGAGTTGGTGGCGATGCAGGTGCAACGGGTGCGCGTCGTCGGTGCGATTATGAAACGTCAGCCGGTAGCGCGTACCCTGCTTGAGCATGAACTCCTGATCGTGGGGATAGGGCTTGCCGTTTACCGTAAAGCTGTTGAACTTGCCCGCGCCCCGCGGCACTTTTTCAAATACCATGTCCAACCGCTCCACAGGCGCCGGTTGCGAAGGCGGCTTGCCGAAGAGGGTGTAGTCCCAGATCGATTTGGGAGGCGCCACCCACTGCGGCGTGCGGTGTTGATTCGCGTATTCAATCGCAAGGCCCAAGCCCCCTTCGCGTATGGGGTCTTCGGGCGCGCCTAAGATCCAAACCCCGGGCTGGTTCATCTCTGCCCACGCATCGATGCGCTCGCCGGGCCCCAGCATCAGAACGTCCACGGCCGCCGGCGTGGCCACCGGATTTCCGTCCAACGCGATCACATTGAATTTGTGGCCGGGCAGCGCCAGGTGGCGGTTTTCGATAGCGCTGGCGTTCAGGAAATGAAACAGGACGCGCTCGCCGCGATTCACCCGGATCGGCTCGCCGGCCCCCAGCGCCTTGTCGTTGATGGAATAAATATCCGCCGTTACCTCCAGTCCCACGGGCCGCGTATCCAGCACCGCCGGCTTTTCCGGTTGTGCCAGCGCCGGATCGAGATCGTCGGTATCCATCATCTGGTTGGTGAAATAAGGCTCCCAATCGCGCAGCGCCAGGTAGTGTTCCTGATCGAAGTTGCCGGGATGGTTCGCTCCCTCCACGACCAGGAAGCCGAACAGCCCGGTATAACTGCCGCGGTGCAGGTCGTCCATCGACATGGTGTGCGTGTGATACCAGCGCGTGCCCGCCGGCGTGGGCGTGAACCGATAGCGGCGGCTGCCGTGCGCCGGCACCGCAGGCGTGCCTTCTTCCTCCGATCCGTCCACCTCAGATGGGATCAGCAATCCGTGAAAATGCACAAACTCCGGCACGTCGGTCTTGTTGACCACGTTCACCGTAACCGGCACGCCCTCCTTCATCCGCAGCCGCGGCCCCGGCGACGTGCCGTTGTACCCGATGGTGCTGATAATGCGATTGGGCGCGAGTTCCACGGTAACCGGCGCGATTTCGAGCGTGAAGTCGGTCTTGGCCGCGTCTGCGGAGCCCGCGGGAGCCAGGAGGGACTGCTCCTGCTGGCCCACCAGCCGGCCACTTGCGGCCGCCACCCCGGCCATCTTGAGAAAATCGCGTCGGTCCATGAAGAATGAAAAACGATCCTGCGCCCATGGTACCGCCCGATTGATCGCTGCCGCCAACAAGCCTCGCCCGTACCTCCGATTCGGTAGCGGCCAGTTTGAACGGTCGAGCGACCTGCGCCGCGCGCTACTTCGGTCGCTTGCCCCGTTACCCGGCCAAATTGACATGAGCCGGACTTCACGGGAGTAATCTCCAAGAACACGTTTTAGGTCAACTTCCGGATGGCCGACGATCCGGGGCCGAATGTATTCTCTAGAGCAGAGCTTTCGGTGGGACTCTTGCGCGAAGCCTTGATTTCCGACACATGGCGCGCGGACTCTCCGGGTTGACCGCCGCGCGGTACGCCACGATGGGGAAGAATTGTCCGGTCTTCAAGTTCATGGCGCCTCCCAATCGAGAGCATAGATTTGGTCGACTCCCATGTTCCGTGCCGTGACCAGCGAGTCATTCGGGGCCGTTGCGAACCACCCCCAACCCGCAAGTGAGATATTCTTCAGCCGGGTGACAAGTTCCGTCTTGCGGTCGCGCACCCGAACACGCCACAATCCACCCGCGCTGCTAAAGAACAGGAATTCGCCATCCTGGGACCAGCTTGGACATCCGCTCCCTTTATTGAAAAGCTCAGTCTGCGTTCGCGTCCGCATGTCATAGAGCATGAGCCTGCTCCCGGACCCGGAAAGGCCCGCGATGAAACGGCCGTCGGGTGACCAACGGGGAGACCACATGCCCTGCGATCCCGGCAGTATCGACACGCGGTTCGTTTTCAGGTCCACGATATGGATGGCTGCGTCGGCGGCGTTGTATTGACCGTTGACGCTCAGAAGATTTGTTCCCCCGGTGCCAAAAGCCAGCAATGCCGCGTCCGGCGACCAGGAGAAGTCGGAGTCACCGTCCGGCCCACTCTCTCCGTTGGTCACCCGCCGCGGCGCTCCCCCGTCGAAGGGTACCCTGTAAATCCGCTTTGTCTGTCCGTCAGGCGAACCGACGAAGGCAATCTGCCTCCGGTCGGGTGACCAATGCGGCATTCCAGCTTTGAAAGGAGGCGAGGTGAGTTGAAGCCGCTGGCTCCCGTCCGCCGCGCTTCTGAAAAGCGTCCCGCCAGGAACTGACGCGTAACAAACCCATTTCTCATCCTTAGAAAACTCGAGCTCCGTCCCCGAGACGCCTGCTAGTTCCAGAGCGAATTGGCCCGATCTCAGGTCGTAACGCAGGAACTCGTTCCTATTCTCCCAGCCCTCGAAATACGCGCGCTTGCCATCGGCGCTGGGAAGCGGATCTGCCGCCATCAGCAGGCCAGTGTTCAATCGAGCCGGCTCGCGGCTGGCTCGCTCGAAGAGGCCCACACTCTCGCGCAGAGCCCAGAGTGCGTGATTCGCCTCGAACACGAAGTATTTTCCATTCGGCGTCCAGGCACCGCAACACATCTGCCACCATGGATTCCAGCCGGGAAGCAGCCTATGAAGGCCACTGCCATCGCTCCACACCTCCCATATTCGTTGCGGCTGACCTCTGCCTCCCTCAACGGAAAAGCGGATCCTGCGGCCATCCGGTGACCATCGAGGGAAAAAGGGGGAGCCGGCAACTGTAGCGACTTTGCGGACGTCCGTTCCGTCGCTGTGCGCGAGGTGTAGTTCCTTGCCCCGGGCGTAGACCAGTTGCCTGCCATCGGGAGACCATGTGGCTGCGTCATTGTCAGCCACCAGGTTGCCCAGCCGGCGTGGTGCGCCTCCGAGTATAGGCTCTGTCCAAAGCTCGCAGCCCAGATCCGAGGCCCGGCAAGCAAGGAATTCCGTACGCTCCGGGTTAATATCCAGCAGACATACCACGCCTTTCATTTGCATCGTCAACGGGACGGACTCCCCCCCCTTTCAGCGAAACCTGATAGGCCGGCACACTGGTGTCGTTCGTCGAAAAGAACAAGCGGGAGCCGTCGGAGATGAAAGGGGGGAATGAGAATATCGGCCGGCTGTCGTGGGTGATCTCGGCCATACCGGTAACGCGGGGCACAGGCGGCACGCGGCTGAACCAAAGGAAGGCCGCAGCCCCAATCGCAACGATCGCGGCCGCCATTGCCCATTGGAGCCAGATGCGTTGCTCCGGCGCGCCTCTGACACGGCGTAGCGATGGTGAGGCTCGCTGGAGGGTGGATCCGAGATCGGCTGCGGTTTGGAACCGTCGGGCTGGGTCCTTCTCCAGGCACCGGCGCACGATATGTTCCAGCGCTGGCGGAACTGAGGCCGGCAATTGCGGCGGCTCATCCTTCAGGATTGCCTTCATCACCTCCAATGAGGAGGAGCCGGAGAATGCCCGCTGACCGCCTAGCATCTCATAAAGGATCGCGCCGAAGCTGAACAGGTCCGAGCGCTCGTCGACCGGCTCGCCCCGCACCTGCTCCGGCGACATGTAGGCTACCGTCCCTACCGGAGAGCTTAGGTATGTCTCACACCCGGCTGTCATTGAATCCGGCGCGCCTTCTTCGGCGGCAGCATCGTGTAAGGTGCTCAACTGCCGCTCGGGCAAAAGCTTTGCCAGTCCAAAATCCAGAACTTTGACCTGCCCTCGTCGGGTGACAAAGAGGTTGGCCGGCTTGATGTCGCGATGGACAATGCCCCGCATGTGCGCCGCTTCGAGCGCGGCTGCGATCTGCACCGCCAGATCCACCAGTTCATTGAGCGGCAGCGGCCTCTCCGCAAGCAGATCTTTGAGCGTCTGCCCTTCCAGCAGTTCCATCGCGATGAACGGCCGGTTGAGATGCTCGCCGATTTCGTAAACGGTGCAAATATTGGGATGGTTCAATGCCGCCGCGGCGCGGGCTTCCTGTTGGAAACGCGCCAAGGGCTGGGGGTGCTTGCTGTATTCCTCAGGCAGGAATTTCAGGGCCACGTTTCGCTTGAGCTTCAGGTCCTTAGCCCGGAAAACAATACCCATTCCGCCGCTACCTAGTTTGTCCAGGACCAGATAGTGGGAGACGGGTTTGCCCTCCAGATCGCCGGTATCGATTTCAGGAGGGGGTGCAGGTGGTTCGGGAGTAGACGCCTCAACCACCTCGACTTCCCCTACGAACCGGTAGCTGCGGCGGGCCACGGTTTCGATGTAACACGGCTGTCCGGCCGATTCCCCCAGAACATCCCGCAGCCGGCGGACGGCGGTGTTGATGCCGTGGTCGAATTCGACCACGGTATTGTTTGGCCAGAGCCGGTCGCGGATCTCCGCGCGCACGACGATTTCACCAGGGTGTTCCAGCAGCAGGAGCAGAAGCTGGGAGGCCTGCTCACGCAGGTGAAGGCGTATGCCGTGCTTGCGCAGTTCTCCCGCGCGGACATCCAATTCGAACGGTCCGAATCGATAGAGGAGCGTTCGCTGGGCCGACATGTCAGCCATGGTGGGTGATCCTCTGGAGTCTATCATGGCGGGCTCTCGCCAGCAAGCCCAACATTTTGAGATAGGTACGCGTTTACCGGGATGTTACCCAGCGGTTACCCGCCGCAGATTGAAACGGGTGGCGCTCAAACCGCATAATCGCACTCAAGCCGCATCACGGCGGCTGGGAGGGTAAACATGAATCAACACACAAAACGCAAACATGAGTCGGCCGGCTCTTGGATTAAGCGGCCGAATACTTGGATCGAGCCAAGAAAAAGGGCGAGCGCCATCTTCTTGGCCGTCTGCGCGGTGGGGCTGGGCCTTTCCGGGAGCGCCCAAGGCTCCGGATTCGCCACGTTCAGCGCCCCGGGAGCGGGCACCGCTGCGGGCCAGGGCACCTGGGCTACCGCAATCAACGCGTCGGGAGAGAGCACCGGGTTCTACTGGGACTCGAACTGGGGAAGGCACGGCTTCCTGCGCGCAAGAAACGGCCACATCGTCACATTCGACGCTCCGGGGTCGTGCGCCACCTGGGGCAGCAGCATCAACTCGTCTGGGGTGATCGCGGGAGTCTACCTTGACGGGAGCTGCTCTTTCTTTCAGGCATTTCTACGCGATCCCGGCGGCGTTATCACTACAATCGATGCTCCGGGAGCGGGCACTGGCAACAACCAAGGCACATTTGCAGAGAGCATCGATCCATCGGGGGCGATCGCGGGAAACTACGTTGACGCAAGCAATGTGAATCACGGCTTCCTGCGCGATCCCACCGGCGACTTCACTACGTTCGACATTACGGGCTCGACATCCCTTTCGATTCCATACCCCGCAAGCCTTAGCCCATCGGGGGCCATCACCGGATACTATTTCGACGCGAACAGTGTGGGTCACGGCTTTCTGCGCACTCGCAGCGGCACGATCAAGACTTTCGAAGTTACGGGTGGGGCACCGGCGCCGGCCAGGGTACCAATACATCAGGCATGAACCAGTGGGGGACCATCTTGGGATTCTATATAGACGCCGGCAATGTGGGCCATAGTTTCGTCCGCGCTCCCGGCGGCGCTATTACGACGTTTGACATTTCGGGCGCGGGCACTGGCGCCGGCCAGGGCACCTATACGTCTAACATCAACGCGTCGGGTGAAGTCGTGGGAACCTATGTTGACGGGAACAACGTGCAGCATGGCTACTACGGCATCCCCGGCAGCCTCACCACGCTCGACGCTCCTGGCGCGGGCACGGCCCCCGGCCAGGGATCTGCAACGCAGGCCAACAACGCGTTCGGCGAGATCGCCGGATTTTATATCGACGGGAGCGGCGTGTTACATGGCTTCGTGTGGACACCGTAAGTCCGTCGGGACCTGTCTGTCGCCGCGCGGGCCGCGCCTCCGGGATAGGAGACGCGGCCACCGGGCGGGTTTTGTCCTGGAGAGAGCGAGGCATGCGATAATCAGCGAATCTATTCCATCGGGTAATGTATAGGTCCTGGATCGCATCCGGAAGTTGGGCTGGGAGTGATCGATTAATCCCGCGAAACGCTGGTCACATCCCAACCCACAGCGCTGCCGGACTCCAACAATATTGTCCGGATGGATCGATGCTCAGGCCGGAGCGCTTGACCCTCTGCCAGGAAATGGCCGGCCACGCTCAAAGTTATAATTGAAGCATGTCCTGCGATCGCAGCCGCCTTCAAGCGCTCGTGGATGCCCTTCCTGACAGTGAGGTGCAGGTGGCCATCTCTTTTCTGGCGGAACTGGGCGAGCAGGATGTCCTTGATGCCGAGACTGCGGCCAAGCTGGACATGGCCCGCGCGGAACCGGGCGACGACATCCCCTTGGACGAAGTCCGACGCCGGCTCGGGCCGTGATCCGTCGCGTAGTTTTTCGGCCTGCCGCGGTGCGCGACCTGGCGTCTCGATCGGGTCGTCCAGGCACGGATCGACGCAGCCCTCGTCCGTTTCGCCTCGACAGGCCACGGCGATGTGAAGTCCCTCAAAGGCCGTCCCGGTGAAATGCGCCTGCGCGTCGGCAAGTGGCGTGTCTTTTTCTGCCTCGAACCACCTGATTTGATCCGCGTCCTCGGCATTGACAACCGGGGAGAAGCTTATTGACCAGCCACGCCGCCCTAGCTCGCCAACTCCTCAAACTGCGTGATCCGCACCTCTCGATCCTTGAACACCGCGCGGATCTCAAGCCGGCCGCCCATCGCTTCAACGTACTCCGCCAAGGTGCTGACACACATGTCCGACCGGTGCTCAATTTGCGAAACCTCTCCCTGATTGACGCCTAGGATTTCGGCAAGTTGAAGCTGCGTCATCTGCTGCGCCTTGCGCAATTGATCGAGCGGCATTGCGGCCAGACTCTTCCGGAACCGGTTCTCAATCCTCCGCTGCCGCTCAGGCGGCATCGCTTCCAGCAATTCACGAAAACGGCGAGCGCGCATTTATGTGCCCCCTCCTTCTTCAACTCACTCGTATAGCCGGCCAGCCTTCCATGACATCTATTCGATTCGAGTACCAAACGGCGCCATAGCCTTTGTAAGTACCGTCTTCGGAAACTCGCCGGAGCCGCACAGCATAAATGATCCGAAATCCTTGTACCAGTCGCCCTCCGGCGCCCACGGCCCGGCATTCACCCAATCCTGCAACCGGCGAAGATCCTGGAGGGAAATCTGACGCTCCTCTACCCGCGCAAGGATGCGCTCCCAGACAGGACGCGGAAGGCTAGAAAATCGAATCTTCGGCAATGGCGTCTTTCCCGAAGATGGAACGGATCAGTTCCTTGCCCGCCGCGCCCTTGCGTTCCGGATCGGACTCAGCCATGAAGCGGCGATAAGTCGCATTGAGATTCTTCCGCGCTGCCGCTTCAGCCTCCACTCCGCGCTGCGCGAGCACAACCAGGGCCCGGCTCATCGTAAGATGCTTTGTCCTGGCCACTCGTTCGACCTCAACCGCCGTTCCGCTGGGATGGTGACGCTCTGGCGGATGGACGACGGTCGGCTGTGCGCCCTTGAGGCACTTTTCATGCCCCTATGATATCAAGTGCACCAGCCTGGTGCACCAAGGATGTGCTACAATTTCGTAGATACAGATGGTTTTCGCGTGGGATGAGAAGAAGAATAGTATCAACCGCCGAAAACATGGCGTCTCATTTGAAACGGCGGCGCGGATCTTCGACGATCCGAACGTCGTTTCGTACCGGGATCGCGTGGTCGACGAAGAGGAGCGCTGGCATGCCGTGCTGGCGGCATCGCGATCTTGTTCGTAGTTCACACCAGCGAGGAAAAACATGGCGAAGAAGAAATCCGCATCATCTCGGCAAGAAAAGCGAGTCCGCGCGAGCGTGCTCTTTACCACCCCCATCACTGAAAAACAGCGCCGGGAATTGCAGCGGCTCGCAGCCCGTCCCGATTCGCAGATCGACTTCTCCGATGCGCCCGAAGGAAATCCGCGAGCGTCCGACATTGAGGTGGGACGTTTCTACCGGCCGATTAAGCAGTTGGTCAGCCTTCGCGTGGATGCCGACGTCCTCTCTTGGTTTCGCGGGCAGGGTAAGAAGTACCAGACCTACATGAACGCGGTCCTCAGGCGCGAGATGCAGACGAACGCTCGCGTTCGATAGAGCGTCCAGATTCCCCGTGAGCCCCGCCGGCCCCCGCCCCCAAAAAAATCCGCGATAATCAATTATGAAGCTGGCGCGGCCCATCACCGCCCGTCTCCTCCTCGTCTCCCTCGGCCTTTCCCTCGCCATCGGCCTGTTTGCCCTGCAGGACGGCGGCTTCCCCGGATACGGCCGCCAGCGATACTACTACCAGCCCGGCCCCCCCATCCCCTCGGAATTCTACTGGTGCCGCCTCCAGTACACCTCCAGCTATGCCAACGGCAGCAGCTACGGCTACCGCGGTTTCCGCGGCGGTTGGTCCCGCGATTATCCCAAGGCCGATAACGACTGCCTCATCGCCCTGCGCCGCCTGACCCGCATCAACTCTCCCTCGCCCCTCAACGTCGTCGATCTCGATAGCGACCACGTCTTCGATTACCCCTGGATCTACGCCGTCGCCGTCAACAACTGGACTTTCACCGACGAGGAGGCCAAACGCCTGCACGACTATCTGGCGAAGGGCGGCTTCCTGATGGTCGACGACTTCCACGGCACCGACGACTGGGAGCATTTCATGGCCGGCATGCGCATGGTGCTGCCCGACCGGCCTGTCGAGGACCTCACCGACGGCGACGAGATCTATCACGTCTTGTACGACATCAACGAAAAGTTTCAGATTCCAAGCGAAGTCTATGTCAACACAGGCCGAACCTACGAGAAGGACGGCTATGTGCCCAAGTGGCGCGCCATCCGCAACGAGCACGGGCGCATCATGGTGGCCATCTGCGCCAACATGCATCTGGGCGACGCCTGGGAGTGGGCCGACAGCCCCGAGTACCCCGAAAAGTTTTCCGGACTTGCCTTTCGCATCGTCCTCAACTACATCACCTACGCCATGACGCATTAGGCCCCCACCCCGCGCCACATGTTCGAGTTTTTCTTTAAGTATCCGCGCTCGATGTATGCACGCGGCCAGTTTGCGCTCTTAGGAGCCTGGCCCAAGTGGATCCTCGTATTGCTCATCCTGGCGGTGGCCGCCGGTCTGGCCTGGCTGATCCGCTCCCGTCTGGCGCGCGCCGCGCCGGTCATGCGTGGTTGGCGAGCCTGGGTAGTCTGGGGCTTGCAAACGCTCATGGCCGCGCTGCTGCTGGTGCTGCTGTGGCAGCCGGCCATCACCGTGGCCGAATTGAGGCCGCAGCAGAACATCATCGCCGTGCTGGTGGACGACTCCCGCAGCATGGCCATATCCGAGGACGGCGTCACCCGCCAGGCCCAAGCCGTCAAGGCCCTCCAGCAAGGCGTTCTGGCCAGCCTCAACCGATCCTTTCAAGTTCGCCTGTACCGCGTTGACGACGTGGCGGCCCGTATCGACAACCTCAACAACCTGCAACCTAACGCGCCCGCGACCCGCATCGGCGACAGCCTCAAGCAGTTGAGCGAAGAGACTTCCGACCTGCCCATCGGCGCCGTGGTCCTGCTCTCCGATGGCGCCGACAACTCCGGGGGCATTGGCGCGGATGCCATCAGCGCGTTGCGCGCCCGCCACATTCCCGTGCACACCGTGGGCTTCGGACGCGAGCGAGCCGCACATGACGTGGAACTGCAAGATGTCGCCGTGGCGCCCCGCGCCCTCGCCGAATCCCGCCTCGCCGCGACCATCACCTTGCGCCAGCGCGGATACCCAGGCGCAAAGATCAACCTGACGGTGCGCGACGTCAGCGCCGGCCAAGCCCCAGGGCAGGGAAAGGTCCTGGCTTCCCGCGCGATCAGCCTGGGGCCGGACGGCGACCTGCAGACCGAAACCTTGATGTTCGATATCGGCGGCGCCGGCGCCAAAACCCTCCAAATCTCGGCCGCCCCGCTCCCAGGCGAGGAGAACACCGCCAACAATACCTTGACCCGCGGGGTCAACGTCGGCTCCGAACCGCGCCGCATCCTCTACATCGAAGGGGAACCGCGTTGGGAGTACAAGTTCATCCGCCAGGCCGAAGAGGATGACCGCATGGTGCAGATCGCCTCCATGGTTCGCACCAGCGAAAACAAGATCTACCGTCAGGGAATTTCCGATCCCAAAGAACTGGCCGACGGCTTTCCTTCCCGCGCAGAGGACCTGTTCGCCTATCAGGGATTGATCGTCGGTTCGGTTGAAGCCGGCTATTTCACCCCCGCCCAGCAGGAATTGATTCGCGAGTTCGTGGATCGCCGCGGCGGCGGCCTGCTGCTGCTCGGCGGTCAATTCGCGCTGGCGGAGGGCGGATGGAATGCCTCGAAGCTGACCGACTTGCTGCCGGCGACTCTGCCCACCCAGATCGGCACGTTTCATCGCGACGCCGATCCGAAGAGCGGTACGGCCCATGCCACCGCCGAACTGGCGCCCGCGGGAGTAGATAGCATCATTACGCGCCTCCTCGACGACTCCACTGCCAACGCTGCCAAGTGGAAGAAACTGCCCTACCTGATGGACTATCAGAATCCCGGCACGCCCAAGCCGGGGTCGGCCGTCCTGGCCAACACCGTCACGCCCGAAGGCCGCCGCTTGCCCCTGCTGATTACGGAGAACTTCGGCCATGGCCGTACCGCGATCATGGCCACCGGAGGCACCTGGCGCTGGCAGATGAGTTCACCGGTAGGCGACACCGCTCACGATCTGTTCTGGCAGCAGCTCCTGCGGTGGCTGGTTTCCGATACGCCGGGCCACGTAACCGCTTCCGTCCCCGCGCAAATGCTGCTCGACAATGGCGCCGTCGCGCTCACCGCCGAGGTACGCGATCAGCAATACAACCCCGCACCCGATGCCAAGGTGGAAGCGCATATCCTGGGCCCAGCGGCATCGGCGCCCTGGTTGAGATGACACCGGTGCCCGATAGTCCCGGCCAGTTCCAAGCCGCCTGGTCCGCTCCCAAGCCCGGCGCTTACCTGACCGAGGTTACGGCCAGTGCGCAGCGGCCAGGTCAAGGAATTAGGCCGCGACGTCTTAACCTTTCAGCGCATGGATGGTGTAGCGGAGAACTTCCACACCGAACAGAACCGCGCCCTGCTGGAACACCTCGCCGCCCAAACGGGCGGTCAATATTGGAAGCCAGCCGATCTGGGCAAGCTCCCCGGCGCCATTCCGTTCTCGGAGGCGGGCGTGACGGTGCGCGAGACCAAGGATCTCTGGGACCTGCCGCTGGTCTTCCTCGTCCTACTGCTTCTCCGCTTTTCCGAGTGGTGGCTGCGCCGCCAATGGGGCATCGTGTGAAAATGTGGGCAGGCCCGTGGCCTGCGGCAGCCTCAATGCTACCCTTGTAGCGGGAGGGCGGACCCGATTCACTCAACCCTCCTCTTGGCGCCTTGGCGGAACTTGGCGTCTTTGCGAGAAACCTGTCCTCATGCCACAGCGCTTCCTCGACCCCTCCGTCCTCGCCGGCATCTCCAGCCTGGAACTGGTCGCCAAGACCGTGGTCGATGGCTTCGTCGCCGGCCTGCACCGCTCTCCCGATTTCGGTTTCAGCCAGGAGTTCGCCGAATATCGCGCCTATACCCCCGGCGACGATCTGCGCCACATCGATTGGAACGTCTTCGCCCGCAGCGAGCGCATGTATCTGAAGCGCTATCGCGGCGAAACCAACAGCCCGTTGACGATCTTGCTCGACGCCAGCAACTCCATGCAGTTCGGCTCCCACGGCGTCAACAAAATGGATTACGCCCGCTACCTCGCCGCGTCGCTCTTCTATCTGGCCATCCACGGCCAGCGCGATGCCGCCGGCCTGATCACCTTCGACGACGAGATCCGCAACTATATCCGCCCCTCCACCCGCCAGGGGCAGTTGCATCGTTTGCTGGCCGGTCTGGAACAGGCCGAAGCTCACGCCCGCACCGATTTCGCGAAGCCCATGCGCTACTTCCAGGAATTCCTGAAGCGCCGCGGCATGGTACTGATCGTCTCCGACTTCTGGGAGTCGCCCGAAAGCATCATTCGCACCATCGAGCCGCTGCGCTTTCACGGCAACGAAGTGGTCCTGTTCCACGTCCTCGATCCCGAGGATGTGCGTCCCAAGTTGAGCGGGCCTTCCATCCTGGTCGACCTGGAAACCCAGGATCGGCTCGAGGTGACCCCCGACTACACCCAGAACGAATATCGGGACAAAATCGAGGCGCATCTGGCCGATCTGCGCGATCGAACCCAGGCCGCGGGCATGGGCTACTGCCTGCTCATGACCGACCGTCCGCTCGACGACGCCCTGCGCGAATACCTCACCCTCCGCGGAGGCCGCAATTAAATGGGATTCTTCGCGCCCTGGTTCCTGGCCGCCCTTGCCGGGCTCGCGCTTCCGGTCTACCTGCATTTGTTGAAGCGGCAAACCACCCGGCCTAAGCCGGTCAGCTCGCTGATGCTCTTCGAGTCGCGCACGCAAAGCTCCACCCGCCATCGCCGGCTCCGCTACTTCCTGCTGCTGTCGCTGCGGCTGCTGGTGCTGCTGCTGTTGATTCTGGCCTTCGCCAATCCCTTCATCAACCGCAACACGGCCACACTCTCCAGCGACCGCCTGGTGCTGCTGGTGGTCGACAACTCCTTCAGCATGCGTGCCGGAACCCGCCTGGCCGATGCCAAGGACGCGGCTATGCGCGTGCTCTCCGGAAAAGGCGCCGCGCGCGCCCAAGTCGCGGCGTTCGGCTCGCAGTTGCGGCTCATGACCCAACCAATTGAGGACCAATCGGCGTTGCGTGCCGCGGTCCAGGCCATTCAGCCTGGCGATGGTCATGGCAACTTCGGCGAACTGGCGCGTGCCCTGCGCGCCATGGCCGAGTCGGTCCATACTCCCATCGAGCTGCATCTGTTCAGCGACATGCAACGCGGCGATCTGGCCGCCACTTTCTCCGACATGGCGCTGCCCGCCAACGTCACGCTGGAGACGCATGCCGTGGTCTCGAAGCCCCAACCCAATTGGACCGTCGAATCGGTGGATGCCCCCGGTCAAGTCTGGGGCAAGGACGGCCAAGCCGGTTCACGTCGCAGCCGTGATTGCCGGCTACGGCACGCCCGCCGCCCAACGCACCGTGTCGCTGGTGCTGAACGGCAAAACCACCGCCACCAAAACCGTAGCCGTCCCTGCCAACGGCCGCGCTACCGTCGATTTCGCCGGCCTCGAAGTCCCCTACGGTTTCAGCCGCTGCGACGTGAAGATCGACGCCGCCGACGCATTCCCAGCCGACGACCTCCGCCGTTTTGCCGTCCAGCGCTCCGACCCGCAAAAAGTCTTGCTGATCCACAACTACGGCGACAACCGCTCGCCGCTCTACGTCGGCGCGGCACTCTCGGCGGCTGCCCAATCGGCCTTCAGCCTCGAATCGATCGACGTCCACGAAGCGGCCGACCGCCAGCCGTCCAACTACGCTTTCATCGTTCTCTCCGATCTGAATACGCTGCCCCCGCTTCTGGAGAATTCGCTCACCGGGTACGTGCGCGCGGGCGGCAGCCTGCTGATCGCCGCCGGCACGTCCGCCGGCGCCCGCTCGCAGATTCCCATTTTCGGCGCGCACATCGTCGAGACCCGCGACTACAGCCGCGTTCCCGGCCGTTACATGGCGGTCGGCGCCAGCGACGCGTCCTACCCCGCCGTGGCCAAGGCCGATGGCTGGCCGGGCGTGAAGTTCTTCTACGCTCTGGCTGTGGATCCGGGCGACGCGCGCGTCGTCGTTCGCTTGGGCGACCAGACCCCGCTTCTGCTCGAGAAACGCATCGGCGAAGGCCGCGTGGTGCTGTTCACCTCCGGGCTCGACAACCTGACCAACGATTTCCCCTTGCAGCCTGCCTTCGTTCCGTTCATCGAGCAGACCGCGCGCTATCTGGGCAGCAGCGAACGGCAGGGCGGCGCCCGCGTGGTGGACGCCTACCTCGACCTGCGCAACACTAAGGAACACGCTCAAGGCGTCGAGGTCACCGATCCCGAAGGAAAGCGCCCGCTCACGCTGGGAGAGGCCGCCTCCGCCCAATCGTTCCAGCTCATCGAGGCCGGCTATTACCAGATCCGGCTCGCCAACGGCCGCCAGGATGAAATCGGCGTCAACCCCGACCCCAAGGAATCGAACCTCGACATTATTCCCGACGATGTCTTGGCCTTATGGCGGGGCAACGGCGGCCAATCTCTACCGTCTTCACAAATCCCGTCCGGACCGCATAAGACGGCGCAAACCCTGTGGTGGTACATCATGTTGCTGATGCTAGCCTTCGCGCTGGCCGAATCTGCCCTGGCCAGCCGCTATCTCGGCACCCAGCGCGAGGAATCATAAGTGGGGCAGGCCCTCGGCCTGCGGCGGCCTCTCAGGCCGCCAGCGCGCGAGCGCGCCTTTTTCGTACCCAGCATTCCCAGACTGACAAACGTCAATTGACGTTTTACGCAAGGTTGGAGCCGATCAAGTTGACCGTTTGCGGTTGATCCTTTCGGCGCTAGACCAGGCCGGCGAGGTGCAGGACATGAACCAGCCGACGTTTCGATTGCACCCCTTGAAGGGTAACCGCAAGGGCGTGTGGGCCGTGACAGTAAAGACAAACTGGAGGGTCACCTTCCGCTTCGAAGGGGGCGACGCCTACGACGTGGATTTGGAAGATTACCATTAGGAGGGACGACGCAATGCCGATGAAAAATCCGGTTCACCCCGGCACACTCGCTAAGGCTAACCTTGCCGAACTTAACTTGAGTGTAGCCGAGGCCGCAAAAGCTATGAAGATTACGCGCCAACAGCTTCACAACGTGATGCAAGGCAGAAGCGCCGTTACGCCTCAGATGGCGTTGCGCTTTGAAAAGGCCTTTGGCGGCAGCGCCGACATGTGGCTACGAATGCACGCCCAATGCGATATCCTTCAGTTATAAGCGCCGGCCGCGCCGTTGGAGGGTTCCATGAGTTTCCGCGAACAACTTCATACATACATAGCGCAACTGGAACAACGTCTGCGCTGGAGCACCTGGCTGCGCGGCTTTGCCATCCTCACCGGCGGCGCTCTGGTGGCCACGCTGGTGCTGGTCTCGATCGCCAATGCGCGCGCCTTCTCCCAAGGAAGCGTCACCGCCGCGCGTTTCGCCCTGATCCTGATTCTGGCCATAGCCGTGGCCGCCGGGTTGGCGCTGCCCTTGCGCCGACTCACCCGCCGCCGCGCGATCGCAGCCGCCGAAGCCGCCTTCCCGCAATTCCAGCAGCGTCTCACCACCTTTGCCGAACGCGATGGGCAGGATCCCTTCATCGAACTTCTGGCCGGGGATGCCTTGGCAATCGCGCGCTCCGCCGAGCCCCGGCAAATGGTCACCGACCGCCGCCTCTGGATCTCCCTGGGCGCCGGCCTCGCCGCCTTCGCCATTCTGGTTTGGATGATCGCCGCCGGCCCCGGTTCTCTGGGCTATGGCGCCGCGCTGCTTTGGACCGGTCCGCACCACGGCCGGCCCGCGCTCTACGATCTGCGCGTGACACCCGGCGATGCCATCGTGCGCCGCCACGCCGACCAATTGGTTTCCGCGCTGCCCACCGGCCTGCGGTCGCCCAGCGTCAAATTGTACGCCCATTTTCAGAGCTCCTCCAAGTGGGAACAGATTGCCATGCAGCCCACGGCGGCCGGCAGCTTCGCCGGCGGCTATGAATTCCTATTCGCCGGCTTGCCCGAGAATGTCGAATACTACGTGACCGCCGGACCAATCACTTCGCAGCACTTTAGCATTCGCGTCTCGGATTTGCCCGCCGTCAAGCAGATTCGCGTCACCTATCATTACCCCGCCTGGACCGGCATGCCGTCCGAAGTCGAGGAGCGCGGTGGCGATCTGCGCGCCGTCACCGGCACCGACGCCGAACTGGCGGTTTCGACCGACCGCCCGCTTGAAGGCGGCCGGATCCAACTCGACAACGGGGAGCAGATCCAGCTCACCGGCGGCCAGAATAACGTCTACCGCGGCACCGTCAAGATGAATCGGGACGGCGTCTACCACGTCGCCGGTGTGGAGGCGGGCGAGGCCGTGCGCGTCAGCGAGGATTTTTTCATCGAAGCCCGCAAAGCCAACCCGCCGCAAATCGCCCTGGTGCGTCCCGGCCGCGACTACGGAGCCAACCCCATCGAAGAGGTCACCATGGCCGCCAAGGCCAGCGACGATTACTCGCTCACCGGCCTCGCGCTGCATTATTCGGTCAATGGCGGCGCCGAAACTACGGTGGATTTGCTGCGGCAAAAGGGCCAGAAGCAAGCCGACGGCTCGACCACTCTCTCGCTGGAAAATTTCAAGCTCGTCCCGGGCGACCTGGTGAGCGTCTACGCCACCGCGAAGGACGCCAACGCCGAAGCCCACACCGACATGGTCTTCATCCAGACCGAGCCATTCGAGCGCGAGTTTTCGCAATCGCAACAGTCGGGCGGCGGCGGAGGAGGAGGGCAGGGCAATCAATCGGCGCAGATTTCGCAACGCGAGAAGGAGATAATCTTTGCCACCTTCAAACAACAGCGCGACAAGAACACGACACCACAGCAGGCGGCCGACATCGCCAAGCTGCTCGCCCAATCGCAATCCACGTTGCGCGATCAGGCCGTCTCGCTTTCCGGCCGCTTGCAGGCGCGCGAACTGACCGAAGAGGTGCACGCCATCAACGATTTCCAGAAGGACATGGTGGCCGCTTCCGAAGCTATGGCGCCGGCCGCACAACAATTGCAGCACGGGAAATGGCAGGACGCCATCCCCAACGAGCAGAAAGCTCTGCAATTCCTGCTGCGCGCCGAAGCCACTTTCCGGCAAATCGAGGTTGCGTTCGGAGCGCGCGGGGGTGGAGGCGGCGGCGGTGGCGCGGCGCGCGATCTGGCCAGTCTCTTCGATCTGGAACTCGATACCGAAAAGAACCAATACGAGACCCGGCGGACCGCGGCGACTAGCGCCGAACAAAAGGCGCAGGAGATCGCCGACGCCCTGAAAAAACTGGACGAGCTGGCCAGGCGCGAAGAGGGTTTGGCGCAGCAGCAACGCAATGGCGCTCAAACCGCGGAGCAAAAATGGCAACAGGAAATGTTGCAACGCGAAGCGCAGGAGCTTCAGCGCCAGATGGAGCAACAACTGGCGCAGAATGGCCAACAGGGACAACAGGGGCAACAGAGCGCCAATTCCCAGCAGTCCGCCGGGCAATCCGCCGACAGCCATCAACAAGCCGCGCGCCAGGCGCTCGACCGCTTGCGCCAAGCCAATGACGACATGCGTCGCGCCACTTCCCAAAATGCCAGTGCAGCCGACTCCCGCCGGGCCGCCGACCGCTTGCGCCAGGCCGCCGACCAACTGGGCGGCATGCAACAGCAGGATGCCGCCGGCCGCCTCAACTCCATGGCCAAGACAGCCGATCAACTGGCCAACCAGCAAAAGCAGCAGGCGGACCACGTGCGCGACTTGTTGGCTCAGCAGAATGCCGCGCGCACGGCCGGCGGGAAGATGACGTACCCCACCGCCCAGGAAATCGACAAGATGGTCAACGATCGCCAGCAGTTGTCTGACGATCTGGGGCGACTCACCCAGCAAATGCGTGGCGCGGCGCGCGAGCTCGCGCCCACGCAGCCGTCGGCTTCCAACAAGTTGCGCAGCGCGCTCGACGGCATGGACGAAAACGATCTCGGCACGCGCATGCAGCGCAGCGCCGATCGCCTGCACAGTGGCAGCTTTTCCGATCCGTACGAAACTGCCCTCACGAGCGACCTGCAAAAGCTGGGCCAACAGGTCGGCGAGGCGGCCCGCGCCTTGGGCAGCGCACAGCACGGTTCCAACGACACGGCGCTCAATGGGGCCATGGACGATCTATCCCGCCTCCGCGACCGACTCGAAGGACTGGGCGGCCCGACAGGCAATCCGTCCGGTGGCGAGACCGATCGCGGCCGTATGCTGGGCGCCTACGACACCGGCAACACCCGCATCGCGGGCAAGGCGGTGGCGCCCCAACAAGGTCCCAACCCGGCCGATACCCAGCGCCAAATCGATCAGGGCTTGAACCTTCTCAATCGCCTGCGCACCGCGGTCGCGGATAGTCCCGAAGCGCGCCAGCAGTTGCAGGCGCTGATCGATCAAATGCGCAATCTGGATCCCAGCCGTTTCCCCGGCAATCCCGCGTTGGTCGAGCAGATGCATCAGCAGCTTGTCAGCGAAGTGGACGCGCTGGAACTGCAACTCCGCCGCCAACTCGAAGAAAACCACGGCGGCACCATTCGCAACACGGCCCCGGCCAAGGTTCCCGACGGCTATCGGGACGCGGTCGCCGAGTATTACCGCAGGCTGTCCTCAAGATGATTCGCCTACTGTGTCTGCTCTGCGCTCTCACCGCCGGGATGGCGCAGCAATTTCCGATGTGGGAGCGGCTGCTTCGCTACTACGGCGGCAAGAGCGATGACACCCCGGTGCCCTCCATGAAGATGGGCAATCACATGCAAATGTCGCTCAAGGGCAAGCTGCAACCGGGAGATAAACAACGCGCCCAGCGAATCGTCGCCGCCGCCCGTAGCGTGGTCGCCCATTATTCCGATGTGAATACCGCGCTTCGAAACGGCTACAAGCCGTTTCATCCCACCGGCAAAATGGGCGAAGAGGTGCACTACACCAACTATCGCTACAACCGGCTGGAGCAGCGCCGCGTGAACTACGATTATCCGGGATCGATCCTCTACAAACGCACGCCGGGGGGCATGAAAGCCGTGGGTGTCATGTACACCGCCCCGCAAGATTCGACGCCGGAAAATCTGAATTCGGCCGCGCCGCTAAGCATCGCCACCTGGCACCGTCATGTGGACTTCTGCGGCGGACCGCGAAGCTTGTCTCTCGCAGAACAATTTGGGCCGCATGCGCAGTTTGGCCCGCAAGGGAGTATCCACACCGAAGAGGCATGCAAAGAGGCGCACGGACTTTGGATTCCGGTAGTCTTCGGATGGATGACGCATGTCTACCCGAACGCCAAGTCCCCCAACGACGTGTGGGCCGGAATGGATATGCAGATGGACGCCAACGCCGGCGACGAAGAAATGCAGAAGTAGGGGCCTCTACGGCTTGCAGGCCGCGGCTGCGTGGTGGCTCTCGAGGATCGTGGCGACGTCTGTGTTCCCGTTCGCCACGGCTGCCTGATAGGGACTTTTTTGCTGCGGCCCGCAGAGACTTGGATTCGCACCGCGCTCCAGCAGCAGCCGGACCACGCTGCTTCTGCCGAACGACGCGGCATCGTACAGGGCGGTAGCGCCCGAGGCGGTATTGATGTGGTTTATCCCAGCTCCGCGGTCGAGCAGCAGGGCGGCGATGGCGTCATAACCCTGAAGCGCGGCATTTTCCAGCGGGCTGGCGCCGGCGCGGCCGCTTCGGTTCGGATCGGCGCCGCTTTCGAGGAGCAGCCGGGCCACTTTCGCCGATCCCGCGAGCGCGGCGGTTTCGAGCGGCGTGGAGCCCGACGCCAGCGTCTCGTTCACAGACACGCCGTGCTCGAGCAGTTTCGCGACGAAGGCTGACTCGTCCTTTTTGATAGCCGGGTCCATGATGGCCGCGAAGAACTCGGCCGGCCTTTCCTTGGCTTCGGCCTCCAGCAAGAGCATGGCGGAATCCTCGTGCCGGAATCGGATGGCATTTTCGAGCGGCGTGTGGCGGCGGTTGTCGGGCGCGGCCAGATCGGGGTTGAAGCGCAAGAGATATCCGACGATGGCGGTCTGTCCTCGGTATGCCGCTTCGTTGATGGGGGTGGCGCCGGTGGCCGGCTCCGCTTCATTCAGGCGGGCGCCGTGCGCCAGCAGAATGGCAACCGCATCGAGTGAGCCATTCCAGACGGCTTGGTCGAGCGGTGCCACGCCTTCGCTATCCCGAACCGTTACGTCGGCGCCATGTTCGATAAGGAGGTGTATGACCGCAACCTGCGTGCCGGCGAAGTGTAAAGCCGTGCGTCCCTCGGCCCCTTTTGTATTTACTTGGGCGCCGGCAGCGAGCAGGGTGGAGAGGATGCGGATGTTGCCATAGCCGGCCGCATATTGCAGCGCGCCGTTCGGAGGGTCGGTGTCGTCCTTTGGCCGGTTCATTTTGACGGGGGCGTTGGGATCCGCATGGTAGGCCAACAGGAGCTGAACCATGTCGACCTGATTAGCTGACGAGGCATAGTAAAGTGGGGTGGCGCCGTAGCGGTCGGGCTCGTCGGGGTTCACGCCGGACGAGAGAAGCAGTTCGGCCGTTTTCAGATCACCCTGACGGGAAGCTTTCGCCAGCAACTCGGCGGGAGTGTTCTCCGCAGCCGGCAGCGCGGGCAGCGAAACAAGCAGCAGGAGGGCGGCCAATCTTGGCCGCAGCCGCGCTTTCGGGCGGCTGAGTCGCTCACCCCACGGTGTCCACATTGCACAATGATACCGTGCCGGTAACCACTACACCACCGGCTGCGCTATAACAAACGTGAGCCTCCGAACGGCATGAAACGCAAACTGATCCTTCTGCTTTGGATGTGCGGACTGCCGGCGTTGCCTTACGAGGGCATGTGGCTCTACCAACACTTTCCCACAGACGCCGTCGAGCACAAGTGTGGTTTCTCGCCAACCAGCCAGTTCCTGGACCATTTGCGGCTGTCGTCCGTGAGGATCGCCGGCGGATCGGGGGCCTTTGTATCCCCCCACGGCCTGCTGCTGACCAACCGGCACCTCGTAGCGGGCTGCATTACCGGGCAAGATAGCTTCTACGCCGCCACGGAGTCCAGCGAGACCCGCTGCGCGGGCCTGGAGGCGAGCGTCCTGATCAGAATTGACGATGTCACCACGCAGGTGAAAGCCGCCGCGCGCGAAGGCGCCACAGGCGTCAAGGCGCTGGAAGCACGCAACGCCGTAATCGCGCGGATCGAGAAGGAGTGCGCGGCCCGCTCGTCGAACACATGCTTCGTGGCTACCCTGTTTTCCGGCGGGCGCTACGATCTCTATCAGTTTCGCAAGTACACGGACGTGCGCCTGGTTTTTGCTCCGGAATATGCCATGGCCTTTTTCGGAAGAGAGCGCGACAGCCTGACGTACCTGCGCTACGGGCTGGATATTGCGTTCCTGCGCGTCTATGAGAATGGCCAGCCGGCCGCCACGCCGGACTATCTGAAGTGGAGCATGGCCGGAGCGCAGGACGGTGAACTGGTATTTGCCGCGGGCAATCCAGCCCCTACCGCGCGCGCCACCACGGCGGCCCAACTGACCTTCTATCGCGATACGGCACTGCCGGTCGCACTGGCGCGCTGGGGGCCGCGCATAACGCAACTGACCGCGTTCGCCGCCAAAAGCGAGAACGATCGGAGGGCCGCGCAGCCGGTGTTGACGGCTTTTCTGGACCGCTACAAATCCGCCGCCGGCAAGCTCATCGGCCTGCGGGACGACCGCCTGGTATCGCGCAAGACCATCTTCGATGCGAAGATCCGGCAGGCGGTGGAGAACGACCCCAAATTAGGCAAACCAGCGGGCCTGGTGTGGGACCAGGTGGCTGCCGTATACAAGACTTGGGCTCCGTTTGAGAAGCCTTATCAACTGTTGGAAGAGTCGCCCGCGCCCGGATCGGAGTTGTTCCGGATGGCCCGCCAACTGGTGCGCGGCGAGCCAATCAAGGATCCAATCGGGCGGATTCACGAGGGTCTCGAGACCCTCCTGTTGACCGAGTATCTCGAAGAGCTCAAGAATCTGAAAGGGAAGGAAGCGCCGGTGAAGGCCATCCTCCGCGGCCAGACACCGCAGCAGGCCGCCGAGGAGCTGGTGAAATCGACGGGGCTAAAGAACGCTGCTGGGCGGAAGCAGCTCGCCGGCTCCGACGATCCGATGATCCGGCTGGCGTCGCTGTTAGATGCGCCGGGAAAGCGGCTGCGGAAAAAACGCGAGGATCTGATTGGATCGCTCGAGACTTCGGCCGCGGAGAAGATCGCGCAATACCGCTATGCGTTGTTCGGCGACGCCGAGTATCCGGACGCGACGTCCACGCCGCGGGTGGAGTTCGGCACCGTCAAGGGCTATACCGACCGGGCCGGCACTCCGCAGCCGGACGCTGCCACGCTGGGAGGTCTGTTTTATCGCCGTGCCAACGAAGGGCCGTACCAGGCGCCGGCACGCTGGGTGGAGAGCCAGTCGAGGTTGAACCTGGTTACCCCGCTGGACTTCGTGAGTACCTGCGATATCGGAGGCGGTGACCCTGGCAGTCCAACCGTGAACCGGGCCGGCGAACTGGTGGGTGTGACTTTCGATGGGAACCTGGAAAGCCTGCCGAATACCTATCTATATGTGGAGGAGCAGGCGCGCGCGGTGCATGTGGCCGTACAGGGAATTGTGGAAGCGCTGGAGAAGGTCTATCATGCCAAGCCCCTGCTCCACGAGCTGGAGGGCGGGCTTTAGCCCGCGCGGGGCTTCAGCCCCGCTTGCAGTGCGTGACTATATCACCACCAGTGGCGCACGCGGAAACGCAAACTTCCGCCCCAACTGGTCAATCACATCGATCTGACAGATATAACGTCCCGGGGCCAGATCCTTGAGCGGAAGCTGAATCTGTACCGGCACGGCTCCGGGGCGCGTAGCAGCCAGGTGGGTGGCATCGACCGGCCCCACCTCGAACGCCTTCACGCCCTTTCTGTTGAACAAGCTCATGCGCACTTTCAAGCGGCAGGACTGCGCATCCGCGGGCTCGGGTTGCGCGTCGTAAACATCGAATGTCACATAGAGATTCTGGTTGCGCCGGAAAACGCGCGTGATATTGGGCACCACCTTCTCATCGCCCACGATCAGCGGATTGGCCAGGCGTTCTTTAGCGGTGATCTTTTCGGCCGCGCCCACGGCAGCTTTCAAAGGCTCGCGCTGGCTGCTCCACACGATGGAGCTGAGCTTCAGACCGGTCGTATCCGCGCTCAAATCCGGGATGGTGAAGCGCATATCGAAGGTGCCCAGCTTGCCCGTCACGTTTTCGCGCACCACGAACTTCAGGCGGTATCTGCCGGGTTCCAGCGTGAACCCGGCATCGTATTGGAAGCTCTTTTGGACGGCCTTGGCGGCGTTATCCTTATCCAGCTTGATGGTAATGTTATCGCGCACATTTCCGGCCACGGCATGCTGCTCGTCCTGAATCTGGCCGGCAAAGTCGAACTGGGTCACGCTGGCGCCGCCCTTGGCCGCCAACGCCACCACCGAGCCGGGAATCTTGATCGAAACCGGAACGAAGTAACTGGTAGGCGCCACCCGGAAATAGTTGACCTGCAGCGCCAGTGGCAGATCGGTCGCCGGATCGCCCGCGGAGAGCGCTTCTTTCAACTGCTGTTCCTTTTCCTGGCCGTTCAGCTTGCCCCAGACCTTCGATGCGTAATAGCCCTTGCGATGCTCCAGCTTCGCCGACATAGGATTGGTCAGCTTCACCGTAATCTTGCGGTACTTGCCGTCCTGGGCCGAGTTAGTGGTGTAGTAACCCAGCAGATAGTAACTGCGCATCTGCTGCTGGGCTTGTACGATGCCGGCGGTAATGTCATTACTATCGAAGAAAGCCTTGCCGCCGGTATCGGCCGCCAAGGTGTAGAGCGTCTCCTGCGAGTCGTTGATAGTAGCTCTCTGCTGATTGTAGACCGACCCATTGTAAATGCCGGTTCCACGCGACGCGGCGTGGCTGGCGTCGCCGCCGGGAGGGTCCGCCATCAGCCCGCGGGCATCGATCGGATAGATCGCCAGATTCGCCTTCACCGCCGCATTGATGGTCGCTTCCAGTTGCGCCTGGTTATCGATTCCGGTCTTGTTCACGCCGCCCGAGAAATAAAGGAGCGCCTTCTTTTCCGGCAGCGGCGCCAGCATGCGGGCGGCTTCTTCGATGGCGGCCAGTTTCTGGTCGGTATTGAAGATATTGAATTCGGTCTCGTCGGCGACGAAGGCCGCGCCGGTGTCTTCACCGTTGGTGTCGCTGGTATCCGCCAGGCCGGCCAGTTCGCTCATCTCGCCGATAGGCAGAGCTTTCAGGATGCCGTTGATCACATCGCGGTCGGCGGTGAAGTCTGTGAGCACCTGAATCTGGCTGGTATAGAGCAGGATGGCCACCAGGTCATCCTTGGTGATATGTTTGGCGGCGTAATCGAGCGCCGCTTCTTGTGCGCGCAACTGTTCGGGGATGCCCATTGACGAAAAATCCAGGTAAAAGACCATCAGCCGCTTGTCGTGATACTGCACCTGGCCGGGCTTTTCCGCGGTGATGGCGGTCTTGGGAGCTTCCGGGAGCTTGAGTTGGTCGGCGAGAGCTAACTTGGGCGGTGGTTCGGGCTCCTCACTGAGTTTTTGAAATTCAAAGACGGCGATTTTTTGCGGCCTGCCATCTTCGAACACCGCAAAATCGGCCGGTTTGAGGCCATCGATAGGCCGGCCGGATTTATCCTGCACAGTCACATCGACGATCACTAAGTTGCTATTCGAGGTAAAGGTCGGCTGGGGCTGCGGGGGCTGCTGCCCGGAGGCCGCAAGCGCCAGCCAGGCGGCCAAAGCGATGATGGCGAACGTCCGCATAAGCAATCGTCTCAGAAGCTGAACCGCAGAAGTAACTGCACCGTTCGCGTAGCCGTAGCCGCCGTGGGCAGCCCGTAAGTGGCCGAATTAACGGTCGTGCCGAAACTGGTGATCGCCACGTGGTTGAGCGCGTTGGTTGCGCTGAGCCGTAACTGCAGTTGACGCCGCGTGTCGCCGAAGCGAAAGGCGCGGTTCAATGCGGAATTGAAGGAAATCCGGAACGGTCCCGTAATCGTGTCTCTGCCGGCGTCGCCGAACTCGCCGGGCGGAGGCGTGGTGAACGCCGCCAGATTGAAAAAGGGGTAACCGGCGGCGGAAATGGGCAGCCCGGTGGCTTCGGCGCGCGTGCTCCCGGAACCTGCCAGCCCGGCCGTGTTGGACAAATTTCCAGAGACCAGCGCGGTCAGTGGCATGCCGGAGGCGGCCGTGAAGGTCCCATTCAGCGTCCAGCCGGCCAAAGTCCGGGTAGCCCAGCCTGCATTGCGCAACAAACCATGAACGCCTACCGGCGAAGAGAGCAGGAAGGTCGTTTGCAGGTTATTGCGCTGGTCGAAACTCGAAAGGCCGCGCTCGAGATTCAGATTGTCGATGAACTGCACCACGGTGCCCCCGGGTCCGCTGAAGCTCGATGCATCGTCAATGGATTTGGAGCGCGTATAGAGCACCGCCCACGAGACGCCCCGCGCAAACCGGCGGGTGAAGCGCACCTGTCCGGCATTGAAGGTCGAATCGGCCTGCGAGGTCTCGTAAGTGAAGCTGGTGGCGTAGGGAATCTGCAATTCTTCCTGGGCGTTCAGCAGCGAGGTTCCGGGGAGCGGCCGATTAGGTTGCTCCGCCACGGGCAGGTCCGTACCCTTCGTGCCGATGTATTCCAGCTCCAGCAGAAAGCCGTGCGGGAGGGAATGCTGGACCGCGAAACTCCAGGTTTGCGCGTAAGCCAGCTTGAAGTTAGGATCCACGGCAAAGGTATTGGGGATGGTCTGCGAAGGTATGATCGGGAAACCGCTCTCGAGTGTCAGTGGAACGGCCGAACTGGTTGTAAGCGAGAGATTCGCCGAATAGGGTGGCTGGGTGGCCAGATAAGTCCCCAGCTGCGAGTAAGCGGAGGGGCTGTAGAAGATACTATACCCGGCCCGGATGACGGTGGAGTCTTTCGCCGAAGGCCGCCAGGCAATGCCCAGCCTGGGTGAGAACGCATGCGTATCGGGCTTGATCAGACTGCTGGGCAGTCCCGCGGCGCCAGGTGTCACTACGGATACGCCAGTGAACCCAGGGCTGACGAGTAAGTCCGCCAGGTGGCCGTTTAGCTCCGTGTAAGGGGCGAAGTATTCGTAGCGGAGACCCAGGTTAATCGACAGGCCGCGGCTGGGGCGCCAGTCATCCCGCACATACCAGCCGGTGGCCCAGCTCCGCAGATTATAATTGGCGTCGCCGTATTGCAGGGAAGTGGATTGGGGCAGGCCCAGCAGAAAGTCGGCAAAATCAAATCCCGTGCCCGATACGGGTTCGCCTTGGGAGTTCAACTGGCTGGTAAGCAGGCCGCTGAACGTAAACGACCCGCGCGCGTTCTGATAATTCAGGCTATCGACGTCCGTCCGCCGATAAAGGAACCCGATGCCCAGGTTATGGCGTCTGTGCAGAACATAGGTGAGAGTGTCGGTAAAGTTGGACGTTTGGTTGTGGGTCATGGCCGGCGCGGAATCGGACAGCCCGCCTAAGTTAGTAAAAGAAAGGTTCGGCGGGCCGTAATTCAGGGGATTCTGCAGAGTGCCGGTTATGCCCAGGTTGCCCTCTATGTTTTCCGTATCGGCAAAGTAAGGGTTTGTCCGGTTGGTGTTCCGGCTGAAGGTGAAATTGGCGCTATTGTTGAAGCGCGGCGCAAAGCTATGGCTCCAGCCGGCCGAGGCGCTCACGCCATAACCGCTGGTGGAATCCTCAAAACCGAAGAGCTGCTCAGTCTTCGAGTCGCGGTTCTGAAACTGAACGTTATAATTCAGGCGGTCCTTATTGGAAACCGGCATGTTCAGCCGCAGTCCCACATTGTTGCTGTTGTTGGGAGTAGAAGTAACGATGGCGTAGTTCTCGACTAAGCCGGTGTAAGTGGGCAGCGGGAAGTAAGGCAGCAATCCAGCCGAAGCCGTGGCGATTCGCGAGGCGGGTATCATATCGCCCGGGAACGGCGAATGCGTGCCCGCGGTGGCTGGATCGAAGACCATAACAGGCGCGTTGTTCACCATCGTCTGCGAGAAATCGCCGCTGCGTTCCGCCAGGGTCGGGAGCGACGATTGCTGGCTATACGGATTTCGGCTCTGCGTGCCCTGGTAAGTCAGGTAGAAGGAGGCGCGCGGGTAATGCAGAATCTTGGGAATGTTGAGTGGGCCGCCCACGTTCAGGCCAAAGCTGCCGATGGCGTAGGAGGGCTTCGGCTCGGCACGGCCGTTGAGCGAATAAGGAGCGGCATCCAGGGCGGAGTTTTCCAGCCGCATGAATACCGAACCGGTGTAGGTCGGCTGGGTGCGCCGCCGGTTGCCGAAGCTGGCGTATTGGCCGTTGTAGGGGCCGCGCCGGTTGTTGTTGCGATTGGCGCCGCCGCCACCGCCGCCAAATCCGCGTCCGCCGCCGCCACCCCTGCCGCCGAAGCCTCCGTTGATGCCGCTGGCTCCGAAACCGCCCAAGCCGAGCGTATCGCTGCCTGGCGCGCTCATCCCCGGCGGAAGGCCCAACGTCTGGCTGTTGCCCGGCCCGCCGCCAAGAGATCCTCCATTGGCGCCACCGCCGCCAGCCATGCGCTCGCGCCTGGCCTCGTCATCGCTCGACTGCGCCAGACCGCCGCTGGTGCTGCCGTTCACCAGCAAGGAATCCTGCGCCTCGGCGCTCAAACCGGCGCTTAGATCCGCGGACGCCGCATTGGCGGCTGCATCGGCCAGCGCCTGTTGACCATCGTCGGTGGCCTTGACCTGGGCGTTCTGAAACCCTGGGCCGGGCGGGGGATTTGGCCCGCCGCGCGGTCCCGTGCGAGGCCGCCGCGCGCCGGACGATTGGGCGGGCGCCTGCCCGATGCGCGGCATCTCCAGAGTCCAGTGTCTGGTGGCCGGCTCGTTGCCGATGGTAACCTGCTCGTCGACGGCCGTAAATCCGAACATTTCGACGTGGATATTCCACACGCCGGGCGCCAGATCCAATGTGTAACGGCCGGCATCGTCGGTGTATGCCACCAGCTTCACACTCCCCTGGCTGGCGGTGACCGTGGCCCCGGGAACCAACTGGTCGGCGGCCCGAACCGAGCCTGTGAACTGTGTCGCAGACAGCAGGCGAGGTCCCAGCATGACCGCGAAACACAGGGCTGGTATGGTCAAACCTCGCATGGCGCACCGCAACTCTTACCGGGCGCTCGCCAGCGTGAACGGGTTACAGCCTCCTGGCCTACTCCAGCCTTCCGCCCGCCCACATTATGGCACGGTGCACCAGTTCCTGATAATCCGGATTCTGCTGGGCGAAGCGATCGTGTCCAAGCTGGATATACACCACGCGCGACTTGTCATAAGGACCGACCCACGCCACCGGGCCATCGCTCGTTGGATTGCTGGTTTCCAGCAGCACGTGCGCTTGCGGCGAGATCCACATCCCGTGATAGGTCTCATCGCGCAAGTGCAGCGGAGCCAGCCCGCGCGTAATAGGGTGACTCCCTATCGCCCGGACGAACACATCTTCGCCGTGTATATAAGTGGATGCCGGCCGGCCCGCTTCCGGCTTCAACAGATACTTCCCGCCCACCACCTGCTCGCTCCACCAGGGCCACGAACCGAAGTCCGCGATGGCATGATGCAAGACAACCATGCCGCGCCCCGCCTCCAGGAACGCCCTCAGGTTGTCGCGCTTCTCATCGCTGATTTCGGAAATCAGGTCATAGAGCACCAGCACGTCCGTCTCTTTCCGCAGATCGTGCGTGTAGGCGTCGGGATGTCCGGTCATGGTCACTTCCAGATCCGGCCGATGCACGAAGAGTTCGTAGAACTCGGGGTCGAAAGGATGTCCCCCGGTGACCACTGTGACGCGCAGGGGATGCGCCCCGCGGCTCACGGGAAGCTCGGGCGGCAGTGTCACGTCGCCGGTGACGGCCCACTCGGCGCCGCGCACGAAAGTGATCGCGAAGCCCGGTTCCTGCATGGCCGGCACCTCATGTCCCAGCGCCGTATAGAAGACGCGGCCCTTTCCGTAGTTCACGGTCAGCAGGACCGGCTCATCGTTCCCCGTGCCGCCATTGGCAGGATCGTCGTAGGCGGTGGCGATCGGGTGGGCCGCCGGCAGAAAGCGCATCCCATGGTAGAGTTCGTCCAGCGTCTGGAAGCTGCTCAGGCCTTGCGCGATGGGGTGGCTCGGATCGGCCAACTTCACCGTGAAGAGGTGGCGCGGCGCATGAAAACTGCGCGGCGGGTCGCCCGCCCAGGTGCCTCCCAGCATGTTCGCCCACTCGATCCAGGGCGGTTCGGTGCGCCCCGTGCGGATGTGGCCGGGACCCAGAATGTCCAGTCCGCTGAACGCGTAGCTTGAGCCGTGGACGGCCACCAGCCCCTTGCCTGAAAGCACGAAATCGGCGACGGCCTGCTCGGTGGCATTGCCCCAACGCGGCCCCTGGTAATCGACCACGATCAAATCGTAGTGGGCCAGCGTCGCGGCTGTCACTCCGGCGGGTTCTTCTTCCACCCGAACCTCGAACCGTCCGCAGCCGGCCAGCAGACTTTGAAGGTAAGGCGTAGTCGTGCGCCAGTCATGGTTGTTCTGCCCGGAGAAAATGAGCGTGCGGACCGGCGCCGCATGTACCGCGACAGCCGCCAGCACCAGCGCCGCCAGGCTACGCATGAACGACCTCCGCCGGTTGCAGCAGCGCCTGCAAATACAGCAGGCTGGCCCGCGCCTGTTCGGATGTGCCGCACTCGCAGCTCAGCACGCCATGCCAATCGGCCTCCTGCAAAATAGCGATCACTCTTCCCCAATCGATCACGCCCTCTCCGCATGCGCAGCCCACCGGCGTGCCGGTCACCTTGCCTCGTTCAGCCGCGGCGTGGGTGAACGCGATGTCCTTGGCGTGTACATGTATCAGGCGGTCGCGCACGGCGCGCAGCCCTTCGTAAGGGTCCTCGCCTGCCAGGAACGCGTTGCCGGTGTCGTAGTTGAATTTCAACAACGGCGAGTCGACCAGAGCGCCGATGCGGCAGAGACCGGCGGTCGTGCGGGAGATGCTCTGGTGCGGTTCAATCCCGATGTAGATGCCGTACTGCCGGGCCGTGCGTAGCGCGGCCGTCAGCGTGTAGCGCATCACCGGCCAGATGTCTTCGTCGCTCAGCCACGCTGGCCGGATGCCTTCGTCGGTGTTGACCACCGGAGCGCCGATGGCCGCCGCGAAGCGGATGGCCTTCTGCAGGTAGGGGACGCTGATCTCCGGCCGCATCAGCGGGCAATGCGCGCTCAGGCCCGACGCCTCGAGTCCGTTTTCCGCCAGAAGCGCCTTGATTTCCAGGGGCTCGTCGTCGAGCGAAACGGAATGGAAGTAGCCCGCCTCGCTCAACAGCTCGCGGCCGTTGTGGACCATCGGCTCCGCGTAGCGGAAACCGAGTTCCGCGGCGCGCCGCAATCCCGCGGCGAACGACAGGTCCTCGTGACGCACGAATTCCATGTTCACGCCAATCGAAATAGACATCCCAGGCTCCTTCCTGACCGGCTAGACATCCCACTCGCGCTGCCAGAACGTTCGCCCGCCCTGCTTATAGGCGAGATTCATAAGATGGCACGACAGCGCCGAATAATGACCCGAGACCACGTCCGCATTGGGCTGCTTCCGCGTCCGGACGCAGGCCAGAAAATTCCCCATGTGGTCCTCCTCGCGCGAAGTACCGCCGGTGACCTCCGGCGCGCCCTTTTCGGCGGGGGTGAACCGGTATCCCTGGCGAAAGATCGACAACCGCCCGTTGGCCCCGTGGAAACAGATATCGACGGACTCCTTCCCGATCATATCGGTTAAGGTAGCCTCGAAGCTGACCACCAGGTTGTCCGGATATTCCACGATGCCGTTGATGTTGTCCGGCGTATCGCGCCCGTCGTTATACACGTAGATGCCGCCCAACGCCACCGCCGAGCGCGCCCGCGTCAGATCGAGGTACCAGTGCACCACGTCCACCAGATGGACGAACAGTCCGCCGGTCTGTCCGCCGGTCGAAAAGTCCCAGTAAGCAAACCGGTTGAAGTAACGCTTGGGATCCCACGGAATTTTGGGGAGCCATCCGAGCGCCGTGTCCCAATCCAGGCCCTCGGGCTTGCTTGCCATGCCCGCCGGAGGTTTGTCCAGGTAGCCGCTATTGGCGTTCCAGAACGTGCGCACCATGTTGACCTTGCCGATCGCGCCGCTGTCGATGAATTTCTTCTTGGCCTCAATAAAATGCGCCATGGAGCGCTGCTGCACGCCCACTTGCACGATGCGGTGCGTGTCGCGCACGGCTGCCACCACGTTCACGCCTTGCATCGGCAGCGAGGTCATGGGCTTCTCGACAAAAACATCTTTCCCGGCGCGGCACGCATCGCAGGTGATGCGCGAGTGCATGTGGTCCCAGGTCGCCACAATCACCGCATCGATGTCATTCCGATCGAGCAACGCGCGATAGTCGCCGTACTTCTTTACCGGAACGCCCAACCGGCCGGCGGTTTCATCGCGCCTTTGGTCCCAAGCGTCGCAAAGAGCCATCCACTCAATGCCGCCGTTGGCGTTGGCCATCCTGACAAGATGGTTGCCCCGGCCCCCCGCGCCGATCAGGCCGAGGCGGATCCGGTCGTTTGCTCCAAACACGCGCGCGGCCGACGCCGCGGTCACCGCGCCCACCAGGAAACTGCGTCTGGACTGCATTCGCACCTCCAGTAATGTTGCTGCGCTAAGATTCAATATAACAAGCCTCGATTCTCCGAATATGAACCGGTTGTGTGGGGCAGGCCCCCGGCCTGCGGCGGCCTCTCAGGCCGCCAGGCGAGCATAGCTCGCCTAACAGCCGGGTGTGGGCGCCCGCCCCACATGCTATGCTTCGGATAATTCGAAGGCGAGACATGCAACGAAGATCTTTTATCAAATCGTCTATTTTGACCGCGGCCGCGCCGCGTCTTTGGTCCCAGACGGAACCGGCCTGGGGTGGGCCCGTTGTCGACACCCACCTCCATCTACGCCGCGATGCCGACGCCTGCTTCACGCACATGGAAGGGTGCGGCGTCACACATGCCGTTCTCTTGACCCCCGCGAGCGATGAAGAACGGGCCAAGCAGGAAATGGAGAAGCGGCCGGGCCGTTTTGCGCGTTCGGTGGCTGCCGATCCCGCCGGGCCCGATGCCGTCCGCGTCTTTCGGGACGCCCTGAGTGGCGGCGCGGTCAGCATGGGCGAAATTAAATATCACCTGGCCCTGGACTCGCCGGAGATGCGCCGCCTTTACGACATCTCCGCCGAATTGCAGGTGCCCTTGATGATGCATATCCAGAACTTTCCTCACTTCCAGGGCGAACTTCCTTACAACACCGGCTATCCGCAGTTCGACAAGATCCTGAAGGCTTACCCCAAAACAATCTTCGTGGGGCACGCCGATCTTTTCTGGGCGCACATCAGCGCGGATGTCCCCACCGATCGCGGCTATCCCTCCGGGCCCATCAAACCCGGAGGATTGACCGACCGGTGGCTGTCCGATTTCCCGAATCTCTATGCGGATATGTCGGCGAATTCGGGAAATAACGCGCTCTCGCGCGAACCGGATTTTACCCGCGACTTCATCGTTCGCCACCGCGCGAAGTTGATTTTTGGGAGCGATTGCAGTTGCACCGACGGCCATGGCGCAGGCATCTCGCAGGGCAATAATCCCGAAGCCGCGCGTTTGAACGGAAAGTGCGTCGCCCGAGCCACGCTGGGACTACTGAAAGAATCCACGACACCCGAGATTTTCCGTCAGGTGACCTGGGAAAACGCAAACAGGGTCTTCAATCTGCGCCTTCAATACCCGCTCGTCAGCCATTCAGCGGCCAGCCGGCACGGTAGCTCCGCTTGAGATAGTCGTTGGCTTCGGAAGCATTCGTGACCCGGCCGCTGGCGGCGTCGTATTCGAGTCTCTTGCCGGCGCGGTGCGCCACCAGGCCCAGCAGCATCTGCTCGATCATCGAGCCGGAGTAGTCGAAGTCGCAGTGAGTCTTGGAACTGGTGCCGTGGGTTACGCCGTTGTACTTGCCCTTACAGGCGTTCAGCCACTCCACTTGGAAGATGTCGGGCCGGCGATTATCCATCGTCCCGCTCTTCTGCGCTTCGAGAATCGCCTCCACTTCGGAATTCGGCAGGCCGAGGGCGGCCGGGATGCCTTTGTCAGTGAACTGGATCTCGGGAAATCCGCTGGCAGTGGGCTTGGCGTCCGGTTCAGCCTGGAAGCCCGGCGGCAGGGGACGCGGCGCGCGCGGGCGCTGCGGGGCCGGACGCGGCGGCGCCTGCGTGGGCTGGCCCACTCCGGCGACCAGTTCTTCCAGATGATCCTTGTCCCGCCGCTTGTAATAAGTGAGGTCGCCGTCGTCGTTATTAGGGATAATCAGGCGCGTGGTGAAGTCCGCGACGATCGAACCTTTGGTCCCCTCGAAAATCGCGCCGTTGCCGATCTTCTCGACGTCGATATAACCGCGCGGCGAGCGCGGTTTCAAGCCGCCCTGATACCAGACCAGCGTGATCGGCCCGCGCCAATCGTTCGCGCGATGCTCGAAAGTGGCCTTCAGTCTTACCGGGCAGATATCCGGATTATATTTGTCGCTGACTTCTGGGTCGATCTCAATCGAAGACGGGCCGCCGGCGTCCACCACGTTCCACACCAGGTCCATCGTGTGCGCCCCCATATCGCCCATCTGGCCGACGCCGAAATCGCGATACATGTTCCAGAACAGGCAGTTCAACCCGCTCGATCCGCCGAAGTACTGTGGGCTGTACGGGTGGTAAGGGGATGGCCCGATCCATTGCTCGTAGTGCAACTGCGCCGGGGGCATGCCTTGTAGCGTGGGATAGCCCGGGCGCGGCAACTGGCGGCTATCCCAGCTATGCACGGTCTTCAGGTCGCCGATCGCGCCATCCATCACCAGTTCGCGCAGGCGTGCGAAGTTCGGGTAGGCGTGGCGTTGCGTGCCGTGCTGCGTCGCCACCTTCGCCTTCCGCTTCAGATAATTCGCGCGTACCGTGCGGGCCTCCTCCACACAGATACCCAGGGGCTTCTCGCAGAACACATGCATGTCGCGGTTCAACGCCCAGTTGGCGATGAAGGCGTGATGGTGGTCGGCGGTGCAGATGACCACGGCCTCGATGTCCTTCTGGTCGAGCATGCGACGCCAGTCAAAGTAGGTCTTGGCTTTGGGGAAGATCTGCAGGGCCTCTTTGAAGCGTTGGTCATTGATGTCGCAGAGCGCGACCACGTTTTCGCGAATCAGCGAATTGTAGTGGGCCGTGCCGCGGCCCCACACGCCCACCAGTGCCACATTCAGCTTGTTACTGGGGGCGCCCTGACCGCGGAGCGTTCCGCTCCTGAGGATGGTCAATCCCGCAGACGCGGCCACCGTCTTCAGTAGATCCCGTCGTTGCATAATCGGTCTCTCCTTTTGGTGCTTGAAAGTGTACTGTAGCACCGAAGGGACCGGCGGGAATAGGGTATCCGGACAATTCTGTCGGAAATGAGGCTAGCGCTCCATTCGTCTAGCCACGGACGAAGATTACTGGAGAACGTCCACGCTCGCCGATCTGGAAGCACGGTCGGAATTCCGCGATTTATTCTTGCTGCCGAGTGGTCTGCCGCGCCGCTTAGCACTCATCTGCGTCATCCAGGCTGGCGGCCGCCCCACTCTGGGTCCCCCGCCTCTGGCCAATCGCTCCAGGCACAGAATCGCCTCGTCGACTTGCTCGCGCTCCAGGCGCAACTCGGCTAGAATCTTCGTAATATCCATTCGTTCTCGTTGAGCCTCCCGGTTGGATTCACGTCGCGCGCGGTGTAATGAGCCATTGTATCGAGCCGGTTTCGACCGCTCAATAGGGAGACGCCCGTGTTCTGGCTCAGGGTTTCCCCGGCTGTGACGGGCTTGGGCCTCGCCCCACGGGTGCTGGTCACAAGCCGGAGTTCCCCCGCATCTCCCTGAAAACAAACAAAACTGCCTCCCACATCCCCGTTCCCCCGCATCCGCCCATGCTACGCTCATCGTCGAATATGGAACACTCGACCGATACTCCTCCCCTCACCAGCATCCAGCAGTGCGTCGTTGACGCCTTGGCCGCCGGTTCCACCCTAACCAATGCCGCCGAGACCTACGGCGTCCATCGTGTTACCGTTTACCGCTGGATGAAGACACTCAAACCCTTCGCCGAGGCCCTCCACCGCGCCCGCGCCGAATTCGTCCTCGCCCGCCGTGACGATCTCCACCACCTCAGCAACCGCGCTCTCGAAACCCTCCTCGCCATCCTCGACAATCCCGAGTCGTCCCCCGCGGTGCTGCTGCGCGCGTCCATGTTCATTTTGCAACGTCCGCAACTGCCCAAGACCGGCTGGTCGATGCCCGAGCCGGCCCCCGATCCCGATGGCGAAAAGCTGCTCGACTCCGCCATCATCGAAAAGGACTACGACAGCCTGCCCGGCGTCCACGGCATCGACAGGTATCCCGACCCCTATCCCGACGAGTCCGCCCCAACCCAAGCCGAATCAGCTACTTCTGAACCTCCGCCCAGCCCAGCCGCAACCGCATGCAACACCATGCAACACGATTCCGGGAATTCTGACGACGTTGCACCCGCTCCCACCCGCCAGTCGGGCCTGCACTCCTGCCCCGTGCCCCCCGACGTCCTCAAAGCCCGCAAATCCCACCAGAATTGCCTCGATATCCTTGACATGCTGCAAAAATCCATGCCCACACCGCGACGAATCATGAAGGAGCCCTAGTGGGGCGGACCCCCCGGTCCGCGCGGGTCCCCCTGGACCCGCTCTTTGCTTGAAAAATGCGTTTGAGGCCGTGCTTTTTCGAGGGATCCTACTCGGCAATCGCGAACAGGTGCTTCGCGCCGCGCACCAGCAGCACGTCGCCCGCCAGCGCGGGAGTCGCCAGGATCGGCTCGCCGATGGGATTCTTCGATAGCAATTCGTATTGCGCGCCGGCCTTCACTACGTACACGTCGCCATCCTCGCTGCTAATGTAGAGCTTGCCGGCCGCAAGCACGGGCGAAGCCACGAAGGAGCCGCCGTCGCCGACGCGCTGCTGATAAATGCGCGTCCCGGATTTGGCATCATACACGGTCAGTATCCCGTTGTTGCTCACCGTATAGAGATGCTCGCCGTAAACCAGCGGCGAGGGCAGATACACGCCGCCGCGCTGCTTGCTCCAGGCGATGGCGTCGCTCGATTCCTTGCCATCCTTGAGCGTCAGGTCGCCGCTCGATCCCACCTTAATCGCATAGATCGGCTGGACCGGCGGATAGCCGGCTGTCACATAAATCAGCCCCTGCGCGGAGACCGGCGTAGTGCAAGTCACTTCGGAATTCGGTCCCAGCGTCCACAGTTGTTTGCCGGTATCGGCGTCGTAGCCCCGAATGGCTTTGGCGCCGTTGGTGGCGACTTCGGCGCCGGCCTTGTCCGGCACGACCGTAGGTGTTCCCCAGGATGGAATCTCGGCGCGCGCCGTGCGCCACAATTCGCTGCCGTCCTTCAGATCGAATGCCGCGATGAAGGAGTCCTTCTGCCGGTCGCACTGCAGGATCACCATGTTCTTATAGATCACCGGCGAACTGGCAGCTCCCCATTCCGAATCCGGATCGAAGAACCATCCGGCATTCTGCAGGCCCAGGTCTTTCTTCCACAGCAACTTGCCGGCGCTCGAATAGGCATAGAGCCCTTCCGAGCCGAAGTAGGCCACTACCACTCTTCCATTGGTGGCAGGCGAGGGCGAAGCCTGCGATGACTTAGGGTGCCGCTTGGTCTTGGGTACGCCTTCGTGGGCGATCTGTTGCCATAGAATCTTACCCGTTTTCCGATCGATGGCAAAGACTTCCCACTTATGCGGCGAGCTGTCGTTGATCGGATCGGTGTCGCCGTAGAGGCCCGTGCGGAACGTCTGTTTGGGATCGCTGGAGACGGCCGTGGTGACGAACACGGTGTCTCCCCACACGATGGGCGAGGAGTCGGCGAGACCCGGGATTTCCACGCTCCAGACGATGTTGGTCCCCTTGGTGGCGTCCCATTTCACCGGCGGTTTGGCTCCGTCGCCTACGCCGGAAGCCGATGGCCCGCGGAACTGCGGCCAATCGCCGGCGAACGCCCCGGCCGTAGCGGCGGTCATCGCGCACAACAAAATGCAGGCCCGTCTCATTGCGTCACCGCCTTTTTGAATTTGATGTTCATACCGCCTTGCTTCAACGTGAAACTGTTTGCCGAATCGAATTCGACTTCCAGATTGGCCGGCGCGAATGCAAAGACAGTGGGACTCTTGGCCTTCGGCGCAAATGGGCCCTGTCCCGTGGCTTGCATGAACAGCGTGCCATCCTTGACGAATACCTTGATATCCAGCGGGAACTGCTCCGTCTTGAAGGTGCCCACGTAGGATTCGAGGATCTTCGCATCCACCACCATGGGAGGCGCCGGTTCGTGCGCCCCGGCCTTCTTCAGCAGTTCGGCGACATCCTTCTTATTCTCCGCGAGTGCGCCTTCGTAAACGCTATCGAGGGCCGCCTGGCTGGGCTTGCCTTTATCCAGGACCAGTTGCACCAAATCCGCCTGGTCCGCGACCTCTTTCAATAGCTTGTCGGGATTGCCGTTTCCTTTGGCGATGATCAGCTTGGCCACGGCGAAGTGCTTCCGCTCCAGGGTGAAATCGAGCATGGAGGCCTTGTAAAACGTGTCGGTCACATCGGTATTGGCGCCCTTATCGAGCAGGAACCGGACCACGTCTTCGTGGCCGCTCATGGCCGCCAGATACAGAGGCGTTTGGCCGTATGGCGTCTTGGCCTCCAGGGGCGCGCCTTTTTCGACGAGACTCTTGACCGTAGCGAGGTCTCCTTGGCGCGCCGCGTTGAGCAGGTCTTCGTTAACGTCCCAAGCAAGCAGCGCCATTACCGTGGCGAGAAGCAGACAGGCTAGTCGATGCATATAAGATCCTTGGTTTAGTGTACGACAGGTGGGGCGGCGATAAATCGTTAAAAGGAAGCCTAACCAGGGACGGGTCGGGTTCGTCGTACAAGTGTGTTGCCGCTTATGGAGAGCATGATGCGTGAATTGCGCTATACGTTGCGCACGCTACGGAAGGATAGCGGATTCGCCGCATTTGCGATTCTGATTATCGGGCTGGGGATTGGCGCGAGCTCGACCGTATTCAGCGTGCTGGACGCGCTATTGGTGAAGCCACTGCCGTTCACCGATCCCGCCAGGCTGGTGTGGATCGCCAATCGGACAAAGATCGACGGCGATCTGTCGGGCGCTACCTTGCAGGTGGGGCGGTTTCTCGATTTTCGGCAGCGCAACAAGTCGTTCGCGGACGTTGCGGGATACTTCGCTTTTTATGGAGTGGGCGACAGCAAGCTCACCGGGAACGGCGAACCCGAACGGCTAAGCACGGTGCCGGTATCGCAGAACTTCTTCCCGCTGCTGGGCGTGCAGCCGCAGTTGGGAAGACAATTCAGCGCGGACGAGTGCAAATGGAATGGTCCGCATGTAGTGATGCTCAGTCACGGGCTGTGGCAGCGGCGCTTTGGATCCGATCCGGACATTGCCGGCAAGACCATCCGGCTGGACGATGCGGACGCCACGGTGGTCGGGGTGTTGCCCGCCTCGTTTGATTTTGCGGCGATCTTTGCGCCCGGCACGCATATCGACCTGTTCGCTCCCTTTCCGCTGACCAAGGAAACGGACCAGTGGGGAAATACCCTGGCCGTGGTCGGACGCCTGAAACCCGAGGCGCGGATTGGGCCGGCTCAGGCGGAGGCGGATGTCCTGGGAGTCGAGATCACCAGGGAGAACCCGCACCGCAACGGACTGGACCCGAAACTGACTTTCCTGCCGGAGCACGTGAGCGGACGAACGCGTCCGGCGCTGGCGGTACTGGCCGGCGCGGTGGCGGTGGTGATGTTGATTGTGTGCGCGAACCTCTCCAATCTGTTGCTGGCGCGCGCCGCCACGCGGCACAAGGAAGTCGCGATTCGCATGGCGCTCGGGGCGGGCAGGAAGCGGTTGGTTGGTCAATTGCTAACCGAGAGCCTGGTGCTGACTGGCGCTGGGGCGGCTTTGGGACTGGTCCTGGCCATAGCGGCGACCCGCGCCGTGGCCCACCTCGACGCCTTCAACATTCCGCTGTTAAGCAGCGTGCAGGTAAACGCCGTGGTGCTGGGCTTCACGGTGTTGGCGGCTCTCGCGACCGGCCTGGTGCTGGGTATCGCGCCGGCCTTGCAGACCACCGGAGTTTCACTGAGCGTATCGTTGGGCCAGCGCGGCGCCGGCGGAGGCAAGGGACAGATGTGGGCGCGGGCGGCGCTGGTGGTTTCCGAGATAGCCTTCGCCTGCGTGCTGTTGGTGGGCGCGGGGCTGTTGGTCCGGAGCTTGCTGCGCGTGCTGGAGGTGGACCCCGGATTCCGGCCCGAGAACGCGGCCGCGTGGCGTGTCGATCCAGGCTCTCAGTACAAAACGCAAGCCCAGCAGAATGCCTACTTCGACGCATTGCTCGAGCGCGTGCGATCCATCTCCGGCGTGCAGGCGGCCGGCTTGACGGACGTTTTGCCTCTCGGTCACAACCGGGCGTGGGGCGCGGGAGCCAAGGGCCAAACTTACAAGGACGATGAGTATCCTTCCGCGTTCGTGCGCGTGGTCAGCGACGGCTATGTGAAGGCCATGGGCATGACGCTGAAGAAAGGCCGCGATTTTACGGAACGAGACACGGTGACCGGCGCGACACCCGTCATGATGATCAACGAGACCCTGGCACGGCGGCTTTGGCCTGGCCAGGACCCCATCGGCAAGGCGATTGTCGGGGATTGCGTGAATGGAGACCGGCAGGTGGTGGGCGTGGTGGGAGATGTGCGTCACGTGGCGCTGGAGGAGAGTTCGGGCTCCGAAATGTACATGCCCATCCGGCAATGCCAGGATTGGGGTTCGATCGACGTCGTGGTACGATCCACTCTACCCCTGCCGGTGCTTTCCGAGCGGGTGGAAGCGGCGCTGCGCCCGCTGATCCCAACCTTGCCCAGAGGCAGCATGCGGCCGCTCACACACCTGGTCGATCACGCCATCTCTCCGCGGCGATTCATTGTGCTGCTGCTGACCGGTTTCGCCGCGTTCGCCCTGGTGCTGGTTTCGCTGGGCATCTACGGCGTGGTTTCGTACTCGGTGACACGGCGGACGCAGGAGATCGGCATTCGCATGGCGCTGGGCGCTCAGGGGGCGCGAGTGCAGCGGCAGATCGTGATGGAGACGCTGTGGCGGGCCATGATCGGCCTGGCAATTGGAGCGGTGGCGGCGGCGGTGGCGGGGCACGCGATCAGCGGGTTGCTGTTCGGCGTCACTTATGGGGACCCGTACACCTTCCTGGCGGCAGCGGCCGTGATGCTGGCAGTGGCTGGCCTCGCGGGTTACCTGCCGGCGCGCAGAGCTTCGCGGATTGATCCGATGGTGGCACTGCGGGTGGAGTAGGACTGCCGGGATCAGGCCTGTCCGCCCAATCAGATGGGCTTATCGCGTTTGCAAACCAAGTGATCGCCTTGAGTCCAGTTGAGGGCAGCGGTCTTGCTCACTTGCCAGTCCATCGTGAAAGTATCCGCGGGTGTAATCGAGTAAAGAAAGCGGTTCGCCGCATAGGGTGCCTTCGGATCGTCGGATACCGGAGACGTCATGGTGAGCACGCCGTTCACCCAGCCATCGGCGCTCGAGTAGGTGGCCGCTCCGAAGTTGTTTGCATCGAACTCGACCAGGCGTTTTTGCTGTGAGTCGTAGCCAATCAGATATTCTGCAAGATACCCGGTGGCCGGCTCGACATCCTGCTCAGTGAGTTCCAGCCATTTGCCGCCCAGAATCACGCGGCCGGTAAAGGTCGATCGGTGCGGCTTCCCATTGCCCATCGTGCCGGCACATTCCCACGCGCCCTCAAACTTAAAACTTCCCGGAGGGATTGGCGCGAGGGGCTTGGGGTCTTGGGCTGACGCCGGCAGCACCCAAGCGGATAGGCAGAGAACGACGGCGAGTCTGTTCGCCGACCCACACTGACGGACCAAGCCACTCGTTTCCATTGCGACTTCCATATTAGCGCACCGCAAGCGTGACTCCGGATTGCGAACCGGCCGCGCCGATCACCACTTGCACGGGCACGCTGGCGCCCGGCGTCACAGCAGCGGGCACCTGCGCGTTGATTTGCACCAGGCTCGACACCAAACCCGGTGCCGCGCCTGCGTAATTGACCTGGCACGGCAAACCGCCCATGAACACGGAGACAGGCTCAGCCGGCGGGTAGGATGGCCCGGCAGGCAGCAGGCCATCCACTCCGGCCGGTGTGGTCACACCCGCTCCGGTGGCGAAGATACTGACCCAATCGCCGGGTGCCGCCGGATTCGCGGCGGAGTTCACGCTCTCATCGGCGGCGTTCAAGATGGCGCCGGGACCCGTGCCGGAAGCATTCAGCGTGAATACAGCGGGCGCAGTGGCGGCGACCGGCAGTGATACCGGCGGCGACAGAGATCCCAGGTACTCCACTTGAACCTGGGTGGACGACTTGCCGGCCACCGCATAGGGGACCGCCACATTCGCCTGTCCGGCTGAGGCGTAGAGCACCGGCGCCGGCACGCCATCAAACAGAACATGGACCCCCGCCAGCGAGTTGGACACCAGTCGCGGATTGGTGAGCGCGAGCGATGCGGGGTTGGCGGGTCCAATCGCAGTCCCAAACAGCGAAACGATTTCGCCTGGAGCGACGGCGCCCGATGCGTAACTGGCGGCGTTGACCACGCCCGCCGCCGTTTGCACCGGCGACGCATTGGCGAGGCGCAATAACGCGGCGCCGTAGCCTTCGAGCACTACCTGCATCTGCGCGGACGGGGTCATCTGTTCGAGCACTGGGCCGCTTTGTGGCGTGCTAGCGTCCAGGTGGATCAGCGTGGCCGATGTGAACGTGCCCAGGGCCGATAGGTCGAGCATGAAATCGCGGACAACGCCGGAGCCGTTATTGTCCGTGGCATTGGCGACGGCATGATTGGACATCAGGATCATGACCGAGCCATCTACGTTGCGGACTGCCAGCGTATGGGTATCGAGCCCCAGGGGATTGCCGCCGTTGTAAGTCCAGAGACAGCATCCCGACGCGGTGACTTCGAGGATATCCTGGCCTGGCGGCGATGGCAGCCAGTGCGAGAGATAATAGTCCACCCAGTAACTGAGGTATGGATTCGCCGAGCCATCCACTTCGCCGAATTGTTGGTCGTCGGCGAAATCCCAGTGGTAGAGGGCTTGGGCGCCCGCTTCGCCAAGCGACGCAAACACCAGCGACCGCCAGGCGGCGAAGAATGGGCTGGTGCCGCGCTGATCGAGCACATACGTCTGGCCGGGGTTGCACGCGCTCATGCCGTTCGAGAGCGCGTAATCCGAGTTGACATTGTTCTCGGTAACCCACACGGGAACGCCGGCCAAGCTTGGTTTCGTGGCTGCCTGCGAGTAGATGTTCTGAACTTCACTGACAAAGCCGGGCACGGTGGCGAACACCTTGGCGTCGGGATCCGTCTGATCGCAACTCGAGTAGAAGTGCGTGGCGAAAACGTCCACCGGCGCGGTCACACCCGAGACAAAGGCGGGTAAGTAGGTCTCGGCTTGGGTACCGTAGTCGGAGAGCTCGACCGCCAGAAACTTGATGGACGGGTCGACCTGTGCCATGGCGGGCACGACCGTATTGTAGAGATCGACATACTGCTCGGAAGTAAGGCCGTTGCCGTTTGACTCATTAAAGATACCCCACCAGGTAACCGGATAAGGTGTGGGACTTTCAAAGAAGTTACCGGCATCTGTGAAGCCGCCGGTGTTGTAGTATCGGACCAGGTTGGCGCTCATTTGGGCGAAGTCCGAGAAGCTGGTAGGCAGAATGTAGCCGTTGGAATCGCTCATATACGCCGGCGCAGTGGCGATCTGGAACTCGGGGCTGTGATCGCCCGCGGATTGAACCGGCGTAAACATGGTGTTGAGTTCGGTGAAATCCCAAGTGTCCGGAGCGGTGAGCGGAATGCCGGTGGAGATCACTTGTACGCGCGTGTGCCACGGGTACAGGGCGCCCAAGGGCGTGGTGGCGTCCGGCGTGGTAGAGAAGAAATTATAGCTCCAGGGGGCCAGTTGAAACGACGTGGACATAGGGAGTTCCAGCCGTCCGTTCACGCCGGTCAGTTGGTCGATTTGATTGCTCACCTGGACGTTGACTATCTCGCTTACTTGGGCGAGTGCAGCCGCGGGCAGGATGGTGCTGTAGAGTACGAATAAGAGGAATGCTTTCATTACACGTCCCTACCTAGATCTTCGGGCAGGCAGGCGAAAAAGGCAAATGGCCGCCGGAACTGGCATTCCGCAGGAGCAGCGCGCGAATCTATAATGATTTTCGTGGCATATGGCCGCATTGGAGGTTGTTATGGATCGCTCCGGGGATGGTCAGCTTTCGCGCCGCGCGTTTGGGGCGGCCGTAGCCAGTTTCATGATCGTGCCGCGCCATGTGCTGGGCGCGCCGTTTGTGCCGCCCAGCGACAAGCTTACGCTGGCCAGCATAGGCCTGGGCCGGCAGGGCCAGGCGGTGACCATGGAACTGTTGGCGCGGCCGGACGTTCAGGTGGTAGCGGTTTGCGATTGCAACCGGTTCAGCAAGGACTACGCGGAATATGGTGAGAACGATTTGTTGCAGTCGGCGCGCCGCCTGCTGGGCGCGGGCTACGAAAGTTGGGGCGGGGACCTGGCGTCGCCGGGCTTCGCGCAACTGACGCACGAGTTCCGGACCAGCCTGGGCATGGGCGGCCGGGAGCCGGCTAAGCGCCTGGTGGAAGCGTATTACGGCTCGCGCAATGGTTCCGGCTCCTACAAAGGCTGCGCGGCGTACAACGATTACCGCGAGTTGCTGGAGAAGGAAAAGGACGTGGACGCGGTCTACGTAGCGACGCCCGACCATTGGCACGCGCCGATCTCGCTGGCGGCCATCGAGCGGCGCAAACACGTGCTGTGTCAGAAGCCCATGACCCACACCATCGGCGATGCGCGGCGCATGGCGCAAGCGGCGCGCGAGATGAAGGTGGCGACTTCGCTGCCGGTCAACAACCCTTCGAGCGAGTCCACGCGGCTGATCGCGGATTGGATCGCGGATGGCGCGATCGGGCATGTGCGCGAAGTGCACAACTGGTCGAGCCGGCCGTTTTGGCCGCAGGGAATCGACCGGCCCGCGGAGGCGCAACCCGTGCCCGAGGGCCTCGACTGGAATCTTTGGCTAGGCCCCGCGCCGGAGCGTCCTTTCAACCATGCCTATCTGCCGTTTGTATGGCGCGGCTGGTACGATTTCGGCTGCGGCTCGTTCGGCGACATGGGCTGCTATAGCTTCGCGGGTGTGTTCAAGATTCTGGGGCTCACGCCGCCGGTCGGCGTGGAAGCGTGCTCCAGCGAGTCATACGCTGAGACCTTCCCGAAAGCGTCCATCGTGCACTTGGACTATCCGGCGGTGGGCGACCGGCCGGCCGTGCGGATGTCGTGGTACGACGGAGGCTTGCGCCCAAAGCGGCCGGCGGCATTGCGCGTGGAGGATCAGCACTATTTCCAGGCCGGCGAGGACAATGAAGGCATCCTGTACGTGGGTGATAAAGGCATCATCCTGGCGGGATTCAATGGGAACAATCCGCGCGTGTATCCGGAAGCCAAGAAATACCAGCCGCCGGCGCGGCTACCGCGTGGCGGGCGGCCGCGCGATGCCGCCATCGACCAATGGGTGGCAGCCGCGCGAGGTGGATCGCAGGCGCCGCTGGCGAACTTCGAGATACAGAGTCCAGTGACCGAGGCGTTTCTGCTGGGGTCGATCGCGCAGCGATTTCCCGGCGAGCGGATTGAGTGGGACACGGTGGGTATGCGGATCACCAGTTCGGAAAAGCTGAACGGATATGTGGACCCGCCCGGGCGCGCTTTGCCGCCAGTGGCTGGGAGCTAGCGGGCCACCCGATGTCACGGATCCCGAAGGGGCGGCCGAGCGTCGGCGCGGGCGGCCCCGTATAGCAGCAGATAGCCAGTGGCCGAATGCGCGGTAACGCTGGTGATCATTAACTCACGCTGCTCACCATCGTTGTGGCCATGGAAAAAAACTGGTTGGTTCGCGGCCTGGTTCTTGAGCGAGATACTCTGCCCCTCCGGTGTGACAAACATCCAGATAGTTGCCCGTTGGGTTTCCGCGTCAGCCGACGACAGGCCGAGCCGTATTCCAGGGACCAGCTCACGGCTGTCGCTCTCGCTCATGTGGAAGCTGACTCTTTGCACGCTGGGAGCGGCCGGGGGAGCAGAACGCGGGAGCTTCTGTTCCGGCCGGGTTTGGGCTGAAGGCGCCAGCGGGCCCTCCAGCCGCGCCTTCACGATGAAACGATCGGGGGCCGACCCCACGTAATAGAACGGGTAACAAGTCACCAGGGTCATCTCGGGATATTGGCTTCGATTCAACACACCGACGTCGTCCGGCTTCACGATGCCCGTACTTTCCACCTTGTAGTCATAGCTTCCGGCAGGTGTCTGAAACTGAATCACGTCGCCCTTCGCGATGTTGCGCAAACCTCGAAACAGGGTGTCGCGATGACCCGCGATGCCGGCATTTCCCGGCTGACCCGGCAGCGCTGTGCCAGGGATGTGGCCAAGAGCCACATCCAGCGTATCCCGGCCGGCTCCCTCGCGTACTACGCCGCGAACGTTCAGGCGCGGAATCTCCAGCCGGCCGATCAGCGTGCCGTTCCGAAGTGGCGGCGCCTTCGCTTGCGAAGCAGCGCCGGGCGGGGATGTGTTTGCCGGACGGCTCTCGATCCGACGGTTCAGCACCTGGTTTCCCCAGGCTTGGTAGACAGCTCTGCGAGCGTATGAGCTGCCCCAAATACCGACCGCGATGGCGCCGGCCAGCAGGAGGCACAATTCAATCCGCCGGTGCGCCCTACTCGTTCTGGTTCGTAGCCTGCTCATAGCGATAACTCAGGCGCGTTCGCGTCATTAACCCTGGACGGCCCGGCGCGGAGACGCGCACCCGAATGCGCCGCAGCGCGCCGCCGTTCGCTGCCGCTGGGGAATAACCGACCGTGTAGCGCGTGCGGATGTCCTTGGCAATATCCCTGCACGTTTCGGTCAATTCCTCCGCGCCATACGGGAAATAAGCCTGGCCACCGCTGATCTTAGCCAGTTTCCGAAGGATGCCCGGATCCTGGTCCAGGTCGCCGGTATCGAACAGGCCAATCGTATAAATGGTTGCCAGGCTACGCTCTACCAAATCCAGCGTCTCGATCCGGTTATGCCGGCTGGCGTTGTCGCCGCCATCACTGATAACGACAAGGGTCTTCTTGTCGCGCCTTCCCAGTTGGAGCTGCTCTAAGCCAGCTACAATCGCATCGTTGAGCGCAGTCCGGCCCTCGGCAATCCCGGCGGAAATGGCGGCGCGCAATTGGCCGATATCGTCGGAGAAGGGCACACCCTTCGGCAGCCCGGGCCTTACCGTCTCGTTGAAATTAAGAACAAAAATCTCATCGTGCGGATTGCTCGCCTCAATGAAGGCGGTGGCCGCAGAGTACACCGCGGCCCGCTTGGGACGCATACTGCGGCTATTGTCCGCCAGAATGCCGACCGTCACCGGAATGTCGTTATCGGCGAACACCGTGATGTTCTGGGGCGTTCCGTTTTCGTCGACCCGGAAATCGTCCTTGGAGAGCCCCGACACCCAACCGCCGTCGCGGTCCTTGACGCTGACGTCCAGCAGCACCAGTCGCACATCGCTGCGGACCACGAAATCTTTCGGTAGGTCGGGCGCGATGGCCCTCAACGGCCGCAAAAATGAAGCGGCGCCGACAACCATCAGATTGCGAATTGCCGCGCGCCGGTTCATGGGTCGGTCCTCCAAAGTAAAGTGGTCGATCCGGCTTCAGGCCATCCGCCTGAGCCGTACCAAGCCGGCCAAGGCGAGCAGCAGGGCTCCGGCCATCCCGATCGCGGGATACGGGCTTCCGGTCTTAGGCAACTCCGCGGGCTGTTCCGGAGTGGACTGAGCCGGCGTCTCTGGCGGAGCGGTATTCTGGGCGACCTCGGCCGGTTGCTCGGGCGCCGGTTCCGGAGCCGCGGCCTCAGGCTGGGTCTGCGGTTCGGCCGGGGCCGGCTCCGGGTTAGTAGCCACTGGCTCCAGCGCCGGCGCCGCCGCGGGAGGCATCACCATGGCCACCTGCTGCAGGTGTTTCGGATAAGGGAACTCCTGGCCGATTTCGTCGCCCGGGTAGAACCACGTGCGCAACGCCCGGGCGTCTCCGGGAGGCGTTTCCCAGAACGTGAACTCAGTCTTGCCGGTCGGATACACGCGTTGTCTTGGAATAGCCAGGACCGTATTGATGATGTGTGTTTGGTCGCCGTTGAAGATCTGCACGATGTGCCGATCCGTTTGAGAATCGAGCAGCTTCAACACATACTGGCCTGGTTGGAGAACGGTGTCTCTTATTTGAATTGTCTCGCTTACCGTCAGAGTGGTCTTCTTGTTCCATTCGTCAGCTCGCGCCGGGCTGGTCGCTATGGCCGCTGCGAACCCAAGACAGCAGGCAATAGCCAGTGCTGATCGCGAGGGGATTAGAGAATGCGAATTCATAAATGTTCCTTTTGCTACTCAGTTTTAGAGGCCATCCACCCGAAGGCGGGATAGCCGCTTAGCCTCTCTGGAGCACATGGCTTGCCAAGGTCCGCAACTCATTCGGCAGTCTGGCGAAAGTGGTGGTATCGCAATGGGGAGCGTGCGGCCCCAGACGGAATTTCTTACCCAGAGCCGCGCCATTTCTTACTCGGCCGGGTGAAGCACCCAAGAGTTGTTAATCCACCTGTGGCAGGTCAATTGCTCTTAGTCTTGTGAGGTGGTGGCAATGCCTTTACTCTACATCGTTGTGGCACTCTTCGTCGTCGGAATCGTTGCCTGGCTCAGCAATACTTACATTCCTATGGCGCCGAGCATCAGGGCGATTCTCAACGTGGTGCTGGCGCTGATCATTGTGGGAATAGCCTTGTGGCTCATCAACACATACGTCCCGATGGCGGGAAGCATCAAGGCGATTCTCAACCTGGTGGTTGTGGCCGCCACTTGCGTCGGAGTTCTGCAAGCGGTCGGTCTCTGGGGTGGGGTGGTCAGATTGTGGAGTAACGTCACAAGCCACCGGATCCCGCACTGATGATGGGTCAGAACCGTCTTACGATAAAATCGTCGAAACTGCGAGGAAGACTATGAGATACGTTTCAACCACTGCAATAACCGGGGCCGTCTTGACGACGCTCCTATTCGGGTTCGCTGCCTTCGCGCGCGACCACACAGCCCTGAACGGCACCTGGACGCTGGTGGGCGCCAGGAGTGAGTTTGGCGGCCAGCCCGCCCTCCAAAGCGGCACAGTGACCATCGATGAGCGGCAGGGCAACATCGCAGTGTCCCGCAATTTTGTTTATGAAGGCCCCGCTGGTGAGACAGTCTTTTACAGGGACATGACCGACAGCCAGAACAACGCTTCGATCCACGCCGGCAAAGACCTTAAGAGCAAGGCCAGGTGGGATCACGATGTTCTGAGGGTGACGACCACGCAATCCGGCGCGACGACTGTCGAAGTCTACGCGCTTTCCCCGGATGGTACCATGACGGTCGCGGTCCAAAGGCCGGGCCAAGCTCCGATGACTCTCGTCTTCGAGCGCCGATAGAATGGCCGGGCTAGCTGGCGCGCGGCGATCCTGCGTGCGCACGGACCGGCACACCGGCTGTCTGTGCTTGCCAATACTCCCGGCCCCGTTCATAGCCCTTGCGGAACGGCTCGGTATTCCAGAGATTCGGATGCCACCACTTCAGGCAATCCGCCTCCTCGTCGATCGAACTGCCGCGGCATTCACGGCGCATGGCAGACTCAAAACCGGCGCGATACACTTCCTCGTTCAACTCAAAGTTGTGTCCCAGTGCCTGATAGTGTTCCTTTTCGGCGGCGCGGAGCCCAAGCCACCAATCCTTCCGCGCTGCATCGAGGCTCTCGGCTCCGCCATCTTCCAACAACTTGCGCGCGCGCTGTTCTTCCGAACTGTCTTCGGCGAGGAACAGTACCACCGACCGCCCCTGACGCAAGGCATCCTCATAGAAGAAGATTTCATCTGAAGGGACGCCCTCCGTGGCCTTCTCATCGACGGCTTCGCCCAGAATGGTCCCGCCTACCGCGCCACCTGCTCCGAGCACAGCCGCCGCCACGAGGCCGAACGCCAATACCGGTCCCACGCCGGGAATCAGCGCCGTCGCGGCGATTCCAGCTTCGAGGCCGCCGGCCACTCCCAGCGCGCCGCCCACCATGCCCCCGATCGCTGCGCCAACGCCGGGCGATTCGCTGTCAGACGCGGGAACACTGTGAATCTTCTCTTCCGAGGAAGCCGGACACAGAAGATTGATCTGGTTTTGCGAGAATCCGGCGCGCCTCAGGGCAACCGCAACTCTCCGCGCCGAATCATAAGACCGAAAAACGCCAGCTACTATTTTCATGCTCGGGATTCCCAGCACGTGGACTTCCTCACAGCTAGCTAATTCCGCAGTAAGCGCGCTATTTCGCACGCCCGGCGCAAGGCAAAGTACGGATGGTCACTTAAGATCGCGGGCCTCCACTTCGATCGGCGCGGCTTGCGCGGGGCTCGAGATGGTGAATCGGATTCCCTGTTCCGCCATGACCCTCAGCGATTCCAGATCGACAGCCGTCGGCGGGAGCCACATACCTTCGGGAGGCCGGCCGAAGGAGTTCCGAAAATCGCGAATACCCCATACAATCTGCGTGAGTTTGTCCCGGCTGTTGGCGAGCGGCAGGATCATGTGCGAATAGGGCTGGGCTATCGCGGAACCATGGCCGCCATAGCGTTCGCAACTTTCCTTGTCGCCATCTAGAATGGCGCGATATGTGTTCGGAGTCGTCGTTTTCAGCCAGGAGAGCAGCGTAGGACCGAAATTGAAGCTGATCCACCCATAGTTGTTAACGATCTTAGCCACCCGGTCATCGGGATTCAGGATGCGCGAGGCGCGGTTCGGCGCATAGCATTCCGCCGTAATTCGCTCGTTCCAGTCGTGGTAAGGATAGGCGGAGTCCTGCAGTTCTATTGCTTCCAGCCACGGATTCTCCCGCGGCGGCTGGTAAGAATGGCCGTGAATGCAGATATATCCCATACGCCCACCGAATCCTGCACTAACCCGGACAGCCGCTTGCATATTGGAGATCATCCGGCTCAGGCGTACAGACTGGAAGGGCCGCGCGCTGAACCGCGAGACAAGACCTGCACACCAGGCAGGGTCTTGCGCGCCATTTTTTCGGTCGTGGCGCAGATGCTTAGCCTGCTGCGCCGGCACTCTTGCCCGCGCTTGGCGGGCACGCCAAAGACAAGGGTCGAGAGGGGCGGTCAGCAGTAAGAATTGATACCGGTACGAAAATTGCTCGCTCGCGATGAGGTGACTTACGAAAATACCAATGTTTTTTCCGGTAGAATCGGACGGGCACTGCTGATCAGTCCCTTCGATGAGGATCGCCGGGATCTGCACGAGATTCTCCGGCATTCCGATTGGCGACAGCACGAAGCGCGCACGAAGTTGGAGGCGTTCGATTTCTTGCGGGACAACCCGACACCGGTGGTTATCTGCGAGTCTGAACTGCCTGACGGCACCTGGAAGGACGTGTTAGCCCAACTGGCCCTTCTGAAGTACCCGCCGATGTTGGTGGTCACTTCGCGATTGGCGGACGAACGGCTCTGGTCCGAAGTACTCAACCTGGGTGGATACAACGTCTTAGCCAAACCCCTGAACGCGAGGGAAGTCATGCACGTCGTGGGCCTTGCCGGGCTGCTTTGGAAGAGTCAATGGGGCCAGTTGCAGGAGTGTGCCCGAAGCGCTGAGCCAACATCCACCTGGCCGGCCTGACCATGCCTTACCAGGATATCGGCTCCTATGGTGTCATCGGAGACCTGCACTGGTTGGCATGGATGGTTCCATCGATTGGTGCTGCCTTCCCAACTTCGATTCACCCAGCGTTTTCGCCGCCATCCTGGACGACCAAAAGGGTGTTGCTTTCGTATCGCCCCGCCCCCCGAGACCCGCCGGCGCCAGATGTACTTTCCCGAAACAAACGTGCTGCTCACCCGCTTCCTGACCGAGGACGGGATTGGCGAAATTACCGACTTCATGACCATGGGCCGCCACTCGTCCGAGCGAGACGCCCGGCACGAAATCGTGCGCCAGGTGCGCTGCGTTCGCGGCCAGATGCCTTTCCGTATGGAATGCCGGCCCGCCTTCGATTTCGCCCGCGCCCGCCACAAGCTCACCCTGCGCCCGGGGTGCGCGATCTTCACGGCGCCGGGAATCAAGCTGACCCTCAGCGGAACGCATGCGCTGGACCGCAAGTGGCAGCGGGGTCGCGTGCGATTTCACTTTGAGCGCCGGCGAGTCCGCCACGTTCATCCTGCAGCAGTCCGAGGACACGGTGCCGCCCGCCAGCGCGCCCGCACCGGCCGGCGAAGCCGCGTTGCGCGAGACCCTCGCGTATTGGAAACGCTGGGTATCCCATCGCCGGTACCGGGGGCTTTGGCGGGAGATGGTAATCCGCTCGGCCCCGACCCTGAAACTGCTGACGTTCGCGCCCACGGGAGCTATTGTGGCGGCGCCCACGTGCAGCCTGCCGGAGATCGCCGGCGGCGTGCGCAACTGGGATTATCGGTATACCTGGATTCGCGACGCCGCCTTTACAGTGCGCGCCTTCCTGCTGCCGGGCTATACCGCGGAAGCCACCGCATTCATGAGTTGGCTGCAGCTCAGGGCTCGAGAGGCTGAAGGCGACGGCCCGCTGCAGGTCATGTACGGCATCGACGGCCGCCACGATCTGCCGGAGATCACTCTCGATCATCTGGACGGCTATCGCGGCTCCCGGCCCATACGCATCGGCAATGCCGCCAGCCGCCAATTGCAACTGGACATCTACGGCGAGCTGGTCGATTCCATTTATCTTTACAACAAGCGCGTGCGGCCCATCTCCTACGATTCGTGGGTCTACCTGCGGCGCATGCTGGATTGGGTATGCCGGAACTGGATGCGGAAGGATCACAGCATTTGGGAGAGCCGCCAGGGGCCGGAGCACTTCGTCTACTCCAAATTGCAGTGCTGGGTGGCACTGGAGCGCGGCCTGCGCATCGCCCGCCATGGCGGCTTGCCGCTCGACGATAACGCCATCCGCGGCGTGAGCGCGGAGATCTACGAAGCCATTATGCAGCAGGGCTGGTGCGAGAAGCGCCAGTCTTTCGCGCAATACTTCGGGTCCGATGCCATTTGAGGCGCGAGTATGCGGAGAATGTCCTCCGGTGTTCAAAATGCCTTGCAGCCACAGAATTGAAGCTTCGGAAGAATAGAGGTCCAGGCTTGGTGGACCACCTCAGTCAAGCAATCCGGATGCTGGGCGTGCGCCGAGCGCCCGGTCGAGCGCGTAGGCGGCGTTGATCAACCCCAGGTGCGTGAATGCCTGCGGAAAGTTGCCCATGGCTTCGCCGGTGGGGCCGATTTGCTCGGCGTACAACCCAAGGTGATTGGCGTAAGTCAGTGCTGCGCTTGACAATCCTCCTCACCTCCCCACCCCGGAAGAATCTAAGCGAACTGGAGCAGTCGAGTCGGGACGGTTCATGCCAAACCTCCGTACTGGACGCCATCCCTGCAGTAGTTCGGGGCATCTCCAGCCGTCGCGGTGCTTCGTTGACCCGGCACAGAACCGGTCAGGGCATTACCAACGGCCTTGGTTTCTGGGGTTTTAAGCTCCGGTAGAGGAGCGATAATAGGACGCCTGGGTGCTGCACGCCAGGCAACTTTGGAGGTAGCTCACACTGGCCGCTGCGGCCATTCGAAGTAGACGGCCGGTCTGCCAATCAGGCATTTGCGGAAGGTTACAGTCACGCCGCAGCGCACCGTGTTCGCCCAAGTCGCCAGCCGGCGGCGCGCAGTTTCTGCCGCCGGCCGGCGATCAAGAGGCTTCAAGCCCGGATTTCGGTGGATGCCCGCCGATCCAGTTTCCGTTTAGCGGTGCAAGCGTCGTCGGAGGCCACCCAGCCCGATCAGCCCTAAGCCCACCAGCGCCAGCGAAACCGGCTCCGGCACGGTGCCTGGGGCGACCGGTTGGAACGTCGCCACAGTATCCGTCCCGCCGTCAATGATAGAGGCGTTACCGGCTTCGTATGCTGTTGCGTCCGTGCTGATGATTAACACGTACGACGATTGGCCGGGTAATATCTCCGCCGGCGACCCGGTTGGGGGATAGAAACTAAACCCGATCACGCTTCCGTCCGTATTGCTGTCCGACGTTTGAGGCGCAACAACACCGTCCACAAACTGCGTTCCCGTCAAGGTGCTGCCGTCCGTAAGATAAGCCGAATTCGTGGTGAAGCCCGCGAAATCGGTAGCCGTTAGCCGCGCCAGCGCCGTGGCTGAAGCCGCGTCGTTTACCACCTGGTAATAGAAGTCCAGGGTTCCGTCATCGTCATAGACCGCCGAATAGATAAACCCCATGTTGGTGCCGGACGTCGTTGTGTACGAGAAAGCAGAACTCATCCATGCATCGAGCGTCCCACTGTCCATCCCGGTACAATCTACGGGGAAGACCGTGTTCGTCGGGGTGGGTCCAAAGGCCCCTGTCGCGCAGCTGGATACCGTGCCCGCTAGTGCCGCCGATGTGCAGAGCGACCCAAGCAATAGAATAGTGGCGGCCGGCGCGTACTTCCCTACCGATATGTCGAGCCTGAACGTTTTCATTTCTTAAATCTCCTCCGAAATAGCCTACAGTTAGGAGTTTCCAACATTGCGCTTTTCATAGCAAGCGTCCTAGGAACAGCAATATACGCAAACATACAAATAACGCCAATAACTATGTCCGCAAAAGTACAAAGCGCCGGGCTGGCGGGTCGCGAGCATTCCGGCGTAACCTAAAATAGTGCGACGATGCACAATTTACACCCCGCTGTGACGGATGGCACATTTTACTGGGTAAAGCGGCGCACCTTCACCGCCTCCCGCATGATATCTCGATTGTTTTCAACACTTGACGTGTGGCAACTCGCCTGCATGGGTCTCCGCCTTAATTCAAAACAGTGGTTCGAGGGCCTCGGAGCCTGGCTAAAGGTTAAGCTAACCATTAGCAATCTAGAGTCGGGCTGAGGATGCCGATAAGCTGATCGAGGGTGCATGACAACCGTGTGACGCAAGGTCACTGAGATTCAACTCCCACAGATTGCCGTCCGAAGCGCGCCACTTCAGGACCGGCGGGAAGACGGCCCGCAACCGGTCCAAGGTCCGAAACCCAACTTGGAAGAACGGTTGGATTGCGTCTCCTGGTGCGGCCGGAGAGCGGCCTTGGGTCGAATTCTAAAGCCGCAAGTAACGACTGGCAGCCTGGCGTTCGGGCTGTGTCCGCTTCATATTTAATTTAACGGGGAAAAATAATGCGCACGCACAACGCTACGAGTGTATCCTGTTTACGAGCACTCGCCTTCATGGCCACTGCCTTGGCCGCTTACCCACAGCCATACCTGTATGTGTCCAATGAAATGGGAAACAACGTATCGGTCGTCAATCTGGCGACTAATACGATTACCGCCGAGATATCATTAAGCGGCGGGGGTCTCAGCGGCATAGCCATTACGCCCAACGGATCCTATCTCTACGTGGCGGAACAGAGTAAGAACAGCGTAGCAGTCATTAGCACCGCCTCGAGCGCCGTGGTCAGCACCATTTCGGTCGGCAGCGGCCCGGGCCAGCTCGTAGTTACCCCGAATGGCGCGACAGTCTATGTCGCGAACGAGCAATCGAACACTGTTTCCGCCATCAGCACTGCGACCAACACCGTGGTGGCCACCATACCGGTGGGGACCAAGCCCATGGGCCTTGCCGTCGCTCAACAGGGCGCCTATGTCCTAGTTACTAACTTGCTTTCGTCGAACATTTCAGTGATCAGCACCTCCTCCAATTCGGTCAGGTCCACGTGGACGACGCTCTCGGGGCCCAACGGTATAGCCGTGTGTGCCCAAACAGGCGCGATCTACGTCGCCAATCAATATGCCAACTCGGTAGCCGTGCATAGCCTGCCTAGCGGACAATTATTAGAAACCATCACCGGATTTGCCGCTCCGAATTCGGTGGCTGTGACTCCCAACGGCGAGTACCTTTATGTTACGAACGGTAATTCGTCGTCGGTCGCCGTGGTCAGCACATCCTCCGCACAGATCGTCGCGAAGGTAGCGGTGGGCTTGCTTCCCACTTCGGTAGCCGTATCCGCGGATGGCACGATGGCCTACGTTGCAAATGGTGACGGATACTCGCTTACCGAGATTAGCACCGCCACCTATGCGGTTCAATTCACGCTGCCGCATGTGGGGATTTACCCGTCTTCGATGGTCTTTTACCAGTAACCGGTTCCGTCTATCGGCTGGCATCACACCGCGGCGGCCTGGCTCGGTGGCCCAGCCGGCGCGGTGATTCCAGTGGCGCCCCGGGCAGGTCATTCGAGCAATCTCGGTGGGCCAAAAATTCTGAAATGAAACTGGCTACTGTAAGTTATTGATTATATGGTGGCCAGGGACGGAATCGGTACCCCCACCGCCGTTGAGAGCTCGTAAGTTATTGTTCTTTCGTCCTGCTAGATCGTCCAGACGTGCCAGATCAGCAATGGTCTGGCACAGATCTGGCACACATTCGCATAGCGGCTGATTCCGCCCCACTCCCTGGAAAATATACGAGCGCGCCGCTGGCGGGTCGCGCTGCGAGGGCTAGAGTGAAGTCGCCCGCTGAACGTGTGCCCGAACGCGCAGCCAATCTCGACCGTCAGAGCAAAAAGCCTGTCGCGTTGCGGCCTTGCCAGCCATTCAAGCCGTACGGACTATTCAAGGGGAATCTATATTCCAGAAGCTCTGGTGCGCTGTCACGAACTGTCACCGGGAGCCAAGCTGGCTTATGGCCGGTTAGCCCGATATGCCGGTCAAAACGGACTGTGCTATCCGCGACAGCAGACGCTTGCGAGCGAGATCGCGGTTGGCGATCGGCAGATACGTAGGTACTTGAGGAATTGGTTTCTCATGGATTCCTGAAGATCATTCAAAAGGGACTGCGCGCGCCCAACGAGTACGTGTTCTTGTGGCATGCCGTGTTCGAAACCGCTGTCAGGACTGATAAGGCCAGTCAAGACCGGACGGATATGTCCGCTCAAGACCGGAACAGAATGTCCGCTCCCATATCAAGAGAGTCCCGTCAAGAGAGTCCCATCAAGGAGAGCCCCTCGCCGTCGTCGTCTGATTTTAGTTTCAGAAGAAAGAGTCTGCCAGCCTCGCCAAGCGGCAGGCCGGCTCCTCCTTACAATCATGAAAGCAAGGAAAATCCAAAGACAGACGCACTGCGCACGTTCCTTATCCAGAAGCTGGGTGCCAAGGTTGGTGTGCCTGGACGCGTCTGCCTCCAGCGAACGATCCACAACCTGGGTGGCGCCCCTTTCGAGCACCTCGCATCCATCATCGATCGCCGGGCCAAGGCCATTCTGTCGTACGGCTTGATCCCTGAGTTAGCGCGGGACGCGGCGCAATTGGCCGCGGCGCCCGAAACCATGGCGCAGTCTCAACCGCGGCCGCTCACGGCGGCCGGGAAGTTTGCGGAGGAATACAATGCCAAACGAAAACCTGACACCGCTCAGCCCCGATAAGGCTTACGCTCTAGCCTCGCGCTTGACGCTGATCCCCGGGTTCCCCAATAGGGACCAAGCCATCCGGGCTGTTGCGGAATGGCTGATGGAGACCTGTACGGTAAGAGCTGTGTCCGGCAGCGTCCCCGAGGAGCATCTGGCTGTGTTGCAGCGTGCGGAATGGCTCGTGAATCAAGCCGTTGCTGACCGGATGCACGGAGCGCCATGGGGCGGAATCCATGAGCTGAAAACGCGCTACGATGCGAAGTATCATCCCGGGCTGCCGCTCTGGAACCAGCCGGCTAAAGAGAAATGCCCGCAGTGCTGGGACACCGGGATTGTCAACTATGGCGATACTCCCGCGAGTTGGTGCTGCTGCCCATGGGGACAGATTCGCAGACTAGACGAGCCCTCCGCCGTCGACAACCTCAACGCTAACTCACGCACACCCAGAGCTGGTAAGTCACGCGATTTGCCGATTGAGAAGAAGACAGAACAGAGCCGCCCAGTGCGCCAATCAGGGGCAGGCGAAAGGTAGTGTGCAATGAGCATCTGCGTCAACCTGGAAGCGGAAAGCTCATCACGCGACCTGGCGCGGCCTTCGCCCGATAGGCAGTTCATTTGGACCTCTGGGATCGGCGGGCCTTGGCACCCGGCTGTCCCGTGATCGCCGGACGCGGGCGCCCTCCTCGCGGCGCGAATCAAAACACGCAAACTGGGCGGCTGCTGCGAGGCAAAGCACGTTGCGCGACTGATCGCCTACGATGTAGTAACGGGGGATGAACTCGTCAGGACTTACCCGCAGGAATCGCAAAACGAGATCTGGCGTAAAGCCGAATAAGCAGGTTAAATCGCTGATTTCAGGAGTTGGCGGGCGGGGCTGCGGGCAGGCGTGCAAGGCCAGTATAGCGCGTCTTCGAGCGCCCGTCGACGTGCAGCGCCCGTGGGGAAAACACTCTCCGAGTCCCACTTTTTTCCCGTGCGGGAAAATCGTTTTTCTTACCGAGACTCGCCGGCGATTCGGTGAGTCCCATCGGTGGGTATCGCAGAGCGGGCGCTCGCATTGGCAATCGGGCAGATTATGATGGGGCGACCTAAGTATATGCCGCGCCTGCGCGTTGTCGTCCCCAAGCAGGCCAGGTTGTCGGCGATCCCCGCTGGCAGTTCAAAACCAAACGCAACTTAGGCGCTTGGCCCACGACACCACTGCAGTCATTGACATGGGGGCGAAGCGGCTGGACTTCCGATTTTCAAAAAGCGGACCTAAGCGGCTGTAATTCTCATTTGGGGATGCGCACCTCCAGCGTGGCGCCGTTTCCATCTCGGGATTCGATCGAGAATCTGCCGCCGAGGCCCTCGGCGCGCGACCGCATGCTGGCGATGCCGTGTCCCTCAGCGTTGGCGAGCGGATCGAACCCGGTTCCATTGTCGCGGATACGTAAGACCACCCAGCGGCTCTGATGGTTCAGTTCGATGGAAACCTGGGTACTGCCGGAGTGGCGAATCACGTTGTGCATGGCCTCCTTAGCCACAAGCAGCAGTTGCCGGCGCGTATCGATGCCCAGCTTCAGATCCTCGTCCGATTCCGGCATGACTACGGTACAGTCGATGTCGCGGGCGCTGAACAGTTCGTTGGCGAAGCGGCGGATGCGGACGGAGAGATCGCCGAGCGAGTCGCGCTTGGGATTGATGGTCCAGACAATGTCGGCCATGGAAGCGGCCGTTTCGCGCGATACGGTGGCGATGCGCGCCAAGGCCTCCGGCATGGTATTGGGGCCGGCCGGGCGACGGGCCGCTTCGCTCATCAGGCCGATCTGCGAGAGCGCCGAGCCGATGTCGTCATGCAGGTCGGTGGCGATGCGCATACGCACGCGCTCGATCGCCAGAAGTTGCCGCAAGCGGAATAGATATACAGTGTAAATGCAGCCGGCCAGCGCCAGTGCCTCCAGGGCCATGAACCACCAGCGCTTCCACAGCGGGGGCAGTATGGTGAAAGTCAGGGCGGCCGCGGGCGATGATTGGCCCGGCCTTGCGTCCAGCGCTTGCACCAGGAATCGATAGTCGCCGGGGGGCAGGGCGGGGTAAGTTACGGTGGAATCCGCCGTCTGATTCCATTCGCCTTCGGCGCCCTCCAGCCTATATCGGTATCGCGTGGGTCCCGCGAAGTTGATGGCGGCAAAGGCGATCGCCACGCGATTCTGGCTCGACTTCAATTCCGGCAACTGGATCAGCGTTTCACCCAAATCGGAAATGTGTTGCGTGCGGTCGGCGATACGAACCTCCGAGATGCGTACCTGGGGCGGTGCCGGAAATTTTCCGGGTGGGTTAGTGAGGCGCGCAAGACCGCGGTGGGTGCCAAACCAAAGTTCGCCGGAATTATCGCGGACGCAGCTTACGATCAGGTTGCTGGGCAGGCCGTCGCTCATGCCGAAGTGCAGAAGCTCGCCCGAGGACGGATCCACCCTGTCCACGCCCCTCAATCCGCCCATATAAATTCTCCCGGCTGCATCTCCAGTAACGCAGGTCACATCGTTAGATGCTAAGCCATTGACTGCGATGAAGGTAACCACCCGCGGCCGTTCGGAATCCGGGTTCTCGATCCGGAAGAGCCCGGCGCCGTGCGCCGCCCCCCAAACCGCACCGGCGTGGTCGATATAGAGCGACGAGATGGCGCCTGTCGGCAACCCATCAGAAGCCGTGATCGATCGGAACCGCCCATTGCGGTAGCGGCTCAAGCCGCTGGGCCAACACCCGATCCACAATGTGCCGGAGCCACTCTCGACAAAAGCCTGGCTGGTCCTCCCGGGCATCGCTCCCGGAGTTTGCGTCAGACCCTCAATGCGATCCTCCGAACGGACCCAGCGTGCCAGGCCGAATTGTGGCGGAAACATCAGGCCGATCCAGATGTCTCCGCGAGAGTCTTCAAAAAGTGAATAAATGTTGCTGGAGCGCAGGCCATCGCGCACGGTGTAGACCTTCAGGGGAGGCAATCGATCCAGTCCGCCGATGCCGGCAGTGCGCGGGAAACGCGCCAGACCATCGTATGTTGCGATCCATGTTTCCCCAAGATGGTCGCGCAGCAGAATCTGGCCGGTTCCCCAGCCGAAGTCCCGGATGCCCGCCGGAAAACGCGGATGGATCGAACCGAAGGCGGGTTTCCCGCCGGTGAATTGTTGAATGCGGAAGCTCGGATTCGAAACCGCTTCCGGAATGGCAATCAGTTCGCCGGTGGGTAGCACCTGCACGGAGCGAATCGAGGACTCGCTCATGCCATCGGACTCGTCGAAGCTGGTGAAGCCGGTCCGTGCGATGCGCATTACGCCCGAGCTATCGGTCCCGACCCACAGATTTCCTTCCACGTCGCGAGCGAGGGACCAGAGGTTTTCCTCGGCTAAGCCGTTTTGCCGTCCATAGCGCCGCAAACGATCGCCATCGAATTCCAGCAGACCCGCCCTCGTGGCGATCCATAGATGGCCGTCAGGCATCTCGCATAATGCCCTGGGCGCATTTTCCTGAAGGCCCAAGCGGGTGTCGAACTTTCGCAGAACCAGCGGCATCCCAAGCCGCGGCTCCGCCTCTAGCGAGAGCAGGCCGACCGCGGTCGCCAGCCACATCCGCCCTCGCCGATCCTCGAGGAATGGCCCGCCGTTGATGTAGGGCAGACCTTCTAGCGTGGTGTAATGTTCGATTCCGCCATGTGGGCGTACGCGATAGACTCCGGAGAAAGTCCCGCTAGCCCAGAGCGCGCCGCGGCTATCCAGCAACAAGTGGTAGATCGGAAAGTATCCGTCCGGTTCGCGGTGCGGAGGCGCTTCGGGGCGCAGAACGGGCCTGATATTCAGTCCGCCGGGCGAGCGCACGGCATGATACAAGCCGTGGTCCGTGCCGATCCAAAGCCCATCCCGGCCATCGTTCGCCACCGTTTCGACCTGGTTGGCGATCCTGCCTTCACTCACCCGGAATCGCTGGAAGCGCCCCGTAGCTGGCGCCGCGGGGTCGTAGCGAATCAGGCCCTCCGACGTGCCGAGCCAGTATTCTCCTGTCCTGGCCTCGAGAATACATTCGATCCGAGGCAGTCCATCGTTGGCCCCGTGGTTTTGGAACGACTGACCGTCGAATCGACTGATTCCGCCGCCAGTGACGAACCAAAGGAACCCATGCGAGTCCTGCATGGTCTGAAAAATCGCCCCATCGAGCAGCAGGCCATCGGAGATGGTGTAGGTACGCACCGGCAGGCGCTCCGCGCACATGGGAAGCGCGGCGAGGCAGAGCAAGGCGCCGGCCAGCGCCGTCGGCAGGGTAAGCCCGCGGACGCGGACACTACCTGCGCAAGTGGTGCTGATGCCGTACACTTCATGCTATTTTCGCACCGAGGGCTTACGTGCCGGGGAATCTTAACGCTATCGATGCCGCAGTGACGCGTGTTTGGGTGGTGGAAGACCAGCCGGAAATTCGCAACAGCCTGGCCGCGCTCATCGGCGGCACGCCGGGCTTTGAATGCGCGGGATCATTCGGCTCCATGGAAGCCGCGCTGGGCCAACTTGGCGGGGAACCTCCGCACGTGGCGCTGATCGACATCGGACTTCCCGGCATGAACGGCATCGAGGGCATCCGCCGCATCCACGACCGTTGGCCCACCGTCTCGCCGGTGATGCTCACGGTCTATGACGACGACGCACGCATTCTGGAGGCGCTGTGCGCCGGCGCCAATGGCTACCTGCTGAAGAATACGCCCGCGATCCGGCTGCTGGAGGCCATCCGGGACTCGGCTACGGGAGGGTCGCCCATGTCGCCGGAGGTTGCCCGCCGCGTGGTGGAGTTGTTCCGCCGCGTGCAGCCGCCTCCCCAGGCGGACTACCAGTTGACTCCCCACGAAGTGCGCATTCTGAATCTGCTGGTGCGCGGTGAAAACTATAAGACTGCCGCCGTGAAGATGAGCGTCAGCGTGAACACCATCTCCTACCATGTGCGCCATATATACGATAAGCTGCACGTCCACTCGCGCACCGAGGCCGTGGCCAAGGCGCTGCAGAGCGGGTTGTTCCGGTAGCGCCACGACACTACCTGCGTAGGTGGTGACATGCCTTTGAGACTACGGCATAATCCTTGAAGATGGTCGAGCCACTCCGGCCCGGACCAATCGATCAAAGGAGAAATGCAATCGACAAGCGAAGCAAGCCGGGATCCTCGCATGTCACTCTGGTAGTCCCCGCGGGTTGTGAGACGAACCGGAAATAGCGAATCATCCGCGGCCGAACTACGCGGCACTGCCTCGCAGCCGGCCCGGCAGAGTTTAATCCAAGAAAAAAAGGAGACACAATATGACTATCACTAAGACTCTCGCAACATCCGCCGCTTTCGCGGCATTACTGACGGCTTCGGCCCTCTCCGCCCAAGGCGCCAATCTGATCAAGAACGGCAGCTTCGAGAAGCCCATAGTCGCGGCAGGCGGCTTAACGTGTATTAACACCGGGCAAACCTTCGCTGACTGGACGGTTGTGGGCGCCACCGGGAACGTGTGTTTAGTCAGCGGAACGTACACAGGCAATGGATTCACCGTCGAGCCTGAGGCGGGCGCGCAGTCTATCGACCTGACCGGCTATGGGAGCAACCTGGCGACGGGCGTATCTCAGACCGTCGCCACAACGCCCGGCGCGGCATATCAGTTAACTTTCTGGGTGGGCAACGTTGTCAATACGGGTGGCCCTGACGGCCTCACCAGCACCGTCAACGTTCTGGTTAATGGCGTCCAGGTATACACGGCGACGAACTCTCTCGGCGCCGGGAGCACCTCCGTAGTCTGGCAGAAGTTCACGGCGACCGTCACTTCGCTTACTCCTCAGACCAGCATCGCCTTCATCAACGGCGATCCGGCGGGCGACAACTACAACGGCCTTGATGCCATCACGCTCGTCCCGCAGAGCGATGCTGAGGTTGCTTCAGTCGATCCCGAAGAGAATTAGGGTCACACTGTAAGGGCTTCCCGGCTGCCAACGACACTACCTACGCAGGTGGTGCATTCACGGGGCTGCTGCGCCAGACTATTTCGAGTGAGGAGCATTTCAATGAATCGTACCCAACGCATGAGAAGGTGTTTGCAGCCGGCGGCTTGGCTGCTGTTGGCTCTGAGTTGCCCGCCGTTCGCCCAGGAATCGCCGGCCGCCTCCACGGCGCCCGTCGTCGTGAGCGCGGTCGCCGATCTGGTGCATAACCAGATGACCATCACCGGCCAGCGTCTGACTCCGACGACCGGGTCGCCGGTGGTAACTTTGGACGGAAAAACGTTGACCCTGGTGTCGTCGGCTAGCACGCAAATTGTGGCGGACCTTCCGGCCGGCTTGGGCGCCGGGACATTCCAGCTCAATGTGAGCAACGGCGCCAGTTCCCTTTTCGATGTCACCATCGGAACGGTTGGTCCGCAGGGTCCGGCGGGGCCGGCTGGCGCCCAGGGGTCGAGAGGCGCAGCGGGCGCCACGGGTCCGGCAGGGCCGACGGGTCCAACCGGCGCTACCGGTCCGGCGGGACCCACTGGCCCCAGCGGCCCGGCTGGCGCCACCGGTCCGCAAGGTCCGATAGGTCCTGCCGGATTATTCTGGGAGGGCGCCTGGGTATCTAGCTTGGCGTACCGGAACAACGATGCAGTCTACTACAATGGCTCCTCCTACGTCGCGGTGCAAACCATTCCCGCTGGTCAAGCTCCGCCATCCACGGGTTGGAGCCTGCTGTCCGAAGGAGGCTCGACTGGCGCGACCGGTCCACAGGGTCCCCAAGGCGTGCAAGGATCGCAAGGCCCTGCGGGGCCGCAGGGGCCAGATGGAGTTGCGCTGCCGTTTGCGGGCACCGTCTCCGCATCCAATGTGGCTTTCTACGTCGCGAACACGGCCGGGGCAGCGGATGGCATGTATGGCTCGGGCGGCATAGCTTCGGGGACGTCGGCCGGCGGCAATGGAGTTGTAGGTGTCGGCGGGAATTCAAACGGCGGAGGATCTACCGGCGGTAGCGGCGTGGATGGGGCCGGCGGGGATGCCGCCGCTATCGGCGATTACGGCGGCGCCGGCGGTTCCTTCCAGGGCGGTGGCTCCACCGCACTTGGGGTCGGAGGCGGCGACGGCGTCGATGGCTACGGTGGCCCCTCTGGCGGCACCGGAGGGGCCGGAAATGGGATCTATGGCTCACCAGGTCAAGGTTATTCCGACGGCGTGAATTGGGGCTTGGCCGGCAAGTTTAATGGCGACGTCTTCGTCAGCGGCAGTCTCGCGAAGGCTGGCGGCTCCTTCGTGATCGACCACCCAACCGATGCGGCGAACAAATATCTCTACCACTCCTTCGTCGAATCGCCGGACATGATGAATATTTACAACGGCAACGTCGTCACCGATGCGGGCGGCGCCGCGACCGTTACCATGCCCGACTGGTTCGAGGCGTTGAACCGCGACTTCCGGTATCAGTTGACAGTGATCGGCCAACAAGCCCAGGCGTGGGTCGCGTCGGAGGTTGTCAACCGCGCCTTCACCATCAAGACCGATAAAGGGAACGTGAAGGTCTCGTGGCAGGTCACAGGCATTCGGCAGGACGCGTGGGCCAACGCGCACCGCATTCCGGTTGAGGTGGACAAGCCCGCCGAGTATCGAGGACACTACCTGCACCCCGAGCTGTTCGGCCACGAAGGCGAGCCCAGCATCGGGGAAAAAGAACGTGCGGGCACGGCGCAGCAGCCGATCCCTCACTCGGTGCCCTAGTTAGTGATCGACGCGAGAGTCAACTTCGGCGGAACATTTCGATACGAGATGGCAATTACCACCCGTTTGCCGCCACCGATATGAACCAATGAGGCTGTGCGCCATACTTGGACCGCTGCAGCGAAACGATTCGTTGACGCCTAGCAATCAGAGATAGTGGCCCTGATCCACAGCCGTTGGTGTACTCGGTCTTTTTCACCTTGCTGCTGGCGGCGTTGACAACTGCCATCAGAGCCTGCACCACTTGTGGGTCAATGTTCCGAATGGATTCACCATATATATAGCGCTTGATGCCGTGTTTTGAACAACATGAAGCCAAGTATTGGCCGGAAAGAAGCTGGGGGTAACGGCTCGAGACGCCGCAAAGGACACCGCACCACTGAGTATCCACGAACACCTTTTGTGGCAGACGTTGGCGTGCTCCCCGAACAGTTCTGACCGCCGAACCAGGCGACGGGCTTGGCTCGGCGCCCTCCGCATTTCGCGCATCCCCATCTGCTCGCCGGCGGTTCGGACGACTGACGGCCGGCGTCGGGCATCGCGTGCGGGATGCGCGCGATGGCAGCGCGAACCGGTGCCGCGAACTGCGGGCCTCTGGAAGCGATCACCCCCGCGCAAACCGCGCGCCGGCGCAGGGCACGCGGGCGGCGCGTTGGCGGTCGAGATGGACCGCGGGCGGCCGGCGCCGGGGCGCCGACAGCGAAACCTTTCGCCGCGCCGTCAATCTGCTCAAAACTAATTACCACCACATTTTCGACGTGTCACCCGTGGGGAGTATGGGCGCGTGTGGCCGGGCGACTTTCACCCTGAAAAACAGAAAGGCCAAATTGGGCCAAGCCCGAGAGCACCAGGGCATTTCGATGGCATGAACCGATCACCAAGCAGCCAAGCGTTAATCTTGTTTCTGAATGACGATTTCGACTCGGCGGTTCTTTTGCCGTCCTGCGGGATCGTCTCTGCCGTCCGGCTTCGCATTCGGTGCGGCAAACCGCGTGGCGCCGAATCCGTGCGTCGTGAAGCCCGCGCCCTTCAGTCCCTCCCGATCGATCATCCATTTGTTCACCGATTCCGCTCGGGCGCTCGATAGGCGCAAGTTGTAATCTGGAGCGCCCTTCGAGTCCGTGAAGCCGTCGATCCTGACCACTCCTCGGCTCTTTGAACGGATGATCTCCGCGACCCGGTCGAGCGCCGCCTTGGCATCCGGACGAATCGTCGCCTTGTCGAAGTCGAACAGAACGTCGGCTGCCAGCGTCAGCCGTAATTCCTTAGGGCTCTCTTCCACATTGGTCAGTGCACCGGTTGGCCTATACAGAGACGCCCCCGGCTGAGATAGCGAGCCTTGCGGCGTCGCCAACGGCCCTGCTTGATGATAGAGTTCCGTGTTTTCCGGTTTGAAGTTCGCGCCGATTGCACTTCCGGCAAACGTGGCTGCGCCCGTAGGCTCGATCTCGTAATAGCCCCCCAATCTGATCGTCGTGTCCGGAGAGCTGACTCGAACCACTAACTTATGGCGCGTGGCGAGATCGCCGGGTCGCGATAATTTCTCCATCTTATCCACCGAAACAATGGCGTCATGAGCGATCAACTTATCATTCTCGTCATAGAGATCGAAGCTAAGCGACTGCCGCAATGGGCTGCCAAAAACTCCCATCTCCTTGAATGCATAATGTATATCCACATGTCCCGGACCGGCGTAAAAGTAGTAGTAATTTGGTCCGTTTGCCTTGTTATCGACGTTGCCCTTATTGACCCCCGGCCCGAGAGGCGTCGGGTTCTTCGGATCGTGAGACTGGCCGCCACAGATTGAATAACTCCCGAGTAGCCGTCCGCCTACCAGGACTGAGCATGAGTTCATGGCGCATATTGTACATCATCCTGTCTCAGGAAATGGAGACCGGTTTGGGATATAGTGACGGCTCGCCGACGTTGCTGGATGACACCGTGCATTATTCAGAAGCCCTCCGCCGGCCGTCCCGTACCGGGGAACGGGCGCCTGAACTGGCGGCCGGCGTCTGGGTACCGGATGCGTGTTACGGCAACGCGAGCCCGCGGACTTCGCGCGTCCCCGGTGACGGGGCACTCGGAAAATGGTGCGCCACAAGCCAACCTCCGCGTGCAAACTATGGATGCAGTCGTCCTCCGCCGCGGCGCGCATCCCCCACCGCGCGCCGGCGGTCGCGGCGCCGTACCGCGGTCGCCGGGCGCCGGGGAGGGGCAGACGGCGCGCGGGAAGCGCCTTACGGCACGCGAGCCCGCGGACTTCGGGCATCGGGAAGCGATCACCCCGCGCAATCGCGCGACGGGCGCGCAGGCACAGGGGCTGAGGGTCGGCTCGGCGGCGAAGTGGGTGGGCGGCGACCTTGCTGGATTGCGGCGCTCTCCGCGCTCGCATCGCTCATCCGCGCGCCGGGATGCGTGTCCCGGCAACCCGACGCCGCGGACTTCGCGCATCCGGAAGCGATCACGCCGGCGCAACCGCGCAACGGGCGTGCAGGTGCACGAGCTGTGCGTGGGCGTTCCGGAGAAGCGGGGCGCACGTCGACGTTGCTGGCCGCGGCGCGGCCTCCGCGCCGGCGCGCATCCCCATCCGCCCGTCAGCGGTCGCGGCGACGGACCACGCGGGCGGCGGGCACCTGGCAGGCCGCCGAAATAATCCCCTGCGCAACTGCGCCACTGGCGTGCAGGCTTTGCTTCGGCGTCCCGGCGAAGCACTTGCTCGTCGATGTTCGTCCTGCCGCGCGCCACCCGCCGCCCCCGCGCCGGGGCGCCGACGGCGGGTGCTTGATGCGCGTTATTGCCACCCATTCGGGATGTGCGACAGGGCTTGCCACAGAATTTCCGCCAATTTTTCGACGTGCCACCCGTAAGCGTGGCGGGTTACACCAAGGAACGCCGCCGGAATAAGGCGGAGCAGTCCGCTCCGATTGGACGAGCCGAGTTGGTCCGCTGTTGACCCCAGATCAGATAGCTTCGATTCTTAGCGTGTCAAAACTCCGGTGCAGGTTATCCCTACAAGACAGCAAGTAGCTAGTGCTTGGCTTTAAGGTCAGCTTCGTGCTGTCTTCGTAAATCCCTCCAGCGCTTGTTTTGCTCGGCCTTTTTGGGATCGGGGTCCTCCAGTCCTTGTAGCCAGAAGCGGAACCAATCGACATTGCCACCCTGAGACTCCAAGCGGTTCGCGGGAGAAAAGAGGATATGGTTCCCTTTGGGAAAATAGATGAAGTCCACTGGACGGTTTGCGGATCTGAGGAGCCAATACATTTCCCAAGTGGCAACTGCCGATCCGGGATCATTCGCCTCAAGCCGGACAGGCGTTTCAATGCCGGACAGTTTGTACATCGGACTCTTTGCAATCCATTCTTCCGGATTGTTGATCCCCCCCACCACTTTTCGAAACTGCATTTTGAAGTCCTTGGAAAAGTTCACACTCAGCATGTCAGCCACATACCCGATGAGACCCCCATCGGCAATGGTGACTGCCGCGAGCATATCAGGATATTCCTTCAAAACATGCAACGTGTGCCAACCAGTTCTGCTGAAGCAGATGAGTCCGACTTTCGCAGAATCAGCGAGTCCTTCTGAAATTAACTTTCCAATCCCCGCGTGAAATCCCTCGGCATACAACGGGCCCTCGCGCTCGTCAATGGTCATGGCTCGCCGGTTATCTTCAATCTGCAGCACAATAAACCCGGCATTAGCGAACGCCTGGGCCGCAAAAGCGGTCGTATATCCATCGGGTCCGTCAACCAGGAACTCGTTTGGATTAAACCCGTGCGTTTGCACGACGAGCGGATAGCTCTTACCTTTGACATAGCCGATCGGATAAATCACTCCTCCGCGCCACAGGATAGCGTTTGTGTCAGTCCACTCAAAAACCTCGGCGTGTCCGAAGTTGAACTGGTCAGCCTGGGGATTTGGGTCATAAAGCACCTTCCGGCATGCGCACGAGCCGCCTTTGGCGTAGAGCTTTGGCCGCTCGTTCAAGCCCTCTTCTCTGCTGACTGCAACCTCTTGCTTGGAGACAGGCTCCTCACTTCGGCCATGCTCAGACCGCCAAACGCCATCGACTTTACGGAAAGCTCGCGAGCTGGTCGCCTTGTTTTGAAGCCGCGTCCGCACCGTAAGCACATTGTTCTTTGAGTCCCATTCGATCGACGCAACATGTTCCATAGGTGCGGCCCCGCGCTCAATCTCGGGCGTGATATACGGTTCTGGGTTGATCTCCGTGATTTTTCCGGAGGATAAGTCAATTTCGGCAATTGCCGGCCCCAATTCGCGTTGGCGATCCGCTGCGAGGTTTCCCGTATTGAGGGGAAGAAAGGTATTCGATACGATTACGGACTTGCCGGCACTCGGCCAAAATACAACGGGAGGGGTCTCATTCTGCGCCAAGAACCCGCTCGGCGCATCGAGCAGTGATATCCCGCTGCCAGTTCGCAGGTCAATGAGCTGATACTGCGTTCTGTTCTGCACCTCGGGTGACGTGTAATCTCCGCTCATTTTGTCGGCTGAATACCCGAACAGGTCATAATGCGGGATTTTGTAATCGGCCCAATACGATGGCCATGACGCGGTGGGACGAAAGCCGATTGCGTAGCTTCCCGTTGGAGCTATCCAGATATGCTGGAATGTCTGACTGAGACGCGAAACCGGCATATCGATGCGCCGGACCTGCTCGCCCCTTGTCGATTCCGCAAACAACGCAACCAAAGGCGACCCGTGCGCGGCCGCACCATCAGGTTCGATCAGTTCGCTGAAAGAGCTCCAATCAACTCTTCTCGGTCCGGAATGTGTTGTGGATGCGAGTGTGTAATACACGACCTTGTCGGCTGCCACAGCAAAGGAGAGAACATCCAATGTGCTATGCGTCAGTTGGGTCATTTTCCCGTTCGTGATGTCTATGGAAAACACCTGAGTGAGATGGGAGTTTAACTTGGCCGTAAAACAGATTCTCTGATTATTTTGCCATATAACGTGCGAAATGCCATCCCAGGGCTGGCGTGCATCTACGACAACTAAGTTCTTTGGAGAAGGTTCGGGCTCGACTGTGGAAGATGACAGATAAGTTAGAATGGCGTGAACATCGAACATCTGCAACGTCTCTACGTTCACATCTCGTTCGAGGTCTCCGCGGCGTGTGAGACTTACAACATGTGACTGGTCAGGTTAAAACAAAGCTGACGCTTGTTCGCCATTGGGTGTAGTGAAGTCCACAAGGTTCGCAAGCGCGATTGAATCTCGAACTGTAAATGATTTGCGCGGCAAATCTGCGCCGCCCGAAAGTAGGCTGCCTGCCCAAAAAAGGATCGACATCCGAAGAAGCCACTGCAATCTAGCGATTTGTTGAATCATGATTGATTGAACGCCTTTACGCACGCTTCTGCAAGGAGCTCCTGACCGTCGAGACCGAAGGCCGCGCTCTGGTATCCTCAAGTTTACCTTCGTGGATCGCCGCACGGGGGGTCAATTGAACCGGTCGCGGTAAGGTGCCAATTGCATAGCACCCCCCGCACAAATCCGTACGAGCGCGCATTAGCGCATACTTCTCCTTCCTCAGATATTGGCGGCAAGCTGCGCGCCGCACACCGCACGATGCCCGGTACACGCGGTCTCTCGCTCTGGGCTGGGAACGTGTGAGATCGGGCGATGTTCACTTTGGGCCCCGCCCTTCCTCCCGCCGGAGGTGACCGCCTTTGTTCAGCGGCTTCAGTCGGTACTGCATGCGATGACGCCCACTTCGGGAGATGGTGCGCGAAGCGCGTTATGCCACCGCGACACCGCCGATGTCGGAGATCCGGACGTCATCTTTCGCGTATCCGGCAGCGATCACCCCGCGCAACCGCGCCGCGAGCGTGCAGGCGCACGGCGGCGGGTCGGCGTCCGGGCGAGGTGGCCGCTCGCTGGCGTTCCTGGCCGCAGCGCCCGCCGCGCGGCGCGCATCCCGATCAGCGCGTCGGCGGCCGCGGTGACGGACGCGGGCGGCAGGATGCGCGTTATGGCAAGCCGAGCCCGCGGAGTATGGGCACACCCGGAAGCGATGACCCGGCGCAACCGCGCGCCAGGGCGGCGAAAAGTACCAATCGGGCTAGAATCTCTGGGGTTCCAAGGGTGTGACATTCTGCGACATTCCTGGATATGGCTACTCCGGTTTTGCCTGGAGCAACAGATGCTTTTCGAATTGGACATCCAGCGTGGCGGTCGGTCCGCGGACCGTTCCCAAATCCTTCTCCTCCACGTAGTCGGTAACGCGGTAAGCGCGCCGGGAAAGGCCGCGCAACGTGATTTTGCCCCTCCACTGCGGCGCGTAGAAAGCGTAGTACATGCTGTCATCCTTGCGAATCACGTGCGTCTCCGGTCGGTCGAAACCGATGTCGTACAGATTTCCGACGTACTCGCCGCGCGAGAGCATCTTCTCCTTGTAGATGCGGGTCCACTTTTCGAAATTCTGCTCGCGCGCCGGCGTAAGATCGCCGCGCTTCCTCGCCGCCGAGCCTTCCGGCCATGTGAAGTTGGTGCCCACCACGCCGCCCACACCCACGGTGGATGGCAACGCGAGCCCGCGGACTTCGCCCATCCGGAAGCGATCACCGCGCGCAATGCGCGACGGGCGGGCACATGGGGGGGCGAGGCGACGGCCCGGGCAATGTGGGCGCAGCAAGGGCTGCGCGGAGCAAAACGCGCATCGGTGCTGTTCGGATGCCTGTGTTACGGGCTCTATCCGGGAAGCAATTCGCACTTGGTGGCAGGTTCGCGGCGATTCCGGCGTCTCTCCCGCGTCGATTCCCTCACGGCAACCAAACCGGCGCAAGCCCCAGCACGAATCTCGTCCGCTGCGCGGCTGCCTCGGTATTACCCCGATCTTCTGCCAGCCCTGCCCCGGCGAAACGCCGATAAGCCGGCATTCCTCCAGCCGAGACTTCCACGAACTCCACCGACTGCGGCACATCCGGAATCCGGGCACCGAACCAGTGCGGATCGTCCCGTTGAGCCCACGTGACGAGCGCCAGCACAGCGCCAGCCGGGTAAGCCGGCAGACCTCGACGCGCGTGCGCGGCCCGGAGCGCCTGGTCATTGCCGTACACCGTCGCCGTTGTTCGAGCTTTCGGGTCGACGTACATCGTAATGGCGCCCCAATCCAGCGGCTGATACGGCAGGCTCGCCGGCAGCGCGGCGGCGTTGTTCACTACCTGGGTTCGGCCCACCTTGGCAGTCGAAATCGGCAGCGTGTAGACGTAGTCGTAGTCGCGCATCGGCTGGTGGCAGCTGGTGCACTCGTCCACGAAACGCGCATCCTTGCCATAGGGTTTCAAGTTTGCGCCGCGCCAACGGCCCCAGCCCCAGCCTTGGCTGTTCCGATAGCGACGGGCGCTCTTCAGCATCAACTCCACCTGGACGAACTTGCCGGGGTGCACCAGACCATCCGGACCGAGTTCCTGCTGCCAGGCGATCTTTGCCAGGCGCGCGCCGTCCGGCCATGGCGAGAGACTACCCGCCTGCGTCGCGCGCACTGCCACGCCGTTCCCGAGCACGAAGCGGAAGGTGCTATTGTCGCTTCGGTCGTGCTGATCGGTTTCCAGGCTTCGAAAGTGGCGTCGAACGGGAACCCGTCGAGTTCCGGCTGTACTGTCGCCAGATTCACAGGCGCGGGGACTTCAGACGGAGCGTCGGCAGGCGCGGCGTCGGCCTTTCCGCCGCTCCCCGGCTTGCTGCCGGTCCCCATCGAGACTGGCGTCCAGGGGGCAAGATAAGCCTTCAACATTGCCAACTCGTCCGGTATCACTTTCGCCTCCGGATGCAGACGCAGGAACTCCGGTAGCGGCATCGCACCAAGCAGGATCATGTTCACTGCTTCATACAGCGTCGCTTTTTGGGCGGCGGCGGGCTTGTCGCCCAGGGTCGAAAAATCGAGATGATCCCGCGCTTTCAGGATGTCGTTCCGCACCAGCCAATAGGCTGGCACGATCTGATCGAACCATGAGAGCCGCCGCTCGTCCGAGTGGCAGCTATAGCAGCCTCTTTCTAGGACGCGCCGGACATCCGGCGGTACCTGCAGCTCCGCCGCCGCGGGCTTGACCGGAATACTGGGCCGCACAAACTGCATCGCCGCAAAAACAACGCCACCCGCCGGGATCAACTTGCGAAACGTCCTCATCGGTCTCCATTATCTCCCCGAGCCGACGTTGCTGGATACGCCGCAACGGTGCGCCCGGCAACGAGCACGTCATGGCCGCCGCGCCCTCCGCCGCGCGCATCCCCATCCGCGCTCTGGCGGTCGCGGCGACGGACAACGGGCACCGCGTAGCGGCGACAGACCACGGGCGGCGGGATTGGCCGCCAAGCATCGGGCGCGCGAAGCACGTTATGGCCACGCGGCGCGCACGGACTTCGGGCATCTGGAAGCGATCGCCCCCGGCGCGCGACGGGCGCGCAGGCGCACGGCGTGGCCGAATCCACGAGTGAAGGGGCCGCGCGCCGACATTTGCCGGAAGGCAAAATCGCCAGATTTTTTTGGCCAGGCAGTCCAGCTTGCGGCTGGCATGTTCTATCGCACTCGAAACGGCAATTCCGGATCAGTACATCTCAATTCTTCGAAGCCGGCTGGAATAGCCGGGGCAAATAGTCGGCAAGCGCTACCCGCCAGAAAGCCCACTCGTGGCCATAGCCCGGCACCTCCCGAATCACTGCTTCTACTCCCTTCGATTTCAGCACTTCCTTCACCACGCCGTGCGCGGAGATCAGCCCGTCATCGGTTCCGATTGCCAAGTAGAAGAGGCGGAGTTTGGAATTAGCGTCCGCGTTCAGCTGCGGCATCAATTGAGCGAACTTCCCGGGATCGATCGACCTGGTGACGTCCGGGCCCCTGAGCCGGCCGGCATTCGCGGGCGCGGGAATCGGAACCCCGATGCCCGGCAGCAACGGAAACCCTCCGCTGAAGGCGCCGACCCAAGCAAATTTGTAGAGATGATTGAAAGCTGCGTACAGTGTCTGGGCTCCGCCCATTGACAGACCCGCGATGGCGCGATTCTCGCGGTCGGACTTGGTCCGGTATACCTTATCCACGAATGGAATCACGTCCTGGACCAGGCTCTTAGGGAAGTTCAGGATGATGGGCGTGATGGCTGCCCCGGCACCCGAAGCCTGGTCTCCCGGACTCCGGGGTGCGCGTGGCAGGGACGGAGCTTCGACAAAATCGGGCGACGCTTCCTGGAGAGTGTTCCCATTGGTCATCACCACGATCATCGGCTGAGTCTTGCCCTGCGCGATGAGGTTATCGAGAATCTCCGGCGCACGCCCGAGGTTGGTCCAGGCATCTTCGTCGCCGCCACCGCCGTGTAGAAGGTACAAGACGGGGTATCGCGTGCTGCCGCTCGTTTCGTATCCGGGTGGCGTATACACATACATGCGCCGCATCAGGTTAAGCGTGGGCGACGGGTACCAGACCAGCGATACCGTGCCGTGGGGAACCTCGTTCACACTATAGGCGACCGAAAAGTCGCCGCGAATGCGCAGCGCGCTGGAGTAACGAACGCCATCCCGCGATGTGAACGTGTTGCCAGGATCCAAGGCTTTCACCCCGTCCACGTTAAAGACGTAAGTGTAGTACTCCGCCTTCAGCGGTCCGATGGTTACGGACCAGACGCCCTGGGAGTCCTTGATCATTTCAACGCTGCTACCCTGAGGCCAGTCGGCCAGATAGCCGCCAGAGGTGTTGACGGCCGTCACGGATGCGGCGTTTGGCGCCGAAAGCCGCAGCGTCACCCTTCCGTCAGAAAGGATTCCGGGGGACCGGGGCTGTGGCGGCCGGGCGGCAGCGCCCGGCCCCGCGGGCTGCGCGAGCCCGATGCAGGCACACAGGGCCACGCCGGATACGAGGGCAAGCTCTTTCATGAACGAGGGTGTTCCTTTCAAAAACCTGGCCCTACTATCGAATCGCCCAAGCTAAACCGTCCGGCTCGCCGCCTACGTCGAGGTGACCTGTGACGGTTAAGGTCTTCAGGTCCAGTATGGCGACGTAGTTATCAGGCCCACATGCAATGAAGGCACGATTGCCATCTGGATCCATCAGAATCCCCGCCGTCCCGTGGCCGATTCGCACCCGTTTGATTTCCTTGCGCAGCGCTCCTTGATAGATGACCAGATCGCCGTCGCCAAGACTCGAAATCAGCACGAGCTTTCCATCAGGAGTGAACTTCAACCGATTTGCACCGAATGTCTTGGCGTCCAACGTGGCGGTCACAGTCCGAGTCGTCAGATCGACCACCGGCAGGGTGCCGTCTTGCGCATTTGCGGTCCATAGCTCGCGTCCGTCCGGCGATACGTCGAAGCCTTCATCGCCTTTTCCGACCGGAATGACGGTCTCATTCCAGTCCCTGCGCGGTTGAGCCCCGCTCGGCGGGGCAGGAGGCTGGGCACCCGGTGGCGAGCGCATTCCCGGAGGAGGACCCATCGGCGGCAGAATGATATTTTCCAGGATGCTGACCGTCGCGGAGCTTACGTTGGTTGTATAGATTTGTTTCTCGTCCGGGGTGACGTAAATCATGTGCGTCCGGTTCTGGCCGGTGCCCATAATCCAATCGATCCTGGCGGATCGAGGATCGTAGGTCGCTATGGCTTTCGCTCCCTCCGCAGTGAACCAGACCTTTCCTCCAACAAACGCGCGTCCATGTGGGCCATTCAAGGCTCCGGTGTCGATATCGGGGAGCGCTTTCTGCCCGACCAGGTCGATAACAGAGAGTGCATGGTAGCGGCCGCCACCGTAGATGGAAACGAAAGCCGTCTTTCCGTCCGAAGACGCAATCACGCTTCGAAAGCGCTAGAAGGGTCCGGCGCGGCGTCGCTTGCGCGGCAAATCCGACAGCGCCGACGAGGAAAACCGCCAATGCGGCACCGTGGAAAGGAGATTGGAATTTCTGGGATTGCATGATTCTACTCCGTAGGCTTTAATATATTGTGGCCGGTTTGCATCGCCGGGCTTCAGCGGAAGAGGAGGGAAGCGTAGTCGCCGAGGAAATCGCGCCAGAGAAACCAATAATGGTTTCCAGGAATTTCTTTATACGATGTCTTGAAGCCGTGCTTTTCCAAGAGCGCGTGGAGGTTCATGGTTCCCTCGCGCGCTATGTCGGTCGAGCCTGCGCCGGTCCAGTAGAACTTGACATCGCCCACTTTGACGGCTTCCAGTTGCGCCTCGAAGGCTTCATCCGCAACACGCGGTCCGGAACTGAACACACCGATGTAGCCGAAAAGGCCCGGATTATTGTTGGTGGCAGCCAGCGTCTGGCCGCCGCCCATCGAGAGTCCGGCAATGGCCCGGCTGTTTTTGTCGGTGAACACCCGGTAGTTCCTCTCGACGAACGGGATGACATCCTTGACAAGGCTCTCCGGATACGAACCGGGGTATGGTACCGGCGGACGCACCGGGCGCGCTCCGCCTAGCCCTCCGGCCGTCTGCAAAGGAGGAGGAGAGGGTGCCTGAACGGACTGTAGCGCGGGCGTCTGGCCATAGGCATAGCCCTGCGATACGGTCTGAGGGGCATTGCCGTTCGGCATGACCACAATCATCGGTTTGACCTTGCCCAGCGCCATCAGATTATCCAGGATGACGTTGGCGCGCCCCATGTTCACCCACGCGTCTTCATCGCCACCACCGCCGTGCAGCAGATATAAGACAGGGTAACGATCCTGCCCGGCTTCATAGCCGAAGGGCGTGTAAATGTACATCCGGCGCCGGGCCTGCTTCAAAATCGGCGACGGATACCAAACGGCATGGATGGTTCCGTGTGGCACATCCTTGAAATCCCAAAGGTCGGACTCCGGCCCGGAAACCATTAGCAGGTTATCGATCCTGGATCCATCGCGCTGGGTTTCTCCGTTGCCGGGGTCCAAGGCCTTCACCCCGTCGACCATATACCAGTAGCCCCACAGTTGAGCGCCAAGGGGCCCTACCGTGGCCGACCAAACGCCGTTGTCGTCTTTTGCCATTTTGATGTCGCGGGCGCCTTCCCAACTTCCGTTCAAGGTGACATCGGCGGCCTTGGGAGCCGACAGCCGGAAGGTGACGGTGCGATCCGAGTGGATTTCAGGCGAGACCGGCCGGGCCGGCTGGCCTGTTGGGAACGGGCGTTTGACACGAATAGGAGCGGGGCTATCGCGCAGATCTGAAATCTCATGATTGTCTCCTTGTTGACTCTCTTCATCTTCTGCTTCAGGAATTGGTTCCAACGCCGGAAGAAAGGGCCCGCTTACCCGCCGGTCAAGGCCATATAGTCCGGGCCCTCTCCATATGTTTGCCCGCCGTCTGCCTTATTTGCTCTGGGCGGTTCAAGCAGCCTGCGCTGCCAGTTGGCTTTATTCGAATACGACGCGAATATGGGTGCCAGCCAGGGTAACGGATGCCAGTTGTCTCGGTTCGCTTCTCATCCCTACCAACGTTACAGAAGCCTTTTTGGGCTCCTCCTCAATGTTCGACTTCACATCTATCGTGTTGCCGGCCCTGTCCTTCAGTACAGCGGTCGATCCATCCAAAATGAGTGAATAGGTCCCGGCTTGGAGTTGGGTCTGGCCAGCCTGAACCTTCTCCGGCAGTTGGAACTTGTAGGTCTGCGCCGCGACAAGTGAACCCGCCAGCAGAGCAAACGTGAAAATACTTGCAAAAAGGTGTCTCATGTCCATATTAGAAGGCCATTTCAGAGGAAAAAACCTCAAGATTCGTTAAAGCTCCAAATGCCGGACGAGAATGTTTAAGGCCCGCGATAAGATAGGCAAAGACGTGCAACCAGAGCGTGGAAGCGTGCCCGCGGCAGGAACGATTCTTCTCGTAGACGACGATTCCAATCTGTGTGAGTTGATTGGCGACGTGCTTTCCGGCGCCGGTTTCGCTATGGAGACGGTTCTCGATGGCGGACGGGGTCTGGCCCGCGCGATCGAGGGCGGCTTTGACCTGGTGCTGCTGGATGTCATGCTGCCCGTTCTGGATGGATTCGAAGTGCTACGGCAATTGCGCCGCCGCTCCTCGGTCCCGGTGATCATGCTAACCGGCAGGAGGACCGAGCAGGATCGTGTTGCCGGCCTCAACGGCGGCGACGACGACTATCTGCCAAAACCGTTTGGAACCGAAGAGTTGCTGGCGCGCCTGCGAGCCGTGCTGCGCCGCTCCAGACACTCCGCCTCCGGCGAACCTGATGCGGTCGCCTTCGGCAGCCTCCATCTCAGTCAGGCCAGCGGTAAAGTCTGGGTCGGCGGCGAGATCCTAGCCATCACGGCCACGGAGTTTGCCATCCTTGACCTTCTGGTTCGCTCAGCGGGCAGGGTCGTGACGCGCGACGAAGTCTGCGCAGTGCTCTACCAGCGTCCGGCCACGCCGTTCGAGCGGTCGTTAGAGGTTCACGTCAGTCACCTTCGGAAGAAACTCGAGAAGGCGGGCATTCTCATCCGCCCGGTGCGTAGCGTCGGATACCTGCTGACAGAGAAGGGCGATTAAACGTGCGATCGGTCACAGCCAAAATCCTCGTCTGGTCCTTGTCCACAATAGTTCTGTCACTAGTGGCCTTCTCGTGGATCTCGACGTCTGTCGCCGACCGGGCTCGCGGTGAGGCCTTCGCGCGCAGCGACGCGTTCGAATTGTACCAGGCTAGCTCGGCATACGAAAATGGCGGCCGGAGCGAATTGGCGCGCTACCTTGCCGCTCTACACCGGTTCGAGGGACCGGGGCGCTACCTGACTGACTCATCGGGCCGGGATCTTCTGACGGGCGAGGATCGATCCGCCCTGCTGAAAGGCTCCCAAGGCCTGCGCCGGTCCTTCATGAACATCGGCGATAAGTTCGTGGTCCGTGTCGCATCGCCCGACTGGCGGTACGTCGTTGTCAATATGCACTCGTACGGCTTCGCCGCATTTGCGCCTTACTACTTCCTTCTTCTGGCCGTAGTGGCCGTGTGGTTCTGGTTTCTGGCTATGCACTTCGCCTGGCCCTTGCGAAGGCTCGCGGCCGCCGTGCGGCGCTTCGGAGACGGGGATTTGACCGCGCGGGTCGAAATGCACCGCCGCGACGAGATCGGCGAGGTGGGACGCTCGTTCGACAACATGGCTGCGCGCATTCAGACTCTTCTTACGGCGGAACGCCAGTTGCTCCAGGACATCTCGCACGAACTGCGCTCGCCCCTGGCGCGTCTGAGCCTCGCTGCGGAGTTGGTTGGAACGGCCGGCGATCGCGAGGCCGCCGTGTCTCGCCTTCGCCGCGAAACAGATCGGCTCTCCGATCTGGTCAGTTCTCTCCTGCAGATGACCACGGCCGAAGGGGATCCCGAGGCGTTCAGCGTGGGGGATGTCAGTCTGGGCGACATCCTCCGCGAGGTGGCGTGGGGTTGTCAGTTAGAAGCGGAGCAACGTGGTTGTCATATAGAGGTGGATGCCCCGGAAGACGTCCGAACCGTCGGCGATAGCGAACTTCTGCACCGCGCCATCGAAAACATTGTTCGCAACGCCATCCGCTACTCCCCCGCTGGTGCGCTGATCGAAACGAATATCGTCGTCGCTGAGGAGCGCACGGTGCTCACCGTGCGCGACCACGGCCCCGGCGTTCCGGAGGACCTGCTGTCCAAGATCTTCAGTCCCTTCTTTCGCGTGGACGAGGCCCGCGACGCGTCCAGCGGGGGAATCGGCCTCGGCTTGGCCATCGCGCAGCGCGCCATTCGCTTGCACCACGGTGAGATCTGCGCGGCGAACGCCTCCCCCGGGCTTCGCATCTCTATCGTGCTGCAGAACCTTCCAACTCGTTGAGCGAAGAACGCAGTTGTCCACTGTGTCGCGGCGCGGTGAGACCGATGGACGCACTCTTGCCGAAACCCGGCACGCACCGTGTGGCGGCGGGTGCCCTTTCTGCCATCCACTGCTTCAATCGGCGCCAGGAAGGGACCACCGCGGCGCAACCGCGCGACGGGCGCGCAGGCACACGGCAGCCGCGGCGGCTTGCCGGCGAAGTGGCCGTGCGGGGACGTTTCTGGACCCGGCGCCCTCCGCCGCGAATCGCCATCCGCCCGCCGACGGTCGCGGCGACAGGAGCGCGGGGCGGCTGGATGCGCGTTGTTGCAAGCCGACCCGCGCCGAGCAATTCGCGAGCCTGCAGGCGATTCGTGCGGCGCTGCTGCGCACGCTTCGCACTACGGGGCCGCGGGCCGCCGCGCGCCCCTTTTTTGCCTCGAAATTAATTCGCACCACGTTTTCGCACGTGCCGCCATAGCGCGCCCACAGGGGGGTGACGATTGTAGTCTTTCGGCGCGTTCCGGGCCTTCGCCTAGCGATTACTCCTGTGTCACGGCGCAACCTTCCACTACTTTCTAAAATGCTGGCCTCGGGGCAGAGCCGAGGCTTCGCCAAAAAAAGAAGATGACTGATGCCCGACCAGTCTGGGGACTTTGCCAGACGCCCGATGCCATAACCTCCCCAATCCTAATCAAATAGCCACTTGCATTGGTATAGAATGATTCTGGGAGAAAGTTAATGCGCAGCTTGGCGGTAGTGGGGGCGCTCCTGTGCGGAGCGGCGATGATCCGCGGCGATGCCGGGCTTCCAAACTTGAACGGGAACTGGAAGATTGATCCCGCGCGGAGCGAAGCGAGCGAGGCCAACAAAGGCCTCTCGCTCGAGATCGGTGGGAACCCTGACGACATTCACATCAAGGAGATTCGCGGGCCGAACGCCAAGGATGTCTCGGAGTTCACTTGTGAGACGTTCGGCAAGGATTGCCCCATGCGCGATGGCGGCGAGAAGGCAACCGTTTCGGCATTCTACAACGGCTATGTGCTCGTAGTGTTGAAGACGCACGGGCGCCGCGGCAGCTCCGTGGAAAAGCAGCGTTTCATGCTCTCGTCAGCAGGCGATCTTTTGACTGTTGAGATCACGCATATCGACCCGAATGGCAAGCCCGAAAAACTGGTGATGACCAAGGCGCAGTAACCGTTCAGAACGTGGCGTCATCCGGCAGCGAACCGAGCCTGCTTTGCGTCCTATGGCATCTCTCCACCCTTTGAAAAATCGCTCGTGTCATAAGTCGCGATGGTTGTGCCGGCAGTCGAGGCAATATTACGATCCCATCGTTTGGTCTCCCGCCGCTCTTTTTAGGCCCCCCCCGTAAAAAAGGAGTACCTGAGCATGCGAACAATCGAGGGCGACGTGCTCGTCGTGCTGCCCGGCGGCCAGCCGCACAGCCCGAGCTCGCAGTTGTGTGGCGTGACGCTGGCATCGCGCGCGAGGCCAGGCGCGCGTAGCGACCGTCGCCGGCCCAACGATCTGGGTGGAGGTCATGGTGGTCAGCATGGTGGTGGTCATGGTGTTGGTCATCATGGTGGCCAGCGCCCGGTTGGGCGAACAGCGGACTCCTCCCCCCGTCGAAAAGACTGAGAAGCAGCGCGGCGCGCTGTGATGGCCCTCAACCGGAGCCGCTCTTCGGCCGCATCGGATACGGCGGCTACGGGCGCGGCGATCCGGCGGGCGCCAGGCATCCCGTCGGCCACACCATGCGCCGTCGCGGCGCCTCGGAGGAAGAACGCGGCGCGCGGCGGGATGCGCGCTATGGCGACACTCGCCCGCGGACTTCGGGCATCCGGAAGCGATCACCCAGCGCAACCGCGCACGGGCGGGCAGGCGCGCGGGCGGCGCGACGGCGTCCGGTGAAGTGGCCGGGGCCGCGCGCCGATGTTGCTGGACAGCGGCGCAACGGTTGCGCCATCCGCCAGGCGACACGCGCAATCCCTCGACGCCGGCGCCCTCCGCGTCGGCGCGCATCCCATCCGCCCGCGGGCGGTCGCGGCGACGGCGCGGGCGGTGAGGCTGGCGGTCGGCATTGGGCGGCGCGAAGTGCTAAACATGCCCACGGGGCTGGTAGCCCTGTGCGCGCTGTCGCGGCCAGGCGGAGCACGATGTTGGACTCAGCGCCGCTCCTCGGCTGCGTCGCGTCCCTCGGCCTGCTGGCGCGGTGCGCCGGGTGGCTCGCCGAAGCGAGCGCTTTGAAGACGACGGGGGGCGCGGCTGGGCAAGTCTCTAGGTTTGCGCGTCAGTCGGCCAGTTCACGTGCACCGGAACTTCCCAGGATCTATTTCCTGGAAACAGTAGGTAAAGGTCAGCTAATAGGCACGTTAACGCCCAGCGGTGGTCCATCGCTGATGGTATGGGATTTCGCAACAGGGATGGCGAGCGCGTCCCACCCGCGGTCTTCGCCATGCTCCGAGTGGGGGACGATCCACCCAGTGGGGACGGTAAACGCCGCGCCATTATGATCGGGTGAGCTCCCCCAAGCGGACTTCTGGATAATTAGCGTGCGAGAATGATTTCTTACTCCCATTCCGGGCAGGCGCGAACGCCGCGTAGCGGAGGTCAAGTACCGGAGAAAGCGAGAATCCTCATGAATCTACTCCGCTTCAGGCAGGCTGCCGCGATGGTCACGGCCCTGATCCTCATCCTCTCATTCACTCCAGCTTCCTTCGCGCAGGCAACAGGAGGCGACAATGTCGATCTGGACGCGCTGGCCCAGATCAAGGCCGAGGCCTTCGAGCACTCGCAGGTGATGGAAAACCTTTTCTGGATGTCCGAGGTATATGGTCCGCGCGTCACCAACAGCCGCAATCACAAGCTCGCCGCCGAATGGGCTATGAAGCAGATGCAAGAGTGGGGACTTAAGAACGTCCACCTGGAAAAATGGCCCTTCGGCTATGGGTGGCAGATCAAGCATTTCTACGCCGCGATGGAGACTCCGGTCTATGCCGCGTTTACCGGGTTCCCGCTGGCATGGACGCCGGGAACGAACGGCCCGATCACGGTCGAGCCGGTGTGGGCGCCCATCCACTCGAAGGCAGATTTCGCCAAATACCATGGCAAGCTGAAGGGCAAGGCGCTGTTGATGTTTGACCCGGCTCCACTCGCGCTCCACACGCGGGCGGATGCGCAGCCGTCCCCAACGGATGAGGAAATTCTGGCACGCGGAGGCGCGCACGCGGGCGGTGGCGGCGGGGGCGGAGCAGCAGCGGCTGGTGCTGCGGGCCGTGGCGCTGCACTCAATCGCGACCCCAGCGGGCGTGGGCGCCCAGGTGAAGGCGAATGGGAGTACACGCCGACGTCGCTTGCCCTGGCCAATGCCAAGAACGGGGTCCTGCGCAACGAGGTCAACGCTTTCCTGAAGGAAGAGGGCGTGGCTATTTCCATCACGCCGGGTTACAACGGAGACGGCGGTACGATCTTTTCCACGTACGGTGGGTCAGAGGATCCCAAGGACCCAATTCCGCCTCCGATTGTCGCCATTGGGGCAGAACAGTATAACCGCCTCGTCCGTCTGCTGCAGCACGGTATCACGCCGAAGCTGAACTTCGATATCGCGGTCGATTATCAAAAGGACGACCAGAACGCATTCAATGTCATCGGCGAGATTCCGGGCACCACCAAACCGGACGAAGTCGTCATGCTAGGCGGTCACTTTGACAGCTGGCAGGGCGGCACCGGCGCGACTGATAACGGCACGGGATCCTCGGTGGCGATGGAAGCGGTGCGCATTTTGGCTACGCTGCACAAGCCCATGGCGCGTACGGTTCGCGTTGCTCTGTGGGGCGGCGAAGAGGAGGGCGTCTACGGCTCAACCGCTTACGTGCAGCAGCACTTCGCTCAACGGACCACCATGGTAAAGACCCCCGAGTACGACAAGCTGGATGTGTACTTTAACGACGACGGCGGCTCCGGCCGCTTCCGCGGAGTGTCGGCGGGGGGGAGTCCGCAGATGGCTGCCATCTTCAAGTCCTGGATTGAGCCCATCAAGGACCAGCATATCGTTGCTGTTTCTAGCGGGGATCAGTTCAGACCCACCGCGAGTCCCGGTGGCACGGACTCGTCCGCCTTTTCGTGGATCGGCCTGAACGGCATCGGGTTCCACCAGGATGGGTTGGAGTACGGTACCCGTACTCACCACTCCAACGCGGACACCTACGACCGGGTCCAGAAGGCCGATGTGATGCAGAGTTCCATGATCGAAGCGTGGTTCGCCTACAACGCAGCCACCCGCGCAGAGATGCTACCACGCATCCCAACCCCGGCCCCAGACCCCAATGCGAAGAGCCACGAGTAGTAGGCAGCTTTTAATTCAAAGCAGGGGGTGGGAGGGAGATTTGCAGCATGGCAAAACTTGTCTGCGTTATTCGCAACGCGATGCCGCGGGCTTCGGGCATCCGGAAGTGATCGGCCGCCGCAACCGCGCGACGGGCGCGCTGGCACACGGCGTCTAACGATCGGGAGCGGTCCGAGGCTATGGTCCGTTTCAACGTTTCGGCGTCGGCTGGGCATAATAGCCCGCTGTTGTTTGGGCCTTGAGATGGGGCTGGCTTATTTTGACTTCAAGTGCGTGATACTCGTTGGGGCCGTCGGCGGCAGGGGCAGCAAACGTAATCACATAGTAAGCATTTGCGTCTTGAACGCACTTTGCAATCTCCTCAGCGACGTCGTTGCCCGAGCTCAGCACCCGGCCCCCGCTTTGAAATGCAAGAACCTGCAGCGCGAGATCGCCCAAGGATACCTGGTTCGGCGAGCGCACTCCTTTCAGGAATGACTCATAATAAAACTCGCGGCCCTCGTTCTCCATTGGTCCCAGCGGATCCACGTCATACAGGGTAACGCCCGCCTGTCTCAATTGAGTCGACAACGAAACAATCGTGCTGAAGATCGCCTCCTTGTTCTTTGCGGTCAGTCCCTCTTCCGCGTTCGGCCCTGAGAGTAGGGGCCAACCCGGACTCACGCAGATGACGATCTTCCTGCCAGGCCTTTGCGCGGCATACGCGGTGAGTTGCTCAAACGCCTTAATGGATATCTCGGTTCGGTCGTCGGCGCCGTAAAAGCCTTGTGATCTGGTGATCGTTCGCAGAGAGGTTGGATTCTGATCCAGGTAGCCGGCCAGGGCGTTTGCGTCGCGAGAAGACGTTCCCTGGGCATTTAGCCCCGAATCGGAAAGGAAAGTGATCGATACCGGCCGGGCCAGCTTCCCGCCAATCTTCTGTAAGAATTTCTTGATCTGATCGCGCACGTACGCCACGCGCGGGAACGAGATATTTACCGAGTCAACCACCAAGACCACCTCCACCGGCTCGCTATCGGCGGTCGCGTCGGTTACGGCCTCGAACGAGAGGATCTTCTCTGGTTGTTTGTTATCAACCACCGTAAAGTCCTTCTGTTCGAGTCCGGAAACCGGTTTCCCTGATTTGTCGTTAACCACCACGTGGAGCCTGATGAGGCTCTCCGCCTCAGGTGCGGCCTTTGCAGGAAAGGGCTGTATAACTCCCTGTCCGGCCAAAATAGTGAGAGATAGAAGGAAGGTGCAGATCCAAACCTTGCGGGAAGTACTCATGTCAAATTACCTCGACTTCTTAAGTTTAACCTTTCGAGGCGAACCTAGCGAGCGGTGGGGCGAGCGAAACTCATTCAAGCCGGGCCGCGCTGCGGCGCACGATTCGCGCACCTTGTCGGGCGACTTCGGCCATTCGGAAGGTATCCCCGCCGCGGCGCCCGCGCCGCGGGTGTTCCGGTTGAGCGACGGCATCCGGGCTGCAGTGGCCGCTCGCACCGACCGGCTCAGCCCAAATGACGGAGCGCCTTCCGCCCGCCACGCATCCCTGTCCGCCCGCCGGAACTGGCCGCCGGCATCGCGCGGCGGGATGAGCGTCATGGCAAACGCGAGCCCGCAGACTTCGCGCATCGGGAAGCGATCGCCCGCGCAACCGCGCGCGGACGCGCGTGCACATGGGCGGCCCGGCGGCGGGTCGACGAAGGGGCCGCGTGACGCGCCCACTTGGCAGATGATAGCGATGCGCAGTACTCTGCACATCGGCCCAGGGCACCAGGCAAGCTACCGCGGCCGTCCGGTCGCCAATTCCCGGTGAAGAGGCAACTTGCACACGGGCGTGCTATCAGAATCATGTGTGTGATTTCGAAGGATGTTTTTCCGAAACCGTACACGCAACGCGCGAGATCGTGCTCGTTTCACCTGAAGAACCTCGATCCACCAGATCGAAGAAATGCTGACCAGCCGGGCCCGTGAGCTTCAGCTCCAACGGTAATTTGTCACGAACGCCTGACCCCGAGGGAATAGGTACCAGCTCTGGAGACACGCGCCCAGGCAACCAATGCAACAACTGTGGCCTATTTGGCCCGCTCGGGAGTTCCAGCAAAATGGTCAACGTTCTCCGATCAAGGCCTCGCCTACAACTTCGAGGCTGTCACCGAAGCCGGGAATCGGCATAAAGGTCCTTAGGCGGCGAAACAGTCCTACCGCGCCTTTCCGGTCCCCTGCTACGGGAACGACCTTTGGCAAACCAGCGTCCGCCGGTTTGAAAGGGATTGTCGCTACATGGGCAACTGCTGAAGGAGTGCAGCCCGCATTCCTTAGGCAGTTGATGAAAGCCCCCATACTCGCTCTCGTCCCATCTAGTGGAACATATTGAATTCCGGCCAGGTCACTGATTTGGCGCAGCCTTCCCAGTTGAACCAGAATCGTTTTCCCGGGGAATGACCCGAATGCGAGCCCGGCTTCGAAGATTACGTTAGCAGCCCGTGTCTAAACCGACCATTTTTTGGCGGATAGAAAAAAGCTGACTACCGCTCTGATCGGCGGAAAGCTCGGCCTCTTGGTCAGAGTCCACCGACCAGGGTAGAAAATGCCCTTCAACAGCCATCATGACAGCCAAAATCGTCAGAATAGCGTCAACAACCGCGTCGTGAGCCGCTCTTGGCTTGCCTGAGCCATACCTCGACCGCATGAGGAGCGCGAGGTTGCATGCGGCGGCTTGAATCAGAAACTTCTTGTCCACGTTTTCCTTGCCTCGTACGTATAGCCGGTCCAGTCCCCCGGTATCAAATTGATGCGCGAAGTTTCTCTCGATCGGTTCTCCACGCTGCCGCTGCAAACCCTTGCCACGATTCCCCAGAATCCGACGCCGATTGCCGTACACGGCAGTCTTCTCTGCCGCCTTGCCATTCCAGTTGCGCGTGCCGCGATCGGGTTCGGCGATATAGGTCCGCACTTCCTTCTCCGCAAGGCCGCGCATGACGTCATTGCTGTGATAGCCCTTGTCTGCCACTACTTCTTGCACTCCGCCGGGATGCACTTCATACTTGCCTTCCGGCGTCTTTTCGGCAATCAAGTCGGCCACCGCAATCGCTGCCTCAATCACGGTTTCCTGGATCGTCGTGGTGTCCGCCGCCGCTCCGCCGTGCGTGGTGACCGCAACGATGGCGCCGGTTTCCATGTCCACCGCGTTCTCGGCCTTGTAGGCCAACGCGGTGCGTCCATCCTTCAGTTTCGTGATCTCGGCGTCTTCATCGCTCGGGCTGTTCCAGTCTTCATTGGAGGTCTTCTTCTTACGCTTGCGATCCATCCGGAGCAACGACGCTGCGTCTTGGGCATCGATTCCTTCGGCTTCGGCAAGGCGCTTCAAATACGCCATGTAGCTTTCACCCGTATCGCGGCGTACGATCGATTTCATGGCCGCGTTGGCTTCCAGAGTGGTCGAATCCACGCCGATCGTTTTGCCTTTGATCAGGCCGCCCTGCGCCAGTTGCTCCAGCACCCAACTGAAGATGCCTTGATGGGTTTCCGCGTCGATCAGGCGTCGCGTGCGCGACACGGTAACGTGATCCGGCGTCTTCTCATCGAGTCCAATCGAAAGGAACTGCCGCAGAGTGAGCGAATCGGCCAGGCGCCAGGCGATGCCGCGTTCACTATCGAGTCCTTCGAAGAAGCCGATCATCATGATCCGGAAATACTGGCCGGGAGGCAGCGACGGACGTCCCAATTTATGGTGATAGAAGCTGGCGCATTTCGTCTCGCAGAAGAGATCGAAGTTGGTGTCGTTGAGAATCTCGCTGAGCCGCTTGTAGAAGGGGTGGCCGGGCGCTGTGGGCAACTCGCCGCCGTACCACAAGTCCTCTTGTCTCTCTCGCATTTTCCGCGTGCCCATCGCCATAGTTCGATTGTAAGATCAAAACATTTTCAATGCTACATGTTTTTGGACTTTAGACACGGGCTGTTAGGTCGAGGTTGGGGCTGAAGAATGCTTTCGATGTGACGCTCGACTTCGTCCTCACATAACTCGGGTCGCAGGCGTGCCTCTTCGTCATCGGACATCAGGACGACTACGGCGTCAACAGCGGCCATGGCGGACATGAGCACATCGCGAGCGTGAGGTGCCGTCTGGCCGGTGAGAGCGCCTGCGTCCTTCCAATGGAGAATCTTCAACCCGAGCGAGTGGAGTACATCAGTAAGGAACTCTCTTGCCTGCCGGTTCCTGCCATTCACGAGGAAGACACTGTCGCCCATACTCTCCGCTAGATTCTAGCATTTGCCGCCGTCGTCACGCTGGGATAAAATCAAAAGTTGTCTGACGAACGAGCATGGTTTGATCCGCGAGTGTGGGCTTCTCTGCGCCGGGCATTCGCCCTCTTTCTTATCCTAGCCACAGCAAGCGAATATTATCTCGTTTGGGCCGTAATCACGTTACCGTTGCGACTGAATGCAACTCCGAGCGATGTCTTCTGGAACAACGTTGCGCAGCTTGCGTTTGCTCTCCTGCCGTTAGTGGGAAGCCAGATCTTGACAGGACTATGGCATTCCCGGTCGGCATTCACATCAAAGCACCGGCGGATACAGATCGCGCCGCGCAGCTCGCAAGAGAAATTATCAACAAACACGCCGTTGCGACAGGTTTTCGTCGTCCGCGAATAGTCGTGGGCTCAATTGCGCAACCGATGCTGTGTTCTGTGTGGGTAAGACCGCTGCTCGTGCTGCCGCGTCAAGGATTAGCCTACTTTGAACACTTTCTCGGGGATGCCGACGCGGCGTTCGAAGCTGTGATAGGGCACGAAATGGGGCACCTGGAGAGCTGGGATCATGTTCTTTTCCTTCCGTGGTTCTGCTATCTCGTCGGCGCGTTGATTCCTGTAGCCACTCTGACGTCCATTGCCTTGGTAACCGGCAACGAGTCTTCCTTCTCGTTAGGACGGCTGCTTATCCTGGCCCTTTTGGGATTCATGGGCTTTTATGTGATGCGGCGGCGTGAGGCATACTGCGATGCATACGCCGTCGTGCTTGCCAAGAGCGAGGTGCCGTGTCGTCGCGCGCTTCAAGCACTAGCGCACGGGTCGCTCTCTTCCTGTCTGCCGGGATCGCATTTTCACGCAGGTGAACGTTTGAAGCTTCTGGCGGAGCGCGGGCGGGCCTTTCTGAAACTGAGCGGCGTCGATTTGGTGCTATTCGCTCTGATTTATCGCCATCCGTCCGGATTGGTCGATTCCTACCTAAATGTGGGTGCTCTCAGACCGCCCGCCAGCCCAGTGACAGGAATTCCGGAATTGTTCATGAACTTCTTGGCGGTTCTGGCTCTTGCCGGGCGCGCGGTGGCCGAGCGGGGAGCGCCCCCTAAGCGCCGTCATCTCGTTCTAGCTTTTGGGCTGGCTGTTCTAATCGACCAAATCGCGGAGGCTTTCCAAGGTGAGTGGCAAGGTAACCGATTCTACCTTGCCGCTTGGATCGGCCTTACATTCGTCGAGTTTTTGTGGGGGGCCGTCCTTTTCACATATCTAGGTCTTTGACCGCTTGAAAGAGTTCTGTTTATAACCGAACTTGCGGCGGGCCGCTTTGCGATCAAACCGCCAGTTGATCTTGGTACGATTCCGGTTCGTCTGCCGATTCCAGGCGCGCGCCTCTCGTTTCAGCGTCTTCAGATCTGGGATTCTCCGCTTTCCTAAGCATTGCCGCGCAAACATCCCGATCTCGATTTCCGCCTGGTTCAGCCAACTTCCATGCTTGGGCGTGTGGTGGACGGTAAAGCAGTTCCAGACTTCGCTGGCCATTTCCTTCCCAAACAAGTCGGTTAAGGATTTCTGACGGTGGCTGCTGAGGTTATCCATCACTAAATGGATCGTCTCAGCTTTTGGATACTGTAAGGCCAAATGGAATAGGACTTGCGCGAACTGGAAACCCGATCGATCCGGGGTCGGGAAGGTGAAATGGCGTCCGGCTTTGGGTTCCACAGCGCAGAAGACATTGGCCGTGCCGCAGCGTTCGTATTCGTTGTCTCGCCTCGCCTCGCGGCCTGGCCTGGCCAGCGCCGGCGGACGGACGTCGGCATGCAAAGTGACCGGTTTCTCGTCCAAGCAGACCACCGGTTGGGCAGCATCGTACGGCCGCTCATAGGTTCCCAGCACGTCCTCCATCCTGTCGATATAGTCTTCATTGAGGTCAGCCACGCACCACATTTTTTTCCCGCCACGGCTTGAGGTCGTGGTGGAGCAGCAGGATCCGGATAGTCTCTCTTCCCACACGGGGAACCAATTTCCGCTTTATCGTTTCTTCAGCCACCAAGCGGACCGTCCAGCGGGCGCGGCCGCGGGGAGGGTCGGCGCACACCATGGCGATGATCCGCTGCTTCTGGTTGTTGTCCAGCACTTCGGCGGCGCCGGGGCGCTGCTTTTCATAAAGAGCGCTCGTCAGTCCGGCCATCTGATAGCGGTGGCCGAGCCGGCGAATGGCCTGTGGGGTGAGCGGAATCATCTTGGCAATCTGTGGAGCACTGACATGCTCCGCCAACTGCAACAGGGTCAAGGCGCGCAGAACCACGCGGACTTGTTGGATCCCGCCTTTCAGGAGGCTGCGTAATTCCAGTTGATCCTTCTTGGCAATATCGATGTTCAGAGGTGGACGGCCCATACCCTGAGTATGCGCCAAAACAACTCTGCATAAAAATGGTTTTTCAGAACTATTTCAGGCGGTCAAAGACCTAGTGCGGCTGGCGCATCGCTGGGTTGTCGTCCTGATGAAAACCCGGACTGTAGCGGAGGTTATTTCTTGCGTAGCGTGGTTAGGTGCCATCTCCACATTTGTCAGCGCGGCGGCCGGCACCTTTGTAGCCGTCTCTTCACGCTCGCTCCTGTATAACTACGGCCCTCGGCAGAGTCTGACGGAATCCGTCTCAGCTGCGAAAACATGGCATGACATGCAAGCCTTGTTGATGCCCCTGATGCCCCTACTACCGCTGTTCATAGGGTTAGCTGTGGAGTTGTGCATTTCGCCGGCTATCGTCATCGGGATCGCCACCTGGACAAGATTGCAGGCCTGGAAATTGCCTGCGTTGGCTTGCCCGAGATGCGAGAGCGCACAATCTGGGGGCCCAGGCCTGCCGCTCTGGTGCCAAACCTGCGGCGGATCGATGTTGTCGCAAGCCGGTGTGAAGATTGAGGCGGAAGCGTGAAATTCAACCACGTTTTTCAACCCTTGACCATCGCTGTGGTCGTCTTGTTCTTCAGCAATCTTGTACAGCTGGGAGTTTTCCGGGGACATTCCCCCAGTACGGTCGCTCCGCCCGGCGCTCCGAGTGTTTCATTGGGACGAATCTCAGTGAGGTCGGCTTACTTTGGACGCGGACCGGTGTCCGTATCTGGTAGCGAACCGGGCTGGCACACTGCCGAGGTACCCTGGCACAACGCCAAGTGGCAGCAAGAATTTGGAAGCCTCCGCATTCGCGCGCGTTGGCTGCCGTTTTCCGCCTTTCAAGGCCGACCGTGGTTGTGCCAGCAGATCTACGAACGCTTTGGGGCGCAGGACAGGGTGATCGGACGTGCAGACATCACCGCGCTTAGCGGACGGTGCGCGACGAAGGACGGAAAGCTGGAGTATCAGTTTCGTATGACAACACCGCAATGCGGGGTCTTTGCGGTTGCAGTCGCTCTGGTTCCCGCAGAAACGAACCTTAAGTTCGAGGAGGCGACCGAAGTGGAATTGGCTCCTCAAGAATCATGCCGAACGGAAGCACGGGAAATCAGTGCACTTTGGGTAGGGCTGTTGGCCGGCCTCGGTGCAATCTCGGCGGTGGTAGCCCGGCTCCTTGTGCGCCGAAGTCCGATTACCGCCTAAGGGCGAAATGCCGTGGTTCGACTAGGCCGCGACGGGCGCGCAGGCGCGCGGCTCGTCGGCGCGGCGGTGACGTGGCCGCGCGCGACGCTGCCAGCGCCCGCCGCGCGTGGTCCGTCGCCGCGATTCGGAGGCGTGCGGATAGGGATGCACGCGCGGGGAGGGCGCTGATTTGCGCGGGGCGGATGGCGCACCTTTTGCGCCGTGTCTAGCTACATCGGACGCGGGACTTCGCGCGACCGGAAGCGATCACCCGCGCAACGCGCGACGGGCGCACGGGCACGCGGGCTGCGTGGCGGCGGCATGGCGATGTGGCCGCGTGGCGGCGTTGCTGGCCGCAGCGCCCTCCGCCCGCCGCGCATCCCATCCGCTCGCCCGCGGTCGCGGCGCCGGACGCGGGGCGCCTGGTTGCCGGAACGGGCGGCAGGCCGGTGAGCGCAGGCAGGACGCATTTATAATAGGTCTGTCCGGTTTCGCCGTTGACTCCGGATTCGTGGCTCGATTTCCAAAGCCGAAGCCGAACAGCCGTAAGATTTGACAAAGATAAAATGCGCACGATAATCATTTGCCTCGCCGCATGTTTCCTCACGCATGCCGCTGATATTCGCGTCGCCCTTGAGCCGCAGTCAACCCGCAAAGCGGCTCCCGACTTCGTGTTGCTTGACGCGTCCGCCAAGTCGGTCCAGCTGTCAAGTTTCAAGGGTAAGCCTCTTCTGCTAGACCTTTGGGCCACCAAGTGCGGGGGCTGCATCAAAGAAATTCCATCGTTCATCGAAATTCACCGCGCCTACGCCAACAGAGAGCTTGCCGTGGTTGGAATTTCTATGGACATTCTGTATGAAGACTTGAAAGGGCCTGCTGAGGCCTGGAGTCTCGTCAATCCGTTCGTCGAAGCCCACAAACTTGGTTACCCTATACTGATGGGCGACGACGGGATCACAAAGCGCTATTCGGTCAACGCACTCCCGGTCACCTATCTCATCGACAGACGTGGTTGTATCGCCGCCACATACGTCGGTATCGTAGACCGTGCCAACATTGAAGCGAACATCAAAGCGCTCCTCGCCGAGCGCTGAGGTGGGGGCGGGATGCGCGTTATGGCAACCCGAGCCTGCGGACTTCGCGCATCCGGAAAGCGATCGTCCGCCGCAACTGCGCGGACGAGCGCGCAGGCTGCGCCTTGGCATCTCGGCGAAGTGGCCGCCCGCCGGTTCCTGGACGCGGCGCCCTTTCGCCGCGCGCATCCCCATCCGCCAGCGCCGACCAATTTGCCGGCGGGCATCGGCACGCGGGAAACGCGGTTACGCTGCATACGCATATTATCTATCGAAGGCTAGCTCGCTTCCACATTGGGACATTGGCGGCAGAGATTGGAGATCTCAGCGTGAGCAGCGCCTTACCGTAGATGTACCGAAGGCCGCTCTGGGAAACTCGTCGGATCGGTGCCGAGCAACGCGCTGGCGCCGGGACGGCGCTCGCCGGCTCCGGAACCGCCCGTCGGCGTCACGCCGCGCGAAGTGCCAGCCGCCTCGCCCCGGCGCCGCGGTGCCCGCGATGGTCCGCGTCGAGGGTGACCGGTGGTGCATCGGGGAAGGGGACGGCCCAGGCGGCGTGGCGCGCGGATCACGTGCAGGCGGCTGCTCGCACACGTCCAGCGCCAGTCGTTCGGGCGTGGTCATCGCGTCACCATCAAACGCTGCGCGCCGCCCATCCGCACGCTGGCAGTCGTGGCGGCTGACAACGCGCGGGCTGGCGCCGGAGCGGGCCGCCGGCATCGCGGTGCGGGATGCGCGTTATGGCGACACTCGCCCGCGGACTTCGCGCACCCGGAAGCGATCAGCCCGTGCAACCGCGCCACGGGCGTGCAGGCACACGGGCGGCGCGGTGGCGAGGTGGGTGCGCGCCGTAGCTGGATAGCGGCGTAACGGTGCGCCGTTGGCCGCCCGAAACGCACCAACCATACATCCGTGCGCCCTCCACTCCGCGCGCATCCCCATCCGCGCGCGGCGGGCGCGGTGCCGGACCACGGGCGGCGGAACTGGCGGCTGGTGTTGGAGCTGAGCTAAGCGCCCATGGCCTCTGGCCACGCGCCTTGGATGCGGGCGGCCACAGTCATCCCAAGGCCTCCGCGTCCCACTTAACCTCCTCGCGAACCACGATGTGTTCGCCGCCATACGCCGCCCGCACGGCTGCCACGTCCAGCGTATCGCCGGCCGCATCCACCGCGCCAGCCAGACACACGCGCCGTGGAGCCAGCGCCGACGCCACATCCGGCAGGTCCGTGTGTTGCAAAATGCCGAAGGTGAAACTGCCGAACGGCGCCCTGTAGCCCTCCGTCTCCACAACGCTCCGGTACGAAATCAACCCGCCAGCCAGATATAGTTCGCCGATCGCGGGATCCATTGCCGCTGCGAATAAGGCCGGCGCTGTCAAACGGCCCTGCGCCGCGACTTTCAGCGTCAGTCCCCGCAGCGCCGGATGCGCCCGCAACGCCGCCGCCAGCGCCAGGATATCAGTCGCGCGTTGCCCCACCAGCGGCTTCCCCAAGATCAGCGACGCCCACGCATAGTTCTCCTCATCCCCATGCGACCGTGCATAGTCGGCCGGCCCTCGCCCGATCTCCGGCGCCAGATCCCCCACACCGCGTACGTCCGCCGCGCACACCGCGTACCTGCGTTGCGCCAGCGTGTGATACAACCCGCCCTCCTGCCAGCTCCCATTGCGGCCCGCCGGATCCAATACCAGCAGGAGCCTGGTAAGAGAGTCCTCCTGGCCTGTCCGCGCCTCTGGCAGATATAACCAAGCCGGAACCTTCACGTGCGCCGCGCTGTCCACCTCCAGCGCATGCACGCTGATCCCGCGCCACGTCGCGCGCCGTAGCACCACTGCCTGCAAGCCATCCTTCGGACGCACCGCGCCGATCAACTCGCCCAATGGCGCCGGCTGCATCGTCACCCGCCGCGCGCGATTCAATGTGAAGGGCGTCTCGCTATGGAACGACCGCACCAGGCTGCCGCTCTCCGACACCCACAGCGTCTGGTCTTTCTCCGGTTCCGTTGCGGGCTCTTCGGTCACCGGCGCCGTCTCATGCTTCAGCCAACGCGCAAACCAGTTGTAGATCTGCATGCGTGAATCGTACGCCAGGCCGTGCGGCAGCGGCGTGTCCACCCATGCCAGCCGCTCCGCCGCCCCTAGCGCCGCATACACCGAGCGCAGCTTCTTGAACTCTTCCCATCCGTTGCGAATGTACTCCGACGAGTAGGTGGTGAAGAAATCCAGATCGCTCACCGAAATCAGCAAGGCCTTCGGCGCTAGCGGATACAACAGGTCCCATCGATCGAATCCCAGCGGCCCCGAGCCGATCAAATTCTGCTCCGCGTCGTCCGTCGCCCCCGGTGGATTGAAGTTCGCGCAGGCCACATTCTCCGTGTTGCCGCTCGCCACCGCGACCGCCGCCAGCCGTTCGTCCACCGCCGCCAGCAGCATAACCAGCGTGGCGCCGCCCGATTGCCCGGTGGATGCCAGGCGTCCCGCATCCACCAGCGGATGCGCAGCCAGCACGTCCAGGCTCCGCATCGCGTCCCACACCTGCATGCGTGTCGCCGTATCGCCATTCAGCAGCATCTGCTTGCCCGGCGTCGAATGCTCGCTGTCGGGCGATGCCAAACGGCTGCGCACGCCGCCCGCGTCGGGGTAATAGACCCGCTCGCCCTGCCCCATCGGGTCGAATCCCAGCACCACGTAGCCCAGTTTCGCCAGGCCCTGGCAGCAGCGCTGATAGCTCTCGCCCGCCTTGCCATTGCGTGTGTGGCCCATCTGGAACAGCACGCCTGGAAAAGGCGGCTGCCCTTTCGCCGGGATGTACAGATTCGCCGCGATAGGGAAGTTGGGCGCGCTTTCGTACACCAGTTTCTCCACCCGGTATCCAGCGCGCTCGAATCCGCCAACCGAGCGTGTATTCAGCGGAGTCCGCTGCGGCATGCCCCCCACCAGCTTCCAAAACGTCTCGCGCACCCACTGCTGCCGCGCGCCAATCGCTTCCGCCGATGTCAGCTTAGCGATCTCCCGGTTACGCGCCTCATAAGCGCGCGCCGCCAAATCCCGTAAGTAGTCCGGCAGCGCGCGAGCATACTCGCGATACGCGACACCCGGGAAATCGGCCTCGCCCCGCGCCGCCCGTCCCGCCAAAACAACCGAAGCCGGTGCCAACAACAATTGTCGCCGCGTCATTCTATCTCCTGACTCCATCCGCCCGGGCCACGACCGCTCGCGGGCGCTTGAGCGGGAGGCTGAGCCGCGAGGCTGGATGCAGTCAGAGCGCGAGGCAACGTGAAGCATGGCCAGAGCGTGCGCCGATTGGACATTGTATGGATCCCCCTTCCGCCTAACGGCGTCGTATCCAGTGGAATTATAGAACGATTTTCTTCCAGGCCCATGCGAAAAGCGCGCCAGCAATCGCCAGCGGCGGAAGAATAACGAGAATTCGTTGCATTATTTCGGCTCGGCCAGCGCCTCGCGCACCTTGGGCTCGTTTTCGAGCGGCGTGTTCATGAGCCACCTCCTAAAGATCGAAACGTCCCCTTCGAACAAAAATGCCTCGTGCGTTGTAAACGCGAGTTCGCAGGGTACGCAGAAGGGCTCTGATACGAAGGCACTGCCCCGTCATCTGCACTCTCGCTGACCCGATTCGAAGAACTGGGCCGACTGCCGACCGATGCTTACGGTCTGGCCTCCGAATCGCGGAAGGCGGGCCGAATCTAAATACTGGTTGTACCCGCCAGTTAGATCAGGGCTCCAGTTCCCGAGCATGGAGCCCGTGTTCATCAGCTGGCCCTGTGAGTTGGTAACTGCGTACAGGTTGACCGAGGTCGCAGCAGGAGCGGCGGGCAGCCCGCTTATGCCGTTGGTGCAGCCTTCCCCGTCCCAGATCATGGTGGGGCCGCAGACGGGATCCAAGCCGTTTGGATCGTTCCTGCCTACGGGGTCATTGCCTGCATATGCGTACCGGTTACAGGACTGCGGATTCCGCACATGTGCGCTGCGCCAGCTCGGATCCGGCGACAGACACCTGCCCCACTGACTCGCGTAATACCGGTTCATCGCGTAGTCCAGCCCTGTAACGCTGTCGCGTGTGTAGGTCGCGTATTTCTCACGGTCGTTGGCTGTTTGCGTGTACTCTACGCCATACGGGTACTGGGCCTGGTGGCCTAGGCCGCCTGGACCGCCCGACCGCACCGACCCCAAACGGTCCACCTGCACCGCGTTCCCTTCCTCCGATATCAGCTTACCCAGAAAGTACACGTTCGCGCTCTGCTGCGTCAACTGAATCTCAGGACTGCCGCTGTACGTGATGATCGTGTACGTGTAAGTGGCCAGCTTCGTTCCATCCGCTCCGTAGAAGTAGATCGTCTCCGCCCCGCTGGCGTTCCGGCTGTAAACCCGCAGATTCTGCGCATCGTAGGCGTAGGCCTGGCTCGCGGACCCACCCACCGCCGTCATCCGGTTCGCCGCGTCGTAGCTAAACGTCAGTCCGCCGAATCCCGCCGTCTGGTTCCCGTTGTTGTCATACGTGACCCCCGTCGCCTGAATCTGGTTCGTCGGCACATTGCTTGCATTCACCGCCGCTGTCAGGCCGATCGAGGGCGGACCGTTGTTTCCCGCGATCCCCAGCATGTTTCCGTAACCGTCGAAAGTATACCCGCCGACCAACTGGCGCTGCTACTCGCGCCGCTGAGCCGCTTCAGCGCATCGTAGGTGCATGTAATCGTCTCCCCGCTGATCGCGTCCACGCTCGACGTGATCTGCCCGTTATTCTTCGTCGCCGAGTAGTTGTAGGTCATGTTCAGCCCGCTCGCCACGATGCTCGTCATCTGCAGCAAATTGTTATAAGTCCGCGTCGCCGTGCCGTCGTACAACGGCTGATTCGCCGCGTTGTAGGTGGCCCCCGACGCCCACGTCTTGCTGCTGCTATCGGTCATCTGCGTGGGCCGCTCCAGCGCGTCCAACGTGTAGGTGAACGTGTTGGACGTGCCGCTCGCCCAGGTCTGGCTGATCGGATATTGCTGAGATACAAGCGCGCCCTGGCCGTCGTAACTGTAGCTGGCCGTGAGGGTACCGCTCGCTTGCACGCTCCCGCCTAAATGGTTGGCCGACTGCACCATCAGCGATTTCGACGCCACCTTACCTGCCGGCGTGTAGGCGTAGCCGTACTTGAAGCTCAGTTCGTTCGTGCCCACTCCGCTCGCGAAGCCCGCCTCCATCAACCAGGCGCGTTGGCGCAGAGCGTGACGCCGCTGGGGCAAGTGTCGTAGATGAAGTACTGGTTGCGGTCCGGAATCCCCGTCAGGCGCTGGTAGGCGTCGTAGGTGTAGGTCTCCGTGTTGCCGTTGGCGTCTTTCTTGCTGGCCAAGGTGCCGTCCGCGTTATAAGTATAGCTCGTGGTGCCGCTCTCCGGGTTGGTGGCGGAGGGCAGCCACACCGCCGGTAGCGTGAGGGTGGAGTACGTGGTGGAGGCGTAGACGAAGGTACGGGTCTGGGTCACGAGGCCGTACCCGGTGGTGCGCGGCATGCTTACCTGCGTCAGGTGGTTGAATTGGTCGTAGGTGTAGGTGGTGAGCAGCGTGCCAGTCGGTGCGCTGGTGACCGGGTATGCCGATGGCGTGGGCGGCCCAACCAGGGGATTGTGCGTGGGATCCCAGAGGTGGGATTGTAGATGGACTGGTTTGGCCCGGCCACTGAAGCGGGAAAATAACCGGTGGTTGCATATTGCGCCTGGGTCTGCAGAGTAGTTGAGCCGTTGGGGCTGAGGGTATCCGGCACCGTGTAGTTGGTTGCGGTGGACGTGGCCACGTTGACCGAGTGGCCGTTATTGTCGTTCTGCGAGACCACCGTGCCGGTGTAGTCGTAGGTGGTGTTGATGGTCTTGCCCGGCGTGTTGGCCTGTGTCACGTTGCCCCGGTAGATGAACGAGGCGGGGTAGTGCGTATTCCGGTCCATGTGAATAAGCATTGCGGGAAATTATGAATACGGATTCCGGGGCGATGTGAATAAGGATTCCGGCGAGATGTGGAACGTAAATCGCCCGCGCCCGGAATGATTATTCACATCGCCGGAATGATTTTCTGAACGGGTTTTAATCCAAGCAAGCAGCGCTGGACACCACGGGATGGCTTACCCTGCAATTGCTCTGGGAAGAGTACCGGCAAGGCCAGGGTGATGGCTACGGATACAGCCGTTATGTGGCGGCCGTATTTATGTTGCGTAATCATTTCAACGCCATGACTGACGCCCGCACCGGTAACATCCACGCAACATAACATTCATCTTAATTTGTCGGACGGCATGCGCCAATAGAGGTGAGACCGCTATGCTTGAACACCTCTTTCGCGATCACTCTGCTCTCGCTCGGCATCGGGCTGGACCGTTTGCCGAGGAACGAGAGCGCTATCTACAACACTGCGCGGAACATGGCGCGACGCGTGCCGCGTTGCGCGTGAAAGCTAACGAACTGCTCTGGATCTGTCAACATCTACGCTGTGACGCATCTGAGGGAATCGATTCGCCAGCACTTCGGGAGATTGCTCGCAAACGGCGATCTGTGTGTAAAGGAGCCACAACCGAGCGACGATTGGTTGACATTGGTCGGCCATGGCTACGCTTCCTGGGATGGTGGCGGGCACCGACGGTCGAATTGCGATTTCAAAGTCATCTTGAACGGTATGTGATGTGGATGCGCGATGAACGTGGATTCAGCTCGTCAACCATCGTTCAATGGCGATCGAAGATTCGCGATTTCCTGCAATGGTACGAGCGCAACGGTCGACGACCCTTCTGTGCGCTCGAGCCAATTGATATTGACGCATACTTTGTGACGGAGGGCGCGCGGCGTTGGTCTCGTGTCTCGACCTCGGGCATCGCGGCCGCACTCCGCGTGTTCTTGCGATATATGGCGAATTGCGGCGAGTGCGATTCTCGCCTCGTCGACGCCATCCGGGGACCATGTCTGTATGCACAGGAGTCACTGCCGTCAGGTCCGGCATGGTCGGACGTACAGCGAATTCTGGCGCATGCCGGAGGTGATTCGCCGGCGGACGTCCGCGATCGCGCGATCTTGATGCTGCTCGCCATCTACGGAATGCGCAGCGGCGAGGTCAGATCTCTGCGCCTCGACCAGATCGATTGGCCCGGGCGTGAACTCCGGGTATTTCGGTTGAAAAGACGGCAACCTCAGGTGTATCCGCCCTTGCAATCCGTGGCTGAGGCGGTCGCGCGCTACATCGATACCGCACGCCCCAAGGCGGCTCATCCAGAGATCTTTCTGGGACTTCTGGCACCACATGGGCCGCTGTCCTCCGGCGCGATGTCCGCTTTGGTAAGACACAGATTCACGGCACTGGGCATCCAGGCGCTGCACCGCGGACCGCATGCATTACGCCACGCTTGTGCAGCACGGCTCGTTGCTGAAGGTCTCACGATGAAGGAGATCGGCGATCACCTGGGTCATCGCACAACCCGAGCGACGGGAACCTACGCCAAGATCGACCTGTTAGCACTTCGAGAGGTTGGCGACTTCGACTTGGGGGGCCTCGAATGAGGCTGAGTGAGGTGATTGACGCCTACATCGCAATGCAAACGTCTCTGGGCATGAGCTTCGACTCAGCCCGACGGTTGCTCGGGCAATTCTCCCGTGAAATTGGCAATCCGACTATCGGTGAAGTCCAGGCTGAAGCCGTCGCTACTTTCCTTCGCGGGCGAGGTGCCCTGAATGCAACATGGGGATTGAAGTACAGGATACTGTCCGGTTTCTACAAATTCGCGATTGGTCGTGGGCACGTGGATAGCTCACCGTTGCCGGCAAACGTCCCAAAACTGCCACCTCAGCAATCACCATATGTCTATTCGCTGGACGAATTGTGCCGGTTGCTCGATGCCACATCGGTTGTTCACGTTAACAGCACTCCTCTGCAAGCACCCATGTATCGAACGCTGCTGATTCTTCTATACGGAAGCGGCCTCCGCATTGGCGAAGCCCTCAATCTGACATTGCGCGATGTCGATGTTATCGAGAGGATTGTCACCGTTCGCGACACAAAGGTTTCTTGTGGCCGACGAACAAGACCGGGAGCGCGCGCACAAGCGCGGCGGCGGGGTGCTTGTGCCGCTGGAATTCTCGTCCGGCGAAGAGCGCTATCAACGCGAGCCTGCGCACGACGAGACGCCGGAGCGGGTCTTCGAACGGCGCTGGGCGCTTTCGATGCTCGACCGGGTCGTCGAGAGATTGCGGAACGAGTTCGTGCATCACGGCCGCGCGGAGCATTTCGAGCGGTTGAAGATGTTCCTTCTCGGACAGTCCGACGCCTCGTACGCTGCTCTGGCACGCGAAATGAATACCTCAGAAGGAGCGCTCAAGGTGGCCATTCACAGGCTTCGCAAACGGTACCGGGACCTCTTTCGCCAGGAAATCGCGGATACTGTCGCCGATCCCGCCGAAGTGGAGTCCGAACTCCGTTATCTGGCGGCCGTGCTGACGAGGAAGTAGCGGTCGGCCCAGTGTGGTCCGATGGTTTACGCCGTTGGCCGATCCCGTCCGGATGGTCGGCCACTCTGCCCCTACGTTTTGGCGAAGCCGCGCGGCAGCAGACCCATTGCCGCGCGGGCAAGAGTTAGTGTTCGATAAGGAAACCTTGCCGTCGCTCGCCTGATGCACTGGCGAAGGAACTGTATCCCGCCGTGGAGCAGCAATTCCGGGGAATCGGCGAACCGTGGGCGCGGGTGGTGTTCGGCGGGTCCACGGGGTGGCCGTTCTCCACCAGACGACGAACGCATGGGCCCTCTTAAGCCCAGCCGAGATCCTTCAGCGCGAGACCTGCGTGCCATATCTTGGTCATGTGTGCGATCTTGTCGCCCTCGAACTGCATTACATAGACGTAGTCGGTGCTGGTGCCACGACCCGTCGGCGGAACCGGGCCGCCGGGGCCTGTATGAGCAGCATGAAACACGCCGTAGGCGGCAACGTTGTTCCGCGCGGCATCCGTAGCGAAGGACTTCACCTCATACTTTGCGTCGGGCAGAACCGTCAGCATTCCCTTCATCCAGTCGGTGTACTGCGCAAGCGTCTTCACGTCGAGCAGAGGCTCGGCCTGTGCGGAAAACGTGGCGTTGGGTGTGCAGTAGGCGCTGCATGTCTGCCATCCTTTACCCGTTTCGCAGGCGGCAAAGAAAGCTTCGGCGACACTTGTGATCGATGTCATGTGGACGTCTCCTGTTCAAGCGGCATGATTCGCGTTTCTCCGAATCCTGTCATGTTAACACTCCTGATGTTCCTTGAGAGGCAACAACTCAGGACGAGATGGGCCTGCGGCGCAGTTTCTGTTCTACCGTGCGCGGTCGTCACCGGCTTCAAAGCCCTGGGCCGTGAGCTGAAAACCGGAAAGAAAGGGCGATATTGCCTGAACTGGCCGCCGACGCCCGGATTCCGCCGCAGCCACTATTTCGCTGCGTCATACTGGTAGTCTGTCCCCCCTCATATCAGACCGCCCCGCAACGCGTGGGCTCCCTGGATCGGCCCTGAGACGCTTATCTCGCAAGTCCGCAGCACGGCCCCGTTTCTTGAACCGCGGCTGCCCGAACCCGGCCGCCTGATCGAACTCGGCCACTCGTCTGACGGTTTCCTACGCATTCTCGCCAATTGGGAGAACATCCTGCGCCCCGACCTCAACATTGAGGAGCAGTTGCAGGACTACTTCGCCTTCTGCCTGGCTTGTCATCACGCCACCGTCGCTACGTTCGTGCCTACCAACGTCGATACCAAAATTCGCGGTATCGTATGGCGCGAATCCCGCGACCCGGATGTACTGAGGCCCATGCTGCGTTTGGCGCTCGCCTCGCGCGCCTGGACCGAAGAGGGCGTCTCCATTCGCGCCATCCGGGGCGTTAGCGGCCACAACGGCGAACAGTGGAGCGCCATTGCGGGCGGCTTGGGCTACCTGCTTGAACTCGGTGATACAGTTTCCGCTGAGGAAGCGCAAGCCGCCATCGAAGCCGAGATCGACCGGGAACAAGCGGTCTTTGACGAATGCGCCGCAGAGCGCGACACCGAACTCGACCTGTTGCGCCTCTCGATGACCCTGGCGCACAACCGCGGCGACTTAACTCAAGGGATGGGTTTCTGGAAGCGCACCGGGCTCACCGCGCCCGTCATGGATCATCTTTCTCAGCGCGGCCGCTTCTCCCGCGCCGTTCGGATATATGAATTCACCGGCCTCTCGGCGGATGGTCACCGGCACTATCCCCTGCGCGCCGTGAAGGTGCTGCGCCGCTCCCCAGCTACGCTGCTGCCACTGTGCCCGTTTCTGGACGAGTGGGGCGTCGTCGTGGCACAACTCGAAGAGAGCCATGAAGTACTCGCAGGGCTGGTGAACGGTTGTCACAAGGTACAGGGCCAACAAGGCTATTACCGCGCAATCTCCGGCATGCGCACCGCGTCCCCCGGCGCGTTCGACCGCGCGGCCGCCCGCATGCCCAACGCCGCGCAGCGTTTGCTCCGCGATGCCGAACTGCGCAAGATCATCGACGTATCACGCATTTCTTTCGAATCCATGATGCGCAAGCGTACCCGTACGGCCCTGGCAATGTTCAGCGGAATCCGCTAACGTGCATCACGAGGGGATTCGCCCTTTGCCTGTGAGCGTGGCCTTGCGTCACCACTGAGTACCGGTTTCCCATCCGCTACACTCGACTTATGCTCCTCTGTCCGGTTCGCGGCTGCCACTTGGCGCTAGTGCGTGCGGAGCGGCGCCTGCTCTGCCCGCGCCGACATTCATTCGATGTCGCGCGCAGCGGATACGTCAACCTACTCCAGCCGCAGGAGCGGCGATCCAAGCAGCCGGGCGACACCGCGTCTGCAATCGCTGGCCGGAGGCGATTGCACGATAGCGGTGTAACCCAACCGTTGCTGCAGGCGGTCGCGGAGACTATGGCCGCATCGCCCGCCGACATCGTTCTCGATGCCGGCTGCGGTGAAGGCTTCTACCTCGGCACCACCGCGCGGCGGACCGGCTTCCTGGCGCATGGCGTCGACATCTCGACTCCGGCGGTTGATGCGGCGGCCCGGCGCTACCCGGGATGCGAGTGGATCGTGGCCAATGCGGACCGCTTCGTGCCGTATGCCGACCGCTCGTTCTCTATCGTCATGTCGATCACGGCGCGGATGAATACGCGCGAATTCCAGCGCGTCCTGCGCGACGACGGGCGCCTCCTCGTCGTCCTTCCCGCCCGTGCGGATCTCGTCGAGTTGCGCGGCGTGGGCCGCGACCGCGTGGCACGAACCGTCGATGAATTGGCACACGGCTTCGCGCTGGTCGATCACCGTTGCGTCGCCACCGCGGCGGATCTGGACGCTGCCGGGGTTCAAGATGTCCTGCATTCGATTTACCGGCCAAAGCAACCGCAGCCGGCCAAGGCGATGCGAGTGACGTTCAGTCTGGATCTGTTGCTGTTTCGGCAAAGCTCATCCGCAGCGGCCGCGCGGCACAAGTAATGATGCGGCGCCAGATGCGGTAGCCTCTAGGAAGTCGTGTCTGATGTACGCCGCGATGCGGGCCGAAGTAGCTACCGATAACGCCGCACAACGTTGCGCAGGCGGGGGGCCGGCCCTCGCTGGTCGGGAACACTAGATGCTATTCATCTCAGCAAGAGCCGCCTTGCCGCTCTCAAGTGCTCGGGCTTGGTTTTTGTGCCGAATAGCAGTCACCATCATCCTGACGTGCGGCATGGCCCGGTTCAACTTCTCAGGAAGACTGCTTTGCGCGCGTAAATTACCATTTAGACCATCAGATTTATACGGCTTGTATAGTGACCCTGACATCTGGTGCATTTCGTAAAGGCAGGCATTTCCAGATTCAGTTTGATCGTCCCATGCAATCTCGTCAACTGTTTCGAGTGACCGCAAAATACTCTGCAAGAGGCCCTTCGTGCTGTCATACAACATGGAGACGCCTCGTCTTTGTTCTATCAGGCTCGCGCAGGACTTGAACTCTTTGCCGGGATCGGACGGTGCTCGGATCTAAACCGGGCATTCCATTTTTTCTCCCGATTACCAAGAAGTATACACCCAATTGCCTCACATCTATCCATTCTGTGACGATTCTTCGTTGCCGTCAGCCTCTTGCCAGTGGTTCGGAACGGTAGTTGCGCCCGTCCGAACGAACCAGGCTGGCCGCGCGGGACGCCGGGCCTGGCGCGCGAGCCGCGTGGACCCGGCGGAAGCGCTACGGCAAGCGTAGGCAGTGGGGCAATTTGAACCGAGCTAATCCTTTTTACGCCCTCCGCGCGACCGCGATAACCTACCGACAAGCCCGGACAACGCAGCCGCGAGGCCCGGCGACCTTCCATTCTAGTCGTGTAGGACAATATTCAGAAGCGAGCTGTGAACCTCAATCCCACCGTTATAGTGGATGAAACCGAGTTTGCGGAATCTATTCATGAAAAAGCTTATTCGCGACCGCGTGGTACCCACGAGACCTGCCAACGTCTCTTGGCTGATTTCGGGAATCACTGCCTCCGGTTTGCCTTCTTTTCCGAAATTGGCCAGCAGCAGAAGTATCCGTGCTAGCCGCTTCTCACTGGAATTGAAGAGCTGATCTACCAGATCCTCCTCAATCCGAATGTTTCGGGCCAGCACATAGGACAGGACCAGACTGGAAAAAGTGCTGTCGTCGCGGAGAAGACGCATCATGGCCGGCTTCGCCAGCCGCACAATCGAACTGTCGGTCATGGCGCATGCAGTGGCCATGCGTACGCCCTGCTGGCCCACCAAGCACGCCTCGCCCACAAAGTCACCAGCGGTCAAAATCGCAATGACCGCTTCCTTGTTGTGTTTGGAGAGGACGGTGAGCTTGACTTTGCCTTTCTGGATCGAAAAGATGGCATCCGCTGGATCGCCCTGCGAGAAGAGCACCTGTCCTTTACGGTAGGGAACAGTGGTTCCTTCTCGGGCCATTGTGGCCAGAAGCATCTCGGGATCTGAGATCGGCTTCATTTATGCGTCTCGCTCCGATTGCCTTACGAAGCGTGCGGCCAGGAGACGCGCCTAAACTCGTGTCTCCCCCACTCGGCTTTAGCTTATCACACCAACCTTCTGCCCACTATAGCCACTCTGGGTAGAACTTCGCGACCAGCTTTCGCTTGCTGTCCTCGCTGTCCTGAGGTAACGTCGTCAGGCTACCGATATTACCAAATAAGAGGCACAGAATGAATGAGTTAACGGTTGTTGAGAAAGCGACGGAATGGCAGCGATTGACGCGCCTGGTCCTGGACAGCGTTTCGTCTCCGATCACGAAGCGCGTTTACCTGATGGCGCTAAACGAATTCTTCGGCTGGTACGCCCAGGAACCGCGGCCGGGCTTCACCAAGGCCACCGTGAGCGCGTGGCGCGTAACCCTGGAGGAACGCGGGCTGGGGGTCGTCGTCGATCATCGTCCGCATGTCGGCCATCCGCAAGCTGGCCGTGGAGGCAACGGACAATGGCCTGCTCGCGCCGGAACTGGCGGCGGGCATCCAGCGCGTGAAGAGCGCCAAGTCCATCGGCGTGCGTGCCGGAAACTGGCTGTCGCTTAAACAAGCGCAAACGCTCCTGAACGCGCCGGATATCACGACCTTGAAGGGCCTGCGCGACCGCGCCATCATCGCCGTGCTTCTCGGCTGCGCCCGGCGGCGGTCCGAAGTGGCGGCGCTTACTATGGCCCACATACAGCAGCGCGATGGCCGATGGTGCATCGTCGATCTCCACGGAAAGCACGGGCGTGTGCGCACTATCCCAATGCCGGTCTGGGTCAAGGTGGCCATCGACGCCTGGACGGCCCCCGCCAGCGTCGTGGAGGGGTACGTGTTCCGCCCCGTCATTCGCGGCGACCAAGTGCGTGGCGACGTGCTCAGTGAAAAAGTAGTGTGGCAGATGCTCAGGCCGTATGCCAAGGCTGCCGGCGTTGCGGGGATTGCGCCTCATGATTGCCGTCATACCCTGGCGACGGACCTGCTCCGCCAAGGGGCTTCGCTCGACGAAATCGGTGAGTTGCTGCGACATCAGAGCCCCAACACGACCGCGATCTATGCCAAAGTGGACCTGACCGCGCTACGCACCTTGGCGCTTCCCTGGCCAGGAGGTGCGCAATGAAGAGTCTGCGCGAAGCTGCCCAAGCCTACGTTGCTTTGCGGCGTGGCTTGGGATTCAAATTGAAGATTCACCAGCGTTTATTGGAGGAATTCGCATCGTTTCTGGAAAAGGAGGACGAACCAAGCATTACTTCCCATCTCGCCTTGCGGTGGGCCACCCAACCTCAGCATCTTCAGCCATCGCAGTGGGCGCTCGGTTGAGCGTTGTGCGCGGGTTCGCGCGGTACTGGAGCGCCACAGATCCGACGACCGAGGTCCCGCCAGAGGGGATGCTCTCCTCACGTCGCCGACGTCCGAAACCATATCTTTATTCGGAAGAAGAGATCAACCAACTGCTAAAAGCGGCCAGGAGCATGCCCGCCACCCACTGCCTACAACCTCGGACGTATTACTGCCTGCTCGGGCTTCTGGCAGTAGCAGGCCTGCGCATCAGTGAGGCGCTCAACTTGAGACCTGACGATGTAGATTGGTCCGAAGGCGTCCTGTCGATCCGCAAAACCAAGTTCGGCAAGGCTCGATTAATTCCTCTCCACAGCTCGACTTTGAAGGTGCTCTCCGACTACGCAGAGCGCCGGGCACGTATCTTCGCCAAGCAGAATGCGACATATTTTTTCCCCTCCCGTCGGAATGGACGGTTGGATGAAGCCCAGGTTCGGCGCACGTTTTACACCTTGTCCCGGCAAGTCGGCATCCGCGGCGTCTCGGCCAGCCGGGGGCCCCGCCTGCATGATTTTCGACATCGTTTCGCAGTCCAAACATTGCTGAACTGGCATCGAAACGGGGAGGACGTCAAGCAGCGTTTGCCCGTCCTGTCCACGTACATTGGTCACAGCCATGTCACGGATACCTACTGGTATGTGACCGGCACTCCAGAATTGATGGCGGCAGTAGGAGAACGATTCGAGAAGCGCTGGGAGGGTTTCGAATGAAAAATGCCACCAGCTTCCCGTCTCTGTTGGAGTCCTTTTTCACACAACGCCTGATCGCCCAGCGTAGAGTCAGCCCCCATACCATCCCCTCTTACCGGGACACGTTTCGTCTGCTGCTACAATTTGCAAAGAAGAATCTGGGGAAGGCCCCGTCTGCGCTCACCTTGGAAGACTTGAATGCGCCGTTTTTGGGAGTGTTCCTTGATGATCTGGAAAGCGCTCGCGCGAATAGTGCCCGGAGTCGCAACCTTCGACTGACTGCGATCCGGTCGTTCTTTCGCTATGCTGCATTGGAGGCACCGCAGCATTCTGGCTTGATCCAACGCGTGCTGGCAATTCCCAACAAGCGGCAGCCACGTCCACTCGTGGGCTTCCTCACCCGGGCTGAGGTGGATGCGTTACTCGCCGTTCCCGACCGTGGAGCGAGGTTAGGGCGGCGCGATCATGCCCTTCTGTTGACAGTCGTGCAGACCGGCCTCAGACTTTCGGAGGTCACATCGATTCGACAACAGGACGTCAGCCTTGGTGCGGGAGCGCATATTCACTGTGAAGGAAAAGGGCGCAAAGAACGTTGCACTCCCTTGGCAAAATCCACGGTGAATGTGCTGAGGGCGTGGATACGCGAGCAAGAGCTAACCGGCGCCAAGTTCCTGTTTCCCAGTGTGCGGGGATCTCGGCTCAGCGCCGATGCCGTCCAGCGTCTGGTCAGTAAATATGTTGGCTTGGCACAAAAAGCCTGTCCATCGTTGGCTGACAAGCGCGTATCGCCCCACGTGCTCCGCCACTATGCCGGGTTCCGGACTATTCCGGGTGAATGAGGTCTGTGTGGGCCAAAGGCCTGTCAATGCTGGGGCGGAGCGCGCCCACTCGTGGAATGATCCGGCATAGTCTTGGTCATAGATTTTGGAGGAACGCGAGCAGTCCGTCACCGGGCCTGTATCGACCGGGCTTGCCGCCGGGCGGCGTGGCCTTTGCCAGAATCTCCTCCTTCATTGCGAGGTTGGCTTCAAGGTAGATCTGCGTGGTCTCCACAGATTCGTGGCCCAGCCAAAGAGCAATGACCGCTCGATCCACGCCCGCCTGCAACAGCCCCATGGCCATCGAATGTCTGAGCACGTGCGGAGTGACATGCTTTTTTCGCAGTGACGAGCACGACTTGCAAGCGACGGCGACGTGCTTCGCCAGCATGTCCGAGACACTGTCTGGGCTGAGGCGGCCGCCACGCCCAGTGGGGAAAAGCACTTCACTGCGGTGCTTGGGCGGTTCCCGTAGCCATCCCTTCAGAACCGCCACGGCGGTCTTGGCAAGGGGCGTACATCGTTCTTTGCGACCTTTGCCTACGCAGCGGACGTGTGCGCCCCTGCCCAAAGCCACGTCGGCTCGTTGCAAGCCGGTCAACTCCGACAAGCGCAATCCGGTTTGGACGGCCACCAGCAGAAAGGCGTGATCGCGGCGGCCCAACCAAGTCTTCTGGTCAGGAGCCGCAAGTAAGGCGTCAATTTCGGTGCGGTCCAGGAAGTGCACCAGTGTGCGTGTGTGACGTTTCCCCGGTATAGCCAGTACGCGTTGGATTTGAGCGGCGCGGGATGGTTCTTCGTAAGCGGCATAGTGGAAGAAAGAGCGGATGGCCGTCAACCGCTG
>CAVPQK010000025.1:0-8409 GCA_963707465.1 Bryobacterales bacterium
AGATATCAAAATTGTCTTCCTGGGTGTCTAAGTTGCTGTTATTTGTTTGAGTTGCGTGGTTCGAAAGTCGCAATTGCGAAAACGGCTCTCGGAAGCACATCCGCAACTCGCCCTCCTTCCAAGTGGCATTTTCAAGGACTAGGCGCAGGAGTTTCCGTTGCTCTGCCCCCGGTTGTTCCACAAATAGATCGGCAGCTTTACTCGTGAGCGCCAGCAGGTCAACGGCTTGACCCTTAGGCGGCAGCGTAGCGGATTGGCGGTCGCTGACACGACGGCGGACTTGTTCCTGCTGCTCGCGAGTCTCCGCGGCTTTCTGATCATACATGCTCGCGTCGATGCGCCCATCCAGTCGATCGTCATACAGCACATCAAGGCGCTTTTGAAGTCGTTCCGACTCTGCTTGATCGCGCCGCTGCGCCTGCTCACGGGCGGACCGTTCAGTCACGTCGCTGGCCACCAATTCCTGCTTCAGCCATTCCAGGATCGGGCCTGGGATAACGAGTTGGCGCAACCCGGCGGCGAATTGCTTTTCCAGCGTTTCTTCGCGCGCGTACGGTTCCGGACACTTGCCGCGATATCCGGTGCAGTGATAGTAAACGTAACGCGCCTTCTTCATTTCCCCCACCAGGGAGCAACCGCAGTGCCCACAGCCAATCATGCCGGAAAAGGCAAAATCATGCGTGACTTTGCGGTGTTTCTTCTCGTGCCGGCCATCGAGGATCTGCTGCACGCGTTCCCAAGTCAAGCGGTCAATCAGTGGCTCGTGGATCCCCTGGTAGATCTTACCGGCATAATGTGGATTCCGGACGATGGCGATCAGGATTCCGAAACGATGTCGATCAAGATTACGAAGTGATGCCGATCACGATTCCGACGCGATGCCGATCACAAATCGCGACCGCTTCGGAATGGTGATCGACATGTCGTAACGGTTTTATTAAGAAACCTTAAACGCGCTGGGCAAGTGGCGCGGCAAAAGCCCTTCACTGGAAGTGGAGGTAGTCTATTGCCGCAAGAAAGGCTCAGTATGCGGAAGTTCAAGGAAGTTCTCCGGCTCCATTCCATGGGGCTCAAACAACGGCAGATCGCGGGTAGCTGCGCGATTGCGCAAAGCACTGTCCATGAGTACCTGAAGGCTGCGGCGCAGGCTGGCGTGAGTTGGCCGCTGCCCGCTGAATGGAATGAGCAGCAGTTAGAAGAGGCTCTTTCCAGGAAGCCTCGTCCTGGCGCGCCGGCCCGCCAAGCCGCCCTGCCGGACTTCCCCGCCATCCGCAAACAACTGCAAACCCACCGCAACCTCACCCTGCAACTGCTGTGGGAGGAGTATCGCGAAGGGAATGCGGCGGACGGGTACAGCTACAGCCGGTTCTGCGAGTTGTATCACGGCTGGGCGCGTAGGCTCGATGTGGTCTTGCGGCACGACCACCGCGCGGGCGAAAAGATGTTTGTGGACTATGCCGGCGCCAAAATCCCGATGCACGACCGGCAGACTGGCGAGGTCGTTTACCAGGCTGCGATCTTCGTTGCCGTTCTCGGCGCGAGCAGCTACACGTTTGCCGAAGCCACCCAAAGCCAGGAACTGTCCTGCTGGATTGGCTCCCACGTGCGCGCCCTGGAGTTCCTGGGTGGCGTACCCGAAGCCGTCATCCCGGACAACGTCAAGACTGGGGTGAAGCATCCCTGCCGCTACGAGCCGGATTTAAATCCAACCTATCGCGAGATGGCCGAACACTATGGGTTGGCCGTTCTTCCGGCGCGTCCCTACAAGCCCAGAGATAAGGCGAAGGTCGAGGCCGGCGTGCAAATAGCCCAGCGCTGGATTGTAGCGGCGCTGCGTCACACCAAGTTCTTCGCGCTGGCAGACCTCAACGAAGCCATCGCGCCGTTGCTGGATCGATTGAACCGACGGCCTTTCCGCAAACGCCGGGATGCCTGCCGAGCCAGCCTGTTCGAACAACTGGACCAGCCCGCCTTGCGGCCCTTGCCCGTGGAACGCTACATCCTGGCTCAGTGGAAGAAGGTCCGTCCGAACATCGACTATCACGTCGAGATCGAGCGACATTATTACAGCGTTCCGTATCAGCTGGTAGGCGAGGAACTGGAAGCGCGCTACACGGCGGCCACTGTCGAGATCTTCTATCATGGCGTGCGCGTCGCCTCCCATCGCCGCGGGTTGGTGGCCCATGCGGCGACCACGCTTCACGACCATCGTCCCAAGAGCCATCAAGCCCACTTGGAGTGGACGCCGTCGCGGCTGATCCACTGGGCGGCGAACGTAGGCCCGGCGACCGCGGAACTGGTGCGGATCATCCTGGAGAGCAAGCCGCATCCGGAGATGGGGTACCGCGCTTGCCTGGGCATCATGGGCTTGGCCAAGACTTATACCGCGGTACGCCTGGAGGCGGCCAGCCAACGCGCCCTGCTGCTGCACGCGCATTCCTACCAGAGCCTGAAATCGATTCTAAAGCGCTCGCTCGACCGGCAAACCGAACTCGAACTGGAAGTCGAAAAGCCGGGCCCCAAGCACGACAACATTCGCGGCGCCACGTATTACGATCCGCCGCCTAGTTCGTTGTTGCAGTAAAGCAATCACCCCAACCAGGAGATCAACATGTTGAATCAACCGACGATGGAGAGACTGCAGGCCATGAAGTTGCACGGCATGGCCCAAGCCTTCCGTGAACAATATGAGAACGCCGATTCCAGCCAGTTGAGCTTCGAAGAGCGGTTCGGCTTGCTGGTGGACTGCCAGTGGACTTGGAAGGAGAACCGCGCTTTGACCCGACGGCTGCAGTTGGCCAAGTTCAAGGAGCGTGGCTTGATCGAGGACATCGACTACCAGCATCCCCGCGGCTTGGACCGCCGGCTCATGCGCACGCTGGCCTCCAGCGATTGGGTCCGGCAGCATCAGAACCTGCTGCTAATCGGCCCGACTGGAATCGGCAAAAGCTGGCTGGCCTGCGCACTGGCCCATAAGGCTTGCCGCGATGGATTCTTTGCTGTCCATAAAAGAATGGCGGAACTGTTCCGCGACTTGGCCGTGGCCCGCGCCGATGGCAGCATTGGTTCGGTGCTAGCGAAACTGGCGCGCACCGATGTGCTGGTACTCGACGACTTCGCCATGGCGCCGATGAAGGACAGTGAGCGGCGCGACTTTTTGGAAATCTGCGATGACCGCTATCAACGCCGTTCGACGGTTCTCACCAGCCAGGTGCCTGTGGCGCATTGGCATGAACAGATCGGCGATCCCAGCATTGCCGACAGCATCATGGACCGCCTGGTGCACAACGCGCACCGCATGGACCTCGACGGAGAATCGATCCGCAAGAAGCGCGGCCGCAAACCGGCCGAGGAGGATGGCAAGTGACCGCCAAGGCTCAACTCCCACTCCAACGCCAACCATGCTCGCCGCCGAGACAACGTCTGCGTGCGACGGAGACCGGCCTCCCGTTGGTCGGCCCGCGGCAGCCTGGAGAGCGCCAACATCAAAACAAAAAAACCTCCTATGAAAGGAAAACCAAAAAACGCCCCCGCCCGAGGCGCGGTCCAGCGACGGCCCGGTCGCCGCCAGGACACCTTTACTTGACTCAAGGCGATCAATCAGTCAACATATAACTGTCCAGCGAAACGATGCTTCAATCTTGATCGACATCAGATCGGAATGAGCGATTTCCTTCGCCGGAATCCGCACGTGGAAGAGTGGAACCGCCAGAATCCGCGTCTGGCGCTCACGGCTGCCCAAAAACACACCAAGCTCAGCGGCGAGGCGACCGCTGCCGAAGAAGACGGTGGACTGGTCAAGGACGGCGACCCGCTCTTGCAGCAGTTGAGCCGCTATCGCGGGATGATGATCCCGCAAAAGGACTGGCCACTCGCGTTACGCCAGTTTGAGGCGAAGTGGGCCCGCTACAAGCAGGTGTTGGGTCTCTTGGACTTCACCGATCTCATCGAACGGTGCCTTCACGATGTGCCGTACGCGCCGAAGGCTCCAGCCGTGATCTTCGCGGACGAGGCGCAGGATTTGAACCGGATGCAGCTCACCCTGATACGGAAATGGGGTGAGCGGGCCAATTACTTCATCCTCGCTGGAGATGATGATCAATGCATCTATGGGTTCGCGGGGGCCTCGCCGGATGCGATCCTCGATCCCGATATACCGGAAAGCCACAAGATCATCCTGAAGGAGTCGTATCGCCTGCCCGCAGCAGTACATCGGGTGGCGGAGAGCCTGATCCGGCAGGTTACGAGGCGCCAGGAGAAGGTGTACCTGCCGCGGCCGGAGGCCGGCGCGGTTCATCGGCTCTCGGCGGGGACGTATAAGGCCCCGGAATATTTCATCCTCAAGAGCGTCGAGGATCACCTGAAGCGGGGCAAGACCGTGATGTTCCTGGCGGCGTGCTCTTACATGCTGCATCCTGTAGTGGCGGCATTGAGAAAGCGCAGCATCCCGTTCCACAATCCCTACCGGAAGTCCAACGGCTTCTGGAATCCGCTGCGGAGTGGAAGCAAGGGATCGAGCGCCTCCCGCATCATCGCGTTGCTCGCGGCGCACCCCGACTTTGGCGACGTTCACCGTCCCTGGACGTACGGTGACCTGGCGCTGTGGGCGGACTGCCTGGCTTCGAAGCAAGTGTTGAAGAGTGGAATGCGGGAGAAGCTCCGGCAGTACGATCAGGCGCAGGTCATCCAAATAGACCGGTTCAATGAGATCTTCGAGGCGGGCCCGCTCAAATCGCTCATGGAAGCGTGCGGCGGAGACTGTCGGGCGTTGCTCAACTGGTGGCGCCGGCTCGTCACCGCCGACTTCCGCGGGCGCATCGAGTTTGCCGCGAACGTTGCTGCCGCCCACGGACCCCGTGCGCTCGTAGACACGCCCAGGGTCGTGGTCGGGACGATCCACTCGCTCAAAGGAGCGGAAGCCGACGTGGTCTATCTCTTCCCCGACCTGAGCAACGCCGGCGATGCGCAGTATCGGCGCGCCGGCACGGCCCGCGATTCGGTGATTCGGCTGTTCTACGTTGGCGCAACCAGGGCACGGGAGACGCTTTACATTTGCCAAATGGCGACGGCAACGGCTGTCACTATGTAATTGAAAATACGTAACTTGCTTATGGTCCTGGGTCAAGGTACCCTCCTGTTTCTGACAGGAGGCACCCATTTGAAAGAGAGAGTGCAGTCGCCGAAGGTCAACGAGTGCCGGGAGCGCGGATCGCCATACTGGTTCTTCCGCTACTGGCACGACGAGATTCTCCCGGAAGGCACGATCAAGACCATCCGGAAGCGTCACATCGTCGGACCGAGCACGGGGCCGAACGCGATTACAAAGAAGCAGGCCGAGGGCGAGCGCAATAAATTCCTCGCTGGCCTCAACGCCGCACCCACGCGGTCAGAGGCGGCGGCCCCAGCAGAAAAGAGGGCATCGAAGCCTGAAGTCGGCGCGATCATATTCGGAAGGCTCGCGGAGATGTGGCGAAAAGACTTCGTCGAGTGCAGAGTAGGCGGCAAATCCCTCGTCGCGGCATCCACTCGGGCGAAGTACCTCAACCATCTGGAGAATCACATCCTGCCCCGCTGGAAGGACACGCGGCTTGCGGAGTTCCGCGCGAAGGACGTCATCGACTGGCTCCACGAAACGTGCGAGTCCTGGTACATGATGGCGGACCTGCGGAACATCATCAGCGGGATCGTCACCAAGGCGCAGGAGTGGGAGATCATCCCGGAATCGTTCGCCAACCCGATGCAGCGCGTGAAGCTGCCCAAGAAGTGGGAGGTCCGGGAGAAGCGCATCCTCGACGAAGATCAGACTGCGGCTGTGCTGGCGCGCCTCGCGGAACCGGATTTACTCATCAACGAGACTTTTCTCGACACCGGCGCCCGGATCTCGGAGGTGACGGGCCTAAAAATCAAGCACATCAATCTGGAAAGCAGTAGTGTGCGGATCGAACAGCGCAACTGGCGCGGCGATATCGATGAGCCGAAAACGGAAAAGAGCAGGCGCACGCTGGCCCTCGGCGGGCTGTGCGAGCGGTACAGATCGTGGATTGGCAGATTGTCGCGGAAGGGTCCAGAAGATTGGGTGTTCCCGCAAGCAGATGACCCGGCGAAGCCGCGGTGGGACTCCGGTGTGCGCAAGGCGCTCAAGTTGGCTGCGGCGGCCGAGGAATGCAACTTCCCAGGATTCGGCCCCCACTCGCTCCGGCGTGCCAACATCACTTGGCGGCAGGAAGTAGGCGGGTCGTCCATCGAGACCTCCAAGATCGCCGGCCACGCGAATACGAAGATGACCGAAGAGTACACGGTTGTCCAATTGAGGCGGCAGGAGGAACTTACGCGCCGGATTCAGGAGAAGCGCACAAAAGCGGCCAAACGGGCTAAGAAGCTCAAGCTCGTGAAACCCGTGGATGCGGCGTAGTCCAGCTTTGACTGCCTCGGATTGATATAAGATCTCCCTTATGGAAGAGATTTTCAGTTCCCGACTAGATGCCGGCATTGAAGCCGCGGTGAGGGCCCTGCGCGCCGCCGGCGTGGAAACGTTCGAATCCTGCGAGGGCGGACCTGGCCATGCCTACCTTGAACCAACCGTCCGGTTCCATGGGCAACCGTCGGAAGGATTCAGGGCGCTTGCGGTGGCGATGAGTGCCGGACTTTCAGTGGCGGGCTTAAGGCGCGTTTGGCCTGTACTGGATAATGAGCCCACCGGCCCGTGGTGGGAACTGACGTTCACAAACACGAGCCGGTGAGGGTTGGATCGTTAACGGTTCTTAGCGGCCTTCGTTGTCAAGGCGCGCGCAATGGTGGCAGAGCGGCCTGCCGCCGGTGCCTTGCCGAAGGTAGTACGTCTCGATATTGTTGCCTTCGGTGCAGAGCGTGTTGTCATGGTAGACGTTGTGCACATTCGGTTTGACCGAATGCCATGGAGCTTTGCGCGGCATACCTATTCCTCCTTTCTGTTATGCTAGGAGGGCGGGGAGTCCCCGTCGCCCCGTCCAAATCGCTCTTTGAGTTGTTTGTGCGGACCAACGAGTTGCGCCCTCCATGTCTTGGGGGTGCTTGCCACGGCCCGATCCGCTCAGTTTCCAAGGCTAACGGATCGGGTCTTGCTGTTTAGGCCCACGACTTCGGCACGCTCTGGGAGCCGCGGGCTAGATCCAGCATGAGTATTATTCCTTAGGGTGCCTCCGCTTGGGCTGATCGCCAATCGCCCGTTGGGCTTTGGGCGCGGCTACTGCCGGCTTCCCTCCAACAAGCTCTGTTTCCGCGGTTGAGTCTATTGCAGGAGGCGCCTTCGGGACCAAACGTAGAAACGGTAACGTGACCGGCGGAAAATTCATGCGAGCTACTGTACTCTGGACATACTCTCGAAAATATGTCCAACAGTTGAAAATTGCGTTGCCTTGCTTAAAAGCCTCCACTTGATCGGGCTCGGGTTCATATCCTTCAACGAGATCATAGTCGACCTCTAGCCTACAAGTTACAGCGATAACCTCCGTCTTCTCGTCTTCAGTGACGGCTTTGAACCCAAAGTTGATCGGAATAGTCATCCGGCCCCCTGAGATCTTGGCGCTCTCGGCGTGGTGCATCAGTATGAACATAAGCGGAAATGGCGCTTCCGCCAAACCGAACTTACAAACAACGCTGGATTCCGTGAGTCGAATCGCATCAATATCGGCCCTGCTCTGGAGCGCGAAGGCCAGCCGGCTTTGCTCTTTGTCTTGCTCGATATGGATTGACATCTTACGCAACTGGACTGAGACAATCATCAAGAGCTGGCGCCTGCAACGCGGGGAGGCTCTTACCAGCCATGTTCTTAGGCTTATAAACGGGTCCGCCAACGTGGACTTCCCATCCCTGCATGTATGCGTTGCGCTCGTAGTCATTAAACCAGCAAGCCGCGGCACTCAGGGGTGCAGCTTTAATCTCAACCTTGTGCCCCAGCACAAACGCCAGATCTGCGAGAGTGTGCATCGTCATGTTGCGGGAACCACTCAAGAGTTGCGTGACATGAGATTTAGACGTCCCAGCCAAATGGGCGAGCTTGCTCTTGCTGACATCCTGCTTCTCCATCAGTTCCGAAATCAACTCCGAGGCATCGAACGCGAGGGCCTCCCGCTCATAAATTCTCCGGCGCTCCGGGTCGGCCACGAAGTCTTGGAAATGATCATTCAATAGCATCTTTTCTTAGCTCCCAAATTGAAATATGCAGCGTCCTCAGCTCTGATGCATTCTGCCCGCTTAATCTCGGAGGGGGGTATGCGGTCGCCCTTCTTTCGGAATCCATGAGTGATTACCACCAAGTTGCCGGGCAAGAAGTAGCAGGGCATCCTAACTTGAAAGTTCTTGAACTCCCAAAAGGTGGGCTGTGCCTTCAAGACGCTTAAACTGCTCCCCGTTGGCAATCCTGCCCTGCTG
>CAVPQK010000026.1:0-6266 GCA_963707465.1 Bryobacterales bacterium
GCACTCCACCACCTCCCACCGCCACGGCACATCCGCCAGCATATCTTCCTGGATCAGAAAATTCGGCGTCGATAGCGCAAAATGCAGCGCCGCCGCATTGGCGATCGGCCCCAGCGGATTGTGCGGCGCCACGCCCACGTAATACGCCTCCGCCATCGCCGCGATTTTCTTCGCCTCCAGCAGCCCGCCGCAATGGCACAGGTCCGGTTGGATCACGTGCGCCGCGCGCTTCTCCAGCACTTCCCGGAACTGGTGCCGTGTCGCCAGCCGCTCGCCCGTGGCAATGGGCACGCGCACCGCCCGGCACACCTCCGCCAGCGCGTCGATGTTCTCCGGCGGCACCGGCTCCTCGCAGAAATACGGCTGAAACTCCGCAATCGCGTTGATGTACTCGATCGCCACCGCCGGATAAGTGCGTCCGTGAAAATCGACCATGATATCCACGCCGTCGCCCACCGCCTCCCGCAGTAGCGTTTCGTATATACAATACAATATGATATGGGTGTGGTTGTTTCCGGGTTCGAGTGGGATGACGACAACATCTTCCACATCGAGAGGCACGGGTTCACCCCGGAAGAGGTGGAGGAGGTCTTCGCCGGCAACCACAAAGTCAGGCGAGCACGCCAGCAGCGATACATCGCGTTAGGCGAAACGCTGGACGGCCGCTTGGCATTCGTCGTGTTCCAGCGGTTATCCGGCGGACTTGTGAGGGTGATCACAGCCCGCGACATGGAGGCAAACGAGCGGCGGCTACTTCGCCGCAAATAGGTAGACCGATGAAGAAGAAACTTCCCCCCGCAAAGTCTCCGCTTCCTAAATTTCAATCCAACCAGGATGCCGCTGAGTATTTCGAGGGCCATTCTGTTGCGAGCGTGTGGGATCGGTTGCCCGAGGCCGCTCAGGTCAAGCTGGCGCCCGCGTTAGCCGGGAAGATTCGCGACCGCCACGCAAGCGCAAAGTCTCCGATTTCATTGCGTCTGGCCCCCGAACAGATTGCCGCTGCGAAGCACATCGCGGCCGCGAAATCGGTAGGCTACCAGACGCAACTTAGGATGTGGATCGCCGAGGGGATCCGCCGCGAAGCAAAGCGCGCGTAACCTGCCGGGCCATGGGCGCGCGACGCACCCCCAACCCCGCTTGACACAGGCCTACGCCTTTAGGCTTGGAAATGAAGGGCCGAAAGAGGCGCGGTAGGCTGTTGAGGAGGCCAAACGGGGTGACGCGGCGCGTCGCCTGTTTTGGCAGATGGTACCCAAATGACAGTTTTTCAGTACGACGTCTTTGTTTCCCACACCTCCGAGGACAAGGAGGATGTTGTGCGGCCCCTTGTAGCAGAACTGCGAAAGTACGGCCTGAATATCTGGTTCGACGAGCTAACACTTCGGGTGGGGGATAGCTTGAGGGCATCAATTGAAGCAGGACTCGCGCAATCGCGGTTTGGGGTAGTCGTGTTTAGTCACGCTTTCTTCGGAAAAAACTGGCCTCCCGCAGAGTTGAACGCTCTCTTCGCAAGAGAGATGAGCGGCCAAAAAGTTATCCTTCCTGTCTGGCACGGCGTCACGGGCGAAGACATGCTGAGGTACGCACCCATACAGGCGGACAAGTGCGCGACCAACACTTCGATCGGTATACCGGCTGTGGCCAAGAGGCGCGTCGAGGTTATCCGCCCGGAGGCGTTTCGAATTGGCGTCGCCCGAAAAGATGCTGGGCTGGCTAGTTCGCGACTAATAGAGCAGCTTGAAGCGAAATATCCAGGGTACGGATTCCGGGTAATCACGGGCGAGCGTCCGGATGCGGTTCCTACCGCACAAGGCGTGATCGGAACGCAATGGGCCGATGGCGAGAGAATCGATGTCTGTGTCAAGGACCCGTCCGTCCTGTCTTCGAATCCACCCACCTTTTCTTGCACGCTTGTAGGGAAGGGGATTACAAAATTTCAAGAGGCCTTGCGAACGGGGCGAGCCCAAGAGTTCCTTTCGGACGAGTTCAAGAACTTCAGCAGCAGTCTCCCTCTTGCTGATGGAGTCACCGGCCAGGACCCCGGTGATCGAGAACTGCATCTCATTCCAAAACTGCCAGAATCGACCCAAACAGTGACGGCTCGCGTTGCGTTTGGTACGCCTCCGGACGAGGTGGTGTTTCCGGTTATGGACTTTAAGGGCGTTAGAGTTGGCTTAGAAGAGGTGGAAATTGTTGGTGCCAGGAAGAGTCTCCCATTTGCGCTACGTCTGACGATACCCGCTGCACGGCAGTCCGGCACGCATGGGGATGGACATTGAGCTTGCCGGAAGGGACTTTCGAAAGATCCAGCTTTTTTCGCGCGGTATTGCGGCTCTGCGGAAAAGCGGAAGGATCGAAGTCGTCAATCTGGAGACAGAAGCGATTCTGTTCAAGGGCGAAGAGGTCAAGCTCGGGCCCGGCGAGCTGGATCAGAAGGCATTCGACACGTTCGTCGACGACGTCGTCGCGTTAGAGGAGTTTTACGGGGTTTCTCTTAGCTGGCCGAGCAGCTTTGAAGACGATGACTTTCGCTCTCTAGAACTTCTGCAGTGCCTGAAAGATAATCGACCATTCGCGGGTGTCTTCACGTTCACCACGATAGCCACCAAGAAGGATTCGGAACAAGAAAACGCGGGAATCTTGCAGAGTCTTGATGCCGCTACTAGCGAAATCGGCTTTCCGATCTGCTCCTCCGGGGAGCACCGTCTCCATCGAGATTCGGTCTTGCAGCCCGGTTTCGCTCAGAATGGTCGAGGCGCCCTCACCGTCCGCGTCGCACGCGGCCGTGTAGGTCCCCCGGTCGCAGAGATGCAGTCCCGCGGTGCCAGCAGCCTGGGACAAGGGATGTCAGTTAACAGTGGGCGGCCTGGGCTGCTCTTTGCTACTGGGAAGAACTCTGCAGATCTCCGCCCACCCATCGAATCACGACACGCCGCGCAACGCAGTCCGAATCACCAATCCAAAACCGCCCCATCCCCCCCATACACCGCCGACTGCAAAACCTCCTGCTGAAACGGATGCCGCGCCGCCTCCGCCTCATTCACCTTAACCCCCAACCCCGGCGCATCCGCCGGCAGCCAATATCCGTTCTCCGTGCGCAGCGAGCTCTCCACCACCTCCCACCGCCACGGCACATCCGCCAGCATATCTTCCTGGATCAAAAAATTCGGCGTCGATAGCGCGAAGTGCAGCGCCGCCGCATTGGCGATCGGCCCCAGCGGATTGTGCGGCGCCACGCCCACGTAGTACGCCTCCGCCATCGCCGCGATCTTCTTCGCCTCCAGCAGCCCGCCGCAATGGCACAGGTCCGGTTGGATCACGTGCGCCGCGCGCTTCTCCAGCACTTCCCGAAACTGATGCCGCGTCGCCAGCCGCTCGCCCGTCGCGATGGGCACGCGCACCGCCCGGCAAACCTCCGCCAGCGCGTCGATGTTCTCCGGCGGCACCGGCTCCTCGCAGAAATACGGACGGTATTCGGCAATCGCGTTGATATATTCGATAGCCACCGCCGGATACGTGCGTCCGTGGAAGTCGACCATAATATCCACGCGGTCGCCCACCGCCTCCCGCAGCCGGCCCATCACCGCCGCCAGTTTCTTCGCGTACGGCGCGCCCATCAGCGGCTCGGAGTACGGCACGAACACCACCTTCACCGCGGTGTAGCCGCGTGCGACAACCTCCAGCGCCAGGTCGATCACGCGGCTGGCATCGAAGCTTTCGTACACGGCGCTCATCTCGCCGCCGCCCAGGTGCGTATACATGCGCACCTTGTCGCGCACCGCGCCGCCCAGCAGCTTGTATACGGGAACGCCAAGCTGCTTGCCCAGAATATCCCAGCACGCCTGCTCGATGCCGGAAATCGCCGAAAGCCCGATCACGCCCGGACGGAAAAACGGCTGGCGGTACAGCTTCTGATACAGGTGTTCGATGCGCGTGGGATCGTCGCCGATCACGAACGGTTTCAGGTCTTCCACCGCCGCGGCCACCGCGCGCGTCTTCCATTCGAGCGACGCTTCGCCCCACCCGTCCAGGCCCGGCGTGTCCGTCTCTACCTTCACGAACACCCAGTTGCGCATCTGGGCGTTCACGACGATGGTCTTGATATCGGTGATCTTCAAGCGACCTTATGCAGCCGGCTCACCCGCCCCACTTCCACCCACTCCACCACCAGGATGTTGCCCACATGATCGAAGCACGCGCCATGCGGACACACAAACTTGCCCGGCGTGAAATGATCGCGCGTCTGTTTGCGCAGGTCGCCCCAGGTCTTGGCGGCGCTATCGTCGCCCAGGTGCTCAATCACCTTGTTCTCGCGGTCGATCAGGGTCACGCGCGCGCCCAGGTCCGGGATCACAAATTCGCCATGCCGCTCGCTGAAGTGGCACGGCAGGTTGACGCCACCGACGAAGCTGTGATGCTTGCCATCCAGGGTGAAATATTGCAGGCGCGCGTTGGCGCGATCCGCCACCAGCAGCAGCGGCTGCGGCCCGCGCAGATCCACGGTGATGCCGTGCGGACAATCCAACTGGCCCGGCTCTTTGCCTTTGCCGCCGAACGTGCGGATGAATTCGCCCTTGCTGTTGTATTGGTTGATGTAACTGGAGCCGTACCCATCGCCCACGTAGATATCGCCATTGGGCGCGATGGCCAGATTGGTCGGGCTGTACTTAATAGGCTTCCCGTCCGCGCCTGGCTTGTAGAATTCGGACTCCTTGGGATAGCCCAGCGTGAAGACTTCCTCGCCATCGAGCGTGGTCTTCACCACCAGCGCGCGCTTGGTGTCGCACAGGTACAGAAACTCCGTGCTGCCTTCCATCCGGATATGCAGGCCGTGCGCGCCGCCCTTGAACTCCTTCCCCCACGACTTCACGAACTTGCCCCCGTGGTCGAAGACCACCATGGAGTCGTGGCTTTCGCTCGCGTCGTTCACGGTGTGATGTACGTAGATGCGCGCCTGCGAATCCTCGCACACGCCGTGCGTATTGCCGTACTTGATGTTGGCCGGCAACTCGCCCCAGTCGTGCGTGCATTCGTACTTGTGGTCGCCCTCGCCCAGGATCGGTTTGGCGCTGCCGGATTTGTTCTGCGCGCCCAGAATGATCGGGCCGTAGCCGGCCAGCGCGCCGGCGCCTATGCCGCGAAAGAATCCGCGGCGGGATGTTTCTGCCATGCTCTCCTCCTACTCACTTACGCTGCGTTATTTTACCAGAATGTGCTTTCATGGTGATTGTGACTGTCTCCATCTTCAGCTTCCCCACCACCATCCTGTTTGGAGCCGGCGCGGTCGAGCGCCTCCCCGAGGAGTTAAGCAAGCGCGGCATGTCCCGTCCGCTGCTGGTCACCGATGCGGGCCTCGCGGGCACGCCCGTCTTCGCGCGGGTGGCGAGTCTGGCGCCCGGCGCGGTGGTCTTCTCCGCGGTGGAACCCAACCCCACCGAGCGCAATGTGCTCGACGGTCTGGCCATCTACCAGCAGAACCGCTGCAACGGAATTATCGGCGTGGGCGGTGGATCGCCCCTCGATGCCGCCAAAGCCATCCGGCTGAAAGTCACTCACGAGCTGCCGCTGGCTGAGTACGACGATCTGCTCGACGGCGGCGATCGTATCTCGGCGAATGTGCCGCCCTACATCGCCATCGCCACCACCTCGGGCACCGGCAGCGAAGTGTCGCGTTCCACCGTGATCACCATTACCGCTACCAATCGCAAAACCGTGGTCTTCAGCCCGCACTTGATTCCGGTCCTGGCCATCGCCGACCCTGAGCTGACCCTGGCCTTGCCGCCGCATCTGACCGCGGGCACCGGCATGGATGCCTTCACGCACAATGTGGAGGCATACATTTCCAAAGGCTACCAGCCCATCTGCGACGCCATCGCGCTCTCCGGCGCGCGCATGGTTTGGGAGAGCCTGCCGCGTGTGATGGACGATCCGCGCGACCTGGAAGCGCGCTCCCGAATGATGATGGCTTCCATGATGGGCGCCATTGCATTTCAGAAAGGGCTGGGCGCCACGCACTCGCTGGCGCACCCGCTGTCTTCCGATTGCGGCATGCATCACGGCACGGCCAATGCCGTGATGCTGCCCTTCGTGCTGGAGTTCAACCGGCCGGCCGTGGCGCCGCGGCTGCATGAGCTGGAAGCGCAGTTCGGCGGCGGCGGCGACATCGCCGCGCAAGTTCGCGGCCTGAACCGGCGCGTGGGCATCTCCCCCCGTTTACGGGATTATGGCGTCGCGGAAGCCGCCCTGCCGGCCCTGGCCGATAAAGC
>CAVPQK010000027.1:0-698934 GCA_963707465.1 Bryobacterales bacterium
GCAGGGAACCGCGGTTGTGTACTACTTCGCGCTGGCGGGGGGTTTTAACGGCAATCAGCCCCTCGGCTTTTGGAAAGTGGGCGGGCGGCGGATTTTCTGGCTTCGCAGGGATTCGGGGGTACTGCGCACCGCGTGCGACGGGATTGACAGTTGTACCCGGGGCGTATTCAGCGGGGCTCACCCCCATTACACCGCGGATCCTCGAAAGTCGCTCGCTTATGCTGTGGCGGACATCACTCTCACCAGGGGCGAGGGAAAAATCAACGAGGGTAAATTTGCAGGAATGCTCCAATCGGGTGCGCCAGTCCCGGAGGAGTATCAGATCGAGAAGTTCGCCAATCTTGCCCTGACGGAGACGTCGGTTGTCAAGACTGCGGCGTGTATACAGCTCTGGATATGCGCCGGGGACAAACCCGCGCCGTACGCGTCTCGCAAGATGGCCCTAAAAGCATTGCAACGGGCCCGTTGCCACTGCATCACGAAACCTGATGGATCGCCGGATTGCGGATCAACCGCCCACATCGACAGCGATCCACCGTTCTAACGGATGCCTCCGTTAGTACCTGGAGTGGTCATAGTTACCGTCTCCAGCGGGTAGCGAACGAAAAGTGGGGTCCGTCCGCGCCACGGAATTCCCGCAACAAAATCGAGGGCCGGGTGTATACTGGCTCAAACCGGGAACAAAAATCCCGGCTTCGCCTATGTCTATACTTGGGCTACCTGGACCTTCGGACCCGTCGGCGCCAGGCCCGGACGCCGGCCACGAGCCGGCTGAACTGGACCCTACCGGTGGCGTCAGGATCGCTGGATGGGGCCTTCGCGCGGCGGCATTTGCCGTGGATATCTTGGTCCTTACAGCCATTGAGATGCTTTGCGCCTTAGCCGGATATCCCGCGCCTACCAGATTCCTCGGCTTGCAAGCGGTCGTGGCGGGCGCCCTGTTTCTTCTTGGTTACATGACAATTTCCCAAGTGCTAACCCACAACACGATTGGAAAGTACATCCTGGGGATTCAGGTTGTAAATGATGATTCGCAGGCCGGCACGCCCTCGCTCGGCCGCATCGTCCTCAGGGAGACCGTGGGTAGAATCGCGAGCCAGCAGCTTTTCTTGGGCTATTGGTTTGCCCGGCACGATCCCAAGCGGCAGGCGTGGAGCGATCAGATGGCCGACACCGTCGTGGTGATGCGCGACACCAACCCGTATCTTCGACGCGCCCTGATCGCCGGGGCCGCGGTCTTATGTTGCGGAGCTTTGGGGTTCGCGGGTTACACCGGCGTGGTCAAGCAGCGCAGAGCCAACGCTCTGGCCCAGCAAATCAGAGCGGAGAGCCGTACGTTGGACCAGCTCGGACTCAACATCGACAGGCTTCGTCGTCAGGGACGAACCCTGGCGGAGCTTCAGGAAAGCGACCGCCAGGTCCTCCCGCTTATGGACCAATATGATCAAGGCCTTCGCCAACTGCAAGAGACAATGCTGGCCTTGCGCCAACAGGGGCCGGTGAAGCCGGCTGCGGCAGGCGCTATTCAACGGACTTTAGCGATTTACGGGACTCTGCAGCGAATATCCGCCGTAAAGCGGCCACAGGCCGAGCTGGTCCTGTCATTTAAGTCCGGCACGCCGCCGCAAACGGTGCGCAGCGAAATGGCCCCGCTCAACGCGGAGCTCACCCAACTTGTCAGACAGCTGGTCGCGCAGAACGCGGTCCTTCGCAGCGGAAATCCCGCGCCGCGATCGCCCAACTGGCCCGCATCGCCGGGCGTAGTGGGACGCCCGAAATAATGGTGACGCGCCTCAAGCGAACACCCGCGGCTCGCCGGAGAGAGGCGAAACGGGAATAGCATCGATCAGGCGGCGCGTGTAGGGATGCGCTGGCTGGTGGAAGATGCGCTCCACTGGCGCAAATTCCACGATTTCGCCTTCATGCAGAATGGCCATCCGGCGGCACAGCGAGGCAATCGATAGCAAGTCGTGCGAGATATATAGAATGGCCATGGACAGCTCGCGGTTGAGCCGGGCGAACAGCCGCAGGATCTCCGATTGGGTAATCGCGTCCAAGGCGCTGGTGGCCTCGTCTGCGATCAGCAGCGCGGGCCGGTGCAGTATGGCCATGGCAATCAGCACGCGCTGCGCCTGGCCCACGCTCAACTCGCCGGGATACCGGCGCAGAAAGGGCGTGTCCACAGCCAGGCTGACCGCTTCCAGCGCCTCGGATATGGCCTGTTCGCGGCGGGCGCTGGTCGAGTTGTTATGGGCTTTCCAGGCCTCCGACAATTGCGTGCCGATGCGCAAAGCGGGGTTCAGGGAGGACACCGGATTCTGCAGGACCAGCGAAATCTCGCGGCCGCGAATGGCGCGCATTTCCCGTTCGCTCGAGCGCAGCAGGTCGCGGCCGCGGAAAACGATTTGGCCGCCCACGGCGCCTCCTTTATGGTGCAGCAAACCCATGATGGCGAGGGCCACCGTGCTCTTGCCTGAACCGCTCTGTCCGGCCAGACCCACCATCTCTCCAGGTTCGATTTCGAAGGCGGCGCCGCGCAGCACTTCGGCGCGTGCGCGATAGCCGGCGGAAATCCGGACGGTCAGCAATGGCGCGGCGTCGATAAGAGAGTCGCTCAATGGATCTGCCATTTCCACCATGGCTGGCCGGGAACGTTCACGGCAAGTTATCTGAAGTTAACACCTGCCTGTCTACTCCCCGTTAACCATAGCCAGCCGATTTCCAAAGGATACTATCCTGTCTATACCCTTGTCACTATCTTGGTACAGGAAGTACCTTCATGACCGATAATTGATTGAGTATAGAGCTAGTAGAGCGTATGTTACTTCTATGGCGATGCCCGCGAAGATACACACACTAAGCAACGGCGTCGCAGACCGCTACAGTTTGCATCGCCCATTGCCGCGCTATAGCCAGGAGGACCTGGCGCATGACAAAGCCCAGGACCATCTGAAGGCGGCGCGTGCCCAGGACGAAAGCCATATCGTCGACGGCGCGGTGGCCAGAAGCGAGCCGATGAAGGCCGTCTTTCGCCTGGTAGAGAAGATCGCGCGCACCAAGGCCACGGTCCTGATCGGCGGGGAAAGCGGCGTGGGCAAAGAGGTTGTGGCGCGCGCCGTGCACAATTTCTCACTGCGCTGCGAACGGCCGTGGGTGGATGTCAATTGCGGCGCGCTGCCCGATCACCTGGTGGAGAGCGAGCTGTTTGGCTATGAGAAGGGCGCGTTCAGCGGCGCGGACGGTCAGAAGGCAGGCATGTTCGAGCTGGCCCACGGCGGAACTTTGTTCCTCGACGAAATCGGGGACCTTGACGCCAAAATGCAGGTGAAGCTGCTGCGCGTGCTGGACGGCGTTCCCTACTACCGTTTGGGGGGGACGCGCAAGGTTGCCGTAGATACGCGCATCGTGGCGGCCACCAACAAGAATCTGGAGCAGGCCGTCGCGGACGGCGCCTTCCGCGGCGACCTCTTTCACAGGTTGAACCAGGTGAGTATCCTGGTCCCGCCCTTGCGCGATCGGGTGGAAGATATCGCACCCCTCGCCTGTCGCTTTTTGCATGAAGTGGACCCCCGGCTGGATCTGGGCGACGACGCGGTGGACGCGCTCGAAGAGTACGCATGGCCCGGCAACGTGCGCGAACTGCGCAATGTGATCACCCGCGCCGCGGTGCTGGCCGAGAGCTGGGAGATTGGCGCACCGGACCTGAACCTGAAGCCTTCCGCGCCGCGGCCCGTGGAGAAGCCCGAGTTGAAACAGCAGTTGGGCGGGCTGGAAGAGCAGGTCATCCGGGAGGCGCTCGAAAAATCCGGCGGCAGGCAGGACCTGGCCGCGGGGCTGTTGGGAATTTCGCGCCGCACGCTGCTCAGGAGACTGAAAGAATATAAGACGCGTACCAATGCTGGTCCGTGCGTCCCCTCATCCCTGTCGATATGAATATCAAGGCGAAGCTGTACGTTGCCCTATTCAGCCTCGCCGGCGTGGGCGTCATACTAACCACCCTTAGCCAGTTCTATTCCGACAATTTTCATCGCTTTTGCTTCTATCTCATCCTGTCGGGCCTGGCAGCCGGACTGAAGGTGAGCCTCCCGGGGATGCGCGGGACCATGTCCGTCTGTTTTTTGTTTGTATTTATCGGCATCGCGGACTTGAGTGCGTCCGAGACCATGATTATCGGCTGCTTGGGAACGGTAGTGCAATGTCTATGGAAGCCGAAACAGCGGCTCAAGGCGATCCAGGTGCTCTTCAGTGTGGCGAACACTGGCATCGCGGTTGCGCTGGCATTCTCCTTCTACCATTGCGCCCCGTTGCGGCGGCTCAACAACATCGGTCCCTTGTTACTCATCGCTACCGGCGTGGCCTATTATCTTCTGAACACCCTTCCCATCGCCGGGATCGTCGCTCTTGCCGAGAAGAAGCGCTTCGCCGAGACCTGGCATAACTGTTTCTTCTGGTCGTTTCCGTTCTATCTGGTGGGCGCTTCTCTGGCGTGGATCGTTAGTCTCTTCACCCAACAGATGCGCTGGCAGGGCTCGATCGTGCTCATGCCCGTCATCTACCTGATCTACCGTTCGTACGAGCTATACCTGGCGCGCCTGGAAGACCAGAGACGCCACGCGGAGTCCATCGGCGGGCTGCATATGCGAACCATCGAGGCTCTGGCCCTGGCCATCGAAGCCAAAGACCATACCACGCACGAACACCTGCGGCGGGTCCGCGTCTATGCCGTCGAAATAGGCAAGGAAATGGGGCTCGCCGGTCTGGACCTGGAGGCCCTCAAGGCGGCCGCGCTGCTGCACGACATCGGAAAGCTGGCCGTGCCCGAGCACATCATCTCGAAGCCGGGCCGTCTGACTCCGGAAGAATTCGAGAAAATGAAGATCCACCCCGTGGTGGGCGCGGAGATTCTGGAGCGCGTCTCGTTTCCGTATCCCGTGGCCCCGATGGTGCGCGCGCATCACGAGAAGTGGGACGGCAGCGGTTACCCTTACGGTCTGCGGGGCGAAGAGATTCCCCTTGGCGCGCGCATCCTGTCGGCAGTCGATTGCCTGGACGCGCTCTCTTCCGACCGCCAATACCGGCGCGCGGTGGGTCTGGAGGAGGCCATGCGCGAGGTGGCCGATCTGGCCGGCAAGAGTTTCGATCCGGCTGTGGTCGAAGTCCTGCAGCGCCACTTTGTCGATTTGGAGCGGCTGGCGCAGGCTACTCCCGATATCACGGCTGAACAGCCGGCCGACGCCCACGTCGAAAAAGGAGCGGAGGCGGACGCCGGGTTTCCAGGGTTGGCGCCGCAAATCGCCCCAGTCAGTGAGAACGACTTTCTGTGCTCCATCGCCGCGGCTCGCCAGGAAGTGCAACTCTTGTTTGAGTTAGTGCAGGACCTCGGCAGCTCCCTAAGCCTGGACGAAACGCTCTGCGTGGTCGCGGCCCGCTTGAAGAAAATCGTCCCCTATGACGCCATCGCCATCTATGTGCGGCTGGAGGGGAAATTAGTACCGCGCTATGTCAACGGAGAAGATTTCCGCTTGTTCGCCTCGCTCGAGATACCCATCGGAGAAGGTCTCTCCGGCTGGGTGGCCGAAAATGGAAAACCGATCTTGAACGGCAATCCGTCGGTGGAACCGGGCTATCTGGCCGACCCGGCCAAATTCAGCACGCTGAAATCCGCGCTGGCGGTTCCGTTGGAGGGCTTGAACGGAGCGATCGGCGTCATGACGCTTTACCGCGCGGACACCGGCGCGTTTTCACGCGACCACCTGCGCATCCTGCTGGCCATCAGCGGCAAGGTGTCGCTGGCCGTGGAGAACGCCTTGATCTTCCGCCAGGTCGAAGACTCGGCCACCACCGACTATCTTTCCGGATTGCCTAACGCGCGTTCCCTGTTTGTGCGCCTGGACGGTGAGGTGGCGCGCTGCAAACGGAGCCAGGAGCCGCTGTGCGTGGTGGTCTGCGATCTGGACGGCTTCAAGCAGGTCAACGACCGGTTTGGCCACCTGGAAGGAAACAAAGTGTTGCGGCTGGTGGCGGAAGCCCTGCGCAGCCGTTGCCGCGAGTACGATTATGTGGCGCGCATGGGCGGTGACGAATTCGTGCTCCTGCTGCCCGGGAGCGACCGCGCGTCCATCCAGGGGCGTATCGCCGAGATCCGGCAGATGGCCATCGAGACCGGAATTCCGGCCGCGGGCGGCATTGCGATGAGCATAGGCGAAGCGTACTTCCCGGAAGACGGTTCCGGCGCCGAGGAGCTGCTGGCCGAAGCGGACAGGCGCATGTACAAGGCGAAGCACCTTCGGAAGAAATATAGGGCGACGGTCTACGCGCAGCCGGCTGTCGAGATTGCGGCTATTGCGTAAGCGGCGCCTGAACAGGAGTTGGACGATGAGACTGCGGTCGTTATTATTCGCGCTGCTTTTGGCATGCGCGCCCTTATACGGTCAGTATGGCGGTGAGCTGCGTTTCTGTCTTCAGGGCGAACCTAAGACTTTTAATCCGCTATTAGTGGAAGACGATCCATCGGAGGTTGTCCGCTATCTTACCGGCGGCGTCCTGATCCGGGTAAACAGGTCCACGCAACAGGCGGAGCCCGAGCTGGCGTCCTCCTGGAAGATAGACCGGGACGGCAAGCGCATCGCGTTTCAACTCCGGTCCGGACTCAGCTTCTCCGACGGCACGCCATTCACCGCCGAGGATGTCGCCGCGACCATGCGCATGGTGATGGATCCGAAGCTGGCCGCGCCGGTCGGGGATGCGTTCCGCTCCGGGCCGGGCGCGCCGCAGATCGCGGTGACGGGCGCCGACCACATCAGCATCGCGTTTCCGTCCGCGGTGTCCGGCATGGAGCGGCTCTTCGATCAGGTGGCCATCCTCTCGTCCAAGTCCCCGCTAAAAGAGGGTGCGGTGCTGGGGCCGTTTTACGTGGCGGATTACAAGGCAGGGTCCGAAGTGCTCCTGAAGAAGAACCCGCATTACTGGAAGCGGGATGCGCAAGGCCGCGCGCTGCCCTATCTCGATGCGATCCGCCTCTCCATCCAGCAAAACCGGGCCATGGAGATGGTGCGCTTCACCCGCGGCGAGCTGCACCTGATCAACAATGTCGCACCGGATAATTTCGAGACGCTGGCCGGCCAGGCCCCGGCTTCTGTCAGCGATATCGGGCCCGGGCTCGAATCGGAGCTGCTATGGTTCAACCAGGCGCCGGCCGCACCGCTTCCGGAGTTCAAGAAGGCGTGGTTCCGCTCCGCCGCATTCCGCCGCGCGGTTCTCGAGGCCATCAATCGCGACGATCTTTGCCGGGTGGTCTATCATGGACACGCCAGCCCCGCGGCCGGCCCGATTTCTCCGGCCAACCGCGTATGGTCCAACACCAGCCTGAAGCCGCTGCCGTTCGACCGCGCGGCCGCCCTGGCGAGCCTGGCACGCGATGGCTTTCAGATGAAGGGAGGCGTGCTGCGCGACCGCCTCGCCAACCCGGTGGAGTTCTCGGTGATCACCAATGCGGGCAATCTTTCCCGCGAGAAGATGGCCGCCATGATCCAACAGGATCTGGGATCGATCGGCATCAAGCTCAATGTCGTCACGCTGGACTTCGCCTCGCTGATCGAGCGGCTGACCCGGACCATGTCATATGAAGCCTGTCTCCTGGGAACGGCGAATGTGGACCTGGATCCGAACCTGCAGATGAACATATGGCTCAGTTCCGCGAGTAATCATCAGTGGAACCCGAATCAGAAGACGCCGGCCACGCCTTGGGAAGCGGAAATCGATCGCCTGATGCGCGCCCAGGCCTCGGAAACGAATCCAGCCTTGCGCAAGCGATACTTCGACCGCGTGCAACAGATCGCTGTCGAGCAGGCGCCGTTCCTGTACCTCCTGCATAAGAACACTCTCATTGCGGTGTCGCCGTCGCTCCACAACGTGAAGGCCGCCTTGATCCGTCCATTTGCTTACTGGAATGTCGAAAGCCTCTCGCTTTCGACTCAGGTGGCGACTAACCGGCCGTAGTGGGGCAGGCTCTTAGCCTGCGGCGGCCTCTCAGGCCGCACTCCTGCGGTCGCCTCGCGCCGCTTTCGCCGATGAAGGTGATGGTGCGCCCCTGAGCCAGCGGTCTCAGGTTGCATGTCCGTCTCGCTTGGAGGGCGGCCAATCTTGGCCGCAGCCGCCTTTTGAGGCGGCTGGACCCGCCAGACAGCGGGTCCGCGCGTCCGCCACGGGCGCTCTTTGCTCGAATGATCAGGTATTTGCGTGCTTCAGCGGGCCGACGAGGGCGTCGGCCGCCGTCCAGGGGGACCGCCCCACAATCAATGCGGGTGCTCGAGAGTGGGAAAACTATGCGGCATTAGGCTGAATAGCCCGCCCAACGGCGTCCACATAACCGTTGACGCGATGCGCCGGCACGCTGGAAGCAGCACACCCTATTGTGCGAACCCCAATAGAAGCGCGAGTGTCTTCTCGGTCTTTTAGGATTCGGCCTGGAGAGTCGCGACCGGCAGCATTTCCCGCCGCGCGATGTAGCTGCCGTAGAACCGGAACACCACGACCATCACCGGCAGAATCAACAGCCCCGGCTTCCATCCCAATTCGCGGCTCGAGGCAGCCATCAGGCCGGCCACCACGCCTCCCACCAGATAGTACGGGAAGGCCAACCGGTAGCATTGCCGCCAGATGACCCGCAAACGTTCGCGCCTTACCAGGGCCAGGACGCCGGAAACCAACAGCGAGTTGGCGATGAAATACACGCATGTGGCCACCGCCAACACCATGGCAACGGGTTGCGCATGGAACTCGGTGCGCGCAAACGTGCAGCACTCATACGTCAACATCACGCTGATTGCTACCGCCGAAACGCTAAAAAGAACTTGGACACCCGCCGGCTTGGACTTCGCCCGCCAGAGACATTGCAGCAGAGCGCCCGCGCAAGCCATCAGCATGGTTTCCCCGGGAGTGAGTTCCGCGATTCCCAGCAGCACGAAGACGAAGCCGATAGACATGGTGCCCGTGAGCCCCGGCAGCCGCACTTTGAGAGTCGCGGCCACCAGCGACAACAGCACGTACGCGCAGAATCGGAACAGATCATGGGGCCACGGGAGATCCACGAAGGCATACGCCATCGCTGCGATCCCGAACACACTTACCAGCGAGATGTAACGTTTGGCATTCCCAGACATCGTCTACCTCGGAGCATGCGAAATAGAGCCGGAAATCGTGCGCCTTATTGGTCGCCGTCATCCGCGGCCATGGCCGCGATCGCCGACGTAGGTAGTGTGGCCGTCCCCCAGACGATATTCAGGGGGTTGATCCAGGCGGCTCCGGTTCCAGCCCAGAGAACCGACAAGCCACCCAAGGTGCTGCCTGTAAGCACGGTACTGCCCCACACGATGTTGGTGCCCCACACGATATTGGTGCCCCACACGATATTGGTGCCCCACACGATATTGCTGCCCCACACAATGTTCTCCGCGAACATCAGGGTCACTTTGCCGTTCGAATTCATGACAGCCAGCGGCGAGATAGCCGGCACGCTGACCGTATCCGAGCTGTTGATAGCCGCGGCGATGTTCACTTGCCCGGCGCCGAGGGTAAAGATGTCCGAAATGTTGTTGTAAGTGAAACCGTAGACCCTGTCCTGCGCGCTGCTATAAAGCGAAAAGGTCTTGAGGGCGGTCTTCATCAGCCTGGCTTTCACTTGATCCGGGGTCAGAGATGGAGTTTTCTGAATCAGAAGCGCGGCGGCGCCACTCACCACCGGGGTAGCCATGCTGGTTCCGCTTAAGGAGAAGTACTCCGAGGATGTGCCCGTGGGGTTACCCGATTCATAGTAGGAGTTGGCGACCAGAGTCGACGGGTAGGTAGTCTCGAGGGTATTGTTCGGCGCCATCAACGAGACGACATTATCGCCGGGAGCCACCAGGTCCGGCTTGGCGATATGGTCGATGGCCGTGGGACCATCGGAACTGTAGCTCGCAATCGTATCGCCCGCCACGTTCGTCGAGCCGTGTGTATTGGTCGCGCCTACCGTGATAACATAGGGATCGTTTCCCGGCGAAGTAATGGTCCCATAGAGCGGCAGACTGCCCGCGGCATTGCGGCCGTTGTTCCCCGCCGCCACCACGACCACGATGCCCGAGCTCCAGGCGGCTTCCGCGGCCTGGCAGAGAGGATCGAGCGTATAGCTTTCATAGACCGTCTGGCCGAGTGACAGATTCAACACACGGATGTTATAGCTGGCCTCCAGGCTAATGGCTTCATCGATGGCCGCAATCACATTACTGGCGGTCCCCGACCCGTTCTGATCCAGCACCTGCAGGTTGATCAGGTTGACGTTGGGCGCCACGCCGTTGAAAGTACGCGTAAAGCCCGCGCCTGTGGAATCCTTTCCATTCGACCCAATGATTCCGGCCACGTGCGTGCCATGGCCGTAGAGGTCCGTGCCGGTCAGCCCGGTGACGAAGCTCTGGCTATAAACGATGCGCGAACTGCTCCCGGAGGACGACTGGAGGTCGTTATGCTGATAGATGCCGCTGTCGACTACAGCCACGCCCACCCCCGTGCCGTTCCACCCGTAATTCCACGCGGTGGGGGCGCCCACCGTCTGGGTAGTCACATCCAAAGTGCCGGATAACCCGCGATTGGGCGACATATAAGTGACCCGCGGATTGAGTTCCAGCGCCCGTATCTCGGCCGGTGTCAGAAACAGGTGGACAGCCTTCACATGCTTAAAGGACCGTACGATCTGGCTGGCGGTAAACTGACTCAGATCGGCATTGGTCGGTATGCGGTTGAACTGCACGATGACCTCGATGCTCCCGCTGCCGCCCATCATTTGCTGCAGGTCACCGGACAGTTTGGTGCCGGCCATCGCCATGCCGCATGCCACGAAGATAACCAGCGCGGCCAGACGCAGGCCCCGGCCAGGAATCCAGGTCTCGGCGGGTCGCCGCAAGCCGCCCCAAACCGCATGCTCGGGGGAAGGCTGCGGTTGGCAGCCGGGCAGTCCGCGATGAACCGCGCGATTAACGGAAGGTGTCATTTCTTGTTCTCTCCTGATAGCGGCATTTGAATCTGGGTCGAGCTTCATTTGCGTATCCACGCCTTTTCTAAGGCATCGCGGGTGCCACACCGCGGGCCGCCGTAAGTGATTGCTCTATCTGGCGTTTTTTCGGAAGGAGTGGCGAAGTCGACCGGCCGGCGACAGGCTTGTCGCTCGCGGTGTGACAGGCGTGGCGCGAACACCGCCATTCTGTCTCCTGACTCCTGACTCCTGTCTTCTGTCTAGCGGCCGCCGGTCACGGCCGCAGCCCGGACCACTCTTCCGCCAGCACGATGGAATTGGCCGGGTTTCGCGGGTCGTACTTCACGCATATGGGCCCGAGCGAAGCGACGTCCTCGGGCAGAAACATCTTTAATCGGGAAATGTCCTGCGAGGCCGTGTATTCCACGCCGCGCACCGCGTAGGAATAGATCAGCACGTTCTCCTGGATGTCCAACAGGTTGGCGTCGGCCCTCTTGCCGCCCGCAAGCAACCCCACCCGGCGCTCGCGTTCCTTCTCGTCCGGAGTGATTCGGGATCGCCGCCACGCGCGCACACCAATGGCTGCAAGCAGGAAAACCAGGACGCCCAGCAGCGCCAGGGTAATGCCGTCAGCCGTGGTGTACACTTTGTCGAAGGTAAGCGCGGGTTAGCCGGCGACCGGTGTTTCCTGGAACACCTTGGCCCAGTCCTTGAGGAACTGCTCGAGGCCCTTGTCGGTGAGCGGATGATTGAACAGCATATCCAGCACCTTCAGCGGCATGGTGGCGATGTGCGCGCCCGCCGCGGCGGCATCCACTACGTGCGTTGGAGATCGGATAGAGGCTGCCAGCACCTGCGTCTTGAAGCCGTGAATCTTATAGATCTCGACAATACTCTTGATCAAGTCCATCCCCGTCCAGCCGATGTCGTCCAACCGGCCCACGAACGGGCTGACAATGTAAGCGCCGGCCTTGGCGGCCAGTAACGCCTGCGCGGCCGAGAAGCACAGCGTGACGTTGACCCGGATGCCGTCCTTGCTCAGGATCGAAGTGGCCTTGATGCCATCCCTGGTGAGCGGGCATTTCACCACCACGTTCCGATGCAAACGGGCCAACTCGCGGCCCTCCCGCACCATCTGGCCGGCTTCGGTGGACACCACTTCGGCGCTGATGTCGCCGTCCACGATGTCGCAGATGAGCCGGATCTGATCCTCCAGCGGCCGGCCTTCCTTGGCAATCAGCGTCGGATTGGTGGTGACGCCATCCACCACGCCCCAATTGGCGCCTTTTTTCAACTCGTCCAGGTTGGCGGTATCCAGAAAAAACTTCACGATTGCACCCTCCAGTTCTCTAGGGATTATAGCACCGGCAGCCACGTCCCCACCTTGTGGGGCAGGCTCTCAGCCTGCAGCGGCCTCTCAGGCCGCCAACAGGGAGTCCGACGCGAGCCAGCGCGACGTTTTATTTGTTAGCGGCCTTCTGCAGAGCTTTCTTCTGGCGCCGTGGCAGCCGCGACTTATTCTTCTTCGCCAATTGGGGAATTCTCGGTCTCGGCGGAGTGTTTTTCTTCTCCACCGGCGCAGCGGCCGGCGCGGCAACCGGCGCTGCCGCGACCGGAGCCTCGCTGGCAGCCGCCGCTTTGCTGTCCTTCTTATCTTTCTTTTCCTTCTTAACGGGCTTGTCTTGTTTCTCGGGTTTCTCTGCCATATCGGATGAACCTGTTTCCCTTCAAGTGTACTCCACTTGCCGGCCCTGGCATCCGCGCCGGCCATTCGCCGGGTTTCATTCAGCCAATAAATCCAGGTAGCGCGCCATCGCCTCAATCCCCCGATAAAAGTTCGGCAGATACAGCTTCTCGTTGGGAGCGTGCAGGTTGTCGTCCGGCAGCCCGAAGCCCATCATCACGCTGGGAATCCCCAGGCTCTGCTCGAACGCCGCCACGATCGGAATCGACCCGCCCGAGCGAATATACACCGTAGGCTTGCCGAAGACCTCCGCCATGGCGTCGGCCGCGGCGTGGATAAAGCGGTTGTCGGGGTTCACCAGCGAGGGCGGCGCGGAGTGCAGCACCTTCAGTTCCGCCGTCACCCCGCGCGGGCAAACCTTGGCCACGGCCTGTTTCAGTTGCTCGGCGGCCTCGGCCGGGTCCTGATCGGCCACCAGCCGCGTGCTGATCTTGGCCACCGCGCGCGCCGGGATCACGGTCTTGGCGCCTTCCCCGGTGAAGCCCCCGCGGATCCCGTGGACTTCGAACGTGGGCCGCGCCCACAACCGCTCGAACAGCGGAACGCCCGGCTCGCCCACCAGTTCGCGCGCGCCCATCTCCTTTTCCGTGTACTCCCGCTCGTCGAAGGGCAGCCGCGCCCACGCCTCGCGTTCCTTGGGGCTGGGCGGAACCACCCGGTCGTAAAAACCCGGAATTCGAATGTGGCCGTCGCGGTCCTTCAACGCGCTGATGATCTCGGCGACCGCCTGCATCGGGTTCGGCGCGGCGCCGCCATACACGCCCGAGTGCAGATCGTGGTTCGCGCCTTCGACGAGCAGTTCCGCGTACACCATGCCGCGCAAACCCACGCAGATGGTGGGCAGTTCCGGCGCGAACATCTCCGTGTCGCAGATGATGGCGGCATCGGAGGCGAGCCGCGCGGGCTTCGAGCCGACGTAACTCTCGATGTGCTCGCCGCCGGTCTCTTCCTCGCCTTCGATCAGGAATTTCACGTTCACCGGCAGCTTGCCGCGGGTCTTCAGCAAGCCTTCCACGGCTTTGATCAGGATGTAAGTCTGGCCCTTATCGTCGGAGGATCCGCGCGCGAAGATATCCTCGCCGCGCACGTCCGGCTCAAACGGCGGCGATTTCCATTCGTCCAGCGGATCGGGCGGCTGCACATCGTAGTGGCCGTACAGCAGCAGCGTCGGTTTGCCCGGCGCGCCAGTCCACTCCGCGAAGACCAGCGGATTGCCTTCGCCCTCGATCAGTTCGCCGGTCAGCCCCGCGGCGCGCAGCTCGTTCAGCGCGAACTCGGCGGCCCGCCGGATATCGGGCTTGTGCTCGGAAAGCGTGCTGATGCTGGGAATGCGCAGCCACGCCTTCAGCCCTTCGAGAAAAGCGGCTTGGTTCTCCCGATAGTAATTCATGTCAATTGCACCTCAGTGCCATTGTATGTGAATACCGGGTGGGACAGGAGGCGCAAGAACTGGGGGACGCAGTCATGAGACTTTCTCCTGGCGCAAGCCCATCGCCGGGCCCGCCGCAAGATGGACGCCGGGAAAAGAAAAATGATGCTATTCCAAAATCTTTCGATATCTTCCCGCGATTTTGCGCATTACTTAGTGAATGGATTTCGGTTGATTCCGAACAAAATTTGGCAAAGCAGGTTTTAAAACGATAACACACCATACATGCAAGGGACGTCTTCTTTCGCTGGGCGGCGAGATCCTTCGCTCTCGGCCGTTTGAGGCAGGGAGGAAGCCGGCGCTGCAAGAGCCGGTGCGGCAGTTGAACCGAAAGATTTCGGGGACGAAGCCCAACTGGGCCGCCGGCGGAAAGGGGTGGTATGTGACAAGCCTCACCCCCGCCAATGCGTCGTACCTGATGCATGTGACTGCGGCGGGTGAATCGCAGGTGCTTTTTGAACAAGGCACGGATGGCTTGAATACGTGGGGGATGCCGTCGCCCGACGGGAAACATCTCGCTTTCCTGCAGTGGACCACGTCGTCGAACGTCTGGATGATCGACGATTTCTGATCCCAGGTAGGACAGGCCTCCCGGCCTGTCCGCGGATTCGTAACCGCGCAAACTTCGCGGCGTCTACCTTCAACAGGAGGGTTCATCCATGATATCTCTCAAATGGTCCGCGGTTCTGTACTTAAGCGCCGCTTCCGCCATCCAGGCGCAACCCCCAGCCCGCGACGTCGATCTGCGCGTCGTCGCCGTCGATTCGGCCGGTCAGCCTGTTCCCGACCTGGCCGCCTCCGATTTCAAAGTCTACGATAACGGCTCGCCGCAGAAGGTCGTTTCCGTACACTTGAATCAAACCGGCGGCCCCAGCGCGCTGGTCATCCTCTTCGATCTGCTGAATTCCAGTTTCTCCTCGCGCGGCGAGGTTTGGGAGCTCATGAAGCGATCCCTGGTGCACCTGCCGTCGTCCGGCAATCTGTATCTGTACCTGCTGGTGGATGACGGCAGCCTTTATGCAGTCCACCCCTTAGGCCACGCGGAAGCTGCCCAGGATGCCAAGGCTGCCGCCGCCAATTGGGTGGAAAACATCACCGCGGAGCTTGACGACGCGATGCACAAAACCTCTCAGCTGCGGCCGCAGGATTTCCGCCGCGACAGCCCCGTCGGCATCTCCGCGCGTTTCAATGCGACCACCCACGCGCTGGACGAAATGCGCATCCGCATGGCGCCGCTCGCCGGCACGAAAGAACTGTTGTGGATCACGTATGGAATTCCCAGCACGATTCCCCTGCTCGGCCACCAATACTGGGATGCCGTCCCGACCTTACGGCAGCTTGGCACACGATTTCGGCAGGATGGAATCGTCGTGTACAGCGCCGACCCCGGGATGAACCTGGCCCGTGACATTTTGCAACGCGACGGGCTTGAGATTTTGACCGGCGCCACGGGCGGCCGCGCCTTCGCAAACGCGGATTTACGCCGGGCCATTGCCCAAGCCGAGAGCGACGCGCGCACCAATTACAGCCTGGAGTTCGAACCGTCCGGCCACAGTTGGGACGGTAAGTTTCATAAGTTACGCCTGGCTGTGGCGCGGAAAGGTGTACACGTGCAAGCCGAGAACGGTTACTTCGCCATTGCCGGCTCATAAGCGAGCTCGGTCCCGGCAAGCCCGTCGAACGTCTGGATGGTCGACGACTTCTGATTAGTTCCGGCGGCCTATGCATCAACCCTTTTTCTTACCCGGCTTGGGCTTGAGGCTCCTGGCGTACTCGTAACTCATCTTGAAGTACGGCTTCAGCTCATTGGTCTTCGCCAGCAGCGCGTCGGGAACGGTCACGTACTCCTTCTGCTCGATCCCGTACGCCTCGAAGAGTTTGGTCTTGTACTTCGCCAGAAACTTCTCGTGTTCTCCGGCGGGAAGCCTGAGCGCCATGGCGCCGGAGGCGTGTAGGTAGCTGAACATATTCCCATTGAGCGATGTATAGGGCACCGTTGCGCCCTTCCGATCGATCCCGGGATTCGTCGCCACCAGCTTCTCGTATAGCTCCAGCTTTTCGGCCGGAATATTGGGTTTTTTGTCCTTGCCCATCACATCCCAGGCATGGCGACGCACTCCAGAATCTCCACCGAAGCGCCTGGCGCGCGAAAATGCGGGTGCTCCTTCATCAAGGCTACGGCCTCTTCCATGGAGCCTGCCTTAATGACGGAGGAGCCCGTGATGGAGGTCTTGCCGGCCGCCGCGGCGCCTCCCGTCACCGTCGTCGATTTGTCCAAAGGCGCGCCGGGGTCGACCATCGCGCTGCCACACTTTGCGAACCAGGCCTGCCACGCCGCCATGCCCGCGGCCAGTTGTTCCGGCGTGGAGTTGGCGAACATCTACGCCACCGACACACCGCTCAAAGCGCCTTCCGAACGGTATAAAACAAGATATTTGCTCATATAAATCGCATCTCCGACTAAACGAGTATACCCTAGGCGCGGCCCTCACAGGCCTTCAATTTGGCGCGCAGGAAACGCCGCTCGGGTTCGGAGCACGGGCAGTCCAGAGCGGCCCGAAAACAGCCCGCCGCTTCCGCGCGCCGCCCGAGTTCCAGCAGCAGATGCCCGCGCACCGCGAGCAGCAAATAGTAATCGCGCAGCTTCGGATCCCTCTCCAGCGGCTCGAGCTCCAACAGCGCCTCCGCCGGGCCGCGCACCTTCGCCACCGCCACCGCCCGATTCAACGCCACCACCGGCGAGCGGTTCAGCGCCAGCAGTTGGTCGTATAAATCGAGGATCATCGGCCAGTCCCGCGATTGCGGGTCGACGGCGCGCGCGTGCGTCGCCGCGATGGCCGCCTGCATGTGATATTCGGAAACCTCATCGCCGGCCATGGAGCGGTCGAAGTAATGGAACCCCAGCGCGATCAAACGATGGTCCCAGCGGTCGTGGTCCTGGTGTTCGAGCAGGATCAGGTCGCCCGATTCGTCCACGCGCGCCGGTAGCCGCGCGGCCTCCAGCGCCATCAGGGCCACCAGCGCATCCGCGCGCGGCTCCGCGATCGAAGAAGCCGCCACCAGCCGGCCCAGCCGCAAAGCTTCCATGCAGAGATCCTGGCGAATCAGATCCTCGCCCGCGTGCGCCGCGTACCCTTCGTTGAACATGAAATAGATGACTTCCAGCACCGAATCGAGGCGCTGCCTCAACTCCGGCCCGCGCGGTATCTCGAGCGTCAGCCGCCCCTCGCGGATCTGGCGCTTGGCCCGCACGAGGCGTTGCGCGATGGCCGCATCGTCGGCCAGGAACGCCCCGGCGATCTCGCGCACGCCGAATCCGCCCACGGTTTTCAGGCTCAATGCCACCCGCGCGTCCCGTGGAATCTCCGGATGGCAGCACATGAAAATCATGCGCAGCTCATCGTCGCGAAGCTGATCTTCCAGGTAGGGATCGTCTGGCGCGACGGCGGAGCGCGACAGTTCGGCTATCAGCGCGCCGGTCTTTTCGCCCAGGGTGCGGTCGCGCCGCACCGCGTCGATCGCGATATTGTGCGCCACCCGGAAGAGCCATGCGCCCGCGTTTTCCGGAACGCCTTGGTAAGGCCACGTTTGCAGCGCGCGCAGCATGGCCTCCTGCACGGTCTCTTCCGCCACCTCCAAATGCGCCGGGCCGAGCAGCCGCGTGAGATGCGCGACCATTCGGCCCGCCTGTTGCCGGAACAAATGCTCCAGCAGCACTCCGGTTTCGGGAGATGCCGTCACGTGCCCCAGACGTGCCTGACCTCGATCGTGCCGCCATACTCCAGGCTCGGGTGATCCAGGCTCAGCCGCACGGCTTCATCGTAGTCGGCCGCTTCAATCGTGTAATAGCCGCCCAGCACCTCCTTGGTCTCGCTATAGGGACCGTCGGTGGTGCGCACCTGCCCGCCCTCTGATCGCATCACCTTGCCGGCGTCATTCCCCAGCCGCTTCCCGTCGCGCGTGGAGGGCTTCTTCCCCCACGCCATGAATTTCTCGGTGGCTTTCTGCATTTCCTCCGGGCTGAGCCGTTCCCAACCGGAAGGATCGTCGTATAGCAAAAGCATATAATTTGGCATTGTTTCTCCTATTGTACGCGTGTGTACTGCGCGGTTTCGGCCATCTTGCGTTGGCCGTTTTCGTAGAACTCCCACTGGCTGCTGAAATGGTCTTTATCGGCCAGGTGGAACGTGGCGTTGTGCATGTGCCCGGCGCCCGGCGCCAGGTTGGTGGCATCCAGAAACTCGAAAGCCACTTCTCCCGTTTCCGGATTGAAGGCGCGCGCCTGCATGCGCGGCTGATTGCCGGCCATGCAGTAGTGGGTCAGTAGCAGGCGGTCGCCGTCCAGGTAATAGACGGTCATCATGGCGGGCATCTTTTCGCCCGATTCCCTTTCCACCAGCGACGTGCCGCCGGCGATCAGCTCATAGCTGACGTGGACCTTGCCCATGCCGGTGTCGGCTTCCCACTCGCCCACCAGCGATTTGAGCCGCGCATAAGCCGCCGGGCCCGCGGAAGTCTCGGATTTCGGCCCAGCCGCCTGAGCCGCAGCGGCTGCCAGCACCGCGGTTGCGATAACAAGAATGTGTCGTTTCATTGGTTTTCTCCTCTGCGTGTTCGGTGTTGCAGCCCTATAACGAACGGAGACGCGCGAAATCGACAAACCGCGTGGAATAATTTCGGGCTAACTTCCGTATTGCCTGTGCTATCTGCGTTCATCTGCGGCCCATATCGGGTTTTGATTTTTCAAGCCGCCACAAAAAATCCTGGGCGAAATCCAGGCCCGGAGCGTCCAATCATAGATACTCTATGCTCTTGCGCCCTTCTCTCGCCGGATTTCTGTCCGCCCTGCTCTTCGCGAACGCCGCCTTCGCCCAGCTTGCCTCCTTTCCCAAACCAGCCTACTTCCGCGAAACCTTCGCCAGACCCATCACGAAGGTGGAGCTCCAGTCCCCCGTGCGCCTGCCGGACTACGTGGTGGGCGGCAAGCTCGAACTGTCCCTGCGCTCCTATCTCGAGCTGGTCATGGCGAACAACACCGATATCGCCATTCAGCGCCTCACCCTCGATGTGGCGCAGAACGCCATCACCCGCGCCTTTGCCGCCTTCGACCCGCTGGCCACCGCCAGTTTCAGCAGTACGGAGGCGCGCGCCCCATCCGCGGACCAACTCACCGGCGCCAGCACGCTGGTGTCGCTCACCCAGCCCGCCAATTTCACTTACAGCCAGACCCTGCCCACCGGCCTGAATTACCAGGTCGGCTATTCCGCTTCGAAGCTTTCCACCAATAGCGGCTACTACTACTACAATCCCAACCTCACTTCCAACCTGGGTGTTAATATTTCCCAACCCCTCATCAAGAACCGCGGCCTTTATATCAACCGGGTGCCCATCATGGTGGCTACCAGCCGCCTGCGCAAGACGGAATACGACCTGAAGACCAGCCTGCTGCAACTGGTCAGCGCCGCCGAGAACGCCTACTGGGATGCGGTGCTGGCGCGCGAAAACCTGCGCGTGGCCGACAGTGCGCGCGACCTCGCGGACCAGGCGCTGAAGCGCGCGCAGCGTGAACTGGAGCTGGGCGCGCTCTCGCCGCTGGATATCTTCAATCCGCAGCAGCAGTATGCCACCTCGCAGATCAATGTTTCGCAGGCCCAATACTTCCTGCAGCAGACCGAAGACGCCCTGCGCCGCCAGATGGGCGCCGATCTCGACGCCCAGGTCCGCACCCTGCCCATCGTCCTCACCGAAACCGTGGGCCCCGAAGTGGACGCGCCGCCCATCGACCCCGAGAAAGAAGTCAAGAAAGGCCTGGCCGTCCGGCCGGACCTGAAATCCGCCATTCAGAATCTGGACATCGACGACCTCGGCGTGGCGCAGTCCAGGAACGAGCTCCTTCCCGATCTCGAGCTCACCGCCGGCTACACCACGCAGGGCTTGGGAGGCATCTTCTATCCCGGTAACGGCGAGGCCGCCATTCCGGGCGGTTTCGGCAATGCCTTGAGCCAGATGTTCGGCTTCGGCTATCCCATGTACTCCTTCGGCATGACGCTGACCCTGCCCATCAGGAATCGCCGCGCGTCGGCAGACATGGCGGACTCGCTGGTGGCCAAGAAACGCGACGCCCTCACCGTGCGCACCACCGAGCAGCAGGTGCGCTTGGACGTGCTCACCGCGGTCAGCCAGGTGGAATCCAGCAAAGATGCCATGCGGCTGTCGGTGATCGCGCGGGATTTCTCCAGGAAGTACATGGAGGCGGAGCAGAAGAAGTACGAGTTGGGCAACAGCACCATCTTCTTCGTCCTGCAGGCGCAGGGCGCGCTGGTGACGGCCGAGTCGAGCGTCGTACAGAATTCGGTGGGCTACCGCCGGAACCTGATGAACCTGTTGTTGCGCACCGGCGATCTGCTGGAAGCGCGCGGCATCGCCGTCCGGTAGTTAGCGGGGCAGGCTGTTACCACTCCGCTCGCGGAACGTTGAACCAGATTGTAGTAGCCTTTTGTCTGATGATCCAGTGCAATCGACGAATCGGCCGCATTCACGATAGGGTCTCCAGGTTCGTCGCCCGAATCTGCCCGTCCCTTAGTGACGAGCGGCAGCCGGAGAGCGGCGGCGGTTGCAGCGATGACGCGATCAGCTTATCTGGCGCTATCGACGTTCCCGAGGGGGCAGGCACTCTGGAATATCTCGGGCCTCCGGGGTAGTGGCCGCCACTTCACAGGCGACGCGGTGGACCCCGGGATCCATTGCGGAGGCGTAAACGCGCATGGTTTCTCGCCGGTGCTGCGGAGCCAGGCTCCATCCATAGAAGCCCTGAGGCCACCGGTCGCCACGGCCAAGGTCGCCGATTAGGCCAAGATCTTGCGACTCGCAACTTCGGAGCGCCTTCGCAAGGAAGTCCCCGCCGATTCCACCGGCAGTTGCCTCTCGAGCGAGATGGTAGGCCTCGCAGCGGCCTGGGAAGTACTGCCCGGTCACGAGGCACGCCGCAAAGCGCGCCGAGGGATTAGTAGAATAGCGGCAGATATCGTCGAGCTGAGTGACGGCGAAGAAGGGACCGACAATCCGAACCAAGTCCCCCAAGTCACGAGCCCAGTAGTGGTTCACTTTGGGCCCGTCGTCCCCGAAATCCTCCCGTAACTGGCTTTCCGACAAGCTCTCAAATTCCGCGCGAAACCAGAGGGCGACCAGACGCTCGAGCGGGTCGGCACGGCTCTCCTCGCCCGAATTCCAAGCTGACAGAAGCGCTGGCAGCCAGCGGGACGGGAGTTCAAGGTCGTAGGATGGGTAGTCGCCGACGGTATGCAGGTAGCCACCTTCGTCGCGTAAGAAGACCACTCGGATTGCTCCTGGATTCGGATGGAATAAACGCGGGCCGCCATGCGAACCTGACGCCCACACCCAGCTATAGAACTCGACTGTGCCTCGAACCGGACCTCGCAATGTGAGCAAGGTATCGGCGTTGATGCGCGCCAGGTGGAGCGGTATGGTTGGCACCATCGGGCCCCCGACCTCCGGCGGCTTCTTGACGTTCCGCACGTCACCTGTCATGCTCCGCACCGCGATCCTGACCAGGAGGATCACCGGAGCAGATCTCATGGCGAAAGCGGCCTGATCGTCTTGGGCGTAGATAACCGGGCGGATAACGTTGGCAGGTGAACTGCACGCAACCGAGAGCAACGCAACGGCCGACAGGGCCGCACATGTCGTGGCCCGTAATAGGGGCATGATTCTATTGAAACCGATAGACGGACGGATGTTCCCGCCCCGAGCACAGAGCGGATGGTACGTTCTGGATGGAAAACGGGGGTCTGGGAAGCGTGCGCTATGTCAGGCTTGGATTCGTCCCCGGAAGTCAGTCTGTGTCCTACGATTCAGAAGCCCGACGACCTAGCCTTCCAGGCCACCAGGCTACCTTCCGCTAACCCACTTTCCAACCGCCAACGCCCGCCCACACGCGACGGCCACGGCTGCACAACACTGCTGCTGGAACATCGACGCCGATCTGGTGTCTACAGAAGAAGATGGCCTTGGCACGCATACTCGCTCCGCTGCTGGGTTTGCTTCTCATTTGTCAATCCTGTGGGTGGAACCGAAAACATCCGCCAACCTACGGCTTTCCTCTGGACGTTGCGAAGGTCCCGGCGCCGGATCCGCCGGCGCCGATGCATTCCTTGTGCGGAGACATGAGGTACATCATCGCCACCGCCGCTGGGAACGGGCGAGGCAGCCTGAACGGAGAGGCCGATCTCTCGCTGGATCAACTCGCGCTCCGGATTAGGGAGATCATGCGCTACCGCGCTTTGAAGCTGGTCTATGTCAAAGGGGGGTCAGGCGTTTCATGGGCGGATTTCGTCGATATGTTGGACCGGATCTGGCCGGAGGCTGGTGTGGTCAGCATCATCACACCGGAAGTCGATCGATTGGCCCACCAGCAACACTGCCTCGCTACGTCATGCTGGCCGTGTGACAGTCTCCGCTCGTTGCGGCAACTTGACACATCATACGATCGGCCACGTGAGCTACCGCGATCTCAACGACTTCCTTGACGAGTCTCGCCAACGGCAGCGCAATCTGGTTTTTCCTGATACCGAGCATCTCTGAAGGGGCCGATGGACCGCAGGTGCTCCTCACAGCAACAGCGCGGGATTTCTCCAGGAAGTACATGGAGGCGGAGCAGAAGAAGTACGAGTTGGGCAACAGCACCATCTTCTTCGTCCTGCAGGCGCAGGGCGCGCTGGTGACGGCCGAGTCGAGCGTCGTGCAGAATTCGGTGGGCTACCGGCGGAACCTGATGAATCTGTTGTTGCGCACCGGCGATCTGCTGGAGGCGCGCGGCATCGCCGTGCGATAGTTCCATCAGCCCGTCATAATTTGTGGCGCAGGCCCCCGGCCTGCCGCGCTGGCACTCCTGCCAGCGCAGGCGAGCGTTCGCTCGCCTTAGCTACTGTTTGTGTAACAGCATCCGCTGCATTTCGTCCGTAAGGCGGCGGATTTCTCATGGCAGGCTTCCTCAGTTTTGCAGCCGTACGTCCATCGTGAGCGAGGAAATCCCGAAGCCGCACCCGTGAGCTCGGGGCGCCGGGCCGCAAGCCGCCAACGACGTCGGACACATAACCCTGAATTTGAAGATCGGGATGAGGTCTGCTTGTTTCAGGCCGCGCCGCTCCATCAAGTACACCAGCATCTCGCGCGGACCCGGATCGGGCAGAGGATAATGTTGCTCATCGTAATCCTTGATCAAACGAACCATGAGCTCGAGAGCCGCATCCTGCTCCGCGGTTCGATGCTCGCCCTTGTCCATCAGGCTTTCAACCTCGCCCAGAAGACGTTCGTGCTCGTCGTCCGTCACGATCACTCGTGGCAGCACTCTCGCCAATGCGCGGCCATACTTCTTGTTGTCGATTGTCAACGCGCCCATTTCTTCCAGTCTCGCATGTACTCGTCGTGAGTGACGAATTCCTTGCCCATCAGAAGCTTTGCCCTGTAATCCACTGCGGGGCTGGACGATCACGCCGCCGCTGGCGAGTCCACAAGAGTGCTTGGTATCAAGTGGTGGTTGGCGAGATGGCTTTTGACCGCCATCTCTGAAATCCCAAAATGCTCAGCCGCGTCCTCGAATGCTTCTGGAAGGAATTCGTTGCCCAGGTAAGCCCGGAGCGATTCAATCGGGCACAAAAACTCGGCGGCAAACGCGCGCTGGACCTTCTGTCGCGCGGTCGCCGTGTCCGTTATTGGAAGCCAGCAGTCCTTCGGCGCGCAAAGATAATCGGCGATGAATCTGGCCGCCTCGAATCTGCGTGCTGGCCGGTTCCTTTTGCGAAACAGCAGCTTTAATTCCCCGCGATCTTGAGTGCGGACGGCCAACCCCAAAGGCGCGGATGGCAGCGATTTCGCAGATCCGCCCAAATGATCGGAACCGATTTGCAAGAGAGCGGCCAGGGTCCGGTCGTCCAGGGCCTGAGTACCAAGGGCGAGCCATTCACGAACAGAATTCGCGAGCCGGCGCCCCCGTTGCCACGGCGGAGTCTTTCCGTTCTGAACAAGCCCGTCTACTGGGACAGCCACTCTTGCCCTCACGCCTGGGCCTGAGGCGAGGTCCAGCACTTCGTTGAGCATCTCTGAAGGATGGCTGCCGGAACAGACGGGGGCGATCTCGTCGGCCGCCTCGGCGCCGGCCTCTGACCCGAGATCCAGCAGGCGCCGCACTAGCGTTGCCGGCGCATCGTCTGGCTCGTATCCGAGGCGTGCCTCAAGACGTCTTGCAGCCGATTGAGTGGGGTCCGCTCGTTCCGCGAGTACCTCGCCCCAAAGGACGTGCAAGTCCGTTCTCCCTATGGTGTCGAGCCTCCGAAGCACTAGGTCCATGAACTTGTCCGTCGCGCCTTCGAAGTCTGACGCTGGGACGAAAACCTCGAACTCCGAGAGATATCGGACCGGCTCACCGCCCAGCGCAGCCGAGCGCCGGCAACTGACCATAATCGCCTCGTCATCGCTGGCAAAAGTAAGTGGGGGCCAAATGAATCCATACCCGGCTGCCGCAAGTTCATGACTCATACGCCAATTGGCATCTGCCGCAATTCCCTCGGAGACCAACCGTATCCGGGAAGGGAGTGGCTCCCATCGGAGCCGCCACCATGAAGATGCCAGCCATAGAGCCAGTGGATAGGCGGAGACCCGCGCGCCATGCTGAACGGACTGAGACCATCCGTCCTCGAAGCGCGTGGCATTTTCAGATCCGAAGCGGATTTCAAGCGTCGCCGAGGTCCGCTGAACTTCCGCCGTACCCTGAAAGGGGGGAAGCCAGTCGAGTTCGATGATCATCCCCGAACTCATCAACGCGTCCATCCCTCAAGAACCTTCTCTCGAAAAGGATCAGCCCCCGCCATCGGATAGCCGTGGTACCTGCCATGGCCCTCCAGTTGTGCCTCAACTGGCTCTCCTCTTTCAGTGACCGCCCACACGTTCTGAGGCCAACCGTCGCGCTCTTGCTCGCTGAACATCCCTCGCCGAAATCCTGCCAGCAAAAGGGCGAGTGCTTCAGCGCGGCTGTACACCCCTACTTCGTCGCATAGCGTCTTGCCTGGCCGCGGAGCGCTCGGAGGAGTGAGGCCAAAGTCACCTGGGTTGCGCTTGTGCTCGGGATTTCCCGTGTACCGTACGCTCTGAATTCGCGAAGACAGAGCTTGTTGCCGAGCTTCAAGCACTTCAATTGTGCAAAGCCGACGCTTTGGATTGTAGGTCCGTCTTCTCAGCATTGCGGAATCGATTCGCGGTGCAACTCCTTACTTGTCAGCATACCGCGTTCGCCACCGCCGATACAGGAAGCGTCCGCTAGACGACTCGCGCGGCTGCCGCCGCGGTCTCGGCACGTTCTCGCAGCGGGCGGCTAGAACGGACATCATCGTCAGCGACGCCTTGGTTGAGATTCTCCGCCGCCGGGCCGACGGGCTCGTTCGGAGCTTCCAGTTCCAGCTCCGGACCAAGCGAGCTCAAGATCTCATCCAGGGCTCGCTCAACACCCATGGCCCTACGTCTTGCGCGGCGGTACAAATCTTGCATCCGCTCTAGCGGCTTGCGGAACCCGCTTGCGCTCAAGGAAACATCGTCTAGCTCCTCAATGACAAGGCCCTCCTTGTTCACAATGGAAATGCCATAGTCCTCCCCCTGGTCAACGTGCCAAGAAGGCCTGGACCAATCGCTGAGAGCAAGCCGTTTGACTCGCTTTATGTTACCGCGATCTCCGCTTCTTCCGGACACGGCAATCCGAATCGAGATAACGGCTCACTTCGCAAGAATCGGCTGCACGGTCACGCCGCTGACGCCTGCCTCACAGGCGGTCCCGCCGAGGGCCCATCCCGTTCCCGTGGGAGCAAGCGCCCGCCCGGATCGCGCTGCCGCCTTAGGCGTCCCAGCACCCTGCCTTGAGCCTTTGCACGACTCAGACCCGCCAAGCACGCTCCCAGACAGCCTAACGCGCTCTTGTTTCGCGATAGCCGCAAGAAGGACCAGCACAGTCTTTAGATAAATCGTGTTTGGCGTCCCCAGGGGGATTCGAACCCCCGTTACCGCCGTGAAAGGGCGATGTCCTAGGCCGGGCTAGACGATGGGGACTTGCTGGGCCAAAAAGGAAGGACATCCCCACTCTACCACGCCCGGCCCGCCCGCCGAAACGTGCTACGTTTCCCCCATGAAACTCCGCCTCCTGCTTCCCCCCGCCGCCGCCCTGGCCCTCTGCGCCGCCGGATGGCTCGCCGCCCAACCCGCCGCCGACCCGCTGGTCGAAGGCCTGCGCCTCGTCGAAGTCGCCTCCGTGGCCGACGCCGCCGAACAGCTCTACGGCCAGCGCATCTACATGTCCCACGATATGCGGCCCATCGCCACCGCCAAGTTCGCCGGCCCCGCCGTCACCGTGCTGCTCAAGAAGGAGGAGCACCACGAAGGCGCCGCCGCCTCCCAGGGCATGCTCGACGCCATCGATGCCGCCCCGCCCGGATCGGTCTACGTCATCGTGCTCGAAGACGGCCTGGATATCGCGGGCATCGGCGGCCTTATGTCCACCGCCATGAAATACCGCGGCCTCGCCGGAGCCGTGGTGGATGCCTCCGTCCGCGACCTGCCGCAGATCAAGCGCCTGCAGTTTCCGGTGTTCAGCCGCGGCATCGTGCCCTCCACCTCCATCAATCACTACCGCTTCGCGGGCGCTAACATCCCCGTCACCTGCGCCGGCGCGCGCGTGAATCCGAACGACATCGTGGTGGCCGATGACGACGGCGTCGCGGTGGTCCCCCGCGCCCACGCCGCCGAAATTCTGAAGAAGGCGCAGGAGTTGGACTACACCGAGCACAGCATGGTCCCATTCATCGAGAAGTTCCACTCCATCCGCGAAGCCGTAGCCAAATTCGGCCGCATCTGATAGTGGGGCAGGCTCTCAAGCCTGCGGCGGCCTCTCAGGCCGCCCACGCGCGCTGGCGCGCGTCTCTTTCATACCAATCGCTTGAAAACAAACGTTGATCATTCCTGATCTTCCGCGCAGCGCCAAGGCATTTTGCGAAGCGAACCCAATTCCCGGTAACCCAAATGAATCGCAGCCTTTGGCCAAACGAGCTCTCAGCTTTCTATCGGCGTTTATCGGCGTTCATCTGCGGCCCCATGCTTTTTCCGGATGGCTGTGTAGAATAATACTACAACCTCCTAAAATCTGATATCATATGCTTTCCGGAAAGGAGGGGTCCGCGCGAATGTACCCGATAGTCCGCCGCGAGCAGTTCGGCCCCACGACGTTTCTTTGGGAAGTAGGCGCCCCCGACGTGGCCCGCGCCGCCCGTCCCGGCCATTTCGTCATGGCCCGCATTGACGAGCACGGCGAGCGCATCCCCCTCACCGTCGCCGATTTCGATGCCGCCCGCGGCACGGTCACGGTGGTCATCCAGGCGGTCGGCAAGACCACCCACGAGATGATGGGCCTCGCCCAGGGCGACTACCTCCTGGATTTCATCGGCCCGCTCGGCCTCCCCAGCGACATTCGCAAACACGACGGTACCGTGGTGCTGGTCGGCGGCGGCCTTGGCGTGGCGCCAGTCTTTCCGCAGCTTCGCCAGTACAAGCGGCTCGGCAATCGCACCATCTCCATCATCGGCTTCCGCGCGCGCGACCTGATCTTCTGGGAGCAGCCTTTCCGCTCCTTCAGCGACCGCCTCGAAATCACCACCGATGACGGCAGTTACGGCCGCAAGGGCTTCGTCACCTCGGCCCTCGCCGACGTCCTGGCCCAGGAGAAGGACGCCTGCGAAGTCGTAGCCATCGGGCCCATCCCCATGATGCGCGCCTGCTGCGAGGTCACCCGGCCGCTGGGCATCCCCACCATCGTCAGCCTGAACTCCATCATGGTGGATGGCACCGGCATGTGCGGCTCCTGCCGCGTCACCGTGGGCGGCGCCATGAAATTCGCCTGCGTGGATGGCGCGGATTTCGACGGCCACCTGGTGAATTTCGAGGAGCTGTCCCTGCGCCAGAAGCGTTTCGAGCGCGAGGAGAAACAGGCCCTCGAGCGCTTCCGCGGCGAGAGCGCCCGCATGGCGGCCATGAGCAAGCGCGGCTCGAACGGCGCGCACGCGGCCGTCCTCACGCCCTGCCCGCTGCCCGAATTGCCCGCCGCCCACCCGGAGCCGCCCGGCCCGCGCCTGCCCAAAAACATCCGCACGATTTCCCCGGTGCGCGCCCACATGGCCGAGCAGCCCGCCGAGGAGCGCGCCCACAATTTCAAAGAGGTCAACCTGGGCCTGGACCTGGAAGGCGCGCTGGCCGAGGCCGACCGTTGCCTGCGCTGCAAGAAGCCGCGCTGCATTCCGGGCTGTCCGGTGGCCATCGACATTCCAGGATTCATCGCCGCCCTCGCGCGCCGCGATATCCGCGGATCCTATCGCATTCTGAAAGAAGCCAACCCGCTCCCCGCCGTCTGCGGCCGCGTCTGCCCGCAGGAATCGCAGTGCGAAGTGGCCTGCGTGGTCGGCGTCAAGTTTCCGGCGGTGGCCATCGGCCGCCTGGAGCGCTTCGTCGCCGACGCCGCCATGGGCCGCGGTTGGGATGAGCCGGCCGGCGCCGCGGGCCGCTCCGGCAAGCGCGCCGCCGTCATCGGCTCGGGTCCCTCCGGCCTGGCCTGCGCCGGCGACCTGGCCAAAGCCGGCGTGGCCGTCACCATCTTCGAAGCCCTGCACGTCGCCGGAGGCGTGCTCAAATACGGCATCCCCGAGTTCCGCCTGCCCGACGTGATCATCGATACCGAGATCGACAACCTGCGCAAGCTCGGCGTGGAGATCCGGCTCGACACCATCATCGGCAAGCTGTTCACCATCCCGCAACTGCTCACCGAGATGGGCTACGATGCGGTCTTCGTCGGCACCGGCGCCGGATCGCCCAAGTTCATGGGCATCCCCGGCGAAGCGTTCAACGGCGTCTTTTCGGCCAACGAATTCCTCACCCGCGTCAACCTGATGCGCGGCTACCAGCAGCCCATTTACGATACGCCCGTGGGCATGGGCCGCCGCGTCGCGGTGATCGGCGCGGGCAACACCGCCATGGATTCCGCGCGCGTGGCGCTGCGCATGGGTGCCGACCAGGTGTCGATCGTCTACCGGCGCTCCCGCCGCGAATCGCCCGCGCGCGCCGAAGAGTTGGAGCACGCCATTCAGGAAGGCATCCAGTTCCGCTGGCTCACGAATCCGGTCGAGATTCTGGGCAACTCCGCGGGTTGGGTCACCGGCCTGCGCTGCCAGGAGATGGAGTTGGGCGAGCCGGATGCCTCCGGGCGCCGTCGGCCGGTCCCCAAGCCCGGCAGCGAATTCGAGTTGGACGTGGATACCGTGATCTACGCCCTCGGCACCACCGCGAACCCCATCATCGCGCAGACCACCCCGGGCCTGCGCACCAACAAGTGGGGCTACATCGAAACCGGCGAAGGCGCCGCCATGACTTCGCTGCCTGGAGTATTCGCCGGCGGCGATATCGTCACCGGGGCTGCCACCGTCATCCTGGCCATGGGCGCCGGACGCCGCGCCGCCCGCGGCATGCTCGAGTTCATGGGGGTCGTATAAAATGCCATCCGCCTGTCCCAAGTGCCATCGCGTATTGGACCAGGATGAGATCTGCTGCGCGCAGATCCGCTACACCTGGAAATGCAAACAGTGCCACAAACTCTCCACCGGATTCGCCCTGCCCTATGGCAAGTGCTTCCTGTGCGGCGGCGATCTGGCGCAGGTGGAAAGCCGCGAATTGGGCGACCCCATGCGGCTCCACGCCATCCGCGAGGCCGTGCAGTTCGAGCTGAATGCGTTCTACTTTTATAAGCTGGCGCGCGAGCGGGCCGTCGAACCGCAGCACCGCCTCGTCCTGGAGCGCCTCTACGAGGCCGAGCTCGACCATCTACATGAGCTAAGCGAAAAGTATCACGCCCACCTGGACGAATCGGTCACGCAGATGCCGCCCGACGCCGAGAAGCTGCTCTCCGACTGGCTCTTCCGAGACTTGGCGGTGTCGGACGAATCCAGCATCCTGCGGCTCTATCAATCGGCGCTGGAGATGGAATGCCGCACGCGCGACCACTTCCGCTCCCTCGCCGCCGATCTGCCGGATGGCCTGGAAAAGGATCTCTGCCAGGAACTGGCATCCGAAGAAGACGAGCACATCGCCATGCTGGAAACAGAGATGGAGCAGATCGGATAAGAGGAGTTAGCCCGTTAATTCTGACTTCTGTCTTCTGACTCCTGACTTCTGACTCCTATATCCCGAAGGGATATCAAGGCGGAGCCTTGCCTACACATCCAGATTCTTCACATCCAGCGCGTTATCTTCAATGAACTTCCGCCGGCTCTCCACATCCTCGCCCATCAGCGTGGAGAAAATCTCCTCGCTCTCCACCGCGTCTTCCAGCCGCACCTGCAGCAGCGTCCGCTTCTCCGGATTCATGGTCGTCTCGGCAAGCTGCTCGGCGTTCATTTCGCCCAGACCCTTGTACCGCTGCACCGACGCGTCCCGCTTGCCTTCAACTTTCACGAAGCTGAGCAGCGTGTCCGCATCGGCCTGCGTGTCGCGATGCTCGCCCCGCACCACCACAAACGGCGGATAGTTGTACTTGGAAATCTGCCGCGCCAGCGACCGGAATTTCTTGTACTCCGGACCCGATGCCAGGTTCACGCCGATGTGCCGCTCGGCGTTAGTGGAATCGTGGAACACCACCGTCCAGGCCGAGTGCTCTTCGTCCGCGACCAGCTCCGCCGGGACCTGCGCGGCGTTCACCGCGGCTGCAATTTGCGCCATGTTCTCTTTGTCCTGGAAATCGGCCTTGTAGTCCGCGCGCAATTCGGCGTTGCCCAGCACCGCCACCACGCGGGAGTCGCGCAGCCGCCGCTCCACTTTGTGGGACATCTCTTCGAACTCGTTCAGGCTTACCAGAAACGCGCGCAGTTCGCCGCCTTCGAGCGTAGCCTTCGTGCCCGTGCCGTTCGCGCCCACCTCCACCGTCAGGTTCTCCGTAGCGCGCCGCATGATCTCGCGCGTGTATTCTTTTTCGTCCTTGATATACTTCTCGGCCTTGCCCTTCTTGATGCGATAAAGCGGCGGCTGCGCGATGAAGATGCGGCCGCGGTTGATCAGCTCGTTCATGTGCCGGAAGAAGAAGGTGAGCAGCAGCGTGCGGATGTGGGAGCCGTCCACATCCGCATCCGTCATGATGATGATCTTGCCGTAGCGGATCTTGGCCGCGTCGAAATCGTCTTTGCCGATGCCGGTGCCCAGCGCCGTGATCATGGCGCGGATTTCCTCGTGGCCCAGCATCTTGTCGTAGCGCGCTTTCTCCACGTTCAGGATCTTGCCCTTCAGCGGCAGGATGGCCTGGAAACGGCGGTCGCGGCCCTGCTTGGCGGTGCCGCCGGCCGACTCGCCCTCCACCAGGAACAGCTCGCAGCGCTCGGGATCCTTTTCCTGGCAGTCGGCCAATTTGCCCGGCAAACCGCCGGAATCAAGCGCCCCTTTGCGCCGCGTCAAATCGCGCGCCTTGCGGGCCGCCTCGCGCGCGCGCGCCGCGTCGATCGCCTTGCCCACGATCTTCCGCATCACCGCCGGATTCTTGTCGAAATACTCGCCCAGCTTGTCGTTGACGAACTGGGTCATGTATCCGGCGATATCGCTGTTCAGCTTACCCTTGGTCTGCCCTTCGAACTGCGGCTGCGGGATTTTCACGCTGACCACGGCCGTCAGCCCCTCGCGCACATCGTCGCCGCTCAGGTTCTCCTTCACGTCCTTGAACAGCCCGGCCGCCTGCCCCGCGGCGTTGATGGTGCGGGTGAGCGCGGTGCGAAAACCGGTCAGGTGCGTGCCGCCATCCACGGTGTTGATATTGTTGGCGAAGCTGAAAAGGCTTTCCGAATAGCCGTCGTTGTACTGCAGCGCGACTTCCATCGACAGCGTCCCCGCATCGTTCGGCAATTCCCGGTCGGCTTCGAAGTGGATCGGCTTTTCGTGCAGCACCGACTTCCCGCGGTTCAGATGCTTGATAAACTCCGCGATGCCGCCGCTGTACAGGAACTCGTGGCTCTTCACCGGGTCCACGCGCTCATCGGTCAGGGTGATCTTCAGGCCCTTGTTCAAAAACGCCAACTCGCGCAGCCGCTGCGCCAGCGTGTCGTAATTGTAGGTGGTCTCCACCATGATCGTGGGATCCGCCTTGAACGTGATGCGCGTGCCTGTTTTCCGCCCGGCCTTGCCCGCCCGCACCAGTGGACTCTTCGGATGGCCGCAGGCGAATTCCATCTGCCAGGTATAACCCTCGCGCCAGATCTCCAGCTCCAGCCGCTCGGAGAGCGCGTTCACGCAGCTCACACCCACGCCGTGCAGCCCGCCCGACACCTTGTAGCTCTTGGAATCGAACTTGCCGCCGGCATGCAGCTTCGTCATCACTACTTCCGCGGCCGAGACGCCTTCCTCGTGCATATCCACCGGAATGCCGCGGCCGTTGTCGATCACCGTAATGGAGTTGTCGATATGAATCAACACATCCACTTGCGTGCAGTATCCTGCCAGTGCCTCGTCCACGGAATTGTCCACCACCTCGTAAACCAAGTGATGCAGACCCATTTCGCCGGTCGAGCCGATGTACATGGCGGGCCGGAGGCGCACGGCCTCCAGACCTTCCAGGACTTTGATGCTACTGGAATCGTAAACTTCCGGAGCGCTTGTTTCGTTGAACGTTGATGCCATTTAGATTGCCGTCAAATTCTCATGGGCATTACCACGTAGCGGTAATGGTCTTCGGTTCCGTCGATGACCGGACGCAGTTCGCCGGCGCTCTTCTGATCTTTCAATTCGAACGCCACCTGCTCCTGGCTGGTGGCGCGGAGAAAATCGAGCAGGTACTGCGCGTTGAATCCGATCTCCATATCCGGGCCCGCATATTCGCTGGGCACGCTCTCTTCGCTTTCGCCAGTTTCGACGGAAGATGAAAAAATCTTAACCTCGCCGGCGGTGAACTGCACGCGAATAGCGCGCGACCGCTCGTCGGCAAACTGCGAGACGCGCTCAATCGCCGAACGGATCTCATCGCGATTCAGCTTGGCCGTGTGTACATTGTCCTTCGGCAGAACCTTGTCGTAGTCCGGGAAATTGCCTGTGAGCTTGCGCGTGATCAGCATCCGTTCGCCAAACTGGAAGAACAGGTGATTCTCGTCTCCGGCGAACACCAGCTTGCTGTCGGCGCCACTTTCGTCCGCCAGCTTCACAATCTCGGCCATGGCTTTCTTGGGCACCAGCGCGCGAAAACTCTTGCCCGTGCTGGCCGCGGCCGATGCGATCTCCACATAAGCCAGCCGATGCCCGTCGGTGGCCACCATGGTAGTCGAATCCGTCTTCAGCAGCAGCAACGCGCCATTCAGCGTGAAGCGCGATTCCTCCAGCGAGATAGCAAACGACGTGCGCGAGATCATGGATGCCAGCAGTTTCACCGGAATCTCCGCAATCGTCTCCGGCATCGTCGGCAGCTCCGGAAAACTCTCGCGCGACATCCCCGCAATCCGCGTACGCGAGCGTCCACACACGAGGCTGGCCCAGTGGTTCTCCAGGAATTTGATCTGGAGATCCGCATCCGGCAACAGCCGCACATAGTCCAGCAGCTTGCGGGCCGGAATCGTGCCCGACCCCTCCTTTTTTACCTTGGCTGCACAAGAGCAGCGGATGCCCAGCTCCAGGTCGGTGGCGGTAAGGGTGATCCGGTCGTTCTTCGCCTCCACTAGCACGTTGGAGAGGATCGGAATGGTGGTCTTCTTCTCGACCACCCCTTGCGAGAGGCTCAGTTCTCGAACGAGGTCTGCTTTGCTGACGGTGAACTCCATGTGGCTCGCAACTCCTATTCTCTATGGTCTATTTCAGATACTCTAGAAGAACCGAATTCATAGGCCCTGTGAAAACTGTTGAAGACTTTCTAAATTATACTAAATTATAGTAGTTTTGGCCATCACCCACCTGAGGATTTCGGGCGCGGCCAGGTGCAGAAACCGGCTCCCGGCCGGTCTTTGCACAAAGTTCACAGGCGATTCGCACACCCGGCTGTGGGAAATTCATACAACGTCATTGCAATGAATCGATTAGCGCGTGGATAATCCTGTTCAATTCCGGATCGGTGTGGCGCAGCTTGTCGATTTTCTTGACCGAATGCAGCACGGTGGTATGATGCTTGCCGCCAAATGCCCGGCCAATCTCGGGTAACGAGGCCTGCGTCAGCTCCTTTACCAGGTACATAGCCACCTGCCTGGGCACCACGATCTTCTTGGTGTTGCTCTTTTCCTTGAGCTGGCTTTGCCGGATCCCGTAACGTTCCGCTACGCCTTTTTGAATGGAATCGATCGTGACTTTGCGATCCTGGGCGTACACCAGATGCCGCAGGACCTGCTGCGCCATGGTCAGATTGATCGACGAACCGGTGAGCGAAGAATAGGCGATCAACTTCACCAGCGCGCCTTCCAACTCGCGCACGTTGGACTTGGTTTTGGTGGCCATGAAGGTGCGCACGTCTTCCGGCAGCGCCACGCCTTCCACCTCGGCCTTCTTGTCCAGAATGGCCATCTTGGTTTCCAGATCGGGCGGCTGGATATCGGCCATCAGGCCCCATTCGAACCGCGAGCGCAGCCGGTCAATCAGGCCGGGGATGTCTTTAGGCGGCGCATCGCTCGAGATCACGATCTGCTTTTGGTGATCGTGCAGTTCGTTGAAGGTGTGGAAGAATTCCTCCTGCGTGCGATCCTTGTTGCCGATGAGTTGGATGTCGTCGACCAGCAGCACGTCCGCGGAGCGGTAGCGATCATGGAACTGCGGCATGCGGTCCAGCCGGATGCAAGAGATCATGTCGTTCATGAATCGCTCGCTGGAGGTGTAGATAATCCGCATCGACGCATGGCTGTTGATCAGGGCCCGGCCGATGGCGTGCATCAGATGCGTTTTGCCCATCCCTACACCGCCGTAGATGAACAACGGGTTATAGCTGCGGGATGGGTTGGCCGCGACCGACCGCGCCGCGGCATGCGCGAATTGGTTGCAGGCTCCCACCACGAAGCTGTCGAACGTGAACTTGGGATTCAGCGAGCTTACAGGTGGCGCTTCGAAGTCGTTGTGTTCCCGTGACGCAGGCAGCGCGTAATCCACCCGTTCGATCGCCAAACCAAGCTGTCGCGCGACCCCCAAAACCTCGCCGGCGTATTCCGCCTCGATCCAGCGCTTGCTGCCTTCATCGGGCACGCTGACAACCAGGGTGAGGCCGTCTATCCCCATGTATTCGATACGGCTGATCCAATTCTGGTAGCTCTCGGGACTCAGTTTGGCTTCCAGTTCTTTTTTGATGCGATCCCAAGGGTTCATTTCAAACGCTTTACCTTGCGAGGAGTGCCGATAGGGTGGGCCAACCGACCGATCACGAGTCTAGCATAACCCGCGCGTTTTCCACCAAGAAAATATCGCCATCGTTTCGTTATGGTTACAGACCGTTTGACAGGACCGTTGGCGGTTACCGATAATGGTTTCTGGCGGGCGGGAGTAACTCAGTTGGTAGAGTGCGACCTTGCCAAGGTCGATGTCGCCGGTTCGAATCCGGTCTCCCGCTCCAATTCTTTTGTGGGGCAGGCCCCCGGCCTGCGCGGGGCTCTCAGCCCCGCCAAACTTTACATGAAGCAACTAATTGCCCTAGCGCTCCTATTCGCCCCCCTCTCTCTCGCCCAGTACAAAATGGAGCCGACTGGCGCGCCACCCGCCGATGTGCCCGCCGCCTTCACCGGGGCGCTTCAGCCACAAGGCTTTAGGATTCTGGGCTCCGGCGGTTCGGTCTACTGCGAGGTGTGGTTCCGCAAACAGGTGCCGGGCGGGCCGAAGTCCACCGACGATGCCGTAACGCTTTCCATTCCCCAAGGCGCCTTCCTGGGCGTCATCCGCTTCCCCGGGCCGGCGCAGGACCGCCGCGGGCAATCTTTGAAAGCCGGAACCTACACCCTGCGCTACAGCCAGTATCCGGTGAATGGCGACCATCAGGGCGTGGCCCCGCAAAGAGATTTCGCCTTGCTGGTGCGGGTTGGCGACGATACGGATCCGAGCGCAGCCCCCGCCTTCGACGCGCTGGTGGCCTTGAGCACGAAGGCATCCGGCACGCCGCATCCCGCCGTACTCAGCATCTGGAGTTCGGCCAGCGACAAGTTCCCCAACTTCTCCAAGCAGGGGGACCACGACTGGACTCTCGACGTGAAGCTAGGTGATCTGCCGCTGGCAATCATCCTGGCGGGGAAAGTCGAAGGCTAGCCGTCGCCCCTACTTGGGATCCAGGTTGGTTTTCAGGTCTTCCGGTGTGAGATCGCACTTCGCCCCGGTGCCCGGAATGTCCACCTTGGCGGTCCACAGGATCGCATTCACCACCAGTCGCCGTTGATCCTCCAGACCCCAGTTACGGTGATAATGTCCGCCGGTGAATCCGAAACCGCGGCCGCCATCTTCGCGCTCCACCGCCCAGGCGACGGTCTCCTGTTCCGGCGCGTTCTTGGGCAGCATGGTGGTCAGGATGGGTATCAGCCGCTTGTCGTCTTTGCGGAATACGATCCGGTAATACCATTCGTCGGTGCTGCGAAAACCGTCCCAACCGCGCGAGATGGGGTGCGCGGGCGCAGCCTCGGTGAGTTCCACGTCGTTAACCGGATTTTGCGAATACGGCCGCCGGTAGAATCCGCCGATCCATTCCAGCAACTCCATGCCGCCATGATCGCCGGGGACTTCCACCGCATAGTGCAGGCACGCCAGGCCGACGCCCCGCTTCATCAACTTGCCCATCGCCGCCAGACGGTCGCCCGTCAATAGAGGGTGGTTTTCGCCGCCATCCATGTACAACACGATGGATTTCGCGTCCGCGAAGACCGCTTCGTCCACCGGCCAGCCGCCCTTCACCACGATCGCCTCCACGCCCGGATTCTGTCGCAGGCAATTCGCCAGCAGAATGCAGCCCGCATTGAACTCGTGTTCACCGGCGCCGTGGCTGGGCTTGCCCGCTACCAGCACGATCTTCGCCGGCGGCGCGGCGAACGCACCCCAACAGACGGCCGCCAGCAACGCCATCCGCGCCAGTATGCGTTTGCTCACTTGTGCTCCTTCTCGAGCCACGAGAGCACTCCAGCCTTCTTCTTCGCGGGTTTCATATCGGCTTTGACACTGTTATCGATGGCCGCCAGCACAATGGGCGCCATCAGCCGGTACCCCTTGCTATTGGGGTGCAGACCGTCATCCGCCATATCCGCCTGCAGGAATCCGGCTTTATCCACCAGGGCCGCATAGTAATCCACGTAGGAGTAATGCCGCTCGGCGCAGAAGCGCTTCAGCCAGCCGTTCACCTCCAGAATCTTGGCTGGCGGGAGGTGCGCGGTCCGCGCGTACTGCGGATTCACGTCCTTGTGGTAGTCGCTCACCGGCAAAAGGGACGCGAACATGGGCTCGATATGATGCGCCTCCGCCAGATCCGCGATCATCGACAGATTGTTCTCGATGGTGCTTACCGGCACGCCCCGCCCGATATCGTTGATGCCGGCCAGCACCAACAAAATCCGCGGCTGCAAGTTGATGGCATCGGCTTTCATGCGGCCCAGCATCTCGCCGGTGATCTGGCCGCCAATGCCGCGGTTGATGAAGTCGCGCTCGCTGCCGTAATACTCGTTCAGCCGCCAGCCGTCGGTAATCGAATCGCCCAGAAAAACCACGCGCGGCTTCTGCGGTGACGGCGGCCCGACCTTTTCATCGGCTTCCGCATACCGCTTCAGATTATCGCGATCCGGATTCCGCAACTGAGCTTCCTTGAAATCCAGCATGGCGCGGAAGTGCGTGTCCAGGCGGTCCACCGCGTCGCGCAGTTCGCCGAACTGCCGCCGCCCTTCTTCGGGAAACGGAAAGGGCTTCGCCACCGTGTCGGAGACGCTCAAGTATGCGCGCGTATCGCTCAGGAAATTAAGCGTATTCACGGAGTTTTGCGGAGCGGTTTCCAGGTTGGCCAGCGCCTGGCGGGCGTCTTCCAGCGCGGGCGCGCCGGCGCGCGCCAGGCCCGGCACCGCCAATCCGGTCGATTCCATCAATTGCACGGCGCGGTGTTCCAGCTTCAGCGCTTCCTGATTCGACAGCAAAGCGCTGTCCTGGGCCCACGCCATCGCCGCCGCCGCCCCAAAACAGGCCAGCCATTTCATGTTTTGTCTTCCTTCTCCAGTTGTAATGTAATCGTGCCAATCGTGAACTGCAAACGCACGCGGATCTGCACCGGCAGCTTGCGCGCGTCGTCCGTCAGCCAGAAGTACACGTGCCCGTAGCGCCGGTACAACACATCGTTAAACAGGAAAGCCTCGTAGCGGATAGTCTTGAACGCTCCGGCCGGCGTCTTGATATCCTCGCGCTGTTGCGCCTCCACGCGCGCCATTACGCTTTTCTTGCCGTCGCTGACCGCTACCTGGGTGGACTGTCCGGGCTGCAAGTTCAGCGTGCGCACCGAGTAGAGGCCGCCCAATACATCGTGTACGCACGCCGGAATGTCGATTTCGTGCGCGTTCACCACGGCCTTCTTCACCAGGTCTTTCTCCAGATATTCGGCCTTGCGCTTCTCGCGGTCGAAGGTGATGCTGGTTTCCTTGTGCCGGGTGCCTTCCTCCGCCTTCAGGTAAGAGCCGGAAGAACACAAGTCCGATTCCAGGTTCGAGATGTAATCGTTATCCACCTTGAAGAGTTTGGAAACCAGACCGGTGGACTCCAGGTGCAGATCGGCCTGCCAGCCCGGATTGGCTGAGTTCGCGGGATGCGGCGTCGCGCTCCACACCAGGCGCGCCTTTCCCGCCGTGACCAGCCGCCATTCCACGGTGTAGTCGAGCACCTCCCGCGCCGGGAGCGCGGCGGGCGCCGCCAACGCCAACGGACCTGCAAATAGGAGGAGCACCCTCCGGACCGCGGTCATCAAAGCCAGTGTAACGCGTTCCGTATACTGAGATTCTGGACCCTCTGCTCCAACTGACCGACAACGGACTCTATTGCGCACCGGGCGATTTCTACGTCGATCCCTGGCATCCCGTGGATCGCGCCGTGGTCACGCACGCGCATGCCGATCATGCCTGCCCGGGGTCGCGGGCGTATCTGGCAGCGCGGCCAGGCGAAGCTCTGTTACGGGCGCGCGTAGGCTCCGACGCTGCGATTCAACCGCTCGGCTACGGCGAATCCGTTCCGCTGAACGGCGTGCGCGTATCGCTCCATCCGGCCGGTCACATCCTCGGTTCCGCGCAGGTGCGCCTCGAATCCGGCGGCGAGGTATGGGTGGTTTCCGGCGATTACAAGCTGGAGCCCGATCCGACCTGCGCAGCTTTCGAGCCGGTCGCCTGCGACACCTTTGTTACGGAATCCACCTTCGGCCTGCCGATCTATCGCTGGCCGCCGGAGGCTGAAGTGTTCGCCGAAATCGGGAACTGGTGGACCGCCAACCAACAGGCCGGCAAAGCCAGCGTTTTGTTCGCCTACAGCGTGGGCAAAGCGCAGCGGGTGCTCGCGGGCCTGCTGGCGAACGTGGACCCCCTCCCGGGTCCGATTTATACGCACGGCGCGGTCGAGAAGCTCTCCCGGCTCTATCGCGAGGCGGGCATCGCGCTCGCTCCCACAACCCATGCCAGCGCCGCGCCCGCAGCGACGGACTGGAGCCGCGCCCTGATCGTCGCGCCGCCCTCGGCGAACGGCACAGCGTGGATGCGGCGCTTCGCTCCGCTTTCGACCGGCCTCGTCTCCGGCTGGATGCGCATCCGCGGAGCCCGCCGCCGGCGCTCGCTCGACCGCGGCTTCGTGCTCTCGGACCACGCCGATTGGCCGGGCATCCTCTCCGCGGTTCGGGCATCGGGCGCGTCCCGCGTGTGGGTCACGCACGGCTATCGCGCGCCCGTTGTGGAGTGGCTCAAACAACAAGGTATCGAGGCACAAGCCGTAGAGACCCGCTTCGAAAGCGAGCAGGACGAAACCGGGGCAGAGCCCGACGGGGCCGAGCCATGAAAGAATTTGCCGAGTTGTATGCCGCCCTCGACGAAACCACCAAGACCAACGAAAAGGTCGCGGCGCTCACGAGCTATTTCTCGCGCGTGCCGCCGGCGGATGCCGCCTGGGCCGCCACATTCCTGATCGGCCGCCGCCCGAAAAGGCTGCTGGAATCGCGTAAGCTGGCGCAATGGGCGATCGAGGAATCCGGCATCCCCGAATGGCTCTTCGGCGAGTGCTACCAGGCCGTCGGCGATTTCGCCGAAACCATCGCGCTGCTGCTGCCGCCCGCGCAGTCCTCGAGCAACCTGCCCTTGCACTACTGGATTGAGGAGCGCCTCCTGCCCCTGCGCGACGCCGATGACGAACCCCGTCGCGCCTCGCTGATATCCGCATGGCGCGAAATGGACGAGCGCCAACGCTTCGTCTGGAACAAGATCATCACCGGCGAGTTTCGCGTGGGCGTGTCGCAAAGCCTGGTAGTGCGCGCGGTAGCGGCGGTCAGCGGTCTCGACGCGGCGGTTGTCTCGCACCGCCTCATGGGTGACTGGCAGCCCACCGCCGCGTTTTGGACGCAACTGGTTGCCCCCGCCACGCCCGATGCCGATGTCAGCCGCCCGTATCCCTTCTTCCTCGCCTACCCTTTGGAGGGGTCCATCGAAGACCTCGGCAGCATCGGCGAATGGCAGGTGGAATGGAAATGGGACGGCATCCGCGCGCAGTTGATTCGCCGCAGCGGGCGCACGTTCGTATGGTCGCGCGGCGAAGAATTGATGACGGACCGCTTTCCGGAGCTGGAAGCGCTGGGCGCGCAGTTGCCGGATGGCGTGGCGGTGGATGGCGAAGTGCTGCCCTGGCGCCACGGCGAGCCGCTGCCCTTCGCGCAGATGCAGCGCCGCATCGGGCGCAAGCTACTCGGTCCGCGCATCCTGAGCGAAGTGCCGGTGGTCATCGTGGCGTACGACCTTCTGGAGTTGGCTGGCGTTGACATCCGCGAGCGTCCGCTCGAATTCCGCCGCGCGCGGCTGGAAGAGATCGCGCCGCCCGATTCCGCCCTGATTGTCTCGCCCGTGGTGCGCGCGGAAACCTGGCAGGAATTGACGGCGCTCCGCCAGGAGGCCCGCGCGCGCAAAGTGGAAGGCTTCATGCTGAAACGCCTGGGCTCGCCCTATCGCGTAGGCCGCCGCCGGGGCGATTGGTGGAAGTGGAAGATCCAGCCCTACTCTGTGGATGCGGTGCTCATCTACGCGCAGCCCGGCCACGGCCGCCGCGCCAGCCTCTTCACCGACTACACGTTCGGCGTGTGGGACGGCAACGAGCTGGTGCCGTTTGCGAAAGCCTACTCAGGCCTCACCGACGAAGAGATTCGCCAGGTGGACGCCTTCGTGCGCGCCAATACCATCGAAAAGTTCGGCCCGGTGCGGGCAGTGAAGCCCGAGTTGGTCTTCGAGCTGGCCTTCGAAGGCATCCAACGCTCCCCGCGCCATCGCTCCGGCATCGCCGTGCGTTTCCCCCGCATGGCCCGCTGGCGCACCGACAAGAAGGCGGCGGAAGCAGACACGCTGGAAACGATCCGCGTGCTGCTGCCGCCATTCTGACTTCTGTCTCCTGACTCCTGACTCCTGACTCCCTGGTTAATTGTCGTAAGGCTTCCCCTCGGCCAGCGTCTTGGCCATGGCTTCCAGATTCTGCTTGTTCACCGAATCGGGCGCCTGCGCCACCGCTTTCTGGGCGTACTCGGCCGCTTTCTTGTAATCGCCCACGGCCATGTAACCGCGCGCCAGGCCGACGTTCACCGGCCACGCGTCACCATTGCGCTCGGCATTGAGCTTGAAGATTTCCAAGGCTTCCTGGGTCTTCTTCTCGGCGAGCAATTGGCGGCCGTATTGATGGATGGCAAAGCTGGACGCAGTCGGGTGGTGCACCGCCGTCAGCATGATCTGATTGGCTTCGGACTCGCGGCCCATTTTCGATAACACCTGCGCTTTCGTGCTGAGCGTGTCGAAGTTGGTCTGGGGGGCTAACAATTTGATCGCCTGGTCCGCCCAGTTCAACGCGTCCTCCAGGTGTGTCCCCGCCTGGACGCAAAACTGCGCGGCTGCGTCGAACGACTGCGGCCGGAATCCGCCGATGCCGGTAAGGTCCTGGCGCAGCTTGGTGATGTAGATGTCGTTGATGTTGTCCACCTTGATGTTGAAGGGCACCGCGAGATCTTCCCATTCCAATTCGGCGGTGGCTTCGGCGGGACGGCGCGTGGTGAACTCGTAGCTCAGCCACTCGCGGTATTCGTGTTTGGCAGGTTTCACCTTGACGCGGAGCGCGTCCTGGCTATCGTCATAAAAGAAGCTTCCCCAGGCGGAGGAGTTCTTGGAGAAGATCACGGTCCATTCGTCCGGTCCCGCAACGAAATGCAGTCCATACGCGCCGGCGGGCAGCGTCTGGCCTTCGATGGTGACGGGCTCGGAAATCGTGAAGACGGTGTTTTCATTCGCGCCGCCGCGCCACGGGCTCAACTTTCCACCCAGGGCTCCCAAGTCGGTCATGCCGTAGGGGACCAGTTTGCCCCAGATCTGGCCGCGCCTGTCTATTCCGCCGGGGCCATGCACGGCGGGGCTGGAGTAGTCGATCGTGATCTTCACCGGGCCGATGAACTGGGTCACCGATGCCTTTTGATTGTTCCCGCTGGGCGGAAGCGTCAAATTCGGAGTTTGGGCGAACAGCGATCCGGCGAGCGTTAGGGTTAGAGAGAACTGAAGCAGAGTGCGCATACGACACGAGACGCGGCAACTTCGAAATGGTTTGGTTCCCGAGTCACTCGTAGCGCAAAGCTTCCACCGGGTCCAGCCGCGACGCGGTTACCGCCGGCCATACTCCGAAAAACAAACCCACGGCCACCGAAACGCCGAACGCGGTAGCTACGGCCCAGCCAGGCACCTTGCAGCGCAGGCTCGGGAAGATCGCGCTCACCGCCAGAGTCACCAGAACGGAGAACACGATGCCGATCAGCCCGCCGGCTCCCGTCAGCGCTACCGCTTCGCTTAAGAATTGCAACACGATATCGCGGCGGCGGGCGCCGATGGCTTTGCGCACGCCGATCTCTCTCGTCCGCTCGGTCACGCTGACCAGCATGATGTTCATCACCCCGATACCGCCCACTAGCAACCCGAGCGCCGAAATCGCCATGGACATCAGCACGATCATGCCCGTGATCTTGTCGAAGTTCTCGATGATGGAATCCGCGGTCGAAATGGTGAAATCGTCTTCCGCGCCGCGCGGCGTGTGCCGCACCTTGCGCAGCGCGCCACGGATCTCTTCCATGGCGCCGGCGCGCTCGCCGGGGCGCGCTTTCGCGGTCAGGAAAAAGTTGGTGGACTGCGGATAGCGGATGCGCGCGGTCTCGAGCGGGATCACGATCTGCCGGTCCAGTCCGTTCTCTCCGAAGAAGCCGCCCTTGGCGGGCGCGAAGATGCCCGTCACCGTGAATTCCGCGCCGTCCAGGAACAGCGTTCGCCCGACGCCGTCGCCCGCCGGGAACAGCGCTTCGCCCAGCGCGGAGCCAATCATGCACACGCGTTGCCCGCGCATTTCCTCCTCGCGCGTAAAGAACCGGCCCGCCAACAGTTCGCGCGGCGAGATGTCGTATTGGTTGCGCGTCGCGCCCATCACGGACAAGTTGTCGGATTCGTAACCCGGAACCTTGACCGAGAGAACGTTTCCCGGCTGCGGGATGATATAAAGGCTGACCCCCACATCGTCAATCGAGCGCACCAGGCCTTTGAGATATTCCGCGTACTCCGGGCGCAGCGGCCTGCGCTTCAACTCCTTGGGGCGCGCGCCCTGGCCGCTGGGATCGCCGCTGACCCGCGCCACGAATATGTTGTCCGGACCGAACTCCTGAAAGAAATCCACGATGCCCTGGCGCAGGCCGGTGAGCAGCGAAGCCACCGTCACCACGGTGGTAATGCCGATGACGATGCCCAGAATCGTGAGGCCCGAGCGGAACTTGTGCGCCCATACTGCGCCCAAGGCCATGGCGAGCGTTTCGCCGGGACTGACTCGAATCCGTATATTCATTCCGCCCGCAACGCAGCCACCGGGTCGAGCCGCGCCGCCCTCCGCGCCGGATACCAGCCGGATATGATGCCGACCGCGCTGGAGACGAAGATCGAAAGCACCACGTACCCGGCGGTCACCTTAAGCGTCGCGCCGAAAAGAGCCGACAGCGCCATGGCGGCCAATGCGCCCAACGTCAGTCCCATCAGACCGCCCGCCAGGGATAGGATGACCGACTCGATCAGAAACTGCAAAAGGATATCGCTTTGGCGGGCGCCCAGGCTCTTGCGGATGCCGATTTCGCGGGTGCGCTCCGTCACGCTCACCAGCATGATGTTCATGATCACGATGCCGCCCACCACCAGCGAAATGCTGGTGATCGGCACCACCACGGCGGCGATCACTCCCAGGATGTTATCGACGAAGGAGCGCACCGAATCCGGCGTGAGCGTATCGAAATTATCGGCTTGCCCCAATGGCGTGTGAAAGTGGCTGCGCAGCGCGGCGCGCGTGACGTCCAGGGCCCCATCCATGTTGAGGGCGGTGCCCGCGCGCGCCTTGCCGAATACGGCGGTACCTCGCTGGCCGCCGTATAATTCGTTGTAAACCGTGATGGGGATGTAAACCGGATTATCCAGGCTGCGGCCGAACGACGAGCCTTGGCGCTCCAGCAGCCCGATTACGGTGAATTCCGTTCCCGACACGCGAATGGTCCGCCCAATGGGAGAGTTTCCCAGAAAGATAGCGTCCCGAATATCCTGTCCGATCACCGCCACCGGCCGCCGCAGACGTTCCTCGTTCTCGGTGAAGAAGCGGCCGTCCTCGACGGGTATGTCGCGCATTTCCGGCAGCGTGGCGGACGCGCCCAGGATGTTTGCGCCTTCGTAGACTTGGTTCTCGCCCTTTACGTCGTCGGCGCGCTGCGCGTAGGGGCTATAGATGATCGAGTCGCCGGTGGCCGCCCGCAAAAAGGCCACATCGTCGGGCCGGATGCGTTTGTTGCGGCGCTGCTTGTCGGCCAGTTGCCGGTTGCTCAGCCGGCCCACCGAAGCGATCTGCGCTATCAGAAAACTATCGGAACCGAACGCTTTGGCTGTGATGTTTTCGGCGTAGACGCCCAGCCCATCGATGGCCGCGCCGACCAGGATCACGCTGGCCACGCCGATGATCACCCCGAGCAGCGTCAGAAAGCTCCGCAACTTGTGCGCACGGATCGAATCGAGCGCCAGGGAGATGGCGGTAATAATGTTGGAAAGAGGGTTCACGCCTAGGACTTCCTCCATTCTAGCGGGACTTCCGGGGCAATTGGTGCCTATTATACATACACAAAATGTACGTCCGCCACCGCTGACCTCCGGCACTCTATCCCTAACCCATTGACCCGTGGTATCTTTCCAACACCGGCGCCGCGGCGCGCGCCGTGCATTGTTACCGGACATGGCACACGGCGGATTCAAAGACGTACTCAAAAACGGCGGCTTCCTGGCCTTCCTCTGCACCCAATTCCTGGGCGCGTTCAACGACAACGCCTACCGCATCATCGTCTCCCTGCGCGCGGTCCACATCGTCGCCAAGGCGGACGAGAGCGGCAAATACCTCGCGCTGGCGGGCGCCATCTTCGTGCTGCCGTCGCTGCTGTTCACCGGATACGCCGGCCAACTGGCGGACGCCATCAGCAAGCGCAAAGTGCTAATCGCCGTCAAGTTCTTCGAGATCGCGGTCATGGCCCTGGGCATCGTCGTATTCTTCTCGCAAAGCGTGGCCTGGATGTTCGTCGTCCTCTTCCTGATGGCCGTGCATTACACCGTGTTCAGCCCCGCCAAATATTCCATCGTGCCCGAACTGGTTTCCGACCGCGATCTATCGCGGGCCAACGCGCTGCTGGAGATGACCACCCTGGTGGCCATCGTGCTCGGCACCTCGATCGGGCCGTACCTGTTTTCCGAGTGGGCGACGGCGGAGTGGAAGATCGGCGCGGTGCTGACCACGCTGGCGGTAGCGGGCTGCCTGACCAGTTTCCGCATCACGCGCGTGCCCGCGGCAGCCGTCCGCGTGCCCTGGCGGCTTAACCCACTGGCCGAGGTCGCGGCCGGCACGAAGCATCTGCTGCGCGATCGCCCGCTGTGGCTCGCGGTCATGGCGATCTCCTACTTCTGGTTCGTGGGGCTGCTGTTCTCGATGGACCTGGTGCTATTCGGCAGTGAAACGCTGCACGCGAACGACCGCCTGGTGGGGCTGCTGATGACCTGTCTCTCGCTGGGGATCGGCGCGGGCAGCATGCTGGCCGGCCGTCTCTCGGGCGACAAAGTCGAAATCGGACTGGTGCCGCTCGGCTCCATCTTCATGGGCGTATTCAGCCTGGGCCTGTACGCCGCGCGCGGCTCCTACGCCGTTTCGCTGGTCATGCTCTCGCTGTTGGGCATCGCGGCCGGCGTGTTCTTCGTGCCGCTGAACGCTTATCTGCAGCAGCGCAGCGACAGCGGCGAAAAGGGCCGCATCATCGCCACCAACAACATCTACAACACGCTGGGAATGCTGCTGGCAACGGCCGTCTTCTATCTCTGCAGCGACTGGCTGCACGTCAGCCCGCCGCATATCATCCTGATCTTCGGTTTCGTCAGCCTGGGCATCACGGTCTACATCGTGACGGTGGTGGACGATTTCCTGATCCGCTTCCTGCTATGGCTCGTCACGCACACGCTTTTCCGCATCCGCATAGTCGGCCAGGAGAACGTGCCGTTCCGCGGACCGGCGCTGCTGGTCTCGAATCACATGTCGCACGTGGACGGATTCTTGGTGGGCGCGTGCGTGCAGCGCTTCATCCGCTTCATGGTGTGGAAGCCCTATTACGAGCTGAAGGCGCTGAACTGGTTCTTCCGCAAGACCCACTCGATCCCTGTCGGCGGCGGGCGCGATGCGGTGCGCGCGATTCAGTCCGCGCGTGCAGAGTTGGCCGCCGGCCACGTGGTCTGCATCTTCGCGGAAGGCGCTATCAGCCGCACGGGAAATATCCTGCCGTTCAAGCGTGGCATGGAGAAAATCGTCGAAGGTCTGGACGTGCCCATCGTCCCGGTGCATCTCGACCGGCTCTGGGGCAGCATCTTCAGCTTCGAGCGTGGCCGTTTCTTCTGGAAGTGGCCCAAACACATTCCGTATCCGGTGACAGTCTCTTTCGGCAATCCGATGCCGGCCAATTCCACCGCGCATGAAGTACGGCAGGCCATCCAGGAACTGGCAGCGGATGCCACCGCGCATCGCCAGACCGTGGCCGATACGCTGCCGCGCCGCTTGATTCGCAGCGCGCGCCGCAACTGGAGCCATTTCGCCATGGCCGATTCCACCGGGCGCGAGCTGACCTACGGGCGCATGCTCGCCGGCGGCTTGCTGGTGGCCAAATGGGCACGCACCCGGCGCGACGAGGAAATGATCGGCGTGCTGCTGCCGCCCAGCGTGGCGGGCGCGCTGGTGAATGTAGGTGTCACGCTGGCCGGCCGCGTGCCGGTAAACCTCAATTTCACGGCGGGGCCGGAGGCCATGGCAGCCGCGCGCGAGCGATGCGCCATCCGCACCGTGGTCACGTCGCGCGTGTTTCTGGCCAAGGCGAAAATCGAACAGCAGGAGGGGATGGTCTTCGTGGAAGATATCCTGGCGCGTGCGCGCATACTCTCGCAGTTCGGTGCGCTGCTGGCGGCGCGATTCGCGCCAGCGCGTATGCTAACCGGCGCGGCACGGCCGGAAACAATGGCGACCGTCATCTTCTCCAGCGGCAGCACCGGCATTCCGAAAGGCGTGATGCTCTCGCACTACAACGTGCTGGCGAATATCGAGGCGATTGCCCAGCTCTTCTGGATCGGCGAGCGCGATCGCATCGTGGGCGTGCTGCCCTTCTTTCATTCCTTCGGATATACGGTCACCATCTGGTTTCCGCTGATCGCGGGATGCGGCGTGGTCTACCACCCGAATCCCACCGATGCCAAGGCGGTCGGCGAATTGATCGCGAAGCATCGCGCCACGTTCCTGCTTTCGACCCCGACGTTCTGCGCCGGATACACGCGCAAATGCACCGCCGAAGAATTCTCGAGCCTGCGATTCGTGCTGGTCGGCGCGGAGAAGCTGCGCGATCCGATAGCCGCGGCGTTCCGCGAGAAGTTCGGCGTGGAGCTGCTCGAAGGATACGGCTGCACGGAGATGGCGCCGGTGGTGGCCGTGAACGCGCCCAATTTCCAGGCGGGCAAGGATTCGCAATTGGGCAACCAGCCGGGCACGGTCGGGCATCCCATGCCGGGCGTGGCGGCCCAGGTGGTTGATCCGGCGACGTTCGCGCCGCTCCCGCCCAATCAGGCCGGGCTTTTGCTGGTGAAGGGATCGAACCGCATGATCGGCTATCTGGGCGAGCCTCAGCGCACGGCCGAGGTGTTGCACGAAGGCTGGTACATCACGGGCGATATCGCCTCCATCGACGATGAGGGCTTCATCCGCATCACCGACCGGCTCTCGCGCTTCAGCAAGATCGCGGGCGAGATGGTGCCCCATTTGCGCATCGAAGACGCCATCGCCAATGTGTTGGGGGCCGCGCCCTGTGCGGTGACCGCGGTAGCCGACGACCGGCGCGGCGAGCGGCTGGCCGCGCTATACGTGCATGAGATGGAGCCCGCGGAATTGTGGCGGAGACTCGCGGAGACGGATTTGCCACGCTTGTGGATTCCCAAGCGCGAGAATCTGTATCGCGTCGAATCGCTCCCGCAACTCGGCACGGGGAAGCTGGATCTGCGCGGATTGAAAATGCGCGCGGAGGAGTTAGTGGCGGCGGAAGTAGCCGCGCCACGTTCGTGACAGGAGTGCGTCATGGAATTCATCCTCATCCTTGCTTTGATCGTGGTGCTCGTAATCCGGTGGGCAGTCCTGCGCGACCGCATGGCGCAGATGGAGTCGCGCATCGTCGAGCTGACCGGGCGCGTTGACGCCCAGAGCCAGTCGCTGGCAGAGTTGCACCGCAAAGCGCAACCGGCCCCGCTCGTTGTTCCCCCGCCGCCACCGAAGCCTGTGGTGCCGGTAGTCGAACCGCCCAGTGGGGCAGGCCCCCGGCCTGCGCGGGTCCCCTGGACCCGCCCGCCCGAACAGCCCCCGGCCAAGCCTGCTGCCGCCCCGCGCGAATGGGAAACCATCCTGGGCGGAAATTGGCTCAACAAAATCGGTGTCTTCGTACTCGTCGTAGGCCTGGCGCTGCTCTTGAGTTATTCGTTCACGCAATTCGGCCCCTTGGGCCGCGTGACCCTTTGCCTGGCGGCGAGCCTCTCCCTGATGGCGGCGGGCGCCATTCTCGAATCGAAAGAGCGCTACCGGATTTTCGCGTCCGGACTGCTGGGCGGCGGCTGGGCGGCCCTCTACGTGACGGTCTACGCCATGCACGCGGTGGAGGCGGCGCGCGTCATCGAAAGCCCCGTATGGGGCGCGATCCTGCTGCTGGCGGTGGCCGCGGGGATGATCGTGCATTCGCTGCGCTACCGTTCGCAGACCGTCACCGGGCTGGCCTATTTCGTGGCCTTCGGCACGCTGGCCATCACGGACATGAGCTCGCTGCCATTCCTGGCGCTGATCCCGCTGGCGGCTTCGCTGCTGTATGTGGCGCACCGCTTCCGCTGGCTGCGGATGGCGCTCGTCGGTCTGATCGCCACCTATGCCGTGGTCGTCGCCCGCGGCGACACCGGCGCCCCGCTGTGGCAGGCGCAGAGCATCTTCGTCGTGTACTGGCTGTTGTTCGAAATCTTCGACGTGCTGCACCCGGAAGCATGGCTTTTGCCGCTCAACGCCGTCGGCTTCCTCGGCTTATCGGTGCTGAAGTGGCAGACCGCCGCGCCGGACCGGCTCTGGATTCTGCTGGCGGCCTGCGCCGGCGCGTACCTGGTGAGCGCGGTGGCGCGAATTCGCTCGGGCAAATGGCACGGCGCGGCGACCCTCATCGCGGCGCTGGCGGCGGGCGCAATTTTTCAAAAGCTCGATCGCCAGTGGGTGGCATCGGCCTTGGTGGTGGAAGCGGAGTTGTTCTATCTGGCCGGAATCAGGCTGCGCGCGCCATACCTGCGCTGGCTGGGCACGTCGCTGTTCGGCTTAGAAGCGCTGAAGCTGGTTGCCAGCGATCTCTTCGATCTGCCGATTGCGCAGTGGGCGCCGGTGGCATCGCTCGATGCCGTGGTCTTCTATGCGAATCGCGCGCTGTACGCCGCGGACGAGTTTTACGGCTACGCAGCGGCCGCCATGCTGGCGCTGGTGATCGGGAAGGAAACGCGGGAACCATACCGCAGCGTCTTGTGGCAGGCCGCGGCGGCCGGCGCGTTTGCGCTGGGCTGGTGGCGGCGGCTGTTCGATTTTCGCCTGCAGGGATACCTGCTGCTGGCGGTGGGCCTGGCGGGCACGGCCCTGGAGATGCGCGAACTGCCGCTGGCCGTGGCGGCCGGCGTGTGCTACGCGGCGGCGCTGTCCGCGCTGTGGTCCGGGGCGGACCGTTTTGCGGAAGACGAACGCACGCTGGTGCGGCTTGCCGGCGCCGGCGCGGCCGTGGCGGCGCTGATGGCGCTCGCGTGGCGCGTCGTTCCGGGTGCATACTTGGGCGTCGCCTGGATGGCGCTCGCGATATTGATCCTGGAACTGGGTCTGCTTCGCCTTCCGGACGATTTGCGGCGCATGGCCTACGCCGCGGCGGCGTTGGGCGCGGGCCGCGTCTGGTTGTTCAACATCACGGGCCTGCACAATTACGGCCCGTGGGATCTGCGGCTGATGCCTGCGTGGGCCGCGCTGTTGGCTTACGCCATCGCCGTGCGTGCGCGCCGCGATGAAGCTGGCCTGTTGCTGGTGGCGGCGTCGTCCATCGGGCTGGCGTTTGGGGTGGTCGCTTTGTGGGCGTTGTTGCCGGCGCAGTGGGTCGCTGCGTCGTGGGCCGCGGCGGCGCTGGCGCTGCTGTTGGCTGGGCGCCAATGGAAGCGCGACGTGTTCGGCTGGCAGAGCTGCGCCGTGGCCGCGCTGGCGTACCTCGTTTCCGTGCCCAATCTGCTCGATACCTCGGCCGCTGCATGGCCAACCTGCGCGGCGATAGCCTGCTTCTATGCCGCGCAACTCGTGTCGGACCGCGCGAACCACCGGCGACTGTATTTCTCGCTGCTGGCGACCACGCTGCTGACCCTGCTGCTGTACTACCGGATCTCGGGCAGCCTGCTGACCATGGCCTGCGGCACCCAGGGAGTGATCCTGCTGGCGTCGGGTTTTCCGCTGCGCGACCGTGTGCTCCGCATATCGGGCCTGGCGCTGCTGCTGGCCTGCATCCTGAAGCTGTTCGTGTGGGACCTGCGGCATCTGGAGACGCTGCCCCGCATCTTCTCGTTCATCGTGCTGGGAGTGATTTTGCTGGGCGTTTCGTGGATCTACACGCGGTTCCGGGAGCGGGTGGCGAAGTTTCTGTGAGGGCGGACTGCGGCAGGCTATTTCGAGCTGGGCTGGCGCTCGCGCGCCGACGGTTCGAGGTGGACGAGCTTCTTTCGCCGTCCCGATTGCCAATCCACGTACCCCGTCGAATCCGCGGTCGCCCAGAATTTCCTTTCTTCGTCCTCGTTCTTGAACTCAGGGAGTTTTTTCTTCATGTCTCGCGTACGTCGTTCCGATTCGCAGCCCGCGTGGCTCTGGTTCGGGTGGCGAGGTTTTGCCTTATGATTCCCGCGAAGGTCCGCTCTTTGCGAGGCGCGCCTCAATGTAGCGGAGTCCTTCGTCGAAGCGGCCAAAGAACTTGCAGCCGTATTCGTCCAGCATCTCCCGAATATCCGGACGGTCGAAGTCCTTCGTGTTACGGTTCAGAAAGCAGTTTTCCGTGGTCTTCTTGAGATCTGCCAGAACCGAGGCGAGGACGATGGAGTCCGGAGCAGACATATCATAGCCAGCCTCTATGCTGCCGGCCACGTCTAACACGCCGGAGTCAAGAGGAATTACGTGTGCAGCTCCGGGCATCCGTTCAATGGTACGCTGCAACCCTTTGCGCTCGCGCTCCGCGCTTTGAGTCAGGACGTCCTCGAGCTTATCGAAATTGGCGGATGCTTCGCGGTACCGCCTTGATCTTGCCAACTCGCGCAACTGTGGCCGTAGCTCGCTAACCAACCTGGATCTGGAGTTCTTCTTGTGCAGGAGCGTGCTGTGCGGTTCACCAAGCGAATATGCGGGAATTACCAACTGAACGGAGCCGGCCGAAGCCATCCCGATCAGTCGCTCACAGCTTTCGCACTGCTCCTGTTCGAGCGCTTGCTCCAATACGAAATTGGATTCAACGTAGACATTCATTGCACCGTGCTCAACTCGATATGAGCCCGTCCCAGCGCTTCGAGCAGGCCAGACTCGGATAACCATCCAATCGAGGGCTCGTCCTTGGCTCTCAGTTGCCCGGTCTCGGCTATGTCGTTCAGCCAATAGAAGACAATCAACTCCAGGGTCTCACCCCTGGCCTTTTTCGGCGTAAGGCCGACCCTTTGGAAGTACGGCCCCAATTCATTCGTCGCGTCCAGTGTGAACTGCGGCAGTTCCTCCTCTGGACCGGAATCACCCTGGCGCCAGAAATACATCCGTTCGGGTGTTGCAATCAGGAAAAGGGGCCGTCGGGAGCGTACCGTGCGCCAATATATTCCTTCGGTAGCGGGCGGCCCAGAGTTCCGACGTATCGTGGCTGCCCCCCTTCACTATGGCCAAAAGCAGCGCCTGGCCGCGGTGATCGTACGCGATTAGGTCAACGCCTCTAGTTGGGAAAGCCATGGCAGATCCGTTCGCTACCCCGCGAGCTCGATCTCGATTTTCTTCCCGCCCGCATCCAGCTTCACGATGCGGAAGCTGCGGATCTGCCCCGCCCGCGCGGGCTCGCGCTTGCCGGCGCGCGCGCCCGACCCCGCGCCGCCCTTCCACTTCGCGGACAACATCGAAGAGAGCGAACCGACGTCGGTCTGGGACTGCGCCGCGCGCTCCTCCGCCTGACCCGCCTCCGCGCCCGCGACCTTGCAGGGCACCTGGATGCCTTCGCCCAGCTCCACTTTGGCGCGCCCGCCGGATACGTCCGCGATGCGCCCGGTCACCACGTCGCCCTCCTTGTGCTCCGCGATATATTCGTCGATGCTGGTCGGCTGCAGCTGCTTCATGCCCAGCCGCAGACGGCGCCGCTCGGTGTCCACTTCGAGAATCTGCGCGCGCACGGTCTGGCCCGCCCGGAGCACGTCCTGCGGATGGTTGATGCGCTTCTCCGCCGTGATGTCGCCCACATGGATCATGCCTTCCACGCCCTCGGCGACCTGCACGAACGCGCCGAATTTCGTGAGGCTCACGACCGGCCCTTCGATCACTCCGCCCACCGGGTATTTCTGCTGCGCATCGGCCCATGGATCTCCCAGCGCCTGCTTCAATCCCAACGAGATGCGCCGCTCGCCGGGACTGACATGCAGGACCACGGCCTCCACCGAGTCGCCCGGCTTCACCACATCGCTGGGCTTGCGCGCCTTCTTCGACCAGGACATCTCCGAAAGGTGGATCAGGCCTTCCACGCCCGGCTCCAACTCCACGAACGCGCCGAAATCCGTCACGCGCGTGACCGTGCCCGGCACCCGTTCGCCGGTCTTGTACTTCTCGCCAACCTGTTCCCAGGGATGCGGCAGAAGCTGCTTCAACCCGAGCCCGATGCGGCGTTTGGCGGGGTCCACTTTCAGGATCTTGACATCCAGCTCCTGGCCCACCGTGAGCACGTCGCCCGGCTTATTGATGTGGCTCCAGGAAATGTCACCGACGTGCAGCAGCCCATCCACGCCGCCGATGTCGACAAACGCGCCGTAATCGGTGAGGCTGCGGACGGCGCCGTGCATCACCGCGCCCTCCTGCAGATCCGTGAACAGCTTCTGGCGGGCCAGCGCTTCTTCCTCCTCCAGCACCGCGCGCCGGTCCACCACCACATCTTCGTCGGCCACGTCCAGCTTGATGATGCGGCAAGTGATCTCCTGGCCCACCAGCTTTTCCATCTCGGGCACATCTTTGGCGCCCGACCGCGATGCCGGCATGAACGCCCGCACGCCCACGTCGACACTCAAGCCGCCCTTCACCACGCCCGAGACCACGCCCGCAATGGCGCGCTTCTCGCTGAATGCGGCTTCGAGCGACGTCCAGTCCTTCGGCCGCTCCACGCGCACCTTGGACAGATCGTAATAGCCTTCGTCGTTGCGCCCCTTGATCGACACCGGGAACTGATCGCCCACCCGCACGCTCAGCGCGCCCGAGGGATCCTTGAACTCGGCGGCCGGTATCACGCCTTCGATCTTGAAGCCGATGTCGATGAAGACCTGGTCCGGCGAAACGGCTACCACCGTGCCTGTCAGGCCCTGTCCGCCGGCCTCGGGTTTATGGGTGTGGGAGTGCTCGTATTGGGACAGGATGTCCGCGAAGTTTTCGCTGCGTTCGGGCATGGTAGGGATTTCATCCTGTTCCAGCATGGTGTTGTTGGGCATGAGACGACATAATTATTGTGGCATAATCCGGTCTGGGACCGCATCGTGGCTAACATGGAAGAGCGGGAATGGTGGCGGCGCGCCGCACAATGGATTCGCCCGCAGGATGTCGTGTGGCTGCTGCTCTTCTCGGGCATGATCGTCTATAACCAGACGGGAGAGCCCTCTGAAATAGCCATGCTGGTGGCATTGGCCGCCGTGCAGATTCTGGAATCGAAGCTGCCGTTCCTCTCCAGCCAGCGCGGGATCGTCTCCTGGATTCTGCTCAAGCTGCTGCTGAGCTATCTGCTGATCGGCTATACCGACGGCGTGAGCAGCAGCTATTACTGGCTTCTGATGCTGCCCATGATTTCGGCGGGATCGTCGCTGGGCGTGTTCGGCACGCTGGTGGTCACGTTGCTGGCCTGGGGCGTTTACCTTTCGTTTCTCCTGCGGGTCGATTGGACCCGCTATGTCATCGAGGCGCCCGAAAGACGCGAACTGGCGTTGCGCGTCATCTTTCTGGCGGTGGCCGGCAACCTCACCAACACTTTGGCCGAAGCGCTGCGCCGTCAATTCGCCAAGACCAAAGCCGCGGTCGACCAGCTTGCCGAAGCCAATCGAAACCTGCAGCAGGCCGAAGAGGCCGTGCGCCGGTCCGACCGGCTGGCCGCGCTCGGCCAACTGGCAGCGGGCCTGGCGCACGAGCTGCGAAATCCGCTGGGCACCATTCGGGCCTCGGCCGAGATGCTCAACCGCAGCGTCGCTTCGGAAAACGAAGTAGCGCGCGAGGTGGCCGGCTTCATTGTAGAAGAAGTCGTCCGCACCAATTCGCTGGTCACGCGTTTCCTGGATTTCGTGCGGCCCCTCGAGCTCCGGCCGGCGCCGGCGGACCTGGCGCAAGTGCTGGACCGCTCCGTCGCCATGGCGGATCGGGAAGCCGCCGCGCGCGAGGTGACCATTTACAAGAACTACTCGCCGGACATTCCGCCCTTCCCGTTGGACGCGGAGCTGATGGAGCGCGTTTTCTATAATCTGCTGGCGAACGCCGCGCAGGCTACGGCTCCGGGCGGCGCGGTGACGGTGAAGACGCGGCCGGTGGAGGGCAATGCCGAGATTTCGGTAATCGACCGCGGCCAGGGCATCGATCCCAAACTGATCGATTCCATCTTCAATCCCTTTTTCACGACCAAGCCCGATGGCGTGGGTCTGGGGTTGGCCATCTGTTCCAAGATTGTGGATCAGCATGGCGGGAAGATCGCGGTCGAGAGCGAGCCGGGCAAGGGCAGCGTGTTCCGCGTCTATTTGCCCATGGCGGAGGCCGTATCCGGATCGAAACTGAAAGATTGAGCCTCTGTCACTGGGAAAAGGACGACTGGCTCGAATTCCGCGCCATCGCCGCCGATCCGGAGGTGATCCGCTACATCGGCGACGGTACGCCATGGTCCGAGGAACGCTCGCGGCAGTTCGTGGAGCGCCAGATCTCGCTGTTCGACCAACGCGGATTCTGCCTGTGGAAGCTGACACCCCGGTTACCGCAGGACCGGTGCGGCCTGATCGGGTTCTGCGGGCTGCAGCCTCTTCCCGGAACGGAACCTGGAATCGAGGAAATCGAAATCGGGTGGTGGCTGGCGCGCGCCTGGTGGGGCCGCGGCCTGGCCACGGAAGCCGCACGGGCGGCTTTGCGCGATGGCTTTGAGCGCGTGGGCCTGGAGCGCATCGTGTCTATAGCGCAGCCGGCCAACACCGCTTCCATCGGAATTATGCGGAAGCTGGGGATGGCCTCTGATCGAATGGCGGAGGCGCGTGGCATTCCGGTGGTGCTATACGCGCTCGGCGCGCGCGGCTGGCGGGGCTAAAGTTCGACGTCCGATCCGCGCTATTTTTTAGCCGGCGGCGCCTTGGCCTTCGGCGCTCCGCTTGCCGGTGCCGGCTCGTCCGGTTCCGGTTTTTCCAGATACTGGACGACCACGGAGATGCGGCGATTCGAAGGGTCCTCGGGCGCCTTCGGTTTGCGCAGCCGCTGGTCGGCGTAGCCCCGCACTTGCGTTACCTGCCGTGGGCCGACGCCATTTTCCTGCACCATGCGGCGGGCGGCATTGGCGCGGTCCGCCGAAAGCTCCCAGTTGCTGTAATTTCCCGTTCCGGCGAACGGCTTGGCGTCGGTGTGGCCTTCGATGGAGATGGTGTTCGGCAATTTGCCCAGCTCATGCGCCAGCATCACCAGAATCTGCCGGCCGTCTTCGCTGGGCTCGGCGACGCCGCTGGCAAAGAATGTGCCTTTCTCGGCCTCCATCAACTCGATGCGCAACCCCTCGTTGGTTACCGTCATTTCGATCTGGTTCTTCAACTTTTCGAAATCGGCCACCTTGCGGACCGCCTTCTGCAGCTCGTCCTTGAGCTTGTTCATGTTGTCTTTGGTCAGGGTGAAGTTGTCGCCCGCGCCAGTCTTCCCGCTGCCTACCTTCTTTGAAGTGCCCGTCGGATCCTTGAAGTACCCGCCCACCGCCTCGCGGATCTGCTTGCTGCTGTTGAGCAGCCAGAGCACGATGAACAGCGCCATCATAGCGGTAACGAAGTCGGCGTAAGCCACCTTCCAGGCGCCGCCATGATGGCCGCCGTGGGCCACCTTCTTCTTGACGATTATGATGGGACGAGCGTGAGCCATAGAAGCGCTCCACTAAGCCGCGGCGGCGACTTCCGCGCCACCCTTGTTGCGGCACAGCTTCTCCAGTTCCTGAAACCCCGGCCGGACATGCCCCGGGGTGGCGCGGCGGCCGATCTCGACCGCCAGAATGGGCGCGGTGCCCTTGATGAACGACGCTATGGTCACGCGCAGAACATGGTAGTAAGCGTTCTCGTCGTCCACGGTCTTTGACATATTGGACGCGATCGGCCCCAGAAAGCCGTAGCACAGCAGGATGCCTAGAAATGTGCCCACCAGGGCGGCCGCCACCTTGTGGCCGATCTCCTCCGGTGGACCGCCCAGAGCCCCCATGGTGATGACCACCCCGAGCACCGCCGCCACGATTCCCAATCCCGGCAGCGAGTCTGCCACCGTGCTTAAGCTCGCCACCGGCTGCTCGGCCTGATGATGGTGGACCTCCATATCCAACTCCATCATCTGATCGATTTCGAACGGTTCGACGGCGCCGGTGGAAGCTGTGCGCAGAGTGTCGCAGATAAAGTCGCGCACATGGTGATCCTTGGTTACCGACGGATAGGCGGTGAACGTCTTGCTCTTATCCGGTTCTTCGAGATCGGCCTCGATGGCTGTCAAACCTTCCTTGCGCGAGCGGCTGAACAGATCGTACAGCATCTTCAGGGAGTCCATATAAAGCTGGCGCGTGAACCGGGACCCCTTGAAAGCTCCGGCAACCCCGGCCAGGATCTGTTTCAGGATGTGAGTAGGGTTGGCGATCAGCACAGTACCGGCAGCCGCCCCCGCGATGATTACCAGCTCCGCGGGCTGCACCAGGACCATCAGGTTCCCTTTCTCCATCAGGTACCCGGCGACGATCGCTCCGAAGACAACTACAATTCCAATAATGGAGAACATAGGTTTACCCTCAGACCACCAGAATCGACTCGCCGTTTGCCGCCTGGCCGGCTTCGAGAGCCTCCTCGCCACGCGCTAACAAAGATTGAACCGTATCGCCGGGGCGCACCATCGTTCCCCCCATGGAGACGGTGAAGGACAGCCGGTCTCCCCACCAGGGAACCGACGCAACGCCGACCAGGCGCCGCAGCCTCTCGGCGCAACTCTGCAGTCCCTCGGCGCCGGGGCACGCCACCAGCGCCGCGAACCGGTCCTCCTTCCAAAGGCCAACCAGGTCCTCCGGACGGGTGCCGGCCGAAAGCGTTTGGGCGGCCGCGTACAGTATGGCATTTAAGGCTTGGCAACCGTAAACGTGCCGCAAATGGTCCAGTTTGTCGATCCCTATCGAAAGCACGCCGAACGCTTCCTGGGAAACGGCAAAGGACTCCAGGGCGGCGGCGATGGCGGCCTCCATCGTCCGGCGATCAGGCACCTCCGTGACGTCGTCTAAGGAAACATTTCCCCGCAGGTGGCGGCAGCGCATCTCGGTGGCCCGAAACGGCCGCTCCTGGAAGAATTCCGCGGCCCCGACAATAATGCCAGACTCGTCTCGGAGCGGAACGGCTTGCACCCGCACCGGAACCCGTTGTCCCTCCTTGTGACGGAGGAAAATACTGGCTTCCCCGTTCCGGCCATCCTGCATGGACCGCGCCAGCGGACATTCGCCGTGGCACAGAACCACCTGGTTTTCGTCGCAATGCATCAGAAGATTGTCGGGGCAGAAGCGCCCGACCATCTCCTGGCCGAGATAGCCGGTGATCCGCTCGGCACTCCCATTCCAGAACAGGATCTGGCGCTTCCGGTCCGTCAGGTAGACCCCGACCGGTACGCTTTCCAGGACCGCGCGGTAGACTTCCAGATTCAATTCCATGCCAGTCAACGCACCCAGTTTTAATATCGGTACTCCCGGCGCGTTCCTGTAGCCTTGGTCTTGTGGGGCAGGCTCTCAGCCTGCTGCGGCCTCTAAGGCCGCGGGAATTCCCGAGATGTTTCAAAAAAAAACCAACAAATCTCCCCAAAAGGATTGGACAACCCACCGGTCTTTGGTATACTCTACCAAACAAACCAATTCGGCAACACGCCAGTGTGTAGCGGAGCCCTTACGGATGCCGAGGTGGACAAGGGCGGCGCGCGTCCGCGCAGAGCGCCGCCCGGTTCAGCACGAACGGAGTCCCGCGAGGCTTCCCGGCTAGAACGGCCACCGCGTCCAGCGGGAGTCTTTCCTGGACTGCGGTCCCGGCCCGTCTGAAAAATGTCCGGACTGCCCCGCCCCGAAGTCGATCTCGCTCTTCTGGAACTGCAACGGCCGGTCCGTAATCATCTCAATGGTGCTGCCTTTGGCCAGCACCGCATCCGGCCCGCGCGTCAGCAGGACGGCCATCAGCCCGGCAGTGGCGCCGACCGCCGCCCCGATGCCTCCGCCCAAGGCGTAGTGCTGGCTGGCCGAGCCGGCGATCAGGCCCACCGATGCGCCCACTCCCGCGGCTTCGGCGACCGTGCGCGCATCCCCGGCCTTGTTGCCCTCGCTTTGGATCTTGCCCTCGGCCTTGTCGAATTCCTCTCCGCCGCGCCCGTCGATTCCGCCCACGCGCGCCCGGAAATCGCGGGTCACTCCGTTGGGCAGCGTCAGGCAGTCGAAGCGCAGGTATAACTCGCCGCGGCCCTTCACCCGCCCCGGACGCTTGACCTCCGTCACCGTGCCGGCCACCCAACTCCCTGGCGGGATGACGATACGGCCGTTGGCCATGATCGGAAACACCGTCTCCAGGTACACGCGATCGCCCTCCGCCGCGTTCTTGGTGCTCACGGAGTTGATCAGGCCCAGGGGAATACGGGTGCCGGGAGCGATGACGTAATCGGCCGAAGGCGCGGGCGTATTGGCCGGCGGTTCTTGCGACAGGACCACACCAGCCGTAAGCAGGAGCGTTGCGAAAGAGTATCTCAGCGGCATGCGCGAACTCCTGGCGACTATTCTAACAGGATGCGAATAGACGCGATCTTCCAATTGCCGGCTTCTTTCTTCATCACGAACAAGAGCGGCGCAGCCTTCGTCCTGCCGTCTTCCGCATACATCCGAACCGCATCGGCGAGCGCTCGTCGATGGTTACCTCGCCCCAAGGCTCGTGGGAAATTGTCAGGGTAGGGAGCACTCCGGGAAATCGGGTGCTCCGACCTTCCGCAGCCGTTCCAGTTCCCGCGCCGCGTCCGTATCCTGGGCGAACAACACGACGCTTTGCGGCGTTATATTCAGCGCGGCGATGGTCCGTCCGATGGCCGCTCGATCGGCCGCCTCAACGCGAATTATGTTCCCGTTACCGCGCGCGGCTGCGGTCCGCCGCCATTCTGACTTCTGTCTCCTGACTCCTGACTCCCATATCCCGAAGGGATATCAAGGCGGAGCCTTGCCTGGTTAGCTGAGCCGGTACCGGAACAACGCCTCGCGTAGCGGCACGCCCGTCAGTTCGATGCGCCGCAAGTCGCGCGGCCCCACCCCCAATTCCTCGGCGAGTTGCAGCGTGCTGTCGCACTTCTCGAAAGGCGGCGCGCCGCGCACGGCCATGGGATCGTATCCCATCACGGCCATGCAAACGGCGTCGGTCGCTACGCAATTCGTGCCGGCCACCAGCACGCCCGGGCGGATGGCGCGCGACGGCTTCACCCAGGGGCCTTCGCCCCCCGCCATCGAACGCACCGCTTCCACAATCGCCAGATCGATGGGCCGCGCCGCCACCACATCCGCCACGATGCGCGGGATCCGGTAAGTATCTTCCCGCGGCGTCTTCGGGTCGTTTTCCGGCGGCGCCGACTTGGAAGGCTGCCGGCTGCCACTGTGCATAATCCCGCGTCCGCCATGCGGCTCGATGCTGGGCTCGTCGATGCCGGCGCCATCGCCATAAATCGTCACCGGCAGGATGCCGAAGCAGTTCTTCATCGACAGCGTCACGCCCGCCGTCGCGTGGTCCTTCATCTTCGCCAGTGACACGAAAACGTCGCAGTCCTGGTAGGAATGATTCAAGTCGAAGGCTCGGAAGATATGGCCGCCCTTAGGGGTCTCCAGACGCGCGTACTTTGCCGCGCGGCCCAGATAATTGGTGTTCTCGAACTCCACGCGCGGCGCGGCGCCGGCCAAATCGCGCGGCTCCCAATTGGCCTGCAGCATGAACTCTTCGAACGGTCCCGAAGTGGACCAGCACGATTCCAGCAGCCGCACCCGCCGCGCCCCCGCCCGCCCCATCAGGTGCACCGTGGCGCCGATCACCCGCGGATGGGTGTAGTGCGTATCCTCCGCCGGCAGGTGACCCAGGCGGAAGTTGGTGTCGCCGGTCATATTCACCTTGATCGCCACCGTCTTGCCCTTCACCAGCCGCTCCAGTCCGCCCAATTGGTCGAACATGCGCTGCATGGCGGGCAACAGTTCGGGTCCATACGTGGGGCACTTGGCGATCGCCACTCGCGGCACGGGTCCAACGGCCGCCGATGCCGCCGTCACGAAGGGACGGGCCAGAGCGGCGCCCGTGGCCGCCGTCAGCCATTGTCTGCGCGTGCAGGTGTTAGGCATACGCCTCCAATTCTACCCCGCCGTAAACGGCCAATCCAGGCAGGTGTACCTCGACGCCTTCCTTTTGCTCGACCATTTCCAGCCGCCGGGCGTTGGCGCTATCGAAAGACCATAACTTCGCCGACCGGAAGCGGCCCGCGATCCGCGCCGTGGCCGGATCGTCGTCGTCCGCGCCCCCGCCGTAGTTGATGATGTGCGCCATGCGCCGCTTTCCATCGGGCGACACCGTGGAATACGCGCCCAGCAGAAAGCCGTTGAAGAAGCGCACCAGGTCGTAGCGATGGCTCAACAGAATCTGCGCGTCCTGCGCCATCTCGTAAGGGTCGTCCGGCTGCTTATGGGCCAGGGCGATTCTGCCCTTGCCGAATCGCCGCAATTCGTAGCGGGGATGCGGCTCTTCGGCCGACGGTTTGCCGGAAGCCGCCCCCGGCATCGTGCCCCATTGCGGTCCGGCGATCAGCAGCCCGCCGCGCTCGACGAAATCGACCAGCGCTTGCCGCGCTTCGGCCGGGGGCGGCTGCGGGTCGGGATAGACCACCGCGTGCAATCCATCGAGCGCCTCCCGGCGGCAGGCAGCCGTCTCTAAGATCCCGTACGAAATATTGGTGCGCGCCATCAGGTTCAGCAATTCGCGGCTGAAGAACTCATTGTCTCCGGCGAAACTCGAAACCACCGACAGCACGGCATCCACCGGCCACGCGCTCCATTCGCTGTGCGCCTCAAAAAAGGCGACAGCGCCCATCAGCTCCGTCCACCCCTTCATCGAGCCCGGTTTGCGCGCCACCAGGCCGTCCGCCAGATCTTTGTCCAGGGTGACCACCCAGCATCCGCCGTACGCCGCCCCATCGGCCACCGCCACCAGGTGCCGGGAGAGGGGCACAATCTCGCTGCTGGGCGGCGGATCGGCTGTCACCCACAAAGCGCCCCCAGGCTTCCGGGCGCGCGACAGGCGCACCAGCCAGCCGTTGGAATCGATCCAGGGAGCGCCGGTCGGACCGCTGGCGGCATCTCCCCCGGCGGGCGCCATGCGGATGCCAGGCCATTCCCCCTTCAGCAGCTCCACGCCGGGCGGCGGATGGCCGATCTCGCAAACTGCGATATCCAGTTGCCGCGCGCGCTCGGCGACGTTCTGGTAACCATCGGTCGACGGAAGCAGCAAGAAGCCGATCGGCGTGCCTTTTACCAGGTCAAGCGCACCGGCATCGCGCCATTCGGGCGGCCAGCGCAAGGGCCAATTCGGATGCACGGGTCTATTATATCCGAGGGCGCAATGCCTTGGCCTTTGTGCCATACTCACTCTGTGGACAAACGAGCCGAAACCAAACTGAGAGCCGTTCGGCAGGCCGTGAATTACGCGTTCCCCACCGCCCATATGCACCAAATGTTGCGTGAAATCGAGCTGGGGTATCGGAGCTGATCTTCGCCGCTTCGGAACAAACCACTCTCTGACGGTCGTGGCTCAGCAAGCCCTGCGGAATCATCGAGTTCTGTGCGGAGCTGCGACCTTTCGCGTCGGGCGCGCGATATAAAAGTGGCGATTCCAGCGGCGCGGCTCGAGCCGACGGTTGTGCCGCCCTTAGTTTTGTCCATGATTTATCGGCGTTCATCGGCGTTCATCTGCGGCCGGATGTGCTTTTCTCCTGCCAAGCGGGAAAAAAGCTGACGATGGTGGACACAGCGGCGCTCGGGACCGAACGGCGGCCCTGAAGTACACGTACGCCGGGATCTAGCCACCTTTTTTGGTTTTCACGGCCGTGCCGCACACCCGTTCGCGTCTACGGCCGACCCCGGCCAGCCGCCGTTCATTATAATAAAAAGAACCCCATGCACCAGAAACTCACCGAACGTGTTGTCGACCTGAACCCCCGCGAAACGTCCGAATGGATCGAAGCGCTGGATCAGATATTGGACCAGGAGGGGCCGGATCGCGCGGCATTCCTGCTGGAGCGCCTCACCGAGCAGGCGCGCGGCGCGGGCGCCGACCTCCCCATTCACCTCAATACGCCGTACGTGAACACCATCCGTCGCGAGGACGAGGTGCCCTATCCCGGCGACCGTGCCATGGAGCGCCGCATCAAGAGCCTCACCCGCTGGAACGCCATGGCCATGGTAGTGCGCCAGAACAAATACGATCCCGGCATCGGCGGCCACATTTCCACGTACGCGTCTCTGGCCACGCTGCTGGAAGTGGGCTTCCATCATTTCTTTCACGCCAGCTATGGCGACCAGCCCGGCGACCTCATCTACTTCCAGGGCCACGCTTCGCCGGGCATCTACGCGCGCGCGTTCCTCGAAGGCCGCCTCACCGAAGAGCACCTGCGCAACTTCCGCCATGAACTGCGCGACACGCCGGGGCTGTCCTCCTATCCGCACCCCTGGCTGATGCCCGATCTCTGGCGATTCCCGACCGTCTCCATGGGTCTGGGCCCCATCAATTCCATCTACCAGGCGCGCTTCATGCGCTATCTCGAAAACCGCGGCATGATCCCCGTCACACCGCGCAAAATCTGGGCGTTCCTCGGCGACGGTGAAATGGACGAGCCCGAATCCATGGGCTCGCTCACCCTGGGTTCCCGCGAGAAGCTCGACAACCTGATCTTCGTCATCAACTGCAATCTGCAGCGCCTCGACGGTCCTGTGCGCGGTAACGGCAAAGTCATCCAGGAACTGGAAGCCGCCTTCCGCGGCGCAGGCTGGTACGTCATCAAGGTGCTATGGGGCGAGGACTGGGATCCCCTGCTGGCCCGCGACTCGAACGGCATGCTCCAGAAACGCATGGCCGAAGTGGTGGATGGCGAGTGGCAGACCTACGTCACCAAAGACGGCGCGTATTTCCGCAAGAACTTCTTCGGCAAGTATCCCGAGCTGCTGGACCTGGTGTCGCACCTCAGCGATGAACAGCTCATGCAGCTTGAAGCGCGGCGGCCACGATCCCAAGAAGGTCTACAACGCCTACAGGGCGGCCGTGGCGAACGTCGGATCGCCCACGTTGATCCTGGCCCATACCATCAAAGGTTACGGCCTGGGCGAAGCCGGCGAAGGCCGCAACATCACCCACCAGCAGAAGAAATTGAACGAGGCGGAGATCGCGCATTTCCGCTCGCGCTTCGAGATTCCCATCCCGGATGAGGCCGCGCGCAATGCGTCGTTCTACCGGCCGCCCGACGATAGTCCGGAAATGGCTTACCTGCATGAGCGCCGCCGCATAATGGGCGGCTACATGCCCTCCCGCAGTACGCCCGCCACCAAGGTGCAAGCGCCGCCGCTCGAGTATCTGGCCGAGTCGCTGGCCGGCTCGCAAGGCCGCGAAGTGTCCAGCACCATGGCTTTCGTCCGCGTCCTCACGCTGCTGCTCAAAGACCCGGCGCTCGGCAAGCGCGTCGTTCCCATCATTCCGGATGAAGCCCGCACGTTCGGCATGGAGTCGCTGTTCCGCCAGTTCGGCATTTATGCCAGCAAAGGGCAGCTCTACAAGCCGCACGATGCCGAGATGTTCCTTTACTACAAGGAATCCAAGGACGGCCAGATCCTGGAAGAAGGCATCACCGAGGCGGGATCCATGGCCTCGTTCACCGCGGCCGGAGCGGCGTACACGAACTACCGCACGGAGATGATTCCGTTCTTCATGTATTACTCCATGTTCGGCTTCCAGCGCGTGGGCGATCTGATCTGGGCGTTTGCCGACGCGCGCGGCAAGGGTTTCCTGATGGGCGGCACCGCCGGCCGCACTACGCTTTCCGGCGAAGGGCTGCAGCACCAGGACGGCCACACCATCGTGCTGGCCAGCACCGTGCCCACCTGCGCGACCTACGATCCGGCTTATGCGTACGAGATCGCGGTAATCGTGCAGGATGGCATCCGCCGCATGTACCAGGAGCAGGAAGATCTGTTCTATTACCTCACTCTTTACAACGAGAACTATCCCATGCCGCCCATGCCGGAAGGCGTCACGGAAGGCATTCTGAAAGGCATCTACCGGTTCAAAGCCGCTGCCGGAGGAGCGGCGCAGGTGCAGCTCTTCGGCAGCGGTCCGATCCTGAACGAGGCGCTGCGCGCGCAGGGCATCCTGGCGGAAAAGTATGGCGTGCAGGCCGACGTGTGGAGCGTCACCAGCTATAACGAGCTGCGCCGCGACGCCCTCAGCGCCGAGCGCTGGAACCGCCTGCATCCGGGCCAGCCCGCGCGCCAGCCATATATCGCAACAGGCGCTGGCGTCGGCCCAAGGTCCCATCGTGGCCGCCACGGATTACATGAAGGTGGTGGCGGACCAGATCGCGCCCTGGCTGCCGGGCCGCATGGAAACGCTGGGCACCGACGGCTTCGGCCGCAGCGAAAATCGCGAATATTTGCGCCGCCATTTCGAGATCAACGCGGAGTCCATCGCGGCCGCCGCGCTCTCCCGCCTGGCGCGCGACGGCCAGTTCCCTATGGAGCGCGCCACGGCGGCGTTCGGCGAATTGGGTGTGAATACGGAGAAGGTGGACGCCGCGCGGGCATGAGGCAGCTATGGGCACGACGGCGAAGCTGATCACCTACGAAGATTCCCTGGCGATGCCCGAGAATCGGTTCGAGGAAATCGTACAGGGTGAGAGTAGGATCACGCCGCCGCCCAATCAGAAGCACGCCGACCTGATCGCGAAACTGCTAACTTTTCTGGTTAGACAGCTCGACGACTCCGAATATCAGGTTCTCAGCCAAGGGGCCGGTCTGGGCATCGCGCGCGTGCAACTCCTTGCCGACTATGCGCGGATCGCGGTGCCGGAAGTATGGCTCCTCGATCCAGGACCGCGGCAATTGACTTCTTACCGCTACGAATCCGGCGCGTGGAAGGCATGGCTCACAACAGAAACAACCTGGCGTCTCCGCGTCGCCTTCCCAACGTGATAGTAGATCTGGACCAACTTTGGGAGGCCTACGGGCTATGAGCACATCGACCAGGCTGATCAACTACGAAGATTCCCTGACGATGCCCGAGAATCGTTTCGAGGAGATCGTACATGGTGAAAGCAGAATCATGCCGCCGCCAAACCCCAAGCATGCGGATTTGATCGATGAACTACTGAGTATGATGCTGAGCCAGCTCGACAGGCGCGAGTACCGAGTCACTGCCTCGGGATCGGGACTGGGCGTCGAGCGTGTTCCGCTGACTTACCGCATTCCGGACTTAATGGTGTTTCGCGCCGCAGCCCTCCGCCGGGACCGTGCCGAGACAGCCGGGGATGACCTCTATATCTGGGCCGTCCCAGAACTGCTGGTCGAATGTTTGTCCCCACCCGATCGCAAAGGCTCCGTCCAGGAGCTCCTTGCGGGCTACGCCAGAATCGCGGTACCGGAAGTATGGCTCCTCGATCCCGAACCCTCGCAATTCACCTCGTACCGTTACGACTCCGGCGCCCTGAATCCCTGGCTGACAACAGAAACCGGCCGGGTCACTCCCCTTCTTCTCCCCAACACGACCGTCGATCTGGCTGAGTTATGGGAGGCCTACGGGCTATGAGCACATCAACCAGATTGATCAACTACGAAGATTCCCTAACGATGCCCGAGAACCGCTTCGAAGAAATCATACATGGTGAGAGTAGAATCATGCCGCCGGCAATCAAGCAGCACAATTATCTGGTCAGGAAGCTGTCGAGGGTCCTGGAGAGACAACTTGATGAAACCGAATATGAGGTTCACAGCCAGGGTTCCGGATTGGGAGTTGAACGCACTCCGCTGACTTACCGCATCCCGGACCTGATGGTGCTTCGGGTCGAAGCCCTGCGCCAAGATAGTGCGCAGACGGCAGAAAACGATCCCTACATTTGGACCGCCCCGGATCTACTCGTCGAATGCCTGTCGCCATCCAACCGCAAAGGCTCTATTCAAGAACTTCTGGCGGACTACGCGCGCATCGCGGTGCCGGAAGTATGGCTCATCGATCCCCAGCCCCCGCAATTCACCTCGTACCGTTACGACTCCGGCGCCCTGAAGCCCTGGCTGACAACAGAAACCGGCCCGGTGTCGCCCCTTCTCCTCCCCAACGTCACCGTCGATCTGGCCGAGCTATGGGCAGCTTTCGGTAGCGCAGCTTGATGCCTACGGCCCTTGCGGCGGCAGCAAGCGCACATTAACCGCTTCCGGCTTCAGGTAAGGATCCAGCTTCGTCTCCACAGACACCCGGTCGCCCGGCTTGATCTTCTCCCGCTTGATCTTTTGCGACCCGGAAAAGTAACGCGTGCCATGCGTGCACGAGATGTCCAGATCGTCCATATCCGGCCGCGCCAGCGTGAGCGTGGTCGAATTGATTTGCCGCACCGTGCCCGTGAAACTGGCCAGCGGCAGATCCACTTGTTGCGCGAACGCCGCGGCGCAGGCGGCGCACACCAAAATAAAGAGCGCCTTCATCCGACACCATCATATCGCTTGCCGCCGCCCTGCCACGCTAATGATACGCTAACGCCTTGGACATCGCAGCTTACCTCGAACGCATCGGACACCGCGGCCCGCTCGATGTGTCTCTCGATACATTGCGCGCTCTGCACCTGGCGCATATGTATTCAGTCCCGTTCGAAAACCTCGATATCCATCTGGGCCGGCCCATCTCACTCGACGAAGCCGCGCTCTTCGACAAGATCGTCACCCGGCGCCGCGGCGGCTTCTGCTACGAATTGAACGGCCTGTTCTGCGCGCTGTTGCACGAGTTGGGCTTCCGCGTCACGATGCTCTCCGCCGAAGTCGCCCGCCAGTCCGGCGGCTTCAGCCCGCCCTACGATCATCTGGCGCTCGCCGTGCATTTCGACGCCCCCTGGCTCGCCGATGTCGGCTTCGGCAATGGGTTCCGCTTGCCGGTGAGCCTCAACAATACCGCCGGTCAACCGCAGGGCGACTCCGCGTATCTCATACGCCCGGACGGCGACTACCGCCTCCTGCTCCGCAGCGACACCGGCGGCGACTGGACGCCGCAATTCCGCTTCACGCTCCAGCCGCATTCGCTCGCCGACTTCGCCGAACGCTGCCGCTTCCATCAAACCTCGCCCGAATCCCACTTCACTCAAGGTCGCATCTGCACGCTGGCAACGCCCGAAGGGCGCGTCACCCTCACCGGCATGCGGCGCATCGAAACCACCGCCGCCGGCCGCATCGAGAGCGAGATCCCCGGCCAAGCCGACTACGCCGCCACCCTGCGCGCCCGATTCGGAGTGGTAGAATAGCGGTTCAACGGGAGGGCGTCGGTGTCAACCTTTATCCAAAACCAGTTCGACAGCAATGTGGTCACCACATCGGTCGATTACGTCTTCAACTGGGCGCGCAAATCCGCCTTGTGGCCGCTGACCTTTGGCCTCGCCTGCTGCGCCATCGAGATGATCGCCTCCAGCACTTCCCGCTTCGATATCGCCCGCTTCGGCGCGGAAGTCTTCCGCCCCAGCCCGCGCCAGTCGGACCTCATGATCGTCGCCGGCACCGTGACCCTCAAGATGGGCCCGGTGCTGAAGCGCATCTGGGACCAGATGCCCGATCCCAAGTGGTGCATCTCCATGGGCGCATGCTCCAGTGTGGGCGGACCGTTCAACACCTACGCCGTGCTGCAAGGCGTGGACAAAATTGTGCCCGTGGATGTGTATGTCACCGGCTGCCCGCCACGCCCCGAAAACCTGTTCTACGCGCTGCTGAAGCTGCAGGACAAGATCGATCAGATGACCACCCTGGTGAAAAGGCCCACCGAGGTTCGCCTGGACGAATCCATGCTCGCGCAGTTCAAAGAGCAGGTCATGATCGCCCAGATTCAGAAGCCCGCGTAGTGTTTTACAAGGATTCGCAGAATATTTACCGCGCGCGTCCGCTGGAACGATTTCCGTGGCTGCAGCACGGTTTCGGCACGCGCCACACGTCGCCGTTCGTTGCGGCCACCGTGCACCAGATCCATTCCGATATCTGCCTGCCGGCGCGCGGCCGCACTGGTCTGCTGGGCGATGGCGACGCGCTGCTCGAAAGCACACCCGGGCGCCTGATCGCGGTTAAGACCGCGGACTGCATCCCCATTCTGCTGGTGGACGAGGAGCATCGCGCGGTGGCCGCCGTGCATGCCGGCTGGCGCGGGACGGTGCAGGGCATCCTGCGGCGCGCCCTGCGCGGGATGCAGGAAGAATTCGGCACGCGTCCCGCACGCGTTCACGCTGCCATCGGTCCGGGTATCGGAAAATGCTGCTATGAAGTGGGCGCGGAGGTGGCCGCGCAGTTTGGCGAAACGGGTCCGTGCCACATCGACCTCGTCGAAGCCAATCGACGCCAGTTGATCGAAGCTGGGATTCCCGGGTCCTTTATCTACGCGGCCAACCTTTGCACCAAATGCAACGCCCGCGATTTCCACTCCTATCGCCGCGATAAAGAACAGGCCGGCCGCATGCTGTCCTTCATCGGGGTAAAGTGACTGCAACGGCTTCCGCGGCCCGCGCGTATATCATTTCAATGCGCGCTGTCTTGCTCCTGGCCGCTGCCTGTACTCTCGCCGCCGCGCAAGATCCGCGTGAAATCGTGCGCCGCTCGGTCCAACTCATGGACCACAACCTGGCCATCGCCCGCAATTACACTTTCCTGGAACGGTCCGAAACGCGCGAACTCGATTCCGCCGCGCACGTGAAGACGCGCAAAATCCTGCTCTACGACGTCACCATGCTCGAAGGCTCGCCCTACCGCCGCCTGGTCGGAAAGGACGACCACGGCCTGTCCCCCGAAGAGGAGCGCATCGAGCAGAAGAAGCTCGACGACAGCATCGCGCAACGCCAGAAAGAGACGCCGGCCGAGCGCGCCCGGCGCATCGCGGATTGGGAAAAGAAGCGCCAGCGCGAGCGCGAGCCATTGGACGAAGTGCCCGACGCGTTCGACTTCCGGCTAGCGGGCGAAACGCAGATCGACGGCCGCGCAGCCTGGATCATTGAGGGGAACCCGCGGCCCGGCTATCATGCCCGCAGCACCGTGGCCAAGCTCTTCTCCAAGTTTCGCGGCAAACTCTGGATCGACAAAGCCGGCTATCAGTGGGTGAAGACCGAAGCCGAGGTCACCGACAACATCTCGTGGGGCCTCTTCGTCGCCCGCCTCAGCAAGGGCGCGCGCCTCGACATACAGATGACCCGCGTGAACGACGAAGTCTGGCTGCCCCGGCGCATCGAGGCCAAGGCCTCCGCCCGGTTGGCGCTGGTGAAGAAGTACAACATCGAGTCGGATACCAGCTTTTCCAACTATCGCAGGTTTCAAGTGGAATCCCGGGTCGTCGCCGCCACGCCCCAGCCCTGACGGCTTTTTCGCCAATATTCATCAGAATTAACCGAGTCGCGCGTCCGGCCAACGGTGTTACTGTTACGAACGGGGACGACACCCATGAAAAGAGCTTTGGCAGCTTGCGCTTTGTTGGCGGCGCCGCTACTCGCCCAGGTGACGGCAACCGTTAGCGCGCAGATGGATATCTACCGCGCCGGCGGTTACAACGACGGCAGCGACGGGATCGCGCCGGTAGTCTATAGCTTTCCCGCGCAGCCCTTCCAGTCCCTTACATTTTCGAGCGTCGCCGGAGTGTGGACGTGCAGCACGGGCGTCGCGAAGTTCGGCGCCGATGGCACGACCGGCACGGGCTGCCCAACGATAAACATCCCCGGCCCCGTGGGCACTTTCGGCGGCTACCAATCCGTCGATTTCCTAGGCGCAATGGTGGGCATGTTTCTCGAGGACGCCTTACCCACCCCGGCGCCGGCTGCATTGCGCTTCTACGTCAGCGACAGCTCCGAAGGAGGGGTTCAAACCGACTTCAAGGCGTTAAGTCCGAAGATCGGGCAGGTATTCTTCATCGGCGATGGGTTGACGGGCACCGGCAGCGGAAGCATTCAAGTATTTACGGTCCCTGCCACTGCCACGCATCTTTATCTCGGCTATGTGGACGCATGCAGCGGCGGCCCGTCGCCCAGTTGCTATTCCGACAACGCCGGATCGCTCACCGCGGTCTTTCAGATCGAACAGCATGAGTTGAACTGGGTCAGTCCAAGCGTATCCGTAACCCCTCAGGCCCGGTGTTGCATGGGCTTGGCCTACGACTACGCGACGGAATCAACCTTGTTATTTGGCGGAGACGATGACGCGGCGCTTGGCGACACCTGGAGCTTTCGGCAGGGATGGACGCAGCTATCGCCCGCCGTTTCCCCATCCGCTCGCTCTGGTCAAGGAATGACCTGGGATGGCGCAGCGGAAGACATCGTCCTCTTCGGAGGAGTGGACGCCAGCGGAGCAGCACTCAACGACACTTGGACCTGGAACGGAACCACTTGGACGCAGCAGTTTCCGGCCGTATCTCCTCCGGCGCGTGCAGTAATCACTCAGGGCCTGGTGTATGACGGCGCCACTCATGCGGTCGTACTCTTCGGAGGTGACAATCCGGCGGGAACGTATTTTGGCGACACTTGGACGTGGGACGGCTTAGCCAAAACCTGGACCCAACAGCTTCCCGCAGACAGTCCTTCCGCTAGGAGAGCTGCCATGGCGTACGATGCGGTTACCCGAAAGGTCGTCCTCTTTGGCGGAGATAGCGACGGCGTTCAGTATACTGACACCTGGACTTGGAACGGAGCCACGTGGACCCAGCTTTTCCCCGTCACCTCGCCGTCCGCGCGAACAGGAACCGGCATGGCTTATGACGCCACGCTCGGCGGCATCGTGCTGTTCGGCGGATATGCCGGAATTTGGGAGGATTCTCTATACGATACCTGGATATGGAACGGGATCAATTGGACCGAGATGAATCCGGCCACCGTCCCTCCCAATTGTTACTGGGCCGGGATGACCTACGACCCGCTGGCTCACGGCGTGATGATGTTCGGGGGATACAGTTCGGGGCCGGCCCGCAACGACACATGGCTCTTCGGTCTGGTCCCAGTGAGCGGCGCACGTCAGTAATCTGTGATACAGTCGGCCCTTGCCATGACGCTGAACGGCTATCTGGTCAAAAGCACCATCGTAGCTGCACTGGGGGGCCTGCTTTTCGGATTCGATACCGCAGTCATCGCAGGCACCACGCGCGCGCTCACGGATACCTATCGCCTCTCGCACGGCTCACTGGGCGTAACGGTGGCCGCGGCTCTTTGGGGAACGATACTAGGCGCCATGTTTGCCGGCCTCCCCGGCGACCGTTGGGGCCGTCGCGACAGCCTGCGCGCGATGGCCGTCTTGTACCTGATCTCGGCCCTCGGTTGCGCCTTCGCCTGGGACTGGTATTCGCTGATTTTCTTCCGTTTCATCGGCGGCCTGGGCATTGGCGGCTCTTCCGTGCTGGGGCCCATGTACATTGCCGAGATCGCGCCGGCGAAGTGGCGCGGCCGCCTGGTGGGCCTGTTCCAGTTCAACGTGGTCTTCGGTATCCTGCTCGCGTACTTTTCCAACTACGTCATCGGCCTCGCCGGATTTGGCGACGCGGAATGGCGCTGGAAACTGGGCGTATCGGGCATCCCGGCGGCGTTTTTCATGCTGATGCTCTTCGGTATCCCGCGCAGTCCGCGCTGGCTGGTGCAGAAACGGCGCGTTCCGGAGGCGCGCGAGGTGCTCCGGCTCACCGGCGAGCCGAACTATGAAGCGGAGCTGCAAGACATCGTCACGTCGATCGACGCCGAACACGGCCATGGCGACGAACCGCTGTTCACCCGCAAATATCGCGTGCCGGTCTTCCTGGCGATCTCGATCGCCATGTTCAACCAGTTGTCGGGCATCAACGCGATTCTGTACTACCTGAACGACATCTTCGCGCAAGCCGGATTCAGCAAGGTCTCGAGCGACCTGCAGGCCGTAGCCATCGGCGCCACCAACCTCCTGTTTACGATGATCGCCATGTCGGTGATCGACCGCATCGGCCGCAAGACCCTGCTGCTGGTCGGATCGGTGGGGCTGACCATCTCGCTGGCGGGCGTCGCCACGATTTTCGCCATGCACTCCCATAAAGAATTGTTGGTCTGGCTGCTGGTGGGCTTCATCGCGTCGTTCGCTTTCTCGCAGGGCGCCGTGATCTGGGTCTATCTCAGTGAAGTCTTCCCCAACCGCGTACGCGCCAAGGGCCAGAGCCTGGGCAGCTTCACGCACTGGCTGATGAATGCGGCGATAGCGGGAACATTTCCGCTGGTCGCGGCCAGGTCCGGGGCCGCGCCTTTTGCGCTCTTCGCCGCCATGATGGCGCTGCAATTCTTCGTGGTGCTGTTCTGGTTTCCGGAAACCAAGGGAGTTACTCTGGAGCAGATGCAGAAAAAGATGGGGATTGCCTAAGCGTCACTATTTGGGATGCCGCATGACGTCGGTTACGACATACGTATCCCCCACGATTCTGAAGTAGAGCGCCAACCGCGGTTGACCCGTGCCTGCCACTTGTCTTCGGCCTCGCTGTATTTCTTGGCATGCAGCGAAGGGTGATGCAGGTCGCCAGCGAGGAAAGCGGCCTGCTTATAAAATGCCTTGCGTATCGGAGCGGGGAGCTTGTCCAGAGCGCCGAGGGCATTCGGAGTGTAGGCGAGCTTCATCGAGCAGGTTTGGTTTTTCTCTTCGCTGCCCGCAACTCCCTGATGTTGTCCTCAATGGAGGCGGCCATCTCGCCCGCTGTCTTGAATGGCCCGAAGACACGGCCGTGCCTGATGTCTTCGTCGGATTTAGCCAGCCGGGCATCAATGGCGCGGCGCTGTTCCGGGGTGTACTCGTCATCGGCGTTCGCAAAGTCGTCGCGGTCAATCACCAGCTTGGGCGTGAGCACGATCTTGCCGCGTTGCACGGACGCCTCGACCAAATCGCCCTCGGATATGCCGATCGCGGATCGGAGACGGAGGGGAAGCGTCATTTGGCCCTTGCGATGGATTTTTACGAGAGTGGTCATAGAGCAACGTTTCTTGGGTACGGAAGTCAGAAAATCCGACTTTGAGAAAAAGCATAAACCCTTCTCGCATGCCGAGTCAAGGAACAGACGTCTGGCGTCTGGCATGGCAATCTGGAAGCCAAACGAGTTACCCTGGAACAAATGCAGAAGAAAATGGGAATCGCCTGATGAAACTATTGCTTGGGTTCGTGATCGGCGTGGTGGTCGTGCTGCTGGGCGCGATTGGATATTTTGCGTTGGGCCTCGCCCCGGTGGCGACGTCCGCTCCTCCCATGCCGCTCGAACGGCGGCTGGCCGGCATGGCGCTGCACGCGCGCATCTCGAAAGAGGCGCCGGCACAAGCCCCGATTCCCGCGGACCCAGCCAACCTGGTGGCGGGCGCGCGCATCTATGCCGAACAGTGCTCCGTTTGCCATGGCCTGAGCGGCCAGTCCGAAACCGCCATCGCCAAGGGCATGTTTCCGCATCCGCCGCAGCTCTTCACCGGCCACGGCGTGACCGACGATCCGGCCGGCGAGACCTACTGGAAGGCCGCCAACGGCATTCGTCTGACAGGCATGCCGGGCTACAAGGGAACGCTGAGCGACACCCAGCTTTGGCAGGTCAGCCTGATGCTGGCCAATGCGGATAAGTTGCCGCCCGGCGCCAAGGCCGCTTTGGAGCCGGTCAAGGGCGAGCCGCTCAAGTAAGATAATAGAAGCGTGAGATTCCTTCCGGCGCTGTTGCTTCTCTCCTTCGTCGCGCTGGGCGACGTGCGCAATTGCACCTGCGACCTCGCCAGCGCCGAAAGCATGGCCAAGCGCGAATGCGGGCTGTGCCGCGAAGCCGAGAAGCAGCCCGCGGATCCGCCGGTGTTCTTCCTGAAAGACATTAATCCGAACAAGCCGCACCGCTGGCTGGTGCTGCCGCGCGCGCATGTTCACGCCCTCGCCGATCTGACGCCCGCGCAACGCCTGGCTTTGTGGACCGCCGCCATCGCCAAGGCCCAGGAGACTTGGGGAAGCGACTGGGGCCTCGCCGCCAATGCCGATATCCGGCGCTCGCAATGCCACGTCCACGTGCACATCGGCAAGCTGCTGGAGGGCGTCGAAACCCAAGACTTCGTGGTGGTCGACGGACCCGCCGATATTCCCGTTCCGCGCAATGGCGGCGGCATCTGGATTCATCCCGTGGGCGGAAAGCTGCACGTCCACCTGGGTGAAGACGCCCCTGAAACGCTGCTCATGAGGTAACCCATGCCGCCAGAAATGCTTCTCGAAATCGCCAAACTGCCGACCGCGGAAAACTCCGTCATCCATTTGCATTCAACCGACAATGTAGCGATCGCCCGCGTGCCGATCTCGCCCGGAACCGAGTTGAAGGTGGATGGCCAGGCGCTGGTCGCGCGCGATCCCATTCCGGCCGGCCACAAAATCGCGCTCGCCAACATCGCGCAGGGTGCGGTCGTGCGGCGCTATGGCCAGGTCATCGGACGCGCTAAAGAAGAGATCCGCCGCGGCCATCACGTCCACACGCACAACCTGGCCTTCGAGGAGTTGCACTTCAATTACGAATTCCCCACCGGCGAAGCTCCCCTGCCCACGCGCCGCCCCGCCCCCACATTCCTGGGCTATCCGCGCGAGGATGGCTCGGTGGGTACGCGCAACTATATCGCGGTGGTGGCGGCCAGCAACTGCGCCGCGCACACCGCCGAGCTGATCGCGCACAGCTTCGAGGGCGAATCGCTGCCCGCCAATGTGGATGGCGTGGTGGCCTTCCCGCACGGCGAAGGCTGCGGCCATACCATCGGCCCGGATACCGACCAGCTTCGCCGCACCTTGGCCGGGGTCCTGGCGCACCCCAACGTTTCGGCCGCGGTGATCCTGGGCCTGGGCTGCGAGGTGAACCAGATCGAGCACTACCTCGGCCCCAATGCGGCGCGGACCAGCCGCCTGGTGGGCATGACCTTGCAATCGAGCGGCGGCACGCGCGGCGCACTGGCGGCGGCCCGCGCCGAGATTGCCCGCCTCATGGAACACTGCGCCGCCGAGCAGCGCGTGGAAGCGCCCGCATCCCGCATCGTGCTGGGGTTGAATTGCGGCGGCTCGGATTCGTTCTCCGGTATTACGGCGAATCCGGCGTTGGGCGTCTGTTCGGACATGCTGGCCGAAATCGGAGCCAGCGCGGTGCTGGCGGAAACCACCGAAATCTTCGGCGCAGAGCACCTGCTGGTGCGCCGCGCCCGCAACCGGCAAGTGGCCGAAAAGCTGTTGGGCTTCGTCGCTGGCTACAAGCAATACCTGACGCGCTTCGCTGGCAGCTTCAACGACAATCCCTCGCCCGGCAATAAAGAAGGCGGGCTGACCAATATCGTCGAAAAGTCGCTGGGCGCGGTGGCCAAGGCGGGCGCCTCGACGCTGACCGATGCGGTGGACTACGCCGAGGCGGTGCGCACCCCGGGCTTCGTCTTCATGAACACGCCCGGCTACGATCCCGTTTCGCTCACCGGTCTCGCGGCGGGCGGTTGCAACCTGATCGCCTTCACCACCGGACGCGGCAGCGCCATCGGCTTCCCTTCCGTGCCGGTGCTCAAAATCGCGAGCAACAGCTTCACCTACCGCCGCATGCAGGACAACATGGATATCAACGCGGGCGCCATCGCCGACGGAGACAAGAGTGTCCAGCAGGTAGGCCGCGAGATCTTCGACATGCTCTTGCGCGTGGCTTCCGGCGAGAAGACCTGCGCGGAACGGCTGGGCCACCACGAATTCGTCCCCTGGCGCATCGGTCCGGTGCTGTAGGAACGAGAGTCCAGTGTACGGTCGATAAGAACATCGGGAGAAGATCGCGCTGCACGTACGTGGAAGGCGTAAACTAGCAAGGTGGGAGATCTAGGGCTCTAGGCCGCGCTGCTGGATGCTGATTACCGTATTGTGCAGCGCCGTTCAGGCACGGCTGGCGGAGGTTTTGGTGCCTGCGCCGCTGCTTTTCCCCGACGAATACCCCCAGCTACTTGATGACTGCGACCCCGTGCGCACGTTGGTAGATGGAAAGGCGATGGCGCGGTCGCTCGCTGCGGCTCTCCAAGATTTGCCACGCCTGAATCTGGCCCGTTCCTTTTGCGGCTCTCTGATCCAAACCTGCTGGTTTGAAGCGCAGTTGAAATATAAACGCGCGTGGGCCTTGCCGGATGCCCTTTTCCAGGTTCCGCCGGATGACCTCGATGAGCCAGCGGCTTCCCTGGCGCGCACCATGGGCCGAGCCGCCGCGCGCCTGGATCCGAGCCTGTCAACCGAGGCCCTGGCTCAGGCAATCGCCGGCTGGCAGGCGGGCAACTTGTCGGCAAGCGCGCTCGCGCGTGTGGAATTCATGCGTCGGGGAGTGGTGGCTACGGAATACGGTGTGATGGTGACTTTTCCGAACGGCGAGACTCGGAAGCTCGCTGCCGGACCCAGTTCGATTATTACAAAGGCTGTCGTAGAGGAGTTCTCCTAACGATTCCTGGCGAACCCGGGCGTAATCCTAATTAGCGAAAGCGGGAACAAGGTCGTCGACAGAGACGACCGCCTCGCACAGGCCGTGGGTCTCACAATTCCCGCGGATCGATATCTTCCCGATGTCCTTCCGGTCGATCTCGCCCCCCAGCGGCCGCTGCTGGTCTTTGTGGAGGTCGTGGCGACGGACGGACCGATCACGGCTAACCGGAAGCAAGCGTTTCTTGAGATAACACGCGCGGCTGGCTTTCCGGACAGCAGCGTCGCGTTCGTCAGCGCGTATCTCGATCGCAGCCAAGCGGCATTCCGGAAGACGGTGGCGGAACTGGCATGGAACTCATTCGCCTGGTTCGCCGCCGAACCGGAACATATCGTTGCATTTCGCCAGGGCGTCCACGGGAACGACATTCGGCTCTCGGATTTACTATGATCCCCCAGCCCCGGAATTGTATCCTGGTCTAAATGGCGGACGAATGGCATAGAGGCGAATACGCGATCAGCACCGACCCGGCACGCTTGGATATCGCCCTCATTCACCAATACCTGAGCGCCTCCGCGTATTGGGCGATGGGTCGGCCGCTCGACGTGGTGCGTCGCTCGATCCAGAACTCGCTGCCCTTCGGAGTATACAAAGGCGGCGCGCAGATCGGCTTCGCCCGCGTGGTCACCGACTACGCCACCTTCGCCTGGCTGGCCGATGTTTTCGTACTGCCGGAGCATCGCGGCCAGGGTATCGGCAAATGGCTGATCGCCACAGTTGTCGAGCACCCGCGCCTGCCCGGATTGCGCCGCTGGGTGCTGGCCACCAAGGACGCGCACGGGCTCTACGCGCAACAAGGCTTCACCCCGCTAAGCGCGCCGGAACGCTTCATGGAGCGCTTCACGGGCTAAGCTAACGCGCGCGAAAACGCACCGCCCATCCGATCAGCGCGCCCGCGGCCGCGCTCACCGGGATCACCGCCGTATGCCAGAGCATCACGTGCAGGACTTCGAGATTGGCGCAGTGCAGTTCCAGCATGCTCACTCCTGCCAGGCCCGCCACCGTGCCCAGCACCAGCCCGGCAGCCACCGGATTCACCGCAAAGCCGCGCCGCAGCAAAAACCAGCTTATAAGCGCCGCCGGAATCGCGTGCATCAGCCCCGCGGCCAGGCAGCGGATTCCCTGCGATACGAAGCGTTCCGTCCCGAAATCGTGAAACAGGATCGCAAAGATAGCGATTAGCGCCAGGCTGGTGCCTGCCGGCAGCGCGCGCGGGGATACGCGGCGGCGGCTTCCAGGAATCATCTCGCCGGCGGCTTCGGTAGCCCCTAGCCACACCAGAATACAAAGCGTGGAAAAGATCAGCGCGCGTTCGAAAACATCGAGCTTTTCAAAACCATTAAACCCCGCGCGCGCCGCGCCGGCCAGAGCCACGGCCGCGCAAGCCAGAGCCACGCCGCCCACCAGGACCCACGCCGGCGGCAGGGGGCGGACCGGAGCGAGCGCGGCGCCCATGCCTTTGGCGATCCGATCGAGCAGCGCCGGATCCACACTTTGCGGGACTTGCGCGGCCTGCTTCAGGATGTCGTCGATCTCTTTATCCTTCACGAACGTCCCCCGTACGTCCTTCACCCAATCCCATGCCGCTCAATCGTTCCCTCAGTCTCTCATAGGCCCGGTGGGCCTTCTGCTTCACCGATCCCACGCTGGACGATGTCGCGCGCGCCACTTCTTCCAGCGACATCCCCGCAATTTTCATCATCTCGATCACTTCCCGCTGGCTCGCGGGAAGAGGTGCTAGCAGTGCTGCCAGGTCCGGGGTTTCGCCGGATCGCGGTGGCAGCGTCGCGGCTGCTTCGGAAATGTCATCCAGCGGCTCTTCGCGCGCCGCCGTGCGGCTCGCCTTGCGGTAGTGGTCTACGCGAAGGTGACGGGCAATCGCGTAAAACCACGGCAGCACCGGCTCGCCCGCCCGGTACGTGTGCCGCACCTCGTGGATCCGCAGCCAGGTCTCCTGCAGCAGATCGTCCGCATCGCCCCGGCTCGCGAATTGGACCGTGAAGAACCGGTGCAGTTGCGGGCTCAGGCGTTGAATCAAAGCTGTAGCCGCGGTAATATCGCCCTGTTGATAACGGGCCATCAGCATTTCCAGATCGCTGTTTTGGTCCATGCGGGCGCCACTAGTATTATTTCATACCGAACCCACCAGAGGATACGATGGAGACCGCCGGAAAGTTACGGATGAGTTATTCGCGCCGCACCGTAACTTTCTTCCGCGCTCAATCGAACTAACTCCTGAAGACTCGCGCCACGTTGGCGCAACAAATTCTCAGGGGGAAACAAAATAATGAGGAAGTTTCGTTTATTCAGCGTATTGATCCCGCTCGTTGCAGCGGCTACAACAGTCCAGGCCGCTAGCGGCGCGAAGGACGTTGTGGTGGTCACGGCGTCCAACGCGACCGCCAACCAGCTATTGGTTTACAGCCCCGCCGGCACTCTATTGCAGACCGTGCCTACCGGAGGAACGGGCGGTGTCAGCGGAAATGCCGGCGGCATCCAAGCGAAAGGCAATGTCATCGCGGTAGTGAATTTCGGCTCGCTCAATGTGTCCATGTTCGAACGGGGGTCGAGCGGCGTGTGGATGACGCAGTTGGTGCCCACCATTTCCAGCCCGGTCAGCGTAGCTTTCGGCGCCAACCACCTGTACATTCTCGGCACTACCGAAGTTGAATCGCATGCCATGGTTGGATCGAGCGTAGACCCCACTCCGGATGGAGAGGTGTCTCTGGTGGTGGGTGACGGCTCCGCGGCCCAAGTCGGCGTTCTCGAAAACCAGGTCATCATCGCCGAAAAAAGTAACATGATCGAGACGGTCAACCTGTTTCCGGGCGGAGCCGTGGCCGGGATTGCGACGGCGGTAAAGAATATTCCAGCCGACGTCAACACGCCCTTCGGATTGGTCACGCGCGGCAACATTGCCTACGTCACCATCGCGCATTCTAACGAGATCTCGCTCGTGCAGAATGGCGCCATCCAGACCATCACCAGCTCCGGCACCCAGAGCGCACCTTGCTGGGTCACGCTGGTCGGACCATACCTGTTTTCAAGTAACTCGCCCAGCCTGAGCGCTTCCACATACAACGTAACCGGCGAGAGAATCGTGCAAGTCACCGCCGTCACGGCGACCTTCACCGGCGATCCCACCGACATCAACTCGGGCGAAGGGCTGGTGGCCGTGATTGACGCATCCACTCTGTCGATCTTTACCGTCGGTCAGGATGGCAGCTTGACCCTGCAGGGGTCGACCACTGAGGGCGACGACGCGCTCAACGGCGTGGCCATCGTTCGCTAACGAATCTCCACATAGCCAAACTTCAACGGCTCGGGGTTACCGTTCCAGATCGTCATCTCTATCTCAGCCTTGCCGATCAGAGCGGCGGGCAGCCGGAGTCGCATCACCGTCAGCTCGCCGCTCCGCTGAGTGGCCTCCGCGAGCGGATCCACACCGTCCACACGCACGCCGATCTGAAAGTCAGTCGTGCGAAACACGCCGATGTAGAGAGGCTCGTCCGGCCCGCGCGGTCCGCCCATATGTACAATCGCGGCGCGGCGCAGCATCCGATATCCGTTCGCGCATTGGTCCCAGCCCGCGCCGGCATACTCCGCGAACAAGGGATCGCCCAGGTTGATGAAGCGCGGCGTCTCCGGTTTCCACGAAGCCTCGGCCAGCGCCAGGTATTGCGCCGTGATATTGCGCAACGTCGAACCATCCATTCGATAGACCACCGCGCGCCCATCCTGCAACGCCTTCAGCGCCAGGGCTTGGGGCAGAATGTACTTCACCGAGAAATCCGATCCCGGCGCCAGGTAAACATGCGGAATCTCCATGGCTCGGAACGGCAGGTCTGCGATGCCGGACCAGAACAAGTCCGCGTCGATGCCATCGAGCAGGATGGTTTTGCCGGGCTGCGCTTCGCGTATGTCCGCCACGCCCAAAACCAGATCCTCCACGCGCGCGCCGCGGTCATGATGCCAGCGCGCCGTTGTCCACGCGGCCGGCGCGGAAACGCCGAGATAAATGGCTACGCCCACACCGGCGGCGGCCTTCCACACCCATTTCGAACGCCAGGCATACGCGATCGCCGCGGCGCCCGCAAGCGCAATACCGGCCACCGGAACCGTCAGATAGTAATCCATCCGGTGGTCGCTCAAAGGCAGGTAAGGCCCGATGACAATGGCGAACCACGCCACGCCGAACAGCGGCACCCACAAACGCGCGCGCACGCTCCACACCAGCAGGCCCGCCATAGCGAGGCTCAGCAGCGCAGCCGCCAGCCGCGACGGACCCAGCGCCTGAATCCAGTAAGTCCAAAGAGTCGATAATACGGAGACGCCGAAATGCAAGGCATAGACGCCATCATGCGGCGGCGGCGCGAATCGGAAGTGGACGAACACGAACAACGCCGAAACCAGAAACATGGGCAATATCTTCTTCAGATACTGCCGCGCGAACAGGATCGCGTAGACCGCCGCGATGGCCGGATACACCACATTGGTTTCCAGCGCGCCCAGGCCCAGCACAAACGCCACCCAGTGTCCAGCGTCATTTCTCCGCAGCAGAAACCAGAAGGCCAGCAGCAGGAAGAAGCCGCTCAAGATCTGGTTATAGATGGAAGTCCAGCACATAGCGGGCGCCAGGCCCACGTTGGCGATCCAAAGAACCTGCGCCCAGAATCCCGCCGCCTCAGACGCGGTCAGCCGCCGCGCGATGCTCCCCAGCAGGACCAGGCTGGCCATTTGCGTGGCGAACGCCACCATGCGGAACGGCAGCGGGTCCACGCCAAACAGCGACGACAGCACCAGGAAATACGCATTTTCGCCCAGCGGCCGGATGTTGCCGTGAGCTTTGGGAGCGAACAGCGCCGGCCCTAAATCGCGGACAGAGTGAACGTCGTGCCGCAGGTTGAGCCAGCCGAAATCGTCCTGGTAAAACCAGTTGGTCAGTCCCGGCCAGTAGAGCGCCAGCAACAGCAGCGGCGGCAGCACGTACCAGAGGCGCTTCACCGCGGCAGCTCCCGCAAGTGGCGGATCGGCGAACAGATCAGCCAAAGCGTCGAAAGCAGAAACCCGGCGGCGCCCACGAACATGGTGGCGCGCACTCCGATTTGTTGCGCCAGCGCCCCGCCCACGAGTGCGCCCACCGGCAGCACGCCGCGGAACGTCAAGTGCGCGGCCGAGTTCACGCGGCCCAAAACATGGCTGGGCGCGACCGCCTGGCGCAGCGTCGTTTCGTTGATGTCGTAAATCGACCAGGCCATATCGCCCAGCTGCGCAACCGCGAGGATGGCCGCGCACAGCATCACCGGTCCGTGGGCCAGCGGCGGCAATAGGGCCGCCAGCGCAGGCAGCAGCGCGGCGCCGATCAGAGTGTGCCCAAATCCGAAACGGCGCACCAGCCGTTCCGCGGCCAGCGCGCCGAATACGCCGCTGAAGCCGCCGACGGCAATGACCACGCCCAGCAGCACGGCGTCGAGGTGCAGCTCGCGCAAAGCCAGAAGAATATACAGGCTGCTGCCGAAGCCCAGGAAGATGGCGGCCGTGGCCGAGCGCAGCAACAGCGTGCGCAGAATCGGCTGATGCCATGACGCGCGCAGCCCTTCCACAATCTCGCGCCCGATGTGCCGATCCGCGCTGGGCTTCGGCCGCGGCTCCGGCTTGCCGATGAGCCAAACGGAAACCGCCGAGCAAACGAACGAGACAGCGTCAACCAGGATCGCCATCGGGGCCGTGAGGCCGGCGATCAGAACGCCGGTGATCCCCGGGCCCACCACGCCCGCGATCGACTCCGACAAAGTCAGCTTGCTGTTCGCCTCTAGAAGATTATCGGTGCTGACCAGCGAGGGCAAATACGTCCGGTAGCTAACATCGAAGAAAACGGTCAGCGCGGCGCTGGCCGCCGCCACCGCATAAAGATGCCCCATCGTCAGCCGACCCGCAACCGCCGCGAATGGCACCGTGCCCAGCACCGCCGCACGCCCCAAATCGGCGCAAATCAGAATGGGACGGCGGCGCAGGCGGTCGGCCCACACCCCCGCGAACAGGCCGAACAACAAAATCGCGCCGGCGCCCACGCCACTCAGGAATCCCATTTCGAGCGGCGAGGCATTCAGCAGCTTGGCCGCCATCAGCGGCAGGCCCACCAAGGTGATCCACGATCCGACTTGCGAAACCGACTGGCCGGCCCACAGCTTCAGAAAGTCGGGCTCGCGCCAAAGTCCCCGCCACGGCATGTCAGGGCTTTTCGAACTTGATGACCGAATCCGCGGCGAAGCGCTTGTACTGCGTGTAGCGGATGGTCATGCGCACGCGCTGCAATCCGGTCGAGAACGGCAGTGTATCGTCGGAATAGGTGTACACCGGAAAGCGGTGCCGGCCGTCGACGATCTGGCGCTCGGTCGTGAATCGCGGAAACAGATTCTCCGCTCCGCGGCTCAGCATCTGCGGCACCGCCTGCCCTTCCAGGCGCACGATCGAATAGTCTTTCTTATCCGCCCACAGCATGCCGTCGAACAGGCGCTGCCCTTGCAGGATCTGCCGCGGGCGCACTTGCAGCACCCAGCAATCCACGCCGTCGATCGACTCGTCGCCGCGGAACTTGGTCTCGTAATTCCAAAGCTGGTCCTCGGTCATCACGAAGGGTTGGATGCCGCGCAGATCCTCGAAATCTTCGTCGGTCATCTTCAGGCGCCTGAGCGTGAGCAGCGGTTTGCCGACCATCTGCTCGGTGCGCTCGTGCGTGGGCGAAAAAATCACGTCGCGCACTTCGCGATACTCGCCGGTGGCCGCGCCGTGCGCGTCCAGTTCCGCAAAGACCAGCGCCTGCCGGTAAGTGTACTCATCGCGCGCGGCTTTTGTTTCGGTCTCCTGATGGGCGATCTGTCGCGCGAGATTCGGTGGCCCCTCCTGTGCGCGCGCGCCGGTCGCCAGACACCCCAATGCTAAAATGAGCCCGATGAACCAATCGCTCGGCGGTTTCCGGGCGGCTCTGCTGGCCGGCTGGACCGCGCTGAGCGCCGCGGGCTGGCTGTATGCTCGGTCGAAAGGCATTCCTGCGTGGGTCGCGGTTCCGGTTCTGGCCGCGTTCCTGATTGAATATCCATTCTATCTGCTCCCCGCCTTCACCGAAGCGCGCGAGCGATTCGCGCGCCACCTGCCGTGGTTCCTGGTCGCCTCCTTCGTCGCGCCGTACGTCGTTTACGCTGCGAACACCGGCCAGTTCCGCTGGCGGGCGCTGGTGCAACTGGCCGCGCTGGCCACCGTGCTGGGCCTCTGGTACAAAATCCTGCCGGCCGCGCCGCTGGCGGATGGCGCGTTCCTGGTGCTGGTCGCGGCCGTGGTGCTGCGCGGATACTTCGATCCGATCTACACTTCGCCGATGGGTGGACTGCACCTCGAGATACTCGGCCATGTGGCGCTCACGCGGCTCTGCGCCATGGTCATGCTGGTGGAGCGGCGCGTCCCCGGGGTGGGCTATGGATTCATGCCGAATCTTGAAGAATGGAAAACCGGCGTGCGGCATTTCTTCTATTTCCTGATCGTGGCCATCCCGCTGGCCTGGGCCCTGCGGCTGGTGCGCCTGGGGCCCGGCATGCCCTTTTGGAAAATCGCGGCAATCTTCCTGGGAATGCTGTGGGTGGTGGCGCTATCGGAAGAATTCCTGTTTCGCGGCCTGCTGCAACACTGGATGGTCGAGTGGACCGGCCGCCCCGCGTGGGCGCTGGCAGGCGCGTCGATTCTATTCGGCGCGGCGCACCTGGGCTTCCGCGGATTCCCCAATTGGAGATTCGCGCTGGCCGCGGCGGTGGCTGGCTGGTTCTACGGGCGCGCCTACCACCAGGCGCAAAGCATCCGGGCGAGCATGGTGACACACGCGCTCGTGGTCACGCTGTGGCGCGCCTGGTTTGTGTAGGCCCGGCTTAGTGGGCCGCGGACGGCGGCGGTGGCGCGTATTTCAATATGCCGGTCAGGTCGATTCCGCGAATGATGCCCGCGCTGTGATAGAACAAACCCCACGAATCGATGGACGACATATCGGGGAAGATGCAAGCCTCCAGTGTCGTGTCTATGGAGCCTTTGCCGACCCATCCGCCGCCCGCGGCGCTCACGCCGCCAAACTGATCCGAGCCGCCCAGTTGCGTGCAATAGTAGGAAGCCGGAGTGCCCGGGCCGCCGCCGGCGTACGGCACCTCCGCGTAGTAGGCTAGCGCGGCCAGTGTCGGGGTGGTGGCGTTCAGGGTCTCGACCGTCACGTGAATGCGCGAGCCATCCGTGGCCGAAGTGAACTGGCAAAACTGGCGCGGCTGGGTCAGCACGAGCCAAGACGAGGGCGGCCCGTTGGTGCCATAGACCGGAACGCGGTCGATGACCACCCCGCCGCTGGAGATACAGTATGCCGCTCCGGCGCCGGGGTCCGGGCCCGCGGCTCTGATATTTCCCGCCGCTAACACTAAGGCCGCGGCTGTCGCAATCACGAAAGAATGTTTCAAAAGGTCCCTCCCTTGGGATTCCCCAGTTTATCAGACGAAGGGAAGGTGGCTGCCGGCGGGTGTGCGACGCTAGATCCTAGCGTACGTGTATATCAGGCCGGCTTCGGGCCAACTTGTGTATCGCCTGTTTTATCCGCGTTCATCTGCGGCCCATATCGTATTTTGATCTTTCCCGCCGGTCGGCGGCGCCAACGCCCAGCCTCGCCGCGGTCTCAACCAGACACTGCCATGTTCCATCGCCGATCGGAATGCCGCTTTGGCGGCGCGCGGCTTCCGTGTGCCATTCCGGATCGCCCGCCACCATCACCTCGCCGTAGCCTTTGGCGGGCGCCGCGGATTTCACCGTATCCACCAGCCATTCGACCCGCCGGGAGAACTCTTCCGCGGGCATGAAACGCCCGGCGTCGATGGCGATGAAGGTCTGGCTGGTGCGCGTGGGCTTGCCCTCCAGGCGGATGCCCCCCACATCCACGCTCATGGCCCCGCCGCTGAGCGCGCCGCAAAGAAGCTCCACCATCATCGCCAGCCCGCTGCCCTTGTAACCGCCCAGCGGCATGGGCATGCCCCGAATGGCCGCATCGGTATTGGTGGTCGGCGCACCATCGGAATCCACGGCCCATCCCGCCGGAATGGTTTCTTCGTCATTCATGAGAGCCTTCAAGATGCGGTTATTCGCGACGGTCGTGGTAGCCATATCCAGCAGCCACGGTCCCGGCGCGGACACGCAGATCGGGTTGGTGCCCAGGCGCGGCTGGCGTCCCTGCCAGGGCGCCACGATGGGGGAGGCATTGCACATCACGATGCCGATCAGGCCGGCGCCGGATATCTTCTGGCCCCAATAGGCGGCCGCGCCGAAATGGTTGGACTCGCGCGCGGTCACCATGGAGATGCCGTGCAGGCGGGCCAGCCGCACCGCATGTTCGCAGCAGACGGCGGCGATCTCCTGGCCGCAGCCGTTCGCGCCATCGTACAGCAGGCACGCCCCGGATTCCATTAGGATGCGGCCTTCCGCGGAGGCGAGCATATCGCCGCGCTCGACCTGCTCGATGTAATAAGGCAGCAACTGCACGCCGTGCGAATCCACACCGCGCAGGTTGGCCGCCACCAGCGATTCGGCTACCAGCCGCGCAGTAGGCGCCGGGAAAGCGGCGGCTTCGAGCAGCCCGGCCGCCCACGAAGCCAGATCTTCGGCTGAGACGATAGGCAAGATACTAGAATAAACCTGTGCCCGCGTTAACGTTCGAGGAAGCCCGCCGCTCGGTGTTGGAAAAAGTCCGGGCCGCGCGGACCATGCCCCCGGCAGAGAGCACCGCGCTGGTCGCGGCCGCGGGTCGCGTGCTGGCCGAGCCGATCGCCGCCGACCGCGACTATCCCGCGCTGGCCCGTTCGGTGCGCGACGGATACGCCGTGCGCGCGGGCGACCTGCCCGGCGAGTGCGAAGTCATCGGCGAAGTGCGCGCCGGCGAGATATTCAACGGCGAGGTAGGCGCGCACCAAGCCGTCGAGATCATGACCGGTGCGCCCGTGCCGCGCGGCGCCGATGCCATCGTCATGGTCGAACATGTCCGCCGCGAAGGCCCGCGTATGATCGCGGACCAAGCCGCCGCCGCGGGCCAGTTTATCAATCCGCAAGCTTGCGAGGCGCGCGCCGGCGACATCCTGCTCGATCGCGGGAAGCGCCTGGATTTCACGGATATCGCCATGCTGGCGGCCGCCGGCAGGGAAAACGTGCCGGTCTTCGCCAAGCCGCGCGTATCCATCCTCGCCACCGGCGATGAGATCGTGCCGGTATCCGCTACGCCGCGCGACTTCCAGATCCGCAACTCCAACGCGTTCTCGCTGGCCGCCCAGGTGACCCGCGCCGGCGGCCTGGCGCATATTCTGCCGGTGGCGCGCGACGAAATCGAACACACCCGCGAACTGATCGAACTCGGCCTGGGCAACGAGTTGCTCCTGCTCTCCGGCGGCGTCTCGGCGGGCAAGTACGACATCGTCGAGCGCGTGCTGGAGGGCTTGGGCGCGGAGTTCTTTTTCGACCGCGTCCTGATCCAGCCCGGCCAGCCGCTGGTATTCGGCAAGGTGGGCCGTAAATTCTTCTTCGGCCTGCCGGGCAATCCCTCGTCCACCATGGTGACCTTCGAAATTTTCGCCCGCGCCGCGCAGGAATTACTGGGCGGCCAGACAGAGACTGCGCTGCACGTGCCGTTTGCGCGGCTCACGCAGGATTTCCATCATCGGGCGGGGCTGACCCGCTTCCTGCCCGCGCGCCTGAGCTCCGACGGCGCGCAGGTGACTCCCGTAGCCTGGCGCGGCTCAAGCGATGTGCCCGCCCTCACCCGCGCCAACTGTTTCCTGGTCGTGGAGGCCGATCGCCCGGATTGGAAGGCCGGCGACTGGATTCGCATCCTGCTGAAGTGAAGAAGCCCCCATGAAGAAGCTTTCGCATTTCGACGACGCCGGCAGCCCGCGCATGGTGGACGTGTCGGCCAAACCGGAGACCCGCCGCACCGCGCGCGCCCATGCTTTTGTGCGCATGCGGCGCGCCGTGCTCGACAGCTTGCCGGCCAATCCCAAGGGCTATCCGCTGGAGATCGCGCGCATCGCCGGCATCGCCGCCGCCAAGAAGACCGCGGACCTGATCCCGCTCTGCCATCCGCTGATGCTCTCGCACGCCGATGTGGAAGTGCGGGTGGAGAAAACCGGCGTGCGCATCATTGCCAGCGCGGCCACCACCGCGCAAACCGGCGTGGAGATGGAGGCGCTCACCGCCGCCGCCGTGGCGGCGCTGACGGTCTACGATATGACCAAGGCGCTGGACAAGTCGATTGAAATTCAGGACCTGTATTTGATCGAGAAGACCGGCGGCAAAAGCGGCGATTACAAGAGGGGGAAAGGTAAGGGCAAATGAGAATAACGCTGAACCTGGATGACGAACTCGTCCGCCAAGCCCAGGAGTACGCAGGCATTCGGGAAATGACGGCGTTGATCCATGAGGCTCTGCGTCGCCTGATCACCACGGAAGCCGCGAGACGGCTGGCACTGCTGGGAGGGGCTATGCCCGATTTCGAAGTCCCGCCGCGGAGGCGCAGTACTGTCCGCTTACCCGCAGCTATCTTCTATCCCTAAGGATGTGCGACGTGGCTAAGCGAGTTCTTCTGTTGCTGATCGGAGGTCTTGGATTCTGGGCACCGGCAGTAGTGTTTGAGATCCTGTCGCGAGGACGACACGGCGTTGTATTCGCAAATCTCGCACCGGTGGCGCTTACTGTAGTCGCCCTCTCGCTCTTGAGAAGGGGCCGTTTAGGCGCACTGCGGACACTCCCGCTTTGGATACTTGCTGGTATTTATTTGCTATGTCCTTTGGCCGTCACGACGGCTACCTCCGCATTTGGTGGAGGCTTCGCCACCTTCGTCGCAGATGACGTGCGGTGGCTGCTGCTGGCCTCCGTCTTTCCACCCTTGGGGCTTGTGATGGCCGGCTATAATGGCACGCTTCTCGGGCTCCTGGCCGAAACTCTCATTCTCACCGCGGCGACGATCTGGCCGAACAAAGCTTCGCCTGCGGGTCGACCAACCTAGCGGCAAGGTAAAAGAAAACAACGCACGTGTTCCTGTCCAGTTTGCTCGTTGGCCTCGAGCGAGGCCCGTAAACCGGCCGGGCAGCCGCTTCCAACAGGCCCTGGCATGAGCGGATCGCCGAGGCCGCGGACTGGCTGCGGCCGGCGGTGCCGGGCTACTTCAACTATCACGCGGTACCGGGGAACTTCGTGGCGCTGCAAACGTTCCGGCGTGGCGCGCCGTGCGCCTGGATCCGCGGGCAGCGCTTCGCCACGAATCGCCAATGAGATAATTGAGTCATGACTTATTACGGTGCAAAAGAGCTCGCGCGATCGTTCCGCACGGTCCGCAATAACACGATCCAAATCGCGGAGGAGATTCCGGAAGAGCAGTACGGCTTTCGCCCGGCGGAGGGTTCCCGCTCGATAGCGGAGACGCTGGTCCACATTGCCGTGACGCCGCGCGGGCCGGAGCAGATCCATGTGGTCGAGCACCGCAGCACACTTGTGGGCTTCGATTTCCTCGGGTTGATGGGCAAACTGCAAGCGGAGGTGAAGACGCCCCGCAACCAGGCGCAGATCATCGAATTGTTGCGCACCGAGGGCGAGAAGTACGCCAAGATTCTGGAAGGCGCCTCGGAGACCTTCCTGGCCGAGCAGGTCCAGTATCCGGAAGGCATGGAGCCGCGGGTGAAATCGCGGTTCGAAATGCTCATCGCGCCCAAGGAACACGAAATGCATCACCGCGGGCAGTTGATGGTCATAGAGCGGCTGCTCGGCATCACGCCGCATCTCACCCGCCAGATGGAGGAGCGGCTCGCCGCGATGCAGTCGGCGCAGGCGGCGCAGGCGCACGCAAGTTGACTTAACGCCTACGGCGCCACCTGGAATACCGTTCCCTTATGGGAGCTTCCGGCGGCGAAAGTCGTGCCGTAAAGCGCGCCTCCAGGGCCAATCACGACGCCTCCCTCCGGGCCTGCGCCGTCGTCGCCGCCGGTGAAAGCGTATAGGACACTTTCGGTCCATGCATCTCCCGCCGCCGCCGGCGGGTGCAGGGCGAACACCGTTCCTGCGTCCGCAGGCCCGCCCTCCGACGTCGTTCCGTAGAGCACCCCGCCGGGACCCACCACCACCACGTTTGGCTCAAAGCCGTCGTTGCCGCCTTTAAAGCTGTAAAGCACCCTTTCGGTCCAGGCGCCGCCCGATGTCGCCGGCGGTGTCAGCGAATACACCGTGCCGCATCCGGACTTGCTGGACCCATAGGTGCATGACCCCGTCCCTCCTACGATCGTGGTGCCGTAGAGCACGCCATCGGCCCCAATCACCACACCGGACGAGGTGTCCAGGCCATCGCCCGGAGGGCCGGTGAAACCGTAAAGCGTAGTGCTGGTCCACGAACCGCCCGCCGATGCTGGCGGGGTCACCGCATAAACCCCATCCGAGTATGTCCCGTAGAGCACGCCCCCGCTGCCGATCACGACGCCCGTTTCGGGAGTATTCAGACCGGAGAGCACGGTAGTCGTCCAGGAGCCGCCGGTAGATGTGGGCGGAGTTACCGACACCACATCGCCGTATGAATCGAAGGTGGAACCCCCTACCGAGGTCGTCACGTAGAGCACTCCGCCCGCGCCGATCGCCGGAGTATCCCACGGTTGGTCCATTTGCGGGAGGCCGCTGTCCAGCCGCATCCAGCTCCACGTGCCACCGGGAGTCGCCGGCGGGGTCAACCCAAACACCGTCCCGGGGTCGCCCAACGTGGTACCGTACAGCACCCCGCCTTTTCCCACCACGCCGCCGTAAGGTCCGAAGCCGGTCGAGGAGGAGAAATTGAAGACATCCTCGGTCCAGGTGCCGCCTGCGCTCGCCGGCGGCGCCAGCGAGAACACCGTGCCGCATCCGCCGGAGCAGGAGCCGTTTCCGCCATAGAGAGTCGTGCCGAAGAGCACTCCGCTCTCGCTGACAAACAGGCCCGCCTTAGGATTGGCCATCGCCGGGCGCACCGCCAAAAGCGTGGATGGTGGTCAGCGTCGCCGCCGAGGCCGCGGCCGGGATGCAGATCAGAAGCGCTACGCTCGCCGCGATTGCGGATTTAAGGTCAGCCATGTTTTCCTTCGGTGCTTGTTTTATCCGCGTTCATCTGCGTTCATCTGCGGCCGCCTATTTGCCCCGTAATTGCCGCACAAAAAAGTCCGCCATCATGTGGTTGGCCTCGATGGATTCAGGCAGCGTGGAGTCGTACCAGAAGGCGTGCGGCAGAGCATCATAGACCACCAGCCGCGCATCCACGCCGGCGTTCACGTAGGCGCGGTGCAAATTTACAGTTCCCGACAGCAGCAGATCCCGGCCGCTGGTGATGAAAAGCGTAGGCGGCAGCCCGCGCAGGTCGGAGAAGATCGGCGAGAGCACCGCATCCCGCAGATCGGCGGCGGCTGCGTATTCCGAGTCACGAGGCGTCGGCTCAGGCGCATCCAGATGCCCCGAGAAACCCCGCAAGGCATAGATCGCCAGTGAGTCGCCGGGGCGGCTGAAATCACCCATGCCGCTGAAAATGCCGAGAGCCGCGGGCAGCGGCAGTCCCATTTGCTTCAGGCGCGCAGCCACTTCAGCGGTCAGGATGGCCCCGGCCGAGGTGCCATAAATCACGATGTGGCGGGGCTGGTAGGTTTTTAGCAGCTCTTTGTAGACGGCGACAGAATCATCGACGGCCGCGGGAAACGGATGCTCCGGTGCCAGCCGGTAAAGCACGGCGACCACCTTGATCATGCTGTAGCCGGCGATGGGAATCGATTCCGTGTAGGAGCCGGAATCCGAGTTGAAGCCGCCGCCATGCAGGTTCAGCAGCACCCTATCCTTGTTAGCCTCGGGCATCCCTTCCGGGGTGACGATGCGCACCGGAACACCGGCAATCTTATCTTCCACCAGCCGATTGGGGCAGAGGCGACTCCATTCCACACGGGCGCGAGCGGTGTAGGCATCCGTGCCTTTGCGGCGGTCGGCCAAAGACTGGGGCGGTCCCTGGTCGGGCTCGGGCCGGCTCAGGCGGCGCTGCGCCTCGGCGCTGATGGTTTTGGGAACCGGGACGACCCGCGTGACGTGCGCCGTGCCCTGAGCGTCGATGTAGCTGGTGTCACGTGTCGGCGCCTGGGCCGCCGTGGTGGGGACGGGAGCGGCGGCGGGCTGCTGCGCTTGCAGGAACGCGGAAGCCAGCCACAGCGGTAGTGAGACGGAACGGGCCAAGAGATTCATGCGGAGACCTTTCTGCGCGCGGATTGCGCGGCAGCCAGCCAGAAAACGATCATAGCGCCGGCGAAGACCAGAGTGTGGTGGCGAACCCACCATAACCGATCGACGCGGCGACTGATATGGTGATTGCCGATGCGGTGGGTTTCCACGATCCAGGACCATACCTCGCCCAGCATGGTGCCGCCGAGCGCGAACGCGAGCGAAAGGAACAAAGCCATGATGGCGCCAGGCATCCAGCCATTCTCGGCGGGCGGATAACGGCGCCAAATCAGGGGCGCCGCCACGGCGGCAACGAAACAGTAGAACAATGCGAAGGGCAGGTTTTCGGCTGCGTCGACGCGCGCCCGGTTCCGGCCCAGCGCGTCTGAAACGACTTGAACCGGGACGTGGTGCTCGCCGGCGATCTGCGCAAACAATGTTTGCATGCATTGATCCCTGGCGGCTACGTACGCCTCACCGGATACAAAGTACGGGGTTCGCAATCCGTGATGCACGTCGGCGTAACGGATTGCCAGGTCTTCGGCGAACTCGGCGTCGGCGCTGAGATGCCGCGGGTCAGGGGACTCGACGGCTGCCTCCGGGGGCCATCGGCAATCGGAGTTGACTCCTTCGCGATGGGCACAGCCGGCGCCGATCACACAGGCCCAGAGCAACGTGAAACGGAGCCTCGTCGAGTGGCGCATTGGTACAATATCAAGTGTCACATCGCCGGCACGCAAGATCAATAGCCAACGGTCTGCTATGTTACGCGGCCTTCGTCGCGTCGACCCTCCTGGCACAAACTTCCGGACCGCCACAATTGATTCGTCTGCATGCCACAGTGCTGGACACCAAGGGCCAACCGGTCACCGATCTCACCGCGAATGACTTCAACATCGTCGACGACGGCAAGCCGCAAACCCTCTACTTTTTTGGAAAGTCCGGCCGGGCGGCGGAGGTAGCCTCGACATCGGAATTCGCCAACCGCAAAAATGGCAGAATCGGGAATACCGTAGCGGTCCTGTTCGATCTGATGAACCAGAACCAGGAGCATCGGGTCGAGAGTTGGCGCGCTCTCGCCAAGTCCCTGCCGCCATTGGCCCCGGGCGATTCCCTGTATTTCTACCTGCTGAACATGCAGGGGGAACTGGTGCCCATTCACGCCGTCGGTGATGCGGAGCCGGTTTTGGAAAAAGCGGTGAAGGCCGCCAGCCACGGAAAGCAGGTGCAACTGGGACCAGAGGACCAGGTGAAGAAGACCTTTCACCAACTCGAGGTATTGGCCGCATCGCTGGCCGCCTTCCCCGGGCGCCGGAACATCCTTTGGTTGACGGACGGCATGCAGGTTGTCTACAACCCCAAAATCCCTTGCAGCGGGGATTGGGTGGACTGCGGACTGTATGTGCCGCACCTGGCAGTGGCTCTCGCGCAAGCCAACGTCGCTGTGAACGTGGTGTCTTATAACCAGGATATCTCGATGGCCGCACATGCCGACCCGGGAAGTTGGGAAGACAAGTGGAGACCGGCTCCAATTGCGGATACCCATGGCAATGAAATGCAGGATCTGGCGCACGCCAACTCTGTGTCCGCACAGGGTGGCGCGCCGGCCGCCGACGGCCGTGGTAATCCGGCCCGCACCCGCGGTTCCGATGCCGCGCTGCAACTGGCGCAGATGGCGTTTTTGACCGGCGGCGGCATTTACTTCGGGCAGGATATTCCGGCAGCCATAGAGCGCATCGTCACCCGCGACGCCAATGCGTTCGAAATTGCCTACGTCCCGTCCGCCGCAAACTGGGACAACAAATTCCACCGCGTCCGCGTCACGTGCAAACGCCCGAAAGTCACGGTTCAGAGCCGGGTGCGTTACTACGCACTGCCCGATTCGCGCCCGCCCCTAGACCGCATGAGAGCCGCGTTGGTCACGGCTCTGCAAAGTCCAACCGATAACTCGGACATTGGATTGCGCGTCAAAAGCTCACGCTTGGCAGTCGGCCACGGCGTGCATCTGGACATTCGCGTGCATCTCCCGGACATCCTGCTCCACGAAGGGGAGGGGAAGTTCAAAGGCTCGTTTTACCTGTTGATTTCGGATCGCGGCGCGTCCGGGCCGCTCGGCGAGCCAGCCGTCTTAGACCTGAATCCCGCATTAACGGCTGACCAGCACGCGCAGGCGATGAAAGACGGCCTGCCATTTGCACAGGATCATCCCATCACCGAGGCCGTGCGCGAAGTCCGGGTGATCGTCCTCGATCAGAACACCAACATGGTAGGCTCAATCACCCTCCCCGCGACGTAAACGGGGCGTCCAACTGTTGCAAAGCCCAGCGCGCGGATTCGGCGATGGCCGGCTCCGGCCTGGCCGCCAGCTTTTCGAGCGGCGCGCGGAAGCGTTCCTGCCGCGCATTGCCCATGGCGATGGCCACGTTGCGCAGGAATCCGCTGTAGCGCGCGCGAGAGATCGGGCTCGCGCGGAACATCTCGCGGAATTCGTCCGCGGAGAGCGCGGCCAGCTTCTCCAGTGGAGGTGCAAGGTGGGTCGCGGCGAAGGCCGGCTCCGCGGTCGAAGGCGCGCGGCGGTTCCACGGGCAGACATCCTGGCAGATATCGCAGCCGAAGACATGGCGTCCGATGCCCTCGCGCGCCGGCTCGGGCGCCACGCCGCGCAGTTCGATGGTGAAGTACGAAATGCACAACCGCGAATCGAGCGCCCATTGGGGGCCGTCGGGCAGCCCGGTGGGCACGATGGCGTCGGTAGGGCAGGCTTCGATGCAGCGCGTACACGAGCCGCAGCGGCCGGGCGGCGGGCGATCCGGCTCCAGGTCGAGCGAAAGCAGCAACTCGCCCAGAAAAAACCAGGAGCCCATCGCCTGGTTGATAAGGCACGTGTTCTTCGCAATCCAGCCCAGCCCGGCGTGGCGCGCGTAAGCGCGTTCGAGCAGGGGCGCGGTATCCACGCAAATCTTCCAGTCGAACGGCGCGGGCGACATAGCGCGCAGGCCATCGGCCACGCGCGCCAGTCCGCGCCGCAACACCTGGTGGTAATCTTCTCCCCAGGCGTAGCGCGAGATCCAGGCCAGATCCTCGCCGGCGAACTCGGTCGAGTAGGGCTGCGGCCCGTTGTAGAGTTTTCCGACACACAGAATCGAGCGGGCGGAGGGCAGCAATTGGCGCGGATCGGCGCGCAAGCCGGCCCGGTGGTCCGTCAGATAGCGCATCTCGCCGGCCAGGCCGCCCGCGACCCATTGGCGGTAATAGGCGGATTCGGGCACCGGAACCGCCGGAGCGATCCCGGCCAGCTCGAAACCGCACTCAAGCGCCAGCGTCTTGATTTGTTCCGGGGACATGGATGCCGAACTTGTCGCGGTACTTTTCCGGCAGCTTCGCCGGGCGGAGGTCCCGGCCCAGGAAGATATGTTTGGTTTCGCCGGTGGCCAGCTTGCGCCCATCCGCCGCCAGCCGCATTTCGTAAACGAAGCGCACCATCCGCGGGCTGGCGTCTTCCACCCAGGTGCGGATGACCACCTCCTCGTCGAAGCGCGCCGGAGAGGCGTAGCGGCAGCGCGCCTCGGCGACGGCCAGGAAGATGCCGTCTTCCAACTCCATCTGCTTGTACTCAAAGCCGCGGGCCTTGCAATACTCCGTGAGCTTTCGGTAACCGTGTGTAAATCGGCATAAATCGATGCAAGAGGCGCGACAAGGAGCCGCATCAGGTGGCCATCGCTGGCGTGCGATGTATAATCGCCCCGGGTTCGTATTGGCTTTAACGCATTGCGTGTCCGCCATTGCGGCCTGAGCTTAATCCTCTCGCAGTGCCACGATCGGGTCGACGCGCATCGCCCGCCGCGCCGGAAATATCCCCGACGCTACCACTATCGCTACCAGCAGCATTGCGACTCCCGCCACAATGACTGGTTCTGCCGGCCGAACACCATACAGAAACCTGGACAGAAGTCTCGACGTCGCTACGGTCACGCCGATTCCGATGGCAGCTCCGATGACCGCGAGGAGCAGTGTCTCTTTTGCCATCATTATCAATACCGAGGCTGGCGCTGCCCCCAGCGCCATACGAATTCCAATTTCCTTCGTTCTGCGCGCTACTGCGTATGATGTGACGCCGAAAACGCCGACCGCTGCAAGTACGATCGCAAGCCCCGCGAACAGGCCCACAAGCAGCGTGTTAAGGCGGCGCGCAGCGAGCGTGCGCCAGACCAACTGTTCCAAAGTGCATATGTCGGCCACCGGCTGGTCTTTATCCATCTCCGCTATCGCTCGGCGCATCGCGGCGATGATAGGGGAGGGTTCACCCGCCGTGCGTGTCACCACAACCATAAGCCGCCCCATGTCGTTGCCTTGGGACTCAAGCGGCAATTGCTCATTAAGGGCGTAGATCGTGCCTCCCCTGGCTCCGTGCTCGGGGGAATACTGCTGAACGTCTCTTGCGATTCCAGCGATCGTGAACCACGTGTTGTCGAACCGAATGCGACTGCCAAGCGCGCCACCATAAGGCCAGTGTGCGCGCGCTATGGATTCGCTTATCAGGGCCACCGGCGGTGCGCCCGGCCGGTCTCCGGCATCGAAATAGCGGCCACGCACCAGTGGGATACCCATGGCGCGCAGGTAATCCCGGCTCACGTTGGCATAATCCACAAACGGTTTGTCGCGGGCTGTTTCAGGCCGACCCTCGATTTCGAACTCCCTGCCCTGCATAACGATCCCCATCGGCAGAGAAGAGACTGTGCCTGCATACTGCACTCCGGGCAGGGCCTGGACCCGACGCAGTAACTCTGTGCGAAATGCAGCCACCCTTTTCCCATCCGGATAACGGCGCTTCGTCAATTGCAGCCGCATCGTGAGTGCGTGTTCTTTGCGGAAGCCCAGGTCCACGTTCGTCACCCGCCGGAAGCTTTCGATGAGCAGGCCCGCGCTCGCAAGGGGCACCAGGGCGAGCGCTACCTCGATGGTTACCAGCACCCGCGCAGCACGGTTGCGTGCCGCAACCGTTCGCCCTTCCAGACCGCGGCTGGTGTCACTGCCTCTACGCAAGGCGGGCATTGCACCGAACAGCAACCCGGTTACCAGAGAAATTCCCGCGGTGAACCACAGTACAGCGCCACTCAATCGTATCTCGTCAGCTCGTGGCATAGCCGCAGGCAGCGCGGCCTTGAGAAACGGCACCGCCCCATAAGCCAGGAGCACCCCCGCCAAGCCGCCGCTCAGCGCAAGTATCCCGCTCTCAGTCAAAACCTGACGCGCCAAACGTTGCCGCGTCGCCCCGAGTGCGCGTCGCACTGCCATCTCCCGCTCGCGCCCGAAGGCGCGTGCTAATAGGAGGTTTGCGATGTTCGCGCATGCGACTAGGAGGACCAGGGAAGCGGCGGCCATGACCAGCAACAGGGCCGGCCGTGCCTCGTCCAATTGCCTGACATCGTTGAGCCGGGTGACCCTGATTCCCCAGCCGCCATCCTCTTGCGGATAAGCGCTTGCCAGTCGCGCCGCAATGGTACTCATCTCGGCTTGCGCCTGCTGGATAGAAACGTGCGGTTTCAACCGGGCGATCACGGCCAGCGAATGAAACGCCCTGCTGCGCTGCTGCTCAGTCCGCACATTCAGGGACATCCAGATCACCGGGCGGTACTCTGCCCCACCCATCGGTGGAAATTCAAATCCTTGCGGCATCACGCCTGCGATCGTGAAGACCTCATCGTTCACATGGACCTTTTTTCCGACCACACGAGCGTCGCCACCGAACCGCCGCGTCCACCAGGCATAACTGATCAATGCTTGCTGGGGCCCGGTACTCCGATCCGCCTCAGCGTCAAACGGATGTCCCAGAGCCGGGCGGATGCCCAGTAGACCAAACAGGTTTGCCGAGACACGGTGGCCGATCACCTCCTCAGCCCCTTGCTCTCCCGAGATATTCACCTGATGGGCGTACCGATGGACGCCGAAATCCTCGATAGTCCTCGTCTGTGCCCGCCAGTCGGCCAGGTCCGAATAGGACGCGAAATCCAGAAACCTGCGGCCAGTCAGTTGCTGCCTAATAACGTCAACTAACCGCTCCGCCCGGCTATACTTCGTCGGCGAGAGCCACACTCCGTAGAGCACGCTAAAAACCGCTGTGTTTGCTCCGATTCCAAGCGCCAAAGTTAACACCGCTACGGCGGTAAACCCCGGAGTGCGTCTCATGCTGCGTATCGCGCACCGCGCGTCCTGAACGAAGTCCGCCAGCAGACTCATATGTACATGGACGATAATAACGCCGAGATCGTTTATGTGGTGAGTTACGTCAAGCCTGGGTTTTGCCGCTGCAGGGGATGGCGATGCCTTCACGGATGGCGCGGTTCTGCATCGGAAGTGTCTGCTGATCCTCGGTGGACACACGGGCTACAGGCCTGCTCGCAATATTCTTCGTCTTTGGTGCTGCCGGCCAAAAAAACCTGTTCGATGTCGCGCTTTCAGCGGCCCGTTTGACGGCCACTCCGTGGTGTCCGATCCGCCCGGCCCAAGAGGTTCCGGCCAGGTAGGATTCATCATGTTACGCGGCGGCGGGCGCAGCCAGCCGTGCCAATGTCTCCCGGTAGTTCCATGGCATCCACGCCGACGGGTTCTGCTTCAGTTCCTCCGCGTGCCGCTGCAACTCGGTCAGATAATCGAATGCATTGACGCCGTTCAACTCGCAGGTGTGGATCAGGCTCATGAACAGATCCCCCATCTGGGCGCCTTTCCGGGTTTTGTAAAACAGGGAGTTCTTGCGATGCAGGATGGCTTTTTTCAGTGCCCTCTCGACCAGGTTATTGTCCAGTGGGGCGCCGGCCTGCCGAAGAAACAGGGTGAGTTTTTCCCAGTGTTTGAGCAGGTAGGAGATGGCTTGGCCCAGTCCGGAGTTCGGTTCCACTTTCCTTTCCGCGAACTGGGCGGTGCACCAGCTATGCAGTTTATCCATCACCGGCCGGCTGTGCTCCTGGTGGAACCGGAGGCGCTCTTCCGCCGATAGACCCTGCGTCCGCGCCTGCTCATCGTAGCCGTAGACCTCGCCCATGCTCTCCAGCACGAACCGGCACTCTTCCGGGAAATTCGGCGTCACCTTCACAAAGTTTCGTCGGCTGTGCGCATTACAGTTGGCTACCATCGTCTCGACGAACTTCGGCACATTTCGCGAGAGGGCGTCACACATTTGAATGGCGGGCGGTTCCAGATTTTCCAGACGATTCCAGGGAAATCCGCTCCCGTAGCGGAGCATGGCGATCATGCTGGCCGCCGACTCATCGTACTTCTTCTCGCCAGCTTCGGGCGGAGCGGCGGCCGTGTACACGTTCCCGCACAGATTGCATCGCAGCTTTTCCAGTTCATAGACGGTCGCGGCCAGGGGCGCCTGCCCCTTGATCCGCACCAACACGCCGGGATCACGCTGCGGATAGACCTTGCCGCCGCACCCGTCCGGACACGCGTCTCCGGCCTTTAAGGACGCGTGCGGAACGGGGACCTTCTGCGCCCCGTGATACGCGGCGGCGCCGTTGCGCCCGTGCCCGGCAGCGGCACGCTTCGGTTTCTGCGCGGCGCTTTCCGGGCCCAGCCCGCCCGTCTGGACGCCTGCCTGCTGTAACACCTTGTCGGTTTTCTCGGTGCTGGCCGGACACAACAACTCGCGCAGCGCCGCCAGGGTCGTTTCCTTCTGCTCCAATAACTCGGTCACATAGACCAGCGTGTGGATCGCGGCGCGCAACTTCTGATAACCCTCTGCGGAGAGCGCCGGCCGCGCCTGTTCCACCAATCCCTCCAGTTCCTCGATGGGAACCTGGATGGGCGGCACGCCGGGCTGTTTCATGCTTCCACCCTCTGCAACAACTGGCGAAACCGTGGCGTCAACGGATAGCCCAGTATCTCTTTAATGGAGCGGTTCGGCCGGCCCGTCTGATCGTCCTTACCGCGGCCCGTGGTGCGCCCCAACAACACCCAGTTGGCCGCCCGGTAACAGGTTCCCCGAAAGCGTTCCGGATCCACGAAGGTCTCCAAAAAATAGATCGGGTGCCCATAGGCGCGCTCCCAGTCCGACGATAAGCGCCGCGCGATGCGGCTGAGGATGTGCGAGGCCAGGTGCGGCACTGCCACCCAGGGCAGAATCAGAAAGCGCGTGTTATAGGCCAGGAACCGGATGTTGCGCCGCCGCGCTTCCGCATTCCAGCCGATGAAACGGTCGCGGCTGCCCAGGTGCCGCGGCGCCGAACTCCAGGCCAGACAGGCAATCGGCCGTCCCCGCGCCCACAAAACATACTTGAGATGCTCCCCCACCGGCTGCTCATAACCGAGGTAGTGATGGTGCTCCATCAGGCTATTGAACAGCGGTTCGTCTATCGTGCGCCGCGCGGGTTCGATCTCAATCGGGCCCAGCGCCCCCAGCGGCATCGCCAGCGGCGCGGTGTCGATCAGGACGGCTTCCGGCCGCGGACGCCCCGTCCGGCACTGGCCGTGGATGTGGCGGCGTACCGGCGGCAACTCGATCTGGCCGGCCCGCGCCAGCATCAGGAGTAGCCCGCGGCAAACCACGTCCCGCAACGCGCCGTTGGCCTGTTTCCATCCCAGGGCTTCGCACAACTGCCGCGACAGCTTCCAGCGGCTGCTGGTGGGATGCGCCGCGATGAACTCTCTCAGAAAAATAATCTGCTCGCTACCGATCTCCTGGCCGCGATAGCGCCACGTTTCCCTCATAACCGCAGCATGACAGGAAAAAAATCAGAACGCAAGGGTTTTGTTTTATTTTTCTTAACTGACTTTGCGCCATACCGGCGCGGCATCGGTTTCCGGGTTGCCGGCTGCTAACAGGAGCTGCGCCTGGTGTGCTTCCAGTCGTCGGGCGGGTTCTTTTCCGCTCGGCCACCACACAAACCTCCCTTTCGATAGACGCTTCTGTGCCAGCCAGAACCCCTGCCCGTCATAGACTAAGATGCGGATCGAGGTTCCCCGCCGGCTACGGAACACAAACAGGCTGCCGGAGAAGGGGTCGGCCTGGAGTTTCTCCTCGCACAGTCGGGCCAACGAATCGATGCCCTTTCTGCCATCCACTGCCTCAATCGCCACCAGGACGCGCATCTGCGGCGTGATCTGAATCACGCCGACTCCCACAACGTGCGGCTCAGTGCGGCCAGGTCAGGCGCCGTGGCACCCTTCCACTGGATACGGATCTTGCCACGAGGCCCTTCTAACTCGATTAAGCACTCCGACAGAGCGACCGCCTGGGGTGGCATCAGTTCCAAAAATGTTGCCGGTGTCGCCGCCGTGCGCGCGCTGCGAGGCGCGGATTCCACCATCCGCTTGAGCTTGGCGTACTCCAGGCGCAAAACCTTGGCGGTTTGGAACACACCGTGCTCCCGAGCTACCACCGCGGCGGAAGCCCACAATCCCGCTGGAATCGGCAATCGCCCCCGATGAGAACTGCGCCAGCGCTCGAAGCGCCGGTAAACTCTCTGCATGCCCTCCGGCACGTCGCTCTGCGCTTTGACGGCCATCGTCAGTCCTCCTTGCCCTTGCCAGGTTTAGGTGTAAGACCGACGTTACCAGCTACTGCCGGCAGCAGTCACGCAGGCTTGCAGCAAACTCACGATGACCACCTCCTCGTCGAAGCGCGCCGGAGAGGCGTAGCGGCAGCGCGCCTCGGCGACGGCCAGGAAGATGCCGTCTTCCAACTCCATCTGCTTGTACTCAAAGCCGCGGGCCTTGCAATACTCCACGCGCCCCACTTCCATCCAGACCAGGTAGTTGGCGTAGTAAACCACGCCCATCTGGTCGGTTTCGGCATAGCGCACGCGGACCCGCGTTTCGTGTGGCATTGGGGCAATTATACGCAAAGGCATGTTGACATAACCAGGCACAGCCCGCACCCACTGAAAACAAAGGCCCAACGCCAATCGCAAAACCGAAACCCCGTCGCCGGTGTGCTATCGTCGAATCAAGTAGCAAGGGTCTTCCGCATCGGGCCGAACCGCGCTCCGTCGACGCAACACGATGTTACAGAATGTTACGCAAAATCGAGAATCGGCCTTTCGTAACAGCGCCCTGCCTCGAACCTAGCGGCAACCCCAGCCGGCTCGTTGCCGTGCTGTTCGCCATCGATGCGACCGTTCTGATCGCAGCTGGCAGTCCAACGCTGGCAATGCGACAAATGCAACGCGCTGCAACACGCCGCCGAACAAACGGGGCACGTAACGATCCGCCGAAGAATCCGGATGCCAGGCCGCAGGGCATGTTGCGAAGCGAACCCGATTCCACCTGCTTCAAGCGATGTAACTATAAGCAAATGCTAACGTTCAACCATTCACGTCCGCAAAATTGGGGTTGTTCGGCCACGGCGTGCCCACGCACAAATCCGCACAAGCACGCACAAAAATGCCCAGTGCGCCTCGCCGCAAGCCCTCAGCCTCATCTGCGGCCCATGGTTTTTCCGGAATGAGCCAGCGCACAATCGTCGCGCCGCGCCGAGAATTAAGCGAAGGGCGCAACCGGCTGCAACGTTATGCAACGCGATGCAGCCTGCTCCCAAGTCTCTGGCGCCCGGCACAAGGACGCTGCTCGATGCCACGCGATGCAACGCCAAACCGAAAGAACGCAACCATAGTGTCGGCTGTCGCGGCATGCGAGGGTTACGAAGCGAACCCAATTTGCACAAGTGTGCTCAGCCTTCTGCCCTCAGCCGAAGAGGGCAGGACCGAAGTCCGCGAGGGGTGAACCCCGCCCTCCAGTTTCACGCTGGTGGAGAGAAGTATTGTTTTCTCGACGCCGTCAGCGAAGACCGGCCCCCGCAGTGTGTGATCCTGATTAGATGGCCGCTCTCGAAAGCATCCGGCAGGAGTGGCGGCCACTGCTCGAGTTGGCCTGGCCGCTGGTGCTTGCCGAAATCGGCTGGATGGCCATGGGCATCATCGACACCATCATGGTGGGCCGCCTGCCGCATAGCGCGGTCGCCATCGGCGCCGTCAGCCTCGGCAGCATTCTGTTCTCCACCACCTCCGTATTTGGCGGCTGTCTGCTGCTCGGCCTGGATACGGTGGTCTCCCAAGCTTACGGCGCCCGCCGGATGGAGGATTGCCATCGCGCGTTGTGGAACGCGCTGTACCTGGTCGCGGCGCTGACGCCCGTCCTGATGCTGGTAACCGCGGCCATGGCGGCCGGCTTGGCGCGGTTCGGCGTGAACCCCAGGGTGCTGCCGCAAGCCACCGGGTATATCCGCATCCTTAACTGGGGCACTCTTCCGCTGATGCTGTACTTCGCCTTCCGGCGCTACCTGCAGGGCATCGGGCTGGTGCAGCCGGTGATGTTCGCGGTGGTCACCGCGAACGCCGTGAACCTGTTCGGGAATTGGGTGCTGATTTACGGCCATCTGGGCTTTCGCCCCATGGGCACGGACGGATCGGCCTGGGCCACCGGCGCGGCGCGCGTTTATATGGTGGCGGTGCTGGTCTGCTGCGCGATTTACTACGACCGCGAGCCGCGCGCGGGATTGTTCCACGTTTCATGGGCGCCGGATTGGGCGCGCCTGACCAAGCTGCTCAGCCTCGGTCTCCCCGTGGCCACCCAGGTCGCGCTGGAGATCGGCGTCTTCGCATTGGCCACCGCCCTGATTGCCCGGCTGGACGCCGCGTCGCTGGCTGGCCACCAGATCGCGCTGAACATGGCCAGCCTGACCTTCATGGTGCCCTTGGGGATTAGCTCCGCCGCTGCCGTGCGGGTCGGACATCTGATCGGACAGCGCGATCCCGCTGCCGCCGGCCGGGCCGGATGGAGCGCGTTGGCCTGCGGGGTGGCATTTATGAGCCTGGCGGCGGTCGCGTTCCTGGCAATTCCCGCGCCGATCGCGCGCATCTACACCGCCGACCCCGCCGTGATCCGGATGAGCGTCACGCTGCTGGCCATCGCCGCTGTGTTCCAGATGTTCGACGGCTGCCAGGTGGTGGTGGCGGGCGCCTTACGCGGCACCGGCAACACGCGCACGCCGATGTGGTGCAACCTGCTGTTCTACTGGTTCGTGGGCTTGCCGGTGGGGATGTGGCTGTGCTTCCGCGCCGGATGGGGCGCGGCCGGGCTTTGGATGGGCCTGTGTTGCGGGCTCATTTTGATTGGATCGGTGCTGCTGGCCGTGTGGCGGCAGACCGTGGCGGACCTGGAACGTAGCGCGGCTGCGCTGCGAACTGGATGCCCGGTCCGAGGATGAAGATATACGCGAGGCCGAGTACCGCCGCGGTTATCCACCAGGCGGCCTGCCGATTTACCAGTAGCTTCCGCTCTACCGGTGCGCGCGGGAACAAGGCATCCGCCCACATCAGGCCCGACGACCCGCCGAACGCGGCAGGTATCGTCGAGAGGAAGAACAGCTTGAGCCCCAGCGGATCCAGCGCTCCCGCCGCGCAACTGAACAGGCAGGCGGCATAATACGGCAATCGGCCCACCGTATTATAGTCCGCGCGCGATGGGCAATACGGATGGACCGCGCGCGCGAGCTGGCGCACGGCCAGCACATATAGTCCGGCGCCAAGGGCTGTCATGGCGATGCGCAGCGGAATCTGATGCGGCACGCCGCGAATCACCTCGCTCCAGTCGCCCACACCCACGATGCCGGAAAAGAGGAAGTAACCGGCGCCAGGAAGGAGGTTGAGCGCCGCGAAAATCCAGCAGAAGTACCGCGGATTGGCGCGATTGCCGGCATATCGCGAGGCCCACAGAGCGACTGCACCCGCCAGGAGGTTGACCAGAGTTCCGCCTGCGTCGACCCAGCGGTCCGGACGCAGGGACGAGAGGTGGTTGCTGGTCAGTTCGGTCGGAATATCGCCGCGCAGCCAGGCAACGACGCCATGGCCCAGGCCCTCATGGAGCAGGGTTGCCGATGCGGATGCGATGACGGCCATCGCGACGATCGTCTTCTTATCGTGTGGCTCGGGCATAAGCGTGGTGATCCAGTTTAGCCCGTTATGCGGCGCGAAAGGACAATCTTGTTCCCGTTACCGCGCGCATTCTGACTCCTGACTCCTGACTTCTATCTTCTGACTCCCATATCCCGAAGGGATATCAAGGCGGAGCCTTGGCAGGTTGCCATCCTGCCCCGCGTGGTAAAATCGGACTGATCCCGCAAAATGGCTGAAATTCTTCCGTCAATTCTGGCCGCGGATTTCGCCCGCTTGGGCGAGCAGATCGCCCAAGTCGAGCGGGGCGGCGCCACGATGCTCCATCTGGACGTGATGGACGGCCATTTTGTGGCGAACCTGACCATCGGACCGCCGGTGGTGGCATCCATTCGCAAGGTGACGCGCCTGACGCTGGACGTGCATCTGATGATCACCGATCCGGACAAGTACGCGCCCATCTTCATCGAGGCGGGGGCCGACCAGGTGATCGTGCACCAGGAAGCCTGCAAGCACCTGGACGGCACGCTGCGCGAGATCCAGCGGGCGGGCGCGCGCGCCGGGGTGGTGATCAATCCGGCGACTCCGGTTTCGGCCATCGAGGAAGTGCTGGGGCTGGCGGATTACGTGTTGGTGATGAGCGTGAATCCTGGGTTTGGCGGCCAGCAGTTCATTCCCTATACCCTGGATAAGGTGCGGCGGCTGGACGCCATCCGGCGCGAACGGCGTCTGGCATTCCCCATCGAAATCGATGGCGGGATCACCAGGGAAAATATAGGCGACGCGGTGCGCGCGGGCTGTGACTGGATCGTCACAGGGTCTTCGATATTTCACACCCCGGACCCCGCCGCGGCCGTGGCCGAATTGCGGCAGGCGGCTGCCGGGGCGACCGCCGTCCGTTGTTGAGCGCCGCCCCAGGCTGGCTACGCAATTGCTATCCTGGTCTGAAGCGAAAAATATTAGCAAGGGCAAACGATGTATTCACGTATTCTTCATCACTTGATTGTGGTCACCGCAGTGGCGGGCCTGCTGAGTTCCTGCGGCATTCGCCGCCACAAGTACGCGGACCCGATTACCAAGGCCACCGAACAGCCCGATAAGGTGCTGTTCGACCGGGCCATCAAAGATATCGAGCACAGCCGTTATGAGATCGCGCGGCTGACCTTGCAGACGCTGATCAACACCTACGACAGCAGCGAGTTCTTGGCCAAGGCCAAGCTGGCCATCGCGGACAGTTGGTTCCGCGAGGGCGGCTCCCACGGCCTGGCGCAGGCCGAGGCGGAATACAAGGACTTCGAATTGTTCTATCCGCAAATGGAGGAAGCCGCCGAGGCGCAGGAACGGGTCTGCGATATCCACTACAAACAGATGGACAAGGCGGATCGCGATCCGCTGCATGCCATTCGCGCCGAGGACGAGTGCCGCCAGTTGCTGCTGCAGTATCCCAATAGCAAGTTCGCGCCTGAAACCCAGCAGAAGCTGCGGGATGTGCAGGAGGTTCTCGCGCAGCACGAGTATACCGCCGGCGTGTTCTACCATCACAAGGGCGCTATGCCGGCGGCGGCGAATCGATTGAGCGGAGTGGTGGATCAGTATCCGTTGTTCAGCATGGCGGACGAAGCGCTGTGGCTGGTGGGCGATTCCTACGACCGCATGGGCGACCGTTTCGAAGACAGGTCCGCGGCGGCCTATACCCGCCTGGTGAAGGACTACCCACTGAGCCCCCGTGTGGAAGCCGCCAAGAAGAAGCTGGAGGCGATGAAGCAACCTGTGCCGGCCCCCGATCCCGTGGCGATGGCCCGCATGAAGTACGAATTGGAAAACCGGAACGCTCCGAATAAGATCAATCGCATCCTGGACACGTTCAAGAGAAACCCCGATACCCGTCTGGCGGCCAAGGGCGGCAGCCCGACCATGACCGCGATGCGTCCGGGAACTCCCGTGAGTGTGCCCATTCAGCCGGGCGCGGGGGCGGCGCCGGGCGCCACATCCGGAGGTGTGGGATCGGACGTGACGGCCACGGTGGGGGGCGATACGAAGGAACTTGACTCCAGACCGGATGCGCGGGCGAACCCGCCTGGCGCACCGGCGGCCGCGGACCCGACTGCCAAGCCGGCCGACGCAACGGCTGCCGGGCAGCCGCCCACAACCTCGCAGCAGCCTTTCGCCACGAACCATCCCATAACCGCGAAGGACAGGAAGCTGGCCGAGAAGAAGATGCAGGAGAGGGCGAAGCAACAGAAGAAAGCCGCGGCCAAGGCGGCCAAGCATGCTCCGGCCCAGCCAGCTCAGCCCCAGACCCCCACCACGGCGCCGGCCACGCCTCCGGCGCCGGCTACGCAGTCCGCACCGGCCGCGCCCGCCGCGCAAACGCCGCCGCAGGATAAATGACGCGCATTCTGCTGGCCGACGACAGCCCCCACGCGCAGCGCATGGGCGAGCAGATTCTCACCGAGGAGGGCTTTGAAGTAGTCACGGTCAGCGACGGCGATTCGGCGTTGCTGCGCCTCGAGGACGTCGATCCCGACCTCGTTCTGGCGGACGTCGAGATGCCGCATCATACGGGCTACGAAATCTGCCAGTACGTGAAGCTGAGCCCGCGGCACAAGCACGTGCGGGTGATCCTGACGGCCGGCGTCAAAGACCGGCTGGATGAAGCCGAAGCCCGCCGCGTGGAGGCCGATGGCACGGTACAAAAGCCCTTCCAGGCATCCTTGTTGTTGGGCGCGGTAAAACCGCTGGCCGAGTTGGCTGCGAAAGAACGAGGATCGGGCCCGCCTGCCCCGGGGGTGCCCGCGGCCAAGCCTGCCGCGCTGAAGACGCCGGTGGTGGCGCTGGTCGATCCGGAGCGTGTGCGCGCGGCGGTGACCGTAGCGCTGGACGCCTCCCTGTCTGGTATGATTGACGAGATTACCGAGAAAGTCCTGATCGCACTCGGTACCCGTTAGAAATCTATGCCCGATAACAGTTTCGACGTCGTCTCCAAGATCGAGCTGCCGGAGGTCGGCAACGCCATCCAGCAAGCGCTAAAGGAGATTCACCAGCGCTACGATTTGAAGGACTCCAAGTCCTCGATCGAGCTGAACGAGAAGGACCACAAGATCCTGCTGGCCAGCGCCGACGAATACAAGCTGAAAGCCGTGATCGAGGTGCTGGAAGGCAAACTGGTCAAGCGCAAGGTCCCGCTGAAAGGGCTGGCCTACGGGACGCTGATTCCTGCGGCCGGCTCCTCGGTGAAGCAGGAGGTCACGCTGCAACAGGGCATCCCCATCGAGAAAGCGCGGGAGATCGTGCGCACGATCAAGGACAGCAAGCTGAAAGTGCAGGCGGCCATCCAGGGCGATCTGGTGCGGGTGAGCGGGCGCGACCGCGACATATTGCAAAGCGTCATCAAGCTCTTGCGGGACAGCGATTTCGGCATCGATGTGCAGTTCACGAATTACCGAACCATTTGACATCTTGACTGACACCAGTCTTTATGTCATGATGGAAGTGCGATGAGAACCGGCACAAAGATGGCCATGACCGAGGAACCGAAGACGCTGACGATTCGGCTGGGCGAGAATTTCCATCGCCGGCTGAGGGCCAAGCTGTTGGCCGACGGAACCAATTTCCAGGTCAAGGTCCAGGCTATGCTGCAGGACTATGTCGACGGCCCCGCCGAGGAGCGGGAAGAGATCGCGCGCCAGGTCGCCATCGCCCGTGAAGGTATGCGCCGCTATGCTCCCGCCATGCGGGAGTTGGCTCGTTGATTGAGCCGGTCTGGGTCTGTCTGGCGGCAGTAACGCGTTTTCACGGCGAGAGCCTGATGGAATTCGGCGGCGCCCCCGGAATCCGCGATGTAGGCGCCATTGAGTCGGCGCTGGCCAGACCGCGAAACCTGATAGCTTACGGGGAACCCGATCTGTGCGATCTGGCAGCGGCATATACCGCCGGGCTATGTCAGAATCACGGATTCGTGGACGGCAACAAGCGCACGGCTTTCCTCACCGGCTTTGTTTTCCTCTACGAAAACGGCCATACGATTGTCGCCGAGCAGGCGGAAGTGATCGCCGCCATGCTATCGCTGGCGGACCACATGCTGGATGAAACCGGTTACGCCGCCTGCTTGCGGGAGCATACCGCCCTTAACCAGCCGTAGCCCCGCGAACCCATGCCGCGCCGCATCGAAACGCATCTGCTGGATGGTCCGGCAGGCCAATTGGAAGCACTCCTGGAAGCGCCGGAGGACACCGCGCCGCGCGCAGCCGCGCTGGTGTGCCATCCGCATCCGTTATTCGGCGGCACGATGCATAACAAGGTTGTCCACCGGGTGGCGCGAGCGCTGCGGAATTCGGGTTACGTCGTGCTGCGCTTCAATTTCCGGGGAGTGGGCCGGAGCGAGGGGCGGCATGATCTGGGCGTGGGCGAGATCGACGATGCCCGCGTGGCGCTCGGCTGGCTGCGCCAGCGCTATCCGGGGCTTCCGTACACGCTGGCGGGGTTTTCGTTCGGCTCGCGCGTGATCCTGAGCTTGGGATGCGGGTTGGCGGACGCCGAAAGACTGATAGCGCTGGGCTTCCCCGCCAAGCGCGACCCGGTTGGAGCGCTGGCGCATTGTCCCGCGCCCAAGGTCTTTGTTCAGAGCACCCACGACGAGTACGGCCCCCGAGCGGAGATGGAGTCTTTTTACGCGCAAGTGGCTGAGCCCAAACGGCTGATCTGGGTGGAGGCGCAGGATCACTTCTTCGCCGGCGGCTTGGAGGAGTTGGAACGACAGGTGGCGGAACTGGCGTGACTGGCGCGAGTGCGCACTTAGAAAGGTGCTATCTGTAAAGAGAGGGGTTCGCCATGCTGGATATCACCAAGGACATCCAATCGCTCACGACTTTCCGCCGCCGTTCGGGCGATTTCATGAAGCAGCTCGAGCAAGCGGCCGGTGGTGCTGACCGTGAAGGGCAAGGCCGAGGCCATTGTCCAGGACGCTGGGGCGTATCAACGACTGCTTGACATTGCGGCCCGCGCTGACGCTCGCGAGGGCATCCGCCAGGGTCTGGAACAGTCCGAGCAAGGACAAGGCTGCGATGCCGAGGAGTTCTTCGCGGAATTCGAAGCCGCGCATGGCATATCGGGTCAAGATCATGCCCCGCGTACAGCGGGATCTTTCCGGCATTTACGACTGGATTGATGCCGATTCTTCGGCTGCGGCGCTCACTTGGTATCGCGGGCTGAAGGACGCCATTCGAACGTTGCGAAACCGCCCCAACCGGTGCCCGGTGACGCCGGAGCACGGGGACCTCAGGCACTTGCTCTATGGGCACAAGCCGCGCGTCTACCGGGTGATCTACCGAGTTATTGAGAACCATAAGCAGGTCGACGTGCCGGCATTTCCTTGGTCATTATTCACTCCACCCGAATACGTCTGGGCCCGATCAGAATCCGGGCTCGTATAGCCACGCGAACTGCGGCGGCTTACGCGCTGAGTGCGCGGACGCGGGTGAGGCTACTGGGCGGCCGCGCGATTGGCGCGGCGTTGGGCCCGAAGGCCGATCAGGTCTGCCACTTGGGCGAGCAGTGCGGATACGTTCTCGGCGTTGATCGAAACCTGCTGTTCGTCCCCTACGGGGTAGCGGGAGGCTTTGGCTTCCCGATAGGCCGTCACCAAGGCCGTGGCGGGCATGTATGGCTGGACCCGGGCATAGGAGAGGACGCGCTGACCGGCCTGCGGCGAATCCACCTCGGCTTCGCTCAGGACCAGTTCATATTGCCCCTCATCCAGCTTCGAGAAGGCCTCGGCCGCCGATCCTGCCACGTCGACGCTGTAGCCGCCGGCCTCCAGGAGGGTCTGCAAGGTCAGGCGCGAGGACAGTTCGTCGTCCACCACCAACACGCGCGCCAGTTCCAGACTCTTGGGCATCTCGGTCTACAGATCTACTTTACCCGAAAAGCCAAAACATTACACGCAAAAAATGCACAGGTTTTCCAGAAGGCCAAATTCTGCGTTAATCAGTTGAAAACACGGCGGAAAATAGCATCCACATGGCGCAGTTGGCGGGCCAGCGAGAAGCTTTCGGCGATTTGGCCGGGATTGAGGACCGCCCGGATCTGCGGGTCGGCCTCGATGGCTGCGCGGAAGTCCGATTCCTGTTCCCACGCGCGCATGGCATGGTCCTGTACGATACCGTACGCCGTCTCCCGCAGCATGCCGGCGGCCGTAAGATCGAGCAGCAATTGACCGGAGAAGACCAGCCCGCGAGTCAAATCCAGGTTGCGCCGCATGCGCTCGGGGTAGACCAGGAGCCGATCCACCAATTGGGTGGTCTTTTCGAGGAGGTAGTCGGCGAGGATGGTGGAATCAGGCAGAATGACCCGCTCGACCGAGGAATGGGAAATGTCGCGTTCGTGCCACAACGCGACGTCTTCAAGGGCGGCCTGGACGTTGGCGCGAACCACCCGCGCCAGGCCGCAGATCTGCTCACAGGTGACCGGGTTGCGCTTATGGGGCATGGCGGAGCTGCCCTTCTGCCCGCGGGCGAAATACTCCTCGGCCTCCCGCACCTCGGTGCGCTGCAGATGGCGCACCTCGAGGGCGATCTTCTCGCACAGGGCGGTGGCCAGCGCCAGGGCGGCGATGAGCGCGGCGTGCCGGTCGCGTTGGATGACCTGCGAAGCGACCGGCGCGGGCTTCAAATCGAGCCGCGCGCAAATGCGCTCTTCGGCTTCCGGGCCGATGTGGGCGAAAGTGCCGACGGCGCCCGAGATTTTGCCTACGCGCAGGTCTTCGGCGGCGGCGCGCACGCGCACCAGATTGCGGCCGGCTTCACCGTACCAGATGGCCAGCTTCAGCCCGAAAGTGACCGGCTCGGCATGCACGCCATGAGTCCGGCCGATCTGCACCGTGTCTTTGAATTCGAAGGCGCGGCGCTTGAGCACCGCTTCGAGGCGCTCCAGACCGGTTGTTATGATCCGGCAAGCCTGGCGGATCTGCAAGGCTTGCGCGGTATCCACAACGTCGTTGGAGGTCAGCCCGTAATGCAGCCAGCGCGACGATTCCGCCTGCCCGGCGACCTGCATGCTCTCGGCGACGGCCGTGGTGAAAGCGATCACATCGTGCTTGACCACCCTCTCGATTTCGAGAATGCGGGCGGTATCGAAGGTGGCATGCGCCCGCAGCGCGCGCGCCGCTTCCGGCGGCACGACGTCCATTTCCGCCAGCGCCTCGGAGGCCGCCAGCTCGACTTCCAGCCACTGCCGGAACTTGTTTTCATCCGTCCAGATGCGGCCCATTTCCGGCCGCGTATACCGTGCGATCAAAGCGATAAACCTCCGAGGGGCGGGACTGGCTGGCGATTTCGAGCGGCGTGGAGAGGCCGCGGCGCTCCAGCGCCTGCGTGGCGACCAGGCGCACGATCTCCGGATGGTTATTGTGCTCGCTGAGGTGCCCGAGCAGCAGCCGCGCCGGAGAACCGTCGAAATCGCGCAGCAGAAAGTCGCTCATGGTGTCGTTGGAAAGATGGCCGACGCGGCTCATCACGCGCTGCTTGACGGACCACGGATAGGGGCCGACCTTCAACATTTCCAGATCGTGATTGGCTTCGAGCAGCATCAAATCCGCGCGCCGCAAGTGGAATTTGACGGACTCGGTGATGTAGCCGAGATCGGTGGCCACGGCGATCTTGACGTTTTCGGCGTGGAAGCAGAAACCGACCGGATCGATGGCGTCGTGCGGGATGCCGAAGCTATCCACGTCGATATCGCCGACGGTGAAGCTGGCGCCGGCCTGGAAACACTCCAGGCGCGGCTGGATTTCGCCCCAATCGACGGCTGGCGCGGTGAGCTTGCTGATGTAAACCGGAATGCCCAGGCGGCGGGCCAGGCGCGCGAGGCCGGAAACATGATCGGAATGCTCGTGGGTGACGAGGATGGCGTCGAGCGGGCCGACTTGCTCGCCGACGGATTCCAGGCGGCGGACCAAAGCCTTGAAGCTCAGGCCGGCGTCCACCAGGATGCGGGTGCGATCGGTCGCGAGCAGAGCGCAATTGCCGGAACTGCCGCTCGCCAGCACGCAGAATTTGACGATGGGGCGCCTCCCAGGAAGCTCTAGGATAGCAGTAAGCCGCCGCAGTTGATACGCTGGACTGGATGAAAGTCGCACGCATCCACCAACATGGCGGGCCGGAAGCGCTGGTCTACGAAGACGCGCCCGAGCCCCAGATCAAAGCTAACGAAATCGTGCTGCGCGTGGGGGCCTGCGCGCTCAATCATCTGGACCTCTTCGTGCGCGGCGGAATTCCGGGCATGAAGTTCGACATGCCGCACGTGCTGGGCAGCGACATCGCGGGCGAGGTCGTGCGCGTTGGCGAGTTGTGCGAGCGGGTGAAGCCGGGCTGGCGGGTGCTGCTCTCGCCGGGATTGAGCTGCCGCCAGTGCGCGCAGTGCGTCGCTGGCAACGACAACTTGTGCCGCCGCTACACCATGTTTGGCTATCGCGTGGATGGCGGGAACGCCGAATACCTGGCGGCGCCGGAATACAGTGCCATCCAGATTCCGGACGAGATGAGCTTCGAACAAGCGGCCGCCGTGCCGCTGGTTTTCCTGACGGCGTGGCACATGCTGATGGCGCGCGCGAATCTGCAGCCGGGCGAGGACGTGCTGGTGCTGGCGGCGTCGAGCGGTGTGGGATCGGCGGCGATCCAGATTGCGAAGATGTTCCAATGCCGGGTGATCGCCACGGCGGGCGGCGAAGCCAAGATGGCCAAGGCGCGCGAGCTGGGCGCGGACCACGTAATCGACCATTACCAGCAGGACATTTCGGCCGAGGTGCGCAAGATCACCGCCAAGCGCGGCGTGGACGTGGTGATCGAGCACGTGGGCACGGCGACGTGGCAAGAGAGTATCGAGTCGCTGGCGCCGGCGGGCCGCCTGGTTACCTGCGGCGCCACCACGGGGTTCGATGCGAAGCTGGATCTGCGCTTCCTGTTCAGCCGGCAGCTTTCGCTGCTGGGATCCTTCATGGGGACGATGGGCGAGTTGCACCGGGTGCTGCAGTTTGTTTTCCGCGGGCAGTTGAAGCCGGTGATCGACAGGGTTTATCCGCTGGCGGAGATTCGCGCGGCGCATGAGAGGTTGGAGGCGAAGGAGCAGTTTGGGAAGGTGGTGGTGGTTCCGTAGGCTACCCAGCCTTGCGATCCTCGCGATCGAGCGCCTCGCGCAGCAGGATCTTCATATACGTCTGATAGCCGATCCCTTTCTTCTCCGCGAGCCGGCGAACACGCTCGATGTCGCCTTCCTGCATCCGGATGGTGATGTTCCGAGAGTTTGGAGGCGCCTGGAGCCGTTCCCGAAGGCGCGCTCGCGTCAGAACTTTCAAGTCCCCGGCTTTGGCGGCTTCCTTCAGATCGCGCGAGATCATGTCGCGGTTGCGATACCACCACTCAGCTTCTTCAGCCTCGCTACTGAATTCCGGAACGACCCTCTTCTTCGTCGCCATCGCTATAATCCTCTTTCGCTCAGATACACAGCCTGGTCCTCCTTCGGCGAATCAAACGCAGTCACTATCCGGACGAGCCCTTCGCGCTCTGCCCAGACGATCGTTAGAAACCGCCCCAGCCTTGTCATCCCCACGGCGACGAATCGCTGTTGGCCATCGATGACTTGGTAGTCGATCTCGACGGGACCGTTCAGCATGGCCTCTTCGGCCTCGACAGGAGTTATGTCGTGGCGTGCGATGTGCTGGATGTTGGCAGCGTCCCAGTCGAAGCCCATTTCATCCGCCACCAACTCCAGTATACATATCTTGCATGTATACTACATCGTGGTTGCACGCGTCCCGCGGCGCACCGCACGCCGCCCCCTATAATGGTGGTGAATCCGATGTCCGGTCCTTCCCTTGTCGTCAGCGCCACCTTCACGGCGGATGCCATCGAACCGACGCTCGCGTTTTGGATGCGCGAGCTGGGTTTCGACTACAACATCCGAATGGCGCCTTACAACCAGGTGTTCCAGCTTTTGCTGGACCCGGCCGGCGCGCTCGCGGCCAATCGCGACGGCGTGAACGTGGTACTGGCGCGCTTGGAAGATTGGGCGCCGGATCTGGCCGGCCTGGAGGCGGACGTCCGGCAGTTTGCCGCCAGCCTGAAGGCAGCCGCGCAGACCTTCGCCGCGCCGCTGGTGGTTTGCATCTGTCCGGCATCGCCCGGCTTCGACGCCGGTTTCCAGAGCCGCATGGAGGATGTGGTGGCGGCTTCGATCGCCGGGCTCAGCACCGTCCACCTGGTGACACCTCAGGAAACCGGTGCCCTGTATCCGGTGCCGCAGCCGCACGACCAGCTGAGCGACAAGTTGGGCCACATGCCCTACACGCCGGCGTATTTCGCGGCGCTGGGCACCATGGTGGCGCGCAAGATCCACGCGCTACGCACGCCGCCCTTCAAGGTGATCGCGCTCGATTGCGACGATACCCTGTGGCGCGGGATTTGCGGCGAAGACGGGCCGCAAGGCGTGGTGGTGGACCCGCCGCGCAGGGCGCTACAGGAGTTCATGTTGAAGCAGCACGCGCAGGGCATGCTGCTGACCCTGTGCAGCAAGAACAATGTGGAAGACGTGCTGGACACCTTTCGCCTGCATCCCGAGATGACGCTGCGGATGGAGCATTTCGCCGCATGGCGCATCAACTGGTCGGCGAAGGCGGCGAACCTGGCGGCGCTGGCCGAAGAACTGGAACTGGGCCTCGACAGCTTCATCCTGGTGGACGACAGTCCGCGCGAGTGCCGCGAAGTGGAGGCTAGCTATCCGCAGACGCTGGCGCTGGCGTTGCCGCGCGACGAGGAGATCCCCGAGTTTCTGCGGCATGTGTGGGCTTTCGACCGGCTGCGGCTGACCGAAGAGGATCGCGCGCGTCCCGCGATGTATGCGCAGGCGCTCGAGCGCCAGCGGGCGGAGCGACAGGCCGCCAGCCTGACAGATTTTCTGGCGGGGCTGCAGCTGGAAGTGCGCATCGCGCCCATGTCGCCGAAGGATCTGGCGCGGGTAGCGCAGTTGACGCAGCGCACCAACCAGATGAACTTCACCACCGTGCGGCGGTCCGAGAGCGATATTCAGGCGCTGCTGGAATCGGGTAAAGCGGAATGCCTGACGGTGCATGTGAGCGATCGTTTCGGCAGCTATGGCCTGGCGGGCGCGACGATCTTCCGTGGCGGCGTGGACGCGATTTCGATCGACACATTTCTGCTGAGCTGCCGCGCGCTGGGCCGCGGAGTCGAGCACCGCATGCTCGCGGCGCTGGGCCGCATCGCGCAGCTGCGCGGCCTGGCCGCGGTGGAGGCGCGCTATGTGCGCAGCCAGCGGAACCGGCCCGCGCTGCTGTTCCTGGAGAGTGCCGGCCTGCAATTCCAGACCGTGCGCGGCGAAGCGCTGTTGTTCCGCTTTCCGGCGGAGTTTGCGGCCCAGATGAAATACGAACCGTCGGCTGCGCTGCGGCCCGTGGCCGGCGCCGCGCCGCAACCAACCGCGGCGAGCCGCGACGGCATTCCTTACGCGCGAATCGCCAGTAAATTGCGCGACGTGGAACAGATCGTCGAGCAAATTGCGCAGAACGCACCGGACATGACCGGCCGGCGGACTGCCATGGCAGACCCGCCGCGATCGGACCTGGAGCGGCGCCTGTGCGGCATCTGGTGCGGCATGCTGGGCGCCGAAGTGGTGGGCATCTACGACAACTTCTTCGATCTCGGCGGCCATTCCCTGCTGGCGGTGCAACTGCTCTCCCGCTTGAAGGAAGAGCTGGGCATCGAACTGTCCCTCGATGTGGTGTACGGCGCGGACTTCACGGTGGCGGAGCTGGCCAAGGCCATCGAGCTGCGCGAAATCGAGATGGCGGGCGCGGAGCGGTACGCGGCCCTGCTGGCCGAAGTGGAAAGCCTCAGCGACGAGGAGGTGCGCCAGTTGCTGGCCCAGGAAAGCGGGGAAGCGCCCTACTGAGCGATGCGGATTCTGCTGACCGCCAACGCATCCTACGCGCCGCCAAGGGGAGGCGCGACGCGCAGCAACCTGCTGTGGCTCGAGTATATGGCGGCGCGGGGACACGCTTGCCGGGTGGTGGCAGGCGCGCTGCCGGAAAGCCCCGGCAAACGCGCGCAGATGGCGCAAGAGGGGGCGGACCGGCAAACGCTGGCGGCGCGCGGTGTGGAGGTGCAGGAGGTCGCGGAACGCGCGCGGCAAGCTTGCGTGCTGCGCGGCGAGATCCGCGAATTCCAGCCGGATTGGGTGTTGGTTTCATCGGAGGATCTGGGCCACGCGCTGCTGCGTGAAGCGCACGATTCGGCGCCGGGACGGGTGGTTTATCTCGCGCACACGCCGCAGTTTTTCCCGTTCGGGCCGGCGAGCTGGAACCCGGATCCGAGCGCCACGGAACTGGTGGCGCGCGCGGCCGGCGTGGTGGCGATCGGGCAGTATACCGCCGCGTACATCCGCGAGCACACCGGTCGCCAAGCCGCGGTGATTCATCCGCCGATTTATGGCCGCGGGCCGTTTCCGAATCTGTCGTCCTTCGATACGGGTCTGGTGACGATGGTGAATCCGTGCGCCGTGAAAGGCATTTCGATCTTCCTGGCGCTGGCCGAGCGCTGCCCGGCATACAACTTCGGGTTCTTGCCGGGATGGGGCACGACCGCCGGCGACCGCGCGCGGCTGGCCGCACATTCCAACATAGCCATGCTGCCGAACTGCCGCCACATTTCCGAATTTCTGAGCCGCACGCGCATCCTGTTGATGCCGTCGCTCTGGCACGAAGGGTTCGGACTGACCGTGATGGAAGCCATGCTGCACGGCATTCCGGTCATTGCGAGCGATGCCGGCGGACTGGTGGAGGCCAAGATGGGAACGCCGTTCGTGGCGCACGCGCCGGCCATCGAGCGGTATGCGCCGGTGTTCGATGAGCACTCGCTGCCGCAGCCCGTGATCGGGCCGGTGGACCTGGGGCCGTGGGAGGAGGCATTGCGCGCGCTGGGGACCGATCGCGCGCTATACGAACACGTTTCGGCGGTTTCGCGGGAGGCGGCGCTCGCTTTCGCCGGCACCCTGGATGCGGGGCGCATGCCGGAGTTTCTGGAATCGCTCAAGCCGGGCGACACCTTGCAAGGCCGTGGTTCGCTGGCCAACCTGTCTGGGGCAAAACGCAGCCTGCTGTTGCAGATGGCTCGCGGCCGGAAACACTGAATGCGAATCCTGCTGGCGCAGAACGCGCTCTACTATCCGGCGTACGGCGGCGGCGACCGTTCCAATCGTTTGCTGCTGGAGGCGCTGGCCGCGCGCGGCCATCAGTGCCGCGTGGTGGCGCGCATTGCCCGCTTTGGCGAGGCCGGGCACGCGCAATACCTGCGCGAATTGGAGCAGCGCGGGGTGTCGCCGCTCACCTCGGAAGACGGCGTCGTTACCTTCCGCCGCGGGGGAGTCGAGGCGCGCGTGGTCACGCATCATTCCAATATGCGGGCTTATTTCGCGGCACAGATTGCGGCGTTCGCGCCAGACGCCATCCTGACTTCCACCGACGATCCCGCGCAACTGCTGCTGGAGGTTGCCGTGCGGGCGGATGCGCGCACCGTGCATCTGGCGCGCGCTACCCTGGCGCTGCCGTTTGGCCCGGATTGCGCCTTTCCGAGCGCAGCTAAAACGGAGGTGCTGCGGCAGGCCAGCGCGGTAGTGGGAGTGAGCCGGTATGTGGCCGATTACATCCGCCAGTGGAGCGGCATTCCGGCCACGCATGTGCCGATCTCGCTGCTGGACCCGCCGCCGTATCCGAACCTGGGCCGCTTCGAGAACGAATTCGTCACGCTGGTGAATCCGTGCGCGGTGAAGGGCATTTCGATTTTTCTGGAGCTGGCGGATCGCATGCCGCAGGTCCGGTTTGCGGGCGTGCCCACTTGGGGGACGACGCAAGCGGACCGCGCGGCACTCGCGCGGCGCGCCAACGTGACCGTGCTCGATCCCGTGGATAACGTGGACGACATCCTGCGCCGCACCCGCGTGCTGCTGGTTCCTTCATTGTGGGCCGAGGCGCGGTCGCGGATCGTGGTGGAGGCCATGCTGCGCGGCGTGCCGGTCATGGCGAGCGATATCGGCGGCATTCCGGAGGCCAAACTGGGCGTGGATTATCTGCTGCCGGTGCGGCCCATCGAAAAATACCAGTCGCAACTCGACGAGCAGATGGTGCCGCTGGCGGACTTGCCGGCGCAGGATATCGCGCCGTGGCAAGCGGCGCTGCAGCGGCTGCTCTCCGATCGCGCACACTATGAAGAGCTTTCGCGAGCATCGCGCGAGGCCGCGCTGGCCGGCACCGCGGGCTTGAGCGTGGGGCCGTTCGAGGAGCTGCTGGAGCGGGTAGGGCAGGCGGCGCGCGCGCCCGCGCCGCCTGCCAGGCAGACGGAAGCGCCCGCCCTACCCGGCCGGCTGTCCCCGGACCGGCGCAAACTGCTGGCCTTGCGGCTGCGCAGGATTTCCGGCGCGGGGCCTCTGGCAGCAGGCGGGCTGCGGCTGTTCTGCTTCCCGCACGCCGGAGGCGGAATATTGGCGTTCAAAGGCTGGGCGGAGCAATTGCCGCCGAGCGTAACGGTGACACCGATGCGCCCGCCGCGCCGGGCGGCCGATGCGCCGTACAGCATGGCCGATCTGGCAGCGGCGCTGGGCGATTCCGTGGAGCCGTATGCGGATGAGCCGTTCGCATTCTTCGGACACAGCATGGGCGCGGTGGTGGCGTTCGAGCTGGCGCGGCTGCTGCGGCGGCGCCATCGGCCGCTGCCGCGCATGCTGGTGGCTTCGGGCGCGCGCGCGCCGCGGTTCCGGCGCGGGCATGTGCCGGGCCCCGAACCCGGCCATGCGGAATTCGTGGAGGCGCTGCGGAAATTGCAGGGAACGCCGCGCGAAGTGCTGGACAATCCCACCCTGCTGCAACTGATCTTACCGGCGCTACGCGAGGACGCCGCCATCTACCGCAATTACATCTACGCGGAGGAACCGCCGCTGGATTGTCCGATTCGCGCTTATGGCGGAGCGGAAGATCCGAACGTTCACCGCCAGCACCTGGAAGGGTGGGCGGCCGAGACCACCGCGAGTTTTGCCGTGCGAGTATTTCCCGGCGGGCACTTCTACCTGCAGACTCAACGTCAGGAGTTTCTGGCGGCACTGGCGCGGGACTTGACCGAGTGAGTGCGGCAGCTCACTTCGTGCGATCTTATACTCCCTATTTATGTACCGGTTGCGCCATCTCTCACGTCTCTACGGCTTTGGTAGGATCTGTAATAGCTAGCCGAAGGATTGCTTAACATGCGCTTAACATACCTTACACTCTTCCTCTCGATATTCGCCGCGAGCCTTGCCGGTGCGCCCCCTGCCCGCGCGGTCACGCAGCGCGCGACGCACTGGCTGGTGCTCCTGACCGAGAAACCCGTGGTGGAACAGTACCCCGGAAGGATCGAGAAGACGCGCGCTGCCGCCGCGGGCTACCGGCAGCACTTGCAGCAGGCGCAGGCCGCGCTGCGCCCCCAGATCGAAGGTATGCACGCGCGGGTCACCGGCTCGGTGCAGCACTTATTGAACGGCATCCTGGTGGCGGCCACGCCCGCGCAAGCCGCCGCGCTGCGCAAACTGCCCGGAGTGAAGGCCGTGACGCCGCTGCGCCGGTACCGCAAGTTGGACCAGCTCAACATGAGCAACGTGTCGCAAGCCTGGGCCGCGGCCGCAGTCGGCGGCGAGACAAATGCGGGGGCTGGCATCAAGATCGGAATCATCGACAGCGGCATCGACCAGACTCACCCGGCTTTTCAGGATTCCACGCTGGTGGCCCCGGCTGGCTTTCCTAAGTACGATAATGCCGCCGACCAAGCCTTCACCACGAATAAAATCATTGTGGCGCGCAGTTATGTAAGTTACTTAGTCGATCAGGACGTGTGCAGCACGTGTACCACGGCGTCGGCCTCGCGGCCCGATGATGTTACCGCGCGCGACTTAGACGGCCACGGTACGGGAGTGGCTTCGGTGGCGGCCGGAATGCCGGTGAGCTACAACGGGACCGTTATTACCGGTGTCGCGCCCAAGGCGTTCCTAGGTAACTACAAAGTGTTCGGGTCGGACGAGGTAAACGCGGGAGCGAGTTTCGAGGGACCGATCCTGGCGTTGGAGGACGCGGTTACCGACGGGATGGACGTAGTCAACATGTCGTTTGGCAGCCCGGTCAGCGGCGGGCCGCTCGATGAAGACTCCACTTACTGTCCCAGTAGCGGGTTGCCCAACTCGCCGATCACTATTCCGACGGACGCTTGCGATCCGCTGGCGTATGAAGTGGAAAACGCCATGGACCAGGCTCTGGTGACTGTGGTGGTGGCTGCCGGCAACCAGGGCGTGAACGGGTATGAATTCAATTATGGCTGCGGTGCGCCGCCGTGCGACAACTACTCGACGCCCACCTTCAGCACCGTGAGTTCGCCGGCTTATGCGCCATCCGCCATCGCCGTGGGCGCTATCGAAAACGACGTCACGTATGTGCAGCAAGTGGAAATCTCGGCTAGCGGCGCGCCCACGGACGTACAGGCGATCGTGGCGCTGGAGAGCTACGACGGGCCGGCGCCGTCCGTGCCGCTGAGCGCGCCCCTGATAGATGTTACGCAGGCCGGAGACAGCGATGGATTGCTCTGCAACGCATTGGCAGCGACGGCGCTGTCCGGGGTATTCGTCTTGGTGCAGCAAGGAACCTGCGCCGATGCGACCAAAGTCGCCAACGCGCAGAGCGCGGGGGCCGCGGGTGTGATTGAGATTGCCGATGTGAGCGGCAGCGCGCTCTACGCCCCTTACGGACTCGGCGGCACGACTATTCCCACGTTTATCATAGACCAATCGGACGGCGCGAGCCTGAAGAGTTATATCGATAGCAACCCGGGCGCGACGGCGACCCTGGACCCCAGGCCATACCAGGTGACCGCCTCATCCCAGGGATATGCGCCCTTTTCAGTCGCGATTTTCTCCTCCCGTGGTCCGGTGACCGAAAATGGCGCGCTCAAGCCGGACCTGTCGGCCGCCGGCACCGACTTCCTGATGCCCACGGAAAGTTACGATCCCTATGGCGAACTGTTCAACTTCTCGCGGTACGGGACTGCCGACGGGACAAGTTTTGCCACTCCCATGGTCAGCGGAAGCGCCGCGCTGGTGAAGCAGACTAACCCCAATCTGACCCCGGCGCAGATTAAGTCCGCCCTGGTTAATACCGCGGCCCTGTCGAACCTAACGACATCGGACAACTCCGCGCAGGCCTCGATTTCGGAGGTAGGAGCAGGATTGCTGCAAACGCAAAACGCGGTAATCTCCACCGTGCAGGTAGCGCCCTCGTCCATTTCGTTTGGGTCAGTGGGCGTATCCCTGGTGACGTCAGTGCCACTGAAACTATATAATTCGGGCGCGAGCCCGGTCAGTTTGGCGTTTACCGTCACCCAAAGCTCCGCCTACGCTGCCACCTCGGCCCAAGTCGCGGTAGCTCCGGCTTCCGTGACCATATCGGCGGGCGGGCAAGCCAGTGTATCGGTAGGTCTAAGTGGAGGGCAGCCACCACCCGGACGCTATGAAGGCGTGGTCACGGCGAGCGGGGGCCCGGTTCCCCTCAACATTCCCTACATGTACCTGGTACCCTACACGGCGGTGGAAGAGCTTGTTCCGTACGACGTGATTCCGCTCAACGGCGTCCAGCCCGCCCAAGGCTTCAACGCATTCGACGGCGTTGTAGGCGCTTACATCCCGTGGTACTCGCCATGCGAATCGGGCGGCAATCAATGCGTCACCGATTACGGCTCGATAGCCGTTCTGGTCATCGACCAATATGGAGCGCCGGTGCCCGATGTTCCCGTGGAATGGGGAGTAACGGAGGGCAACGGAATTATCGATGTTAATAACTCGGACGTTGAAACGAATTCCGACGGTGTGGCGGGCGCGGCGGCATATTTGGGAACGGCGGCCGGCCCACAGGAGTTTGCGGTCCTGGTAGACGGTATTTCATACCCATTGCCGTTCGATGGCTATGCGCGGGTGGCGCCGGCCATCAATGCGGGCGGTATCGTAGATGGCGCCAGTTTCAAACTGACATCGGTGGCGCCCGGTTCCTGGATTTCAGTGTTCGGCACCAACATGACGGACACCACGCAGGGCGCCAGCGGAGTCGACGTCGCGTTCTCCAATTGCACTTCCTGCAACGTGACGAGCCAGGCTCTGCCGATGGGGATCGACGGCGCCGCGTTCAGCTTCGACACGTCGAGCCAAAGCTTGCCGGGCCGGCTGAATTACGTGAGCCCGACGCAACTGAATCTCCAGGTTCCCTGGGAAGTGGCCGGACAAAGTTCGGTGTTGGTGAAATCGATCGTTAACTACACGTATAGCTCGGTATACACTCTGCCGGTGACCCAGTATTCGCCGGGGTTCTTTGTCACTGACACAGGCAACGATGTAGCGGCGCTGGACTTGAGTTACAACTTGGTCGACTCGAGCAATCCGATAGCGCGCGGCTCGTATGTGCAGTTGTTCCTGAACGGGTTGGGAGCGGTGACGAACCAGCCGGGAGACGGCTTGGGTGCGCCTGGCCCGCCGAACCTGGCACAGACGACGGCGACTCCGACAATCACGATCGGGGGCCAGGCAGTCACCAACGTACAGTTCAGCGGCCTCGCGCCGGGGTTTGTCAGCTTGTACCAGGTGAACGTGCAGGTGCCGGAGGGCATATCGGCGGGGCAGCAGGCGATTAGCTGCACTATTGGGGGAGTGACTTCTACAACCGCCGAGCTTTGGGTTAAGTAAGACGGCAGGGCTGAAGCCCCGTGCGGGCTCAAGCCCGCCCTCCAAACGCGGTATAGTGAGTGGCTACAGCCATGTTCGAAAAGGTTGCTGTATTCGACACTACACTGCGCGATGGGGAGCAGGCCGCCGGCACGCGGCTGGGCAGCCGGGAGAAGCTCATGATCGCCCGGCAATTGGCGCGCCTGAACGTAGACATCATCGAAGCGGGCTATCCGTCGTCGTCGCCGGAAGATTTCGAGGCGGTGCAACTGCTGGCGCGGGAAATCGAAGGGCCGGCGATCTGCGCATTGTCACGCGCTGTGCCGTCCGACATCGAGGCTTGCGGGAGAGCGCTGGCCAAGGCCAGACGGCCGCGTATTCATACCGGGATCGGCGTTTCGGATATCCATGTGGTTGGAAAGTTCCGCGACGAACGCTACGGGAAAGACCTGGCGGGGAAGAAAGCCACCATGCTGGCCATGGCGGTCGAGGCGGTGAAACTGGCGCGGAGCTTCGTAAACGATGTGGAGTTCTACGCGGAAGACGCCGGACGCGCCGATCCGAGTTATCTCTTCGAGATGCTAGCGGCGGCCATCGAGGCCGGAGCCACGGTGGTGAATATTCCCGACACCACCGGCTACACGGTACCGGAGCAATACGGCGCATTGATCCGTGCAGTGCGTGAGAAAGTGCCTAACATCGCGCGCGCGGTGATCAGCGTGCACTGTCACGACGATCTGGGCCTGGCGGCGGCCAATACGCTGAGCGGTGTGATGAACGGCGCGCGCCAAGTGGAAGGCACTATCAATGGTATCGGCGAGCGGGCCGGCAATGCCGCGCTCGAGGAAGTGGTGATGGCCCTGCGAACTCGCCGCGACTACTACGGCGTGGACACCGGCATCGATGCGCGGGAGTTTCACCGCACCAGCCGGCTGGTAGCCGATATGCTGGGCATGCCCGTGCCGCCCAACAAGGCCGTGGTGGGCGGAAATGCGTTCTCGCACAGCTCGGGCATACACGTGGATGGGTTCCTGAAGGAACGGGAGACATATGAAATCATGCGTCCGGAGGATGTAGGGCTGAGCCAGAGCCGCGTGGTGCTGACCGCGCGCACCGGACGCCATGGACTGCGGGATCGCCTGGAGAAGCTGGGTTACTCTCTGTCGCAGGACGAATTGAACCAGGCTTATCAGAGATTCCTGACGGTGGCGGACAAGAAGCAGGAAGTGTTCGACGAGGATCTGATCGCGATCTTACACGACGAGATCCATCCAATGGCCGAGACTTATCACCTTGAGTATCTGCACATCTACAGCGGGACTTCGGCGATTCCCACGGCGACCGTGAGGCTGCGGATGGGCGAGGAGACGCGCGAAGGCGCGGCCATCGGCGACGGCCCGGTGGACGCCGTATGCAAGGCGATCTCCGGAGTCACCAAGAGCACGGCGAAGCTGGTGCGGTACGAGATCCGCGCGGTAACCAGCGGGACCGAGGCGCTGGGCGAGGTGACCGCGCAACTGGAAGCGGCTGGCCTGAAAGTGGTGGGGCGCGGGGCTTCCACCGACGTGATCGAAGCCAGCGCCAAAGCATATATCGACGGGCTGAATAAGCTGGCGAGCCTGGAATCGAAGCGCGCAACTATTTGAGCTTGCCGCTGAGCGTGGCAATAGTGGCGCCCCATCCGCCGGCTTCCGGCGGCGCATCGGCGTAGGACACCACAAAACTGGTGCGGCCGAGCGCGGAGCGCACGACTTCGCGCTGGACTCCGATGCCCCGGCCGTGAATGATGCGGATGGCGCGGAAACCCATCCGGTGCGCTTCCTCCAGGTAGGCCTCGACCACCCCCTGAACGTCGCGCGGCGGCACGCTGTGCAGGTCGAAGACGTCAGTGATGGGGATGCGGACGGGCTCTGCGGGATCTGCAAAATCGTCCGCCATGCTATAAGCTTAGACTGTTAGGAGCACCGTGGCGGCCAGGTATACGTACAAACAAGCAGTGACGAGGATACAGGGCCCTTTCAAATGGCGCGTTGGCCTGACGGCCGCTCTGACGCTGGCCGCGGCTGCCTGCATGCCCATCCCGGCGTGGGCGCAAGGCGGATTCACGGGGCCGGGCCGCTACGAAATCAGCAACGTCAGATCCGGGAAGGTAATCGACCTGGACCGCAACAACCAGACCAGCGTCATCCAGTTCGCGGCGCGCAACACCGATAACCAGCAATGGGACGTGGCGCCCGCCGAACCCGGATTCTGGTGCTTGCGCAATGCCATGAACGGCAACGCACTGGAGGCTATGGGCCCGGGCAACAGCACCCCCGTCGAGGGCAGGCCGTTCACTGGCAGCCCCAGCCAGCAGTGGCGCATCGCGCCGGCCAACGATGGCAATGCCCTCATCACCAATCGTCTGGGCAAAACACTGGACATCCCCAACGCATCCACCCGTGACGGCGCCAGGGTCCAAACCTACGACCTGAACGGCCAAGCCAATCAACGGTTCATGTTCCGCCGCCTGGCGGATCCCGCCCGCAATGACGCCGGGCGCGACGCCGACGACTGGGACCGCGAACGCCGCTGGCAACGCTACTACGGCCGCTTCGACGAACGCGAGCACCGCTGGGGGATGGATGGCGATGGCGTTTGCTTCTATCGCGAACCGGGCTACCGCGGACGATCGTTCTGCGTGGCTGCGGGAGACGAAGTGGGCCGCGTCCCCGACCCGTTAATCGAGCGGTTCGCGTCCGTGAAATTCTTCGGAAGGGTGCGCGGGGTCGAGGTCTTCGGCGAGGAGGGGTTCGGCGGCCGGCGCGCCCGCCTCGAACGCGATCAACCCGACTTGGCGGGTTTCCGCAATGAGCGTGGCGAGGAAATGCGCCGCATCCTGTCGATCCGCGTCCACTAACCGCCCGCGCCAAACCCGCGGCTGCCTTGCCCGTCTATCCGAACATCGGGCTATATTATATAGATCCGGGCAACGCACCGCCGAGGGTCCAAAATGAAAGCATCCCTGATCCCTTTTCTACTGGCCGCCGCATCCCTGTATGCGCAATCCACGCGAGGTTCGATCGGCGGACAGATCACCGACGCCGCCAAGAAGCCGGTCTCTGGCGCGGCGGTGGCGCTCGTCGAAAAGGAAACCAACAAGAAGCGCACGGCCACGTCCGGTCCGCAGGGCGACTTCCTGGTTACCTTGCTGGATCCTGGCACCTACCGCCTGGAAGTGGACGCGCCAGGTTACCGTTCGCACGTGCAGGAGTTGGTGCTCGATTTGAACCAGGAGATCCGCGTCGAAGTGCCGTTGCTCGCGGGTAGGACCACCGAGCAGGTCACCGTCACCGCCACCCGCAGCCTGCTACGCCCGGATTCATCCGCTGTCGGTGGCGTGATCGACAACCGCCAGGTGCAGGGCCTGCCGCTCGATGGCCGCGATTTCTACCAGCTGAGCCTGCTGCTGCCCGGTGTCGTGCCTGCCGCGGAAGGCTCCGCCGCCTCCGTACGCGGCTCCTTCGCCATCAACATCAACGGCGCACGCGAAGACTCCAACGACTTCCTGCTCGACGGCGTCTTTAACGGCGACCCCAAGCTGAACGGTGTGGCCGTCAGCCCGCCCGTCGATGCCGTAGGCGAATTCGAGGTCCTGTCCAGCACCTACGACGCCTCCTTCGGCCGCAATGGCGGCGGACAGATCAGCGTGGTGCTCCGCTCCGGAGGCAACCAGTTCCACGGCACCGCCTACGAATTCTTCCGCAATGCCGTATTCGATGCGCGCAACTATTTCGCCCCATCCGACACACCCGCGCCCCAGGACCAGCGCAACCAGTTCGGTGGCACCTTGGGCGGACCCATCGTCAAGGACCGCACTTTCTTCTTTGCCGACTATCAGGGCACCCGCGACAGCACCGGCATCACGCAAGTTACTAACGTGCCCACGCTGGCCGAACGCACTGGCGATTTCTCGCAATCGAGCTTGCCCGCCATTGATCCTCTCACCGGCGCGCCGTTCCCCAACAACATGATCCCGGGCGCCTATCTCGACCCCACGGGCACGGCCATTGCCGCGCTTTATCCTGCGCCCAACCGCAACGTGCCGAACCAAAACTATGTGTCGTCGCCCGATGGGCGCATGCGCGACGACAATTTCGATGTGCGCGTGGATCACTCGCTGGCGCCTTCCTCGCAGTTGACCTTCCGCTATAGCTTCGCCGACGGAAGCCTCTTCGAGCCATTCACCGGCCTTGGCTTTCCCGTGGTGCCCGGATACGGCGACAACGTTCCCACCCGCGATCAGAATGCCATGATCGCCGAAACGCACGTCTTCACGCCGTCCCTGCTCAATGAGTTCCGCGCCGGATTCGACCGTGTGTCGGAGGGCGTGTATCAGCAGGATATCGGGCAAAACGTCAACGCCCAAGTCGGGTTGCCGACCATTTCCACCAACCCGCGCGATTTAGGACTCAGTCTCATCTCGGTGACCGGGTTCTCGCCGCTGGGCGACGAAGACAACAACCCGCAGCATTCCACCAGCAACGTTTACCAGTTGAACGACATCCTGACGTGGGTGCACGGCCGCCACCAGGCGAAGTTTGGGGCCGATTTCCGCATTACGCAGCAAAACGCCTACCGGGATATCGAGGCCCGCGGCTTCATCGACTTCCTGGGAGACATAACCGGCAACGCCCTGGAAGAGCTGCTGCTGGGCTTGCCGACTGATTCCGGCGTGGCTACGCTCGATAACCCAGAGCATCTGCGCACTCACAGTTACAACTTTTTCGTCAATGACACCTGGCGCGTGCGCCCCAATCTCACGCTGATTCTGGGGCTGCGTTACGAATACAATTCGCCCGGCGTGGACGCCCAGAATCACGCCAACCTCTACGATCAGTCGACCCAGACGCTGGTGCCCGTCGGCACCGGCGGTATGCCGCGTGGCGGCTACGTCCCGAACCGCGACAACTTCGCGCCGCGCGTGGGCCTGGCCTGGACGCCCGCCGGATCGCCGCGCACGGTCGTCCGCGCGGGGTACGGCGTCTACTACGATCAGTCGTCGCTTGCTCCGGGGGAGGGTCTCTATTTCAGCCCGCCCTATTTCAATCTGAACGTCTACTATCCGCTCAGCGCTACCCAACCGCTGCTACTCTCCAACCCGTTCCCGAGCGACTTTCCTTATCCTTATCCGCCCTCCGCGCTGGCGTTCCAGCGCAATCTGCACACGCCGTACGTGCAGCAATGGAACTTCAATGTGGAGGGATCCCTGGGCGGCAGCCGTATGGTCGAAATCGGCTACGTCGGATCGAAGGGCACCGATCTGATCGGCGCGCGCGACATCAACCAGCCTCCGCCGTCCGCAAACCCTTATTTCGAGCGCCCGCTGCCGCAGTTCGCGGATATCGACCTGTTGGAGTCGAACCGTAATTCCAGCTATAACAGCTTGCAGGCGCGTTTCGAACAGCGGTTGAATTTTGGCTTGTCGCTGCTGGCTTCCTATACTTTCGCCAAGTCCATCGACAACGATTCCAGCTTCTTTTCGAGCACCGGCGATTCGAACTTCCCGCAGGACAGTTACGACCTGGGCGCGGAGCGCGGGCTTTCCAACTTCGATGTCCGCCAACGGTTCGTGGCCAGCTACGCCTACGATCTGCCGTTCCACTCGGCCTCCCGCTGGCTCAAAGGCTGGCAGACCTACGGCATTTGGCAGTTCCAGACCGGCCAGCCATTCACCGTGGACCTGTTGGCGGATGACGACAACAGCAACACCGGCATCGACAGCCTGGGCTTCGGCGCCAACGACCGGCCGAACGTCGTAGGGAATCCCAAGCTTTCTAATCCGTCGGCCAACGAGTGGTTCAATACGTCGGCCTTCGCGATTCCGCCCTACGGCATGTTCGGCAATTCCGGCCGCAACACGGTCGCCGGACCGGGTTTGGCTACCGTGGATCTGTCGCTGGTGAAGAACACGACGTTTCGCGAGCACGCCACGCTGCAGTTCCGGGTGGAGGGATTCAATGTATTCAATCACACGAACTTCGGCCTGCCCGACAATTTCATCGGCTCGCCCACGTTCGGCCAGATCCTTTCGGCGGGCGATCCGCGCCGCGTTCAATTGGGGCTGAAGCTGCTGTTCTGATCTACCCGGGCGAAATGATGGTAGACTGGCCAATAGCGGAAAGAGGGTTCAGGTCCATGGCGAAACTGATTGTCAGGCGTTCTTTTCTGGCGCTGTTCGTTAGCGTTGCAGCCACTTCATGGGCGGTTGCCCAGACTCCCGTAATAACAAAGGTCAGTGCGATCACGACGCAGCAATATCAGACCATTGTCATCACGGGCACCGGCTTCGGCACCCATGCCGCATATACGGGCGACTCCAAATACATTAGTGTGGAGGATCTGACCATGAGCCCCATCTGGCAGGCCGGATATAGCCCGTATCACGATACCATCACCCTGATCGTGCACCAATGGGAAGATACCAGGATCGTACTCGGAGGGTTCTCCGGAGCTTGGGGCACATATAATTATACGATCGCGGCCGGCGATACGATACAGATCGAGGTGTGGAATTTCCAGTCGGGACTAGGGCCCGCGGAGATAACAACCACCGCTGTTAAGGAACCGACCACCACCACTCTTACGTCGTCACCGAATCCATCCGCGGATGACGAGGCCGTGACGTTCACGGCGGACGTTACCTCCAAAGCCGGCCCACCGCCGGATGGAGATACCGTCTCGTTCATGAGCGGCAAAACGGTACTGGGAACAGGATCATTGAGCGGCGGATCGGCTGTCTTCGTTACGTCGGCGCTCAAAGTCGGCACAACGTCGGTTATAGCCGTATACGAGGGTGACTCGGATTTTGGCGGCAGCAAGTCGACGGCCGTCAGCCAGGTGGTGGAGTAAGTACTCCGCGGGTTCCCGAGACGCCGCCCCTCGCGTAAGGGAGCGGTATAATGAGTTAACCGGATGCCGACTGAAACTGGAACCGAACAGACCACCGCGGGCAGCTATTTCGTATCCAACTATCCGCCGTACTGCTTTTGGGGCCCGGAGCACGTGAGCGACGTTTTTGCCGCGCTCGACCGCCCTCCGGCGCCGAATACTCCTCTCGGCATCTACCTCCACATCCCCTTCTGCCGCAAGCGTTGTCACTTTTGTTACTTCAAAGTCTATACGGACAAGAACGCATCCGAAGTGGAGGGCTATCTCGATACTGCGATCCAGGAACTGACTATATACTCCGAGAAGGCCTTTATCGGCGGACGCAAACCGAGGTTCATTTATTTTGGCGGTGGAACGCCCTCTTACATTTCCTCCCGCCAACTTACGAGCCTGGTAGAGCGCATGAAGCGCTTGCTGCCTTGGGACGAAGCGGAGGAGGTGGCTTTCGAGTGCGAGCCGGGGACCCTTACCGAAGGCAAACTCCGGGCGATCAGGGACCTCGGAGTGACGCGCCTCAGCCTGGGGATCGAGAATTTCGACGATGAGATCCTGAAAATCAACGGCCGCGCGCACACCTCGAAGGAAATCGGACCGGCGTACCGTTACGCGCGCTCCATCGGCTTCCCGCAGATCAATATCGATCTCATAGCCGGCATGGTGGGCGAAACCGCCGCCAACTGGCGCGAATGCGTGCGCAAGACGATTGAGATGGACCCGGACAGTGTCACCATCTACCAGATGGAAGTTCCGTACAATACCACCATCTTCAAAGAGATGAAAGTCATGGGACAGTCGGTGGCTCCCGTGGCCACCTGGAAGACCAAGCGCGACTGGGTTCGCTATGCCTTCGCCGAACTGGAGAACGCCGGCTACACAGTGCGCAGCGCGTATACGGCGGTGAAGAATCCCGAAAAGACGCGCTTCGCTTATACCGATCTGCTCTGGTCCGGCGCGGATATGATTGGCTTGGGGGTCGCTTCCTTCTCGCACGTGCAGGGCGTTCACTTCCAGAACGAACACGAGTTCGAGACGTACTCCGAGAAACTGCGCGATGGCGTCCTTCCGATATGTCGAGCCTTGACTCTCACCCATGAGCAGCGATTGATCCGCGAGTTGATCCTGCAAATGAAATTGGGCCATGTGCGCGATCGGTACTTTAAAGACAAGTTCGGCGTGCCGATTCTGGAGCGTTTTGCGAGCCCTATAGGTATTTTGCGCGGCCAAGGCTTCCTGACCACTGACGCGGATAGCTTGCGCCTCACCCGCGACGGCCTGTTGCAGGTGGACCGCTTGCTTTACGAATTCTTCCTGCCCGAACACAAGCTGGCGCTCACTGCCTAAGGCCACGGAATATGCTGAACGGCAATTCCTATGACGCCATCGTGATCGGAGGCGGTCCGGCCGGTTCCACGGCTGCCGCCGTGCTAGCCGCCAAAGGCCGGCGCGTGGTGGTGCTGGAGAGGGAAAAGTTTCCGCGCTATCACATCGGCGAATCGCTGCTGCCCTACGGTTACTTCACGCTGCAGAGGATCGGCGTGCTGGACCGGATGAAGGCGTCGCATTTCACCAGGAAGCATAGCGTGCAGTTCGTCGGCGCCAGCGGGCGCGCCTCCGTGCCTTTCTATTTTTCCCAGCAGCTCGCGCATGAAGCTTCCGCGACCTGGCAGGTCTTGCGCAGCGAGTTCGACGAGTTGCTACTGGACAACGCGCGCGAGAAAGGCGCGCAAATTATCGAAGAGATTACCGTGCGCGAGCTGATTCAGCCGAACGGTGCGGTCACGGGAGTCAAGGCAGTTACTAAGAATGGCGAAACGCGCGAGTTCCACGCGCCGGTGACCATCGACGCCACCGGGCGGGACGCGTTCGCGGTGACGCGCAACGGATGGAAGGTGCGCGATCCGGTCTTGAATAAGATCGCCGTTTGGACTTACTACAAAGGCGCGCTGCGCGACCCCGGGATCGATGAAGGCGCGACCACGGTTGCCTATGTGCCGGAGAAAGGTTGGTTCTGGTACATTCCGCTGGCGGACGACATAGTAAGCGTGGGTGTCGTCGCGGAGAAGGACTACCTTTACAAAGATACACGCGACCTGACCGCCATCTTTCAACGCGAAGTCATGAAGAACGCGTGGATCGAAAAGCATCTGGCGGCCGGGCAGCAGTTCGGACCGTATCGCGTAACTGGCGAGTATTCCTATCGCTCTCGCCACTGCGCTGCCGACGGACTGGTGCTGGCCGGCGACGCTTTCGGCTTTCTGGACCCCGTGTTTTCGTCCGGCGTGCTACTGGCGTTGCGGAGCGGCGAACTCGCCGCCGACGCCGTGGACGCCGCGCTCGCGGCCGGCGACATGTCCGCGTCCCGCTTCGCCGCATACGGCGCACAGGTGTGCGAGGGGGTTGAGGCCATGCGCAAGCTGGTCTACGCCTTCTATAACCAGGACTTCAGCTTCCGCGTGTTCATCACCGAGTTTCCCCAGCTCAAGGGCGACATGACGGACTGCCTGATCGGCAACCTTTCCCGCGACTTTCGGCCGCTTTTCGATGCGGTGGCCAGGTTCGCTGCCGTGCCCGAGCCGCTCCCGCACGGCAAGCCGCTCGAAATTGGAGCAGTTCCGCAGCCATGCCTGTAGCCGGGTTACAAGAGCTTCTGGCAGCCATTGTTCCCGGAAATCCCTTCTACTCCGCAAAATTGCGTGGCGTCAGCCCACAGGCGGACCTTGCCGGCTTGCCCTTCACGGTCAAACAAGAGCTGATCGACGACCAGCAAGCGCATCCGCCCTACGGCTCCAACCTGACTTACCCGCTCGACCGCTATACCCGTTTCGGTCAGACCAGCGCGACCACCACCGGAACTCCCATGCGCTGGCTCGACACACCCGAGAGTTGGGATTGGATGATCTCCAATTGGATGCGCGTGTACCAAGCTGCCGGCGTCGACGCGCGGGACCGCATTTTCTTCGCCTTCTCTTTCGGGCCATTTCTCGGATTTTGGGTCGGGTTCGAAGCGGCCACGCGCTTGGGTTGCCTCGCCATACCCGGAGGCGGCATGCGCAGCGCCGCGCGATTGCGCACTATCGTGGAAACCTCGGCGACGGTGCTGTGCTGTACGCCCACCTATGCCATCCGGTTGGCCGAGGTTGCCGCGGAGGAGAACATCGACTTGTCGGCCGCCAAAGTGCGGACTCTGATCGTTGCCGGCGAACCGGGCGGCAGCGTACCCGCCACCCGGCGCCACATTTCTGCGCGGTGGGGCGGCGCGCGCGTGGTGGATCATCATGGCATGACCGAGATCGGTCCCGTCAGTTACGGATGTCCGAAGCGCCCCGGCGTTTTGCACGTGATCGGCGACTCTTATATTGCGGAAATCATCGACCCTTTGACTTCCCAGCCGGTCCCGCGCGGAGTTACAGGCGAGTTAGTCCTGACTAACCTGGGACGCCTGGGATCGCCGCTCGTGCGGTATCGTACGAGCGACATCGTGCAGGCCGCTCCGGAAGATTGTTGCGAGTGCGGCTCGACGGATCTCGCACTCGTTGGGGGAATCCTCGGCCGCACCGACGACATGTTGGTCGTGCGCGGCGTGAACGTGTATCCCAGCGCCGTCGAGAACATTCTGCGCGGCTTCGAAGCCGTCGGCGAGTACCGCGTTGAGATTCAAAACCATCGCACCCTCCCGGAGTTGAGCATCCAGGTAGAAGCCGCACCGGCGCACATCGGCGATTCGGCTTTGCCGCACCGTTTGGAAGCGGCGCTTACCAATGCTTTCGCGCTGCGTATTCCCGTTGCGTTGGTTCCGCAAGGGAGTTTGCCGCGCTTTGAGATGAAGGCTCGCCGATGGGTAAGATCGGATGATGAGCGGATTCCCTCAATTTGATCTCAATGGGCAGGTGGCCCTGGTCACCGGCGCCGCGCGCGGTTTGGGTCGCGCCATTTCTTTGGCCCTGGCGCACGCCGGCGCGGATGTGGCATTGGGGCTGCGCGATGTGCACGCCCACGGCGGTCTGCCGGGCGAGATCGAAGCCCTGGGCCGCCGTGCTCTGCCGCTGCAGATGGACGTCTCGAGCCTCGACCAGATCCGGGACGCGATAGACGGCGCCGCCGCGCATTTCGGTCGGCTGGATATCCTGGTCAATAATGCCGGAATCGCGCCCGGCAATCCCGCCGAAGATGTGCGCGAGGATGATTTCGATCTGACCCTGCGGGTGAATTTGAAAGGAACGTTCTTTGCCAGCCAAGCCGCGGCGCGCGTGATGATCCGGCAGCATGGCGGCCGCATTGTGAACATGGGATCGCAGGCGGGCTTTGCCGCGCTGCCCACCGAATCGGTCTACTGCATGACCAAAGCCGCCATCGCGCATCTGACCAAATGCCTGGCGGTCGAATGGGGCCGGTACAACATCACGGTGAACGCTGTTGCGCCCACGTTCATCCACACTCCTGGCACCGAAGAAGCGCTCGCGGATCCGGCTTTCCGTGCCGACGTGGTGGAACGTATCGCGGCGCTGCATCGTATCGGCGAACCCATGGATGTAGCCGGTGCGGTGGTGTTTCTGGCCTCCCCGGCGGCGTCGCTGATCACCGGCCACACCATATTGATCGACGGGGGGTGGACGGCGCGGTAAGCGCGGACGGAACGGCCACTTCACGACATGCGGAACAGGATTGCGCTCATACTGCTGGCTGCCTCGCTCGCGCCCGGGCAGGCGCAGACACGCGCCGTGCTCACCGGCCCGCGCATACGGGTGGAGGCGGTGGCGGCCGCGGGCAAGCTGCGGCAGCGTTTCTCCGCCAAAGACGGATCGACTTGGGTGGATCTGGCATTCAGCGGCGGTGAATCGGTGACCGCGCTTTCCGCCGATCGGCAAACTCTGACCGAGGATCTGACCATCGGCAAACTGCGCGCGCGCCGCACGCTGAGCTTGACCGCCCGCGAGCATTGGCTTAAGGTATCGACGCGCCTTGAAGGCGGCTTTCCGGCCACTCTGCATTCGTTCTCGGACACGCTGCGTTCCGCCATTCCGGCGGATTGGTCGTATGCGCCGTCGGTGGGCGGTTTCATTCCCGACGCGCAGTACAAGGCGCCCCTCATACTGGTGCAGTCGGGACGGCGGGCGCTGGGCATCGTGCCGGATGTTTTGTCCCTTACGCGAGACATGCTGCAGCGGTCGAACCACGCGCTGGACCTCGCCGCATCCGCGGCCCCGGTCTTGTCGGTGGGATTCATCCCCGCTCGGCAGGCCTTTCATTCGGTGTATCGCGAAGACCTGGGCCGCGTGTGGAGAGCAGATGGGCCCATCGAGAATTCTTACTACATCTACCTGTCCGCGGAGGCCGAGCTGCGGGAGGCTTATCGCGAAGCCGTGCGATTCCACTGGGAAGAGCTCGGCCGCAAGGAGATGGAAGTGGCCGCCGCCGCGCAGGCGGGGACGGATCCGCAATACAAGCAGTGCGGTGTTTGGGACGATTGGCGGCGCGCGATCTGGGACCGGGAATCGCCCAAGAATTGGCTCTCGTTCACGCTTCCCGATGGTTCGACGGGCGGCGCGGTCAGAATGATGCGGTGGGGCGCGCCGCGGCCTTCGGTCTATCTGGGCGCATGGTTCAACAGCTTGCGCACGGCGTACGGCATGGCGCTGTACGCCCGGCGAACGGGAAAACCGGAGCTGATGAATCTGGCGGGCCAGACGCTGCGCATGGCTCTCGAAGCGCCGGGAGCGGGCGGCGCGTTCCAGGCGATTGCCGTACCCCGCGCCGATGGCGGGCCCGCGGATTGGGCGGCCGGCGACGGTTCCGGCGGCAGCACCGCCGATGGGTTCCTGGGCTTCGACATGAGCTGGACCGGTTATTGGATGCTGCGGTGGAGGGCAGCGGGATTGCCGGGCGCGGAGGGGATTGTGGTCCGCTGCGCACGTCTGGCCGCGTTCCTGATCGCGCGGCAACAGCCGGATGGCATGCTGCCCACGCGCTTCGATCGGTCGGGCGGCGTCGAGATGGGCGCCGCGAAGATGGTTCAGGCCGAGACTGCGCCGGTGGTCCTTTTCTTGCTGGAGTTATACAAAGCGTCGCACCAGAGCGCGTATTTGTCCGCCGCGCGCAAGGGCCTCGCGTTCCTTGATCGGGAGGTGATTCCCCGCCGCAAGTGGTATGACTTCGAAACGTTCTGGAGCTGCAGCCCGCGGCTGATCGCATTCGATAGCCGCACCCGGCAGTGGCCCGCCAACGATCTCGCGCTGATTCACGCCACGGCGGCTTACCTGGCGGCTTACCAGCTCACGCGGGAGCGCGCGTATCTGGATAGAGGAGAAGCGCTGGTCGACTACCTGCTGCTCTACCAGCAAAGCTGGACCAATCCAGTGCTGGAGGGGTTGACCGGGCCGGCCATGTTGCTGGGCGGATTCACCACGCAGAACTCCGACGCCGAGTGGTCCGACGCGCGCCAAAGCCTGGCGGGCAACGTTTTGATCGACTACTACCGCGCGATGGGCAAAGCCGAATATCTGGAGCGTGGCGTGGAGGCGTTGCGCGCCCAGTTCCCCGTCTCGCCATCGGAGAATTGGGCGCATGGGGGATACGGAGCGAAGGCCGGCGTAAGCAGCTTCCATTGGGGAAGCGGCAGCGGCATGGCAGGCATTGAGATCGACGAGGAGTACTTGAGGGATGCCGTATTCGACGTTGCCGCCAAACGCGGCGTGGGGGTAAATGGCCTGAATCTGACTGGCGCGGATGTGCAGGACCACCGCATTCAGTTCCAGCTTGACAGTCCGTTTCACTGGGGGCGCAATCCGGTGGTCGTGTTCCGCCACACCGAGCCGAATCGGATGTACCAGTTGAGTGTCAACGAAACAGCAATCGGCAGTTTCTCGGGTAAGGTGTTGGAGGCAGGGCTGCCGCTTCCGGTTAATAAGGCTATGTAAGGAGCGAAATTCTAGGGCTGGTAGATTTGCACGTAGTCGAAGACATTACCCTGAAAAGGCTCGCCGTTGTCGGAGCCGCCGAAACAGTACAGGCGATCGCCAACACTGGCTGAACCCGGATTTACAACTGCATTCGGCATGGAAGCGAGCCCAGTCGTCCACGAGTTGGTCTCGAGAGCGTATGCCTCCAGAACGGTCAGAGGATAATCATCCCCGCCCGTGTTGCCGCCACCAAAATAAAGCGTTCCCCCCGCCGCCTCGAAACAGCCACCTTGCCGCGCCGTCGGCACAGGGGCCAGCGTTGTCCAGTGTCCTGCGGCGCTATAAGCTTCGTTGTCGGCGGTTGCCGTATCAGCGTTTGTCAGCCCTCCGGCCGCGATGATTACGGAACCGACCAGTCCCACGGCCGCTAGTGACTTGCCGACGTTGAGAGGCGCCACTTCCGCCCATTGGTTCGTCATTGGGTTGTAGGATTCGACTGCACGCAGCCGGCCGGACGCAAGGTCATAGCCGCCGATCACGAAAACGATACCCTTCTCGATAACCGCATAACAACTGTCGTTCGCGATCGGCATCGGAGCTCTCGTGGACCACGTATCGGTTGCCGGGTCGTATGCTTCTACTACATTTACCAACGTGCCGCCTGATTCGCCGGCGATCGTGTACAGAACCTTGTCGACGACCGCGGAAGCGCCGACCCGGCGAGCTGTTGGCATGGGCACGCCAGTCGTCCAACTATTCGTGGTGGTGTCATAGATCTCGTTGACGTTGAGCGTGGCGCTGTTGCTGGCTCCCCCGATGACGTAGATTTTTCCGCCGATCGCGCCCGTGAAAGCACCCTCGCGAGCGGTTGGCATCGGCGTCCCAATGCGCCATGAGTTGTCTGCGACTGCAGCGGACGCGTCTGAGGTTTGGGCCCCGGCTGGTGTCATCTGTAGAAACAGCCATCCGGCGATCGCAAGTGTGAACGCCTTGCCGTTGCTCATAAGGGGGCCTCCTGTCGTTTTGAAGCTCTGAAATGATTGTATACCCCGATTAGCGCGCGAGTGAATGGCCGGTAGTGGGTCAGTTTGCAGCTTGGAAGGCACGCGCGTATGCCTGGTCGTACTGCATGATGTGGTCCGTGAGCCATCTCCGCAGAAACAACATGAGCGAAGCATTGGAGACGCCTCCGCCATCATGGATCTTTTGTTGGAGATCGAGCACCTGGTTCGTCAGCAACCGGTGCTCCGCGATGTGTTCGGCAAGCGATGCATAGCCGTGCTCGGCCATCAGCTCCTCTTCAAAGCGGAAGTGCACCTGGGTGTACGCCACCAGGCGCCCGATTAACGTGTGCTGAAAAGTTCGTCCGCGCCCTTCTTCCATGGCATCCTGCAGCTGACGGATCATGGCCACCAAGACTTGGTGCTGTTTGTCGATGGCTTCGATGTTGACGCTGTATTCGGGCAGCCACGTAACCAAATAGTTGTCAGGCATCTCGCTTTCTTATCGGCAAGACGTTCGGCGAACGATAGGCCTGGGAGCGAGCAGTGCCCTACAACGTGGCCACGCCGAAGGCGCGCTGCAAATCGCGGACAAACCGTTCGGGGTCCTTCGCCTGATACAGAACTGCCGCGGAGCTGCCCTTTGGTGGAATGAGAACCAGCCGGTTCCCGCCGGCGCGGTACAGGCGCACTTTCTGGCCATTGGCGACGCGAAACCATCCGGATTGGTACTGCGCATTTGCAAAACCATTGGTACGCACGGTGGGCCGCCACCCGGGCTCCCGCGCGAGGTCGACAATCCGTAAGTGTCCAGCGTCGATCGCGGCTGCCTGCAATGTCACCGGATAGAATCGGTCGTGGATCGTAAGCTGATCGGCGGTCAGCGTGTAACCCGGAAGTCCCGGCGAATAGCGCACCGTCAGAATAATGAAAACCAGCGCTAATACCCCGATGCCGACACCGGCGATCACACCAACGACATTTCCGCGGGCGGCGCCAGGCTCGGATTGCGGTGGGGCACCTGAGGAGGCACGCGGGCAAAGCGGTGTGGCGGCTGCGACGAAGCCCGCCACGTCGTCGGGGCTGAGGACTAGAATCCTGGTCTGAGTGACCACAATGACGGGCCTGCTCCGGTTGGTCACGTACCAATGGCATTTCCCGAGTTTCGAGGTCTGAAATAAGCCGTAATAACCGAAAAGGCCTCCATTACCCCACAGCCTCAGACAGCCCGTGAAATCTTCCGCTGTCCCCATCCGGATCTCGCGAATGTCGGCCAGTGGCACATGGATGTTTCCGATCAGCCGCCTGATGAGGATGGCCTGGCCAGAGAGCGTGTACCCTCGGGGAGAGTAGGCATAGGCGAAACAGATTGTCAAGGATAGCAGCAGGGCAACGAAGACGATGTGGACGACCCACGCCACCGCGATCAGAACGAGACAGACTACGGCGGAGACGACCTTCGTTGTGGAATCGTAAGAAGCGGAAAAGGTGCGGTCGGGCATGACTCCTCACTCCAGGCTAACACGGCCCTCTATTCCCTGAAGCCGATACTGGCGACCACCACACCGAGTTCGCGGTGATCGCCGGGGACCGAGAACGTGCGGTCGACCTTGAGGGTCACCGTGGCGGTTTCGCGGGCGGGCATCTGCGGCGCGGACTTCAGGGCGTAGGAGCCCGGTCCAGTATAAGTCTCGGATGCGACTACGCGATCGTCGAGCAGCAGCTCGACGTGGCGCGTGGGTGCCAGATCGGGAATCGTGAACACAGCCTCGACCGGCACCGGTTTGGCGGGGCTCTTCAACAGAACCACCGCGCTGCCCGCCATCCACCGCCATGCGCCGTTTTCCAACTGGTAGAGTCCGCTGATAATCTGGGCGGGCGCTTCCGGGGCATTCATGGGGAGGTAAGCGAGCGTGGGATGGCGGTCGAGGACGATTGCGGCGCGCACGATATCGATGGGTGAGTTGGAGATGTCGAACGGCAGCAGTCCTTTGGTAGCTGTTGAGTAGCCGGAGCGCGCTTCCAGGCCGATGAGTTGTAGCGGCAGGCTCGCGCGAATGGCAAGCTCGGCGAAGGTCGCGGTGGGTGCGGTGAATGGGACCGGATAGGCCAGTTGGCTCGAAACCACAATATCGCCGGGCCGCAGCACCTGGCCACGCTCCAGCGGTACGCCGCCGTCGGCTTCCAGGTAATAGCCCCACTCGCCATCCATAAAGATGCGATGGCCGGTGGTTGCGGGGCGGATCTGCCGGGCGAAGCGGCGGTAGCCATCCCAATGCTGATAGTTCACCGTGGCGAGCGACAGGCTGAGCGCCAGTTGAGCCGCGAATCCGAGGGCCAGCCAGCGGGGCCGCAAGCGCGACACCAGCAAAGCGGCGGGAGCGGCCATGGGCAGCAGGTACCGGGCCGATCCGGCGAAGAAGACCACCACTGCGCCGCCGAAAAAAAACGCGATCCACGCGGCCAGGAACGCGGTCTCGCGGTCCCGCCGCTTTGAGGCCAGCCAGATGGCGCCGGGCAGCAGCGCGGGGAAAATCATGAAGCAGGCATGCACGGTAAGGGCGGCGGCATTACGCAGTTTGTACGCGAGTGCTTGCCACCCGTAGCTGCTCATGTATCCGGCGGCCACCGCGGCGGGCAGCGTGCCGGAAGACAGGCGCTCGAACAATTCCCAGGCCAGAATGGTGGCGGGCGGAATCAGCGTGAGCAGCCAGGCGGTGCGATCGTAGCGGCGATACAGCCAGACGTAGACCGCTAGAATGGGCGTCAGGAAAACGGCTTGAAACGCGGCCAGCGCGGCCAGCGCCATGGCGATCGCGGCCGGCGCGCGCTTGCCGGCAACAAAGCACGCCACCGCCGCCATCCAGCAAGCCAGAAATGGCAGATCGGATTCGAGCGAGTTCCCGTTCACCACGAATGCCGGGACCGCCAGAAACAGCAGCGTCGCCCATAGCGGATGGGGCGAAAAGCGTTTCGCCAGCGACCACATGGCCAGTGCCGCGACGAGCGAGAACAGCAGGTAAGCGGCATGGAACGGCACTTCGTGGATATCGCCGAAGATGGCCAGCAACAGCGCGAGGCACCAGGCGTTCAACGGCGGATGCGGGAAGCCGCGCAGATCCACGCGATCGCCCAGGAAAACGTATTGCACGTGATTGGGATGGAGCGGATCGATCAGCGCGTGCTCGGCGGCGGCGAAATAGTAAACTTCGTCGCCCTGAATCGCCTGATTCAAGAAGGGCAGGCGGATGAGCAGGACCACGCCCAAAATTACGGCTAGGGCGAGGCGGGTGCCCATTTCAGTACCGGTTTGCGCGCGGCCTTCACTTCATCCACGCGGCTGGTGCGCGTCGAGTGCGGCGCGGTCTTCACCGTTTCGGGCTCGGTTTCGATCTCTTTGGCGATGGAGATCATGGCGTCGATGAAGAGATCCAGTTCCAGCTTGCCTTCGGTTTCGGTCGGCTCGATCATCATCGCGCCATGCACGATCAGCGGGAAGCTGACGGTGTAAGGGTGGAAACCGTAATCGATCAGGCGCTTGGCGATGTCGCCCGTGCGCACGCCCAGGCGAGCCTGGCGTTCGTCGCTGAAGACGACTTCGTGCATATTGGGCAGGGTATAAGGCAGGTCGAAGATACGGCTCCAACTTCTTGCGGATGTAGTTGGCGTTCAGCACCGCATCCAGGGTGGCGTTGCGCAAACCGTGGCCGCCGTGCGCCAGGATGTAGGCCAGCGCGCGCACCAGCACGCCGAAATTCCCGTAGAATGCCTTCACTTTGCCGATGGAATGGGGGCGGTCGTAATCGAAGGCCCAGCTATCGCCATTCCGCTTCAGCCGGGGCACGGGCAGGAACGGCTCCAGGTGCTTCTTCACCGCCACCGGGCCGCCGCCCGGACCGCCGCCGCCATGCGGCGTGGAAAACGTCTTGTGCAGATTCAGGTGCATCACATCGACGCCGAAATCGCCGGGACGCGCGATGCCGACCAGCGCGTTCATGTTGGCGCCATCCATGTAAACCAGCGCACCTTTGCGATGCAGGATCTCGGCGGCCTGCACGATGATTTTCTTCAAACACGCCGAGCGTGTTGGGATTGGTGACCATCAGCGCCGGCCACGTCTTCGGTCGACGGACTGTTCCAGCGCGTCGAGATCCATCAGGCCGCGCTCGTCGGAGCGGATATTCTCCACCGCGTAGCCCGCGATGGCGGCCGTGGCGGGGTTGGTGCCGTGCGCGGAATCGGGAATCAGGATCTTGCTTGCGCGGATTGCCTTGCTGTTCGAGCAGCGCGCGGATCAGCAGGATGCCGGTCAGTTCGCCATGCGCGCCCGCCGCCGGCTGCAGCGTGATGGCGTCCATGCCGGTGATTTCGAGCAGAGCGGCTTCAAGCTCCGCCATCACTTCCATCGCGCCCTGCGAGAGCGATTCCGGCTGATAGGGATGCGCCCAGGCGAGGCCTTCGATGCGCGCCACCAGTTCGTTGATGCGCGGGTTGTACTTCATGGTGCAGGAGCCCAGCGGATACATGCCGAGGTCGATGGCGTAGTTCCAGGTGGACAGGCGCGTGAAGTGGCGGATGACTTCCACTTCGCTCACTTCGGGAAAGCCGGCGATTTCGGCGCGCACGTTTTCGGCGCCGAGCGCGGCGCGCGGGTCGACGGCGGGGACGTCCAGGGCGGGAAGTTGGTAGCCTATTTTGCCGGGCGAACTGCGCTCGAACATCAGCGCTTCGTTTGGCGAGATGTGCGGAGCGGACTTTCTTGATGGATCATTAGAACACCTCCGCCAGCTTGTCCATGTCACTCCGCTGCGACATTTCGGTGGCGCAGAGCAGCATCGCGTCGGCCAGTTCCGGATAGAAGCGGCCCAGCGGCAGGCCGCCGATGATTTTCTTTTCGAGTAACAACGCGTTAACCGCATCCGGCTGGCTGGTTGAAACGACGAATTCGTTGAAGAACGGCCCCGAGAATCGCGGCTTCAGTTTGCCCGCCAGGTAGTGCGCCTTGGCCAGGTTCTGCTCGGCCAGTTCGCGCAGACCCTGCTTGCCGTAGACGGTCATGAAGACGGTGGCCATCAGGGCGATCAGCGCCTGATTGGTGCAGATGTTGGACGTGGCCTTCTCGCGGCGGATGTGCTGCTCGCGCGTGGCCAGCGTCAGGCAGAACGCGCGATTGCCGTGCGTATCCGTGGTCTCGCCGACCAGCCGTCCGGGCATCTGCCGGATGAATTTTTCCTTGCGTGGCGATGATGCCGGCGAACGGGCCGCCGTAGCTCGGCGAAATGGCGAACGATTGCAGTTCGCCCGCCACGATATCGGCATCGTGCGGCGGCTCCAGGATGCCCAGCGAGACCGCTTCGGTGAAGACCAACACCAGCAGCGCGCCGCGCGCGTGGGCGATTTCGGCGGCGCGCTTCACATCCTCCACGATGCCGAAGAAATTGGGCGATTGCACGATCACCGCGGCGGTCTGATCGTCGAGCTTGCGCTCCAGATCGTCGAGATCGATCATGCCGGTTTCGGCGATCGTAGCCGAACTCCTCAACCGGCATGCCCTGGTTCTTCGCGTAAGTGCGCAGGACTTCGCGATATTCCGGATGGACGCGTGCGCGCCACCAGCAACCCGCCTTTGGCCGGTGACGCGCACGGCCATCATGGCCGCTTCCGGCACCGCGGTCGAGCCGTCGTACATGGAGGCGTTGGCCACGTCCATGCCGGTCAGCTGGCAGATCATGGTCTGGAATTCGAAGATGGTGGTGAGCGTGCCCTGCGAGATTTCCGCCTGGTACGGCGTGTAGGAGGTCAGGAACTCGCCGCGCGAGACCACCGTATCCACCAGCACGGGCCGGTAATGCTCGTAAACGCCCGCGCCCAGGAAGCTGGCGTAGCCGTTGGCGTTCTCGGTCGCCGCGCTGCGCGGAAATAATCGACGATCTCGTATTCGGAAATACCCGGCGGGAGGTCCAGCGGCCGCTTCAACCGCACCGCGTCCGGAAGATGGGCGAACAGATCTTCGGGGCGTGCCACGCCGCAGGCATCGCAGCATCTCGCGGCGCTCGGAATCAGACTTCGGAAGATAGCGCAACTGTTACTTTTCCGCTCCTATATAGGTTTGATAATCGGCGGCGGAGAGCAGATTCGTCAATTCGCCGGGATTGCTCAAGCGGATCTTCACCAGCCACGCTTCGCCATGCGGATCCTCGTTCAGCTTTTCGGGCGCGTCGGCGAGCGCGTCGTTGACCTCGACGACTTCGCCCGAAACCGGCGCATAGATATCCGAAACGGCTTTCACGGACTCGACGGAGCCGATGGTCTTGCCCTGCTCGACGCGCTGCGGCCCGAGTTTCGGCAGAGTCCACATAGACGATGTCGCCCAGTTCGTGCTGGGCGTGATCGGTGATGCCGATGGTGCCGGTATCGCCTTCCACGTGCACCCACTCGTGTTCCTTGGTGTAGCGGTAATTTTCGGGATACATTCATTTGGCTCGTTTGTAGAATGGCGTTGCCACGGTGACCGCGTCCACCGGCTGGTTGCGAATCACGATCTCGATGGCTCGGCCCGACGCTGGCCTGCGCCGACGGGCAGGTAACAAAGCCCGATGTTCTTGTTCAGCGTGGGCGCGGGCGAACCGCTGGTGACCCAACCGGCGGGCGCGCCATCCACCAGCACTTCGTAGCCGTCGCGGCCGATGCCGCGGCCGCGTCATCTCGAAGCCGATGAGCTTGCGCGTGATGCCCTGTTCCTTCTGTTTCGCCAGCGCCGCGCGGCCCACGAAATCGCCTTTGTCGAGCTTCACGATCCAGCCGAGGTCGGCTTCCAGCGGCGTGATGGAGGCGTGGATTTCGTGGCCGTAGAGCGCCATCTTGGCTTCCAGGCGCAGGGTGTTGCGCGCGCCCAGGCCGCAGGGCTTGATGCCGAATTCTTCGCCCGCGTCCAGGATTTCGTTCCACAGGCGCGCGGCTTCCGCGGGCGCGACATAGATTTCGAAGCCATCCTCGCCGGTGTAGCCGGTGCGCGCGATGCGCGCCGGCGTGCCCGAGACCTCGCCGTCGGTGAACCAGTAATAGCGGATCGCGGCCAGGTCGGCGGCGGTGAGCTTCTGCAGCGTGGCGCGCGCGTGCGGACCCTGGATGGCGAGCTGCGCGTAGTCTTCGCTCGACAGGCGAATTCGACCTGCGCGTCGAAGTGGTTGTGCGCCAGGATGTGCTCGAAATCCTTCTCCTGGTTGGAGGCGTTGACGCAGAGGAAATAGTGGTCGTCGGCGACTTTGTGGACCAGGATGTCGTCGACGAAACCGCCGTGCTCGTAGAGCAGGCCGGAATACTGGGCCTGGCCCGTCTTGAGACGGCTGGCGGCGTTGGTGGTGACGTAATCGGTGAGCCGGAGCGCCTCCGGGCCGCGGATTTCGATTTCGCCCATGTGGCTGACATCGAACAGGCCTGACGGCTGTTGCGCACGGCGTGGTGTTCGTCGACGAGCGCCGGAGTACTGCACGGGCATGTCCCAGCCGCCGAAATCCACCATTTTGGCGCTCATCGAGCGATGGGCGGCATTCAGGCAAGTGGCTTTCAAGGCGGCAGCGGCGGGCATCAAACTGGTACTGTAGCACGGGTGGCGGTGGGGGCAAACGATTAGCCCAGCCGGGTTCTCATCGATAGGTCTTTTCGGAGCGAAGCAGGATGCGGAGCACGAAGACCTTCTGCTTCCCCCGGTCGGCAGTGAAGAAAATCCGATAGTCGCCAATGCGGCGGCGGAACACACCCTGCCACTCGTCGCCTTTCAGCGCCTTTACGTTCGCGTCAAACGGATCGGATGCCATCCGAGTGAGTGTACGCGCGAAGCGTTTTTGAATTTCTTTTGGCAGGCGGCTTAGATCGCGTTCAGCGTCTTCGACGAGTTCAAAGGTCCAGGCCATGCTTAACCTGCGACCAAGGCTTGGTCTTCCCCGCTTTGATCTGTTGCATGGCGTGCCGGAGTTTCTTCGCGTCCGCGGCCGTTAGGTCATACCTAGCATCCAGAGACTTGCGAGGCTTCATGGCGACGTGGCCGTTTTCCACCGTTACCTCCATAAAGTCCCCTTCTGCCAACGCGAGCGCGTCGAAGACCTTCCTGGGGATGACAACCTGGCGCCGCTGGCCGATGCGGCTGAGAGCGCTGGCTCCTGCAGGGTTTTCGGCCTGGGCGGTTCGGCTAGGCATACTTTCAGCTTATCAGCTTGAGGGAACCGATTGAGCGAAGGCACTCATCGATGAGGTTGGCCTATAATCGGGAGATGCGGAAAAGCCCTGCCGACGCCGTGCCTGCCGGCTTCAGTTCCGATGCCGAGGCCGACGCGAACGCTGAGAAACGGTGGGGCGCGGAGGTCCGTCGGCGTCTCCAGGAAATCGACAGCGGTGCGGCTAGGCTGATTCCGTGGCCGGACGCGCGACGCCGTTTGCGTGCGCGCCTTCAGCGGTGACGGCATGCTATCGTCCCTCCGGTCGATCCCGGCGATGCTGGATCCGTCTCCTCATTCGTATGGACAAAGGGTATACGATACAAGTAGGCGTCGGGACTCACGAGAATGCCTTTCGATGGGACCAGGCCAACACGGATCACATCGCACTCCACCGCGTAACGCCTGCGGAAGCCGAGCAGGTTATTGACGGCGCGTCGCTGCCAATCGAGACCGAGGGCAGGGGCGGCGAGGAACGGCGCACGGAGTTGGGTCAAACCGCCGCTGGCCGGCTGCTCGTGGTGGTATGGACTTGGCGACGGCGACGGATTCGCGTGGTGACCGCGTTCCCGGCAAGCGGAAGGTGGCGCGCGCTGTGGCGGCGCGTTAAAGGGAGTTGAGGATGCCTCAAAGGAAGTTGTCAGAGACGCGAAGCGAAGCGGAAGAGGCTCGTTGGTTCGAGGAGAATCAGGAACGGCTTTTGAAGCTCTTCGAGCAAGCCGAGAAGGAAGGCTCGCTGCGTATCGCCGGGAAGAGCGTCGGCATCACGCTATCCAAGAAGACAGAGGCGTTGCGCAAGCCGCCCTCGCAGAAGGTGATGCTGCGGATTCCCGCGGACGATCTGGATCGCGCGCGGCGTCAGGCCGCCCGCAACGGGATCGGCTATCAGACATACATCAAGATCCTGCTGCGGGAAGGGCTGGATCGCCACGGGCGCACGGCCTTGAGTGCCCTCCGCGGCACTGCGGACACCCGCATGAGTACGGACGAGATCCTGGCGCTCACCCGAGGCGAAACCCGCCCCACAACGAAACGCGGCTAGCGGCCCGCCGCGATAACCGGAGGCTTGCGGACGGTGACGAGGCCCACGAGGGACCCAAGCCAAGCAGGCCGGAACTGCTTTACACTTACGAAATGACCGCCCGCTATATTTATTGGCAAGATGGCGATCACTAGCTAGGGTACCTCGAAGAATTCCCCGACTACCTGGCGCAGAGCGAGAACCTGGACGATCTTCAGGATCACCTTAAGGACCTTTTTGACGACTTGACGAGTGGCGCGGTACCGGGCGTACGGAGAGTTGCAGGATTGGAGCTTGGATGAAGCAGCAGGACCTGATCCGCCGTCCGGCCGAGCGCAGATGCGCGCTAGTTCTAACACGCCAGCGCGATCCGGCGGCGAGTGCGTCCCTGGCTCGCGGGTCAGCCCATTCCGACGTCTTCCGGCTCGTACAGCGGAGAGTGCTTTGAAAGTTCTCTCGCTGTCCGGAGTCGGCATCACTGCAAAGAATCGGTCGCCTCGTTCGATGAACCCCTTAATATCTCCCTCGATCACCTCATTGAGAACTAGCTTGCAGCCTTCGCGTGTAATACTGTCCATCGCTGCGTAGTCCCATGATCGCTTGCAGGGCCAGGCCTTGAGTGTCTTCGCGGTCGGCGCAGCAGTCTTGTGCTCGCTTAGCCTCTTTTCAACGTTGTCGGCAAACCCTATTTTGACGCGATTAGGGGCCGCCTCCGGAACGAGTTGAATTAGCCGTATCGGTCGAACCAAGCCGAGTCTCCACCTACCTCCGCAACCGGACCGCGCCTTGCCTTATAGCCCGCAATGGGCCGATCAGCATCGTCCTAGCCGGCAACAGGACCTATTTCCCATGTTCCATGCAATGCTTTTAGGAAACGGTCAACTTGAGGGAATGGAGCCGGCGGGAGCAAGGGAGGCTTGCCCAAATAATCGCGGCACTGATTGATGAGAGTAGAATGATCCGCCTCAAGATTAAGGCCATGTAAATCAGAGTAAGGTCGGGGCATCGCGCCAACATCTAAGCCACCATAACAAGCCGGTATGGTAATTTTGTCTTTGGCCCACGGATGCCGGCCTATGTATCACAACAGGAACACTGTCTAAATCCGCTTTAGAAAGCAGAAGCCGATCCCCCTTGCCCCGGTGTAGTGCAAGCTGGAGCGTCTCCCTCGCAATCAGTCGACGAACGGTTCCGCCGTCCACGCCGAGTGCCTCGCTATATCCGGTATCCCGATGATTTCGGCCACTGTCGCCGCCTCCAGTCTATTGTAAATCTGGCTTACCCCCGGACCTGAACCGCTACCAGATATACTCCTTCGCCGCCTTTCGCTTATCATACCCATCCAGCACATGCACCACCCGAATCTTCTTCAACGCCACCGGTGAAAGCTGGCCGATCGGTATATAGACAATCGTCCGCCCAAATCGCGCCGCGATGCTGCGGAACACTGCCCGCGGCGGCTTGGCCGCAACGTACACCACGAACCGCTCCAGCGAATAATCCAGGCCCGCCAGCAGCAGGCGCTCAGGCTTCGACTCGGCGAAATCGTAATCCGGGTCCCGCCAGACATCGAACATGCGGCGCGCCGGCAGGCTCATCAGGAAGCCGCCATACTCGCCGCGCCCGATGCCGGGCCCCACCAGGTTGTCGAACGGAAAAGTCGCGTAGAACGCCATGTCCGATTCGTTCTGGTGCTCTCCCAGCCAGGTAGTCATGTAATAGTAGCGGCCGTCGCGATCCTCGTCGAAGATCACGATCACCGAGCCCACTTCGCCCGAGATCTTCTGAAACTGCCGCACATAGATCTTGCCGTCATGCCAGTTGCGGATGGTCTCACGCAGGTCGATGCCATCCAGCAGTGAGGTGGTGAACGGCTCGGTGCGCGCGCGCTCCTCCGAAAGGACGCCCTTGCCCTTCTTCTTCAAGAAACGCCCGTAATCCTCGATCACCAGGTCCTCCGGCGGATAGGAGCAGATGCTGTTGCCATCCAACTGCGCCGCCCACTCGCCGGGGACTTTCTCCTTTTTGCGCGGCTTCAATCCCACCGGGCGCAGCCGCCGCTTGACGCTGGGCAGCCTGCGCCGCAGCCGGATCCGCTTGGTGTCGAGCCACACCTCCTCGCCCGAAATCTGCACGGTTTCCAGATCGCTGGCGGTCTTCTGCGGCGGGTACCGGCCCGCCGTTTCCCACACGTCCCAGCCATAGTTGTCGTCCACGATGCTGCGTGCCGCCACGGTCAGGTCGAAGATACCGGGCATCAACGCATGGTCGGCCAGCGCCAGATTCCGCGCATAGCGGGCCAACAGCCGCCGCTGCCAGTGGGCCACATGTTCTCCGGTGCTCACTTCGTAGCTCTTCTCCGCCTCGTGAAACAACGCATACTGCGCGTGGCGCCGGTCGATTAGCTTCGTGTCCGTCAGCAAGCCGCGGAACTGCTCGTAGCGGTGCTGCAAATACGGATATTCGATGGCGATCTCGGCCAGCGAATCCGGATGCGGATTCAGCAGACGCACGCCATCGCGCCGAAGACGCGACATGGGCTGCGCTTGCGGTTCGTCCATAGCGTCCAGCACGGGGTCCAGCAGATTCAGCGAGACCACCACCAGCACGCGCGCCAGCGGATCGCAGCCTTGCAGCTTCCAGGCGATGCCGGCGGCGTGCCGCGCGATTTCGTCCGAACGCTCCTGCGGATAGACGCGGTAAGCCTCCACATATTTTTCGTAGCCGATATGGCGGATCGAATAGGAGTCCGGATAGGCATCCTTCAGGTGCGGGCGCTCACCGGAATCCGGGTCGGCGAAAACCATATCCGCGCCGGTCTCGATTCGCGGTGCGGATGGCTTCGACAAAGGGATCGGCTGGCTCGACCGGCACGTAAATGGCCCGCTCCGGATCGTCCGCATCGGGATAGAAGATGACGGACATCTCCGGCAGCCGCGCGACCGCGCGTACATATTGCTGCTGCAGCGTGACCGGCAGTTCCAGCGCGACCACCTGTGGCCGGTCCCGCAGAATCGCCTGGCGCACAACGATCGCGAACTCCAGCCGCCCCGGCGCCACCGGCAGGTAGGTGAAGCGCCCGCGCCGCAAGCTGCCCGGATCGGGCAGTTCAGGAAGGTCGATTTCCCCGGGCATAGCGCAGCGCCTCTTCTCCGAGAGTTTGCAGGATGGCGGTTTCCAGCGCCTGGGTTTCGTGCGTCCGCTCGGTGGCCAGGCTCTTCAGCTTGATGGCGAAGCGACCGATATTGATGCCGTCGCGCACCGTGTACCGCTCGTCGGCCGCGTGCGCCTGCTGCAGGAACTCGGTAACGTAAGTCAGGATGCGCTCCTCGGCGAAGGGCAGGTTCTCCTTCAGGATTTGATACTCTTCGTCGCGCTCCGGAAAGTCGATCAGGATCTGCGGCTGCAGGCGCGAGTGAATGTACTCGGGCAGCTCGAACGTGGAAGCATCGTCGTTCATGGTGGTCACGATGCGGAACTGCGCATGGGCTTTGATCTTGATGCCCGCCACGATGGACTCCACATAGCGCCGGTTATCGAGCAGCGGCGCCAGGCTGGCCCAACTCTTCTCGCTCATGCGATTGCCTTCGTCCAGGATGGCAATGCCCCCGCGAATCATGGCGGTGACCAGCGGCGAAGCCACGTAGCGCAGACGGCCCTGCCCTTCGATCACCGGCGTCACTAGCAGGTCTTCAGGGCGCGTATCCATGGTGGCTTGCAGGATGTACACCTCGCGGCCCATGCGCTTGGCCGCCGCATAAGCCAGCGTGGTCTTGCCCACGCCGGGCTTGCCGAGCAGCCGCGGATGCATTGGCAGATCCTGCTCGCTGACCACCAGCCATGCCGCCAGCAGTTGGCGCATGAGCTCTTCCTGGCCCACCCAACGCACCGTCAATTCGTCCGGATGCGCCAGGTGCAGAGTGACGCCTTCGATTTCAACAGTCATTGAGCCAATGATACATAATGTAATGATTCCCATGGGCAAGGACAAGGATTCCGCGCGGCGACTGCCCGCCATCGACGCCCTCCGCGGATTGGTGATGGTCATCATGGCCCTGGACCACGTTCGGGATTTCGTCAGCCGCGACGCCATGCTCTTCTCGCCCACGGACCTCGACAAGACCACGCCCGCGCTATTCCTGACGCGCTGGATCACGCATTTCTGCGCGCCGGTGTTCATGCTCACCGCGGGCATGAGCGCGTTTCTTTGGTGGCAACGCGGCCGGACCCGAAAGCAACTTTCGGAGTTCCTGCTTACGCGCGGCATGTGGCTGCTGGTGCTGGAGCTGGTGGTCATGCGCGCGGCGTACTACTTCACTTTTTCGCTGCGCTATCCAATCTTCCTGCTGGTGCTCTGGTCGCTGGGCGGCTCGATGATCGCTTTAGCTGCGTTGGTCTGGCTGCCCACGCGGCTACTCGCGATCTTGAGTATCGCGGTGCTGGCGCTGCACAATTGCCTTGATGGTCTGCGGGCGTCTCAGTTCGGCGCCGCCGCTCCGGCCTGGAATATTCTTCACCAGCAGGGGGCTTTCATGTTCGCGGGCCGGTTGGTGATCGTCGCATATCCTCTGGCGCCCTGGATTGCCCTCATCGCGGCCGGATTCTGCCTCGGCAAAGTCTTCCTGCGGGAACCTGCGGCGCGGCGCCGCATCTTGCTCGCGATCGGCGGTGGTGCGACTGTGGCGTTCGTCGTACTCCGCGCGGTCAATGTGTACGGCGATCCCGCTCCGTGGGCTGCGCAAAAGACAGCCGCCTTTACGCTGTTTTCGTTTCTGAACTGCACGAAGTATCCGCCATCGCTGGACTTCCTGCTCATGACCATGGGACCCGCGCTTTTGCTGCTCGCCTTCTTCGACCGCCTGCCGTTCCGCGCCACAAATCCGCTGCTGGTGCTGGGACGCGTCCCCTTGTTCTTCTTCGTGCTGCATTTCTTTGCGGCCCACGCAGCCGGTGCATTCCTGGCATGGCTGCGCTATGGGCATGCGGCGTTCGCGTTTCTGTCTGTTCCGATGCCCTCGTTTGGCGGTCCGAACGAGCGATTTCCCGCGGGTTTCGGGTACGATCTGTGGGTCGTCTATGTGGTCTGGGCGCTGATCGTCCTGGGGCTGTATCCCCTCTGCCGCTGGTTCGCGGGGGTCAAGTCCCGGCGCAGCGATTGGTGGCTGAGCTATCTCTGATCGCCGGAGGGTTGCTACTGCGCCTGCCCCTTGGACTGCTTGGCGTCCTGCTCGGCCTTGAGCCTCTGCACCACCGCCCGCTCGCGGTCTCCGTCGGCCTTGCGCTTCAGGCGGTAGTAGACCTGGGCGAGCGAGACATGGGCCTCCAGGAAATCCGGCGACTGCTTCACCACCTGCTCCAGCGTGGCGCATGCGCGATCCATATCGCCGGCCGCCAAGTCGGTAGCGCCCACCTGGTACAGCGCACCCGGGTCGCCGGGACGGACCCGGAGCGCCCGCGCCAGCAGCTCGCGCACGCGATCGTATTCGCCATCCTGCTTCAGCAGCACCGCCAGCCGCAGGTTCGATTCGAAATCGTTGGGGTTCTGCGCCAGCTCCTTTTCGAACGCCGCGCGGGCGGCGGCCATATCGCCGCTAGCCATCTGCGCCTGGCCGAGGTACGAGTAGAGGTCCGGAAGGTGCGGGTTCAACTCAACCGCTTTGGTAAGATCCGCGAGGGCGGCGGGGTACTCGAGTGCTTCCAGCTTGGCCATTCCCAGCAGCAAACGAGCCTCCGCCGAGTCGCCGTTGCGCAGGATGCGATCCACCACTTTCTGCCCGCGCTCAATCTGCTTGTCGCGCAGCAGCGCGGTGCCCAGCATGTAGGCGATGGCCAAGTCGTCCTGGTTCTGCTGATCGAGCGGCGCCAGCAGGCCGATCACTTTGGCATTCGCTCCCTGCCGGAGCCAGCAATCTGCCAGCACCACGATCGCTTGCCGATTCTCTGGCTCGACGGCGTGCAGGGCCTCCAACTCGCGCGCCGCGTCGGATATCTGGCCCGCCTTGTAGAATGCCAGCGCGAGATTCAGCCAAATGCGCGGATCCTTCGGCCCCTGCTTTAGCGCGGCCTGATATTCGACGATAGCTTCGGTGTAGCGCCCCGTGCTGGATAGCGCGGCTCCCAGGTTGGAGCGCACGGTGGGCGAATCGGGCCGCAAATGCAAGTAAGCGCGGTACTCGCGGATGGCGCCTTCGGTGTCGCCGGCCTGATGCATGGCGATGGCCTGGCGCAGAATCTGGTCGGGAGTCTCCTGCGCGGATGCCAGGCCCCGAACCAACAGCAGGGCGAGTGCGAGGTAGAGACTACGCGCCATTCAAGCCCATGGTAATTGGAACGCGGACGGCGGAGCAACCCATTGCGGGAACGATCTAGTCCGTGGAAGAGGAGATAACCGGCAGAGGCACGCGATAGCGGCCCTCGAAAACCTCGCCGAAGATCTCCACGATTTGCCCGTGCAAGTGGCCGTTATCCGCCAACAGATGCGGCGAATTGAAATCGTGCGGCCTGTCGCGCATATCGGATACCCGGCCGCCCGCCTCGGCCACCAGCAGGCGGCCCGCGGCCATGTCCCAGGGCTTCAGTCCGAATTCCCAAAACCCGTCGAGGCGGCCGCAGGCCACCCACGCCAGATCGATGGCGGCCGAGCCGGTGCGGCGCACGCCGTGCGTTGCCATGGCCACCTGATGGTAAAAGTGCACGTTCACGTTCAGGTGCCGCCGCCGCGTGGGAAAGCCGGTGCATAGCAGACTGCTGTCGAGGCGGCTGACGGAAGAAACGCGGATACGTCGATTGTTGAGCCAGGCTCCGGAACCGCGCTCCGCGGTGAACATCTCCTGCCGGATCGGATCGAATACCACTCCAACCACCATCTCGCCCGCCCGCTCCAGCGCCAGCGTCACGTTAAAAATGGGGAGGGAGTGCGCGAAGTTGGTGGTGCCATCGAGCGGGTCCACGTACCAGCGGTATTCGGAAGGGCTGGTATGGCCGCCGCCTTCCTCGGCCACGATGCCGTGCTGCGGAAAGCGGGATTGCAACCGTTCGACCACCAGTTTTTCCGACGCGCGATCGGCTTCGGTGACCAGATCGAACTCGCCCTTCAACTCGAACGGCACGCGCCGCTCGTAGTAGGTAGCCAGCAGCGCGCCGGCTTCACGCGCAATTTCGACAGCGGTTTCGAAGGGGGAACTCATGGTTTGGCAAGGGAGCCGGGCTGAAGCCCCGCGCGGGCTAAAGCCCGCCCTCCACTATATACGTGATTTCGTGCTTGTAGATGAAAAGGTTGGGACCTTCGGTGCGTGTCAGCCGGATGAAGGAGTGGTCGTAATACTCGATAGTGCCCGAGACCTCCTCGCCATCGGTGAGTTTCACGCGCACGGGGACTTCCGCTTCGATGAGATGCCGCAGGTATCTCACTTCTTCAAAGGTTTGTTCGGGAGCGCGATTCCCGGGTTTTCCGCCTGGTCTTGACGTAACTGGCTCTCCTGACGCTCTGCTTCCCCATAATAGCCGTTGCGCGAGGTCACCCGCAAATCCGGACGGCGCACGCGCACCTGCAAACGATGGAAGCGATTCTTGGTCAGCGGCACGTCTTTGGGGTAGTAGGCCAGCAGGTACTGGGTGCGCAGTTCTTTGATGATGTCGCTGAACGCGGTATCGAGCGCCGGCCCCAGCGTGGGCTCGAACACCCGCCCGCCGGTGCCCAGCGCCATGGTGGTGAGGGCATGCTCGCCGCCCAGATTGCGGCCCGCATCGTTGGTGATGGGCACGACCAACACAGGATAAATGGAAGTATTGGCCAACTGCGCGGAATCGAGCGCGGCGTGAAAGTCCTTCACGCTGGTGGTGTCGCCGCCGTCGGTCACGATGACCATGGCCTTGCGCCCTTCGCGCGCTTCCAGGTCGCGGGAGGCCAGGAAAATAGCGTCGTATAGGGACGTGCCGGCTTCACCCTGGATGGTTCGCAGCGAGTGTTCCAGCGGCGCTTGGTTGTGGGTGAAGAAATTGTGTAGCGTTATCTGATAGTTGAAACTATAAAGCGCCACCGTGTCTTTCGGGTTGCCCTCGGCGAACAGCGCCTTGAAGAACCGTGCCATGGAATCCACTTCGAACTTCAGATCCTTGGCGGTAGACCCGCTGGCATCTACCAGCGTGGCCACCGAAAGGGGCTGCTCCGTCTGCCGCTCGAAGACCGCGATTTGCTGCAGGACGCCGTTGTCCAGGATTTCGAAATCGTCTTTGTTGAGCGCGCCGACCAATTCTCCGGCGGGATTCTTAACGGTGGCGAGCACCCGCACCAGGTTCACCTGGACCTTGATCCGCGCGTCGACTTGCGCGCTCAAGGCGGCCGCCAGCGCCAACGCCGCGCTAGCCGCTTTGCGCCAGGGTAGCATTGCGGTCCCACTCTCCTTCCACCCAGACTTCGCCGTCCGCGAAGTGCTCCTTTTTCCAGATGGGCACCACACGCTTTAACCGATCGATCCCTTCCAGCGCGGCCTCGAAAGCCGCCTTGCGATGCGCCGCCGTCACGATCACCGCCACGCTGGTCTCTCCAATCAGCATGCGCCCAAGCCTGTGCACGAGGGCGATCCGGTCGATGGCGTAGCTAGACGCAATTTCACGACCGATCTTGGCAATCAGCTTGAGGGCCATCGGTTCGTAACACTCGTAATCTAGGTAGTGCGTCTGCCGGCCCTTGGTATTGTTGCGGACCACGCCTTCGAAGGTCACCACCGCGCCATCCTCTCCCCGCAGCAGTCGGTCGGCGATCTTGCGCGTGACGATGGGATGCCACGTCAGGGCGAAGAAGTTCCCGTTCTCTGAGATCTCGCGCTGGGAGTCGGAACCGCCGCTGACGGGCGGCAGGAAAGCGATCTCGTCGCCATCGGCTAGTTGCGTGGCCGGACCGGCGAATTCCTGGTTGCGCGCCAGCAGGATGCTGCCCGCCATCTCCCGCAGGCGCGGAAACTGGCTGCCGTAGTGGTTGAAGACGCCGCCCAGCGTAGCGCCGTCTTCCAGGTCGTGCTGGTCTTCCGCCTGGCCGACAATGTCTTTAAGCATCCCGAAAAATAGTACTTTCACGCGCACTTCTCCGGCTAGTTTATCAGACGGGGGATGAGGGCGATTCGTTGCGTGCGGCTCTTAGGCGTTTCGGAGAGATGCCGTCGAAATCAGTGGGGCCCCTCTAGACTGGCTGCGAATTCAAGGTCCGGTTCACGTGGTCGGGATCGCGGGCGATTAGCGTCAGATATGCCCGGGCGGGCCGGTCCGGCTCCGTCCGGCCCTGTTCCCAGTCCCGCAGCGTACCCACGGGAATGTGATAGCGGGCGGCAAATTCCTCCTGCGTCAGTTCCAGAGCCCGGCGGATCATCCTCGCCCGTGGTGTTCGCTTCATGCGCTTGAGGTCGGCTTCGGTCAGCGGCTGGGCGTCCGGATCCGCGCGCGCGGCGCGCGCAATGGCCTCGCCAGTCATCGGTTTAGCAGGACTAGGCATTTTGCCGGAAATAGGCGCTCGTCGCGCTCGGTATAGGCTACGTACAACACGGACCGATCCTTCGCCATGCCGATGAGGAGATAACGATCCTCGCCGTAGTCCTCCCGATCGTCAAGGCGGCCAGAATTCGTGCGCCGATCAAACGGGCTGCACGTTTAAGCTCGCTGCCGTTACTCTTAGAACTTCGTCACGGGCCCTGAGCACGGGGTGACGGTGATCATCTTCGGACGGGAATTCTAACGCAGTCCAAGGAACGGTCTTTTCAGCGGACACAAACGCTTGCCAACAGCTCTCAGCCAGCGGGCCTGGCGTCGCCTGGGATGGTCCTCTCCTGGAAGACGGGGATGCGGGCTCGGCGAAGCCTCATGTGTCGAAAAGCGTTTAGTTGGGTCGAAAAGTGCCCCAGAATTGAAGGGCCGGTCGAAAACCACTTTAGCATAGGTTGTCGAAAATCGTTTTTGACCGTCGAAAACCGCCCCAATTTCCCGCCTTCGGTCGAACTCCATAACGCCGTGTGCGAGGCCACCGAGCGATTTGGTCCAGTCCGAGTGGAAACCGTAGCCTTGCATTCCGGCGCTCCACCGTTTAGCATCACGGTAGTGGAGGGGCTTCCATGCCATCAACGAAAATGAGCCGCCGCGGGCTGTTCCGGTCGGGCGCCGCACTGGCGGCCGCCGGAGTTACCGCATCCATTCCGGAACCCGCTTTGGCCGCGCCGGCGCCCGCGCTGGAACTGGGCGGCAATCTGTACGAGTCGATCGGCGTCACGCCGATCGTGAATTGCCGGGGCACGTTCACCATCATCACGGGATCGCAGACCCTGCCCGAGGTGAAGCGCGCCATGGAGCAGGCGTCGCACGCCTACGTCCACATGGACGAGCTGATGGAAGCGGTTGGGCAGCGCCTGGCCGAACTGACCAAGGCCGAATGGGGAATCGTCACGGCGGGATGCGCCGCGGCGCTGACGCACGCCACTTCCGCCTGCATTACGGGTGGCGATCCGGAAAAAATGCAGCGGGTGCCCAATCTCACCGGGTTGAAGAGCGAAGTGTTGGTGCCCCGCTATGCGCGCAACGAATACGATCACGCCGTGCGCATGCTGGGCGTGAAGATGGTGGAGGTGGAAACCGCCGCGCAGTTCGAAGCGGCGCTCTCGCCGCAGACGGCCATGGTCATGATTCTCTCCTGCCCGGCCGCTGAGAAGGGCGAGCTTTCGATCGAGAACGCCTGCGCGTTGGCGCGGCGGAAGGGTGTTCCGGTGATCGTGGACGCGGCCGCCGAGACGCTCACGATCCCCAACATTCACCTGGCGCATGGCGCAAACCTGGTAGCCTACAGCGGCGGCAAGTGCCTGCGCGGTCCGCAAGCGGCCGGGTTGCTGCTGGGGCAGAAGGACCTGGTGCGCGCGGCATGGATCAATAGCGCCCCGCACCATGCTTTCGGCCGTTCGCTGAAGGCGGGCAAAGAAGAGATCATGGGCATGCTGGCGGCCGTGGAGATGTGGGTAAAGCGCGACCATGACGCGGAGTGGAAGCAGTGGCAGGCGTGGCTCGATTCCATCGCGGAACAGGCTAAGCAGGTAGCCGGAGTGTCGAGCGAGATTCTGCAACCGGAGGATCTCTCGAACCATGCGCCGCGATTGCGGCTGACCTGGGATGCGGCGCGAATCGGCATCACCGGCGCCGAGGTAGAAGACATGCTGTGGCACGGGCAGCCGCGCATCGCGGTGGGCGGGTCGAGCGGCACGCGCCGCGATAACCGGCCCAGTTCGCTCACGATCATGCCCTACATGATGATGCCGGGGGACGACAAGATCGCCGCCGCGGCCATTCGCAGGCTCTTGGCGAATCCGCCGCACATCACGGTTCCCGATCCGGAGCAGCCGGCCGTGGACGTCACCGGGGCGTGGGTCGCGGACCTGACCTTCATCGCGGGATCGGCACAGCACCACATGACCATCGAGCAGCGCGATGGCAAGCTGAGCGGCGAACATCGCGGCGATATACTGTCGGGCAAGTTGACGGGCGCGGTGGAAGGCCGCCGCGTCACCATGCGCAGCGCGCAGCGTATCGAAGGCGCGACGTTGCATTACGAATTCTCCGGCGACGTGACGGGCGGCCGGATGGAAGGCGTGGTGAAACTCGGCGAGTACGGGCAGGCGCGATTTATCGCCCAACGGGCTTGAATCCAATGATCCGTATCGTAGCCATGGAGCGGGAGTACGGCGCGGGAGGCTCCGCCATCGCGCGGAAGCTGGCGGACAGCCTGAATTGGAAACTGTGGGACACGGCGCTGACCGCGGAAATCGCGCGCATCGCGCGCTGCGACCAGGGATCGGTGGCGCGCATGGAGGAGCGGGTAGATCCGCTATTCTACCGGCTGATGAAGGTGTTCATGCGCGGCAGCTACGAACGCAGCTTGCCGGTAAACGGCCTGGAGCACCTGGATGCGGACAGCATGGTGGTCTTCATGCGGCGCGTCATCGAAGGCGCGGCGGCCGCGGGCAATTGCGTGATCGTGGGCCGCGGCGCGCCGTACTTACTGCGCGATCGCGCGGACGCCTTTCACGTGTTTGTGTATGCTCCGCTCGAAGAGAAGATCCGGCGCGTGCGCGATCTCGGCAAGACCGAAGCGGAAGCCGTCGAACTGGTGGGAGCCATCGATCAGGAACGCGCCACATTCGTGAAAAAGTACTTCGGGAAGGATTGGCCCAGCCGGCACCTCTATCACCTGATGATCAACTCGGCGGTGGGGGACGATGTAGTAGTGCGGACGATTCTGGACGAGATGGAAGCGCTGAATCATGCAAAAAGTAAATCTGGCCGAGAAGCTGGCGTTGTTCCATGAGCACTGGAGTCCGAAGATTGCCGGGGAGTTGAACGGCCAGCAGGTCAAGCTGGTCAAGTTTCAGGGCGAGTTCGTCTGGCATCGTCACGAGGCGGAGGACGAGTTGTTCCTGGTGTTGCGCGGGCGGTTCCGGATGGACTACCGCGAACGCGGCGAGGAACTGGCCATCGATCTGGAAGAGGGCGAATTCCTGATTGTGCCGCGCGGAGTAGAGCACCGGCCGGTAGCTGACGAGGAAGTGCACATCATGCTTTTCGAACCGGCGGGCACTTTGAATACCGGGGATACGCACGATGCGCGGACCGTTATGCAGCCGCCGCGCGTTTGAGGCGATCGAGCACGCCGGCCCACTCGGGCGTGTCCGGAGGACGTTCTACCGCAATCCACTCCAGGCTCTGTTCGTCCAAACGATGAAGCGCGGCGTAGAGCTCGGCGGCGTAGGCGGCGGGTTGCGCGGGCATCTCCCGGCCGAGGCGCAGCCATTCTCCGCGACCGTCGGGAGTGGGCTGACCCGCAGCCAGCAGCATCAATGGTGTGCGCGGACGATAATGCCGCGGATGCATTCCAGGTGACGCATGCGCTCCTGCACTCACTTCGCCAATGCGTACCGGACCAACAAGCCCCTCGATTTCCGGCAGCGGAATCACGCCCGGCCGCAGCAGCAACGGCTCATCACCGGCCAGCGACAGCACCGTCGATTCGATACCGACGACGGCGGGCCCGCCGTCGAGCACCAGATCGACCGCGTCGCCCAGCGAATGGCGGACATGTTCGGCGGTGGTGGGCGAAAGCTCGCTGAACGGATTGGCACTGGGCGCGGCGATGGGCACGCCTGCCGCGCGGATCAGCGCGAGCGCCAACGGGTGGGACGGCACGCGCAGCCCGACGGTCGGAAGGCCGGCGGTCACGATATCGGGAATCGACGGGCGCTTCGGCAGGACCAGCGTCAAGGGTCCGGGCCAATAGCGGCGCGCGAGGCGATCGGCTGCATCGGGCCACTCCAGCACGAGGGTCCGCGCCATCTCGATCGAATCCACATGCACGATCAAAGGGCTTTGGCGCGGCCGGCCTTTCACCGCGAAGATGCGCGCGACCGCGGCGTCGTCGAAGGCATTGGCGCCCAGGCCGTAGACAGTTTCGGTAGGGAACGCGACCAGCCGGCCGCCCCGAATCAACTCTGCCCCAAGTCGCAGATCAGCAGTCGCCGCGTCGCCGTGTCGCCGCGTCGCCGTGTCGGGTTTCACTCCGGCAACTCGTCCTTGCCGTCGCCCGCCGTTTTACCGGTCTTGCGGAAGACCAGGTAGGCGTGGATCAGCGGTTCCAGATCGCCTTCCAGCACCCGGTCCACATCGCCGATGGCCAGTTTGGTGCGGTGGTCCTTGATCATGCGGTAAGGCGCCAGCACATAGCTGCGGATCTGGCTGCCGAAGTTGATATCCAGCTTGGTGGCCTCGGTCTTGGCGGCTTCCACACGCTTCTTCTCCAGCTCGAACTCATACAGGCGCGCGCGAAGCTGCTTCATGGCGCTATCGCGGTTCTTGTGCTGGGAGCGCTCGTTCTGGCACTGCACCACGATATTGGTGGGCAGGTGCACGATGCGCACCGCGGAATCGGTCATGTTGACGTGCTGCCCGCCCGCGCCGCCGGAGCGGAATGTATCGATGCGCAGATCGTCCGGCTTGATGTCGATTTTGATCTCGTCGTCCACTTGCGGGTAAACGAAAACGGAAGCAAACGAGGTGTGGCGGCGGGCATTGCCGTCGAACGGCGAGATGCGCACCAGCCGGTGCACGCCGATCTCCGACATCAGCATGCCGTAGGCGTTGTCGCCATTGATTTCGAAGGTGACGGACTTGATGCCCGCGCCCTCGCCCTCCAGCCGGTCGGTGATGACGGTGGCGAAGCCGTCGCGCTCCGCCCAGCGCAGATACATGCGCAGCAGCATCTCGGCCCAATCCTGGCTTTCGGTGCCGCCGGCGCCGGGATGGATGGTCATGATTGCGCTGCGCTGGTCGTTTTCGCCGGAGAGCAGCATGGCGGTTTCCACGCGCTCGACGAACTGCGCGAAGGTCTGGAGGTCGCGCTCGATATCGCCCGAGACGTTCTCGCCTTCGCGCGCCAGTTCGAAGAGCGTATCCAGATCGGAGGTCAGCACGGCGATACGCTGCTCGTTGCCGATACTCTCCTCCAGGCGCTTACGCTGCTGCATGATCTTCTGGCTCTTCTCGGGCTGGCTCCAGAAGCTGGGCGCGGCGGTCTGCTCTTCTGTTTGTTGAAGCTTGGATTTCAGCGCGGGAGCGTCAAAGATACCTCCGCACGGCCAAGGCCTGTTCGCGGAGGGGAGTATACTGGCGTTCTAAATCGTCGAGCGGGATCATCTCATTACGATTTTAGCAGACCCTCGATTGACGATGCGGGCGTTACCGCTCGCCAGAGGCCTGCGGCGCCGACTGGCCGGCCTGCATGCACGGATTCCACTGGCCGACCTGGCCGAAATTCAGCACGGCGACGACGCCGCAGCGTGTGTCCCCCTTGCGTCTGCGGTGGACGATGGTGCGCTCGCAGCCGCCCGATTCCGCGGCGCAGCGGTACACGTCACCGCTGAGCCCGGGGCGCTTGTAGACCAGATTCAATTGTCCACAGAATGGGCACTTCATTTCGCCGATGGGATGATACTTCATGCGCACGCTCCTTTGCTTTCGGGCATAAGAACATTATGCACTAATCTTGTTTCGGCGTAAAGGAGGATGACGACGCGAGAAGCAGCGGGCTGACGACGAGGTCTTCGTCAATCAACGGCCAGTGAATGCCATAGCCGGATGGCGAGAGCCGCGCGGGTGCGTTCGACGAAGGACGCGCGGGCAAGGCGCTCGGAGCAATTTTCCCAGGGAATCGAGACCGGACCAGTTTCCATGATCACAATGAGCGCCGCGGGTGTGGCTTCGATGGCCTTCGCCAATACCGGCTTTGTCCTACTCTGCACGATGCCCTCCGATGTGTTCGCGCCAAGCAGCGACGATCTGGTCAGAATTGCTGAAAGATGATCTGGCGTACTTCGCGTCTACGTCGCCATGCTGAGACGGATCGTCAGTTCCTTTGCCGACTGCTTCTTGACGCGCACTCGAAGCTCGTAAATATCCATACCCGGCGCGGATACCCGGGCATAAAACAGCTTTCCCGTCGCCGGTTGTTCCAGCTCGAAGTGCCCCTTCCATCTGTTTTTGTCGACTTGAACACTGTCTTCCAGTCGGCTCTACAGAGTTCAACTGTTACGCCATTTGCTGGCTCATCTGCTCCCCTAACGAGTACGTGGCCTATCAGCGCGCTACTCACAGAGATTTCTTTCTGCCCGACGAGCGTAGCCGCATGCCCAGTAGGCGCTGCCAGGAAGAGGGCGACCGCCAGAAACACAAGCTGTTTAGGAATTCTCATGGTCATTTCTTGATGATGATCCCTCCCTGCGGATCTGGAGAGTTCGCTGGCCCTCCAGCACCGGTTTTGTACTCCTTGAGGTATGGCCGTTGATCTCTCAAATCATTTTCTCGTTGCAGAGCAGCATTGTGACCAGCCGCGTCTCAAACGCGGCGTACAGTTTGTACTCAAACTCCTCATCGATATCGAGGGCGTCCGGGTGCAGCCAATACTTGCACTCGGCATCTCCCTTCTCCGCATGCACGTGCATCGGCTCATTGCCCTCATTCGAATAGAAGCCAAACCGCCAGCCCTGCACAGAAAGAATGGTCGGCATCAGTTCCTGGCTCGCATTATAAGGCGTCATCCCTGGCGCCTGTTGATACTTTCGGCGAGAATGGATTGTGACAATCTTGCGGGAAATCAGCCTGAGCGACGCGCGGAAGCGCCTGTCGGAGATCCTGCGCGAAATTGCAGCGGACCCCAGCATCCGCTACTGCATTCTAACCCGGAAGCGCGTGGTCGCGGAACTGGCAAGTCCTAAGCCGGTCCGCCGCAAGAACCCGGGCGCAGCAATGCTGAAGCTGGCCGTTGAAATGGAAAAGTTGTCTTCGCCCGCGGGCGCCAAAGCGGGCGAAGTGACGGCGGCAGACTACAAAACGCACCTGTATGAAAAGAAGCCCTTCGCCGGCCCGGGGAGGCTCCTGGGCTGAGTTTCGATACTGACCTTCTCAAGATGGGACTGACCGTGGCACGGTGAGATCTCAATACGTCGCCCGCCGCTGGCGTCATAGCACTGCCCGGTCACGAACGCGGCATCCGGACTGGCCAGGAAATGCACCACCGCGGCGATTTCCTCCGGCGTGCCGGTGCGCCGCATGGGGATGCGCTCGGTCATGTAATCCACCTGGGCCTGGGTCAGTTGCTCCAGGATCTTGGTGCGCACCACCGCCGGCGCCATCGAAGTTCACATCGGCGGCGGCAATAGTCGCCCCGGCGCGCGCCAAACGCAGGGCACAGCGATAGACGTCGCCTCCGACCAGGGCGCTTGTAACCAGATTCAGTTGTCCACACAACTGGCACTTCATTTCGCCGATGGGACGACACTTCATGCACATTCTCCTTCGCCTCTCGGCATAAGAACAGTATGCACTAATGTTGTTTCGGCGTAAGGAGACGGAGTGGTTAAAAAAGGAGCGGGCCGATAGCGAGATCCTCGTCGATGAGCGGCCAGTAAATGCCATAGCCGGACGGCGAAAGTTCCGCCCGGCTTCGTTCAGCGAAAGACGCACGGGCGAGGCGCTCAGAGCAGTTTTCCCAAGGAATGGAGACAGGGCCGGTTTCCATGATCACAATGAGCGCCTCGGGTGTGGTCTCGATGGCTTTCGCCAGTACCGGCTTTGTTCTACTCTGCACGATGCCCTCCAAAGTGTTCGCGCCAAGCCGCGACAATCTGGTCAAAATGCTGAAAGATGATCTGGCGCACTTCGCGCCTCAAGCGCGGCGTACAGTTGTATTCGAACTCCTCGTCGATATCGAAGCGTCCGGGTGCAGCCAATACTTGCACTCCGCTTCTCCCTTCACCGCATGCACGTGCATTGGCTCATTGCCCTCATTCGAAAAGAAATGAAACCGCCAGCCTTGGACATAGAGAATGGTCGGCATCAGTTCCTGGTTTCCATTATAGGGCGTCACTCCTATGGCGTGGTTGCCCAGGACGCGGCGCAGGGCTGGGCGGCGTTTCGAGAAGCGTGAGAAACTCCTGGCAAAGCTCGATGCAGTGCTCGGCTTCCTCTATAGAAATCCCGGTGATGCCTGGACGACAGTCGTGGGCATTGCGGTTCCGGATGGAGGGTATCTCTAGATATTTCCGGTCTTGCCAGGCAGATGGCTTGGTGGAACGCTTATTCAAGACATCCCAAAGCTTCTTGATCGTCCCCGGGATGGCTGGACTCGCCTGAGCGACCGCGTGCAGCATCTCCCCAAGGTTGATCTGGCCCCCTGCTAGGAACGCTTTCAGCTTCTGGAAACGCTCGGGAAGCATACGGACTTCTGTTGGTGTTGCGCCATCGCGCAGCGGCTCAAAGAGCGTTTCTTTAAGGTGAGTCTCTAACGCGAGGCTGCAATCACGGATTGCCAGCCCGGCCCGTTCGGTGTCGCTGAAAGCCGAAGGGTGCTCCCCATAGCACCAGTGCAGGGCCATGATCCACCGTGATTGAACATCTCGCGACAATCGTGCAAGAGGCTTCCAGGTCAACTGGAGCACATTCCCGATGGCCGTCCGCTGCCCGGTACTGAAGGGGCTGCTTTCGTATTTCTCTTGCGCCGCCTTGAGACGGCGCTCAGCTTCTTCAGCCCTGCCGCACTGTCGTAACAGCAGTCGGACAATACCGTCCTCGCGAAATACTTCATCGCATTTCGCTTCATCCATGGCACGCTGGGTCGCGGTCTCCAGATCCCCTCCCCGCATATAGCAATCAACCAGCCTGCGGTTCACGCCCTGAAGCCTTGGGCGGCGGCTTCGAAGTGCTTCAAGCGTCTCGATGACTTTATCGGCGCGCCCGGCTTCATCCCACAGGTCGGCAATTGGGAACTGATAGTCCGGCGTAGAAAGGACGTCGACTGGCATACGCCCAAGGGCCTGGGCCACCGGCTTCAGGATCTCAGCGCCATGCCTCTCCCAAATTTCCGCGCACTGGCCGGGCCGACCCACCATCATTTCGCAGTCCGCCAGAATGCCCCAATGCGGACCCATGGTTTCCGGACGAACCTTTCGCAGACACGCCATCGCATCCAGGACTGATCTTTGATCAGCCGCCTCGTGCGACTCGGGCGGCGCCCCTGCAAAATTACAGACCTGCAGTTGATCCCCGTCGATCAGAGGCTCCCAAGGCAGTTCGTCACCCTGGCGCCCGGTCACCAGCGACAGAACGACACTCGCCCAATGCCGACTATTGCAGAGCCAGATCGCTCGGCCCAACAGCAGATTCAAATCATCGCTCGAAAAGCCCGCCAGATCCTTGTGCCCTGCGAGCCGCTGGAGCCTCTTCCACTCACCCAGGATGAATGCCTGTTTGAACTCCCACAGCGCCTCTTCCGGCGATGCGATGTTCTCCGGCGCAAGCTGCTCAATGAGGTCCCGACAGGCCTCGCGTGCGTCGTCTCTCACAGCCTTTTCGGCGGCGTCCTCGCAGTCCGGCGCCCCGCTGGCCTGCTTGGCAATCCAGAAGTAACGGAGAACTGCGAAGCGGCTAGCCATGTCGCTGCCGTGCTCCTGGAGATGCTGTTCCATTACCGCCTTCGCGTCGGCGTCAATGACGACGGCATGCGCGCAAGTCTTCACGGAGCCGTAATTGATGTGGGGCGGGATTCCACCAGCGGATTCGACAAGCGCGTTGCACTCAGCGATCCAGCCATCGTCGAAAGCGGGCGGGAAATCAGAGAATTCCATTGAGCTACCTCGGCGGACGGTGGCTCTAATACGTCGCCCGCCCGCCGCTGGCGTCGTAGCATTGCCCGGTCACGAACGCGGCATCCGGACTGGCCAGGAAATGCACTACTGCGGCGATTTCCTCCGGCGTGCCGGTGCGCCGCATGGGGATGCGCTCGGTCATGTAATCCACCTGGGCCTGGGTCAGTTGCTCCAGGATCTTGGTGCGCACCACCGCCGGCGCCACGGCGTTCACGCAAATGCCCTCGGTGGCGACTTCCTTGCCGGCCGACTTGGTGAAGCCGATGACCGCTGCCTTGGTGGCGGAGTAGCCGCACATATTGGGGTTGCCTTCCTTGCCGGCGATCGAGGCGATGTTGACGATCCGCCCGTAGCGGCGCGCGCGCATGTGCGGCAGCACGGCGCGGCAGCAGTAGAAGACGCCGGTCATATTCACCGCGATGATCTGCTGCCAGTCCTCGTCGGTAACTTCCCACACCGGCGCGGTGCGGCCGGCGATGCCCGCGTTATTTACCAGGATGTCGATGCGGCCGGTGCGCGAGAGCACCTCGGCCACGGCCGCATTGACGGAATCGGAAAGCGTGATGTCGATTTGGACGGGGAACGCCAGGCCGCCGATCGATTGCGCCACCGCCGCGGCGCCATCGAAGTTTAAGTCGGCGACGGCAACGGCCGCCCCGGCGCGCGCCAGACGGCGGGCGATGGCTTCGCCGATACCAGCAGCCGCGCCCGTGACAATGGCCGTCTGGCCCGTCAGATCTAAGAACATGTAAGACGCCTCATGCACAGGCCATGAGGCCTGTCCTACTCCTCTTTTACCACCTGTACGGTAACTTCGGCGGTGACGTCTTTATGCAGCCGCACGGGGATCTTGAACTCCCCAAGCTGCTTGATGGGCTCGTCCATGAGCACCTTGCGGCGGTCGATGGTGAAGTTCTTTTGAGCCAGGGCGTCGGCCACGTCTTTGGAGGTGACCGATCCGAAGAGTTGATCGTTTTCGCCCGCCTTCTGGGCGATGGTAACGGTCACTCCGGTGAGCAGCTTCGAGAGATCCTCGGCTTCGCTCTTCTGTTTGGCTTCGCGGCGCAAGTGCGACTGGCGCTCCTGCTCCACGATTTTGCGGTTGGCGTCCGTGGCGGCCACGGCGAGGCGTTTGGGCAATAGAAAATTGCGGGCGTAGCCATCGGCCACTTTCACTACCTGGCCGCGGTTGCCCAGCCGTTCGATATCTTCGCGCAGTATGACTTCCATGATCGGCTCCTAGAACTGCGCCGCGAACGGCAGCAGGGCGATGTTGCGCGCCTTCTTGATGGCATCGGTCAGCCGCCGCTGGTGCGGGGCGCAGACGCCGGAAATGCGGCGCGGGACGATCTTGCCGCGCTCCGCCACAAAAGAATGGAGCAGCTTCATGTCCTTGTAATTGATGTCGTCGATCTTCTCCACGCAGAAACCGGCAAACTTTCTTGCGGCGGAAATATGCTTTTTTCTGCGTGGCTACGGCTTTGTCGCCCCCCGTGGGGCGCTGTCCGGCGCTGCCGGGTCTTCCTTTGAATTCTGGCATGAGATCTCCTTACGCCTCCTTTGGCCCCGAGGCCGGAGCCTCTTTGGGCAGGCCGGGCATGGCCGGCGCGGGGGCGCCTTCGCCCATCATCTGTTGCGCGACCGAGGGCGGCGGCGCGGCCGGCGCGGCAATGGACTTGCGATGCGCCCGCTTGTCGCGCTCCTTCTTGCGCTTTTCCAGGCGCTTCAGCGTCTCGTCGATGCGCACGGTCAGAAACTTGATGACCAGGTCCGAAACGCGCAGCCGGCGCTCGAACTCTTTGACGGTTTCGGGGCCCGCGGTGAACTGGACCAGAACATAAGCGCCCTCGCGGTACCGGTCGACTTTGTAGGCCAGCTTGCGCTTGCCCCACTTTTCCACTTTATCCACCGTGCCGCCGGCGTTCGAGACGGTCGTCTTGATCTGTTCGATAAAGGCATCCACCTCCTCGTCCGGCGCGTCCGGCTTCGCTATAAACAGCTCTTCGTAGATTCTCATGCTTCCTCGTTTGAGCCAGGGGCGCGACGATTGAATTTCGTCATGGCCTTTTCGACGCCCTCGGCAATTATGGAGACAACCGCGTCGGCCCCATCGGCCACCAGTTGCTCCAATTCCTTATGCAGCGAACGCTTGAACGGCGACAGCAAATAGTCGATCCCGCTGCTTAACGGGTGGCCGGGATGGATCCCCAAGCGCACCCGCACAAATTCGGTCGTGCCCAGGCTGCGGATCGCGGAGTCTACTCCGTTGTGGCCGGCGGAGGAGCCGCGCGGCTTGATCCGCAAACTGGTCCACGGCAGGGCCAATTCGTCGTAAACCAGAATCAGGTCCGCTGCCGTGAGCGAATGCTTCTCCATCAGCGGCGCTAGCGACGTACCGCTGAGATTCATAAATGTCTGGGGCTTGGCCAGCATCGCATCGCGGCCGGCTATCTGCCCCACTCCTACCAGCGCCTTGGAATCCCGCCTGGTGACGCGGATATTGTGCATTTCCGCGAGCCGGTCCACCACCATGAAACCCAGATTGTGCGGGGTGCCGGCGTACTCCTCGCCCGGATTTCCCAGGCCAGCCACCAGGAACATGGGGCGCTACTTCTTCTTGGGCTTGGCCTCTTCGGCCGCTTCTTCCTTCTTGCCCTTCTTGATGACTTCCGGTTCGCCGCCGGCGGCTGGCGCCGCGGCTTCGGCGGTGGGCGCGGCCTCGGCAGCCGGCTTCACTTCTTCGGCGCGCATGGCCACGATGTGCGCGATCACGGTGTCGGGCGAGCCGAGCAGCTTCATGGAGCCGCTCATGGGCAGGTCGCTGAAGCGCTTGCTCTGGCCGATCATCAACTCCGTCACATCCACCGTGAAACTCTCGGGGATCTCATCCGGCAAGCACTCGATTTCGGCCGCGCGGGTGATGACTTCGAGCAGTCCGCCCTGCGTCTTGACGCCCTTGGCCTCGCCCGTGGTGCCGATCGGGATGGCTACGCGGATGCGTTTGGTCAGATCGATGCGCTTCAGATCCGCATGCAGCAGGGTGCCGCGAATCGGGTCGTTCTGGTGATCGACCACCATGACCGGCGTATTTTCGCGGCCCTCGATATCCAGGTTGAAAATGGTGTTGTAGCCGCTACCCGAATGCACAATCTGCAGAATTGCCTTGGGACTGACAGCCACCGGGACGGGATCTTTGTATGCCCCGTAGACCACCGCCGGAATCAATCCCGAGCGGCGCGTACGGCGCGCTTCATTCTTGCCGCGCGATTCACGTGGTTGCGCGGCAACGGTTATCTCTCTTCTCACTGCGTTTCTCCTTCAAGGGCCGCAAGTCCGATTCCAACCGCTCCCTGAAGGTCGCGGCTCAGCGTGGGTTGCGTTGCCCTAATTTCCCTACAAAAACAAACTGCTTACCGAAGTCTCTTCGTGGATCGACTGAATCGCCCTGGCCAGCAAGGGCGCCACCGAAAGAGACTTGATCTTGCTCGAACGCCTGGCCTCGTCCGACAACGGAATCGAATTCGTAAACACCACTTCCTTCAGCGGCGAGGCTTCAATGCGCTCCACCGCCGGACCCGACAGCACGGCGTGCGTGGCGCAGGCGCTCACGCTGCGGGCGCCCTGCTGCAACAGCGCCTCCGCGCCTTTCACCAATGTGCCGGCCGTATCGATCAGATCGTCCACCATCAAACAATTCCGGCCTTCCACCTCTCCCACCACATTCATCACTTCCGCCACATTGGGCTTTTCGCGGCGCTTGTCGATAATCGCTAGCGGCGCGTTCATCCGCTTGCCGAACGCCCGCGCGCGCTCCACGCCTCCGGGATCGGGGGAAACCACGGTTAAATCCGGAATCTCCAGCGGCTTAAAATACTCGATCATCACCGGCGCCGAAAATAAGTGGTCCACCGGAACATCGAAGAATCCCTGAATCTGCGCGGCGTGCAAATCTAGCGCCATAATACGATCCGCGCCCGCGCATTCCAGCAGCGAGGCAACCAATTTCGCCGAGATGGCCACGCGCGGTTTGTCCTTGCGATCCTGCCGACCGTACCCATAATAGGGTAACACTGCCGTGATGCTGTCTGCAGAGGCGCGCTTGGCCGCGTCGATCATGAGCAGCAACTCCATCAGGTGATGGTCGACCGGGCGGCAGGTGGGCTGGATCAGAAAAAGATCGGCGCCGCGGACGTTTTCCTGGAACTGGAGATACACCTCGCCATCGGAGAAGGTCTCCAGCATCAGGTTGCCGAGTCCCAGACCCAGCGAAGCACAGATATCTGTCGCGAGGCACGGATTGGCGGTGCCGGAGAAAACTTTCAAACGGTCGGGAGTCAGCGCCCGGATCGGCTTAACGGCGGCCATAGTTTTTCTTCAATGTGCGGCCGGAGCGTGCGCCACCAAAGACTGCGGTAGCGCGCCCGGCTGACCAGCGAGATCGGGAAAACACATTCGTCGTCAAATGATTTTGCAGCGCGATTTACCTGTTCCCGGGTATCGAACAAACCGAAGAGCGCCGAGCCGCTTCCGGTCATCATCGCCGGATTCGCACCCAGCTTGACGAGCCGCCGCTTCAACCGGGCCAGTTGGGGAAACTGCTCGAAAACCACTGTTTCAAAATCGTTAACGCCCCGGCCGCAGAACCCCGCCCCAAGTTCACCCCAAGCCTGCGACTGGAAACTAACTATTTTATTTTGTTGCGATTCGGTTGTCAATCGGGGGGTCAGGGCGCGATAGGCGGCGGCGGTAGAAACATGCACGGCGGGGGCGATCAGAAGCCCGCGGCGCACCGGAGAATCGGGCAGGGGATAGAGTTCGGTTCCGCGGCCTATTGCCACAGCCGCTCCGCCCAATAGAAAAAACGGCACGTCGCTACCGAGTCCGGCGGCCAATTCCATGAGGCGCGGCCATGCCAGGCGGCGTCCGGCGAGGGCTGGCAGAGCCAGCAGGACGGCGGCTGCGTCGGACGATCCGCCCCCCAGGCCGGCGCCCATGGGAATTCGCTTGCGCAGCCGGAATCGGATCCGGGCGGTTACGCCCATGGCATCCAGGATCAGCGTGGCGGCCTTGGCGATCAGGTTATCAGGGATGTTGGCATCGCCGTCGATTTGAATCGTAGTGCCGCGCGCTTTGGTGAACTCGACATCGATGCGATCGGCGAGCGAAATCGTCTGAAAGATGGTGCGGATTTCGTGATAGTCGTCCGGGCGGGCGTGCAGAACACGAAGATCCAGGTTGATCTTGGCGACGGCGCGCAGGCTGGCCCGGCGGGTCTGGCTCATTTGTCGTACTGCAGCAGAGAGAAGATGTCGTAGCCCGGCAGTCTCGCGCGGCCGTTCAGGAACGTCAGTTCGATGGCGAAGGCCAGCCCGGCCACCTGGCCGCCGGCCTGCTCGACCAGCCGCGCCACGGCGGCCGCGGTGCCTCCAGTGGCCAACAGATCGTCGACGATCAGCACGCGGTTGCCCGTCACGATGGCATCCTTGTGCATCTCCAGGCTGTCGGTGCCGTACTCCAGATCGTAGCTGACGCGCCGGGTTTCCGATGGCAGCTTCTTTGGCTTGCGCACGGGCACGAAGCCGGCGCCCAGCGCATAGGCCAGCGCCGGCGCGAAGATGAAGCCGCGCGCTTCGATGCCCAGCACCATGTCGACGTGCGCGCCGTGGTAGTGTTCGCACAACGCGTCGATCACGCCGCGGAGCCCGGCCTTGTCCTTTAGAAGCGTGGTGATGTCGTAGAAGAGGATGCCCGGTTTGGGAAAGTCAGGCACTTCGCGGATCAGCGTCTTCAGGTTATCCATTCGCTCCTGGTCAAACCTCGATTTGAAAAACGGAATAGTGCCGGTGCGCGGCTTCCTGCTCTTCCATTCCGCGCACGTCCGCAAAACGCGGGCCTTTGCGCAGAGCCGCGGCCAGATCGGAAAGCTTATCGGGCGGCCCGACGGCGTAGACTTCCACCCGCCCATCGTCCAGATTACGCGCGTAACCCGTCAAACCCAGGGCGGATGCCGTGCGCTGCGCGTAGTCACGATAGCCGACGCCTTGCACGCGCCCGCGGACAAGGTAGAGGCGTGCGGCTGGCAGGTGGCTTGACATCAAAAAACGAGAATAACATGGAGGGCAGACCTGCTTCGGGGCGGCGTGCGCACGCGGCCGGTATGGCTACCCAAGCAGGTCTTCGATGCTGGCGGCATCCAGCACTCTTTCGCTTAATTCTTCCAGTTCGGGCGCCGGCAGCGCCGCCAGTTTTTCGTTCGCCCAGCCCGGCAGATCGCCGAAGCGTTTCGCGAGCAGCCTGCGCAGGATGGTCTGTTCGCCTTCCCGGCGTCCTTCTTGTCGACCTTCTTGCCGGCCTTCGTTCACGCCTCGCTGAAACAGCGGTCCCAAGACGTCATGTTCTAAAATACTGGTCTGAATTGGCATATGTCCGGCCTCCTGCTTTACCGTTGTCCCCAAGCGCCGCAACCCAGCAAGTATAAACAACTGCGCCAGCGCGGTTTCCCGCTCCATCGCCGCCAGGCCCGCGATTCGCTTTACAATCCTGCGCACCGCCTCTTTATGGTCCCGCAATCGCGCCAGGATCGCAATTACATTATCGCCGACCGAATCGCTCTCCAGCAGCCGGTTGCCGTCCATCGCCCTTATGTCGATCAGCCGGTACTGGAATCGTAAGTCGGGCCCCCGTAGTTGGCACTCCATCCGCGGCTGCGGTTCGCCCACGTCAGCACGATCTGCCGCGGGAACCGTCCGAACAATCGGAAGATACCCAGGCTGTATTCGGCCATGCGCAGCGGCATCGTAGCATCGTTCCCGCTTTGCAGTTCCACGTGGACCAGGCCGCCGTCCACTGTTTCGCCCAGGAGATCCAGCCGGAGCATTCGCGGCCTTTCTCTCATACGTTCAGAATGTGATGCCCACTAAAAACTCCCCTTGGTTCAGATTCGAGTGCAGCAGGCCGAGCGAATCACTGATTTGCGTGGCATTCCATCTGGTGAACCGGATCTCAGGTGAAATATGCAGAAAAACGGCGTGGATGTCCACACCCCCGCCCACCACAAATCCCGCCGTGGTATTCTGCTTCACACCGGGAGCCGGCAATAGGGCCAGGGCCGGACTGGCTGACGTAATGGCCTGCTTCAGCCCGGGCAGCGTGTCCCATGCGGCGCCCGCGTCCAGGTAAGGCTTCACCACTGGAAAATGGAAGCGGTATTTCAACAATAGCGGGAACTCCCAATCGCTCCCGCTGGCGCTAATCGTGGTGAGCCCGCCACCCAAAGTGCCCGAACCGGTGTAGCTCAGCCGCCGGTACAAGGCGTCGAACTCCACTCCCAAGCCCAGCGGAAGCCGCAGCTCCGCCACGCCGCCGATGATGTATCGCTGGGTGGGCGAGGTGTAGTTGAAGGTACCGTTGCCGGCGGCATCCAGGAAATCGCTGAGAGGAATGCCCGCCTTGATCCCTGCCGAGAAGGGCTGCGCGAAAACAAACGTAGCTCCGAGCAGCAATAGCAACACTGGTCGCATGTTCCTTTCTACGAACGGCTGCAGCCGCGGGTTACATCCGGGCCGCGCTTTGGTATCATTTCTAATCGTTTCCCTTGCAGCGGCGTGGAGGAGCAAGTATGAGCCATTACTACGAAGACTTCGCCACCGGCGGCGTGCATGAATCGCGCGGGCGTACGGTGACCGAAGCCGATATCGTGAATTTCGCCGGTCTCTCCGGCGATTTTGTAGAGTTGCACACCAACGAGGAATTCGCGCGCACGTCTCCGTTCGGGAGGCGCATCGCGCACGGCGCGCTGGTGTTCAGCATCTCCACCGGGCTGATGACCCAAATGAACCTGATCAACGACACCGTGCTGGCGTTCTACGGCATCGACAAGCTGCGCTTCACCGGCCCGGTGTTCATCGGAGACACCGTGCGCGTGACCAAGCGCGTAGTCGAGTTGAAGGAGAAAGACGCGGCGCGCGGCATCGTGACATTCGAAACGCAGGTGCTGAATCAGAACAACGAGCCGGTGATCGTTTATACCGACAAGCTGCTGGTAAAGCGAAAATGAGACCGCTCGACGGCCTGGTGGTGCTGGATCTGTCGCGATTGCTGCCCGGTGCGGCGGCCACCATGCAGCTTGCCAACTTCGGCGCGGAGGTGGTCAAGATCGAAGAGCCGGAGCGCGGCGATTACGGCAGGTGGCTGCCGCCCTATCTGGATGGCGAGGGCGCCGTGTTCCACATGGTGAATCGCGGAAAGAAAAGCGTCGCGCTGGATCTCAAAAGCGAGAGCGGGCGCAATGCGTTTCTAAAGCTGGCCAGCACCGCGGATGTGGTGGTGGAGAGCTTCCGCCCCGGCGCGATGGCGCGGTTGGGACTGAGTTACGAAACCCTTCGCGCGGCGAACGAGCGGCTGATCTATGTGTCGATCACCGGCTATGGACAAGACGGGCCGTGGGCGGCGCTGGCGGGGCACGATATCAATTACCTGGCACTGGGCGGCGCGCTGGACGGGAACGGCGCACGCGGCGGCCCGCCCGCGATTCCTGGTATCCAGGTTGCGGACCTGGCGGGCGGCGCCATGCAGGCTGTGACCGGCGTGTTGCTCGCGCTGGCGGCACGCGCGAAGACCGGCCGCGGCCAGGCAGTGGACGTCTCGATGCTGGATGGCGTGGCATGGCTGCTGCCCGTGGCCCTCGGTATCCACGCCGCGACGCATGAGTTGCCCGCGCGCGGCGATGGCGTGCTGACGGGCCGCTACGCGTGTTATCGCGTTTATGAGGCGGCGGACGGCCGCTCTATCGCGGTCGGTGCGCTGGAGCGGAAGTTCTGGCAGGCTCTTTGCCGCGCGTTGGGGTGCGAGCAGTTCATCGCGGATCAGTTTGCTGAGGGTCCTCGGCGCGAAGAGATCATCGCGGAGCTGGCGCGCCTATTCCGCGCGCGCCCGGCGGAGGAGTGGTTTGCGCGCCTGCTTCCGGCGGATTGCTGCGTAACGCCGGTGAGGAATGTGGCCGAAGTGGCCGCGCAGTTCAAGCTGGGCCGGGGCGACTCGGTTGTCGCGCCCACGCTCAGCGATACTCCGGGACGGCTGGGCGGCCGGCCGCCGCGGTTGGGCGAGCACACTGCGGAGGTACTGGATAAGGAGTCGCCATGCGCTGGATGATTATCGCCTTCGCCGCGTCTGTGGCCTTCGGGCAGACCCATTCGGTATTTCAACTCACGCAGAAGGAAACCAGGCAGGATCTGGAAGGAGTCGCGACACTGCTTCGCGGGGTCGCGGAGACGCGGCAGGTGTCCGTTGACGACGCGAAAGAAACCGTGGCCGTGGATGGAACCGACGATCAGATCGCCATGGCCGGCTGGCTGGTCCATCAACTGGACGTGCCCGCGAATGGGCCGTTCTCCGGCGTCCACGAGTACCGGCCGCAGGGCGGTGGCGACGAGGTGGTGCGCGTGTTTTATGCCGCGCACGTCTCGACTCCGGAGGAACTGCAAGAGTTGGCGGCTACGGTACGCGGTGTGGCGGATCTGCAGCGGGCATTTGCTTACGGCCCACGGAAGGCGGTGGCACTGCGTGGAACCGGGCAAAAGATGTCGCTGGCTGCGTGGCTGTTCGATCAGCTCGATCAGCCCGCGAACGGAACGGCGCCGCCGCCGCATGAATACAAAGTCTCCGTTGACGACGTGACGCGGGTCTTCGAGCTGATTCATCCGCAAGATCCGCGGCAGGTTCAGGAGATGGCGGCGTTGATCCGCACGCTCGCGGAAATTCCAAGGTTTTTCATCTATAACAAGCGACGCGCGCTGGCCCTACGTTCCACGGCGGATCGGGTCGCGCTGGCTGCGTGGCTGGTGACCGAACTGGATAGGCCGGCGGGTGCACTAGCTGCCGCCCAAGACAGCGCGAAGCCGCACGAATACAGGCTGCCGGACGATCCCGCCAATGTGGTGCGGGTGTTCTACCTGCCGATTTCCCAGTCGGCGGATGATCGCCGGAAAGTGGCTCTCGAGGTCCGCGCCAGCGCCCGCGTTAGACGGCTCCACATATATAATGCGCTCGGGGCTCTGGCCCTGAGGGGGACTGAGGGACAGGTGGCTGCGGCGGAGAAAGTGATTGGGGCGATGAGATGATCGGAATCAAGAGTTATTCCGTGTACGTCCCCCGCCGCCAGCTGCGCCGCGATACGATCGCGGCGGCGTGGGATGGACCCGCCATGCCGGGCTCGAAAGCAGTCGCGAACTTTGATGAAGATTCGCTGACCATGGCGCAGTCCGCGGCGTGGCCCCTGGCGCAATCGGGCGGCGCCGATACGCTATCGTTCGCGTCCACTACGTCACCCTACTGGCAGCGCTCGGCGGCCAGCCTGATCGCCGCAGCGTGCGACCTGCCCGCGCAAACGTCGACCGCGGATTTCGGCGGATCGTTGCGCGCGGGGACCACCGCGCTGCGCGCCGCGTTCGATGCCGTGGCCGCCGGGAGCGTCCAGACCGCGCTGGTGACGGCCTCCGATTGCCGCGATGGCGTGCCGGAATCGGCCGAAGAGATGCTCTTCGGGGATGCCGCCGCGGCGCTCGCGGTGGGTCGCGACGGCTTGTGCGCCGAACTGGTGGCGTCCGTCTCCCGCTCCGACGATTTCCCGGACGAATGGCGGCGCGACACCGACGCGCAGGTGCGTTCGTTCGCTTCGAAATACTCGCTTACGCGCGGCTATACGGAAAACGTGGTGGCTGTTGGGCGCGCGTTGTTCGCCAAAGCGGGCGTGCAGCCGGAACAGATCGCGCGGGCGGCGCTGACGTCGAGCGATGGGCGCGCGCACCTCGCGGCGGCCAAGGCCCTGGGCATCCCGCCGGCGCGCGTGGAGGATGTACGCGCGGCCGATATCGGGATCACCGGCGCGGCCATGCCTTTGTTTCTGCTGGCGCAAGCGCTCGATCGCGCCGCATCCGGCGACCTGATTCTGGCGATCGCATACGGCGACGGCGCGGACGCCTTCTTGTTCCGTGCGCTGGGCGGCGGCGGCCGGCTTCATCAGGATGGCTCCGCCATGGAGTATCCAACCTATCAGATCTATCGCAAGCTCCGCGATTATTGGCGCGCGGCCGCCGGTGGCGCGGAGATTTCCAATGTGCTGCTGCGGCGCGAGGAGACCCAGAACGTGCGCCTGCATGGGTCGGCCTGCCCGCAGTGCGGCGCGCTGCAGTTCCCCATCGCGCAGGTCTGTGCAGTGTGTCATCATCATGGCGGTATGATCGAAAAGCCGCTCGCGCGGCGGGGGCGGCTGTTCACCTTCACCAAAGACTTTCTATATACTGGGCCGGTCGAGCCCACCGTGATGGCCGTGGTGGATCTGGAGGGCGGTGCCCGCTTCCTGTGCCAGATGACCGACGTGGACCCGGCGGCGGTGGAAATCGGAATGGAAGTGGAGCTTGTGCTGCGCCGGATGCGCGAGGGCGCTGGCGATCATAATTATTATTGGAAGTGCCGGCCGGCATAGGCCGGCGGGAGTTAAGCGCATGGCGGGATCGATCAAAGACCAGATAGCCATCATCGGTGTGGGCTGCACGAAGTTCGGCGACAACTTCGACCAGAGCTTCGAAGACCTGCTGGTGGAGGCTGGTTTCGCGGCGTTCGCGGACGCGCGCATCGAGCCGGAGCGCGTGGAGGCCGCCTGGTTGGGCACGTTCTCCCCTTATGCGGGCAACGGCAAGGCCTCCGTCTCCCTGGCCGACGCGCTGCGCCTGTATGGCAAGCCGATCACGCGCGTCGAGAATTACTGCGCCACCGGCACGGACGCATTCCGCAATGCGGCCATGGCCGTAGCATCCGGCATGTACGACGTGGCGTTGGTGGCCGGCGCCGAAAAGCTGAAAGACCGCCCCATGCGCGGCCTGGGGTGGGAGAACGGCCATCCTTACCAGCACGACGGCCTGACCGCGCCGGGGGTCTTCGCCATGGCGGCGAACCGCTACTTCCATTGTTTCGGCGCGGGCCGCGAGGCGCTGGCGAAGGTCTCGGTGAAGAATCATCACAACGGCGCGATGAATCCCAAGGCGCATTTCCAGATGGAAGTGAGCGAGGAGCAGGTGCTGAAGGCGCCCATCGTCGCGTGGCCCTTCGGGCTGTTCGATTGCTGCCCTACGACCGACGGCGCCGCCGCTGCGGTGATCTGCCGCGCCGATATGGCCAGCCAGTTCCGCGACGATTACGTGCTGGTGAAGGGCCTTGGGCTGGCCGTCACCAGCGGGCGGCCGTGGTACGATTCCGCCAACGATTATGTCGGGTTCGCCGCCACGCGCGCGGCTTCCGAACAGGCTTACCGCATGGCCGGCATTCAGAATCCGGTGGCCGAGATCGACCTGGCGGAAGTGCACGATTGCTTCACCTGGACCGAAATCAGCAACTACGAAGACCTGGGATTCTGCCCCAAAGGCGAGGGCACGCACTTCATCGGCGAGGGCCGCAGCGCGCTTTCGGGCGATCTGCCCGTGAATCCCAGCGGCGGGCTGAAGTCGTTTGGCCACCCCATCGGCGCGAGCGGCGTGCGCATGATTTACGAAGTGGTGACGCAGTTGCGCGGGCGGGCGGGCGCGCGCCAGGTGCGCGACGCCGAACTGGGGCTGGTGCACAACCTGGGCGGTCCAGGCTCGGTGGCGTGCGTGATCGTGCTGGGGAGGCCATAGCGATGGACGTCGGATATGCCCTGCGCCGCGCCAGGCAGCTTCACCCGGATGCGATCGCGGCTTACGACGGCGAGCGGGCGATCGCGTTTGCGGAATTCGCCGATCGCGTGACGCGCGCAGCCGGCGCGCTGCGTGAGATGGGCGTGCAGCCGGGCGACCGCGTCGCGGTGCTGATGCTGAACTCGCTGCGCTATTTCGAGCTGTATCACGCCGTGCCGCTGGCGGGTGCGATTATCGTGCCCATCAACATTCGATGGAATCCGGCGGAGATCGTTTTCGCCCTTTCGGATTCCGGCACGCGTTTGCTGATCGTGGACGATTACTATGCGCGCATCGCGCCCGCGCTGAGCGCCAGCCTGCCGGAGTTGCAATATCTGTTCGCCGGAAATGGCGCGTGCCCCGCGGGCATGGCGGATTACGAAGCGCGCCTGGCGGCAGCGATACCGGCGACGGATGGGCCGCTGCCTGACGAAAACGACGTGGTGGCGCTGTTCTACACCAGCGGCTCCACAGGTGGCCCCAAGGGCGTGATGCTGACCCACCGGAACCTCTACGCGAATGCCATGCACGGCACGGTGGCACAGACGGTCACCAGGGATTGGGTTTGGCTGCACGCGGCGCCCATGTTTCACGTAGCGGATGGGACGTTCGCCTATGCGCTCGTGATGCACGGCGGCCGGAGCTGCTTCATGCCCGCGTTCGATCCCGAAGCGTGCCTGAAAGCCATCGAGCGCTACCGGATCACGCATACGTTCGTGGTGCCGGCCATGCTGAACGCCATCGTGAATCACCCGGCTTTCGACCGCTATGACACCTCCAGCCTGCGCCTGATCATTTACGGCGCATCGCCCATGCCACTGGATCTGCTGCGGCGCGCGCAGGCGAAGCTGCGCTGCCCGTTCGCGCAAGGATACGGGCTGACCGAATCGAGTCCGGGGTTGACGTACTTGGGACCGGAAGGTCACACGCTGGAAAATGCCGACCAGCAGTATGCGCCGGTGAAATCGGCCGGCCGGCCCGTGATGGGGGTCGAGGTGCGCATCGTGGATCCGCTCGATCGCGAGCTTCCGCCAGGCGAGGCGGGCGAGGTCGTCGCGCGCGGCGACAACATTATGAAGGGCTACTGGAACCAGCCCGCCATCACCGCCGACACTCTACGCGGCGGCTGGCTGCACACCGGCGACATCGGCACGTTCGATGCGCACGGCTACTTGTACATCCTGGATCGCAAGAAGGACATGATCAAGCCCGGCGGCGAGAACGTTTATTCGCCGGAGGTGGAGTCCATGATCGCGTCGCATCCGGAAGTGCTGGAAGTAGCGGTGATCGGGCTGCCCGACGAGACCTGGGACGAAGCCATCAAGGCTGTGGTGGTGCGGCGGCCGGGCAGTGCGCTCACGGAGCGGGAACTGATCGACTACTGCCGCGAACGCATGGCGCACTTCAAGTGCCCGGCCTCGGTGGACTTCATCGACACGCTGCCGAAGGGCGGCACGGGCAAGGTGCAGAAGACGGTGCTGCGCGCGCGGTTTACTGGAACAGTTGCGGTGCGAACTCGGCCAGATAATTCCGCCAGTTGATCCACGTATGGCCCCCGGCGCTCTCCCGGAAGAACGGCGTGAAGCCGTGCTGCTTCAGCATCTCAATGGTCGCCTTGGTGGTCGGCATCAGGCGGTCTTCCGTGCCCGTGCCGAACCACAGCAGCTTCAAGCCCGGTTTCAACGAAGCGTTGTCCAGCATGGCGGCGCGCTCGACCACCCACTCGGGCGGCGGCCCAGGCGAAGGGGGTCCGCCGCGTCCGAAGGAGAAGACGCCGGCGCTGAAAACGCCTACGTAAGCGAACCTGTCCAGGTGTGCCATCGAGATATTCAGCGTCTGTCCGCCACCCATCGAAAGGCCCGCGATGGCCGTATGCGCGCGATCGGTCATGGCGCGATAATGCTGTTCGACATAGGGCACGATGTCGCTCACGAAATCTTCGCCGAACTCGTCGCGCGTGGGGCGCGCCGCGCCGGGCATGGGCGGACTGGTCGTGGTATGGCCCGCCGGCATCACCACGATCATGGGTTGCGCCTTGCGCGCCGCAATCAGATTGTCGAGGATGAATCCGGCGCGGCCCACCGACGTCCAGGCTTCGTCGCAGTCACCCGATCCATGCAACAGATAGAAGACCGGATACTTTCCCCCGCCCATCTCGTACCCCGGCGGCGTATAGACATGCATGCGCCGGAACCGCGAGAGCGCAGTCGAGTAGTAAGTCACGGATGCCACCGCGCCGTGCGGCACGTTGGCCGTGTCCATGAATTCCGCTCCGGGCACGTAGACTAGGCTCCAGTCGTTGGTGTTCGACTCGCTCAACGCCGGATTCCGCGGGTCCATGGTCGGGACGCCGTCCACCATGAAGACGTAACGGTATGCGCCGGGCTCTACGGGTCCCACCGCTGCCGACCACACGCCGTCCGCATCCTTTGAGAACGCCGGGCCTTCGCGCGGCAGGCCCTGTATATCGCCGGCGCGCAGCCCGACCGTCTTCGCCTGCGGCGCCAGGATACGGAACACGATCTGGTGGTCCGCCGTGACCTCGGGTGAAACCACGCGAGGGCCCTGCGGCATACCGGGCGGCCTCGCAGGCGGCGGGGCGCTGGGCCGCGCTTCCTGTGCGCGCCCCACAACTGCGAGGGCCAAAACGATGACCATGGCTTGAATCTGAAATGTTCGTTTCATATGATCCTCAAGAACCTTTCGGCAGCGGTTTGCCGATTTCCCAATGATGCCCGAACGGATCGGCAATCCGTCCTAATCGCCAGCCATACCGATTGGCGACGGGCCACACAACGGTGGCACCCGCCGCAACGGCGCGGTCGAACGCGGCATCCGGATCGTCCACGATCATCACCATCCGCACGGTACCGCCGCCCAAAGTCTCGGGGCTGAAGTTGAGGTTTTCCGGAGACTCGTCGGCGACCCAGAATTCGGCCGGCCCGACGGACAGACGGGCGACCACCGCGCCATCGTCGCTGTCGATGCGGAACAACTCGCCCGCGCCGAAGGCCGCTTTATAAAAATCGACCGCCTTGGCACCGTGTCGAACCGAGAGCATGGGCGCGATGGACGTCATGACGGTGTCTCCCAGCGACCCGACTCGGCCGATCGGAACAGGGCATCGATGACCGCCATGTTGCGCACGGCGTCGTCGAGCGATACCGGCACTTCGCCCTCGCCGCGCACGGCTTGCGAAAACAAGTCGCCCTGGATGGTGTACTGGTCGCAGACCGGGAGGGTTTCGGTTTGGATGCCGGCGCCGAACAGGTCGGAGCCGTCGTCCACGAAGATGCGGCACGGCCGATCCGGCGGCGCGTTGAACGGAATTTCGATATCGATCCGGCCGGTGGTACCGAACATCTGCATGCGCTGATAGGGAGCCAGTTGGGTCGAACACGTAAAAACGGCCTGGCCGGAGGGAAAGTCGAGCATGCCGGAAGTCAGGCGGTCGATATCCATTTCCGGATCGCGCTCCACGAGCGCGATCACGCGGCGTGGCTCCTCGCCGAAGATGAAGCGCGAAGTGTTGATGGGATAGCAGCCGATATCGAACAGCCCGCCGCCGCCCCACGCGCGCACATTGCGGATGTTGGCGGGGTCGCGATTGAAATAGCTGAAGAAGCCCATGACGGCGCGCAGATCGCCGATGCGGCCGCCGCGGACCAGCTCGCGGGCGCGCAGCCACTGCGGATGCGTGCGCACCATGAAGGCTTCGCCGATCTTCACCCCGGTGCGGGACTGCGCGGCGAGCAACGTGCGGGCTTCGGCGGCGTCGAGAGCCAGCGGCTTCTCCGAGAGCACGTGCTTGCCGGCCTCGGCCGCACGTACCGACCAGGGCACATGCAGATGGTTGGGCAGCGGATTGTAGATCGCCTCAATTTCAGGGTCGGCCAGCAGCTCCTCGTAGGAGCCGTAGGCTTTCGGAATTCCGAGGTCGGCGGCCGCCCGCTGGGCCTTCGCCAGGTCGCGCGAGGCGATGGCGGCGATCTCGGACCACTCGCCAAGCTGCATGGCCGGTATGACTTTCTTCAGGGCGATATGGGCGGCGCCCAGCACGCCCCAACGGACCTTGCGCATCGTTCCAGCTCCAAGGTTCCAACATATCATGCGATATTGGTCGTGATTGGCCAAGTCGCGACAACGCATCGTGGTGCTGGTGGGCTTGCCCGGGTCGGGCAAATCGACCTGGCTGGAGCGGCAGGGGATCCTGGGGATCTCATCGGACTGGATCCGGCAAGTGCTGGCCGACGATGCCACCGACCAGACCATTCACGCGCGCGTGTTTTCGACCATGCGGTATCTGCTGCGCCAGCGGCTGGCGATCGGGCGGCCGGTATCCTACGTGGATGCCACGCACCTGACACCGAAAGAGCGGCGGCCCTATATCCAGATCGGTCGACGGCACGGTTGCGACGTGGAGGCGGTGTACTTCGACGTGCCGCTGGACGTCTGCCGCGCGCGCAACGTGCGACGCGACCGGGTAGTGCCGGACGATGCGATGGCGCGCATGGCGGCGAAGCTGGTCGCGCCGGATGTGGCGGAGGGGTTTACGAAGGTCACGTGGTGGCCGGCCGGGCGGGTTGATCAGACGCCCGGGCAGTAGGTGGTACACTTGCTTATGCAGATCACACTCGAGATTCCGGATGATCTGGCGCCGCCCTTGCTGCCTCCGGGCCGGAGCCCTGCGCGTGTGGCGCTGGAGGCTATCGCTCTTGATGCCTACCGTGAACGTCGCCTCACCGGCTCGCAGCTCCGCTCGTTGTTAGACATCCCATCCCGCTATGAGCTCGATGGATTTCTGAAAGAGCATCGGATTGAGAAGTACACCCGGGAAGATTTTGAGCAGGACCTCGCCAGCCTCGGGGAGTGAGATCCCACCACCGGCATGATCGTCGTTGCCGACACTGGTCCGCTCTATTACGTGGTGCTAATCGAACAGGTGAAAGTGCTGGCGCCTCTTTACACCCGCGTGCACGTGCCAAGGGCGGTGGTCCAGGAAATGCTGCAGACGAAGATGCCATCCGCCGTCCGAGAGTGGATCTCGCATCCTCCAGATTGGCTCGAAGTGCGCCCTGACTTGCCACTAGACCCAGCTCTCGGTTCCCTTGATCCGGGTGAAAGCGCGGCGATCAATCTCGCGCGATCTCTCAACGCCGGGCGCATTCTGATGGATGATTGGGACGGGCGCGCTGAGGCCGTGCTCCGGAACCTGCATGTGATCGGCACCTTGGGTGTCCTCGTCTTGGCGCACCGCCGCGGACTGCTCGACTTTGAGGCGGCGCTCGCCCGCCTCACCCAGACAAATTTCTACCTCTCGGCGGAGCTTGTGCGGCTCGTGCGACACCGGCTTTCGGGCGGAGATACGGATCTGTAGCAGTTAGAAGGTGAGGTTCTACTAGCGGACCTGCTCGTCCTTCTCCACCTTGCCGTCGCGGATGTGGATGACGCGATTGGCGTGCACGGCGATGTCGTGCTCGTGCGTCACCAGCACGATGGTGTTGCCCTGCTCGTGGAGGCGCCGAACAGAGCCATGATTTCGTTGCCGGTGGCGCTGTCCAGGTTTCCGGTAGGCTCGTCGGCCAGCAGAATGGAGGGGTTGTTCACCAGCGCGCGGGCCACCGCCACGCGCTGGCGCTGGCCGCCGGATAGCTCGTTGGGCTTGTGCATCATGCGCGCTTCCAGGTCCACCTTGCGCAAAGCGGCCTTGGCGCGTCTCGGTGCGCTGGTCCGAAGGCGTGCCGCTATAGATCAGCGGCAGCTCCACATTGTGCAGCGAGGTGGCGCGCGGCAGCAGGTTGAACGTCTGGAAAACGAAGCCGATTTCTTTGTTGCGGATGCGCGCCAGTTCGTCGTCGGTCATGTCGCTGACCAGCCGGCCATTGATGTAATACTGCCCCTTGGTGGGCGTGTCCAGGCAGCCGATCAGGTTCATCAGCGTGGATTTGCCGGACCCGGACGGACCCATGATGGCCACATACTCGCCGCGCTTGATGTGATGTCCACACCGGAAACCGCGTGGATTTCCTGGTCGCCCATGATGTACGTCTTCCACAGGTCGTACGTGCGGATCACGATGCCGTCGCGCTTCAGTTGCTCGCCGCGTTCGATCAGTTCCCTCTCTGCCAGTGCTTGTGCCATGGGTTAGCGCCTTTCTGCGGCAACGGCGACTTGTTGTCCACCTTCACCTGCGCTTCGTTGCGCAGCGTGCGGATGATCTGGTAGCTGCCGGTCACGATCTCGTCGCCCTCCTTGAGGCCGCTGACGACTTCGATATCGGTGGCGCCGGTGATGCCGGTCTCCACTTTGCGGAATTCGGCCTTGCCGCCGGCGATCACGAAGACGCCCTGGATTTCTTCCTTGCGGGCTTTCTCCTCGGCCGGAGTCAGCTTGGTGGCGGCCATCGCGCCGCCGGTGGTCTTGGGCTTCACTTCCAGGTCGCCCTTCTGCCGGATGGTGAGCGCCTGAATCGGAATGGTCAGCGCCTGCTGGCGCGTCGCGGTGGTGATCTTGGCGGTGCAGGACAGGCCCGGGCGGATCTCCTCGGGCGGGTCGTCCATGGCCACCACCACCTTGAAATCCTTGGCTTCCTGGCTGGAGACGGCGCTTTGCGAAGCCGCCAGCCGGTGGAGCGCAGAATCGCGGTGTTCGCCAATCTCGATTACGTGGCCTTTGAAAGTCTTGTTCGGAATGGCGTCGATGGTGATGTCCGCCTTCTGATCGAGCGCCACGCTGACGATGTCGGTTTCGTCCACCTTCACCTCGGCGGTGATCAGGGACATGTCGGCGATGGTCATGATGTTGCTCCCCGCCTGATTCTGCATGGCCGGGCACCACGGTCTCGCCCTCCCGCACCGGCAGATTGGTGACCACGCCATCCAGCGGCGCATAGGAGTCGAACTTGTGGAGCATATCGGTGTATTGCGCCAGCACCGCATTGGCCTGCGCCACCCGGCGCTGCGCCGATGCCAGTTGCGCCGCGGTCTGCTCGCGTTGCGAACGGGCCTGGAGCAGACGCGTCTGGTCCGCGTTCAGGGAGGCGGCCGCGGCATCATAGGCCGCCTTCTTGGTATCGAAATCCTGCTTGGCCAGGAGTTGGTCCTTGTACAGCTCCTTGGCGCGGTCGAAGTCCAGTTTGGCGTGCTCCAGATCAGACTGCGAATGGTCGATGACGGCCTGCTGCGTGCGCAGGCTATCGTCGGCTGCTTTCAGCCCGGCTTCGGCCGCATTGGAATCCGCCTCCGCCGACATCACTTGCGCTTTTTGGGAAGCAACCTGCGCCTCGGGCTGGATATTCTCCATCCGCGCCACCAGTTGTCCCTTGCGCACGCGGTCGCCTTCCTTCACCAGAATCTTGGTGAGCAGGCCGATGGCGTTGGCGCCTATGTTGATGTAATTCTTGGGCTTAATCTCGCCCGAGGCGGTTACCAGGCTAGTCAGGTCCTGGCGCACCACCTTTCCGGTCTGGACGGCCACCACGCCGCGCTTGCTGAGCACCGTGCTGGCATAAACGCCAATGCCCAGCGCAAGCACAACCAGGATAATAATGATGGTTTTCCATTTGGTCTTCACGAATGCGGACTCCTATTATGCTGACTACAATTAGACGCTTTTCTTAACGGGAGAGTTCAATAAATATCTTAACACCCACGCTTCCTTACGGTCGCGGCCCGGTACGTTGCCCTTCGGTATGTTGCGGTTGGGTGACAGCAGCCAGGAATCGGCCGATCTCCGCGGCGGCGGCGTTGACCACTTGTTGGAGGTTGCGGTCCATGGATCCGACCACGTCTTCGATGGTCTTGCCGTTGGCCGGTTCTTCGCGTTCGAAGTGGTGGTCCCAAACGCTGCGGTTGGTCTTGGCGTCGATCAATTCGAGGTGCAGAGATATCTTGGTTCCAATAGCCGGACCATCCACTTCCGCGAATTCGTAGAGCTTGCCGCGCAGCAAATAGTCGCCCACCGCCGAACTGGAGGATTCCAGCACCCGTGCGTATTGGCCCGAGGCGCGCAAGGCGCGCACCAGCGAGTCGCGCACCATGGTGCCGGGGCGTTCGGACCAGCGATGGTATTCGTAAGAGCCGGTCGCGTTCGAGCCGGTTTGATAGCGAATGCGGGCATCCTGCAAGGATTCGGGAGTCACGATGGCGCCGACCAGGAGCGTCGAGCCGTCCGGTTTGGGCGGGGCGTTTGGGGCGGGAGCGGAAGACAGCCTGTAATAATGCACCGGGCGGGTGGTGGCGCAGCCGATGGTGAGAAGGGCGGCCAGCGCGATCAGGTGGAGCTTTACCATTTCTCCCCCGGTTTCCGCTCCGGCACCGCGATGCCCCGGATCAGGCTGGCGGGTGCGCGTTGCAGCGTTTCGGTCAGCGATCGGAGATTCTCGGTGGATATACGGATGTTATCCAGCACCTCGTCGATGTTCGCGGAGTTCTGGTCCAAGGTCTGATTCAACTGGGCCAGCGTATCGCGCAAGCGCACCACGGATGCGCGGATGTCCGGGCGGTTCTCCACCAGGGTCGCGTCCACATGCGCCAGGGTGTCGTTGGCGCGGGTAGTGGTGGTTTTCAGGTTGTCCAGCAGCGGCGCCATTTTGTCGTTGAACTGTTTGCTGAGATCCTGCACGTTGGTCAGGCTGGCGGCCACCTTGGGCCGCGCATCGCTCAGCAGGCCGTTCAGGTTGTTGAGCGAATCCGCCACCTGGGGCCGCGCGTCGGCCACCAGACGATTGACGTTATCGAGCGAACTGCCGATGCTCGCCCGGTTGCGGTCATTCAGCAGATCGTTGGCGCGCGCGATGGTAACCTGCAGGCCGTCCAGGTTCTGGTTCAACTTCTGCAACGCGCCGTGCAGATCGGGCATCATGGACTGCGCGGCGTCCCCCAACTGCGGCAGGCCGAAAGCCTCCGCCGAAGCCAGCTCCGAACCCGGAGGAGCGAGCGGCGCGTGCTCGGTCCCGGTGGCGATCTCGATGTAATTGTCGGTTAACGGGCCGAGGGTGGAGATTTTGGCGACGCTGTCGGTTTTCAGGGGCGCATCGTGGTCCACGGCGATATCGATTTCGATGCGCGAGGAGTTGCCGGGGTCCACGCGGACGCGCGTCACTTTGCCCACGGTGAGGCCGCCGTATCGCACCGGAGCGCCGGGTTGTACGCCGCCCGCAAATTTGAAATACGCGCGGTGGGCCACGGCCGCGACGCCCAGGCCGCCGGAGATGGCCAGCATGGTGCCCACCAAAAGGCCGCCGGCAATTAAAACAAAAAGCCCCACCAGAGTGCGTTCGCGCATCGCTTGCATCCTTTCACCTTATCCCTTCCGTGAACATGCGGAGGTGGTCGACATCGTCGTCCGTGGCCGTATCGGCCACGCGGTCGAGAAACTGGCGGACGCGCGGATGGGAGCTATCGCGGACTTCCTGGGCCGGGCCCATGGCCACGATGTTGCCGCGGTCCAGAAGAATGATGCGGTCGGCGATCAGGAAGGCGCTGGCCAGTTCGTGGGTCACCACCACCATGGTCATCTTGTATGCCTTTTTCAGCTCCAGGATCAGATCGTCGATGCCCGCGGCGGTGATTGGGTCCAGGCCGGCGGATGGTTCGTCGAAGAACAGGATCTCGGGGTCCATCGCCAGGGCGCGGGCGAAGGCGGCGCGCTTGCGCATGCCTCCGCTGAGCTGCGCGGGACTGTAGTTCTCGAAGCCGCTGAGCCCCACCTGCTCAAGCTTGATGCGCACCATCACCTCGATGGTGGTGGGTTTTAACGTGGTGTGCTCAAGCAAGGGCAGCGCGATATTCTCGCCCACCGGCAGGGCGCCGATCAGGGCTCCGCCCTGAAAGGCCAGGCCGATTTTCTTGCGGATGGCATCCATCTCGCGCGCCGAAGCCTTGGTGATGTCGACGCCTTTGACGTGCACCGCGCCGGAGGCCGGTTTCTGGAGGCCCACCAGGGTACGGAGCAGGGTACTCTTGCCGGAACCGGATCCGCCCAGGATCACAACGGTTTCGCCGTGGACGATATCGAAGTCGAGGCCATGCAGGATTTCGCGGCCGCTGAATTGCACGCGGAGGTCGCGGACGGAGATCACCGGCGCGGGGATGGAGTCAGGCATTGTCGGCGCCTATGCATTCGATAACTTGGTAATTGCGGCGACCCTTTCCGCCAATCCATTAGATGCGGCTGAGGCGATTGCGATTGGTCCCCGCGCGCAGTGGATTGTCGAGGCCATCCGCGAGACAATCCACTGTAGTATGGTTTGACGATATATGTCCATACATGTGGCGGTATTGGGTGGCGGCGTAGCCGGGCTGAGCGCCGCGCACGAGTTGATCGAGCGCGGATTCCAAGTCTCCCTTTACGAAGCGAAGAATGTTTTTGGAGGGAAGGCGCGCAGTTTGTCTGTCCCCGGCACAGGCACCGGCGGCCGCCAGGATCTTCCTGGCGAGCATGGTTTCCGCTTCTTCCCCGCTTTCTACAGGCATCTGCCCGACACCATGATGCGAATCCCATTCCCGGGCAACGTGAGTGTCTTCAATAATCTGGTCCACGCCACGCGTATCGAGGTGGCCCGGGCGGGTAGCCCCGCGCTGGTATTGACGGCGCGCCTGCCGCAGAATATCGAGGATTGGGCCGTCGCATTCAAAGAGGTCTTCCGAGGAATCGGAGTGGCCGACAACGAAGTGCTGTACTTCGTCGATCGTCTATTCACCCTGCTCACAAGTTGTCCGGAGCGGCGAGTCGCCGAATATGAGCAGATTCCATGGTGGACTTTCATCCACGCCGCCAATCATTCCGCAGCCTACCAGACGCTGTTGGGCAAGGGGCTGACCCGTTCCCTGGTGGCCGTGCGCGCCCAGGAAGGCAGTACGCGAACGGTCGGGTATATCCTCTTGCAGCTTCTCTTTGGCCTGCTGACATCCGGTGGTTTCGACCGGCTGTTGAACGGCCCTACCAGCGAGGTGTGGCTGACGGCGTGGGTGGATTATCTCCGGCAGAAGGGCGCGGACCTCGAGACCGGGGCGATCATCAAGAATTTTCACGCGGATGCGAGCGGGATTACCGGCGTCTCCATCGAGCAGAACGGGCAGCCGCGCGAGATCAAGGCGGACTACTACGTCGCGGCGATGCCCGTGGAGATCATGAGCGGTCTGGTGGACGAGGATCTGAAAGCCTTGGCGCCATCCCTCGCCAATCTGACAAAGCTGCGTACCGCATGGATGAACGGAATTCAGTTTTATCTGGCTCAGGACGTGCCGCTCGATTTCGGCCACACGCTTTACGCGGACTCACCCTGGGCGCTCACCTCCGTCTCCCAGCGCCAATTCTGGACGCCGGGGCGTCTGGCCGGCTATGGAGATGGGCTTACCGGAGGAATTCTTTCGGTGGACATCTCGGACTGGGAAACTCCGGGCATTCTCTACGGCAAAGAGGCGATGCAGTGCGCGGCTCTGGAGGTCAAGAACGAGGTGTGGGCGCAGATGAAATCACACCTCAACGTGGGGGGTGCGGAGGTTATTCGCGACGACGATCTGCTGAGTTGGTTTCTGGATCCGGATGTAGTGTATCCCAATCCAACGGCCGTTACCAATCTGGAGCCGCTGCTCATCAATACGGCTGGGTCCTTGCAGTACCGGCCCGAAGCGACGACGGAGATAAGCAACCTGATGCTGGCCTCGGACTATATCAGGACTTACACGGATCTCGCCTGCATGGAGGCGGCCAATGAGGCAGCCCGCCGGGCGGTCAACGCAATCCTGGACCATTCGGGAACGCCGGCCGCGCCTGCGCCGGTGTGGCCGTTGCAGGAGCCCGACTACTTTCAACCTTTGATCGAATACGACCGGCTACGGTTCCGTTTGGGGCTTCCGCATGCGAGTTCGCCGTTGCCAGGTAGTTGACACGAGCCGATACGACAGCAGAGGGATTCGCGCGCCGCTGGAAAGTCCCGGAAGCCGGGGGGAAAGTGAGGAGCACCGCGTCTCGCCCGCCTGACGGACGATGGGGACGTTACAAGAATGCCGGAGCCGCCGGTTCGGCAGGAGTGCCGAAACGGCACGCCGAGGCCGTGCGCCACGGGCGCTGCCCAGCCTAGCCGGAAGCGATGTTAGCGCCGGGATACAGCAGCGGAGCCGGCGTTTTCTGGGGTACGAAGTAGGCCCACGAGGTGGGGTTCAGGTCGACTACGCTGACACCTTGTCCACGGCCAACCAGCCAGGATTTGAGATCACGGCCCAGCAGCACGTGGGTCACGGCGGAAGCAGGCGGCGGGTTGGGCAAGGCGGCGAGTTGCACTCCGGAAGCGACATCCCAAAGATAGCCGCGCCCCCCATAGAGAGTGGTAACCATGGTCCCGTCCGGGCTGAAGCCGACGTAAGAAACTGGACGAAAACCCCTCCCTCCGAATTGCGGGATCTCATGGGGCTGTGGGATCGTGGGTGGTTTCTGTTGGTCTTGCCAGTCCCACCAGGCTCGTGCTGATCGCCAAGAGAGAGGTACTTACCGTCTCCGCTCATGGCGATGCTGGAAAGAAAGCCGAAGCCGTTGGGGATGGGGATCTCGCGGACCAGTCTTTTCGGGCCGAGGCTCCATATCCGGACTGATCTCCGCGAGGCTTCCTGAACGTAGCAGGCCAGCCAGGCGCCCCGGTTGTCGATGGCCAAGGCGAGACCGAAGCAATCGTTCCCGCTAAATCGCGCGATTTCAGTGACCCGGGCAGGGGCTCGCCCGATGCGAAAGACTGTGACGCCTTCCCCTTCAGAGCCGGCGGCGATAGCCTGGCGGGAGAGTGCGTAGGGCGGAGTGGCCGGGACGGCTTCCTCGATCTCGACGGCTTCGCGAATGTCGCGCAACCGGGTGGAAATCTCCAGCTTGGCCGTGGCCTCTCCCACGTGCCCCTGATAGAAACGGCCGGAAAGGCCGAGGCCGAGGAGTTCGTGCTCGTCGTCTGAGTATTCGAGGCTCACAATTCTATCCGCCCCGTCGGTTGCCAGGGTCGCGACCGGCTTGCTGCCACCATAGGTGGACGCCGGCCCTTGGTACGGAGACAAATTGGCGATGGAGATGCCGCCCTTGAGGTCCGCAACGGCCACCTGCCCCCAGGGGGTGGATGCCAATGCGGAAACGCCGCCAGGAGCCGATACGCCGGCCATAGCGAGGTGGGGATTCTTGAGTGTCTGGGACAGAAGGCTGCCTCTGGCTTCGGGCGAATCGGCCATTTGCAGGGCAGTCACAAAAAACAAGGACGCGCGCCGTTCCTGCCCGCCCCGTATCAGCCGCTCGCCTTCTGCGATCAGGAACCGGGCATACGCCAGGTTGCGCTGGCGTACGGCTAGATCCCTTTGCTGCTCGGCGAGGTCGCGCTGCTGGGCTTCGGATTCTTGGGCACCTTCCGCAAGTCCGCGAGCGATCTTTTCGTTCGTCAAAGCGGCCTGCTCGTTCTTGCGCGCAACTTTTTCGCGGGCGAGAGCGGACTGGGCGTCCTCACGGGCCGTTTGTTCGCCGCGCCGCCGCCGGTCGGTGATGAGGAGGAGGAGTATGCTGATGGTGACGATGACCGCGGCGGTGACGACGCGGACGAACCATCGCCGGTTGCGTTCCGCCACGGCTGACGACAAACTCCTTGGTTTGGAACGGAACGAGATCGGGGTTTGCCGCGACCACCGCTACTGCCTGTTGAAGATCGGATCCCCGGTACAGCAGGCTGGCATCCCGGCGTCCGCCGAGTTCCCAGCGGAATGCGTCGAAACGGATGCGAAGAGGGGAAAGCTCGGGTTTCCCTTCAGGGAGGCAGCTTGGCCGCGAATAGCGGCGGCGAGCTTTCGGACAGAGACGGGATCGTCCCAGTCCTCGCGGAAATCCACCCAGTGCGTCTTCTGAAAGAAGTCGGCGAGGGTCATCATGTGTCCCGGCTGCATGCCGGGGAGGAGAACGGGAATAACGGTGAACCCTGGCTCAGTTCCCTGGCGTTCGAGTGCGGGGCGCGCCTCGCGGTCCAACTGAAACGGCCCCCAACCGTTCGGACCGAGGCAGATGGCACAGGATCTGGAAGATGCCAGTGCGCGTTCAATGTGTTGGGTCCAAACCTGCCCACCGACGAGTTCCGACTCGTCAAAGAAGGTGGTCAGCGCAAACTCGTGACGGAGGCGTTCATTCAGTTCCCGCAATTTTGTCTTATCGTGGCTGTTATGGCAAAGGAAGACGTCGTAGGTGGACTGAGGCGTCATCGAGTCGTCTCTTCGTAAAGATAACTCTTATCCGGTGCAATCCGGGGGGGATTCTTGGGTTGTGCACGTGGACGAGGTTGGCGCTGCAACGGCATGTCCGCCGGTCGCAGCCGTCTTTCAATCTCCGGTGGATGCGCTTCCGGAGAGTAGGTGGAGGTGGCCTTTCTTTTCTGGCGGAACTGGTGAGCAGGAGATCCTCGACGCGGAGACCGCGGCCGAGCGAGATCTGGCCCGCGCGGAGCCCGGGGACGACATCCCGCTAGACGAATTCCGGCGCGACGCTTACTGACCGGCCAGCGGGTGAGCTTCGATCGCCTGTTTCGGCAGGAGTGCCGAAACGGCACGCCGAGCGCGTGCGCCTCGGCTTCCGGCTTATGCCGTCCCCCGCGCCAAGTAGAACAGCACGGTGAAGACCAGATCGATCAGGATCACAAAGAGGATGGAGAGCACCACCGCCGAGGTCGTCGAGCGGCCTACGTCTTCCGCTCCGGCGCCCGTGGAGAAGCCTTCCTGGCAGCCCACCGCGGTGATGACCAGCCCGAAGACCAGCGCCTTCACGACGCCCGTGGTCACGTCGTGCGCGACCAGGGCATCGCGGGTGGCAATCACGTAGCTGCCGAAGGTGAAGCTGCCGCTGACCATGCCGAATACGCAGCCGCCCAGGATGCCCATGAAGTCCGACCAGACGGCCAAGCAGGGCATCATGACGGCCATGGCCAGGAATTTCGGCACCACCAGAAACGCGACGGGATCGAGCGCCATAGCCTCCAGCGCGTCCAGTTCTTCGGTCACCCGCATAGTGCCGATTTCGGCGGCAAACGCCGAGCCGGACCTTCCGATCACGACGATAGCGGTGATCAGCGGACCCAGTTCCCGGGTGATGGAGATGGACACTAAGCTGGCGACCAATTGCATGGCGCCGAGCCGCTGCAACTGGTACGCGCCTTGCAGCGCGATGATCACGCCGACAAAAAACGTAATCAGCGACGTGATGGGCAGGGCCTCGACGCCAGCGGCCATGGCCTGATGCACCGCGCGCTGCAGGAGCCGGCCCGGTTTCAACGGCGAGAGGAAGAGCAGGCGCAGAGACTTCCCGAAGAGCTGCGCGAGGCCGCCTACGTAGGCGACGCTGCGCTCCGCCGCGCCGCCCACCTCCGCCACGAATTGCATCACGCGCTTCCCAGGGCCTCCTCCTCGGTTTGGAAGACCTGAAAGATGCGCACGACGTGTGTCAGGTGGAAGACCTGCTGCACGGCCGGGCTCAAGCCGAACAGCACGAACTCCTTGTTGCGGCGCTGGGAGTCCTTGAGCACCTCGATCAGCGTGGCGATGCCGGAGCTATCGATATACCGGATGGCGGCCAGGTTGAGCGCCAGCTTGGGCGCATGCAACAGGGCGTCGAACAACGTGCGGCGCAAGTCCGGGGAAGTCCCCAGATCCACATCTCCCTCGACTACCACGACCTTCGTTTGTCCGGCGTCGCGAACAGAGATTTTCATATCGTCTTCCTGAGCCGCTTGGTGGCTACAAAGCGGTTTCCGGCCGGCGTCGCCTGATACGACACCGTGTCCATCACATCCTTGATGATGTGGGTCCCCAGTCCTCCCGGTTGATCGCAGGCTATGGCGCGCGCACATATTTTGGTCCTATCCGGGGCTTCGCCCGTATCGAGCGTGGTGATTTCCAACCCGTCCGGGGTTTCGCGGCATTCCAATTCAATGAGGCCGTCGGCGCGGTTGTGGTAGGCATGCCGGATGATGTTGGCCAGGGCTTCGTCGAGCGCCAGCGTGATGGCCCGGCAGTCAGATTCGTCCCAACCGACGGCCGCGGCCATGGGGCCGATGGCGCCGCGCACCACGGGCAAGTAGCGCGGGTCGCTGGGCATGACGAACTTCAGTTGCAGCCTCACACAGCCTCTGCGTGCCGTTGGAGGGCCACCACGGTTTCATCGTCGCTGCGTGGTTCGAGACCCCGGAACAGCTCGACGGCCGACAACAGCGCCCGGCCGGCAGCCGCGGCGGATTCCACCGGCAGAGTGCGCGCGAGGGACAGCAGGCGGTCGAGCCCGAGTTGTTCGCCCGTTTCGTCCCAGGATTCGCTAATGCCGTCGGTATAGATGAGCAGCAGATCGCCCACCGCCAATTGCACGGCGGTCTGGCTGTAGGAGGTTCCGGCGATCATGCCGAGAGGCAGGTCCACGATCTCTTTACTATAAGGCGTGGAATCGACCAGGAGGCTCCACTCCTTCGCGGCGGCACGATACCACAACGGCGGCAGATGGCCGGCGTTGGTGAACAACAGCTCGCCCGACTCGCGGTAGAAACTGGCTAGAAAAGCGGTGGCGAATCGGGAATGCGGCGCGCCTTTCAGGATGCTCTCGTTCAACCGGCGGATCAGCATGGATTGGTCCCAATGGTCCATGTGCTCGCGGAGGGCGTCGCGCAGACCGACGGCGGCAGCGCTGACCACCTCGCCGTGCCCGGCAACGTCAGCCAGAGCCACGCGGGCGATGACTCCCTGGCTGCAGGCCGAAAGGTAGTAAAGATCACCGCCGCGCCGGGAATCGCCTAACGGACGGCACGACACCCACGCGGAAAGTCCTGGAAGCTCAGCCGAATAGCTGCCTTCCTGATTCCCGCCGTGCAGTTCGAGACACGCCAGCCGATAGGGTTGTTCCGTTTCTTGCGCTGTCATGTTACTCACCCAGACATCATAATGGAGTGGCGAAGGGGCTGGAGGGATTCAAGAATTGGCTGGGGGGCGGACGAGGCGTCTTATCGGGGGGAGAGTCCCAGCTTCTCCTCAACGCGGCTGAGACGGCTAACCAATTCCGCGGCCTTTCCGGTCAACGAACCCAGATTGTCTCCGATGCGATCGAGGCGCTATTCCAGCGAGTTGAACAGACGATAGCTCAGGATCAGGGCAGTGATCGCGATCGCGACAGAGCTGCTGGAGCTGATCAACGCCACCGTTACCGTATCGCTCAGCATACCTGTCGCCTTCTATGGCGCGGGGAATGCTCCGATGGCTTGCGCGATAATTGGCGAGATAAACGTCATGGTACGAGGGCAAATATCGTGCCCGCCCCCTCGGTTCCACCGCCGCTCCAAGCTGGACCGAAGAGAACGCCTGTCGGGCTTATGGTCAGGGGACCTGGGATCGATCCATCGCCGTTCTGCCCCGTAAAACTAGGCAGAACGGTCTCAGTCCAAGGCCCACCTGCCGCCCCGGGAGGGAGCAATTGGAAAACAGTGCCACACCCTGTAGCCCCGAGCCCCGCCGAGTTGCAAGGGGACCCCGACGTTGCACTTCCACCGAAGTTAGTGGTGCCATAGAGCACTCCATTCTTTCCCAAAACGACGCCAGCCGTCGGATAAGCCCCGTCGCCGCCACTCCCGGCAAAGCTATAAAGTATGCTTTCCGTCCATGGTCCGCCCGGCGTGGCCGGGGGAGTTAACTGAAAGACTGTACCGCATCCCGACACCAAATAGGGATTGAACGTACAGGGCAAGCCTGACCCACCTATGAAGGTCGTGCCATAGAGCACTCCACCGGGGCCGACGGTAAGGGGCGCAACGGGATAGCAGGCGCTTGGCGGCCCACCAAAAGTGTAGATCGCCTTCCCCGCCCAGGCGCCGCCTGGGGAGGTGGGCGGCGAAAGCTCGTAAACCGATCCGCAAGTTTCAAAGGAAAAATTCGAAAGCGTCCCGTACAGTGAGCCGCCCAGGGCCGTGAGCCCTGCGGCAGGGTTCCCCCGATGCCGGCTGTCTCAAAGTTTATCAAATTGCTTAGCGTCCAACTTCCGCCTGATTCTGAAGGGGGTACCAACTCGAAAGCCGTTCCGCCCTCAAACAAACAGCAGGGAGGATAGTCGTTAGTGAAAGTCGTACCGATCACCGACCCGGTGGAGGTAACGAGCAATCCTCCGTATGGAGAATTCGGATCCTGAGGGTTGTCCTGGAAGCTGTACAGCACCGTCTCCGTCCAGGCTCCCCCGGCGGCGGACGGTGGCATGAGCTCCCAGACCGTTCCGCCCAAGAAATTGGCGGAGGGGTCATTCTCGCCTCCGTTTTCAGTCGTGCCATAAAGTGCTCCGTTGGCTCCGAAGACCGGCCGAGCCCCTGGTCCACCCTCCCAGTCCCAACTAGGCAGTCCTTCGTCTGTCCCGTTAAAGCTGAAGATTATCGTCTTGGCCCAAGTCCCACCTTCCGCGGGCGTCAGTTGGAAGACACTACCGCACCAGAAGGAGATGTTGATACCACACTCGTTAACGCCACCGGTTTTGGTCGTGCCATAGAGGTCTCCGTTCTTCGTGAGGACAACACCATTCGGCGCGGCCCCATCCGTGCCCCCTTTGAAAGTGTAGATCGTGGCGTAGGCGGGAGCTTGCCCGTAGCCGACGCACGCGGTTAGAAGCGTAAGAGCAGCCAGCCGAATTCTATGCATAATCTTTCCCTTCGAGCGGACTATCCGACGCCAAAGATTATACCCCCCCCCCGCCGTTGGAAAGCAACTCGATGGGAAACTATTGGGGCCAGCGGACGCTATCGGGCGGCGTGTTGTGGCACTGGTTGGAATCGGTTATGCCGGAAGAGATCTCGGCGCAGGCGTTCTCGGTGGCCGTGCGCAGCGCCAGTTCGCGGGTGCCGGCCGAAGCGGTCCGGCAGGCCTGGCGTCCCTGAAACGTAATGCAGATCTGGCAGCGGATTCGCCCGGTGTTCATGGTCGAATAGACGACGAAGCCCACCACGACCGCCAGGAACAGAATGCCCAGCCAGACGCTCTTTTTCACGCGAAGAAATTGCCCATGTGGCGGAACTTGGCGTACCGCTGATCCACCAGTTCGTCGGGGCCCAGCTTGGCAAGGCTCTCCAGCGCCGCGAGAAGGCTGGCGCTCAAGGAGCGCGCCGCCGCGTCCATATCTTCGTGCGCGCCGCCGACCGGCTCGCTCACTACGGCGTCGATCAACCCCAGCTTCAGCAATTCCTCCGCGGTCAGCTTGAGGGCTGCCGCCGCCAGTTCGGCCTTGGTGGAATCGCGCCAGATGATGGCCGCGCAGCTTTCCGGGGAAATCACGCTGTAGATGGCGTTTTCCATCATCAGCACGCGGTTGCCGACGCCCAGCGCCAGCGCCCCGCCGCTGCCGCCCTCGCCGATGCAAACCACAATCACCGGCACCGCAAGGCGGGCCATTTCGCGCAGATTGCGGGCGATCGCTTCGGCCTGGCCGCGCTCCTCGGCATCGATACCCGGATACGCTCCCGGCGTATCCAGCAGAGTTATCACCGGACGGTTGAACTTGGAAGCCAACTGCATCACGCGCAGCGCCTTGCGGTAGCCTTCCGGCTTCGGCATGCCGAAATTCCGGTGGAGCTTCTGCTTGGTGTCGCGGCCCTTTTGTTCGCCCACTACCATCACCGGGCGGCCTTCCAGAAATGCCCCGCCGCAGACGATGGCGGGATCGTCGCCGAACAGCCGGTCGCCGTGCATCTCCCGGAAATCCGTGAAGACGCGCTCGATGTAGTCGAGCGTGTGGGGGCGCTTGGGATGCCGCGCCAGTTGGACGCGCCGCCAAGCGTCCGCTCGGTCTTGGTCAGATGGCGGCATTTGATTGGGTTCTGGCAAGCCAGTCGGTTCCGGATGCACTTCCAAACCATAGTAACATTCAACCGCTCCCTCACGGTCGCGGCTCGGTAAGGAGCTTGTCGAGCTTTTGTAGGGGCTCCTCGAGCGTCTGTGGATTGCGGAGGACTCCGGCGAAGAGATCGCCGGTTCGGGCGAAGCGCTCCGGAGCGTTGTAGATGTTGAACTGGCCCGGCGTCAGCCCCGGCTGGACCTCGTTCCAGGCCAGCGGCGTAGCCACGGGAGCGCCGGGGTACGCGCGGAGCACGTACGGCGCGGCGATGGTCTTGGATTTGCCGTTTTGCATCCAGTCGAAATAGACGCGGCCTTTCTGGCGCTTGGAAACCGTGCGCGGGGCGGTGAACAGGTCGGGGCGGTCGCGTTGCACGAGGTGCGCCAGGATTTCGGCGAAGGTGCGGCTTTCGTCGTAGCTGTAGATGGGTTCGAGCGGTATATAAATGTGCATGCCATCGCCGCCGGTGGTCTTGGGATAACCCTGCAGCCCGATGGCATCCAGCTTCTCACGCACCAGCAGGGCGGCTGCGACGATCATGTCGTAGGAGCATTCCTGGGGGTCCAGGTCGATGAGCACGAAATCGGGATTGTCGAGCGAGCCGGTGCGGCTCATCCAGGGGTTGTGGTCGATGCAGCCCAGGTTGACCAGATACAGGAGACTGGCGCGGTCTTCGGCGAATACGTAGCGGATGGGCGCTTCCGTGTGGTGGGACTGGATCTCCTCCGTGCGCAGCCAGGGCGCGAAGGTGAGCGGCGCGTCCTTCTGGAAGAAGAACTGCTGCTCGATCCCGTTGGGATAGCGCTTCAGCGACAAGGGCCGGTCTTTCAGGTGCGGCAGGATGAGGGCGGCGACCGCGTCGTAGTAGTTGAGCAGGTCGCGTTTGACGATGCCTTCCGCTGGGTAGAAGACCTTATTGAGATTGGTGAACTTAAGGGGATGGCGGTCGATGGTGAGGGTGACTTCGTTGGTTACACCGGGGAGGAGCGCTTCTTTGGACAGGCCGGAGGCCTGTCCTACTGTCTCACGGACGCAGTCGCGCGGATCCACGTCGGCGCGCAGGCCGAGGTAGACGGGCGCGCGCAGCCGGCCTTCGTTGGTCCAGTTGGCGAACTTCACTTCTGCCACCAGTTCGGGCTTCACCCAGGTGACGTCTTTGCCCACCTTGGGCTCTTTGGGCAGGTGCGGAATGGGGGATTGCGGCGCGACGAGCGGGTCGAGTTTCTGGCGCAGCAGGGCGAGCGTTTTCTGATCGAAGCCGGTGCCCACGTTGCCCGCCCAAGTCAGCTCTCCATTGTCGTAAAGGCCGAGAACCAGCGCGCCGAAGTGGTCGCGCTCGCCGGCTGTAAAGCCGCAGATCACGAACTCCTGCCGCGCCACGATTTTCAGTTTGATCCAGTCGCTCGAGCGGCGCGATTCGTAGCGGCTGGCGGCGCGTTTGGCGACCAGGCCCTCGATGCCGGTCTCGCGCGCGGCTTGCAGCATGGCATCGCCCGCGCCGGGGAAATGCTCGGAATAGCGCAGCACCGTGGTGGGGGTGAGGATCGTTTCGAGCAACCGCTTGCGCTCGATGAGAGGGGCCTGGCGCAGGTCGTAGCCATCCAGATACAGCAGGTCGAAGGCGAAATAAACCACCGGGTGGGAGCGCGCCATGTGGGAAATGGCATTGGCGTCGGACTGCGCGATGCGCGGCTGGATCAGCTCGAAGCGGGCGGCTCCTTTTTCGTCGAGCGCGGCGATTTCGCCGTCGAGAACGGCCTGGCTGGCCGCGATGTAGTGCGGGATCACGCTGAGTTCGGGATACTGCTTCTCGCAGGAATGGCCGGTGCGGGAGACCAGCCGGGCGGTCTCATTTTCGATGAAGCAGATGGCGCGTACGCCGTCCCATTTGACTTCGAAGAGCCACTCGTCGCCGCGCGGCGGGGTGTCGGCGAGAGTCGCTTTCATGGGGGCGATGGCGGTGGGCATGGGGGCTTTCACGGCGCCGGGGAGCGAGGAGCCGGACTGAAGTCCGGCGCGGGCTGAAGCCCGCCCCCCTTTGGGCGGCGCGATTTTGGCGGCGACCTTGGATGGGTGGGCCGCCGGGTGGCTCTTCCATTCACGCTTGGGATCGCCGGCGGTCTCGCGCTTGCTGGCGCGCGCGGGCAAGCCCTGCGCGATCTCCTGCTGCGTGCGGCCGGAGAGCACGCTCCAGGCGTATTGCTCGATGTCCCAACCGGGCACGGCGTCGGCGTCGCGCTTCTTGATCAGCAGCCACTCGTTGCCCTTGCCGCGATTCTTCATATGCACGATGGCGAACTCGCCCTTCAGCTTTTCGCCGTGCAGGCGGAACTTCAGATCGCCGCGCGCGAGCTGCTGTTCGACGGGCGCATCGCCGAGCAATTCCCAGGTGCCGCGGTCCCACAGCATGACGCTGCCCGCGCCGTAATTCCCGGCTGGAATATTGCCTTCGAACGTGCCGTATTCGAGCGGATGATCCTCCACTTTGGCGGCCAGAAATTTCGAGAGAGGCTCGAGCGAAGGGCCCTTGGGAACCGCCCAGGAAACCAGCACGCCGCCGATTTCCAGTCGGAAATCGTAGTGCAGACGGGTGGCATCGTGGCGCTGCACGTAGAAGCGCGGCGCGGCGGCGGGGGGCGGGCCGGCATCGGCCGCGGGCGGCGGTTCGGGCGTCTTTTCGAACTTGCGTTTGCGAGCGTACTCTTCCAGTGCCATAAAGCCTTGCCCCTCCTCCATTTACATGATATCTTCGGAAAAGTCGATTGCCAATGTGAGGTGATGATTTATGGCCAGCACCGTTTGGAAGGGACATCTGACGTTCGGACTGGTTTCGCTGCCGGTGCGCTTGTATAGCGCGGCGCGCGGCGAGACCGTGAGTTTCAATCAGTTGCATGCCAAGGACAATTCGCGCATCAAGCAGAAGACCTTTTGCGCGGCCGAGGACAAGGAGGTGCCGCGTAGCGAACTGGTGAAGGGCTACGAGTATGAGAAGGACCACTACGTGGTGATCGAGGAGGATGACATCAAGAAAGTCGCCCCCAAGACCGCCAAAGTGATGGAGATTCTGGAATTCGTGAAGGGCGACACGGTGGACCCGATCTACCTGGAGAGCTCGTATTACATGGCGCCGGACGGGGGTGGGGAGAAGCCCTACGCGCTGCTGTTCAAGGCCATGGGAGAAGCGGGATACTACGCGCTGGCGAAGATCGCCATGCACAATCGCGAGCACATTGTGATCCTGCGGCCGGGGAAGAAGGGGATCCTGCTGCACACCATGTTCTACGCCGATGAGATCCGGCAAGTGGACGAATTCCGGACGGACATCGACCTGGTGAAGCCGAACGAACTGGCCATGGCCAACATGCTGATCGATACGCTGAAGGCGGAGTTCGAGCCGGAGAAGTACCACGATACGTATCGCGACAATCTGATGGCCATGATCGAGGCGAAGAAGGACGGGCAGAAGGTGGTGGAGACGCCCGAGCCGCACGTCGCGCCGGTGATCGACATTATGGAAGCGTTGAAGCGCAGCCTGGCGGAGAAGAAGAAGCCGGTGCAGGTGGCTACGGCCGCGGTTGGGGAGGTGGCGGAGGAAACGCCCGCCGAGCCGGTGGCGAAGAAGCGGGAGCGGAAGTCCAAGGCGGTGTGAGGGGCTCCATCGAGATGGTTACGGAATTGTTTGGCTTTGAATGCCACCGCTTGGATCGATCCAAGCATATGCAAGCGAACAACCTGAGCCGGCCAAGTGCTGCGGAAACACGACCAGATTCTTGAAATCCGGGACCACTGCGGAAAATGTGATAAAGCCTTTCAGTCCACAGTTGAACAACTCTTCTCCCAAGCGTTACGTTGGAGCTATCCCCGAATGAGTCGTCGACGGGCAACCTGGTGGCGGGCAGCGGCTCGGATACGTCTCCCACTCTCCAGTAAGCTCTTGCGCCACGATTTGGTTTTCTGAGAGATACAGGATCTCGTACGTCGGATTGCCAACAGATCCCGCAGAAAAGCGCGAAGGAATGGACCTGGTGTGGTTAGTCAAGATCGCGCGGGCGAGATGCTGAGAAGGTACGGATCGGTACCAGGTATCTGCTCGGTTGAGCCTGGCAAGGTGCCGGCAGTTGTCAAAATTCAATTCAATAAATGCCGACGTACACAATCGAATAGAACACGTTGCGCACCGCTACGAGATCGCCGTTAGCAATCGCTTGCTCTGGGGTGCGACCGCGCAACCTCACGTTCGGAGTTGCCAGCCATTCGCGGCCATCGGGCAACGCTTCGATGATCTCATCTCGAAGCTTCTCCGGCGTATATTGCTCATCATGCTCGGGCATTGCCTTTTTTGGGGCCACTCCGAGCCCGTGCTCATTCACGTGTGGTGGCTTACGCCAGCCCTTCACCTTGCATACCGCTCATGCAAATTCTGCAATGAACGTTGAAGCACGTTCTCTAGAGTTATCCCCATAAACCTCCTGTAACTGGCTGAAACCACTATACTGAGCCTTCCACTGCCAGCCAACGGTCACCTGCAGTCTGGTTCTCGACAATGAAGTGGCAGGCGGTCCCAACATTTCTCATGGCAATCGACCGTCCACTGTGGTAGGCGTCCCGCCAAGCCTAGCTGAAAGCCGTCTAAGTGTTATCCGCTCAACGAGTTCTTCCGCGCTCTGGGTTCGGCGAGCAGAGATCTTCCGTTTCGGCCACGGGCCTGCGATACGGCTAGCCGAAAAGGCTGGCCCAGCCGGCTTTGACCAGCACCAGAATCACCCACGGCACAGCCACGGCAACCAAAGCTTTCGAGAGAGGAAACTTGCGTGCAGCCACCGAAATGCCGACGGCCAGCAGCAGGATGGTCCAGAAGCTGAACAAGTCGATGGAGGTGGCAATGCTGTAGAGCGCTTTCGCCGTATTGGGCGGCGGCTCCAGATAATGGCCGACGTTAAATGCGATCGGATTCTGCAGGTTGAAGTTCTCGGGATTCTGAGTGAAGATCACGATGATCGTGAGGATGCTGGCTATCAACCCGGGCAGCATGGCGTAGGCGCTAATGCCGAACATCTGTTTGAAGGTGAGCGACGCACCCATCATCTTGCACACCATTAGCAACACGCCCGCCATAATCAGCGCCACCACCACGATGGCGATGGGGCCGACTATGTACGCTCCAATCGGGGCGAACTTGAGCTGCATCTGGAGGGCGCTCTCGCGCTGCTGCGCGTCCATATTCTGAAGGCGCGTGTTGGTTTCCATCGCCTGGCGCATGGAGTGCTCCCAGCCAACATGCGTGGTGAAGCAATACATGAAGGCGAGATACATCACAATTAGCAGAACAAGCGGCACGATCCAGCCGGGCCTGGCGGCGATATCGGCGAACGCCTTTTTGGGATCGAAGAACACGCCGGTGATACGGCCAACTTCACCGAGCGGCGGAGGGGCATTATCGGATGCGGGTGCAGGTGTCATAGAAATGGAATCTCCGAAGGTGGGATTATATCACCTTCAGTTCTTCAGCGCGACATCTTTTAGAGCGTCTTGAATCCGATCGGTCAACATATCCACGAAGCGGTCCGGCATGAAGCCGTTCATGCGGCTGATCACCTGGCCGTGCCGGTCGAGGATGATGGTGGTGGGCATGGAGGTGATGAGCAGGGCGCGCGAAAGCCCGTCTTCAAAGTAGACCTGCCGCGGGTCCCAGTGGTTCTGCTTGAGGAACGGCTCGACCAGGTCGCGCTCCTCGTCGGCGTTGATGGAGAGGAACACCACGTCCGGAGAGTCGCGGAAGCGTTGCTTCACCTGCTCATACAGCGGGTGCTGGGCGCGGCACGGACCACACCAGGTGGCCCAGAAATCGAAGACCACGGCCTTACCCTTCAGCGAAGCGATGGGCAGCCGGGCGCCATCCAGGCCCGAGATGACAAAGTCCTGGACGTTGGTGAGCTGGGCGTTGGGATCGTCCAGCCGCAAGCGCAGGCGGCGGGCGGCCAGCAGCCCGGTGGTGCGGTCGTAGGCTTCCAGAACGACGTCGCCCAAGCCCTTTTCCGAGCCGTTGATTTTGCGATAGATGTCGCCCAGTTGGGCGCGGTCCTTGGCACGGTCGGCGTCGGTGTTGCGGGCATCGGGGATGGTGAAGGCATCGGCATAAGGGCCGAGGGCTTCTTGGTCATGGCCGGCGCGGACCAGCCAGCGTCCGATTTCGCGCGCGGCCTCGGCCGTGGGATACGTTTCGTAGCCTTTCCGCGCCAGGGCGACGGCCTCGTCGACCTTGCCCAGATTTCCGGTGGCGCGCGCTTCGCAGGCGAGCACGCGCCCCAGCGCTTTATCCACTTCCTCATGCCACTGCGCTTCGCCCATGTGGCCGGGGGCCGGCTGGGCGCGCGTCCGGACCAGGAGGTTTTCATACTGCCGGGCATATTTCAGGGCGCGTTCGGAGGTGTCGGCGGCATCGGTAACGAGCAGGGCGCGGACCACTTTATCCAGAATCGTGGCGTCGCCCGGCTCGCGGGCGAGGACGCGCTCGCCATATTCGACGATGCGCTTCTCGTCCTTGGCTTCGATGGCGGCTTTGACCAGTGCCCGCTCGATTTCGTTGCGGCGGGTGGTGTTCGGATATTTGGCGAGATGCTTTTCCAGGGCGCGGATGAAATCGACCGGGCTGCTGCCGGCTTCGGAGACCGCCTGACTCAACTGCTGGTTTTCGTCGGGTACGGCGGCAGGCGCGGGCGGATTTTGCGCCCGACAGAGGATTGCGACGAAGAGAGCCGCGATGGGGAGCTTCATTTGGGGGTCCGGATGGCTTCGGCCAGGGCGGCCGCGCGCATACGGGCCTGATGCATGTAGCTCTCGTTCTTGGCAATGCGGTCGAGCAGCGGCAGATACTGGGGGGCGTCGATGATGCGCCTGCGGTCGTAGGCCGATTCCAGCACCAGGACCGCTTGCATCACGCCCAAGCGGTCGTACTTGGCGGAGACTTCCAGATTGGTGAGGAGTTGTTCGGACTCGCTAATGCGCTCGAAGGCATCGGCCAGGGCTTGCGCCGCGGGGTCCTCGGAGAAATTGAATTTGATTTCGTTCTTGCGGGCGCCGTCGACGAAACGAAAGGTTTTGTTGCCCATGAAGGCGACCTTCAATGGCGATTCCAGGGGGTGGTCGAAGTTGCCGAGCTTGGCGGCCAGGTCGAACATGGCGGCGACCTCCGGCTCGGTTAATTGGAAGCGCACGGGGTGGTCGTCGTTTTCCTCTTCGCGGTAGTCGCCCGCGCCGGTTTTGTCTACGTTGATAGCGACGTAGGGGGGCGTGCTGGCGGGGAAGGATTTGGAGAAGTAGAGATGGGGAATGTCGGCGGCCGCGGCCAGGGACGCGGCGAGAGGGAAGAGGAGTGGCAGATAGCGGTTCATTTGGAGAGCAACCCATTTTGGGGCGGCCTAAGAGGCCGCCGCAGGCTGAGAGCCTGCCCCACATGGGTGGCGTGGCAGATGGCTACGGCCAGCGCATCGGACGCGTCTTCGGATTCGATCATGACATCCAACCCCAGCAGCGATTGCACCATCACCTGGACCTGCCGCTTGTCCGCCTGGCCGTAGCCCGACACGCTGCGCTTGATTTCCAGCGGCGAATACTCGCCTAATTCCAACCCAGCCTCCGCGATGGCCAGCAGGGCGACCCCGCGCACGTGCGCCAATTTCAGGGCCGTCCGGACGTTGGCGGCATAAAACACCTGCTCGACGGCGGCGGCGGCGGGCGCATGCCGCCGGATTACTTCGCGCAGCCCGCGCGCGATTTCATGCAGGCGCGCTTCGAACGGATCCTTCACGCGGGTCGAGATCACGCCGGAGGCGACCAGTTTGTGGCCCGCGCCATCGGAATCGATGACGCCGTAGCCGGTCCGGCGCGTGCCGCAATCGACCCCCAGCACCAGCACCTTATTGGGCCAGCGCCTCCAACTCCTTCTCGTCGATATCGAAGTTGGAATACACGTTCTGCACGTCGTCCTGGTCTTCCAGCGCTTCGCTGAGCCGCAGCATGGCGCCCGCGTTCTTGCCCTCCAGGCGGACCAGATTCTTGGGCAGCATGGCGACTTCGGCGGACTCGGTGGGGACGTTGGCTTTTTGGAGAGCCTCCATGACGGCCTCGTGGGCTTCGGGCGGGGAAACGACTTCCCATTGGTCACCGTCGTCGCGCAAGTCGTCGGCGCCGGCATCCAGCACGATGTTCATGAGCTGCTCTTCGCTGGCCTTGTCGCGCGGGACGTAGGCGTGGCTCTTGCGCTCGAACATCCAGGAGACGCTGCCGACTTCACCCAGATTGCCGCCATTTTTGGAGAAGCAATGGCGGATTTCGCTCACCGTGCGGTTGCGGTTGTCGGTGGCGACCTTGACCAAAACGGCTGCGCCGCCGGGCCCGTAGCCTTCGAACATGACTTCGTCGATCTGGCCTCCTTCGAGCTCGCCGGTGCCGCGCATGATGGCCTTCTTGATGTTATCGGCGGGCATGCTGACGCCTTTGGCTGCCAGGATGGCGGTGCGGAGGCGGGGATTGGCGTCCGGATCGCCCCCGTTGCGGGCGGCGATCATAATTTCCTTGATGATGCGCGTGAACGTTTTTCCGCGCTTGGCGTCGAGTGCGGCCTTCTTGTGTTTGATGGTCGCCCACTTCGAATGACCTGACATGGCAAAACCTCTTCGTGGGGCCCGGCCGGCGGGGCCGGGTGACGAGCTTGTATGAATTCGACAACTGAAGCATAACAGAATGAGCGGAGGGGCGACAAGGGAGGGGGCGACGCGGCGAGGGGGCGACGCGGCGAGGGGGCGAATCGGGTTGTTCGGAATTGTGCGGAGTTGTGCCGAATTGTGCGTTGGCGGGCGGACGGTGATGCATTGGCCGAACAATGCCAATTTCGCGGAAGCGGTTTGGTTTTATTCGGATAGACAAGGGAGGTCGATTTTTCCGATTGCGGGAACATGCTTTCATGCGGAGTGTTGCATTGCGTTGCATCGCGTAGCACGGGGGCTGTGGCGCCAGGCAGGGTTGGGTTGGGGCCGGGTTCTATCGATTTCACGGTAGCATGCCAGCTTAGGGAGGGGGCAAATCGGGTTGTGCGGAATTGTGCGGAGTTGTGCCAAATTGTGCCTTGGGGAGCGGGCGGTGATGTAGTGGCCGAGCAATCCCAATTTCGCGGAAGTGGTTTGGTTTTATTCGGATAGACAAGGGAGGCCGATTTTTCGGATTGCGGGAACATGCTTTCATCCGGAGTGTTGCATTGCGTTGCATCGCGTAGCACGGGGGCTGTGGGGCCAGGCAGGGTTGGGTTGGGGCCGGGTTCCATCGATTTCACGGTAGCATGCCAGCTTTGGGCAGACGGGAGGTGGGGAGCGACGTAATGGCTGTAGGTGGCTGATTCTTCTGGGGGGAGGGGGCTGCCGGATTTCTCGCTCCGGCAGTGACCGGCGCGCGGAGGGGCGGGCGCGCACGCCGCCGGTACCGTCGGTACCCTATTCGTTGTCGCCCGAAGCGGCAAAAACTTACTTGACTCACCCACGGATTTAGGGTAATATTGGGATATGAGTGAACCGCTGGCCGTTCCCCAAACCCTGATGGAAGCGATCCGGTACTTCTCGGACCCTCTCACCTGCATCCAGTTCTTCGCACGGCTCCGGTGGGCCGATGGGCAAGCGGAATGCCCACGTTGCCAGTCCAAGCGCGTCTCGTTCCTTAGCACCCGGATGCTCTGGAAATGTCTGGACTGCAAGAAGCAGTTCTCCATCAAGGTCGGGACCATCTTCGAGGATTCCCCCATCGGTCTGGACAAGTGGATGTGCGCCATGTTCCTAATCGCCAACTGCAAAAACGGAGTCAGTTCTTACGAGATCGCACGGGATATCAAGGTAACGCAGAAGTCGGCATGGTTCATGCTGCATCGGATTCGGGACGCCATGCGGACGGGCACCTTCGCCAAATTGTCTGGCGAAGTAGAAGTAGACGAAACCTTCATCGGCGGAAAGGCCCGCAACATGCACAAGGCGAAACGGGCCGAGAAGATCACCGGCACGGGCGGCGCTGACAAAGAGATCGTGTTCGGTATGGTCGAGCGCGACGGTAGGGTTGTCACCGATCATGTTTCCGCCCGCACCAAGAAGCAACTCCAGCCGATCATCAAGGAGCGTATCGAGGCCGCTGCTGCGATCTTCAGCGATGCCCTGAAATCGTATGACGGTCTAGAGAACGAATACCAGCACGCGGTTATCGACTACGCCGTAGAGTACGTGAATGGCAACGTCCACACGAACACGATAGAGAACTTCTGGAGTCTGTTGAAGCGTGGCTTGCACGGGACTTACATCAGTGTCGAGCCTTTCCACCTGTTCCGGTACCTAGATGAACAGACCTTCCGGTACAATGAGCGTCATGTGACCGACGCTGATCGGTTTGTTCAGCTTTGCTCCAATGTCGCAGGTCGAAGACTGACTTGGAATCAATTAACAGCTAAGGACAGCGTGGAGCGCCCCGACAAGGGCGGGGTAAACGAAAATATACTTCTTTAACTAACGGATATCGAATACAAAAGCTAGTCCAAGTTCGACGGCGATCACTGCGGTATGTGTCAATTTACCAATCTTGGATTCCAGTTGAGATTTGTCCAGAACGCGCACATGGTCACATTTAGCCACGCTCTGTGATAGCGAGGTGGTGCAACCTGCGTCTTTTATCATCTCGCCAACCGGGATCAAGATGCGGTAGTATTGGTTCGCCGTGCGAGTTTCGGATGTCAGAGGTACGACGACAATCGTCTTGCCTGCGTTATTGACAGAGAGGCGCGACATTATGATACATGGACGTCGTCCTGTCTGAACGGACCCGGCACCAGTCAAAGTGACCCAAAAAATGTCGCCTTGTTCAATCGGCATCTACCGGGCACTCTATAGCCATGTCAAAGGCTGACGATTCCACGAAGACCTTGTCTTCTTCGTCCATGTCTATAAATTCAAGGATCGGGTCGTCTTGTGTTGACCGGAGATCGGCTGCCTGCCTGATCCACGCGTATGCATCAACCGCCGACCTTAACCCGTCTGATATAGCTTCCAGAACTTCTGGGTAGATAGGACGGTTTGTGCGGATAGACCAAAACAGGCAATCCAAATGAAAGCGAGTGCGCACACCGTGATATACAAACATCGCGGCAATCTCACTGTCTCGCTCCCTTAGGTCATCGGATAGGCCTTTGACTCCTATTCTTTGAGCAAGGTCCGAGATTTTCCTAAGCGTCCAAACAGTGAATAGCGCTTGGTCCCGCATGTTGGCACCGAATGCCACAAGTGCATGGTCTCTGAAGTCAGCTTCCATCTCGCAGAGCGATTCCGCCGTTACGCGCTCTATAACGTTAGGCGGTGCTACAGCTCTGATAAGTGATCCGAGTGCATTCATGAGCTGAAAATAACTCTGAAATGTTTCCTCGGATGTAACCTTGAATTCAGCCGCAGTCCGTTTTTCCACGGCCCCAACTACTATCTGCTCCAGGAGGGCTGTAATGCTCTTGAGTGCATCCTCAGCCGATCCAGAAATTTGTTTTGCGGCCCGCTTAGAAGGAAAACCGACAAACGCTAAACGTTCTAAAATCCCATTAATCGCAAGCGATCCTGAGGTGTGCGCTAAAGCAAGTGCTTCTTTCATTTTGTCCGCCCTCGGCCTCCCGCCACCGGCCTCATCTTTGCTCTTCGCTTCGAAGCGCGGTCCTTTTCACAGTTATCGGCTCCTGCCTTGGGAATCAGTATGATTTTTCGCGCAAAATTCTCAAAGCGTTCGAATGGAGTCAGCGTTGGATTGTCTACCACCGGAGCGCTTGCGATAAGGCGCGGACGCACCTTCAACACTCCCGCGCGCAGTTGGCGCGCTTAACAAATTTAATGCAGCCGGACAGGTTTAAGGTCATTGTTTGCGACACTTTAAACGGCCCTGCGACAAAGCCGAATTTAGCGCCATCGAGATGGCAACCTGTGGAAACGTCACCTTGCGGTGTAATCGCTAGGCGCACCCCGGCTCTTTGATTATGGCGCAATATGCCTACGTGCGCAAGTGGGCAAATGAGGGGTACACCCAGCCAACCGGCCTGTCACTAGTACAACCATACTAGATTATCTCAGGTGAGTCAAGTAAGTTTTTGCGCCCGAAGCTGCCGGGAGTACAATGGAGCGCATGCGGATGCTGCCGGGTTGCACGCGGATTCTGGCTGGACTGTTTATCTTATCGGTGGCACTCCAGGCCCAAACTTTGACCACCTTGTACGACTTCTGCAGCCAGGCCTCCGGAGCCTGCGGCCCGTCTGGCGGCCTCATACTGGGACCCCAGGGGGTGCTGTACGGTATCGCGGGCGCGCTGCGTATGAGCTTTTGCCGCCGGCGTCTCCGGGAGGAGCCTGGACCGAGGCGGTCCTCCATAACTTCACTGACGAGGGAGCACCAGTTGGAGGCCTGACGATGGGGCCGGACGGATCGGTCTACGGGGGCGCTATCGGGCAGGGCGACTATGGCGTAGCATTTCAGTTATATCCACCAAGCGGCAGGCGCACGCAATGGTCTTATTCGGCGATATACCAGTTCCCCGTTGGCTTCTACCCGGATGGCCCGCCGGTTTTCGGCTCGCCCCTCGGCGCCGGCCAATCCTTGTACGGCGTGGTGGGCAACGTCGCGTACAGACTCGCGCCGCCCCCGGCGGCCGGCGGCGCTTGGACCGATACGCCTCTGTACACCTTTCCGGTGGATAGCGGCCCGGTAGGGGATCCCCTTGCGGTCGGCGCCGGCGGCACTCTGTTTGGCGTGACCGCGAGTGGCGGTTACGTTGGTGGGTTCTGCGCGCACTATCAGGGCTGCGGCACGGTTTTCTCATTAACGCCGCCCGCCACGGCGGGCGGGCTATGGACGGAGCAGATACTCCACGCGTTCAATCCCGGGGGCGGCGATGGAAATCACCCTGCTGCCGGGCTGGTGATCGGACCTGGCGGCGTACTATATGGGACTACGCTCCTAGGTGGCGAGGGCTACGAGGAAGGCGGCGGCACGGTGTTTTCGCTAACCCCGCCGGCCGTGGCGGGCGCGCCGATGACCGAGACGATTGTGTATCAGTTCGGTGTGGCCGAGGGCGATGGGTGTGCGCCCGAGTCGCCTCTTGTGCTGGGACCGAGGGGAGTGCTGTATGGCACGACCTCGGATGTGTGCGGCGCGGGAACCATATTTCAACTTATGCCGCCGCCATCGGTGGGGGGAGCCTGGACCCTGACCACACTCTACAGTTTCGCCGGGTCGGGGTACAGTAACCCAAGCGCTCTCACCTTATCCCCGGATGGGAAGCTGTATGGCACAGCTCAGACGGCGACTGGGGGGATCGCCTTCGCGCTGAAGCCGTAGTTGTCGGGAGTATAATTCACGGCACGCGGATGCTTCGGAGCTGCACTCGGATTCTGGCTGGCGCGTTTGTCTGGCCGCTGGCGCTGTCGGCGAAAACTTTCACCACTTTGTACACCTTCTCCAGCCCCGGCGGGAACGTGCAGCTGTATGGCGGGTTGATCCTCGGCGCAGGGGGCGAGTTGTACGGGGCTGCCTCGTCCAATGACATTACCGGCGAGGTGTACGAGCTTTTGCCGCCGGCGTCTTCCGGAGGCGCCTGGACCGAGGTGGTGCTCCATAGCTTCACCGCGGAGGATGGAGGACCAAACGGCAGCCTGACGGTGGGGCCTAGCGGATCGCTCTATGGCATCGCGTATTTGGGTGTTAGCACGGGCGGATATGGCGTGGTATTTCAGTTAGACCCGCCCGCGGGCACCAGGACTCAATGGTCTTATGCGGTGATATACCAGTTCCCTCGGGCGGTCCCTCCGGGCGCTCTGGTTTTCGGCGCGCCGCGCGGTGCCTTCCAATCCTTGTACAGCGCGGCGGACGGCGTCGTGTACCGGCTCACGCCGCCCCCGACGGCAGGCGGCGCCTGGACCTTTTCGGCCCTGTACGTTTTATGCCGGCACTGTAGGGTCGCCCCTTGCGGTCGGCGCCGCCGGCACTCTCTTTAGCGTGACTGCGGATGGCGGTTACGTGGGTGGGTTCTGCTTCTACTATAAGGGCTGCGGTACGGTCTTCTCGTTGAAGCCGCCAGCGATAGCCGACGGGCCATGGACGGAGCAGATCCTCCACGCGTTCAATCCCGGGGCCGGCGATGGGTATCGCCCCGTGGCCGGGCTGGTAATTGGACCCGGCGGGGTGCTCTACGGCACCACCTCCGCCGGCGGCGCGGGTTACGAGGAAGGCGGCGGCACGGGGTCTTCGCTAACCCCGCCGACCGTTGCCGGCGGGCCTATGACCGAGACGCTTCTGTATTAGTTCGGCGTGACCGAAGGCGATGGCTGTGGGCCCGAAACGCCGCTTGTGGTGGGGCCGGATGGAGTGCTGTATGGCACGACCTCGGGCGCGTGCGGGGCTGGAACGATATTTCAGCTTATGCCGCCGCCATCGGCTGGAGGAGCCTGGACCTTGACCACACTTTGCAAGTTCGCGCCGTACAGTGTCTCAGGCGCCCTCACCTTGGGCCCTGACGGGACGCTGTATGGCACTGCTCAGGACGGGTCCGGGGGGATCGTCTTCGCGCTGACGCCGTAGGGGGTATAATTCACGGTATGCGGATGCTTCGGTTCGGCACTCGGATTCTGGCTGGCGCGTTCATCTGGTCGCTGGCGCTATCGGCCCAAACTTTCACCACCTTGTACACCTTCTCCGGCACCGACGGGAACGTGCAGTTGTATGGCAGCCTGGTCCTCGGTGCAGGGGGTGAGTTGTACGGCACTGCCACGTCGGAAGACGGTACAGGCGAGGTGTACGAGCTTCTGCCGCCCGCGACTTCCGGGGGAGCCTGGACCAAGGTGGTGATCCATAGCTTCGTCGCCCAGGATGGCGGGCCACTCGGGAGCGTGACAATGGGGCCGAACGGGTCGCTGTATGGGGCGGCGGTTTTGAGTGTGAGCACGGGCGGATATAGTTTGGCATTCCGGTTAGACCCGCCCACGGGCACGAGCACTCAATGGCCCTATTCAGTGATATACCAGGGGGAAGGCGTGGTGTATGGCGGTATGGTTTTCGGCTCGCCTCTCGGCGGCGCCCAATCTTTGTACGGCGTGACCGGCAACGCCGTCTACCGACTATCGCCGCCCCCGGCTGGCGGCGCCTGGACCTATAAGACGCTGTACACCCTGCCGGTTGACGACGTCGATGGCGGCCAGATCGGACTTCCCCTGGCGGTTGGCGCCGCGGGCACGATATTTGGCGTGACCGGGGATGGCGGTTACGTGGGTGGGTTCTGCTTCGACTATGAGGGCTGCGGTACGGCTTTTTCCTTGACGCCGCCAGCCACCGCCGGCGGGCCGTGGACTGAGGGGATACTCCACGCGTTCAATCCCGGAGCCGGCGATGGGTATCGCCCCATTGGCGGTCTGGTGATCGGACCGGGCGGGGTGCTCTACGGCACAACGTCCGCCGGCGGCGCGGGCTACGAAGAAGGCGGCGGCACGGTGTTTTCGCTGACCTCGCCGGCCGTGGCGGGCGCGCCTGTGACCGAGACGATTCTGTATCCGTTCGGCGTGGCCGAGGGCGCCGGCTGTCAGCCCGAAACGCCTCTGGTGCTGGGGCCGAGTGGAGTGCTGTATGGCACGACCTTGGGTTGCGGGGCCGGGACGATATTTCAGCTTGCGCCGCCGCCTTCGGCCGGAGGGGCTTGGACTTTGACGACACTTTACAGCTTCGCGGGGTCCGGGTACAGTGAGCCGGCCGCTCTCACCTTGGGCCCTGAGGGGACGCTTTATGGCGTAGCGCGGGATGGATCCGGGGGGATCGTCTTCGCGCTGACTCCGTAGGTTCCTGAGCCCGGTGAGCTACCTTGGTTCTGGCGTGGTGGCGTGGGCGTTCCGTTCGGCCTTGACCTTCCGGATTTCTATGGTACTGGCGAAGAACTTGTCCGCGGCCTCCATGTCTGCCCTGTAAGCTTCCGGCGAATCTTCCAGATCGGCTTTCTGGCGGTAAAGGAGGTTCTCGTAGGCCATGGCATCGTCGTATTCCGGGTCTATGGTTATGGCTGCCCCCAGGTTCTTGATGCCCTCGGCGATGAGCGGGCCGTTGGCGGCGGCCAGTTCCACGCGGATGGCGTTATCCGTCAAGGGGCCGGGATCTTGCGGCTTCATGCCCATCCTGGTGCGAGCTTCCGCATCCGTCTGGAAGACCTTGGTCCAGGCGATCACTCCCAAGGTGTAATACGCCTCTTTGCTCTTCGGGTCCACCGCCAGCCGCAAGTGGTTCCAGTGCTCGGCGTCATCGAACTTTTTCTGGTTGAACGAGAGCGATGCCAGCGAAGCCAGCGCCAATTCGTTCGTGGAGTCCTGCTCCAAGACAATTTGGAATTGGTGCTGGGCCTCGTCGGCCATTTTCAGGTTATCCGGCGAGTCGGCGCCTGGAATATATTGCTGCATGTAGGCGGTGGCCAGATACAAACGCGCGGTGAGGAAAGTCGGATCGAGTTGGACGGCTGTGGTGAAGTGCGCCACCGCCGCGGGATACAGAGCGCTCTTAAACTCCTGGACACCCATATTTAGCTGGGCGCGCGCCTGGGAGCGAGCGTCCGTCTGCGGCGGATTGGGTGGTGGACTGGTCTGGGCGACGATCGCACCCGCCATTAGTGCGAGGGTTGTCGGAGCGATAAACGCTTTGCGCACGATAGTCTTCCTCCCTGCAATTGAGGATATCAGTTCAGGGGCGGGGCGGCGGTGTCGCGGTGGCCAAATAACGGTTGCGGCAACCGTTATCTGACCCCTAAATACTTGTGGCGGCTGGCGTTGGGAGCGCACCCTCAATCAGGAGGGAAAAATGCGCGGAAGCGTGCTAGGAATGCTGTTGATTTCAATTCCACTGGGGGTGCTGGGGGCCGAACTGCCGGAAAGCCAGGCTAGGGAGGCTATCAGGCTGATCAACCAGGCTAGACAGAACCGCACGGACGGTTACTTTTACCGGGCGGAGGCGAAGTACCTGCGGGCGCTGGGGATCGTGGAGCGGATTTCCGGCGCGGAGAGCGCGGATCTGACGCCGGCGCTGAACGGTTTGGCCGAACTCTATTTCGATGCCGGGCGCTACACGGAAGCCGAGGCGTTTGCACGGCGCTCGGCGGCGGTGGTGGAGGGCAGCTTGGGCGCCGACCATCCGCTGATGGCCACGGCTCTGAACGATCTGGGCGCCATTTACCACGTGCAGGGACAATACGCCAAGGCGGAGCCGCTCTACCGGCGGGCGCTGGCCATTCGGGAGAAGGCTTTCGGACCGGATCATGCGTTTGCGATCGCCACGCGGGCGAATCTGGCGGAATTGGAACGCGTGAAGGGGCGGCGACGGGCGGCGGCTTACTCCGCCAGCGCGCGGTAGAGCGGAGCTGTAGTTTCGCGGGCGGCCAGGGCCGGCTGAAAGCCGGCTGCGGGCATTATTGCCCGCCCTCCATCCCCAGGCCTAAGCGCTTGAGGATGGCGGCGAAGCGCGGGTCGGGGCGCAGGCTGTCGTAATAGGGCATGACATTGGCGTAGGCCAGCAGCGGATCGCGCTCGTCGCAGGCCTTTGCGAGCCACTGGAAGGCCAGATCCTTTTCCCCGATGCTGGCATAAATCTGCGCGGCGTAACAGGCTTTCCCGGGTCTTTTGGTGCGGTCGCACCCGCGGATCCAGTTTTCAACGAGTACGCGGGCCTCGGTCCTCAGGCCTTGTCCCGCGGCCAGGCGGGCGCGGACCGAGGTGTCTTCCACATTCGGGAACTGGGCGCGCATGGCTGCGACGACCGCCTGCGCCGCCGCGGATTGGCCGCGCAGGAGCTCGACGGATCTCAGCTCATCGTAGGCGTGGTAGAAAGAGGGGTCCAGCTCGATGGCTTTGCGGAACTGTGCGACGGCCCGATGGTAATCGCGCTGGTCGCCGTAGATCATGCCGACGGCGGTGATCTTGTAGGGCGAGAGCGGATCGAGGGCCACGGCACGCTGGATTTCCGAGAGCGCTTCGTCCAGACGCCCCAACGGCGTGAGGTACGTGATGCTGTAAGCAAAATGGACGTCGGCATCGCCTGGGCTTAATTCCAGGGCGCGCTTGAATTCCCGCTCGGCGCCTTGCCAATCCCAGTCGTAGAGGGCTTTGACGTATCCCAGCGAGACATGCGCGGCGGGCAGCGTTTCATCCAGTTGCAAGGCGCGGTTGGCAGCCTGGCGGGCCTGCGGCATGGCCTGGCTGGCCTCGGACCAGCCAAACACGCCCAGCCACGTGTAGCAGTCGGCCATGCCGGTGTAAGCCGGCGCGTAGGCGGGGTCTTTGGCGATGGCCTGGGAGAAATACTCGATGCCCTTGCGGACGGTTTCGGGGCGCCATTTATTCAGATGAAAGCGGCCTTGCAAATAAAGGTTATAGGCCTCCAGATCCTGGGTGGAAGATTCGACCAGGCGGCCGTGCGGATTGGCGGCTACGCGGACCTCCAGCGCGCCGACGATGGCGCGCGAAATCTCATCCTGCACGGCGAAGACGTCGGCGAGGCGCCGGTCGTAGGTCTGGGACCAGACGTGGTAGCCGTCGGCCACGCTGCTGAGTTGGGCGGTGATGCGCAAACGGCCTCCGGAGCGTTGCACGCTGCCCTCCAGTACGTTGGCCACATTGAGCTGGCGGCCTACGGCGCGGATGTCGGGATTCTTCCCCTTGAACTGGAAGGCGGAGCCGCGCGCCACCACGCGCAGGCCCTGGACTTTGGTGAGGGCATCGATCAGGTCGTCGGTGAGGCCGTCGCTGAAGTACTCGTTTTCCTTGTCGGAACTCAGGTTCACGAAGGGAAGCACGGCGATGGAGGAGGAATCCGGCGAGACGGGGCGGGGATGCGCTTTGCGGGGCAGCAGGTAGCCGACCACGATCAGGACCAGGGCGAGGGGCAGAACCATCACCCGCCAATCGACGAACCACAGCCGGCCGGGCGGCGCGGCAACGGCAACCGCGGCGGCTTCGGGCGGAGGGACGGACAGCGCTTCGAAGCAGGGCAGATATCCGCCTTTGGGCAGATCGATGCGGACGGGGTCGTTAGCGCCTTCGGTTTCGTAATATTCTTTCAAGCGGGAGCGGAGCTTGACGGCTTCCACGCGCACCACGCCATCGAGGCGCGGGTCATACGAGGGATTGCGGCCGAAGACCTCCACGCCGAGCAGGGTTTCCTTGAGCGGATTGCCGGCGAGGGCCTGTTCCACGACGAAGCGCAGGAAGCGGCCGGGCCGTTCGGCTCCGGCAAACGCCTTGCTGGCGAGGACTTTATCCAACTGGGCGCGGACACACTCGGGAGACGGTTTGGCCGCGGTATGCGAACTGGCGGCAATGGTTCCGAATGGCTCCCGCGCAGACGTGGGCACTGTCTTATTTAGATGATACGGGTACGGGAACGGTTCGGTTCATTTTGGAGTGGGGAATGCGTCCGCGGAGCGGAGGACACAGTGCGCGGCCCGTCTCCGCCTTACCGGCTCCCCACGCACTCCGCGCACGGGCAGATCTTCCGCAGGTGCTCCCACGAGTACAGGCCCGTCGAATGCCCGTCGCTCCAGTGGATGCGGATGGCGTAGTTGCCCACCGGCTCCACGCTCAGCATCTTCAGCGCTGGGTTTGTACAATTGGAACGGCGAGGCGGGGTCGGCGGGCGCTTCGGGCTGGCGAGGCGGCGTGCCGTGCGCGCCGGTGCAGGTGGCGCAGGGGCACTTATCGCGCAGATAGTCGATACCGTAATCGCTGCGCGTGCCGGTCCTTCCAGTCGATCTTGATGCCCTTCGATTTCGAAATGGCGATATGTTCGGGGTCGGTGACGATGGTCATGTCAGTTCTGCAGGCGCTCCACGTCGCGCACGCCGGAGAGTCGCCGCATGGCGGCCACCAGCTTCTCCAGCTGCTTTTTGTCGCGCACGTCCACGGTCATCTCCACCAGCGCGCCATCCGTGCTCGGTTTCCGTTTTGGCTTCCAGGCTGCGGATGTTGGTGTTCTCGTCGGAGAGCACGGAGGTGAGCTGGTTCAGCATGCCGGGACGGTCGTCGGTATGCACCACGATCTGCACCGGAAAGGCGTCCGAGGCGCTGCGCGCCCATTCCACTTCGATCTTGCGCTCCACGTCGTACATCAGGTTCTGCACGTTGGGGCACATCTTGGAATGCACGGCGACGCCCTTGCCGCGCGTGACATAGCCCACGATGGCTTCGCCCCGAATGGGATTGCAGCACTTGGCGCGGTAGACCAGCAGATCGTCCATGCCGCGGACCTTGATGACGGCGTCGCCATCCGGACCGTAGGGTTTGCCGCTGGGAGCGGGCGTGGCTTCCGCCTGCAGCGGGAGCGATTGGGTGGTCTCCACGGCTCTCCGGCAGCACCTGTCCGGGCGCCAGTTTTTGCAGCACCTGGCGCGCCGGAATACTTGCCGTACCCCAGCGCGGCGTACAGATCTTCGATTTTGCCGTAGCCGTACTCGCCCGCCACGCGCTCCAGGCTGCCCTTGCGAAATCTTTGCCGAGTTGTACGCCCAGCCGCCGGGCTTCCTTCTCCAGGTACTTCTCGCCGATCTCGATGGCCTTCAGCCGCTCGCTGGCGTTGATGACGTGCTTGATCTTGTTGCGCGCGCGCGCGGTCTTGACCAGCGTCAGCCAATCCTTGCTGGGCAGATGGCCGGCCTGGGTCATGATCTCCACGATGTCGCCGTTGCGCAGCGAGTACCGCAGCGGCACGATGCGCCCGTTACACCTTGGCGCCCACGCAGGTCTGGCCCACATCGGAGTGAATGGCGTAGGCGAAATCGATGGGCGTAGCGTCGCGCGGCAGCACGATCACCTTGCCGCGCGGCGTGAAGGTGTAGACCTCCTCCGGATAGAGGTCCACCTTGAGCGTGGACATGAACTCGCCGGGGTCCTGCATGTCGCGCTGCCATTCCACCAGGTGGCGCAGCCAGGCGATGCGCTGGTCGTCGGCCGCGGGTCCCTTCTTGCCTTCCTTGTATTTCCAGTGCGCCGCGATGCCCTCTTCCGCGATGCGGTGCATTTCTTCGGTGCGGATCTGCACTTCGAAGTGCTGCCCGTGCGGACCGACCACCGAAGTATGCAGCGACTGGTACAGATTGGGGCGCGGGATGGCGATGAAATCCTTGATGCGGCCGGGAATGGGCCGCCACTCGTTGTGGATCACGCCGAGGGCGGCGTAGCAGTTCTTCACCGAGTCGGTGACGATGCGCAGCGCCATCAGATCGTAGACCTGGTCGATGGCGATCTTCTGCCGCTTGCAGCTTCTGATAGATCGAATACGGCCGCTTGAGGCGCCCTTCGACGCGCGCCGGAATGCCCTCGTGGCGCAGTTCGTTCTCCACCTCTGGCGCGGATCTCGTCCAGGAATTCTTCGTTGGAATGGCGCTTGCGATTCGATGGTTTGCGGCGATCTCTTCGAAGGCTTCCGGATCCAGATGGCGGAAGGCCAGGTCTTCCAGCTCGCCGCGCACTTTGCCCATGCCCAGGCGGTGCGCGATGGGCGCGTAGATTTCGATGGTTTCGCGTGGCCACGTGCGCGCGGCGCTCGGCGCTCAGGTAGCCCAGCGTGCGCATGTTGTGCAGCCGGTCGGCCAGCTTCACGATGATGACGCGGATATCGTCCACCATGGCCAGCAGCATCTTGCGGAAGCTCTCGGCCTGGCGCTCCTCGGCGTTGAAGATGTCCAGCTTGCTCAGCTTGGTGACGCCGTCGACGCAGCGCGCCACCTCGTCGCCGAAGTCCTTGCGGATTTCCTCGGGGGTCATGCGGGTGTCTTCGACCAGGTCGTGCAGCAGTCCGGTTTCGATGGTGACCAGGTCCATGCGCATGTCCGCGAGGATGTGCGCCACCATCAGCGGATGCACCATGTATGGCTCGCCGGACTGCCGCAACTGGCCCTTGTGCAGCTCGGAGGCGATGCGGAAAGCTTTCTCCACCGAGGCCAGGTCGTCGCGGGGCCGGTATTCGCGGATCTTTTCGCAGAGTTCCAGAAACAAGTGCTCGATGCGGTCGGGCGGCGGGGTTACGGGTGGAACTTCGGTAACGTTGGAGACCTCTGGGGACACTACTTTGATTGTAGCCGACGCGGGAGAGGCGGGCGAATGCGTGAGTCGAAGCACCACAGGTTGTCTGCTTCCGTCAGTTGCCGCGAATACGGTGGAAATGGATCTTCCTCCAAAGCTTCCACCAGATCCAGGGCTTCCAGAAGGTCTTGGAGGGATCCGATCCGGTCCAGGGATCGCTTGCATTTCGGAGGGATCACAACATCGAACTTAGGAGGGGCCACGTTGCCGTCTGTACTCGCTCGGAGTGATGCCTCGCGTCTCTCGATTGGCCCTGGCCAGTTCGATCCAAAGACGGTCTTCCTCTTCGCTGCGGGGTTCTTGCCGGCCGTGCGTGTCTGTATAGACCTTTGACACGACCCGCTCGGCTTGCGCGCGGGTTTTCCCAACGAAGCGAATGTCGGGATCCTCGGCGATCCAGGCTGTGTATCGGCCATCGCCCTGCTGGACGCACACGACTGTGTGCTGCGCGCCGTTGGCCGCCGCCTTCGCCTCGGGGGACGAAGGCCGCCGGGCGGTGCGGCCCGCAGGCGTCTCAGGGGGCGCCGCGATGCGTCTGTTCTTGCCGATGGCCATTCCCTCTCCAAGTATAACGCCGCCTTCCCGACACTGCCGCCACGTCTGCTTACAATTAAGCTGAACTAAGTTAATGACAGGCGCCGACAAGCTCAGTCCCGGCCAGATCGACAGGATTGTCGTGGTAGTGCGAAACGAGCGCAAGCCCTCACCAGCTAAACGCCGGACTAAATGAGCTGGAGCCCCTGCGCTCTGCCGGCAAATTGATTGCCCCCACGCACACGGTCGCAGCCTCGCCTGACGATCCGGACAACCGGTTTCTGGAGTGCGCGGAAGCCGCGCCCGCCGATTTTCTGGTCACCGGCAATAAAAGGCACTTCCCCTTAACGCGCGCACCAATCGCGCCATGCGGCCCGATATGCCGCTTCTATTTCACGCGTTACCCGGACGCCATCCACCACCGGCGATGCCGCGAACTGGTTGCGGAGCGTACGCCGCAGTTCCGCCAGGGCGGCCAGATCGGAGCTCTTCGCGACGGCGATTTCCAAATACTCCTTTTCGCTTTTAGCCACCCAATCGGCCAGGCCGGCGCGGTGCAGAATGGCGGCGGACACGCGCGCGGAGAACCTGGAGCCTGCGAGCGTGACCACGGGAACGCCCATCCACAGGCACTCGCATGTATTCGTCTGTCCGCTGTACGGGAAACTGTCGAGGGCGATGTCGGTCTCAGCCAAAATTGCGAGCCGTTCGGGAAGATCGACGGGACCGCGAAATAGCAGCCGGTCCGCCTCGACTCCGCGGCTGACCATTTCGTCTTCGATGCGCTTCGGCCACACCTTCGGCAATCTGGATGGTCAGCGTCAAAGCCTCATTGGCCGGGAGCGGCCCGCGCGCAATCCGCGCCGCCAGCGTCTCGCCCTCGGCATACTCCATCTCGATGACGGGCTGCCCATCGAGTTCCTCCAACCCGTGAATGGTGCAGATGTTGGGATGCTTCAACGCCGCGGCCGCGCGGGCTTCCCGCCGGAACCGGTCCCAGCTCCCCTGTGACCACGCGTGCGGCGCGAGCGCCAGAAACTTCAGCGCGACCTGACGTCCCAGGGAGAGATCCTCGGCCAGGTAGACCTTGCCCATCCCTCCCTGCCCCAGTTTCCGCAGGATCCGGAAGTGAGAAAAGGTCTTGCCTTCCCAATCGCCGCCCTCCGCGGCGGCTTCCGCGTGAAGATCGCGAACCAGCGTGATGGGATCGTTGAGAAACTGGTCGGCTTCCGCGCGGCGATGGTTGTTATATAGACGTTCCGCCGCCTGGGCGACCGAGCGGTCGGATTCGCCCGCGAGGACCGCGGCGGCATCTTCGCTTTCCAGCATTCGTTCGAAAAGGCCGTGAATCCGCACCCAGGCTTCGGGCTGGATCTGCGACACCATCGGCTCTGTCTGATCTAGCGGATTTCCCGGCGGAAAAGGGACATCGCCGGACGAAAAATCAGGCGTGGAGTTCGCCATAAATCCAGGCTCTCGCCGCCGTCCAATCGCGCTTCACGGTTCTTACGGAAACGGCCAACAATTCCGCGATCTCCTCCTCTTTGAGCCCGGCGAAGAACCGCAGCTCCACGACTTTGGCCTGGCGCGCATTGAGCCGCTCCAGCCGGGTGAGGGCGGCGTCCACCTCGGCAACGAGCAGGCACTGCGCGGGGGAGATTGCCAGATCGTCCGTGAGGGGAATGGGACTCTGGCCGCCGCCGCGCTTTCCGGCTTCCCTGTGGCGGGCATAGTCCACCAGAACGTGACGCATCACCTGGGCCGCCACCGCGAAGAAGTGAGTGCGGCTCTTCCACTCAGTGTCCCGCAGACCGGTCATTCGCAAATAGGCTTCATGCACGAGGGCGGTGGCTTGCAAGGTGTGATCGGGCCGTTCCTGGCGCAGATGATGCGCGGCGATCCGGCGCAGCTCCTTGTAAATCATGGGCAGCAACTGCTGCTCCGCCGGCTTGTCGCCGCGCGCGCACCGATTGAGCAGTTCAGTCACCTCGCCCGGTGAACCGGGAGGGTCAGGCGAGCTTATATCCAGGATTTCCATTTTGGATTCCCGAGTACCGTTGAGTATATCTCAAGTACTGACAGCAGTCCGCTCATGAGCCATTCCAGATCGCATACCTATTCCTGTCACCCGCTCACACGAAAACCTTAGGCGTTTCGAGGCGCGCATGTTAAAAAGAACCAAAGAAATCTGAACCTTGGACTCCAGCATGAGCTTGAAGACCCTGATTGTGGACGACGAGCCGATAGCCCGCCGGGTCCTCCGGGAAGAACTGGAGTCCTTCGCGGAGGTGGAGATCATTGGAGAGGCGGCCGACGGTCCGACGGCTTTGGCGAGGATTGCCAGGGATCAGCCCGATCTGGTCCTTCTGGATCTACAGATGCCGGTCATGGGCGGCTTGGACGTAGTCCGAAGTTTGAAAGGCGGAGCGCGGGTACCTGTGATCGTAGTGGTCACGGCTTACGACAAGTTCGCGCTGCAGGCCTTTGACGCAGGCGCGATTGATTACCTGCTAAAACCCATTGGACATGCGCGTCTGGCGGAGGCTTTGGAACGGGCCAAGCGTCTTACCGGCCAGGAAACAATCGAGAGGCTGGCCAGGCTCCAGGACCTCGCGGACTCGCCCGCGGCGCCGCAGAAAAGGAGAATTGTCGGGCGGGCCGGCCAGGAATTCTTCTTACTGAACGTGGATGAGATCCACGCATTCCAAGCCGACGGAGACCTCGTCCGGATCGTCACAGCCAACCGGAACTACGAGGCGACTCAGACGCTCAAAGTCCTCGAGCAGAGGCTGAAGGATAGCGGCTTTCGGCGGATCCATCGGAACGCCATGGTGAATGTCGATCAGGTTCGAAAGATGAGCGCCCTGAGCAGCCAGAGATGGTTGATCACCTTGGCTAACGGCCAGGAGTTCGTGGCCAGCAAGAGACAGGCGCGGGGTGTACGCCAACTGCTCCATTGGTGATGGGGATCACACCATCCGGCGCGACGCGAGCCGGCGCTTTGCCGGTCCGCTTACCGCCAGTTCCGGCCCGCGTAGCGAGGTTATAGGCCTCCTATCGATTTTTCCTAGGTCGGACGGTTGCAGCGTTATAGCATTTGGAAACGATGCTGAAAACTCTCGCTTGCTCAGTTCGCACATACATCCGCCTTGCGCTATGGCTTGGATGCGCACTCTCCGGCTTGGCTCAATCGAACAGCGGAACGGTTCACGGAACCGTCCTCGATCCTTCGGGCGCGGTGGTGGCCGGCGCGGCCGTGACGATTGAGAACCCGGTCTCGCACTACAGCCGTGACACAGTGACCGACAGCCAAGGCAAGTTCGAGTTCGATAACCTTCCGTACAATAACTATCATCTATCCGCGGCGTCTACTGCTGCCGGGTTTAAGGTAGCCAGCGAGGAGATCAACGTTCGGTCGGCCGTGCCTATGGAGGTGAAGATCAGCTTGGCACTGGGCAAGGAAACGCAGACTGTCACCGTGGAAGCCGCCGCGGAATTGGTCGAGGGCACTCCCACCACCCACACAGATGTGGATCGCGACCTTTTTGACAAGCTGCCTCTCGAGAGTCAATCTTCTTCCCTTAGTTCTCTAGTCACCCTGGCTACACCAGGAGCCGCGGCCGACTCGAACGGCCTCTTTCACGGACTTGGCGATCACGCCTCGAACTCTTTCTCCATTGACGGCCAACCGATTACGGACCAGCAAAGCAAGGTTTTTTCGAACCAATTGCCGCTCGACTCCGTCCAATCGATGGAAGTCCTGGAAGGCGCGCCCCCGGCGGAGTATGGCGGCAAGACCAGTCTGGTGATCGTGGTCACTACCCGCTCCGGCTTGGGCGTCACACAACCTCACGGCGACGTCACGGCTTCCTACGGTACCTTCGGCACCGGTAATGGCGGGTTCGATTTCCAATATGGGGGCGCCAAATGGGGGGACTTCATCTCCGCCAACGGTCTCGACTCGGGTCGTTTTCTGGATGGCCCGGAATACCAGGTTTTCCACGATCACGGCAATGAGGAGAACTTCTTCGACCGGTTCGATTTGAAACCCTCCGCGGCGGACACGATCAACTTGAATCTAGGGTTCACCCGGTCCTGGTTCCAGACACCCAATACGTACGATGCGCAGAACGCCACGGCCTGGACCGGGCTCGTGGTGGATAACGCCGGCCTCGGCCCCGACGGCTTGCCTGTTGGCTCCGAGGACCAGCGGTCGAAAATCAGGACATTCAACGTTGCGCCCAACTGGACGCGCGTGCTCAACCCGAACACCGTCTTCACATTCGGCGGTTTTGCGCGGCAGGATCAATACAACTATTATCCGAGTGATAACCCGTTCGCCGACTTCACGCCCGATCTCCAGTCGGCGACCGTGGGCCAGAGCCGCCGATTGACAAACATAGGCGCACGCACGACGCTTTCCTATGTTAAGGGCGTTCACAACATCAAGATCGGCGCTACTTATGAGCACACGTTTCTCACGGAGAGGGATGCGTTCGGCCTGGTCGATCCAACGGCGAATGCCCCTTGTTTGAATGCCGACGGCAGCGCTTACACCGACCCTCTGCTCACCGACCCAGCCAACTGCACCGGAGCGCTACAGCCCAACCTGGGCCAGGGATCTGTCCCGGCATTTATTCCGCTTCTTGCCTGCTACGACCTGACCAGAACGGCGGCGCTGCCCGCATCCGACGGCTGTCCCAATAGCACCAGCGGCGATTTCAACTATTACGGCCACGCCGACATCAAGGAATTCGCCTTCTTCGCCATGGATACGATCAATGTCCACAACTGGACGTTCAACCTAGGCCTCCGATTCGATAAATACAATGGCATCGTCAGCGCCGCGCAGGCTGAACCGCGCCTGGGCATCGCTTACAACATCAAGCCCAGCCATACGGTTCTACGGGTGTCCTACGCGCGGACAATGGAGTCTCCTTTCAACGAGAACCTGGTGCTGGCGAGCCTGGGATGCACGGAGCCGGCGATCGTCGCGTTCCAGACACTTGTCGCGGGCGGCGCTTGCGTGACAACCACGCCGTTGAGTCCGGGTCATCGCAATGAGTTCCATGCCGGCCTGGAGCAGGCGCTTGGCAAGTATTTGGTTATCGATGGTGAATATATCTGGAAGTACACTCACAAGGCCTTCGACTTCAGCGTGCTGGGCAACACACCGATCACCTATCCGATTGAGTGGCAAAGCTCCAAAATCCCCGGATATGCGATCCGGTTATCGATGCCCAACTTCCATGGGCTAACGGCTTTCATGGTGACGTCCAGTGTCGCGGCGCGCTTTTTCGGACCGCAAGCGGCTGGTATTGGCGCGACTCCCGGCGCCACCAGCGTATTCCGCATCGATCACGACGAACTTCACAATGCCACCGGGCACTTGCAATACCAACCGAGGAAGAAGCTCCCGTGGATCGGCTTCAACTGGCGTTATGACAGCGGCCTGGTGGCCGGTCCGGTACCCTGCGCCGGCGGCGAAGATTGCGCCAACGGACCCAATGGGACCAACAGCGTGGTGGACGTTTCGAACCTCACGCCCGATCAACAGTATGAGGGAGGCCTCTACTGCGGGAGCGTGCATGCAACACCGACCACTCCGATCAGCCCGACCGGACTCTGCCCGGCGTCCATGTACGGTTCCACGCTGGTATCCATACCCCCCGCGGGCACCGAAGACGACGACCACAACCCACCTCGCATTCAGCCGCGCAATTTGTTCGACATCGCCGTGGGACATGACAATATATTCCGCACCGACAAATACAAGTGGAGCGCGCGCCTGGCAGTGGTCAATCTGACGAACAAGGAAGCGCTGTATAACTTCCTTTCGACGTTCAGCGGTACCCACTATGTTTCGCCGCGGGCCATCACCGCGACGATCGGGCTGCACTTCTAGCATTCGAGTGAACGCAACAAGATATGTTCTGATGGCGTTTTCTCTTTGCTGCGGAAACGCCTTCGCACAGCCGGCCGATAAGGAGCCTGTCGCTGTGGTCGAGCTTGGGGCAGCTCCAAGCTGGGGTCTGAAAGACGGCGGATGGAGCTTCGGTCCCACCGTAGCGGTGGAAGTTACGCCGATAGAGAACTGGTTGGAACTTGAGACAGGCGTTACGCCGACTTTCGCCCATCACTCCACAGAATGGGACACGGACCTTCTGTTCAAAAAGCCTTGGACCCTCTCCCAAAAGGTGGAGTTTATGTTCGGGGCCGGTCCGGAATGGATTCATACAAGGAAGTACGGCGTGACGACGAACTCAATCGGCGGTGAAGTCGCACTGGATTTTATGTTCTGGCCCTCCGCGAAGCATAGGTTGGGCTGGTACCTGGAACCGGGCTACGAGTACGACTTCGGGCAAGGGCACCAGCGATCGGTCGGCATGAGCGGTGGCTTACTGATCGCGATTCGATGAGGCTGGCCAGGGCGGCGTGCCGGCGTACCGCTTGCCACGGTGAAGCATAATACCGGAGAATAAAGGGGCGCCGGATTATGGCAAAAGAATACAGCCTGGTCCCCTCGGCCGTCCCCCGAGTCGAGACGCCCTTCCGCCGGATCGTGACGGATCTGCCGGTCCCCGAGTCGCTGCCCATCCTGCAGCGCCTGCACGCCTGCGAGCCCGTCGCCATGCGCGGCCAGCCGCCCGTCGTCTGGCATCGCGCGGAAGGCTTCCAGGTCTACGACGCCTGGGGCAATAAGTGGGTGGACTGGTCCTCCGGCGTGCTGGTGGCGAACGCCGGCCACGGCCGGCAGGAGATCGTGGATGCCATCGCCGCGCAGGCTTCCGCGCACCTGCTCACCAACTATTGCTTCCCCAGCGAGATTCGCGCGCGCCTGCTGGAAAAGCTCGTCGCCATTCTGCCCGAGCCGCTGAAAAAAGTCTTCCTGCTGACCACCGGTTCGGAAGCCGTGGAGTGCGCCATCAAGCTGTGCCGTGCGCACGGCGTGAAATCGGGCGGCCGCTCCAAGAACGTGATCGTCTCCTTCGACGGCGCATTTCACGGGCGCACGCTGGGCGCGCAGCAGGCCGGCGGCATCCCCGCGCTGAAGGAGTGGATCGTCAACCTGGATGCGGGCTTCGTCCAGGCGCCGTTTCCCGATGGCTACCGTACGCCCGACACTTCCTTCGGCCGGTTCGAGCGCAGCCTGCGCGAAAGCGGGATCGAGCCGCAGAACGTGGCCGGCGTGATCCTGGAAACTTACCAGGGCGGCAGCGCGGCCTTCGCGCCCACCGCCTACATGCGCGACCTGCGTTCCTGGTCGACTGGCCACAAAGCCGTGCTGGTGTGCGACGAGGTACAGGCGGGCTTCGGCCGTACCGGCACGCTCTGGGGCTTCGAGCACTACGGCATCGTGCCGGATCTGGCGCTCTTCGGCAAAGGCATCTCCAGTTCGCTGCCGCTGGCCGCCATCGCCGGCCGCCCGGACCTGATGGACCTGCAACCCGCCGGCAGCATGACCTCCACGCACACCGGCAATCCGGTTTGTTGCGCCGCGGCGCTCGCCTCCATCGATCTGGTGCTCGGCGAGAACCTCGCCGGGAACTCCCGCCGCATGGGCGATCTGTTGCACCGGAAGCTCTGCGCGCTGGCTTCCCGCACGCCGCAAATAGGGCGCGTGGAGGGCAAAGGGCTGGTGGCTGGCCTCGCTTGCATCGTTCCCGGCACGAAGGAACCCGATGCAGGCCTGGCGTGGGACGTGGTGCGCCGCGCCGTCGAAAAAGGTGTGCTGATGTTCGGTCCGGTGGGCTACGGCAGCGCCACCATCAAAATCTGCCCGCCCCTCACCATCACCGAAGCGGCCATCCTCGATAGCATGGGCGCGTTCGAAGAAGCCTTCGCCGGAGCTGTGGGACCGGCATCCTGATGCCTCGGGAAACGCGGACAGGCCAGGAGGCCTGTCCCACTCAAGCCCTGATTGTCGGCGGCGGCATGATCACGCACGATCAGCTTCTGCCGGCGCTGTATCACATCCAACGCCAGGGGCGCCTCGGCCCGATCGCCGTGTGCGCGTCGCGCTTCGCTACCGTGCGCGATCTGGCGCGCGCCGAAACGCTGCTGCGCGCCTTCCCGGGCCAGTCCTTCCGCGCCTGGCCCGATCGCGACGGCCCTCCCCAGCCGGACCTCTACCACCAAGCCATCGCCGCGCTGCCTCCGCGCCAGATCGTGGTCGTGGCGGTGCCCGATCCGCTTCACTATGAAGTCGTGATGGCCGCGCTCGCCTCGGATCAGCATGTCCTCTCGGTGAAGCCGCTGGCGCTCGAATATGGCCACGCCGCGGCCATCGCGCGCGAGGCCCGCGCCCGCGATCTGCTGGTGGCCGTCGAATATCACAAGCGTTTCGACGACCGCAGCCTGATGGCCCGCCGCCAATATCGCGCGGGCGCGTTCGGCGAGTTCCGCCTGGGCGCCGCACGCCTGTTCGAGAAATGGTATTACCGCCACTCCAATTTCCAGAACTGGATGACCGCCGCGCATTCGGACGCCTTCACCTACATCGGCTGCCATTATGTGGACCTGGTCCACTTCATCACCGGGCTGCTGCCCGTCGCCGTCAGCGTGTATGGCGTGCGCGACCTCTTCCCCAACGGCAACGAAGGTTTCCTGTGGACCGACGCGCGGGTCATCTGGAGCAACGGCGCGTGCCTGAACGTGCAAAACGGCCTCGGGTTTCCCGACGACGGGCCCGGCACGAACACGCAGGGCCTGACGCTCTACTGCGGCGGAGACGATAAGGGCGCGCTGCTGGAACACTCGGATCAGTATCGCGGCCTGAAGCACAGTTACATCCGCAAGCCGGATTCGCCCGGCGCGGCCATCTACGCCGAGCCCAGTCCGGATTACTTCCAATACGTGGACTTGGGCGGGGAAGGGCTGACGCCGGTAGGGTACGGCTATCGCTCGGTCGATTTCATCGTATCGAGCATGATTCGGCTGGAGTCCGCGCCGCGGGATCGGCGCCGCGAGTTGCTCGACGAGTTCGATCGCGCCGGCATCCTGGCCACGCCCGGGAACAGCAGCTTCAACGAGCGGGTGATCGAAGCCGGCCGGCGGTCGATCCTGGAGGGCGGTACGATGAAAACCTTGGAGAGTGGGCTTTAGCCCTGGCCGTATGGCGCGCATCGAAGGAATCGCGGATAAACAGGCGGATTTGCTCACGCGGTCGTTTTACGCAGCCGTGCGGCGGAAGCTGGGGCGCGTGCCGGGGCCCGTGCGGATCACCGCGCATCAACCGCGGTTGCTGGCCGCGCTGGGCGGTATGGAGTTGGCGCAGGAGGCCATGCACACCGTCGATCCGGTGATAAAGGCGCTGGTGGGAATCAAGGCGGCTATGCTGATCGGGTGCCCGTTTTGAATCGACATCGGCTCTGCGGTCGGCAGAAAGGCGGGCGTCTCCGAGGCGCAGTTGATGACCCTGGTAGATTTTGAGGCCAGCTCCGAATTCACGGAAATCGAAAAGCTGGCGTTGCGATACGCGGTCGCTATGACGGCCACGCCGGTGGAACTTTCCGACCCTCTCTTCGATGCCCTGCGGGAGCGCTTCAACGATCGACAGTTAGTGGAGCTGACCGCGGCGATCGCCTGGGAAAACTACCGCGCCCGCTTCGATCACGCCTTCGGATGCGTGGCGGAAGGGTATTCCGAAGGCGCGTTTTGTCCGCTGCCGAAGTGAGTTTTATTCAGCGCGTAATAGACCAGCACCACGATCATCACGGTGAACAGCAGCCCAATACCGATTAGCACGAGCAACTCGCGGGACAGCGATTTGGCGGCATTCGGGTCCGGCAGGTGCAGCTTGGCCAGTTCGGCCACGGCCAGCTCGGGCTCTTCGGAGGCAGGCTCGGCATCCGGCCGTAGGCCCTCCACCGACCCGCCATCGGGATCCTCGTAGCACAGGATGCGGCGCTCTACGATTTGGGACCAGCGGGCCGCGTCGAACCGGAAGCGCTGCGCAAGCAGCGGTGGCAGCGACTGCTGGATCTCCTCGGGCGAGCACGGACGCAGCGGCTCGACCACCCAGAAGCCCAGGCTATCGGCCAGCCGGCAGCCCAGGTGCACCAGGGTGAGCAGATCGACTTCGGCATGGCCTTGCGGATCGTGATGGCGGGCGGCGACGATCTGGAAGTCCGGCGGCAGGTTCCAATGCTCGGCCAATAAGCGGCCGGCCTCGCAATGATCCATGCCCAGTTCCTGGTGTTCGACATCCAGCAGCTCCAGCGCATTGCGTTCGGCGCGGCGCAATAGTTCGGCGTACTCCTTCGGATAGGCCAGCAACAAGCCCAGACGGCCCACATCGTGCAGCAACCCGGCGGTATAGGCGCGGTCTTCGAAGGCGGAGCAGGACCGCGCCAGTTCCTCGGTAAGCAGGGCGCAGGCCAGCATGTGCCGCCAGCAGCGCGCCAGTTCCTCGATATGCAGCACGGCCTTCATGTGATTGGACGTGGCCACGGTCATGCACAGCGAACGGACCCGGCGCAGCCCCAGGACCACCAGCGCCGATTGCAGGCTGTCGATCCTGGCCCGGAAACCGAATAGCGGGGAGTTGGCCACCTGCAGAATCTGGGCGGAGAAAGCGGGATCGCTCGAAATGAGGGCGACCAGCTCCCGAATCTCGACATCTTCCCGCGCCAGCAGGTCGAGCAATCTCAGCACGATCGGCGGAAATGCGGGAATTCTGGCCAGCAGCCCTTTGCGGTCCTGCTGCCTCAGATCCCCGGGACTGGGGCGCATACCTTACTGATCGGCCAGTTTGGAGAAAGTATGACCGCTTTGCGCATCATGTTAAAATCCCCCCGTGCCTGCCACCGCGCCGAAGCAGCAATACGAGCGGGCCGAGGTTCGCCGCCTGATCCACGTCTCCGAGCGGCAGTTGCAGACATGGGAACGCATGGGGCTGGTCCCCGCCGCCAGCACTTATTCCTTTCGTGACCTGATCGCCCTCCGGGCCATCGCCGAGTTGCGCGCCCACCGCATCCCTTTGCGCACAATCGGCAGCGCCCTGGCCTCCTTGAAGCAGCGGCTCTCCGAAGTCCACGATCCGCTGGCCGAACTGAAGATCTTTTCCGATGGCCGGAACATCGCGGTGCGCGTGGCCGGCCAGAACATGGTGGCGCTCACCGGCCAGATCCTGTTCGATTTCGATACATCCGAACTGGCCAGCGTGCAATCCCTGCCCCCGCAGCCGCCTCCGCCCGCGCGCGAACAGGATTCCGAAGCCTGGTTTCAAAAAGGGCTTTTTCTGGAGGAAACCGGCGCGCCCATCGATGAGGCCGTGGAGGCTTATCTGCAAGCCGTGGAGTTCAACCCGCAAGCCGCGGGCGCGCTGGTCAACCTGGGCACCATCCGCTACCGCCTGCGGCAGTTCCAGGAGGCCGAAGACTACTACACCCGCGCCCTGGCGGCCGATCCCCACTACCCGCTGGCGCATTTCAATCTGGGCAACCTCTACGACGAGCGCGGCGACCTGGCCAAAGCGCAACTCTGCTACGAAGCCGCCCTGCGCATCAATCCGCGCTATGGCGACGCGCATTTCAACCTCGCCCTGCTGTGCGAGCGCCGCGGTGACGTGCTGCGCGCCGTGCATCACTGGAAAGCCTATCTGAAGATCGATCACGCCGGCAGTTGGGCCGATATTGCGCGGCGCCAGCTCGAAAAGCTCCGGGTCGCTCTGCTCTCCTAAGCGCGCGGCGGCAAGCTACCCCACTACCGAAAACTGCCTGCGCGCAATGTTTAGGAAGGCCTCCGTCGCGGGATTGCCGGGCTTGGCTTTCGTCCCGATATCGACCGTGGTCCAATGCGCGGATCTAACCCTCTTGAAAATCACCCCCGGCGTGGTCAGACGCGCGACACAGGCGGGGGCCAGGGACACGCCTAATCCGGCGGCCACCAGGCGCAGCACCGTGGGCCATTGTGGCGCATCCTGGACGAAGTTCGGACGAAACCCTTCCGCTTCGCAACACGCTACGGTCCGGTCATAAGCCAGGTTGCCCATTTTTCGGGCAAAGAGAACGAATGCCTCGTCCTTCAACTCGCGCGGAGAAATCGCGGCCTTGGCTCTCAGTTTGTGGCGTGCCGGGAGCACCGCGACGAAGGGCTCGCGCAGAATCGTTTCCATCGCCAGTCCTTCTCGGGCCTCGCCATCGCGCAGAAATCCCAGATCGAGGCTTCCGTCCAGCAGGGATCGAAGCTGCTCCGCCGTCACCAGTTCCTGCAATCGCAGCTCCACGCTGGGATGCAGGCTCCGGTAAAGTCTGATGACCTTCGGCAGGGCCGTAAACATTGTAGAGCCGCTGAAGCCAATGGTGAGAACGCCTTCCTGCCCGCTCCCCAGGCGGCGGGCCGTGTCCACGTCTTCGCCGACTTTGGCCAGCGTATTTCGCGCGCGCTCCAAAAAGAATTCGCCGACGCGGGTGAGCCGTACTCCGCGCGTGGTGCGGTCGAACAAGGCGTGTCCCAGATTACGTTCCAGATCCTTTATCTGTTGGCTCAGCGGCGGCTGCGCCATGCCCAGCTTCTGGGCGGCCTTCCCAAAATGCAAGGTTTCGGCCACCGCCACGAAGTAGCGCAAGTGGCGGAGCTCGATTTCCCGCTTCATATCTGATCCGTCTTAGTATAGATCATTCAGATATTGGACATATCGCCAGGGGCGGTCGTATCGTGGGGGATGGAGGCTGGATGCGTCACGTCATTATCCGTGAGTTCGAGCCGGGCGATGAAGCCTGCTTTCGCCAACTCAACGAAGAATGGATTACCCGTTACTTTTCGCTCGAAGCGAAAGACCAGGAGGCCCTCGCCGATCCCCGATCCACCATTTTGGCGCCGGGCGGCCGGATCTTCCTGGCGGCTGTCGACGGCCAGTGTATCGGCTGCTGCGCCCTGCTTCGTTTAAGAGCGGACGAGTTCGAGGTGGCCAAGATGGCCGTGGCTCCGGCGTGGCAGGGAAGCGGCATCGGCCGCCAGTTGCTCCAGGCCGTGGTCGAGGCGGCCCGCTCCGCGGGTACCCGCCGCCTTTACCTGGAGACGAACCACATCCTGGCGCCGGCCATCCGCCTCTACCATTCGATCGGCTTCCAGCCTGTCCCTCCAGGCCGTATCGTGCCCTCCCCCTACGCGCGCGCCGATGTCTACCTGGAAATGATTCTGGCCTGACAGTGCCATCCTTTGTACGGGCATCCTCAATTTGTGGTACACTTTCCCTCGCGTTGTTCATCTTCGTCTTAGGGAGAGCACCAAATGGAGATTCCACAAATGGTAATCCAGCAGACGGCTGCTAAGGGCTACGTACCTGAGAAACTACCCGACGGCTCCTGGGCGATCTTTGATCGTGCCACGAATGCGGTGTATGCCCTGAACGGCACCGCGGCTGCCGCGTTTGAATTTTGTCAGAAGCCAGTGACACTCGCGGTGTTGTCCGACATGATGCGCCTGCGTCTCGGCCCGGCGGTAACAGTTGAGATGGCTTTGGAGGCCGTGGCCGAGTTGGAACGGGCGGGCCTGGTCACCTCGTCCGGCGCGACGCAAGAGCTGCGGAACGCCTCGCGACGGCAATTATTGAAAGTGGCGGGAGTCGCCCTGCCTGTCGTTCTGTCGTTAACGGCGGCCGAGCAGCGCGTTTTCGCGCAGTCAGCGGGATCCGGTGTTGCGACGATTGCGAGCATTAGTCAGACGTCTGTAGGTTGTGATGATTCATATGAAGGCGTCACGATCACCGGCCTGAACACGCATTTCGCGAGCAATTCCGTGGTTAGTTTCAGTCCGCCGATGATCATGGTGAACACCGTCAGCGTAACCAGTGCGACTTCCCTGACTGTCAGTTTTTACGTTGGGATTTCAGGCGAGGGCACGTTTCCAGTGGTACCCAGCCCCACCCAACTTACCATTATTGTGACGACCGGGAGCGAAGTGGCGACCGGATCGAGCTTAGTTACCTATGAGTGCACGTAGCGAGGGCGATGGTAGTTCCTTCGGCCCTCGGGATTTCGGCGTTCGGCCGCCGCATCGCGGTGCTGACGGACTGCCAGCGCGCTCATAACTATTTCGATCGATGTCTGCTTCCCTGGCTGCCGCGAAGCACACCCGATCCGGAGGCGGCCGACCTGGTCTTTCGGGTGTCGCGAAATCCCGAGGGGAACGGGTTTTCGGCGCAGGCGGGCGACCGTTTGATCGCGTCCGATGACGGGCTGCCCGCTATCTTCGACCTCTTACAGAGCTTGACGGACGAAGCGGTGACGCGTGGCTTGCGGGACATGGTGGCGATCCATTCGGGTGTGGTCGCCTGGAATGGTTGCGCGGCGCTGCTGCCCGGGGCGAGCCATGCCGGCAAGACGACGCTCGTAACGGAGCTGCTTAAGAGAGGCGCGGTGTATTACTCCGACGAATACGCGCTGCTGGATGCCGAGGGCCGAGTGCATGCGTATCCGCGCCCGCTCATGATACGCGATGGAAGTGGATCCCGGCAGCCCACGCTGGCATCGGCGTGGAATGCCGCTACCGCCGATTCGCCGGCTACCGTACGGTTGATCCTCTCCGTGGAATGGGCGCCGGAGGAGCAATGGAGGGTCGGCCGCATCCCGCAGAGCGAGGCACTCCTGGTGCTCCTGAAGAACACGCCGCGGGCGATGGCCGACTGCCCGGAGATCCTGGGCTGCCTGCGATCCGCCGCAAGTTCCGCGATCTGCTACGCCGGTGTTCGCGGCGAGGCGGCGGAAGCGTCCGAACATGTGATGGACCTGCTCGCCGCCCTGGGATGAATCCGGCTTGGCCAACTCCGTTTGAGGAACAACTGCTACGGGCATGTTTTGCTCCCGAGGAGGCCGCCGGCGCGGCTCTCGACCGTTGTTCCCGTGAATTGGCCGGCACGGAATGCGGCCCCGCCGCGATGGCTTTGTTACCGCTGGTCTATCGGCGTTGGCCGGAGGCGCAGAACCACGTTGTGCACCTTGGCAAGCAGGCCTATTTCACCACCTGGAACCGTAATCGCGAGCGCATGGCGGAGCTTTCGGCGATGGCCGCCCGCTTCGGAGAACAAGGAATCCGATGGATGGCGCTCAAGGGCGCAGCCCTCGCGGTGCGGCACTATCGCGACCTGGGGCTTCGCTCCATGACCGATCTGGATATCCTCGTTCACCCCGCGGATCTGGAACGCGCCATTGGGGTGCTAAGTCTCACGGGGTATCGGGCCGAGGAAGACGACACCGCCGATGCCATCGTCCGCCAGGCGCGTGTCCGCCACGCCTGCCAATTCTTCCGCGGGCCGGACTCGAACCTCGACCTGCATTGGCGGCCGGTGAGCCGCTGCTACTCTCCCGAAGTAACGCGGTCGTTTTGGGAAGGGGCGGAAGCCGTATGCTGCGGAAGCCACAGCATGCTGGCGCCATCGCCATCGGACCAGTTATTTCACGTGTGCGTCCATGGCCTGCAATGGGACTGGACACGAAAGATCCGTTGGATCGCCGATGCCCTCACAATTCTACGTGAGCCGATGGACTGGGAGCGCATCCGGCAGCTCGCCGGGTGGGCCCAAATGTCGTTCCGCCTGGCCGATGCGCTGGAGTTGTTGCGGGTGAGGTTTGGGGCGCCGGTTCCGCCGGATATGTCCGAGCGCCTGATCCGGGCCGCGGCGGGATGGGAACGCCATGAGTACCGCTTGCTCCTGAAACCTTGCCCGCTCGGAGTCTCCGAGAGCCTCGCCTGGCACGCCCATCACTTCCGGCGCATACGGCCGTTTGACGATCGCTGGCGGCATTTGTCACTGGCCACCGCGTGCCCACAGTACCTGTTGGCGTTTCTCGATGCGCCCAGCTTGCGCTCCTTGTGGCTAAAGCTTCGTCCCCATCTGCTGTTGCGGCTTCGACGTGTCACCCGGCGAAGTAGCGTTGGATCAGGTGCTCACTCATGAGATATCCCCAATACTTCGCCGCCAAGGTTCGGTATGCGCGACGGCCAGCGGTCCTTGGTGAAAGTGCCCGCGGGTGGCGAGTTCACAATCCACCCTTTGGAGATCCGCTAAACTGAGTTGAACCGCTTCCAATGCCTTTATCCGTAGGCGACAAACTCGGCCCCTAGGAGGTCCTTTCGCCCATCGGCGCGGGCGGCATGGGCGAGGTCTATCGCGCCCGCGATACGCGGCTCGGCCGCGATGTCGCCCTCAAGATTCTCCCGCCTGGAAGTAGTGCGGGTCTGCATGCTAAGGGAGCCGAGGTCAACGCCAGGGACATCCACGGCGGGACGGCGCTCAAAGCGGCGAGGGAAGCAAAACACGCCGACGTGAGCGCATTATTATTGCAAGCGGGCGCCAAACCATGACCGCATCGGGATCGGCGTCAAGGCTGCAGTCCGGGCACTTCGGCACCGAAGGCAGAGGCGGGATCGGTGTTCATCAGCGGACACATGGACTTGCTTCCGGGAACTTCAAGTGGCTGGAAGTGTAGCACCAACCGGATGCCACCCGGGCCCTCTCACCCGCCGACGCAACCGGCGCCCTGATCGGGCGCTATCACCTGCCGCAGAAGATCGGCGAAGGCGGCATGGGCGAGGTCTGTCCGGCCGAGCAGAAAGAGCCCGTACGCCGCCGCGTGGCGCTCAAGCTGGACTCGACACCCAAGAATTAGAACGCCACAAAAGGAGAGGCGGTTGGATGTACACTATTAACTTGCGTTCGAAGACAGAATCCCGGCTGAAAGGATACTCAAATTGCGAAGAATATTGACCCAAATCACCATCGGTGTCGTGGCTACAACAATGGCTGCGTTTGCGGCTGACAACTCGCTTGGGACGTGGAAGCTGAATATGGAGAAATCGAAGTTCAGCCCATCCACTCCGGTCAAGAGTCTCAGTACCACACGGGAGACATCTGACGGCGGGATTAAGGTGACCACTACCGGAGAGCAGGCTGGCGGCGCAGCGATTACTTCCAGCTACGTCGCCAAGTATGATGGCAGCGAATCGCCAGTAACCGGTGCGCCCTATGACACGATCTGCATCAAGCAGGTGAATGCCAATACCTTCACTTACAGCGCAAAGAAGAAGGAGGGAAAGTACAGCGTCACGGCGCGGAGCGTCGTCTCGAAGGATGGCAAGACAATGACCAACACCATCAAAGGTACGAACGCCGATGGCAAGGCGTACAATGCAACGATGGTTTGGGACAAGCAGTAACGGGATACGGGCTGCGGGCAGAATTACGCGTCTCTCTCCACGCCCTCGCCGGTCGCCAGCCAGCGGGCACACTCGGGCCCCAATTCGGCTAGCGCTCTGGCCTCGTATTCCGCCGATTCCGCCGCGGTGAGGGTTTCTCGCCACCGTCCGTTGGTGCCCTTGTTGATGAAGGTTTTCGTTCCGCCCACCCACAGCGCTCCGCGCAAGGGAACGATTTTTTCGCCGTGCTCCCGCATCCATTCGAAAGTGCAGTGCTCGACGATGGTTTCCCACTTAGCCTCGTCGATCGGAACATCCAGAAACCGGGCGATGCGCCGCATCTCGACCGGCAACTGCTTGCGCAGAACGTCGAAGTGCACCATCAGAATATTCGGGAGATGGCGGATCGCCCACCAACTGCGAATGTTCTCCCAGAACGGCCAATACGGGTATCCTTCCCTTTCGAACCAGGCGTGCCAGTATTCGCGAATGTCAGACGGCGGAGGCTCGAGGGGAGGGCCAACCCGGCCGGGCCGGTTATTCAGCCCGTTGTACATGGCTTCGGTGCCCGACGAATGGTGGTTGTAGAAACTCCACAAGACGTCGCGGCCATCGCGTCCGATGTAAATATATTTGGCCTTCGGCGAGTACACCAGGGCGTCCACCGGCAGATGCGTCTTCACGAAGCGCCGGTGCGTCTGGGCCTCCAGGGCGGCGAGTTTCACCGCTTTCGGAGGAATCACATAGTCGACCCACGGAGACATCGCCTGGGTGTCCATCTCGGTGTCGCCCGCGAAGAGCATCTGGGAAATGATCTGCTGCATCCAGGTCGTGCCGGACTTGCCGTAAGTCGAGATGATCATATCGCCATCCCGAAACTTAAACTCGTTCCAAATCGTGGAATCGAGGTGCAGGGTCTGTAGCTCCCGGGTCTTGCCGGGCCAGATCACTTCCGTCGCCGTCATTTCTTTCCCGCCTCTGTTTTGCTCTCCGACAAGAACTCCAGAATCTTCTTCATCAGGCGCTCCCCTTGATCGGTCTGGAAGAGGAACTGCGCGTGAGCCGAGCCCTCCAGCATCATCAGTTCTTTGGGCTCCGGCGCCTTTTCGAATTGCTCCCTGACGTTGGCGGCGAGCCCATCCCCCCGGCTGACGACGAATAGCTTCGAGCCGCTAAGCCGCTCGGGCTGCGCCACCGGCACGGCAGCCAGCAGAATGAGGCGGTCGATTTCGCCGGGGCGCGCGTGGATCGCCGCTGTACCCGCCGCGCCGCCTCCCATGCTGGCGCCAATCACGCTGATGGTCTTGGCGCCGTTTTCCCGCAGGTACCGGACCGCCGCCAGAATATCTTCGTACTTCTCTCCGCTGCCGGGCGCGGACTTATCTGGGCCGCGCGACTGCCCATAGCCGCGAAAATCGATGGCCAGGACGCGGAAGCCGGCCTTCGCCAGAACCTCCGCCTGCTTCCCCCAACTGCCTTTGTCGAAGCGCGCGCCGTGGCCCAGCACCACGCCCCGATCTCCCGTGCCGTAGAGATCGGCCGAGACGACTCCACCGTCCGCGGTAGGGAACGAAACCTCTCTCGGCGCCGCCGTGAGTCCCGCCATCATGAGAGCCGCAAGTGCAAGCTTCCGCATCGCCCGGTGTGCCTTACTTACGTGGAGGGGTGTAGAGATCCGGCACCCGGAAACTGCGATAAGTGCCGGCGCCGTCAGACTGCTGCGCGTAGACGATCTTGCCGTCCGGTCCGACCTCGGTGGCGCGGCTGGAAACAGCGGCCGGGTTGACCATGCCGGATTCGAAACTGAACCCGCCGCCGGAGAGCGATTGCGCGGACCCGACCGCCACCGAATAGACCCCCAGGTCGGCGTTCACTACCAGGGTGGCGGTCATGGCATGCTCATCCAACTCCCATACCTGGCCGCGGTTGTTGGACTTCGGAAACTTCTTCTTCCGCCGCGCCCCGTCGTCGAAAACGATCAGGCGATTCGATCCGGGGGGATCGAATCCTACATCATGCTGGTAAGAGAACCAGGGGTAGGGGTCGTCCGATTTGGCCTTAAAGTCTCCATCCAATCCCAGCCGCCAAAGCACTTTGCCGGTCCCTTTGCCATCCTTGTAATCGATCTTCACCACCCAATCCTGCTCCGGAATCGAGATCAGAAGGTCGCCGCTGCCGGGAATGTAGTTCAAGGCATTGCTGTGCAGCCAGCCATTGGCCGTAGCGGCGAGGAAGACCGACGCACAGCCGTCGCTACCGGGGCCGAGCTTGCATTTCTCGTCGCCCAACGACTTGCGATTCACATCCATGTGGTCGAAGGAGTTCCAGACCCAGGCCACCTGAAAGTCCGGGTCCAGGTCGATGATCAGGTCTCCCATCACATCCACCGGGTCCTTGGATCCTTGGGCGCCATCTGGAAACATGCGCTCCAGGCCGGCCATGACCAGCGTGTGGCCGTTAGGCAGGCGGATGGCCTCGTGATGAAATCCCGAAACGCACTGCTCGCCGTCCTTCATGCATTTGGAACGGATGCCGCGGCTGGCCAACTGCTCCGCCACGCGGCTGGCATTCGTTTCACGCAGGGTGTTGCCCAGCAGATCCAGCTCCCGCACCGCCTGCCAGCGCTTGATGTCGTTCTGCGAATTGGCCGCCTCAGCCAACACCAGGAACCGGCCGCCAGCGAGGATGCGGGTCAGGAAGCCCTCCGAAGCCATGGTCCAGACCACATTGCCCTCCAGATCCGTAGCCTGATTATGGACATTCTCCGCCGCCATGCTGCTCACCAGCAATTGGTCGGCGCTGCGGGCGCCGCCGACGCGCGGCGTGGGAATGGTCACCGGCGGGAAGCGGCCGTCCAGCAGGCCGGTATGGAAGGGAATCCAGGCGCCCGATTCCATGGCCCCGCCGAGCGTCTCGGGCCGCATTTGATAATCGGTATCGGCGCGCATCCCGGCTACGTAGACGTTGCTGCTGCGGCCGGGGCGGCAAGGTTCGGCCGAGGTGTGGCTCGAAAACGAATCTCCCACTTTGCGAAACTCCACGCGGAACTGGCTCCCAGCGGGGCAAGGCGGCGCGCTCAGCAGAGCCACCAGCGGATGCGCCGTCGGCGTGATCACCGGCCGCCCGTCGCCGACGCGGGAAACAATCCGGAACGGCAATTCCGCCGCGGCCGTTTTCATGGTGTCGTTGTCCCGCACCGTCACACGCACGCGCGCTTCGTGTTCGTAGAGCTCCGGCGACCAGATAAGCTCCATATCCTGGCTGAAATCGCGGATCATGTGGAATGCGCCGCCGTCGACGCTCACGCTGTATTGGGCGACATAAGTGGCGCGGGTCGCATGCGCCAGCCGCGGCAGCATGGTGACGATTGTGCCGACCTTCTGCGGCGAAGGGAGATTCGGGACCAGGGTAACGGTCAGCGGCTCGGGGTCCGCCGCGAAGGCAGCCAGACCGAGAACAAGCGCAGGGATGATTAGCTTCTTCACAATTCGTGTATTATGTCACACTTCCGGGGATTAGGTGTGTGTACTGGACTAAACTCGGGTGCCTTTGACGGGGTTGCGCGGGATTTGCAGAATCAGCAGGAACGTGGCGCCGAGCAGGCAGATATTCACCGTAAAGGCCTTGGAAAGCGCGTGCACAAAAACATCCGCGCCAGTCCGGCCGCCCAGCGCGCTGAAGAAGACGGTTCCGATGGCGGCCACCCCTATCGCGAAAGAGCACTGTTGGACGGTGGTTAATACACCGGAGGCCGATCCGGCGTCATGGCCCTTGATATTGATGAGGATGGTGCTGACCAGCGTGGGCATCACGAAGCCTTGCCCGGTGCCGTAGATCATCAAGGCGGGCGCGAGTTCCAAGCCCGTCAACGCCGCGCCGTGAGCGCGCGCCATCCACAGCAAGGCGGCCAAGCCGCACATCATGAGGGCCGCACCCGCATTGATGATCCGGCTGCCGAGCTTCGGCTGCACGCGAACCGAAGCCAGGGAACTGCACAGAAAGGCAACGGCAAAGGAACCGAACGTCAGCCCCGCGTCGCGGGCGCTGTAACCGAGGCCGTTCTGCAGGAAGATCGTCGAGATCAAAAAAAAGGAAGCCGTGGTGCTGAAGAAACATACCGCGCTGAAGAGGCCGATCACGAAGGCGCGATCATGGAATAGCGAAAGCTCCACCAGCGGCGATCCGCCGCGCCGGGTGACGCCTTGTTCGTAGCGCACAAACAGCGCCAGCAGCAGGACCGACGCCGCCGCGCACACATACGTCCATGCGGGCCACCCGGCTTCGCGTCCCTTGACCAGCGGATAGAGCAACAAAGACAGCGACGCGGTCATCAACGCCACGCCTCCCAGGTCCAGGCGGCGCGCCTTCGGCGAACGCGATTCCCGAATCGTTCGCCTGGCCGCCAGTATGGCGATCGCGCCGATAGGCAGATTAATCAGGAAGATGGGCCGCCAGCCCCATCCGAAAACATTGGCGCTGACCAGCAGACCGCCCAGCACATTTCCGGAGAAGGATGCGGTGCCCACCACCATGCCGAAAAAGCCGAACGCGGTGGCTCGCTCATGCACCGGGAAGGTCACCTGGATCAACGAGAGGACTTGCGGCAACAACATGGCGGCCATGCTTCCCTGGAGGGCGCGGCTCGTAATCAGGAAAGCGGGACTGGGCGCCAGCCCGCACAGAAGCGAAGCCGAGGTAAATCCGGCGATTCCGCAAAGGAACATGCGCTTGCGCCCGTAAATATCGCCCAGCCGGCCGCCGGTGATCAGAAGAACGGAATAGGTAAGCCCGTAGCTGGCGATGACCAGTTGCAGGTCGGCAAACGAAGCGTGCAGGCTGGCACGAATCGAGGGGATCGAAACATTCACGACAAAAAAGTCGAGGGTGACCAGAAAGGAGGCCGACAACACCACGGCTAGAGAACGCCAGCGGCCCGGGTCGAGACTGCCCGTGGAAGCCGCGGCCGCGATGGAAGTTGCCAATTTGGGAAGTCTCCGTAATCGTCGCCTGACGGCAAAGATGATATTCTACACCTTGCCGCTCATCCACCGTCGATCGCTGCTCCGCCGAGGATCTCTTGTCCTGTGGGCGCTCGCCGGTGTGCCGCGTCTCATGTTTCCGGCCGAATCAGCCAGCGTGATCATTCTCGGTTCCGGCACGCCTATACCGGATGCGCAGAGTTCCGGCCCGGCCGTGGCGGTGGTGGCCGGCGGACAGGCTTACCTTTTTGACGCGGGCGCGGGAGTGGTCCGCCGCGCCGAAGAAGCCGCCGAGCGGTATCGCATGCCGGAGCTGCTAGCGGCGAATCTGACGAGACTTTTCCTGACGCACTTGCATTCCGATCATACCTTAGGGTATGCCGACGTGATGCTGACTTCCTGGGTGGTCGGGCGCCGCCAGCCGCTGGAGGTCTATGGGCCGAAAGGCACGGCGGCCATGACGGAGCATCTCCAGCAGGCGTATCACGACGACATCGAGATCCGCACCCACGGGCTGGAGCATCTGGATCTCGAAAACCTGCGGGTTAACGTGCACGAAATCTCCGCGGGACGCGTGTATGGCGACGCGCACATCTCGGTGCGCGCCATCCCCGTGCTGCATGGCTCGTGGCCGCAGGCGTTCGGTTACGCGATCGAGGCGGGCGGCCGCACCATTGTCATATCGGGGGACACCGCCCCGTGTCCCGCCATCGAAGAAGCTTGCCAGGGCTGCGACGTCCTGGTGCATGAGGTCTACTCCGCTGCCCGCCTGGCCCGGTTTCCTCCGCCGGTGCAAAAGTATCACACTACCTTTCACACATCCACTACCGAACTGGCGGCGATCGCCTCGCGGTCGAAGCCGAAGCTGCTGGTTCTGTACCACCAGATGTACTTCGGACCCAGGGAAGGAGTGGATCTGGTGAAGGAGATCCACCAAGGTTACTCCGGGAAAGTCGTCAGCAGCCGCGATCTCGATTTGTTTTAGTCCGGTCTTGGGTGTGTCAACATGGTGCGAAATCGCACTACTTTAGGTACAATGCCCCAATGCCCGCAACCAGCCAGACCTTCGATGTCGCGGCACTGCTCGATCGCAGTTCCTGGTCGACCTATCAGAAACTGCTGACCGCGCTCGCGGCGCTGGCGGTCATCTTCGATGGTTTCGACATTCAGATCCTCGGCTTTGCGATCCCCTCGCTGATCCGGGAATGGCACGTAGCCCGCGGCGATTTCGGTCCGGTGCTGGCGGTCGGACTGGCGGGGATGGCAGTGGGCAGTCTGCTGGCGGGCTATGCCGGCGATCGTTTCGGCAGGCGGATGGCGCTGATCGGTTGCGTGGCGACTTTCGGCCTGGCCACCATCGCCACCGCCATGGTCCACGGGTTAGCGGGACTGACCATATTACGTTTCGTAACCGGTATGGGCACTGGCGGCGCCCTGCCGAACGCCAGCGCCCTGACGGCGGAGTTTGCGCCCCTGCGCCGGCGCGCCATGGCGGTGAAGCTCACGCTGGTTTGCTTCCCGCTGGGCGGCATGCTGGGCGGTTTGCTGGCCGCCTGGGTGCTGCCGCGATTTGGGTGGCGGGGCCTCTATTCGATCGGCGGCGTTTTGCCGCTGCTGCTGGCGCTGGGCCTGATGGCGCTTCTGCCGGAATCGCCGCGATTCCTGGCGCGCCGGCCGGCGATGTGGCCGCGGCTCGTCACTCTGCTGGGCAGCATGGGTCATGCCGTACCGGCCGGGTCTCGGTTTGAAGACCGCGCTGAACACGATGGCGCGGAACACGCTTCGGTGCGGAGGTTATTCAGATCCGGCCTGGCCCGCGATACCACGGGCCTTTGGGTCGCCTTTTTCTGCAGCCTCGGATCCGTTTACCTGATCTTCGGTTGGCTGCCGGCGATGCTGACCGCGCAGGGACTCAGTGTCGCCACAGCCAGCGCCGGGTTGGCCGTCTACAATTTCGGCGGTGTGCTGGGTGTGTTGCTGTGGGCCGCGCTGGTGACCCTGTTGGGGTCGCGCAGGCCGCTGCTTTCCGGCGCGCTGGCTTGTGCCGGGAGCGCGTTGGCGCTGCTGGTGGTTCCGATTCAGGCGCATGGCGATCACGTCCTGCTGATCACCTGCCTGGGGATCAACGGTCTGCTGGCCAACGCTGTGCAGACCTCCATGTACGCGCTGGCCGCGCACGTGTACCCCACCAGCATACGCGCCACGGGAGTCGCGTATGCGGCGACCATCGGGCGGCTGGGAGGCCTGCTGACTTCGTTGTTCGGCGCGTTGGTCATTCAGTCCGGAGCCAAGGCTTACTGGTCTGTCTTGGCCATCGCGATGGTATGCGCTTTCGCCGGACTGGCTTGGGTGCGCAGCCATTACCCGGCGATTGGTAGACTGGAAACTGATGTTGCCGCCGCGGCGATGAGCTTGCCGCTCGACGATTAGAAATATGCAAACCCATGATGTCATTGTGATTGGAGGCGGACCGGCCGGTTCGACGGCGGCCGCCGTGCTCGCCGCCAAAGGCCGGCGCGTGGTGGTCCTGGAGAAGGAGAAGTTTCCGCGCTATCACATCGGCGAGTCTCTGCTGCCCTACGGCTACTACACGCTCGAACGCATCGGCGTGCTGGACCGCATGAAGACCTCGCCTTTCGTCCGCAAGCATAGCGTGCAGTTCGTGGGCATGAGCGGACGGGCTTCGGTGCCTTTCTATTTTTCGCAGCAGCTCGCGCACGAAGCCGCCGCCACCTGGCAGGTGCTGCGCAGCGAGTTTGATCAACTTTTGCTGGACAACTCGCGGGAGAGGGGCGCGGAGGTGATCGAAGAGATCACGGTTCGCGAGCTGATTCAGCAGGATGATGCGGTGACCGGGGTCAGGGCAGTGGACAAAGAGGGCGATACGCGCGAATTCCGCGCGCCGGTCACCATCGACGCCACGGGCCGCGAGGCCTTCGCGGTGACCCGCAACGGGTGGAAGGTGCGCGATGCCGTCCTGAATAAGATCGCCCTATGGACTTACTACAAAGGCGCGCAGCGCGACCCCGGCATCGACGAAGGGGCGACCACCATCGCCTACCTTCCGGGCAAGGGCTGGTTTTGGTACATTCCGCTGGCCAATGACGAAATGAGCGTCGGCATCGTGGCCGAAAGGGAGTATCTGTACCAGGACACGCGCGATCCGGCCACCATCTTTCACCGCGAAGTGGAGAAGAATGCCTGGATCAAAAACCATCTGGCCCCCGGCCGGCAGTTCGGCCCCTATCGCGTGACCGGAGAATACTCATACCGCTCGCGCCACTGCGCTGCCGATGGACTCGTGCTGGCGGGCGATGCCTTCGGCTTTCTGGACCCGGTATTCTCGTCGGGCGTGGTGTTGGCGCTGCGTAGTGGCGAACTCGCGGGCGATGCCGTAGATGCCGCGCTGACCGACGGCGACGTTTCCGCATCCCGCTTCGCGGATTATGGCGCACAGTTTTGCCAAAGCATTGAGGCCATGCGCAAGCTGGTCTATGCCTTCTACAACCAGGCGTTCAGCTTCCGGGAGTTCATCACCGAGTTCCCGAGCCTGAAGGGCGACCTGACGGATTGCCTGATGGGCAATCTTTCCCGCGATTTCAAACCCCTGTTCGATGCCGTAGCCAGATTTGCGGCAGTGCCCGAAGCGCTCCCGCACGGCAAACCTCTAAACGCGGGAGAGGTCCCCGCAGTCTTGTAGCGCCCAATGTCGCTTAGTTTAGTCAGGACCTGGAATCCTGCCCGGACCCCTCTTGTGGCCGACGAGGGCGTCGGCCGCGGTCCAGGGGGACCGCCCCACAATTTATGCCGGTCTTCGCAGTTGAGAAAAGTAAGTGGCATTGGGCCACGCGCCACCGGCCCCGCGTGAGGAAATAACAGACTCCCTCGAGAAGCAATTAGCACTCCCGCCGCGAAAAAGCGCCTTTATAATTAGAGGCTGGACTTTCTAGCCGGCCCTCGGGAGGATGCGATGCAAGCTGCTACTCAGATGACGTCCGAAGCTCTGTTCCAAAGGTGCGCGGAGCGCGCTCCGATTTACGACCGGGAGAACCGGTTCTTCACCGAAGATTTCGAGGAACTCCGGGCTGCGGGATATTTATTGATGCCCATACCGTCCGAGCTGGGCGGGTGGGGAATGAGGCTGCCGGAGGTCTGCCGGGAGCAGCGCCGCCTGGCATACTATGCGCCCGCCACCGCGCTGGGGCTGAACATGCACTTGTACTGGATGGGTTTGGCCGCCGATCTGCGCCGCGCGGGCGATCACACGCTCGAGTGGATGCTCCGGCAAGGCGCAGCCGGAGAAGTGTTCGCCGCCGGCCACGCCGAAAGCGGCAACGACATCCCAGTGCTGCTCTCCACAACCAAGGCGGAACGGGCCGATGGCGGCTATCGTTTCTACGGGCACAAACATTTCGGCAGCCTGTCGCCGGTCTGGACCCGGCTTGGTTTCCATGCCATGGATACCAGCGATCCGGCGGCGCCGAAGGTGGTGCATGCATTTATGCCGCGCGATACGCCGGGATACCGGATCGAGGAAACGTGGGATGTAATGGGCATGCGCGCGACGCGCAGCGACGATACGATTCTCGAAGGGTGCTTCGTGCCCGACCGCTACATCGCACGGGTGGTGCCCGCGGGGGCGGCGGGGCTGGACGCCTTCGTGGCTTCCATTTTTGTTTGGGCCCTGATGGGGTTCGGCAACGTCTACTATGGGCTGGCGCGATACGCCATGGATCGCACCGTCGAAACCGTGAAGAAGAAGCGGTCGATCGGCATGTCGCGCCCCATGTCGTACCATGCCGAAGTGCAGCACTCTATCGCCGAAATGGTAATCGAGCTGGAAACGGCGGAGGCGCTGCTGGATAGGGCCGCGCGCGACTGGGCGGATAACACCGACCCCGAAAAGGTGGGCGGATTGTTAGTGCGCGTGGTCGCGGCAAAATATCGCGCGGTGGAGAGCTCCTGGCGCGTGGTCGATATGGCCATGGAACTGGCGGGCGGTTTCGGGATTTTTCGTGCTTCCGGGTTGGAGCGAGTCTTCCGGGACGCTCGATTGGGCCGCATTCATCCGGCTAATAGCTTCCTGACGCACGAACTGCTGGCGAAATTGACCCTGGGCATCAACCCGGACGAGCAGCCAAGGTGGGGATGATGGTATTCTCTGTCGAGGAGGGGCTCGATGCCCGAGTACGTCATCGAACGCGAGGTGCCCGGCGCAGGGAACCTGACGGAGGACCAGATTCGGGAAGTCTCACTTCGGTCGCTGGCGGTGCTGAAGGAATTAGGCTCCAGTATTCAGTGGCTGCACAGCTACGTCACCGACGATAAGATTTATTGCGTATACTTCGCGAACGATGAAGAGAAGGTTCGCGAGCATGCGCGGCGCGCCGGCCTGCCGGCCAACCGGGTGTCGGCGGTGCGGCGGCTTCTGAACCCCGAGAAAATTTGACTCCTCAGAAGAAATCGTGGGTTGATTCCGGCTCAGGCGGGAGCCAGCGCGGGTTCTTCAGCAGCGGTGTCCGGCCTTCGCTCGCCATGCGGCGCGATTCTCCGGCACCCGACTTCGTTGAGGGCCTTGTTCATTTTCGCGACGATATGGAAACGGCCGAGGATATGCAGGGCCTCGGGCGGGGGCCGCGGGATCGGTAAACGCTGCGCGACTACAGAGGAGTAATCCGCCGATTAGCGCGAAATAAGTTCTATTCTGCGGTGATTGTGCTGGAAACCAACGCCGCGAATTCGGGTACTGTCGCGCTCAGGATATTGAGAAGCTGACGCAAGCTACGACCGCGGTCGGCTGCCTGCTGCTCCAGTTTCTTCATCACGAGCATCTGTTCTTCTCGGAAGATTTCGCTCAGGAACGATTGCGGGTGTAGTGCTCGGATACCCCACGGTTTCAGGTGCTCTGGTCTAAAGTGGCGGAGGTTCAGAGTCAGGATTCACATGGCGATCCTTTTCATCATTCGCCATCTGAGGAATCAGCGGCTCGTAACCGCTGATCCACGCTTCGCCGAAGTGGGCGCGCAATTCAGCTTCGAGATGAGCGGCCAGAGAACTCGGCCACCCGAGCTTTGATTCCAACGTGCGGGTTGTTTCCCGAATGATCTCCTCTGACCACTTCGGCTCGAAAAGGCGCGGTGGTTCGGCGAGCCTCAAGAGCGTATCGCATAAAGAGAAGTTGGCGAGGACGCAGGCGTCGAGGACGACGAGCGGCGTACCCGTCATTCCTGGCCGGGAATCAATACACGCTCATAGAGGCCCGCCTGATCAACGGCCTGACCAATTCTCCGCAGCGCATCGAGCCGCTGCTCGCCACGCTGGCGCTCGTCGAAGAAGTGCCGGACCGCCTGTTCGATCAGTTCGTCACGGCTTCGATAGTGGCCGTTAACGAGTTCCTGCTCGACCTGTTTTGTCAAATCCGCCGGCAGCGTTATGTCCATGACCGTCTCCTCTCTTTATTCTACGCGTTCGCGGCGCCATAACGGGGTGCACTGCCCGATCTCGAACAAGCCAAATCCGCTGTCCTCAATACCCTCACATCCGTGAGCGGGCAACGAACGTACGACCATGCCATCAACGACTTCGTCGAGTGGTATTGCTCCGAGCCGCGCCTGGCCTTCAATCGCACGGTGGTCCTGAGATACCGGATTCACTTGGAGCAGAAAGGGTACGCTCCAAACACCATCAATCTGCGTCTGGCGGCGGTACGCCGCGTGGCTTATGAGGCGTGCGACTCGGGATTGCTGAGCCCGGAGCTGGGAGCGGGAATACGCCGAGTCAAAGGAGTCCGGCGTCTTGGCGTCCGCGTGGGCAACTGGCTCACTCCCGCCCAGGGCAAGCTCCTGCTGGAACGGTCGGACATCGCCACACTGCGGGGAAGACGGAACCACGCCATTCTGGCGGTGCTCATCGGGTGCGGTCTCCGCCGCTGCGAACTTCTGTCTTTGGCGATGGATTCCATCCAGGTTCGCGAGGAGCATTGGGTGATCGCAGACCTGAAGGGCAAGGCGGGACACATCCGGACAGTTCCGATTCCGCAATGGGTCAAGGCCGCCGTTGACGTCTGAAGCGCTGCTGGTGGAATCACCGAGGGCACGGTGTTCCGTTCGATCAATAAGTCCGGCAGCGTGTGGGGCGACGGCATGACCCCAAGGTGCTGTGGGAGGTCGTAAAGGAAGCGGCCAGCCGCGCGGGAATCGAGAAGCTGGCGCCGCATGACCTACGTCGGACCTGCGCTCGCTTATGCCACCTTGCCAGCGGAGAACTCGACCAAATTCAGTCCTGCTCGGGCACGTCTCGATTCAAACGACCGAACGATACCTCGGCTGCAAGCAGAGGCTCAGTCGTGCTGTTAACGACGCTCGGAATTGAGCCTGAGTGCGGCCTGTAATCGCTCGGGTATGCTGCCAAGGGACGGCCTGGATCAGCCCGCCCCTTGGCGACTACACTCGGGTGATCAACGCACAAACGGGCCACAACTATTCCGCGCAGTTAGTTAATCCGGCGACGCCAGGGCACGCAACGCACCGGTTTCCGCCGCAGCGGGCTGCCATTGCGGCCGAACCAGCCTGGACGCAGACCGTCGCTGTCAGGAGGAGACCACCATGCACATGAATGCGCCGCGGGCGGCCGCAAATCTGAGAGGAAATTGCTCCCGTCGGTACTATAATTCTTAACTTCAACGCTGTATTCGATACGTGCGTAGCCATGCCATTTCGCCACAGGCAGACGCGATGTGAAGTAATGACCGCCCACGATGTCGTTGCCGAGCCGAAAGGCATCGAACGGGATACCATCCGGCGAGGGTATTGACAAGCGATTCTTGCGGAAGAGGCGCTCGAGCGAGAATGCCACGTAAGGCTCGCCAATTGCTTCCTTAAGAGCCGGCGATAACCGCCGGTGCGCATCGTTGCGGAACCCGAGCACCTTGGACCGCGGGCCAGCGATTGCGATCCTGTTGAAGCAAACATAAGACATTGTGGCCTCCAGGATTCATGATAACGTCATGCGTTTATCCTGAAGGCTTGCAGGTGGCGATGTAACTCGAAGAGCGCTCACATTTGCCGGATACAGAAATAGGTCCCCGAAAACGCCGTAGCGTTTACCCGGGAGGGCAAGCTGGCTCCAAAGCCAACTGGCTACGAACACAGAAAGCTCACGCCGGGCTATCGCCTTCGCCGGCGCGGGCGGCAGACTTCAGCCGCGCTGCACAAACTCCAGCACCTGGTCGGCGGTCATCGCGCGGCCCTCGGCCCAGGCCTTGGTCTGTTCGGCCGCGGGCAAGTTTTCACTGGCGCGGCTGATGGTCCGATCGAGCTCTTCCTGCTCTGCCGGCGACAGCGAGATTCCCAGTTTTTCCCGCATGACAGCCGCCGCGCCCGCCAATTGCAGCGCGCAACCGGGACGATGGTCATAACTGGCGCAGGCGGCCAGGTGCTCGAGCACCACGGCCATGCCGCGCCGGTGCCCCAGTTTGTGAAAAATAGCCAGAGCGTCCTTGTACAACGCCGCGGCATGGAGATGGTCGCCGCCGCGGCAGGCCAGATCCCCGAGATCGCGGAGCACCCCAGCCACCCCCCAAAGATCTCCGATCCGCTGAAATTCCTTCAAGCTCTCCGCATAGAGACGGCGCGCCTCGGTCAAGTCGCCCTGGGCTGCGGCGACGTCGCCCAAGCCGGTCAGCGCGACAGCCATACCGCGGAAGTCGCGCGCGGAACGGAACGCCTCCAAGGTCGATGCGTAAGCCGTTCGGGCAACGGCATAATCGCCCTGTTTCATGGCGATGTTGGCCAGGTTACTGAGGCCTAGAACAAACTTGCCGGAGCCCAGATCTTTCCACAGCGCCAGCGCCCGCTCGATGTGCGATCGCGCGCGGTCACATTGTCCGGCTTTATTCCAGCCGACTGCCAGAGCGCTTTCCAGCGTGGCAATCCCCTGTTTGTCTCCCAGCCGAACTTGTATTTCAAGGCAGAGATTCATCAGCTCCCTGCCCGAATCGGAATCGAGTTGGGCATCCGCCAGGATCCCTGCCCCGTACAGAGCCCGGGCGCGGCAGGGACTCACGGGATTTGCCCCGGGTATGCCCAGCAGCGCATTCAGCGCGCGGCGCCCTTCGGTCAGGTGTTCGCGGGTCTCCCAGAACCCAAAGAGCGCGCCACCGAGGCGCAGCCCCCACTCGGCATTGCCCGACTCAATAAGGTATTCAATGGCGGCGCGAAAATTATCGTGCTCGGCGTCGCAGCGGCCCAGCCAGGCCTCCCGCTCGGCGGCGGCCATCTCCGCCGTTCCCTCTTCCGCCAATACCAGGCAATAAGCCGCATGGGCCCGCCTGATGCTCTCGATCTCGCCGCTTTGATCCAGCCGTTCTCTGCCGTACTCGCGGATGGTCTCCAGCATGATGAAGCGCGGCTCTGCATCTCCGGGTCCCATCTGGCTCAGCAGGCTCTTGTCCACCAGCGAGGTGACGACGTCGAGCACATCGATCTCCAAATCCTCTTCTGCGTTGCAGACGGCTTCGGCCGCTTCCAGCGTGCAGCCACCCACAAGAACAGAGAGGCGGCGGAAGAGCTTCTGTTCCGCCGGCGTCAACAGATCGTGACTCCAGTCGATGGCGCGCCGCAGCGTGCGCTGGCGTTCGGGCAGGTCGCGCGCGCCACCGGTCAGCAGTTCCAGCCGGCTGGCGATCCGGGCCAACAAACCCGCGGGTGGGAGAACCTTGACCCGGGCGGCGGCCAGTTCGATGGCCAGCGGCAGACCATCCAAACGCCGGCAGATCTGGACGATGGCGTCGGCGTTCTGCATGGTCAGGGAGAAATCGGGCTTTACGGCCGTGGCCCGCTGCACGAACAACGCAATGGACGGAAAATCCAGCAGGCGGCCCGGTGAAAGCGGCGCATCGGATTCCGGCAGCGGCAGGGGCGGTACCGAAAACTCCCGCTCGCCATAGACACGCAGCGCCGTTCGGCTGGTGACCAGGGCCTTGGCCCCAGGGCATCCATCCAGAATCTCCGAAACATCCGCCGCGGCGGCCGCAACCTGCTCGAAGTTATCCAAAACGAGCAACATCCGGCCAAGTCCGGCCAGGTGTTCCTTGACCAGTTCGATGAGCGGATGCCCTGGCGCTTCGCGAATACCCAGGCCTTGGGCGATAGCGGAGACCACCAGCTTCGGATCGATGAGGGGCGCCAGATTCACGAATCGAATTCCGCCCGGAAAACTGTCGACCGTATCGCTGGCGGCCTGCAGCGCCAGCCGGGTTTTCCCGGTGCCTCCCGGACCGGTCAGGGTGATCAGCCGGATTTCAGGATCGAGCAGAAGAGGTTGCAATGCCGAGCGTTCCGCGCGCCGCCCGATAAGCGGGGTTCTTTGCGGCGGCAGATTGTGCAACCGCCGCGCTCCAGGTTCCTGCGGAGGGCTGCCGGTACCGGAGCCGGCCAGCGCCGCATCCACCTCCGCCGCCGTGGGCCGCAGCGACGCATCTTTGTGCAGCATGGCCAGGATGAGCGCTTCGAAGGGTGGTGGAATGTGCGGGTTCAAGGTACGGGGCAGAACCGGCGCTCGCGAATGAATGGCATGCAGCATGGCCATCAGGGAGTCGGCGTCGAACGGATGCCGGCCCGTGGCCATTTCATAGAAAATGATGCCGAGCGAAAACACGTCGGAGGAGGCCGCTACGTTCTCGCCGCGCACCTGTTCCGGAGACATATAGGCGACCGTCCCTAGTACCTGGCCTGGCGTCGAGACGTCGAGCGCCCTGGGGCCTTCGGCTTCGCGCGCCAGTCGCGCCAGCCCGAAATCCAGGATTTTCACGTATCCGTCTTTGCGCACCATGATGTTGGCGGGCTTGATATCCCGATGCACAATCCCGGCCGCATGCGCCACGGCCAGCGCCTTGGCGATCTGTCCGCCCACCGGAGCCAGCGATGCCGAAACCGGACCGGCGTCCAGGATTTCGCGCAGGGTCTGGCCTTCCACGAGTTCCATGACAATGTAGCGGCCCGCGTCGCAAGTTCCGATATCGTAAATCGTGATGATATTCGGATGATTCAGCGCGGAAGCCGCGCGGGCTTCCCGCTCGAAGCGCCGGACGAGATCGGAATCCAGCCGGTGGCCGTTGGGGAGCAATTTGATGGCTACACTGCGTTCCAGCCGCTGGTCGAGGGCCAGATAAACTTCACCCATACCCCCGGCGCCCAGCGGGGACAGAATTTCGTACGAGCCGAGCACGCAGCCGGTAATCGGCGCCCCCGCGGGCCTGGCCGGCTGGGTATCGGCTCCGGGAACGGTGGCCATGAATGTTCCGGCCTGCGACTTGGCCGCCAGCAGGGACAGGACTTCCTGCCGCAAGCCCGCATCGTCTGAACAGACTTGCTCCAAAAAGACGGCGCGCTGATCGGATGGCCGGTCCAGGGCCGCGTGATAAATCTCGCGCACGCGCTCGAAACGCTGCGGGGTCATGGCGTCTTGCGGTTGAGCTCGCGATACAGCCACGCTCGCGCCAGGCTCCAGTCCCGCCTCACGGTTCCCACCGACACTTCGAGTACTTCCGCCGTTTCTTCCAGGCTCAAGCCGCCAAAAAAACGCAATTCCACGATGCGGCCCTGGCGCGGCGCGAACGATTCCAGTGTCTGCAAGGCTTGGTCGAGCGCCACCAGATCGGCCGAGGTTTCGAGCGGAACGCCTTCGGCCTGGGACAAGGAGACGTGCATAGCACTGCCGCCCCGCTTTTCGCGATGTTGCACGCGGGCATAGTCCACCAGGATGTGGCGCATCATCTGCGAGGCCATGGCGAAGAATTGGGCGCGATTCTGCCAGCGCACGTTCTTCCAGTCGATCAGCCGCAGGTAGGTCTCGTTCACCAGGGCGGTAGTTTGCAGGATATGCCCGCGCCCTTCGGCTGCCAGGCGGGCGGACGCTACCCGATGCAACTCCTGTTGTAGCACGGGCGCCAGCCGTTCCATGGCCTTTAGGTCGCCGCCGCCCCAGGCGATCAGCAGTTGCGTGATGTGCGGCGACATCTCGATCGATCCTACGGCCACATCCCCTCCTGCTGATACATTATAACGGCCCGACGCGTGCAAACTGCGTCGTTGGTCCATTAGCGGCGCTTAGCGGCGGGTCCGCCCAACTCGTGAGCGCTAACCTAAGCCAGGAAACTTCACAGGAGTATCTGGGGTACGGAAAGGGATGCTTTCTCCGAGTTGCCGACTTATACGGCCACAGGCGGGCCGATGCGTCCCAGAACGCCCGTTGTGATCCGAACATGAGGTGGACTGCCGGAAACAGGAAATGGAGTTACGTCTTGAGCGGCTCCTCGCCAGCGCTAACCAATAATTCGTTTACCGTTTCCCAGGGCAGGCGAACGCCCCGGCTTCGTAGTAACTTAAAGCAGCTTCCCAGCGGTGAGGAGAGCAATCCGAGTTGGTAGAGCTGTTGAAGGACCCACACGGTACCGTGAAAATCAAGATCGAAGCGCGTGGCCAGATCCCGGCCCCAACGATCGTCGACAATCACGGCGGCGCCGACCTGCGACGCCTGCACAACTGCTTCAACCTCTCCCCGATCCCGCACTCCGAGTCAAGATGAATTGCAGGCGGTCCTTGGTCGTGCGGCGCTTAAATAGTTCGTTGCGAACAGCCTTCGGAACGAGGACAGGTGAAAAGAGCATGCTGAGCTGGGGCACCAGTTGAAGATGGTCCAGGGCGATGATGCAGGAACTATCAATCGTGCAGCGGCGGGACCGCATTAATCTCGGCTGCGATCCGCCGGCGCCAGCAAAAGCAAGCCAAGAGCCAAGGTCCCCATCGCCAACAGCGCAGTCTTTGCCGTCTGCTGAGCATCGAGAGCCTTCAAATACTGCACGATGCCATGCTCAGCTTGATCCGGATTAGCAGGATCGACCACTACGAGATTCGGCCCAAAGTACGATTGAAGTTGCGCGAACTCGGGATGCACCATCACAATCATATTCTTGTGGAGCGCCAGACCGGCGTTGAGTTCTTGGCGACAGGCTTCCGTCAGACCGGTGCCGACGACCCCCAGAACGACTTCGGCCCGATGGAGCTTTCGGCTTGCCTCCGGATCAAGAAGTGCCGCGACGCCTTGACGGGTGTGGGCTGGCGGCACGTATACGGTCAGGCCGTTCACCGCGCCCAGTGCCTGAAGGCGAAGCGCCGTGACCTGATCTTCGACATTCCCATATGAAATGAACACCTGCATAATGGGTCTGCTGCTTCAATTGTAGCCGCTATTGGTCAGATGCACAGTTGCCTGTTCTTGGTCCGTATTACGCGGAGAGCGGCATCGCGCCTCCGAAGTGGTAGGCGCGCCGCGCACGGTGATAAAATCGTGCACGCGGAGTCTTTCATAGCCGAACGAGGTCAGCTGCGGGCCGCCGATTTCGCCTGGAGTTGCGGGAGATTTGTCCCGCAGAATTCATTCATCGTTCCCGCAAGGGACAGGGGACCTCATGCAGGCCAAAAACACTTACATCGCCTTTTCATTATTGCCTACGTGCTGCCTGGCACTCTCTTTGGCGAGCTGCCAGAGTTCCTCCTGGCATCTGGCGGCCGCCAAAAAGGGCGGCACCGTCGAGCTTTGCCTGTCGAACGGAGACGAATGCCCGCAGGCCGGCGGCGTTTCCCTCAGCTCGATCTCCGTTTATCGCTGGGACAATATGCACGACAACGAGCTCGTGTGGGACACAGAACCGAAAAATCCGATTACCGCCGGCAGTACAAGCGGCGTGGTCACCTACGGTGTGCCGCCTAAAGACTGGATCAACAAGCTGGCGCCGCCCGTCCTGGTTTGCGGAAAGGCATACCTCCTGAATCCGGGAGCCCATTACTTCGCGCTGAATTGTGACGGGACCGTCGTTGTATTCGAGGCTACGCATCTGGATGAGTTTTTCAGGAAGAATGCACCCACGAAACGGGCAAAATAAAATTTTCGTGCCCGGTAAATTTAAGGTCGCCGCAGATCGGCCTCTGTCCTGCAAGCGGGTTAAACTTAGCTGATTCCCGCATGCCGCTCGCTCCAGGCACAGCACTCGGCCCTTATGAAATCTGTGCGCTGATTGGCGCGGGAGGGATGGGTGAGGTGTACCGGGCCAGAGACCCGCGTTTGAAGCGCGACGTAGCGATCAAAGTCTCCGCCGGCCAGTTCAGCGAACGTTTCGAGCGCGAGGCGCAGGCTATTGCGTCGCTCAATCATCCCCACATCTGCCAGATTTACGATGTCGGTCCGGACTACATCGTGATGGAGTACATCGACGGCGCTCCACTCCAAGGTCCGCTTTCGGTGGAGCGGGCGCTGGAGTACGCCGGCCAAATCGCCGGCGCGCTGGACGCGGCGCACGCCAAGGGCATTACGCACCGCGACCTGAAACCAGCCAACATCCTGGTGACGGCGTCCGGCATCAAGCTGCTCGATTTCGGGATCGCGCTGATGACCCACGCCGCCGGTCACGGCGCGGAAGCCGACGCGACCGCCACCATCGGCATGACCCGGCCTGGCGCCATCCTGGGCACCGCTGCCTACATGTCTCCCGAGCAGGCCGAGGGCAAGCCCGTGGATGCGCGCTCGGATATTTTCTCGTTTGGAGCGGTGCTTTACGAAATGTTGAGCGGACGCCGCGCCTTCACCGGCGATTCCGCCATCGCCGTCATGGCGGCCATCGTGCGCGACGAGCCCGCAGCGCTGGAGGCTCCGCCGGCGGTGGAAGCCATTGTCACGCATTGCCTGCGCAAATCGCCCGGCGACCGGTTCCAGCGGATGGCGCAGGTGAAGGACGCGCTGCTGGCCGCCACCACGGGGGCCGGTTCGCCCGTGGAGCGCATGCCATCCATCGCCGTGCTGCCGTTCGCCAACATGGGCGGGGACCGGGAAAACGAATACTTCAGCGACGGGCTGGCCGAGGAGATTATCAACTTCCTGGCGCAGATTCCGGGGCTGAAGGTGACCGCGCGCACATCGGCATTCGCGTTCCGCGGCCAGCAGCAGGACATCCGTAAAATCGCCGGCGCGTTGGGGGTGGCCACTATTCTCGAAGGCAGCGTGCGGCGATCGGGGAATCGCCTCCGCGTCACAGCCCAGCTCATCAACGCCACGGACGGCTACCATCTCTGGTCGCAACGCTATGACCGGGAGATGGCGGACCTGTTCGATTTGCAGGACGAAATCGCGCAGGCTATCGCGTCCGCTCTGCAGGTGAAGCTTTCCGCGGCGCCCGCGCCGTTCCAGCATCACAAGCCGGACCTGGCCGCGTATGAAGCGTTGTTGCGGGCGCGGCACTATCAGGGAAGCTTTCGTCCGGACTTGCTTCCCCGCATTAAGGAATCCTTCGAGCAAGCCATCGCGCTGGATCCGAAATTCGCGCTGGCGCATTGCGAATACGGAGGCTATTTCGGAGCCATGGCCCTGGCGGGAGCGCTGCCGGCCAACTACGCCTTGTCCATGATGGGCTCCCTGGCGCGCGCGGCGCTGGAACTGGACCCCCGGCTCCCCGAAGGGCACGCCATGTTGGGCTACGTGGCGGCGTGCCTGGAGCACGACTGGAAAGAAGCGGAAAGGCGCTTTCACGTGGCGATGGCGCGCGATCCGATTCCGGTTTTTGTGCGTTTCTATTACGTCATGGGTTACCTGCTGCCCACCGGCCGGGCGGCGGAAGCGGTGCGGCAGATCGATCTCGCCGTCGCAGGCGATCCGCTCAATCTCACTTTGCGCGTGTACCGGGCGCTCTCGCTCGCCGCGGCCGGCCGCGACCAGGAGGCCGTCGCCGGATACCGCGAAGTTCTGGAATTCAATCCGGCCGTGCCGGCGGCGCAAGGCGCGCTAGCCGCTTGCCAAACGGCGCAAGGGGACTTGGACCAGGCGCTCGAAAGCTGCGAAAAAGCTTCCGCCCTGGCGGCTGTTCCGCAAGGCATCGGATTGCGAGCGGGGCTGCTGAAGCGCACCGGAGAAACGCGCCGGGCCGCAGAACTGCTGTCCCAGCTCGACCGGGATGCCGTGGGCGCGCCGCGCGGTCTGGCACTTTACCACTGGGCCCTGGGGGAATATGACGCGGAGGCGGATTGGCTGGCGAAAGCCATCGACCAGCACGATCCTTACGGCGGGATCTATTTGCGGGTCTGGTACGGCCGCGAGCTGCGCTCCACTCCGCGCTGGGCCGGGCTGATGCGGAAGCTCAATCTGCCGGAATCGTGACGAGGCCGTCCGTCGGACTCTCGCGTGATGACGCCGGACCTGGGCAGCGGTCCGGCAAGTTCTGATAGATTGAATCAGGGGCGAACCAGATGGCGTTTCAGCCAGACATTCGCATCACCACTCCCGATGGCCGGGTCATGGTCATCGAGGCCAAAGTCACAATGAACGATCTTCCTCGATCCGAAGAAGCGCTCAAGGGGTACATGGTGGCCATGCAGTATCCCTTTGGTTTGTTAATTACGCCCGAGAAGGGGTGGGTATATCGAGATTCCTATTCCAGCATTTCGCCGGCGTCCGTAAAGCGAGTGGAGGAGTTCGATAGCTCTCGAATATGGCGTCAGAATCCGCCTCGCGAGGGACAGCAGTTTGAAGCTTTCGTGCAGCAATGGATCGAAGATCTGGCGGACTTTCCTGCCTCGTCGTTACCTCCCCAATTCAAAGACATCGTTCAGGCTTATGTTTTGCCGGCAATCGCCAGCGGCGAAGTCAGGGCGGCGCACCCTCGTTAATTCCTGGAACAGAAGATGTACCACGTGTTCGTCGAGACAAACTGGCTCCACGACTATGCGGCTCCTGCTCATCACAAGGTGCCTGAGGCGTCACGTTACTTGAACGGGCAAAACGCGGCGAGTTCATATTGCACATTCCCAATGTGTCGTTTGCGGAGGCGCGCCACTCAATCCAGACGAAGTGCCAGCCGGTCGATGGTCCTGGAATCCATAGGTACATTCGCTGGGCACACGCCAGTAGCGAATTGAATGATGAGCAGGCCAGAGAAGCGCATCAACTCGCGGATAGATACGTACAGGCGATCAACAAAGGGCTGAGCGCGGTTCCCTTGTTGCTCAAGGAAGTTGCCGGCCTTCCGTGCGTCAAGGTATTTGCCTTCGACGACGAAATGCTGGACTTGGCGAATCAGCTAGCTTTAACGAAGGTCGCCCGGAAGCCCTTCGATCACGCCATCCTGGCTGGATTATTGGTCTGTTCTTCCAGGCTTTGGAACCAAGGGGAACGCGGGATCTCGTTTGCCGAGATGGACAGCGACCTACAGCCGTGGGGCCCGAAAGGAGCCGCCAAGGACGATCTGCGCAAGCTATATGATGACGCCCACGTTTGGGTCTATGCCGACTTCACCTTGCTATTCCCTCCGCGCCGTGCCAACTTTGAATAGTCACTAGCGGCCGTTTGGGGTGGAGTGTGCCGCCTCAAGATGGATGCGGAAGCTCAATCTGCCGGAATTGTGACGACGGCTCCCGCGGTCGCGCGAGTGCGGGCTACGGACCGAAGCCGCGGTTCATGTCCCACAGCGGATAATGCGGCAGAGTGCCGGCCGGATCGCGCACGAATGCTTCCGTCTGAACGACCAGGTCCCGCTTGCGCCGGCGTGCCGCGGGTCCAATGTCGACGCGGCCCAGGGCCGGTGTCTGGGCGCCGGCGCGGGTCGTTCCGGGAGGCGGTTTCAGGCCGTCGGACAGTCCGCCTCTTTTCAGCAGAGCCGTCAACGATTCCCGAATTTCTTTCGTTGCGGGGCGAAAGCGTCTCTTCCACTTTTCCTCAATATCGCGCGTGCGGCTGTAATACGCTTGCTGCGCCTGGATGCCCGCTTCGGACAAGCGCACGAACTGGCCGCGGCCGCGCGCCGGGTCTCTTTCAACGATAATGTACGGCTTGTGCTGCCAGCCAATGCCCGCGGTCTCTTCCGAGCAGCCGGTTCGTTTGGGAATCTCCGTTTCGGGGATCGGCTCGTCACTGAGAACGCGGATCGCGTTTGCGCCTAGCGAGATCGGCGTTTGCGACTCCCGTTCGAAATCGAGCGCGAACGCCAGCAGGACTCGGGAAAGCAGCACCGGCAGCGGCAGGCCCTCTTCCGCAGCCGATTTCCCGGGCCCGAACTCGGGCAGCTTCAGCATCGCCACGGGCAAGCCCTGCGGCAATTCGAGGTCGATCTGGTGCTCGATTGCTTCTAACGAGCGGCGCAACTCGGTCGCGTCGTCGCCGAAGCGTTTCGACCAGCGGGCGTCGATTTCCGGGATCAGATCGGGCCAGATTCTGACGGCGGCTTCACCGCTGGCCCTGAGCCGAACCGGCCAATCGGCGCGGATGCCTCGGCCGCTGCCGAAACCGGCGCGCTTTCCGGGCTGCAGCGCGACCACGCCCCATCGTTCGAGGCAACCCAGCCCGGCTATGACGCTAGGCTCGGCTGTGAGCGCGCGCGCAGCCAGCGTTCGAACCGAAACGGGTCCATCGGCCAAAAACCGCAGCACATTAAGCCAGATGACCAGCGAGAGGCGCGGGCTACGGCTCACGGTTTGCAGCATGCGGCGCTCGAATTCGCCATCGAGCTCCACAGTATAGGCGACCAGGATTTGCGAGAGAAGGGCCGAAAGCGGCTTGAGCGGCGCCGACATCATCCCATGGCCAAGTCTATCACGCGCCGGACGCGATGACGGCAATCTACACGCCTAGCGAGCGGAGGTAGTCGCGCACCTCGTTCCGGCCAAAGTAAGCCGCGCCGCCCTCCGCGGTCGACTGATAGAGATCGTCTTGGATGGACCGATCCGCGCCGCGTTCGACCAGGAGATTGACCACCGGCAGGTGCCCGCTCTGGGCCGCCATGTGAAGAGCCGTGATTCCCTGGCCGTGCGCAGGTCCGCCAAAAGTGGCTTTCCGATTGATGTCCGCGCCGTGATCCAACAGCCAGGCGACGGTTTCCATGCGGTTGCACACCGCGGCCCAGATCAAAGGCGTGCCTCGATAGGGATCGGCGTCAAGCCGCGCACCCGCCCTGACGAGCCGCTCCAGCACGGCCAAACGGCCGCTCTTCGAAGCCCACACGAGCGCTTCGTCGAGAACCTCCTGCGTATCGGTCGAAGGCTGCCAGTCCGGAAAACCGCTATGCGGACGGTAGAAACCTCGCGCGGCGCAAGCTTCGGGAGTGAGTGTGCCATCGGGGTTGAAGCAAGCCTCCACTAACTCCGGGATGCCCAGCCCGGCAGCCGCGCGAAGGTTGTTCGGAGCCACCCCATGGCGACCCAACAGATCGGCGGTCTCGCGATGCCCCCAGAACAGCGCGGCGATCAGGGGAGTGCCGCCCGCGCCGTGCGCTTCCGCATCCAAGGCGGCGCCTTTTTCGATCAGCAACGCCGCAGCCTCAGGCTGGTTGGCGTAGGCGGCCGCATGCAGCGGCGTCCAGCCGCGATCGTTCGCCTCGTTCACGTCGCAACCGGCCGCCAGCAGCGCCTCTATCGCAGACAGACCGCCTTTCCATTCCGGCTTGCCGGCGAAGCTGACGGCGAGATTCAGCAGCGTGTTGCCATTGGTCCCGCGCTCGCCGGCCAGGCGGGGATTCATGCGCAGCAAAGCTTCGAAGCCGGCCGCATCGCCCGACCGAAGCGCGGCGAAGGCAGCCATGAACGGCTCGGTGTTGGCCGTGGCGGGGTTCGCGGCGAGCAGGTTCACCCGGCTGGTCAGGTCGTCCCAGGTTTCGAAGCCGTGCTCCCTGGCGTAAACCAGCCGGGCATCCTCCTCCGTGAAGGGAGCTTGCCGGATTTCCTGGTCGGTCGAGCCGGAAAAACGCGGGTGCCATTCGCGAATTTGTTCGAGCGCCGCCGGGCCGGCCGAATCGCGTGTGCGCAGCAAACCATGCACGCGGTCTGTCATCCAGGCGACATCCGCGACGAACAACCGGGTGTGCCGCGGGCCCGAAGAGGGCTCGGCGTAGGCCTTCAGTTTGGGCCAACTGGCGAAGCCCTGTTCCCGAGCGAGGACAAACTGCGCGTCGTGCAGCGAGACCAGTTGACGCACGGCGCTTTCGTCCAGCGCCGCCCAGCGTGCGTGGTGGCGCCGCAGCCGGGCGAAAGCGTCCGCGTTTCCAGCCCGCAGCGCGCGCAACAGATCGCGGGCCTGCTTCTTCTGTTGTTCCAGATTCAAGATGCCTCCTTCGTATGCCTGGTCCGCTTGACAGGCGAAAGAGGATCGGCAACCAGCGATGCCTCAAATAAGCAGGTGGGCGCGGCCCTTTCCGCGGACGGGACGCGTCCTGCACGCGCCTGAATCCGAGTTTACCAAAGTCGATTCGTGCCGCGTTAGGTGGGGCGCGCCATAAAACCCAACATTTCAGGATCGCGAGACCATTCGGTGGTTTTGCGGTGCGCCATTTGCCCCAACGCGTTATCGGATATCAGGGTCCCTTACCCCACCGGCCTTGGTCATAGAAACGGGATGAAGTCAAAACAAAGGATTTATGTTTTGGATACCCAGATGCACAGGGCTGCGACACCGGCAGAGGTGAAGCTAGGACTCGCATTCAAGGATGATCATGCCCCGCAAATCGAACACAATCCGACGCGCAGCCTTGGCGATCGGGATGACGGTTCCCGTCGTCTTATTGACTACGTTCTCGCAACCGGCTTCCGCGGTCCCGAGTTATGCCCGTCAAACGGGTTATGCCTGCGCCAAGTGCCACACCACGCCTCCCGAACTGACGCAAGAAGGAAGGGATTTCAAGCTCAACGGATACACGCTGAAACTGGTGCCGACCGTCACCACGGAAAAAACCAAGAAATCGGCTCCGCTGGACATTCTCGCGAGCTTGCCGCTCTCGGCGTGGTTCGAAACATCGTTTACCGCCACCAACACGCCACAGCCCGGCGCTCAAAATGGCAATTTCGAATTTCCCCAGGACGTCTCTCTCTGGCTGGCCGGCGCGTGGTCGGCTCACGTGGGCAGTTTCTTGCAAGTCACCTACGACACCAAGGGCGACCATTTCAGCATGGACAATACCGACATCCGGTATGCCAACCACAGCTTTGTCTTTGGCAAGGATCTGCATTACGGCATTACCCTCAACAACAATCCGACGCTGGAGGACCTGTGGAACAGCACGCCGGCCTGGGGATTTCCGTTCATTTTGACTGACGTCGCGCCGGGGCCGGCAGCGTCGGCGGTGATCAATGGACCGCTGGCCCAGGACGTTGCCGGCGTCGGCGGCTACGCCCTCTGGAACAACCACTGGTACGTGGCAGCTACTGTCTACCGCTCGGAGCACGTCGGCAGTTCGCAGCCTTTGACCGGCGTCGGCTACAACTACAACATCCGCGGCGTGGCTCCCTACTGGCGCGCCGCCTGGCAACATCCCAGCAAGAACAACTACCTGGAAGTCGGGACCTACGGCATCCATATGGAATCGACGCCGAACGCCATTACCGGCCTGATGGACGCCTACACGGACACGGCGGTAGACTTTCAATACGATCGCAGTCTGCCCGGTATCGCCCGCGGCACGGTTTGCGAGACCCCGCCCTGCGCCGACACCCTCTCGTTGCGCGGTACCTATATTCACGAGGATTCGACGCTGAATGCGAGCCTCGGGGCGGGCGCAGCTTCCGGCCTGCAACATCATCTGGACACCGTTCAAACTAACGCCGCCTACCATTTCGGCAATCGTGTTTCATTCACCGGCGGCTGGTTCAGCATCACCGGCACGCCGGATCCATTGTTCTACGCGCAGGCTCCCGTAACCGGGAGCGCCACCGGCGACCCGCGCAGCAACGGGTACATCCTGAATCTCTCGTGGTGGCCGGTGATGAACGTCGATCTATCCGCCCAATACACCGGATACCTGCGCTTCAATGGCGCGGCGACGAATTACGATGGCGCCGGCCGCAATGCCGGCGCAAATAACTCGATATACTTGCTCGCCCGCTTCATGTTCTGATCGGGCGCAGCTCAGACTCAGGAAAACTAAGGTCAGACTATGAATATTACAAAATCGCTTCTCACGACTCTCCTATTGACCCTCCCTGCCGGCTGCGCCCTCCAGGCGGCCAGTATCACCGGTAAAGTCACGGCCAAGAACGGGATCACGGTCGTCTATGTCGACGCCGTTCCGGGGAAGACTTTCCCCGCTCCCGAAAAACATTTCGTTATGGATCAGAAGGCTGTTATGTTCCAACCGCACGTGCTGGTCCTCCCGGTGGGCGCCACCGTGGATTTCCAGAACAGCGACAGCGTGGCGCACAACGTATTCTGGCCCAGCATAGCGGGCAACAAGAAGGACAGCCATAATCTCGGCACGTGGCCCAAGGGGCAAGCCCGCAATTTCAAGTTCGACAAACCGGGAGTCGTGCCATTGCTGTGCAACGTCCATCCCGAAATGTCCGGCTTCCTCGTCGTCACGCCCACGCCCTATTTCGCCGAAACAGACGCCGCCGGTAATTTCAAAATCGCGGACGTGCCCGCCGGCAGCTATACTCTCACCACCTGGCACGAGGGTATGAAGTCTCAGTCCAAGCCCGTTACGGTCGGCGGCGACGTAACGGTGGACTTCTCCCTCGGGAAGTGAACATCGCTTTGGGGCGGGCCGCGGTTCGCCGGCTTGCCCACTGCCCCTCCATGGAACCTTCATGCTGACGCGCCTGCGCGACAAACAAGTGGACCGCGCCTGGCTCGACAGTAATTTTCCGTGCATGATGGCATGTCCGGCCGGCACCAACGCCGGCCGCTATGTTTCGCTCATCGCGGAAGGCCGCTTCGAGGAAGCCTACCGTTACGCCCGCGAGCCCAACCCCATGGCCAGCATTTGCGGCCGCGTTTGCGCGCATCCCTGCGAAACGGCCTGCCGCCGCGGGGCTGTGGACAAGCCTATCCAGATTCGCGCCCTCAAGCGCCTGCTCACCGAGCGCTACGGTCCGGAGTCGCGCCATCCTTTGCAAATGATGCGGGAGCGCGCCGCGCCCCAGCCATTCCGCGTGGCGGTGGTGGGCAGCGGTCCGGTGGGTCTCTCGGCGGCGCACGATCTGGGCCTGATGGGTTACTCGGTCACCATCTTCGAAGCCGCCCCGATGGCCGGCGGAATGCTCATGCTGGGCATTCCCGAATACCGTCTGCCGCGCAGCGTGGTGGAAGCGCAAGTCCGCGAGATTCTGGAAACCGGCGATATTACGCTGAAACTGAATCACGCGGCGGGCCGCGACTTTACCGTTGCCGGGCTGCGCAGCCAGGGCTTTGACGCGGTGGTCATCGCGGTCGGCGCGCACCGCAGCCGGGACCTGTCGATTCCCGGCGTGGATCTGGATGGCGTCCACAAAGCGGTCGAGTTTCTGCTGAACGCCAACCTGGGCTATCGTTTCACCATCGGCAAGAAGGTGGTGGTGATCGGCGGCGGCAACGTGGCCATGGACGTGGCGCGTTCGGCGGCTCGTGCCGTTCTCCGGCAGCACGGCGGCGCGCCCGAGGGAGCGGAGCCCGCCGACGAAAACGTGGCCGCGGTGGCGGCCCACGAGATGGTGGACGTTTCGCTGTCGGCCCTGCGGTTGGGCGCGCAGGAGGTCGGCATCGTCTGTCTCGAAAAGCGCCACGAGATGCCGGCCGCGTTGGAAGAAATAGAAGAGGCCGAGACCGAAGGCATCCTGTTGCATGACGGGCGGGGGCCGCATCGCATCGTGGGCCGCAACGGCAAAGTGATTGGCCTCGAAACATTGCAGACCAAATATGTGTTCGATGCGAACGGCCGGTTCAACCCGGCGTTCGAGGAGCGAAGCGAATCCATCATCGCATGCGACACCGTGATCCTGGCCATCGGCCAGGCGCCCAATCTCGACTTTCTGAAACCTGAAGACGGCGTGAAGGTATCGCCCCGCGGACTGATCGTCGCCGACCGCCAGACGCTCATGACCTCCGCCCCCGGCGTCTTCGCGGGTGGAGATTGCGTATTCGGCCCGCGCCTGATCATTGATAGTGTCGGCGACGGCAAGCGCATCGCCGTCGCCATCGATGAGTATCTGACCGGCCGCCCGCATCCGGAGCCCGAAGTCGTGGTCGAGGTGCTCGATCACCACAAGATGTTCGCGGATTACATGAACCTGTCCCGCCAGCCCGTGCCCATGCTGCCCTTGGAGCGCCGCACGGGCGTGACGGAAGTGGAGATCGGATTCGACGAGCAGTCCGCCATGGCGGAGGCCCGCCGCTGCCTGCGCTGCTGGATCAACACGGTTTTCGAGGGCAACGAACCGGACGGATCGCAGTGCATTCTGTGCGGCGGTTGCGCGGATGTCTGCCCCGAAGAATGCTTGCGCCTGGTGCCGTTGGAGCAGATCGAGTTTCCGCCGGAAGTGCTGGAACAGATTCAACGGAACGAGCCGCTCTATCGCGTGGAATTAGACGATGTGGCTGCCCGGGAATTGGGCGCCATCACGGGCTCGGCCATGCTTAAGGACGAAACGCGCTGCATCCGGTGCGGATTGTGCGCCGAGCGGTGCCCGGTGAACGTGATCACCATGGAGGCGTACAGCATGGGAGGGCGGCCCCGGAGGGCCGGCTGAAAGCCGGCTGCGGGCAAAATTGCCCGCCCCACAATTGAGGAACACACATGCCAGAAGACGACAAAACTCAACCTACCCGGCGCGAAGCTTTCATCAGGCTGGGCGTTGGTTCGGTGACGGTGGCCTGCGCGGGCGCGGCGGTCTTCGGATACTCATACCTGTCGCCCAACGTGCTCTACGAGCCATCCCCCATCGCCAATGCGGGCAAGCCGGAGAACTACCCGCGCGGCTCCGTTACCCAGAACCTGGAAGCCGGCATCTACATCGTGCACGGGGCGGAAGGATTCTACGCCCTGTCGGCCACCTGCACCCACCTCGGGTGTCTCACGGCATGGAACGCCGATCGAGGCATCATCGCCTGCCCCTGTCACGGCAGCAAATTCAGCGAGATGGGCGCCAAGCTCGAAGGACCCGCGCCGCGCGGGCTGCCTTGGCTTAAGGTATGGCTCGGCGACGATGGCGAACTGCTGGTGGACCGCGCCACCATCATTCCGCAGAAGCAGTATTTGAGGACATAAATGACCCTCCCAGATCTCCGCGATACGCACGTGTGGCGTTCGGTCTTCCGCGGCGGGAGCGGCGCCAGCAATCTGCGCCGTTCCATGGCCATTCAACAGAACGTCTTCCTGCACCTGGCGTCGGTAAAAGCCCGGAAGCGCGCGCTCCAATTCAGCGTCACCTGGTACCTGGGGACGCTCAGCTTCGGCACTTTCATGCTGCTGGTGGTCACCGGAATTCTGTTGATGCTCTACTACCATCCTTCCGTGCCACAAGCCTACGCGGACATGAAAGACCTGCAGTTCGTCGTCTCGGCCGGCGTGTTCCTGCGCAACCTGCACCGCTGGTCGGCGCATACCATGGTGATGCTGGTCTTCGCCCACATGTTCAAGGTCTTTTATCGGGGCGCGTACCGCAAGCCCCGCGAGTTCAACTGGGTGATCGGCGTGGTCCTGTTGATCGTCACGCTGTTGCTGAGCTACACCGGCTACCTGCTTCCGTGGGACCAATTAGCCTACTGGGCCATCACCGTGGGTTCGAACATCATGTCCGCGGTGCCGGTGCTGGGTCAAAAGATCCGCTTCCTCATGCTGGGCGGCAACACCGTCAACGCCAACGCGCTGCTGCGCTTCTATGTGCTGCACTGCGTGATCCTGCCGCTGGCGGCAATTCTGTTCATCGCCATCCACTTCTGGCGCATTCGCAAGGACGGCGGCCTCTACACCGGCCATAAGGAATCCCAATGAGCGAGCCGAACCCTCCCAAATTCGCGGCGCAACTCGATTCCGACGCGCGCCGCACGCCGGTGCGCGTGGCGTTCGTTACGCGCCGGACATCGCCGCAGGTGAAAGCCCACGACGACGCGGTGGTGATGACGTATCCGGAAGGCCTCTTCCGCGCGGCCGTGGCCATCGAGATTCTGGCCGTCGTGCTGGTGGTGATCTCGCTGATCTGGAATGCGCCACTCGAAGAGTTGGCCGACCCCATGCACACGCCCAACCCGGCCAAGGCGCCCTGGTATTTTCTGGGCTTGCAGGAACTGTTGCACTACTTTCCACCCTTCGTGGCCGGCGTAGTGATTCCCACACTGGTGGTGGCGGCGTTGATCGTCATCCCTTATTTCGACATCAACATCGAATCGGAGGGAGTGTGGCTGCGCAACCGCGAACGGCGCCTGCGTATCTTTATTGGAGTGCTGGCGGCATTCAGCGCCCTAATGCTGGCATTCCACGTGTATGCCGTATTGATTCCGTCGCTCGCGATCGGAGGCCTCATGCTCTTGGCGGCAGGCGGTTCGCCGCGGCCGGCCGCGCGTTTCCGGCGCTGGCTGGTCTCCAAGCCGCTTTCCTTCTGGATCATGACGTGGTTCCTGGTGCAGGCCGCCATCCTGACGATCATCGGCACGTTCTTCCGTGGCCCGGGCTGGTCGTGGGTCTGGCCCTGGAGGAGTTGAACGCATGCGAAGCTCGATTCAAAAATGGTGGCAATTCTTCTTCGGCGATAGCGCCCGCGCCTTCGGATCGCTGAGCGTGATCCTGTTGCTCTGCTTAGCCATCGCGCCGGCCAAGGACCGCTTCCGCGAGTGGACCCGCTATCAACAAAGGTACCTGCGGTTGATTCGCGGGCGAGGCGAAGCGGCCACTTTGCAGCGGCATTTTCAAGGCGGGTTGCAGCAGATCTGGATGCCGGAGCTCGGCGTCACGGATCGCTGCGGCACCTGCCATCTGGGCTTGAAGGAAGCCAGCCTCGCGGACGTGGCCACCCAGCCTTTCCGGCCCCACCCCCCAATTCCCCATTCACTGGCCGAGTTCGGATGCGTGATGTGTCACCGAGGCCAGGGCGTTGCCACCGATGTCGAGGAGGCGCATCGCAGCACGCTCGCGTGGGAGCAGCCCATCCTGCCCGCGCGCTACCTAGAATCGTCGTGCGGCCAGTGCCACTGGAACACGCTTGCAGGCACGCCGCAACTGAATCAGGGACGCAAACTGCTGGCTCGTTACGCCTGCGTGTCCTGCCATGTTTTGAAGACGCCGGAAGGCCGCCGCCTGGAGTCCACCACGGACGCACCCAGTCTGCAGCACATCGCGGAAAAGACCACCCGGGAGTGGACGTTCGCCTGGCTGAAGAATCCGCAGGCTTACGCGGCGACCGCGGTCATGCCGAATTTTCAACTCTCGGACGAGGATGCGCGCGATATCTCCGCGTTCCTGATGGCGCAAAGCACGCCATACCTGCCGGCCGGCGCCGCCCTCCAGCCTGGAGCCGCCGGCGATGCCGCGGCCGGCGCAGGCGTGTACGGCGAGTCTTTCTGCGCGTCCTGCCACGCTACGACCAACGCGGCCGGCATGCTGGTGGGCGGCGACGTGGGACCCGAGCTGACGCGCGTCGGCTCCAAGGTGAAGCCGGAATGGCTCGCGGAATGGCTGCGCAATCCCCAGACCTACGATCCCGGCACCGCCATGCCGCATTACCGGTTCGACCCCAAGATGCTGGCCCCGTTGCGCGGATTCCTGGAAGCCAAGACAGATCCCGACCTGCTCGCCAATGTGCGCCTGGAACCCGCCACGCCGGCGCAGATCGCGCATGGAAAAACGCTCGTGACCGAGCGCGGCTGCGCCTCCTGCCACGAGATTCAGGGAGTCAAGAAGCCGGACAACTTCGCCCCGGACCTGACCGTGGTGGGCAGCGAGTCGCTGGCCAAGATCGTATTTGCGCCGGGTGTGGCGCACACCCTGCCGGACTATCTGCAGGCCAAGATCCGCCAGCCGCACACTTTCAGCGGCTCCAAAATGCCGCAGTACACGCTCACCGAGGCGCAGGTGGATGCCCTGGTCACCGCCCTGTTGGCCCAGACCGAGCGTGCCCGGACGCTGCCCGCCTCGTTGCGCGTCGCTGGAAAGGTGGAAACCGCTTATCGGCCCGCCGGAAAGGCAGGCCGGTTGATGGCCGACATGAACTGCTTCAGTTGTCACCGCATCAATGGCCGCGGCGGCGACATGGCGCCCGACCTGACGTGGGAAGGCAGCTCGGTCCAACGCCGCTGGCTGGTGAGCTTCATGAAGAACCCCAACACCCTGCGTCCCGCGCTCATCCGCCGCATGCCGCGCTTCAATCTCACCGATGCCGAAGCGGAGACCATCGCCGATTACGTGCTGACGGTTTATCAGACGCCGGACTTCGATCGCGATGCGCTGGATGCCGCGAAATTCACCGCGGCCGAAGTGGAGCTGGGCAAGCAGTTGTTTTATTCGAAATATGCGTGCCAGTCATGCCATATCCTGGACCCGCAAAACGACAAGGGCTATGTCGGCCCCACGCTTACCCAAGTGGGTGCGCGGCTCAACGCGGCGTGGATTTTCCGCTGGCTGAAGAATCCGCAAGCCTTGCGCCCCGGAACCATCGAACCGCAGCGCGATATGAGCGATGCGGATGCCCGCGCGCTGACCGCGTATCTAATGAAGCAGGATAAGGAGGTGGGCAAGAAATGACGCGCATCGCAGGCGCCGCATTCGGGCTGATATTCCTGGCCGGCTGCCATCATTCGCCCCAGCCGCCCGCGCCCGCCGCCAAGGCCTTCGGCGCGGCTATCGCCGAAGTTGGTGGAAGCAAGCAGGTAGGTGGAATCGGCGCCCCGTTGGATCAACCCGTCGTCGTGCAGGTGAATGACGCACAGGGAACCGCGGTCGCCGGCGCCTTCGTAGAGTTTCACACCGCGGGCGGAGCCACGGCCGCGCCGGATAGCGGGCTCACCGGGTCCGACGGGCAATTCACCGCAATAGTGACCCTGGGCGGCAGCGCGGGCCGATACCAGGTGGTGGCCGCGACGCGCGACAAGATGGGTAAGCCCGTGGAACTCCGTCTGGACGAAATCGCACTCGGTTATCAACAACAGCTTGGACGCGTCCTGAACGACTACTATTGCGCGCGCTGTCACGATCCGGAATCGACTCCGGAGCGCGTCTCCAATCACGACAACCTGACGGCCAAGGCGCACGCTTTCACGGAAGGCCCCGTGCTGAACGCGATGAGCGATGCGGATCTGGCTTCCGTCATCGGCCACGGCGGTCCAGCCTTGAATAGGTCGCCGGAAATGCCGCCGTACGCTTACACACTGAAAAAGACGGACGTGGACGCGCTCATCGCCTATATCCGCGCCGTCGCCGATCCCCCCTATCGCCCAAAGGGGCTCACATACGCAAAATACTAGCCCGGGGGACCGCGGCCGCACGCGGTAGCTCGATATAGGTTTATAATCTGCCCGCGTCAGAGCCGTCGCTGGGATAATGAAACCTACCCCTGTCACCTTCGGACCTTTCCGCCCTGACGATACATCGCTCGAAAAGTACGCCTGCCCGGAATTGCATGGGAGTCCACTGCGACAACTTCGATCTTTGGAACTCTCGCCATCACCGCTGGAACTCCCGTGCGGAAGGCCTTCGCTGCGGCGTTTCCGAACACGTCTGGGGCAGTTACAACAGCGTCAAGAGCGAAGGGCGCTAACCGGGTCGGTGCGCGACGCGCGCCAGGCCGGCACCAGACAGGCTCCCAGAGAGGCGATCGCCATGACCACGCCCGCCGCTCCAAAGATTAACGGATCCCGCGGGCTCACATGGTAGAGGAAACTGGCGACGAGCTTTGCCAGCGTGATGGCCATCACGATGCCCAGGAGAATGCCGGCGGCGGTGAGCGTCAATCCGTGCCGGATCACGCCGCGCAGCAGGTCCGCGGTGTCCGCGCCCAAAGCCATGCGCAGTCCAAACTCGCGCATGCGCTGCGAGACCGTGTAGGAAATCACGCCGTATAGGCCGATCGCAGCCAGCAGAAGGGCCAATCCACCGAGCATGCCGAGCATGCCGAGCGCGGATCTCTGGAACGCGGTGGTGCGATCCACTTGTTGGCGCATGGTGATTACTTCACCCAGAATCAGATTGGAATCGAGTTTCTGGATCTCGCGGCGCAAGGCCTTGGTCAAGGTCTCGGGCGGAAGAGCCGTACGCACCTCTAACCCGGACCCGCCGCCGGTCTGCAGAAGCGGCGTGTAGTAGAACGGCCGCGGGATTTCCGTAAGGTTGGCGTACTTCGACATCTTCGCAATTCCCACCACCTGCAGCCATTGGCCTTTGGCCTGGAAACGGCGGCCGACCGGATCGGCGCCCTTCCAGTAGCGCGACGCCATCAGCTCATTGACGAGGGCGACCGGGGGAGTGGCCGCAGTGTCGGTACGGGCAAACGCCCGGCCTTCCACCAGCGGGATGCCCATGGTGGCGAAGTAGGAGGGATCCACGCCGACGGAATCGACGTTGATCTGCTGATCCGGCGGCGCCTCGTAACCCTCCACCGTGATCGATGCGGACGGATAGCTGCGCACGGTGAATGGCGGGAGGACCGTGAATGCCGCCGATTGGACTCCCGCCAGCGATTGCAGGCGATCGATCAGCAGTTCCTGAAAGTTCCGGATGCGGTCGCGGTTGTATCCCGCCGCGGCAAAGTCGATGGAGGTTGACAGCACGTTCGCGGTTGAGAAGCCGGGATCGATGGACTCCACCGCGTGGAGGCTGCGCATCAGAAGACCGGTCCCCACCAGCAGCACGAAGCTGAGCGCCACTTGCACTTCGACCAGGCCGGACCGCACCATGGTCCGCCGGCCTACGCCCACCACGCCGCCGGACTCGGCCCGCATGGCGCCGGACAGGTCGATGTCGCTCGATTGAATGGCCGGGACCAGCGCGAACAATAGCGTGGAGATGGCGCAAACTCCGGCGCCCAGCGCCAGCACGCGCCAATCCAACTCGCCGTGAAGATACATCGAGACGCCGCCCCGCGCCGGAAGGAGCAGCACCAAAAGGTTCCGGCACGCGTAGGCCAGGGCGAATCCGCCGGCCGCCGCGAAGGCCGCCAGAATGAATCCTTCCGTGAAAAGCTGGGCGAAGAGCCGGCGGCGTGCGGAGCCGATGGCCAGACGCACGGTCATTTCATGCCGCCGTCGAAAGGAACGGAGCAGCAGCAGGTTACTGACGTTGGCGCAAGCAATCAGCAGCACCGCTATGGCGACGGCCAGCGAGATTTTGAGCGTCGGCAGCAGCGTGCGGGCGTTGTTGAACGGCGTGAGCCAGAGGGGATAAAGTTGAACGCCGCGGCCGCGGTTGGTGACCGGATAGGCGTCTTCCAGGCGCCTGGCCACGGCGGAGATCTCCGATTGCGCCCGCTCGCGGCTGACGCCGGGCTTGAGGCGCACAAAACCCTCGATCCAGCGGGCGCCGCGGTCCTCCAGTTGGTACCCGCCCGGGTCGAACAGTTCCTGCATGGAAAGCGGCAGCCAGTATTGCATCTCCCAACCGACGAAGGTGCCGTGAAATTCTTCCGGCGCGACCCCGATGATGGTGTGCGGCAGGCCGTTCAGCATCTGGGTCTTCCCGATAATGCCCGGGTCGCCGTGGTAGCGCTCCCGCCACACCTTGTAGCTGATTACCGCGACGGGATGCGCATTGCGTCCGATGTCCTCGGCCGGCGCAAAGCCCCGGCCCAGAATCGGATGGACGCCCAGGGCGTCGAAGTAATTCGACGAGACGATGCCGGCGGGAGCACGTTCGGCGCGGTCGCCGACGCTGAGCGCGATGCCGGTGATGCGATCCACGATGAATGCGTCGAAGAGCGTGCAGTTCTTCGCGAAATCCTGGTAATCGGGCCAGGAGACATCCTCGTGCCCCGGCTCGCCGCGATTGGTTCCCGCGATGGCCATCATGCGCTCCTGATGGGCGACCAGAGGAAATGGCCGCAAGAGAATGCCTTCGATCCAACTGAAGACCGTGGCGTTGGCGCCGATGCCCAAGGTCAGGCAGAGAATCGCCAACAAGGAGAAGCCCGGATTGCGCCGCAGCATCCTCAAACCAAACCGCACGTCCTGCCAAAACATTTCAATCATGGGAATTCCCCTGGTTTCGCGATAGGCTTCCTGAGTGCGCGCGATGCCTCCGAACCGGCGTCGGGCCGCCGAGCGCGCCTGCTCCGGCGGCATCCCGCGGCGCATCAGTTCGGCGGTTTCCATCTGGAGATGGAAGGCGAGTTCGTCATCCAGGTCGCGCTGCCGCCGGTCTTGCGAGAGCATTCCGGCCAACCGGCGCCACAGGACTCGCAAACGGGTCATGACGGGGCGCCGCCAGGCCGCAGAAAGCGGCCGATTATGCCGGAGATGCGCTCCCAGCTTTCGGTTTCCGCAGCCAGTTGTTTCTTGCCCGCGCGCGTGATCGAGTAGAACTTGGCCCGCCGGTTGTTTTCCGAAGTGCCCCACTTGGAGGCGATCCAGTCCATTTGTTCGAGACGCAGAAGCGCCGGATAGAGCGAGCCCTGGTTCAACTCCAGCGCGTCTCCACTGGTCTGCTCGATGCGGCGCGCGATCCCCCAGCCGTGTTGCGGGCCCATGCTGTCGAGCGTCCGCAGGACCATCAGCGCCAGCGAGCCGTGTAAGACGTCGGGTCTGTCCGTGGGCATGACTCCTTTTGGTAGCCTACAGAAGAATACAACGGGAAATGCGCTGGTGTCAAGAGCGCGCGCGGACACAAAAAAAGCCGGGCGGTGGTTAGCCGCCCGGCTGCCGTACTGACTGCTCGCCGATTTACCTTACATGCACGTTTACGACCGTGCTTACCGGTCCGCCTGGTCCATAAGCGGTCAGCGTATAAACCGTATCGGTGGTCGGATACGATGTGAGGCTGCCGTTAACGGGCTGCGCCCCGCCGGGTACGAAGTTCCCAGAGATGACTACCGAAGTAGCGTTCTGGGTCGTCCATGACAGGACTACCGGCTCGCCGGGCGCCGGCGAGAAGGCCGGCGTGGCCGTGAACGTCAGGATCTGGACGCCGCCCACGCTTACAGTGGCCGTGGCTTGCGTCGGGCCAACGGCGTTGGTCGCCGTCAGGGTGTAAGTGGTGCTTGCGGACGGCGTGACGGTGGTACACGCAACCGCGTTCACCGTCCCGATTCCGGGCGCGATGGTGACGGTCTGGGCATTAGTCACGTTCCAGCACAGGGACGATGATCCGCCCGCGGCGATGACCGATGGCTGAGCCGTGAAGCTCAGCACGGTCGGCACCGCGCCGCCGCCCACGGTAATGGTGACGGCAGCAGTAACGGAGGTCACTCCATCGGCGCCTGTGGCCGTCAGAGTGTACGTGGTCGTGGTGGTCGGCGAGACGGTCTGGCTGCCGTTCGCCGCGACGGTGCCTACGCCGCTGCTAATGCTAACGGTGGAGGCGCCCGTGGTGGTCCAGGACAGGACCGTAGATCCGCCCGAACTGATGTGATACTGCGAGGCGGCGAAGCGTACGATCGCCGGCTTGGAAGCGCCGACGGTAACGGTGACGCTCGCGGTAACCGTCTGGCCGCCTTGTCCGGTGGCCGTCAGGTTGTAAGTAGTGGTCGTAGTCGGCGACACCGTCGCGGTGCCGGCCGCATTGAGACCCGAGCCGACGCCCGAGATAGTCACTGAAGTGGCGTTGGTTATGTTCCAGGCCAGAGTGGACGACTGTCCCGCGGCGATCTGACTGGGAGTCGCCGAGAACCGCACCACCTGTAACGCTCTCTGCGTGGTGACGGTGGTGGTGGCGGTCCCGGTCAGGCTGGTTAACGTATCGGTGACCGTCAGGCGGAAGCCGTAGCTGGTGGATCCCGCCGCGGTGAATGTGGCGATGGCCGCATTGGCGTTGCTGATGGCCACGGTGGGACCGTTTACCTGGGTCCACGAGTAGCTGAGGCCATCGTGATCCGGGCTGTAGGAGCCGCTGCCGTTCAAGGTGATGGTACCGGGCGGCACGCCGATCTGCGGCGGACCCGCGTCGGCAATCGGAGCGCTATGGCCAACCTGCCGCGTCAACAGCTCATACCGGATGCGCGGCACGTCCATCGGCACCGGATGCGAGAAGGTCGTGTATTCCTTCGGGCGCATGAAGTTGCCGAATTCCAACCCGATGGTCAGCTCGCCGGTGTTCTTCGCCGTTAAGTACGTGGGATTCAGGCCCAGGCGCGCGGTGAATGCGAATTCCTTGCTCAAAGGCTGCACCAATTTGACCTCGCCGCCCGGGCGATTGGGCGAAGAGCTGTGGCTGTGAATATAGCCGAAGTTGCCTTGAATCCAGGCATCGCCCCAGACACCCACCTGGGTGTTCAAGCCGAACTGGTTCATGGGGCGCGCGTACGTTTCGAGGAACGACGTCAGGCCCAGCGGAGTTTCGGTGAGGGCGCCGGTATTCTTGAAGCCTTCCGTGCCGTAGAAACCGACACGGCCGCGGCTGAACAGATAATCCAGGAGGAAAGCGCCCTGCGCCATGCTGCCGCCGTTCTCGTATTCGGCAAACCGGATGTACTTAAAGCTGGAGAACAAGCCCGCCTCCAGGTGGTCCCAACGGTTGACCAGACCGATGTCGAACTGGCCTTCCTGACGGCCCGGATAGCGCAGGTACTCGCCTTCCGCCTGGACCGCGTGGGATCCATCGCCGCCAAATGGCGAGAAGAACTGGCCGCGCCCCTGGATGGTCACGTCGCCCGAAGGCCGGTCGCCCATGGTGGGACCGACATCCAGGCCCAATAGCGAGAACTTCTTGTTGCGTTTCTGGGCTTCATCCACAGCGTCCGTGCCGGCCTTCTCGGCCACCGCCGTGGTTTCTTCCTTCGTCAGCGGCTTCGGTATACCGTTGACCTTGTCCTCCAGCGCTTTTTCCTGATTCTGGAGCTCGGCGACTTGACCCTTCAGCCGGTCGTTCTCGCCTTTCATATCGCGCAGTGCGGCCAGAATTTCGTCCAGCCTGTCGAGGCGCTTGAGGATGGCGGTGCAGCACTCCTCTTGTTTCTTGAGCAGCTCCTGCAAGATGGGCATGATGTCCGCGACGCCTCCGGCGGCCACGGTCTTGCCTTGGCCATCGGTCACAGTCATGACCACGCGCCGGTTCATGAAGCGGCCTTCCTTGGTCTTGTTGTTGACCTCCGGATCGTTCTTGCCGTCGCCGGCGAGAGAGATCTGGTCGGCTGACGCTCCGTATTTCACCAGGAAGTCGCGCACCGTTTCGGCGCGCCGCATCGCCAGGCGATCGTTGTACCGCGCGGACCCCACGAAGTCGGTGTTTCCGACCAGCTTCACGTGGTAATCGTGATGCTGACCCAACATCTCGGCGAGCCGCAAAAGGCTCGGATATCCGTCGGAAAGGACGGAAGAATTGAATTCAAAGTTAATCTCTTCCCACTGCTCTTTGGTCTGGTTTGTGGCCAAACCCTGAGCGAACAGGCACGTCGAGAATACACCGATCGCGCCGATCGCCGCAAGTTGTTTCACCATCGCTATCTCCTCCAATAGTTCTGTGTGTTTGCGAGACTTGTTCAATTGCGATTACTAACCGTAAAGCTTAGAATACACCCCTAGTCTTCCATATCTACAACATTTTGCGGTGCTTAGTCAATACATATGGGCGTTCTCGCACACAAAATGGGATAATGGCGGATGTAGCCTGCCGGATGGGCAACCGCCCGAAAACGGGAGGAAAGTCCGGTCTCCACAGGGCAGCGTGCCGGCTAACGGCCGGGAAGGGTTCTGGCGACGGAATCTTTACGGAAAGTGCAACAGAAAATATACCGCCCGAGCCGGGCGCGCAAGCGCACGGAATTCGGGTAAGGGTGAAATGGTGCGGTAAGAGCGCACCGCGGACGGAGCAATCCGGCCGGCGAGGCAAACCCCACGCGGAGCAAGACCAAATAGGAGAGGAGGAGCGGCCCGCTCCTATGAACTCTCGGGTAGGTCGCTAGAGCCGGATAGCAATGTCCGGCCAAGATGAATGGTTGCCGCCCGTAAGGGTACAGAAACCGGCTTATAGTCCGGCAGGCTGCAATTCAGGCAGGACAGGCCCTTCCGGCCTGCCCGCGCGGTGTGATACTCTCGACAACATTATGAAACATGGATGGCTGCTCCTGCTTGCCCCGCTACTGATGGCGGAAGAGAAGGTGGATCTGTACACCGTCAACCGCATCAAGGCCGAGGAATTCCAGAATTCCAAGGTGATGGAAAACGCTTTTTACCTGTCCGACGTGTACGGCCCCAGGCTGACCGGTTCGCCGGGCCTGAAGGCCGCCGGCGAGTGGGCGGTCCGGCGCATGACCGAGTGGGGGCTGGCCAATCCCGGCATGGAAAAGTGGGGACCCTTCGGCAAGGGCTGGACCTGTGTGCATTTCAGCGGGAGCCTCAAGGAACCGCAATTTGCGCCACTCAACGGATTCGCGCGGCCGTGGTCGCCGGGAACGAACGGCCCGGTTTCCGGTGAGCCGGTTCTGGCCATCCTCAAGACCGATGCGGATCTCGACAAGTTCAAAGGGAAGCTCAAAGGCAAGATTGTTTTGTTGGAGGAGCCCGCGCCACTGGTCTCGGAAACCGAACCGGACTTGAAGCGCTTCACCGACACCGAACTGGAAAAGGAGATGCTGGCGCCCGATCCCTCGGAGCGTTCGCCGTTCGCCAATCCGATTCCCCTGGTTCCCGGACAGCCGGCGCGCCCGGGCGGACCACCCGCCGGGCAGCGGTTCAACCCCGGCGCGCGCGAGGCGCGGGAGAAGTTTCGCGACAAAGTGAACCAGTTCCTGGTCGACGAGGGCGTGCTGGTGACCCTGTCGCCCAGCTATCGGGCCACGAGCGGCATCGTGTTCGGCGCCGCCGCCGGATCGTATGATCCCAAGAAGGCCGTGCCGCCGCCATCGGTGGCGTTGGAGGCCGCGCAGTACAACCGCATCGCCCGCCTGGTCGACAAAAAGATTCCCTGCACGCTGGAGTTCGACATTCAAAACAAGTTCCTGGAGGACACCCTGGATTCCTTCACGGTCACCGGCGAACTGCCCGGCTCGAGCAAGAAAGACGAGTTGGTCATGCTGGGCGCGCACCTGGACTCCTGGACCGGCGGCACCGGCGCCACCGATAACGGCGCCGGCAGCGCGGTTGTTTTGGAAGCCATGCGCATCCTGAAGACGCTGGATCTGAAGATGGCGCGCACGGTGCGCGTAGCGCTATGGACCGGCGAAGAAGAAGGACTGCTCGGATCGCGGGCTTACGTGAAGGAACACTTCGCGGACCGCGAGACCATGGCGCTTAAGCCGGAGCACGCCAAGCTCTCCGGTTATTTCAACCTGGACAACGGCACCGGCAAGATCCGCGGCGCCTATCTGCAGGGCAACGATATGATGCGGTCCATCTTCCAGGCGTGGCTGGAGCCGTTCAAGGACTACAGCGCGGATACCGTGACCATCCGCAATACGGGCGGAACGGACCACCAGTCGTTCGACGCCGTGGGGTTGCCCGGCTTCCAGTTCATTCAGGATCCTTTGGATTATGAAACCGAGACGCACCACTCCACCGCGGACGTGTTCGACCATCTGCGGCCCGGCGATCTGATGGAGGCTTCCGCCATCCTGGCCGCGGTGGTCTACGACGCGGCCACACGCGATGAGATGCTACCGCGCAAGCCGTTGCCCAAGCCGCAGCCGCCACGGCGGGAGGGTCAGGAAGGCCGGCCCCCGGGAGCCGGGGCAGGGAACTAGGAAGAGGGAGACAGGAGTCAGGAGTCAGGAGTCAGAATAACAGCCCCTACAATGTCCGGGTGAGCGGCTTTTATTCTGTCTTCTGACTCCTGTCTCCTGCCTTCTAAAAAAAAGACCGGACGCTGGTTAAGGCGCCCGGTCGTATAGCACCTGTAGGTTGCTCGGAGGTTACAACCTACGGGGGTGGAGGAGACCTCAATTACCCGAGTAAACCCCCGTGACCCAGGCAGCCCACCTCCCAGCCTGAGACCCGGTAACGGGCGAGTAATGGGGGAAGCATCAAGTCTACCACATTCGCCTTGGCGGAGCGGAAGCAGCCGGGAGCGGAAATCATGGGGATATCGTCCTTATACGATAGCAGCAGCAGGTTGCCCGGTTCCACCGGCGCCAGGAACCGCTCCACATGGCCGCCAACCTTTTCCATGGCCCGCCCCACCACGTCTTCCGGACCGGCCGGGGCGGTGGTGGACGCGATCATGATTACCGCCGGTTTCGACCGCAGCAATTGCTGCAGGCTTCGGCCCACCGACGCTTCATCCTCCGTGCACGAAACCGCGAAGCTGGGGGACACGCCGAAGTGCTCCAGGCGCTGGTGCATGATGTTCTCGAACAACTGCCGCGCGCGGTCGCCATTGAGCGGATCGGTATACAACACGCCCACCGTGGGGTTGCGCACGGGCCGCGCCTGAAGGATCGGTCCGCGTTCCTTCAATATCACGACCAGGGCATCCAACTGCTCGCGCGAGACGGCAAATGGCGCACTCTTCACCGTGGCGATGCGCTGGCCCGGTATGGCGAAGCTGAAATTCAGCGCCGTGGCGATCACCACGCTGGCCGCGCAGTTGATCTGCTTCAGCAGTTCGTCATCCACCAGCACGCAGCATTTCTCGGTGGCCTGCAGATTCGCCCGGCCGCCCGCCGCCAGGCGGATTTCGAAGCTGCCGCAGCCCATCTCGCTGGCTACTGCGCAGACCGCGTCGTCTTCGCCTACCTCGCCTTCTTCCAGCTCGGTCACCCAGATGGATGCCATGCCTTCCGATTCCAGGACCCGAATGTCGTCGTCGCTGATTACATGTCCCTTCGCCAACAGTTTCTTGCCGCCGGGGCGAAAGACGGTGCAGCACAGCACCCGGCCATTCGATGATTTCACATCAACCGTTTGGGCTCGCATGTTTCCTCACTTTTGAGTATTACGGATTTGTTTATCCTGATTCAAAGTATAATACATCTCGCGTAGAATTTCTCCTCGAATTGCGCCTATTATTTGCCGGAAGGCCTTAGATCCCTCATTTGAGGGTATTTAACGAGGCGATAGATGGCTGATGTCCAACAGCCACAGGCAGTTGCACCAAAGGGGAATCTTCGTACTGCCGGTACTGTTGAAAATGTCTACAGTGATCCGCCCCGAGAACGCGCATCACCGCGATCTCGTCGCAGCACTGGAACTTCGGGCAGCGCACGCAGTCCTTCCAGGCCTTGAGCGGCAGCTCGCCCCGCTCCACTTCCTGAAATCCCATTTTGCGGAAAAAATCCGCAACATAGGTGAAAGCGAATACGCCGTCCAGCGAGTAATCGGACGCTTCGCGGACCAGTGCTTCGATCAGCCGCCTGCCAATGCCATGCGTCTTGGCGTCCTCGGCCACTGCCAGCGATCGGATCTCGGCGATATACGGCGAATAAAAGTGAAGCGCGCCGCAGCCCACCAGGCGTCCGGCCGTGACGATCACGGAAAAATCGCGGATGTCTTCGGAGACCTCCAACTCGGTGCGCGGCAGCATGATCCCTTTGGCCGCGTAGCCGTTGATGAGGGTCAGAATCGGCCCGATGTCGTGCATCGCGGCTTTTCTCACCGCCGCGTCGTCGTAGGCGCAGGCGCGCCCCGCGTGTTCCACGATGCCGTCTTCCTGCAATCCGCTGATCATCTGGCGCAGACCTCCTCAACCGTCAGCCGCGTGCCCAATTCTTCGCCGGCCAATATTCGTTCCAGAACGCCCTCGGCCGCGCCCGCGCAGATTCGCGCCTGTGGCACGCCTTGGGCCAGCGCGCAGTGTGCGGCATTCAGCTTGGCCCGCATGCCGCCGGTGGCGACGCCTTCCGCGATGAGCGATTCGGTGCGCGTCATCGTCAGCCGCGGCAGCACGCATTTGCCCGCGTCCAGAACGCCTTCCACGTCGGTGAGGAAAATCAATTGGTCCGCGCCGAATGCCACCGCGCAGGCGGCTGCCATTTGATCCGCGTTGACGTTGTACAAATGGCCTTCCCGGTCCCCCGCCACGCACGCCACCACCGGCAGGAAGCCGCCCTCCAGCAGCGCATTGAGCAGCGCCGGGCCGGCGCGCGTGATCCGGCCGACGCTTCCCAGCGCAGGGTCCATCGGCTCGGCCTCCACCATCCCCCCATCGATGCCGGATATCCCGACGGCGCGCGCGCCGAAATGGTTCAGCGTGGCGACCAACTGGCGATTGACGCTGCCGGCGACCACCTTCACCACCGCATCCAGCACCTCCGGCGTGGTCACCCGTAGCCCGTTGACGAACCGGCTTTCCACGCCGCGCTCCGCGAGGTAGCGCGTCATCTGCCGGCCGCCGCCGTGTACCACGACCGTGGGGAAATCGCGCGCAATGGCCGCGATCTGCCGCGCCAGCCGCTCGCGCGTCGCGTCCGCATCCAGCAGCGTGCCGCCCAGCTTGACCAGCAGCCTCACAGCAGCCCCTCCGTCTCCGGATACCCGAGCAGCAAATTCATATTCTGGACCGCCTGGCCGGCCGCGCCCTTCACCAGGTTGTCGATCGCGCTGACCACCACCGCGCGTCCGGTGGCGGGGTCCACCGCGGCCCCGATATCGCAATAATTCGTGTGCGCCACCCCGTGCAGGTCCGGCAGGTGTCCGGCGGGATAGAGCCGGATGAAGGCTTCCCCGGCATAACGCTGCGCGTAGATGGACAGCAGATCTTCGGCGCTGGTGGGCCGTTGCGCGCGGAAGTAAATCGTTTCCAGGATGCCCCGATCGACCGGCAGGAGCTGCGCGGTGAAGCTGAATTCGCGCTCCTCCAGGCCCGAGATCATGAGCACCTCGGGGACGTGGCGGTGCTCCAGCACCGAATACGCCGAGAAATTGCCCGTGACTTCGCAGAAGCTGGTCTTGAGCGACGGTTTGCGGCCCGCGCCGCTCACGCCGGATTTCGCGTCGCACACGATGCCCGCCGCGCGGTCTATCACGCCCGCTTCCAGCAGCGGCCGGATCGCCAGATTGGCGGCGGTGGGATAGCAGCCCGGATTGGCCACCAGCCGCGCCGCGGGGATGCGTTCGCGGCAGAATTCCGGCAGCCCGTAAGCGGCTTCCGCCAGCCACTTGGGCTGCGTGTGAGGGTGCTTGTACCACCGCGAGTAGGCGGCGGGCGTGCGCAGCCGAAACGCCCCGCTGAGGTCGATGACTTTGGCGCCGGCGGCCAGCAAAGTTGGCGCCAGCTCCATGGAAACTTCCGGCGGAGTGGCCAGGAAGACGATCGAGATGCCTTCGGTCGCCACGGCTTCCGCAGTGCCCGCCGCGCGCCGCGGGCCGGATGAACCCATAGGCCGGGGCGGGATGGCGGCGTCTTCGCGGTGTTCGAGCAGGACCGGGGTGACGCGCGGATGTCGTTCGAGTATGCGGGCCAGTTCGGCTCCGCTATAGCCGCGATATCCGACGATGCCTGCCGAGGGGTTCATTGGTTAAATATTCACCGCTATGTATAAAAATACTATCACATGATCAGGGTGGTGGATACGATGTATCCACTACCAATGGGCAGGTAGTGGTGTTCGGTTGTGTTGGTTAAATATTCAGCAGGCCGACTGAGGCCGTTTTTCACGCCAGCGGTCCCATAGCAATTTCAAGGTGAGTCCCGCCGCGATCCAGGGCATAAAGACGCCCACGGCGACAACCTTCAGCGCTTCCCAGAGATCGCCGGGAATTTCATTCATGAGGCGATGGTAGCACGGGCTAGCGTTCCCGTTTTCCCTTCTCCCAGCCCAGCACGCCGACAACGGCCGTCGAGATCACCAAGGCGACGACGAGCACGGTTGCCTCTCCCCCGGGGGCACCGGGCAATTCTGTCCGATCCACATTGGCAAAGCGACCAGCATAGCCAGCCAGAATATCGTCAGCAAGAAAGTTTTCATACAACGCCCAGCGAAGATTTTGCACAACGTGACACCACTACCCCAGCGGCAGTAGCGGCGGAAGGTTGTGTGGTCTAAATACTCAGATCGGTTTGGGGACGCCAGCCTCAATCGAGGAAACGCTTTCCGACTATTATGGCGAGAATAGTGGCCAGAGGAAGAGAAATACTGAGCGCTGGAACCACCTGGCCATGAATGGCGAGGTACGTAGTAACGGTAAAGCCAAGTACAGCGACCGCTGAGCCGCAGGCGATAGCCCACTTCTTGCCGTCGTTTTCGGATTTGGCCTGACTGATGGCGTAGTCGAACTGGCGCTTATCCGCCGTGTCGATCTGCTGAACGATGACCTTCGAAAGCTCAACAACCTGATCGGCGGTAAGGCGGTCCCAAGCGGTCTGCGGAATCTGTTGGTAGATATTGACTTGTTGATTGAATTGTACGGGAGTCTTTGTTACGGGCGCGCGACTGGAGGTAGTTCAAGATCCGCCGGTTCAGCCTTGACGATTTCCTTTGGATCGCCGGGCGGAAGTTGAGCGGCAGTCGGATCAGCCACGGTTGCAAATCTCTTCGGTCCAGATGCCTTTTAGATTTTGGCCTTTTTCCAATAGTTCCTTCGGGTTGGATGTCGACCGGATCTCCAAACGATATCCGCACTCAGTGCTATAAAAGCTCGTTATCCAGAGCGGATGCAGCTTACGCACCTGATTTCGATAATCTTGAAACCACATGAGCAATTTCATCCGATCATCGGCGTCCACGCCCTTGGGCACCATTGCATGAATGCGCCAACCGTTTTCGCTCCGGTGGACGTTCACCGCGATGGACCTGTCCGATGAGCTTCTGTAGCGATTGCTGGGGAGGGCAATGCTGGTAGCCACCATTTTAGAATAACATGCCATAAGCCTACAAAGTTACTGGTTTCTGTTTTATGCAACCCAGATATGTCTTCACGCCAGCAAATCGGCCAGCGTCCACCGATCCGCCGCAAGTCCCGCCGCCATCGCCGGAGCAGCCTCGAATCTTCTGTGAAATCCGGCAGAAATTGCAATACGCGAGGTGGAGCGCGGACGCCGCCTTCAGGTTCTCCCACTTCTTACTGAAGGCATGCGTCGGCCGGGTAAGGCGCTTGCACCCCTGGCGCAAGACTCCCGTTCTGGCGCTCGATATGGGACGTGGTAGCCCATTTGGGTTTCTCTAGACATTCCGCGCTCAAAACCTCCGGTTGGCCGTACCGGCGCTCCCTTTCGGCGTTTGGGCATGCCATCGCCGGAAATCACCTTCCGCCGCCAGTAAGCTACCGGAGCACGGAAACGAACTGCAAGGGATAGCGTGCCACATCTGATCTGATTACAGGACCAATGGCGCAGCCAACACCGGAACGCGCAGGATAATTGGGTTCTGCTCCCCCTTTCCGTTGGCTTCTCTTATAGCGTCACGCAACTCCGCCGCGTATGCCACAACGTGTGTTTCGTCGGCGGAGAGTGCCACCCACGACCCAGCCGGAATGCCTACCAGCGGTTCTCCGAAATCGTGAACAGCAGTTCCAGGTTGCATATTGCAATCGCCCAACGCTCCAGCGTATCGGAACGGCACTCAACCGCCAGCCCTACACCCGTCGGAGCAGCAGCGCCGAATTCTTGCTGCCGAACGCGATGCAATTGGACACCGCGTGCTCGATGTCCATGCGCCGCGCGACGTCCGGGATGTAGTCCAGGTCGCACTGCGGGTCGGGCTCCTCCACGTTGATGGTCGGATGCACCACGCCGTCCCGCATGGCCAGCAGCGTCGCCGCAATGCCGGCCGCGCCGCAGGCGCCCTGCGGATGCCCGATCAGGCTCTTCAGCGACGATCCCGCCAGCTTGTAGGCGTGCCCGTTGAAAGCCAGCTTCATGGCGCGCGTCTCGATGCGGTCGTTCAATTCCGTGGCGGTGCCGTGATAGTTCACGTATTGCACATCGCCCGGTCCGATGCCGCCTTCCTCCATGGCCATCGTCATGGTGCGCGCCGGCTCTTCGCCGCACTCCTCCAGGCGCACCCGGTGAAAGGCTTCGCAGGTGGACCCGTATCCCGCCACTTCGCCATAGATATGCGCGCCACGCGCCCGCGCCCGCTCCATATCCTCCATGACGAAGAACCAGGCGCCTTCGGCGATCACGAACCCGTCGCGGTCGCGCGAAAATGGCCGCGAGGCCCGCTCCGGCTCCGAGTTCCAGCGCGTGCTCATGATGCGCATCAGCACGAACCCGCGCAGGATCAGCGGCGCAATCGGCGCATCCACGCCGCCCGCGACCATCATGTCCAGCACGCCCGCTTGAATGTTGCGGTAGGCGTAGCCGATCGCGTCGGTGGAGGAGGTGCATCCCGTCGAAATGAGGTGGCTCATGCCGCGGAAGCCGAACCGCATGGAAATCTCGCTGGCCAGTGTGCCGATGGTGGATGTGGGAATGACGTACACGCTGCACTGCTTCTGCTTGCCGGAATAATACAGCCGGTATTGCTCCTCGGTGAATTCCAGGCTCCCGCCGCCCGACCCCACGATCACGCCGATGTGGCGCAGTTCCTCGCGCGTCAACGATCCGCAGTCGACGCCGGCATCCTGCATCGCCTCCCGCACGGCCGCGGCGCCCAGCGGCACCACCCGCGATACGTGCTGGCGGTCTTTGGGATCGACGTATAAGGTTTCGTCGAACCCCACCACTTCGCCGGCCACTTGCACAGGGGAACCGCAAGGGTCGAAGCGGCTGATACGGCGAACTCCGCTCACTCCGTTGCGGCTGGCCTCCCAGAAGGCTTCTCTGCCAATTCCATTAGGGCTCACGGCCCCGATTCCGGTGATAACTACGCGACGTTTCATTTGCGCTGACGTTTTGCCTTTGCCAATAGGACAGTATAGGCTGATTTCATGGGCGATGGTGAGGACCCACACAAAATTCCGGGGGCGCTCGGCCTCATCGCGGCGTTGGTTCTGCTCGGATGGCTGGCGCTCGCTTCGACTGCGGCCAAGATCATGGATACTACTTTCTATGGCGAAGCGGCTCTGGGCCGGGAATTCACGTTCCGGACCGTGGCGGGGATCGCGCTCTATCTGGTCCTCTACGGGACCATCGGCGCTCGATTCGGTCTCACCCTCGCAAGCCGCGGCGTGGGCCTCGGCTGGTATTACCTGTCGTTCGCTATTCTGTGGCGGAACATCAATCCACCCACTCCACTGTACACCCATAGCGGCCTGTGGCGCGGGTTGGCAACCTGCAGGCCGATTGTCAATCGGCCTCGGTCGTAGGAGTCCGCACCCCATGACCCGTCCCAAATCCCGCAAACAGCGCTTGCAGGATTTCCTGTCCGTAGCGCGGATTACCGCCATCGGCGAGCCGGAATGGCAGGCCGCGTTGCGCGCCCTCGCGCCAGTCCCGGAGAGTTACCTGCGCGATCTGCTGCGCGCGACGGGCCTCCCATTCGCGCAGCCTTACGCGGGGATCCGCCAGCAAACGTTCGCGGATCTGGAGTGCGACCTGCGCGGGATGCTCGCCGTCTATGCGGAGGCCATGCGCGCGGGCAACCGTCAACGCGCGCGCTACTGCCGGCGGCAGGTGATCGCCGCCAAGGACCACGCACGCTTGCTGGCGCGCAGCCCCAGGACTTCGCCCGAGAAGAAGGCGCAGAAGCTGGAGATGGCGCAATGGATGCTCGTCTGGCTGGAGAACCCCGAGGTGTTTCCCGCCTGGGTTGAGATCCGCAAGCGCTATTGCAACTCCACCGATTCCACCTGAACGGTCTCGCCGTCCAGTGTTCCGGTGACTTTGGCTTTCAGGTCCTTCTCTTTGCTGGTGGCTTTCAAGGCGGCCAAAGCCTTGGCGTTGCCGGCCTCGTCGAACTTCACGAACTTGCCATCACCCATCACCAGGCCATAGCCGCTCTTGGAGCAGCCGATCGCGCACTTGGTGGTGTGGCTCGCCAAATCCTGGTTCTTGCACATCACGTCTACGAGCGTGCCGTTCCAGGTTTCGGCGACCGCCAGGGAGGAGCACAGGGCAAACAAGACAGACAGTCGTTTCATGGAGGAGATTATACCGTAAGCCAGCCTCGCGCGCCGCCGCGTCGCGCCAAACCCAGCGCCCCCAACGAGGTAACGTCCTCCAGTCCCCTTGCGTCATCTATATAACCACCAGGCGCTTTCCCCTTTTTCCCTATGTGGATTGTCCGACTGGCGCTGCGGCGCCCCTATACCTTCGTCGTCATGGCGGTGCTCATCGCCATCCTCGGCGGGACCGCCATCGTCACCATGCCGGTCGATATCTTCCCCTACATCGATATCCCGGTGGTCAGCATCGTCTGGTCCTATCTGGGCCTGTCGCCCGAAGAGATGGAAAAACGCATGGTCACCATCTTCGAGCGCTCCATGACCACCACGGTCAACGATATCGAGCACATCGAATCGCAGTCCTATTCCGGCGTCTCCGTCACCCGCGTTTACTTCCAGCCCAACGTCAAGATCGACATGGCCCTGGCCCAGGTCACGGCCATTTCTCAAACGCTCCTGCGAATCTTTCCGCCGGGGACCACCCCGCCCAACATCCTCAAATACGACGCCTCCAGCGTGCCGATCCTGCAATTGGGCCTTGAAAGCAAAACTCTCAGCGAACAGGATATTTTCGATCTGGGCCTCAATTTCATTCGCACGCAGCTGGCGACCGTGCAGGGCGCCGCGGTACCGCTGCCTTACGGCGGCAAATTCCGCCAGATCATGGTGGACCTGAATCCGGACCAGCTTTACGCCAAAGGCATCTCGGCCACGGATGTCTCCAACGCCGTCAGCGCGCAGAGCATCATCCTGCCGGCGGGCGACGCCAAGATCGGACCGATCGACTATCAGATCAAGGTCAACAGCAGTCCCACGACAATTGCGGGATTGAACGATATGCCCATCCGGGTGGTCAACGGCGCGACGGTTTACATCAAGGATGTGGCACAGGTGCGCGACGGGTACGCCGTCCAAACCAGCATCGTACGGACCAACGGGACGCGCGGCGCCCTCATGACGGTGCTGCGCAACGGCCGGGCGTCCACGCTCTCGATTGTGAACGCGGTCAAAGCCCGGCTTCCGCAGATCCTGGCCGGACTGCCCGCGGATTTGCACGTCCGCCAGTTATTCGATCAATCGCTATTCGTGCGCGCCGCAATCAACGGCGTCGTGCGCGAAGCCGCTATCGCCGCATTTCTCACGGCCATGATGATCCTGCTATTCCTGGGCAGCTGGCGCTAGCACCATCATCGTCTGCATTTCGATTCCGCTGTCCATCCTGACGTCGCTGGCCATACTGAGCCTGCTCGGCGAAACCATCAACGTCATGACCCTGGGCGGCATGGCGCTGGCCGTGGGCATCCTGGTGGACGATGCCACCGTGGAAATCGAGAATACGCACCGCAACATGGCCATGAAGAAGCCGCTGGTGCGCGCGGTGCTGGATGGCGCGCAGCAGATCGCCGCGCCGGCCTTCGTTTCCACGCTTTCCATTTGCATCGTCTTCGTCCCGGTTTTGCTGCTGGTTGGCGCGGCGAAATTTCTATTCACGCCGCTGGCGCTGGCGGTGGTCTTCGCCATGCTGGCTTCCTACCTGCTTTCCCGCACCCTGATCCCTAACATGGTGCACTTTATGCTTAAGCCGGAGGTGAAACTTTACGCCCTCGGCGCGCACGGCGAATCGGCCGGCGGCAAGGGGATCATCTGGCGGATCCACTACATCTTTAACCGGCGATTTGAGATGATGCGGTCCTCCTACGCCGGCCTGCTGCATTGGTCCCTGGACCACCGCGGCCCGGTATTGGCGGGCTTCGGCATCTTCGTGGCCGCGTCGCTCATGCTGATCGTCTTCCCCGGGCGCGATTTCTTCCCTTACGTCGATTCCGGCCAGATGCGCCTGCATGCCATAGCGCCGACCGGGACGCGCATCGAAGAGACCGAAGTTCTTTTTTCCAAAATCGACGATGAGATCCGGCGCGTCATTCCGGCGCGCGAGATCGACACCATCATCGATAACATTGGGATTCCCTTCGGCGGCTTTAATCTGGCCTTCGGCGATATCGCCACGCTGGGAACCGGCGACGGCGATATTCTGATCTCACTGAAACCCGAGGACCACGGCCCCACCGCGGGGTACACCGTCAAACTGCGCAAGGCCTGCAACAGAAATTCCCGGAAATGTCGTTTTTCTTCGAGGCGGCCAACATTACCAACCAGATCCTGAACTTCGGCCTGCCCGCGCCTATCGATCTGCAGGTGGTCGGCCGCGACCCGCACAATTACCAGATCGCCCAGGCGCTGGCCGAGCGCATCTCGCATATTCCAGGCGCCGCCGACGTGCACATCCACCAGGTGGTGGATTACCCCGAACTGCGCATCAATGTGGATCGCAGCAAGGCCGGCCAAGTGGGACTGCAACAGCGCGATGTGAGCAACAGCCTGCTGATCTCGCTGAGTTCCAGCGGCCAGGTGCAGCCCAACGAATGGCTGAACTGGAACAACGGCGTCAGCTACTTCATGGCCGTGCAGACGCCGCAATACCGCATGGATTCGCTGGCCGCGCTGATGCGCACGCCCATCTCGGCGCCCATCGCCGGTGTCATGAGCACCACGGCGACGTCTTCGGCGGGCACTGCCGGCGTCTCGAATTCGGCCGTCGGTTCGAGTCCCAGCCAGAGTTCGGCGGCCTACGGCAATCCCGGCGCGGCGGCCGGCGGTCCGCAGCTTCTATCGAACCTGGCCAGCGTCGAGCGCGGCGTGGCGCCCGAGATCATCAACCATTACAACGTGCAGCCGGTATTCGACGTTTACGCCAATGTGGACCGGCGCGATTTGGGCAGCGTGGGCGCCGCGGTCGAAAAGATCATGCAGGAGTTCTCCGGCAAGCTTCCGCGGGGCACCAGTTTCGATCTGCGCGGCCAGGTGCGCACCATGGAGACTTCCTTCTACCGGCTTGGCCTGGGTATGATCTTTGCCGTGGTCCTGGTGTATTTGCTGATGGCTGTCAATTTCCAATCGTGGCTGGATCCGTTTATCATCCTCATGGCGCTGCCCGGCGCGCTGGCCGGCATCGTGTGGATGCTGTTCATCACCCAGACCAGCTTCAGCGTGCCCTCGCTGATGGGAACCATCATGTGTATCGGCGTGGCTACCGCCAACAGCATCCTGATGGTGGTCTTCGCCAACGATGAGCGGCTGGAAGGCATGGATGCCCGCTCCGCCGCGCTCTCGGCCGGCCACACCCGCATCCGCCCGGTGCTGATGACGGCCCTGGCCATGATTATCGGCATGCTGCCCATGGCGCTGGGATTCGGCGAGGGCGGCGAACAGAATGCCCCTCTGGGCCGCGCCGTGATCGGCGGGTTGGTGCTGGCCACTGTCACCACCCTGTTTGTGGTTCCCATCGTTTACAGTTTGCTGAAGAAGAAACCGCCGGTCGATTTCGACCGCAGGATCGCCGAGGAGGAACAGGAGAATATCGCCGGCGAACTCCTGCTGGGCTAAGTGGGACAGGCCTGCTGGCCTGTCGATAAACTAAAATGGAATACAAAGTGGCCGAAGATACCGAGGCGCGCCTGCGCGCTGAAATCGAAGACTTGAAGAGCAAGCTCGCCGGGCAGCAGCACGCCACAACGCCCGGGCTGTCCGCCGTGCCTCCGCCCTCGCGCCGGTCGCTGTGGCTGCTGGCGCTGGTGCTCGTGGTCCTGATCGTCGCCGGGTTCCTGAAGGGCTACATTCCCCATCGGCGCAACGAAGCGACGCTGGTGGCGGAAGCCGGCGCCGCCTCCCTGGAATTGCCCACCGTCACCGTGGTCGGCGTGGAGCGGTCCGCCGCCACCGGTACGCTGGTCCTGCCCGGCAACATCGAAGCGGTCACCGAAGCGCCCGTCCTGGCGCGCGCCAACGGATACATCCTGCACCGCTACGTGGACATCGGAGACCGCGTGAAGTCCGGTCAACTGCTGGCTGAAATCGAAGCGCCGGAACTGGATCAGCAGGTCAATCAGGCCCGCGCCGCCCTGGACCAGTCCCACGCCGCGCTCGAACAAGCCACCGCCAACCTGCAGCAGGGACAGGCGCAGGAGCAACTCGCCAAAGTCACCGCGGACCGCTGGAAAAATCTGGTCGCCAAAGGCGCGGTCTCGCGCCAGGAAAACGACACCTACCAGTCGCAGTGGGTGGCCGCGCAAGCCAACGTCCAGGCGCTGGATAAGGCCGTGGCTTCCGCGCGGAGCAACATTGCCGCGGCGCAGGCCAACCTCTCGCGCCTGACCGAGCTGCAAGATTATAAGAGCGTGCGCGCGCCCTTCGCGGGCGTGATTACCGTGCGCAACGTGGACGTCGGCGCACTGGTCTCTGAAGCCAGTACGCTGCTCTACCGCATCGCCCAAACAGACCGTCTACGCACTTACGTAAACGTGCCTCAAGCCGACGCCGATTCCGTGCGCGTCGGCCAAGTAGCGCGCCTCTCCATCGTGGATCTGGCGGGTCACCAGTTCTCCGGCGCCGTCACGCGCACAGCCAACTCGCTCGACCCCGCCACCCGCACCCTGCTCACCGAAGTGCAGGTGACCAACTCCGGCGGCCTCCTGCTCCCCGGCATGTACGCGCAGGTCGACCTGACGACGCCGCGCCGGAACCCGTCTTTGCTCATACCGGGTGATACGCTGGTGGTGCGTAGCAACGGGCCCCAGGTTGGCGTGGTCGGCGCCGACCATATCGTGCATTTCCAGCGCCTCCAATTGGGCCGGGACTACGGCGATAAAATCGAGGTTCTCTCCGGACTTGAAGCCGGGCAACAGGTGGTCGTGAATCCTGGCGATACCGTTCAGGAGGGAGCCAAAGTGAATCCCGTGCCACTGCCCGCGAAAAAGCGTCCCGCCTAATCCAATGCAAAAATTCCGCCTCCTGACTCCTGTCTTCTGTCTCCTGACTTCTGTCTCCTGTCTTCTGTCTCAATCCCCCGACTTCCAAAACTCCGCCCGCGTGCACGACCTGATCCGCGCCGGCAATCTCTACCTCTCGCAATCCGACGCCCTGGCCCTCGCCATCGAAAACAATCTCGACGTAGAGCTCGACCGCTTCAGCTTCCGCATCGCCGACACCGACCTGCTGCGCGCCCAGGGCGGCGGACTCCTGCGTGGCCTCTCCTTCCAGATCGCCGAAGCTCCAACCGGCGCGGGCGGACCGCTCAGCCCCGTCGTGACCAACCCGGCTTCGTCCACCAGCGTCACCACCGGCACCACCGTTTCCACCAGCGCGCTGGAACTGGGCGCGCTCGGCGAGCCCCAAACCAATCTCTCCATCCAGGGGACCATTCCTCAGTCCACTGGAACCGCGATTCCCAACTTCGACCCGTCCCTCGTCGGGCAATTGAACTGGATGCACCAGACCACTCCGGAACTGGACCTGCAGTCTTACGGCGAGCCCTCCCTGGTCTCGAATGGATTCAACGCCAACGCCGGCCTGGTGCAGTCGTTCTCGACCGGCGCACAGGTGAACCTGGCCTTCGATAACACGCACCAGTCGCTGAATGCCCTGGACACCAACTACAATCCTTACACCGGCTCCACGCTGGGCTTGACGGTGACCCAACCTCTGTTGCGTGGCTTCGGGCCGGCGCTCAACCGCCGCTTCATCCGTATCGCCGCCAACGACCGCAAGATCACCACGCTGCTGTTTCACCAGCAACTGATCGCCACGGTTTACGGCGTGATCCGGCTCTACACCGATTTCGTGGCGCTTTACGAGGACGTGAAGGTAAAGCAGGAGACCGTCGCCGCGGCCGAGAAGCTCTACTCGGACACCAAGGCGCAGGTGGAAGAGGGCACCCTGGCGCCGGTCGAAATGACCCGCGCCAACGCCCAGGTTTTCGCCACCCGCCAGGACCTGATCAACGCGCGCGGCCTGCTGGAAGAACAGCAGGCGATTCTAAAGAACCAGCTCACCCGCACCGGCAATGCGGACCCGGAGGTGCAGGCGGCCACTATCATCCCCACCGATCCGCTCACTATTCCCGAGAAAGATGAGGTTCGGCCCATACAGGATCTGTTCAGCGAGGCCATAGCCAATCGTCCGGATCTGGGACAGGCCAGCCTGCAGATCGAGAATTCCCAAATCGGCCTGAAGGGGGCCCAAAACGCCACGCGGCCGGAGGTGGACCTGGTCGGCATCTTACAGAACAACGCCTTGGCCGGCCCCCTCAACCCCACCGCGCCGGCGGCGAACACGCCCTTTGTGGGCGGCTATGGCTCGGTGCTCGATCAGTTAGCCACGGCCAAGTACCCCACTTACGAAATCGGCGTGCAGGTGACCGTGCCCTTACGCAACCGCGTCGCCGAAGCCGACCTGGCGCGCGATGAATTGCAACTCAAGCAATCGGAGGTGCGCCTGCGCCAGTTACAGAACCAGGCGCGCCTGGAAGTGGAAGACGCGGTGATTGCCATGCGCCGCGCGCGCGCGTCCTACGATGCCGCCGTCCAGGCCCGGCGCTACCAGCAGGAGTCGCTGGAGGCCGAGCAGATGAAGTACGAAGTGGGAGCGTCCACCGCCTTCTTCGTGATTCAGTACGAAAGCCTGCTGGCCCAGGCGAAGTCCACGGAAGTCGCCGCCAAAAGCGCCTACGTGAAGGCCCGCGCCGCCCTCGAGCGCGCTACCGGCGATATCCTGGAGCGGCACCAGATCTCGCTCGACGCTGGAATCAAGGGCAAGATGTAGTTTCGCGCAGAGAGGCTATTTGGCGTTCGCCTGCGGTTCCTTCTCCGTGAGCTTGTCGAGCGCCGATTGCATTTGTTGTACCCAGCCGGCCGTTTCGGATTCCAACGCCTTTTCCGTTTGATCGACCAGCAGATCGATATTGTTGGGCCGGCCCTTCTCCCAGGGCGACAGCGCTTTCCACCACGCCTCGATGTTCTTGAGGCTGGCTCGCGCCTGATTGTACTGCACCAGGGACGCTTCCACCTGGTCGCTTTGTAGCTTGGTAGACAGCGCGGTGACGACCGCGGTAGCCAGCGCCACCCAGATGTCCTGCTTGATAGCCGCCAGGAGAGTGCCGGCGCCGCCCGCGATGTAAGTCAATATCTCCAGGGTGATGAGCTGGGTAGCAAGCTTGCCGGTCTTGGTTTCGAAGTAATTTGATTGGTTTTGGAGCCGGTCATGAACATACTGCTCGGGTGTCAGCTTCGTAAGGCGGCTTGGATCGCCCTTGGGCGGGGCCAGCAGATTCGTCTTATTCACATCGCTCTGTTCCAAAGCAGACGTAATATCTTTGATCCTCGCGGCCAGCTTTGACTCCCGGGAAGTCTGCACGCACTGCGCGTCGCTGTACGCGCCCGCCTGCGCGCGATAAGGGAATATCTCGCGCTTCAACGCCTCTGCCGCTCCGCGCAGGAGAACCCACTTGATCCCTGGCCGGAAGTGACTGTTGTAGGCCGCCACAATCGACAGAGTAATTGGCACTAGAAGCACTGCATAATGCAAAGGGTCTTTCGGCAGGACCGAATTGAGTATGGCAAGGAACGCCGCCAGGACCGCCAGAGTGATGAGCGCAAGCATCAGCCGTCGGAACCGTTTCTGCTTCACTATCGCGGTTATATCGATCTCGTCGTAGCGTAGCCATGCTTCCTTCAGCGTATCCGAGTGAGTCTCCGGACTGGGTGCGATCCGGCCGATCAGGATTCGGTTCAGATCGTCCATCGGGGCGTCTACCGAAGTGGGATAGATCTGCGCCGTTTCGAGTATCTCGCGCAGGTCCGGATCGACTGCCGGGGGCGGACCGCCGGCGTTGCCTGCACTTGAGGCGCCGATAATCTGATCGGCGAGTCCCCCTGTCTTCCCGATAGCTATTACCGGCCAGCGCAGCCGTGCGCAGCAGAGCAGAGCCTTCTTTTCAGCATCTGCTCCCCCGAAAAGCAATACCGCAATTCGCTTCGAGCTGGCTGCTTCCGGGACCAGCCCCGCGGCTGCTTGATACGTGTATTTCGCCTGCCCGGACCAGTCGGCCGGCAATCGCACAATCTCATGGTTCGGATCGATATCGGCTTCTCTTCTGTCATTGGTGACAATACCTTTCAGCGACGGGACCTTGTCCAATTCCAGGGCCGCCTGCGCAATCAGCGGGGCGCACCCGGCATTCTTCGCGTCGTCGACGATCAACGCCTTGTGTTCAGCCGCAACCGGAGCCACGACGCGGCTGAAGATAGAACGAATCTGATCGTTCAGATCCGGCTTGAAGTCACCCAACAGAATGACGAGTGCCTGCGCTCCCGGCGCGGGTTCGATTGGTTTTGATGGATCCAGCTCGACGATTTTCTGAGCCATTTTCCGTCCTTTCGCGCATTATAGTCCAGCTCCGCTCTCACGGCTAACATTTTCCAGAAAATCCTCGAACGTCCGTCCCGAAATTTCCTCGAATTTCTCTTCCCCCATCCGCATATTTCGAATCCGGTCCAGCCGGAAAACCCGGAAGCCGGCGCGAGACTCGCACCACGCGGCCACTGACCAGGTGGTCCCCCAGAAATTCAGCGCCAGCGGATCGATCGTCCGGTTCGAAGCGTGGCCTCCCCCATCCACGTATTCGATGTGCAGTTTGCGGCGCTCGAGAATCGCCTGCCGCACGGTTTCCAGGCCGGCCACAGCGCCTTTCGGCACCAGAAATCCCGGCGCAAACAACCGGGTGCGCTCGATCTCTTCCCGCCGCGCCGCGGGCAGCGCCAGCGCGATCTTGGCAATCGCCGACCGCGCGTGGTCCCCCAGCGCGGTCCCTCCCCACGCTTCGATCATGCGCGCGCCGGCGACCAGCGCCTCGACTTCATCCAGGGTGAACATGATGGGCGGAAGGTCGAAGCCGGGCTTCAACCGGTATCCCACGCCGGCTTCCCCATCCACCGGAACGCCGGAAATCGAAAGATCGCGGATGTCCCGGTACACCGTCCTTTCCGACACCCGCAGCCAGCGGGCCAGTTGCGCGGCGGTGGTCAGGCGCCGCCCCCGCAAGTGTTGGACGATTTGAAACAGCCGGTCGGCGCGCCGCATCTCAAACTATCCTGACACAACGCTGTCAGGAGGCCTGCGCCATACTCATCTCATGGACACTCCATCGAACGAAGGCCGCATCGATTATATCGAGTTCCCGGCCACCGACATCGCCCAAACGAAGGCTTTTTATGCCGGCGTTTTCGGCTGGAAATTCACCGACTACGGACCGGATTATACGAGTTTTGAAGACGGCCGGCTAGCCGGCGGCTTCTGGAAAAAGGAGGCGGTCACAGCCGGAGGGCCGTTGGTGGTAATCTATTCCGCCGATCTGGCCGGCACGCAAACGAAGGTGCAAACGGCGGGTGGCGCAATCGTCAAGGAGATCTTTTCGTTCCCTGGCGGCCGCCGCTTTCACTTCACAGACCCCAGCGGAAACGAGTTGGCGGTATGGTCCGACAAGTAGATCTGTTATGCATTCCCGGCGTCGGGCCGTCAATAGCGAGGGATCTCCGCCTGCTCGGAATTCAAGAAGTGGCCGACCTACGCGGCCGCAACCCCGAGGTTCTGTACACCGAACTGTGCCGCCAAGTGGGCCACCACGTGGACCGCTGCGTTTTGTACGTCTTCCGCTGTGCGGTCTACTTCGCCTCCGAATCGGAGCACGATCCCGAGTTGTTGAAGTGGTGGAACTGGAAGGACCAGGCCAGTAACAAGGCTAGGGCTAGAGTGTGGCGATCTCCCCCGCCACCCGCGCCGCCGTGGCTGGCGCGAGCAGTATCCCATTGCGATAATGCCCGTACGCCAGCCACAGGCGCGTATCCCCCAACCGCCCGATCACCGGCGCGAAATCCTCGGTGGCCGGGCGAAAGCCGAGCCACGCCGTAGGCTCCAGCGCCGACCGCAGTTCCGGAATCAACTCGCAGGCACGCGCGCGGATGTCGTCCACAATCCGCGGATCCAGTTCGCGGTTGAATCCCACCTGCTCCGTCGAAGTCCCCGCAATCGTGAATCCGCTGGACCGCTGCACCACGTACGTGTGTCCTTGCCGCAGAATCGGGCTGAGCGAACCGGGCTGCAGCGCATATCCGAGCAGGTGGCCGCGTACGGGAAACGTCGCCGGTATGGCGAGCGGTCCGTCGTCGCCCAACACCGGAACCTGCCCGCTCCATGCGCCCGCCGCCAGCACCGCCGCCGATCCCGTCAGCGCACCGGCGTTGGTGTAGACCTCCGCCCGCTTCCGCGTCACGCGCATCGCCGTCACGCGCGTCTGTTCCCGGATGCATACGCCACGCTTCTCGCAAGCGCAGCGTAGCGCGCGCGTCACATCCCGCGGATCGACCAGCGCATCGTCCGGGTAGAAGAGTCCGCCGACAGTTACCTCCGCGCGAACTCCCAACTCCGCCAGCGCGGCTCGGCGCGATAGCAGGTCCTGCCATTCGGCTTCCGTGCGGGCGATCTCCAGCGCGCCGCAGCTCCGATAGTCGATCCCCAAACCGGTTTCGCTTTCCAGTTCCGCAACGAATGCCGGGTACAACACCAGGCTCTCCAGCGCAAACTGCGCCCAGGCGCTGCGGCTGACGAACTCCCCCGGCCCCAGCATGCCCGCGCCGGCCCAACTGGCCTCGCCGCCGAGCACGCCTGCATCCACCAGCGTGACCGCCGCGCCCGCTTGCGCCAGCCGCCAGGCGATCGCGCCGCCAACGATCCCGCCGCCCACCACTATGACGTCGCTCGAGCCCTGAGAATCAGCCGGCATTCACCTTCTCCGCGTTATGCTCCGCGTTATGCATCCCGCTATGCATCATGGCCACGATCGCCTTGAACAGGCGCGATTTCACTTCGTACCGCTGCGGCCCGCGCGTGATATACCGCATGGTGACCATCAGGCCGGTCGGGCCCGGCCGCAGATCCGCCGCCGGTCTGGCCGAAAAAGCGCGTGTGCCGTATTCGTGCGTCACCCGCTCCCAGTCCTGTTCCGCCAGCTTGGCGTCGTCTTCGGTCTCCCGCTCCACCACCTGCCGGATCTGTTCGGCCATCTGGTACGGCTCGCCGCCCGCCGGTACGGTCACCTGCAACTCGTCCCAAATCCACTGACCCGCCGTGGAAAAATTGAAGAATTGGCCTTCGATGGCGAAGCCGTTCATGAAGGCCACGCGCCTGCCTGTGGGATGACCGGCGCTGGTCCAGTTACCCATTTCGAGCAGCGAGGTGCGCAGGATGCCCACCTCGATCACCTCGCCGCTCACGCCGTTGATTTCCACCCAATCGCCCAGGCCGATGCCGTTGCGCCCCATCAGCACGAACCAGCCGAAGAAGGCCACGATGAAGTCCTTCAGCACGACGGTCAAGCCGGCCCCGGCAAGGCCGATGATGGTGGGCATCTGGGTAGGCGCGCCGAAGATCACCAGCAGGATCAGCATAGCCGCCACTACCTGCAGGGCAATGCTGGCGATGACCTGCAACTGGTGCGCCCGGCGGCGGTCGGTCTGCCGCCCCAGCACTCGCGCAGTGGCCCGGATCAGCAGCGCGGCCACCAGCAGAATCGCCAATATCGCAGCCATCGAACCCAGCAGCAGGTGCAGCACGCTGCGCCGCCGGTCCGCTACCAGGGCCAGCCATGTCTGATAAATGCCGCTCAATTGCTGGCAGAGTTGCGTGCGCTTATCCAGATCGATCATCGTTTTCCGCTGGTCGGATAACCGCCGCAACTGCGCGACCACCGTGGCCGTGTCGTCTTCATCGCTATCGTCGCCGGAGGGCGCGGCGGGAGTGCTGCCGAGCTTGCCTTCGAGCGCGTTGTGCTCTTCCGACAGCGTGGCTGCCTTCCTGTCTGCTTCTTGCCTGGCCGCCTCCACCTGATCTTGCCGGGACCCTAACGAGAACCACTCCTGGATCTGTTCCCGCAGCGTCGCGGGCGCCGTGGCGGCCGATAGCTTACCCAGCGGCAGTGCGCCTTGCCGCACCGCCTGATGCGCCTGCTGCGCGCGCTGCAGATTGGCGCGTTCGTCGCCGCCTTCCCGCGCCAGGTCCTGCTGCGCGTCGTCCAGTTCGTCCTGGTCGAGCGAAAGCTGCGCGTTCGCCAGTTCCAGGCGGTTTGCGGCGTCGCCGTTGTTCGCGGCCGCCGCTTCTTTCGTGAGTTGCGCAATGTGCTGCTGCCTGGCGGCTACGCGCGTGGCAAGGTTGGTGATGTGCGCCGCCAGGTCATGCAGCGGACCAATGGCGGGAGGCGCGATGGCCGCCGCTTCCCGGATGGCGGTGGCGAAATCCTGATCCACTTCCTGACCGGCCAAGCGGGCCGCTTCCTCCACCATTTCCTGCTCGGCATGGGTGTCGGCCAGCGCGGCCAACTGGCGCGCCGTCTCGAGCGGCCGCTCGTCCACCTTCGAGACGCGCGCGGCGGGCGCGGCTTTTTTCGTCACGCGCAAGGGGCTGGCATCGCGCGTCATGAGCCAGGCGACGAGGCAACCGGCGAGCAGCGCCGCCAAGCCGATCGCCGCTAGATTGTGCGGCCGCCCCTTCATGGCACGATCAGCGGCGAAGCCGGCGGGGTCTCCGGAACCGCGCTTAGCACGTCGCCCAGGAACCCGCGCAGAGAATCCAGAAAAGCGCGGCCGCGCGGCCGCCCATTGCTGCGATCCAGTTCCAGCCGTTGCAGAAAGACCAGCACGCCGAGCACGTCGGCATCCCGCGTGTGCGCCATGCCGAGTTTCTCGCCCTCCTTCGCGCGAAACTCCTCCAGGCCCTTCTGGGTCTCGCTGAAAATACGGTTCGCCAGCGCGTTGTCCGGCCGCGTTTCGTAATACACGCCGCTCTGCAGGGTGCGTTGCGTGCGCACCAGCGCGTCGAGCGCCTCGCGCACGTCCCGATCCACCACGCCGGGGGTGTCGAGCGCCGCCAGGGTCAGGCTGGTCATGGCGCTAATCAGCAAGGGTTCGTGCTCCTCCAGGAACTCTTCGGTAACGCGGATATCCTTGTTGGGAAACTCCTCCGGATCGACCGGCTGGGTATGCTCGTGCTTGCGCGCCTCCTGCAGGAACGGGCAGTCGAACGGGCAGTCGACGGTGACCTCGCGCTCGGCGCCGCAGCACAGCGTGCAGATGTCGCCCTGCACGCCAGGGCAGAAGCGGCGCGGTTTCCGGGTATGGCATATTGCGCAAGACATTCCCTTAGTATAAAGGGAGGCACTCTATGAATCGAACCAATCTCTTCTTCAAAGTGGTCGTCGAGCACGATGCGGAGGACCAGCCGGAGCGGCTGGGCCGCGAAATTTGCAAGCAGGTGATGAAGGTGTACGGCGTGCGCTCGGCGGAACTGGACAGCTTTACGCGCGTGGACGAATAAGCGGACTACTTCGAATTCCAATAGGCCTGCTGGCCGATGTAATCGTCATCCGGCAGATTGGCCAGGATCAGGCGGCGGACTGCCAGCGGGTCGATCTCACCCTGCTTCTGGTAAATCACCTTGCCGTCGATCCCGATCAGCATCGTGTACGGCACCCCGGCATTCCACGTCGGGTCGAACGCCGCCATCTGGTCGTAAGTCTCGTTGGTGGCGAAGATCAGATTCTTGGTGGAAGCATGCTGCTCGTTGAGGAATTTCATGACACCCTTGCTTTCGTCAGGGAAATTCACGCTCACCGTCACCAGGTCGAACGCCCGCTTGCGATACATGCGGTACATCTTCTGAAACTCGGGGAATTCAGCCGTGCAAGGGCCGCACCAGGTCGCCCAGAAATCCACGAGCAGAACTTTGCCGGTTCCGTTCTTGCGCAGCGCCTTCAATCGATCCAACCCGGCCGGATCGAGCGCCACCGGCTCGGCGGCGATGCGCGCCATCTCGGCCTCGCCTGACGCCTGCTTGTAGGCCCATTTGATGGAGCAGCCCACGGTAGGAGTTTTCTCCATCGCGACGGGCGTACCGGCCAGCACCGCATCGATGGCGAGGCGCGCATCCTGCCGCTTGGCGAGCGGCTCGCGCGGGCTCGAATCCACGCGCCCCTGGTAGCGCAGCTTGCGCCCCTGGTCGAATACAAATACATGCGGCGTGGCGGTCGGACCATAAGCGCGCGCCACGGACTGGGTCTCGCCGTCATAAAGAAACGGAAAGTTGAAATGCCGGTACTCCGCGCGGATCTTCATCTCCGGAAGCGAATCGGCCAGGTCCGTGTAGCCCAGCTCATCCAGGCGCACGGCTTTCGGGTTGTTGGGCTGTATCGCCACCAGCGCCACGCCACGATCCCCGTAATCCGCGGCTAGCTTCCGGATGCGCTCTTCGTAAAGCTGCGCGGTGGGGCAGTGCACGCAGGTGAACACCACGACCAGTACTTTGCTCGACGCAAAATCCTGCAAGCGGTAGGTCTTGCCATCGGCGGCCGGCAGGTTGAAATCCGGCGCGGCCGCGCCAATTGCGAGCGTGGGTGGATTTTCGTCCGCCAGGGCAGCGCCGCCGCACGCCAACAGCAGGGCGACGAATGTCAGTCTCATCTCTTAAGTATGGCGCGATTGAGTATGGCGCGCAGTGAAGCGGCGCCGGTCGGGGGCCGGAATGCCTTCAGGAAGGCGCGCGTCCGGCAGCGGTTCGCCTACCTCACTACGCAGCGGAACCACGCCGGCCCACACAGGCAGCGCATAATCCTCTTCGTCGTCGATGGGCGGCCCGGTGCGGACTTTCGCGGAAACTTCATCGAGGGCCAGCGCCAACACCGTGGTGCTCTTCAATTCGTGCTCGTTCGGCAGCCGGGCTTCTTCCCAGCGGCCCGGCGCGAGGTGATTGGTGATGTGGCCGAGGGCCGTCATCTTCTCTTCCGGATCGGTCAGCAAGCGGGCTTGGCCGAGCGCTACCACCGAGCGATAGTTGATGGAGTGGTGGAACGCGGATCGCGCCAGCACCAAGCCGTCCACCAGCGTCACCGTGACGCAAAGCGGCGCGCCCTCGCTCATCGCGCGCAGCATGCGGCTGGCGGGGGACCCGTGCAGATAAAGCTGGTTGCCGGAGCGCGCATAGCTGGTCGGGATCACGTACGGTTGGCCGTCCGCGACAAAGCCCACGTGGCAGATGAATCCTTCGTCGAGGATGGCGTGGACTTGCTCCTGGTCGTAGACGCCCCGCTTGGGCAAACGCTTCACTTGCGTCCGTTCGGTGGGTGTATATGTCTCCATTGTTTTCAGTCTAGCAGTGGACCGCCGGCGGTTGACAATCATTTACAAGCTTCCATTCCAGTGCCGCGTCGAATGAAGTGGAGGATGAAAAAGATGTTTAAGAAAATCGGACTTCCCGCAATCGCGCTGCTGGGCATGCTGGCTATGGCCCCGCATCCGGCAAAGGCCGCCGTGAGATTCGGCGTCGTCATAGGCGCGCCGGCTTACCCGTGCCCTCCGGTGGCTGTAGTTCCCGCGCCGGTCATCGTGACGCATGCTTGGACGCCTGTGGTCCGCTGGGACCGCCGCCACGATTTCCGCTTCCGGCGGTAACCCGCGGTCAGACATTTTTCAGCCGGCGCAGAAACGGCCGCCTTCGGGCGGCCGTCGTCTTTTTGGGGGCTCTGCGAAATCCCGGTTAATCGTCAAATGGTTCGGTTCCCGCAGGGCCGGCACTCTGCTTATGCCCGGCTACCCAAACGCGCCGCATCCTTTTGGTGAAACGCTCCGGCTTCTCACCGTAGATGCCCTTGCCGGCCGCTAAAGCCTGGTCGCGCAGCTCGCGCTGATAGGCGCCAATCAGTTTGATCAGCAAAGCCATCTCGGGCTCTTTGCCATACAACGCGGGCTCCGCTTGCACTATCCCACGCAGCACCACCAGGTTATGATCCTCGCCCAGAAGGCCCTCCAACTCCTTCAGGCTTTTTTCATAGGACTCGATCCCAGAGTCCCAAACACCCTCCAGCAGCCGGACATGATACCAGTGGTCTTTCACCCGCTTGCGCCACTCGTGATAATTCTCCGGCAGCGGATCCTTGCGGGCGCGCGCCAGCGCTCGTTGCCCGCGGCGGAGCGTTGTCTCCAGGCCCGGTGCGATGGCCGCGAAACCATCCGCCGCAAGTGGCCAGCTCTCGACGCGCTTTGCCCGCCGGCGTAACGCCGCAGCCATCCGGCTCCGCGCTTTTTCGATGTCTCCTGGTTTCCCGGACTGCTCCTTGCGCGCCAGCAATCCGCGGCGGATCGAGGCCAACCTGGCTCGGCCGAGCTGGCCGCGGTATTTATCCCGCAGCGTGTCGAAGGTCTCGATCATGGCGCCGGCATCCCGGAATTCGGACAGTGCGCGTCCTACATCCCGGAAAAAAACGTTCTCCTGCCCATAGGACTCGCCCAGCTCCGGCCGCACCAGGCGCAGCACGCCACGGATCTTCTTCATGCTCTTGCGCGCTTCGTGAATGGCTTCGTCGGGATCGGCTTCCCCTTTTCCGCTCAACTGGCGGACGGCCGATTCGATCTCTTCGCGGGCGATGCGCTTGATTCCCGCGGGAATCGGCTCGTCCAATTTGAAACGATATGCCAAGTTTTTGTTACGGCCCTGTTACAGATTAACAGTTCGGCGCGCCGCAATATGTATCCATCGGCGCGGCGCGCCCTGCTATCATCGGAATCTCCGATGCTCTTCCGGTCCCGAATGGCGGCATGCTGTGCCGCCGCGCTATGGATTGCCATGCCATCCCTTTCCCAGGAACGTACCCAGGCACGATCCATGGTGATTTCCCGGCACGGAATCGCCGCCACCAGCCAGACGCTCGCCTCCCAGGCCGCCGCCCAGGTGCTCGCGCGCGGCGGGTCGGCGATCGATGCGGCCATTGCGGCCAACGCCCTGCTGGGCTTGGTTGAGCCTTTAAGCTGCGGCATCGGCGGCGACCTGTTCGTCATTTACTGGGATGCGAAGACCGGCAAGCTCACCGGCCTCAACGCCAGCGGATGGGCGCCCCGCGGCCTGACCATCGAGTTTCTGAAATCGCAGGGTCACTCCACCATGCCGCAGGCGGGTATCCAGTCGGTGACTGTGCCGGGTTGCGTGGATGGCTGGCAGAAACTCCACAAGCGCTTCGGCCGGCTGAGCTGGCGCGAGTTATTCCAGCCGGCGATCTATTATGCCGAAGAGGGTTTCCCGGTCACCGAGATTATTCAGGACGGTTGGAAGTCCGCGACAACGAAACTGTGGGGCGACGATGCCGGGCGGCAGATCTTCCTGCCGGAAGACAAGCCTCCCGCGGTGGGGCAGATATTCCGCAACCGGCGCCTGGCCGCGGCCTATAAGCTGATTGCCGCGCAGGGGGCCGCGGCGTTCTATAAGGGCGACATCGCGCGCGCCATCCTGAAGACCTCGGCCCGCCTGGGTGGAAAGATGTCGGCCGACGACCTGGCGGATTTCCAATCCGAGTGGGTCGAGCCGGTCTCCACCGAGTATCGCGGATGGAAGGTGTATGAGCTGCCGCCGAACACCCAGGGCATCGCGGCGCTGGAGATGCTGAATATCCTGGAAACTTTTCCGCTGTTCAACTACGCGGCAGGCAGCCTGGAAGACCTGCACCTCAAGATCGAAGCGCAAAAACTGGCGTACGAGGATCTGCGGCGCTATGTGGCCGACCCGCGCTTCGCGCAGTTACCCACTGCCGGGCTGACTTCGAAGGGCTACGCCCGGGAGCGCGCCGCGCTGATCCATCCCGACGAGGCGAACTGCGCGCCGGCGCCGGGCAAGCCGCCGATGACCGCCGGCGATACCATTTATCTTTCGGTGGTCGATCGCGACGGCAATATCGCGTCGCTGATCCAGAGCGTCTACTTGAGCTTCGGATCGGGTGTCGCGGTGGACGAATACGGATTCCACCTGCAGAATCGCGGCGCCCTGTTCGAACTGGATGCGGAGCATCCCAACGCGCTCGCGCCGCGCAAGCGGTCGTTGCACACCATCATCCCGGCGTTTATGGAAAAGGACAACATCCACATTGGATTCGGGATCATGGGAGGCTACAATCAGGCGCAGGCCCACGCGCAATTCGTTTCGAACCTGGTGGACCACAACATGAACATCCAGGCCGCGCTGGAGGCGCCGCGCTTCACCAAGCTGACTTTTGGCGGGTGCGACGTGATGATCGAGAATCGCGTACCGGCCGGCGTGCGCGACGCGCTGGCGGCGCGTGGGCACAATCTGGAAGTGCTGGCGGATTTCTCCGGCTGGATGGGCGGCGGTCAGGCGGTGCTGCGCGATTCGAAAGCGGGCGTGAACTACGGCGCGTCCTCGCCGCGCAAGGATGGCGCCGCGGTACCGGAAGCGCCGGCTTATTTCGAGCCGCATCCGCGTTAGCTGGTCCTGAGGGAATCAGGCGGCCGGTCGCGTCCGAACGCTACGAATTATGCGATCTCCATGGCGCTGCCGAATAAGGCGAAGATCATAGTCGATCTGCAGCCCGAGCCAGGTTTCCGGCGAAACACGAAAATAGGTCCCCAACCGCAAAGCCGTATCGGCCGTGATGGAGCGTTCGCCATTTACGATCGCGCCGATGCGATTGGGCGGGACGTCAACATCGCGGGCCAGTTGGTTGATACTGATCCCGAGTGGCTTCATGAAGTCTTCCAGGAGAATCTCTCCGGGATGGATTGGTTCGAGTCGCTCTAGTGGCTTCATCGTCTTCTCCCGAGTCTCAGTGGTAGTCCACAATCTCAACGTCATGTGCATCGCCGTCACGCCACGCGAAGCAAATGCGCCATTGGTCGTTGATTCGAATGCTATAACTCCCCGCGCGGCCACCCTTCAGCAGTTCCAGCCGATTTCCAGGAGGTACGCGCAGATCCTCCAGCCGCCGTGCCTGATCCAAGTACAGAAGCATCCGCCGCGCAGCCCTCTCAATGGATTGAAATCGCCGGATCGGGCGGTCTTCGAAGAGCGAAGCGGCGTCCGCGCTCTTGAACGAACGGATCAAGTCCCATTTTATGACGCGTCGAGCATTATGTCAAACGTCATGGATGGCGAAGCGGGCCTAGTAGGCCGGCGCGAGCCGGCTGAACTCAAACCGGACCGGGTCTAACCCCCGCGAGGCCAGTTGACGCGCACATTCCGCCACGCTATCGCCGATGGCTTCGATGCGTCGCAACGGAAGATCCTCCGGCGTGTAAATCTCCAGCGCGATGTATTTGCCTGTCAGCGCGCGGCGCTCGTCCAGGTTCAGGCGGTCTGGCGAGCGCCCGATGGCGCGTTGCGGATCTTTGGCGGCGGATACTGTCACAGTGCTGTCGCTCTAGAACATCAAGTGTAGCGCGACTTGCAGAATGCGCGGGGCGGCGGTGGTTGTGATCTGGCCAAAGGTCAGGTCCGAGATACCGGTATCCGGATTCCCCCACTGCACGTGATTGAACACGTTGAACGCGTCCCCGCGCAATTCGAGTGTGGCGCGTTCCCGGATCTTGAATTTCTTGGCGAGCGCTAAATCCACATTCGTCGCGCCAGGCCCGCGGAAGGCGTTACGACCCAAGCTGCCATAGGTGTAGCCCGGAAGCTGCGAAGCGTCCTGCTGCGCGATGGCATCCAGGTTCAGCGCGCGCGTGTTGGAGAAATTGTTAGGGTTGAAGTAATAGTTGCCGGCGTTGCCATTGATGGTCTGATACGCCTGCGGGTTCATGATGCCCGCCGAGCTGCCCACCAGATCGGCATGCACCGACCCTGCATCGCCGGCGCCGGATGGTCCCGGGTCGCTGGGCGTGGTTTGCAGGCCGGCGCCCACATCCAAGGTAAACCCCGTGTGCCAGGTAATAATGGGGTAAAGACTCCATCCCGATGTGAGCGCTTTGGGGCCGCTTTGCCAGAGATGATCGAAAGGCAGGTCCCAGCCCCCCGACAGGACCAGCGCATTGCGGACGTCGGTGTCGCCCGAAGCATAGAATTCATTGTGGTCGTAATACGGGACGCCGCTGTTGCGCTCGCGGAATCCGGAAACGTTGTCCAGCTCGTGCGCCCAAGTGTAGCCCAGGGTGAAGAAGCTGGATCCGAAGCCGTGCATGCTGCTGAAGGTTCTGCGCAAGTTAACGATCATCCCGTTGTAGTTGGCATGGGTTACGTTCTGGAATTCTTCCAGGTAGCTGAAATTGGTGTTGAGACGCGAGTTGGTGCCCAGCGGAAAGGGGTTGACATCCACCAAGCCGGTGAGCCCGTCGGCCTGGTAGCCCAGGTAAGAGACTTCCAGCGCCATGCTCCCGCCGAGCTGTTGTTGCGCGGAGACGTTGTACTGGTAAACGCGGGGGGTGCGCAGGTGCGGGTCGACGAAGAACACGCCGCTGCCGCCGAACGGGACGTATCCATTTGCGGCGAAATCGATGTCGCTGGCGGGCGGCCTCGAGGGGAACGGATTGGGGGCGCCCGAATCCCCGTAAGGATCCGATAGCCCCGTGCCCGCGCTGGTGCCATTCGATCCCGGTGGGAAAAGATATGCGTAACCGAAGAAGGGCGGCTGTCCGTTGAATTGCAGGTTGTCTTCGCCCTTCAGAATGTCGTAGAAGATCCCGGTGCCGCCGCGCAGGACGGTCTTGCCATTTCCCAAAAGGTCCCAGGCGAAACCGGCTCGCGGCGCCCAATCCCGGCGGTCCGGGAAATTGGAGCCTTTGGGCGCGCCGGCATCGCCGGGAAAAACCAGTCCTTCGGGTGCGTTCGGGAAGCGCGTCGACTGATCGCCGGGAACGTACGAGAACGATCGTCCCTGAGTGTCGTACTTCGGCTGGGAATACTCGTAGCGGAGGCCCAGCGTGAGCGTCAGGCGCGGGGCAACCTTCCAGGTATCCTGCCCGTACCCCGCATACTGGTCTGACCGGATGTTGGAGGGCGCCTTGCCAAATTCGAGGAAGTCGTCCGGCAGGCCCATCAGGAAATCCGCCAGGTCGTACCCTGAACCAACCCCCGTGCTCGGGCCGTAGAAATCGAACGCCCCATTGACGAAGAAATCGTACACCGTGTTGTTTTGATAGGGCGAAAAATAGAAACCGAATTTCAAGCTATGGCGGCCCCGGGTCCACGAAAGGTTGTCGTACAGGGCATAGGTGTTGTCGACTTCGCGCGTGGGACCCTGGTAACTGTAGCCCACGGTCATCCCAGTCCCATCGAAAAACAGAATGGGCGGACCGGTATTTTGGTCGGGTGTGATATTCACACCGAGCTGGCTGGCGTCGGGCTGCTTGTTCGCTGGGACGGCTTGCGTGTGGTCAAGCCTTTGGGCCGTCACGCGTAGTTCGTTCAACAAGGCGGGCGTGAAGGTATGGGTATAAGCCAATGTGCCAGAGAAAGTATCGTTTCCGCTGGTGACCGGGAAGCCGGGGACGTTGTTCGCCGTAAACGGGGAGTATTGCGGGTAGAGTTGGTGCGTGAAGGTGAAAGTGAAGATGTCCCGGGAAGTGATGTTGTAGTCCAATTTACCGAGGTATTCGTTGTAGTTAGCAATGGCGGACGCCTGCGGGAACAAGAACCCGGAGGCGGTGATGGGGATCAGATTGTTGGCAAAATAAGCCTTGGCCACCGGAGAGATGCTATTGGGATCGATAATGCCTTGCGCCGCCAGGCTGGGGTCCGACTGGTAATACGGGTTATTAGCAAGGAAACTGGCCACCGCCTGCTGCCCCGGGCTCCCGGAAAAGTTGCCCTGCGCTTCGGCGGGCGTATAAACCGTCGTCTCGCCTAGGGCGTCGTTGGAGGTCTGTCTTTGGCCCTCATACGAAAAAAAGAAGAAGACCTTGTTGCGGCCGTTCACCACCTTGGGGATAACGATCGGGCCACCAATTGTGCCTCCGAACTGGTTCCGCTTCAGCACGCCTACCGGGATACCCTGTTCGTTGTTGAAGAAGCTGTTGGCGTCGAAATCCGTGTTGCGGACGTAGTCGTATGCCGTGCCATGCAGGGTGTTGGTGCCGCTCTTGGTCACGATGCTCACGATGCCGCCCGCGTTGCGCCCGTACTCGGCGCCGTAGTTGTTCTCCAGTACCTTGAACTCGGCGACGGCGTCAGGATTCGGATTGGCCACCACGGCATTTCCGAGCAGGCTGTTGTTGTTCCCGCCATCGAGCAAATAGGTGACTGAATCGGTGCGCTGTCCGGCAATGCTGTACGAGCCTTGCGCGCCTGAGTCGGAATTGGTAGGAGTCACGCCGGGCTGGGCCTTGAGCAGATCCAGGGTATTGCGTCCGTTGAGCGGCAGCTCAAAAATGGCCATGCCCGTCACGGTAGCTCCCACGGTGGAGCTTTCGGTATCCACCAGGCTCCCCGTGCTTTCTACCACCACCGTGTCGGTGAGCTTGCCCACTGGAAGCTGGATATCCACACGCATGGTCTGATTGATTTCCAGGGCATTCTGCGGCGCCGTCGTCACTTTCTCGAACCCCGTGGCGCTGGCAGTGATTTTATACCTGCCGATAGGCAGCAGAAGGACCTGATAGACGCCCGATACGTCGGTTCTGGTTTCCTTCTGGAAATTGGTTTCGAGGCTGGTCACGGTCACGCTGGCATTCGCCACGACCGCGCCGGACTGGTCGGTAACCACCCCGGTAATCTTACCGGTGGCGTCTTGCGCCAACAGGCAGACCGGAAGCAGAACGGCTCCCAGAATGGATGCACGTATAACGCGAGAAGCGTTTATCACAAGTACCCCCTAATGTGCAGATTTGAGGTAGCGTAGCACGACCTGGGGTACGCTGGCAAGCTCTGGATGGCAGACTGGATGGCGGGCCCTTAGCCCGCGCGGGGATTCAGCCCCGCTCTCAATTGTTGTTGCCGCTGCTGCTACTGCTGCTGCCGCTGTCGCTGTCGCGGCGTTTCAGCGTGGGCCGTTCGTCCTGATCGGCTGGCGTTTTATCGTTGTCGTCCACCGTGCCGGTGCCGCTGCCGGGACTCCGCCGCAAAGTCGGGCGGCTCGGATCGTCCTTGCCCTTCTCCGTTTTCCGGTGGTTGTGCAGCGAGTACAGGCGCGCTTTGACATCGTTGAATTCCGACGTGTTGACCACGTACTCCGGTTTGGCGACCAGGATCTGCTGAATTTCCTTCTGCGAGGCGGCGATGCGGTCGTCCGTCATGGGGTGCGTCGAAAACACCTTGGCGACGGTGCCGGGCTTGCGCTTTTCCATGGTCTGGATCTTCTCGAAGAAGTCCACGAACGAAGTGGGATCGTAACCCGCCTTGTACATGTACTGCAGGCCCAGGTAATCCGCTTCTTTTTCCATGCCGCGGGTGAAGGCCAGGAATCCCATGGGGATCGCGAGGCCCATGCCCTGCCGCACTGCGTAGCCAGTCCAGGTATAGGGGATGGCGATCGAAGCGGCTATCATGCCAATCTGGGCCAGTTCGCCGCGGGTGGCCTGCCGGGTGCCGTGGCGCGCGGCCACGTGCGCGATCTCGTGCGCCATCACGCCCGCCAGTTCGGATTCGCTGTCGGCCTTCAGGATCAGGCCCGAGTTCACAAAAAAGAACCCACCGGGTAATGCGAAAGCATTGACCTCTTCGGAGTCGATTACCTTGATTGTGAACGGAACTTTAGCGTCGGAATTGCGCACCAGGTTTTGGCCGACCCGGTTGACGTACTCGGCGATAATCGGGTCATCGATGAGCTTCGCTTGGCGCTCCACTTCCTGCGCCAGCCGCTTGCCCAGGGCGATTTCCTTCTCCAGAGACCAGAAATTGACGCCTTTGCCCACGTCCCGATCGCCGATTGCGTCCGGATCGTTCTTCTTGTCGTCGGCAAAAGAGTAGGTTGGCAGAGCGGTGAGAACTGCCAGGAAGGCCACGGGCAATGCTGAGAAGCGCTTCATGAGTGGTAAACTCCTCTTCTATCACTATACGCCCAAACGGGCGCGCCTGGTTCGCCGATTCGTACTTCAGTTGCCGGCGCTGGAACTGGAAGAACTGGAGCTATCGCTATCGCGCCGCTTCAATGTCGGCCGTTCGTCCTGATCGGCCGGCTGCTTATCGTTGTCGTCCACCGTGCCGGTACCGCTGCCGGGCGTCCGCCGCAAGGTGGGCCGGTTCAGCTCTTCCTTGCCCTTGTCCGGTTTCCGGCGGTTGTGCAGCGAGTAAAGGCGCATCTTCACGTCGTTGAACTCCGACGTGTTCACCACGTACTCGGGTTTAGATACCAGGATCTGTTGAATTTCCTTCTGCGAGGCGGCGATGCGGTCGTCGGTCATGGGGTGCGTCGAAAATACCTTGGCCACGCTGCCCGGCTTCCGTTTTTCCATGGTTTGGATTTTTTCGAAGAAATCGACGAACGACGTCGGATCGTACCCCGCCTTGTACATATACTGCAGCCCCAGGTAGTCCGCTTCGCGTTCCATGCCGCGGGTGAAGGCCAGGAACCCCATGGGGATCGCCAGGCTGGCGCCCTGCCGGATGGCGTAACCGGTCCAACCGCCCATGAACATCAGCGGAATGGTGGCGATGTTGATCAGTTGGCCGCGGGTAGCCTGACGCGTGCCGTGGCGTGCCGCCACATGCGCGATTTCGTGCGCCATCACGCCCGCCAGCTCGGATTCGCTATCCGCCTTCAGAATCAGGCCCGAATTCACGAAAAAGAACCCGCCCGGCAGCGCGAAAGCGTTCACATCCTCGGAATCCAGCACCTTGATCGTAAACGGAACCTTGGCGTCGGAATTGCGCACCAGGTTCTGACCGACCCGGTTCACGTACTCGGCGATGGTCGCGTCATCCACGACTTTCGCCTGCCGCTCGACTTCGTTCGCCAGTTGCTTGCCTAGCGCGATTTCCTTCTCGAGCGACCAGAAGTTAACGCCTTTGCCCACGTCCCGATTGCCGATTTCATCCGGGTCTTTCTCCTTGTCATCGGCAAACGAACAACTCGGCAGCACGGCCAGAACCGCCAGCAGGACTGCGGACACTATTGAAAGGCGCTTCATGCGTGCAACTCCTGTTACTGTGGCTTTTGCGTCCCAGGTGGGCGCACCCGGACCGATGAACTGTATACGTACAGGGGGGCTGGCGGGTTACTCCATTAAATCGCGCGCGGGATCTCCGCTGCCGGGGGCCCGTTGCAGCACCGGCATCTTCGGATCCTGGTCCATTGAGCGCACCTTGCGCTGATTCTCGATGGCCAGCAGACGTCCGCGCACTTCCGCGTACTCCGAAGTATTCACTACATATTCCGCCTTCTGCGGCAGGATCTTTTGGATCTCGGCCTGGGCTTTCTTCAGCCGGTCGTCGTTCATGGGGTGGGTGGAAAAGACCTTGGCGATGGACCCGGGCTTCCGTTTCTCCAGCGACATCATTTTCTCGAACATGTCGATGGCGGCCGTCGGATCATAACCGGCGGCGTAAAGGTACTGCAATCCCAGGTAGTCGGCTTCAGCCTCATAACCGCGCGAGAACGATAGAAAAGTCATGGGGATGGCCGCGCCGGCCGCCTGCCGCGCGGCAAAGCCTCCCCAACCACCCAGGAAGATCAGCGGAAGGGTGGCCATGTTGGCAACCTGCGCCCGGCAAGCCTGGCGGGTCATGTGGCGCGCCGCCACGTGGGCGATCTCGTGCGCCATGGCGCTGGCCATCTCCGCCTCGGTTTCCGCGGCTGTCAGCAGGCCGGCGTTCACGAAAATGAATCCGCCGGGCAGCGCGAAGGCGTTCAGAGTCGGGTCGTCGATCACCTGGAACGTGAACGGCACCTTGGCGTCCGAGTTCCGCGCCAGGTTCTGTCCCACCCGGTTGACGTACTCGCTGATGATCGGGTCGTCCATCAGCTTCGCCTGGCGCTGGACTTCTCCGGCCAGTTGCTTGCCCATCGCGATCTCTTTTTCGATGGAGTAGCAATTGAAGCCCGCCACGTTGCGGTTGCCGATCTGGCCCGGATCGTCCTTCTTGTCATCGCCGAACGCGACGGCTAGCGATGCAGCCAACAGCACGGCGACGGCCGGGACCAGCCGCATGACCCTCCTCCTTATGCGCATATAACGTATATTCATGATAATGGGTTTCGAAACGGTTGCAAAATCTGAGTCCGACTTGTGGCTCCAGTACGCGGATCAGTTTCCCGTCCGCCAGAGCCTGGTCTATTTGAATCACGCCGCCGTGTCGCCTCTGTGCCGGCCCGCTGCGGAAGCTATGCGCTGGATGGCCGCGGATGCCATGGAGCACGGCAGCTTGAACTACGGTCAGTGGCTCGAAACCTATGAAGGGCTGCGCGTGGCGGCTGCGCGGCTGATCGGGGCCAGCCGGAACGAAATCGCGTTGATGAAGAACACTTCCGAAGGCATCGCCACTATCGCCATGGGATTGGATTGGCGATCGGGCGACAAGGTAGTCGCCTTTCGCGAAGAATTCCCCTCCAACTACTACCCCTGGAAAAGGCTGGAGGAGACTGGCGTGCGCGTGGAATGGCTCTCCTACCTGGATCCGCTCGATCGCATCGACCAGGCATGCCGCGGCGCGCGCCTGCTGGCGATTAGCTTCGTGCAGTATTTGAGCGGGCATCGCGTGGATCTGGACGCTATCGGCGAGATTTGCCATCGCCACGGCTGCGCTTTTCTCGTGGACGCTATCCAGGGGCTCGGCGCGTTCCCGTTGGATGTGCGGCGGGCGCATATCGATGCCCTCGCGGCCGATGGGCACAAGTGGATGCTGGGGCCGGAAGGTTGTGGCATCCTGTTCGTTTCCCAGGAGTTTCAAGACTCGGTGCGGCCCGTCGAGTTTGGCTGGACCAACGTAGCGGGCTACGCGGATTACGCTTCCCGCGATATGACCTTGCGGGCGGACGCCGGCCGCTATGAGTGCGGCACGCTGAACACCATCGGCTGCTACGGGCTGCGGGCGTCGATCGAGCTGCTGTTGGAGGTCGGCGTCGCAGCCGTTTCTCCGGCCGTCCAGCGGCTGGGCGACCTGATCGCCCAAGGGGTTCAAGCCCAAGGATATGAGGTGCTCGGCCAGCGGACGCCGGCCAACGCAGCGGGTATCGTCAGCTTCCGCAAAGCGGGTCTGGAGGCCCCCGCCATTGTGCAGAAGTTGAAGACCGCCGGCGTGACGGCAGCCGCGCGCGCCGGTTGGGTGCGAGTGTCGCCGCACTTCTATATCAGTCCGGATGACATTGGACGGATGCTGGAAGCATTGCCGTGACCGCGCGGCTCCGCCGCACGCTCACCGCGGTGCTGGGTGCTGGGTGTTGGCTTCCGGCGCTTTCGCCGGTAGAATCCTCGGCCCGAGAGCTATTTCGGGCAGCGCATGGGCGCGGACCAGATGGTCCTCGACTGGGATAAAGTCGTCTCCTATTTCCAAGCAGTCAAAGCCCATTCCGAGCGCATCCGCGTGGACGAGTTGGGCAAAAGGACCGCCACGCCGGCCGTTCATCGCGGCTACGATCGCCTCTCCCGACACGGCTTCGGCTTCCGGAGTCAGGCGCGGGTCGGCCAGCCGGCGCTGGATTTCGCGGTAGCGGTGCAGACGGCGCAGCGAAAAACTGATCCGCCGAAGGCAAGACCGTCGTCCTGGTCCGGCTGGGCGCCGGACACATCATCAGTTCGGAATGCGGCCCCAATATCGGGCGCAAAGCTACCAGACCTTCAAGCTGTTCTTCAACGCGCTACTCTATTAATTAATCCCACGCACTTGCATTTGCCTGCCCATTCAGGCAAGCTGGTACGTTTCCTACAAAGTTCATGCGGGTACGCATTCTCTATCACGACCATTGCTTCGACGGCGCCGCCTCCGCCGCATATTTCACTCGTTTCATGCAGGGTGTTTTCTACCCTGACGCGGAATATGTCTACACCGGGATGGCCCACAAGGCATCCCAATTGTTTGACGACAGCCTTTTTGACGGCGACGTAAACGCCATCGTGGATTTCAAGTACTCGAGCGATCCCCGCCTGACCTGGTGGTTCGACCACCATCAGAGCGCCTTCCTCACCCCGGAGGACGCCGAGAACTACCGCCAGGACCACAGCGGCCGCAAACTCTACGATCCCTCGTACAAATCCTGTACATCGTACATCTGCGCCACCGCCAGGCAACGCTTCAATTTCGCCCCCGCGGATCTGAATCACCTCGTCGAGTGGGCCAACATCATCGATGGCGCGCAATATCCCGACGCCAAGACCGCCGTGGAGCTGGGCGCGCCGGCCATGAAGCTGACCCTGGTGATCGAGGGCGCCAAAGGCTCCGCGGTCATCCAAAAAGTCATCGGCTGGATGCAGCACCGCACCCTGGACTCGATCGCCGCGGAGCCGGAGATCCAGGCGCTGTTCGCGCCCTTGTATAAGCGGCACCTCGATTCGGTGGGCATGATCGGCGGGCGCGCCATCGAGGACGACGGCGTGGTGTTCTTCGATCTCACCGGCTACGACCTGGAAGGCTACAACAAATTCATCCCGTATTACCTGTTCCCGAATTGCACGTATACGGTTTCGGTGAGCCCCTCCAGCTTCCGCACCAAGATATCGGTGGGATCGAACCCTTGGGCGCCGGATGAGCCCAAGCACAATCTGGCCAGCATTTGCGAGCGTTATGGGGGCGGCGGCCACGCACGCGTGGGCGCCATCAGCTTCGAACCCGGCGCGCTGGAGAAGGCCCGCGCCGTGGCCGCGGAGATCGTGGCCGAGTTGAAGGAGTAGGGCAGGCTTGTCGTGTGCCGGCTGCTACGGCCTGTCACTTTCCGCAGCCTTCTGAATGGCGCTCACGTCCGCCAGATCCTGCGGCCGGCCCGAGGCAAGCTTGGCGGCGATCAGATCGTCCCTGGAAATAAAGAACGCTTTGAAGCCTGTCGCTGCGTCAAGCACCCCCTCAACCCGGCGTTCCCACGCAACCTCAAAATCGACGCCTGGAAGGTCGGGTAGAATATCGAAGCCGTGCGGATCGCGTCCAAAACGAAAGAAGCTGTCGCGGTCCGCGAATTCCTCGGGGCGAATTCCTTCCAGCGCGGCGCCGAACTCGGCAAGCGCCGCGTAGGTCGCTTGCGCGTTCGCCCGGTCTGCTTTTATGAATAGATCGATGTCCCTGGTGAAACGCGGCTGCGCGTGAAAGATGACGGCATAGCCGCCGACAATCAGGTATCTAACGCCATGGGCATGGAAGGCGGACAAAAGGTCTTTGTAGTCTTGGTACATCCGGCTCCATTTCCCAGCCCTTGAGTTCGTAGGCGGTCTTGATCATTTCCTCGACGGCGTCCATCCGTTCATGCACGGGCCGGCTCTGCCAGTACCGGTATTCGTCGGCTTTCATTTCATCGAAGCTGGCGTATTTGCGGATGGTCCTGTCCATGCGGCCCCGGCCCCTTCTCTTAGGATACCGTTCGCGCCGTTGCTCCGGAGCCGGCGCTACAGGTATTTCAAGCTCGCCTCGATAAGCTTCCGGGTGCCCTCGTAGGGATCGCCCTCGCCTTCAAACTCCATGGAAAAATAGCCGTGATATCCGGCAGCCTTGGCGATCGCGAAGGTTTTCGCCAGGCTCACGCGAAAAACTTTGCCGTTGTCGACTTCGGCGTCCTTCACGTGCGCGATATTGTACGCGCGGCGGAACATGGCGTCGACGGCTTTGTAATTGAACTCTTCATCGCCGGTCGTCATGGAGTTGCCAAAATCCGGCAGCCCGCGCAGCCACGGGCTTGCCACGGCGTCGAGCACCTTCACCAGGAAGAAGGCGTCCTCGCTGGCCAGGTCGTCGTTCTCCAGGTTGATCATGACGTTCTTCGCCGCGCCGTACTCGGCGACCTGCTTCAGGCTCTCCGACGCGCGGCCCACATCCGGCGCGGCGCCCCGGACTCCCTGGATGTGCACGCGAATGCTGGGCGAACCAACAGCCACGGCCGCATCCACCCATTTCCCGCTGCCGGCGATGGCTTTGTCGCGCGCGGCCGGATCGGGATCGTACAGGCTGGCGCCCACGTTGCAAGGAATATTGACGATGAGCGAATGCGCCCGCTGCACGGCGCGCCGCAACTCGTCGAGGTACGCGGGCTCCGTGGACGGAAAATGCGCGCTGAGCGGCTCGATATTGTGGAGGCCGAACTTCTCCGCCACCATGGCCGCAAAATCGGTGAGCTTGAGACCGGCGTGGCCGGGCTTGTCCATGAAATTGCGGAAAGGGTAGGAGGCCACCGCCAACCGTCCGCGCGGCGCCGTCGGAAAGTGGATGTCGGGCGCGCCGGCGGGTCTCGCTGGACGCCAGGCGGCGAGGGCAGCGGAAATCCCGATGAAGGCACGGCGGGTAATGGCGGGCATGGCAGCCTTCAGAATAGCGCGCCGCCGCGGCGCGCGCGGACATCAGAATTGTTGGCGGCCTGAGAGGCCGCCGCAGGCTGAGAGCCTGCCCCACAAAAAATGGCCGATTGCCCTCCCGGCATGTGAATTGCACCGCTGGAGTAGCCATGTTAGCTCTAGCCGCGCTGGCCTTAACCCTCCCCCTGCATTTTGAACAAAATCGGGGCCAAGCCGAACCCCAGGCTCGTTACGTGGCTGTGGCGCCCCGCTACACTCTCGCCCTTTCCGACACAGCCATCGCCATGCAATTCCCGCGCGGCGGAACGCTGCGCATGAACATACCGCGCACCGTGCCTGAAGCCGTCGATCCCCTGCCCGGCAGGACCAATTACCATCTCTCCGCCGATCCGGCCTTGTGGCGCACAGGCGTTGCCAACTATGCGCGCATCCGCTACCGGTCCGTATTCCGCGGCGTGGACATGCTGGTCTACGGAAACCAGCAGGAGATCGAGTACGACTGGATCGTCGCGCCGGGAGCCGATCCATCGGCCATCCGGTTCTCGTTCACCGGCGCCTCGCGCGTTGCGCATCGATGCCAATGGCGACCTGGTCCTGGATGGCGCGGGCCGCGAGCTACGGCATCGGAAGCCTTATATCTATCAGGTCGCGGACGGACACCACCGCGAGATCCAAGGCGGATTTGTGCTAGCGCCCGATGGGCAGGTGCGCTTCCGCGTAGGCGCTTATGACAAACGCCGCCCGCTGGTGATCGATCCGCAGTTGGTTTATTCCACTGGTTTCGGGGGCACCGAATCCCCATTTATCCCCGCTGGGAATGCCAGTGTGAGCGACATCGTGACGCTGCCCGTCCAGTGATTTGCGATACTGGCGATATGCCACCCATCGCCGCACCCGACCCCTCCGAATACGCCCCGTATTATGGCCGCTACATTACACTGGTCGCGGGCCACGACGTGGTGGCCGCGCTCGAAGATCAGCCCCGCGAAACGCTGGCGCTACTCTCCGCCCTGAGCGAGGCGCAGGGCGATTACCGTTATGCCCCGGACAAGTGGAGCATCAAGGAAATATTGGGGCACGTCATCGACGCCGAGCGGGTCTTCTCGTACCGCGCGCTGCGCTTCGCGCGCAACGACCGCACGCCGCTCGCCTCCTTCGAACAGGACGATTACGTCCGCGCGGGCAACTTCGCGGATTGCCGCCTGGCGGACCTCACCGAAGAATTCGTAAGCGTCCGCCGCGCCAGCCTGTGGCTCTTCCGCCAGTTGAACGCGGAAGCCTGGATGCGGCGCGGCATCGCTAGCGGCAACGAAGTCTCGGTGCGCGCCGTCGCGTATATCGTCGCCGGCCACGAATTGCATCATCGCCGCGTGTTGCAGGAGAAGTACCTATGATGAACTTTCCTTGGGTCGGTATCGCCCTGATGTCCACCATCTGCCTCCACGCCGCCGATATCGCCGAAATCCGCTCCATCATGGCCAGCCGGGTGGAAAGCGGCAGGGCTGTAGGCATCGTGACCGGTGTCATCGACGCCAAAGGCCGCCAGGTCGTCGCGAGCGGCAGAGTGTCGCTCGACAACGCGCAACAGCCCGACGGCGACACCGTGTACGAGATCGGCTCGATCACGAAGGTCTTCACCTCGCTGATCCTGGCCGACATGATCGAGAAGGGCGAGGTGAAACCGGACGATCCGGTGGCGAAGTTCCTTCCCGCCACGGTGAAAGTGCCCAGCCGAAACGGACGCCAGATCACGCTGCTGGATCTCTCGATGCAGGTCTCGGGGCTGCCGCGCCTGCCGTCTAACCTGAAGCCCGCCGATCCTGCCAACCCCTACGTCGATTACGATGCCGCGAAGCTGTACGACTTCCTTTCGAGTTACACTCTCACCCGCGATCCGGGCGAGAAATATGAGTATTCCAACCTGGCGGTCGGCCTGTTGGGCCATGCGTTGGCTCTGAAAGCGAGCCTGAGCTACGAAGAGCTCTTGCGGCGGCGGATCTTCGATCCGTTGGGAATGAACAGCACTTCCATCACGCTTTCAGAGACGCAGAAGAGACACCTCGCGCCGGGACATGGCGCGTCGCTGAAGCCTGTCAAGAACTGGGATTTCGCGGTGCTGGCCGGCTGCGGCGCGATTCGCTCCACGGCGAACGATATGCTGAAGTTCCTGGCGGCCAACCTGGAACTGACCGATACGCCGCTCAAATCCGCCATGCGCCGCATGCGATCGGTGACGAAGGAAACCGGCACGGCGGATCTGCAAATCGGCATGGCGTGGCACGTCCTCACCAAGTTCGATACGCAGATCTGGTGGCACAACGGTGGCACGGCGGGCTACCGCTCGTTCGTGGGCTTCAATCCGGCGAAGAAGGAAGGCGTGGTGATACTGTGCAACACCTTCACGGACAACGACGACCTGGGCCGGCACATCCTCGACAGCCGCTATCCGGCCGCCGCCGTGCGCGCGGCTAAAGAGGTGTCGGTGGATCCTGGCGTGCTGGAATCGTACGTCGGCACATATGAGATGACGCCGGCTTTCAAGATCGCGGTGACGCGCGAAGGGTCGCAGCTGTTCGTGCAGGCCACCGGCCAGCCGCGCTTCGAGATATTCGCGGAATCGGAATCGGAATTCTTCCTCAAAGTCGTGGATGCGCGGATCACATTCCTGAAGGACGGTCTGATTCTCCACCAAAACGGCATGGATCAGAAAGCGAAGAAGGTAAAGTAGCCTGTTACCCCTGCTTCTCCGTCACCCGCCAATATACGCCGTACCGCTGATCGATAATCCGGCTGAACGGCATCATCGTTACATCGCGGCTCTGTCCTTTCGTCCGGAAGGTGAGCGCCGCCTTGGGAGCCGGCTCGATCCACGATCGGGGATCCTTCGACTCCGCCACGAACTCCGGCGCTGCCGCGGGTTCGGGCATCTCCGGCGGGTTATCGCCGCCGGTGCGCATCGCCTCGGTCAATCCCGCCCGGCCCAGATCCCCCGCCAGCACCAGCGGGCCGTACATGACCGCCTGCAGCGTGCTGTCGTCGGGCATCGGCTGCACGTGCAAATCCATCGGGAGAGTAGCGCGCAGATCGTCGGCGTTCGCCCACGTGCGATCCACCACCAGATATCCGCCCGCGCGCGTCGCGTTTGCCGGTTTCCCATTCAGCGTCACGGTCATCTTGCCGTCCGTCCAATAAGGCTCGCGAATGCGCACGGCTAATGGCGTGGGCTTGGCGCTCAAGATGCGCAAACGTGTTTCGTGGCGGTTGGTGAGACTCGCGTCCTGCTGGACGCGGATGCCCTTCTCCTCCCAATCCATTTCCGAGGACACGAACAGGTTCACATACAATCCGTTTTCGTCGTGGAAATAGATGCTGTCGGCCAGCTTTGAGAACGATTCGACGCCCGTGCCGGTGCAGCACCAGAACGATCCACGCGGGCTGGCAAACACCTTCCAATACCCGGTAGCCAGCGGCACATAGTACATGGTCAATCCGTTTTTCGGATTCATGGTGCCCACGATGCCATTCAACATCGCGCGTTCGTAATAGTCGAAATAGCGCGCCTCGGGCGACCAGGAAAACAGGTGGCGCGTCAGCTTCAGCATGTTGTAGGTGCAGCAACACTCCTCGGTCGAGTAGCCGAGTTCTCCGGCCAGCTTGTCGGGGTCCGAGCGCCAGTGCTCGTCGTTGCTGGTGCCGCCGGTCGCATACGCGCGGTGCTGGGTCACTTGCGTCCAGAAAAATTCCGCGATCCGCCGGTAGCGCGCGTCGCCCGTCAATTCGTAGCGCCGGGCCGCGCCGATGATCTTGGGGATCTGTGTGTTCACGTGCAGGCCCTTCAATTCGTCGCGCCCATCGGCCAGCGGAGCGAAGATCCGCTCGTCGTCGAAGCGGTGCGCGGCGGCGGCGTAGTCCTTCACGCCGGTGGCCGCGTACAGGTTGTAGAGCACTTCGTTCATGCCCCCGAATTCCACCCTCAGTATGCGCGCCATGTCTTCGTCGCTTATAGAATCGGTCCACCGTTTCGTCCACCCAGCCATGCCGCGCACGACGTCGAGCGCCTGCTCGTTCCCCGCTAACACGTACATGTCGAGCAGGCCCGCCATGATTTTGTGCAACGTGTACCACGGCGCCCAAACCTTCTGGCCGGCCTTCAGGCGATCGAAGAACGACGGTGGAAATGCGCTCAGGTAGCCGTTGCCGCTTGCCGCGCTGTTGGCCTTCTGGCACTTCGCCAGCTCCGCCACCACCAGGTTCCCTTTGCCGCGCAGCTCCGCGTCGCCCGCGGAAGCCGACATCAGCGCGCAGGCCGACAGAAAATGGCCGGTGAAGTGGCCGCGCAATTCCACGGTGGGCTTCTCCCAGCCTCCGAGCGGCTCGGCCGAGGAGGCCAGGCCCGCGTTCAGCCGGAAGGTGTGCAACAACCGGTCGGTTTCGAGGCTCTGCAGGAAGTCCCGGTTGTGTTCGATCAGCGCCAGAAGCGCGCCGTCGGTCAGGCGGACGCTGTCCACATCGAATGGTTGGGCTTGCGCTGGCGCGGAGTCCTTTACCAAAGCAGGTCCGGCCGCGGCGGCCAAGGGGGCCGCGGCGGAGGCGGCGATAAACTGGCGGCGGGTAAGGTTCATAACGGCACCGCTTCCATTATGCGCCGTTCCGCTACGTATGAAAACAGCTATCGCAGCTTGACAACCGCGCCCGCTCTGTCGCACACTGGATCAGCCTGGGTGAGCCGGCCAGAAATGCCCGGTCTCAAACTTCAACCCCAAGTCGGAGAGATCAAAAATGCGAAACGTTTTCACTAATACCGTTGCAGTTCTTTGTTTGGGCCTCAGCCCGCTGTTGGCCGCCAGCAGTGCCAAACTGACGAGCTTCCCGCGTCCCGTCACTTCACACCCGGCCACGCCGAACACAGCGAGCGAAGGTTTTATTGCCACCGCCGTCCTGGCCGGCGAAACCGACCCTGAGGATATTGTTCCTTGTTTCATTTGCGTGACTGGCGCGGACATTGAAACCATTGGTTTCGCGCTTCCACTGGCTGCGGTACCTGAGGGCGCCGCGATTACCATCTCAGTTACCGGCGACGATCTTTTCTATGGCGGCGACGCGTCCTTTTCATACAGCATCAAAGCGAATCCGAGCGTTGCGCCTGTTTCCACGGGATCGGTTTCCGGTACCGTGTCGCCCAGCATCTGGCTGGCGCAGTTCCCCATCACCGCGCCGGCAGCCGGGCACTACATCCTGCAGGGCGACATCGCCACTGGGGAAGGCCTGAGCCACCACACCACCGTCACCGCCAGCTTGATCGTCGGCGCGAACTAACTTAAGCGGCCCGTGGAGTTCTGCTCTGCTCGCGGCTCAGTAACCGTGCGAAATCAACCCAACGGTTATTGAGCCGCGACCGTCAGGTAGCAGTTTTTGGGATAATAATCGGCAGCCCTATGCCTTGCCTCGTTGTGGTTGTCGTACTGGCGTTCCCGCGGTTAGCGCTGTTCTTTCTCTGGTTGCTCACGAACTATCTGCAGCGCGCCTATCACGGGTTGTTGATCCCCCTGATCGGTTTCTTCTTCCTGCCCCTGACTACCCTGGCCTACGCGTGGATGGTGAACACCCATCGGCCAATGGAGGGCGTCAACGTAATCATATTGATTATTGCCGTGATCGTCGATCTTGGCGGACTGGGCGGGGGAGAGTACCACCGTCGGGGTCGCGACTAGAGGTTTGCGTGACGCATTATCGGAAGTGCAGCACCATCTCACTCGCCACGGGCTTGTCGTGCTTGCGGGCCGGCGTAAACTGCCACTGCCGGGCGGCGTTCAACGCGGCGCCGTCCGGATCGCCGCCCTTAGTCAGCAACTGCGCGCGTGACACGCTGCCAGACTCGTCGATAAACACCTTAACGTCCACCTGGTGCTCAGCGCCGTCCGCGAGCTTCATTGGCGCGATCTTCCGGATTGGCGCCGGCGCCACAAAATCGCCCGATTCCGCCTCGCCCTCGATCTTATGAAATGCCCGCCGGAAAACCCCCGGACGCGGAACGTCGTAGCTGACTTCGGCCTCCGGCGGAGGCGCGGCATTAACCTGGGACAGCCCCGCGGGTAGCCCCGCAGGCAGCCTTGGTGCAAGCTTATCGATAGGCAGGGCCGGCGCCGGCAACGGCTCGACCTCGCGGGGCCGCACACGTGCGATCGCGACCGGGGGCGGCGCAACCAACGTCCGCACGGACTTCTTCACCGGCTTCGGCTTCGAGGTGGTTACGGGATTGGGCTCAATCACCGGCGCTTCCGCTACGGGCTCAGTTTGCGGCGCCGGAGCGGGCAGGCTCGCGGCCGCTTCGGGAACCGGTTCCGGAAGCAACGGCTCCACAGATACGCTGGGTTTCGCTCCGGCCGCCTGGGGTACCGGCTCTTTACTTCCCGAAACAAAGAATCCCGCTATGATAAACAGGATCGCGATCACGGGCACCACCATCCAAGGCAGACCCGGCAACCCGCGCGGCGCGGGCTCCGCGGGCTTCGGAACCAATACGGGCGCCGGCCGCGGCGCCGGAGCGGCGGGAGCCTGCCCGCCCGTGATCGGGAAATCGCCTTTGGCCAGCCGCGCACTGTCGAACGGAAACTGTCGATAAGTCGACCGCCGGTTAACGGCGCCTTCCTCCCAGAAGAAGAATCCGCCCGTCGCCGGACCCTCCGCCGAGGGCCTCACCAACAGGAACACCTGCCAGGGTTCTGAAAAGGAATAGCTGAAGACCGCGAAATCGTCCTGATCCAGATACATCCCCGGACGTGTATGGCTCCGGAAATAGCCCACGACCTCGCGCCCGGTGTGTCGCGCCAGGCGCGCGCTCAGCAGCCGCTGGTCCTTCGGGGAGAGTGTGTAAGATGCGCCACGCAAGTGTTCGCAAGGCGCCAGCTCAAAATCCTCCACTTCGACCGCCCGCCTGAAACCAGGCAGCGAGCGGCCCAACAGAATTCCGCCTATTTCATTGCCGCGCGGCCCTGTCCCCAGGCCATTCTTCACCGCCGCGCCCAACCGCTCCACCAGATCCAGGCTCACCTGGATCATAATCGAGTCGCCGGGATCCTCCCAGACATACCCTTCCGCACTCGCCTTGCCCGCCACTGCGTTCACCACCGCTGCCATAATGTGGGGTACTGAGCACGTTTATCGCCACTGTAAATAGGCCGCGCTATTCGCCAGGATGGTAGGTCCGTTCCGCGTGCGCCTGTATCTCGGCTAAGTCGAACCACGCCGGCTTGAGTTCACGATTCGCATAGAGCCGCGCCTGATCGAAATAATGCGGCGACTTCGGATCGGCGCTCTCGCCAAAAACCAGGATGGATTTGGCCTCCACCTTCGGCCCGAAATCCACTACGCTCACAAACGAATGGCCGGCCACGCCGAAACGCTCCTTTTGCCCCCTCTCCGGGCGGGCATAGAAATTGAACACAATCCCCACCGGCCCCGGACCGCCAGCCACCGGCAAACTCTCCCGCGCATCGCTGAAGGGTTCTTCTCCGCCCGATTGCGCGCGCTGTAACCGGTTGACCTCGCCCCACGGCACCTCCCACGTCCCGAAGTCCTTCTCCAGGTCCGCCACGATCCCCTCCAGCGTCCCCACAGGGTCCCGCTTCGCATTGGCGTTCCGGTCCATCTTCCAGAACCACAACGAGAACAACGTCATAGGCACCGACGACTCCCGGCCGATGTGGTCCCACGCGCGCAACTCCGCCATGACGCGCGCCAGTTTGGCGGCGCGCGGCGCATCCGACTGCCGCAGCGCCTCCCAAAGCTCGGCTAGCCGCGGAATCTCCGTCTCCGCTGCGATCACATACGTGTCGAACGCCGCCCGCGACCACTCGTCGAAGGTAAATTTTTCCTTGTTCCAAAGGATGCGGCGGGAAATTTGGGCCCGCGCTGTGTCGCTTTCACCCACCATGTACTTCGGATACTCTGCAGGATCCGGATTCCCTTCGAAGGTCGTAGTGAACGGGGTGGAGTTGCAGTTCTGCACAAACCCGGATTTCGGATTCAGCACCTGCGGCAGCTCGTCGATGGTGTGGAAGCCATGCCATTCCGTGGCGGACGTGCTGCCATCCACCGGTTTCGACCAGTCGAAAGCCGGCGACCGCCGCGGCACCGCGCCGTTATACAGGTAGAAGATGTTACCGGCATCGTCGGCGTACATGGCATTGAACATAGGTACGGCCAGGGGCGTCATCGCCGCGCGGAACTCGGCCAGGTTGTGAGACTTGGACATTTCGTACCACTCCGCGATCTGCCCGCCGTCCTCGAAACGCGCGAACCGCACCGCGAGCGATTTCCCATCGCGTTCCGCCACCACCGGCCCATGATGCGTCTTCATCATCTTGTAACTCCGCGTGACCAGCCCCTGCTCCGTCTTGATGGTGATCGAATCGGTCCACGCGGTGGCCTCGCGGTAGCCGCCATCGTAGCGATAGGCCAGTCGGTCGCCGGGCTTGTCGAAAGTCTCCTGCCACACGTCGAAAACGTCCGGCTTGTTCACCGTGTGGCTCCAGCCCAGGTGTTCGTTGTGGCCGATGGTCGGGAACGCCGAGCCGAAAAACGAAGCGCCCGACATGTCCCAGCCCGCATCGCTGTGCACGTGCCCCTCATACCACTGGCCGGGGCCGAAGAACGGCTGGTGCGGATTGATGAACAGCATGGCGTGGCCGGTGGCGCTCTTCGACGGCCGGATGGCCCACATGTTGGAGCCTTGCTGATCCTCCATTTTCGCCGTGTCCTCCTTGGGAATCCCCGTCTCGCCATAGAGGAAAAGGTAATAGAGCGCGTAGCGGTTGAATGCCAGCATGTGCCACGGCTCGAAGTGAGTGAGCAGCCGCGGATGGACCTGCGGGTGTCGCTCCAGGTAGAAATTGATACCGTCCGCGAAGGCGTCCATCAGCGCTCGCACCGGTGCCGCCGCATGCTCGTATTCCGCCTTCGCGAGGCGCGGGATCTCCAGTGTCCGGATTACCAGGTCGTCGTCCAGCGTCTTTTTCCCGTACACCTCCGAAGCCCGACCCAGCGCGCGCAGGTAGCTGTCCTCGATCTGCCAGAAGTTGTCCTCCGCCTGCGCGTAGGCATAGCCGAAGACGCAACTGGCGTCGGTCGGCCCGTAGATATGCGGCACGCCATACGTGTCGCGATAGACGGTCACGGAGCGGCTGACGGTGGCGGCCGGAAGCCCGCAGGCCGCGGCCAGGAGTAACAGCAGGGCAAGTCGTTTCATGCGGTTTTCAGTCTATCAAAGTGGGGCAGGCCCATGGCCTGCGCGGGACTCGGTACTGACCGCCGCTATGAATGATAGAATCGGACCAAGCTTATGTTCGACCGCGCGCCGAGAAAGGTGAAGCTGGTTCGCAAGGGATCCCTATTGGTGGCGGTCGCGCGCCCCGGAGAACCGCCTCTCACTCACGCGCAGCGTGGGCCTCGATTCAGGACTTGAGCGAACGCGAGATGAGCGGCGGGATAATCTATGACGCCGCGATCGCTCGCAGCGCCTTCGATGCGGGCGCGTCTGTGCTGCTGACGTGGAACACCAAGGACTTCCTTCGGGTTGCGCCAGGACTGGAGATCCGCCAGCCCTGATCCCACGCCCCCAACCCCGGTCTGTTATCCTGAAGCTTCTCCTTCCGCATGGCAAACATCTTTCCCTTCGAAGCCTACCGCTACACCGTCAAGGCGGGCGCGCTCCAAAATCTGGCGACCCAGCCCTACGACAAGATCTCTGCGGAGATGCGCCAGCGCTATCTGCATGCCAGCCCCTACAACCTGGTGCGCATCATCCTCGGCGAACGCCACGAATCCGATTCCGACACCGACAATGTTTACACCCGCGCCGCGGGATACCTGGCGGACTGGATCGCCCAGGGTATCCTGGCGCGCGAACCTGAGCCCGCCCTATTCGCCTATTTCCAGGAGTTCACCATGCCCGATTCGGGCGAGCGCCTGGTGCGCAAGGGCTTCATCGGGCTGGGCGCAGTCGAGGAATATTCGGCGGGCGTCGTCCACCGGCACGAGCAGACACTTTCCGGCCCCAAGAAGGATCGCCTCGAACTGCTGCGCCATACCCACGCCCACTTCGGCCAGCTCTTCATGCTGTATCCCGATCCCGCGGGCGAAGTCGACCGCCTGCTGGACGAAGCCGCGCAGGCCCAGCCAACGGGCGAAGTCACCGACGAGTACGGCGCGCGTCACTCGTTTTGGAAGATTGCGGACGCCGGCCACATCGCGCGCATCCGCGAACTGATGTTGGATAAAAAGCTGCTCATCGCCGACGGCCATCACCGCTACGAAACCGCGCTGGCCTTCAGTCGTGAAAATCCCTCGCTTCCCGGCGCGGACCGCGTCATGATGACCTTCGTAAACATGCATTCGCCGGGGCTCAAGATTCTGGCCACGCATCGCCTGGTCAGCGCCGTGGCGGGCTTCGATGCGGGCGAATTCATCCGGCAGGCGGCCGCCGGCTTCGAGGTGGCGCAGATCCCCGGCCCGGAAGCGCTCGAACGCGCCTGGTCGGATTCGCCCGGCCGCGCGATCATCGGCGCGGCCATGGGCAGCCGGCTGTACCTGATCGAGGCGCGCGAATCCGCCGGTCACCTGGACGTGCGCGTGCTCCACGACCGGCTGCTGCGCTTGCTCGGCATTGGCGAAGACGCGGTTCGCGAGGAAAAGAACCTGCGCTACGTGCGCGGTCTGGATGCGGCGCTGGAGGCCGCCCGCAGCGGCGCGGCCCAGGTCGCCTTCCTGCTCAAGCCGGTCTCCGTGGGTGAAGTGGCGCGCATCTCCTTCGCCGGCGGAGTGATGCCCCAAAAATCCACCGACTTTTACCCGAAGCTGCTCTCCGGTCTCACCATCTACAAGCTGGATTAAGTTGGGTAGGCTCCCAGCCTACTTGGCCCTTGAAAGTCGGGAGGCGCTGGCCCGCGCCCTCACCGCGACGGGAGCCCGCCCCACACCGACTCCACCCAATCCTCCAACCGATCCGCCAGCCTGACAAACGAGAACTCCTGCGCGCGCGTGTGAACCGCGCGCCGGTCCAGCCCCTCCGCCGCCTTCACCCCCTCCACCAAACCGGCCAGGCCCGCCTCTTGCGGCACCAGAATCCCGCTCCGGCCATGCTCGATAATCTCTGCCGGACCGCCTCTGTCGTATGCCACCACCGGCGTGCCGCACGCCATCGATTCCGCCGCGGTATTCCCAAAAGCCTCGACCCATCGCGGCGTCATCAGCGTCGCCACGGCGTTCGCATAATGCTTCTGCAGTTCCTGCGGCGGCAGAAATCCGCGGTAAGCAACCTCCCCGGCATCGCGCATCAAATCCAGCCAATACGCCTCGTCCTGGATCTTGCCGCAGATGTCCAGCGGCTTGCCTATCGCTCGCGCCACCGCGATGGCATCTTCCAAGCCCTTCTCCGGCGAAATCCGCCCAGCCCAGCATAGCCGGTCCAGAGGCTGCGCATTGTATCGGAAAAGCGTGGTGTCCAATCCCCCATACACCAGATGCACGCGCCCGCTTTCCAGGAACGGATACGTCGCCACCTGCGCGTGCGTGCCCATGGCGAGCTTCAGCCCGCCTTCGCGCCAGCGCTTCTCGATGATCGCGTCTACCTCATCCATGGCCGAACAGATCGTCACCCAATGGATGACCGGTATGCTGAAAAAAGGCGTCAGGTAAAACGGCAGCCAGTCGTAGCTATTGCCAATGACCACGTCGTAGTCGCGCTGCAGCCGGAAGGTCTGGTCCCACATGTTCTCCACGACGCCGCCCGTGCGGACCACGGTGCGCGCGGCCCGCTCCGCCACCGTGGCGCTCGGACTACACTCGCCCGGAACTTGATAGAGAGCGACACCCGGCGGGCCCACGCTACCGGCCGGCGCGACAATTCCAACCGCATGCCCGCGCCGCACCAGAATCGGCGGCAGGTTGAGCAAGTGGGATTCTACGCCGCCAGCCTCGCCGGAGCCGATGGGTCCCAGCGGCGGCGCGACAAACAGGATGCGGCACGGGCGCAAGCCCGATGTTATCATCGTGGGCCTGGCCCCAGCCCCGCAGTGCTCTACAATAATAAAGTGGAAACTGAAGCGGCACTCGAAGTGGCCGTCGAACGTCTGGCTCGCGTTCGTGCCGAGATCGCCAAAATCATTGTCGGCCAGGACGACGTCGTAGAAGGCGTGCTCATCTGCCTGCTGGCCTCCGGGCACGTGCTCCTGGAAGGCGTGCCGGGCCTGGGCAAAACCACCCTGCTCCGGACCCTCGCGCGCGCCCTTCAATTGAAGTATTCGCGCATCCAATTCACCCCGGACCTGATGCCCGCCGACATCGTGGGCAGCATGATTATCGAAACCAGCGACCACGGCGCCAAGTTCCTGCGGTTCCAGCCCGGCCCGATCTTCGCCAACCTGGTGCTGGCAGATGAAATCAACCGCGCGACTCCTAAGACCCAATCCGCGCTGCTGGAGGCCATGCAGGAACGCACCGTCACCAGCGGCACCACCACGCACGAACTCGAACGTCCCTTCCTGGTGATGGCCACCCAGAATCCCATCGAGATGGAGGGCACCTATCCCTTGCCCGAGGCGCAGCTCGACCGCTTCCTCATGAAAATCCTGGTGACCTATCCCACGCGCGAGGAATTGAACCGCATCGTGGAGCGCACCATTCAGCGGGACGAGGCCACCGTCAGCGCCGTGCTCGACCGCGACGCCATCATGGAAGTGCGCTCGGTATGCCGTGAGGTTCTGGTCGCGCCGCATGTGCAGGAGTACGCCATCCAGCTGGTGATGACCACCCAGCCGGAGCAGCGCGAAGCGCACGAAGTGGCCCGCAAGTACGTCCGCTACGGCAGCTCTCCGCGCGGCGCGCAGGCACTGGTCGAATGCGGGCGCGTGCTGGCGCTGATGCGCGGCCGCTACCATCTCTCCATCGACGATGTGCGGCACGTGGCCCGCGCCGTCCTCCGTCACCGTATCATCCTCAACTTCGATGCCCACGCGGACGGGCAAACGCCCGAAACTATCCTGGACACCATCATCCAGGATGTCACCGCCCACGCCGCCGCGTAAACCCTCCGCCACGCCAATGGACTCCGCGCCTATTCTCGACCGCGCGTTTCTGGAGAAACTGGAGCGGCTGGCCCTCCGCTGGCAAAAATCTTTCCCCGGTCTGGTCGGCGGACACAATCCGTCGCGTTTTTCCGGAGCCGGGCAGGAGTTCCTGGACCATCGCAGCTTCCATCACGGCGACGATCTCCGCGCGGTCAACTGGCGCGCCTACCTGCGCCTGGAAAAGCTCTTCCTCAAGATGTTCCAGGTCGAGCCGCGCGTGCCCGTGCGCATGCTTCTCGACACCAGCGATTCCATGCAGGCCGGCGGCAAGTTCGATTACGCGCGGCGTCTGGCGGGCGCGCTCTGCTACGTGGGCATGGTGCGCCTCGATGGCATCGAATTGCACCCGTTCTCCAACAAGTTGGGGCGCAGGTTCTTGTGTACCGGCGGGCGGCATCGCTTCGGTCCCGTGCTGGACTCGCTCGGCGCGATTGAAGCCGGTGGCCAAACGGATTTCTTCGCCGTGGTGCGTGAGTTCATCGCGCGCTACTCGCAGCGCGGCCTGGTGATTTTAATCTCCGATTTCCTGGACGACCAGGGCTGCGAGCGCGCGCTGCAATTCCTGGCGGATTTCGGGCACGAACTACTGTTGGTGCAAATCTGGTCGGAGGAAGACCGCACTCCGCCCTGGAATGGCGAACTGGAGCTGGAGGATGCCGAAACGGGCGGCCGGCTGAAGGTGCAGTTCGACCCGTCCGCGCGCGCCAGGTATACCGAGGCGTTCGACGAGCACGCCGCCGCCATCCGGAAGCTGGCGTTGCGCAACAGCGGCCGTTACGCCGGAGTATCGACGGCGCAGCCGATCGAGGAAGTGGTCTTCGGGCCGTTGATGCGCTCGCAGGGAGTGGCCTGACGCTTATCGGCCGAGAGCTTGCAAAATAGCGTCTGTATCATACACGCACCCGCCCCACGTGCCGCCGCTCACCTGTTGCAGCGCGGCCCACAGGCGGGTCTCCGTGGGAAGCGCGGGATCCGGCGCGAGATCCGGACGCATGGGCCGCGCGGCCAGCACGCTCGCGCCCTCCGCTGCGCCGAACAAATCCGCGCCGTGCCCCACCAGGTTCACGGAGCCTTCCAGATTCACCCGGTCCACCACGATCTCGATCACGTCTCCATCCAGCACCTTTCCGATAGGCCCGCCGGCCAGCGCTTCGGGCGAGATGTGGCCGATGCACGCGCCGGTGGAAACGCCGCTGAAACGCGCGTCGGTCAGCACCGCGACGTGCTTGCCGAAATCCAGATACTTCAGCGCCGAAGTGATCTGGTAAGTCTCTTCCATGCCGGAACCCATGGGGCCGCGGCAGATGAGCACCACGATATCGCCGGGCTTCACGCGGTCCGGCCCCTGGCTCTTGATGGCGGCGATGGCGGCGGCTTCGGTGCGGAACACGCGGGCGGGGCCGGTCTTGCGGTACACGCCGTCGGCGCCAACCACGCTCGGGTCGATAGCGGTGCTCTTGATCACCGAGCCTTCCGGCGCGAGATTGCCGTGCGGGAATGTAACCGTGGAAGTCAGGCCGGCCCGGGCGGCGCGGGCGGGGTCCATGATGACATCGTCCGGGTCGATGCCGTCGCGCTCCTGCAACGCGCGGCGCAAGGCGGCGCGGCGTGCGGATGCTCCCACCAGTCGAGCGCTGCGTCCAGCGTCTCGCCGCTGACGGTGAGGGCACCGGTATCGAGCAGCCCGGCGCGCCGCAGGTGCAGCATCACTTCCGGGACTCCGCCGGCCAGGAACACCTGCACGGTGGTGAACGAACGCGGGCCGTTGGGCAGCGCATCCACCAGGCGCGCGACGCGGCGGTTAGTGGCGGTCCAATCGGCGGCGGTGGGGCGCCGGAGCCCCGCGGCGTGCGCTACCGCCGGCAGGTGCAGAATCAGGTTCGTCGATCCGCCAAAAGCGGCGTGCACCACCATGGCGTTGGCGACCGCGGCATCGGTCAGGATATCGCGCATCTTCAGTCCGCGGGACTCCAGCGCGAGCACGGCGCGGGCCGAGCGGCGCGCCATATCCAGCCAGATGGGATGTCCGGAAGGGGCCAGCGCGGAGTGCGGCAGCGACATGCCCAGCGCTTCGGCGACCACTTGCGAAGTGGCCGCGGTGCCCAGGAACTGGCAACCGCCGCCGGGAGTCGCGCAGGCGCGGCAAAGGTTTTCGGCGGCTGCCTCGAGCGTGATCTGCCCGTGCGCGAAGCGCGCGCCAACGCATTGCACGCGCCCGGCATCTTCGCCCTCCGCGGCGGCAGCGTCACGCCTCCGGGCACCAGGACGCAGGGCAGATCGTGCATGGAAGCCAGCGCCATCATCATGGCCGGCAGCCCTTTGTCGCAGGTGGCCACGCCGATGACGCCGCGGCGCGTGGGCAGCGAACGGATCAAGCGGCGGAAGACGGTGGCCGCGTCGTTGCGGTACGGCAGGCTGTCGAACATGCCGGTGGTGCCCTGCGTGCGGCCGTCGCAGGGGTCCGTGCAATAAGCCGCGAAGGGAATGGCGCCCAGGGCTTTCAGCTCGCGGGCGGCGGCTTCCATCAGCAGGCCGACCTCCCAGTGTCCGGTGTGAAACCCCAGCGCGATGGGCGTGCCCTCGGCGTCGCGCATACCGCCGTGCGTCCAGAGGATCAGGACTTCCCTGCCGCCCAGCGCGCGCGGATCCCAACCCATGCCGGCGTTCTGGCTCCATCCGAACAGATCGCCGGAGGGGCGCGTGAGCAGCATTTCGGGCGTGATGGGCACAGAGCCGGCCGGGCCTGGCGCCGTGGATCGCACATCGCAGAGCGACGCGTCGCCGGAATCGAGAATCGGGTTGTCACTCATCAGGGATTGGCGGCAGGGGCGAACAACTCGTGCGAACCGAGGGAACGCCAGAAGGCGAACACAGCGATGCCCAGCAAGAGCAGGAAACTGGCGAGACCCGCCGGCGCATACCAGGTATTCCAGTCCGGGCCCAGCGAGACCAGGTTGGTGCCGTCGATAAAAAATGCCGCCGCCATGGTCGCCACCAGCCCGAGCCGCAGCAACACGAAGACCAGCACCGAGTACATGACCAGATAAATCGCGACGGATACTTTCCAATCGGGCGACTCAAAAGCATTGCCGTTGCCGAGCAACAGGAGCACCGCGGCCAGGATGGCGGCGAGCGCATCTTTTCTCACCAGCCGGCGCAATCCGCAGATGGAGAAGAAGACCAGCAATCCGAACAGGAGCACGCCTTGCATGTTGTTGGCCACCGCGGCGAGCCATTGGCGGGTTCCCAACGCGGAATCGACCCCGCTGAAAGTCCCCAAGGCGCCGGACTGCCAATCGGAGGCCCACTCGGCGGCAACCCACACCATCGCGCCGACCGCCGCGCCGATCAGAATGTGGGAACCCACCTGCGCATCCAGCCAGCGCCCCGCCAGCAGGCGGTTCCAGGTGACGATCGAGTGCGGCCAGCGCGCTCGTACCAGGGGTTCCAGCGCGACGTAAAGCAGCGCCAGAGTGGCGCCCCACATCAGCCATGCGGCGCAGTTCGCGAAGAAGAAAGGGATCATCGCCTCATCGGGCACCGGATGCACGGCGCCGATCCATGCCACCAGTCCCAGCAGACAACGCGCGACGCCGATTCGCAGCGCGCCTTTGCGGTCGATGTGGCCCAGCCGCCAATTGCGCCGCGCCAGCAGCACCACGGCCAGCAAACCAATCACGGCGAGGAACAGCAACACGGCGCCGCGCAGGCGGGACCCCAACGAGCCTGCGGCGGGCGCCGCGTCGCTCGTCTTCGGCCAATCGAAATGGATGGCCACCTGGGTCACGCGGCCCAGCCAGGAGGCCAGATCGACCCTGAGATTCAGGCCGGGTATGCGGGGATGCGGGCCCTTCCACGAATGCACTTCGCTGGACGCCCCGGCGGGCACGAACGTGGCGGGCGTTTCGGTGAACGCGGCTATGTCGAGGCCGGCGGCGCGGAAGACGGCGGCGGGCGCGACCGGCGGCGTCAACGCTTGCGCATCCTTATATGGGTTGGCCTGAAACTCGCGCAGCCGCCCGGCTCCATCCACAGTGACGCGCGCCATGCCCGGTTCGGTGGGCGATGGATTCGTTGGCGTCACTTCGCCGTAAGGATCGGCAATCATCGCGGAGAGGCTCTCGCGATAGTTGGCCAGGATGGGCGCCTCGGCCGCCAGCCACTCGTCCCATCGGCGCGGCTGCGGGAGTTGCTTCAGGTGGTCGAGCAGGTCCGCGCGGTTTTCGATCGACACGACGGAATCCGCGGGCTTGGTGGGATAGCCGAACGACGACGCCATTTCGCGCGCCTGGTGCGCCAGCACTTCCGGCGAATTGTCCAGCGGCGCATGCATCACCGCGGCGTATCGCGCGCGCAATGCGCCCGCGGCGCACAGGCAGACGATGATGGCCACCAGGCATGGAATCGAGTACCTTGGCGCAAGCCCTTCCACTTTGCCCGCCGAGGCCACCAGCTCCGGCGAAGGCAGTTCCCCGGCGGCCAGCGCTGCGGCCAACGGATCTCCGCCGGGCAGCGCGGCCGCGACAGATAAAACATTCGCCGGCCGCCGCGCGGGGTCGGGATCCAGGCAGCGGCGGATGGCTTTCTCCACTCCCCCATCGATATCGGCGGCGATGGAAGCCATGCTGGTCAGTTGCGCCGACTCCTGCTGGCGCAGCATGGCCTGCAGGTTGTTGGCGTCGAAAGGCCGCTTCCCCGTGAAGATTTCGTAGAGCACCAGGCCCAGCGCGTAGATGTCGCTTTTGGCGGTAACCTCAGCGCCGCGCAGCTGCTCGGGCGCCATGTAGGCGGGCGTCCCGTTGCGCACCTCCGCGCCCGAAAGCCGGTCGGCGATAGCGGCCAGGCCGAAGTCCATGATGACCACATCGCCGCGCTTGTTCATCATGATGTTTTGCGGCTTCAGGTCGCGATGCACGATGCCGCGGTCGTGCGCCGCGGCCAGACCCGCGCACAGTTTGCGCGCCGTTTCCAGGGCCTTGTCCACTGGCAGCCGCCCGATGCGCAATAACAGCGACGCCAGGTCCTCGCCATCCACGTACTCCATCGAGATGAACGGCATGCCTTCCGCTTGGCCGATATCGTACACCCGGCACACATTGGGATGCGAGACCTGGCGGGCGATGCGGACTTCGCCGTGAAATCGCTCCAGGAGGCGCTGGTCGCGCGCGGCTTCCTCGGGCAGGAACTTCAGCGCGACGGATTGGCCCAATGCAAGATCGGTGGCCCGGTAGACCTCGCCCATCCCGCCGCGGCCCAGCAGCCCGATGATGCGGTAGCGTCCGCCCAGCAGCGTGCCGGGGACGAACCGGCCCTCGTCGACATCGGAAGAGGAAGAAATGTGCGAGGCGGATGAACTGGAGGGCGCCGCCACGGTTTCGGCGAAGGTGGGGTCGGCGCGGCGGTCCATTAGTACGATTCTACTGCGGCTGCGCTAACGGTTTGTGACGCATCGGGGGCACGCGCGCGCCAGGTTGTTGCGCGCGTCTTTATAATCCGGCTGCAACCGCAGCGCGGCCTGGAACTCCACAATGGCCTGCGCCATCCGCCCCGGTGTTCGCGCCAGCGCCACGCCCAAGCCGTTGTGAGCTTGCGCATCATCCGGCTTGATGCGCAAAGTCTCCTGGTAATCGGCAATCGCCTCTGCCAGCCGGCCAGGAGTTTCAGCCAGCGCGTTGGCCAGGTTCTCGCGCGCGTCCGCGTAATCCGGTTTCAGCCGTAGCGCGGCTTGAAACTCGGCAATCGCTTCCGGCAGCCGGCCAGGCAGTTGCGCCAGGTCCACGCCCAAATCGTTGTGCGTCTCCGCGTCGTCAGGCTTAAGGCGTAGCGCGGCCTGAAACTCCGCAATGGCATCCGGCAGCCGCCCGGGGATCTGCGAAAGGGCGTTGGCCAGGTTATTGTGCGCGTCCAGGTAATCCGGTTCCAGGCGCAATGCCGTCTGGAACTCGGCGACCGCATCCGGCAGCCGCCCGGCGACCTGCGAGAGGGCCAAGCCCAGGTTGTTGTGCGTTTCCGGATCGTCGGGGTTGGCCCGCAGCGCGGCTTGGTATTCGTCGATCGCCTGCGGCAGACCTCCCGGCGCCTGCCCCAGCGCACGCGCCATCTGGGTCAGCGCAACCCCCAGGTTGTCGTGCGCTTCCGCATAATCGGGCTTCAGCCGCAGCGCCGTTTGAAACTCGGCGATGGCTTCCGGCAAGCGGCCGGGCATCTGCGATAGAGCAACCCCCAAATCATTGTGCGTTTGCACCAGGTCCGGTTTCAGCCGCAGCGCCGTGCGGAACTCGGTGACCGCCTCCGGCCCGCGTCCGGGCAAGTGCGCCAACGCGTTTCCCAGGTCCGCGTGGGTTTGCGCGTCGTCGGGTCTCAGCCGCAGCGACGCTTGATATTCGGCGACCGCCTCCGGCAGCCCGCTGGGTGTTTCCGCCAGCGCGACCCCCAGATTGGTATGCGCCATCCAGCTCGCCGGATTGCGCGCCAGCGTGGCGCGGTAAAGCGTCTCCGCATCGGCGTACAAGCCGGCTTGGCGAAAGGTGAGAACGGCTAGCACCAGCAGAAGGAGCGGGCTGAGAGCCCGCCGCAGCCTAAGAGTCTGCCCCACAGCACAGAGGGGGACAATAATTCCCAGGCTTGCCAGATACTGGAAGTGGTCCGCCACGTAGGAGAAGATGAACGGATAGACGTTCAGAAAGCCCAGCACCGGAAACAGGGTGCCGGCGAAAAACAGAAAGCCCGCCAGCGGACCGCGCCGCCTCCGCGCGAGCAGCCCCAAGCCTGTCGCAGCGGCCAGGATGCCCGCGGGAAACAGATATTGCCACCAGACTCCGGCGTCGATCTTCCACCGCGGGTAGGTGAAGATCAGGTTCGCGGGCCAGACCACCTTGCCCGCGTAGAACCACAGCACGCGGCCCGCCAGCAGGAAGCGTTCCGGCAGCGTGAGCGCGAAATCCGCGCCCTTCGCGCCGATGTATGCGCGCTCCACCCAGGCCGTGAACAACCCTGCCGCCGCGCTCAACGCGAACCAGGGTAGCAGCGGGCGCACATCGCGCCGGAAGCCCAAATGGCCGCGCTGCCACCAGAACACCAACAATAGCGCCGCCGGCAGTGTGGCCGTCACGGTCTTGCTGGCGAGCGCCAGCACGAAGAGCCCCAGCGCCCAGAGGTAATGCGGCCTGCGCCGGCTCTGGTCGAAGCGCAGATACACAAGCGCCGCCGCCAGGTAGAACAGTCCGGATAGCGCGCTCTTTTGTTCCGAGATCCAGGCCACGGCTTCCACGCACACCGGATGGAGTGCGAAGACCAGGCCCGCCAACCATGCGCCCGGCAACGCCAGCCGCCTTACGATCAGGACCACCAGGCAAGCCGAGGCGGCGTGCAGGACGACGTTGGTGAGATGATAGCCCAACACCGCATCACCCCAAATGCGATGCTCGATCCAGAATGCGCTGTGCAACAGCGGATAATATTGCTGCGTGGCGGACAAGTCGAACCAGATGCGCCAGAGCCCGTGCCACGACGCGAGCGCCGGGCGGGTAACGTGGCTGGCATCGTCCCAAACGAGCGTGCCGCGCAACGCGGGCCAATACGCCAACAGAGTGGCGCAGAAGATCGAGGCCCAGATGACCGCATGCGTCTGGCTCAGTCGCGCCCACTCGCTGCGGCGCGGAGGCATTTTCCGCTCGGCGCTTTTTCCGGCGGCGGGGGCTCGCTTTCTGGCCATATTGGAAGAATCACATGGTATCTTCATTCGGCAGCGCGATTCGGGAGCGCGCAAAGTTCCGCGCCGTGCCTTAAACTTAGGATGAGAGCCGGATCTCCGGATAATCAACCATGAAACTTTGTATTTGCGCACTCCCCCTGGCAGCGATCGCCGTCATCGCCGCTTTGCCCGCACCCGCCCAACAGCCCGCCGCTGCCGACGCCGCGAAAGCGCCCGTTGTCAAATCCACCGTGGATGAAGTGGTGCTGGATTTCATCGCGCGGGATAAGAAAGGCAAGCCGGTCACGGACCTGAAGGCCGAAGATCTGTCCATCATCGACAACGGAACCAAGGAACAGCCGACCAGCTTCCGCCTGGTACAAGGCGCGGATGCGATCAGCCAAACCGGCGCCACCACCAAACTCGATCCCCTGCGCCAGCTACGGCTGGTTACGCTGGCCTTCGACGCGATGGGCGACCCCACCCAGCGAAAGACCGCCCGCACGGGCGCCATCGACCTGGTAAAAGGCGACCAGGGCACCAATGTCTTCTATTCGGTGGTGGTGATCGATACGCGCCTGATGGTCCTCCAGCCGTTTACGAGCGATAAAGACGCACTCGTCAAAGCCATCAACGACGCTACGAGCGGGTACTCGTCCGCGAAACTGGCGCCCGAATCGGACCGGATCAAAAGCGATCTGAAGAGATATCTGGCGGGCCAGAACGGGGCGGATCAGCCTGGCGGGTTGCTCGCGGCAGCCAGCCAGACCGCGTCCCAAGCGCCACCGGCTGGGGCCGGCGCCGGCGCGGCGGCCGTGCAAGCCAAGCTGGCATCGGTGATGCTCGACATGCTGCGCATGGATGCCGCGATATCCAGCCAGGACGCGCGCCTGGACCTGAATGCCCTGGAGTCCCTGGTGCGGGGGCTACAGTCCATGCCGGGACGAAAATCCGTCCTTTATTTTACTTGGGGGATGTATCTGACTCCCGAACTGGATGCCATATTCCGCAATCTGACGAGCATGGCAAACCGCGCGAATGTTACATTTTATTCGGTCAATACCGCGGGTGTCATGACGAACTCCCAGAATTCGGGCGCGACCGACCAGTTGAACGGAGCCAATATGGCTGCCGGCAAGGACACGCTGCAAGGGGGAAACACCACGAAGGACCAGATGCGGGCCTCGGATAGTGCCGAGACCTCCTCACGCGCTAACGTCCAACTTGCGATCCGCAACCTGGCGGAGGCTACGGGAGGCTTTCTGCTGGGCGAGAGCAACGACTTGCGCACGCCGCTGCGGAAGGTGAACGAAGAGATCGCCAGCTACTACGAGCTGAGCTATAACCCGCACATCGATAACTACGACGGCAGCTTTCACAAGCTGAAGTTGGAGAGCGACCGCAAGAATGTGGTTCTGCAAGCGCGAAATGGTTACTTCGCGCTGCCGCCGGAAGCGCGCGCGGCCGGCCTGGAAACGTTTGAAATGCCGCTGCTGAAAGCCCTCTCGGATGCCCAAGTTTCGCATGACGTGGAATTCCGCGCGGGCCCGTTCCTCCAGCAGTCACGCAGCGAGGGCCGGGACATTTCGGTGCTGGTGGAGGTGCCGCTGCACGTGTTGCAGGCCAAGCCGGATGCGGCCCAGAAGGGGTTCGACGTACACTTTTCCCTCGCCGCGCTGGTGAAAGATGCCAATGGCGAGGTGACTGGGCCCAAGCTGACGCGCGATCGCGATTTGCAACACGTCACCGCCGATCAGTTGAAGATGGGCAATTTCGTGGAGAAGATGCCGCTCAATCTTCCGCCCGGAAAATACAGCCTGGAAACCGCCGTGATGGACCGCCAGAGCGGCAAGATCGGAACCGAGCGCAGCGCATTCACAGTGGGGCCGGCGAAAGGCGTGGGTATTTCCTCGCTCACATCGGTGCGCTCCTACACGCCCAACGTGAAGGGCCTGGATCCGAACGAGCCCTTCCAGTATCAAGGGGGCAGCATCACGCCGACATTGAACAACACCGTGCCGGGAGTGCAGAATTCGACTCTGCGGCTGTTCTTCGTGGTCTACAAGGACCCTTCCATTTCGGCGAAACCGACGGTGGAAATCGAATTCCTGCAGAATGGCAAGAGCCTGACCAAGGTTCCTATGCCGCTGCCCGATGCCGACGCGCAGGGCCGGATTCCGCAGGTAATGACCATCCCTGCGGCCGCCATTCCACCCGGCGTGTACCATATCCGGGCCGTGGCCAAACAAGGTGACACGCAGTCGGTCAGCGAGACCGACGTGCAGATAGAGGCCGCCAAGTAAGACGGCGGGATCAGCCTTTCAGATCCTGGAAGGCTTCTTCAATTTCGCGCTTGGCTTCGGGCGTGGGGACCGATAACGGCAAACGCGGCGGTCCGCCGTAGTAGCCGTTGAGATCCATGGCGTGTTTCAGCCCGGGGATGCCGTACTTGGTGGTGATCAGTGCGGCGGCGCGCGCAATGCGGTTCTGCCAGTCGCGGCCGGCCTCCTCTTCGCGCGTGCGGTACGCTTCCCAGATGGCGATGGCGGCGTAAGGCGCGGCGTTGGCGAAGGCCAGGATCGCGCCCGTGGCGCCCATCAGCAGCGACGGCCACAACGTGGGCGCGGAACCCACGGTGACCTGGAAGCCGGGGCGCGACTCGCGCATCATCTGCATCACCTTCTCCATGTTCCCGGAGCTTTCTTTGATGCCGATGATATTCGGGTGATGCGAAAGCTCCACCACGGCGGAGGCTGGAATATCGAGCATGGTGGCTTGCGGAAAATTGTAGATAATCACCGGTATGCGCGCCTGGTCCGCTACCGCGCGATAGTAGAGCGTCTGCGCATCGGCGCGGTTGAGCAGGTTCTTGTAATAATGCGGCGTCTTGACCAGGGCGGCTTTGTAGCCCAGGTCCGCCGCGCGATTGGTGAGCGTGACGGTCTCGCGTACGCTTTCGACGCCGGTGCCCGCGATCAGCAATTTTTCGGGCGCCGCATAGCGCGCCACCATCTCCCACAACTCGACCTTCTCCTCGGCCGTCAGCAGGACACTCTCGCCCGTGGAGCCGGTGACCACGTATCCGGCAAGCGTGGTTCGGTTCCACTTTTCGATGTTGTGCTGGAGCTTGGCGGCGTATATGTTCCCGGCGTGGTCGAAGGGGGTGGCGATGGGGGGAAAGATTCCTTGTAGTTTCATAGATTTGGTTTGCCAGTTTACGAAATTCGATACACGTAGGCGTCTTCCACCCAACGACTACCGATCTGTTGTCCGCCGAGGCGCATGCCTGCCGCGGCCTTGGCTTTTCCGAAGATCCGGCGTAGCGCGCGAACGGTGGGATCCGTCATGGGCAGAATAAATATTGTGGGCGTCTTCTCGATTGGAAAACCCGCTGCATTCAGCGCATCAAAGACCATACCGGCCGCTCTGTGCCGGCCAACCGCATCGAATTGCCGCGAAGACATTAGGAGCCGCCAGTCGCTGTACTCTTCCAATTTGACCCATAGTGCTACGCTCACCTTCACCCCAGACTGATCGACAACACGAAGAATCTCCGCCCCTGCATCCAGATCGATGTTTACCCATAGTGCTTGACCCAATTTCATCACTCCGTGATTTCTGTCGCCGACCGCTTGAATCAGCTCCCGAGCGCTATCCTCGGAATGCTTACCATAGCGGCTCTGCTCCGACCATGATTGCACGTCGCTCCAATATTGTCGAAACGCCGGATCGCTCTTTATTGCTGCCTGAAGCGCGTCTTGCAACTCAGCGACCTTGACGAGATCTGCGAGGTCGTGAGTATGGCTGGCGTTAACTCGTTTCTTCTCGGGAAATTCGTACCGTTGCGTCTCCCTGGCTATGCATGCCTTGAGCGCGCATTCGACCGCATAGCCAGCCAGATAATAAGCGCCATCCGGCAGTCCTGCGTTTAACAAAGCCCTGGCTTCCGATAGCCGCACCCGGGACAGCGCCCGCAGGTCTTTCCGGTCCATCTGAGAATATGGTACCGAACATCGATAGCGTCCGTGAGAGAATGCCATGAGCCCTTATGTTCTCCCTTGAGATTCAATGCCCGCCCGACCGGCAGGATATACTGATCGCCGAGCTGTGGGCCGAAGGATCGGCCGGCATCGTGGAACTCGACGGCGGCGGATTGCGCGCCTTCTTCGAAGACGACGCCGACAGTGGCTCGCTGGCGGAACGGTTTCATGCGGCGAGTTCGCGGCAGGAGGAACAGCGCGACTGGGTGGAGATGTCGCGCGCGAACTGGGAGCCGCTGGCGGTGGGCAAGCGCTTCTTCCTGGTTCCGGAATGGCTCAGCGACCCGGCGCCGGAGGGACGGTTCCGCATCGCGGTGAATCCCGGCATGGCGTTCGGTACGGGCATGCACGAAACCACGCAGTTGTGCCTGGAGGCGCTGGAGGAACACGTGCGTCCGGGCGCGCGGGTTTTGGACGTGGGCACGGGATCGGGCATCCTGGCGCAGGCGGCGGCGCTGTTGGGCGCGGCGCCTGTGTGGGCCTGCGATATCGACCCGGAGGCGGTGGAGATTGCGCGCGGCGCCGCCGGGCCTAACTTGTACATCGGATCGGCGGACGCGGTGCGCCCGGGAACAGCCGATTTAATCGCCGCCAACATCAGTTCCGAGACGATCGCGCGGCTCGCGCCCGAGCTGCTGCGCTGCCTGCGTCCCGGCGGCGTGGCCCTGTTGAGCGGCTTCGAGCGGCACGAGGCGGCGGCGATGGCGGCCGAGCTGGAGCGGCAGGGCGGCGCACCCGGCGAAATTTGCGCCAAGGGAAGCTGGGCGCTGCTGGTGGTTAGAGGTAAACTCGTGGGGGGAGTTTAGCATGTCCTCTACCAGACGCCAGTTTCTCCGCGCGGCCGCGGCGGCGCAACGCGCGGTTTCCGCCAACGACCGCATCCAGCTCGGCGCTATCGGTTTGGGCGGCCGCGGCACGGCGGATATGCATGTGGCGCTCGAGGAGGTGGGAGGCGCCGCGCTGGTGGCGGTTTCCGATCTCTACGCGGGCCGGCGCACGCGCGCACGGGAAGTGTTTGGAAAGGACCTCTTCGTGACGCCGGATTATCGCGAGCTGCTGGCGCGGAAGGACATCGACGCCGTGATTGTGGCGACGCCGGACCACTGGCACGCGCAGGCCTCCATCGACGCCATGAACGCCGGGAAGGACGTTTATTGCGAGAAGCCGATGGTGCATTCGATCGTTGAGGGGCACGCGGTGATCGCGGCCGAACGCAGCACCCGGCGGATCATCCAGGTGGGCAGCCAACGGGTAAGCTCCATCATTTACCAGAAGGCCAAAGAACTGATCCGCGACGGCGCCATCGGCAAACTGAATCTGATTGAAGCCTGGTGGGAGCGGCCCGTCGACAGCGATGAGCTGGTGTTCCGGAATTCGATTCCGCCGGATGCCTCGCCGGCGGCCATCGATTGGGACCGCTTTGTGGCCAATACCACGCGGCGGCCCTTCGACGCGCAGCGGTTTTTCCGCTGGCACAATTATCGGGACTACGGTACAGGCATACCGGGCGATCTTTTCGTGCACCTGTTTTCGGGGGCGCATTTCGTGCTCGACGCGGAAGGGCCGGAGCGGGTAATGGCCACCGGGGGCACGCGTTATTGGAACGATGGACGCGAAATTCCGGACGTGATGCTGGGGCTGGCCGATTATGCGGAGACGGCGCGGCACCCGGCGTTCAATCTGGTCCTGCGCGTGAATTTCGAGCAGGGGTCCGAGGAGACTTCGGGATTCCGTTTCGTGGGTGAGAAAGGCATCCTGCACATTCACGGCGATGGCGTGCGGCTGGCCCGGCACAACCGTCCCGCGGAGCCCGGGTATAATATCGAAACTTTCGCCGAGGCGGCGCAGCAGGAGTTTCTGCGCGCATACCGCCAGAAGTACCCGGAGCCGCCGGCCACGCCCGACAGCATGCGGTCGGCGCCGGTAGAGGAATTCCTGGCGCCGGACGACTATAGCGATCACGCCGCCCACATCGCCAATTTCTTTGCGGCCGTGCGCAGCCGCAAACCGGTGGTGGAGGATGCGGCATTCGGTTTGCGCGCGGCCGGTCCGGCGCTGTTGGCCAATGCCAGCCACTATGAGGGGAAGATTTGCGGCTGGGATGCGCGGGCGATGGAGCGCACATGAAACCGGAACAGATCACCCGGCGCGACCTGCTGCTGGCGGGAAGCGCCGTACTAGCGGCGCGGGCAGACGGAGCGCAGAGACCGCCACGCAAGGTGCGGTTCGGGGTGCGCACGCCGCTTCCCAAGACGAGCCTGCGCGAGAGGGCCATGCTGGTGGGCCGCCTGGGTTACGACGGCATCGAGCTGGGCCAGGAGTGGCTGAACCAGCCGGTGGAAGCGATTCAGGAGCAACTCGCGGGCGCCGGCGTCGCGGTGAGCGCCATTGTAGGATCGATCCAACTGTTGGACACAGACCCGCAGAAGCGCGCCGAGGGTGTGGAGTTGGACCGGAGGCGCTTGCGCATGGCGAAAGACCTGGGCGCCGATTGCGTGATCGAGGTGCCGGTCTTCGGGGCCAACAAGTTTCAGGATATTTCTCCGCTGATGACTGCGCGAGAAGTTGAGGAGAAGCTGCTGATTGCCGGTTTGAAGCGGCTTGCCGGAGATGTGGAGCGTAGCGGGATCACGCTGCTGCTGGAGCCGTGCAACCACAAGGAGACGCACTTCATGAACCGGCAGAGCCAGGCCGCGGAGACCATCGAAGCGGTGGGCGCGCCGGGCATCCGGACGCTCAGCGACTTCTATCACATGCAGTTGGAGGAGCCGGATATCGGCGAGACGCTGGGCCGTTACGGCAAGTACACGGCCTACGTGCACCTGGCCGATGGCGCGACGCGCACTGAGCCGGGGTCGCTCCCGTTCGACTATCGTCCAGGTTTCCGGGCGCTGAAGAAGTGGGGCTACGCGGGATGGCTGACGGTGGAATCGGGCTCGACCGACGATCCGGAACACGCACTGAGCCGGGCGCTCCCGTATCTGAAGCGTCAGTGGAGCGAAGCGTAAGCGGCACACGGCAAAACTCGGCGAAAGCCAGGTGGGCAAGCGGAACCGCCAGCCCACCCGGGCGCATCCCTTTTACATGCTTTTGCGCTTCCGGCGGCGGGCCACCAGCAGCACCAGCACCACTCCGGCGGCGAGCCATAGAACGGCTTGAAATAACATGTTGTTACTCACTGTGCGGTTCCTCCTTTCTCATTGAATCCCCTTCATCATGGGGAACAAGTATTTGAAAACCTGTAGAATGCCCGGGCCGGCCGCCACCACCATGATGGAAGGCAAAATGAAAAAGAAGATGGGGAACACCAATTTCACCCCCACTTTGGCGGCTCTTTCTTCGGCCTCCTGCCGGCGGCGGACGCGCATGAACTCGGAATGCGTGCGTAGCGCGTCGGCCATGCTGGTGCCGAAGCGATCCGACTGGATCAGAATGGCGGTCAATTTCCGCAGTTCGGGCTCGCCGGTGCGCTGCGCCAGATTGCGCAAGGCCTCCGCCCGGCGCTTTCCCGCGCGCATTTCGAGCGTAACCAGCCCCAACTCGTCGCTCAGCTCGGGATGCGCCAGCACCAGTTCGCGGCCGACGTTTTGCAGAGCCTGGTCCAGCCCCAGGCCCGCCTCCACCGAGACCACCATCAAATCCAATCCATCGGGCAGCGCCAGACGCAGCTTCTCCTGGCGCTTGGTTACCTTACGCTCCAGGAAAAACCCGGGAAGCCAGTATCCGGCCGCGGTGGCCGCTAGAGGGAGCACGATACGCAGCACCGGGTTGGCCGTAATGCTGTCGCGGAATACGATGGACAGGATGGCCAGCGCCACCGCCAGGATGACCTTGATACCGTACAACAGAGGGACGGCGCTTTCCCCACGGTACCCGGCTGCGATCAGCGTGCGCCGCGTGGTGCGCGCATCTTCGGGCGAGATGGGCGCATGCTGCCCGATGGCTTGCACGCGGCGCGCCAGCATCGACTGTTTGCGCTGCCCAATCCGATCGAGGGTCACCGCGCCCGCGGCCGGTTCGGGGTCCAGTTGTTGCAGCAGCCGCGCCGGCTTGGCGTAGCGGCTGTAGCCAAAGGCCGTGATGGTTGTCGCCAGCAATCCGAACAACGCTACGGAGACCAATAAAGCCATAATCCAGCCTTCCCTTAAACCTTGACCCTGATAATCTTTCGGATCACCAGTTGGCCCACGATCTGACCCACAATGGATCCCGCTATCAGCTTCTTGCCATCCGGATCGTTCAGCATCGATTGCAGGTAGGTGGGCGCTGCCATCATCATGAGAACGGCGGTCGCCGCCGGCAGAATCGTGAGCACCAGCGCCGTGATCCTGGCATGCGCGCTGGCAGCTTTCACCTGGCCCTTCAACTGAAACCGTCCGCGGATGATTTGTCCCAACCGGGTGAGAATTTCGCCCAGGTTGCCGCCCGTTTGTTTCTGCAGGATTACCGCCGAGACGAAGAAGCGCACATCCATCAGGGGAACCCGGTCCGCAAGGTTGTAGAGCGCCGTGTCGAGCGGCGCGCCCAGATTCTGTTCGTTGAACAGCGTGCGGAACTCCAGGCCCAGTGGGTCGGGCATATCCTCACTGGCCATGTGCAGGCTGATGGTGAAGGCGTGGCCGGCGCGCATGGAGCGCGCCAGAAAATCGAGGGCCTCGGGAAACTGCTCCTCGAAGGCCGCCAACCGCCGCCGGCTCTGATGGCGGAGGTACAGGTAGGGCAATGCGGCCAGGAGCACCGCCAGCACGACGGACGTCCCCGACCAGACGAAAAGCGCCGGCAGGACCAGGGACAAAACCACGGCTGCCACCGCTCCGCCCGCCATCATCAAGACGAATCCGCCGGGTGTCCAGTCCACGCCGGCTTGCTGGATCAGCCGCTTGGTCTTCGCCAGCAAGGCCACGTGTTCCAGCCACACCTCCAGTTGCGGCGGTTTGGCGGCCACGTTCCGGAGCAACTGGGAGCCTCCGAGGCCGGCGTCGTCGGTGGACGTACGCAGCATGGCCGACATCTCCCGACGCCGCCACCACTCGTAGAACTTCAGCCCGAAAGCGATGGACAGCAGCACCCACGTGAACAGGACCAGAAACAGCGGCAGGGTGACTGGCACGGCTAGCCGACCTCCAGGAAGCTCTCGAATATGGCGGAGGGCAGAACCAGTCCGCAGGCCGCCAGCCGCTCGTAGAACTTGGGCCGGATCCCGGTGGCGCGGAAGCAACCACGCACCTGTCCCTTGTCGGTGACCCCTTTCTTTTCGAACACAAACAGGTCTTGCAGCGTCACCAGGTCGCCTTCCATTCCGGCCACCTCCGTCACGTGGCTGACCTTCCTGGACCCGTCGCTGAACCGCGAGACCTGGACGATCAAATCCACGGCCGAGGAGACCTGCTGGCGGATCGAGCGCACGCCCATATTGGCGTTGGACATCCCCACCATCACCTCCAGCCGCCCCACCGCATCGCGCGGGTTGTTGGCGTGGACGGTGGTGAGCGAGCCGTCGTGGCCCGTATTCATGGCTTGCAGCATGTCCAGAGCTTCCTCGCCGCGTACCTCGCCCACGATGATCCGGTCCGGCCGCATGCGAAGCGCGTTGATGACCAGTTCCCGGATGCGGATGGCGCCCGTTCCTTCGATGTTGGGCGGACGCGTTTCCATGCGCGCCACGTGGGTCTGCCGCAGGCGCAACTCGGCCGCGTCTTCGATGGTTACGATGCGTTCGTCGTCCGGGATGTAGCCGGAGAGCACGTTCAACAACGTGGTCTTGCCCGAGCCGGTGCCGCCGCTGATCAGGATGTTCAGCCGGGCCTTCACGCAGTATTCCAGCGTCTGGCGCATGCTTTCGGTCAAAGTCAGCCCGCGCACCAGGTCCTCCGGGCTCAGGGCGTGCCGCCCGAAACGGCGGATCGACAATAGCGGGCCATCCACTGCGACCGGCGGGATGGCGGCATTGACGCGCGATCCATCCGGCAGCCGTGCGTCCACCAGGGGAGTGGATTCGTCCACCCGCCGGCCGACTTGCGCCACTATTTTTTCAATAATGCGGAGCAGGTGGGCGTTGTCCTTGAACTGCACCGGCGTGCGGTAGAGCTTGCCGCCCCGTTCGACGTATACCAGGTGCGGCGTGGTCACCAGAATGTCGGAGATGCTGGAATCCTGCAACAGCGGCTCCAGCGGTCCCAGCCCGAAAACTTCGTCGAGCACCTCTTCGATGACCCGATCCTTGTCCGTCCGGCTGAGCGGCGTCTTCTCCTGATCCACCAGGCGGACCAGCGCCGTCCGGATCTCCAGGCGGGCGCGCTCCCCGGGAATCGAAGATAGCGCTTCCAGGTTCAGGCGTTCGAGCAACTGTTGGTGCAGCGCAAATTTCAGTTGCTGATACTCCGGCGTCGAGGATTCGCTATGAAAGAGCCGCGCCACCCATCCCGATTCCACCGTGGCCTGCGGCGAGGCTTGCCATCCGTTGCCCATTTCAGCGCTCCTTTATCCGAACAGGCCGAAGCGGCGCTTGCCCTTATCGACGGGCGCGCCGGCCAGACGCATGGCAAAGTTCGACAGTTGGCGGCTCAGATGGCTGCCCGGCGGCAGAAGCTTGCCCTTGCAAAAAGCGTCGTACAGCGCATAGTAGTCGTTGGGCAGCATGGTATCGATCGGCATGCCCAGAATGCGCTCCAGTTCCTCGGCGGTGACATCCGGCCGCTGCGGCGTGCGGTTCAGGATGACGCGAAGGCGGTTTCCAAAACCAGCGTTGATGAGAGTCTGGACCGCCTGCTTCGCCTGGTGCAGCGAAGGCACTTCCAGCGTGGTCACCAGAAATATCTCATCGATTTCATCCAGCACTGTGACGGTTGCCAGATTCATCGTGCAACCCAGGTCGACGACTGTCCAGGCGTAGTGCGCCCGCGCAAACGCCACCACCTTCGCCAGCGATTCTCCGGGAACCGCATCCTTGGGGAGATAGCCGGTGGGCGCCCCTATGATTTCCAAGCCGGGCAACTCCGCCGATACCAGAGCTTTCCAGTAACTCACATCCAGCCGATGCAGATTCTGCAGCGCATCCAGAACCGAGTAGGAGGATTTGACCTTCATCAGGAAGCCGACCACTCCCGATTGCAAGTCCAGATCGGCCAGCAAGGTCTGCTCGGCCCGCTGCGCGCTGACACGACCCAGCTCGGCCGCCAGATGGCAAGCGATGGTCGTGGCGCCGCAGCCGCCTTTGGCCGCGAGGAATCCGAAGGTCTTGCCCGGCGGACGGCTGTTGTCCCGCGGCGCGGGGCGGTTCTCGGCGCGCCGCTCCACCGCCTTGCGGAGACTTTCGCCCAGCGGCGGGTACAGAAACTCGTTCGCGCCCAGCCGCATGGCGGCCAGTATCGTTTCCGGCTGCGCCGTGGTGTCGAGCGCCACCAGCATGCAATCCGGCAGCGCGGCGCGCACCCCGCGCACAGCTTCTTCCAGCGGCAACGGCAAGCCGGTAATGTCCAGCAGCACGACTTCCGGCCGCAGGAACTCCATTCGTTCGACCAGCGAGCGCCAGTTCCGAAGGTCGCGCTGCTCCATTACCACTCGCACGGCCAGACCGCGCAGCGCTTCCTGGACGGGCTCCCACAATTGAGGCGCCGTGATGGCCACTCCCACGGTGGTTGGCGGGGCCGGGGCTTTGGACGCATCCGGTTCGAAAACGATGGAGGCCATTAGTGTATTCCTCCGGGTGCGGTTGCCCCCGGAAGGGCCTGCGGAGACGCCGGGGCGGCCATCTTCTGTTTTTCCAGCTCCAGCATTTCTTCGAGCGGTACGTCTTTCTTCACTGGCAGCGTCGGAATTGCTCCGGTGACCTCGGAGCCGGGTGTCTGCGGTGCGGCCGTGGCGGTGCCCGGCAGGAATTCTTCCGGCATGCGGACGTCGGGACGCGGCGCGCCTCCGGGGATCGGCCGCACCAACTCCGGCGTGATAAGGACCATCAGTTCTGAGTTACTCCGCGTGCGCGAGCGGCTCTGGAATAGCTTGCCCAGCAAGGGAATATCGCCGATGCCGGGGATCTTGTTGAGGCTCTCGGTAATGGTGTTGTCCAGCAGGCCCGCGATCACGAAGCTCTGACCGCTCTCCAGCTCGACTTGCGTCTGTACTTTTCGGGTGGCCAAGGCCGGAATGGTGAAACCCTCGAAACTCAGCGCGTTGGAGTAGTCGAGTGAGCTGACCTCGGGAGCCACCTGCAGCCGGATTGTGCCGCGCGGCGTCACCGTGGGTAGAAAGTTGATGCGCACGCCATATTCCCGGAACTGAATAGTGACCGCGCCCGCCGCGGCGCCGCCTTGCACCACGGGATACGGGAACTCGCCGCCGGCCACAAAGCTGGCGGCCTTGCCATTGCTGGCCAGCACATTCGGCTCGGCCAACATTTGCAGCAGGTTCTTGGCTTCCAGAGCCTGCACCAGAGCCCCCAGATTCAGATCGCTGCGAAACAGGAAGACGTTCAGCGCATCGGACAGCGTGAATTGCACGGCATTGCTTTGGATCGTGGGGGTGGCCGGTCCGAACTGGCCGGTGGTGATTTGTCCGACCGTGTTAGCCGCGCCAGTGCTCAGCAGATTAAAGCCGAACGAGCTGGCCACGGAGCGGTCCACGTCGGCGAACTTCACCCGGAGCAGGATCTGGGGTTCCGCCGCGGGCACCTCGACGCGCAACAGGTTCACGACTTTGCCCAGGGTGGCCGCCATGCCGGCGGCGCGCTCGGCGCTCGAAAGATCTTTGACGGTGCCGCGCAGAAAGACGGTATCGTTCGCGAATTCCAGACTGACGTCCTGGCCTGGCAGTCCCCGCTTGAGCTGTTCCTGAACGGCCTCGATGCGCGACATGTTCTGGCGTACGGTCAGGTTGTACATAGCCCGCGCGCCATCCTGCTGCCACAGAATCACGGAGGTTTCTCCGGGAGCCTTGCCGTTGATCAACACCTCTCGCGGATTCACCGCCAGGGCCTCGGCGAGGTCGCCGTTGGCCACGGCCACGCGCCGCAGGTCGGCTGGCGTATCCAGCACGATCGACTTGCCCACGGTGACCACCAGGTCTACCTGGTTTCCGTCTTTGGCCCACGCCGCCGGCGGCGCGGCCAGCACCAGGAATGCCAACCCCCAACAAACGTGCCGGGTCATGGCTTGGCCTCCGCCCGTGGTTCAAACTGCGTTTCGGTCCGCTTGATGCCATGGATCACCTCGACCACGCGCGGCTTCGGAGCCGCAGGCAATGCCGCGGGTGGAGGTATTAAGCGGACGCGGACGGGCTCGCCCTGCCCCGGGCTCCCCGGCTTAGCTTCCAACCTCAGCGGAGCGCCCGCGTTAAACAACTGCGCGACCCCGCTGCCGTTGGTTTTGGCGATCTCGTGGTCCAGCGGATTCCGCAGCACCAGTTGGATGGTGGTATGGGAGCTGGCCAGACTCAGCATCTCCGCCTGCACCGGCGTGACCAACAGGTTGACCACCGCTACGGAAACGGGCTTCCCTTCGGCATCTTTCTGGAAGTTCTGCCCGGCTGATAGCACTTCGACGTTTTGGAGCAGCGTCTTGGTGACCCCCCCCTGCGCGGCCTCGCCCGGCGGATTGCCGGATATCAGCACATCCACCCGCATGCCCGGCACCACAAAGCCAGCCACGCCCACAATTTCGTTAACCCGTATGGCCACGGCGCGCATGCCTTTGGGGATCAGGGCCGCGAGGCCGGCGCCTCCACCCTTGGGGGCCAACCGGCTCTCCACCACCGCTTCGCTGCCCAGGATAGGAGAAATAACGCCACGCCCGACGATATCCTCTCTCTTTTGCAACGCGCCGTCGGGCATGTCGCCAGTCCAATCTGCCAGGCGCAGATCCGCATCCCGGATGAGGGTGCCCGGCGCCAGCTCCCGAGCCGCGACAATCAGTTTGCTGGACCTGGGCGCCGCCTGCGTCGTCACGCCTCTCGACAAGAGCCGGTACAGCAACAGGCTTGCGCCCGCGGAAACAATAAAGGCAAACGCCAAAACGGAAATCAGTCGTTGATTCATGCTTCGCTCACGGGCCGTATCCTCGCACGGGATTCCCCGGCCTCGAACCTCTCCTCCGGGCCACTCACACCGCCCCGGTGCGGCTCACCTCTTATATCGGCCGAGGGAGGGCGAAGCAATAGGGCAGACCCTAGGAGCCCGAAGCGCTGCTCAATTCCGAATTGGTGCCCGACCAGATGATGTTGACGCTGCTTCCGGCGCTCGAAAACAGAGCCGCCGAAGCCAGCGCCACGAAAGCCAGCATAAGGGTGTATTCGATCAGGTCCTGGGCCCGATCGTCATCCCGGAATTCTCTCCAAAACGTCTCCATAGTTGCTTCTCCTTTCGACGAATTGTTACGGATTGAATTCCACCGCCAGAGGTATCGGCGGAAGCTTGTTGCAAAGTCAACGGCGCGGCCCGCGCGGACCGGAAGATCACGGCCACGCCATCGTCATAGATCAGATGCCAGGCGCCGGATTGGCGCAGGGCGCCGGACAAAGGCGCATCCGGCGGCAACAGCACGGTCTCCACGCCGTAGCGGTCCAGATACCGCTCCCAGCCCGCCTGCGCGCCCATGGCCCGGATATACTTGCCCGCGAATTCCGCGCCATAAAAATCGCTGCGACCGTCGATGAAAACGCGGCCGCGAGGGTACTCCCGGTAAATCAGGTACCCGCCCCAAAGATCCTCTGTGAAGACGCCACCGAACAGGCCGGCCTTCTCCAGTTGGCCCGCGGCCGCTACCGGAAAGGATTTGGGATCGTAAGCCGCCCGCCAGGCGGAAGGCGATTGCGGAGCGAAAAGCAGCATCGCCAGCGCCAGCATGGCGGCCGCGCTGGCAATGTGCCAGCGGGGCCCGTCGTCGCCCGCGTTCCATTCCCGCGTGAACGACGCCAGCCCTTCCAGCCCGCGCCGCAGCCATCCAGCCAGGCGCATCGCCGGCAGTTTTCGCAAGCCTTCCGACACCATCTCCGCCACCGGCGCCGCCGCCAGCAGGACGAAGATCTCCACATTGCGCGCGGAGTAGAGCGCCAGGTGCGCCCATAAGACAAACAGCAGCGGCCAGGCCAGTTTCCCGCGGCGCAGCCTCCCGAACGCGGCGGCCGCACCCGCAGCCAGCAGAATTTCCAGATAGCGCGCCTGCCCGCTCTGAAAGTTCAGCGACTGGAATTCCATAATGTTGCCGCGATAGAACCCGTCGGCCAGGTACGCGAAGATGTGCGCGTGCAGCCGGTAGCCGTAGGGATTCACGAATGTCGCGGCCGAGCATCCGGCGGCCACCAGCAGATAGGTGCGCCCCAGCCGTAGCGCCTGGCGCCGCCCGTCGGCAGTGGTTTCGCCCAGCAGCACGCCGAACTGTCCGGCGGCGTAGGCCGCGATCAATAGGATGCCAACAAAGAAACCGCCATGCAGGTTGGTCCAGAGGACCATCAGCGGCGGCAACAGCCACACCCGCCGCCCCACGCCCGACCCGCGCCCCACACCCGCGTCGCTTCGATCCAGGATGGAATAGAAAATCACCGTAAATAGCATGGTGACCAGGTGCGGACGCGCCAGCCAGTGTCCCGCCGACCCCGCCGCGGCGACCAGCGTCACCGCCAGCGCCACCAGCGCGTCGCTCGACCGGCGCGCCATGCGGAACAGCCCGGCGAAAGTCAACGCCAGCACCAGGCTGGATGCCAGCACCACCGCCGCCAGACCGGCATGCTGATGCAGCCAGCCGAACAGCACATCCCACAGCCACTCCCAGGCAAACCACGGTTGCCCGGAGCGGGTAAAGGAAAAGATGTCGCGGTCCGGCACGCGCCCGTGCGCCAGAATCCATTCGCCGGTGCGCAGGTGCCAGCCGGTGTCGCCGTCTCCCAATAGCGTCTGCGTCCCCTTCATCCCGCAGAACAGGAAGATCAGCGGCATGACGAACGCGGCGTCCGTCATGGAGGGCAGCAACCGGAGCAGGCGAGACGGGTGGGATGCTTGCACGCGTGCCGGATAAGGGCACGCGTCGGGCCGAAACCCAAGCCCGTTACGGGACCGGTATCTCCCCCATTTACAGTGCGGCTGCGGGAGCGCAAAGACCGGGCGCCGCAGGAGTGTGTACCAAATCGGAACGACTGTCTGGAATTGAGACGTCGCGCAGCGCCGACCGGTGAACCAGTCTGGAACCGAACTTCATCGCGCCGCACCTGGCGTGGCGGACATGCCGGGCCAAACAAAGCTGACCGCCATCCCGGTCGCGATCACCACCAGGCACCCGATCACGTTGTACCAAAGGAACGAAATTCCCGTAAACAGAAACGCCGCGAAGATGGCGGCTTCTCCGGCCAGCATGCCCACAAACGCGCCGGTGCCGCTCACCCGCTTGAAGAAAAAGGCCAGCACGAACACTCCCAGCAGCGATCCGTAAAACAGTGAGCCTACGATATTGACCGCTTCGATTAGCGATCCCAAGTGCTTCCCGAGTCCCGCGAACGCCACCGCGTAAGCCCCCCAGAACGCCGTAGCCACGCGCGAAGCGGTCAAATAATGCTGGTCCGTGGCGCCCTTCCGAAAGTGGCGCTTGTAAATATCGACCACCGACACCGTGGCCAGCGAATTGATCTCGCCGGAACTCGAAGACATGGTCGCGGCCAGGATCACGGCGATCAGCAGCCCCACGATGCCCGCTGGAAGGTACTTCGTCACAAACGACAGAAAGATGTAGTTGGTATCCCGGAAGCCCTTCTCGCCGCCGGTAGCCTCTACCAGGCTGGCGCCCTGCCGGCGCGCCGCATCCAAGTCCCGCTGCGCGCGCCGGTAGCTGGCGATCGAGTCGCCCTCCGCGCGCGAGTCATGGCTGTGCCGCGCCTCCACAATGGCCAGCGCCGCCTTCTTGCGCCGTGTGAACGCGTCCTGGTAGCCGGCGGCGATGGGTTCGTAACGCGCGCGCAGCTCCGGCTGGCGGATGCGGTTATACTCCACGCGCTGAAACACCAGCGGGGCAGGCTCGAAGATATAGAACACGAACACCATGGCCCCGATAAACAGAATGAAGAACTGCATGGGGATTTTGGCCATGGCCGTGAACAGCAGGCTCAGCTTGCTTTGCGCGATGGATTTTCCGGTCAGGTAGCGCTGCACCTGTGACTGGTCGCATCCGAAATACGAGAGCGCCAGGAACATGCCGCCGATCAGCCCGCTCCATACGTTATAGCGGTCGTTCCAATCGAAATGGAAGTTCACCGCATTGAGCTTGCCCGCGGAGCCGGCCAGATGCATGGCGTCCAGAAGCGAAACCTGCCGCGGCAGCAGCAGCACGATCATCACCAGCGCCACCACCAGGCCGAACAGGATGATCAGCATCTGCTGCACGTCGGTCCAGGTCACCGTGCGGATGCCTCCCGTCACGGTGTAGAGCACTACCGTGATGCCGATGATCAGCGTGGTCAGGCGGTCCGGCCAGCCGAAGATGATGGACAAGACGATGGCCGGCGCATAGAAGGTCAGGCCCACTGAAAGCCCGCGCTGCATCAGGAATATGACGCTGGCCAGCGCGCGCGTCTTGGCGTCGAAACGGTTCTCCAGGTATTCGTAGGCGGTGTATACCTTGGCGCGATGGAAGATGGGAACCGCCGTGGCGGAGAGGATCACCATCGCCAGCGGCATGCCGAAATAGAACTGTACGAAGCGCATGCCATCCACGTAGGATTGGCCGGTGGTGGAGATAAAGGTGATGGCGCTGGCCTGGGTGGCCATGATCGACAGCGCCATGGCGTACCAGGGCATGCTCTTGCCGGCCAGCAGATAACGATCGACGGTGTTGCTGCCGCGGCCGCGATACAGGCCATAGGCAATGATGGAGACCAGCGAGCCGACCAGAACCACCCAATCGAGAGGTCTCATGAAAACGCGCGGGTGAAAGCGTAGCAGAGCGCGATCAGCAATGCGAGGTAGACCACCACGGCGGTGTAAACCCGCGACCACGCGCCGAGAAACGGCGGCGGCTCATCGGGCATCTCGCGCGAATCGGGAAGCATAGGCGGAGTGTAGCATGCGGGGACCACTTGCAAATCCCCTACGCTAATAGTGGTCTTACTGTAACTTTGCTTTGGAAGATTTCTTCGCGTCCGCCGGCGAGTCAGACGATGCCGTCTCGCACACCGGGTTAACGCACGCGGTCTTGCCGGCGTCAAAAGTCTCGAGCGCCACCCACCCGCCGCCGGCGCAGCTGCCGGAGGGGCAAACGTCGAAAGAATAGATCGGATGAATCTCCCACAGCGAAACTCGCCGGGGATTCGTGCCGACCGCGTTCCCATTCCTGCACGGCACGTGGCTCCCATCGAAGAACTGCTGGCCGGTTACGCGCACGCGCAGTCCCCGATTGGCCACATCGTTCACGTTGCACGCGGTCCATTCCGCCGGGCGATGGTGCGGGATCATCTCCGCTACGAAACCGCCGCATTCCTCGGCATGCGAAGCCGCAGTATCCGATGGCGTGTTCTTGCGCGGCTGGCCCAGCAGGTAAAGGTGAACGTCATGCGAAGCATCCACATTCGGAGGCGTGCTGCCGCAGTTGACCGTCTCCGCGCATTCCTGGCGGGCCTCGAACACGTATCCTTCGAACACCACGACGCCCCCTTCGCCCAGCGGTGTGAGGAACGTGCGTTCCGGCGGCGGCGTTCCCGCTTTATATTTCTTGGCCTTTTCCAGGGATTCGGCCGATTTCTCCAGCGCCGTAAGCTTGGCGATGTCGATCGGCGCCCCGGCACCCTGCGCACAGAAGTTGTTCTTCTTCTCGTTTTGCATGCCATCCGGCGACGTCGCGGCCACATCCCCGTCCAGTCCGCACGAATCGATTCCGGTGACGATGCCGCTGGGAAATCGCGGCGTGCCGCCGTCGGCGCACGTCTCCGGAAAACGTTGTGCCGCCACCGGCTGCGCGAACGCCATCGTCGCCAGAGCCAGACTCGCCAGGTAACCGCACGCTATGAAATGAACTCGCCTGACCGTCATCCCAGCAACTCGCCGCGCAGCACCGTAACCGCCTGCCCGCCAAGGAACACGCGATCGCCCGCGCACCGCACCCGGACAACGCCGCCGCGCGCGGAGGCCTGATACGCCACGAACTCCGTCTTGCCCAGACGCTTGCACCAATACGGCCCCAGGCAGGTGTGCGCCGACCCTGTCACGGGGTCCTCGTCGATGCCCGATCCCGGCGCGAAGAAGCGCGAAATGAAATCGAATTCAGGAGTATCCGAACGGGCTGTTACGATGATGCCCCGCACCGGCAGTTTTCGCAGCACCCCGTGATCCGGCCGCGCGGCGCGCAGCGCCACCGCCGACTCCACCTCCACCAGGTAATCGAACTGATTGCGCCCCACGTAGACCGGCGTCAGTCCGAGGGCGCCGGCCAGATCCGCGGGCGGGTCAGCGGCTTCCTCCATCTTGGCCGGAAAGTCCATCTCGATCCAGTCGCCCTTCCGTTCGGCCAGCAGCAAGCCGCTGCGCGTATGGAAGCGCGCCTGCGCACCGGCGGCCAAATGGCCCTCTTCCCAAAGCACGTGCGCGCTGGCCAGCGTGGCGTGGCCGCACAGGTCCACTTCTACGGCCGGCGTGAACCAGCGCAGATTGTACCCGCCGTCTTGCGCAACCAGGAACGCGGTTTCCGAAAGGTTCATCTCGCGCGCCACATCCCGCATCCAGCGCTCGTCGGGCGCCTTGGGAAGAATGCAAACCGCCGCCGGATTTCCGGCGAACGCCTGGCTGGCGAAAGCGTCCACTTGCGTAATGGCAATTCCCATATTTCCTCAGTGTAGCCGGACGGCGCGCTACGAAAACATTATTAGCCGCCGATTAACGCCGATGAACGCCGATAAAAAAGCAAGACAGTTAGCGGGCTCTCCAACGATTTTGGCTGACCGATCATGCCAGCCGCCCCCTCGCCATAGTGGAACTACGGCGAGGGTCCGTGCGCCATAATCGAAGCATGATCGCCCCCGCAGCCGTCACCGCCCTCCTGGAACAATTCGACCCCGCGGATGACGGCGAGGCCGCTAAGAGCAAGGAACTCGTCCTGGCCCTGCTGGCGTCCTCCCCGGAGCCCTTCTCCCGCCGCCAATTCAATCCCGGCCACATCACCTGCACTGGCCTGGTGCTCAGCCCTCGACGCGAGCGCATCCTGCTGGTGCTGCACCGCCGCCTGCAGCGCTGGCTGCTTCCCGGAGGCCACGTCGAACCGGACGATCCGTTTATCGGCGACGCCGGGCGCCGCGAAGTGGTCGAGGAGACCGGCGCGATCCTGCGCGCGGATACCGCGCCGCTCCTGGTGGGCGTGGACGTCCATGGCATCCCCGTGCGGCGCGACGAGCCCTTCCACCTGCATCACGACCTGATCTTCCTGTTTCAGGCCGCGTCCGAGGCATTTCAAGCTTCGGAAGAAGTGCGGGACGCAGCCTGGTGCGCGGTCGCGGATTTCGATCGATACCAATTACCGGGCAGCATCCGGCGCAGTTATGCGCGGGCCTTGGCCTCACTGGGAGACTAGGGCATTCGGTTTCGTAGCGCGTCCGTTCGCGCGCAGCGGCGCATCCAGGATCGCCCGCATCCGAGCCAGAAATTGCGCTTCGGAAAACTGTTCCGCCCATCCCTGCAACTCGCGCGGGCGGACCCTTGCTTCCACGCGCTCGAAGCGGTCCAGCGCCTCCACCAGGTGCGCTTCGTCCGGCTCGTCGAAGAAAACTCCGCCGACCGGATGGGCCGTGGGCACGCTTTCCAAAGTTCCGCCGCGGCCCAGGGCCACCACCGGCTTGCCGCTGGCCAGCGCCTCCACTGGGGCCATCCCGAAATCTTCCTCGCCGGGCACAATCAGCGCGCGCGACCGAGCCAGCAGATCGCGTAAATCGGCGTCCGGGACGCGCCCGCAAAACTCGATACCGGGGGCGGCCATGCGTTTCAGATGCTTGAACTCCGGCCCGTCGCCCACCACGCGCAGACGCCGGCCCAGCCCCGCGAACGCGCGTACCGCTACATCCACGCGCTTGTAAGCTACCAGTTCGGACACCACCAGGTAGTAGTCTTCGGGTTCGCGCCAATAGAAGCTCTCCACATCCACCGGCGGATGCACCACTTGCGCATCCCGGCGCCAGGCTCGCTGGATCCGGCGGCGGACATTATCGCTATTGGCGACGAATTCGTCCACGCGCGCCGCGGAGGCGAAATCCCAAAGCCGCAGATAGCTGCTGACCGGCGCGAATAAGCCGCGCTTCCACGCCGGCAGCCACTCTTTGGCATAAGCCGGATAAAGGTCCCAGATGTAACGCATGGGGGTGTGGCAGTAACAGATGTGTCTGGCGTCCGACGACGTCAGCACTCCCTTGGCCGGGCCCGATTCGCTGCTGATCACCAGATCGTACCCGCGCAAATCGAACTGCTCGAGAGCCAGCGGCATCAGCGGCAGCAGGCTTCGATACTGCCGTCGCAGCGGATTAAGGAAAGACGCGGTGACGTTGTGGCGCCGGATTTCGTCACTGACCGCGCCCGGGTCGTAAAACAGCGTGAAGATATCGGCGTCCGGCAAAAGCCGGCAGAGAGACTCCAGCACCTTCTCGCCGCCGCGCCAGTTCAACAGCCAATAATGTACGATCGCGGTTCGCATCCCCATTCAGCATAACCGCTCCGGCCGCCGTCCGAGCATCCGCGGCACATGTTTTTACTCTTCTTACTTATGAGCCTATGCTATTAGTCGAGTAGATGACCGGAGCAAACGCTATCGAGATACAAATCAACGATCCACTGCTGTATCGCGCGCCGCTGCCCTACTCGCGCCGCTACTATCCATATGGATTCCCGGTGGACGTGGCCAGCGACGCGCCGGAGGTGCTGGACGCCGCCCATGAGAGCTTTGGAGCTTACGCGCCTCGTTTCGACCGGCCGCCCCTGCGTCTGCACGTGATGGTCAGCGAGGGAAGCGGCTTGCCGCCTGCCCCTGTCCTGCGCGGCCAGCGGCACCTGCTCGAATGGGTGTCCGACCGGGATAATTTCGCGGTCATCGACCGCCGCGAGCGCTTCGGGTTTTGCTGCGTGACCCGCGCCACCATCGCGGACCCGGTCTTCTTCCGCTGGCATTTCCTGGACGCGCAAATTTACATGTTGCTGGAGCTCAATTATTTTACGTCGCTCCACGCTGCCTGTGTCGCCCGCGAAGGAGCCGGCATATTGCTTTATGGCGAGTCCGGCGTGGGAAAAAGCACGCTGACCTATGCCTGCGCGCGTCAAGGGTGGACCTACATCTCCGACGACGCCAGCAGCGTGGTTTGGAATGGCGGTCGCACCGTCATTGGCGAATCCCATCGTTTCCGGTTTCGCGCCGAGGCCCCGGACTTGTTTCCGGAACTGCGCGGCCGCACCGTCGGCCGCGAACTGGATCGCAAACCCACCATCGAAGTGTTTACCGCCGATCTGCCGATTCGCAAAGCCGCGGACTGCCGTGTGGAACATATTGCCTTCCTGGACCGCCGCCCAGGCATCCGCCCCGGCATCACGCAGATGGGAAAAGACGAGGCTCAGGAGCGTCTGATGGCGGATATGCCATCATTCGATCCGGAACTCGATGCGCAGCGTATGCAAGTAGTCGAATCGATAGCCGAAGCCCCGGCCTTCGCATTGCGTTACTCCAATTACCAGGAAGCCGTGCTGCTGCTCGAGCAAATCGTGCGTGGAGGTGCGGCATGATGTGGGGCAGGCTCTCAGGCCGCCTCTCATTCCTGGTCTGCCTATCCGCCGGAGCCGTATTCGGGCAAGTGGCGTCGGCCAGCCTTCTCGGCACTGTGGTGGACGAATCGTCCGCCGTCGCTCCTGGCGTCACCGTCTCGGCGCGCGAAGAGAGCACCGGGTTTACCCGCGCCACGGTGACCAATTCCGAAGGCAGCTATGCCATCGAGGCGCTGCTCCCCGGCTCCTACACCGTCACCGCCGTGAAACAGGGCTTCCGCGTCACCACCGCCGAACACGTGCAGTTGACCGTGAGCCAGAAGGCCCTTCTGGACTTGAAGCTGCACCTCGGCGAGACTCGCGAAAGCGTCACTGCCACCGGCACAGTGTCGCCCGTCCAGACAAACGACGCCTCTACCGGCTATTTGTTCGATTCCAATACCGTCGAGGAGCTACCGCTGGACACGCGTAATATAGTGGCTCTGGTGACACTCGGCCCCGGCGCCATTCCGCGCCAGTTGGGCGGATTCACGCACGACGTCATCAACGATGTGCAGCAAGGCTCGCGCGGATCGGTGGCCTTCAATCCGCCCATCAACGGGAGCCGCTCGACCATGAACGCATTCGAGCTGGACGGCGCTTACGATACGGATCGCAATACGTTCGCCATCGCCGTCTATCCGCCGCTCGAATCGGTGGAGGAACTCCGCGTCCAGACATCTTCCGCGTCCGCGGAGTTTCCCCAAGCCGGCGGCGGCGCCATCGACGTGGTGACCCGTTCCGGCAGCCAGCAGTTTCATGGCAGTTTGTTCGAGTATTTGCAAAACGAAGCGCCCGACGCGCGGAATTACTTCGGCGATCCCACCATGGCGGCGCCCATGGTGCGCCAGAATCAGTTCGGCGGGTCGCTCGGCGGCCCTCTGCCGCTGGCGAACACTTTCTTCTTCGCCACCTATGAAGGGTTACGGTCGAAAATCGGCAGCCCCGTACAAAGCCTCGTGCCGCCCGCGCAGTTGCGCGCCGGTAACTTCAACGGCCAGGACATCATTTACGATCCGCTCACCGTCGACGCAACCGGTGCGCGCGTGCCGTTTCCCAACGATCAGATTCCCGCCACGCGCATCGATCCCATCGCCGCCAGCTTCCTCACCCAGTACGAGCCTCTCCCGAACCTGAACAATGGCGACGGCAACAACTTCGTCGACGAGACCCCCGACACGAATCGGAATGACTCCTTTTCCACCCGCATCGACCATCAGTTCCGCAATCAGAGCCAGTTGAGCGGCCGCTACACCTATAACGGCGAGCAGAATATTATTGCGGGATCTTTTCCGCTGCGGCCCACCGACGAGAAAGTACGCGCGCAGCAGGCGGCCCTGAGTTACACCTACTCGGGCGCATCCTGGCTGAACGAGGCGCGGTTTTCCTTCACCCGCATGAGCATGTACGACACACCGGAGAGCGCGTTTCAAACCAACGTGATCCAGCAGCTCGGCGTCGAAGGCCTGACCACCAATCCGGCGAACTACGGGCTGCCCTACTTCCAGTTGGCCGATTATTCCCTCGTGACTGACGATCCCACCTTGCCGCAAGTGCAGCGCGACAATCTCTGGAATCTCTCCGACAGCGTTTCCTGGACCCGCGGCGCCCACACCATTAAGACCGGCTTCGATTGGATCCACTTCCAGTTGAATTACCAGCAGAACGAGATGGCCCGCGGATCTTACACGTATACCGGAGCCTTCACCAGCGCCGACGGCACGCCCAGCCCGACCGGGGACGCCATGGCGGATTTCCTCTTGGGATTCCCGCAAGATACCAGCCGCGACGAAGGCAACACTCAGGCCTATCTGCGGCAGAACAGCTTCGGTGGATTCGTGCAGGACGATTGGCGGGTCACCCCGCGCCTGACGTTGAACTTTGGCCTGCGCTACGAATATGTCACTCCGTACACCGAAACGCGCGGCAATCTGCTGAACCTGGTGTACGCGCCCGGACCCGATCCGGCGCCTCCGCAACTGCAGCAGGTCAGCCAGGCAACGGCTCCCGACACGCGCAACTTCGCGCCGCGCGTGGGACTGGCCTGGCGGCTTCCGCAACTTCCTTTCGACAAGGGCGAGACCGTTTTCCGCGCCGGATATGGCATCTATTACAGCCCCGAGATCGCGGTGGAGATTTACGATCTGGTGCTCAACGGCATTCTGGTCCAGAACAACGTCACCGACGGCAGCCAGGCGCCCATCCTGACCACCCGCAATGGATTCCCGCAGACCTCCTCCACGGGATTTCCGACGTACTTCGGCATCGATCCCCACGCGCCTACGCCCTACGTGCAGCAGTGGAACGCCGGATTTCAGCACGAGTTCGCCGCGCACATCCTGGGCGAGGTTTCCTACGTCGGCAGCAAAGGTACCCACCTGGGGCGCTTCCGGCAGTTCAACACGCCCTTGCAGACAGAAACCGGCGCGGATCTCTCCCCGCGGCCGGGCGATCTCCAGTCGTTGCGCACCTGGCCCAGCTTGGGTGAAATCATCCAGCGCCAGCACATCGCCAATTCGTCTTACAACGCCCTGCAGGTGAAAGCGGAAAAGCGCCTGACCGGGCACGTGTCGGTGCTGTCCAGTTTCGTGTGGTCGAAATCCATCGACGATGCCGACACCGTGATTCCGGGGTTCTACGATAGCCTGGGCGCGCAGGACGAAAACAACTTGCGGCTGGAGCGCGCGCTGTCGTCGTTCAACGTGGGGCGCCGTATCAGCGGCGGCTATGTGATCGGCCTGCCGGCCGTGCGCGCCTTCGGACCGGTGCTGCGCAACTGGCAGTTGACCGGCGATGTCACGTTGCAGGACGGCATGCCCATGAGTGTCTTCTATTATGCTTTCGACCCCGCCAACACCGGATTGCCCAATCGGCCCAATATCGTGCCTGGAGTCAGCTTGACCCTGCCGCGCAGCCAGCGCACCACCAACGAATTTTTCAATACCGCGGCATTCACCGCGCCCGCGCCTTATACCTTTGGCGATGCCGGAAGGAACATCGTGAACGGTCCGGGCAACAATATCTTCGACATGGCTCTGCACCGCCGCTTTGCTATCGCCGAGCATGGCGCGCTGGAGTTCCGCGCGGAAGCGTTCAACATATTCAACCATCCGAATTGGGGAGTGCCCGGCACCTACGCCGATTTTGGCCCGCCTCTGTTTGGAGGCATTCTGGGCGTCGGCAACCCGCGGCAACTGCAGTTCGCCATCCGGTACGACTTCTAAGTGAATCCCCGGGTTCCCCTAGCGGTGTCCGCACTCCTCGACGCCCTCCAATTCAAGTGGGGCAGGCTCTCAGCCCCGCCCCCGTGGCCCGAAGTCCTAGCCTTCGCCGATCGCGCCTCCCTGACGCTAATCCTAGGTGCCGTGGCGGACAAAACCCTGCCGGAGGGCGTCCGCGAACGCATAGCCCAAAACCTGTCCGAAAACACGGAACGCCTCCGTCGCACCCACGCCCTTCAGCTTCAAGTAAACGAATGGCTCACCGCCGCCGGCATCCCATACATCTTCCTGAAGGGCACCACGCAATCGCCCCACTTCGTTTCGGACCCCCGTTTGCGGGCGCAGTACGATCTGGACCTCTATTGTCCTCCGCAAGACGCGCAGCGCGCCTGGAATCTGCTCATCGCCCGCGGTTACGAGCCGATCGAAAAGCCCGGCGATCATCCCACCGACCACCTGCCCGCCCTGGTCCGCAAAACGGGATGGGAGTGGCGCGGCGGCAGCCATTTCGATCCGGAAATCCCGCTGGCGATTGAAGTCCACCTCCAGTTCTGGGACGAGAGCACCGAGCGCCTGCACGCGCCCGGCGTGGAAGAGTTCTGGACCCGCCGCATCGGGCCAACTCTGGACCCCGCGGACGCGCTGGCGTACGCTGCGCTGCACCTGTTGCGGCACCTGCTGCGCGGCAGTGCGCGGGCCTGCAATGTCTACGAAATCGCCTGGTTTCTGGAACACCATGCGGACGACCAGCCATTCTGGAATCGCTGGCGGGATCTGCACGCGCCGGAATTGCGCCGTCTGGAGGCCGTCGCGTTTCGACTAGCGCAGGCGTGGTTCGGCTGCGCGCTGGGTCCGGTTGCGGAAGACGGAGCAGCCAGGCTGCCCGCCCCCGTCCAGGAATGGTTCGAGGCGTTCGCGTTTTCCCCACTCGAGGCCCAGTTCCATCCCAACAAAGATGAACTGTGGCTGCACTTGGCCCTCGTCGATTCCACGCGCGACAAATTGGTGGTAATCCGGCGCCGGCTGCTGCCCCAGCTTCCGGGCCCTGTGGATGCCGTCTGCATTCCGGAGCGGCAGCTCACCTTCAGCCGCCGCCTGCTCAAGTATGGCCGGACCGCGCGTTTCCTGGCAGGGCGCGCGGTGTTTCACGCGCGTGCGTTGGCCGCATTGTTCCAAAGCGGCGTCCGCTGGCGGATGCGCGCGAGCGGCCTGAGCGGCGGCTACTGGCTCTTTCTCGGCGCCAGCTCGTTCTTCGTGCTGGGCATGTTCATCTACGTGCTGCTCTACAACCTGTATCTGCTGGACCTGGGCTTCCGCGAAGATTTCGTCGGGCAGGTGAATAGCGCCTCGACGGCCGGCATGGTGGCGGCTATTCTGCCCGCAGCCGCGCTGGCCCGCCGTTGGGGTCTGGGCAAAATGTTGTTGGTATCGTTTGCGTCGGTGGGCGCGATTTCGGTGGCGCGCACGTTGGTCTCCAGCCGCGTGCCGCTGCTGGCGCTGGCCTGCGCGGGCGGCGCGGCGTTTTCTCTCTACGTGGTTTCGCTCGCGCCGGCCATCGCCCGGTTGACCAGCGAGAAGGCCCGCTCCACGGGCTTCAGTTTCTCGACGGCCAGCTCCATCGCGCTCGGCATGTTGGGCAGTTGGCTGGGCGGAAGCCTGCCCGGCTGGCTGGGAGGCAAGCGGCCCGCCATGCTGGCCGGATGTGCGCTGATGGCGCTGGCCCTGTGGCCCTCGGCGCGGCTGCGCATCGCCCCCGCGCCTGCCGAAGGCGTCAAGCTCTACCCGCGGAATCGTTTCGTGGTGCGATTCCTCGTCGTGTGGGCCATCTGGAACCTGGCCACAGGCTCCTTCAATCCGTTCTTCACCACTTTCTTCGCCCGCTTGCATACCCCCGTCACGCGCATCGGATTGATCATGTCCGGCTCGCAATTGGCGCAGGTGATGGCGCTCATGCTCGCGCCGTTGATCCTGCGCAAATTGGGTTTGGTCACCGGCACGGCGGCCATGCTGCTGGCCACCGCACTGGCGCTGGGCGGTCTGGCCGCCGGTCCCACCGGCTGGGCCGCCGCGGCTGTGTTCATGACTTACACATCCTGCCAGTGGATGACCGACCCCGGCGTCAACACGCTGCTGATGGATCGCGTGCGCGAGCCGGAGCGCACCGGCGCATCCGCCCTGATGATGCTGGTCTCCTTCGCCGCGCAATTCGTGGCATCCCTCGCGGGCGGCGCCACCATCGCGCGGTTCGGATACTCCGCCATGCTCGGCTGCGCCGCGGGGCTGGCGGCCGTGGCCGCCGTAGCCTTTCGCACGTTGCCTCAGGCGCCCACTGTGGCGGATAACTCTCACTGAGAGGCTGAAACCGAACCGCGACAATCACGTCAGAAGCGATTCAGTCTAGAAGGAGCATAACTCGATGGAACTGTCATGTCGTCCGCTTGCTATCGCGGTAACGCTGTCCCTGTCACTTCTGGGCCCTGGCTGCGCAACTCGGCACGTGGCGTCCGCCACTATTCCGGCTGGTCCGGGTATAACGGCTACCAGGGCGAAAACCATTCCGGCGGGTCCCAGTGTGGGACCCAACGCCCTGAGGCCCGCCGCAAGGGTGCCATAGTGTTTTCATCTCCGCTCGAATCGGGCTGGGGAGCGGTTTTTCCAAACTGGCCCCGCCGCCAGATTTTACAAAGCCTTAACAGCAAAGGAGAAACGCGCGCGCGCCGGGCCGCGTTCACCCTTCGAGGGATGAATTCGCAAATCGTGAAAGGCACGCAGCTCTCCACCGCCGTAGGCCAACTCACAGCCCACGCCCCGGATGAAGTCGAAAGTTGCCTGGCGCTGGCGCGTTCGACACAGACGCTGTCGGCCGCCGGTGAACGCCTCGCCGCCGCGCGCGCAGCGGTAGAGCTAGTCAAGGCTTATGATAGAGTTCTGGAGCAAATTCGGCTCGTCCCGCTTTCCCTGCCGGAACAGCAGCGCGTGCACGATCGGCTGACGCCCGTAGCGCAGTTGCTGCGCAAGTACCGGTTCCGTTGAATGGCGGGCCATCAAACAAGGGGCCCTAAAGGTGATTCGAAAACTGATCTTTTCATACAGAGTACACGGAAGCTGTTTATTCGCTCTCGCATTTTTATTGGTGCTGGCGCCCGCCTTGTCCCAGGCGCAGGCTCCGCCGGCTTACACCATTTCCACGATTGCCGGGAATTGCAACCCCGCAATTGAATACCCCTGTCCCGGCAATTATGGCGGTGACGGGGGGCCGGCCCTCAACGCTTACATGTTCGGCCCGTCCGCCGTCATTCTCGATTCGTCCGGCACTGTCTATATTTCGGATACGGTCAACAATCGGATTCGCCAGCTCTATACCGCGAACGGTACCGCCAGCATTCAGACGGTAGCCGGCGATGGCACCGCGGGCTATGGCGGGGACGGAACGGCGGTCACCTCGACCCCGAGCACCGTCGAGTTTTTCAACCCAGGGGGGATTACGTTCGACAGCAGCGGCAATCTCTACATTGCCGACTACTTCAACTACGTCGTCCGCGAGGTGAATGCGGTGACGGATATTATCTCGACCGTGGCCGGCGATAACACCTTGGGCGCCGGTTACACCGGGGATTCAGGGCCTGCCACCAGCGCGCAGCTCTCGCGCCCTTCCGGTGTCGCTGTCGATTCTGGCGGCAATATCTACATCGCGGACCCGGACAACAATGTGGTGCGCGTAGTGTGCGCCAACCAGACCCCCGTCGCGTGTCACGGACTGCCTCCGGGGGATATCAACACCATGGCCGGGAACTATGCGGACGGAGCTGGTTATACGGGCGATGGCGGTCCCGCGGCCAACGCTCTGCTTAGCGATCCGGTAGCCGTGTTGCTCGATCCGGCCGGCAATCTCTACATCTCCGACTCCGGCAACGACGCCATCCGCATGGTGAATCCGAGCGGCATCATCACCACCGTGGCCGGCAGTCCCGCGAGCCTCAACCCCGCCGGCTACGCGGGCGACGGCGGGCCGGCCACTCAGGCGCTACTCAACAATCCGAAAGGCATGGGACTCGATGCCTCGGGTAATCTCTACATCGCGGATCGCGTCAACGCCGTGGTGCGCATGGTGACGCCCGCGCCAAATCGTACCATTTACACCATAGCCGGCAACTTCATTCGCGGCGCTGGCTTTAGCGGGGACGGAGGTCCGGCCACCAACGCCCAACTGAACTCTCCCTCCGGCGTGGCGGCGTATGGCGGAAACATCTATATCGCGGACAGCCAAAACAACCTGATCCGACTGCTGACTCCCCCGGCCCAGACCCCCCAGATCAACGCCGGTGGAGTGGTGAACGGGGCCAGTTACACCGCGCCGGTGGTGCCCGGCAGCATCGCCGATGTCTTCGGTACTTTTTTCCTGACCTCCACTTCGATAGACACGACCCTGCCGCTCGAAACCAGCCTGCAGAATCTGTCGTTTGAGTTTAGCGGGGTGCAGGGCTTTGGGAGTATCGGAACGGCTCCCTTATATTTTGTTTCGGGCACGCAGGCAAATATTCAGGTGCCGTGGGAGGTTGGCGGACAGGCTTCGGTTACTCTGGCGGCCGTGTTGAACGGCACGGCGGGCGCGAGCCAAACCGTGGATGTAGCTGCCTTCGCGCCGGCCATCTTCACCACCAACTCCCAGGGTAGCGGCCCCGGTGCGATCCAGGACTCTTCCTACAATCTGATTAGCGCCTCCAACCCTGCCATCGCCGGTACCACCACCATCTTGATCTACTGCACCGGCCTGGGAGCGGTGAGCGCGAATCAGCCCGCGACGGGCGCTCCCGCGTCCCTCACCGAACTGGCTCCGACATCCAACCAGGCCACCGTGACCATCGGTGGAGTGACGGAAAATGCTGCGTTCTCGGGCCTTGCGCCGGGCTTCGTGGGGCTGTACCAGGTCAACGCCCTGGTGCCCAGCGGAGTATCGTCGGGTAGCGCCGTGCCCGTGACGATCACCGTCGGCGGCGTGACCTCGAACACGGTCACCATCGTGGTCCAGTAGTGGGGCAGGCCGCAGGCCGGCCGGCTTAAGGCTTATGATGGAGTTATTGGACAGCGGCCCAGAAAGGTGATTTGTCAATTGATTCATTCGGATAGACTACACGGAAGTTATTTGTGCGCTTTCGCTTTCATATCGGCGCTCGTGCCGGCCTTGTGCCCGGCGCAGGCCCCGGTCCAATTCACGATTTCGACGGTCGCTGGACAGCTCGGCGTGGCCGGTAATTATACCGGTGACGGAGGGGCGGCCACCAGCGCCTCTCTCTGGGGACCCGCCGATGTGATCTTCGATTCTTCCGGCAACATGTACATTGCGGATGCCGACAACGATCTGGTTCGCAAGGTTACTTCCACCGGCACCATTAGCACCATCGCGGGCAATTGCCCCACTACACCGTGCGTGGGCGCCTTCTCGGGCGACGGAGGATCTGCCACCAGCGCCGGTCTGAATCACGCCAGCGGATTGGCTTTTGACACCGGCGGCAATCTCTACATTGCCGACACCGACAACTTCGAAGTCCGTAAAATAACGGGCAGCACGATTTCGACGCTGGCCGGTCATAACAGCTCGGGCGCAGGCTTCGCCGGGGACCTGGGCGCGGCCAGCAGCGCTCAGCTCTGGAATCCTTCCAGCGTGGCCGTGGATTCCGCCGGCAATGTCTACATCGCCGACCCCTACAACAATGTGATCCGCGTGGTGTGCGAAACGCAAACGCCCATCACCTGCAACAACGCCCATTTCGTCGGCGCCACCGGCGGCTACGTCACATGGGCGGCCGGTGACATCAATACATTTGCCGGAACCGACGTCAACTCGTGTGTGGCGCCCGCCACCTGCGGCGCCGGTTATACCGGTGATGGAGGCACCGCGCCCGGTGCGCTGCTTAACAATCCGTCGGCCGTTCTGCTCGATGCGGCCGGCAATCTCTACATTTCCGACTCCGGCAATAATGCCATCCGCATGGTGAACACCAGCGGCATCATCACCACGCTGATCGGCAATGGCGAAGCCGGTTATACCGGCGACGGCGGCCCCGCCCTCCAGGCAGAACTCAATAACCCGAAAGGTATTGCCATCGATTCCTCCGGCAATCTCTACATCGCGGACACCGACAATTCGGTGATCCGCATGGTGACGCCCGGCCCGACCGGTGTTCCGAACGGCACCATTTACACGATCGCCGGCAACGGTACGCCTGGGTCCGCCGGGAACATGGGCCTGGCTACCAGCGCGGAGTTGAACTTTCCGGCCGGCGTTACAGTCAAGGGTGGCAACCTCTACGTTGCGGACACGCAGAACAACGCGATCCGTTTGCTGACCCCCGCGCTGCAGGTCCCCCTGATCAATGCGGGCGGCGTGGTGAACGGGGCCAGTTACGCGGCTCCGGTAGTTCCCGGCAGCATCGCCTCCGTGTACGGTGATTTTTTCCTGGCCTCCACTTCGATAGACACGACCCTGCCGCTCGAAACCACCCTGCAGTCGCTTTCGTTCCAGTTTAGCGGCGGTACCATGGCTCCCTTGTATTTCGTGTCCAGCGGACAAGTGAATCTGCAAGTGCCGTGGGAACTGGCCGGCCAGACCACCGCGACGCTGGCCGCCACGCTCAACAGCACGACCGGCGCGACCCAGTCCGTGACGCTCGCCTCCGCCGCTCCGGCCATCTTTACCACCAATTCCCAGGGCAGCGGTCCGGGCGCTATCCAGGACTCCGCATATAACTTGATCGATGCGTCCAACCCCGCGATCGCCGGCACCACGACCATCCTGATTTACTGTACCGGTCTTGGCCCGGTAAGCGAGAATCAGCCCGCCACCGGCGCCGCTGCTTCGCTTACCCAACTGGCGCCCACAGTCACCCAGCCAACCGTGTCCATCGGCGGAGTGGCGGCCACTCCATCGTTTTCCGGACTGGCGCCCGGTTACGTGGGACTGTACCAGGTCAACGTCCCGGTGCCGTCCACCGTGGCCGCGGGTAGCGCCGTACCCGTGACCGTTTCCATGAATGGAGTGACTTCCAACACCGTCACCATCGTCGTGCAATAGCCAGCCGCCGTACCGAGCCGCGACCGTAAGGGAGCGGCTCCTACTCCCCCTTCACGGCGATGCCAACGATGGACGTTGGCGGCCACGGCAGCACTCGGTCGATGCGTTTCCATAGCCACACCAGGCTGTCGAAGATGCGCAACTGGAACCGGCTGATGGTCTTTTTCCGGAGCACCCGGCTCGTCACGTACCACGCTGGATACGAGATGCGGTTGAACTCCACAATGCGCTCCACGCGGAAGCCCGCTAACTCCATCTTCCGCTGCAGTTCTTCGCGGGAGTACCGGCGGAAATGGCCTAGCGCCTTATCCAGGGAGCCATAGATTCTTTGCCCCTGCGGCACCAGGACGATCGCCCGTCCGCCGGGCCGCAACGCCGCGTAGATGTTGCGCAAGCCCGCCATCTCGTCTTCGACATGCTCGAGTACGTTCAAGCACACCACCGAATCCACCGCACCGGCCAACTCCACGAAATCGGCCGCTTGCGATAGGTTGCAGTGCCGCACCTCCACCTTGGGCCGGTGCTGGAAACGCGCGCGCAGGTGCGCCAGGTACTCCGGTTCGATGTCTCCCGCGATATAGAGTTCGCGCCGCGGAGACAGAATGCTGGTCAGGTTGCCGATGCCCGCTCCAGTCTCCAGCACCCGCTGGCCAATGTAAGGCTGGATCACGCTGGCCATCCACCGGTTGAAACGGTGGGCGCCCGCCAGCGCGTCCAGAATATCCGGTCCGGAATCTTTGTAGATGTCCATGGTGAAGGCATAGCGCAGGATCACATAGACGGCGTCAAAGGCGTCCTTCAGGCCGATCTTCTTGCCTTCGTCGTACGTGCGTCCGTGATAATCGATGGACGTTTCGTAGATCCGCACCCGGCGCTTCGCCAGCTTGATAGTCAGTTCCGGCTCCAGCCCGAAGCGGTTGCTGCGGATGGGAATGCTTTGCACCAGCGAAGTGCGAAAGGCTTTGTAGCAGGTCTCCATGTCCGTCAGATTCAAGTCCGAAACGATATTGCACATCAAGGTCAGAATGTGGTTGGCCACCGAGTGCCAGAAGTAGAGTACCCGGCGTTCGCCGGAGATCACGAAGCGCGAGCCATAAACGGCGTCGGCTTTCCCCTCCAGCAGCGGTGCCAGCAGGCGTCCGTACTCGCGCGGATCGTATTCCAGGTCGGCGTCCTGGATGATGGAAAACTCGCCGGTGGCGTGCTCGATGGCCGTGCGGATCGCCGCGCCTTTGCCTTGATTGCGGGGTTGCCGGATGAATCGCAGCACGGTGGGATGCGCCGCCGCGATCTGCTCGACGATCGCCGCCGAACCGTCCGTCGAGCCGTCGTCCACCACCACGATCTCACGGGTTACCCCCTCGGGCAAAGGCGCCGAGAGTACTCGTTCCAGTAAGGTTCCGACGAACTCTTCCTCGTTGTAAAGAGGAATCAGGATGGAGAGGGTGTGGGCTACCATGGCGTCGGGAAACTTCATTGTACAGTAGAGACCCGCGCCCGCCGCGCCCATTCGCCCCTTCGCCGCCTCCCCGCGTCCGCAGTATAATAATGGAAGATCGCAAGTCCGCGAAGGAGCGAATTACACCCATGAGTTTCTTTGACAAACTGCGCAGACAGAAGCTGCTGTCTTTCACTCTCATCCTATTTACGCTGGCCATCGGTATCGTGATCGGCACCTTGGTAAACACTGGCGCCAAGGCCGCCAAGGACAACACGGCCGCTCCCGGTGCGACCCCGCTCACGATTCCCAATCCGGTCCAGTTGCAGAACTCGTTCGCGGTGATCGCCAAGCAAGTGGAGAACTCGGTGGTCAATATCTCGACCACCTATTTGCCCAAGGCGCCGGCGCAGTCGCGCAGCCGCCGCCGGGCCGCGCCCCAGCAGCCCGATAACGGCGATGAGGAGGATCAAGGCGATCAGGGCGGCGATCAAGGCAACATGGAAGACTTCTTCCAGCGGTTCTTCAGCAGCCCGTTTGGCGGCAATATTCCCCAGATGCCGCAGCACCGCCAGAATGCTTTAGGTTCCGGAGTGGTGGTGGACAAGGCCGGCTACATCATTACCAACAATCATGTGGTGGATAAGGCCGATCGTATTCAAGTGAAGTTCGTCGGCGACACCACCCAATATGACGCCAAGGTCGTGGGCGTGGACGCCCTCAGCGATCTTGCGGTCATTCGCGTGGAGGGCAAAAGCGGCATGGCGCCCGCGCGCATCGGCAATTCCGATGCCGTCCAGGTGGGCGATTGGGCCATGGCCATTGGCTCGCCCTTCGGCTTTCAGGCCACCGTCACCCTTGGCATTATCAGCGCCAAGCAGCGCGACGTCGATCCCAGCCAGCAGTTCCAGCACTTTCTGCAGACCGACGCCGCCATCAATCCCGGTAACAGCGGCGGCCCGCTGCTGAACATCAACGGCGAAGTGATCGGCATCAACACCGCTATCGCCTCGCGCTCCGGCGGCTATCAAGGCATCGGTTTCGCCCTGCCCATCAACCAGGCCGTGAAGGTCTACAACGACATCATCAAGAACGGCAAGGTGATCCGCGGCTCCATCGGCGTCCGGTTTGCGCGATCCGATGATTCCCGCTCCGAGGCGCTGCTGAAAGCCAATGGCGCGAGCCAGGGCGTGTTCGTCCAGGACGTGCCCGCGGGCGGCCCGGCGGACAAGGCCGGCATCAAGCAACAGGACATCATCATCGCCGTGAATGGGACGCCCATCCACAATGGCGACGATTTGGTCGAGCGGGTGACCAACACCCCCATCGGCAACGCTTTGACGATAACCGTTTTGCGCGACCACAAGAACATGAATTTCCGTGTCGTGGTAGCGGATCTGACGCATGTCTTCCCCGAGCAGTTCGGAACCGGTAAGGAGGAAGAGAGCGGCCCGGCCGAAGGCACCCAGGCCCTGTTCGGGATTAAGATCGAAAACCTTACCGATGCCCGCCGCAAGACCATGGGCATCGAGGAGCCCGGCGGTGTGCTGATCTCTTCGGTGGAGGAGAATTCATTCGCCGAGGACATCGACCTGCGGCACGGCGACGTCCTCCTCGAGATCAACCGGCATGCGGTGAACAGCACCGACGATGTCATCAAAATCCAGCACACGCTCAAGCCGGGCGATGCGGTGGCTTTCCACGTCCTGCGGCAGGCCGAGGCTCATAAGTGGGCTTCGTTGTTCCTGGCCGGTTCGTTGCCCAACCATCCGTAGCTGGGCATAGCGGAGAACCATTGCGCTCGAGTAAACTCATCGCGGTGGTGGCCGCCGGGCTAACCTGCTCGGTTCTGGCGGCCACCACTGCCCCAAAGAGGAAAACCACCCCGCGCAAGGCCAGCGCGGTGAGCAAGGCTCCGGTGCATGCGGCGAGCAAGGCTCCGCATAAGGCCGCGGTCAATAAGGCGGCGGCGCATAAAGCTCCAGTGCGCGCATCACGACCCGCATGGCACGCGGGACAGACCGAGCCCACCCCCGACCGCTACAAGGAAATTCAGGGAGCCCTCGCCCAGAAAGGTTATCTCCACACGGAGGCCACCGGCGTCTGGAGCCAGGATTCCGTCGACGCCTTACGCCGCTTTCAGCAGGATCAGAACCTGCAAGCCAGCGGAAAGCTGGACTCCCTTTCGATAATCGCTCTGGGCCTTGGCCCAAGGCATTAGCTGTGTGCGGGACTAAAGTCCCGCGCCCGATAAATCCCGCCCTCCAGGCGGTAGTGTACGACCCGCTCTCCAGCAGGTCGAGCCGCCTGGAAAGGCGGCTGCGGCCAAGATTGGCCGCCCTCCAAGGGGCGTGCTAGATTCGCCGCGACCGGTCCACCACCAACTCCGGATGCTCTCCCACGATCCGGTTCACCACGTGGCAATTCCAGCAGACGGGCTGGTGCGTCGCCAGCACGCCGGGCAAGTCGGCCGGCGTCACTTCGTGCCATTCCACCGAGCGGTGCTGCGCGTTCAGCAGCGCGGGTTCGTTGTCGGCCCAATGGATCTCGCCGATAGGCTTGCCGCACATCGCGCAGTTCTTCCCCTCGTACCACTGGGTCAGGATGTGGCGCACCAGGCAATCTCCCGGTGCGGCCTCGATCTGGCGCAAGCATTCCTGCCCGCAGTCCTGGCGTTCCGGCCACCGCGAGCACGACTTCAGCCGCAGATCCGTCTTGCCCTCCAATGTGGTCAGCAGCACGCGCCCGGTATCCACCACCACGCCCGCCGGGCGCCGGTTTTCCGGGCAGGTAATCACGCGGTCGCCGCGAAACTGCAGATAGGCTCGGCCGAACACGATTCCGAGCGCCGTCATCAGGGCCAACAGGACGACGGTGCCCCACACCACGATGTCAAAGTTGAACGCAGGCATAGAGTTCACCTTCCGGCCCCGGCAATTGCACGCGTCGCGCCACGCCGTAAGTGGTGGGATTCAAACGTCCGGGATGCCGTCCCTGCGTCGTTTTCCACAACCCGGTTGGGTGCCTTGCCCCCACCGGTGGGCAACGCATGACTGGCCGCGCGCGTCATTCCGGTATGGGTGGACACATGCTCCTCGCGCTGGCGATGTTGGCCGCGTCCGACTACCAGGCGGTGGTGCGCAAGTTCTCGCTGATCGAGCAGGATCGCCTCAAGCCCGGCTCACGCGTCGTTCTCACGCCTGCCGAGCTCAACGCCTACGCCCGCCAGGAAGTCGCCGACGTGGCCCCCGGAGGAGTCCGCGACCCGCGCCTCGAGTTGGGACCCGGAACCGCCACCGCCACCGCCCTCATCGACTTCGGTAAGCTGCGACGGGCCGAGGGAAAGCCGCCGGGACGTCTCCTTTCCTACCTGCTGGATGGCGAGCGGCCCGTCACTATCGTCGCGCGCATCCGGTCCTCCGCCGGCACCGCCACCGTCGACGTGCAGGAGGTCCAAATCTCCGGCGTCGTCATTGAAGGCCGCCTGCTCGAATTCCTCATCCACAATTACCTCATGCAATCTTACCCGGCCGCCAAGGTGGGCGAACCCTTCGCGTTGGGCCATCGCATCGAGCGCCTGGACGTGCAGCCATCCGCGGTGGGCGTCGTCATCGGGCGCTGACACCAGCCACGGCGCGCTATACTCGCCCCTATGACCGTATGGCCGCTTGTCCTGCTCGCCGCCGCCCCGCCGCCGGCGGCCAGGATCGTGTTCGATACCGACTGCGGCTACTTCGGCGACGATGGCGCGGCGCTGGTGATGGTTCTCCGCAGTCCCGAAAAGGTGCGTATCGAAGCCATCACGGCCGTGTCGGGCAATGTGTGGGCCGCCGAGACCGCCGGATATCTCACGGAAATCCTGGGCCTGCTCGGCCATCCTGAAATCAAACCTTATGTGGGCGCGCAAATGCCCCTGATCCACACTGCCGATATGGCCAAGCTGGAATCGCCCCTGGAATTTCAAGGCGCTTTCGCCCGCCCGGCCAAATTCGCGCCGCCGTCAGAGCCGGCGGCGATCGGCGCGCTGGTTGCCGCCATCCAGCAAAATCCCGGCCGCATCACCATCCTGGCCCTCGGTCCCATGACCAATGTGGCCATGCTGCTGCGCCTGCACCCGGATTTGGAAGCGAGGATCCAGCGCATCGTCTTCATGGGCGGCAACGTGCACGTGCCGGGTAACGCCTCCGCTGCTGCGGAGTTCAACTTCTGGTTCGATCCGGAAGCGGCGCAGATCGTGCTCCGCTCGCGCATTCCGGAAAAGGTGATGTTCCCGCTGGATATCTGCAGTCGCGCCGCGCTCACCAAAACACGCTTCGATGAAATTGTGGCGGCCCGCACTCCGGTCACCGAGCGGTATAAGGAGGATTACGGCAACCGCTATCCCGGCTTCCTCAAAAACGCCAAGGCCTCCGGCTTTCTTTGGGACGAATTGGCCGCCGCGTGGCTGCTCGATACCGGCTTCGTGACCCAATCGGAAACCGCCTGGCTGGACGTCGACACGCGCTTCGGCAAGACCTACGGCGCGACCGTTCCGCTGGAGCGGCGCCTGGCGCCCGATGCCACGCCCACGCGCGTGATGCTCGACCTCGACTACCCGCGCCTGTGGTCGATCTACAAGCGCCTGTTGACGGTGATGTAAATTGTGGGGCAGGCGCAAGCTGCCTACATCATGCCTTCGTCCGCCGAGGGACCGTAAATCGAAGGCACCGCCGTATCGGTCAGCCGCAGGTACACCGACAACTGCCCGCGGTGATGAATCAGGTGGTTCATCGCCAGGCTGCGGATGACCGCGGCTTTCGGTAGCCGCAATAGCGTAGTGCCGTCCCGCAGCAACGACCACGGCTTCATCAGCTCTTCGTCGCTGATGTTCGCGATGGCGGACCGCGCGCCGGCCACAACCTGATCGAAGCCTTCCAGCAGTTGCCGCCGGTCCGTGGCGTGGACCTCTTTGTATTCGCCCTTGGCAAAATCCATCGAGTCCCCATTTCCGGCGGACGTCGCAAAACCCGGAATTCCGGCGATATGGCAGGCAAGCTGTCCCATCGTCATGGACTTTGCGTGCGGCCGCCAGTCCATCTTGTCCTCGGGTACGCGTTCGAGAGTTCGCCGCGTGGTCGCCATCTCCTGATCGAACTCCGGAATAAGTGCGTCGCTGATTTTCATGCTTTGAAATACTCCCGGCACATTGTAACCCGCCGCGAGCCGTTATTACGGCATAATGGAACATCGGTGACGCCCGGTCAAACCATCTCGCACTACCGCATTATCGAGAAGCTCGGCGGCGGCGGCATGGGCGTCGTCTATCGCGCCGAAGACCTGAAACTCGGCCGCGAAGTGGCCCTGAAATTCCTGCCGGAGGAAATGACGCGCGACCGCGTGGCGCTCGAACGCTTCGAACGGGAAGCCCGCGCCGCGGCCGCCATCAATCATCCCAACATCTGTATCCTGCACGAAATCGGCGAGCACGAAGGCCATCCCTTCCTGGCCATGGAACTTCTGGAAGGCGCAACCTTGAAGCATCGCATCGATAACCAGCTGCTGCCGGTCGAATCGCTGCTCAATTGGGCCATCCAGATCGCCGATGGCCTCGATGCGGCCCACGCGCGCGGCATCGTGCATCGCGACATCAAGCCTGCCAATCTGTTCATCACCACCCGGGATACCGCCAAGATTCTGGATTTCGGTCTCGCCAAGCTGGCCGGTTCCAAGCTCGACGCCGCGCCGTTCGAGCAGACGGCCACCCTCCTCACGGATCCCCTGACCACGCCCGGCACCGCCGCGGGCACTCCCGGCTATATGTCGCCCGAGCAGGTGCGCGGCGAAGAACTCGACGCGCGCACCGATTTGTTCAGCTTCGGCGTGGTCCTTTACCAGATGGCCACCGGACGGATGCCCTTTCAGGGCAAGACATCCGCGGAAGTAACGGCCGCGATCCTGCACGAAACACCCGCGCCTGCCTCGCGGGCGAACCGGGACATTCCGCCGAAACTGGACGACATCATTGCGCGTGCCATCGAGAAAGACCGCGATGTGCGCTATCAGAGCGCCGCCGACCTGCGCGCGGAGCTGAAGCGCCTGAAGCGCGACCTGGATTCGAGCAAGTCGCAGCCGGTCGTCGCGCAAGGCTCCGGTGCCGCCGCGCCGGTTCGCCGCAAACGCCGCTGGCCCTACGCGGCCGCCGCCGCGGCGATCCTCGCGGGGGCAGCCTTGTTTTGGCTCGCCCGGCCGCTGCCGCCTCCACGGGTCACGAACATAGTCCCGATCACTAACGATGGGGAACCAAAGAACTCGCCCCTGCTCACCGACGGCGCGCGGCTGTTTTTTACCGGTAACGCCAACGACGCTTACCAGGTATCGGTGAAAGGAGGCGAGTTGGCGGTGCCCCTGCCCCTGCCGGTGAAGAATGCGCACCTGCTGGACATCTCCCCGGACCGGACGCAGTGGTTGCTGGGCCGGCCGTTGACCAAATATTCGAAGGCCTATTATGAGCTTTGGGCCGCGCCATTACTTGGCGGCTCCGCGCGGCGTCTCGGCGGCCTGATTGCCGACGCGCGTGTGTCGGCCGCCTGGTCGCCGGACGGCCGGCAACTGTTCTACGTCAAGGACAACGAACTGCATTTCGCGCGCGCCGACGGGACGGAAGTCCTGAAGCTGGCGGCTGTCGACGGCGTCGCTTACCAGCCGAGGTGGTCCCCCGACGGGGGCAGGGTGCGCTTCTCGGTTGGCGATTCAGCGGGCGACGGCGTCTCCATTTGGGAAGCGCCGACTGACGGAAACCAAGCGTACAAGGTGCTCCCCAATGCGGGCTGGAATCCTGCATGGGTTGCTTGCTGCGGCGACTGGACTCCGGACGGCCGATACTTCCTTTTCCTGGCCGGGTCGGAAGGACATGGTTTCGGCATCTATGCGCTCCGGGAAAAAGGCGGATGGCTCCAGCGGGCTGCACGAGGACCATTCCAGTTGACCAATGGACTGCAGGTGGCGTCCGAGCCGGTTCCCAGCGCCAGCGGCAAGCGCTTGTTTATCGACGCCGGCCAGTCCCGGATCGAATTTCGCCGTTATGACTTGAAGTCGGGCCGCTTCATCCCCGCATTCCGTGGAATATCGGGGAAAGAGCTCGAATTCTCAAGGGACGGGCAATGGGTTGTCTACGTCTCGGAGCCCGAACATTCCCTTTGGCGCGCCGCGGCCGATGGTAGCCAGCGCCTGCAGATTACGTCGCCTCCCATGGCGGCGAGTATGCCTCACTGGTCTCCGGATGGGAAGCAGATTGCGTTCTTCGGAGCGCGCGACGGCAGCCCGTCCCGGATCTACGTGGTAGCCATGGACGGCGGCGACCTCAAGCAGGTAAGCAACGGGGAAAATGGCAAGGACGGCGATTGGGACCCATCCTGGTCGCCGGACGGGGCGTCGCTGGCTTTCGGCGGCGCTTCGTCCGTGAAGAGCGGGGGCGCGATTCAAATCGTGGATCTGAAGACGGGTCGCGTCTCGGTCCTGCCCGGTTCGGAAGGGATGTGGTCGCCCCGACGGTCGCGCGATGGACGATACATCGCGGGTCTCTCCACGTCCGGGTCGAAGCTCGTGCTCTACGATTTTCAGACGAGGAAACAAGTCGAGCTGTCCAGCGTGGTGAGCGGTTATCCGGGCTGGTCCGAAGACGGTGAATCCGTGTTCTATACGACCTTCGATGACGATGCAGCTTGGTGGAGCGTGCGCATCCGCGACCGCAAAATGGATCGTATCATCTCCCTAACGAGCATCCCCGATGCGGTGGTGTATAACTACTGGTTTGCGCCGGCTCCCAATAATTCCCTCATGACTGCGCGTACTGTCACCAACAGCGACCTCTTTGCCCTCGATTTGGAAGCGCCATAGCTTTACGGAAACCGATCCTTCGCGTCCGCCCGTTATAATTAAGCATGCCCACCAATAGCTTCGGAGCCGCGTCCAGCCTGCGCGCCGCCCACGTCGATTACCGCATCTTCCGCCTGCGCAGCCTGGAAGAACAAGGCGTCGGCGACGTCGCGCATCTGCCCTTCGCCAGCAAAATCCTGCTGGAAAACCTGCTCCGCCAGGAGGATGGCCGCCGCGTCAGCGCCGCCGATATCGAATACGTCGCGCGCGGCGCCAGCGCGTCCGCCGCCAAAGAGATCAGCTTCATGCCCGCGCGCGTGCTGTTGCAGGATTTCACCGGCGTGCCCTGCGTCGTGGATCTAGCCGCCATGCGCGATGCGCTGGCCGCCATGGGCGCGGACGCCACGCTTGCCAATCCGCTGCTGCCTGCCGACCTGGTGATCGATCACTCCGTGCAGGTGGATAGCTTCGGCAGCGCGGATGCATTCGGGATCAACGCGCTGCTCGAATTCCAGCGCAACCGCGAACGCTACATTCTCTTGCGCTGGGGCCAGACCGCGTTCCGGAATTTCCGCGTGGTGCCGCCCGATACGGGCATCGTGCATCAGGTCAATCTCGAATATCTGGCCTCGGTGGTGTTTCGCCTGCAAACAGCACACGGTTGGGAAGCGTATCCCGATACGCTGGTGGGCACGGATTCCCACACCACGATGGTTAATGGCTTGGGTGTACTCGGCTGGGGCGTGGGCGGCATCGAAGCGGAGGCCTGCATGCTCGGCCAGCCGGTTTCCATGCTGCTGCCGCCGGTGATCGGTTTCAAGCTGCACGGGCGCCTACCGGAAGGCTGCACGGCGACTGATCTGGTTCTGACCATCACCCAGATCCTGCGCAAGAAGGGCGTGGTGGGCAAGATCGTCGAGTTTTACGGCCAGGGCCTCAGCGCGCTGAGCCTGGCGGACCGCGCTACGGTAGGCAACATGGCGCCGGAATATGGCGCGACGGCCGGCTTCTTCCCGGTGGACGCGGAGACGCTCGCCTATCTGAGCTTCACCAATCGCGATGCCAGCCTGATCGAACTTGTCGAAGCCTATACCAAGGAGCAGGGACTCTTCCGCACCGATGCCACACCCGATCCGGTGTATGCGGATACCGTGGACCTGGATCTGGCAACCGTCACGCCGTCGATGGCCGGACCGAAGCGCCCGCAGGATCGCGTGAATCTGCCGGATGTGAAGAAGAATTTCGAGACGGCGTTTGGCGGCGCGCACAAGCCGGTCACGATCGGAACCAATGGCAGCACGGCCACGCTCGATAACGGATCGGTGGTGATCGCCGCCATCACCAGCTGCACGAATACCTCGAATCCCTCCGTTATGCTCGCCGCCGGGCTGCTGGCCAAGAAAGCCGTGGAGCGCGGACTGAAGCCTAAGCCGTGGGTGAAGACCAGCCTGGCGCCCGGCTCCAAAGTGGTTTCCGATTACTACCGCGAGGCGGGTCTGACACCGTATCTCGAAGCGCTCAACTTCCATCTGGTGGGTTACGGATGCACCACGTGCATCGGCAATAGCGGGCCGCTGCCCGAAGCGGTGTCCGAAGCCGTGCAGCGCGAAAACCTGACGGTGGCGGCCGTGCTCAGCGGCAACCGCAATTTTGAAGGCCGCATCAACGCGCAGGTGAAGGCGAATTACCTGGCGTCGCCGCCGCTGGTGGTGGCGTATGCGCTGGCCGGACGCATCGATATCGATTTGACCACCGAGCCGTTGGGCGAAGATTCCGCGGGCGTGCCAGTCTATCTGCGCGATATCTGGCCCACCAACGAAGAGGTGCGCGAGACGGTACGCACGTCCATCCGCCGCGATATGTTCCAGCACGAATACGCGCAGGCCTTCGACGGCGATGCCAATTGGCGGAGCATGCTGGTGCCCACCGGCGACATCTATGTATGGGACCCCAAGTCCACCTACATCAAGCGTCCGCCGTACTTCGACAACATGGTGGATCCCGAAACGTCCGTGCAGGACCTGCGCGGCATGCGCGTGCTGGCGCTGCTGGGTGACTCCATCACCACCGATCATATTTCGCCCGCCGGTTCGATTGGCAAAGACACTCCGGCGGGCCGCTATCTGATCGCGCAGGGCGTCGAGCCGAAGGATTTCAACTCGTACGGCGCGCGCCGCGGCAATCACGAAGTGATGGTGCGCGGCACGCTGGCCAACGTGCGGCTGCGCAACCAGCTCGCGCCGGGGACGGAAGGCGGCTGGACCCAGCATCTGCCGGATGGCGAGCAGATGTCCATCTACGATGCATCTGTGCGATACCAGCAGGACGGCGTTCCGCTGCTGATTATTGCGGGCAAGGAGTACGGTTCCGGCTCGTCGCGCGATTGGGCCGCCAAAGGCGTGCTGCTGCTGGGCGTGAAGGCGGTGATCGCCGAAAGCTTCGAGCGCATCCATCGCACCAACCTGGTGGGCATGGGAGTGCTGCCGCTGCAATTCCTGGATGGCGAAAATGCGGCCAGCCTGGGGCTCACCGGGCGCGAACAATTCAGCGTGGAGGGCGTCAAGGAAGCGCTGGGCGGTGGGCCGCGATGCGCCCGCGTGCGTGCGGACGGGAAGACTTTCGAAGTTATCGTGCGCGTGGATACGCCGCAGGAAGTCGAATACTACCGCAGCGGCGGCATCCTGCCCTACGTGTTGCGCCAGATCGCTGCTACTCCTGTGGGCGCGTAGTGGGGGCAGGCCGAGGGCCTGCAATTTGCGCAGAACTGCTCGACGAGATCTGGCAGCCATAATTCAGGTTGCAAGCCGCATCCAAAGCGGGTACCATTGAGTTACCCGCCCCGTTTGATTTTTCGAGCACAACTACTAGTACATTTTTATGCCGCAGCAACACAAGAAGGTTCTTGCAGTCGTAAGCGATCTGTTCTTTTCGGTGAAAATCGCCGATGCCGCGAAGCGCGCGGGCATGACGCTGGAGATGGTTAAGGACCCGCACGAAGTTATGCTGAAAGCCAGGGAGAAGCCCAGCGTCATCATCTTCGACCTGAATTTCGAGGACGCGCAACCGCTGGACCTCATTGCCAAGCTCAAGGCCGGCGTCGAGTTCAAGGGCGTGAGCCTGATAGGCTATCTGTCGCACGTGCAGGGGGAGCTGAAGCAGGCGGCTCAGGAGGCGGGCTGCGACATGGTGATGGCGAAGTCGGCGTTCTCGCAGAATCTACACCAGATTCTGAAGCGGCACTCTGGCGTGATCTAACAAACCGGCCGGTGCGTGAATTGGGCCAACGCTTCCACTTTTCCCCGCGCCGCGCCGGAATCGATAGCGGCCGCGGCCAGCGTCACCCCTTCCCGGAAATCGCGCGCCCGTCCGACGGCCACTAACGCTGCGGCGGCGTTCACCAGCACGATGTCACGCCGAGGACCGGTCGCGCCTTCGAGAATCTCGCGGGCAATCGTCAGGTTGGCCCGCGGGTCGCCGCCCTTCAGATCCACCGGCCGCGCCTGCGCCACGCCAAAGTCGTCAGGCGTGAGCGTGCGACGGGTCACCTCTCTCTGCCGGATCTCAAATGCGAGAGTCGGGCCGGTGGTGGTGATCTCATCCAAGCCATCCGCGCCATGTACCACAAACCCGCGCTCCAGGCCGAGCGCCGCCAGCGCGCCGGCAATCAACTCCGCGAAGTGCGCGCTGGGCGCTCCGGCAAGCTGCGCCGTGGCGCCGGCCGGATTGGTCAGCGGTCCAAGCAGATTGAACACCGTGCGCATTTTCAGATCGACGCGCACCGGATGCGCATGTTTGGTGGCGGTGTGGATGGCCGGCGCGAACAGAAAACCGATACCGATTTCACGGATGGCGCGCGCGCATTCGGCGGGCGGTATGGGGAACCGCACGCCCATCGCCTCCAGCAGATCGGCGCTGCCGCACTGGCTCGAAATGGACCGGTTGCCGTGCTTGGCCACGCGCGCACCGGCGCCGGCGACCACGAACGCGACCACGGTCGAGATGTTGAACGTGCCAATGCCGTCGCCGCCCGTGCCGCAAGTATCGATGAGCGGCTCGCCGCCGAGCGCGGCGTCGATCGGTTCGGCCATCTGCCGCAGCGCGCGCGCGAACCCCACCAGCTCGTCGACGGTCTCGCCTTTCATACGCAGCGCCACCAGGAATCCGGCGATTTGCGGGGCCGTCGCGTCCCCGCTCAGGATGCTGTGCATGGCCTCCAAAGCACCGGCAGACGATAGGTTTTGACGGTCGGCGACACGATGCAAGTAGGGCAGAAGCGACATGTTATATTGAGGGTTCAAGTCCCCGTTATCATAGACGTTATCATAAGGTTTCCATGAAAATTCACGAGTATCAGGCCAAGGGCATCCTGGGCCAATACGGCGTTCCCGTGCCGCGTGGCGAGGTGGCGTTTACCGCGGACGAGGCCGAGGTGGCGGCCAAGAATATTGGCGGCAGCGTGGTGGTGAAGGCGCAGATCCATGCCGGCGGACGGGGCAAGGGCGGCGGCGTCAAGATCGCGCGTGACGCGGCGGAAGCGGCGGAGATCGCGCGCAAGATGCTGGGCATGAAACTGGTCACGCACCAGACCGGTCCCGAAGGCCGCATCGTGCAGCGGTTGCTGATCGAAGAGACGCTGCCCATCGAGCGCGAGCTGTATCTGGGCATCGTGCTGGATCGCGCGCAAGGGATGCCGGTATTCATGGCGTCGGCGGCGGGCGGCATGGAGATCGAAGAAGTCGCCGCCAAGACGCCGGACTTGATCCTGAAAGAGGCCTTCAATCCCGGCGTCGGCTTGATGCCGTTTCAGGCGCGCAAGCTGGCGTTCGGCATTGGCGTACCGGCGGCCAGTGTGAATGCGGCCGCGGCGGCCATGGGCGCGCTTGCCAAAGCCTATGTCGCCAAGGACTGCTCACTGGCCGAGATCAATCCGTTCATCCTGACGAAAGACGGGAGAGTATACGCGCTGGACGCCAAGATCAATTTCGACGACAGCGCCCTTTATCGCCACAAAGAGCTGTTGGATCTGCGCGACCTGAACGAAGAAGATCCGCTGGAGGTGGAGGCGTCGCGGTTCGGCATCAACTACATCAAGCTGGATGGCACCGTGGGCTGCATGGTGAACGGCGCGGGACTGGCTATGGCCACCATGGACATCATCAAATACGCGGGTGGAAGTCCCGCGAATTTCCTGGATGTCGGCGGCGGCGCCAGTGCCGAGCAGGTGAAGAACGCGTTCCGTATCCTGCTTTCGGACCGGCACGTGAAGGCGGTGCTGATCAATATCTTCGGCGGCATCCTGCGTTGCGATACGCTGGCAACCGGTGTGGTGGCGGCCGCGCGCGACCTGAACATCGCGGCGCCCATCGTGGTGCGCATGGAGGGCACCAACGTGGAATTGGGCCGAAAGATTCTGCGGGACTCCGGCTTCAATTTCACCGTAGCCGAGGGGATGCGCGACGCCGCGGAGAAAGTTGTCCGGCTGGCCGCGCAATAACCGCGCTAGAGGAGAAGATGAGCGTACTGGTTGACGAAAACACTCGCCTGATCGTGCAGGGGTTCACCGGCAAGGAAGGCACATTCCACGCGCAGCAGGCCATCGCCTACGGCACCAAAGTGGTGGGCGGCGTGGTGCCCGGGAAGGGCGGGTCGAAACATTTGGATCTGCCGGTGTTCGACACGGTGCAGCAGGCCGTCGACGCCACCGGGGCGAATGCTTCCGTGATCTTCGTGCCGCCGCCGTTTGCCGCGGATGCCATCATGGAAGCCGCCGACGCGGGCGTGCCACTGGTGGTGGCCATCACCGAAGGCATTCCGGCACTCGACATGGTGAAAGTGTGGGCCTTTCTGCGCGGCCGCGCGACGCGGCTGATCGGCCCCAACTGTCCAGGTGTTATTTCGCCGGGAAAATGCAAGATCGGCATCATGCCGGGACACATCCACCTGCAGGGTCATGTGGGCGTGGTTTCGCGCTCCGGCACGCTCACGTATGAAGCGGTGGGGCAGTTGACCGGCCTGGGCATCGGCCAATCGACATGCATCGGCATCGGCGGCGATCCGATCATCGGCACCACGTTCCTGGACGCGCTAACGCTGTTCAACGAAGACCCCGGCACGCACGCCATCGTGATGATTGGCGAGATCGGCGGCAACGCCGAAGAGACTGCGGCGCTCTACGTGAAAGAGCATGTGCGCAAGCCGGTAGTCGGCTTCATCGCCGGCCAGACGGCGCCGCCGGGCCGTAGAATGGGCCATGCGGGCGCCATCATCTCCGGCGGTTCGGGAGCGGCCGTTGACAAAATTCGGGCCATGCAGGAAGCCGGCATCACGGTGTGCTCGTCGCCCGCCGAAATTGGGGAAAAGATAAAGAGCCGTTTATGAGCGTGGAACTTACGTTTTCAATTATCAAGCCGGATGCCGTGGTGTCCGGGCACGCGGGCGAGATCCTGGCCTGTCTGGAACTGGAGGGATTCAGGATTGTAGCCTTGCGCATGACGCGGCTGAGCAAGCTGCAGGCCGAGGGTTTCTACGCCGTGCATCGCGAGCGCCCGTTTTTCTCCAGCCTGGTGAAGTTCATGACCGAGGGTCCCATCATCGCCATGGCCCTGGAGCGCGAGGACGCCATCGCCAAATTGCGGGAGGTGATGGGCGCGACGAATCCGGCCAATGCGGTGGAAGGGAGCATTCGCAAGCGCTTCGCGGAATCGATTGAGCGAAACTGCATCCATGGCTCGGACGCGCCGGATACCGCGCGGGTGGAGTTGGCGTACTTCTTCAGCACGCTGGATCTGGCAGGCAACTGATCCGCGGGAATTCTCGCGGATTAGGCGATACTATAGGCATGGCGACGAGTGTCACAGTAAGCCCCAGCATCGTCAGAGCGTGGTTCGATACAGTGCTGAACCCGTTAATTCGGGCCCTCACCACCGAAGCAAGCGTTCTGGAGCGCGGCAACCTTACCTGGAAGGCCGAGGTAGGGCGGCTCGCCTCTCTGGTGCCTGTAAGGGACCACCTGGTGGAAGAGGTGCAGCCCAACTTCGAGCAGATGCTCTCGTTGCATCCGGAATTCAATGCGCCCATTGCCGAACACGATCAGCGGCTTCTGCCCCTGGCGAAGGCCTGCGGTCGACTGCAGGAGGCCCTGGTCGACAGCAGGGTGTTGCGGGTGACGCTCGATGAGGTCGCCTCGGCCAGCCCGCCGGACAAGAAACTCGCGGAATACCTCGCTGGACTAGATTATAAAGACCGTCTGATGTTTATTGCCGAAAATATCATCAACAGCGTGCAGAAGGTCCCGAGCTACTACATAACGGCGCCGATTTGGAACCAACATCGCGACGAATTCGTAGCGGTATTGAAAACGGCCGAAGTTTCCCCATTCTGGCAAACTAGACTCGGGGCAGCCGCCGGATTCGCGACGGCCGTCCATGAACTGATGGACAAGCTAAGGGCATTCCGCAACGAGCTTTCACTCTCGAACGGAGTGCCAATCGTCGACCGGCTCAGCGGCCATATCTGACCCGCCTGTGATTTCTAGTGGAGCAGCGCCCGATAGTTATCGACACTAACCTGTTGCTAACCTATCTCGCAATTCGATATCTGGAGGGTAGGGATGCTCCGAAAGCCTGGACAGATTGCGTTCTGACGGAAATCCGCGGAAAAGCTTTCGCCGAAGCCGAGCAAAGGCGATTTCTCTTTAAGTTGGAGGGCCAGCGCGTGCTCACTACTCCTCACGTCATTTCAGAGGCGCTGAAACTGCGGAAGACGACGGCGTTTTACCAGGAGGAGGAAGAGTTTCGCAGGGTCAGCCTCGACGTTCTTGCCAGCGATGCGATTGGCGAGATACCTTGCCCAATCATGGAAATCTGCCAGCACGAGGACCTTCGCCAATTAATCTGGCTCTATGGCCTCGCCGATGCCGGACTGATTTTTGCGGCATCCAAAACTGGGGCGCTCGTGCTGACAGACGACAAGCGCTTTTTCAGCTACTATTCCGAAAAACCAGGCTACGTGATCGAACTGCTCGACACATACCTCCAGGAATCCGCCTGAACCCTACCCCAGGGTCTTCGCCAGGAATGGTAGCCCTTGCACGCCGTGAAACGAATGGATGTCGTTGAAGACTTCCTGCTGGGCCAGCGGCGCGGCGCCAAGAACCTCATAGACCTTTTGTACACGGGCGAAGCTGGCTTTGCTGGCTTCGATGGGGAATAGATCGTCCTTCATGCCCGACTCGACAAATAGCGGGCGCGGCGCGATAAGACCGGCCACATCGTACATCTCAGCCCAATCCAGAATCCCGGGAACGTAGTTGTCGATGCAGTGCGAAAGGCTCATCACGCTATCGCGGAAGGTGTTGAGATAGCCGCTGATCATCGCGGCGCGAATGCGCGGTTCGAGCGCGGCGGCGAACGTGGTGACCGTGCCGCCTCCGGAGATACCCATGCATCCCACGCGGCGCGCGTCGAGCTCCTTGCGCGTTTCGATCCAATCGATGGCGCGCATGACATCATAGACGCGCCATCCGAGCAGGGTCTGGCCCAGCAATAGCGCTGCACCGGCGGACGGCTGACAAGCGGTCGCCTCCGCGCCTTTCTTGCTCGTGACCGGATCGCGGCGGCAGCCGAAGGCCAGCGGCTCAATGGCCAGCGCGGCCATGCCGTGCTCCACCACCTGGAGGGCGAAATCGTGTTGATAGCCGGGCTTGCCGGTGCGATCGCGGCCGGCGGCATCGATGCCCACGATGTCGTCCACGCCGCGCCCATGCCCAGGAAGGCAGATCATGACCGGATGCGGCGCCGCGGCATCGCGCGGAGTCAGCAGGTAGCCCAGCACCAACAGTCCAGGACGGCTTTCAAAGACGAACTTCTCGCGGCGGTATGTCGGGAAATCGCGCGTGTCGAGCGTCTGGGGCCGGAGCGCGGCGCGTGCCGTGGGAAACCCGCCTACGAGCGCGGCGATTTTGGCGCGCAACCGCTTCTGCCACGCTTCCGCCTGCTTCCGGTTTTGCGCGCGGAAGGTGAGCCGCAGCGGCGCCGACTCATAGAGTTTACGGGTGTAAAGAACGGGGTCGAAGGCGGCGGCGTCGACCTTGTCCGCGAAGCCTTCGAGCGGTCCGTTGTACGTGTTTTGCGCCCGCGCGCGCGCAGGCAAGAGGGCCGCGGTTCCGGCAGCCGCCATTTTGCCGAGCTCTCTGCGTGTCATGATGGTGTGTATTATATCCCGGAGGCTTATGAAGAAACTGACGATACTGGCTGCGGCGCTCGCGCTGGCGATTCCCGTTTTCGGCGCGGACGACGGCGCGATGTGCGCCAAACACTGGCAAACCGCCAAAGAGTTCACGCTAGCGGTGGCGGATGCCATGCCCGCCGCCGACTACAATTTCAAGCCGAACGACGAAGAGATGGGCTTCGGCAAGGTGATGGTACACATCGCCCTGGCCAACAACCGGGCCTTCGCCGCAGTGAGCGGGCTGACGGCGCCCGAGACGCCGGAGAAGATCGCCGCGGCATACAAAGACCCCAAGGGGGTTTTCGACAAACAGAGCAGCATGCAATTCCTGCGCGACTCGTTCGACTTCTGCACCAAGGCTCTGGCTGAAATCACCCCGGAGAAGCTCGACGCCATGACTGGGCCGATGAGCGGCCGCGAACGGTTGTGGGCCTACTTCACCCACACGGCGCATCATCGGGGACAGGCCGAGGTGTACCTGCGGATCAAGAATATCAAGCCGCCGGATTACCGGTTCTAGCGCCTACGCATTCAATCGCGGCCGTTCGCGACGCACGGCTCCCATGTCCTGCACGGGTTCGGAGTCGCACTCGATGGCCAGCACGGTCACGGGATCGTCCGGCGCATTTTTCGGCAAGCCTTTAAAGCGCACGCGGAACTGCTCCTGCTCGAACTCCACCTTCTGGCCGCCGGCGAACAGCCTGGCGGATAGCACCTTGGTCTTCAATCCGCCCAGCGCCACGGTTTCGCCGGGCCAGAAATGCACGTGCATATAGAGCGTGTTGCCCTTGCGCGTGAAGCCGGCGAACTCGGACGAACGCACCCGGCAAGGCTCCGTCTGGTAGATGGTCTGGCCGTTGCGCTCCATCCAGCGGCCCACCGCCGTCAGGATTCTGACCGAATCATCGGGGATGGAACCGTCCCCGCGCGGCCCTATGTTGAGCAGGTAATTCCCGCCATCCCGCGCGCACAAGCCCAGGTTGCGCACGATCTGTTTGGGCGTCTTCCAGGCGTCGTCGGCCGCCTGATAGCCCCAGCTATCGTTCATGGTCATGCACGATTCCCAGGCGCGGCCGCCCTCGGCGGCGCTGATATGCTGCTCCGGCGTGGAGAAGTCGCCGGGAAGCTGATTGCGGTTGTTGACGATGATGTCCGGTTGCAGCTCGAACACCATTTTGTTCATCTTCTCGGATTCCCAACCGGCGGCGTCCAGCGGCCAGGCCACGTCGTACCACAGCACATCGATCTTGCCGTAGTTCGTCATCAGCTCGCGGATTTCGCCATGCACGTAATCGACGAACCGGCGGCGTGCGGCCTCGTCGTGCAGGCAGCGGGCGCCATCGGGATGGTGCCAGTCCATCAGGGAGTGATAGAAACCCACGCGCAGCCCTTCGCCGCGGACGGCCTCCACGAATTCCTTCACCAGGTCGCGGCCGCAGGCCTGTTTCGGCGCGCAGTAATCGGTGTGCTGGGTGTTGAACAGGCAGAAGCCTTCATGATGTTTGGTGGTCATCACCATGTATTTCTGGCCGGCCTGCTTGGCCAGTCTGGCCCAGGCGCGCGCGGCGTTGGGCTGCGGCGTGAAGCGCTTGGCCAGGAGCTGGTATTCCGCGACGGGGATGCCTTCCTCCTCCATGGCCCACTCATGGCGGCCCAGGACGCTGTACAGCCCCCAGTGAATGAACATGCCAAATCTGGCTTCATGCCACCACTGCATGCGCCGCTCACGGTCCGCATCGCCGCCCGGCGCGGCAGCCAGGGCGGCACCGGCGCCCAGCAACCCCAAACAATCCCTTCGCGATATGTGCATGCTGTCCTCCCGGATTGGAAGAGACTATATTACCCCTTGGGCGGCTCAGTAATGATACCGCGCCTGCAAGAAGTCGATCCGCTCATCGCCGACCCTGTAGACCAGCCGGTGCTCCTGAGTGACGCGCCGGGACCAGCAGCCCGCGAACAGGTATCGCAGCGGCTCCGGTTTGCCTACGCCTGTGAATGGGTCGCGCAGCGTCGCTTCAACCAGATCGAGAACTCGGAGTGCGGTATTCCGCTCGGACTTCACCCAATAGCGAAGGTCGTCGCGGAATTCCTGATGGAAGACCGCATGGCGGCTAGCGGCCTTCTCCAACTTGGATCTCCCGCCGCAACTGGTCTACGGTCTCGGGCTTGCCTTTCCCAAGTTCGGCCCGCCGCAACGCAGTCAGCAGTCGCGTGGCGTTCCGTGGAGAGCGCAGCAGGTGCGCCGTCTCCAGCAAGCCGGCAAGTTCGCCGGCGGGAACCAGAGCGACGTCCTTCGCGCCCTTCCGGCGCACGATCACGATTTCCTGGTCGTCGAATACGCGATCCAAAACGCTAGAGAGATTCTCGCGAAGACTGGTGTAGCTTGTTTCCATGGCCATGGGGCACCCTTCTTGATTGTACAGGATTTCTGTACGTGCCTACACGATCGTAGCGCCGCCGTCCACGATAATTGTCTGCCCCGTGATGTAATCTGACGCAGGAGCGGCGAGAAACACCGCCACGCCCTTCAGTTCGCCCGGACGGCCCACGCGCGACATCGGGATACCGGACTCGATGTAGGGTTGCGCGGCTTCCAGCACCTTCTCGGTCATGCGCGAGGGGAAGAAGCCCGGCGCGATGGCGTTCACGCGAATGTTGTGGGGCGCCCACTGGGCGGCCAGTTCGCGCGTCAGGCCTAGCAGTCCGGCTTTGGACGACGCGTATCCGGCATAGTGGATGCCCTGTGGCATAGAGCTCTTGAGGCCGGCGATCGAGGCCACGTTGATAATGCGCCCGTATTTGCGCTGGATCATCTCGCGCCCGCAAGCTTGCGAGAAAAGGAACGCGCCGGTCAGGTTCACGTCCAGCACCTGCTGCCACTTGTCGAAGGGCATGGCCTCGGCGGGCGCGCCCCAGGTGACGCCCGCGTTGTTGACCAGAATGTCGATCTGGCCATAAGTGGCGAGAGTCTCCTTCACTACGGCGCCGATTTCGGCGGGCTTCGAAACATCGCAGAGCGCGCCTTCGCAGCGGAAGCCGCGCTGCTTCATGGCGTCCACCGTGGGGGCCAGCCATTGCTCGCGGCGCGCCAGCAACATCAGGGATGCGCCCGCTTCGGCGAGCCCTTCGGCCATCTCCTCGCCGAGGCCGCGCGAGCCTCCCGTGACCAGGGCCACTTGGCCTGTAAGATCGAATAATTGTTTGAGTGAGGTCATAACTTGTCGATAACCAAGTGGGCGATGCGCTCGCGATGATACGTCGCGTCGCCGAACATCAGTTCGGACGCATTGGCCCGCTTGTAGTATAGATGAACATTGTTCTCCCAGGTGAAACCCATGCCGCCCTGCACCTGAATGCCGCGGTTGCCCACTTCGCGATACGCATCGCTCGAATAAGCCTTGGCGATGGATACCGCCGCAGCGGCTTCGGGCGTGCGCTCCTGCAAGGCCCACGCCGCGTAGTACGCCGCCGAGCGCGAGCTTTCCGTGAGCAGCAGCATGTCGGCGCAGAGATGCTGCACCGCCTGGAACTGTCCGATGGGCTTGCCGAACTGCTTGCGCGTCTTGGCGTACTCCACTGCGATTTCCATGATGCGCTGCATGCCGCCCACCATTTCCGCCGCCAGCGCTACCGTGGACACGGCCAGCGCGCGGTCCAAAGCATCACGGGCGGAGTCGCCGATCGCCAGGAAGTCGTCTTCTGCTACCGGAACGTTTGCAAACGCGACCTGGTAGAGTTTGCGCGTTTCGTCGATGGCCGGGAGCGCGGAAATCGTCAAGCCCGGCGCGTCACGTGGGACGATGAACAGGCCCAGGTCCGGGCCGCGGCGGGCCGCACAAACGAGGAAATCCGCGGCGGCGGCATCCGGTACAAACATTTTGCGGCCGTTCAGCGCGAAGCCGTCCAGCGTCGTTTCGGCTTGCAGTTGGACGGCCTCGGGATCCCAACGGGCGGAGGCTTCGAGCAAGGCGAGCGTGGCGCGCGCCTCACCCATCGCGATGCGCGGAAGATACGTGCGCTTCTGTTCGGAATTGCCGGCCGCGTCGATGGTCACGCCGGCCAGCAGCACGGTGGAAAGATACGGCCCGGGCAGCAGGACGCGGCCCATTTCCTCCAGCGCCACCGCCATCTCGACCAGTCCGAGACCCAGGCCGCCGTATTCTTCGTCGAAGATGATGCCGGTCCAGCCCTGGCGCGCGATCTTCTGCCAGAGCGCCGCGTCATAGGCAGTGGGAGTTTCCATCAGCCGGCGCACTTCCGCGATGGGGCTGACGTCCGCGAAAAACTCGCGTGCCGAATTCTTCAGTACCTGTTGGGTTTCGGTCAATCCGAATTGCATGGCGGTTTCCTCAGTAGCTCTTGGGCAAACCCAGGACGAAGTGGCCCACGATATTACGCTGGATCTCAGAGGTGCCGGCTTCGATGGTGTTGCCGCGCGCGCGCAGCCAGGTATAAGCCCACTGGCCGTCGTCGAAGGCGAATTCGGAGCCGCGCGTCAATTGGCCGTATGGGCCGAGCAGCTCCATGGCCACTTGCTGGAAGCGCTGATTCAGCTCGCTCCAGAAAATCTTCTGGATGGAACCTTCCGGACCGGGTTTGCCGGTCTCCATCACGCGGCTGATGGCGCGCATCTGGTTAAGGCGCATGATTTCGATTTCGGCGTAACATTGCGCCAACTTCTGGCGGATGACCGGGTCTTCGGCGGCGGGGCGGCCGTTGCGTTCGATGTTGCGCGCCAGTTCGATGAGCCGCGCTAACTGGCGTTTGAACGTGATCTGCAGGCCGGCGCCCAACAGCGCCCGCTCATGCATCAACGTGCCCAGCGCCACGTTCCAACCGTCGTTGACGCGGCCCACCACGTTGGCGGCGGGCACGCGCACCTCTTCGAAGAACAGCTCGTTGAATTCCGTTTCGCCGGTCATCTGGCGCAGCGGACGGACCTCCACGCCGGGAGCGTGCATATCCACGAGCAACACGGTCAGGCCTTTATGTTTTTCGGCGGCAGCGTCGGTGCGCACCAGCAACTCGCACCAGTCGGCGGCCCAGCCGTAACTGGTCCAGACTTTTTGGCCGGTGATGACGAAGTCATCGCCGTCGCGGATGGCTTCAGTGCGCAGGGCGGCGAGGTCGGAGCCGGCATTGGGCTCGGAAAAGCCCTGGCACCAGATCTCTTCGCCGCTGAGAATTTTGGCGAGGTAGCGCTGTTTCTGATCCTCGCTGCCGAAGGCGATGAGCGTGGGCCCCACCAGTTCGAGTCCCAGAATGCCGGGCAAGGGAGGCGCGCCGATGCGGGCCAGTTCTTCGGTGAAGATGGCTTTCTCCATGAGGGTGGCGCCGCGCCCGCCGTATTCTTTGGGCCAGGAGAGGCCGGCCCAGCCGCCTTCGTAGACCTGCCGCTGCCAGTCGCGGAGGAAGGCGAAGCGGGCTTCCATGCTGTCGGTCGCGGAGTGGCGCGCTTCCCAATCGCGGGGCGCGTGGGCTTCCAGCCAGGCGCGAAGTTCGTCGCGGAATTGCCGCTCTTGCGGGGTGGGGTTAAGGTCCATGTTTGCCTCCAGGTGGCGAGCCATTGAGTATATAAGAATGCGCCGCGCGTTGCTCGGGGCGGGTGCCAATCACGGTATAGTGACGTTCTCCGCACTGCGCTCCGTGAGCTGGAACTTGAAGAGCAGCAGGACGAGGCAAGCCTGACCCCGCCGGATGCCGCCGGGCGGCCCATTTTGACAACGACTGGAATCCCGGTAAAATACCATCTTCGTTCCATGGGCGCCTCGCCGATCCTCAATCCGACTCGCCGCACCCGCTGCCCGAGCTGTGGCAGCGAACGGCTGCAACAGCGTACCGAGCGCGATCATATCGATCGCCTCTATCAGACGCCCAGCGACATGGTGCGCCGGCTCTTCGTAGCCGACATGCAGTTGTACCATTGCCGCGTCTGCCGGTTGCAGTTTTACGATGTCGGTCAACTCGCCCAAGCCGCGGCTCCAGCGGCGGCGGAAGCGCCTCGGGAGGCGGTCGCCATTGCCGCTCGCGCCCCCTCCCCAGCAGCCGTCCCCGCCAACGGTACTAACATCGGTCGAGCCGTCGAGATCAAGGGACGGCTGTCGAGCGACGAGGACATCGTGGTGGACGGGGAGACGGAGGGTGACATTGAGATCCCTGCACACCGGCTAACCATCGGGCTGGATGGCTGGGTTCGCGGAGACGTGCGCGCGGCCGAGGTGGTCATCCTGGGCACCATCGAAGGAAGCGTATACGCACGGAGCGTCGTCCTCGCCGGAAGCTCCAGGATGATCGGCAACATTCGTGCGCCATCCCTCCGGATCGAAGATGGCGCATTTTTCAAAGGCAAGATCGAGACAGCTTGATTCGTTTAAACAGGCTAACGGGAGGCGATGTATGGAAAACGGTTCGAACGAAATCTCCAGGAGGTCGTTTCTGGCGAAATCCACCGCGGCGGGCGCGGCCGCCACGGCGTTCACAATTATCCGGCCGGAGTTGGTGCGCGGCGCGGGCGCCGAGAAGTTGAAGGCTGGGCTGATCGGCTGCGGCGGACGCGGTACCGAAGCGGCGCAGCAGTTTCTGCACGGCAACGAAAACGTGGAACTGGTGGCCATGGGCGACATCTTCGAAGACCGGCTGGAAAAGTCGCTGGGCGAGATCCGCGGTTCCAAGTATACGGGCGTGGCCGATAAAGTGAAGATCGATCCGGACCATCACTTCCTGGGCTTCGACGCCTACAAAAAGGTACTGGCCTCGGACATCGACGTGGTGTTGCTGGCGACGCCCCCGGGCTACCGTCCGGAGCATTTCGTGGCGGCGGTGGAGGCCAAGAAGCACATCTTCGCGGAGAAGCCGTTCGGCACCGACCCGGTAGGCGTGCGCAAGGTGATGGCGGCGTCGAAGAAAGCCGAGGAACTGAAGCTGACGGTGATGTCGGGCGCGCAGCGCCGCCATCAAGACGGCTACGTGGAGACGCGCAAGCGGGTGCGCGACGGCGCGATCGGCGATATCGTGGCGGCCTATGCGTATTGGGTGGGGACGCCGGTGATCCAGCAGAAGGGGCGCGATCCGAAATGGTCCGACCTGGTGTTTCAACAGCGCGCCTGGTATTCCTTCGTGTGGCTGTGCGGCGACCAGATCGTGGAGCAACACCTGCACAACATCGACGCGGTCAACTGGTTTATGGACGCGCACCCGGTGAAAGTGTTCGCCTCGGGCGGCGCGGCATGGCGGCCGCGCACGGAGCTTTACGGCAATATTTACGATCACATCGACGCCGACTTCACGTACGCCAACGGCGTGCACATGTCGAGCCACTGCCGGCAGTTCCGGAAGCCCACCTATCAGGAGGTTTCCGAACTTTTGGTGGGCACGCGGGGCCGCACCGATTGTAAGGACATGGGACCGAAGGGCGGCGAAAACCCCTATGTGCAGGAACACAGGGCGCTGGTGAAGAGTATCCGCGGCCAGGGTCCGTACATAAACGATGGCATGGCGGTGGCGGAGAGCACCATGACTTGTATCATGGCGCGCGAATCGGCGTACTCCGGCCAGGAGATTACTTGGGACCAGATGATGGCTTCGACTCTCGACTTACAGCCCAAGGCGTTCGACTACGATATGAAGCTGGATGTGCCGCCGCTACCGGTGCCGGGCGAGTATAAGTTCGTTTAGTTGGCGGCCGGGTGCGCTTGGGGCCGGTCCTTCGGAAGCGCTAGCCTAAGCCCTGGACGGGCTCTTTGTTCCGGATCGCATCCTGAGAAGTCACACGCTCTCATGCGACAGCCGGGTGCCTTCGGCGGTCCCAAGCGAGTTTCTCAGGACTGATTCATTTTCTCGGACGGGAACGTTGGCTTTCTCCGAGTGGCGCGTCATCCGTCCAGAACCGAACCACTCTCGGTGCCAGTCCCCTGCCGACTCACTTCTTTTTCGCGTTGAGTGCCGGTAGAAGAAGTTTCAGCAGCGCTGCATCAGAGAACGGGTTCTGACCTGAGATCAACTCGCGATCTTGAAGGACGTAGCTCTTCCATGGGTCGGCCACACTTACGTCACCTCCCGCAGTACTCAAGGCGAAGTCCGGGTAGAAGAGAACCTTACCACCAATCTCAAGCGGCTCCCGCTGCTGCTCTTCCGCCGTCGAAAAGATGGTCATCTTATATCCGGAATAAATCCATCCTTGAGCCTTCGCCCGCGCTCCAACGGCATCGCCCGCCACCAGCGCGGCGACCACCTCCTTCGAATTCGGAAGAGCCGAGAGAAGTGAAATCGGGCCATGGCAGAGCACCGCCGTAGGCTTGGATGTTTCATGAAAGTGTCTCATCGCGGCGCCAGCGTCGGGATCATCAAGAAGATCCATCATCGGGCCATGGCCGCCGGGAACGAAAACAGCGTCATATTGATCCAGGCCCAATGCGATGACATCCGAGATGCAAGTTGGATTTTTGAGCCCAGTCAGGCTGTCGCAGAATTTTAGATAGTCCTGAAGCCTAGCCTCGTCCCCGCCGAAGAAATCGGCGACAGCTGAATGGACATCCATCTGCGGCGTGTTGCCTTTAGGGTTGGCGAAGGTGATGTCGTAGCCCTCCTTCATCAGGGCGCGAACCGGAACCGTCAGCTCGTTAAGGTAGTAGCCAGCGCCCTTGTAAACCTTGCCATCTTTCAAGGGCAAGCCGTGACCGCTCGATACAAGTACCAGGACCTTTCCTTTTGTTGTCATTTTGTTCTCCTTTTTGAATCGATTCTGTTTTCCTGAATGCCGACTCTGCGCCGACAGCCCCTCCAAATCGCGATTTGAGGATGATGAGCACCAATTGAGGTCGGGGATCGCGCAACTTAACACTTCTCATAAAAGCATGGCGTTCGCTCCTACTTTGTCATGAAGTCGCGTACGAGAGCCGCGATGTCGTCGGCAGCCGTATCCAGCGCAAAATGGCCGCCATCCACAATGTGAACCTGAGCGCCTGGTACCTCCTGCTTGTAGGCTTCCGGCTCCGAGGGATCGAACGACGACTCATACTTACCCCAGATCACCAGCAGGCGTGGCTGCTTTTCGCGCATCCACGCTTGCCATTTCGGGTAAGAGTCCACATTGGTTCTGTAGTCATAGAAGAGATCGCTTTGTATCTCAGCCTGGCCTGGACGATTAAGAAAATAAAGTTCGTCGGTCCAGAGGTCTGGATCGTGACGCTCCACGTCAGGATCGTTTCCCGTATGACGTGCCCGTGCGGCCTCAAGCGACAAAAGATTTGTGCGCAAGGCGCTCTCATTGGCGGCACGATCGGCCCAGAAGGCCCGTCGCGTTTTCCAATTTGCTCCCAAGCCTTCGTCGTGGGCTACGGCGTCCTGCACGATCAGCGCCTCGACCCGCTCCGGATGCGCCAGGATCATGCGAAAGCCGATGGGTCCACCGTAGTCCTGCATATACAGGGTGTAGCGCGAGAGTCCCAGCGCCTCAGTGAAATGGTTGACGATCTCGGCATAACGATCGAACGTGTACGCGAACTTCTTCGGGTCCGGCCAGTCACTGTGCCCGAAGCCGGGATAGTCCGGCGCGATCAAATGGTAGCGGTCGGATAGTCGCGCGAAAAGCGGTTCAAACATGCGCGATGACGATGGAAGACCATGTAGTAGGAGAAGCGTTTCTGCATTCTTCGGACCAGCTTCTCGGTAGAAAATTGATAGGCCGTCGATCTGGATGGTGTGGTAAACGACGGGATTCATTGGCAGTTCCTTCCCATGTACTTTAGCCAGTGCTAGGTCCTGGCCAGATCATCGCAAGAACGATTTCAGGCAGCAGCAAGTGCTCGCCCCACTCAGCCGATCTGAAAATATTCATCGTTGCCTCCGCAATACCACCCGGGGCAACATGCGGCCCACAATGGCACGCTCAGCTTGAACCAGAAGGACACGCCTCCTGGTTCCGAGTAGCGCATCGCCGGACGACCAGTTCTTCCAAGAGGGCACAGGGCTAACACCACAATTGAACTCCCCATGCGACGCGGATTTGAACGTACACACCTGTTCTTGAAAAGTTGGCGCGGCCTTCTCTAATCTTTCGTGAACGCTCACTTCTCCGCCACGCCAGCGTTATCCTCGCGGCTCGCCCTCCCCTGCCGAAAGCAGCTCATTATTTTAACAGGTCGAGGTGAGGCACGGCCCTGCACTCTGGCAGCATGCACTCGCATCGTCGGCCACTCGGACAACGAGAGGGCGCCAACCAGATAGGTCCAAGCAAGCCGGCTTCTGTCCGGCGCGCTGCGTGCGCAAGAGCACCTCAAGTTAGCGCGTATGGGAGGCCGCTCCACTAGGTTTGCGCCATCACCGCGCGTCGATCTTCACCACGAAATAGGTGATCTGTTTGCCGCTCTCCACGAGCATCTGGTGCGCCGTCTTGACGGGCACGTGCACCACGTCGCCGGCTGCCAGCGCCACTTTCTCGCCGCCGCGGATGGACGGCCCGCGAATCTCGTGAGGCGAGGTGGTCCGCGGATTCACCACCGTGCCGCCCACCACCAGCGTGGCCTCGCCGCTCTCGACCACCATTACGTCGTTCTGAGTTTCGTGCAACTCCGCTTCGCCGCTGCCTTCCCGATGCGCCACCAGGAAGCTGTGGTTTCCATAGCCCGCCAGCGGCATCGTGGCAATCTTTTGCGCGTTCATCTTGAGTGCCAGGCTCTTTTCGAACCCGCGCAATTCGGCACTGGTCCAATGCCCGGCGCCCTCTGGCAAACCGGCGGGCAGCGCGGCTGCCGCCATGATCAACGCGATAACGAATGTCCTCATTGCTTCTCCTGTCCAAAGCCTATCCCACTTATGCAAATCACGCTCATGGGCGTGCGATCGAACTTCAGCCGCACCACGCTCAACCTGGCCGGGTCGAACGGCTTGGGGCCGCTTTGAAATGCTCCGAACCCGGCGCGCACGGTCTGGAACACAGGCTCCCAATCCTGTTCGTACGCCGCGGTCTCCATTGGATCGAGCTTGGTGAACTTTTCCTTCAGCGGCGGCGGGATGGCCGCGAAGCGGCTCGCCGGTGCGCTGGCGGTCACGCCATCGCTCGATTCGAGCTCGATGGTGAAGTCTGGCGATTCGCGATCCTTCTTCTGCTCGCCTTTCTTTTCGTCTTTCTTCTTGCCAGGCTTTTCGCCGGGCAGGGGCGCGTCTTCGTCGAGGGCCGCCACCGATAACTCGATGGTGGATGCCTTCCCCAACCGCCACTGGCCCGCAGCGCCCTCGGGCAGCGTGACGGTGTACGAAGCCGCGGGCGCGCCCTTCGGCCGGTTCCATCCCAGAAACACGCCATTATAATCTCTATCGCCGCCCCGATCGCCGCCCCGCCACGGAATTCGTCCCTCGCGCCAGATGGACAGCTTGTCGCCAGCTATATGCCCACCCGGCGCGGTGGTGGTAGTGATATCGGCGTCCTCCTGATAGGAGGCCAGCGGCACGTACGACGCATCCTGAAAGCGATTGATGTAAATCGTATCCGGCAGCCAGGCGCGCCCCGCCCGCCAGTCTTCGAATAACGGCAGATACTCGCGCCGCCCTTTCAGCGTGGCCTCCAAAAAAGCCGCAATGTAGGTTTTCGAGATGCGCCGCTGCTCCTCGCCAGGCATCAACGGCTTCAGGTTCAGGAACCAGCTCAGCGGCTCGCCCGCGTCCGTGCGGCCCCAAACCGTATTGAATTGCCCGTGATTGGCGCGGTATGCGTATATCTCCGCTTTGAACCAGGGGCCGGATCCGGTGTAGCGCACGTGATCCCACTGGCGGCTGCCCATGAACGATGAGACGTCCGCATCGTGCGCGCCTTGCAAGGTCAGATAGCTTACGTTCTCAATCCAGCGATGCTGCCCGGCGGGCCTGTACTGGCCGTCGGGCGGCGCGATGGCCACCACCGACTGGATCGCGAAACCATAATCGAACTTGATGTTGGCGTTGTCCGGATAATACCGCAGGCGGTTGAATAACGCCGCCGTGGCCGCGGCCTCGCCGCCCCGCGAATGCCCCATTAGCGCGATGTGCGCCATATCCACTCTGCCGTGAAACGGGTTGCCCGCCGCCTGGTTCCATTCCCGCCAAAGCTTCAGGTGCTCCAGCAGCATCCAGCCGCGCACCTGCTGCTGCTTGGGCGGATCGTGAAACAGGCCGCTGTTCAGGAAGTTCTCGTCGATGGATGCCAGGATAAAGCCGCGACTGGCCAGCAGCTCGCCCAAATAGCCGTAGCCCGGATCGGAAAATTCCGCCATGTCGTGGTTGCCGTGCACGATCAGCGCCAGCGGAAATGGCCCCGCGCCCTCCGGATACCACACGCGCGCATTCAGCGGCAGCTTGTCGACATCGAATCCCCAGTACTTCCGGCGCGCCCATTTCTTCCAGCCCGTGAAATTTTTGAAGAACTCGGATGCATCCACCGCGCGCGTTTTGATGGCCACGGAAGGCCCGTATTCCGGCCGCCGGATGTCGTTACCCACGCCGTAGAACAGGGTGTTCACATGGTACGGGCCGCGGTCCGAGGGATTCGGCAGATCCAGCAAGGCGGGCATGGAGCCGGCCGGCGGCTTCCACGAGATTATCTTGTCCATCGACCCCTGGTGCAAGAACATCCACAGCAACCCGATGTTGATGGCCACGGCAAGCAAGCAAAGCGACCCGGTGACGATCTTCTTACTCAGCGCCGCCGCGCGGAAATGACCCGCGACGAACGTGGCGATGGTGGCGCCCAGGATGCCCTCCGCCAGGCCGATCACGATAGCCATCGGGAAGCCCAGTTGCGGCGGCATCCACACCATCATGACGATGGCGCACGACCCCACGATAATGCCAGTCGCCATGCGGGGGAGTCTTCGCGCGATGGTCAGCAACAATGCGACGGCGAGCGCAACCAGAGGAACGGTCACCGCGGCAAAGGCGACGGCCAGCGCGAAGTCGAACGCGTAGCCGAATCCGGTCCGCGCATACAGCCCCCCGATGACCACGCTCACCGCCGCCGCCGCGAGCGCTCCCCATACCGCACCGCGGCGCGCTTCCGGACCTGGGCGGATCTGCCGCCATTGGCGCGCGCACCAATCCAGTCCTCCGCGCCAAAGCGCCTTCACTCGCTCATGCCGCATGATCGCTCATGTTACTCTACGGCGCGATTCAGTGTTTGGGCTGCGCGAGTCTGAAATAGAACCTGTGGTACCACGGCATAGTACAGCCGCTTGATCATGCTCGTGTATACTAGTTCCGATCAGGGGTATCCCCCGGTCTAACTTCTGAAAGCGGAGCTTACAAATGTTAACAAAACGGTTTGCAATTCTTGGTGCGATCGCCATATTACCTGCCTTCGCGCAGGTTTCGAACGCGCCAACCGATATGATAAAAACTGCACCCCGGTATCACCACCCGATCCGGGACCTGTTGGTGCGCGGCGACGGCACCGCCACCAGCACCAACTGGAGCGGCTATGCGGTGACCGGAACCTCCTTCACCGCGGCGCATGGTTCCTGGGTTGTGCCCACGGCCACCTGCAAGTCGGGGAACCAGGACGCGTCGTTTTGGGTGGGTATCGATGGATATACTTCCAGCACGGTTGAGCAGCTTGGCACGAACTCCAATTGCGAGGGCGCGACTCCGGTCTACCAAGCCTGGTACGAGTTTTGCTGCATCGAGGCAGAGATTATAATTCCGGGTCTGACGGTTTCACCTGGCGATAAGATCGAGGCGGAAGTAAGTTATACCAGCCCGAATTTCACCCTCACGATCGAGGACGTGACTACGGGCAAGGCTTTCCGCAAGACCGGAACGATTTCGGGCGCGGAGCGGTCGTCGGCCGAATGGATTGCCGAGGCGCCCTACGACGGCGAAATCCTGCCCCTCACCGATTTCGGCACAGTGCTTTTCGGTGAAGACAGCACCGGTGTCAAAGGCACCAATTCCGCGACGGACAGCACATCGAGCGGCGTGATTGGAAAGTTTCCGGGCGCCGACATCATACAGATCACCAAAGTCGGCAGCACAAGCAGCCCGCAGACATCGACGTGCACCACGCTATCCAGCGACGGCACCAGCTTCTCCTGCACCTGGGCCAAATAGCCACTCGCGCTTGCCACGCGCCGGGGATGCTTAATTATGCTCCCGGCGCGTGAGCGGCGCGGTGTACACTTGCCCGCATTGTCGTTCGCACAGGTTTTGACTGCGCCCTTTTCACTACCAAGGAGGAATTCACGGTGGAGATCACGGACGAGTGGAGCGGGCAATCATTCGCCGAGAGTTCAAAGTGTCGGCGGCGGCACGGTCGTCTGCAGAATGGATTGCCGAAGCTTCTTCCTCGGGCGAAATCCTACCGCTGGCGGATTTCGGAACGGCGCTGTTCGGCAAGGACAGCACGGGCATAGCGGGCACCAACGCCGCGAAGGATAGCACCAGATCACCATGGAAAAGAGCGGCGTGAGGAAGCCATACCTTCGTCGCTGTCCAGCGACGGCAGCAGCTTCTCGGTTCAATGGAAAGCTCAATAGGCGGGCGCACCAGGCGTGATCTTTGGGCTCCGCCTCACGTTGGCGCGCATGGCAATGACGCGCATAATATCATCATGCGGTGCGCATTGACGCTGGGGTTGCTGGCCGGATGCTCTATACTTCTGGCGCAGGGCGGGGAAAACGTTCTGCTGGTGGTGAACCGCGCCAGCGCGTTTTCGCGGCGCATTGCGGACTACTACATTTCAAAGCGCGGCATCCCTTTGAAGAACGTCTGCACGCTGGACATTTCGCCGGCCGCGGAAGAGATCTCCTGGGACACTTACGTGGAGCAGGTCGAGCGCCCCATCGCCCGCTGCCTGACGCACGCGAATCTGCGTGAGCAGGTGCTTTACATCGTTACAAACATGGGGGTTCCACTGAAGGTCAGCGGCGCGGGCCAAGGGCCTTCGGGCGAATACGGCGCGGTCGATTCCGAACTGACCCTACTGTATTCGAAAATGAAAGGGAAAAGTTTTCCACGCGCGGGACCGGTGCCCAATCCGTTTTACCGCCGCCAGGACCAGCCATTCACCCACGCGAGCTTCCCCATCTACCTGGTGACACGCCTGGCCGGTTACGATTTCGACGATGTGCGCGGCATCATCGATCGTTCGGTCGGTGCGCGCGCCGCCGCTAACGGCAAGTTCGTGTTCGACCTGAAGTCCGATGACGACGCCGAAGGCAACAATTGGCTGCGCACGGCGGCCCTGGCGCTGCCCGCCGAACACGTCGTCATGGATGCGTCGGCCAAGGCGCTCTCCGGAGAAAAGGACGTCATCGGGTACGCCGGCTGGGGCTCCAACGATCCCAACCGGCATTTGCGCAACCTGGGATTTCAATGGCTGCCGGGCGCGCTCGCGACCGAATATGTTTCAACGGACGGCCGCACGTTCCAGCGCCCACCGGCCACCTGGACGATCGGCACGTGGAAGGATGCGGCCGGCTGGTTCGCCGGGTCGCCGCAAACGCTCACCGCCGATTACATCCACGAAGGCGCCACCGGCTGTTCAGGCCACGTATACGAGCCGTACCTGGCGTTCACGCCACACCCCGATCAGCTTTTCCCGGCCTACTTTCGCGGACGCAATCTCGCGGAGAGCTACTATCTCGCCATACCCGGCTTGAGCTGGCAGAACATCGTGGTGGGCGATCCGTTGTGCAAGCTGAAGTGAAACGGCTACCGAGCCGCGACCGTCAGGGAGCGGTTAAGATGGTTTAAGCAATGCCACTCGTCAAAGTCGCCAGTCTCTCGCAACTGCCCGCCGATTCGATCGCCGAGGTCATGGTGGGGAACGAACCGTATGCCCTGTGCAACGTGGGCGGCCGCGTCACCGCTCTAAGCGGAACGTGCCTGCACCGCGGCGGACCGTTGGGGCAGGGCGCCCTGCACGGCAATAACGTGGTGTGCCCCTGGCATGCCTGGGAGTGGAACTGCGAAACCGGCGCCAACGATTTCAATCCCAGCCAGAAGCTGCCCACATTCACCGTCGCGGTGGATGGCGACGATATTCTGATCGAAGTGCCGGAACGTGCCTGAACTCCCCGAAGTTGAAACGGTCGTCCGATCGATCGCCCGCATTGTCGGGCGGCGCATTGTCTCGGCCGAGTTTACCTGTCCGCGCATCCTGCGCGGCGATCCCGACCAGATGAGCGCGATGCTGGCCGGCCGGCGCATCCGCGGCATCCGGCGGCGCGGCAAGTTCATCGTCATCGAACTGGATGCCGGGCACTGCCTGGTGGTGCACCTCGGCATGACCGGCAAGCTCCTATTAGGCGGCACGCCGGGACGCCATCAGCACGCGGTGGTGAACCTGGACCGGGGCGTGCTGCGCTACGAGGACCAACGCCAGTTCGGGAAGATCGAGGTGAGCCGCGGATTGCCGGCGCGCGTGGAGAAGCTCGGTCCGGAGCCGCTGGAGGTGACGCTGGCGGAGTTCGCCGCGCGGCTCAAGGGACGCAAGGCGCGCATCAAGAGCGTGCTGCTCGACCAGCGCTTCGTTCGCGGCGTGGGCAACATCTATGCCGACGAGGCGCTGTTCCGGGCGGGCATTCATCCGCTGGCGATCGGCGCCAGGTTGCGTCCGGAGCGCGTCAAGCGCCTGCGCGAGGCCATCGTGGAGGTGCTCACGCAGGCCATCGAGAAAGGCGGCTCCTCGATTTCCGACTACGTGGATGCCGAAGGCCGCCGCGGCTTCTTCCAGTTCGAGCACCGCGTCTACCAACGAACCGGCGAGCCGTGCGTGAATTGTGGCGCGCCCATCCGGCGGACGTTGGTGGCGCAACGCGGGACGCATTATTGCGCGAAGTGCCAGAAGCGGTAAAGGGAGACAGAAGACAGAAGTCAGAATAACCCCGCGCTACGGTGTTCTTTCTTCTGTCTCCTGTCTCCTGACTCCTTACAACGGCGTTAGCGGCCGCGACTCCGTGCCCATCCGGTAAACGTGCGTCATCGAATTGTCCGGCGGCGGAGTCAACAGCGTGGGCCGCAGCATGATCAGCACCCGGTCCGAGCTCTTGTTATGCGTGGTGTTGCTGGTCAGCGGTCCGATCACGGGAATGCCGGCCACTCCCGAAATGCCCGCAATGGTGCGGGCGTCTTCATCGTCGACCAGGCCGGCGACCACCGCCCACTCGCCCATCTTGAGCGTCACTTCCGACTTTATAGACCGGTTCGAGATAATCGGAATCCCGTTATTGGACGATCCCCCTAACACCTTGAATTCGGCTTCCACTGCCAGCGTGACCTCCTCGGGGCCGTGCACGCGCGGCGTCGCCTTCAGCGATAGGCCCAGGTCTTCGAAAGTAAACGAAGGCGGCGGCGTGTAGGCTCCCGGGCCGCTGAAACTGGCCGGGCCGAAATAGCCGGCGGTCATGATCGGGTATTTCTGTCCCACGTGAATGGTGACAGCCTGGCCATCCACGGAGCGCGCGCTGGCATGCAGCAAAACCTTGCTGTCGGACTTGGTCAGCGACGCCACCAACTGCAGGTTGGCGATGCCGATGCCAAGCAGGGCCGCCCCGCCGCCGAAACGCAGCATGCCGGAAATGTTCGAGGCGAGCTGGGGCACGTTTTGCATGAAGTTGCTGAAGGAAGCCAGGGGGAACGAGCTGGGCAGCGGCAGGCCGTAGTTCAGCGCATCGGTGTCGTTGACCTCCAGGAAATCCATTTCGAGCATTATCTGGCCGCGCGGATACAGCAGATCCTGGAGAAGGTGCTGCGCCGGGATAACCTTCGAGACCACGTCCCGCATCACCACCATGCTGGAGTGGCTATCCAGGGAGGCTTTCTGGATACCGCAGGCCTGTTGGACGGCCGTCACCATGGCGGTCAGGTCCTGCTGCGTGGTGGCTTCCGGGATGGAAACGCTCACGGCGGCGTACGGCTCGTCGTCTCGTCGCTTCTGCGCGGTGTCCTTCACCACCATAAAAAGGCGATCGGAGATGGGCACGATAAACGAGCCGGTCACCGCCTCCAGCGCGTGCAAAGCCTCGCGGTAATCGGCCTGTTCCATCTGAAAGTGGATAATCGGCTGGGCCTTGTAATCGCCATCAAACACACAATCCAGGCCGTAGGCGCGCGCCACGGTTTGGAACAGGGTCTTGGCGTTGGCGCGTAGAGAGAAATCCTTGCGCGACGAGTCGGCGTTCAGTTTGGTGGGCGGCAGCGGCTTGCGCGCTTCCGCCAGGTCTTCCGCGGTGGCAGCAGGCAGCGCAGGCTGATCGGCATCCGGTTCGGCTTCCGTTTTGGACGCATCGGCGGGGAGCGCGGCCGCTGCCGCCGTCGCCGCAACCGGCGGGATCGCCTTGGCTTCCAGCGCGGCGCGCGACTGCAAGGCCAGGCTGCGGGACCAGTACAGATGGTTGTCCGGCTCCAGCGCCGCGGCTTCCGAGTACAGCAGATAGGCGCGCGCGATCTGGCCGGCTTTCTCGGCCTTGCGCCCTTCCCGGTAGAGATTGGAAGCTTCCGAAGCCCAGGCGCTGGTGGTCAGCGCTAAAGCCAACAAAACGGGAAAGGTCCGCACAAACGGTTGACGCGCGGCGGCAGTGCCGCGTGCAGACGAAAGAGCGCGTCCGGGTATGATGGAAGCTGAGATGAGCGGAACGCCCGCGGTCGAACAATTTCTGGCGCAGCACTGGAAGCAATTGATCGTCCCCCTTTGCGTCCTGGCCTTCACGCTGGCGCTGGGCTACGCCGCCAAGCGCCTGATGGTGCGCATGTTACGCCCCTGGGCGGCGCGCAGCAAAGGGCCCGCCGCGCAAACCGTGATCGCCGCCGTGAAGGGGCCGTTCATGATCTGGGTGCTGATTCTGGGCACGCACTTGGCCGCGCAATCGTCGGACGTACCGCCGCGCGCGACGCTGTGGATCGGCCGCGGCTTGCTGGCCCTGTGGATCCTATCGCTCACCTTCGTCAGTTCTCGTCTCGCCGGCGGCCTCATCCGGTACCACGGCAGCGGTGTTGCAGGAGCGCTTCCGGTCACCACGCTGACGCAAACGCTGGCGCAACTCGCGGTGGTGATCCTGGGCCTGTTGGTGCTGCTCAATTTGTGGGGCATCTCGATCACCCCGATCCTGACGGCCCTGGGCGTCGGCGGCCTAGCCGTGGCGTTGGCGCTGCAGGACACTCTCTCGAACCTGTTCGCGGGATTTTATATTGCCGTTGCCCGCCAGGTCCGGCTGGGCGATTACATTCGCCTCAATACGGGCGAGGAAGGGTACGTCACCGACATCGGCTGGCGCAGTACCATGATCAGGGCGCTGTCGAACAATATGATCCTCATTCCGAACAGCAAGCTGGGGCAGGCCAACGTCACCAATTTCTATTTGCCCGAGAAACGCCTGGGAGTTTCGATTCAGGTCGGAGTGGCGTACGATTCCGATCCCGATCAGGTGGAGCGCGTGCTGCTGGAGGAAGCCAATCTCGCCGCGGGCGAGATTCCCGGCATGCTGGCCGATCCCGCGCCGGGCGTGAGCTTCGATCCCGGCTTCGGCGATTGGGCGCTGAACTTCACCCTTGGGTATAACGTGGCGGAATTCGCCGACCAGTTCCGCGTGCGCGCCGAGCTGCGAAAGCGCATTCTGAAGCGCCTGCGCCAGGAAAAGATCGATATGCCTTTCCCCACCCGGACTGTTTACTTGCACGGCCAGGGTGGCTCCGGATGAAACTGGCCGCCGCGTGCGTCCTGGGCGCCCTCTTCGTTTCCGGCGCGCGGGCGGTGGAGCTGAAACCGGAAACGGTTCAGGCGTTCGACCGGTACATTGGCGAAACCGAGAAGCGCCTGGACCAGCGCCTGGCTCCCGGCGCGAAATTCCTTTGGGCGGATGAAGACGCACAGCGCGCGGATCGCGTCCGCCAAGGACAAGTGGCGATCGAAAACCGCGCGGCCGGTAACACCATTGCAGTGACCGGCGGATTGATCCACGATTGGATCGGCGCGGTCTTCGTTCCGGGCGTCACGCTAGGTAAGACTCTTGCGCTCATTCAGGATTACGACCACAATCAGGACAACTACAAGCCCGAGGTGCTGGCATCGCGCCTGGTCAGCCGCCATGGAAACGACTTCAAGGTCTACCTGCGGCTGATGAAGCAAAAGGTCGTGACGGTGATCCTCGACACGGATTACGACGTGCGGTATTTTCCGCTGGATGGCGGCCGCTGCCACAGCCGCGCTTATAGCACGCGCATCGCGCAAGTCCGAAACGCCGGCAAGCGGGACGAGCGCATTTTGCCGCCGGGCCAGGACGATGGCTTTCTGTGGCGGTTGTACTCCTATTGGAGATTCCAGGAGCGCGACGGCGGCGTGTACGTGGAGTGTGAAGCCATCTCGCTAACCCGCGCCATACCGGCGGGACTGGGCTGGCTGATTGAGCCGATCATCGTCACGCTGCCGCGCGAATCGCTGGCAAATACTTTGCGGGAGACACGGACGGCGCTGCAGAAGTAGACGAGGGGTTACGGGCGGACCAGACCGCGTGGCTCTTCAAGCCGCTCCACGCGGCGGGCCGATTGCGATATCTCCGTGTGGAAATCCAGGCGCAGTTCGGCGAAACAATGCCGCATCTCCGCCCGCAAGGCTTGGATTTGAGCGCTCAGGGCTTTGGTATTCAACCAGGCGCTGAAAACGACCACGAGCAGGCTGCCAAACAACGCCAGCAGCGTGGGCAACCAAATCTGCACTTGCGCAGTCATTGACAATCAGATTATAAGCGATTGCCAAGGCAGAAGCCCGTTCTTAGCAGCCTGCCGCTTGCATTTCCCTTTTTCTTCGCCCACAATGGGACAGAGAGGAGTCCCATGGCTTTAACCCGCCGCCAAAAGCAAGTGCTCGACCTGATTGCGAAATTCGTCGACGAGAACGGCTACAGCCCCAGTTACGAAGAACTAGCGCAAGGCCTGAACCTGGCTTCGCTCGCCACCGTGCACAAGCACATCTCCGCGCTGACCGGCAAGAACTATTTGAAGCGCGGCTTCAACCAGAGCCGCTCGTTGGAATTAGGCCCGAAATACGTGCACGAGAACCGCCGTCATCGGGATGCTGCCGCGCTGGAGATCCCGCTATTGGGCCGCATCGCTGCCGGATTGCCGGTCGAAGCGGTCGCGCAGCACGCCACGCTGAGCTTCGCCGATTTCGTGGGACACCCCGGCACGTTCGCGTTGGAAGTGCGCGGCGAGTCCATGATCGGCGACCATATCTGCGATGGAGACATGGTGCTGGTCGAGCGCGTCAACGAGGTGCGCGACGGCGACATCGTAGTAGCTCTCGTGGATGGCTCGGAAACCACGCTCAAACGCTTTTACCGCGAACCGGGAGGCAAAGTCCGCCTCCAGCCTGCCAATGCCGCGCTGCAGCCGATCGTCGTTCCAGCCGCGGACGTGCAAATACAGGGCCGCCTTTTAGCCGTTCTTCGCAAATATAGGTAACTTGACTAATCGCGTAAACGAATTACAAAGTCCCCGCAAATCTACGGAACTTTTGGCTCTTTCGTTCTTGCTTTAGCTTGCCGCGGACATGGTCAGGCCGGCGCTCAACTCTTGCTCGGCCCGCAGCCAGTCTTCTTCGGAAGAGCCGCCTTGATACCCCCGCGCTTCCCAATAGGAATAGGCTAGTTGGGCTATTTCATCGAGCGTCGGACTGGGCGCATGGGTTGCTGCCGCGGACGAGGGGGCTGTTGTACTCTCGGATCTCTCTGTCACGCCGGGATTCCTATGCTTACGTGTTACTGTACTTTTGGCGCGCGCCGGAGCTGCGCCGGAAGACACCACAGGCTCGGAACTCGTACTTCTTTTAGTTGCCATACAAGGTATTTCTCTCCCTTAAATTCAACTTGATACTCTGATTTTACCAGACTCCACCGCCGGCACCGCAAAAAGTTTTTATCAATCCCATCACAATTTCGCTGGCCGTGTTATTTCGGACAATCATGTGGCAATGGAGGTACATTAATGTTATCGTGCGATCACGATTGGCGATTTTGCTCCTGCTGGCCCTGACGGCAGCGGGCTCCAAGGCCGCGGCGCCGCGGGTGCTGGCCGTGGATGTGGATGGGATGATCCATCCGGTCACCACCGAAATCGTGTCGCGCGCCGTCCAACAAGCCAAACAAGAAGGCGCGGTGGTGTTGCTGGTGCGCTTGAATACGCCCGGCGGCCTCATGGACGCGATGCGCGAGTCCATCGAAGAGATCGTCGCCGCGCCCATGCCGGTCATCACTTACGTAGGGCCCAGCGGCGCGCGCGCGGCGTCGGCGGGCTTTTTCATCCTGGAAGCCGGCGACGTCGCGGCCATGGCGCCGGGCACCAATACCGGCGCGGCGCATCCGGTGATGATCGGCGGCGAGATGGATGCGGTCATGAAGCAGAAGGTGGAGAACGACGCGGCGGCCTCTCTGCGCAGCATCGTGGCCAAGCGCGGGCGCAACAGCGCGCTAGCCGAGAAAGCCATCCGGGAGAGCCAGTCGTTTACCGACAAAGAGGCGCTCGATAACCATCTGATCGAATTGGTGGCGCGCAATGAGCGGGATCTGCTCGACCAACTGGATGGCCGCGAGGTCACGCGCCTGGATGGCGCGCGCGTGGTGCTGCACACGCGCGGCGCTGTCATCGAAGTCTACGAAAGGAATTGGCGCCAGAAAATCATCTCCGCGATCAGCGATCCCAACCTGGCGCTGGTTCTGCTGGTGCTGGGTGCGCTCGGCATCTACGTGGAGTTCACCTCGCCCGGCTTGATCGTGCCCGGCATCCTGGGAGCGATCATGGCCCTGCTGGGCCTCTCCGCGCTCTCCGTGCTGCCCATCAACTGGTTGGGCGCGGCGCTGCTGCTGCTGGCGTTCGCGCTGTTCATCCTGGAAGCGAAATTCGCGACGCACGGCATCCTGGGATCGGGCGGCGCGCTGTCGATGGTGCTGGGTGCGGTGATGCTGATCGACAGTCCCGTGCCGGAAATGCGCGTTCACCTTTCCACCGCTATCGCGCTGGCGTTGCCCTTCTCGCTCATCACCATGGTGCTGCTCTCGCTGGTGCTGCGCGCGCGGCACAATAAAGTGGTCACCGGCAGCCAGGGCATGATCGGCGAGATCGGAACGGCCGTCACGCCGCTCGATCCCGAAGGCAAGATCCTTGTCCGCGGCGAATACTGGAATGCCGTCGCGCCGGCCCCGGTCGCCGCCGGCGGCCCGGTGCGCGTCGTGGCCATCCATCAACTCCAACTCACCGTTGAACCTATTCCCCTACGGAACGGAGTCTCATCATGATCGACTTCACCAGCTTCACCACCATCGTTATCATCATCGTGGTGCTGTACCTGATCTCTTCCATCAAGATCCTGCGCGAGTACGAGCGCGGCGTCATCTTCCGGCTGGGCCGGCTGCTCGACCAACCGAAAGGACCGGGCATCGTCCTGGTTTTCGCGCCCATCGATCGCATGGTGCGCGTTTCGCTGCGCATCGAGACTCTCGAGGTCCCGCCGCAGGATGTCATCACGCGCGACAACGTGACCGTGAAAGTGAACGCGGTCATTTACTTCCGGGTCCTGGAGCCGCGCCTGGCTATTGTTGAGGTCTCGAACTTCCTCAACGCCACTTCGCAACTGGCGCAAACCACCCTGCGCAGCGTGCTGGGCGAGGTGGAATTAGACGAGCTTCTGAGCCAGCGGGATAAGCTCAACTTGCGGCTGCAATCCATTCTCGATCAGCACACTTCGCCCTGGGGCGTGAAGGTGACCGTGGTCGAGGTGAAGCAGGTGGACCTGCCGGAGCAGATGATCCGCGCCATCGGCCGCCAGGCCGAGGCCGAGCGCGAGCGCCGCGCCAAAATCATTCACGCCGAAGGGGAATACAGCGCCGCCGAGAAACTCTCCATGGCGGCCAAGGTCATTCAGGAACAGCCCGTCGCCATCCAGTTGCGATATTTGCAAACACTGGTGGAAATCGGCACAGAAAAAAATACCACCATCGTTTTCCCTCTGCCAATCGATATACTGTCATCTTTGGAGCGCGCGCTCGGTAAACTGGGCGAACCATCCAAACCGGCTAACTCATGAAGAACACCGAAACTGGCGAATTCGAACTGGTGCTGGGCAACCGGCAGTTGCTCAGCGGGTTTTTTCTGGTAGTGATTCTGTTCGCGGTGTTTTTCGTCATGGGCTACATCGTGGGCCGCAACTCCTCGCCCACGCCCCAACTCGCCGCGAATCGCGATCAGAACACCGGGACCACTGTGCCGCCGAACTCGCGTCCGCAGCCGGCTTCCGGAGCGATTCCCGCGCCGCAGAGTTCGCCCGCGGCCGCGGAGCAACCGAGGGAAGATGCCGGCGCGGCCAGTGAACCGCAACCCACCACGCAGCCAGCCCGGCAAACCGAGACTAAGCCTGCTACACCTGCTCCCGCCGAACCCGCGCCGGTCGAGCCAGCCCCCGGCGATACCTATCTGCAAGTCACGTCGGTCAAGCAGGAGGTGGCCGAGACAGTGGCCAAGACGCTTAAGGACAAGGGCTTCCCGGCCGTCTTGTCTCCCGGTCCGCAAGGCAAGACGCGCGTGCTGGTGGGGCCTTACACGGACTTGGGCAAACTCGGACAAGCCAAAGCGGATCTGGAGCGTTTGGGCTTCTCGCCATTTCGTCAGAAGATAGAAAGGTGAGCGCTGATTTGGTCCAGATCGGAGGCGCCGCGCCGCGCTTGCCCGCATGGGCCCGCAAAAGCGCCACGCACTACGACGCGCTGCATCGTTTGAAAGCCGACTTGCGGCAACTGAATCTGCACACGGTCTGCGAATCGGCGCGCTGCCCGAATATCCACGAATGCTTCCCGCGCGGCGCGGCCACCTTCATGATCCTCGGCAACCTGTGCACCCGCGGCTGCGGATTCTGTTCGGTGCCCAAAGGCTCTCCGGCTAAGCAGGACATGCGCCTCGATCCGGCCGAGCCCGCCAACGTCGCGCGCATGGCCGCCGCCATGAAACTGCGCTACGTGGTGATCACCAGCGTCAATCGCGACGATCTGGAAGACGGCGGCTCCGCGCATTTCGCGGAAACGGTGCGCCAGGTGCGGCGCGCCCTGCCGGACGCCCGCGTGGAAGTGCTGACGCCCGATTTTTGCGGCGACCTGCAGGCCGTGGCCCGCGTGCTGGATGCCGTCCCGCATGTCTTCAATCACAACATGGAAACGGTGCCGCGGCTCTACCGAAGAGTGCGTCCGCAGGCCGATTACCGGCAGTCGCTCGATGTGCTGGATTTCGCGCGCCGCCATCGGCCCGATATCCTGACCAAATCCGGCTTGATGGCCGGGCTTGGCGAGACCGAAGAGGAGGTGCATGCCGTCCTGCGCGATCTGCGCGCCGCCGGAACGGCCGTCGCCACCATCGGCCAGTATCTCCGGCCCACGCGCCACAATCTGCCCGTAGCCGCTTACATCGAGCCGGAGCAGTTCGACCGCTATCGCGATTACGGCCTGTCCATCGGCTTCCAAATGGTCTTCAGCGGCCCGCTGGTGCGCAGTTCCTATATGGCCGACCGGGTCAGCGAAGAGGCGTTGGCACATTGAACTACCTCGGCGCGCTGCTTACCGCGGTCCTCCTCATCCTGGCGTTTCCGCGCTTCAACCTGGTATGGTGCGCGCCGGTGGCGCTGGCGCCGCTGCTGGTGGCCGTGGCGCGCGAGCCTCGCCCGTGGCGCCGCTTTCTGCTGGGTCAGATCGCTGGGGTGGTCTATTGGTTCGGCGTCTGCTACTGGATACAGGGCGTGCTGGCTTTCTATGGCGGCCTGAACGCGCCGTTGGCCTGGCTCGCGTTCCTGCTATTCTGCCTGATCAAAGCTCTGCACATGGGCGTGTTCGCGTTGCTGGCCGGTATCCTGATGCGCAGATCGTGGGCCATGCCCGCGGTGGCCGCCTTATGGGTTGCCATCGAAGCCACGCACGGATCGCTCGGATTTGCGTGGTTGGCGCTGGGCAATGCCGGCATCGACATGGGATTGCCGATGCGCCTGGCGCCTTACACTAGCGTCTACGGCCTGTCGTTCGTCTTCATGGCGATGGCCACCGCCATGGCGCTGGCGGTGCTTGGGCGGCCGCGCCAGTACCTGTTGTGGCTGCTTCCCCTACCTTTTCTCATCTTTCTGCCGGCGCTCCCCGATGCCCGCCGTGGCCGCGAAACCGCCGTCCTGGTGCAACCCAACATCTCCGAAGACGAGCAATGGACCGTGGAATCGGTCGACCGCATGCAGCGAAACCTGGCCGCACTCTCGCTGCGCGCGGCCCTGGCCGGCGGCGCCGAGCATCCCGCCCTGATCGTCTGGCCCGAAGTCCCGGCGCCGCTCTATTACGATGCGGACCCGCGCTTCCGCGGCTACGTGGCCGATCTGGCGCGCCTCGCCAATACCAACCTTCTGCTGGGAGTGGTGGCGCACACGCCGCAAGGCGCGCCGCTGAACTCCGCCGTCCTGGTGGCGCCGGACGGACGGCTGGTTACCCGCTACGACAAGGTCAACCTGGTGCCCTTCGGCGAGTTCGTCCCCTGGCCTTTCGATTTCGTGAAACGCATCACCACCGAAGCGGGCGATTTCACTCCCGGCAAGCAAGTGGTCGTGTCGCCCATCGACGGTCACAAATTGGGCACCTTCATCTGCTATGAATCCGTGTTCCCCAATTTCGTGCGTCGCTTTGTGGCGGACGGCGCGGAAGTGCTGTTCAACATCTCCAACGACGGCTACTTCGGCAAGAGCGCCGCGCGTCTGCAGCACCTGGAAATCGTGCGCATGCGCGCCGCCGAAAACCGGCGCTGGATCCTGCGCTCGACCAACGACGGAATTACCGGCACCATCGACCCCGCCGGCCGCCTGCGCGGGACGCTGCCGCTCTATGAGGAGGCCGCCTCGCGCACGGGCTTCAGTTACATCCAAGGGCGCACGTTCTATACGCGCTTTGGCGACTGGTTCCCCATTCTGTGCGCGGTGCTGGCCGCGGCTCTGCTGATCGTCACGAAGCGCTCGCCCGACGGATCCGCTGTCAGAATCCGATCCGCCGTTCGAGCGAGTGGAATCGCGGGTCCGCTCGCAGGCCGTCCCATAGATAGCTGACTTCCAACTCGATCAGGCCCGGCGCGCGCTGCCGATAACCTCGATCCAGCCACTCGAACGCGCGGTCCCGGTCTCCGAGCGCCGTGTAATACGCCGCGAACGCCAGCGGTGAGACATAGTGCTGTCTGGCAAACTCCTGGAGTCTCGCCAGCGCCCCCTCCGCTTGCCGCCTGTTTCCCGCGGCGGCCCAAGCGTGGGCCACGCCCACCAGATACGCAGCCGCATACGAGTCCTTCGCTTTGGAATAAGCCGCGATGGCTTCGGGCCACTTCCCTTGCAGTTCATAACCGCGCGCGACGTAAAGGTACGCGCCGGTAAAACCCGGATCCATCTCCAGAACGCGCTTGCTTTGCGCGACAGCCTTCTCTCCCTCGCGAGCGTCGAAGTAGAGCCACGCCGAATGCATGGAACACAGAATATCGAGCGGAGCGAGATCCAAGGCGCGCCTGTTTTCCTCAAGGGCCTCATCGAAGCGCTTTCGCACCAAAAGGTAGTGTGAATACCCAGTGTGAATCATGGAGTCGTTCGGGTTCAGCTCGATTGCCCGGCGGTACTCCCGTTCCGACCCAGCCCAATCCCAGTCGTACCAGAGCTTGATTCTGGCAAGAACGCCATGCGCCTCCGCGAGGTTCGGATCGAGTTCGAGCGCCTTTGCGACAGCAGAGCGCGCCTCCGGAAGCACTTTGGCAGGGTCCACGGCGCCAATGTCGGCGCCCAGCGATGCGTAGCACCCCGCCAGCGCCGCCCATGCTTCGGCATTGCCAGGCTCTATGCCGGCCGACTGACGGAAAAAGCCGATGGCCTTCTCCGCCGCCGCGACGTTTCTCTTGTTCAAAAGGAACCGGCCTTTCAACAAGGCACCGTAGGCCTCTGGACTGGTCGGACGCCGTTTGGCCAGTCTGGAGTCCTCTTCCGGTGTCAGTTTCACCTTCACCTGATCGGCGATGCTCTTGGCCACCTGCCCCTCCAATCCGATGACGTCCGTCATTTCCCGTTCGTAGCTGGCCGCCCAGAGATGGCGATCCTGGCGCGCATCGAGAAGCTGAGCCGTCACGCGCACTTTATCGCCCGAGCGCACCACCGAACCCTCGATTACCGCGTCGACGTTCAGTTGCGCGGCAATCTCGGGAAGGTCTTTCTTCGTATGCTTGAACTGCATCACGGACGTACGCGAAATGACCCGCAGCGCGTGGATCTGCGCCAGATCGGTGATCAGCTCGTCGGTCATGCCGTCGGCGAAATATTCCTGACTGGAATCGCCGGAAAGATTGTCGAGAGGGAGCACGGCGATGGATCGTATTCGGGCGGGCGCGCTTTCGCGCGGCCAGCGCAGCCACACGATTGCGCCGAGAACCAGAACAACGGCCAGTCCGGCCAGGGCCACCTTCGGCCAGCCGCCGTATCCGAAGGATTCCCTCGGGATGGCCTCGGGAGCGGCCGCGGCGGGCGCCGCCCCCCTGGGAGCCGGCTTTTCAACCGCCGCGATGAAACGGTACCCGCGCTTGGGCAGGGTTTCGACGAACCGAGGCGAGGCCGCGGAGTCGCCCAGGACGTCGCGAATCTTGGTGATTGCCTTGTTCAGGGCCGTGTCGAAATCGACGAAGGTGTCGGACTGCCAGAGTTTCTGGCGCAGTTCCTCCCGCGTCACCAGTTCGCCCGGTCGTTCGAGGAGCGAAACCAGCACGCACAAGGGCTGCTCCTGGATCCGGACCTTCCCGCCGGCCTTCCGCAATTCACGCGTCCGGAGGTCGAGCTCGAAAACTCCAAAACAGATCGTCGGCGAATCTTCCGCCCTGTCCACGGCCTATTATACCGGAGCGCCACATTCCCTGCCGCCTTCAGCCAATGGCGGCGCGGCCGGGGCGGGGAAGCCGGCCGCGTAAGCCTCCTGCACGCAGCGTGTTACGGGGGCAGCCAGATTCCACACGCGAGGCATTGCGAGGCGCACTCCAACAGACGATGATCGACGAGGGCAGCCAGCCAAGAAAGGTGAAAGCAGCCCACAAAAGGAAACTCAAAATGAAACTCGCAACGCATCTACAAGCTGTTCTACTGGTCCTGGGAGCCGTCTCGGCTTTCCCGGCCCACGCGCAAACAACCTGCTCCAACGCCAGCCTCTCCGGAGACTATGCGATCACGATCACGGGGGCGATCCTGGCCGGACCGGTCATTGGCCCCGTCAACGGCGTGAATCTGACGCACTTTGACGGCGCGGGAACCCTGACATCGGTGGACCACGTCATCATCAATGGTGCACTGGCGACCAGTGCCGACTGGAGGCCCGGCGTGGGCACTTACTCCGTGAATTCGAACTGCATCGGCCAGGTTAGCTTCTCCTATCCCGACGGCCTATCGCCGGGGCTTACCTACTTTTTCGTCTTTACCAAGCACAACACCCAAATGGACATCGTCGTGAGCACCCCCGGGTTCAACATAACTGCGGTGGCCACGCAAAACCAATAGGCGCTCGCGTTCCACGCCGAGGGATCCAGAACAATGGGCAAGCACGCCCGTTGGAGCAAAACGGGATCCCTTCGAGCGGGGACGCTATTCTGAGTCCTGCCAATCGTCCCGCGCCTGTCCCACAATATTCCAACCCCGTAAACCGTCTACAACAGTGGATGGAGGAAGCGTTGCAGATTCCGCGACTGACCGCGGAGCAAAACCGGCAGATCTCCGAGGTGGTTCACCGCGAACGGGTCCGTCTCCGCAGCTTTGTGCGGAAACGTGTGCCCGACGTGGCCGACGCCGAGGACATTTTGCAGGATGTGCTCTACGAGTTGGTGGAGGCCTACCGGTTGATGCGGCCGATAGAGCACGCGGGCGCGTGGCTGTATCGCGTCGCGCGGAACCGGATCATCGACCTCTTTCGCAAGAAGCGGCCGGAGGCGCTCACGCTGGAAGACCTGTTGCCGTCGCCGGACGCCGGCCCGGAAGCTCTATACGTGCGCCGTATGCTTCTGGAGGAGCTGCGAGCGGCGCTCGCTGAGTTGCCCGAGGAACAGCGCCATGTGTTCGTGGCGCATGAGATCGAGGGCCGGACCTTCAAGGAGCTTGCCGCGGAAACCGGTGTGGGCGTGAACACGCTCCTGGCGCGAAAACGCTACGCCGTCCTTCATCTGCGGCGGCGATTACAGGCCGTCTACGACGAGTATCTGAACTCATGAGGAGCAAAATATGCCAAAGAAACGGATGACAAGAAGAATGAAGATGGCCTTGATCGCCCCGGTGGGGCTGGCGGCGATGGCGCTGTTCGGCTTTATCGTGATGTATCTGTGGAACTGGCTGGTGCCGGCGGTGTTCGGCGGACATCCGGTCACCTTCTGGCAGGGGCTCGGCCTGCTGATCCTGTCCAGGATTCTGGTGGGTGGACTGGGGGGGCACAACGACAACGGATATAGGCACAGCAAGATGGATCGGTGGGAGCAACTGACCCCCGAGGAGCGTGAGAAGTTCCGGCAGAAACTGCGCGAGGCGGGCGGGCTTACAGGGCCGGCTCAAGCAAGTGAATCGAATGCGTGATGCCGGGCGAGATTCGCGCGAGTCCTGAGATCAGTTCGTCGCCGGCGCGCACGAGTTCTTCGATTGGCATGGGCGGCAGCCGGTCGATGACGAACCAGAGATTCCGGCTGTCCTGGTTGAGCGCGGTGCGCTTGCACTGCCGCCAGTTCCATCTGCGGCAAGTTACCCCCAGGTCGTCCCGCCACACAATCTCGCCAGCGGCGGGCTGTTCGATTACCGGAACGCCGTCGCGAACCGTATCGAACGGCTCGTCCCCACGCGCCACCACCAAGCGGGGCGAGCCGGCATAGCGGCCCGCGTCTTCGCCGCCGAAGCAGGCGCCGAACCGGATGCTCAGCGCGTTATACAAGTCGACGGCGGGATCGATGGAGGGCAGGCTGCCGCTCTTCTCCACGCGCTTCCACAAAGCCTCCACCGAACAGGGCGTTTTCTTCGGATTGGCGCCGAAAGCCCGAAACGCGCGGCGCCATGCCTCCAGGTGTTCCGTCATCCAGGCGGGCGGCTCCAGCGGAATTGCAGGAAGCGGCGCACCCGCCGCCGGGCGGAAGTCCCGCACGGTGACGCTCAAGGCGCGGTAGTCCGGATACCGCTGCCAGACTTCGGGATCTACAGTGGGTAGAAAGCCGGTCAAAGCTCCCCTACTTGACCGCTACCTGAACATGGATATCACCCGCGCGAAATCTCCCGTTTTCCACGCGCTCGGTCCCCTCTGGCGAGTAGATCTCGCCGGTGCCCGTGTTGGGATCGACGATCCACACGTAGGCCACTCCGAAGGCCAGATATTCGCGGACCTTGGCCCACACCTCGACAGCCGTATCGTCTGGAGAAAGAATCTCCACACAGAGGAACGGCGGGCCGGTGAAGACGTCTTCGGCAGGCTCGCCCTGGGTGACGCATAGGTCCGGAACCCGGTAACGAGCCGGTTCGCGTTGAGTGCGTATGCGCTGCTCCGTGTAGACTTCGCACCCGAGCAGATCGGCTACCGGGCCAAGCCTTCGGACCAGGCGCACTTGCATCTTGCTGTGTGGCTTTTTGGGCATGGAACGTGGGACGATCCTCCCCTCCACGTACTCGGCGTCGTGTTCGAAGCTCGAATGCAGGTATTCCTCGACGCTCACCAGTTCCGTGACTGCCATGGCTCTTCCAACTTTATCATGGTGACCCTCATCGCCGGGTTATGCTAGTCTAGATCGGCGATCCGGAGTCCCCGTGGAATCTTTTCAATTCGATGAACGATACATCAACGGCCTCCGCAGCCGCGATCCGGAAATCGAAGCCCATTTTGTCGCGTTTTTCAAGATGCCGATTTGGCTCAAGGCCAGGCGGCAGTTGCGCGCGCCGGACATGGCGGAGGATGCCGCGCAGGAAACCGTACTCCGGGTATTGCGCTACTTGCGTTCGGGCCAGGAGTTGAAGTTTCCCGAGCGGCTGCCCGCCTTCGTTCAATCCGTCTGCCACAACGTGACGCTGGAGATGTTGCGCGCCAAGGGCCGCTACCGGCAGGTCGCGGAAAACAGTCCGGATCCCGTGGACAGCCGGTGCAATTTGGACCTGCAAATTGTCACCGCCGAACGGAAACGGATGGTCTGGGAGGTGCTGGCCCAATTGCCGGAAAAGGACCGCGAGTTGTTGCGATTGGCCATGATGGAAGACGCCGACAAATTGGAGGTGTGCCGGCGGCTGGGGGTGAAGCAGCAATACCTGCGGGTGCTGCTCTTCCGCGCGCGGCAGCGCTTCCGCACCGAACTGCTCCGGAAGGAAGGCCGGGGCGGGGCGATGAGTGGGGGCGCGGGGTGAAACGTTTGGAGGTCTAAAGTCACAACCCGGTGGGGGGAATATGGAGCATTCCGAAGCGGCAAGTGTCCACGCCGTCGAGCGTTATCTCCTGGGCGAGATGGACGAACCAGAGGCGGAAGCCTTTGAGCTTCACTTTTTCGAGTGTACGATGTGTACGGAAGAACTGGCATCCGGGGCCGTGCTGGTTGAGAATTTGCGGGCCTCCGAAGCGGAATCCTCGCCGGAGCCCGCCGCGGCGGCGCACGACACGGGGCGGAAGATCCTCAAAGGGACCGGATTGGCGCCTTGGTGGAGACGGCCACTATTCGCTGCGCCGGCTTTCGCCGCCCTGGCCCTGGCCGTCACGGTAGCGTACCAGGCGAGCGAGGTGGCCCGCTTGACCCAACCGCAGGCGATGGTGGCCTATAGTCTGAAGACGGGGACCCGCGGTGAGCGCGGCCGGATTTCCATCCCGGCGGCTATCGGCATGGATTTGACGGACAACGCGTTTCCCGCCTACCGGTGCGATTTTTACGATAGTTCCGGGCACCTGAGCTACTCCCTCGATGACCCGGCGCCGAGGCCGGGCGCGCAGTTGAGCATTTTCGTTCCGGCGCGGAGTTTGGCGCCCGGTGTCTATACTCTCAGAGTGCGCGGCCTGCGCGGTTCGGTGGCCGGGGCGGAGATCGCCAGCTACCCCTTTGAAGTGGCCAAACAATAAGGAGGCAACATGATCGAGCGCTTTCGCTATCACGCATTCACTACGGGTGTTTCCGGGCGGATCACCCAGCCTTTCGACGAGATCATTCCGGTGCAGGCCTCCCTGGCCCTGCCGGAATCGGGCGGGTTCGGCACGGTGCGTGCCGATCGATTCGATTTCCACGGCGTTATAGCGTTCGAATCGGCGCAGGCGGTGGTCGCCGGATCGTTCAGCGAGAGAGACAAAACGTTTGATGCGGTGGCCACAGTCACCATCACCGGCCTGAATATTCTGGGAATGGTAACCGCGGATCGGATTGTGGCCCGCATCGCCTCCTCGCACCACAAAGATCCCGAGTTGGGACACTCCATCACGCCGCTGGGTTCCTCCTTCGAAAACCTGCGGATCGCCGGACACCGGATCGAACTGGATCTGGCCACGGGCACGTTCAGCAGGCTCGACACGCACGCCAAGGTGTGCGCGGCGTATCGCGAGAACCAGGAGGGCTTTCGCGAGGAATTCGACAAGCTGACGCTGACCGGCCGGGAAGAGGATGTCCCCGACTTGCTTCGGAAGTATTTTCCCAATGTGGGAGCGGGCCGTTCGCGGTCCATCGAGCAATCGCAAGGCGTGATTGCGTGCTCGCTGGTCCGCGAAATCCATGGCTTGCCGCGCGAGCTGAGGCCGGTAGGGCACGTCATTCACGTGCGGGATTTCGGAACCATCCGGCTGGCCGAATTCCTGATCACCGGTACGGATCGCAGCATCACCATGTTGCAGGTGGATCTCGGCAGCACGCCGTCCGGCTCCGGGACGGTGGGTGGCGCGCAGGGCAACGGCTCTGGCTATTAGGGCTGCCCCGCTGGCCGCTGCACGAACGGATATGTGGCTTGCGCTGCTGCTAGTCCTGGCTCTGGCTGGGTGCGGATGGAAGCAACACTCCGCCGAGGCTCTCTACCAGGAGGCGCGCGCCCTGCTGCACAGCGAGCATGACCAGGACGCGCGGACCCAGACCGAGCTCGCCCTGCGAAAGGCCGATCCCGGCTCGCCGCTATATTTGAGGCTGCGCCTGCTGCGCCTCGAGATCCTGGTGGAGCAGCGGGAGATCAAACTGGCGCGCGAGGCGCTGAAGTTCCAGTTGCCGGCCGGTCCGCAATGGACCGAGGAGTGGGCCCGCTATCGCCTGTGCCAATCCAACATAGCGTTTGGCGGCCAGCAGTTTAGCGAAGCTCGATCCTATCTCGATGAAGCGCAGCGCCTGGCCGCCGGGATTGGCGCGCCGGGCCTGCTGGGGATCATCGAATTGCGCAGAGCGAGACTCGCCATGCAACTAGGCGATCTGGCCGGCGCCGAGTCCCGCCTGCGCCATCTCATGGACGAGGCCGCGCGGCGGAAGGATCCTTATCTGGAACTCAGAGCCAAAGGCAACATCGGCTACATGCTGCTGAGGCAGGCCCGCTACGAGGAGGCGATGCCCTGGTTCGAGCAGGCGCTGGCGATGGCCAGGGCAGTGGGCGCGGCGGACAACGAACCGCGCTCCATGCTGAACCTGGGCTGGTGCTATTACTACTTGGGCGAGTTGGACAAAGCACAGCAGCTATTTCGGGACGCGGCGCCGAAATTCGAGTTAGAGGGAAATCGGGACGACACCCAGATCTGCCTGGGGAACATCGCCAGCACCTATTTCAGCCGGCACGAGTACGATGCGGCGGCCGCCAATTATAAGCGGGCGCTGGACATGGCCACCGAGTTGGGTGACCGGCCGTCGCGCGGCTTCTGGCTGGGCAACCTGGCGAGGATCTCGATCGCGACCGGCGATTGGAACCAGGCGGAACGCTATAACAACGAGGCATGGGCCATCTGGAAGGACCCGCCGGATCCTCGTGCGGAGGCCTATTCGATCTTCAACGCGGGCTATATTGCCGACGGCAAGAAGGATTACGTCCGCGCGGAGCAGTTGTTCCGCTCGGTGATCCGGACGGCGTCCGGCGATCCCGTGCCTTTGCTCAACGCTCACGCGGGCCTGGCGCACGTGTTCGCCGATCAGGGCAAGAACCGGGAAGCCGAAGCCGAATATCGGGCGACCGATGCCGCCTTGGAACACCAGCGCTCGGCGTTGTTCAACGACCAGGATAAACTCAGCTACTTTTCCAGCCTGATCGAGTTCTACCAGGATTACGTGGGCTACACGATGGGGCGCGAGCGGCCCGGCGATGCGCTGGAAATCGTAGAGGCCAGCCGGGCGCGCGCGCTAGTCGACCGACTCAGCCTGGCGCATACTCCGAGGGGAGCCAGCACGGCTGCCGGCTTCGAGCGAGTGGCGGCGGCTAACGGCAGCGTGCTGATGTCTTACTGGATCGCGCCGCGCGGCTCGTATCTGTGGGTGGTGACGGGTTCCGGGGTGCACGTCTTCCCGCTGCCGGAAGAAGCCCGAATCAGGGCTATGGTAGAAGCCTATGATGCGTTCATTCAAAATGTGCGGGACCCGCTGGCCGGCGAGAACCGCGCGGGCCGCGAGCTTTATGACACGCTAATCGCGCCCGCGAAGGGCGTGCTGCGGAAGGACGCCAAGATCATTGTGGCGCCGGACGGGCCGCTCTATGCGCTCAATTTCGAAACGCTGCCCGTCTTCGACGGAACGCCGCACTACTGGATTGAGGACGTCACGCTTTCGATTACGCCTTCGCTCGGCCTGCTCTCCTTGGACCGGAGTCCGCGCGGCCCCGCGCAAAGATCGCTGCTGCTGATCGGGAATCCGGTTTCTCCCGTGCCGCAATATCCGGCCCTGGAATTCGCGGCGCAGGAGATGGCCGGCATCGAGAAGAACCTGTCCGCGTTTCGGCAGGTAGTTCTGGAAGGCCCGCAAGCCGGGCGGGATGCCTATCTGAATTCCGCACCCGGCGGATTCGAGTTCATCCACTTTGTGGCGCACGCGGTTTCCAATGCCAGTGAGCCGCTGGACTCGGCCGTGATCCTGTCGCGCCAGGGAACGCAATACAAGCTGAGCGCTAAGGACGTGCTGGGCACGCGATTGAATGCTTCGCTCGTGACCATTTCGGCCTGCCGCAGCGCGGGCGCCAGAACCTACGCCGGCGAAGGCCTGGTGGGGTTGACCTGGGCATTCCTGGAAGCGGGGGCCAAGAACGTGATCGCCGGCTTGTGGGACGTCAGTGACCGGTCCACCGCGGATCTCGTCACCCGGCTGTATGCCGGCCTCGCGCGCGGCGCGGATCCGGCCGCGGCGTTGCGCGGCGCGAAGCTGGAAATGATCCACGCGGGGGGCGCGTATCAAAAGCCCTACTACTGGGGACCGTTCGAGCTATTTACGCGGCAGCCGCAGTAGTAGTTGGAAGGTTGCCTATCCGCCGATCTGGCGGAACAACCAGAACAAAAAGCCGGCCAGTATGATCGATGCGGGCAGCGTCATCACCCAGGCCATGGCCAGGTTGCGGACGGTTCCCCATTGCAGCCCGGAGTGGTTGGCGGCCATGGTGCCGGCCACGCCGGAAGAAAGCACGTGGGTGGTGCTGACCGGCATGCCGAACCAATCGGCCGCGCCGATGGTGACCATGGCGGTGATCTCTGCCGCGGCGCCCTGCGCGTAGGTCAGATGGTCTTTGCCGATCTTCGATCCGACGGTGACGACGATGCGTTTCCAGCCCACCATAGTGCCCAGGCCCAAGGCCATGGCGACCGCGACTTTCACCCAGAGCGGGATGAACTTGGTGGCGCTGTCGATGTGCTTCTTGTAATTCACCATCACCGCCTCGTCGGCCGGGGTGAAGGCGGGCTTGCCGGATCTCTGCATCAGCCGCAACGCCTCGCTCACCACGTACATGTCGTTGCGGAAGTTCGGCGTCTTGTCGGCGGGCACGTGCTTGAGTTCCTTATACAGGGACATCTGGTTGCCGATATCGTTGACCATGGTGCGGAGGGCCAGCATGGTGTTGGGATTGAATTCCCGCGTGCGGATGTAAGCCGTGGCATCGTCGCGCGCGTCGCCGATCACCGCGTTGGGCGAGACGTAGTGGGAAAGAACATCGGCCGCCTGCGTGGACACCATGACGAATTCCTGCGACTGGCGCGCCGTGACGGCGTGGTTCAAAGCGTAGGCCGTGGGCACCGTGCCGATGAGGATCAGCATGATCAGCCCCATGCCCTTCTGGCCGTCGTTGGAGCCATGGGCGAAGCTGACGCCGGTGCAGGTCAACACCAGCAGCGCGCGGATCCACAGCGGCGGCGGCGCGTCGCCTTCCGGCGCGGTATACAGCCGCTTATCCGGGATCAGAGCCTTCATCAGCAGCAGAAGTAGCCCGGCGCACACGAAACCGACGATCGGCGAGATGAGGAGCGTCTTGCCGATATTGGCCGCCTGCCCCCAATCCACGCCGCTGGTGCCCGACTTGACGGCCATCAACTGATTGGCGATGCCCACTCCGATGATGGATCCGATCAGCGTGTGCGAACTGGAATTGGGCAGCCCGAAATACCAAGTGCCCAGGTTCCAGATGATGGCTGCGACCAGCAGCGCGAAGACCATGGCAAACCCGGCGCCACTGCCGACTTGCAGGATCAACTCGACCGGCAGCAGGGAGATGATTCCGAAGGCCACCAAACCGCTCGACAGCACCACTCCCAGGAAGTTGAAGAAGCCGGACCAAACTACCGCGACGTGCGGCTCGAGCGAATGCGTATAGATGACCGTAGCCACCGCGTTGGCGGTGTCGTGGAAGCCGTTCACAAACTCGAAGCCGAGCGCGGTGAGCAGCGCTACGCCTAAAAGCAGATATGCGAATGAGCTGGCCGTGCGCGCTCCGGAAATGTCGGAGAGCAGATTCACCGCCGCGTATCCGACACCCGAGATCAGGATCACGGCGAAAACCAGCATGCCTAACTTGCTGGGAGATTTTTCAAGCTTTGAGTGGACCGTCGCGGTCGCAGTTGCCGCACTTGCCATAAGGGGCCTCCAACTATTAAGACTGGTTCAACTCCGCCAGCATACTACACGGCTGCCAGTCCTCGGATTACAGGAACGTTACACTTGAGTTAAGGAATGCGGCGGCGCGACGGGTCAGTTGACCCAGGGCCCGCGGTCGTCGCCGCGCTTCCGCATGTACACCTGGAATTTCTTCTTGGCGCGCTGCAGTTTGTAGTTACGGTACCAGCGGCGCACCTCGTACAGATCCAACTTGGGCAGAGGCACTTTCAAATAAAGCAGGCCGACAAGCATCCCGCCCAGGTGCGCGACCTCGCTGACGGCTCCGTTGACATTCAACGACCCCAGCAGCGCCATGGCGCCGTAAATCATGACGAAATACTTGGCCTGGATGGGAAACACGAAGAAGAAAAGGATTATGGTTTCCGGATAAAGCACACCGAAAGCCAGCAGCACGCCGAAGATGGCGCCGGATGCGCCGATGGTTCCGCGCGGGTCGCCCAAGATCATCTTGACGGCCACGTCGCAGACGCCGGCGCCGATTCCGCACAGGAAATAATACTTCAGAAACTTCCGCGTGCCCCAGTCTCTTTCCAATGTGGCGCCGAACATCCACAGCGTGAGCATGTTGAAAAGCAGGTGCAGGAGGCCGCCGTGCAGGAACAGGTAGGTGACCAGTTGCCAGATGGCGAAGTGGTAGACCACGTCTCTGGGGATGAGCGCGAAGGGGCTGAAAATTCCACCGAAGCCGGCCTGCTCGGCGAGGTAACTCAGGACGTAGACCGCGGTATTGATAATCAGCAGCCATTTGACGCCATTCGGGAAATTGCTGGACGAAAAGATGGTGTTTAATCTGTACCTGGTGCTGTGCCGCATCGAGGTCCTTAACTGTTAGGATAGCAGGCCACACGCGAGGCGCGGACGGTCACGACCGGACGGCCTTGTCGTCCTCCCGCCCGTAGCGGTTCAAGAAGTGCGAGCCGGTCTGGAGCAACGCGGCGAAAGCGAACCATACCTGCCAGTGCGAGAACAGGCCCTGGCGGATGGCAAAGTCGCTGGCCCAGTGGGGATCTTCGGCCAACCGCCAGATGCCCAGCGCCGCGGCCATGACCGACGCGGGCGTGAGCAAGGAGGCGAACGCCATCGCCAACCGCCGGTTGGTGCGCCGCGCGCGCTCCACTTTCGGACCTTTTCCAAAGCGGATGCGGACCACCATCTTGAATACCACTCTATCAGCAATTGCGTTAAATTAGACACTTCGGACCGCTCCCTGACGGTCGCGGCTCGGTGGACGCCGCGGAATCGATAGATGTCGCGGAATCGATAGATGTTGCAGGATGTTGCAGCACGTTGCAGAATGTTGCAGGCGGCGGGAGTTAGGGAACACTTCGGAGAAGAGGCAATTATATGATGCATCGATTGAAGGCGGCGGTTTTCGGCACGGGCTTTGTGGGGCGCGTACACCTGGAAGGGATTCGCCGGTTGGGCTTCGTCCAGGTCTACGCCATCGGCGAGAGCCAGAAGGAGAAGGCGCGCCGCCTGGGCGAAGAGTTTCACGTCGAAAAGACCGCCAGCGACTACCACCAGATTCTGGACGATCCCGAAGTGGATGTGGTCCACGTGTGCACGCCGAACGCGCTGCACTTTCCGATGGTGACGGACGCGCTGAACGCGGGCAAGCACGTGATCTGCGAGAAGCCATTGTCCACGTCGGTGGAGAATGCGAAGAAACTGGTGGCGCTGGCGCAGGAGAAGAACCTGCGGAACTGCACATTCCACAACCTGCGCTTCTACCCGATGGTGCAGCAGATGCGGCGCATGCGGGAAGCCGGCGAACTGGGTGAACTCCTGGTGCTGCAAGGCACTTATTCGCAGGACTGGCTGCTGTACGACACGGATTGGAACTGGCGCATCGATTCCAAATCGAACGGCCCCTCGCGGTGCATGGCGGATATCGGATCGCACTGGTGCGATATGGCCGAGCACATCACCGGGCAGCGCATCACGTCGGTATGCGCGGATTTGCAGACGTTCCATAAGACTCGCAAGCGGCCCAAAAAATCGATCGAGACGTTCGCCGGCAAAACCCTGAGCCCGGAAGACTATGACGAGGTGCCGATCGACACCGAGGATTTCGGCGCGGTGCTGTTCCGGATGGGCGACCGCACGCGGGGCGCTTTTACCGCCGGGCAGGTGAACGCGGGACGCAAGAACGGCCTGAGCATCGAAATCTATGGCAGCAAGGCTTCGGTGGCGTGGAACCAGGAGCGTCCCGACGAACTGTGGATCGGACACCGCAATACGCCGAACCAAGTGATCATCAAGGACCCGTCGCTGATGCTGCCCGCCGCGCGCCCGTACGCCGATTTGCCGGGCGGACACAGCGAGGGTTACGACGACACCTTCAAGCAATTGTTCCGCCGGTTCTATCGCTCGGTGGAAGATGCGGCCGCGCCGATTGAGCATCCGCAATTCGTGGACGGCTTGCGGCAGTTGCAGATCCTGGATGCCGAGCTGGCGTCGTCGGTCGCGCGGGCCTGGGTGGACGTGGCTAGCTAGGCGACACGGCGACACGGCGATTTCGGTTACTGGGGCGGAATGTTTGGTTTCGCGGCGGGCGGCCGGATCACGGGCGGGTTTACGTATGGGGCTTCTTCGGGGTCGGGGAAGTCACCCATGATGGCGGCGGGGATTTCGCGCATGATGCCGTCCAGACCGCGGATTTTGGGCAGCACACTGTAGTGGCTGTGGCCCTGGCCGTCGTCCCAGAGCAAGCCCATGTTGTACCAAGCTTCCTTTTCTTGGGGCTCCGCGCTTTCCTGCTGGCGTTCGAGGCGCTGTTTCCGGTAACGCTCCAGATCGGCGATGGCCGATGAAACGGAACGCTCGACGCGCCCCAGGGTGAGGTAGAAGCGATGGAGGGCCAAGGTGTAGTCCTTGGCGGACAGGGAGGGATCGTGGATGCGGGCCTCGTTGCGGTCGATGCGGGCCAGTTTCCACTGGTTGATGGCGATTTGCTCGACCAGGGACTGTTCGAAGTCGTCCTGGGGATCCCAGGCGGCGGTGACGCGCGCGAGGTGCTGGTCGAACTCGTCCTGACTTTCGCCGAGGATGACGGTGGATTGGGCGCGCAGGCCGTGAACCAGGGCGTTGAAGCGGACTTTGTCCTTGGCTTCGGGGGAGCGAGGGCCGGTGGACTTTTGGGCGTTGCGCCGATTTGCTTGCATCTGCCTGATAGTAGCCATAGTTATTTTTCTGCCGAACAATGCCAAATTTGGAAAAGCAATTAACCACAGATGGACACGGATAAACACGGATAAGCCGGTTACCCGATTTCAGGGTAGCGCGGCGGATTTTGGAAATTGGTTGGTTGCGCGGGGTGGGATTTGGGGAGGGGTTTGTTTACAGCGGGTTGGGCGGATTGAGAAAATTACGCCGGCTTGTGATGGACACTCCGGCGTTTACCCCTATATACTCATTTAATCCCCTCCATTCATTCATCTCGCGATCTGGTTCAAGTCCTGCGAGACAGTCTGGATATAGGCAATGCCGTGGATTGGGAGGAGTTTGTCAACCGGGCGCAACCGGTGATCGCGGCAACGGTTCTGCGCATGATGACGCGCTGGGGCGGCGGGGACCGGCCGGTTGCGGACGACCTGACGCAGGATGTACTGGCCAAGCTGCTGGCGCAGGATTGCCGTGTGCTGCGCGCTTTTCGGGGCGAAAGCGCGGCTTCGCTCGAAGCGTATTTGCGCACGGTCGCGGCGAACGTGACCACCGACTATTACCGTGCCAAGCCAGTGCCGGCGGTGCCGCTGGAGGACGTTCAGTTCTCCGCGTGCGTGGCCGACAACCGTGCCGGTGAACAGATCGAACGGAAGCTGCTGCTGGACCGCGTGGAGCGCTGCCTGGGCGGGCAACAGGAGCGGGATCGATCGATCTTCTGGTTATATCACCGGCAGGGATTCAGTCCCAAGTCCATTGCGGCGCTGCCGGGAGTGGCGATGGGGCTGAGCGGCGTGGAAACGCTACTCTACCGCCTGACGAAACTGGTAGCCGAATGTGTGAAAGGTGGCCACTCCGCGGCGGAAGGAGTTTCCGCGTGAAGACCGTCTTGAGAGAAAGAGAGTAGGCATACGGCTCACTTGACCGATGGGCAGATCGTGGCGCTGGTGGCCGGGGACCAGACGGCGCTCGAACATATCGAAAGTTGCACGGCTTGCCGGGAGCGGGTAGCCCGTTGGCGGGAAGCCCAGGCCGCGATCGCGGGCGTGCGCGCATCCGGGGGCGTGGAGGCGGCGGGCGATTGCCCCGGCATAGAAGATCTGGCGAATTACGCCGGAGGGGGCCAGGACCGGGGTTATGAAGAGATTACGCGACATCTGGCGAGTTGCGACCGATGCGCGGCGATTGTACGGGAAGGATTGGAGGGTATGGAAGCGGAGGAGGCGCGCAGCACTCCTTTATTGAAATCGAGCGGGAAGCGGTGGCAGCGGGCGGCCATCCAATCGGCTTGGCTTCGAAGGTACGGGGCCGCGGCGGCCGCTTTGATAGCCGTGGGCGGCGCCGCGTGGTGGTGGAGCAGCCGTTCGAGCGATGTGCCGGTGCTGCTGGCGAAGGCTTATACGGAGGCGCGGCCGTTCGAATACCGGCTGCCGGACGCAGGGTACGGAAAGGTGCGGCAGACGCGCGGGAACGAATCGGCCTTCGGGCATCCGGAAGAGATGGAAGCGGCCATGGCCGCGCTTCGGAAGCGTCTTGCCGATCGTCCGCGGGATAGAAGGGAGCTGGCTTTGAAAGGCCGCGCGGAACTTTTGGCGGGCAATTACGATGCGGCCATCGAATCTCTGGAACAGGCTGCGCCCGGCGATCAAGGTCCGGCGGAGGTCCTGGCGGATCTGGGAGTCGCCTATGCGGGGCGCGGGGACGCCGAGAAACGGCCGCGCGATTACGGGCATGCCGCCGATCTGATGCTGCGGGCGCTGGCGGCCAAGCCGCACGATCAGCGCCTGGAATTCAACATTGCGCTCACCTATGAAAAGCTGCGGCTAGTGAATGAGGCGATCGCCGCCTGGCAGAAATTTTTGAGTGAGAATCCGCCGGATGGCTGGCGCAGGGAAGCCGTGGATCACCTGTCCGCATTGGAGAAGATGCGAGCGGAGAAGAAGGCGGCCGACGACCAAACAATGCGAGATCCGGCGCGGTTTCTGGAGGCGCACGGGACTGCCGATTTTGATCCGCTGCCATGGTTCGAAATCTTTTGGACGGATTGGATGCCCAAAGCGGCGTCGGAGCCGGCGGCGGCGCGGGCGGCGGAGCTGGTGGCGCGGGGCTTTGCGCGCTTTGGCGAGGATGCGTTGATCGAAAGCGTGAAAGCTCCGGCGAGCGAGCGAAAAGCAAAAGGTCTGGCTCTGCTGTCCGAGGCCATGAAAGCGAATCGGGGCGGACGGGCGGGAGCCGGTTTGGAGCCAGCGCGAGCGGCGGCCGGACTGCTCGACCGGGCGGGCTTGCAGGGAGCGGCGGCGCTGGCGCGGATCGAGCAGGTGTATGCGACCGGATGGACCGGCGCGGAGCGGGAATGCATGGAAACAGCGGGGAGGTTGGTGGATTCCTTGGGCGCGCGCAACCGGTGGCTGGAGGGCAGCGCGCATCTGGAGCACTCGTCCTGCCTGCAGTGGGATGGGCAGGACGGGCCGGCGCGGAACGAGATTGAGGCGACGCGGAAGGGGCTGGCGGCGGCCGGGTTGTGGCCGTTGGAATTGCGGGCGATGCAATTCACCGCCGGCAGCGATGCGTACAGCGGCAATTACAGCCCGATCTGGGATACGGCGGCCGAGGGACTGCAGCGGTATTGGAGCTCGCCGGCGCCCGCGATTCGCGCACAGGCTTTCCAGGTGTTTATGGAACTGGCCGCCGACGCGGCCGGCTGGAACGATTGCGCAGTGGTGCTTTACCGGGCGGCGGCGAATTCGGCGCACGCCGCGGGCAATATTGAAATCGAGGCTGCCAACCATGCGGGCCTGGCGCAGTTGCTGGATCGCATGGGCAATTCTCAAGACGGATCGGCGGAGTGGGATGCCGCGCGGAATCTGCTGGGACGGGCGGGCGATGGCGAAGACGTGAAGGTCTTACGTTGGGAAACCGAGTTATGGCGCGTGGAATCGGAGATGGCCAGCAAGACAACGAGGGATCCGATGCCGGCGCTGGAGCGTTTGGATTCGCAGGCAGGCGGGCAGCGCGCGGCCGACCGTTCGGAACTGAAGCAGACGCTGGGCACGGCACTGGGGGCGCGCGGCGATCGAAGTGGCGCGGCGTCCGCGTTCGGCGACGCGCTGGAAATGAATCGCAAGCTGGCGGATTCGGAGAAGTCGTGGGTGCGGCGGTTCCCGATTGTGGAACTGGCGGCGCTCTCGTATCGGAACCTGGCGGAAATCGACTTCGCCGCCGGTCGAGATGCGGAGGCGCGGAAGATCTGGCGGGAGTTCCGGCCGTCGGCAGCGGGCGGCGAGCGGCGAATCACATTGGCGCTGTTGCCGGCGGGAATTGCGGTGTGGAGCGGGAGCGCGGGCAAGCTGCGATGGGTGGAAAGCGCGGCCGAGGAGTGGCGCAAAGCGGCCAGCGAGTTAGTAGCGATGTGCGCATCGCCCGACTCGAGCGAGGCGGAGATCCGGCGGGTAGGGAACCGCTTGTATCGCGCGCTGGTGGAGCCGGAGTTGCGCGGGCTGGGGCCGGGCCGGGTTTGGCTGGACACAGATGGCTGGCTGGCGCAAATTCCATTTGGCGCGTTGACCGACGATGCGGGGCATTATCTGGCGCGCGATTTTGAATTTGTAGAAGCCTATGGGCCGCCGCGAAAAGCGCCGGCTGTGCGAGTGACCGCGCAATCGACCGCACTGATCGTGGCCGCTTTCAACGGCATCGCGCCGGGAGGCGCGAAACTGCCCGCGCTGGCATCGGCCGCGCGCGAAGCCGAGGAAGTGGCGGCGCGATTTGCGGGGCCGCACGTGACGCGCGACGCAACCGCGGCATCGCTTGTGGCCGACGCGCCCAAGGCTCAGGTATTTCATTTTTGCGGCCATGGATGGGCGAACGGCGGCAACGGCGCGCTGATTCTCCCGCCGGGCGCGGGCGGGGATTCCGAATTTGTGACGGCGCGGAATCTGGCTGAAGAAGATTGGTCGCAATGCCAACTGGCGGTGTTGTCGGCCTGCCTGACGGCGACGGGCGAAACCAGAGGGGCGGTGAACAACCAGAGCCTGGTGCAGGCATTGCTGAGCGCGGGCGCGCGCAGCGTGGTGGCGGCGCGTTGGAGCATCGATTCGGAGGCCACGCGCGCATTGATGAACGGATTTTACGGCAGGTTGCTCTCGGGAACATCGGTTCCCGAGTCATTGTACGGGGCCGCGCGCGAAGTTGCGGCGGCGCCAGGCTGGGGCCACCCGTATTATTGGGCGGGCTTCGATATATTCGGTTCGGCTTGAGGCCGGATGAGGGAAGGTGATGCGATGAAGAAGAGGGATGAGGTATTGCATACATGGGCCGACAGCCGAACTCTGTATGTCGTCTTGCAGGGTGAGTTCGCGATGTACCGCGCGCCCTCCGGCTCGGATGAAGATGACGATACGCTGGTGATCCTGGCGCCTTACGTGGAGTGCCACAAGTACCTGGCCGGCCCGTGGTTAACCGATTGGCGAAACACGCCGGAGTTGCCCGCGGCGACGCCCCTGTCGCTCGAAAACACTTTTGGGGACCGGAAAAGAAATGGCCAGCACTGTCCGAGATCTACACCGGAGAAAAACTCCGACATCGTTCCGAATCTTGGCGCGCTGCAGATGCAGCGCAGCGCGCAGTTGGCGGAGCTCGGTCCGCGCTTGCGGATCACCGCTCCGATGCCCCTGGCGATCATTCCGGGGCTGGTGCAGACTACCGGGGGAGTGATTATTCAGGAGACCGATGACAACCACGATACAAAGTACGTGGCGCCGCCGCCCACCCCAACGGTGACGCCAATCCTGGTGTACAAATGGTTTCCAGACGTCGGCGTGCCGTATCTGAGCGGTTGTCGAGAGCCTATATACTCCGGACCGAGGGGGTCGCAGTTCCAGTCGCTTCAGATTTACGCGACGGCCCCCAACCGGGCCGATGAAGAAGGATTCGCCATGGACGCATTTACGGCAGCCGCGGCTTTACTTGGAATCAAGGCCAAGCTGATCTGCGACTCCGAAGAACTAAGTCAGTCGATCTGCGTAACGCCGCCAGCCGGCCTTTCCTTCGCGCAGATCAACTGGTTCCTTTACAATATCTGGGATCTCGATCCCCACGATGGACGGCTGATCACAGACGACTACCCAGGACCGGCGCCGTATGATCCCCTCGCCGGTTTGGCAGGCGGTCCGCATAACTGCGGTTCGGTGACCGGCGGTTAGGTTTAGCTGAAGGAGTTTCGGGAGCGCATCCGTCTTCATCCGCAGACAGGAGGAGACAAAAGTGATCGCTCCCGATCCCCTTTCCCCCGGATGCCAGGATTTCGAGACCACCTACCGCGTTTTGCGGGCGCAGGCGCGGCGGCACCTTCGGCGGGAACAATACGCCGGTTCGATGAGCCCCACGCTGCTGGTGCATGAGGCGTGGATCTCGCTGGCCCACGCGCAACAGCTCCAGGTTGGCGATTCCGCGCATTACGTGCGGCTGGTGAGCAGGGTCATGAAGAACCTGCTGATCGATCGCGCGCGGCGCAGGCAGGCCACGGTACACGGCGGAGATCTGGCGCAGGTGGAATGGGACGATGCGGGCGTGGGCGCGGAGGAGGATTACGACCTGAGGCTAGCCATCGCGGAGACCTTCGAGCGCCTCAAGCGGCTTTCCCCTTGCTTAGCGAAAGTGGTGGAGCTGCGTTTTATGGAGGGCTACACGGAGGCGGAAACCGCCCTGGCGATGGGGATTTCGACGCGTTCCGTGCGGCGGAAGGTGCGCGTGGCGCGGCTCCGGCTGCTGGATCTGCTGGGCGTCGAGCAGCGATCGGGAGAGCCGGCCGATGTGTGACCGATTTGAAGCCGTGAACGACATCGTGGAAGAGGCTCTCGACCGGCCGGCTTCGGAACGCGAGCCTTTTGTGGAATCGCGCTGTGCGGGCGACCGGGAGATGCGGGAAGACGCGCTGCGGCTGCTGGGCCTGGCGGACACGATGGAGATCTCTCCGCGAGCGCCGGCGGAAGAAATCGAGATCCGGCCGGGCGCACGGCTGGGGCGCTTGCGCATCGTGCGGCAAATCGGCCGCGGCGGAGAGGGCTCGATATTCCTGGCGGAACACGATGAACACGGGCCGGTGGCGATCAAAGCGCTGCATCCCGAGCTGCGCCGCGACCGGCCGGCCATGGCCTGCTTACGCGCCGAGCTGGCGGCGTCCGGCGCGGTGGCGCATCCGAATGTATGCCCGGTCTTCGACCTGGTGAAGCTCGGCGAACGGGACGGCTCGATGGCGTTCATGATGAAGTACCTGCCGGGCGAGACTTTGGCCGCGCGGCTGCGCCGGGGCGCGATCAAGCCCGCCGAAGCGTTCGAAATTGCGCGGGGAATAGCGGCCGGCCTGGATGCTTTGCACGCCAAGGGAATCGTGCATCGCGATCTGAAGCCGGACAACATCATGCTGACCCGCAAGGGGGGGAAATGCGTTCCGGTGATTATGGACTTCGGGCTGGCGATCGATTCCACGGCAGGCGGCGGCGACGAAGCCGGCAAAGTCGTCGGAACGGCCATATCGGGATCGCCGGCTTACATGGCCCCGGAGCAGTTCCGGACGGGCGCGGTAACACCGGCGGCGGACATCTACGCATTTGGTTTAATCCTGTTTGAAATGCTGGCTGGAGCGCGGCCGTTTCCGGCGGAAGGGCTGCTGCAGGCGGCGATCCGGCGGAACACGGAGGATGCGCCGCTGCTGCCGACGGTGGCCGGGGAAGCTTGCGCGGCGTGGGAGCGCGCCATCGCGCGGAGCTTGTCGCGGGATCCGGGCGTGCGTCCGCACTCCGCGGGCGCGTTGCTCGACCAGATGCATCGGCGTGCGGGCGCGCTGCGATCGGGGCTAAGCCTCCGATGCCGGCATGGTTACGTTCGCGGACCGATCTCGCGGCGATGCTGAACGTCGAGTGCGCGACATAAAAGTGGCGATTCCAGCGACGCGACTTGAGCAGACGGATCGTACCGCCCTTAGTTTTGTCCATGTTTCATCCGCATTCATCTGCGTTCATCTGCGTTCATCTGCGTTCATCTGCGTTCATCTGCGGCCGGATGTGCTTTTCTGCCGGGCCGGCGGGAAAAATCAAACCCGATAGGGGCCGCAGATGAACGCGGATGGCGCAGATAAAACAAGCAATACACAAGTTGGCCCGAAGCTGACGGTGTACACAGTGGCGGTCGGACCGTCGGCCGGCCTGATATAGACGTACGCTAGGATCTAGCGACTTTCTCTGGGTTTTTCACGGCCCTCCGCTTTTGCGTCGCACACCCCCGGACCGGCCCAGCAGCGGATATAGGGGTCCGAAAGTGGCAGTGCTGGCGGCTGGGATGCGAGGGGGATGCTCGACTTAGGCTTGGCATCCGGAATGCGGGCTCAGAGTGGCAGGCATTCTCAATCAGGATTTGCGCTATGCCGTTCGGGTTCTACGGGCGGCCTGAGAGGCCGCCGCAGGCTAAGAGCCTGCCCCACAGCGTCCCATTAGCGGACAAGAAGGCGCTGAGTATCTGCAACTGAGGCGTGGCACTCTGGTTGCAACTTGTTGCAGGCTAGAAATAAGACATTATGCGCAGCCTGTATCAGGATTTGCGCTATGCCGTTCGGGTTCTACGGGGCAGCCCGGGGTTCTCACTCTGGCGCTGGGCATAGCGGCAACTGCTAGTGCCGGGGGTGGGCGGCCTGAGAGGCCGCCGCAGGCTAAGAGCCTGCCCCACAGCGTCCCATTAGCGGACAAGAAGGCGCTGAGTATCTGCAACTGAGGCGTGGCACTCTGGTTGCAACTTGTTGCAGGCTAGAAATGAGACATTATGCGCAGCCAGTATCAGGATTTGCGCTATGCCGTTCGGGTTCTACGGGCGGCCTGAGAGGCCGCCGCAGGCTAAGAGCCTGCCCCACAGCGTCCCATTAGCGGACATTAAGGCCCGAAATTGGAGGGAGCTGCGGGCGGGCTGGGCTTGGTATCTGCAACTTAGGCTGGCACTCTGGTTGCAGGTTAGGCATGGAACATCATGCGCATTCTCTATCAGGATTTGCGCTATGCCGTTCGGGTTCTACGGAGTAGCCCAGGGTTCACGGCGGTGGCCGTGCTCACTCTGGCGCTGGGCATAGCGGCAAATACCACGGTTTTCGGCTGGATCGACACGCTGGTGGTGCATCCGTTTCCGGGCGTGGGCGGGGGCGGGCGGCTGGCGGCGATTGAAACCGTATCGCCCGGTGGCGAATATTCCAACACTTCCTATCGCGATTATCGCGATTACCGCGACAGCGTGAAATCCTTTTCCGGATTGGCGGCGTCGCTGCTGAATGCGTTCAACGTGGGCCCGGCCGACAACCCGCGCCGGATTTTCGGCGAATACGTTTCGGGGAACTACTTCGCGGTGCTGGGCGTGAAGCCGGTGCGCGGGCGCGCGTTCCTGCCGGCGGAGTATGCCGACAATGCGGGCGCGTCTCCGGTGGCGGTGATCAGCTACCGGCTCTGGCAGAGCCTGTTCCAGGGGGATCCGCGGGTGGTGGGCGGCACCATCCGGGTGAACCATTTCCAACTGACGGTGGCGGGCATCGCGCCGGAGGAATTCCGGGGCACGATGCCGGGCATGCGGGTGGAGATCTGGATCCCGGTGAACATGGCGGGGCTGCTGAACGGCCAAGGCGATTGGATGGTGACGGACCGGGCGGCGCGGCAGATGTGGCTGACGGCGCGGTTGCAGCCGGGCGTGACGCTGGAGCGGGCCAACGCGGAGGTGGAAGCTTGCGCGCGGCGCGTGGCGCAGGAATCGCCGAAGTCGAGCGATGGTTTCCGGGCCAGCCTGATGCCGGTGTGGAAGGCGCACTTCGGTGTGCAAAGCCTGCTGCTGGCGCCGCTGCGGATTCTGATGGCGGTGTGCTTCGTCCTATTCCTGATCGTGGGCGCGAACGTGGCCAACCTGCAACTGGCGCGCGCTACGGCGCGGCGGCGGGATCTGAGCGTGCGCATGGCGCTGGGGGCGGGTGGCGGGCGGCTGACGCGGCAGTTTCTCACCGAGAGTCTGCTGCTGGCGGCGATGGGCGCGGCGGCGGGGATCCTGATGGCGGTGTGGCTGGGACGCGCGCTGGTCTGGATGCTGCCGTCGATGGGGCTTCCGGTGGATTTCGATTTCAGCCTGAACGGAGACTTGCTGGGGTTTACCGTGCTGTTGTGCTGCGCAGGCGCTTTGCTGACCGGCCTGGCGCCGGCGCTCGACGCGGCGAGAGGCAATTTGATGGACGCTCTGCGGGAAGGTGGGAGGAGCGGCACGCCGAGCGCGGGCCAGAACCGCACGCGCGATCTGCTGGTGATCTCGGAGGTGGCGCTGGCGCTGGTGGCGCTGGTGGGCACGGTCCTGTTCGCGCGCAGCTTTCAGAATGCGCGGGCCATCCGGCCGGGGTTCGACACCAGCAATGTCCTGTTTGCGAAATACCACCTGGACACTTTCTGCTCGAATTCCGAGCAGAGGGAGCAGTTCTGCCTGCGGCTGCGGGACCGGATCAAGGGTCTGCCGGGAATCGCAACGGTGAGCTTCGCGAACGTGGTGCCGGTGGAGATCGGCAGCGGGTCGTCGTCGACCGTCGGCCCGGAAGGATACGTTCCCGGGCCGAGCGAGGTGATGAGCGTGTCGAGCGCCACGGTGGCGCCGGGATTTTTCGACACGCTGCGGATTCCGCTGCTCGAGGGGCGCGATTTCACGGAGCGGGACGACCACGACAGCGCGGCGGTGGCGATCGTCAATCAGCCTTTCGCGCGGCGCTACTTCGGGGGCCACAGCCCGGTGGGGCGGCGGATTCTGGTGGACGGAGTGTGGACGACGGCGGTGGGCCTGGCGAGAGACGGCAAATATCACCGGCTGACGGAGCCGGCGACTCCCTACATTTATCTGCCGTACCGGCAGCGGCACGGGGGCGAGTTCTGGATGGCGTTTTTCATGCGGACGGCGGGGCCGGCGCGCGGGTACTTCGGCGCGATCCGGCGCGAGGCGGCGGCGATCGAGCCGAATGCGGGCACGGCGGAGGTGGTGGAGTTCCAGGAAGTGGTGGCCGGTTCGCTGTACGCGCAGAAGGTGGCGGCGGCGCTGCTGGGCGTGCTGGGGGCGGTGTCGGTGCTACTGGCGGCGCTGGGGTTGTACAGCGTGCTGGCGTACGCGGTGAGCCAGCGGGCGCACGAGTTTGGCATCCGGCTGGCGCTGGGCGCGAAGCCGGCGGACGTGGTGCTGCTGGTGCTGCGCCGGGGCATGGCGCTGACGGCGGCGGGCATCGTGGTGGGGTGGGCGCTGGCGATGGCGGCGATGCGGCTGGCGGCGGGGCTGCTGGTGGGGGTGGGTCCGGGCGATCCGGCGGCGATTGGAGGGGCGGCGGTGTTTTTGGGCGCGGTGGCGCTGGCGGCGAGTTATCTGCCGGCGCGGCGGGCGACGCGGGTGGATCCGATGGTGGCGCTGCGGGACGCTTGAGGGTGGCGAGTGGGGAGTCTAAAACCATATTGGCCGCCGATGAACGCCGAGTGCGCCGGGATAAACCGGCATGGAATAGGGAATGAAAGAGTCCTACAGGAAAGGAATAGCGAACCATCCTGACCCCGAGTCATGCGCGGGCGGCCGCAAGGCTGTACGTGAAGCGTTGGCAGGGGCACAGGCAGGCAGGGTATTGAGCTGCGAAATCCATCTCGTACGGGGCGCCGACGCCGTTCGGCGAAGCGGAAGGCCACATCATGAGTGACGACAGACGCGAGCCACACATGAGCCCCGCGCAGTCACAGACCCCAGGCATGCCTGGAAATTCCATGCGCGAGAACCGGGAGACCCCGCGGGCGTCCGGCAGCAGTACGCCGGATCGGCTGGAGAAGGCGACGAGCTATAAGGCCAGCACGCACGCCAGCGGGGAGTCGGACGAACGGGTAGTACCAACGAAGCGCTCGAACAACGGGGAAGGGTTCCCGGCGGAGAGGGTGGAGGGAAGCCGTTCGACCAAGGGGAACGCCGAAGAGGCTCACACGTGCCGGACACAGGGCCGGGAACGCGTGTCCCAGGGACTCGGAGGTGTGCGGGAAGCAGCCCGCAGGGATAAGAGGCAGCAGTTCACCGCCTTGCTGCACCATGTGACGGCCGGCCTGCTTCGGGACAGCTATTACACGCTCAAGAGGCAAGCTGCACCAGGAGTGGACGGAGTGACGTGGCGGCAGTACGGAGCGGGAGTGGAGGAGCGGTTGCAGGACCTCCACGAGCGCATCCATCGGGGCGCATATCGTGCCCAAGCGTCGCGGAGAACATACATACCCAAAGCCGATGGCCGACAGCGGCCATTAGGGATCGCCGCGCTGGAGGACAAGATCGTTCAACAGGCCGTGGTGACGGTTCTCGACCAGATATACGAAGAGGACTTTCTGGGATTCTCCTATGGGTTCCGGCCGGGGCGAAGCCAGCATAATGCGTTGGACGCCCTGGCGGTGGGCCTGCGGCGGAAGAAGGTGAACTGGGTGCTCGATCTGGACGTTCGTGGATTTTTCGATAACGTTTCGCACGAATGGCTGGTGAAGTTCATCGAGCATCGGGTCGCGGACCGGCGCATCATCCGCCTGATCCAGAAATGGCTGAAGGCGGGCGTGTCGGAAGAAGGGGAGTGGAAGGAGATGAAGGTAGGGACGCCACAGGGAGCCGTAATTTCACCCCTGCTGGCGAACATCTACCTGCACTATGTCTTCGATCTGTGGGTAAACCAGTGGCGGCGGAAATGGGCGCATGGGGACATGATGGTGGTCCGCTACGCCGATGATGCGGTGCTGGGGTTCGAGCGCCGGGAGGACGCGGAAGCATTCCTGGAGCAGTTGGGGGAGCGGATGCGAAAATTCGGCCTGGAACTGCACGCGGAGAAAACGCGGTTGATCGAGTTTGGGCGATTTGCGGAGGAGCACCGGAAGCGGAGAGGCGAGGGCAAACCCGAGACCTTCGATTTTCTGGGATTTACGCATATTTGCGGGAAGACCCGGAAGGGCGGTTGGTTCACGGTCCAGCGGCGGACGGTCAAGAAGCGATTGCGGAGCAAACTGCAAGCGGTACGGCAGGAGCTTCGCAGGCGCTGGCATGCGCGGATCGCCGAGACGGGGGACTGGCTGCGGTCGGTGGTGCAGGGCTACTTCAACTATCACGCGGTACCGGGGAACTTCGTGGCGCTGCGGACGTTTCGACGGGAGGTGGCGCGCGCGTGGCTGGCGGCGCTGCGGCGACGCAGCCAACGACATCGCCTTCCTTGGGAGCGCTTCGGCTCGATTGTGGATCGCTATCTACCCCTGCCGCGGATTCTGCATCCGGAACCTGGGGTGCGGTTTGACGCCAGACACTCAAGGTAGGAGCCGTATGCGCTAAAGTGCGCCCGTACGGATCTGTGCGGGGGGCGTTCGGTAACGGACGTCCCTACCGCGACTGAACGCCGATAAGACGCCGGTTTTTGGGTGAGTGTTTGCGGCGAAAAGGCCTGAAATACTAAATAGAGGCGATTCATGAAACGGAAGCGACTGACGCACTCGGACAAAGTACGATTATCGGGAACGGGTTCAACAGCGGGGGAATCAGGTTCCCGATGCCGACGAAGACCGCGGGTCCGCCGGCGGGCAAGGAGTAGGTTTAGCTTCGTCTTCCAGGTCTATTAATCCCGCCGCCTTCACGGGCAGCCAGTTTCCAGCCGTAGCCGGCGGTGTCCCGAAGAGGAGAATCTGGCGGCCTTAGAGGCCGCTGCAGGCTGAGAGCCTGCCCCACGTTTTATAGCACGCGGAAGGGGAGGTTGCTGGAGAGCGTGCCGGCGGGTGTTACCACCTGGACCGCGCCGGTGGTGGCGCCGGTCAGATCGGTGCCCAGAATTTTGACGACGAAGCCGACCTCGCCGGAGGTTGGCAGCGTTTCTGCAAACGGGCCGAGGCCCACGGACAGGCTGAAGACGGCGCCGTCGTTGTCGACCCCGCCGCCTTGGGTGGTCCCGTAGAGGTTGCCGTCGGTGGCCGAACCCGTGAAGCTCGATAACGTTGTTAGGGCGCCAGTTGCGGTGATTTTGAAGACCGTCCCATAGTTGCCATAGGCCCCGCCGCTCTGGGTTGTCCCGTAGAAGTCGCCACTGGTACCCTGGATCAGGGTCGCCGAGGATTCCTTGCCATCGGCACAGCCGAGTTGCGAGCAGAAGCTGTAAATGGTCGTCAGCGTTCCGCTCGGGGTGATTTTGAAGACCGTTCCGCCGTTGTGGGCCCCGCCACTATACGTTGTGCCGTAGAGGTACCCACCGGCGGCCTGGACCAGCCCGGCCGCGGGGCCGGAGCCGTCCGCGCAACCGGTTTGGGAGCAGAAGTTGTATAGCGTGGTCAGCGCGCCACCAGGGGTGATTCTGAAGATTGTGCCGCACCCATTTGTCAGGCTGCAAACGCCTGTGCCCCCGCCCGAAGTTGTGCCGTAGAAGTTGCCGTCGGTGGCTTGGATTGGCGCGGCCTGGGGGTACGCGCCGTCCGCGACGTCGAAGCTGTACAGCCCGGTGAAGGTCTGCGCGGAAAGGGCTGTCGCCGCCGCCGCGCACAGCGCGAGGATTCGTTTCATGGGGGGCGCGGGCGAGCAGCGCTCGCCTGCGCTGGCAGGAGTGCCAGCGCGGCAGGCCGAGGGCCTGCGCCACGGGGCTAGGGTTTTAGTTCGACTGTGAGGATGCCGGCCAGGATCAGGGCGGCGCCGGCGGCGGCGCGGGCGGAGAGGGTTTCGCCGGTGAGCAAATAGGAAGTGATCCAGGCGAAGACGGGTTCGAGCATGAAGATGAGGGCGGTGCGGGTGGAGGTGGTGTAGCGCTGCGCCCAGGCCTGGAAGGTGAAAGCCAGCGCGGTGGCGAAAACGCCGGTGACCACGATGGCCGCCAAGACGCCGGGGGTCCAACGGATGTGGGGCGCTTCCATGCCGCGGAAGAGCGACCAGGCCAGCAGCGCGGAAATGGCGATCTGGGCGATGGACACCAATTCGAAGCTGGCGGTGGCGGAATAGCGGCTCAGCACCAGGATGTGGGCGGAGTAACAGGCCGCGCAGCAGATGGTTAACAGATCGCCGCGATTCATGACCAGCGCGACGCCGGTGAATGCGGGCAGGGTCATGAGGGCCATGCCGCAAGTGGCCAGCAGGACGCCGGCAATTTCCATGGCGCGCGGCATCTTGCGATAGACGGCAGCGGCGAGCAGCGGGGTCATGACGGCGGTGAGGCCGGTAAGAAACGCGGATTTCGGAGCGGTGGTGAATTGCAGGCCGATGGTTTGGAAAGCGTATCCGGAGAAGAGAAAGATGCCGGCGAGCGCGCCTCCGGTTAGCGACCAGCGCGGATTGCGGGGATGGCTCCAGGAACCGCGGAACAGGACCAGGAGCACAGCGGAGGCCAAGGTGAAGCGCAAGGCCAGAAAAAGGATGGGCGAGACATCGTGCAAGGCCTGCTTGACGACGACGAAGGTCGAGCCCCAGATGAGGGTGTTGACGACGAGCGCGGCTTCGGCGCGGCGCTGGACCGGAAATGGTTTCACTGCGGGGCGGCCGTCAACTGAGGATCGCGCAACAGCAGGCAGAGAGTGAGCAGAATGCGCTTCAAACCGAGGTCGCGGCCTTCGGGCTTGAACCATTCCTGGGCAGTGTGCGCGCCGCCGCCGTGGCCGCCAGCGCCGATGGAGATGGCGGGAACGCCGAGCGACATGGGAATGTTGGCATCGGTGGAAGCGCAGTCCAGATGGGAGCGGATGCCGAGGTGGCTATCCACGGCGCGGAGATAGGCGAGGATGGGAGAGTGCTCGGCCAGGTTGGCGGCGGGGCGCGCGCCGATCTCGCGAATCTTGACGGCGACTTTGCCGCCGGTGGCGCGCTGATTTTCAATTTCCTGCGCGCGCTCGACGGCGCTGGTGAGAAGATCGACCAGTTCGTCCATCTTCTCGTTGCTTTCGGAGCGGATATCGACTTTGGCACGGGCCAGCGGGGCGATGGCGTTGACGCTGGCGCCGCCTTCGATGAATCCGACATTGATGCTCGACTTGGGGGAGCCGCTGGATTTGGTGGGGCCGTCGAGGCGCGCGTCGGCGAACTGGGAGATGGCGCGGCTGAGGGCGTGCACGGGGTTGCCCACGCCGTAATCGCTCCAGCTATGGCCGCCGGGACCGGTGAAGGTGACTTCAAAGCGGCGGCTGCCCAAGGCGCGGTTGGTGATGTGATCGGTGGAAGCGCCATCGAGCACCAGAAAAGCGGCGATCTTGCGGCCGAGCGGCGACTGTTTGCAGAGGTAACGCATGCCGCTCAAATTGCCTTCGCCTTCCTCGCCGACGTTGGCGACCAGCAGCAGGTCGGCGTGCCAACCTTCGACGGGCGGGCAGACTTTCAGGGCGCGGGCGATGGCCAGGAGGGCGGCGAGGCCTGCGCCGTTATCGGAGATGCCGGGACCGCGAAAGCGGCCGTCCGGCTCGGTGCCGATGTCTTCCTTGACGCGCGGGGCGAGCACCGTATCGAGGTGCGCGGTGAGCGCCACGTAGGGGCCTTCGGCGTGCGGAGCGGACATGGCGACGACGTTGCCCGCGCGATCGATTTGGGCGTCCCAGCCGAGATGGCGGAATTGGACGACGATCCATTCGGCGCGCTGTTGTTCGAGGAAAGTGGGGGCGGGGACGCGGCAAAGCTGGAGGTGAATATCGTTGATCCACTGCTTTTCGCGGGTGAACCACTGGAGGCATTCGCGCATGCCGGGCAGATCGGCGGCGGCGCCGGCGAGGCTGGGGATGGGTGCGAGGTTTGCCGCCATGTTTATTCAGTTTAGCAAGCGGATCATCGGGGGATAATAAAAGCTTTGAGAAGTCTGGGGGGATACGGCAACACATTTATTGGCCGCAGATGAACGCAGATGAACGCAGATGAACGCAGATGAACGCAGATGTCCTTATTCTTTGACCGAACAGGTCCTTGGGGCGGTTTTTGAGGTTTCTAATGCTTTGGGGGCTGGGTTTTTGGAGAAGGTTTATGAACGGGCTCTACTTCGGGAATCGGCCCTGCGGGGCATTCGAGCTACGCCTCAAGCCGCCTTCAAAGTGACCTATAAGGGCTATCCGGTGGGAGACTACTTTGCCGATATTCTTGTCGAGGACTCCCTGGTGATCGAGCTTAAATGCGTCGATCACTTAGGTAACGAACATACGGCTCAATGTCTTAACTATTTGAGAGCGTCTGGGCTGGCCGTTTGTATTTTGGTTAATTTTCAGAAGGCACGGGTTGAGTGGAAACGGATCGTTTGCGGCTTTGAAGCACCGGAGTATTAACATGGACACGCAGCGCGCTCTCAACATCGAATTGGTCCGGCGGCGGCTTCCCGGCCGGCAGATTTCGTTTTTTGAGTCCATCACTTCCACTATGCACGAGGCCGCTACGCTGGCGGCCGCGGGGCATCCTTCGGGAACGGCCGTGGTTGCCGAGGAACAGACCGCAGGCCAGGGCAGGCACGGCCACTCCTGGCATTCGGAGCCGGGCGCGGGGCTGTACGTCTCCGTGGTGCTGCGGCTGCCGCTGCCGCCGGATGCGCTGCCCGTGGTGACACTGGCGCTGGGCCTGGCCACCGCGGAGGCCATCGCGCGCGCGACCGATCTGCAGCCGGATCTGCGCTGGCCCAACGACGTCATGCTGGGCGATCGGAAGACCGCCGGCATCCTGGTGCAACTGGTGGATTCGGTAGCTATCGCGGGCCTGGGCGTGAACGTCAATCATCCGGTCTTCCCGCCGGAGATCGCCGGCGAAGCCACTTCGCTGCGGATCGCTTCGGGGCGCCCGCATTCGCGCGAGGAGTTGCTCATCGGCCTGCTGCTCGCCATCGACAGCTTTTGCCGCATGCTGATGGAGGGCGGACGGCAGATGATCCTGGACCAGTTTACGCGGCACTCGAGCTACGCGAGCGGGCGGCGGGTGCGCGTGGAGCGGCCGGGCGGCATCGTGACCGGCACAACCGCTGGTCTCGATCCTTGCGGCTTCCTGAGATTGCGCGCGGACGACGGCTCGGAATCGCTTATACTCGCTGGAGGAGTCCGCCCAGCATAATGCTACTCGCCCTCGACGTCGGCAACAGCAACATCACGATCGGCGCATTCGACCAGCGCCGGCTGGTCAGCCAATGGCGGCTGCGTACCGTGCACGGGCAGACCGCCGACGAATGGGGCGTGCTGCTGCGCAACCTGTTCGCGCTGGCATCGCTCGATTCGCCCGGCGTGGACGGCATCATCATCGCCAGCGTGGTCCCGTCGCTCGATTCCAACTTAGCCGCGATGGCGCAGCGCTATTTCCGCATCGAGCCCATGTTCGTGACGCCGCAGACCGACATCGGGATGGCCATCCGCTATGACGATCCCAACCAGGTAGGGGCGGATCGGCTGGCGAACGCCGTGGCGGCGCTGAATAAATATGGGGGGCCGAGCGTGGTGGTGGACCTGGGCACCACGGTGAACTTCGACTGCATATCGGCGGACGGCGAGTATCTGGGCGGCGCGATTGCGATCGGGATCGGCATCTCGATCGAAGCGCTGTTCAGCAAAACGGCGCGGCTGCCGATGGTAGATTTTCGCGAGCCGGCGGCGGTGATTGGCACCAACACCGTGGCTAGCATGCATTCCGGACTTTACTACGGGGCACTGGGGATGATCGACGGAATCCTGGACCGGCTGATCGCCGAGCTGGGCCCGCGGACGCAGGCGATCGCCACCGGCGGGCAGGCCGCGCTGATCGCGCGCGGGTCGCGGCACCTGAAACATATCGACGAGCACCTGACGCTGGCGGGCCTCGAACTCATCTGGGAACGGAATGCCGCGAAGTGAACGACGACTGGATTTACAACTACTTCAACTATTTCACCGAAATTGAAACGCACTTCCAGCAGGTGCGCGGGACGAGTCTGTTTCTTTTGTCGCCGCTCGATTGGGCGCTGATCGAAAGCTGGAAGAACGCGGATGTGCCGCTGGAAGCGGTGCTGCGCGGCATCGACATGGCGTTCGAGAAGTGGCGCGGCCGCAAGAAGAAAACCCAAATGGTGAATTCGCTGGCGTTCTGCGCGCAGGCGGTGTTGACGGAGGCGCAGGTGATGGCCGGAACGCGACCTGCCGCGCGCGAATCCGCTCCGCCGTTTCCGCTGGACGATTTGCGCGAGTATCTGGCGCGCAATGCGGCGGCGGTGCGCGAGGCGGGCGCAGACTACGGCGAAATCGCGTCGGCGCTGGAACGCCTGGGCGCGGAAGCGGAGACGCATTACCAGGACCTGGAAGACTTGGAGCGGCGCCTCACCGTGCTGGAGGAAAAGGCGATCGCCGCCGCGCGCAGCCGCCAGAGCGAAGAGCAGTTGCTCGATGCGCGACGGGATCTGGACGCACAACTCCGCCCGTATCGTTCCAAGATGAGCGCGGAACATCTGGCCATGCTGGAAAAACAGTACCTGGAGCGCAACCTCTTGGAAAAGGCGGGGTTGCCGCGCCTGAGCCTGTTCTACATGCGGTGATGGACGATGCGTTACAATCCGATTGCAACTCTACCGCGGTTCTTTGCGTCTTACTAATTGTAAGCGACCCCTTTCAAGTTAGGCCCCACTCCAACGGATGTGGAGCCGGCCGGCGGGCGCGCTCCTCCGAGCACCCGCCGGTTTTTCTTTTTGTGCGACGTGTCACTCCGGAAACGCGATGGTACGAACCACGCCCAACGTGCCCGGAATGGCATCCTCCCTGGCTTCGTACTCGATGCGGATGCGCCTGGGTTTTTGCGGACCGCAAGTGAAATCGAGGCTCGCGCCATCCCGCACTGCAACCGAACCGGGGTCCAGTATGGCGAATGACATTGAATCGGTGCCCACGCCGATGCGCATGCGTATTTTTCCCTCCAGGCAATCGATCTGCCTGAGGGTGCCCTCGGCGATCGCCAGCGCTTCGCGGCGCTTCAGCTTGGGCGGCGCATCGGGATCCTCGCCGTCCGCGCGGAGCACGGGTATGCGCGGCACATAGTCGATCGAGTCCTCCAGATCGTCCAGGCGGTTGATTTCTTCGGTACTCTTGGCGTATTTCCGGCAACGGGCGATGGCGTCGCGGGCCTCCGTTTTGCGGCCCAGGCGGTAGTATGCGTAGGCCATGGCGTGGAAGTATCCGAAAGCCTGTTCCTCGTTTACCTGCTTCACCATTTGGAATTGCGCGAGAGCTTCGGCGTGATTGTCCGCCAGCACGTAGGCATAGCCGAGTTCCAGGCGCGCGTCGCGGTCGTCCGGGTCGATCTCGGTGGCGCGCTTCAGCATCACGGCGGCCTCCGCGTGCTGGTCTGCCGCGCGCAGCAGACGCCCGTAGTCGAGATACATTTTGGCGTTGGTGCTGCCGAGCTCGGCGGCGCGCGCGTAATGCGCCAGAGCATCCGGGCGGTGGCCTTCGCGCAAGCCGAGACGCGCCAGCCCCTGCTCGGGACGCCAGTCTTTGGGGTTGTCGCGTGCCAGCCCGTTGTACATCTCGCGCGCGGCGGCGGCCTTGTCCCGTAGATTCGCCAGGATTTCCGCCAGCACCAGGCCGGCTTCGAGCTGGCTGGAGTCGCTGACGGCGGGCACGTCCACCGCTTTGGCCAGCCTGGTATTGAACAGAGATGCATTGAAGCTGGCGCGGCGCAGGTACGATTCCAGATCTTTCTGCACCTGCTCCACCGGCTTGCCGTAAGCCTTCCGGAATGTGTCCGCGGCGGGGGCGCCGGTCTTGATGCCTTCGAGCAAGGCGGGCAACCTGGGACGGTAATCCGCGCCCAGGTATAGCATGTGCACCAGCGCCCAGCTCTCGGCGTAGAACAGCCCGGCATGCGTCTTCCCGAATAGCGGCGAGTTGTAATCGACGGCCAGCAGGGTGGGTAAGTCGATCCACTTGGATTGCTGCAAGAGCAGGAGGTGCGGCACGATGATATCGCCCACTTCTATCTTGCCGCCCAACGGCTTCAAGTTGGAATAAAGCTCGGCGAGCCCTTCGTTGAACCACACGGGCACCTTGATTCCGGAATGCTTTACTAACAGGTGAGTGTACTCGTGCACGGCCACTGGAAAGTGATCGCTGGAGGCGCTTTTCATGACGATGTAGTCGCGATCCTCCGCGCCCAGGTAGAATGCCGCAGCGAAATCGTTGGGCGCGTAGGGCGCGAACTCTTTATCCGAGCGGAAGACTACGATGCGCACGGGCGGGCCGGATTTCGAGCCGAGACCCATGGCCTCCAGGAAGAAGGCGCGCACCTGCTCGAAGTGGCGGGCGACCTCGCGGCCGTTGCGCTCGCCGGCGGTGGTGAACAGCTCGAAGTTCGGGGATTGGATCTTTTGCCAGCGCGGGGCTTCGGTGGCCGCGGCGGAGGGCGGAGGGAAGGCGCACAGGAGGGCGGCCGCGAGCGGTCCTGCGCACAGCCTCATCTTTGGAGTGTAGCATCGGCGGCTACGGCGGGGTGGGGTCGGGGAGGAAAAGCATATTTGGCCGCAGATGAACGCCGATGAACGCGGATAAAACGAGCAAGAACCTGACGCACGTCCCGCGGCGAATCCGTTAAGCTAAACGGTAGAACATGCCATTAGACAGCTACACCATCACTCAAGGCCGTGACCGGGCGCCGGCGCGGGCCATGCTGAAGGCCATCGGGTTCACCGATGCGGACCTGGCCAAGCCGATCATCGGGGTGGCCAACACCTGGATCGAAACCATGCCGTGCAACTACAATTTGCGCGAGCTGGCGGTAAAAGTAAAGGAAGGCATCCGCGCCGCCGGCGGCACTCCCATGGAGTTCAACACCATCGCCATCAGCGACGGGGTGACCATGGGCACCGAGGGCATGAAAGCGTCGCTGGTGAGCCGCGAAGTGATCGCCGATTCCATCGAGCTGGTGGCGCGCGGCCACATGTTCGACGGCATGGTGGCGCTGGTGGCTTGCGACAAGACTATCCCCGGCGCGGCCATGGCGCTGCTGCGGCTGAATGTGCCCAGCGTCATTCTGTATGGCGGATCGATTCTGCCGGGACGCCACAACGGCCGCGACATCACCATTCAGGATGTCTTCGAGGCCGTGGGCGCCAACGCGGCCGGGCGCATGAGCGATCAGGAATTGCTGGAGATCGAGAACCACGCCTGCCCCGGCGCGGGGGCTTGCGGCGGCCAGTTTACGGCCAACACCATGGCCACGGTGATGGAACTGATCGGCCTGTCGCCGATGGGAACCGCCGCGGTGCCGCAGGTGGACGCGCGCAAGAACGCTGTGAGTTTCCGCTGCGGCGAGATCGTGATGGACGCGGTGCGACATAACCGGCGGCCGCGCGAGATCGCTACGCGCGCGGCTTTCGAGAATGCCATCGCGGGCGTGGCGGCCACAGGCGGCTCGACCAACGCCGTGCTGCACCTTTTGGCGATGGCGCGGGAGGCGGGGGTGGCGCTCGAGATCGACGATTTCCAGGAGATCTGCCGCCGCACTCCGGTGTTGGTGGACATTAAGCCCGGCGGGCGGTTCGTGGCGGTGGACGTGGACAAGGCCGGCGGCATCGGGGTGATCGCGCAGCGCCTGGTGGAAGGCGGCTACGTGGATGGCTCGGCGGTGACGTGCACGGGGCGCACCTTCGCCGCGGAAGCCGCGGATGCGCATGAAACTCCGGGGCAGGAAGTGGTACGGCCGCTGGCGAAGCCGCTCAAGCCGCGCGGCGGCATGGCCATTCTGCGCGGATCGCTGGCGCCGGATGGCTGCGTGATCAAACTCGCGGGGCACGAGCGGATGGAGCACCGCGGCCCCGCGCGCGTTTTCGATCGCGAAGAGGACGCCATGAGCGCGGTGACGGGCGGAGGGATCAAGCCGGGCGACGTGGTGGTGATCCGCTATGAAGGGCCGCGCGGAGGTCCGGGGATGCGCGAGATGTTGGGCGTTACCGGGGCGATCGTGGGCGAGGGTTTGTCCGAAAGCGTGGCGCTGGTCACGGACGGGCGCTTCAGCGGCGCGACGCACGGCTTCATGGTGGCGCATGTGGTGCCGGAAGCATTCAATGGCGGACCGATCGCGGCCGTGCGCGAAGGCGACTCCATCGCGATCGATGTGAGCGCCGGAACGATGAACCTGGAAGTAGCGCCGGAAATCATGCGCGAGAGGCTGGCGGGGTGGAAGCCGCCCGCGCCGCGCTATACCTCGGGCGTGTTTGCGAAATACGTGGCGCTGGTGGCGTCGGCCTCGGAAGGGGCAATCACCGTCGCAGCCACGCCACGCTAAACAGCCAAACGACCGCGGCGGCATATGCGCCCGCGACGTCGCTGGGATAGTGCGCACCCAGATAGATGCGCGAGTAGCCGATCGCGGCGATCAATAACGCCGCCAGAATGTAATAGAGGCAGCGGCGCGCGCGACTGCCGGTGCGCGAGGCCGCGAAGACCGCCAATCCACCGAAAAACGCGCACGATACCAGGGCATGGCCGCTCGGGAAGCTGTAGCCCATGGGTTCGGTCAGGGAAAAAAATGTGGCCGGGCGCGGCCGGTGAAACATCAGCTTCAATAACTGGTCGATGACTTCGGCGCCGGCCACGGTGATGGCGAACAAGAACACGGTGCGGCGCCAGCCCTTCCACACAAACCAGACGACGGCCGGCACACCCAGGACGAACAGAAACCAGGGCTCACCGATCATGCTGAGGCCGCGCATCACCGCGGTCAGGGCCGGGCTGGAGCGCGCGTGCACCAGCATGCGAATGTGGTCGTCGAAAGGCTGCGTGCGCCGGTGGACCACTTCGTCCGCGAGCCAGGCGAAGAACACCAGCGCGGCGACGGCCAGGAGGAGCCCAAGGAGCACCGTCCGGCTCTGGGGCGGCTTTCGGGCCGGCGTCATTTGCCGAGCAGTTCGTGGAGCGGCAGCTCGGTGGCGGGATCCGCAGTGCGCAGAATGCCATCTTTGGCTTCGCGGGCCGCTTCGGCGGTGTGGACGTATCCGCGCCCGGTCTCCGGATTCACGACCCATACGTACGGAATGCCGAACGCCAGATAGTCGTCGATTTCTTGCTGGGTTGCGCCGGCCCGATCGTCGGGCGATAAGACTTCTACGACCAGGTGTGGGGGAACGGTGATGATCCGGTGCAAGCTGGCGTGATCGATTTCGCCCAAATTCCGCTCCACGATTTCGCCGTCGCCGTATTCGCAGTGGCCATCGGGATAGCTCGTGCGCAGATACTCGTCGACCGATACGAGCGTGGTGGCCATGCCTCATTGTCGCATGATGTAAACTGGTGAAAATGCGCAAACGTTCCGTGATCCTCTCGTTCTTCGTCGCGCTGGCTGGGCTGGCTTTCTTCGTGTCACGCACCGACGCCACCCCCGAGACCATCGCGCAAATCGCGCCCGGCGTGTGGTTCCGGGAGGGCGACTTGAAGAACCTGGGGCACTGCAACAATATCGTGATCGAGATGAAAGATTACCTGATCGTGGTGGACGCCAACTTCCCGAGCGGCGCGCGCGCCACCATGGCGGACGTCAAGCGGGTTTCGTCGAAGCCGGTGAAGTACGTCTTCGACACGCACCATCACGGCGACCACTCCTACGGCAACGCCGTGTGGACGGAGGCGGGGGCCACCACGCTGGCTTATCGCGGCGTGGCCGAAGAAATGAAACGCTACGAGCCGGCCCGCTGGCAGCAGACGGCCAAGCAGCGCAAGGACGTGGCCGACATGCACCGGGCCAGCGTGGAGCCGCCCAAACAGACCTTCAACGACAACCTGTTCGTGCTGGACGATGGCGCGCGCAAGGTGGAGTTCCATTTCTTCGGCTGGGCGCATACGCGCGGGGATGGCTTCGTTTACCTGCCGAAGGAGCAGATACTCTGCACGGGCGACGCGATCGTGAACGGTCCTTATAACTACACGGCCGACGGGAACATCGGCAACTGGCCGGAGGTGGTGCGCGCGGCGCGGAAGCTGAAGGTGAAGACGGTGCTGCCGGGGCACGGCGTGCCGGGCGGGCCGGAAGTCATGGCCGGGCAGGCGCAATTCATGGTGGAGTTGCGCAAGGCGGTGCAGTCCGCGGTGGATAAGGGCGGCAAGCCGGCGGATCTGGATAAACTGCAACTGCCCGCGAGCGTCAAGAACTGGGTGGGGGACGGCCTGGCTACGCAGGCCAAGGACGCGTACGAGGAGATCGCGCAGGGCAAGCCGCACGGGGAGATTCTGGGGGGCAAGTAGTGGCGTCGAATCCGGTGTTCCAGGTACCGGCGGACCAAAACCCGATATGGCCGCAGATGAACGCAGATGAACGCAGATAAAACCTGAAGCTGACGATTGTACACAGCGGCGGTTGGAACAGTCGGCGGCCTCGGTTTTCTTTACCCCGGAACTGCAGGAAATCCCGGCTGGCGCGGACCAATACGTGCAACAGCTCGTCGAGCACTATCTTGACCACGATATATGGCTTCGGCAGAAGGTGAAGACCAGTCTTGACCAACTCGACCGGGGGGAATTTCTCAGCCATGAGGAAGCCGGCGAGCGCTTGGGGAGGATGTTCCAGCCCTAGAAATGCAGATTCGTTGGTCACCGGCCGCGGCTGTGGATCTCCAGCAGATTTTCGATCACATCCGGGCAGACAACCGGCGCGCTCGGCCCCCATCCGTATCAGGGACGGCGCGGGCGAATGGAGGGGACGCGGGAATTACCCTTGCCTCCGCTGCCGTTCATCGTGATCTATCGAGTACTGAAATTGTGAACCGGAAGAAGGCGGCCTGAGAGGCCGCCGCAGGCGGAGCGCCTGCCCCACGGCGCTGGCCTCTGTTATGCTTTGCTTCATGAAGATCACACCGCACCTGGCCTGTCTGACCTTGCTCCTGGGCGCCGCACTCGCGCCGGCCGCCGATGCTCCCGTGCCGCGCGGCTACTCCGCGGAATCGGCGCGGGCCGAGCACGATTGGGAGGTACAGTTCCGCGCCATCCCCAGCACCCAGAACCTGCACGATTACATGCAGCGGCTGTCGGCGCGTCCGCATCACGTCGGCTCGCCCTACGATAAGGACAACGCCGAATGGATGCTGGCCAAGTTCAAGGGGTGGGGACTGGACGCGCACATCGAAACGTTTGAGGTGCTCTTCCCCAGTCCCAAGAGCCGGGCGCTCGAACTGGTGGCGCCGGAGCACTTCACCGCCAAGCTGGCCGAACCCACCGTGCCCGGCGATCCCACCTCCGGCCAGCACGACGAGCAACTACCGACCTACAATGCCTACTCCATCGACGGCGACGTGACCGCGCCGCTGGTGTATGTCAACTACGGCGTGCCCGAAGACTACGAGCAGCTCGCGCGCCTGGGAGTGTCGGTGAAAGGGGCGATCGTGATTACGCGCTATGGCGGCTCGTGGCGGGGCATCAAACCCAAGGTGGCGGCGGAGCACGGCGCGATCGGCTGCATCATCTATTCCGACCCGAAGGAAGACGGCTACTATGCAGGCGAAGTCTTCCCGCAGGGTCCTTACCGGCCGAAGGACGGCGTGCAGCGCGGCAGCGTGATGGATATGCCCGTTTACCCGGGCGACCCTTTGACACCCGGGATCGGCGCCGACGCCAATGCCAAGCGCCTGGCCATCAAAGACGCAAAGACGCTGACCAAGATCCCGGTGCTGCCGATCTCGTACGGTGACGCGCAGCCGCTGCTGGCGGCGCTCACCGGGCCGGTCGCGCCGGAAACGTGGCGCGGCGCGCTGCCCATCACCTATCGCATTGGCCCCGGCCCGGCGCGCGTCCACCTGAAGCTGGAATTCAACTGGGACATGAAAAAGATTTACGACGTGGTGGCGCGCATTCCCGGCGCGCCGTATCCGGATGAGTGGATCGTGCGCGGCAACCATCACGATGCCTGGGTGAACGGGGCCGAAGATCCCATTTCGGGCACGGTGGCCCTGATGGAAGAAGCGCGCGCTTTTGCGGAGTTGGCGAAGAAGGGATGGAAACCGAAGCGCACCCTTATTTACTGCGTGTGGGATGGCGAGGAGGAGGGGCTGCTGGGCTCGACGGAGTGGGCCGAGGAGCATGACCAGGAATTGCGGCGTCACGCGGCCATGTACATCAACTCGGATTCCAACGGCCGCGGCGTGCTGTTCGTGGGCGGCTCGCACTCGCTCGAAAAATTCATCAATGGCGTGGCGCGCGACATCGAAGATCCGGAAAAGAAAATGCCGGTGTGGAAGCGCGATCAACTGGCGCGCATTGCCCGCACGCCTGCGGCCGAGCGCGACGAAGTGCGCAAGAGTCCGGATCTGCGCATCAGCGCGCTGGGCTCCGGCTCGGACTACACGGCTTTCGTGGACCACCTGGGGATCGCCTCGCTGAACCTGGGCTTCGGCGGCGAGGATGGCGGCGGCATCTACCATTCCGTGTACGACGATTTTTACTGGTACACGCATTTCGCGGACGGCGATTTCATTTATGGGCGGGCGCTGGCGCAGACCGCCGGCACGGCCATGATGCGGTTTGCGGACGCCGATCTGCTGCCGTACGATTTCACCAACTTCGCGGCGACTGTCCGCCGGTACGGGGATGAAGTGCAGAAGCTGTGGAAGACCGAGAGCGACGAAATCCGCGAACGCAACAAGGAGATCGAGGAAGGCGTTTTCAGCGCGACCGCCGATCCGCATAAGACGTCGGTGCCGCCGCCGGCCGAGACGCAGCCACCCTTCTTGAATTGGGCGCCGCTCGAAAACGGGATGGCGGCGCTCACGCGCGCGGCGGATGGCTACGACAAAGCCGCGCAGAAGGCCAATCTGGGCAAGGCCGGCCTGGAGGCCGTGAACGGGAAGCTGATCCAGGCGGAGCGTGGTTTGACGCTGCCCGACGGGCTGCCCGGGCGGCCCTGGTTTGAGAACCAGATCTACGCGCCGGGTTTCTATACGGGCTACGGCGTGAAGACTTTGCCGGGCGTGCGGGAAGCCATCGAGCAGAAGCACTGGAAGGAGGCCGATGAGCAGATCGAGCGCGTGGGTAAAGTGCTGGAGAAGGAGGCGGCGATGATCGAGGATGCCGCCGCCGGGTTGCGGTAGGGGCACAGCCAGAACTGCGCCGACGCGTGACGGCGCTTTACGGGGATGATATGATTCTCGTGTGGAAGGCACGGCGGTTATTTCGCGGCACTCTGCCCTGGTGCGCGTGACGCACTGGATCACCACCCTGTGCTTTGTTGCGCTGCTGGTCACCGGCGTTGAAATCCTGATCTCGCACCCGCGCTTCTATTGGGGCGAGGCCGGCAACGTGTTGACCGCTCCGCTGTTCAAATTGCCGATTCCGGCTTCGCGGTCCCTGGTGCCGACCGGCTACGGCTATGTGCTGCCGGACCAGAACGGCTGGAGCCGGTATCTCCACTTTGAAGCGGCGTGGGTGGCGGTGCTGACCGGCCTGCTGTATGCCATTTCCAGTTTGCTGACAGGGCATTTGCGGAGGAATCTCATTCCCGGCGGGGGCGATCTTTCGCCGCGGGCGCTGCGGGCGGTGATCGCGGACCATGTGCGCTTCAAGCGGCCGCCCGAGACGGAAGCCTGGTCGTATAACGCGCTGCAGAGGATCGCCTATCTGTTGGTGATCTTCGTTCTGTTCCCCCTGGTCATCTGGACGGGCCTGGCGATGTCCCCGGCGATCGCTTCGGTGTTTCCAGGCGCGGTGGCCGTGTTGGGCGGACAGCAATCCGCGCGCACGATTCATTTCTTCGTCTCGCTATTCCTTTTATTGTTTCTGGTGGTTCACGTGGCCATGATTTGCCTGGCCGGATTCAGAAAACGCACGCGGGCGATGATCACGGGCCGCGCGAACACACAAATGGAGGGCACATGAGCGGTTTCTCACGCCGCAAACTGATCGCCACCGGCCTGGCGGCGACGGCGGGCGCATCGGGCCTGGCCGCGGGCGCCAGCCTGGCCCGGCGTTACGGACTGCTTCCGCCCGACGGCGGCGGCCTTTACGGTTTGGGCGAAACGCTAACCTATGCCGCGCAACGGGTCCTGACGAGGCACTCGATGGCGCGGGAGTTTCCGCGCAGCCTGATTTCGAAAACTCCGTTCGCCAACGGCGAGCCGCCCACCGACGAACCATTCCGGCGCCTGCAGGATGCCGGTTTCGCCGACTGGCGGCTGGGCGTGGATGGCATGGTTGCCCGGCCCGCATCGTTTTCGATTGCCGAGCTGAGAAGCTATCCTTCCAGCAGCCAGATCACGCATCTGGCCTGTGAAGAGGGCTGGTCGTACATCGCCGAATGGACCGGCGTGCCGTTATCCCACGTGTTGGACGCAGTGGGGGTTCTGCCGCAAGCGAGATACGTGGTCTACTACTCCATGCAACGCGGCTGGTGGGACAGCGTGGACATGGCCGATGCCTTGCATCCGCAGACGCTGGTGGCTTACGGGATGAATGGCGGCGATCTTCCCGTGGGCAACGGCGGACCCCTGCGCCTGCGTGTGCCGCGACAACTGGGCTACAAGAACGTGAAATATATCACGCGCCTGACGGTGACAGACGATATAAAACGGTTCGGCAAGGGCTTGGGCTCGGCGTCGCCCGAAGGTGGCTACGCGTGGTACGCCGGCATTTGATCGTTACCCGGGGCCTACGGCTTCGCCCCTGTGCGGAATTGCAGCGTGAGGCGGGCAAAGCGCTCGCCAAAGCGCCGCGCCTCGGCGCGATCCCGGTCGTTCACACCCGGTGGTGAGCCGCCCGTTACGGCTTGCGGGCCCAGGGAACCGAACCCCTCGTCGTTGACTCCGCCGATCACGATGAAGCGCATGTCCAGAAAGGCGGCGATGGCCGCCAGCCGCGCCATCTCCTGCCCGTTAGAAATGCTGCCGGCGGTGCAGAACACTCCGGCGGTGCGGCCCTCGCCGAGCATCTTGCCCGTTTTGCTGAAGACTTCGCCCATGCGATCGAGAAAGCGCTTGGACTCCGCCGAGAGGTTACCCCAATGAACGGGCGTGCCGAGCAGGATGCCGTCGGATCTGGCGATGTCCTGCGCGCCGGCCTCCTCGACCGGGCGCAGCAGAACCTCGACTCCCGCGACTGACGCGGCGCCTTCGCGTACGGCGGCAGCCAGCTTGGCGGTGTTGCCCGTCTGGGAGTGGTAGGCAATCAAGATCCGGACCGGTGACGCGGCGGTACCGGCTCCGGCAATCAGCAACGCGACCAACGCGAGTCGCTTCGCGAGTTTCAGCATAATAGATGGCCAGGCCGGCGTCTCGAATGCTGGTGGCGTTCGCCAGGGCCCGGTTGGCGGGATTGTCCGCCGCAGGACTCATGTGCGCCCCTGCCGTTGCGCCCAGTGCAAATACCGCACCAGGTCACCCCGCCGCTGCCAGGCAAATCGCCAGAAATCGGCAAACCCGATTTGATCCGCGTGCAAGCCCCAATAGGTTTCCATGCGCCAACGGAGATAGGGACTGCGCCAGGGCGCCAACCGGTAACCGCGGGTGAGGCGCCAGAGAACCAGGGCCATCAATTGCTGCCGGCGTTGCGCGCGGCAGCGGTGGCGCCGATGCCGTCGGGCGTGGCATAGTAGCCGGAACGCGTGCGAACCGTCGGCCGGTTGGGCCCGTTGGCCGTGACCTTGATCTGCCGGAACGATCCGTCCAAGGCAATATTTACCGGCGTGTACGCCAGCGTGTACTGGTTCCGGATATCGCGCGCCACCTGGTGGGCGACGCGATCCACGTCCGACACGTCCTTGGGGAAATAGGACTCGCCGCCAGTGACCGAGGATAGCAGCTCCAGCGCCCGCCGGCAGAGTTTCGCCTCGCGGCGTTCCTCTTCGCTCAGCAGGCCCACACTATAGATCAAGACACCACTGTCTTGCGAGGCTTTGACCAAGTTTTCGGCGCTGATCAGGCTGCTGTTGTCGTTACCGTCGGTGACCACCACCAGCACCTTCTTGTCCTTCTTGGCCTTTTCCTTCAGGTGGTCGATGGACATGCGGATGGCGTCGCGCATGGCCGTGCCGCCGCGCGAATCGATGCGCGCCAGGCCTTCCTGCAGGTCTTTCACATCGTTGGTGAATTCTTTGTCCAGGAAGGCTTCGTCGTTGAAATTGACGATGAAGACTTCATCCTGCGGGTTGGAATCCTTGACCAGCGCCAGGGCGGCGGCCTCGACCTTGGCGCGCTTGTCGCGCATGCTGCCGCTGTTGTCGATAACTAATCCCATGGAGACGGGGATATCTTCGCGCTTGAACACCTTGATCTGCTGGGGCACGCCGTTTTCAAAGACCTGGAAGGCGTTTTCCGGCAGGTTCACCACCAGGTGACCGGTCTTGTCCATCACCGTGGCGTGCAAGACCACGAGCCGCGTGTCCACGTGAATGACCGTAGTTTGCCCGGGCGTATCCGCCGCCCAAAGGCCAAAAACCACGAGGGCGCCCAGCGCCGATGTCAGGATTCTTTTATTGGGTAGGAGCATAGTAGCCCAGTCTCCAGAACGCCCGGAGAGGTGGCAGCCCGCGGGGTTGCACCAGCTTGACTTGGACCCGCCGGTATTTGCCATTCCTTTCCAGGTTCTTCGGAGAGTAGCCGATAATATACTGGTTGCGCAACTCGATACCGATCTTCTCCGCAATGTTGGGTAGTTCGTTGAGGTTCTCCACCGGGAAGTGCCGTCCGCCAGTCTGTTCCGCGATCTCGCTCAGCAGGCTGGGACCGGCCAACTCCTCCGCGGTCCGGCCGCGGGTGGCCGCCGACTCAAAAATTCCGATCGCATATATTTGGACGTCCGCTTCGCGCACCAGGTTCTTGATTTCCGTTTCGGTGTAGCGGCTGTTGTTATCGCCGCCGTCGGAGATGACCAAGAGGGCCTTGCGCGCATTCCTGGCCTTCTTCGTCTCGTGCAAAGCCAGGTACACCGCGTCCAGCAGCGCCGTCTTGCCCCTGGACTGGGTGAAAGTCAGGCGGTTTTGGATTTCCTCCAGGCTGGTGGTGAATTTGATCGCCAGTTCGGCGCGATCGCTGAATTCCACCAGGAAGAATTCGTCCTCCGGATTGGCCGTCTTGAAGAACTGAGCCACCGCCTGGCGCGATTTTTCCAGTTTGTTTCCCATGCTGCCGCTGCAATCGAAGACCACGCCCACCGATAACGGGGCATCCTCGCTCGAGAACTGCTTGATTTCCTGCTCGACCTTGTCCTCGAAGACGCGGAAGTTCTCTTTTTCCAGCCCCGTGACGAACCGGTTGAGCGGGTCGGTAACGGTGACCGGGATCAATACCAGCGTGGTATCCACCCGAATGTTGCCTTTGGGCAGAACCTCGCTCGGAACCGGCGCTTTGGGGCGGGGAATGATGGAAACCTGCGCGTCCGCGCCAGGTTTGTCGTCGGCCTTTCCGTCAGCCGGAACCAAGGAAATCCGGAGAAGGGCGACGACGCTGGCCACCACCAGCACGCGGCTAAATCGCAGGCCTGTCACAGCTTCCCAGCCTTTCCTTCTTCCATGAGTGTAGCACAGCGTTTTTATGGTAGAATCTCGTGTGCGCCGTAAAATTTTGGGCGTTATCCCCGCGCGTTACGCTTCTTCCCGTTTCCCAGGCAAACCTCTCGCTCGAATCGGCTCCAAATCGATGCTGGAGCACGTATTCGAACGCACGTCCCAGGCCCGTTACCTGACCGGCGTCACCATCGCCACCGACGATGAACGCATTGCCGACGCGGCGCGCAGCTTCGGCGCGCCGGTGCGTATGACGCGCGCGGACCATTTGTCGGGTACCGACCGGGTGGCCGAAGTGGCATCTTCCGATACATCCGAACTGGTGGTGAACATCCAGGGCGACGAACCGCTGATCGATCCGGCCGCGATTGACGCCGCTATTCTGCCCCTGCTGCACGACGACGATATCATGATGGGCACGCTGAAGAAGCGCATCGAAGATCCGCGCGAGATCGGCGATCCCAACGTGGTGAAAGTGGTTACGGACCGGGCCGGCAACGCGATCTATTTTTCGCGTTCGACGATACCTTATATACCGCTCCCTGACGGTCGCGGCTCGGAAGGTCTCTGCTCGGAAGGTCGCGGGGCGGTGGTAGCGCACTACAAACATGTCGGACTGTACGTATACCGCCGGGATTTCCTGCTGGCCTATTCGGATCTTCCCGTGGGACCGCTGGAACAGGCGGAGCGGCTGGAGCAGTTGCGCGCGCTGGAGAACGGCTACTCCATCCGGGTAGTCGAGACCGATTACGAATCGCTGGGCGTGGATACGCCAGAGGATCTGGAACGTGTGTCGAAGCTGTTCGAGGCTTCGATCGAACTTGCGAAACCATATGGCTAAATACGTATTTGTGACCGGCGGCGTGGTGTCATCGTTGGGCAAGGGCATTGCCGCGGCCTCCATCGCGTGCCTGCTGGAGAGCCGCGGCCTACGCGTGACCCTGCAGAAATTCGACCCGTATCTGAACGTGGACCCGGGCACCATGAGCCCGTTCCAGCATGGCGAGGTCTTCGTCACCGACGACGGCGCCGAAACCGACCTGGACCTGGGCCATTACGAGCGCTTCACGCACGCCAAGCTCACGCAGGCGAACAACCTGACCTCCGGCCGGATCTACGAGCAGATCATCGCGCGGGAACGGCGCGGCGATTATCTGGGGAAGACCGTGCAGGTGATCCCGCACGTGACCAACGAGATCAAGGCCGCCATGCGCAAAGTGGCGGCGGATGTGGACGTGGTGATCGTGGAAATCGGCGGCACCGTCGGCGACATCGAGTCGCTGCCGTTTCTGGAGGCCATCCGCCAGATGCGCCACGAGCAGGGGCGCGACAACTGCGCCTTCGTACACGTGACCCTGGTGCCGTGGATCGCGGCCGCGCAGGAACTGAAGACCAAGCCCACGCAGCATAGCGTGAAGGAGCTGCGGGCCATCGGTATCCAGCCGGACATTTTATTGTGCCGTTGCGAGCGCTCCATCGGAGCGGACATGAAGGACAAAATCGCGCTGTTCTGCGACGTTGATCCGCGCGCCGTGGTGACCGCGCGCGATGTTCCATCGGTTTACGAGGTGCCGCTGGTGTTCGCCGATGAAGGCGTGGACGAGATGATCGTGCGGATGCTGAAACTGGACGGCCGGCCGCGGGACATGAGCCACTGGAGCGCCATGCTGGGCCGCATGCAGCATCCGATGGACGAAGTTTCGATCGGGCTGGTGGGCAAGTACGTGGAATACGAGGATTCCTACAAGAGCCTGAAGGAGGCGCTGCTGCATGGCGGCCTGGCGCACCAGCTGAAGGTGAACATCAATTGGATCGAAGCCGAGGGCGTGAACGGGCCCGACTGGGACCGGCAGTTGGAAGGCTACGACGGCATCCTGGTGCCGGGCGGGTTCGGCAAGCGCGGCATCGACGGCATGCTGAACGCCATTCGCTACGCACGGGAGAACCAGGTTCCGTACTTCGGCATCTGCCTGGGCATGCAGACCATGGTGATCGAGTTCGCGCGCAATATCTGCGGCCTGGAGCAGGCGGATTCGACCGAATTCAATCCGGGGACGCCGCACCGGGTGATCTTCAAGCTGCGGGAGTTGAAGGGCATCGACGACCTGGGCGGCACCATGCGGCTGGGGGCTTGGCCGTGCCGCCTGACCGAGGGCAGCGTGGCGCAGAAAGCTTATGGCGCGCGCGAGATCAGCGAGCGGCACCGGCATCGCTACGAATTCAACCGGGAATACGAAGAGCGGCTGACGGCCTGCGGATTGCGCATCACCGGCGAGACGCCCGACCAGACCTACGTGGAGATCTGCGAGATACCCGCGCATCCGTGGATGCTGGGCTGCCAGTTCCATCCGGAGTTCAAGAGTAAACCGCTGGAGCCGCATCCGCTGTTCAAGGCGTTTATTGGGGCGGCGTATTGTTACCGGAGCCAGCGGCTGGCGCCGCTGACGCGGCAGGCGGAACCGGAGTATTCGCGGGGGGATTGAGGGCGGTCGCGTACGGAATTCGCTACATTTAGAGCCAGGAGGTTGGAGTGAAAATTGAATTGAGACCGCTCGACAAAAAGCAGCAGATTCTGGACGAAGCCGGATTCGCCTATAACTTCGACCGAAGGGTTTACTTCAATCGGAAGAGCAAGAAAGTCTTCAGCGTGGCGTTTCTTGAGGGGAACAGCGATAAAGAAATCAAACGGCGGATTCAAGATGATACCGGCGACAAGGAATGGAAGTTCTACTTCACCTCGGAGCCGCCTGAATCGGTGAGACGCGCGGTTGAGGCTTCCATTGGGTGATGCTGAGCGCACGGTCGAGGATCGTCTCCGACAAGAGTATTTCACTCTTCTGCCGGAAATCCGCCGTGTTGCCGAGCGGCTTGAGGCTGAGATCAGGTATCACATTCGGTTAATCTCCGCAGGGCTGAGGAGACACGAACGATTGGCGGTGGAGTGCCGGGTTAAGACTTGCGAGAGCGCACTCGAGAAGCTTCGGGCGCACCAGGAGGGGGCGGCTTTCGACGAGAGCCGGCCGGAGATTTATACGCTCACGGGCTTGAGCGATCTTGCTGGCGTTCGCGTCCTTGCCTTCCCGCGAGGCCGGTTGGCGGACATCGATAGCAAATTGCGCAGGGTCTTCCCCTCCTGGACTGCAGACCCCGTCGAAGACGACGGCGACGTTCTGGCGCTCAAATACGGCGGCAAGTGCCGGAAAAGCGACAATGTCAAGGGAGAATATCAGGTTGTCTCGATGCTGACCGGCCTCTTTTGGAAGGTGGAGCACTCGGCGATTTACAAACCGGATATCGAGCTCAGAGGAATAGATCAAAATTTCGGCATGCGGGAGCGTACGAGAGACGTAACCAAGGCGCTCAGGGCATTTGAGGAGTACTTCGAGGGGCTGGCTCGCCAGGGCTGAGGGGCAGGCTTTCCAGCTGGTGCTTGGGGCGCGCGGGTCGAACTCGAGGCGGCGAGGTTCGCTCACATATGCGCCCGGATGTAATCTTGTGCGACTCCTCTACCATCCTTGTGTATTCTTATTATTCTTTTGCGGCTCACGAATCTCCTAGGACCATAGCGTTTGATCGAGGCGACGCCGGGGTGTCTGCCGGCTCCAGTGACACGCGTAGCCCGATCGCCTTCAGAACCACCCACAGAGTGTCGAGCCGAGGGTTCCCGCGCTCGGACAGCATGCGATAGAGGTTTTCGCGATTGACTCCCGCTTCAGCGGCAAGCTTGGTCATGCCTTTTTGCGCGCGCGCAGCATTACGTAGCGCTACGAGGAAAGTCCCCGCAGATTCGCGGAAGGCGGCGGAAAGATACTTTGAACAATACTGGGGATCCGCTAACCTACCCATAAGCCCCTCTAGTTCATCTTCCGCTGGCTTTTCCAGACGCGATTCCGCCGTTTGTAATCTTTCCAGTGTTCTTTGGCGCGGGTTAGGTCCGCGTCTTGGGTGGATTTGTCGCCGCCGCATAATAGTATGACCTCGTCGCCGTCGATTCCGTAATAAATCCTGTACCCCAGTCCAAAGTTGATTCTCGATTCAGACACCCCATCGCCGACAGGACGCGAGTCCCCGAAATTGCCGGCGGCGAGGCGAGTGATGCGAACGTCGACCGCGACTTCAGTGTCCTCATCCTGGAGGCCATTTCGCCACTCGCGGTAGGGGAACCGGCCGCTTTATAGGATAAGACTCTACGCCCCCTGGCTTCCACGACAATTGCCGACGAACCATGCGCTGTAGCTAATGCGCTACACCTTTGAGTATATCACCCGTCACCGCAATGGCGCGTGGGCGGCTCAATGCCTTGAAATAACTGCCCACGCGCGGTTTTGCGGCTGTTGCTTCATTCGATGGCGCTCTCCCGGGTGAACGCTGTTTTACATGTCTCCTTGGTCGGCCCAATTCCACGAATAGCCATTCCAGTAGTTCACGACCAGCGCCCCGGTGTTTCCTCTGACAAAGGCGTAGATCATCTGATTCGCTCCGCTCGCGTACGTAACAGCCGATGGGTGAGACAGTGACGAAAAGCCCTCTGGCAGTCCCTGGTTAGCCCACTGCCAGGTTGACCCGTTCCAATCGTTGACGACCAGTTGATAGTTATCATCCACGGCAAAGACAAAAATCGGTTGATTCGGTCCGCTCGCGTATGTAATAGCCGAAGGTGAGTTCACTGCCGAGGCGCCCGCCGGCAATCCCTGGTCGGCCCACTGCCAGGTTGAGCCGTTCCAATGGTTCACAACCAGATGACCAGTACTCGACACGGCAAAGACATAGATCAGCCGATTCGGTCCGCTGGCGTACGTAATAGCCGTAGGTGTGTACACCGCCGTGGCGCCAGCGGGCAGGCCTTGGTCGGCCCACTGCCAGGCCGAACCGGTCCAATAGTTGACGACCAGGTCACCGTTACTGGCCTCGGCAAAAACATAGATCTGTTGATTCGCTCCGCCCGCCCAGGTAATAGCCGTAGGGTTGTTCACTGTTTTGGCGCGCCTCGGCAATCCCTGGTCGGCCCACTGCCAGGCGGAGCCGTTCCAGTGGTTGACGACCAGATGGCCACTGCTCGCCTCAGCAAAGACGTAGATCAATTGATTCGCTCCGCTCGCGTACGTGACCGCCGTGGGGTAGTACACTGCTGAGTCTCCCGCGGGCAATCCCTGGTCGGTCCATAGCCAGGTAACGCCGTTCCAAGAGATACCGACCAGATGGCCATTACTCGCCGCGGCAAAGACATAGATCGCTTGATTTGCTCCGCTTGCGAACGTGATAGCCGTAGGGCTGTACACCGCCGTGGCGCCCGTGGGCAGACCCAGGTCGGCCCACTGCCAGGTGGAACCGTTCCAGTAGTTGGCCACAAGGTGGCCGTTGTTGCCTGTTGCAAAGGCGTAGATCCACTGGACGCCGGCGGTGTCGGTGTAGGTAATCTCACTTGGCGCGCCGGTTATGCCAAACGCTGCTGTGGTCAGGAAGGACCCCAGAGAGAGTGACAGCAATAGGGATGTTCGTTTCATCAATGTGATCTCCTCTCGCGTAAGAGAGTGCATTTCCGCCCTCCCCAAATCGAACCTGCGATTCGCGGTTACAGCTCTCACTGCTAATGGCGCGAAAAGAAGGGAAGGACCGACAACGGCACGCTAATTTTGAACAGCCCTTAGTAAATCACCTTCAGCGAAAACTGGATCTGCCGGGAGTTGCTGGCGGTGCGGCTGATTTCGCCGAAGCCGGGGCCCAGCAGGATATTCGAGGGCAGGCCGAAGTTCACGATGTTGAACACGTTGAAGAACTCGGCGCGGAATTGCAGCGAGGCGCGCGGGGCTCCGGCGCGCTCCAGAAGCGGCGTGTCCTTGATCAAGGCGAGGTCGAAATCGTGCAGGCCCGGGCCGCGGAACGTGTTGCGGCCAAGCGTTCCGAAGACGCCCTGATTCGGGCCGGTGCCGCCGGGCACGCCGATGGGAATTGAAAAGAACGAAGCGTTGTTGGCGCCGAGTCCGAAGTAGTCCTCGCGCACGGTGCGGCTGGTGGAAAGAACCGGGGCGCCGATCTGATCGGGCCGGTCGGTCCCTTGCGCGCCCGCGCCAGTTTGTTGGATCCCCGAGTAGACTGTGAATGGCAAGCCGCTTTGCAGGGTCCCGATCCCGAGGACTTGCCACCCGGCGGTGAGGGTTTTGCCCAAGGGGCGCAGGAACGGAACGCGATCGGCATGCAAGTCCTGGAAGAGGTTGAAGGCCAGCGCGTTCTTGACATCGAAACTGGACGGTCCCTTGTCCAGACGCGCGTCGAATGGGTCTTCGGGCGCGGTCTGGGATACGGCGCCGGACTGCCCGGTGATGAATCCGCCGACGACGGCGCTCGAATCGTCAATCGATTTCGAAAACGTGTAGCTGGCCTGAAAGCCAAGTCCGGAAGCGGTGAGGTTCTGTTGCACGGAGACCTGCAGGGCGTGATAGGAGGAATGCGAACGGTTGGTCATCACGTTGGCCACTCCGTAGCCGCCGGTAATCTGGCCCGCGGAATCGAACTGGGTGTAGGGCGCGAAGGCTGGGGACGCGCCGGAAAAGCCGTTCGGAAAATCCATGGCGGGCAGCTTGATGCCGGCGGTGCCCACGTACCCGGCGGTGAGGTTGGCGCCGCCCAACTTCTGTTCGATGCCCGCGGTCCAGGTGGCGATGTAGCCGTTTTGGAAGCCAGGCGAGATGCCCTGGGTGTTCAGCGGCGTGATCTGTTGGCCGGGCGAGAGGGCGGCCATGTCCTGCTCGAAGCGGAGCACATCCATTACGGTATTGGCCGGCACTTGCTTGGAATTGCCGGTGGCGAAGACCGGGGCTCCGCTGGTTGAGTAAACGGTGGGCAACTGGTCTGGTGCGATATCAATTCCGAAGCGGATGGGCGCGCCGGGTGCGGCTGTGAGGTGCGGGTAGACGACGAAGGGCGTGCTGCCCGTCAGGAAGTTGTCCTGCCACAGGTTGACGAGCAGCGTGGTGATGGCTCCGCCCACGTGGACGGTGGTATTGGCGGCCGCGCGCCAGTCGAGCGAGAGGCGCGGCCCCCAACCGTCGGGATCGAGTTTGTAGGCCGGGCTGGGATTGATCAGCAGTTCCGAGCCGGGTGCGGCGACCGTGCCGAGACCGAGGAGCGGCGCCGAAGTGCGCTTGTCGGCCTCGCGGATGCGCGACTCGATTTCGTAGCGCAGGCCATAGTTCAGGGTCAGCCGGTCCGAGACCTTCCAAGTGTCCTGGATGTAGAAGTTGTAGGCATCGCGATGGATGGCGGAATCGCCGATGGCGGCGCCCTGCGCGAACATGGGGGGCGCGACCGCTTGCGAGTAAGTGAACGCGCTGGCGCTGAGCAACCCGGTGAGGGCGTCGGGCAGCGGATCGCCGATGCCGATGTCATGCGTGCCGCTGGCCGAACGGATAGGGACCGTGGCGTAAGCGGTCCCGCCGCCGAACTGGTAAGCGCCGTTGGGACTGATCCCGAAGACGGTGGTATCGCGGTTGCCGCGCACTTCTCCGCCGGCTTTGAGGGTGTGCCTGCCGCGGATCCACTGGAAGCTCTGGCGAATCTGGAACAGGTTGCCGTAGGCTCCGATCACCGAGCCGGCAGCGGCGTTGAACGCCTCATAGGAGCCGTCGCCGAAGCTCAACGCCGGATCCGTGCGATCGGGCGCTGGAAAGGAGGGCGTGGTGCGGGTGAAGCTGATTCCGGACTCCATCGTGAAGGTGGGCGAAGGCACGCGCGTGTAAGCGATGGCGGCGTTGCGCTGGTGGTCGAGAAACCCAACGGCGAACGCGGGGTCGATGGCGGTCTGGCTGGGATTGGTAGTGGGGCCGGTCACGTTGGCCATGGTGAAGCGGCCGAACAGGCGCGATTGATCGGAAATCTGGTGATCGATGCGCGCGGAGAACTGGTCGGAAACGGTGGTGACTTTCGATGAAGTGGCTAAGGTGCGCGCGCCATAGGGGCCCGACGGGTCGTTCGGCAGCGGATAGCGCGCCAGGATTTTGGCGATGCGCGGGTCCACGGGAACGATCAGGGTGTCGCCCGGGAAGGCGGTGGTATCGAGGCCGGAGCGTTCGGCGGCGGTGGGCACGGGGATCACTTCGGTGTCGCTGAGCACCTGGCGAAAACCCTGATATTCGGCGAAATAGAAGGTGCGATTGCGGCCGTCGTACAGGCCGGGGATGAAGACGGGGCCGCCGTTGGTCAGGCCGAATTCATTGCGGATAAACGGCGGAATGCGCTCCGGCTGAGCGATGGAGCGCTGGTCGAAGAAGTTGCGCGCATCGAGCGCGGCATTGCGGAGGAACTCGAAGGCCGAGCCGTGGATGGCGTTGGTCCCGGAGCGGGTGAGGATATCGGTATAGCCGGCGGCGCCGCGTCCGATTTCGGCGGGCATCCAGCCGGAACTGGAGTGGATTTCCTCAATCGCATCGACATCGAAATTGGTGAACGTGGCGCCGCCGATTTCGGGATCGGTTGAATCGGCGCCATCCATGGCAAACACGGCCGCCGTGCCGCGCTGCCCGTTGACGGCGAATTGCTGGGTGAAATTGGAAGCGCCGTTGGTGTCGGTCATGGTGCCGGCGGCGAGTAGCAGCAGTTGGCTGAAATCGCGCTTGTTCAGGGGCAACTCGGAGACGGCTTTGGCGGACAGCTTTTCGCCGCCGGAGCCCGCGGGTGCGTGGGCTTCGTCCAGGAGCGAGAGCGCGCCATCGGCCGACAGCTCGAGGACGGCGGCGGACTCACGCGGCAGGTGAACCGGTTGCGGGCAAGCGGCAGTGACGTTCTGGTATGCGATCGAGATGGAGTAGTCAGCCGGAGACAGGGCGGCGAAAGAGAAGCTGCCGTCTTTGGCGGTGGTGGCGGTTTCGCGATGGCCGCCGGACTCCACGCGAACCTGGGCGCCCGCGATCGGCTGGCGACGGGCGTCGCGGAGGATGCCGGTCCAGGGCTGGGCATCGGGCTGCGCGGCGGGGGCCAGCGCGGCGGCCAGGATAGCAATGGCCGCGGCCAATTGGATGGATCTCAAACATCAGCATAACGCACGCTAGAATGGGGATTCCCGATGCCGCAGAGAATCTCCCCCGCGCAATCCATTTCCGGTTCCATCACTTTGCCTGGCGACAAGTCGATCTCGCACCGGTATGCCATGATCGCCTCTATCGCCGAGGGCGACAGCCAGATTCGGAACTATTCGACGGGCGCCGATTGCCATTCCACTTTGGACGCCATGCGGGCGCTGGGTGTGCCGGTGGAAGAGAGCGGGACCGAAGTCACGATTCGCGGACGCGGCCTGGACGGACTGCGCGCGCCGGGCGGGGATCTGGACGCGGGCAACTCCGGTTCCACCATCCGCATGTTGTCCGGCATACTGGCGGCGCAGCCTTTCACGACGCGCATCGGCGGGGACGAATCGCTGTCCTGCCGGCCCATGGCCCGGATCATCGAGCCGCTCTCCAGGATGGGTGGTTCCATCTCGGCGCGGGATGGGCGCTTTCCGCCGCTCGAAATCAGCGGGGCGCGGCTGGCGCCGATCGACTACACGCTGCCCGTGCCCAGCGCGCAGGTGAAGACGTGCGTGCTGTTCGGCGGATTGTACGCGGAGGGCGAGACCATTGTGCGGGAGCCGGTGCGGTCGCGCGATCACACCGAGATCGCACTGCGGGAATTCGGCGCGGACTTGCGCGTGGCAGGCAAAACCATCACGCTCACCGGTCGGCCGACGCTCACGGGGCGCGAACTGACGGTTCCGGCGGACCTTTCTTCCGCGGCGTTCTTTATCGTGGCGGCATTGCTGACACCCGGCTCGCGCCTGGCCATACGCGGGGTGGGCCTGAATCCCACGCGCTCGACTTTGCTCGATTTCCTGGCGGGAATGGGGGCGGCGATCCGCATCACCGAAGTGGAGAGCCGGAATGGGGAATTGGTCGGCGAACTGGTGGTCTCGAGCTCGCGGGTGAGAGGCGGAGTGATCGAGAAGGAGACCGCGGCCGCGCTGATCGACGAGATTCCGGTGCTGGCGGTGTTGGGAGCGGCGAGCGAAGAGGGCATCACTATCCGGGACGCCGGCGAACTGCGCATCAAGGAGACAGACCGCATCGCGACCGTGGCCGAGAACCTGCACTGCATGGGGGTGGAAGCGGAGGAATTGCCGGACGGACTGGCGATTCCCGGACGCCAGCGTTTCCACGCCGCCGAATTGGATTCCTTTGGCGATCATCGCATCGCCATGGCGTTCGCTATCGCGGCGCTTTGCGCGGATGGCGTATCGACGATTCATGGCGCGGAGGCGGCGTCGGTTTCGTTTCCGGCGTTTTGGGAGACGCTCCGCTCCCTTACGGTCGCGAGTCGGTAAGGCTCACTATCAGGGCGTCGAGGGCGATCGACTTCTGAATGTTGCGGCGGATCAGCGATGCCAGATCGTCCACCTTCTTTACCGCGGCGCGAATCCAGGTGAAAGATACTTTGCGCGCGACGGCTTCCAGCTCCGCGCGCAGATCGTCGTTGCGCACCGGGCCACCCGATTCGCGCAGCACCAGCACGTCGTGCAGCAGATCGTAGAGCACTTTCAGGTGCAACTCCAGCTTCTCGCTTTTGGTGCGGCCGATGGCTTCGGAATAGGGCACCCATGCGCCGAAAGGCATGGCTCCCGCCGCCACGCGCAGCAGCGTGAACATGGCCGCGCGGCGCTTGTCGTAGGCGTCCAGATCGAGCGAGACTGCCACGCCGGGACTGCCACCGCTCAGCGCGGTGCGCCGCTCCGGACGATCCATGCCGCGGGCGCGCACGAACTGAAGCGTCTCTTCCGCGGAGAGCGGCGCGAATTGGAACGGCACAGCGCGCGAGCGGATGGTCGGCAACAAGTCGTATGCATTCTCCGCGGTCATGATCAGGATGAGGTACGGCGATGGCTCCTCCAGGGTCTTGAGGAGGGCATTGGCGGCGTGCTCGCCGGCGCGGTCCACGTGGTCGATGAGGAACACGCGGCGGCTGCCATGATTCGGCGCCAGCTTGGCCCAATCGCGCAGCAGGCGCGTCTGATCGATGGAGATCTGGCGCAGCGGGCCATCCGGCGGAAAAGTGACGAAGTCCTGATAGGAGGCGAACAGCAGCGGATCCTGATTGCGCTTGTCGGCGGGCCAGCGCTCGCGTCCGGCCACGATTTCCATATTCTCCGGCAGGCTGAGATCGTCGCGTTCGATCTGCTCCGCATGGCCCAGCAGGCGCGCGGCCAGCCTGCGCGCGAGCGTCGCTTTGCCGACGCCTTCCGGCCCCGCGAACAGCAGGGTCTGCGCCAGGCGGCCGCGCTCGATCATTTGCTCCAGCGCGGCGGTGACGTGCGGGTTGCCGGAGAAGCGATCAAACATGCGGCTCGACAACCTTCCAGATTTCGGCGGCTATGGCGTCGATGGCGGCGCGGCCATCGATGAGGCGGACCCGTTGGGGCTCGCGGGCGGCGAGCGCGTGATAGGCGGCGTAGACCTGGCGGTGGAATTCGAGCGATTGCTCGTCCATGCGGGTTTCGCTATTTGGCGCCGAGGCGTTGCGCGCGTGCGCCCGTGCCAGGCTGGTCTCGGCGTCGATATCGATGAGCAGGGTCAGTTCCGGAACCAGGCCGCGGCAGGCGATGCGGTCGAGCGCCATCACGGTTTCGGCTCCCAGGCCGCGCCCGCAACCTTGATAGACCAGGGTGGAATCGGTGAAGCGGTCCGAAAGCACGATTTCGCCCGCGGCCAGGGCCGGCGTGATCCATTCGTCCACGTTCTGCGCGCGGCAGGCGAAATAGAGCAGCATTTCGGCGGTGGGACCCAGCTCCTGATTGGCCGCATCCAGCAGAATGCGGCGGATCTCGATGCCGATGCGCGTGCCGCCCGGTTCGGCGGTCTCCAGCACGCCGCGACCGCGCGCGCGCAGACGATCGGCGAGCAGACGCATTTGCGTGGTCTTGCCCGAACCGTCCATGCCTTCGAATGTGAGGAACAGGCTCCGTGGATGCATTGCGGAACCCTCATTGTAGCGAAGCCGGGTCACGCGACCGGGTTGCGCAGGATGCCGATGCCTTCGATCTCGACCTCAACCACATCGCCGGGATGCATGGCGCGCGTGCTGCCCGGCGTGCCGGTATAGATGACGTCGCCGGGAACGAGCGTGACCCAGCGGCTGACCCAGTTGACGATGGCCGGACCATCGAAGGTCAGATCCGCCGTGGACTGCTTCTGCACGACCTCGCCGTTGAGCCGGGTTTCGAGCATCAGGTGGCCGTAGTCCAGGCCGGTTACGATGGCGGGGCCCAGCGGCGCGAAGGTGTCCGCGCCTTTGGCGCGCCACCACTGCAGATCCTTGCGCGGGCCGTTTTGCCAGTCGCGATCGCTGACGTCGTTGCCGCAGGTGACGCCGAAGATGCCGGCGCGCGGGCCGATGACGATGACGAGTTCACCCTCGAAATGCACGTTGGCGGCTTCGGGCGGGATGACGATCGGGTCGCCGGGGTTTTGCAGCGCGCTGATCGGCTTGTAGAACATCTCGGGACGGTCGGGCGCCTGGCGGTCTCCCAGGTGGCTCTTATAATTGCGGCCGACAGCCAGGATTTTGGAAGGCTCGCAGGGGTAGAGCAGCTTCACCGCGCTGAGCGAATGGGTGACGCCGGTCGGCTCGTGCGCGCCGAAGAGGCCGCCACGAATTTCGTGGACGGTTGCGCCGTCGAGAATGCCGTAGGCGATGATGGAGTCTTTGCTATAGCGAATGTATTGGGTCACGGTTTAGGCCTTCTGCTGCCCGTCCTGCGGGCCGCACGAATCTGTGATCTTTCCGGTGCGGTCATCTTTGGCGTTGAACATGGTGGTGAACACTTCATTGAGCTTCATGAACGCGGTGTCGGAAAACATGCCGGCTAGAGCAGCACAGTACAAAGATAGAGATACAGCAGCGCGAGGGCTGCCTTCCAAAACTGCATGCGACCGACGGCCGACAACTTGGGCGCGGTGTTCCAGACGATCCAAATCGCCAGAATCGCGACACCCGCGGCTAATAGCCACCCGATCCACATAATTGCCTCCTGTTTCCGGGCCCGACCAAAGTTGCACTGTGAACTATATCACAGCACCGGTCATTTCAAGCCAAGTTTCTTGCCCGCCGCGAGCAGAAGCTACGCGCGGCGGGGCGGGCGGCGAGCGCCTGGCCGATGTAGGGCGGGATCTTCGAGAGAGATGGCCTGGGCGCATCGCCGCTGCGGCCGGTCGGAGGACGATTCAAGCCGGCCGGTGTCAGGCGTCCCGCGGCCTGGAGTTGGGCGAAGCGCCGGCGATTGGCAGACGACCACCGGCTGCCGGGTTTGCGGGGGTGAACTTTCGGGCATAGCGTTGGGTGTCGAGGCGCTGGACCAGGCTATCGATCCAGCCGAAACAGAGGGCCTCGTTAACGGCGTCTTCGTAGGCGATGGACGGCGGCGTCCCCTTCTGGCGCTTGTGGAAAACCAGCCAGACTTCCGATCCGGAATCGTGGTGGGCGGCGAGCCAGTCGCGCCATTGTTCGGGGTGGACGCGGCGCTGCGGCGAAGGGGCCTGGCGTGCAAGAAAGAAATCCCGATTCATGCCGCATTCCGATGCATAGCGCTGCGGAGAACGGCGACATTTTCGCCCCGGAGGACCACAGTAGCATAGCGGTTTCGGGCATCCGGCGGCGGAAGTGCCGAGCCTCGGACCCAAGATGCTTCGAGCACCGTGTGTGTGGCACGATTTTTGCGATCACGCTGAGCGGCGCGTGATCAGCATATATAGCTTCCCCGGCGGCCCCCCGATCTGAGACAATCATGCACAGCCAGTCTTTTTCTTTGCCCTTGTGGGCTGTATACCGCCGGCGGAACGGAAGGGCACACATCGACATTCGCCAACGCTTCGATGAAGACCAGTTTCCCGGAAAATCAAAACGGAAACTCCGGATGAGAATAGGTGGCGTTAAGGAAAATGACCATGGATTCGAGCGGAACCAAGCCGCAGGAGACTCCCCCCTTTTGGCCATATGACTTCGACGAATTGCTTCGCGCGGCGGGCGCGCTGGAAGGGCTCAGGAAGGCCGTGGGGGCCATTAATCCCCGGCCGGCCGGGTGGCACAACGACCTGATCCAACTTTTCAAAAAGCTGCTTGCTCGCTTGTTGGGTTGGTATACGCGGCCCCTCGGTGAATTCAATGCCTCGGTCACTCGATCGCTCAAAGAAATCGCCGCCGTCCTAGACCACCTTTCCATGAACATGGTTGCCCTTGACCAGCTTTCCATGAACGCGGTTGCCCTGGAAAATCGATTGGCGCAGTCGGAGAAGCGAACCGCCGCCCGGGTAAAGTCAATCGAAGAGCAGCTTGCTCTCCTGCTCGAGCTGGTAGAGGCGTCAGTCAGCTCACAGAAGACCGCCTATGCGAAAGCTCCCGCCAGGAGGATGGAAACAGAGTGGGACAAGCGAGCCCCTGATAATTCCCCCCTTTACATCGATACGGGTCTGGGTATCGACAGAACAGCCTATGTTATTGGGTTGTTCGGCAGCGGACGCCATTATATCAATGAGCTGATGTTGCAGAACATAGGAGAAAGGGCGAGATATTTTAGGGACACGATCCGCTTGCATCCGGGTCCAACACCCATGATCTACAGCGGCCATGCCACGATGAAGTATGTTTCCCGCCTTCAGGCTTTGCCAGATGTGACGAACCGCGTATTAGAGGCGGTCAGATCCGGGTTTGCGGATTTGATTTTTGTTTATCGTCATCCCCTCGATTCGTTGCTGACAAATTGGATTTGGTGGCGGACATACCTTCGCGACCACACGTCAATTCTCGGTATCTCGGAGGCTTACAAGGACACCAACGATCTATGCGCCGATTTGGAGCAGAATTTTGCTGAATTCAAGGCCTTTGCCGAAGGCGCCCCCGAATTCTTCGTGAGCGTACCAAGCCCGCGATTTCTGTCCTTCCCGGAATTTGTCGAGGAAACCGAGCTTCATATCCAATCCGCAACGCTGGCCTTGCGGCTGGAGGACTGCGTGATCGATCCGCGCAAGGAGTTTTCCAGGATCGTTGAAGTCATGTCGGTCGATCTTGATTTGAGCGGTTTAAGTGTAGCCCGTCCGAGAACCAAACCTTATGGCTACGCGGCAGTCTCACAAAAAGTCCCTCGATTTAGAAGCTTCATCGATGGACTGAATACGGAGACTAAAAGGCGCATTGAGAAAATTGGCTATAAGGTAACTGTTTAAGCCGGCGGTAACCGTTCGGCCCGCGGCGATTGGCCCAGTCTGTTATACTGATCCGCGATGAAAGCACTGGCACCCCTCTTGACTATGCTGGTTGTGCTCCCGGCGGCAGCACAACCGGCGGGCGAACGGCTTGGCACTGTTCGGTTCCCAGTCTCCTGCGCAGCAGCGTCGCAAGCGCCATTCGACCGCGGCGTGGCTCTGCTGCATGACTTCTGGTATGAGGAGGCGCGCGCCCAGTTCCAGCGCCTGGCGAAGAGCGACCCGGGCTGTGCGATGGCGCACTGGGGCGTGGCGATGAGCTTCTTCCACCAGATCTGGGGCCGGCCCGACGGGGAGAGCATGAAGCTCGGATGGGCAGAGATGCGGAAAGCGCAATCCCCAGGCACGGGCGCCGCCCGCGAGCGCGCCTATATTGCCGCGCTGGCGGGTTTCTATCATCCGGGCGCCGAGAGCTATCCGGCCCGCATCGCGGCGTACTCGGCGGCGATGGCCAGACTGTACGCCGCATATCCGGACGATGTGGACGCGGGCGCCTTCTACGCGCTGTCCCTGCTGGCAGCCAAGGCGCCGGACGATGCGAGCGTGCAGCAGGCGCGCCAAGCGATGGCGGTACTCAAGCCGCTGTTCGCAAAGTATCCGGATAATCCAGGTGTTGTGCACTATATCATCCACGCCTGTGACAACCCGTTGATGGCCGCCGAGGGGCTGGCCGCCGCCGACCACTATGGCGAAATCGCGCAATCAGGCGCGCACGCCTTCCATATGCCCGGACACATCTATGCGCGGCTGGGGATGTGGCGGCAGGACATTGCCTCGCAACTGGGCTCGGTGGCGGCGGCGGAGGCGGCCGAGGCGCGCGGCGCGAACGGCATTATGGACGAGCCGCACTCCTATGATTTTTTGCTGTATGCCTATCTTCAAAGCGGCCAGGACGCGCGCGCGAAATCGGCACTGGAACAGAGCGCAGGGCCATTGAGGGCCATCGCGTCGATGCCGGACATGGGGTCGGGCCGCATGGCGGGGATGATTCCATACTATCGGACGAAGCTGCCGGCGTTCTATGCGCTGGAGATGCGGGACTGGCAAACGGCGGCGGCGCTGGAGCCGGTGGCGGGGTCGCCGCCGGAGGTATCGACGCTGGTGTACTGGACGCGAGTGGTGGCCAACGGACGGCTGCGACACGCCGGGCAGGCGCGGGCCGACCTCGCCCGGTACGACGCGTCGATAGTCGACCTCAAAAAAGGTAAGCACGCGTACATGGCCGAGGGAACGGGTCCGAAGATCGAGCATGGGGAGATGCTGGCGTGGACAGCGTTTGCTGAAGACAAACAGGAGGACGCGCTAACGAACATGCGGACGGCGGCCGATTTGCAGGACAAGGTGGGCCAGGGCGAGGTGGACATTCCGGCGCGCGAAATGCTCGCGGACATGCTGCTGGAGCTCGGTCGTCCGAAGCAGGCCCTGGCCGAGTACGAGATAGCGCTGAAGCTTAGCCCTAACCGGCTGAACGGGCTGTACAACGCGGGCCGAGCGGCACAGGCGGCCGGTGAGCCGGCGAAGGCGGAGTTCTATTATGCGACGTTGCTCAAATCCACGAACAACGGCCGGGACTCGGCCCGCCCCGAACTCGCCCACGCCAGAAGCTTCGTTGGCCCACAGCAGGCTGCATCCAAGTAGATTCGCGAGATGGCCAGTTGTTGTCCTCGAGATGTTTGCCGCTGCTGGAGGTAGGTCTGGGCCGGACTGATGTCAGGCTTTATACCGGCCAATGGTGCGGGTTGCGGGATGCTGAGACAGGGCCAGCGATTCGGCTTTGCGGAGTGGCGCGGCAGGCGATCAGTTGGTCGGGTTTCCGGCCATGCTTCCGTCATGTGCTTTGACGGCAGCGCATAATATTCTTTTTTCGTTCGACACTGATTTCCGGAGGGTGACGGATCGCCCGCAACCGCCGCTCTACACGCTCCCGAAATCCGGAAACTGCATCCAGGCGAGCCCATGCTCGCCTGGCGGCCTGAGAGGCCGCCGCAGGCTGAGAGCCTGCCCCACAAAGAATGTCCAAACTCCAGCGGCAGGCTGGGAGCCTGCGCCACGAGGGCTTAATACCCGCGCCGCTTATCCACCACGTTTTGCAGCGTCTGGCCTTTGCGGTAGCGCTCGAAATTGGCCAGGAACAACTGCATGGCGCGCTGCTGCCAGTCCGGCGTGTGATCGGCGGAATGGGGCGAGAGCAGCAGGTTATCGAGGGCGAAGTAAGGATGGCCGGCGGGCAGGGGCTCCTGGTTGAAGACGTCCAGGGCGGCGCCGGCGATGCGCTTTTCGCGGAGCGCGGCGATCAGGGCGGCCTCGTCCACCAGCGGGCCGCGGCCCACGTTGATCAGCACCGCTTCCGGCTTCATGGCACGCAGCTCCGGCTCGGCAATGATGCCGCGAGTTTCGGGCGTGAGCGGGGCGCTGAGCACCACGTAATCCGACTGGGCCAGGAGGGCGCGCTTGCCTTCCGCGCCGTCCGCGCGGCCGAGGCCGATCACGCGCATGCCCATGGCTTCGGCGCGGCGCGCGGCGGCTTTGCCGATGTCGCCCATGCCGATCACACCCATGGTCTGGCCGGCCACTTCGATGGTGTCGAACTGGTCCCAGACGCCGGCTTCGCGGCTGCGCACCATGCGGCGCAATCCCTTGGCGAAGAAGAGCACCGCGGCGATGACGAATTCGCCCAGAATCTCGCTGAAGACGCCGCGCGCATTGGTGAGCGGCACGAGGCTTTCGGCCAGCTCCGGAAACAGAAGCTCGTCGAGGCCCGCGGAGCGCGAGTGAATCCAGCGCACGCGCGGCGCGATGGCCCAGACCTGGCGCAGCAGCTCGCGGCTGCCCGTCCAGTTCAGGATCACGTCCGCCTCCGGGGCCGCATCGGCGAAGGCTTCGATGCGGTTTCCGGCCGCGATGCGGGTCGGCTCCGGCAGGGCTTCCAGCATGGCCAGAAGCGGGTCCGTTGGATCTGCCAATACCAGAACTGTGCTATGGTCCATGAGGAGAAGCTACCATGTTCGACCTCTCTCTGGAAGTGCTGCGGGTGGTGGAGGATGCTGCCATCGCTTCAGCCCGCACCATGGGCATGGGAGACGCCAAGACCGCCGACCACGCGGCGGTGGAATCCATGCGGCACCCATGCTGTTTATCGGCGAGAAGGTGGGGGCCAGCAAGGACCAGCCGGGCGCGATGTCGGTGGATATCGCGGTGGATCCGCTGGAGGGCACCAACCTTTGCGCGACCGGGGCGGGCGGGGCGATCACGGTGCTGGCGGCATCGGAACGGGGCGGGCTGCTGCACGCGCCGGATTGCTACATGGAGAAGATCGTGGTTGGGCCGGCGGCCAAGGGCGCGGTGGATCTGGAAGCTCCGGTGAAACAGAATTTGAAAGCCATCGCGCGCCGGCTGCAGCGCTGCGCTGTCTGAACGGAGAGATCCAGGGCCGGTTGGTGGTGAAGGACGAGGCGCAGAAGGAGCGCATGCAGGCCATGGGGATCCGCGACAGGAGACAGGAGTCAGGAGACAGGAGTCAGGAGACAGGAGACAGGAGTCAGAATAAAGGCATGCTTCGCGACCAGTTGCGGGAGTGCGGGGTAGTTGGGGCGGGGGGTGCTGGGTTTCCTACGCATGTTAAGGCGGCTTCGCGCGTGGAGTTTGTGATTGCCAATGGGGCGGAGTGCGAGCCTTTGATCCACAAGGATGCGGAGTTGATGAAGCATTTTCCGGGCGAGATCCTGGCGGGGACGGCGGCTATGATGGAGGCCACCGGGGCGCCAGTGGCCAAGTTTGGGATCAAGTCGAAGAATGCGGAGTCGCTCGATGCGCTGGAATCGCAGAAGATGCCGGCTAGGATCGAGTTCGTGATGCTGGGCGATTTTTATCCTTCGGGCGATGAATACGAATTAGTCTACGCCGCCACGGGGCGGCTGATTCCGCCCGCGGGGTTGCCGCTGCATGTGGGTTGCGTGGTGAACAACGTGGAGACGCTGTATAACGTCCATCGGGCCGCGCAGGGTGCGCCGGTGACGGAAAAATTCATCAGCATCGCGGGCGCGGTGAACCAGCCTAAGTCGTTCTGGGCGCCGATCGGGACTCCTTTCCGCGAATTGCTGGCGCTGGCGGGCGGGGCCAGGGTCGCGGACTTCGGCGTGTTTGTCAGCGGCCTGATGATGGGAACGCTGACGTTCGATCTGGACGACGTGGTGACGAAGACCACCGGCGGACTGATCGTGCTGCCGCGCGATCATTATTTGATCTCGCGGCGGGACGCGCTCGCAAGCGCAGATGAACCACATCGGCAAGTCGGCGTGCGACCAGTGCAGCTATTGCACGGAATTCTGCCCGCGCTACCTGCTGGGGTATGAAGTAACGCCGCACAAGGTGATGCGCAGCCTGGGCTTCACGCTGACGGGATCGCAAAACTGGAACCAGTGGTCGGAGCTTTGCTGCGCCTGCGGGCTGTGCACGTTGTACGCGTGTCCGGAGGATCTTTACCCCAAGGAAGCCTGCGACCAGGGCAAGCACGACCGGCGCGCGGCCGGGCTGAAATTCGTGCAGCAGAAACCGGTGCAGGTGCACCCCATGAAGGAGTATCGCCGGGTGCCGCTGAGCATGCTGCGGAAACGGCTGAAGGTGGAAGAGTACGAAGCGGAGACGCCTTTTGAAAGGCGCGAGTACCGGCCGGCCGCGGTGCGCATCAAGCTGAAGCAGCATGCGGGGGCGCCGGCCAGGCCGGTGGTCGCGGAGGGCGCGGCGGTGAGCAAAGGCCAGACGATCGGGCGCGTGGAAGCGAACGAACTGGGGGCCGCGATCCACGCGAGCATCGACGGCCGGGTGCGCCGCATCACGGGCGAGTTTATCGAAATTGTGGCATAGGATATGGCGAAGAATTCCATTGGGATGGTGGAGCTGGGCAGCATCGCGGCGGGCTACCAGGTGTGCGACGCCATGCTGAAGGCGGCGGACGTGGAGCTGGTGCTGGCGCGGTCCATTTGTTCCGGCAAGTACATGGTGATGGTGCGCGGCGAGGTGGGCGCGGTGCAGGCGGCGGTAGCTTCGGGGAATACGGCGGGCAGCTTTTCGGTGATCGACTGCTTCACCATCGCCAACCTACACGAGTCCATCTTCCCGGCTATCAGCGGCGCGGTGAAGGTGGAGGGGCTGGACGCGCTGGGCATCCTGGAATCGTTCTCGGTGGCTTCGCTGATCGAAGGCGCGGACGCGGCGGCGAAGGCGGCGGACGTGCAGTTGATCGAGGTGCGGCTGGCGATGGCGCTGGGCGGGAAGGCGTTCGTCACGTTGACGGGCGATGTGGCGGCGGTGGAGAGCGCGGTGGAGGCGGGAGCGCGGGCGATCGCGCAGAAGGGGCTGCTGGTTAATAAGGTGGTGATTGCGCGGCCGCGGGCAGAGTTGCTCAACGAGATGATTTAGCGGGACTGGCGGAGCTAAAGCTCCGCGCGGGCTGAAGCCCGCCCTCCATCTGCCCCTTGAATTCCACTTGGAATGGACATACATTTAGACTGGAGACGGAGGTTTCAGATGAAACTGTCTTTTGCAGTGCCACTTTTCCTGGCTGCCGGGATGGCGGCGTTCGCGCAGGCAGTGCCCCGGATGACTACTGTCGATCCGGGCACGGGGAGGGCGGGCGATGAGATCGTGGTCGGCGGGGAGAATCTGGAAAAGGCGCAGGTGGCCAAGCTGTACCTGACGGACGGGAAGAACGACTATCAGGTGGATGTGACCGGGCAAGAGAGCGCCAGCATCAAGTTCAAGATTCCGGCCAAGGCGCCGGCCGGCCGCTTCGCCCTGATGCTGCTTACCACGGGAAAGGAACCCAAGCTGATCGAGGAGCCCGTGAAGGTGACGGTGGAGCAGTAGGGGAACCGCTCCCTGACGGTCGCGGCTCGGTTCCCTAGCGGCGGTAGGGAGAAGAGATGTAGCGGCGCGATTCGCGGGCCGCTTCGGCGTCCGGCGCGTACGCCATAGCCTTTTTGTATGCCTCCACGGCCAGGCTGTGCCGCTGGGTGAGATCGTAGATCTGGCCCACGCGCATCCAGGCCAGCACCCCGGTGTTCAAATCCACCTCGTCGGCATGCGCGGTCACCTTCTGCATATTGGCCAGCGCGGCGTCGAGGTCGCCATACCAGAACTGGATGGTCCCCAAGTGGTAGTAAATCGACTCCCAGGGTACGCGCGCGTAGCCGGGCGCGTGCTGGGTTTTCAATTGCGCGACTTGCTGGACATAGCCCAGCGCCTTATTCTTATCGCCTAGCGCCGAGTACATGCCCGCCTGCTCGAAGCGCAGCAGGTAATTGCGCGGGAAGCGGGCGATGAGGCTCTCCACTAAGGGTATGGCCTTGACGGGCTGGCGTTCGCGGCGGTAGATGGCGGCCAGGAAAATCTGCGCATCGATGCGATTCAGCGAACCGCGCGCGGCCACCTGCTCCACGATGCGGATGCCTTGCTCCTTGTCGCCATGGAAGCCGATCAGGAATCCGAACATTTTGTAGAAGGCCGGCAGGCTGCCGATTACGTAGTCGTGGAGGCCTTGCACCAGGCGGGCGTCGATGTTCGACGGTTCCAGTTCGCTCACCCGGTTATGCATTTTTCGCGCGGTGGTGGAGTCATGCAGGGCGTCCACCCAGGCCTTCTGGACCAGGAAGAAGTAGTTCGCGCGCAAGCCGTAGGTGATGCCCATGGCATAGAGCGCGCCGGCGTCGTTGGGATTATGGCGGAGGCGGGCCTGCTCCAGATCGAGGGCCTTTTGGATTTCGCCGAGGAAGCGCTGCTGGGTCTCGCGCGACGGATTCAGTTTGGCGCGGCGCAGCAGGGAGTTGTTGCCGGTGACCAACTCGCTTTCGAGCGCGCCATCGCGATACATCTCGCCGAACACGACCGTTTCGGCGGCGTGGTTGTGCAGGTCGGGGTTGGTGGGATCCTTGGCGATGGCCTGGTCGAAGGCGGCCAGCGCCTGGTCGAATTCCAGGTTGTAGAAGTGATCGTAGCCTTCGTCGACCAGGCTGTTTCCGGCATAGAGGCGCGTGAGGAAAAGGGCCGCGAGGCAGAGAGCGGGGCCGGGGGCCCCGCGCAGGCTGAGAGCCTGCCCCACTTAGCGGCGCACTCGGCGCATCCAGCCGCCCCAGCCCAGGCCCGCGCGGGCCATCAGCGCGCCCAGCACGAGGGCGGTGGCGATGCGGGTCCAGAACTGGCGGGCGCCGGGCTCGATCTGGGTGAAAACGTTGCGTACCCAATCCGTGTCGCTGGGGACGAAGAAGGGAAAATATCCCGATCCGAAGATCCAGTTGTGGGCCGCCGGCGTCATCAGAAAGTCGGCGAAGGGCCACTGCACGGCCATCAGCGCGAACAGGAAAATAGGCGGGATGGCCGCGGCGCGCGCCCAATAGCTCCAGCGCTGCCAATAGGGGCGGGTGAGGTCCAGAAGGAACGCGGGCACGATGAACAGGATCGGAAAATCGGGCGGCACGAAGTGAGTCAGATGCTGGAAGACAGGGCCCAGCTTGGGCTCGGCCGGGAACAGCGGCAGAATCCAGACGTAGAGCAGGTTCAGCGACGTGTAGATGCCGGCGACGACGGTGCCCGCCCAGCGGAAATCCGACATGCGGTAAAGGCCGGCCAGAAAGAAGCACGATCCCAGCGTCATCAGCAGATAGAAGAGCGCGCTGTGCATGTAATTGCGTATCAGGAATTCCTGAAAGATGCCGAACGAGGTGACCAGCAGGAAGGTGTAGGTATAGAGCAGGAGCGCATGCAGCTTGGTGTGCAGCGCGCCTTCGGCCGAGCTCAGATGACCCAGGATCAGGAGCAGCGTGCCGACGCGGATGACCAGGATGCCCACGATCAGCAGCACGTGCGGCGGGCTGAGCACCTTTACGTCGAGGCCGTAAGCGGCGTGCCACCAGTTGTCGAACGGCGCCGACACGATCATGGCGGTGCCGCCCCAGGCGGCCACAAAAGCGCCGAGCGGTCCGCGAAAGCCCCACATCCGCACCGAGTCTGCGCGCGCTTCCGGGGAGTGGCCGAAGGTGCTGGACAGGATCAGGTAGCCGCACGAAATGCCGGCCAGGATGCCGCAGAGGTAGATCAACATGTGCGGCGCGGTCCAGAATGTATCGCGGCCGATGCTCTTGTGCCAGGAGATGTCCCAGATGCCGCCGATCGAGGCGGAGGTGATCGCGATCACGCAGGTGGAGATGTACCAGGGGACGGATGCCGTGCGTTCGCCAGCGTGTTCCGCCCAGGTGATTGTTGCGCTCTGAGCCATAAGAGTCTTCACTCAAGTCTACACCTGTGCGCGAACCAACTAAGTTACAATCTGGTTATGCGCGGAAACGAAGAGGTCCTACGGTTGCTGAATGAAGTGCTGAAAGCGGAACTGACCGCGATCAACCAGTATTTCCTGCATGCCAAGATGTGCGAGAGCTGGGGATACCAGAGGCTGGCGGCGCTGGACCGGCAGGAATCCATCGAAGAGATGCAGCACGCCGACATCCTGATGCAGCGCATCCTATTTCTGGAAGGCATTCCCAACATGACGGAGCTGTTTCCGATCAAAGTGGGCCCGGACGTGAAAACGCAACTGGAGAACGACCTGGCGCTGGAACTGGATGCGGTGCCGCGGTTGAACGAAGCCATCAAGGTGGCCACGCATGTGGGCGACAACGGTTCGCGCGAATTGTTCAAGCAGATCCTGCTGGACGAAGAGCATCACATCGATTACCTGGAAGGGCAACTGCACATCGTCGAGGAGATCGGGCTGGACAATTACCTGGCGCAACAAATTCATCCCGCCGGCAAGAGTTGATGCGGGCGGGTTTGTTGTAGAATAAAGATTCACCGGGAGGTGAGTCTTCTCGAGTAGCAGGCGCGCTTTACCGCTCTCCGAATTTTTTCCTCCGATCTTCGGCACGGTATCGCACGGCCTTTTTTCGCTGCTCTTCCCCGACGAGTGCCGCATTTGTAATCGCCCGCTGGAGCGCTTCTCGCGCGTGCCGGTGTGCGCGGATTGCCTGAAAGAGCCCGCGCCGCTGAGCGCCGAGTTCTTCTGTCTTAACTGCCGGACCCCATTCCGCAACAGCTTTCCGCTGGACTCCGAGGGCCGCTGCATGCTTTGCCGGAGCGGACAGCGGGGCTTCGACGAAGCGTTTTGTTACGGAGCGTACGAAGGCACGCTGCGGAAGCTGATCCACCTTTTCAAATACAGCGGCATGCGGCGGCTGGACCAGCCGCTGGGCGCATTGCTGGCCGACGCGCTGCCGCGCGACAGGCAATTCGATCTGGTGACAGCGGTGCCGCTACACTGGCGCAGGCGGTGGCAGCGCGGCTACAACCAGGCGGAGCTGTTGGGCAAGGCGATCGCGCGGGCGCGGGGCATTCCAGTGGTGCGCGTGTTGCGGCGGGGATCGGCCACGCGGGCGCAGGCCGGGCTGAGCAACGCGCAACGGCGGGAGAACGTGGCCGGCGCTTTCCGCGCGCGGCGCAGAGTGGCGGGGTTGCGGATCCTGCTGGTGGACGATGTAATGACCACGGGCGCGACGGCGGGAGCTTGCGCGCGGGCATTGAAGAAAGCCGGAGCGAAGTCGGTGTCGCTGGCGGCGCTGGCGCGCGTAGACCGGAGATTTTCGGATCAAGCGGATTTTGGCGAGCGAAAGGGACCCGTTTAAATGACCAGTGTGCACAGATTGCAGAAACCCGTACTGGTGTTGAATGCCAGTTTCGAGCCGATCAACATCTGCGCGGCGCGGCGCGCGCTGGTGCTGGTGTTGAAGGGGGTGGCGTCGGCGGAGGAGGAATCCACGCACCACATCCACTCGGCGCGCAGCGCGGTGAAGCTGCCGAGCGTGATCCGATTGCTGGAATACCGGCGTATCCCGCACCAGACGCGGGCGCTGTCGCGCAAGAACATCCTGATGCGGGACCGCTACACGTGCCAATACTGCCATCGCACGCTGCCTTCTTCGGAGTTGACGCTGGACCATGTGGTGCCGCGGTCGCGCGCGGGCGAATCCAATTGGGAGAACCTGGTGGCGTGCTGCAATCCGTGCAACAACCGGAAGGGCAACCGCACGCCGGAGGAATCGGGGATGAAGCTGGCGCGGCAGCCGCGGCCATTCAGTCTGCACACCAGCCGGCATCTGATGCGGCTGCTGGGCAAGAGCGACGAGCAGTGGCGGAAGTATTTGTTTTACTGAGGCGGACTGAGGCCGGCGGAAAGCCGGCTGCGGGCAGGATTGCCCGCCCTCCAACCATCTACAATTAGGGAAGGGATGCTTTGGGCACGAGTTTTGGCCGTTATTGGGGTGGTTTGCCCGGCGGTTGCCGCCACCGTCACGTGCGCCACGTGCCATAAAACCGAGGCGCTGAGCCAGCCCGCGACGTCCATGGGGCACGCGCTGGAACGGGTGGCGGACTGCACCATCCTGCGCGAGCACCCGCGGTTGAGCTTTCGGTACGGGCGCTATACCTACACCATCACCCGCCAGGGTCAGCGGAGCATCTATAGCGTTACGGACGGAACCGATACCATCAGCGTCCCGATCGGCTGGGCCCTAGGGTTGGGCGCCGCCGGACAGACTTACGTGTTCGAGCGCGGCGGCATTTATTACGAGAGCCGCGTCAGCTTCTACAAAGCGATTGACGGCCTCGACCTGACGTTCGGCGCGCTGGGGACCATGCCCAAAGACCTGACGCAGGCGGCCGGGCGGGAGATGACCCACGAGAATGCGACTGCGTGCTTTGCGTGTCACTCGACCGACGCGGTGCATGGGGTTACGTTCCAACCCGAGAATCTGAAAGCCGGCGTGCGGTGCGAGAACTGTCACGCGCAGGCGCAGCATCACATGGAGGCGGTGATGGCCGGGGATGTGAAAGCGGCGGCGATGCCTCGCCTGGCAGACATGACCGCGGAGGAGACGAACGAATTCTGCGGCCGGTGTCATCGTACCTGGGCGGATATTGCGGCGCACGGGCCGCAAAACGTCGCCAATGTGCGCTTCCAACCGTACCGGTTGACCAACGCCAAGTGTTACGACGCGGACGATAAACGCATTAGCTGCACAGCGTGCCACAATCCGCACGAGGAGTTTCTGGTGGGCGCGGCGAATTACGATGCGAAATGCCAGGCATGCCACGGGGTGAACCAGAAGGTCTGCAAGGTGGCCAAGGTGGGGTGCACCAATTGTCACATGCCGAAGATTGAGTTGCCGGGGGCGCACCGGATGTTCACGGATCATCAGATACGGATTGTGCGGGCGGGGGAGCGGTATCCGGAGTGAGGGGGAGAGGGTGGGGGGGCGAGCGGGCGGTGGGGCGATTTTGTTACTTGGACCAGGAGGAGCGACCGATGACCATGAAAAACCCGCCACACCCAGGAGGCGTCGTTTTGCGCCAGTGCATCGAGCCTTTGGGCTTGACGATTACCGACGCCGCGGAGGCTCTGGGCGTCACGCGGAACACGCTTTCGGAACTGGTGAACGGGAAGCGCGGCATATCGCCGGAAATGGCCGTGAGGTTATCGAAGGTTTTCGGCGGCACCGAGGGCGGCTGGCTTGTGCAGCAGGCGCAGTACGACCTTGCCCAGGTTCGCCGCGACAGGATCAAGCTTAAACGGTTACAATTCGCCTAACTTCCGGGGCAAGCGCGAGGAGCCACGTGTCGTCCAGGAAAACATCACCGTCGCCTTCTCCACTGAACAGCACCAAGCCCTTGCTCAGCGGGTCGAAATCCATAGCCGCAACCCATCGGGCCGGGGGCCGGGCGCCGGAAAATATCTCCGTCCAGGTCTCCCCATTCCAGGCCCAGGTATCGTTGCGACCCTGTGCACCGTCGTAGTCGCTGCTCCCTCCGAATAATACGACACGGCCCAACTCCGTGTTATAGGCGATGCAGGACGTCCCCCGGGCGGCCGGGGCGGTTGCAGGGAACTGCTGGGTCCAGGTGACGCCGTTCCAGGTCCATGTATCGCCGAGATAAATGCCAAACCCGCCGTCGCCGTTACGGATGTCGCCGCCAAAGAACAGGACGGTCTGCGTGGCGGCGTCGTAGGTCATTCCCTGCGTATCAAACTGGCGTCCTGGAGGTGAAACCGGCGGGAACTGCTGGGTGTAACACCGTCCCACGTGCACGTATCATTGAGATTCGTTCCGCTGGTATCGACCCCGCCGAAGAGCACGACGGTGCCGGTCGCCGCGTCGTAGGCCATGCCGGGGCCCTGGCGCGCAGACGGGGAACTGGTGGGAGACAGATGGGACCAGCCCCGGTGCGAAGTCCAAGTCCAGGTGTCGGAATACGTAATGTTGGGAACGCCAGTGCCGTTGCCGCCGCCAAATAACACTGTGGAGTGGGCCGCAGCGTCATAGGCTATGCCCATGCAGCACCGGGCGGAGGGGGATGACGGTGGCGAGGCCTGCACGCAATCGAGGCTCTGTGCGTGGGCGATAGTGGCCAGCAAAAGCGCCAGGGTGAGGGCGTGCAGGCGGGAATAAGGCTTCATTCGGCTTTGGCTCCCGGTATACACCAACACGCCTTCCATGAAAAAGTTGCCTTCTTTTTCGGACTTTTTCGCTTCCTCTACTTCAGGAGTTGCGTCCGTCTACATGGGGGGCAATCGCCCGATGCGCCAGGGCGCACGGCCACAGCGAAGTATGAAAAGGACGCGCGCTAGCGCGCGTGGGCGGCCTGAGAGGCCGCCGCAGGCTACGAGCCTGCCCCACTAGCGCGGAAGCGGCTCGTCGATTTTCAGGAACTGGTCGGCGGCGACGTCTTTCAGCACCTGCTGAATCCCGCTGGGCCAGCGGATTTCGATGGAGGCGATTTTGGTTTCCTCGCCCAGGCCGAAGTGGACGCGCTTGTCGCTCGACGACATGAAGCCCACGCTGATGGCGACGTGGTTGTAGAGCGTGCGGCCGGAGGCGGTGGTCACCTTGACCTTCGCGCCGATCGCGTCGCGCGCGCTCTTGTGGCCGGTCAGGCTCAGCATCAGCCAGTGATTGCCGCTGTCGGCGGTGTTCATCAGAATGCGCGGCGTTTCGTTCAGCGAGGTGACCACGATGTCCAAAGCCCCGTCGTTGTTGAGGTCGCCGAAGGCCGATCCGCGCTGGTAGCCTTTGTGCAGGAAGTCCTTGCCCATCTCGTCTGAGACGTCCACGAAGGTCTTTCCGCCCACGTTTTCGAACATGGTGTCGTGCTGCGGCGATTTCTCGTTGACCTGGTCCACGTCGCCATTGGCGGAGTAAATATCCTTCCAGCCGTCGTTGTTATAGTCGATGAATCCGTTGCTCCAGCCGGAGTAGGGCAGGCTCAGCGTCTGGATCTTCGAGGTGTACGGAAACGTAGAACAGGTTGCCACGATTTCGGAGAAGCTGCCAGACCTGGCCCATCAGGTTGTTATAGAAGATATCGACGTTGCCGTCGTTGTCATAGTCCTTGGCGTCCGACCCCATGGAAGATCCGGACGTGCGCGCTGTCATTGTAAGCGACGCCCAACTCCAGCCCTCTTTCCTCGAAGGTGCCGTTGCCCTGGTTGATGAACAGGGAATTGGGCTCGGTGTCGTTGGCGATGAAAATGTCCGGCCAGCCGTCGTTATTGAAATCCGCGATCGAGATGCCCATGCCTTTGCCGGGCGCTTTGGCCAAGCCCGACTTTTCGGTGACATCCTCGAACTTGACCGTGGCCCAGGTTGTGGTAGAGGCGCGGCGGCACGTTCTTGTAGCGGCGCGGATCGCAGTAGTATTCCTGGTCGCCCATGGTGCAGCGGAGGTCGGTCTGCGGGCGTCCAGAACGTGTAGTTATCCACGATCAGATCCAGCAGGCCGTCGTTGTCGTAGTCGAACCAGGCGGCCACCACGCTGAGCGTGTCGGCCGGCTTGCCGCCGATGCCGGAGGCCGCGGTGACATCGGTGAAGGTCCCGTTGCCGTTGTTGTGGTAGAGGGCGTTCCGGCCGGCGCTGCAGACGAACAGATCCTGGTAGCCGTCGTTGTCGTAGTCGCCCACGGCCACGCCGAAGTTGAAGTCCAGGTTTTCGCCCGCGCAGGCCGGCCTGGGCGGTGACGTCTTCGAAGGTCCCGTCGGCGCGCTGCTTCAGCAGGCAGTTGTAGTAGGAAGGGTTGGTCTTTTTCATTTCCGGCAGTTGGGCGCCGTTGGTGAAGAAGATGTCCATCTTGCCGTCGTTATCGTAATCGAAGATGGCCACGCCGCCGCACATGGGCTGCGGAAAATACTTGTGGCCGCCGGGGCTGTTGTTGCTTTTGTAGGAAATTTTGGAGCGCGGGGCGACATCCACGAAACCCGGCCGTTTGGGCGCGGTGTGCGCGGTGGGTGCGGAGAACAAGACCAGGCACACGTAAGCGCCGAGGGCGGAAATGAGAAAAGCGATCGTGCGCTTCATTGGGAGTTGGCTGCTCCGCCGATCTCTGTCGAGTTCATACGTCGGCTGGACCATGAGTCCTTCATAGGAAAGACGGCCTGCGGCCGGTGGACCGGCGAGGACGCCGGTCCGCGGGCAAGATTGCCCGCCCCCCAAAGGACGCTTTAGTGGCCCGGAGGGCCATGGGGGTCGGCGATTGTCGCATGTTAGACTGAGATTTCCGAGACGTGAAAGCTATCATCCCTATTGTAATCGGAGCCGGCGCGCTGCTGGCCGGGTCCGCCGCGGGTCCGATCGTTTTCGAAGAGATCGCGGAACGCTCCGGGCTGACTTTCGTTTCCGACAGTTCTCCCACCCCTAACAAGAATCAGCCCGAGACCATGGTAGCCGGGCGTGGCGTTGTTCGATTACGACAACGACGGCTACCTGGACGTGTACCTGGTGAACGGCGCGGCCATCCCGTCGCTGCGAGAAGGAAAGCCCCAAGTACTGGAATCGCCTGTATCACAACAACCACGACGGCACCTTCACCGACGTGACCGAGCAGGCGGGCGTGGCGGGCGCGGGCTACGGCATGGGCGTCGCGATCGGGGACTACAACAACGACGGCTGGCCCGATATCTACGTGGTGAACACCGGGAAGAACCAGCTGTTCCGCAACAACGGAAACGGCACGTTCACCGACGTCACGGACAAGGCGGGCGTGGGCGGAGGCATTCTCGACGGCAAGAAGATGTGGTCCGTCTCGGCTGCCTGGGTAGACTACAATAATGACGGCCACCTCGACCTGTTCGTGTCCAACTACTGCAAGTGGGAAGTGAATAAAGACCCGTTCTGCGGCCCGAAACCGGAGCTGCGCGCGTATTGCCATCCGAACAACTACGCGAACCTGCCCAACACTTTGTACCGCAACAACGGCGATGGCACGTTCACCGACGTGTCGGCGGAGACGGGCATCGCCAAGTTTTCGGGCAAGGGGATGGGCGCGGCGATCGCCGACTACGACGGCGATGGATTCATGGATATTTTCGTAGCCAACGACAATCGGCCCAACTTTCTGTTCCACAATCTGGGCGGCAAGAAATTCGAAGAGGTGGCGCTGGAATCGGGCGTGGCGTACACGCAGAGCGGCAGCGCGATTTCCGGCATGGGTGTGGATTTCAAAGATGTGGACAACGATGGCCGCCCGGACATCTGGCACACCGCGGTAGAGAACGAATCGTTTCCGCTGTTTCAAAATCGCGGCGACGGCCAGTTCTGGGAGCGAACCTTTCAGATGCACCTGCTGGGAACGCGCGATATGTCCGGATGGGGGAACGGCATTTTCGATTTCGATAACGATGGCTGGAAGGACCTGTTCGTGGCGCGCGGCAATGTGCTGGACAACGTCGCGCAGTTTTCCAAGCGCACCTACGAGGAACCCAATACGGTGTTCCGCAACCTGGGGAACGGAAAGTTTCAGGATGTGAGCGCCGACGCCGGTCCCGATTTCCAGAAGGCGGCGGCGCATCGCGGTGTGGCTTTCGGCGACGTCGATAACGACGGGCGCATGGACGCGGTGGTCTCGGTGCTGAACGGCAAGGTGAAGTACTTCCACAATATTTCGAAGAATAGCAATCACTGGATTCTGCTGAAGCTCACCGGGAAGAAGAGCAACCGTATGGGGATAGGGGCGCAGATCCGCATCACCGGCGAGGACGGCGCGAAGCAGTATAACGAAGTGACCACGGCCGTGGGCTATGCTTGCGCCAGCGACTCGCGCGTACACTTCGGGCTGGGGGCGTCGAAAACGATCCGGGAGATCGACATTAAATGGCCCAGCCGCATCCACCAGGTGTGGCACAACGTGGCGGCGGATCAGATCCTGGCGATTGAAGAGCCGGCACAGTGATTATGAGCGACGCCGCGCTGTTTTCCCAGGCTGTGGATGCCATCGTCAACGGCAACGAGACCGCGTTGCGCGGGCTGCTTGAGGCGCACCCCGGCTTGGTCCACGAGCGCGCGCCGCACCCGCATCAGGCCACTTTGCTCCACTATGTGGCCGCCAATGGCGTGGAGGTGCAGCGATCACCGGCCAACGCGCCCGCTATTGCGCGCATCCTGCTGGAAGCGGGGGCCGAGGCTGACGCGATCGCGCGGATATACGGCGATTCCGACACCACGCTGTGCCTGACCGTCACGAGCGTTCATCCGTATCTGGCGGGGGTGCAGGCGAGCCTGGTGGACGTGCTGGTGGATCATGGCGCCAAGATCGACGGGGTGGGCGACGATGGCGGGCCGCTCGGCGGCGCGCTGATGTTCGGGTATCGGGAGGCGGCGGAACGGCTGGTGCTGCGGGGCGCGCGCGTGGACAATCTGATTTACGCGGCGGGGCTGGGACGAACGGACGCGGTGCGGCGGATGCTGGCCACCGGTACGGGCACGGACACGATTGCGCGCCGCACGGACGATCGGGCGGGCCGCTTTTCGTTTCCGGTGCCGCGCGCCGTGGACGCGCGCGAGGTGGCGTTGATCGTGGCGGCGATGCACGGGCGGCTGACCACCGTGCGGGCACTGATCGACGGCGGGGTGGATGTGAATGCGACGCCCTATTGCCGGCAGAGCGCGCTGCACTATGCGGCGAATTTGGGCCGCGCCGAAGTGGTGGAAGAGCTGCTGGCGCGCGGGGCGGATCGATCGATCGTGGATACGCAGGTGAAGCGGACACCCGCGGGATGGGCGCGCGAGGCCAGCCACGACGGGATCGCGGAGAGGATCGAGCGATGAGGGCGGTGCTGTTCGGCGCGACCGGCATGGTGGGGCAGGGCGTTCTGCGCGAGTGCCTGATCGATCCGGATGTGGAAGCCGTCCTGTCGGTGGGCCGCAGCGCGACCGGGCAACAGCACGTGAAGCTGCGCGAGCTGGTGCATCGCGACTTCCTGGATTTCTCTGCGGCCGAGAGCGAGCTCGCCGGTTTCGACGCCTGCTTCTACTGCCTGGGCGTGTCGTCGGCGGGCATGAAAGAGGACGATTACCGGCGGGTCACGCACGACTTCACGATCGCGGCGGCGCAGGTGCTGGCGCGGCTCAACCCGGGCATGACGTTTGCGTTCGTCTCCGGCGCGGGCACGGACAGTACGGAGCGAGGCCGCACGATGTGGGCGCGGGTGAAGGGACAAACGGAAAACGCGCTGCTGCGGATGCCGTTCCGCGCGGCTTATATGCTCCGGCCGGCGGTGATCGTGCCGCTGCACGGCATCCAGTCGCGCACGGCGCTCTACAGGGTCCCGTATATGCTGATGGCGCCGCTGCTGCCATTGCTGGAAGCGGCCTTCCCCAAGTATGTGACGACCACGGAGCGGCTGGGGCGGGCGATGATCCGCGTGGCGAAAAGGGGGGCGGCGAAGGCCGTGTTGGAGAGCGCGGATTTCAACGCGATGGCTCAGTGAGCGGGGGCGATAGGCGCGACAGCGTCGCCGAGGCCGATTGTAATAACATCGTTCAGTGGACGTCGTCCGGATTCAACGCGCCAGTGCGGGAGCACAAGATGGCCTATACTGGACCTAGAATGACTCTTATGATCGAAGTCGAACCCGATGTGGAGCGCGAGTTGGCCGCCCGGGCCGCCGTCCACGGCATGGACGTCCCCGCATATGCCGCCAGTCTTCTCGAACGCGTGGCCAGACCGGAAGAGCGGCATGAGCGCAAGCAGACGTTCTCCGAATTCCTCATGCAGTCGCCCCTGGCGGGTTCCGGCATTAACCTTGAGCGCGACACAGATCCGGGGCGCACCATCGAGCTATGAACGGGTATCTGCTCGATACCAACGTGATCTCGGAGTACAGCCGGCCTTGGCCGCCAAATCCGCAGGTGAAGATGTGGGTGGATGCACAAAACGAGGATACGCTTCATCTGAGCGTGTGGACACTAGGCGAGATTCGCAAGGGCGCCACTCTGCTGCCGGCTAGCAAGAAACGCGATCAACTGGAGAACTGGCTACAAGCGGACTTGCCCGCCCGATTCGCGAATCGAATACTGCCGATCAACGGCGAGATTGCGGAACTCTGGGGCGCCATGGCCGGACAATCTCAACTCAAGGGAGTCGCGCTCGCCATAATCGACGGCCTCATGGCGGCCACAGCCAAACACCACGACCTCACCATGGTGACCCGCGACTTGAAGGACTTCGCTAGGGTGGGAGTTCCCGTGGTCAATCCTTGGGAACCGATGTCTGGCGCGTCCTGATGTCCGCCGATCGGTTGCCGCCCTCGCTCTACGTTTAGCCAATCCCGTACCAAAGCCCGCAGTTCGGCCTCACGCGACCTCATAGAGATACAAAAGATATCTTTGGCGGGATTTGCGTACCCCGCACACAACGCTCGGTGTTAATAAAGGATATGTCGCCGATCGCCTTGCGTATCTTGACGCTTTCCGCATGCCTGTTGGCGGCTTTCGGCTCGACAACGAGCAAATCGATATCACTGTCGCGAGTCATCTCCCCGGTCGCCGCGGAGCCGAAGAGGATGATGCGGTCCGGATTGGCTACGGCCAGGATGCGGCGCACGATTTCGCTCGTCAGGGTGTCGTCGATTTCCATTACGTCCATCATACGGGAGCTCCGTTCACACTTCCACTTTCGCACCCTCGTAATACCGTCTCACCCGCCGCGCCGCCGCCCTTCCGACGACTTCAGTGAGCTGTTCCGCATTCGCCGCCCGCACCAATTCGGAGCTGCCGAAATGCTTCAACAGCTTCTCGACGGTCCTGGCCCCGACACCGGCGATCTGGTCAAGCTCCGAGGTCAGGTGCCGCGCATTGCGGCGCGTGCGATGGAACGTTACGGCGAAGCGATGCGCCTCGTCGCGGATGGATTGCACCAGATGCAGAATCGGCGAGAACCGGTCGAGCACAATGGGCTCGTCTTCCTGGCCTAGGACGTAGATGATTTCTTCGCGTTTGGCGATGGACGCCAGCGGCTGATTGATGATGCCGATGGCTTCCAGCGCATCGGCCGCGGCGTGCAACTGGCCGATACCGCCATCGATCAGCACCAGGCCCGGCATGGCCTGGCCTTCCTGCTGCAAGCGCGTGTAGCGGCGCGTGACCACCTCGCGCATGCTGGCGAAATCGTCGTTGCCCACCACCGTGCGGATGATGAATTTGCGGTAGTCGGACTTCTTCATGCGCCCGTCTTCCCACACCACCATGCTGGCTACTTTGTCGGTGCCCTGGATGTGCGAGATATCGAAACACTCGATGCGGTTGGGCGGCTCGGGCAGGTTCAAGGCATCCTGCACGGCTTCCTGAATGGCGCGCGAAGAAGGCTTCAGCACGCGAAAACGCGCATCGAAACTATGCTTGGCGTTGGTCTCCACCAGATTGAGCATGGCCTTCTTCTGGCCGCGCTGCGGTGTATGGATCTCCACCTTACGGCTGCGCTTCTCCGAAAGCAGCTCTTCCAGCGCCTCGCGATCCTCGAAATCCACGGGCACGTGGATGATGGCGGGCACGTAGCTGCTGGTCGAGATAGATCTGCTTCAGCAGCGCGGAAAAGAACTGCGGCTCGTCGAATTCCTCCTGGTCCTCCCAGAAGAATTCGCGGCGGTCGACGATCTGGCCGTTGCGCAGGTGGAAAACGTTCAGGGCCACCAGCGGCGGCTCGGCGTAGGCGGCGAAGATATCGATATCGTCGCCCTTGGCCGCGGCCATCTTCTGGCGCTGGTCGATCTCTTCCACGGTGGCCAGCAGATCGCGCAGCGAGCCGGCCTCTTCGAAGCGCATCGCCACCGATGCGGTTTCCATGCGCGCGCGCAGTTGGGCGGCCAGGTCGCCATGCCGGCCTTCCAGAAACAGGCGCACATCGCGCACCGCGCGGCTGTAGGCGTCGTCGGTAGTCAGCCCTTCCACGCACGGTCCCAGGCAGCGATGGATGTGGTATTGCAGACACGGCTTGGGATGGTAGCGCGTGAGATCGACCTTGCACGACGGCACCAGAAAATGGCGGTGAATGAAATGCACCAGGCGATGCGCCAGGTTGCCGGGAAAGTAGGGACCGTAGTAAGTCGCGCCATCCTTGCGCAGCCGCCGCGTGACGTAAACGCGCGGATACTTTTCGGCGGTCAGCTTGATGTACGGATAGGTCTTGTCGTCGCGCAGCAGGATGTTGAAGCGCGGCTGCCATTGCTTGATGAGGTTGTTCTCGAGCGCCAGCGCTTCCTTTTCGTTGTCGACCAGGATGTAATCGACGTCGGTGGCCTCGGAAATGAGCGTGCCGGTTTTGGTATCGGCCAGGCGGTCGTCGTTGAAGTAGCTGCGAACGCGGAGGCGCAGGCTCTTGGCCTTGCCGACGTAGATCACCCGCCCGCCGGCGTCCTTATAGAGGTAAACGCCGGGCGACAGAGGCAATTGGGCCGCTTTGTCACGCAGATCCATCGCGGTGGAAGGTTATAATTTAATTATGTCACGCTGGGTCTTCGCTCTGTTCTTCTTGAGCCTGCTGCCGCTGCCGGTGCGCGCGCAGGACCAGTCCAAACAGCCTCCTAAACCACCCGCGCAGCAGGCGCAGCCGGTGGAGCAGGAACCTCCGGAGGAGGACGCGAATCTCAAGCCCGAGGAATATGCCTTCAATCCGCTGCAAGCCAACAAGGACTTGCAGATCGGCGACCTGTACTTCAGGAAACACAGCTACAAGGCGGCGGCCGGGCGTTTTCGCGAGGCCACCAAGTGGAACCCCAACCTGGCGGAAGCCTGGCTGCGGCTCGGCGAGGCGGAGGAAAAGCGCAAAAACGGGAAGGACGCCAAGGACGCTTACGCGAAATATCTGGAGTTGCAGCCCGAGGCCAAGGACGCGGCCGAGATCCGCAAGAAGATCGCGAGCCTGCATTGAGCAGGCTGGCCCGGACTAGGGTTACTCAAGGGTCGCCCGTAAGTCCGAAAGTGTGACTACCAGAGTCATCGCTTCGCTAGGGCAGGCGTCGAAGCCCAGCGCGATGTAGAACCTGCGCGCTTCCTCAGAGATGGCGTGGACGATCATGCCGGGAATGCCGATGGCTTCCGCCGCATGGAACACCCGGTGCGCGGCGTCCCGGAACAGCGCGCGCCCTAGGCCGCGTCCTTGCAGCCTCCGATCGACCGCCAGCCGGGCCAGCACTGCGACCGGAATGGGATCCGGCATGTTTCTCCGGAAACGCCCCGGAACGGCCGCCTGGGCGATGGCCCCGGAAGCGAGCGCATAGTAACCGACGACATCATTTCCTTCGCACACCACATAAGTCCTGGATGCGCCGCTTAACTGAATGGCCGGCGCGCGCCGCCGGAGCCAGTCGTTGAGCGAGGCTTCGCCAGAATCGAAATCGGCCGAACGATGATCGCTGTTCAAGGGCGCAGGGGGCGACAGCGGCACGGTTACTCCCAAGGCGCCGGTGTCCGCATGCTTTTCCGCAGCCGCTCATTCGGCTTCGGCGGCGCATCCAGGCGCGCCAGGAACTCGCGATAAGCTTTCGGACTCACCACAAATAACGTGCGATCCAACAGTGTCTCCTCGGCGGCGCGGCGAGCGGCGTCCAGGACAAAATCGGTGCGGTTCTTGCCTGCCAGCGCGGCCGCGCGATCGATCAGCCCGCGCACCTCCGGCTTGATACGGATGTTGAGGGTTCCGCGTGCCGCGGCTGCGGGACTGGCTGCGCGCATGAGATCTCCTGCCACCAGGATAACATGGCGTAATGACCTTGTCATTACCCAGGCCGATGCCTAATGGCTCGGCAGGATTCCCGCATCCGCTAGAATAGATCCAGTGACTGGGAAAGCTTTCTACATCGAAACCTTCGGCTGCCAGATGAACGCCCACGACTCCGAAAAGGTCGTCGGCACGCTGCTGGCCAAGGGTTACAACCAGGTGGAAACGCCGGAAGCGGCGGACCTGGTGCTTTACAACACCTGCAGCATTCGCGACAAAGCCGAACAAAAGGTCTTCAACCGCCTGCAGAATTTCAAGCGCGCGGCGGGCAAGAACAAAGTCTTCGGCGTGCTGGGATGCGTAGCGCAGCAGGAGGGCGAGAAGATCTTCGAGCGCGCGCCGCACGTCAGCCTGGTGGCCGGCTCGGCGAGCTACACGCGGCTGCCGGAAATGCTGGTGCAGCTTGAAGCGGGCAATCGCCGCGTTACCGGCCTCAGCCTGGATACCGACGAAACTTTCGATACGCCGTTCACCCGCCGCGACAATCCGCACCGCGCCTACATCACGATCATCGAAGGCTGCGACAAATCCTGCGCGTATTGCGTGGTGCCCTTCACGCGCGGGCCGGAGCGCAGCCGCACCAGCGAAAGCGTGATGGACGAAGCGCGCCGCCTGGCCGACTCCGGCTACAGCGAAATCCAGCTTCTGGGGCAGAACGTCAACAGCTACCGCGACCCATCGCCCGCGGGCTGGGACTTCGCTACACTGCTGGCGCGGACCGGCGAGATCCCCGGCATTCGCCGCGTACGCTATACCACTTCGCACCCGCGCGATTTCACCAAAGCCATCGTGGACGCCATGGACGCCAATCCCGTACTGTGCAATCACGTGCACCTGCCGGTGCAGTCCGGCTCCAGCCGCATGCTCGCCGCCATGCAGCGGCTCTACACGCGCGATCAGTATATGCAGCGCATCGCGTGGATCAAGAACGCCCGCCGCAACATGGCGCTCACCACGGACATCATCGTGGGTTTCCCGGGCGAGACTGACGCGGATTTCGAGCAGACCCTCAGGCTGCTGGACGAGGTGCAGTACGATTCGCTGTTCAGCTTCAAGTACTCGCCGCGCCCCAATACCGCCGCGCTGGGCATGGAAGACAAGATACCGGAGGAAGAAAAGACCCGCCGGCTGATGATCCTCAACGAGAAGCAGCGCGCCATTCAGATCCGCCGCAATACCGAGCTGATCGGCGCGGTGGAAGAAGTGCTGGTGGAGGGCCGCCACGAAGCGCTGGGCCAGTGGATCGGCCGCACCTCGCAGAATCGCACGCTGAATTTCACGCATGCGGACGCGGGCGGCGCCTCCCTGCTGGGCCAATACATGCAAGTGCGCGTGACGCGCTCGGGCCCCAATTCGCTGGCCGGTGAAAGCGCGGCGAATGTGGTGTAATAAGCTTGGAGGGTCTTATGGAAGTCGAAATGAAAATTCGCGGCTTGATGATGGACCCCGTCACGAACATGCCCATCGTGATCCTGAAGGACGTGAGCGGCAACGCGGTCCTGCCGATCTGGGTGGGGATCTACGAGGCTAACGCCATAGCCCTGGAGATCGAAAAAGTCGCCACCGCGCGGCCCATGACCCACGATCTGATCAAGAGCCTGCTGCTAGGGCTCAACACCGGTGTGCGCAAAGTGGTCGTGAACGAACTCAAAGAGGAAACCTTCTACGCCTTGATCTGGCTGGAGCGGGATGGCGAGCTCATCAGCGTGGATTCCCGTCCGAGCGATGCCCTGGCGCTGGCCCTGCGCCTGGACTGCCCCATTTTCGTCGACGACACCGTGCTGAAATCTTCCAAGCTGGCGGCCTCGGTTTCCGACAAGGAAAACGAGAAGGAACTGCGGCGCTGGCTGGAAAACCTCAACGACGAGGACATGGGCCCCTACAAGATGTAGCCTGCTGTGAGCTTAGACCTGGGCTCGACCGGCATCCAGCTTCTGTCTGAAACCGCTGCGTACGCCATTTTTTCGCGCGATAACCTGGTTGCGCTGGTGGAGCGCACGGCGGCGGGGTACGGCAGCATCGGCAGCACCGGGATCTTCACCGAGCGCGGCTTGGCCTACCTGATCTGGCGCGACGCACGGGCGTGGCTGGCGGGCAAAGGATTCGAGGAGCCCGCGAGCGAGGAGCAGGTGGCGGCAGTACGGAGATTTTCGGAGGATTTGAAGGCGGCGCTGTGAACGGATGCATCCGCCTATAAAGCGCTAAGATAGAATCAGAATTGGCCCTTGAGCGAGAAGGCTATGACGATCCCGGCAAAATACGAGAACGGCGTCTTCCGCCCCCTAGCGGAACTGAAGATCGAGGAAGGCACCGTGGTTGAGGTGCACGTACCTCAGCGAGAAGAAGCCAAACCGCGGTCTATCGGCGACCTTGGGTTCGCGGGCATGTGGGCGCACCGCGACGACATCACCGACGGCGTGACGTACGTCAACAGCCTTCGCGACGAGCCGCGTCGATAGGCCTGTGCGGAACGCTAAGGGATGTCCTACCTTATTGACACCGACGTCCTGGTTGACGTATCCCGCGGCAATCCGGCAGCGATCGCATACATCGACAGCCTCAGTAACGATTGGGCGTTGTCCGCGATGACGGCCCTCGAGTTCATCGCCGGCGCTAAGAACCAGCGGGAGGTTGGCCTCATCGACCGCCTCATACAGGTTTACGAAACGACTGCGGTCAACGATGCAATTGGCCGGCTCGCCTATGAGCTGCTCAAGAAATATGCAAAATCCGACGGCCTTCGGACGTTCGATTCCCTCATCGCCGCAACGGCAATGCTGGGGCGGCGGACGCTCGTGACCAGGAATCGCAGACATTTCGAGATGATCGGCGGATTGGCAGTCGACGTCCCCAGGTACTAAACCTACTTGAGCGGTCCGATACGACAGCCGATGGGACACATGCGGCGTCGGGTCCGGCATCGAGTGTGCCACTTGCCCTATTGCGTCTTAACGGGCGAGGCGTCCTGGCGGGATCTCAATTGCTTGCCGCGCTCTCGATGTTGCGAATGCGTTTTTGCCAATCGCGGCCTAACCGGGCATCCTCCCTCGGCGCTTGCTCCGCGGGCGGATATTTCTTTATAACTTCCACAAGTTTCCTGATAGAAGCCGATTCGCTGCGGCCGGGCTCGATCCTGAACGGAGCCCAGCTTCTGAGAAACGCCGGCGCCTCCGCATGTCCCACAAGGATGGGGATGATTCGCTTATCGGGATCGCTCCAGGTGCGCTCCAGGGCGCCTTGCCATTCTTGGTCCTGCCAATCCGGCACAACGTTGCGGGGGCCGACGACGATCAGGTAGAACTTGGCATGGTCGAGCGCCAGTTGAAGCTGATCGTACAAACGCACGCCGGGGCCGACGTTCTCGAAATCACTCCACGTGGCCACGACCTCCTTTTGGAGTGAGCCGGCTAGCCTCTCTGCCAACTTCTTGGCGTCGGCGGAATAGGAAATGAAGACGTCGGGCATCTGGTCCCCTGTTCATGTGGTACGTGATTGGGTGCCATCGTGGAGTGCCGGGGGTTACGGCTGTTTCTGAGGCGCGGGCACCTCAAGACCTTGGGGGCTTTCGGCGGCCGTCTGGCCCAAACCTAACAAGGGCGTCTGGCTTGCGCCGCGCAAGACTAACGACGCTCACTTACGGCGGCCGCGCGGGCGGCCGCTAGCGCCGTACGCCGGGAGGCCCCAGGGCGACCATTTTGATCCGGCGCCTCGGTCTGGAAGCCTGCTCGCTAGCTTGACTTGCCTGCGAAGCGGTAATCGTCGGCGTGCTCAGCCACCAGTTCCCACGAATCGGTCACCTTGGCACTTATCAGCCGGAGGGTGGCCTGAGAGCGAAACCAGTTCCGGTGACTGGCGCCGGTCTTCGCGGACTCGTCGTATGCCTGCCGAAGAACCTGAAATGCCATTCGAGACAGGCGCGAGATGACCTTCTGAACGCCGCTGGGTGGACTATCTATCCAGCTTGTGTGGCTCAGTTTTCGCAGATCGCTCTTCTCCCGGCCTTCGGCACTCTCGTAGGCCTTCCGAACGATCTCACCAAGCCCGAAGTAAAACATCCAGCGGCGTTCAAGCGCGGAGTGTTTGGTTTTGCGGGACTCCTCCCGCCACAGATCCTTAGCGTACGAGCATACAAACCATATGCCCGCATAGTACTCAAATGTCTCATTTCCGAGCGACGGGAGAACCTCCCCACGACTTCCAAAAAGCTTGGCGTAACCTCCTTCAGTAGTGGCGTCGAACACATACCCGGTGCCACCATAGACGTCATCGGGCCCAAAGAGGAAGGCAAAGACTGTCTTCGTAAACTCCTCCATCCCGATGCTAATATCGCCGCCGCGCTTGGCCTCCCGCTCACCTGGCCCAGATCTCTTGTTTTTGTAGGAGAACTTCCTTCCGCCGAGGCTGGGTAAGGCGGAGAACCTGGCCCTTATATCGTGTTGGATCTTGTCGTTACTTCTGATATCAGAGATCCTAATCGCATTTTGCGTGTTGTTGTACTTCGTAAGGCTATCCAGAAACTCTTGCTCGGTCGCTCGACTTCTTTGACTCCGTCTCGGTCAGCCTTATCAAGACCTGGACCCCTCGCGCGGCCTCCTTGTTTAGGACCTGCGCCTTGTGGAGGGACCTGACGGTTTGTGCCCCGTTTACAATCGATAGGTTCTTGCACTTGAGAATTCGCTTGTCCGTCTTGTGCGGCTCGACGCTCTCCGCGAGGGCGGAAATACCATTGTTGAAGAAAAAGAAATCCTCCGGCCTACCCAGCGCCGTCTTCCGGATCGTCTTGTTAGTGGCGGTGTCGCCGATGTAGTTCCGAATGTTCAGGGAGAAGAGGCTCGACTTGTGCTGGGTGAAGAGTGCAGCCAGTTGAGCGCCGCTGACACGCCCGACGTAGCAGGCCCTGCTGCCATCTGATCCCAACCGTGTCCAGGGTGGCGATTCCTCGTTGTCCGTAAATATCAGCTCAGCGATCCAAGGCTCCGAGTTATCCAGACTAAGGGTGTCCCGCAGTTCCTGGTTGAGTTTGGTCTCGTCAAAGAGCTGCAGCTCTGTCCGATCCAGGAGGTCCGGGAGATCGGCCATCGGTGTGACATTCCACTCGGCAATGCCGGCTTGGTTCGCCGATAACTGCCGTAGGGTGATGTAGTAGAGCTGGAATCTATCCTTATCCCAGTCGATCTCAGCGGCCACCTCTCGTAGCGGCTCATTCATCTCAAGGTCCCTGAAACTCCGCAGCCTGCTAAGGACGTTCCTAAAGGAATCGAAATCAGTCGGATCCTCCGGTTTTCGCTTTGCGGCCTTCCTACCGCCCCCGCTGTACTTCGCCTGCACGATCAGAACCACTCCGCCCTCGCGACAGATCAAGTCGACGCCTTGGTCACCCTTCCCGTCGACTACGCAGGCGGCGAGATCCTCTTCTGCGGAGGGGAGCAGCGCCGGGTTCCGCGGCGCTAGGATCCGTTCTGCGAAGTACATGGCCATGTACTTGGATCTCTTAACGTCGTAGAGCGCATCGAACGACTCCTGAAGGCGGTCCTCAACGTAATCTCTGAACTGCTCCACGAATAGGGGCTTGCGGGATTCTTGGCTCACGGACCTCACCGAATTCCAGTCTAGCAAGGCACCGTCGGGGAGATGGCCTACTATTCGCCGCCAACTACCCTCCCTCGCGATCCGCCCCCGCCCCCAAAGCCTCCGGACCAATCACCCGCGCCGCGGCCCACCCGGCATCCCCGAACCTCGCCGGTGACGCCGTAAGCACAATCGGAAAGCTGGTCTCGTCGGCCGGCGCTTCGGGCGGCTTGCCCGGCTTGCTTTCCACCACCGCCAGGTACTTCAGAATCGTATAAATGTCGCCTTCCTCGGGCAAGCGGAAGTCGAGGTCCTGCGTGCGGAAATGAATCCCGACCGCCTTGCCCGCCAGCCGCCACGCCAGAAATGCGCAGCAATCCACCGCCTGTTCGAACCATTCCTCGAAACCCGCCGGCGTCTCCAGATCCAGAAATAGCTCGACGGTCTGCTCCTGGTCGCGCGCAAACTCGCGGACCTGCAAGTCGCCGGTGTGCGCCGTGGCTTTCCAGTCCACGTGGCGCGCGCTTTCGAAGGCTTCGTAGGGCCGTATGCGGTAGAAGTCCCGGCCCAAGCCGCGGTAATGCGTTTCGATTTCGCCCGCCAGATCGGCCAGCAGCTCTTCGAATCCCGCCTGCGCGTCTATGCACGGGTACACCACCACCTCGCGGCGCAACACCACGCGCGCGGTTTTTTCCAGGAATCCGAACGGGAACCGGGTATGGAAGGCGAAGTGATTTTGGCGGTATTCTCCGCGCCGCGCAAAGCGGACTTGCACGGTCTCCTCCAGCGTGGCGCCGCCCGGAATCACGGGGAAATACACGGGCGACTGCAGCACCGGCGGCCCTTCCTGCTCCACTCCCACGACGTGGATGGAAAACGAGGGCATCCAGAATTTTCCATTGCGCACGTACAGCTTCGCCGGAATCGTGCGCCCGGCCGAGACGTGCTCGGGGACCAGAAAATCCAGCTCCAGCCCGGCCAGACAGAGGCGGCTCACGAGGCCCGAAATCATCAGCGTGGAAAGCATGGTGGCCAGGATCAGAAACAGCAAGTTGTTGGCCGAGGCGACCGCCGCGAAGCCCACCAGCACCACGGCCGCGGTAAACAGCACGCCGCCGCGCGTGATTTTGTAGCGTCTCCGCCGCAGCAGCAACTGCCGGATCTTGAACCAACGCACGCGCAACTCTCGGAGGTCTCCCAATGCCTCACCTCTGTTGTGTCACAATCGAGAGTTCCATGTCGAGTGCCACCACTCCGGACCCCGCGCCACAATCCGGCCCGCGCCTGAAGCGCGCCTTGGGATTGTGGGACCTCATTTTCTACGGCATCATCCTCATCCAGCCCACCGCGCCCATGCCGCCGTTCGGCGTGGTCAGCCAGGTAGCGCACGGCCAGGTGGTCACCACGGTGCTCATCGCCATGGTTGCGATGTTGTTCACCGCCATCAGCTACGGCCGCATGGCGCGCGCGTATCCCAGCGCCGGATCGGCCTACACCTACGTGGGCCGCGAGATCAACTCCAGCCTGGGCTTCATCACCGGATGGAGCCTGGCGATGGATTACATTCTCAATCCCATCATTTGCACGATCTGGTGCAGCAAGGCGGCCCTGAACCTGGTGCCCGAGATCCCCTACGCGGTCTGGGCGGTGTTCTTCGCGGTGCTGTTCACGCTGCTGAATCTGCGCGGCATTCGCGCCACGGCGCGCACCAACGAAGTGCTGGTGCTGGCGATGTGCGTGGTGGTGTTTTACTTCTTCGTGGCGGCCGTGCGGTACATCATGCATCAGCACGGGGTCTCTTTCACGCAGCCGTTCTACGATCCGAACACTTTCAGCCTGAGCCGGATTTCCACGGGCACTTCGGTGGCGGTGCTCACCTACATCGGTTTCGACGGCATTTCCACGCTATCGGAGGAAGCGCACAACCCGCGGCGCAATATCCTGCTGGCCACCGTGCTCACGTGCCTGATCACCGGGGTGCTGGCATCCGCCGAGGTCTACGCCGGACAACTGATCTGGCCCAACTTCCGCAGCTATCCGGACGTGGACACGGCCTTCTCTTACGTGGCCGGACGCGCGGGTGGGCCACTGCTGTTCCATGCCGTAAACCTGACCCTGCTGGTGGCCACCATCGGCTCCGGGATGGGATCGCAGCTCGGCGCCGCCCGCCTGCTTTACGGGATGGGGCGGGACAACACCATTCCGCGCGGCTTTTTCGGCGCGATTGAGCCCAAGCACGGGATTCCCCGCAACAACGTGCTGTTCGTCGGCGTGCTGGCGCTGGCAGGAGCCTTCGCCATGACCTATGAACTCGGGGCGGAGCTGCTGAATTTCGGCGCCATTATCGGGTTCATGGGGGTCAACGCCGCGGCTTTCATCCGTTATTATGTGCGCAGCGAGCGCAAGAGCCTGGGCGCGGGCCTGCCGCCGGTGCTGGGCTTCGTCTTCTGCCTGGCTATCTGGACCAGCCTGCACAAGCCCGCGTTGGTGGCCGGGGGGATCTGGCTGACCGCCGGCGTGATTTACGCGGCGATTAAGACCAATGGATTTCGGCAGGCCATTGTATTCTCCGACCCGCCGCCCGAGTAACCCGTGGCGGCCTCTGGGAGCGTCGGTATTTTTAATCCCGGGTCGTGTCTCCCGCTTCCTCACGTTCGAGGGCTTCGTGCAAAAGGCTCTGGAGATAATCTTCGGAACTCAGGCCCTTCTTGGCTGACAACCGTTGCGCCCGGTTGACGTCGGCCCCGGGTATGCGAATCGTGATGCTTTTCAATTCGCCCGCCTCCCGGAGCACTCGTTGCACGGTTCCCCGGTGTGTGGTTCCCTCCTGGATGGCTTCAAGCCGGTTTTCCTCCACTGCATCCATGTGGTTGTCCCACCATTGCGCCTCCTCAGCTTCGCTCGGGAACTTCGGCACGATGAGTTTCTTCCTGTCAACAATCCCTTGGCATGTAGATAAGTGTCGTCATCCGCCACCGCTCCAGTATACTGCCTCGGGGCGGCACGCCGGAGTAACTGCCCGCAATCGCAAGGCACAACCACCAGCCACCAGCCACCGCCCGCCAGCCACGGCGCGCACAGCGCGCCTCCCTGTGATACCGTCGAGTCATGCAAAATCCGGATGGTATTTCCCGCAGGAGCCTGCTGAAGAATTCGAGCCTTCTCAGCGCAGGTGTGTCCGCACTCTCCATCCTCCAGCCGCGCGTGGCGCGGGCCGCAGGCGACCGGCTGAAGGCCGGCCTGGTGGGTTGTGGCGGGCGCGGCACGCAGGCGGTGGTGGACCTGCTCACCGGCAACGAGCACGTGGAGCTCGCCGGCATGGCAGATGTCTTCGAGGACCACCTCGAACAATCCCTCGCCCGCCTGCGCGACCCCAAGTTCATCAGCCGCTACGCCGGCATCACCGTGGAGCGCAACGGCCGGCCGCAGGAGATGACCGCCGACGACCTGGTGGCGTCGATTCAGCCGCGCATCCGCGTGGAGCCGGACCATCACTTCACCGGCTTCGACGCCTACCAGAAGCTGCTCGCTTCCGATATCGATATCGTCATGCTTTGCACCCCGCCCGGCTTCCGGCCAATGCATTTCGAAGCGGCGGTCAACGCCGGAAAGCATGTCTTCACCGAGAAGCCCATCGCCACCGATCCGGTGGGCGCGCGGCGCTTCATCGCCGCCGGAAAACTGGCCGCCACGCGCAAGTTGACGGTGGTTTCGGGAGCCCAGCGGCGCGCGCACCGCGAGTATGTCGAGACCGTGCAAAAGATCCACGATGGCGCGATCGGTAACATCACCGCGCTCTACGCCTATTACCTGAGCGGCCCGGTGTTTCACGCCGAACGCCGCGATCCCAAGTGGAGCGACATGGAGTGGCAGCTCCGCAACTGGTATTCGTTCATCTGGATCTGCGGCGATCAGATCGTCGAACAGCACTTCCACAACATCGATTTCATGAACTGGCTGATGGACGCGCATCCGGTAAAGGTGGTGGCTTCCGGCGGCGCGGCCTGGCGTCCGCGCGAGGAACTCTACGGCAATATATACGATCACATGACTTCCGATTACACCTATCCAAATGGCGTGCATTTGAGCAGTCAGTGCCGGCAATATCCGAGGGGCGTCTACACCAATGTGAGCGATATGATTGTGGGCGCCCAGGGCCGCAGCAACGGCATGGACATGGGCGGCAAGAGTATCAACCCCTATGTACAGGAGCACATCAATATGATCCGGAGCATCCGCGGCGACGGGCCTTACCTGAATTACTCGCAACCCATTGCGGAGAGTACACTCACCGCTATCATGGCCCGCGAATCGGCCTACTCCGGCCAGGAAATTACCTGGGACCAGATCATGAACTCGCAATTGGACCTCATGCCCAAGGCATTCGGGTACGACATCAAGATGGACCCGGCTCCGCTGCCGGTCCCCGGCGTGTATAAGTTTGTCTAAGAGCAAGGGCAGGGGCGGCCTAAGAGGCCGCCGCAGGCTGAGAGCCCGCCCCACAAACCATTGGTTAACTATAGATAGCATCCGGCCGGTAGCATGCTAAAAGCTGCCTGAACGGTTATGCTGGTGGCATCACGACAATGATGCCTGGATCTGGAGGTTTGAGTCTTCGCCACGGGACGGCGGCTTTGTTAGTGGCCGCGTTCGGCGCACTGGTTGGCTGCGGGTCCGATCCGCCGCCGCCGGACCTGGTTCCCCAGGCGGCTGCCGCGACTATCATGCAGCTATGGTCGCAGGAGCAGATGAACCATTTCAAAGTGACTTTCCATTCCGACGACCTGGTGGAATGCGGCGTCAAGAACGACCTATGGAAGCTGGTGGAAGTGACTGACCACAACGGCAACGCCTGGTCGACGACATATCGGCTGACGGAGAGAGGCACTAAGGTTGTCACGGCGATCAACCTGAAAGAAAACGGAAGAGGGCACGAGATACTGCTGAAAGGGCCGTATCGCATCGAGGTTACCGGCATCAGCGACGGGAGCCAGCCGTTCACCAAGCAAGTGGCTTTCCGGTGGGATATCGATTGGGACAGAGCCGCCGACGATCTGAAGGCATGCATACCGCGATTTGAATTGTCGGGAAACCAGACCGCACTCTTCCAACTGGATGGCATGAATTGGAAGTTCGTCTCTTACATGAACCCCGAAGATATTCCGCCCCCGCCTGCGCCACCAGACGGCGCTCCCGCCGCCACACCGGTGGTGAGTGTGCCCCTGGCGCACTAGACATCACTAAGCGGCCAGCTAACTATGGAGGACTTGCCGCGCCTCGCCACCCGATGTTACTCCCTTTAGAGAGGAGTTTTTATGGCCACTTGGCGTAGCTTGTTTGGTGTTGCAGTGTTCCTGCCCGGTTTCGCGGCTGCCGCGGATCCAGCGATGTTGGAGCTGATCATGCCGGACGCGCGCGCGGTCATGGAAATCAACATCGATCGCATTGCCTCCTCCCCCATGGGCCAAGCCATGTCACCGCAAATGAAAGCTGAACTGGCCAACCTGCGGCCCACGTGGCGGGATCCCCTGCCGGGCGTCGGCGGCCTCGACTGGAGCCACTATGCGCAGGAAGTGGTCTTCGCCAGCGGACCGCCGGCCGTACCGGGCGGGACGCCGTCCTCCCTGGTGATCGTGCACGGCCTGCTCGACCCGGCCTGGATCGAATCGCTCAGCGCCTTCAACGGCGTGAAGAGCAACTACCTCGGCGTGCCGATGCTGGCTACCGGTTCCGGCACCTCGGTGGCTTTCCTGGATGGCTCCATCGCCGTCATTGGACTGGCGGCGGACGTAAAGGCCGCCATCAGCCGCCGCGGGCAGAATACGCCTCCGTCTCCCGTGCTGGCCGAGGGAATAGCGCGCTACGAGGGTCAGTACGACGCCTGGATGGTCTCCTCAAGTTCGTCGGCCGCGCCCGCCAAGTCTCCGGCCGGCGCCTCGCTGAAGTGGATCGAAAAGCTGGACGCGTTTACCGGCGGCGTGCGGGTGAGCCCGGATTTCGAGCTATCGGCCGAAATGACCATGCGCAGCGAGAAGGATGTCGCGGAAATGGCCGAAGGGTTACGTTGGTTCACCGGCGTGGTCCAGACGCAGGAGAGAACCACCCTCAGCCTGGAAGACCTGAACTTCAAGGTGGATGGCAACCACATTTCGCTCGCCCTCCAAGTGCCGGAACGGGAGCTCCGCGCCGCCCTGCAGCAACGCCAGGTCGGCCAGCCCTCGCGCAGGCCACGCGCGGTCGCGGCACGGCCGGCGGATATCACCAGCGGCTTGCCGGAACCACCGGCGGGGACGATCCGGGTGCAATCTTCACCGGCGGATATGGGCACGGTGATTGTTCCGGTGAGCAAGAATCAGTAAGGATAACTACAATCGGAGTGAGCTTGCGAGGGAAGTGGTGGGAACCCGTGGGGCGGGCTAATTCAGCCAGGCTATTCAACCCGGAAATCGCAACTCTCGCACCGGAAGAAGGCGGCCTGAGAGGCCGCCGCAGGCTGAGAGCCTGCCCCACAGGCTGAGAGCCTGCCCCACAGGCGATGTGCCGCTTAGCCTTAGCTTTCGGCGCTGACTGCGGCGGTGCTCAGTTGGGTGTTCGAAACACTCCAAATCTGACTGATGCTGGCCCCGGAGTTGATGAATAGCGCCGCGGATGCCAGCGCCACAAACGCCATCAGCAAGGTATACTCGATCAAATCCTGACCTTCTTCGTTTAGCCAAAGCCCCTTCATCGCTTGCAACATGGAGATCTCCTCTTAAGTGAAGTTTCGCGACTGGAATCCAATGAGATGCCAGAACGCTTATCATTTTGGCTAGGGCCGCGTTAGTACGCAAGGCTGCCGATGGATAACGCTAACTTTCGGCGAGCGGCCGCTTCCAAGTTTTTCAACACTTTTTACAGTCCGCGCCCCGCCGGGCCATCCAAATGGGCGAAAATGTACAGATGACGTGCAACGGAGCTGAGACATGCCGGGCGCTACGGTCGTCATAGTCGAAGATGCCGCTACCTGCGCCACCACGCTGGAGATGGCATTCCTGGGGATACCGGACATCGACGTGACGGTGCTGCCGACGGCTCAGGAGGCTTTGCGCCTGCTGGCACGCGCGGATTGCGCCGTCAGCGCCGTGGTCACGGATTTGAACATGCCGCGCATGGACGGATTCGAATTCATCGAGCGGATCCGCGCCCAACCCCGCCACCAGCGGTTGCCCATTATCGTGGTCAGCGGCGACACGGATCCGGGTACGCCGGAGCGCCTGGCGGCTATGGGCGCGAACGCCTTCTTTCCGAAACCCTATTCGCCCGCCCAGGTGCGGCTAAAACTGGAGCAACTTCTCGATGCAGTGTCTGCCGATCATTCCCCATAGCTACGCCGGGCGCGTGCTGATCGCTTTATTGGCGCCGGGCCTCCTTGCAGCTCAAAACGCATCGCCCAACCCTGGGCAAATCGACTTGGGGCAAATCGTTCAGCGCCTCGACCGCCTGGAGAAACAAAACCAATCGCTCGAGGAAGAGGTCCGCCAACTGCGTCAGGAATTGGCCGAGGCCCGCGGCCAGCCGCAGCCCTCCAGCGCCGCGCAGCCGCTCGACGAGAAAGTCGCGGTGGACCAGAGCCGCATCGAAGAACTGGCGCAGAGCAAGGTGGAGGCCTCCCAGCACTTCCCCATCCGGGTCACGGGCATGGCTCTGTTCAACGCCTTCCTGAACTCCAAGGGCAGCGGCGGGCAACAGTATCCTACGTTCGCCTGGCCCACCGAGGTGGGTAGTGGCGGCGCCAGCTTCTACCAGACCACCATCGGCCTGGATTATTCCGGGCCGCAGATCCTGGGCGGCAATGTGCACGGGTCGGTCTACATGGATTTTGCGGGCGGCACCGGCACACCGCTCGACCTGGGATTCCGGCTGCGCACCGGCGAGATTGAAATCGATTGGGCAAACCGAAGCATCCTGGCGGGCGTGGAGAGCCCCATTTTCGCGCCGCGCGAGCCGGCTTCACTGGCGCAGGTGGAGTTCGCTCCTCTAACCTGGGCCGGCAACCTGTGGCTGTGGACGCCGCAGGTGCGCTTCGAGCAGAAGATCCATTTTACCGATCAAACCGGCGTGCGCGCGCAATTCGGCGCGGTGCAGACCAACGAAATCCAGCCCTACCAGAGCACGCTGTACGCGCCGCCGCCGGAACCCGCGCGGCCGGGCCTGGAAGGCCGCTTCGAGTTCTACCACGCGTTCCAAGGCGGCCAGGATGCAGGGCAGAGCGGTCCGCGCATCGAAATCGCGCCCGGATTTCACACCAGCATGACGCACGTGGCCGGCACATCGGTTCCATCCAATCTGTTCTCGCTCGACTGGTTCACCAACCCGTGGTGGAAGCTGGAGTTCACCGGCGCATTCTTCAGCGGGCAAAACGTGGCCCCCGTCGGCGGACTCGATGGCTACACGATTCTTCCGAGCGGCATCGCCATCCCGGTACACAGCCGGGGCGGATGGGGTCAACTGACCTTTCCGGTCACTTCCCGCCTTTCGTTCCACCTTTTCTCCGGGCTGGAGAACGGGCGCTCCGCGGATTTGGCCGAATACGCGATAGGACGGAACTGGGTGTACGGCGCGAACCTGTTTTACCGCATCGCACCCAACGTGCTGCTCGGCCCGGAGGTCTCGCAGGCCCGCACCGCTTATATTGATAGTAGGCTCCGGCTGAACAACCACTATGACCTGGCTCTGGCGTATCTTTTTTAGCATCCTCTGGCTCTCGCCGGCCTGGTGCGCCAGCGTCAAAGGCGTGGTGGAGCTGACCGAATCGCGCGACCCGAGTGTCCGCCACAAAGACTACCAGGGGGTGGTGGTGTGGCTGGAACCCGCCAATGGCGAACCGCCGCGCCGCAGCCCGCCCCGGCGCTACGTCATGGAGCAGAAGGACAAGCACTTCAAGCCGCACGTGCTGGCCATCCCCGTGGGCGGTACGGTCGATTTCCCGAATAAAGACGTGATCTTCCACAACGTGTTTTCCAACTACGACGGGCAGAATTTCGACGTCAGCCTGTATCGGCCCAACACCAGCCGTTTCGAGGTATTCAATCGCCCCGGCATTGTGCGCGTGTTTTGCAATATTCATCCCACCATGAGCGCGGTGATTGCCGTGCTCGATACGCCCTGGTTCGCCGTTTCAGACGCTACCGGCGGCTTTGAAATTCGCGACGTGCCACCGGGCAGCTATACGTTGCACGTTTTCCACGAAAGGGCCACCGACGAAACGCTGCACGCCCTGACGCGCGCCGTTACCGTGGACGGCGCCGCGGCGCGGCTCCCGCTCATCCGCATTTCCGAGACGGGCTACATTCCGGCGCCGCACAAGAACAAGTGGGACCGGGACTATCCGCCGGTGATCGACGATCAACCGGCCTACCGGCCGAACCAATGAGTCGCAAATGATTGCCAGCTTCTCACGCCTGTCGCTGCTTTGGAAGATCCTGCTCTCCACTTCCGTGGCCATTACGCTGCTGTTCGCCCTCACCGGCTGGATCGTGCTGCGCAACGCGGTGGACACCACCAAGCGCACCATGGAAGACGAAGTGGGAGCCAGCCTGCAGGCTTACCAGTCGCTGTGGAAAGCGCGGGCTGAACTACTGGCCTCCGTGAGCCAGACCTTGAGCCAGATGTCGGACGTCCGGTCGGCTTTCGGCACCAAGGATAAGAACACCATCATCGACACCGCGAACGAACGCTGGAAGATCGAGAATGCTACCTTTTCGGTGACCGATGCCGCCGGCAAGGTAATCGCGGGCATGATGCCGGTCGGAGAACAGGATGTGCGCATCGCCGCCGCCCGCTTTCCAAACCAGGTATCCGGCCTGCTGGTGCATGGAGGGCACTTGTACCGGACGGTCTTCACGCCGGTCTACCTGGAGAACGTGCTGCAAAACGTGCTGGTAACCGGCTACGACGTGGACGATGTGGTGGCCAGGCAACTGAAGGCGGATACGGGCGGCAGCGAGTTCCTTTTTGTATTGGGCGGGCAGCCCATCGCCTCGTCGCTCCAGCCCGAGGCCGCCCGCCTGGTAGCCATGCGGCTCCCCGCGCAACCGCTGGAGCCCTTCAGCGCCGGCGGCGTCCAGTACGCCGCGCGCCCCACTCCACTGCTGGACATCGCGGGAAATCCCATCGGCAATTTGTGGATTCTGCGCTCCTTCGAAACTGCCACAGAGCGGCTGGCTATGCTCCGCCGCAATATTATTCTGCTCTGGCTGCTGGCCGTGGCCGCCAGCCTGGGCCTCACTTACCTACTGGCGCGGCGGATTGTCGAACCGCTCAAGGAATTGGACCGCGCGGCCGCGGAGGTGGCTAAGCAGAACTATGGCTACCGGGTGAAAGTGGTCAGCCAGGATGAACTCGGCCGGCTGGCGCGCACCTTCAACGCCATGTGTGCCTCCATCCAGCACGCCCGCCAGGAGCTCATACGCCAGGAGCGCATCTCGACCATCGGACGCCTTTCGAGCTCGATCGTGCACGATCTGCGCAATCCGCTGGCCGCGGTGTACGGCGGGGCGGAGATGCTGGTGGATGCCGACCTGAGTCCGCCGCAAGTGAAGCGTCTGGCAGCCAACATTTACCGCGCTTCACGCCGCATTCAGGAGTTGTTGCAGGACCTGCTGAACGTCTCCCGCGGCAGCGCGCGCGGCGCGGAGTTGTGCAAGCTGCGGGACGTGGCGGCGGCCGGCTGCGAATCGCTGCTGGCCTCCGCCGAAGCACAGCGCGTGGAAGTGGAGATTCGCATTGCGGACGAGATCGAGCTGCCGCTGGAACGCAACCGCATGGAGCGGGTCTTCTCCAATCTGGTGGGCAACGCCCTGGAAATGATGCCGGACGGCGGGCGCATTCAGATCTCGGCCGCGGCTGAACTCGGATTCGTGGTGGCCGATGTGCGCGACTCCGGCCCGGGCATCGCGCCCGAAATCCGCGACAGTTTGTTTGAGCCATTCGTCAGCGTGGGGAAGAAGAACGGGTTGGGGCTGGGGCTGGCGCTGGCGCGGCAGACGGTGCTCGACCACGGGGGGGACTTGTGGGCGGAGTCGGAGCCGGGGCATGGCGCTTGTTTCCGGCTGCGGCTGCCGGCGGCTGGGTAAACCGGATGGACCCGCTTAGAGCGGGTCCGCAGCCTGAGAGGCTGCCCCACATCATTTCTCGCGATGCCCTGGGCGGTAGTCCGCTTCGATATGCCCGGCTAGCTGCGACTGGTTGAATAAAACGGGCTTGGTCTTCATGGCCACGAACAACGGCGACTGATCCGCATAGTGGCGGGAGTTCCGGTCGAGCGTGGCCGAGCCGAACTGATGGATGCTCTCCGAGGTAAGCTTTCCCGCCTTGTCCCAGGTCACGAACATAATGAAGGTGTCGCCGGCCACCGCTGTCAGGGTGCCGTCCGCTTGCTGGTCGCCATACACTCCACGCAAGATGTCCGGGCCGCCATCGATGGCCAGGTTCAGTGTTCCCCGCCGGAGGCGATTCACCTGTCCCCACTCGGGGTCGATGCGGCCAAAGTGCATCTTGAGCGTCAGGACGGCCTCCCGCAGCGCATCGATGGGCGGCCGCGGCGTTTTGCCGTCCAGCCGCGCGCGGATGATCGGCTCGATCGTCAGAATAGCGAGCGCCGCGCCGCGGTTCGCGACATTGGTCTTGCGATCCCAATGCCGCAGAACCTCGAGCGCCTGCCGGAGATCGGCGTCAGTGCCGGGATCGGCGCTCAGGATCCGGGCGAAAACCTGCTCCTCGTCCGAACGCGTGCTATACGCCAGGTCGTATTTGTAGGCGTGAAATGCCTCCGCCGTGATGCGGGGATCCGCGCCGAAGGTTTCCATCGCCCGCCACGCGCGGTTGGTCATGTCGGTCTGGATCCCGAGGGTGGGCGAGAAGTCTTCCGGCTTCAGGTCGCCGGCGGGCGCGGTCGCATGGAACGGCGTGTTGTTCGCATTGAAGACCAAACCTGAAGGCGGGTTCCAGATTTGCGGCTCCCGGTCGAACGGCAAATAGCTGTGCCAGATGAGGTCGGACCGGTCGCCCGGCAGCACGCCCCGCCAGTCCGGACCCTCCTTCCGCACCGGGAACGCGGCGTTATAGATGTAGCCGATGTTCCCCTTCTCGTCGGCATACACATAGTTCAGGCTGGGGATCGCCTGTATCCGCATGGCCGCGCGCCATTCCTCCAGATTGGCGGCTTTGTCCAGACGGAAATATTGGAGCGGCGCGCGCACATCCTGCATGCCGGCGTAACGGATGGCGAAGGCGCCCCGCGCGGTCTTCATTACCGGCCCCTGCGCCGCCCAGAGCACTTCCCGATGCACCGTCCAGATCAGCGGCCCCCAGATCTTCACGCGGATCCTGGCGTCGCTTTTCTGAAAGTTGCGCCATTGTCCATCCAGGCGGTATTGGTTGGGGTTGGCCGGATTCACCACCAGCTTGTAGACATCCACCAGGTCGGGGCCGTTGACGGTGTTGGCCCAGCCCAGATGCGGGTTGTGGCCGTGCAGCATGAATGGCGACCCGGGAAAGAAACCGCCCGCGACGTGCCAGCCCTCGCCGCTTTCGAGCACCGCTTCGTACCAGGACACCGGACCGGTGTAGGGCTGGTGGGAATTCACCAGCAAACGCGTGGCTCCGTCGGCCGAGCGCGATGGCGCTACGGCCACGGCGTTCGACCCGACCGGCAGCGGCCTGTCCGTCAGCAGAAAGGCATTTTTGCCGCTGTTGGAGACGGCGGCGCCGCTTTCCGGGCTGGTCAATTTCATTAACTCGTGGTCGAGGCCGTAGAAAAAGGGCAGCTTGAAGACGAATCCGGCCACTACGTCCTTGCCGGTGAATGGAAGCAGGCCGCGCATCACCTGTTTGGGATGCAGCGCGGCGTAATAGTTCACGCCATCGGCGTACGCTTCCAGCATTCGCCGCAGGTCTGGCGGCAGGTCGCTTTCATATTTGGCGTTGACCGTTTCCCAGACGCGGAAGAGGCGGACGAGATAGTCGGTGACGGCGGCCTTGGGCCCTTCGACCGCGGCGAGCTGGCCGCGCACCGCCAGGGCCACCTGCTGGATGGTCTCGAAATCGTCTTCGGAATGGGCGAAGGCGATACCGAAGGCGACATCCGCGTCGCGGGGACCGAAAATGTGCGGCACGCCGAAGTTGTCGCGCTCGATGCGGGCGTTGTATTGGCCGGCTTTGGCGATCAGGGTGGCGGGATCGGGCGGCGCGGGCTGGCCAAGGCGATCGGAGACGATCAGGAAGGCGGCGGCCGCGAATACTAACAGCACCAGCGCGAGAGCGCCGATTTTCACATAGCGCATAAGGCTCGGATACTGGTCATCAACGAATCTTATCGCAATTTATGGGGCAGTCTCCCAGCTAGGAAGCGGGGCCGGGGGCCCCGCGCAGGCCGAGGGCCTGCCCCACGAGGATTTCCTGGTCTTTGTATTGCAATTGGTAGAGCTTCCAATAAATGCCGCGGAGGGCCAGTAGCTGCTGGTGGGTGCCGGACTCGCGCAGGCGGCCTTTGTGCATGACCAGGATGCGGTCGGCTCGCTGGATGGTGGACAGGCGGTGGGCGATGACGATCGACGTGCGGCCTTCCACCATGCGGCTCAACGCTTCGCGCACGCGGAATTCGGTCTCCGTGTCCACGCTGGAAGTCGCTTCATCCAGGATCAGGAAGCGGGGATTGTGGGCCAGCGCGCGGGCGAAACTGATCAACTGCTTCTGGCCCGTGGACAGGCCGCTGCCGCGCTCGCGGATGGAATGATCGAATCCATCGGGCAGGGAGTTGATGAAGTCCAGCAAATTCACCTGTTCGGCGGCTTCTTCCACGGCTTCGCGGCCGATGCCTGGCGTGCCCAGGCGGATGTTGTCCTCGAGGGTGCCCGTGAAGAGATATGGGTCCTGCAAGACCACGCCGAACTGGCGGCGCGAGTCTTGCGGATCGAGATCGCGGACGTCGGCGCCGCCGATGCGGATGGCTCCCTTCTGCACGTCGTAGAAGCGCAGCAGCAGGCTGATGAGGGTGGTCTTACCCGCGCCGGTGTGGCCCACCACCGCGATGGTTTCGCCGGGTTCGATCGTGAAGCTCACGTCGCGCAGCACCCAGTCCGGGTCCGCTCCCTCACGGTCGCGGCTCGGTTCAGAGCCCTTGTAGGCGAACCAGACGCCGTCGAACTCGATGCGCGCCGAAGCCGGCGGCGGCTGCGGGTTGGCAGGAGGCAGGATCGCAGCCTTGGTGTCGAGCAGCTTGAAGATACGCTCGGCCGACGCCATGGCGCCTTGCAGGATGTTGTACTTCTCGCTCAAATCCTGGATGGGGCGGAAGAAGCGCAGCCCGTATTGCAGGAAAGCCACTACCACGCCGAGCGTCAGGGCGCCGCGCCCGACGCGAAAGCCGCCGTAGGCCAGGATGCCGGCCAGCGTTAGCATGGAGAGAAACTCCACCACCGGATAGAACCAACCGTAGGCCAGGATGGCATTCTTGTAAGCGTCCATGTGCTCGCGATTGACGCCGTCGAACTCCTGCCGGCTCCGGGCTTCGCGGTTGAAAAGCTGCAGCACCACGATGCCGGTGATATGTTCCTGGAGGTACGCGTTGATTTTGGCGATGGCGATGCGGATGCGCCGGTAGCTCTCGGTGACGCTGCGCCGGAAGATGGCGGTCACCAGGATCACCAGGGGCATTACACCCAGCATCAGCCCGGTCAGCCCGGGGCTTAGCTGGAACATGATGGCGACGATGAAGCTCAGCACCAGCACGTCGCCGAGGATGGTCACCAAGCCGGAGGCGAACAGATCGTTGAGCACGTCCACGTCGGTGGTGACGCGGGTCACCAACCGGCCCACCGGGTTGCGATCGAAGAACGCGAGGTCGAGTCCTTGCAAGTGCGCCATGAGCTGTTTCCGCAAATCGAACATGGCGAGCTGGCCGGTGTACTGCATCAGGTAGACTTGCACGAATTCGAAGACGAACGTGCCAAGCAACACGCCGAGGTACAGCATGCCCACCGCCGCCAGGCCATCCCAGGAGCCGGCCGGCAGATACCGATCGATGGGCGTGGGGACACGCGTGGGATTGGGCGCGAGATAGCGGTCTATGGCGATCTTGGTGAGCAGGGGACCCAAGACCTGCAGCACCGACTGCAACAGCAGGAAGACGAGGGAAAGCGCCACGTAACCGCGGTACGGGCGCATGTATCCCAGCAGCCTGCGCATCAGGCGGGAATCGTATGCCTTGCCGAGAACCTCTTCTTCCACTCTTTTCAGTTTAGCGTGGCGGTAGAGGCGGAGCCGGCAGGGGAGGGGGCGACGCGGCGGCAGGATGGAAGGCCAGCACATAGCGCTGCATCCCAAACTCGAGCCAACTCATGCCGTACGACTCGGCTTCTTTGAGGGCCCTCCGATTCGTCCATCCATCATGCGCGATGCGGTAGCAGGCGATCAGTGTCCCGGTGCGGTCCGCGCCGCGGCGGCAGTGTACGAATACGGGGCTCGCGGAGTCTTCCATCAAGGCGAGCGCCTTGGAGACCTGTTTATCGGACGGCGCGCGGAGCTCGCTGAGTGGCAGGTTGACATAATGCATTCCGGCCGCCTCCACCGCCAGCTTTTCGGTGTTGCTGGAGTGTTCGCTGTCCGGGCGCAGGTCGATGACGGTCTTAATCCCCAGTTTGGCCAGGCTGTCCCAGCCTGCACCCCTGGGCTGGGCGCCGCGGTAGATACGCTCGTTCACCTGGTGGAAATTCGGGATGCCGGGCGCAGCTCCTTTGGCCGCCCACGCGGGGATGGACAAGGCGGCGGAGCCAACCAGGGCCAGGAGGGCCATCCGCGCCGGGGTGCGATTCAGTGAGGGAAAGAGTGCCATTTGCAAATTTATCCGGCGTACGGCAGATTTGTCTCGAGGCAGCCGAGTGTGAACGCGAACGGGAAAGGCCCGGGATCGCTGGTGCGATAAAGACCATCAAAGAATACCAGGGCGCGATCTGCTTCGGCCGGCTCAAACTGAAACGACGGCTTCCATGGGCCGGAGTGCCACCCGCGATCTTCAGCGGTCATGATCTGAATCGGCTGGCTCCAGCGAGAAAGTGCCGCGGACGGTTCGGGGGCTCTAGACCACCACAATCCGGTCTCAGGCGGTGCTGCGCCGTCTTTCACCCAGACACGCGCGAAGATAGCGTCAAATGATCCTCCACGCTGACGCACGCAGAAATCGAACATCCTCATTTCCGGCGGGGCAAACATCTGGCGCCGGCTCCAGTGGATGCCGTCTTCGCTCTCGGCGCAGCCTTGTGCGAGGTAATCTTCATGGTTTGAACCGGCTACGTACCACATCTTCCATTTGCCATCGTGGTAGATGAGGTTTGGTTCGTAGACGCTCCCGTGTTCCCAGTCTTCGGTCGCGGTGAAGGCGGGGCTGGCCTGATCGATCCAGGAGTGTCCGTCCCATTCCAGGAAACCGATGGTATACGGCCCCCACATATTCTCTGCAGCCCCCGCATAGTAGATGCGCTCCCGCCATTCGCGTTTGCCATGATCCCAGCCCCTGACATAGCAAGGGCAGTGTCGCCCGCCTTGGCCGTCCCATGGCCGGCTGAGGTGGCGCGCTGCAACGGGCAAAGGCTCTTCCCGGGTGCCTCGGCTGACTTTCCAGCCAGTGGCCGAAAGCGGAGCTCCCAAGGGGAGCGATGCGCTGTATATATCCGTGGCTCCCGATCCACCTACCTGACCGGCGAGGTACATCCACCACTGCCCGGCTCGGTTTGCAACGCTGGGATCGCTCAGTTCGGTCCCACCGGAACCAGTAGATGCGTCGCGAGGATCGAAAATCTTTGTCTCAGTTCCAAGGGGAAGCATCCCGGAATGGCTCCTTTTCTAATTCTAAACGGCCTTTGCCTGGCGCCGCCTGCCGGAGGTTGACTTCGCACCCGTCTTACGGATACTGTCAGCAGCATCGCATATGCGCAAACTGGTCCAAGTAGAAGACGCGAAGTCGCTTCTGGAAGTCGCCAAAGAATGGGGCGTCTGGAAATGGCTCACGGAGAAGAAAAGAGTGCGGCAGACGGCCGATATAGCGTGGGAGGCATTCGACGAACTGGAAAAGGAGGTGAAGAGCGGCTGGAGCGATCACCTGCAAAGGGCTTATGCCGAGCTGGTGGCGGAAGCGGCGGTGGCCGAGGGCGGCGCGCCAGCCAAACGAAAGTTCGAAAAGGCGCGGAAAGAGGCGGCGGATGTCGATCCGAAGATCAAGGCCGTGGCCAAGAAGCTGAAGGGGTCCGACGACGAAGCCTACCGCGTGCGGATGCAGGCGGAGGATATGTTCGACGAAGCCGAAAAGCGCCTGAGCACCAGCATGGCGCGAGAGGCGTCGCAGGTGGCCATCGATGCTTACAACCTGCGCGAAAAGGCTGTGCGCAAGGCCGAGACCGCGGCCCGCGCCAAGTAGGTTCGCAGGCGTCCGCCGCCTGGGCAAAGTTGGCCCCTAAACTGCACACCCCCGCATGCAATCTCAGCAACCATCGGTTGTGAGCCAGGCAGTTCCGGCTCGCCGGGCTGTGGTGTGCCCGCTCAATCGGTGCAAACTGCTGATAATTTGCGATTTTATCCCCACGACGCGTGGGGAGGGGGGAATTGAGGGGTATGATGATATCGAGCTACCAGATGCAGGTGGGTGATGGCACCCAGTTTGACGCACCCCTGCATGCGGCGGATCCGGAGGCGAGAGTGGCCCTGGGGATTTCACTGGACGACGACGCGGATGGTTTCGAGCAACCCGCCGCCCCCGAGGAGGTCGCTTCGTCCTTCCCGGAACCTGACGATTCGGTAAGGCGCTACCTGCGGGAAATCGGTTCGGTTCCTCTGCTCACGCGCGCGCAGGAAGTTGACTTGGCGCGGCGCATGGAGCGCGGCAAAGTTCGCCGCGAGAAGGCTATCAGCCGCTCCGCGCTAGTGCAACAACGGGTAGTGGAACTGCTGGCCCAAATCGCGGCGGGAGCCGTAGAACTGAACGGGCTGATCGAGCGCGGGGACGTGGAGGAGGATAGCGCCGCCGACCGCCAACGGCGGGCCGAATTTGCCGCGCACTTTGCGCGGGTGAAGCGCCAATACGCCAAACTGCGGCAGATCGAACAATGGCTGGCGGTGGCGCCCGGCGGTGACCGCGCGCTGCGCCAGCGGTTGTCCGGGCGTATGCAGCGGGCCAGAGTCACCGTGGCGCAGCAAGTCTGCCAGATCCCTTTTCGTCCGGGGCAATGGAACGAGTTTGGCAATGAGCTGGAACAGCGCGCGGCAGAGCTGCAGCGGCTGGAGCGCGAACTCAATCAGATCGACCCGGCATCGGGACGAGAAGCGCAGATCCGCGCGCGCGTGTTGCGCGCCGAGATTCGGAAACTGGAAGCGCTGGCCGGCGCGGGACACGGCGAGATGCAATCCACTTTAGGGCGAATCCGGAGGGGCGAGGAGGAAGCGCAGCGAGCCAAAGCCGAGTTGGTGAACGCGAACCTTCGCCTGGTGGTTTCGGTGGCCAAACGGTATATGAACCGGGGGCTGCACCTGCTCGACCTGGTGCAGGAAGGCAGCCTGGGCCTGATGCGCGCGGCCGAGAAATTCGACTACCGCCGTGGATTTAAGTTTTCCACTTATGCCACCTGGTGGGTGATGCAGTCTGTCTCGCGGGCGCTGGGCGAGCAGGCGCGCACCATCCGGATTCCGATCCACATGAACGATCAGCTCAACAAGTTCTTCCGGGCGTCGCGCCAGATGGAGCGGGAGTTGGGCCGCGCTCCGGAAGACAAAGAACTGGCCGACAGGATGAAGATCACCGGTGACAAGGTGGGCACGCTGCGAACTATTTCACGCGAACCCATCTCGCTCGACACGCCCATCGGGTCGGACGAGGTTTCCACTTTGGGAGAGCTGATCGCGGATCGCGGCAACGATTCGCCGGCAGACGCGGTGCTGGCGCACGAGGTTCGGGATGAAACCTCGGCCTTCTTGCGAAGCCTGGCTCCACGGGAAGAGCAGGTGCTGCGGCTGCGCTTCGGTGTGGGTTGCGGGCGGGAGCACACGCTGGAGGAGATTGGCGCGGACCTGTCCGTGACGCGCGAACGCGTGCGGCAAATCGAATTGCGCGCGTTGCGCAACCTGCGGCGGCCGGAGAGCGCCCGGCGTCTGCGGAGCCTGCTGACGTAGGGGCGGGATCATGCCGGCCGGCTAGAAAGCCGGCTGCGGGCAAGATTGCCCGCCCTCCTAGGGTTTCCTGCGATTTTTCCCTTGAGCCGGCACTACATCCTTATCGGATGTACACCCTGGATTCTTGGATTGCCGCGTGGCTGGCGCCGCTTGCGGTATACGTTCTGGTATCCGGGCTGGACGATCTGTTCCTGGATGCGGCTTTCCTCTACCGATGGGTCACGTCTCACTGGCTGGGGCGCCCGTGGTTCCGGTGGCCCAGGACAGAAGAAGTGGACGCGGCGCCGCGCCGGCGCATCGCCATTTTCGTCCCGCTGTGGCACGAGCGCGCCGTGATCGGCAGCATGCTGGAGCGAAACATCCCGGCGACGCTGTTTCACGCGGCGGAGTTTTTCGTGGGGGCTTACCCCAACGATCGGGAGACGGTGGCCGCCGTGCGCGAGGCGGCGCGCAAGTTTCCGCGCGTCCATCTGGCGCTTTGCCCGCACGACGGTCCCACATCGAAGGCCGACTGCCTGAACTGGATCTATCAACGCATGCTGGTGCACGAAGAGCGCCACGGGGAGCGCTTCGACACGGTGGTGACGCACGATGCCGAGGATGTGATCCACCCGGAATCGCTACGCTGGATGAACTATTTCGCCGGACGGTACGACATGGTGCAGGTGCCGGTGCTGCCGCTGCCCATGCCCCTCGGCCAATGGGTCCACGGCTTATACTGCGATGAATTCGCTGAATTTCAACTGAAGGACATTACGGTGCGCCAGATGTGGGGCGGCTTCCTGCCGGGCAATGGCGTGGGGGCGGCCTTCTCGCGGACGGTGCTGGAGAGACTGGCCGGCGCGCACTCCAACCGCATGTTCGATCCCGAGTGCCTGACCGAGGATTACGAAAACGGCTGGCGTATCCGCGCCATGGGCTGCCCGCAACTGTTCGTGCCGCTGCGCCGCGAAGGCGGCGGTCTGCTGGCCACGCGCGAATACTTCCCACACACTTTTCGGACGGCGATGCGGCAACGGGCGCGCTGGGTGATGGGGATTGTGCTGCAATCGTGGGAGCGCCGGGGCTGGCAGGCTCCGGCACGGCACCTCTACTGGCTTTGGCGGGATCGCAAGGGCGTGGTTGGGAACCTGATTGCGCCCGTCCTGAATTTGCTGTTCGTCTATGGGGCGGTGACTTGGGGAGCGAGCGAATTCACCGGGCATCCGTGGCCGATTGCCGCCCAGCATCGCGACCTGAGGTGGCTTTTCTCGGCGACCTTCGCGATGTCCGGCTTTCAGGTGGGCATGCGCGCGCTCTGCTCGCGGCGGATTTACGGATGGCGCTTCGCGATGGGCGTGCCGGTGCGGGCGGTGCTGGGGAACTGGCTGAACTGCGCGGCCACCGTGAGGGCGCTGGCGCTCTTTTGCAACGCGAAGATCCACGGGCGGCCCCTGGTTTGGGTGAAGACGGAGCACGCTTATCCCAACCCGGCGGCGTTGAACGCTGAGATTCGTCCGCTGGGCCAGATCCTGGTGGGGTCGCAGTACGTGATGCAGGCGGACGTGGACGAGGCGCTGGCCGCGAAAGGCGCGGGCGAACGCATCGGCGAATACCTGGTGCGGCGAGGCAAGCTGAGCGAAGCGGACCTGTACCTGGCCCTGAGCCTGCAGCAGAATCTGCCGCTGGCCGCGCCGGAGGCGTCGGAAGTTTCCGAGCGGGCCACGCGGGCCGTGCCGGCGGAACTATCGCGGCGGTGGCACGTGCTGCCGTACCGCGTGGTGGCGGGAGAGTTGTTCGTGGCCGGAACGGAGTTGCCGTCCGACGAGATGACCGAAGAATTCCAGCGCTGCGCCAAGATGGACGTGAGGTTTCACTTGGTCACGCCGACGGATTTCGCGGAGTTGGCGCGGGTGTATCTGAGGTGAGAAGGAGTCAGGAGTCAGGAGACAGGAGTCAGGAGACAGGAGATAGGAGTCAGAAGACGGAAGTCAGAAGGCAGAAGACAGAAGTCAGAAGGCAGAAGACAGGAGACAGGAGTCAGGAGACAGGAGTCAGGAGTCAGGAGTCAGAAGACAGGAGTCAGAAGACAGGAGTCAGGAGATGCGAGGCCTTCCGGGCTAGCAGCCCGTAGCCCTTCGTGGTGGCGTCTTTCATTAGCGCCGACAGTTCCGCGCGGGCTTCGGCGGTATGGCCAGACTGGATGCGAATCTCGCCATGCGCGAGGCGCGCCTCGAGTTGCACACCGGCAAAGCCATCCTTCCGCGCTGCGGCGAGCACTGAGTCGACGCGGCGAATCGCGGCGTCTACGTTTGTGCGGCCTTTATAATCGCCCGTGGCGGCCTGGACGCGCGCGGCCGTAAGCGAAATATTGAAAAGGGAATCGGCCGCCTTCCGTTCGCCCAAGTAACTCCAGGCGCGCGCGATGGCGGCTTGGGCGGCGAGCACGTTCCCCTCGGCGAGCAGGCAACGAGCCAGGATTTCGCAAGCATCCGCCGCGTCGCTGGGCCGGCTCTCCTTCCTGGCACGCTCTTCGATGCGGAGCGCCAGGGCTTCGCCCGCGGCGGCGCGGCCTTCCTCAAGCGCCAACTCCGCGAACTCGGCGTTTTCCGCGGCCAGATCGTTTTCCCCAGTTTTTTTGGCCTCCGCATCGGCCTGATCGAGCGTTTGCCGCGCGGCTCGCAGATCGCCGCGAATCGAGAGAAGGCGAGCGACTCCAACCAGCGATCCCGCCACGCCGGCCTGCGAGGCGCGGGCTTGGGCCAGATGCTGCTGACGAAACTTCATGGATTGCGCAAGGTCCCCTTCCAATTCCAGAACCTGGGCCAGGTCCGTCTGGGAGTCCGCCAGCCATTCCTTCACGTCGCCCTCGCCGATCAGGGCGATGGCCTTGCGGAACATGCCCTCAGCCGCGCGGAGGTTGCCCTCAAGCAGCAGCAGGTTACCCCGGTTGATGGTCACCCGCACCAGGAAGGATGTGTTGTGGGCTTCCTCGGTGGCCTGCGACGCTTCGCTCAGGGCGCGCTCGGCGCGGGCATAATCGCCTTCCATTTCAAGAACCCCACCCAGATTGCTCAAGGCGTTCGCCACGTAGAAACTGCCCTCGCGGCGGGCAATTTCGTAGGATTCCTGGAACTGTTTCTCGGCCTCTTTCAGGTTGGTGTGAAGGTCCAAGATGCCGATCTGGGCGAGGGATCGCGCCACGCAAATCCGGTCGCCCAACCCGGCGCAGATCTGGCTGGCCTGCAGGCTGAGGGAGCGCGCCTGCGCAACCTGGCCAAGGGCCTGGAGATTGGTGGCTTCGTCGTGGAGCGCATGCCACAGCAGCCCGCGCGCGCCTTGGGCACGAGCCTTCCGCTCGGCGTTGCCGATCGCCACCAGGGCCTCCCGGTGTTTCGCCTGCCGTCCATACGCCGCGCCTTCCGCCAAATCGATGCGCGGGTCGTCGCCCAGCGGGCTCGGCAGGCGGCGGAGGGTCTCAATGGTAGCCAGCACTGCCCGCTCCTTCTGTTGGTGATCGAGCGCGCCCGCCAACCGCAGTCCGTATTCCACGTTGTCCGGGTTGCGGTTGAAGAGGTCCTGGTAGATCTGCCCGGCGCGGGCCCATTCTCCGCTGGCTGCGCGGTAGCGCGCTTCCACCAGCAGGCGGTCGTCGGGGGGCAGGTTGGGCGAGAGGTCGAAAGCGGTCTTGGCCTCCTCGCGGCTTCTCTGTACGTAAACCAGTTCGTCCCACACTTCGGACAATGCCGTATGCACCAAGGGAAAAGTGGGGTCGCTATCGGCGGCCTTTACCAGAAGATCGCGGGCGGGGGCCCACTCGTAGGCCCGCAGGCGATCGAGGCCGTCGTAGTACAGACGCTGGGCCTCGGGCGTAGACGGCCCCGCATTTCTCATCGCGCCGGCGCCGGCTGCCGAGGGCAGTTGCATGCCCAGCGCATGGCGAAGCTGCGCCCCCGCTGCGGAGACCAGATCGAACAGTCCATCCTCGCTTCCGTTCTGGGCAATTGCCTTGATGGTCTCGCCTGTGCGGACGTTCTGCAAGCGCAGATCGATCTGGATTCGCATTCCGCGCTCGCCGCCTGACGGCGCCAGGACCTCATATTCCCCGGACACGAGCAAATCCGCGCCCAGGTAGCGGCGAATTCGGACCAACGCCTGGCGCGAAAGAGCCGGCTTGCGATCGAGGCCCAGATCCTTTTCCATGTGGGCGACATCCTCGCCCGGAATCGTGCGCAGCGTCCGGTCAGCCCCGAGGTCCGTATTGAGGATCCCGCCGATCGCGCCAGAGAGCCAGGCGTCATCGGCACGCCCGGATCGATTGTCCAAGGCCAACACGGCCAGCGAGCGGCGGACATGCACCTCGGGCGGCTTGGGTTTGGACTTGCGCAGGTAGTAGCCCGCCGCCAGAGCCATGAGAACCAAGGCTGCCAACGCGGCACCCAGGGGCCAGCGCGCGGCGGGCTTGCCGACCTGTACCGCCGGCTCGATAGCGGGCGGCGCCACAGCCGCTGCCCCGTTCTGTGGGGAAAATACCGGCAAGTAGCCGCCTTTGGGCACATCGATTCGCAGCGGGTCGTGAGCGCCCTCGTCGTGATAATACTCGGCGAGCTTGGTACGCAGCCGGCGCGCTTCACTGCGCACGATGGAATCGGACTTGGGATCGAACGAAGCGGCGCGGTTAAATACTTCCAACCCGAGCGAGTATTCCTTGATGGCCGCGCCATTCCCGCCGAGCGTTTGCTCGACGACGTGCCGCAGGAAACGGCTGAGCTGCGGGCTGTCCGCGAAGCCTTGCCAGAGCAGGATGCGGGCGAGTGCCGCGCGTACAGCTTCGGTCTGGATCGAGTTCGGGTCCGGCAAATCTCCATTCCGGCGCCCGTTCACGGACCGATTATAACAAAGCGGCGCTATCTCCTTTTAAACGGGGGTGAGTCACCCCGAGCTCACCCGGGAAACCTTGTGCCAAGTCACGCTGAACCGCTACAAAGGCAATTGGAGACGGGTGTCAGGTTATGGCTTACTATTACAAAATAACTACGGTGCTGGCTGGTTTTTTTGTGTGCGGTGGAGGGCTGCACGCCGCCAACAACTATTTTGGCGTGTCGGTGAACGGCCAGTGCGAGGCAGGGACGAGCTGCCCCGGCGTGCCGGTCCCATACAATACCTCGAACACGCTGGCGGCGACCATCACGGTAACGCTGGCCAACGGCGACAAGTACCGGGTGAACGGGCAGTTGTCGGGATCCAACAACAGCGACGGGACGTATCTGCCCTTCGGCCCGTTGTTCCAAGTGACGTACGAAGGCAACGCGACGGGCGGGGTTTCCGCAGCCGACAAAATCGTCGTCAATTGGTACGGCGCGTTTCAGACCACCATCAGCAGTGGAAATTTCGGTCTAAACCTTTTGGGCGCCTTCAGCCAGGGCGTGGCCACATCCAGCGAAGTGACGGGGTGTTTGAACGGGAACTGCCAGGGCCCCGCGAAACCGCCAGGGTCGTTCAATAATGGCACGGAAACCTACACGGTGGACGCGAGCGGCGGCGCTTTCGCCTTCGACAATACCTACACATTCCATTTCGGCGCGGGGTCGCACGTGGGCGCTTATGTTGTGATCAACCAGACCACCGCGCTGCCCCCGCCAAACATCACTTCGTTCCAGCCGTCGAGCGGCCTGGCGGGCGCCAGCGTGACTATTACCGGGACCAATTTCACCGGGGCCAGCGCGGTTACGTTCCATCACGCGGCGGCGAGCTTCACGGTGAACTCCGCGACCGAGATTACGGCTATCGTTCCCTGCGGCGCCACTTCGGGCACGATTCAGGTGGCGACGGTGGGCGGCTTGGCCACGAGCAGCACCGCCTTTACGGTGACCCAGGGGCAATGCTGGAACGCGGTCAGCGATTTTTCAGTTACTTCCAACCCGCACGGCGTGTGGAGCTACGGTTGGGCGACGGCTTTTGAAGGAACATTCACATCGCTCGCGACTTCGCAAAACCCGTGCATCGGACTCACCGGCCTGATCTGCTGGTGGAATGGCTCTAGTAGCGTCCCTACTGCCGCCCAGGTCATCCGCGACACGAACCAGGCGCCGGTCAGTTATCTAACCATCGTCGCGCCCACGGACATGCTCTGGTTGGCGATAGAGGGGAACGAAGTCATCGTGCGATGGACCGCGCCCGCAGCCGGCACGTATTCGATCGGCGGTTCGTTCAGTGGTCTCGATACCGGCCAGGCATCGGTGAACGTGGGCGTCTACCAGGACGTGACGACCGCACTGGCCGCGGGAAACATTTCGGCGTACGGGCAGCAGTATGCTTTCAACATTCCGAGCGTCACGCTGGCGGCCGGGGCAACCATCGATTTTATTGGTGTCGATACGGATACTCCTTACAACGACAGCGTGGGACTGATAGCCACGATCGCTCAAGTGGCGCCATAGCTCAGGAGTCAGGAGTCAGGAGCAGAACACGGCGACGCTGGTTACTGTGCGGTATCCCATGCGCTGGTACAGTTCGAAGCCTTGCGGGGTGGACTGCAGGATCGTCCGCGAAAGGCCGTGTTCGCGGCGTGCTTCGTTGAGCGCATGGCGCATGACGGCTTCGCCGCAGCCCGCCGAGCGGCGTCCCGGCATGGTTGCGACGTTGTAGACTCCCACGACGCCGCCGCCGATGACGGTGGCCGCGGTGGATACCGGCTCACCATCCAGGTAGCCGACGTAGGCGGCGAAATCGCGCCACACGGTCGGGCTGTCGAAGACTTCGCAAAACCAGGGCAGCGGCACGTTGAAGCAGGTGGAGCCGATGGCGCAAAAGGCGTCCTTCACCGGCCCATCGCAGACCCGCCGCAAGTCCATCTGGGGAAGAGCGCGCACCGGAGGCTGCACGTCTTCGGCGAGCATGCCGGGCAGTTCCACGGCCTGGTGCAGATTGCGTTTGCGGAGCAGCGCCGGCAGGCGTTTGCGCGTGCGGCCGTCGAGCCAGCCATGGCAGATCCAATAGGCCCAACGCTGGCCGCGGGCCGCGAAGTACACGGCAGCCTCGGCTACGCGCAGGTCCATCTGTTTTTCGGAAACCACCGGCGCGGAAAGAAACGCGGAGTTGAACATCTGGAAAGTGACGCCAGCCGAGGCAATGGATACGCCGTCCATTTCCTTGAGTTCGCCGGTGGAACGGTGCGCCGCGACGACCCGGAACGACTCCCGGAGATTGGCGGCGACGCTTTCGAATTCCATTAGCTTTCAGTATGGCAAAGACGGGAGCGGGAGGCAGGAGACAGGAGTCAGGAGACGGAAGACAGAAGGCAGGAGACAGGAGACAGGAGACAGGAGACAGGAGACAGGAGTCAGGAGAAAGCACCCAGCACCCAGAACCCAGAACTCAGCACCCAGCACCCAGCACCCAGCACCCAGCACCCAGCACCCAGCACCCAGCACCCAGCACCCATCTGTGGCTTAATGGATGTTGGCCCCGACGCCATACGCGCGGCAGCATCCCACCCACGTCCGGTATTGGGTGGTGGTATTTGCGGTGACGCTGGCTATCGTCACGTATATCGACCGGGTGTGCATCTCATTCGCGGCGCGCTTCATCCGCGCCGACCTGCACTTGTCGGCCGTGCAGATGGGTTACGCGTTCTCCGCTTTCGGCTGGGCGTACGCACTGTTCGAAATTCCGGGCGGTTTTCTGGGCGACTGGATGGGCGCGCGCCGGGTGCTGATGCGCATCGTGCTGTGGTGGTCGTTTTTCACGGCCGCGACCGGATGGGCCTGGAACTTCGCGTCGCTGGCGGTGACGCGCTCGCTGTTCGGCGCGGGCGAAGCGGGCTGCTTCCCGAACCTGACCAAAACCTTCACCACCTGGCTGCCGCATCACGAGCGGGTGCGCGCGCAGGGCATCATGTGGCTGAGCGCCCGCTGGGGCGGCGCGTTCACGCCGCCGCTGGTGTATCTGGCCATCCAGGTGATGTCGTGGCGGCACGCTTTCGAAATGTTCGGGTGCGTGGGCATAGTGTGGGCGCTCTTCTTCTTTGCGTGGTATCGCGATCATCCGCGCGACAACCCCAACCTGAACGAGGCGGAGCGCCGGCTGTTGGCGCCGAACGAGGCGCTGGCCGCCGGGCACGCGCACGTTCCGTGGCGGAAGTTCGCGGGTTCGCCGCAGGTGTGGCTGCTCTGCATGCAGTACTTCTGTTCTTCTTACGGCTGGTATTTCTACATCACGTGGCTGCCCACTTATTTGAAGGAAGCGCGCGGGCTGGAGCTGGGCGCGAGCGCGCTGTTCGGCATCCTGCCGCTGTTTCTAGGCGGGCTCGGATCGCTAACGAGCGGGTTCATCACCGCGCCGCTCGCGCGCCTCATGGGCAGCATGCAGAAGACCCGCCGGCTGCTCGCGTTTGTGGGCTTCGGTGGGGCGGGCCTGCTGCTGGTGGTTTCGACGCGCATGCACAATCCGCTGCCGGCCATGATCGCGATGGGGCTGGCCAGCTTCTGCAACGACCTGGTGATGCCCGGCTCGTGGGGCGCGTGCATGGACGTGGGCGGTAAGTACGCGGGCACGCTGTCGGGCGCTATGAATATGATGGGGAACGTGGGCGGCGCGGTTTCTCCGACGGTGATCGGGTACATGCTGCGCTGGACCGATAACAACTGGGATCTGACGTTTTATGTGTCGGCGGCGGTTTATGGGGTCGCGGCTTTGTTGTGGAGGTTCCTGGATCCGGTTACGCCGCTGGAAAGCGAGATAAGCGGGATACAGGCTAGAGAATAGGGGCACGTCGGGTGGTCAAGTGCAGGTGTGGCATACGGTATCCCGGCTGCTCTAGGCGCAAAGCTGAGGCGGGAGGTTTGGCAAACTGAGGATCGGGAAGTCGTGCGATACAGCCTCGCTTACATCAACCATCGAATTTGCGGGTGCGATCTGGAGGAAAGAAGATGAAGAAGCGAAACGCTAGGCACTCGTTGGCACGGGAACGGTCGGAGGGTTTTTCAAGCGTACTCACGAAGATGCCAAGAAGATAGGTCGGGGAGAACTCCTGCCACCAGAAATCCGGGTGACGTTTGACGATCCTGGTGAACTATTGCGTGCGCTTTCCGCCGAACGTATGAGGGTAATCAGGGCCGTTCGAAAGCATCATGCTACTAAGCCAACCGTTTCGAAACTCGCAGTGATTCTGAAGCTTGACCGCAAAGCCGTCAGTCGAGATGTGAAGGTTCTGGAATCATTCGTTGAGGACTCGTGAACAGGCGAATCCAGGTCACGGGATGATGAAGGTTATCGAACCGCTTGCTGAATCATACTATTTGACGGCGACTGTTTGAGGGTAAATGGCGACGTACTTCAGAAGGACCGCCAAGTGGACCCAGAGACACTTGCCAAGCGGCGGCCATGGCGATCCACGATGGAAATAGTTGAATTATGACCGATTGACCCCTCGTCCGTCCAGTACACCTCGCCGAGCGAGGCGGCGATCCGGCTCACATCTCAAGAAACGCTATCCGGGGCTCTTCGCGCCCCATCGTTTGGCATATTCGGCAAGTATTGGCGGCGTATCGAAATCGGGGTCGACGGTGACCGAGAGGAAGACGAGATCCGCGCCCATGCGACCGCCGAAGCGCCGCTGCGAGTGGCGAAGTTGGCCGCCAGACGCGGGCAGACGTCGGGCAAGGGGCAGCGGGTGCAAAAAAGTCGATGGCGACCACCTCGCCGCGAAGGTCCGCCAGGCGGACGGGTTGGCCGGCTTCGCTGGTGGCGGGAAATCGGGGACGAGATCGCCGATCTTCGCCGTTTCTTTCGGTGGCGGGACGACGGCGTCCGGTTCGCCCGGATAGAGGACCTCCAGTTGGCCGGATCCTCGACGCGGAACGGCATCGCCATGGCGGGCATGTAGTTTGCGATGGGGCGATGGGAGACAAGCATGGTGCGGGCGGTGCGGTCGACGGCGATGACGATGCCATCGACGCGCCAAGTCTTGGCGAGGCATGTGGCGGCGATTGTTGGGGCGAGAAGCGCCATGCGCATGACTCGTTTGTCGTGGGGCTCAGGAGCGGAGCCGGCCCATGAGTTCGACGTCGGTGAATACCAAGATACTAACGGATTTCAGAAAAGCCAAGGCTGGAGTATGGAAAAAATCTTCATCCGTAGTGCAGATGCCTCGGCCCCGCCAATGATTGCGGTCTGGAGGACGACAATTTCATTCGGATCCCGGATCGGTGCGACGAGTGCCGGATCGGGCCGGACCATCGTCGCCACAGACTGCAGGAACATCACGTAGTCGTAGATCCGGCTTTCGGACATACCGTGCCGGGCACGCATCCTGGGATAACGGAGCACTCTTGAAGTCTCGGCGAGAATCTCGTTGGACATGACAAGGACGTGATTCCCTTCCAAGATCGTAAGCAGCAAGCGCCGGGCAAGGCCTCCGCTGTCGGTAAAGGCCCTGACGAGGATGGTCGAATCCAGGGTGATCTTCACCGGTGAGTGCGATACCCGGGGCGGCTGCTTCGCATGGCCTCGCTGAAGACGTCCTCGACTTCGTCGGCCGTGGCGGGCGGGAGGTTCACGTCCACTTCGGCGAACAGCCGTTGGAGGTCTGCGGAGACTTCGCGCCGGCGTTGCTCGGATACAGGGGCGGGATCGAAGGCCTGTACGCTAATCGATTCCTTGTCGTGCAGGGCGCGGCCAAGCAGCAGTTCTGCGGCTGCCCTTTGTGCCGGCGATAAGTCTTTTGCCTGATGGACCATGCGCTTGCTTTTTCCATTATCGCTCGATTTGGCAGGCTTTCTTGCGCGTATCCGGCGGGCTACGCCGCTGGTCAGCCCCATTCGCGGAACACAGCATCTGCGCCTGATAAACCCGGCCCAGGCCCTGCGAGACGCCTGCGGTCGCGGGGCAACGAAAAAGAAACTCTCCGGTCCAATTAGGCGCGAAGCGTTATCATCTTGCTATGCGCGCCCTCCTGCCGGGTTTGCTCAGCCTCATTTTGGTAGCGCCGCTCAGGTCCGCACCTGACGGCGTGCGGCGGTTCGAATATCCGCAAGACAACTTTTCCATAGCTGTTCCAGCTACGTGGAGTGAGGTCGAACCGTCGGTTCTGGCTGCGGCGGAAGCCGCGGCTCGCCAGGTCGTACCGGGTGTACCTTACTTTGCGTTCAGCCACGGCTTCAAAGCGCCTGCGACGGCGGGGGCCAACTACCCCTGGGTTGCCATCGCCACTATGGAGGGGACTGTGGATGAACGGATATTCGAGCAGCCGGACTGGGTCCATCGCGCCGTCGACGAGATCACCAAGAAATGGGTATCCGCAGGCAGCCCCATGGCGAAAGCCCAAATCGAAATCCTATCGTACGACATAAGGTCGCACCTCCTTTGGTTCACCTCCCAGTCCACTTTTCCGGTAGTGGGAGACCTTCGAACTCTTTCCGGCACCTATTTCACTAACGTCGGATCCTTACAAGTTCACTGCTATTCGAAGGCCTCGGATTTTGTGAATGATCAGCCTGTGTGCAAGGAGATCATCGAGTCGGTGGTTATTGACCCTAAAGTCGCGCTGCCCGCCGGCCCAGTAAGGTCTTCCGCCCTCGACGGGCTGCCTGGCACCGATTATCAGACGCTCGCGCGGCGTGTCGAGGCCGGCGACTTCAGCGTTGATTTTCACGCGCTCCGCCTGGCCTGCATGAAGTCCAAGCAGTGCGAGCCGAGGGCCACGAAGGCGGATCTTGCCGCTATAAACCGGGCCGGAAACGACCACCAGTTCGACAAGATCGTGGAAATAACGGAGCGGCTCATCCGGCAGGGATTTGTCAACCTGGAGGCTCACCTGGACTGTGCGGTGGCGTATGAGGAGATGCACGATGCAGCGAAGTCCAAGTTTCACCGGCTAGTGACGAGGAGTTTGTTAGGCTCGATCCTGTTCTCGGGTGACGGCAAGACCAAGGAGACGGCGTATCAGGTAATTCCGACCGCGAAGAGTATTCAACCCTGGTTGCGAAGGGTCTTCCTTACTCCGGTTCCGGCGTTTCAACGTCTGTCCTCGAAGAGGGCGGCCACCTTTACGATAGGTGGGAGATTCTGGATCCGAAAACTGGAGCGACGGTGCTGGTCTACTTCAATACGGACGCCTTCTCCGGCAAGAGCCGGGTGGGCGCCAATTGATGGACGGACCAGCGGGGCTCAAGCCCCGCGCGGGCTATAGCCCGCCCCCATATACAGTCCGCGCGCGCGGATGTAGTCGAGCACCGCGGCGGGCACTTCCACGCGATCGTCGCCGGCGGCCAGCCTGCGGCGGATTTCGGAAGACGAAACCGGCAGGTCCACGGTTTCCAGGCGGTGGACAGTGGCCTCCGGCGGGACATCGTAACGATGGCCCGGCCGGCTGACCACGATGAACTCCACGGCGCGCACCACGTCCCGCCAGCGGCGCCAGCTTTCGATTTCGGCGAAGGCGTCGGCGCCGATCACGAAGAACAACGTGTCATCGGCGGCGAGGCGCGCGCGCACGGTCTCGATGGTGTTGATCGAGTAGCTGCGGGCGGTGTCCTGCTCCAGGCGGGAGGCTTCGAACTTCGGCTCGTCCGCGCAGGCCAGCTCGACCATCCGGAAGCGGTCGGCATAGGGCGCGTGGGTGACGCCGTGCTTGTGCGGCGGCCTTTCGGCGGGCACCAGCCAGACGCGATCCAGTGCAAAGCGCGCGGCAGCTTCCCGCGCCACCGCCAGATGGGCATTGTGAATGGGATCGAAGGTGCCGCCGAAAATCGCCAGTCGCAAGGTGGCCGGGCGTCCTTACGGCAAGATCTTGATGCGCACGTTGCGGAAGTAGACTTCCATGGGTGGGCCGCGATGCAACTGGAACGCGATGATGCCTTCCAGGCGGGCGGAATCGTGGATGTCGGCGGTGACCAGGCCATTGAGGGTGAGCTTGATGTGATCGCCGTCGCAGAAGATCTCGTAGTCGTTCCAGTCCTGCAGCTTGACCACTTTTTCTGCCTTGCCCCTCCAGCCATCCACCAGCGTGCCGCGGCCTTTTTCCTCGTAGATATTGCCCCAGTAATTATCCTGGGCGGCATCGGCCTGGTAGCCGCGCACCACCCAGTTGGGCAGCGCCTCGCTGCGAAACTGGATGCCGCTGTTGTGATTGCGCAGCTTCATTTCCGCGCGCAGGATGAAGTTGCGGTAGGGCTGTTTGGAGATGAGGAACGAATTGTCGGTCATGGTGACGCCTTCGGTATGGCCCACGATCATGCCGTCGCGCACGCTCCACATGCGCGGGTCGCCATCCCAACCGTCGAGGTTCTTGCCGTTGAACAGCGGCTTAAATCCATCCTGCGCGAAGGCGGCGGCCGCGCAGGCCAGCAACAGCAACGCACGCTTCATGGCTTAGCTCCTTTCGATCTTCACGGAGTTGACGCGCACTTCCTTCACGGGGCGGTCCTGGCGCGATGGCACTTTGGAGATCTTCTCCACCACGTCGTAACCTTCGACCACTTCGCCGAAAATGCTGTGCTTATTGTCGAGCCATGGGGTGGCGGCCACGGTGACGAAGAACTGGCTGCCGTTGGTATTGGGTCCGGCGTTGGCCATGGATAGGAAGCCGTGTTTGGTGTGCTTCAGGTCGGGGTGAAATTCGTCGGCGAATTTGTAGCCCGGACCGCCGCGTCCGGTGCCTTCGGGATCGCCGCCCTGGATCATGAAATTGGGGATCACGCGATGGAAGACGGTGCCGTCGTAGAAGGGCTTGCCGGTCTTGGTGCCGTCGGCGAGGGAGACGAAGTTTTCCACGGTGCGGGGGGCCTTGTCGGCAAACAGCTTGACTTTAAAAGAGCCTTCGGTGGTATCGAAGAGGGCGTATGTTTCGTTGGGCATCATTCGGATTGTAGCAGGGGGAGGGCCGTGATAACATTCCAAGTGACCGGCCCATGCGAATCGCTACCGTCCTGGTGCTGACCAGTTTGCCGCTGGCGCTGGCTGCGCAGAGCGTTCCCGACACCGATGACGCGACCGATCCGATCAGAGTGGGACCCGGGGTCACGCCTCCGAAGCTGCAATACAGAGTCGAACCGGAATATTCGCGCGAGGCGCTGAACGCGGGCGTGCAGGGGACCATCGTTTTCGATGCGGTGGTGAATGCGGCAGGCAGGGTGGTGAATGCCTCGGTGATCAACCCGCTGGGATTCGGACTCGAAGAAATGGCGCAGGCAGCCATTGAAAAGTGGCGGTTTGAACCGGGGCGCAAGGATGGGAAACCGGTCAGCATCGTGGCGACGATTGAAGTGAACTTCCGCCTGCAAGGGCGATACTTCGACACCAAAGCGGAAGATCAGCGCGTGCGATTCAATGTGGCGCTGGCCGAGCTGAAGGGCAACGATACGCAGCTCCGGGATAAGGCGATCAAGACGCTGGAGGAGCTGGTCAAGAAGAACTATCCTCCGGCGATGTATGTGCTGGGCAAATTGCTGGAAGCCGGGGGCCCCATTCCGCGCGACGAGGCGCGCGGCGCGCTGCTGGTGGGGAAAGCCGCGGACAAGCATCACGGGCCGGCGATGTTCGACATCGGGTTGGGCTCCGTCGAGGGGAAGGGAGTGCCGCAGGATACGGAGAAGGGGCTGCGCGTGATGCACGAAGCCGCCAATCTAGGGAGCTACGCGGCACAGTTCTATCTGGGCAACTACTATGAACAGGGCGCGGACGGCCCGCGCGACGCGGATCGAGCGCGCCGCTCTTTCCGCTTGTGCGCCGCCGCGGGGCATGCGGATTGCCAGGTTCGACTGGCGAAACTGCTGCTGGAGCTGCCGCGGCGGCCGGACCACGACTTCGTGCAGGCCATCGCGTGGCTGAAACTGGCGGCCGATCAGGGGCAGGCGGAGGCGCAGGATCTGGTGGACAAAGAGAGCTCCGGAATGACGCCGGAGCAGGCTGCGGCCGTGTTGCGGCTGAAAGCGCAACTGGCGCACAAGCGATAGCCGGCGGCGCGCGCTCACTCGTATCTTAGCGCTTCCACGGGATCGACCTTCGCCGCGCGGCGAGTGGGCGCCCAACACGCCAGCAGCGCGACCGCGGTGAACAACAAGGCCACGCCGATCAACGTGACTGGATCGGTCGGCTCCACTTCGAAGAGGAAAGATCGCAAGACGCGCGAGAGGGCCAGGGCGGCGGCCATACCCGCTACGACGCCGCTCGAGATCAGCCGAAAGCCTTCACCAAAAATCAAGCTCCGGATGTCGCGCTGCTGGGCGCCGACCGCCGAGCGGATGGCGAATTCCCGCCGGCGGGAGGCCACCGAGAGCGAGAGCACGCCGTAGACGCCAACCAGCGTTAGCACGCTCCCCACCACGGCGAACCCGGCGAGCAACTGCATGGCGAACGTGCGCGGCGCCAGCGAATCGCCGCGAATCTGGTCAAGCGTTTTCAGATTTTCGACTGCCACGGTGGGGTTCACGGCGCGCAGTTCGCGCTGGACGGTGGCCATCAACGCGCGCGGGTCCGCCGCGGTGCGGATGACGAGATGTTTGGAAAACGCGCTGGCCTGCCACAGGGAGAGATAGATCTCGGGTTCGCCGGCGCGCGTCAGGTCGTCGGTGCGGCCGTTGGCCACTACCCCCACGATTTCCGTAGGCGGCTGCGTTGGCCCGTCCAACCAGAGCTTCTTCCCGACGGCCTGGGCGTGGCGGAAGTAGCGATCCGCCAGCGCCTGGTTCACGATGGCGACGCTGGGCGCTTTGCGGTCATCGGACGAACGGAAAGCCCGCCCGTCCAGGATGGGAAGCCCCAGGAGATTGAAATAATCTTCCGTGATGGCCCGCAGCGGGATCGCAATGCGGTCGCTTTCTTTGCTGGCGGCGGGCTGCCCTTCGATGTCGACCGTGGCGGGCCAGTTGTTGCCGGTGAGCGGTACGCCCCACGCAAACGCGGCGTGCTCGACGCCAGGGAGCGCGGACACACGCTCCAAAGCGCGGTGATGAAAGTCGGAATAGTTTCCCTCGACGGCCGTGACGGTCATGGTCAGGATGCGTCCCATGCTGTACCCGGATGGCACGTTGGAGATCTTGACCATGGTGCGGATCAGGAGGCCGGCGCCGACCAGCAACGCGAGCGTCAGCGCCGTCTGAACCAATGTCACGCCGCGCAGAAGCCGGCGCTCCCCGGCGCCCGCGCTGCTTTTCGGACCGGCGGTCTTGAGCACCTGCATCGGGTCGAGCCGGGAAGCGCGCAACGCGGGAAGAATCCCGGCCAGAAGCGCGGCGACGACTGCCGCGCCGAGACCGAATGCGAGGACCGGCCAACCTGTGGAGACCGCGTCCAGGCGCGGGATGGCGTGGCCGCCAATCAGCTTGAACAGCTTGACCGCGCCCAGCGCCAGCACCAGGCCCAGCGCACCGCCCGCCAGAGCCAGCAGCAGGCCTTCGGTGGACACCTGGCGGAAGAGCGCGATCCGGCCCACGCCCAGCGCGCTGCGCACGGCGTATTCCTGCTGCCGTTGCAGCCCGCGCACCAGCAGCAGGGCCGCGGCGTTCCCGCACGCGATCAACAGCACCAGCGCGGCCGCGCCTAAAAGGGGCAGCAGGATGCGGCTGCCGTCGCGATTCATTTCGGTCCGGAGCGATTGCAACTCCGGATTGAAGCCTTCGAATTGCCGCTCGGCTTGGGATTCCCTGGCCGCCAGGACCCTGAGTTCCCCTTGCGCTTGCGGCAGGGTGACGCCATCGCGCAAGCGCCCCACCACGCTCCAGAACGACGCTTTCAAATCGGTGGGATGGGATGGCGCGGGAATCCAAAAATCAACCGGCGCGTTCACGTTGTAGTTGGGCTCCTGCGCGCTGCGGGGCGAGGGCAGGAAGCGGACGCCGGGCGGCATTACGCCGATAATAGTGAGGGGCGTGTCCTGGCGGCTCATGCGGATCTTCTGGCCAACGATATGCGGATCGCCGTTGAACTTGCGCTGCCAAAGGTTGTATCCGAGGAGGATCACGTCCGCGGGCCGGGCGCCGGTTTCAGATTCCAGAAACGTGCGCCCAAGCACAGGCTGCAGCCCGAGCACGCGGAAATAATCGCGGGTCACGAACATGCCTTCCATGGACACGCTGCCATCGTTCAGGACCAGGAAGTTGAAGGTCCAGTCATGGGCGGCGATGGACTCGAACGACGTCGCTTCCTTCTGCCATTCCAGCCACTGCGCGGCGGGCCAACCGCGGGGATGCGCCATGGGTTGGCCGTCGGACCGCGCCGTGGGGATCAGGACCAGCCGGTCGGGCTGCCGGTAGGGCGGCGGGGTCAGCAGGACGCCCCGGATCAGGCTGAAAACGGCTGAAGTGGCTCCGATGCCGAGCGCCAGGGTGAGTACGGCAATTAGAGTGAAACCGGGCTGCTTGCGCAGCATTCGCAGGGCGAGGCGCAGGTCTTGACGCAATTTGGGGATCCTCCGTAACGTATTTAGACGCACGCGAGCCCGCGGCGTTGGCAACCTAACCTTGCGGACACTCAGACGTCTGTGTATTATGAAGTCTGAGTATGCCTAAAACCGATTCTTTGCAGGGTTCGCTCGATCTGCTGGTGTTGAAAATTCTTTCGCGGCGGCCGCGGCTGCACGGATATGCCATTATGAGCGCCATTAAGGACTGGTCCGGCGAGGTGCTCCGGGCCGAGGAGGGGTCGCTCTATCCAGCGCTGCACCGGATGGAGGAAGCCGGCTGGATTCGCGCCGAATGGATCACGAAGGACACCGGGCGGCGGGCGCGCATGTATGAACTGACGGCGGCGGGCAAGAAGCAGCTTTCGGCTGAGGAATCGCGCTGGCAGGCGGTGACTTCGGCGGTGAATCGGGTGCTAAGGACGGTTTGATATGTCGTTTTGGTCGCGGGTCGTAAATGCAGTTCGCGGCAATGGCTTAAGCCGCGAAATCGACGAAGAGCTGCAGTCGCACATCGTGGAGGCCATCGATCAAGGGCGTGAGCCGGGTGAGGCGCGGGCGGCCTTCGGCTCCGCGCTGCGGCGGCGCGAAGAGAGCCGCGATATCCGCCTCCTGCCGTGGCTCGATTCGCTGCGCGCGGACGCGGTCTTTGGCTGGCGGCAACTGGCGAAGAAGAAAGTGACTTCGGCCGCCGCGATCCTTTCGCTGGCGCTGGGGATCGGGGCATGCACGGGGGCGTTCCGGCTCATCGATGCGCTGCTGCTGCGGCCCTTGCCGGTGGCCGCGCCGGAGCGGTTGTACGAGCTGGCCCGCGAGGCTTTCTACGACGGCAAGCTCCAGTCTTACGACGCCTGGGCGTACCCGGCGTTCCGTCTGATGCGCGCCGCGGTAAAGGATCAAGCGGAGTTGATCGCGGTCTCCTACGCCGAGCGGACGGATTTGACTTACAAGTCGGACCAGGAGATGGAAAAGGCGCAGTTGCAATACGTCTCCGGATGGATGTTCAGCACGTTCGGGCTGCGGCCGGCGCTGGGACGGTTGTTCAGCGAAAACGACGATCTGAAGCCGGGCGCACATCCGTACGCCGTGCTGTCTTACGACTATTGGAGACGCCGCTTCGGCCTGGACCCTGAGGTAATCGGGCGCACGTTTCGCATGGGCGACCATCTTTACGAGATCGTGGGCGTCGGTCCGGAGGCCTTTAGCGGCACGGAAACCGGTACGGTGACCGATGTTTTCGTGCCCACCATGATGCATCCGGCCGTAGTGCATGACGACTGGACGTGGCACCGCACGCTGGCCCAGTTGAAGCGGGGCGTGGCTGTGGAGCCGGTGCAGGCGAAACTCGATGCCACCTCGCAAGCCTTCGAGCGGGAGAGGGCCAAGGGCTTCACCGGCATGAGCAAGCAGGACATCGACGCATTCCTGAATCAGAAGCTGGTGCTGGAACCGGCGGCGGCGGGGGCATCCGATCTGGAAAACAGCTACCGGGTTTCGCTGATCGCTCTGGGGGTGCTGGTGGCGCTGGTGCTGTTGATTGCGTGCGCCAACGTGGCCAACCTGATGACCGCGCAGGCAGCGTCGCGGGCGCGCGAGATGGCGCTGCGCGTGTCGATCGGCGCGGGAAGATGGCGGCTGGTGCAACTGGTGCTGGTGGAGAGCGCCATTCTGGCGGGGCTGGCCGGCGCGGCGGGCGGGCTGTTCGCGTGGTGGTCGGCGCCATTTGTGGTGGGCAGGATCAATCCGCCGGACAATCCCGCGCGCTTGTTTCTTCCGGCGGACTGGCGGGTACTGGGATTCGGCCTGGCGCTGACCGTGGGCGTAATGCTGCTATTTGGCCTGGCGCCCGCGCTGCGCGCTTCGGCGGTCAAGCCGGCCAGCGCGCTGAAGGGCGGCGAAGATCCGCACACGCGGCGGCGCACGATGCATGTGCTGATCGCGGCGCAGGTGGCTTTCTGTTTTCTGGTGTTGTTCGTGGCGGGGTTGTTTGCCGCGACATTTGAGCGGCTGTCGCATCGGCCGATCGGCTTCGTTGCGGACGGGCTGCTCACACTGGACACAGTCGCGGCAGGCGATGAGGCCCCGGTCTTCTGGGACCAGGTGGCCGAACATCTGCGCGGGGTTCCGGGCGTGCAGAGCGTGGCTCTGGCAGGGTGGCCGCTACTTGCCGGGGGCGGGTGGAACGGCTTCATCTCGGTGAACGGCGCGCCTCCCGGTCCGGTGCTCGGATATTTCCTGGCGGTCTCGCCCGGCTGGATCGCCGCGATGAAGATTCCCCTGTTGGACGGGCGAGACTTCCGTGCGGACGAGATGTCACCGGGCGCGGCGATCATCAACGAAACCTTCGCGAAGCAGTATTTTGGGCGCACGAATCCTATTGGGCAGTCGTTCGCGAAAAGCGGCGAGAGTCCTTGCAAGGTGGTGGGCATCGTGCGCGACGCTCCCTATCGCAGCGTGCGGGAACCCATGCTTCCGGTGGCGTATGTGCCGTTTCATCGGATCGACGGACGCGGCGGAGCGCAGCCACGGCGCGACGCGACCTTCATGGTGCGGACGGCCGGAGCGAATCCGATGGCGCTGGCATCCATCCTGCGCCGGGAAGTGCCGCGCGCGCGGCCCGAATTCCGCGTGAGCAACATCCGCACGCAAGCGGATCTGGTGAGGGCGCAGACGCTGCGCGAGCGGCTGTTGGCGATGCTTGGGCTATTCTTCGCGGGGGTGGCGCTGCTGCTGGCGGGCGTGGGGCTGTATGGCGTGCTGGATTATTCGGTGTTGCAGCGGCGGCGGGAGATCGGGATTCGGATGGCGATCGGCGCACGGGCGGGCAGCATCGCGCGGCTGGTAACCGTGGAGATATTCGCGATGGTGGTGGTGGGCGGGTTGGCCGGCGTGGGGTTGGGGATGGCTTCGGTGCGGTACATCTCGGCTTTGCTGTATGAGGTGAGTGCCGGCGAGGTGGGGATGATTGTGCTGCCTTCGGTCACGATTTTGGGGGCGGCGCTGGTGGCGGGTTTGCCGGCGGTTTTGCGTGCGGTGCGGGTTGATCCGGCGGCGATGCTGCGGGCGGAGTAGGGAGGGGGGCGGTGTGATATGTCGTGGTGGTCGCGGATCGTAAACGCAGTTCGCGGCGATGGCTTAAGCCGCGAGATCGACGAAGAATTCGCGTCGCATATAGAAGAGGCGATCGAACGGGGGCGCGAGCCGGATGAGGCGGGCGCAGCCTTCGGCTCCGTGCTGCGGCGGCGCGAAGAGAGCCGCGATATACGCCTCGCGCCGTGGCTGGATTCGCTGCGCGCGGACGCCATCTTCGGCTGGCGGCAACTCATGAAGCGGAAGGTGACCTCGGCGGCGGCCATTTTGTCGCTGGCGCTGGCGATTGGGGCATGCACGGCGGCATTTCGGTTGATCGACGCGGTGCTGCTGCGGCCTTTGCCGGTATCGGAGCCGCATCGGCTATACGGCCTTTTTCGCCAAAGCGTGGATTTCGATGGCCATCGCCGCATGGACGACAGTTACGAATATCCGTTGTTCTGCCAGATGCGCGCGGCGGTGAAAGGCCAGGCCGAGTTGATCGCGGTTTCGTACACCAGCCGTGGCGACCTGACATACGGTTCGGACCAGGAGATGGAGAAAGCGTACGTGCAGAACGTTTCCGGGTGGATGTTCGCCTCGTTCGGGCTGCAGCCTGCCGCGGGGAGACTGCTCACGGCAAACGACGATGTCACGCCCGGCGCGCATCCTTACGCGGTGATTTCTTACGACTATTGGAGACGCCGTTTTGGCCTGGATCCGAAAGCGGTGGGCCGCACCTTCCGGGCGGACATGGGCATTTTCGAAATCGTGGGCGTCGCGCCCGAGGGCTTCACCGGCACCGAGCCGGGCATCGTCAACGACATCTTCATTCCCATGGCGATGCATGCCGGCGTGACCCATCCAACATGGAGCTGGTTCCGCGTGCTGGTGCGGCTGAAGGATGGCGTTTCGCCCGAACCCGTGATCGACAAGCTGCGCGCGACGTATCGGGCAGTGAACGAGGAGCGGGCCAAAGGGTTCACCGGGATGCCCAAGCGGTATATCGACCGGTTCTTTCGCCAGACGCTACTGCTGGAGCCGGCGGCCAGCGGCATCTCCGGCATGCAACAGGAATACAGCCGGGCGCTGGCGGCGCTGGGCGTGCTGGTGGCGCTGGTTTTGCTGATTGCGTGCGCCAACGTGGCGAACCTGATGACGGCGCAAGCGGCGGCGCGGGCGCGCGAGATGGCGCTGCGCGTGGCCATCGGCGCGGGACGATGGAGGCTGGTGCAACTGGTTCTGGTGGAAGGCGCCATGTTGGGCTTACTCGCGGCCGGGTTGGGCGCATTGTTCGCCTGGTGGGCTGCGCCGTTTGTGGCCGGCCGGATCAATCCGCCGGATAACCCCGCGCGCCTGCTTCTGACGCTCGACTGGCGAGTTACTGGATTCGCTTTGGCACTGACCCTCGGCGTGGTGCTGCTGTTCGGCCTGGCGCCGGCTCTGCGCGCCTCGGCGGTGAGGCCAGCCAGCGCGTTGAAGGGCGCGGACGACCCACACGCGCGGCGCGGTTTGATGCATGCGGTGACCGCCGCACAGGTCGCCTTCTGTTTTGTGGTGCTGTTCGTGGCCGGACTGTTTGTCACTACGTTCAACCGGTTGGCGAATCAGCCGACTGGTTTCTCCGCCGAACGGCTCATCAATGTGGAGACGCTTTCGCCGCGCCAGCAGCCGATGGCGTTCTGGGATCAGGTGATGGACCGTCTGCGGGGCGTGCCGGGTGTGGAAACGGTGGCGATGGCGGGATGGCCGCTGCTTGGCGGGGGCGGCTGGAACGGTGTTATTTCGGTCGGCGGCGCGCAACCGGCCGCGGACTTCGCCTACTTTCTGAACGTGTCGCCGGGCTGGGTGGACGCGATGAAGATTCCCTTCGTGGAAGGCCGCGACTTCCGCAGGATCGACACGTATCCTGGCGTGGCGATCGTGAACCAGGCGTTTGCGAGGCGTTACTTCGAGTGGGCCGACCCGGTCGGGAAGCTGTTCGAAAAAGTAGAGGGAGACGGCACGCGGACCCGGTTTCAGGTGGTCGGGCTGGTGAAGGATGCGCGCTACCGGAACATGCGCGAGCCCATCACGCCGACGGCCTATGTTCCGATCTATGCGGAACCCAGAAGCTCCGCGACATTTATCGTGCGCACAGCGAGCGCGAACCCGCTGGCGCTGGCGTCCATTCTGCGACGGGAGGTGCCGCGCGCGCGGCCGGAATTCCGCGTCACCAACGTCCGTACGCAACTGGAGATCAACCAGTCGCACACCGTGCGCGAGCGGCTGTTGGCCGTGCTGGCACTGTTCTTCGCAGGGGTGGCGCTGCTGCTGGCGGGGGTGGGGCTGTATGGCGTGCTGGACTATGCGGTGCTGCAGCGGCGGCGGGAGATCGGGATTCGCATGGCGATCGGCGCGCGTGCGGGGAGTATTGCGCGGCTGGTGACGGTGGAGATATTCGCGATGGTGCTGGTGGGGGCAGGCGCCGGTGTGGGGATCGGGATGACGACGGTGCGATACATCGAGACACTGCTGTATCAGGTGAAGCCTGGGGAGGTGGGGATGATTGTGCTGCCTTCGGTCACGATTTTGGCGGCGGCTTTGGTGGCGGGTCTGCCGGCGGTTTTGCGTGCGCTGCGCATCGATCCGGTGGCGATGCTAAGGGCAGAATAGCAGCCGGGAGCGGGGCTAAGAGCCCCGCGCAGGCCACGGGCCTGCCCCACAATTAACTGGGGGAGTAGGGAGTTTAAAAGCGGTAGTCGAGGGGCGGCTTCTGGTTGGACGGGATTTCGGATTTGTAGGTCTTGCCGGCCATCTGGCGCGCGAAATCCTTTTTGGCGTCCTGAATCAGTTGCGGATTCGAAAACAAGTCCGCGCCCGTGACGGCCAGCGCCTTCGCGGCCACCAACATGCCTTTCTGGCCGATACTCATGCCGGCGCAGGCGGCGGATTGCCAGGTGTGGGCCACGACGCCGGGGACAAATGTCGCGGCGATGAAGCCGATGGTGGGGACGTTCCAGCTTACGTCGCCGACGTCGGTGGAAGCGGCGGGCTCGTTGGGATCGAACGGGCGGAGAGGCTGGATGGAAGCGGTGGATGCGGGATCGCCCGCGCCGCCCGGCGGCAGGCTCTTCTGCAATACTTCCGCGAAATGCAACTCTTCGGATGAATAGCGGAAGCCGCCGACCTCCTCCAGATTTTGTTGCGCCACTTTGGCCAGCGGCTCATTGGCCACGATGTTGTTGTCGCTGCCGAGGATCTTGATGTCCAGGGTGGTCTCGGTCATCATGGCGGCGCCCTGGCCGATCTTTTCGATGCGCTTCCAGATGCCGTCGAGCGTGTCGAGCGAGGGGCTGCGCGCGTAGAGGAAAAGCTCGGCAGTATCGGGCACGATATTGGGCGCCGCGCCACCATTGCTGACGATGTAATGAATGCGCGTGTTGCTGGGGACATGTTCGCGCATGAACTCGACACCGGTGCCCATCAGCATGACGGCGTCGAGCGCGGAACGGCCGCGCTCGGGCGCGAAGGCGGCGTGCGCGGCGATGCCGTGGAACCGGAACTTGGCGGAGGTGATGGCTAGCGCGCCGCCATTGAAGACGCCGTTGCGGTCGGCCGGATGCCAGTGCAGCACGACGTCGACATCGCGAAACAGGCCGGCGCGGACCATATAGACCTTGCCGTCGCCGCCCTCTTCGGCGGGCGTACCGTAATAACGGAGGGTGCCGGCCACGCGATTGTTCTGCATGTACTCTTTGAGGGCCACTGCTGCCAGAGCCGCGCCCGATCCCAGAAGGTTGTGACCGCAGCCGTGGCCGGGCGCTCCGGCGGTTACCGGATTGCGGTCCGGCACGGCGGCCTGCGACAGGCCGGGCAGCGCGTCGAATTCACCCAGGATGGCGACGATGGGACTGCCCTGGCCATAGGTGGCGATGAAGGCGGTGGGCTCGTCGGCCACGCCTGCCTCGATGCGGAAGCCGGCTTCTTCCAGATGGCGCTGGAGAAGGGCGGAGCTTTTGTCTTCGTGGAAACCCAGTTCGGCGTAATCCCAGATGGATTTGGAGATTTGGATGTATTGGGCGCTGTGGCGATCGACCAGGGATTCGACTTGCTGGTGGGGGGACTGGGCCGCGGCGGTTAGAGCCAGGGTTACGAGAAGGGGTAGGGGTTTCGATTTCATTTGGTTAGTCTAGCAGGCCGGCTGAAAGCCGGCTGCGGGCAGGATTGCCCGCCCTCCACGGTTATTTGGGGCTGCGGCGCTGCTCGCGGGCGGCCGTCTGGGCCAGTTCGTCGCAGCGGTTGTTGTCGGCATGGGAGGCGTGGCCCTTGGTCCAGGACCAGGTGATTTTGTGTTTGGCGGCGACCTCGTCCAACTCCTCCCAGAGGTCGCGGTTGACCACGGGCTTCTTCTCCTTGGTCATCCAGTTGCGCAGCTTCCAGTTGGCGATCCAGGTGGTGATGCCGTTTTTCAGATACTCGGAGTCGGTGACGACTTCCACTTCGCAGGGCTCCCGGAGCGCCTTCAACCCTTCGATGGCGGCGGTCAGTTCCATGCGGTTGTTGGTGGTTTGGGACGCGTATCCGTATAGTTCGCGCGCGTGTGCGTTGTAGCGCAGGATGCAGGCCCAACCGCCGCGGCCGGGGTTGCCCAGGCAGGAACCATCGGTGACGATCTTGACCTTCTTCACCGGATTCTCCACGGGAGTCATGCGGCCACAACCTCGCGGCCGAAGAATTCGTCGACCAGATCCAGAATCGGCTGGGCCTCGGTCTCCCGATAGACGGCGGCGCGTAACTGGGCGCCGTTCCGCACGCCATGCGTGAAGTAAGTGGCGAACTGCTTCATTTTGCCGACGCCATCGGGCTCGTCGCGCTCGATCAGCATGGCGTAGTAGGTGCGCATCATACTATAGCGATCGTGGTGGGTGGGGTGGTCGTACGTGCCGGTCGCGAGATACTGTTCAATCTGGCGGAAGATCCACGGATTGGAGGACGCGGCGCGGCCGATCATCACCGCATCGCAATGGGTTTCGGCCACCATGCGGACGGCGTCTTCGGGCGAGTTGATGTCGCCGTTTCCGATGACGGGGATGGAGACGGCGGCTTTCACTTCGGCGATACGGGTCCAGTCAGCCTCACCGCTGTAGCCCTGTTCGCGGGTGCGGGGATGGAGCGCCACGGCGGCCACTCCGCAATCCTGGGCGAGGCGGGCCAGGCTAACGGCCACGAGTTCGCGGTCGCTCCAGCCGGCGCGGAACTTGATGGTGAGCGGAATGGAGATGGCCGCGCGGACCTCGCGCAGCAGGCGTTCGACCAGAGGCAAGTCGCGCAACAGGCCGGAGCCGCCGTTGCAGCGCACGACCTTGTTCACCGGGCAGCCGAAGTTGAGATCCACGATATCGAAGCCGAGATCCTGGCAGACGCGGGCGGCATCGGCCATGACGGGCGGGTCTGCGCCGAATAATTGGGCGGTAATGGGGCGCTCCACGGGATCGAAGGCCAGGTATTTCAGCAGCGTGCGGGTGGGCTTGCGCGCGCGCAACGAGGCACGGACGCCGTGCGAACTGGTGAATTCGGTCATCAGCAGGCCGCATCCGCCGAGGTTACGGATGAAGCGGCGAAACACGGTGTCGGTGACGCCGGCCATGGGCGCGAGCACGGTGGCGGGGGCCACGCGGACGGGTCCGATTTGGAATTGGGCCGGAAAAGGGAACATGGCTAATCTCTCTATTTTACCCAGCGTTACACTGGAAACGAAAGCGCGGGGTGATTCGTCCGTCTCAATAAGGATACGCCGACCAGATGAAACCACTTCAAATTGGACTTCTCGTGCTGGTTGGGGCATTGGGTGGGGCCCTGATCATGAGGTTTACGCAGCGGCCGAAGCCGGCTCCGGCTCCGGTGGCTAGCGTAGCACCGGCTGCTGCGCCGGTTGCTGCGCCGGCTGCGGTGGCGGAGGTTAAGCCGCCTGCGGTGGCAGAGGTTACGCCGCCCGCTCCCGTGGCGCCTGCGCCGGAAAATGCAGGACAGGCCAGGAGGCCTGTCCCGCGGCCGGACGCGGTAGTGATGACGCACCATTCGCATCCGATGATTCGAGCGCTCCCGGTGGGTTCGCCGGCCACGGTTGCGCAGACTATGCCTCCCGCGCAGCCGGCGACGCCCGCGCCGGTACCGGGGCTGCCGGTTCCGGAGCCTAGCGCGCCTCCGATTGCGGCTGAACCGGCTCCCGAGCCGGCGCCTACTCCCGCACCGGTGGAACCGGCCGCCCCGCAGCCAGCGCCGTCGGTGACCCTGCAGACGGGCCTGACGATGCCGGTCCGCCTGGGCGAAAGCCTTTCAAGCGAACACAATCAGGCGGGTGACACATTCACGGCTACGCTCGATGCGCCGCTCGCGGCAGGCGGATTCGTGATCGCGGAAAAAGGCGCGCGGGTGGAAGGCCGCGTGGTGGAAGCGCAGAAATCCGCGCACGCGAAGGGCAAGGCCACCCTGGCGCTGGAACTGACCAAGCTGATTACGTCAGACGGGCAGCATGTGGAGATCAAGACCGAGACGGTTCGCAAGCAAGGCACCAGCATGGCTACCGGAGACCAAGTGGGAATTGTGGCAGCGGCGGCGGGCATCGGCGCCATCATCGGGGCGATGGCGGGAGGCGGTAAAGGCGCGGCCATCGGGGCGGGCGCGGGCGGGGCGGCAGGCGGCGGTGGAGTGGTAGCCACCCGCGACAAGGCTGTCTTGCTGCCGACGGAATCCAAGCTCAGCTTTCGGTTGAGCGCTCCGGTGACTATTACCGAGCAATTGAAGTAAGACGAAGCGAAAGCAGATTTCTCGCAAAGGCGCCAAGGGAGACGCTAAGCTCGCCAAGAAGGCATTAAGGATGCCGATACCACTGAAGGTGCATCGGCCCTAGAGGTCCGTCTAGGAAGACCAGGGCGTCTCCGTCCGCGCCTTCCAGCCACCCGCTTGGCGCCGTATCCAGGGCGCGCCATTCCGAGGAGGCGCGATCGAGAGTGATGAACTGGTGAGTGCGGGTTTTGTCGTCCCAGACTTGGACGAAGAAGGAACCGTCGCGCGTGAGAGCCAGTTTCGGATGAAGTCCGAACTGATCCAGCCTCCATCGGCCGGTAAGGTTGCCGCTTAAGTCCAGCTCGACCCACTCGGTTTGGCTGCCGCGCGTGCCCGAAACAGCCCACAGTCCGATGCGATCGTGGGCGACGGTGATGCTGTTCCATTGGAAACCCTGCGAGGCCGGCTCAAGGCCTGGTGGAAACAGCGACCGGGGGAGATAAGCGCCCGACTCCTTGCCATCCGGCGTGTACCTCCGCACGGTCTGGTATTCCTGTTTGGGAGATCCGTGCTGGCTTGCGGCATCGACTTCGCTGCCAAAACTCCAGAGGGAATGATCTTCGGCGAACGCGAGGTGCATGGGAAGATACAACCCGGTTTTGATGGTCCTGGTCACGGAACCGGCACTGTCCCGGAAATCGATGCCGCCGCCTTTCTTCGGGTCCCAATCGCCCCAGGCAACGGCGACCGTGCCATCGGTGTCGACCGCGATGGCGCGAGGGTGCCCGGCGTCCTCGGCAAAGGCCATGGCCAGGTGACCGTCGGGCGCGAAGACCGTCACCGAGTTCGCTCCCTCGTTACCGATCAGGTAGAAATAGCCCTGGTAGAAGGCGGGGGCCATTTGGGATGGGTCTCTCCTGGCCTGAGACGTTACCTCACGAATGGGGTCGTTCCCAGCCAAAAGGCAGAGGCTGAAAAAGACTGCGAGGATCATCGCTTTCAGCATGTGGATTCTCCTGTTTCCTACTATCTCACGAAGGTTGACGCCGATAGTGGTCGAGCCGTTGATCCGGAAGGGGGTCAGTGGGAGTGGGTATGGGGCTCGGCGGCGGGGATGACGCAGCCGCTTTCGGCGACGGCGCAGCCTACGTGCTCGAATTGCACGGTGGAGTGGCGGATGCGAAAGTCGTGCGCCAGCATGTCGTTGATGCGCGCCAGGATGCAGTTACTGGCGGAGGGGGGCACGTCCTCGATGAGCACGTGACAGCTCAGCGCGTGGATGCTCGATCCGAGGCTCCAGATGTGGAGATCGTGCACATCGAGCACGCCTTCGACGCGACACATGCAGGCGGTCACGGATTGCAGTTCGAGGCCGCGCGGCAGGCCTTCGAGCAGGATATTGAGCGACTCCTTGATGATGTCCCAGGCGGTCCAGACGATCAGGACACCGATCAGGATGGAGAGGATGGGGTCCACCTGGATCCAGCCGGTGTAGCGGATGACGAGCGCGCCGAGGATAATGGCGAAAGATCCGAGCAGGTCGCCAAGCATGTGCACGAAGGCGCTGCGGATGTTGATATCGCTCTGGCGGGCGGCGCGGAGGCCCCACATGATGCCGCCGTTGAGGGCCAGACCGGCGCCGGCGACCAGCATCATGACGGTTTCGCCGACGGGCGCGGGGTGCAGCAGGCGCTGCCAGCCTTCGTAAAAGATCCAGGCGGCCAGCGCCACCAGCGTCAGGGCGTTGACGAAGGCGGTGAGCACGCCGGCGCGGTGATAGCCGTAGGTCTTGACGGCGTCGGCGGGCCGGGATTGCAGATAGACGCCGAACCAGGCGAGCAGCAGGGCCAGTCCGTCGGTGAAGTTGTGGCCGGCGTCGGAAAGCAGCGCGAGACTGTGGGCCTGGATGCCGGCGAAGATCTCGATTCCCACGAAGGCGAAGGTGGCGATTTGGGACCACCAGAGGATGCGGCCGGTCCCGGCGCCGTGCGAGTGGGCGTGCGCGTGTGAGTGCAAAGAGGCTCCACTTGCGATTTTACCTCTTACAGACGGACCACAAGGCTGGCGGCCTGAGAGGCCGCCGCAGGCTAAGAGCCTGCCCCACAGATTACTTCAAATGCCGGGCTTCAGAGGCTTGGGGGTTGCCAGGCGCGGCAACATCTCCGCGCGCGTCGCGGTGTTGTAGACAAACCAGGCCATGATCGCCGATGACTGCATTACGTCGCCTTTAATTACGCGATCGTAAACGTCCATGTTGGAGTGATGGGTGCGCGTTCCGTACTCGATCGGATCCTGCATGAAACCGAATCCAGGCAACCCGATCCAGGTGAACGATGTGTGGTCGGTCCCGCCCGGCTGCCGCGTGGGTGGGGCCGTCGTGCCGACTACGGCCGTCGCGCCGAGGTCATGGAAAGGCTCGAGCCACGCTTCAAACAACGGCTTCACCATGTCGTTGCCGCCGACGCTGATCCCGCGAAAGCGCCCCGTGCCCGAATCATCGTTAAAGTACGCGTCCAGTTTGCCGTATTCCGGTTTCAGGGCCATGCTGTCGCGGGGGGCGAAATGCTCCTGCACGTAGGCCTTGGAACCCAGCAGACCTTCCTCTTCACCACTCCAGAGCGCGATACGGACCGTTCGCGACAACGGCAGATTCAGCGCCTTCAGAATGCGCACGGCCTCAATGGCTACCGCGCAGCCGGTACCGTTGTCGGTGGCTCCGGTGCCGCCATGCCAGGAGTCCAGGTGCCCGCCCAGCATTACGATTTCATCCTTTTTCGTCGAGCCCGGAATCTCTCCAATCACGTTGAAGGAATCGGTCTCGCCGGTAAGAAACTCCGCGCGGACTTCCAGTTCGACCTTGACCGGGATCTTGTGCTCCACCAGGCGGGCGATGCGGTTGTAGTGCTCCGGCGTGAGCGCGATGGTGGGCAGCGGCTGCGGTTGTTTGGGATCGCGCGATCCGCCGGAGGTGGCGAAGACCGTGCCCCCATCGCCGTTGTAGCCGTATTGCAGAACGGCGACGGCGCCTTCGCTCTTGTAGAACTGCGCCACCTTGGTGCGGAACTTTTCCTGCTCGTCGCGGCTGGGTGGCGGCATCGACGGTACTGTGGCGGCGGCGGGCGCGGGCGCCGCTTGCGGGCCGAACATGCCGAATGGCCGCGACGGATCGAGCACGTTCCCGCGCGCGGCCAGCTCTTCGCTGGTCAGCCGCCGGAAGGGCGGTTCAGTGATGGGCTGAACGTCCTTCGGCACCATGGACAGCACGATCTTGCCCGCCAGTTTGCCTTTGTATTTGTCGAAATCGCCGTCGTTCGAGATTACCGCGGCGATGGGTTCCGCGGTGACGATGCCGTTAGTGCCGGGGGTCCAGGCCAGCGGGAATCCGATCAGAGGCTGGTATTGCGGCTCCTGTAAATGCGCCGCGAAGCGCGTGTAGCGCCAGCTCTCGCCGAAGGGCCCCCATTTCTCCAGGTGTACGTTTTCGAGGCCATATTCCTTAAGCCGTTTCATCACCCATTCGGCGGCGGCCTTGTGCCCGGGTGAGTTGGTTAGCCGCGGACCATAGACGTCGGCCAGGTAAAACAGATCTTCCATGGCTTGCGAGTTCTGAAACGCCTCGCTCTTGATGTGGTTGACCACCGTCAGGTCAACCTTTTCCTGAGCGAACAGGGCGAGCGCCGCCACGAGGGCGGTAAGGGAAAGTCTCATTCGTGCAGTTTAGCAACTTGCCCCGCGGGCACGGTAGACTTAGGCTTACGCCATGAAGATTTTGATGGTGGCTTCGGAGGCGGCGCCATTCGCCAAGACCGGCGGCCTGGCAGACGTGGTGGGTTCGCTACCCGCCGCGCTGAAGGCCCTGGGCCACGAGGTGGCGGTATTGTTGCCGCGCTATGCCGCCGTGGATCTGAAGAGCGCGCGGCGCGTTTACGACTCGCTGCCCATCTGGCTGCCGCCCCGCCGCTTCGATACTACGCTGTACCTGGTGGAGCGCGAGACGCCGTTCTATTTTCTGGACTACCCGCCGCTGTACGACCGCCCGGGCTTCTATGGCGAAGAGGGCGTGGACTATCCCGATAATCACATTCGTTTCGCCGTGCTGGGGCAAGCGGCGCTGGAGTTCTGCCGGCGGGTATGGCGGCCGGATATCGTTCACGCGCACGACTGGCAGGCGGGACTCGCGCCGGCCTATCTGCGCACGGTTTATGGCAACGATCCTACGTTCCTGGGGATACGCTCGCTGTTCACGATTCATAACATGGGATACCACGGGCTTTTTCCGGCGGCCGCGCTGGCGGAGATCGGACTGGCCGGAACCGAGGAGTTCTATCCCGGCGGGCTGGAATTTTTCGGCAAAGTCTGTTATCTGAAGGGCGGGCTGAACTACGCCGATGCGCTGAATACGGTGAGCCCCGCCTACGCGCGCGAGATCCAGACGGCGGAATACGGCCTCGGACTGGACGGCGTGCTGCGGGCGCGCAGTTCGGTGCTGTCCGGCATCTTGAATGGCGCGGATTACACGGAATGGAATCCGGAAACCGACGGCTTGATCGCGGCGCGGTATTCGAGCGCGGACTTGAGCGGCAAGCGGATATGCAAGCAGGACCTGGTCGACGCGTTCGGGCTGCCTGGGGAAGCCATGGACGCGCCTTTGATCGGTATCGTCTCGCGGTTCACCAGCCAGAAGGGCGCCGACATAATCGCGGAGGCGGCCGACGGGCTAGTGGCTGAAGGTTATTATATGGCGGCGCTGGGCGCGGGCGAGCCGCAATACGAGGAGCTGTTCCAGGCCATGGCGCAGAGGCATCCGGGACGCATTGCGGTGCGCGTCGGATACGACAATGCGCTGGCGCACAAGATCGAGGCCGGCGCGGACATGTTCCTGATGCCCAGCCGCTACGAGCCTTGCGGCTTGAACCAGATCTACAGCTTGAGATATGGTACCGTGCCGGTGGTGCGCGCAACCGGGGGGCTTGATGATACCATCGAACCTGGGACGGGTTTCAAGTTCTGGAACTATTCCGGAAGCGCGCTGGTGGGCGCTTTGCGGGCGGCACGGGAGGCGTTTGCCGACGCGGAAGGCTGGCGGGCAACGATGCTGGCAGGCATGGCGAAGGATTTTTCCTGGAACGTGTCGGCCGGTGAATATGGCAGGCTGTACGAACGCCTGGGCGCCAGGGTTTGAATCCTGCGCGCTGGAAGTGGATCTAATTCTTACAGGAGAGTAGAAAATATAATGGCGGGTCAAAATACCCTGACTTTCACCGACGGAAGCTTCGACCAGGAGGTTTTGCAGTCGGCAGTGCCGGTTCTAGTGGATTTCTGGGCGGAGTGGTGCGGCCCATGCCGGCAGATGGCGCCGACCATCGACCTGGTGGCGCAGGAATACGCCGGGAAACTGAAAGTGGGCAAGCTGGACGTGGATTCCAACATCAACACGGCTGGGCGCTACAACATCCGCGGCATTCCGACGCTGTTGCTGTTCAAGGATGGCCGCGTGGTGGAGCAGCGGGTGGGCGCGGTGGGCAAGTCGGAAATTGCCCGGCTGGTCGACGCGCACGTCGTGCAGGCGCAAACAGCGGTTCCGCAACCCAAGTAAGACGGGTGGATGGCCGGGGCATCAGGCGCGCGGGCGCAAGGTGCTGTAGACCGTGCGCTCGAAATCGCCCAGCAGGCCGATCGCTTCCGTATCCACAAACGGCAGGAACTGCATCATCAACACCGCGCAGGTGGATTGCTTCGGATCGATCCAAAAGAATGTGTTGAAGATCCCGGCCCACGCCAGGCTTCCCGCTGAGCGCCCGCCGTCGTATGCCGTGGTGTTGATCAGGAACCCCAGCCCCCACTTCTCCGTGGCTCCCGGCTGTATATCCACATCGCTTGAAAAATTCGGACGCGAGCTCTTCATCTTGCCGGCGGTCGCGGCGCCGATCTGGTTGATCTCCATGCTCTCGACCGTCTTCGGCTGAAGGATGCGGGCATTGTTGGCGCCGCGCCCTTGGCCGAGGATCATTTGCATGAACCGGACGTAATCGCCGGTGGTGGAAAACAATCCGCCGCCTCCGTTGAATTCCTTCGGGGCCTTCGGCAGGGCGCGGCGGCCCTGCTTGAGCGATCCGTCGGCCTGGCGCGAATAATCCGTGACCAGGCGGTCGAATTTCGACTCCGGGAGCAGGTAGCTGGTGTCCCGCATCTCCAGCGGTCCCAGAATGTTGGCCTGAAAATAATCCTCCAGATTCTTGCCGCTGACTGCTTCGACCAGCCGCCCGGCCCAATCGACCCCCATGCCGTACTGCCAGCGCGTGCCCGGTTCGAACATCAGCGGCGGAACGGCCGGCACCGAACCCTTCATCTGCGACGTGTACTTGAACATGTCGGCGTCCCAGATGTCGTAGCAGATTCCGGATGTGTGCGTGAGCAGGTGCCGCAGCGTCACTGCTGTTTTGGCGGGACGCAATTTCGGTTTGCCGCTCTCCGCATCGAAGCCGTCCAGAACTTCCAATTTGGCGAGCTGCGGCAGGTATTCCGACACCGGGCTATCCAGCTTCACTTTGCCCTGTTCCACCAGTTGCATGGCAGCCACAGTCGCGATCGCCTTGGTCATGGAGGCGATGGCGAAGATGGAATCGGCGGTCACCGGAACGCCGGATGAATCCCGCGTGCCGAACGCGCCCGAATAGAGGATGGCGCGATCGCTGGCGGCCATGGCTACGGCAGCGGGAATCTTTCTGCGCGCGATTCCGGAGCGCAAGGTGTCATCGAGCGCGGCAGCGCTGACCGTGGCGCCCCGCAGCCGTCTGGCTGGTGCGCCGGCAGCGGCCACCAGGCCAGCGAACTCCCTACGGCTGATTAGCGGCATGCGTCCCTCCAGGTATTGCAATTATACATCCGGCGGGAGACCCCGGTTGTTCCGGTGGAACGATCCGGCGTGCGCTTGCGTATGATTGCCAGGGCCATAATAGAGGCTCGGGAGCCCAAAATGCAAAATTCCGTTCGGAAGCCGCTCCGGCTGTGGCCCGGCGTGGTCATTGTAACCCTGCAGTTGCTGCTTCGGTTTGCCGTCCCGGTGGTCTTTCCCGGCGCCCTGTTCATCGGGGTGATGGCGGGACCAGCCGGCGCGGTGGCGGTGGTCCTATGGTGGCTGTTCTTTAGCCGGGCGGCATGGGTCGAGCGGTTGGGCGCGATCGGCGTGATGATCGCCGGGCTGTTCGTGACCAAGCGTCTGGTGGACGTGTCGATTGGGACGGGGGCGATGGGGCTGTTGTTTTTCTTCCTGGCGATCCCAGGCCTGAGCATCGCCCTGGTCGCGTGGGCGGTGGCCACGCAGCGTCTGCCGGATGGAATCCGCCGGGTGTCGATGGCGGCAACCCTCCTGTTCGCATGTGGCGTGTGGACGCTGGTCCGGACCGGCGGGTTCACGGCCAGCGACTTCCGCAACGACTTGCATTGGCGATGGACGATGACTCCCGAGGAGCGGCTCCTGGCGCAAGCCGGCAACTCACCGGCCGCGCTTCCGCCGGCTCCGGCAGCTCCCGCGGCGCCGGCAGCCAGCGCGGCTCCCGAGAAGCTGCCCGTGGCTAAGCCCGTTAACGCGCCCGCGGCGCTTCCAGTGGTTGCAGTTGCGGCTCCGGCGGTAGCGCCGACGCCCGCGGGAGCGGAGGCGGGCGCGGACTGGTCCGGCTTTCGCGGACCTCATCGCGATGACATCGTCTCCGGCGTGCATATCAAGACCGACTGGGCCGCGTCGCCGCCGGTGGCGCTCTGGCGGCGGCCGGTGGGACCGGGCTGGTCGTCCTTCGCGGTCCGCGGCGGCCTGATCTACACCCAGGAGCAGCGCGGACCGGACGAGGTGGTGGCGTGCTACAAGCTGACGACCGGCGAGCCGGTCTGGGCGCACCGCGACGTAGCCCGCTTCTGGGAATCGAACGGGGGCCCCGGTCCGCGCGGCACGCCCACCCTCAGCAATGGCCGCGTGTACACATTCGGCGCCACCGGAATTCTGAACGTGCTGAACGCCCGCGACGGCGCCGTCGTGTGGTCGCGCAACGCGGCGGCGGACACCGGCATGAAGAGTCCGATGTGGGGCTTCGCGAGTTCGCCGTTGGTGGTGGACGACGCGGTCATCGTGGCCACCGCCGGCCAGCTTGCCGCCTACGACCTGCTCACCGGCGCCCGCCGCTGGACAGGGCCGGCTCACGGCGCGAGCTACAGTTCGCCGCAACTGGCGACCATCGGCGGTGTCCAGCAGGTGCTGCTATTAAGCGAAACCGGCGTGACCAGCGTCGCGCCCGCCGACGGCACACTTCTGTGGGAGTACGTATGGGCGGGCTACCCCATCGTGCAGCCGGCGCTGACCGCGGACGGCGACGTCCTGATCAGCGTGAGCGACAGCAGCGGCACGCGCCGCCTGGCGGTCACGCATGGATCGGGCGGATGGACCGTCGAACCGCGCTGGACCTCGAACGGGCTGAAGCCCTACTTCAACGACTTTGTGGTGCACAACGGCTATGCTTTCGGCTTCGACGGCAGCATCCTCGCGTGCATCGACCTCACAGACGGCAAGCGCAAGTGGAAGGGCGGACGCTATGGTAACGGCCAACTGGTCCTGCTTGCCGATCAGGACGTGCTGCTGGTTTCGTCGGAAGAGGGGGAACTGGCGCTGGTGCGGGCAACTCCCGATCAGTTCACCGAGCTGGCGCGCTTCCCCGCGCTCGACGGCAAGACGTGGAATCACCCGGTGCTGGCCGGCGACGTGCTGCTGGTCCGCAATGGCCAGGAGATGGCCGCGTTCCGTCTTTCGCTGGCGGGCAGTTGAGGAGACGAAATTCCGTTCGCGCTACTCGAGCCGCAAGGCCGCGCCGGGGTCCACGCGGGCGGCGAGGCGGGCCGGCAGCCACACGGATAGCACGCTAATGACGGATAGGAGCACGGCGGCGGCCGTCAGCGACAGCGGATCCATGGGCGAGACCCGATATAGCATGCTTTTCACCACGCGGGTACAGGCCAGCGAGAGGGCGATGCCTGCCGCCAGTCCGGGAATCGTCACGGCCGCGCCTTCGGTGAGGATCATGCGCAGCAGCTTCGCCGGCGTGGCCCCCACGGCGGCCCGAATGCCGAATTCGCGCACACGGCCGCTGACCGAGTAGGCCAGCAGTCCGTAGATTCCGGCCGCGGTGAGCAGCGCCGCCAGTCCGCCGAACGCCGCCAGCAGGGTGAGCGCGAAGCGGCGGCGCGCGAGCGAATCCGCGACGTACTGCTCCACGGGCGCAACCTTGAGAACCGCAATCTCCGGATCGGCGCGATGGATGGCCTCGCGAATGGGCGCGGCCAGCAACATCGGATCGCCCGCCGTTTTCGCCAGCAGAGTCATGCGCGGCGAACTCGATATCAGGTACAACGTCGGCGGCACAGGCTCGTCGAGCCCCAGGTCGGGCACATCGCCCACTACGCCGGCGATTTCGATCGAAGACTGATGCGGGTCCATCACGCCCATGACCAACCGGTGCATGGTGGGATCTTCGCGCGGGAAGTATCGCCGCGCCAGGGTTTCGTTGATCAGGTAGCGGGGCTGGTCCCGGTCCGCCTCCGTCAGCCAGCGGCCGCGCCGCAACGGAATTCCCAGCACGTGAAAGTACTCCGGCGTGGTCCATCGATATTGGGCGACCGGGTAGTGGCCGGGATCGAACGTGCGTCCGGCAATGCCGAAGCGCGTAGCAAAGCGGAAGCGCCCGGTGGGCGAGAGGCTCATAGGCGCGCAATTGGCCGCGGCCACGCCGTCCACGGCGGGCAGGGCCTGCAGCGCCGGCAGCAGTTGGGTCTTCCAGAATTGCGTGGACTTTTGGGCGTCATACCGGCTGCTGGGCATTGGCACTTCCATCGCCAGCACGCCTTTCGCCTGGAATCCCGGGGCTTCGCTGAGCAGGGCGACGAAGCTGCGCACCAGCAGAGTGGCTCCCGTCAACACCACGAACGCCATGGCGACTTCGGCGGCGATCAGGATGGAACCGAGCGGAGATCGCGGCTTGCTCATGGATCGCCCGGCCGCCGGGCTGGCCTGCGCGCGGAGAGCCTGCGCAGCAGCCGGCAAGGCGAACAGGACTCCGCACAGAATCGATGCGAGCAGCACGAACATGGGCGCGTGGCCGGCGAAGCCCAGCGGTTCCAGGCGGGGAATCTGTCCCTGAGCCATGCGTTGGAGGACGCCGCCGACGGCCACGGCCAGCGCGGCTCCCGCTAGTCCGCCCGCCAGCGCCAGCAGCAGGCTTTCGGTGAACACCATGCGCATCAGCCGGCCGCGGCCCGCGCCCAGCGCCACCCGGATGGCCACTTCCTGACGGCGGTCGAGCATGCGTGCCAGCAACATGTGGGCCAGGTTGGCGCAGGCCATCAGCAGCACCAGGCCGACCGCGGCCCACACCAGCAACAGCGGGGGCCGGACGTCGCCGGTAATCTGCCGCGCCAGCGGGATGACGTAGGCGCCCACCGTGCCGTTGGTGTCGCGATGCTCGGCGGCCAACCGCCCGGCCATGGAGCGCATCTCGGTCTGCGCCTGCGCCACGCTCGCGCCCGGCTTCAGGCGGGCGATTACCTCCAGCGGATGATACTTTCTGGTAGTGAGAAGCTCCGATTCGATCCACGAAAATGGAATCCATACATCCGCCCATTCCGGAAAGGCCTGGCGGCTGGGAACCACGCCGATCACGGTGAACGATTCGGTCTCCAGGCGCAAGGCGCGGCCTACAATCGCCGGATCGGCGGCGAACTTCCGGCGCCACAGGCTTTCGGCGATCAGTGCCACGGGCCGCTTGCCGCGTTCGTCGGCGGCGCTGAGGCCGCGACCCAACAGCGGCTGAATGCCCATGGTGGAGAAAAGATCGGAGGTCACGCTGGTGGCCTGCACGACTTCCGGCTGGCCCTGCCCAATGAGCGTGATGCGGTTCATTTCCTGGAAGGTGTACGCGGCCACCTGCGAGAAGCTGTGGGTCTGGTTGCGCCAATCCACGAAATCCGGGACGGCGGCCTGCAATTGCGGCAGGACGGGTGTGCTCTCCCACAGCTGGACCAGGCGCTGCGGATCGCGGAAGGGCAAGGGCCGCAGCAACACCGCGTAGATCACCCGATAAACCGCCGTATTGGCGCCGACTCCGAGGGCGACGGTGAGAATAGCCGCCAGCGCAAATGCCGGCCGGCGGCGCAATGAACGGATAGCCTGACCCAGATCCGCAAAGGGCATGATAACGAGTATAGACGCGCTAAATGGCCGCGCGTCGCCTTCATTCAGGCATCAGCACCGGGATGACCTTGTTCCCGTGGCGGCGGTAAATGCGGAAATCAGAGTCTAATGTGAATACCTCTGCGGCTGAGTGAATTTCCGAGAGGCGAACCAGACAGGCATCCGCTAAGGACATCGGCCTGCCGCGATAGCGATGCATCAGCGCCCTCACATCCGCCTGCTCTGCCTCGACGGCCAGTGCGATGCGAATCACACCCCGTTCCAGGAGTTCAAACAGAGCGTCGGCATCGCGGCCATCGCGCTTCAACAGGAATGCCGCTTCGGTGAGGACTGGCTCGCAGGTCAGCAGCGGCGGGCGTAACCGCTTCCACTGCTCAACAGTCCACGCATGGTGCAGCGCGCCGGAAGCCAGGAAGCTGACCAGGGGGCCGGTATCGAGCAGGCATGGCCCCTTTTTCACTCGCCGAAGCCTTGCATGTACTTCGGATTCACTGCGAGATCCTCGGGGAGTCCCCGCACACTGCCAGCTAAGTCGCGGGCCATTTCGTAACACGAGACTGCGCCGGCGGGCGATTCCCGGGACAATGCCCTCTCCAGACTTTCCCTCACCAGGGAGGATTTCGTCACCCTTCTCGCCTTGGCCTCCTGTTCCATTTGGTCCACAAGACTATCCGGTAGTCTCAATGAAATGGTTCGCATATCCATATTGTAATACGCGCCGTCCCGTCGCGCAATACAAGGTGTTGAAGGCCCTCTCGCCTCACTCGAACGGCTTCGGCGGCAGCAGGAACTGCACGCCGAAATAGCCCACAAAAAAAGGCTGGCCGTTGCGCGCGGAGACCGCGCTTCGCCCGGCCATCAGCAGCAGAATGAACGGCGGGTGGATCTTATAACGCAACCCTGCGTCCAGGGTGTCCTGGTTATTGGTTTGACGGAACGTTCCCAGTCCGTAGAACTCGGCATCCACTTCCAGCTTCTTGGTCACATCGTGTCCCACCGCCAGGCCTGTGATGTAACCATTCGGCCCGAGATGAACGACGTTGTAGCCAACTTCCCAGTTCACGTCGATCGGTCCCAGCTTCTTAGTGAATTCCATGGGCAAGATCAGGCTGGCGCCCGGCGGGGTGATACCGCGTTGAACGGAATGATCGGGATTGTTGATCGAAAGCTGCGGAAAAATGGATATTCCGAGTCCTTTTTTTTCGTCGTCGTAGAACCGCCATTTCACGCCGAGTTGATCCTGTCCCGCGCCATATTTTGCGGCGGCCGCGCCGTCCCGCACGCGCAGCCAGGCATTCTCGTAAGTCAATTGGATGCGGTCGCCCACGCCGTAATTGATATCGACGTCCGGGGTATGCGTGATGGACGAAGCGTTGTACAGGAACGGCATGTAGCCCAGATTGATTTCCCAGTTCCGGTTGCCGGGCGTTCCCGGATCGTTGGTGTAGTAGGGCGGCCCGCCCTGCGCGCGCGCCGGCGGAGCAGGAAGGAAAAAAATTGCCCCCACCAGGGCGGCGGCATAGCGCATCTTTTGGCAGTATACACGAGCCGGTCTTCCCGATGCTCAGGCAGGGCGCTACCATCGGGTAACGCACGATGCGCTGGATCGGCTCCGAGACCTTCTGCCTCACCCGCCTCGTTTACCAACGATGCCTGGCCCTGATCCTCCTCGTCGCATTCCTTAACGCCGCGCTTGAATTCAAGCCGCTGCTGGGCGAGCATGGGCTTCTTCCCGTACCGCTGTTTACGCAAGCGGTCCCGTTCAGCGCTTCGCCCAGCCTGTTCTTCTTCGCCGCCAATGATACGGCCTTCACGATGGCGGCCTGGCTCGGCGTGCTGCTCGCGTGCCTGGCGCTCAGCGGCATAACGGACCGCTACGGCAGCTGGCTTTCGATGCTGGCGTGGGCCATGCTGTGGGTGCTCTACATCTCGTTCGTCAACGTAGGCCAGATCTTCTACGCCTTCGGATGGGAATCCATTTTGCTGGAGGCGACCTTTTACGCCATCTTCCTGGGCAGCCGCCGGGCCACGCCGCAAACCATCGGGATCTGGCTGCTGCGATGGCTGCTTTTCCGCCTGATGTTCGGCGCGGGCCTCATCAAAATGCGCGGCGACCCGTGCTGGCGCGATCTTACCTGCCTCAACTATCACTACGAGACCCAGCCCATGCCGGGTCCGCTGAGCTGGTACTTTCATTGGGCGCCGGCCTGGTTCCACAAATCCGGCGTGCTGTTCAACCATTTCTCGGAACTGGTGGTACCGTTCGCTTATTTCGCGCCGCAGCCCGTGGCCGCCATCGCGGGCGTCATCACCCTCGCCTTTCAGTCGCTGATCTTTGGGGGCGGGAATCTCTCCTGGCTGAATGCGCTGACCATGGTGCTGGCCGTCAGCACCTTCGACGACCGGTTCCTGGCGCGATTTCTACCCATTCGCCCACGGGCTACCGAGCGGCCCGCGCTGGGGTATCGACTGGCCACCATCGGCGTGGGGACCTTGGTGGTGTTTCTTAGCATCCAACCTATCAGGAACATGCTGTCTCCGGCGCAGGTTATGAATACGGTCTACAATCGTTTTCATCTGGTGGGCACTTACGGCGCATTCGGGTCGATCACGCGGCCACGCTACGAGGTGATTGTGGAAGGGACGGACGAACCGGTGGTGACGGCCGCGACGAAATGGCGCGAGTACGAGTTCAAAGGCAAGCCCGGCGGCCTGGGACGCATGCCGCCGCAGATTGCGCCTTATCACCTGCGCCTCGATTGGCTGATGTGGTTCGCGGCCCTATCGTCCTACGAGGAGCAATCCTGGTTCACGCCGTTTATGCGGAAGCTGCTCGAAGGCGACGGGCCGGTGCTCGCGCTGTTGCGGAGCAATCCATTTCCGGACCATCCGCCGCGCTACGTACGCGCCCTGTTTTACGAGTATCATTTCACCAGTCCCGCGGAACGGGCGGCGACCGCGCAATGGTGGACGCGGAAGTTGGTGGGCACTTATTTTCCGGCGGTTTCCGGCGGCATGGAGGCGGGACATCCCCTCCCCTAACAACAACGCGTGCGTGATCGGCTCCGGTCCGAACGGCCTGACCGCGGCGATTATATTGGCGCAAGCGGGGCTGCGCACCACGGTGTACGAAGCGGAATCCAGCATCGGGGGCGGCGTGCGATCCGCCGAATTGACGCTGCCCGGATTTGTGCACGACGTTTGCTCGGCCGTGTACCCGTGGGCGGTCAGCTCACCCGCGTTCGCCGGCTTCCCGCTGGCGGAACATGGTCTCGAATGGATCCATCCGCCGCTGCCTCTGGCGCATCCCCTGGATGACGGATCGGCGGCCATCCTGGCTATGTCCCTGGACGAGACCTGCGCGCGCCTGGGCGCGGACGGCGAGGGGTACCGGCGGGCGATGGCGCCACTGGCACGGCGCTGGCGCGAGCTCGTGCCGATGATCCAGGCGCCGCTGCTACGCCTGCCCGCACATCCGTGGCTGATGGCGCGCTTCGGAGCGCGGGCCATTTGGCCGGCGGCGCCGCTGGCCCGGCGGTTGTTTCGCACGGAAGCGGCGCGCGCCCTGTTTGCGGGCAATGCCGCGCATGCGGCGCTGCCTCTGGAGGCGCTGGCATCGGCCGGCTTTGGATGGCTGCTGGCCGCGTCGGCACACGCGGTCGGCTGGCCCATCCCGCGCGGCGGCGCGCAGGCTATCGCGAAGGCGCTGGCGTCGTACTTCGAATCGCTTGGCGGACACATCGTGACCAACGCGCGCATCGGGTCGCTCGACGAACTGGGCGACGCTTCGACGATCCTTTGCGATGTGACGCCCCGGCAATTCGTGGCCATCGCCGGCGCCCGTCTCCCGGACCGCTTCCGCCGCCAATTGGAAGCCTACCGCTATGGGCCCGGCGTCTTTAAGTTGGATTGGGCCTTGAGCGCGCCCATTCCGTGGAAGGCGGCCGAGTGCGCGCGCGCCGGCACGGTCCACGTGGGCGGATCGCTGGACGAGATCGCGGCTTCCGAGAGTACGCTCGCGGGAACGGCTCCGAGCGAGCGGCCCTTCATCCTGCTGGCACAGCCCAGCCTGTTCGACGCCAGCCGCGCGCCGGCCGGCCAGCATACGGCATGGGCCTATTGCCACGTGCCGCACGCGTCGACGGCGGACATGACGGAGCGCATCGAATCCCAAGTGGAGCGGTTCGCGCCGGGCTTCCGCACGCGCATTCTGGCGCGCAGCATCATGACGCCGGCGGACCTGGAGCGGCACAATGCCAACCTGGTGGGCGGCGATATCACCGGCGGCGCGCAGGATCTGCGGCAGCTTGTGCTGCGGCCTACCCGGCGGCTGTATGGCACGCCGCTCGAGGGTGTGTATCTGTGCTCGTCATCCACACCCCCCGGCGGCGCCGTCCACGGCATGTGCGGATTTCACGCGGCGCGCACGGCCTTGCGCGGGCGCAGTCCGGCATAGGTGCAATCGAAAGCCGGATTGGCGCATCCTATAGGAGTGAGGCGTTTTCTGTATTTGGCGATCGCTTCCGCGGCCCTGTGGGCGCCGGCGCGGACTCGCGCGCAGACGGTGCAAGACGCCGCGGGGGCGCCCGGGCCTGTGACGGTGGAGCAGAAATGGCAGTTCTTCGTGGAGGAAACCTTCACGCCGCTGACTATAATCGCCAGCGCGGCTACCGGCGGCGAATCGCAGGCTACGAACACGGACCCCAAATATGGCGTGGGCCACGTGGCCCTGGAGAAGCGCTTCGGCGCGGCTACCGCGGACAATATCACACAAAACTTCTTCAGCGATTTCGTGATGGCGTCGGTTTTGCACGAGGACACCAAGTACCGGCGGAGAGGCGAGCGGTACGGTTTCTGGTCGCGCGTGGGATACGCCATCAGCCGGGCCGTGGTCACGCGAACGAATGCGGGCGCGACCACGGTGAATTGGTCGAATTTCACCGGGACGGCTATGAGCGTAGGACTTTCGAATGCGTATTACCCGGCTCGCAGCCGGAACCTAAACGCCACATTAATCAACTGGGGGAGCAGTTCGGCCAGTGCGGGATTCGGCAACCTGTTCCCGGAATTCGTGCCGGATTTCAAGCGCTTTCTCAAGCGGCTGCACCTCTAATGAGCAAGCCGGCTAAAAGCCGGCTGCGGGCGCGATTGCCCGCCCTCCAGGCTTTAACGCGCGGCGACGGCATACTGGATATGCTCGGTCGCGGTTTCGGCGCCTTGCAGAGCCGTGATCTGCAATTCGCAATTGCCCGGCCGCGTGGCCGCCGCCACGAACATAGGGATGGTCCCTGAGGCATCGGGCGCGGGCAGATCGGCGGTCTGCTCCGCGAACACCTGGCCGCCGGTCTTGAACTGGACGTGGATCTTCGGTTTGTCCTTGCTGGCCTTGTCCGGATAGACGACAAAGTAAACGTAGCGCTTGTTGGCCGGGTCGACGGTGGCCTTGACCATCGGAATCACGTGCTTTCCCTTGAAGGTGAGCGGATCGACGGCGTCCGGCTGGGGCTTGGCCGACTCGACCTGTTGCACCACCACCAGGCTGCTGATCCCGACGCCCTTGGACGGCGCGGGAACTTCGAACTGCGCGGTCTCGGCGGTCGCCTGGCTCCCTTCGCGGTCGACAAGGGCGGTTTCAGCCGTGTAATGACCCGGAGGAAGATCGAGCGGATGCGTGTAGACCAGCGGCGTGGCGCGCACCGCCGCCAGGTTGGCATCCGCGATAAAGTAAGGCTGATCCACGCTGTATTTGTCGACCACCTGTCCGTTGGCATCCCGGATGAGCGCGAACAGCGAAACTTCGATCTTATGGGTCTTGTGCGCCGGGTCGGCGGTAGCGCCCAACTTCGCGCCTGGCAATTCGAAGGCGAGGTCGCCCCGCGAGGTCGCGCCATCCGGCTGGAAATGGAAAGCCGTAACCTGGAAATCGAACGCGTGGGGCCGAGGCTGGGTGCTCAACACCGCCAGACCGGTCGATTCCACCGGCGTCAGCGGGCCGGAGCCCTTCAGATCCGGCATGGCGAAGTATCCGTTGCGGCTCTCCAACTGCAAATCGTTGCGCGCCAGTTTCACCTCGATCTTCCGGAGGCGCCCGTCATACTTATCCGAGGTGGGATGATATACCGCTTCATAGTGCGTGTCCAGATTCTCGGCTAGTTGCTGAAAGGACTTGCGGAAGTCGTTCGTGTTGGCGATCAGGAATCCACCCGTGCCTTCGGACAACTGGCGCAGGCTGGATTGCGTGTCGGAGGTGCGCACGGCGGAGATGGTGTCGTCGCCCTGCTTGCTGTTCTGGCGCATGACGCTGGCGCTGGCGCCGATCTTGCCCTGGTTCTGGCTGACGGACGCCATCTGCGCCACGGCCAGCTTGCCGGCTTGCGCGGTGTCGGTCATGGCGCTCATTTCGGTCGAATCGAGCGCGTAAAACGTGATGCCATGGCTATTGGCGTTGTTGAGAATCTTCTGGAACCGGTCGGGGTCGCCGGTGGTCACCAGGCCGGTGGTGATCAACAAAACGGTTTTTCGGCCTGGCAGCGGGGCCAGTTGGTCGATCAGGGTGATGATGCGATCGGTTTCGTGCATGCCGGTGATATTGGCGAAGTCGCTGCGTTCCCGAACCTGATCGCCGCGCAAGCGATTCGCGCCGCTGCTATTGGAAACGTCCGCGCCCATGATGACGTTGGTGTTGACCTCGCCGCCGGTGGTGTCCACCGACACACTGGCCGAGTGGGTGGCGTTACTCACCTGGGCGCTGATGGTGACGATGTTCGGGCTGGCGGTGAGCAGGGCTTCCGAGGCTCTGCCGAAATCCAGGGGCTGCCCGCTCAGCGTCGATTGCAATAGCTCTTCCCGGTTCTTGGTGAACTCGTGCACCGGAATCAGCTTCTCGTTGAGATTGAAGATGCCGATATATGTTTCCGGCGGCAGATTGCTCTTGATGAATTCCTTGACGACTTCGACGGCATGCGGGCGCGTGACCGGATCGATGTTATGGAAGACAATGCAGACGGTGTTCAATTCCCGGAGCGGCAGAGATGTACCGGCCGCCTGACCCGGCTTGGCCACCTCGGCTTCCCGGCGGTGCTCTTCCCGTCCTGGCACCAGGTGGAAGCTGAGGAGCTGCTGGCGCACGCCGTCTTCGTAGATTTCGACATCGCCCGGCTTGAGATTTTTCACCTGGCGGCCCTTCTTGTCGCGCACGGCAAGGTCCAGCGACACCTCGGTGGTGGTGACCCGGATCGTCGATCCAGGCGCGGGGGCGGCTGCGTCCTGAGTCCGGCCGGGGCCGGCGGTTATCGCAATGACACACGCAATGAGGGGAACAGCGACCTTCTGCATAGCACAATTCTATCGCTTTCCGCAGGGAGCGGCGTCGCCACTGACGCCGCGCTACGGTATCGACACGACGAAGCTCAGGGTTTGACTCTCGGTCCGCTCGGGGTTCTCATAATGCGCGGTGATCTCCCAACATCCCGTGGCGCGGGTGCTCTCGGAGATGTCAATGCCGGTCATCATGGCCATGTCCTCGAATGCATCGAAGTGGGTGACTCCATCCTCGGGGAACAGACGGCGCTTGCGCGCATACCCCAGACCATAGGCGCCTGCACGTCCAGACCGTCTGGCTACGACCTTCAAATCCGGCTCGCCAATAAACGGGTGTATTATTCTGGAGTTTGAGAGGCTGGCGGATATTCGCGCTCTGTGCTCCGGTTCTGGCCGCGGCCACCGCCACGTTGGGGCCCATTGCCTTCGAAGAAATCGCGGACCGCGCCGGCGTCCGCTTCATCGCAGACAGTTGCCCGACGCCGAACAAGAATCTGCCCGAGACTATGCTGGCCGGCGTGGCCCTTTTCGATTACGACAACGACGGCTATCTGGACATTTACTTCGTGAACGGCGCGGCTATTCCATCGCTCGAGAAAGAATCGCCCAAATACTGGAACCGCCTCTACCACAACAATCGCGACGGCACCTTCACCGACGTAACGGAGAAAGCGGGGGTGAAGGGCGAAGGCTACGGCATGGGAGTCGCGATTGGAGACTACGACAACGATGGATGGCCGGACATCTTCCTGGCCAACGTGACCAAGAACCAGCTTCTGCATAACAACCACGACGGGACGTTCACCGACGTTACGGACAAGGCCGGGGTGGGCGGCGGCGTTCTGGACGGCAAGAAGATGTGGTCGGTGGCGGCCGGCTGGTTCGACTACGATAACGACGGCCGCCTGGACCTGTTCGTCTCGAACTATTGCAAATGGGAAGTGAACAAGGATCCCTTTTGCGGGCCCAATCCGAACCTACGCACCTACTGCCACCCGCTGAACTATGCGCCGCTGCCGAATACGCTTTACCACAACAACGGGAACGGCACGTTCACCGACGTATCGGCCGCGACGGGCATTGGACAGATCCGCGGCAAGGGCATGGGGGTGGCTTTCGCCGACTACGATCACGACGGATTCATGGACGTGTTCGTGGCCAACGACAATGCCCCTAATATGCTCTTCCACAATCTGGGAGGCAAGAAGTTCCAGGAGGTGGCGCTGCAGACGGGAGTCGCGTACCCCGAGTCGGGCGCGTACATTTCGGGCATGGGCGCGGATTTCCGGGACGTCGATAACGACGGCTGGGACGACATCTGGTTGACCGGCTTTCAAAACGACACGTTTCCGCTCTTTAAGAATGGCGGCAAAACGGGAGATTTCGGGGAGATCACCGCCGTCTCTGGCGTGGGCTCGATTACCCGGAACATGTTTGGCTGGTCGAATGGGATTTTCGATTTCGACAACGACGGATGGAAGGATCTGCTGGTGGTGCGCGGACACGCGCTCGACAACATCGCCCAGTTGTCGCTGCGCGAATCGGAAGAACCCAACACGGTATTGCGCAACCTGGGGAACGGGAAGTTCCAGGACGTGAGCGCGGGCGCCGGCGCCGGATTTCTCAGTCCCGCGCCGCATCGCGGCGTGGCATTCGGGGACGTGGACAACGATGGCCGCATCGACGCAGTGGCCAGCGTGCTGAACGGAAAGGCGCAATACTTCCACAACATTTCACAGAATGCCAATCACTGGATTTTGCTGAAGCTGGTGGGGGTGAAGAGCAACCGCATGGGACTCGGGGCACAGGTCCGCATCACGACCGATGCGGGCGTCCAGTACAATCACGCCACCACCAGCACCGGCTACGCCTGCTCGAGCGATCCGCGGGTGCACTTCGGTTTGGGGCCGGCGAAGGTGGTGAAGGAAATCGATATTGTCTGGCCCAGCGGCATCCATCAGACCCTGCACAATGTGGCGGCCGATCGGATTGTCGCCGTCACAGAAAGTGGGGCGGAGGGGCGGCCTTAGAGGCCGCCGCAGGCTGAGAGCCTGCCCCACAATTCTATTGCGCCTGGCGCTTCTCCTCCAGCCGCTTTTGTGCCTCTTCGCGAACCCGCCGGGCCTCCGCGGTTTCGCGGTCGCCATCGGCGGTCCGCTTCAACCGGTAATAGACGGTGGCGAGCGCGGCGTGGGCTTCGGAGAAATTGGGGTAGTCGCGTAGGAGTTGCTCGAGTTCCTGGCGCGCCTGCTCGGTGAGCCGTTGCGCGGTGTGAATCGACGCCCGCTCGTACAACGCTCCGGGATCGTTGGGACGCACCTGGAGCGCCAGCGCGATGTGCGCCAGTGCATCGTCCAGTTTGCCATCCTGCCGGAGCAGCACGGCGATTTCGGTGTTGGCCGTGAAATCGTACGGGTTCACCTTTAACTCTTCCTGGAATTGCCCGGTGGCCTGGTCCAGGTTTCCGGCGGCCTTCAGCGCTTGACCATACAACGAATGCGCCCAAGGCATTTTGGGATTCAGTTCCACGGCGCGCTTCAATTGTCCGGCCGCCCCCGTCAGGTCGTTGTGGAGCAACTCGCTTTGACCCAGCAGGAATGCGGATTCCGCGGACTCCCCGTCGCGCAGGATGCGATCCAGCAGGACCTGCGCCTGCGGTGTGCGGTCGTCTTTCAGCAGCGCCATGCCCAGCGTATAAATCAGCGCGTGATCGTCCGGGTATTCCTCCTGGAGCGGCGAGAGCAGTTCCACTGCCCGGTGCGGCTGGTTCGTTTCGAGCAGGCAATCGGCCAGCAGCAGCGCCGGTTTCAGTTCCAACGGCTGCACCTTGTGCAGGACTTCCAGATGCGGTACGGCTTCGGGCAAGCGTCCAAGCTTGTAGTAGGCCAGCGCCAGGTTCATCCTCACCTGGGTATTGTTCGGCAGCTTGCGCAGGGCCAGATTGTATTCGGCGATGGCATCCGCGAACTGTCCGTCCCGCACCAGCGCAGCGCCCAGATTCGAACGGATTTCGGCGGCGTCGGGAAATTCCTTGAGGAACTCGCGATAGAGGCGGATGGCGGTGGCCAGGTCGCCGGACTGGTACGCCGCATTGGCTTCCCGCAAATGGTTCTCGGATCCGCCGGCCCACAGCGCGGCGAGCCCCAAGGGAAGCGATAGCACCAGCGTGGCGAGTCTCACCTGATGGAGATTATAGCGTGGGGTGGGAGACGCCCCCGGCCTCTCTCCAATCTACTGAAAGAAGACCCCGATACCGTTGTAAAAGATGTCGGTGATGACGCCGCTGGTCAGACCCGTCGCATGGAAGGCCGTCGGAGTATTGTATTGTCCAACCTGGATCCAACCCTCGGGGATGGTTTGTTGGTCTTCGCTGAACGAACTGGACGGGGGCAGCGCGGAAAGCACCCACCCCGGTATCGTAAACTGTTGAGCCGACACCGGCGCGGTACACTGCAGGAATTCGGCCAGATACGTGTTGGCCGACGGTTGGTTGACCGATTGGGCGCTAATTGTGACCTGGCCGTTCTGCAACGCGGGGTTGCCGCCGGTCCACTGGAGCGTAAGGTCGCCCGACACGGGCACGTTCTGCGCGTTGGTTAGCCCGGTGAGCGTCGCGCTGGGAATGCTGGTGACATCGTTCACGGTAAATTGGCCGACGGCCTTCCCACCCGTACCTACGACCGGATAGGTCAGGGCGCTATAAAGGTATCTTCCGGTGTCTCCCGACAATAAGCCGTCGTAAAATCCGCTCTGAAACTGGGACTGAGTCAAGGTGACGATGGGACCGAATTGCACAGACAGCGATCCGGCGTCGAGCTGCGCGGGGCTGGAATCAGAAAGGCTAAAGCCGATGAGGTTAGCGCCACCACATTCGGTGGAACAGTCCACCGCCACGCAATAGCCACTCGATACGCCATATTGCGCCAGGCCGGCGTTCTGGGGAGTGTACTGGCTGAAGGTGGCAATTCCATAGTCCAGGGTCGCATTGCTCGCCGAATCGGGCGCGTACCTGGCGACCCAGCTTTCCAGCCGGATATAGCCAAAGTCGACTGTCTGCCCCGCGGCTAGTTGGCTCACCAGGTCCTGTCCCATGATCGAGTCAGGGCAGGTCTGGCCAGTGTCCGATACGGCAATGGTCGTAATATTCCCAACATTGCCCAGAGTGCTGCCGGCTTGGACCGCGACGGGCACGTAGCACCCGGTCACTCCCGCCGGAATCTGGAAGTCGATCTGATCGAGGCCGGCAAAGCCCGGTGATCGACCGTGGTAGGTAACCACAGGCGCCGCCGCGCTGCCCACATACACCGTGATCGGTCCCGGAAGATTGCCAACGGGTGGGACGTCCGCGTCGCTTCCAGTGATGGCCCCCAGTCCAGTGCCCCACAAGGTTGCATAGTCGCCCGGATGAAACGTGTGGATGATGGTGTTGATGGCATAATTGATATCCGTCGCGATAGCCTGTCCGGAGCCCGCTTCGTTCACGGTATAGATTCCGAACGAGCTGGCGACCACCTGGATAGGCGCCGGCGCGCTGATCTGGCCATTGTAGGTGACGGTGAAGGTCCCACTACCGAGCGGCGTGGTGGAAGGCAATATGGCGGCCACCCCATAGTTGTAGGTGTAGACGATGAAGGCGGATTGCGTGGCGCCTCCCACCGTTACGCTCACCGAAGTGCCGCCCAGCGTGGTCTGAAGCGGGAACGCGGTGGCCTCGACCAATGAGGCAGGACCCAGGCCCGTTCCGAAAACGATGAATATCGATCCTTGAGCGACCCCGGACCCCGGCATTCCAGGCGTGCGGTAGCTCGCGGAATTGACCGCCGAGCCGCCAATGACGGGCTGGGCAATAGCTAAAGCGGTGGCACAAATGGAAACGGCCAGCAGACGGGCGAAGCGTTTGTCCATGATGGCCTCCTCGGGCGAAATTTAGGACCCTAAACACTCAATTGTACGTGAAAGCGTGGGCCCCGGTTTCATTTCTTCCCGGCATAGCCAAATGGGTGCAGAGCGGGCACGCCGAGAGGGTCCTGCTGGGCCTTCATCTTTTCGAATTCCGCCCGTTCCCGCTCGGCGTCCGCTTTGCGTCCGGCCTGGCGGTAGGCTTGCGCCAGAAAGAAATGCACGTTGGCGCTGGAAGGCATCTGCCGGGCGGCGTTCTCCAACTCGGCGATGGCGGCGTCGAGGTGATTGGCGTCCAGATTCGCGCGGCCCAGATCGGTATGGCAGAGCCAGTGGTATTTGGCGGGGACGATCTTCAGCGCGGCGTGCAGGGTCTCGATGGCCTGATCGGGCGTTCCCTGCCGGATTTGGAGGGAACCGAGCACCAGGAGGGCCGGCCAGTGCTGCGGGTTATTCCGGACTTCCTTCTGCAATTCGGCGAGCGCCGCGGTCAGGTCCGTTTCCATCAGGTAGAGGCCATAAGCGTAATGCACGCCGGGCTCGTTGGGATACTGGTCGATCAGTTGCCGGTACGCGGCCGCCGCCTGATCGGGATGCTGGCTGGAGAAAGCCCAGGCAGCCTTGCCCGCCAGGTCCACGACCGCGCGCCTCTGCGGGGAAAGCTGGGTCAATTCGGCCGGGATGCCGAGCACGCAAATGCCCATGGTTTCCTCCACGGGAGGAGGATTGTCGGGAAACCTGGAAAGCGGCTGCAACTGCGCGAGAGCTTCGTCGAAGCTGGACGACTGGATCAGAAGCACCGCGGCCCGTACGCGCACGGCGGCTTCGAAACGGGGGTTGTTGCCCAGCCCCAGATCCTCGCCCTTACGGACATCGGCCAGGGCCTGGTCTCGATCTTCCAGTTGGGACTCGCTGAGGCCCAGGAGAGCCCACCCAGTGCCGATGGACGGCGCCAACTCGACGCCTTTCCGCAGCGCATCGGTGGCTTCGGCGTAGCGGCCGGCCTGGTATAGGGCGCCACCCATATAGAGCCAGCCTTCGGCCCATTCCGGCCGGATGGCCAAGGCTTGCTTGAACAGGCCGGCGGCCTCTTCGGGGCGGCGGTCCAGGGCCGCCGCCGCGCGATGCTGCAAATCCTCAAAGGTATCCTTGCTGTCGTGGGCGGACGGCTGGGCGCGCAGGCATGCGGCCGCCAAAAGCAGGGGTATGAGGATCAGTCGAGCCGGCCCGTTCGCTTTCATCCACCCCTACGATAACGCAACTCCGCTATCCTGGAAGCGATGCGCATCGTGGCCCTTCTGATCGCCGCCGGCGCCTTATGCGCGCAATCCTCCGGCCCCGAACAACTGTTCCGGGAAGCGGTGGCGGCCCAGCAGCATGGAGACGATGCGCTGGCCGTGCGCAAATACCAGGAACTCCTGAAGGCCTATCCGGACGCCGTGGAGGTGCGCGCCAATCTGGGCGCGGCGCTGGCTAAGCTGGGGCGCTACGACGACGCTATCGTTCAATACCGCGCCGTACTGGCCAAGAAAGAAAATGCGGGGCTGCGGCTGAACCTGGCGCTGGCGTACTACAAAAAGGGCGCGTGGCGCGAGGCGGCCGAACAGCTTGGCACGCTGGAGACCGCGCAGCCGGGCGATGCCCGCGTGGCTACGCTGTTGGCGGATTGTGACACGCACCTGGGCCGGGACCCGCAGGCGATCGCGCTCCTGACCCCGCTGGAGGCGGCGCATCCGGACGATCTGGCGGTGGCATGGCTGCTGGGCTCGGCGATGATAAGGGCAGGCGATCAGCGCGAAGGCCTGGATCGCGTCGACCGCGTGGCCCGCCAGGGCAACCGTCCCGAGGCTTATCTGCTGGCCGGCCAGACCGCGCTCAAGATGAACGAATTTGAGCGCGCCCGCGACTATGCCGACGCGGCCCTGCGCCTGAATCCCCAACTCGCCGGCGCGGACACTTTGCGCGGCACCGTGCTCAGTTACCTGGGAGACACCGCGGGCGCCATCGCGGAACTGAAAAAAGCCGTCGCGGCCGACCCCAACGATTTTGATGCGCACGTGGCCCTGGGCGCGGTGATGCACACCGAACGGGACCTGGACGGGGCGCGGCAACATCTTCAGCGGGCGCTGCAGCTAAAGCCCGACTCCAACCTGGCGCGCTATAAATGGGCCCAACTGGAGCGCAGTGAAGGCCAGTTGGACGCCGCCGTCAAGGATTTCGAGAAGGTGGTGCACGCCGATCCCAATTGGGCGCAGCCCCACGTCGAATTGGCCGCCTTGTATTTTCGATTGAACCGCCAGGATGACGGCGAACGGGAACGCGCGGCCTTCGACCGGCTGACCGCCGCGCAGGCGAAGCCGTGATCGCTTCGAGCGCTGAGCGCGATTTCTACGACGTCCAATATGCGCAATTCCTGAGGCTGCCGGATCACGCCCTGCGCCTGGATCGAAAGACTCTGGAAGCCAGCCTGGAGGACCCCGCGCAGCCATTCTACGAACGCCGCCTGCTGTACCGCGCGGCCATGCGGGCACTGGAGGCCGAGCCGGTGCGCGGCTGCCGGATTCTCGATTACGGCTGCGGCCCGGCGGATTTCGGACTCTGGCTGGCGGCCGAGGGCGCGGTGCTTACGCTGCTGGACCTCTCGCCCGCGGCTATTGAACTGGCCATGAAGCGGGCGCGCGCCTCGGCGGTCGCGGTGCGCGGCATTGCCGCCGACGCCAGCCGGCTGAACATGCTGGCCAACGGGGAGTTCGATCTGGTGTTCGCTTGCGCCGCGCTGCACCATACGCTGAAATACCCCGGCGCGCTGGAAGAACTGGCGCGCGTGATGCGGCCGGGCGCGCGCCTGGTGCTGGCGGAGACCTGGGGCGGCAATCCCTTGTTGAACGCGGCGCGCCGGCTACGCGCCTGGATGGCCGGCGAAGCCAGGGAACAGGGCGAAGGGATCATCTTCTCGCGGCACGAGTTGCGGGCGCTCGAGCCGTTCTTTGCCGATTTGCGCGTGGAACCGGTGAATCTGCTGGCGATGGCCAAGCGCGCTCTGCGCGGACGGTTCGACAGGCGATGGGCAAGGCTGGCCATGCGGGCGCTGGAATGGATCGATCGGGCGCTGCTGGCTGCGGCGCCATCGCTGCGGCAGTGGTGCGGGGAGGCGGTGGTTACCGGGCGGCGGCGTTAGCGAGAGCGGGATCTCACTTTGCAGCGGCCTCGGCGCCAGGTGGTTCACGGAACGGTTCCACCGAAATGTGCTCGTAACACACGTCCAGCACGGTCAGGTATGCTGTACCGCCCGGCGCTTGGAGAACTACGCGATCGCCCGCTGCGGACTTCATCAACGCGCGACCCAAAGGCGACACCCAACTGATGTGGTTGCGGTTGAGATCGACCTCGTCGGTGCCCACGATGCTCACCACTTGCTCCGTTCCCGCGGCATTGGCATAGCGCACAGTCGCTCCGAAGAATGCCCTCGCCGCCGCCTGCCCCGCTCGCGGAGTTTCCGGGTCAACCACTTCCGCGGACTCGATTCGCTTCGTGAGAAAGCGAATCCGTCCATCGATCTGGCGCAGCCGCCGCTTGCCGTACTGATAGTCGGCGTTTTCACTGCGATCGCCGTTGCTCGCAGCCCACGCCACCACTTCCGTCACGGCCGGGCGTTCCCTGGTGAGCAGAAACCGGCGCTCATCTTTGAGGCGCTGCAGGCCGTCTGGCGTTATGTAGTTCTTGCCTGGCGTCGCGGAGTCGTCCGCTTGCGGTTTTCTTGTAAACCCTTTTCGCATATCTTAGCCCTTCCAGCGCGAATCCAGTGGTGCCACCCATCTCTCAGGGTGTGGATAGTGCGATGCCTGTTCATACGTTATCGCTTCGATTCTGCTGAACCTACTGACGCAATGGGAATCCGGACGGCAAAGTTGCCTCAAGATTGATTTGCTCTCCCGTGATGGGGTGGTGGAATTTCAGAAATTGGGCGTGCAGGAAATATCCTCCATCGCCGGGGAGGCCGGGGAGTTTTTCAAGAGGCAGGCCGGTTAAGCCGTACAGAGGATCGCCTACCAAGGGATGGCCGATGGATGCCAGATGGATTCTGATTTGATGAGGGCGGCCCGAATTTAGGCTTACCTCAAATGTTGTGGTGCTGGTGGTGCGTGAGATCACCTTGGCCAGTGACTTTGACGGCTTGCCACTTGGGTTTGCGGCCCACACGGAACCGATCAGCGGATGTGGTACGAGGCCGATGGGGGTTAGGATTTCGTAGGCGTCGTGCTGTGCAACGTTTTGAGCCAGCGCCCGGTAGATCTTTCGAATTTTTGGCGTGTTCCAGTTTGCGAATAGATTAGAAGCCGCCTGCAGTGTTTTGGCGAAGAGGACGATGCCGCTGGTGGCGCGGCCCAACCGATGGACAGGGTTTGCGTTGGGGGTTTGCTTTTGCACCAGGCGCAGGAGGGTGTTTTCCATGAAGCCGCCGCCGGGGAGGGTGGGCAGCCCGCTGGGTTTGTTGACGGCCAACAAATGAGGGTCTTCAAACAGGACTTCGAAGTGCTGAGGGGAGTCCGGTTCGATCCAGGGTGGACGGTTCCAGACAAGGGTTTGGCCTAAAGCGACCGATTCGCTTCCGGTGGCGGTGACGCCGTGGAGGGTGACTTCGCCGTTATTCAGTTTTTGTTGCCAGGTTGGCGGGGTTGAGTGGGGGTAAAGGCTGGCCAAGTGGGAGAGCAGGTTTTGTCCATGGTATTTGCCGTGAATGATTGTGGTGTAGGCATAGCCCCGGTTGAGCATGTAGCTTGAGTGTAAGCTATGGCACCTGCGGCGCGGCGGCCAGAAGGGTTCTCCTTGCGTTAGCGGCGGCGATGAGCCCCGGCCATAAAAACTGTTGACAATGACGAAGACTTTCGTCATACTACGGTCATGGAATCCAAACGGCGCAGACCGACCGAGGCAGAGCTGGCGATCTTGCGGGTCCTGTGGGAAGGCAAGGCCCAAACCGTGCGCGCCATTCAGCAGGTGCTCAACGAATCGCGGCCGACCGGATACACCACGGTCCTCAAGCTGATGCAGATCATGACCGAAAAAGGACTGGTGGAGCGCGACGAGACTTGCCGGCCGCAGGTTTATCGCGCGCGCTACTCCGAGCGGCACACGCAGCGGCAACTGCTCGGCGACTTGATGGACCGGGCCTTTGGCGGATCGGTGAAGGCGCTGGTACTGCAGGCGCTGGCGGCCAAGAAGTCGACGCCGGAGGAGTTGGATGCCATGGAGAAGCTTTTGGATCGCATCGAAGGAGGCAAACCATGACGGCTATCGCTCACGCGCTGAACGCGGCGCTTCTGGATTTCGTATGGCAGGGATTACTGACGGCTTTTCTGTTGTGGGCCGCTCTGTTCGTCTTGAAGAACCGCTCGCCGCGAGCACGTTACGCGGCAAGCTGCGCGGCACTGGCGCTGATGGCGGCGCTGCCAGTGGCCACCGCATGCCTGGTCTACACGACGCCGGCGGCCACGGGGCAGACGTTTGTGCCAGTCTCCCCGGACCCGCCGGCCGCGATGCCGCACCCCGCCCCCGGGTCCCTCGCCTGGGGAGATTCGCCAGCCGGTTGGGCGCTGCCCATATGGTCGTGCGGCGTGCTGCTGTTCGCGCTGCGGCTGGTGTGGGCGTCGTGCCAGATATCGGCGCTTCGCCGCCAGGCGAAACCTGCCGAAGGGGCGGTGGGCGCCATCGTCGCCGATCTCCAGCGGCGCATGAAACTGGCGCGGCCCGTGCGGGTGACTATTTCCGCGGTCGCCGATTGTCCCAGTGTGGTGGGCTGGATCAAGCCCGTGGTCTTGCTGCCGGCCGCCACCATTGCCGGACTGACTCCGCAGCAACTGGAGGCGGTGCTGGCACACGAACTGGCGCACATCCTGCGCTACGACTACGTGGTCAACATGCTGCAAACGGTGGTGGAAACGCTGCTGTTCTATCATCCGGCGGTTTGGTGGGCGTCGGCGCGCATCCGGCAGGAGCGGGAACTGTGCTGCGACGATCTGGCGGTGGATTCCTGCGGCGATGCGCTGGGCTATGCGCGCGCGCTCACGCGCCTGGAGAGGCTGCGGTCAGCCACGCCGCGGCTGGCGCTGAGCAGCGCGGGCGGACCGCTGTTGTATCGCATTCGGCGGCTGGCGGGCGACGCGGGTTGGGAGCGCGGCCCTGCGAAGCTGCCGGGCATTCTGGCGCTCGCGCTGGGCCTGATCTGTTTCGCGGTGAATATCCAGTGGGCGCGCGGCCAGCAGCAGACCGCGCCCGCGGCGGAACCGGCGGCGGAGAGCGGCATGCCAGACGAACCGGTGCGCGTCGATCTGCAGGGCGCGCGCCTGATCCATCGGGACGCGGTGGAATACCCGGAGGCGGCCATCGCCAAGGGCATTCAAGGGACCGTGGTGGTGGAAGCCACGCTGGATGCCAGCGGAGTGGTCAGCGATGCGCGGGTGTTGAGCGGTCCGCAGGAACTGCGCAAAGCGGCGCTCCAATCGGTCTTGCAGTGGCACTTTACGCACGACGCGGCCGGCAGCACCCGGCAGGTCGGCATCTCTTTCCAGTTGCCGGCCGAAGGCGCGGCGCCGAGCGGAGGCGTTGGTCTTGGGGTTGCTTCCGGCGTTAGCGGCGGCATAAGCTCCGGCATCGGTGGCGGCATCGGTTCCGGCGTTAGCCGCGGCATCGGTTCCGGCGTCGGAACGGGAGTTCTAGACCGGTATCGGAAACAGGCACAAGAGCAGGCGGTGGATTCTCAAGCGGAAGCGCAAGCTCTGGCCGAGGTGAAGCGGGACCAGGACACGGTTCAGGCGCTTGCCCAGAAACAACTGGCTGAGCGAATGGCATCGCAAGCTTACCATGATCAAGGCCAGCCATCCGCCGACGCAGACAAGCTGCTGACCGAGGCGAAGAGGCTGGCAGAACAGATGGAAACGTCGCAGTCCGAGAGTGAAGTAGAATCGCTCGAACGGCGGCTGCTGGATCTCGAAGCGCAGAGCTCCCTGGCAGCATCCGGCTCCGAACTGGCGCGGGCCCACAACGACCAGGTGGCGGCCCTGGAAAAAAGGTTGGCCGAACTGCAGAAGGGATTCGGCAGCTCCCAGAGCGCACCGGTGGCCGGGCGCCGGGTGAAGCGCATTGACATTGAGGGTCTCTCGAGCGCGGCGCGCGACGAATTGCTATCAAAGTTGCCCGTGCATGTGGGCGACACGATGGCAGAAGACTCCATGGAAAAGCTGGCCGCCGTAGCGAAGCAATTCGACGAACACCTGAGCTGGTCGGTCTTTACGACCAGCGACGGCCAGGTGGAAATCCGGATCGAGACTCGGGGTTCCAGCGACAGGCGGGAGCCGCCACAGTAGCCTCCACGCACAAGTGGGGGGACGCCCGGTTCCCCCCTCGCACTTGCTAACCCGCAACCAGCTATGTTATCGTCATCGAAACCTGGGGCCGCACTCCCTGGGTGGAGGGAATCCATCGCATGCTGCTTGCGCCGATCATTTGGGTGTTGACCGTCGTCATCATGTATTTTTTCGCGGCCAAGGTCTGGTGGTTTCCTCCGCCCATTTCCCAGCATGGCCTGGCCTACGACGAACAGTTCATGCGCACGCTGGTGATTACCGGCGTTATCTTCTTTTTCGCGCAGTTCGCCCTGGGTTGGGTGATCTTCCGCTACCGCGACGACGGCCGCCGCGCCAGCCACTCGCACGGCAACAACAAGTGGGAAACCATCTGGACCACCGCCACGGCCATTCTGTTCGTGGGCCTGGTTTTGACGGGTACCAAGATCTGGGTCGCCGTACACCTCGCAGAGCCGGACCCTAACGCGATTCCCATCGAGCTGATGTCTAAGCAGTTCGCTTTCTCGTTCCGCTATCCGGGTCCGGACGGCAAGTTCGGCGCCACCAACCTGACACAGGTGAATGACGCGGCCGGGAATCCGTTCGGCTTGGTCGACAGCGATCCGGCCGGCCGGGACGATATCGTGAGCGCATCGTTGAAAGTGCCCGTCGGCAAGCCCATCAAGCTGATCATGCACTCCCGCGACGTGATTCACAACTTCTTTGTGCGGGAGTTGCGCCTGAAGCAGGATATCGTGCCCGGCATGGAAATTCCGCTGTATTTCCAGGCCGACACGCCCGGCACGTACGAGATTCCCTGCTCGGAGTTGTGCGGTCTGGGCCATTTCCAGATGCGCAGCACCATGCAGGTGATGGCGGAAGCCGATTTTGAGAAGTGGAAGCAGGATCAGGCCGCCAACAAGTAATGACTCTCCACGGCCCCGTTTTAACGATTTCATTCACGGTGAAAACTATATGTCCGCACCCGTAGTCCACGCGCATCACGCGCCGGAAGGCTTCATCCGGAAATGGGTCTTCAGCCTGGACCACAAGGTCATCGGCGTCCAATACTACTTCCTGGCATTGTTTTCGGTGCTGGTGGGCATGAGTCTTTCGCTGCTCATGCGATTCCACATGGTTCACCCGGAAGCCAAGGTCGCCTGGTTCGCCAAACTGTGGCCCACGGCGGCACAGGGCGGCATCATGACTCCGGAGTTATACCTTTCGCTGATGACCATGCACGGCACCATCATGGTCTTCTTCGTGCTGACCACGGCGCCGCAAAGCGGCTTTGGAAACTACTTCCTGCCCATCCAGATCGGCGCCGAAGACATGGCGTTCCCGGTGCTGAACATGCTGTCGTTCTGGACCACGTTCATGGCCCTGGTGGTGATGGTGTCCGCCTTCTTCGTGCAGGGAGGGCCGCCGCTTTCGGGCTGGACGACGTATCCTCCGCTGAGCGGCATTGGCCCCCTGGCCGGCCCCGGTGAAGGCTTGGGGCAAACTCTCTGGATTGTCAGTATCGCCATCTTCTGCGGCGCTTCGCTGATGGGCGCCATCAACTTCATCGCCACCGTCATCGACCTGCGCTGCCAGGGCATGTCGCTGATGCGCCTGCCGCTGACCTGCTGGACCTGGTTTGTCACGGCCATCCTGGGCCTGTTGGGGTTTGCGGTGTTGCTGGCTGCAGGCGTTCTGCTGATTCTCGACCGTTCCGCCGGCACCAGCTTTTTCATTCCTGGCGGGCTGCTGGTCAGCGATCAGATTCTGACGCATAAAGGCGGCTCGCCGCTGCTGTGGCAGCATCTATTCTGGTTCTTCGGCCATCCGGAAGTCTACATTGCGATTCTGCCCGGCATGGGTGTGACTTCGCAGATCCTGTCCACGTTCTCGCGCAAGGCGGTGTTCGGATACCGGGCCATGGTGTACGCCATCCTGAGCATCGGATTTCTGGGCTTCATGGTGTGGGGCCATCACATGTTCATGAGCGGCATGAGCCCTTATTCGGCCATGGCGTTTTCCGTGCTGACCATGGCCATCGGCGTGCCGTCGGCCATTAAGACTTTCAACTGGATCGGCACACTGTGGGGCGGTAAAATCCACTTCACGACGGCCATGATGTTCGCACTTGGTTTCGTGTCGCTATTCGTCACCGGCGGCCTGAGCGGCATCTTCCTGGGCCAGCCCGCGCTGGACCTGTATTTCCACGACACCTACTTCGTGGTGGGCCATTTCCACATGATCATGGGCGTAGCCGCCATCTTCGGCATGTTCGCCGGCACTTTTTACTGGTTTCCGAAAATGTTCGGGCGGATGATGAACGAGACGCTGGGCAAGATCCACTTCTACATCACCTTCCTGGGCGTTTACGCGATCTTCACACCCATGCATTACCTGGGCATCGCCGGCAATCCGCGGCGCTATTCGGACTTCACCAACTTCGACTTCCTGGGCAAATTGCTGCCGGTGCATAACTTCATGACCCAAGCGGCCTATGGCACCGCCGCGATCCAGATCCTGTTCTTCATCAATCTTTTCTGGAGCATGAAGTACGGCAAGAAGGCGCCCATGAATCCATGGAACTCGACCACGCTGGAGTGGACCGTGTCATCGCCGCCGCCGTTTGACAATTTCGGCGGCCATCACCCGGTGGTGAATCACGGGCCGTATGAATACAGCGTGCCCGGCGCGCCGCGCGACTTCATCATGCAAACGGATCCGGTGGATGTTTTGTCTAATCCACCAGCCACCAGCCACTAGCCACCGGCCACTGGTTTCACATGCCTGCCTCCATCACATCGGACATCATCAAGCCGCCATCCCCTCCCATCGAGGGCGGGTTCGGCGGCGGCGGATCGGACGGCTGGGGCGCATCGCGCCGCGCATCCATGACGGGCCTGATGGTGTTGCTGGCCGCCACCACCATGGCCTTCGCGGCCTTTGCCAGCGCCTTCGTCGTGCGCCGCGGCATATCCAACGACTGGGTGGCATTGCAGATGCCAGGCATCGTGTGGGTCAATACCGGCGTGCTGCTGGCGAGCAGCGGCCTGCTGGAACTGGCGCGGCGAGCGCTCAAGAGGGGGCAGCGGACCGGATTCAACCGCTATTGGACGGCGGGCACGGCGCTCGGAGTTCTGTTTCTGCTGGGCCAGGCGATCGCCTGGATGCAGTTGAGAGCGGCCGGCATCTTCGTGGCCACCAATCCCAGCAGTTCGTTCTTTTACCTGCTCACGGCGGCGCACGGACTGCACATCGTGGGCGGCCTGTCGGCGCTGGTCTATGTGGATGTCGAGGCCCTACTATTGCGGCTGGGGCCGGGGAAGCGCACGGCGGTGGATGTGAGCGCGTTGTTCTGGCATTTTGTGGATGGCATTTGGCTTTTGCTGATGGTTCTATTTCTCGTTTGGGGGTAATTTGTCGATGTCAACGATGACCTCGGTCTGGGCAGGCGGGCGTTCGCCATACGCGGTGAATTCGAAGAAGTTCGGGATGTGGCTGTTCATCATCTCCGACGCCCTCACTTTCTCCGCGCTGCTGATGGCGTATACGTACGTACGGCTGTCCACGCCGAACTGGCCCACGCCATTTCAATTCTCGCCAGCCATTATTTTTTCCACGATCATGACGTTCTGCCTGCTCTCCAGCAGCTTGACGATGGTGATGGGAGTGCATGCCATGAATCACGGCAATCGCAAGGCTGCTGTCCGCTGGATTCTGGCCACCATGGCCGGCGGCGCGGCGTTCGTGGTGCTGCACATGAGTGAGTGGTTGAAACTGATCAAAGAGGAGCACGTCACACCGTTCGACAACCCCTGGGGCGTGCCGCTGTTCGGCGGCACATTCTTCGCGCTTACCGGATTGCACATGACCCACGTCATCATCGGCCTGATTTACCTGGGTATCATGGCCTTCGCCGTGGGACGGGGAAAGTTCAAGGCGGAAGACGTGGAAGTCAGCGGTTTGTATTGGCACTTTGTGGACCTGGTGTGGATGTTCATCTTCCCGCTGGTCTATTTGATGTCAGCCAAAGTTTGACAGCGAAGGGAGCGGACGCATGAGCACTCATTCCGAAGCTATCGATCACATTGACGGCGCTACTACCAAGACGTTCGTCACCGTCTGGTTCGCTTTGCTATTCATGACCGGCATCGAGGTGGTGCTGGCCTATTTGCAGCCTCCGGTACTGATCTTCCTGACGGCCCTGGTGGGCCTGTCGGTGATCAAGGCGGCGCTGATTATCGCCTATTTCATGCATCTGAAGTTTGAGAAGTTAAGCCTGTTCCTGACACTTTTCCCCATGCTTATTCTTTGCATTGTCTTGATGCTGTTAATATTCATGCCGGATTCCAACCGACTGATGATGATGAGGCCGAAATGAAGCGCGTAGGCCTGGCACTTTTTCTCCTCGCGGCGAATAGCTGGGGGCAGTGCGTCATGTGCTACCGCACGGCAGCCGCTCAGAATGCGGCCCGCGCGCACCTTCTGAATATGGGAATCGTGCTGCTGGGTCTGCCGCCTTTCTGCATCCTGGGCGGTTTCATATTCCTGGCATGGCGCCGCAGCGAAACTTTCGCCGTGGAACCGCAGCCCGCGCCACCCCCCGAACGTTAGCGGGCGATCCCCTGAATTGTATATTATTAGACAAATGAGGGGGCGCTGTGCGCGTTCTATTCCTTAGAACCGATCCGGAAATCGCAGAGTTGTGCATGCGCGAGTTGGCGCGGGTGGGTTTCGATGCCGGCCACGCCACCGCCGGCAGTCCGGAGGACTTAGCCGCGATCCTCGGCGGCGCCGCGTTCGATCTGGTGGTGACGGAATACGCTACCCCAGGCTGGAGTTGGCGCGCCGCGCTGGAAGCCTTGCGCGGATGTTCCAGACCGGTGCCCCTCATCGTATTGGCCCAGGAGTCAGACCCGCGTGTGCTGATGAATTGCGTCCTGGAAGGCGCCGCGGACTGCTTGCACACGGGCGAATTGTTCCGCCTGCCGATTTCCGCCCGGCAAATCCTCGGGCAAAGATCGCCGGTCTCGGATACCGACGCCCTGGACGTCGAGCAGGCCGGCCTTCGATTCCGCCAAATCTTCGAGGCCTTGCCGGACGCCGTCCTGCAAGTGGACCGGCAGGGACGCATCGTGCTGGCGAATACGCTGGCGCGGGAAATGTTCCGCTGCCAGTTGGATGAATTGGCGGGCAAATCCGTCGACGAATTCGTACCCGGCCGTTTTCGCGGCCGGCACGCGGGGTACCGCGAGCATTACCAGGCCAAACCCACGGTGCGGCACATGGGATCGGGTTTGGACCTGTGGGCCAGGCGCGCCGACGCGAGCGAGTTCCCGGTGGATATCACCTTGAGCCCGCTCGACACCAGGGATGGCATGCAGATTCTCTGCGTGGTCCGCGATATGACGGATCGCAGGCGCATCGAGGAGGATCTGCGCCGCCAGGCCCAGTTGATCGAGGCATCGCACGACGCCATCACGGTACGAGAGCCTGGCGGCAGAATCTTGCAATGGAATGCCGGGGCCCAGGAGATTTACGGGTGGCCGGCCGCGGAGGCCGTGGGCCAGATCAGCCACACGTTGCTTCAGACCGAGTTTCCCGTCTCCCAGAAGGAACTGGAAGATTCGCTCGAGCGGGTGGGCCGCTGGGATGGCGAACTGCGGCACACGCGCCGCGATGGCGCCCGCATCACCGTCGATAGCCGGCACATTCTGATGCGCGGAACCGGCGATGCCCCGGCCTCCGTGCTGGTGATTAATCGCGATATCACGCAGCGCAAGGAAGCTGAACGGGCCGTGAGTGCGCTCAATACAAAGCTAGCCGCCGCTAATAAAGAGCTGGAGCTGCGCAACCGCGAGGTGGAACGCGCCAATCGCATGAAGAGCGAATTCCTGGCCAGCATGAGTCACGAATTGCGCACGCCGTTGAATGCGATCATCGGTTTCTCGGACCTGCTTGCCGAGCAGATAGCGGGCGACCTGTCTACCAAACAGCTACGATTCGTCAGCCATATCCAGCAAGGCGCGCGGCATCTGCTGGCGCTGATCAACGACATCCTGGACCTCTCGAAAGTGGAAGCCGGACGGCTGGAGCTGAATCGGGAGAATGTGCCCATGACCAGCGCCCTGGCCGAAGTTCTGATCAGCATCCGGGCCGCGGCGGCGGCCAAAGGGATCGCGGTGCACAGCAGCATCGGGCCGGACGTGACGGTCTTTGCCGACCGCATCCGGTTCAAACAGATCCTGGTGAATCTGCTGGGTAATGCGGTCAAGTTCACGCCCGAAGGCGGCAAGATCTGGGTAGAGGCGGTAGAGCGGCGCGGCCGCCTGACCGTGTCGGTGAGCGACACGGGACTGGGAATTCCGATCGAGGAGCAGGAAGTGATTTTCGACGCCTTCCACCAGGCGGGAGCCACTACCAAAGGCATCAAGGAAGGCACCGGACTGGGACTGGCTATCACCAAGCGGCTGGTGGAGGAACACGGCGGGCGCATCTGGGTGGAGAGCGAGCCCGGAAAGGGTGCGCGGCTGAGCTTCACCATGCCGGCCGGCCGCGCCTCGGTGGAAGAATCTGCGCCGGAGGATTCCGGCGGCGAAATGGGCACGCCGCGCGACCGCCCACTGGTTCTGATCGTGGACGACGAAGCCCCGGCCCGCGAGCTCCTGGCGAGCTGGCTGGAGCCAGAAGGCTATCAACTGATCGCCGCAAGTTCGTCGGCCGAAGCCCTGGCCAAGGCCGCCGGCCACGTACCGGACGCCATCACCTTGAACATGCTCATGCCCGGCAAAGGCGGCTGGGACACGCTCTATGCCCTCAAGAAGACTCCCATCACCGCCGCGATTCCGGTGATTGTGGTCACCGTGGTCGATGAGCCGAAAATCGGTTTGGCGCTGGGCGCAGCCGAATACCTGGTGAAGCCGGTGGATAAAGAAGTGCTCCTCGAAGCGGTTCGCCGGTTTATCGGACCTGGATCCAACGGTCCAGCGAAGGTTCTGGTGGTGGATGACGAAGCAGTCACGCGCGAACTGCTCAAAGAGATGCTGGCCTCGGATGGCTATATTCCGGTCCTGGCGGCCAACGGCAAAGAGGCGCTGGAGGCGCTGGGCCAGATGTCGGTGAGCGCCATCCTGCTGGACCTGATCATGCCCGAGATGGATGGATTCGAGTTGCTGCTGCGCATGAAGGAGGACCCCGGTTGGCGCAATATCCCGGTGTTGGTGCTGACCGCCAAGGATCTGACCGACGATGAAATCGGGATGCTGCGCCGCGAGACCATCGGGCTATTCCAAAAGGGCCGCGAATGGAAGACCCAGTTGCTGGCCGATCTGCGCAAGGCGGTGGGCGGCCAGGCGGTCCGCGTATGACCCGTAAGGTCCTGGTGGCGGACGATAACAACGCCAGCCGCGAGTTGATCCGGGAGGTACTGGAGATGAGCGGATATGACGTGGTCGAGGCCGCCGACGGCCAGGATGCGGTGACCGCGGCCCGCGAAAACGCCATCGACCTGGCTCTGGTGGATGTCCAGATGCCCCGCCTGGATGGCTACGGCGTGCTCCGCGAATTGCGGGCCGATCCGCGGCTGCGCGGCGTGCCGGTGGCGGCGCTGACGGCATTCGCCATGCAGGGCGACCGCGAGCGCGCGCTGGAAGCCGGCTTCGACGCGTACATCACCAAACCGGTGGACATCGCCGCCCTGCGGCAGGAAATCCGGAAGCTGCTCAGCTTATGAACGCTACGCCGCGCATCAAGCTGTTGGTCATCGACGACGATCCGCAAAGCCTGGAGCTGGTCTCGGAGGCGCTGGCGGATAATGACCTCGAAATCTTTACGGCGGGCGACCCGGAGCGCGGGCTGGAACTGGCGCACCGCGAGCACGCGGAAATCGTGCTGAGCGATATCGTGATGCCGAAGATGAACGGCATGGAACTGTTGAGCCATATTCTGGAGGCCGATCCGGCCACCGACGTGATCCTGATGACCGCGCACTACTCCACCGACGCCGCGGTGGAAGCCATCAAGAAAGGCGCGAGCGATTACCTGACCAAGCCCATTTCAATCCCCGTCCTGCGCGAGAAAATCGACAAGCTGGCCACCGATGCGCGGCGCCGGCAGCGGGTCAGCCAGTTGGATGGCGAGCTGATGGATAGCAGCCAGTTCGAAGGCATGATCGGCCGCAGCCCGTTGATGTGGGAGATGTTCGGGCAGATCCGCCGGGTGGCGCCGCACTACCGCGCCTGCGCGGTGACCGGACCCACCGGCACGGGGAAAGAACTGGTGGCGCAAGCGCTGCACAAGCTCAGCCAGGCGTCCGGCCCCATGGTGGTCTGCAATTGTTCGGCGGTAGTGGAAACGCTGTTCGAAAGCGAGTTGTTCGGACATGTGAAAGGCGCATTCACGGGCGCGGACAGTAACAAGATGGGACTGTTCGAGTACGCGCACGGCGGCACGCTGTTTCTGGACGAGATTGGCGATATGCCGCTGGCCACCCAGGCCAAGCTGCTGCGGGTCCTGCAGAATCGGGAGGTGCAGCGGGTCGGGTCGCTGAGCGCGCGCCCGGTGGATGTGCGCGTGGTAGCCGCCACCAATCACGACCTGCGCGCGCAAATCGCCGCGAAGCACTTTCGCGAGGATTTGTATTACCGGCTTTCCATGGTGGAGATCCAAACGCCGGCGCTGGCGGACCGCAAGGAGGATCTGCCGCTGCTGGAGCGCTTCTTTATCCGGAAATACGCCGCGCAATACCGGAAGCCGGTGGAATCGATGACCCCGCGCGCGCAGATTCTGCTGGCGCGCCACTCCTGGCCCGGCAACGTGCGCGAATTGGAGAATGTCATCGGACACGCCTGCATGCTGGCGGCGGGCGAGGTGATCGACATCGCCGATCTTCCGCAGTATATGCGGCAAGGCGGCGCGGGCGTGGCATCCGGCGCCGGCCCGCTTCCGGCGGCGCAGCCCGCCGGCCCGGACGGCGCCCTGTCATTCGACGAACAGGAGCGCCGGGTCATCGAGCAGGCCCTCGACCAGGCGGGCGGCAACCAGGTACACGCCGCGCGCATACTGGGCATCACCCGCGACAAGCTGCGCTACAAAATCAAGAAGCACAATCTGCGGTAGGCTGCCGCGGGCGCTAAACTCATGGTAGAGGCCGTTGGAATGAATCATTCAAGCGATATCATCGTGAGAGACCCTGAGATTCTGGGCGGATTGCCGGTCTTCCGCGGGACCCGCGTGCCGTTCAGGAACCTGCTGGACTATCTCGAAGGCGGCCACACGCTCGACGAGTTCCTGGAGCAGTTTCCGTCCGTAACGCGAGGGGCAGCCATCGCGGCATTGGAGCGGGCCAAGGAACTGGTCATCGCCCAGACGCAATGAAGCTATTGATCGACGCGTGCCTGCCGCGCGCATGCTGGATGCCCATAGTCGATTGTCACAAGTACGTCGAACTCCAACTCAGCTAATGCGAGTAGCTCGTCGTTCGCTTTCCCGGGCCATCCCCGTAGCTCGGGTCGGATGAGATCGGGAGAGGTCGCCAAATCGGCGCGCCGATAACGGCCACTCGCCCGCTGGTCCCCTCGGCATGAGGCCCGCCCGCACTCGGTTGACAACGGTCCGCCTCCCGCCGTATATAGATAGTATGTCTACCGTAGACGATCCACTGGAGCGGCTCGAATTCCTGCAGGGAACGCTGGAGGTCCTGATCCTGCGCAGCCTGCAGCTGGGCCCCAACCACGCATACGGCATCACGCAGTATCTCGAGCGGCAGTCCGGCGACGAGTTTCTGGTGGATAACGGCTCGCTTTACCCCGCCCTGCAGCGGCTGCTGCAACGCAACTGGATCGCGGCGCAGTGGAAGACTTCGCCCCACGGCCGCCGCGCCAAGTATTACCGGCTCACGCCCGCCGGCCGCAAGCAATTGGTGGCGGCGACGTCCCGCTGGCAGCGCTTCGTCGAAGCCATGGGGCGCATCCTGGCTCCGGAGGGCTGAACATGCTGCGCGAAAGCTGGTCCAAACTGTGCCGCACCCTCGCCGGCCGCCGCGGCTTGGCCGGAGACCTCGACGCCGAGATCGATGCCCACCTGGAATTCGAGATCGCGGAGAACGTCGGGCGCGGTATGCCCCCCGATGAGGCCCGCGCGGCGGCTCGCCGCCACGTCGGCAACCTCACCCTGATCCAGGAACGCGCAGTGGATGCCTGGGGTTTCCCATCGCTCGAAAGCATCACGCAAGACCTGCGCTATGGTCTGCGCGGCGTCCGGCGGTCGCCTGGTTTTTCTCTGGTTGTGGTGCTCACACTGGCGCTGGGCATCGGCGCAAACACCGCCATTTTCAGCGTGGTGAACGCCGTATTGCTGCGCCCGCTCCCCTACCCCGCCGCCGAACGCCTGGTGCAGCTTGGCGAATCGGATCCCAAGGCCGATGGCATCAGCGTGACCTGGGTGAACTACCGGCACTGGCGCGACGAAAATCACAGCTTCGAGGATATGGCTGGAACCGAGACCGCGCATCTCACCCTTACCGGCCGCGGCGAGCCTCTATTCACCCGTGCGGGTTTGGTAACGTATGGCTTCTTCGGCCTGGTGGGCGCGCGCCCCTTGCTGGGCCGCGTGTTCGGCGCCGGCGAGGACCGGCCTGCCGCCGCCCCCACAGCCGTACTGGATTATCGGTTCTGGGCCGGCAAACTGGGAGCCGACCCAGCCATAGTAGGCGCGACGCTCGCGCTCGACGGCAAACCTTACGAAGTCATCGGCGTCCTGCCGCCCGGATTGCATTTCTTCCAGCAATCCATCGATTATTACCTGCCGCTCTATCAGTTCAAAGGCGAAGTCACCGACCGCGCCGGCCACGGATCCATGCGTCTGCTGGCCCGTTTGAAGCCCGGCGTCACGCTCGCTTCCGCCCTAGCGGACCTGGATCTCATCATGCGGCGTCTGGCGGAATCGGACCCCGGGCCCGAGGCCCAGCACCGCGCCTGGGGCGTCTTCCTGACCGAATCGACAACAGGCGACATCCGGCCCACGCTGCTGACCCTGTTGGGGTCCGTGGGACTTGTGTTGATCCTGGCGTGCGCCAACGTGGCCAGCCTGATGCTGGCGCGCGCCACTGCCCGCGCGCGCGAAATCGCCATCCGGGCGGCCATCGGCGCCGGCCGCAAGCGCCTGGTCCGCCAACTGCTCACCGAGAATCTGCTGCTGGCGGCGTTGGGTGGCATGGCCGGCGGCCTGCTGGCGCAGTGGGGATCGGGCGCGCTCATCGCCATGGGGCCGCGCGACATTCCCCGCCTCGCGGAAGCCACCTTCGATTGGCGCGTGCTGCTGTTTGCGGCCGGCATCACTATACTGACCGGATTGTTCACCGGTATCGCTCCGGTGCTCACCGCCGGAAGGCTGGATCTGGTCTCCGCGCTGAAGGACACCAGCCGCGCATCGGCCGGCCTGGGCGGTCAGCGGTCGCGGAGCGCGCTGGTGGCGGCGGAGATCGCCATCACGCTGGTGCTGGCCTTCGCCGCCGGATTGCTGCTGCGCAACCTGATCGCGGCCGAAAGCGCCGATCCCGGCTTCGTCCCCGAGCATGTGCTGGCGCTCGAGTTGGTGCTGCCCTCCGGTCCTTACAAAAGCCCGCAGGCTATCGGCGGCTTTTATGGCCAACTGGAGCGCGAGCTGCACGGCCTGCCGGGAGTTACTTCGGTCGGGGCCGTACGATGCCCGCCATCGGCGGGCGACTGCGGCGACTGGTTTTACTCTATCCTGGATCGCCCGGCGCCGCGGCAGTCCGAAGTACCCATCACGTTGTTCAACACCGCCGACCGCGATTACTTCGGTACCCTGCACATCGCGCTCCGCGAGGGCCGCGGATTTACGGACAGCGATCGCGCCGGGGCCCCGCGGGTGGCTGTGGTCAACGAAACCTTCGCGCGCAAATGGTGGCCCGGAGAATCGGCCCTAGGGCATCGCATCAAGTGGGGAGGTCCGTATCGCGACGGGCCCGTCTACGAGATTGTAGGAGTGGCGGGCAATGTGAGCCAGATGGGTCTGGGCACCGAAGCCTATCCGGAAGTCTACATGCCCTTTTCGCAGTCGCCGGATCGGGCCATGGTGGTGATGATCCGGGCCGGCGGCGATGCATCGTCGCTCGGGCCGGCTGTCCGCCGGCGCGTAAACTCCGTCGACCGCAACCTGCCCATCGAAAGCTTGCGGCCGCTGGAACAGAATGTGGCAGCTTCGTTGGCCGAGCGGCGGTTCAGCGCTCTCCTGCTGGCCTTGTTCGGAGGGCTGGCGATGGCTCTCGCGGCCGTGGGGATCTACGGTCTGCTGAACTACTGGGTGCGTGTCCGGGAAGGCGAGATCGCCATCCGCATGGCTCTCGGTGCGCCGCGGCCTTCCATCCTGCGGTGGGCGGGCTGGCAAGCTCTGCGTTTGTCCCTGATCGGCGCGGGGATCGGCATGCTGGCTGGCTGGGCCGTGTCGCACTGGCTGGGCAGCCTGGTGCCAGGGGTTCCGGCGAACAACTTCGCGATGCTGGTAGCGGCGGCGCTTGCGGTAATTGCAATCGCCATGGTCGCGGCGGCCGTCCCAGTCTGGCGCGCTACGCGGGTCGACGCCGCGAACAGACTAAATCGGGGTTAACTGGCCTGCGTATTTTGTAACACGGCCGCCCGCGTGCGCGCCTATAATGGGTTAACGCTTCAGGAACCGTGCGACTCGCTATTTTTTTTCTAATCGTGGTGTATCCGCTCGCCTGGGGCGCGGAGCCGGCGCTGCAGCCGGTGACCGTTTGCGAGGTGCTGCAGGATCTTTCCGCGTTTGACGGGAAGGTGGTGGCCGTGGTCGGACGGTTCTCGTACCGCCAGAATGGGCGCTGGCTCGGCGAACAGAAATGCGGCCATAAGCTGGTCACCGGCGATCAGGAGTGGCCCAACGCTTTCTGGGTAGTGTACGATCCGGCGGCGGCCGCCAAACCACCCGCGGTGCTGGCCGTCGACGCGGCGCTGCTAGCCCAAAAGCTGCGCGCCGTGAAGCTCGGGACCGCACTGACCAAGCTCCCCTTCGGCAGCGAAGATTACGACAATTGGGCGCTGGTCTACGGCCGCATCGAGACCCGCAAGGATCTGGTCACGGTTACCCCCGGCGGTACGCGGAAGAATGGCTTCGGGTACGGAGAGTCCTCTCCCGCGCGCCTGGTTTGCCACGGCGAGGCCGAGGTCGTGTTCCTGAACGAGGATGCTACTGGGCTCGCTTCGCCGTGAACGTCTGGCCTTGCCCCTCGCCTCCGTCGCGTGTCCGGGTGAACTTGATTTCGTCGCCGGAAATCGTTCCCTTGTAGACAAACTTCATGCTGTTCCCGTTGAACTCCATGGTCTGCGTAAAGGAAATCGTATCGCCGTCGATCTTGCCGTCGGCAATGGGCATGTCTCCCATACGGCCGCTCACCGTACCGGTTACGGTGTTGCCGTCCGCCTTGAGGTTGAAGGTCTGTTCCCGCGTTTGTCCGCCGCGGCCAGGCACCTGGGCGGTCCATTTGCCGCTGACATCCGCGGCCAGGGCCGTCAGGGCGAGTAAGCCGAGCAGAAAGCCGGTGGTCATTAGTTTTCGCATGCTGAGAGGGCGCGTCCGCAGCCGTGAATGTTACGGCATTTCCAGGATTTACAAGCTCTTAACAGGTAACGGTTGGCGGCCTCCGGTCGTCCTCTATGGTTGAGGCGCTTGCCAATTTTGCCGAATTATCGTTTTGTTTTCCTGATAGGGTTCGCCACTGGCGTGGGGCTGTATGCCCAGAGCGGAGTGGTCAAATCGGCGAACCAGCCGATTCCCGGCGCCACCGTCACGGCCACCATTGGCGATCGGAAAATCGTCACCACCACGGACCAGAGCGGCCATTACGCGTTCTCCGGCGCCCCCGCGGGCGATTGTTCGATCGAAGTAACCATGTTCGGTTTCCAGCCCGCCAGCAAGAAATCGAATTGCGCGGAGGCTACGCAGATCGATTTTGCCCTGCAGTTGCAGGAATCGCCGATGGCGCAGCGCCTGGCTCGCATGGGCGGCGCGCAGGGCGCCGGTAATCAACTGGAAGCGCAGTTGCAAAGCGAGATAAATGCGCCGGATGCGGCAGCGCAGGCCGCGCCGGCGGTGGATGGGCAGAACAGCAGTGACGCCTTCCAGGTATCCGGCAGCTTAAGCCAGGGATTGGCGCCGAACGCCCAGCCTGATTTCTTCATGATGATGGGCGGGCCGGGCGGGATGCCCGGTGGTCCCGGTGGACAGATGGGCGGTCCGGGCGGCCCCGGGGGCGGTGGTCCCGGCGGGGGTGGTCCCGGCGGCGGCTTCGGTGGTCCAGGAGGCGGGGGATTTGGCGGACGCGGTCCTGGAGGATTCGGCGGTCAGGGAGCCAACCGCAGACAGGGCCAAGGCCCGGGGGCGCAGTTCGGCAACCGGCGCGCACCCAGCCAGATCCACGGTTTCGCCTTCATGACGCTGGCCAACTCCGCGGTAAACGCCAAGCCATTTTCCATCACCGGACAGGAAGTCCCCCAGCCGGCATACGCCAGCAGCCGCTTCGGATTATCGTTAGGCGGACCGCTGGTCATCCCCAAGATCGTCAAGGACAGCGCTACGTTCTTCTATTTGAATTACACCGGCACGCGCTCCCGCGTGTCCTATTCGGCGGTGGAGACGGTCCCCACGGCGCTCGAGCGGGGGGGCGATTTTTCGCAAGCGGTGAGTTCGTCGGGGCCCGTGCAGATTTTCGCCCCGGGAACCAATACGCCGTTTCCTGGAAACATGATTCCCTCCGCGCAGATCAATCCAGTCGCGCTGAATCTGCTGAAGTTCACGTTGCCCGGCGGGCAGCCTCTGATCCCGCTGCCGAACCAGCCGGGCGCCACGAATAACTACGAGTACCTGGCGTCGCCGCCGAATAATACCGACAACCTGAATGCGCGCTTCATGCGGAATGCAGGCAAGAACGATCGACTGGCATACCATTTGTCCTACCAGCGCCGGAACGGGGACAACGCGCAGCCTTTCGCGTTCTTCGATACCGTCGCGGGCTACGGGGTCCAGACGGACCTTACCTGGACGCATAACTTCAATCCCACAACTATTCTCAGCTCGGCGGTGTCGTTCAACCGGAATCGCAACGAGACGACGCCCTTTTTTGCCAACGGAGCCGACATCGCCTCGGAGTTGGGCATCACCGGCACGTCGACAAACCCTGTGGACTATGGTCCGCCGAACTTGAACTTCACGAATTTCGGCGCGCTGAGCGACGGGCAGCCGCTGCTGTCGCGCAACCAGAGCCAGAACCTGACCGAGAGCGTCATTCTTTCGCGCGGCAAGCACACGCTCATTCTGGGCTCGCAGTATGGCCGCAACGATACCAGCACCAGCACGCAGCAGAACGGACGCGGCACCTTCAACTTCAACGGCTCGGCTACCAGCGAAATCGGCGCCAACGGCTTGCCGGTCCAGGGCACGGGCTTCGATTTTGCGGATTTCATGCTCGGTTTGCCGCAATCCGCTTCCATTCAATACAGTCCGGCGATGTATTTTACCCAGAATACCTGGAACAGTTACGCGGTCGACGATTGGAAAGTGAGCGCCAACCTGACCGTGAACCTGGGTTTCCGCTGGGAGTTCTTCGCGCCGCTCGAAGAGAAATACAACGAGATGGCCAACCTGGACATCGGTCCGGCCTTCAGCAGCGTGGCGGTGGTCGCGCCTTCGGTGCCGGGACCCTACTCCGGTGCGTTCCCCGCCGGCCTCATCAATCCCGACTACCGGAATTTCTCGCCGCGGGTGGGTTTGTCGTGGAAAGTGCCGTTCATCAAACGCTCGACCATCGTGCGGTCCGGCTACGGGATCTATTACAACGGGCAGAGCTACATCCCATTTGGGCTGAAGCTCGCGCAGCAGCCGCAGCCGGAGGGGCTGCCGCAGTTCGCGACGTCGGTGAGCGTGAACACCAGCCCAGACAATCCGCTAACGCTGGCCAGTTTGCCCCAGCCCGGCCAATATCCCTCGGAGATTACCAACAGTTTCGCCGTGGATCGGTATTACCGGACGCCTTATGCGCAGACTTGGAACCTCACGATCCAGCACGATCTGGGCCAGGGCTTTTTCATGGAAGTCGGGTATCTGGGCACCAAGGGAACGCGGCTGGACATTCTGATGCTGCCCAACGAGGGGCCTCCGAGCAGTACGTTCGGTTCCGGCAGCCAGCTCGCGAACGCCACCGGATTCACTTACGACGCTCCCATTGGCGATTCCACTTACAATGCCCTGCAAACGCACTTGATGCGGCGTTTCCGCGGCGGCATGTCGCTGAATGCGCGGTATACTTTTTCCAAGTCCATCGACGACGCGTCCAGCTTCGGAGGCGTGGGCGGCACGGTCGCCCAAAACTGGCTGGATCTGGCGGCGGAGCGCGGATTGTCCAGTTTCAATCGCACCCACGTCTTCACCGCGAGCTGGGTCTACACGTCGCCCTTCGGCAACCCGAATTCGCGTTTTGCGTCGGGCGGCTGGGCCGGGCGCGCGCTGCGGAATTGGTCGCTGTCCGGCGGCATCACCGCGGAGACCGGGACCCCGCTGACGGCCCGCGCTCTAGGAAACACGGTCGCCCTGGCGCAGACCAACGGCACGGGCAGCGAGCGCGCCGACGCCACGGGGCTGCCGATTGAGTCCGGCTCGGGGTTCTTCAATCCGGCCGCGTTTATTGTGCCGCCGGCGGGCCAGTTCGGCAATGCCGGCCGCAATACCATTCCGGGTCCGAACCTGGTGACGATAAATGCGGCCTTTGGCCGGTCGTTCCAGTTTGGCGATACCCGCCGCCGCCTGGAGTTTCGCGCCGAAGCCAACAACGTTTTGAATCAGGTCAATTACACGAATTTTGGCACGGTCGTGAATTCCGTGAACTATGGCCTGCCGACGGCCGTTTCCGCCATGCGCACAATGGACATCGTGATGAGGTTCCGGTTTTGAGACAACTGGCAATGGTAGTGACAGTAGCTTTGCTGGCCGGCCAGTTGAGCTCCCAGCAGACGCCCACATTCTCGACCACGGCTAACGTGGTGGTGGTGGACGTGACGGTGACCGGCCGCGACGGCAAGTCTATCGGGAGCCTGGGCAAGGGCGACTTTCTCGTCTACGAAGACAATAAGCCGCAGACCTTGCAGAGTTGCGATTTACAGAAGCTCGATACCAAACCGTTGGAGCCGATTGCGCCGGAGAAGACGCTGCAGACCCGCGATGCGCCGAAACCGGCAGCACCCGCCGTCGCGCACGAGACGCCCACTAAGAAGCCGGATCTGCACGATCACCGGCTGATCGTGATGCTGTTCGATGTTTCGTCGATGCAGCCGCAGGAGCAGGTCCGTTCGGTGGACGCCGCCATCAAATTCCTGAGCACGCAGATGACAACCAGCGACGTGGTTTCGATCATGACGTTCGGAACGGATCTGAAGACCGTGCTGGATTTCACGGCCGATCGCGATCAGTTGATTTCCACGCTGCACGCCTTTCACATGGGCGAAGCCAGCGAACTGTCCGGGCAGGCGGACACCGGCGCCGACGCCAGCGACATCAGCGGGTCGTTCGTGGCCGACGAGACCGAGTTCAATATCTTCAATTCCGACCGCAAGCTGGCTGCGCTCGAAGACGCCGCCCGACGACTGGCTCCGTATCCGGAGAAAAAGGCGCTGGTTTATATCTCGAGCGGTATCCAGAAGACCGGGGTGGACAATCAATCGCAGCTTCAGGCCACGGTGAATGCGGCCATCCGGGCGAATGTGGCCTTCTATCCGATCGACGCGCGCGGCTTGATGGCCACCCCGCCGGGGGGAGACGCCAGCCAGGCGGCGTTCGGTGGGGTCGAACCTGTACACCGGTTCCGCGCAAACGTCGCTGATGGACAATTTCCACAATACCCAGGAGACGCTGGATACGCTGGCCGCCGATACCGGCGGCAAAGCGCTGCTCGATTCGAACGATCTGACGCTGGGCATGAGCCAGGTGCAGAAAGACATGAGCAGCTATTACATCCTGACTTATGCCAGCACCAACAGTGCCGAAGATGGCAAGTACCGCCGCATCACGGTGAAACTGGCCCCCAAGCAGGCGGACCTGAAAGCCAAGCTGGACTACCGGCTGGGCTATTATGCGCCCACCACTTTCGCCAAGATGACCGGCATCAACAAAGAAGCCCAGTTGCAAGAGGCGCTGGAAAGCGAAAATCCGGTGACCGATATGCCGATCGCGGCGGAGGTGGATTATTTCCGCCTGGCCAAGACCAAGTATTTCGTGCCCATCTCGGTGCGTATCCCCGGTTCGGCATTGTCGTTCCGCAACAAAGGCGCGAAGGCGGCCACCGAAATGGATTTCATCGGCGAGATCCTGGACGCCCACAGCAAGCAGGTTTCGGCGGTGCGCGACACCATTCCGCTGAATATGGCCGCGACCCGGGCGGGCGAAGTCGCGCGCAAACAGATCCAATACGATACCGGATTTACGCTCGGTCCAGGCAAATACACCTTGAAGTTTGTGGCGCGGGAGAACGGCGACGGCAAGACCGGCACGTTTGAATCGGCATTTGTGGTTCCGGATCTTGGCTCGGGGAACGCGCTGCGCCTGAGCTCGGTCATCCTGAGCAACCAGGTGCAGGCCGTGAAGGAACAGATCGCGGGCGCGAAAAACAGCAAGAAGCTGGTGGCGGAGGATCCGCTGATCGACGACTCCGGCCAGAAGATCATGCCCAACGTGACGCGGGTTTTCCGGCCGGCGCAGAAGTTGTCGGTTTACGTGGAGCTTTACGATCCCGGCCTGATGCAGTTCCCGGGCGCGAATCAAGGCCAGGGTCAAGGCCAAAGCGCCGGCATCACCAGCGTGACGGCCACCGTGGCTTTCTATCAGGGCGACAAGAAGGTGATGGAAACGCCGGCCGTGCGGGTCAACCGCGTCAATGCCAAGAGGCAAGGCGTGGTGCCGTTGCGGCTGCAAACTCTGTTGAAGAGCTTGCCGGCGGGGCAATATGTGTGCCAGGTGAACGTGATCGATCAACTGGGGCACAAGTTCGCGTTTCCCAGGAGTTCGATCGTGGTGCTGGCCGACGAGGCGGATGCCAAGCCTCCGGCCCCCGCCGATCCGGCGCGCAAAACGAGCTGAGAGCCCTGGTTTCGGAAACCGGAACGCGGTTTTATACGACAATAGACTATATGAGGTTTTGCCGCATCGCTGCTGCCTATGTGATGTGTTTGGCCGCATGGGCTGCTTCAGGCTACACGGTTGACCAGATCAAGCAGTTCATCCAGTCCGCTATCAAACTCAAGAACCAGGACAAAGAAGTCGCCGAAACCTTGCGCAAAATGAAGCTTTCCGAGCGCATGGACCTGGACATCGTGGAAACGCTGCAAAGCCAGGGCGCGGGCCCCAAGACCGTGGCCGTGCTGAAGACGCTGGCAGCCGAATCGGCCACTCTGCCCGAGGCGCAGCCGCCGGCGCCGCCGCCCGTCTATGTTCCGCCTCCGCCGCCCTCCTCTGAAGAGCAGGCGAAATTGCTGGACGAGGTGAAGGACTACGCGATCAACTACACGCAGCGGCTCCCCGATTTCATCTGCCTGGAGCAGACCCGCCGGTATGTCGACACCACCGGCCGGGAATCGTGGCGGCTGATGGATATCCTGACCGCGCGGCTCTCCTATTTCAACCAGAAGGAAGACTATAAGCTGGTTTCGCAGAACGATAAGGTGGTTACCGAGGCGTCATACGCTTCGGTGGGCGGCGCCTTGTCGATGGGCGACTTCGGCACCGGCATGCGCGACATATTCGACCCCAAGAGCCATGCCAGCTTCGCGTGGGAGAAATGGGCCACCCTACGCAAGCGCCGCGCGCACGTCTTTTCCTTCCGCGTGCCGCTGGAATATTCGCAGTACACCATCGAGTACAAAGGCGAAGCCAAGGACGATGTGCAGAGAATCACGGTGGGGTATCACGGATCGGTCTACGTGGACAGGGAGTACAACACCATTGTGCGCATCACGCAGGAAGCCGACAACATCCCTCCCCTGTTTCCGGTACGGGAGGCCAAGGAAACCTTGGATTATGACTTCACCAAGATCGGCGAGAATGAGTTCTTTCTGCCTCTGACGGCCACTGTCAGGATGCATAGTGGAAGGGAGTGGACCAAGAACGACAAGGAGTTCCGGCTCTACCGGAAGTTCTCGGCCGACTCGGTGATCAAGTTCGACGCCGAGCAAACGCCCGACGATAAGAGCAAGCAACCGCCGCCGCAGCCGCAGTCACCGAAGTGAGCCCGTGCTACTCCGGATGCGCTGCCCGCTTCTTTTCGAGCGCGGCTAACAAACGCGATTCGATTTCCGGCGAAATCGGATGGGCTTCCATGCCTTTGTAGATGCGGACGGTTTTCTTGGTGGTGTCGCAGACCACCCAGCAGTTGGGGCATTCGGTAATGTGGTGCTCCAACTTGGCCCGGATTTCCGCGTCCACGTTCTCGTCCAGATAATCGCTGAGTTCCTGCAAAAATTCTTTACATGTAAGCAAAGGCGTCATCCTCCTTATGCTTGAAGAAACGCGACAACTTATCGCGGAGCTGCAGGCGCGCGCGCAGTAGCCGGCTCTTGACCGCCGGAATAGACAAATCGAGCGCCTCCGCGGTTTCTTCCGTGGAAAGCTCCTCCATATCCCGCAGCACAAAAACCGCGCGATAAGGCGGCGCCAGGCTATCGACTGCGGAGCTGAGAATCTGGTTCATCTCCTCGCGGGAGTAACGCTGTTCGGGGTTCTCGTCCCAAGCCGCGATTTCGCGCGCGACGGTATCCTCGCCGGTATCGATGGTTTCGTCCATGGACACGGTCTTATCGGTCTTGCGTTTGCGCAATTTCATCAGCGCCTGGTTGACGGCGATGCGCACGATCCAGGTATAGAACTTCGAATTGCCCTGGAACTGATCGAGGTGTTCGTAGGCCTTGAGGAATGTCTCCTGCAATACATCCTCGGCGTCTTCGCGGTTCTGGGTGATGTGCATCGCCAGGCGGAAAATTTTGTTTTCGTAGCGGCGCACCAATTCCGAGAAGGCTTTGGCGTCGCCTTCGCGCGCCTGCAGGACGACCGCGGTTTCATCCGGGATCTGGCTGGTGGCTTGCATCCTTAATTCCAGTATCGCACGAGGTAGGCGGCGATCAGGGCTGCGAGTTGCGGTCGGTTAGTGCGGCACTAAAGTGGAGGGCCGTGAAAAGCTCGGTATTGCTCGTTTTATCTGCGTTCATCCGCGTTCATCTGCGGCCCATATCGGGTTTTGATTTTTCCCGCTGGGCCGGCAGAAAAGCACATCCGGCCGCAGATGAACGCAGATGAACGCAGATAAAACAAGGACAAAACTCAGAGCGGTACGATCCGTCGGCTCAAGTCGCGTCGCTGGAACCCCACTTTTACGTGGCGCGCCCCGTTGCGCTCAGGCCGTGGCTGCCTCCAACCGCGCGCGGGCCAGGCGCACCGCTTCGTGGAGTTTGTGCTCCAGTTGCTTCCTGGAACCTCGGCAAAGCGGGTCTAACTCAATTGTGCAGCCAAGCAAACGCGGCGACTGGCAACTTGGATTTCGGTGATCATAGCCGCGGGACGGGCACCTCACCCGGCACCAGCGCCTGCGCCACGCGCAGGATCAGGGCCTCGGCGAAGGGCGGGCCTACGATCTGCAGGCCGATGGGCAGACCGCGGCGGTCCGCGCCGCAAGGGATGGAAACCGCAGGCAGGCCCAGAGCGTTAATCGCGCGCACCAGGCGGGTGGTCGCGAGGCGCACGTCTTCATTTTCGGCGCCTACCCCGACGGTGGTTTCGCCGATGCGCGGCGCGGTGATGGGCGTGGTGGGGGTGAACAGGCAATCGACGCGCGACCAGAGGTCCGCGAACTCGCGCTGCATCGCGCGGCGCAAACGCTGTGCATTGACGTAGTCGGTGGCGGGGAGCAAACGGCCCTGATCGAGCAGGGCCAGCACGTCGGGACCGATTTGATCGCGCTTCTCCAGGTGCGGCTCCAAAAGGGCGGAGGCTTCGGCCATCAGGATCACGCGCGCCACGGTGTTGATGGCCGCGACATCCGGCACGCGCAGCGGAACGATTTGCGCGCCGTGCGATTCGGCCATGCCGAAGGCGGCGCGCACGGCGGCGTCCACGTCCGGGTCGAGGCGCTCGAAGTAGAAGTTCTCCGGGAGGCCGATGCGCAGGCCGCGGATGGATGGCTCGATATCCGGCACGTAATTCTCGACGGGGCGGCGGGAAGAGGTCTCGTCGCGGACATCGTAGCCGGCGATTCCGTTGAGCACGGCGCCGGCGTCGCGGACCGAGCGCGTAAGCGGGCCCATGTGGTCGAGCGAGAAGCCCAGCGGCATCGCGCCAAAGCGGCTGACGCGGCCGTAGGTGGGCTTTAACCCGACCACTCCGCAATACGCGGCCGGGATGCGTATGGAACCACCCGTATCGCTGCCCATGGCCATCGAGACCATGCCCGCGGCTACGGCGGCAGCCGATCCGCCGCTGGAACCGCCCGGGATGCGGTCGCGATCCCACGGATTGCGAACCGCGCCGAAGTGCGGATTGCTGGAGGTGATGCCGTAGGCCAGCTCGTGCATGCCGGTCTTGCCCACCAGCACCGCGCCGCCCGCGCGCAGCCATTCAACCACGGTGGCATCGTGATCCGGCACACGATCCTCGAAAAGCTTCGAGCCGCCCGTGGTGCGCACGCCTTTGGTGGAGAACAAGTCCTTGACCGCGATAGGAATGCCATGCAGGGGACCACGGCCTTCACCCCGCGCCAGTTCTTCGTCAGCATGTTTGGCTTCCTCGCGGGCCGCCTGGGCCATCACGGTTTGCATGGCGTTGGTCGAGGGATTCAGCCGCTCGATGCGCTCCAGAGCGGCGGCGGTCAGTTCCGCCGAGGATATTTCGCGCCGGCGCAAGGCGGCGGCGGCTTCGAGCAGGGTCACGCGGCGTCCTCCACGTCCTTACCGCCGTGGCCCGGTTCGATGGCGGCGCGAAAGACGGTGGCCGGCTCAGTCTCCGGCTGGAGGGTGTGCACCAAAGGACGAAAGTCCGCTTCCAGGGCATCGAGCGTCTGCGCGATGCGCTCCAGCGCCGCATCGGGAATGGCCAGCCCGTTAGCGCGTCCTATCTTTTTCCAATCCTTCTGCGAGTTGCCGTTCATTTTGACTCTCCATATGGGCCGCCCATTGCGCGGCGGCCAGGACGATCATCGCGGAAGCGAAACTCCAGATGAGGATGGTGGCGGAGTTGCGAAACACACCATACTCGCGCTCGAGCTTAACGTGAAACAGCGGCCAGATCAGCAGGAACAAGTACTTCATCGCCTCCAGCACCAACCCCGCCAGAATCGCCACCGGGGCCACGCGGGCGGCCGAAATGCGGCGGTTCGGCAAGATCCAGTAGATCAGGAACAATACCACGATGCCGATGGGGAGGGCGGCTACCTTGAAAATCAGGAGCTTCACCCACAGCTCCAGTTGGGCGTGGGAACCGCTGAGGCTACGCACCCATTGGGCGTTCATGCCGGTGAGGACCAGCGACAGCAGGGCCAGCCCGCCGCACAGGAAGATCATGCCCAGGCTGACTAGCTGGTTGCGCAGGTAGGAGCGGTTCGTCGTGACGCCCCAGGCGCGGTTCAGGGCCACTTCCAGGGGTTCGAAGACGCCGTTGGCGGTGACCAGCAACAGCAGCATGGCGACGGGCTGAAACGTGCCGCGCAACGGAAGATTGTGTTTGAGGAATACGGCCAGATCGCCAGGGAGGTAGTCGCTCATGGCCAGGTTGATGGCGTCCACGGCGGCCGGCCAGCGGAGCACGTCGCGGCAGAAGGACAGCATCACGTTCAGGAAGGGATAAAACGACAGCAGGACGCTGGCGGCCACGGCCAGGGCGTAGACATGCACTTCCGTTTGCATGCAGTAGCGCAGCGTGCTGCGAAAGGGGTCCATGGCACGGGACCAGCGGCTGGGCGGCGCGGGAGAGAAAATCGTGGCCAACACCTTAGCTTAAGCCAACGCACCCTCAGTGCGGCAGATCGCGCTGCGCCACGCGCGAAATCGCGTGCACCAGCTTCCGATACGGCAGGTTTGCGAGATCCTCGATGGGCAGCCATTCGCCGTCCCGCCAGCTCGAATAATACCAGCGCGCCAGCAAGGCCAGGTACTCCTGGCGTTCGCGGGTGGCGAGTTGGCGCATGGGCATTGTCGCGAAGGTCTCCCGGAGCTTGCCGTCGAGCGAGACAGGCTTGCCTTCCAGGACTTCGAAGCTCAGCCGCCGCTGCGCCTGCCACTGCCCTTCCCGCACGATCCAAAGCTCCACGGAATTGGGCGCGGCGGAGGCCGTGATGGCTACGCCGTGCAGCCTTCCGATGTCGCGCGCCAGATCGTCGCGCAGCTTTAGAACCTCCTGGACCTTCTCCAGGCGCTTGTGCTGCCGGGCGGCTTCTTCGAACAGCATGTCTTCGCTGTAGCGGTCTCGCGCGCTCTCGATGATATCCAGCAGCGAATGCCCGCCGGTCTTCAGGAACTCCGCCACACGATCGGTTTCGTGCAGATACTCGTCGCGCCCCACCACCTGCTGGCACGGGCGCAGGCACATCCCCATCTCGCCATAGATGCAGCCGGGGTGCTCCGGCGAGGGTATCAGATCTTCCTGGCAGCGGCGCATCTGAAACAGATCCAGGAACTGCGATTCGAACTTCTCGGCCGAAGCGCGGCTGCGGAACGGACCAAAATAGAGCGCGGGCGCGCGCCCCAGATGAGTGGTGAGCTGGCTGCGCGGGAATTCGTTGCTGAGCACCAGCTTGATGTAAGTGGGCATGCGCAGCTTCAGCAGATCGAGGTAGGTCTTGGGGAAATGCCGGCGCGCCAGCTCGTACATCTGGATAGCGGATTCAAGAGCCGAGCCGGTAAGCGTGTACTCGATGCGCCGCACGGTGTGACGGAGGTTCAGCAGCCGCGACGGCTTCTCGCGCTCTTTGAGCAGACGCAACAGGCGCCGCCGCAGCAGCGTGGTCTTGGCGAGGTACGGATCGCCTTCCCGCGGCCACAACAGGAAGACGGCGGGATTGTTGGGAACCTGCGCAATGGCTTCGTCGAGGCCGGCAAGATCCTCGGGAACCTCGATCGCCGTCATCACTGGAACCATTGTCGCGCAGCTTGTGGGGCAGGCGTCCACGCCAGCAACGGGTCTCCTCCAAACCCGCGCAGAAATTGCAGGGCGGCCAATCTTGGCCGCAGCCGCCTTTTAGGCGGCCAGAGCCGGCTGAAAGCCGGCTGCGGGCAGGATTGCCCGCCCTCCAACTTGGTCTACCGGCGGCGGTGCGAAGCCGCCGGTGACCTCGGCAATCCGCCCCGCTATATCGATCGGGGTGGCGTCTTCCAGATACGGTCCGAGGATCTGGATGCCGCAAGGCAGTCCTTCCGGCGTGCGGCCCACCGGACAGACCGTGGCCGGATTGCCGGTCAAGGTCGCGTGAAAGATCCACTTCAGCATATCCAGGTATGGCCGCGGTCCGCCAGGCGTGGCGATCTTGCGCGCCATCATGTCCGGACTGTGGTCGTGCGGGAACGCCGTAACGAAATCGACGGGCATCAGGAAGGCATCGTGGCCGCGAAAGTAATCGGCCCAGCAGTGGCGCGCGGCATACTGCCCGCCCACCGCCGCGCCCCAGGCGCGATGCGGCGTAGCATCGTTGGGCAGCACCGCCGAGCCGAGCATGGTGAAATACGCGCCGTACCATTCGGCGATCCGCATCCCCCGGGGCCAGCCCTGCTCGAGGCGCGCGCCCGCTTTTCCGAGCGCGTCGATCGTTCTTTCCAACTGCTGGCGCACATCCGGCGCAACGGGACAAAACGGATCGTCCACCACGTAGCCGATGCGGTAATCGCGCAGCCGAGCGCCGCGCGCCGGCGGCAGTTTCCAGGAGTACGCGATCCGCTCGGCGCCCACCGGTCCACCCGCGATGCGCAGCCCCAGCAGCAGGTCTTGCGGGGTGCGGGCCAGCGGACCATTCACCGAAAGGCGGTCCGGTGCGGGATTTGCGCCCGGCGGATCGACGAAGCCTTCGTCGGAAATCACGCCAATGGTCGGCTTGTGCCCGAAAACGCCGCAGAAATGCGACGGCGTCCGGATGGATCCGCCGATGTCGCTGCCCAGTTCCAGAAACCCCATGCCGCAGGCCAGGGCCGCCGCGCCGCCACCGGTCGATCCGCCCGAAGTCCGCGCGGGATTCCATGGATTGTTCGTGGTGCCGGCCACATCGTTGTAGCTTTGAAAATCGTTGGCCCACTCCGGCAGATTGGTTTTGCCCACGATGATCGCGCCAGCCTCCAGCAGTTTTTCGACCGCCGGCGCGTTCTCTTTGGGTACGTTGTTTTCGTACATCTTCGCGCCGCAGGTGGAGTGGATACCGGCCGTCTGCTTGTCATCCTTCATCAGGATGGGAACGCCGTGCAGCGGGCCGCCGGGCTTGCCCTGCGCCAGGGCTTCGTCCGCCGCGCGTGCGCGCGCCATGGCCTGATCCTCCACCAACGTGACAAATGCGTTAACACGGGCGTTGTACTTGCGGATGCGCTCGAAGACGTGCGCGGTGAGCTCGCGCGACGAAATGGCGCCCGTACGGATGGCGCGCGCGGCATCGGTAGCGCTGCCGAAATTCGGGTCGAAGTCGGAGGCGCCGCGGGCGCGCGGGATGCGGCTCACAAAAGGCGCTGCGGCGAGGGCGGCAAGCAGGTGGCGGCGGGTGGACGTACGCATGGCGAACGATTGTATCACTCATAACGCTGCGCAGTACCCTGGTACCGTTGGTTCGAAATACTTTCCAGAGGCGAGGTCAACCTCGCCACCCTCCGGCGCCAGGCGATAGAATCGGGGCATGACGCGAACCGATCGCCGGTCGTTCCTGGTCGCCGCTGGCGCCGCCGCGCTGGCCGCCTCCGCCAAGGCAGACGGACGCCGGGCCGTCCGCCTGGGCGGGCCGATATTCCTCAAGAGCGAAGATCCGGCCGAACTGGCCCGTGAGCACCGCCGCCTGGGCTATAGCGCCGCTTACTGCCCGCAGGCCAAAGCCGATGACACCGTCCGCGTGCGCGCCATCGAGAAAGCCTTCGCCGCCGAAGATGTGGTGATCTCCGAGGTGGGCGCATGGGTCAACATGCTGGACCCGGATACCGAAAAGCGCCGCGCCAATCTCGCATACGTGGTGGAGCGCATGGCCCTCGCCGAAGCCGCCGGCGCACGCTGCTGCGTGGATATCGCCGGCTCTTACAATCCCACGGTCTGGTACGGACCCAATCCGAAAAATCTCTCGCAGCAGTTCTTCGACGCCACGGTCGATAACTGTCGCCATGTGATCGACGAAATCAAACCGAAACGGACGAAGTTCACCATCGAAGCCATGGGCTGGGCGCTGCCCGATGGCCCGGACACGTACTTGAAGCTGATCAAAGCTGTCGACCGTCCCGCCTTCGGCGTGCACCTGGATGTCTGCAACGTGATCAACTCGCCGGAGCGCTTCTATCGCAACAGCGAAGTGATCGCCGATTGCTTCCGCAAACTGGGCCCCTGGATCGTTTCCTGCCACGCCAAGGACCTGGCGTGGATCGTGGAGTTGAACGTCCATTTCCAGGAAGTGATTCCGGGCCGCGGCGAGGTCGACTACCGGACATACTTAAACGAGCTGTCGCGGCTGCCGATCGAAACGCCGCTGATGCTCGAACACCTGAAGACCGCCGAAGAGTACGATGAGGGCAAGCGCCATATCCAAAAAGTTGCCGCCGAGATCGGAGTGAAACTCGCATGACCAGAAGAGACTTCGTGGCCGCCGCCGCGCTGCCGGCGCTGGCATCCGCCGCATCCGGCAACCGCCTGCCCATCCGCAAAGCCGTGCTCTTCGAGATGCTTCCGAAATCGCTGAGCATCGCCGATCGCTTCAAACTGGCCAAGGATACGGGCTTCGAAGCTACGGAGTGCCCCACCACGCCGGACGAACGCACGGCGGACGAAATCAAGAAGGCATCGGAATCGGCCCGGCTGCCTATTCATTCCGTGATGAACATGGCGCACTGGAAATATCCGCTGTCTTCGGCGGATCCGGCGGTGGTCGCCGAGAGCGTCAAAGGCATGGAAACCAGCCTGCGCAACGCGCATTTCTGGGGGGCGGAGACGGTGCTGCTGGTGCCCGCCGTGGTCAATCCGCAAACCAGCTACCAGGAAGCCTGGACGCGCTCCCAGCAGCAGATCCGGAAGCTGATCCCCATGGCGGAGGAGTTGAAAGTCATCATTGCCATCGAGGAAGTCTGGAACAAGTTTCTGCTCAGCCCGCTCGAATACGCGAAGTATATCGACGATTTCAAAAGCCCCTGGGTGCGTTCCTATTTCGACGTCGGGAACGTGGTGCTGACCGGCTATCCGCAGGATTGGATACGCATTGTGGGCCCGCGCATCGCGAAGCTGCACATCAAGGATTTCCGTTTCCGCAAGATGCAGGCCGAATTCGTGCCCTTGCGCGACGGCGACATCGATTGGCTCGAAGTCCATAAAGCGCTGGGCGAAATCGGATACCATGGCACGGCCACGGTGGAGCTGGAAGGCGGCGGCGAATCGTACCTGCGCGAAGTAAACCGCCGGTTTGAGACCATCCTGTCCGGAGCATAGGCCAGTGGGATGTAACCAGCCAATCGGCGGACGCATCGTTAACCATGGCATGCAAATCCTCGTTTCCCGGCGCCGCCTCTTCACTCTGCTGCCCCTGTTTCCGGCGGCAAAGCGGCTGCTCGCGCAGCAGAGCGCCCCGGCCCCGCCCACCCAGCCCAGCCCCACCTTCACGACGGACGTCAACCTGGTCAATCTGTTTGCCACCGCGCGCGATAAGGATGGCCATATCGTCACAGACCTCGGCAAGGATGATTTCACCCTTCAGGAAGACGGACATCCACAGGTCATCCGTTATTTCTCGCACGAAGGCGGATTGCCGCTGACCCTCGGCCTGCTGGTCGACACCAGCCGCAGCCAGCGCACCGTGATCGATGCGGAGCGCTCCGCCAGCTACACCTTCTTTGAGCACGTTCTGCGCGAAGACAAAGACCAGGCGTTCGTGGCCCACTTCGACCACCAGGTGGAGCTGCTGCAGGATTTCACCGGGTCCCGCCAGAAGCTGAACAAGGCGCTGCATGAGCTCGAAGTGAATCAGGACGACTCCCAGCAGCAGCAGGGCGGCAGTGGTGGTGGAGGCGGCGGCTATCCGGGTGGTGGAGGAGGCGGGCGCGGGGGCAGAAGCGGCGGCTCGCGTCACGGCGGAGGCACTTTGCTCTACGACGCCGTCTACCTGGCTTCCGGCGACGACCTGATGAAAAAGCAGAAAGGCCGTAAAGCGGCCGTGATTCTCTCGGACGGCGTAGACCGGGGCAGCAAGGTCTCGATTACCGAAGCTATCGAAGCCGCCCAGCGTTCCGACACATTGATGTACTCCATCTACTTCGCTTCGAACGAAGGCTTCCAGGGCTTCGGACGCGGTATGGGCGGCGGTGGTATGGGACGGGGCGGCGGCATGGGACGCGGCGGCGGAAGGCAGCAGGAAGAGCGTCCCGACGGCAAGAAGATACTCAAGCGGATCTCAAAGGAGACCGGCGGAACCTACTTCGAAGTGTCCAAGAAGCTGCCGATCGATACCATCTACAGCCGGATCGAGGAAGAGTTGCGCAATCAGTATAGCCTCGGTTACACGTCGGATCAGCCGGCGACCCAGACCGGCTATCGCACCATCACTCTGACCACCAGCCGGAAGAACGTGACTGTTCAAACCCGCGAAGGGTATTACCCAGGGAAGTAGCTGCCGTCCTCCTGACTCCTGACTCCTGTCTCCTGTCTCCTGTCTTCTTTATCCCCTCTGTGCTAACGTCGGAAGTACCATGGCGAAGTTCCTGTTTGGCCTGATTACCGGCGCGGTCCTGAGTGTCCTAGGCTTGCTCCTGATCTTCTTCGCATTGGCGCGATCCTTCCGCGAAGCGCCTCCCACCGTCGCCCAAAACTCTGTGCTGCAGCTCCAGCTCTCGGGTGACATTCCCGAACGCCCACCGGTGGAAGTTCCGTTCGGCGCCTTTGCGGAGCGTCCGGCTCCCACCGTGGAGGGCGTCTGGATGACGCTGCGCAAAGCCGCCGTGGATGCGCGCATCAAAGCCGTGGTGCTGGAACCGGAATCGCTCGGCGTGGGCTGGGGAAAGCTCGAAGAATTCCGCGCCGATCTGGAGCGGTTCAAGAAATCCGGCAAGCCGCTGTTCGCCTTTCTGAAAACTCCCAGCGCCCGCGAGTATTACCTGGCTTCCGCCGCCGATCGCATCTATCTGGGCCCGACGGATTGGGTGGATATCAAGGGCATGCGCGTCGAGCTCATGTACTTCAAGAACACGCTGGATAAGCTCGGCGTCGACGTACAGGTGGAGCACGATGGCAAGTACAAAGATTTCGGCGACATGTTCACGCGTACGTCCATGAGTCCGGAAACCCGCGAGGTAATGACCGGCATCGTGGACGACCTTTACAGTAAAATGGTAGGCCATATCGCGCAGGCGCGGCGGAAAACACCCGAGGACGTGCGCGCGCTGATCGATCAGGGACCGTTTCTGGCCAACGCCGCGCTTGAGGACGGCCTGGTCGACCAGTTGCGCTACGAAGATCAGATGTTCGCCGATCTGCAGCAGAAAGTGAACACGGGCGAGTTGCATAAGCTTTCGGCCGGCCGGTATCAGAAGGTTTCGCCCGATTCGCTCGGTCTGGAAGGCCGCCACCGTATCGCCATACTGGTGGGTGACGGGACCATCACGCGGGGCTCCGCCGAAGATGAGGGCGCTTCCGACGATGGCATCCGGGCGTCTGGTTTCAACAAGCTGTTGCGGCGCCTGGCCGGCGATGCCAGCCTGGATGGAGTGGTGGTGCGGATCGATTCACCCGGCGGCGACGCCGTGGCCTCCGATGAGATCTGGCGCGAAATGAACCTTCTCAGCAAGAAGAAGCCCACGGTGATCTCCATGTCGGACACGGCCGCGTCCGGCGGCTACTACATGGCCATGACCGGCGATCCCGTGGTGGCGTATCCCGGCACGCTCACCGGCTCCATCGGCGTGGTGTTCGGCAAGCCTAATCTGCACGGGCTTTACGATAAGTTGGGCGTCACCAAGGATATGATCGCGCGCGGGCGCTTTGCGGCCATCGATTCGGATTACAGCGACCTTTCGCCCGTGGAACTGGCCAAGTTGAAGGAAGGCATTGACGCCAACTATCACGACTTCGTGGCCAAAGTCGCCCAGGCGCGGCGCAGCCCGTTTGACCGGATCGAACCGCTGGCGCAGGGCCGTGTGTGGCTCGGCGGCCAGGCCAAAGCGAACGGCCTGGTGGACGAATTGGGCGGGCTCGACCGGGCCCTCGAGCTGGTGAAACAGAAGGCGCGCATACCGGCTTCCGAGAATGTCACAATCGTGATGTATCCGGCGCGGCGCAGCATTCTGGATGTGCTGTTTGGGCACGCGCCGGAGAGCGCCGTCGAGTCGCGCTTGCGGCAATTCGTGAAGTATTGGCCGCCCGAACTGTGGGCGAAGGGCGGGCTGCTGCGCATGATGCCGTATGCAGTGAACGTGCAGTAGCGTAGGGCCTGCTCTGGCACTCAATCGGTGGCTGTCGCGCGGGCCGTATGCGTCTCCGCCGTGGTCGGATCGATCATGCTGATCACTTCGCTGATTCGATCGGCGGGAAAGCCGCCCCGCTCGGCGTGCTCGCGAACGGACTGCTCATCGGGCGCGATGTAGACGCAGTAGATCCTGTCACCCGTCACGTAGCTGTGGAGCCACTGAATCTGTGGTCCCATGCTGCGCAGGACGCCGCAGGATTTCTGGGAGATGGCCTGCAATTCCTCTGGGGGAAGGCTGCCGACTCCCGGTATGTTTCGTTCGATAACGTATTTGGGCATGTCGACCGATTATACATTGCGCTCCAGGATTCCCGAAACGCGCGGGAATGTGGAGCCACCGTCAATTCGGCGTGCCCGCCGGGCGGGAGACCGCCGACACCCTTCGTGATCGTTCCCGCTGCATGAGGACTATGGACGAAGCGGTCTTTATGATCCTAAATATCGCTGACTTCAAAACCGCTCCACCGTGGTATCCTTCTGAGTATCTGGGAGGACAACCGTGCGCACCTGGCCATCGCTTGCCGTGTTCCTCGCCGTAGCTTCCCTGCCCGCGCCGGCCGAAAACTGGCCGCAATGGCGTGGCCCAACCTTGAACGGCGTCAGCACCGAAACGAATTTGCCCCTGCATTGGAACGCCACGGAAAACATCGCCTGGAAACTGGAGATGCCCGCCAAATCCGGCGCCACGCCGATCGCCTGGGGCAATCGCGTTTTCCTGAACGTGGCCGATGGCGACAACCTGTACCTGTGGTGCGTCGACAAGGCCAAGGGGACGCCCATCTGGAAGAAGCTCATCACCACCGGAAATTACAAAATCAACAAACAGAACATGTCGTCGCCCTCGCCCGTCACCGACGGCCAGAGCGTCTATGCCATGACCGGCATCGGCGTGCTGAAGGCCTTCGACTTCAAGGGCAACGAGCTATGGGTGCGCGACATCCAGAAGGACTACGGCAAGTTCGGGCTCAATTGGGGCTACGCGTCGTCGCCTTTGCTCTATGAAGATGCGCTGTACGTCCAGGTGCTGCATGGGATGAAGACGCACGATCCGTCGTACGTCCTGCGCATCGACAAGAAAACCGGCAAGACGGTGTGGCGCGTGATCCGCCCGACGGACGCGGTGCGCGAATCGCCCGATTCCTACACCACGCCCACACTGCTGCGCTATGGCAATCACGTGGAGATTGTGGTCACCGGCGGCGATTGCCTGACGGGCCACGATCCCGCCACCGGGGCGGAATTGTGGCGCGCCAACGGCTTCAATCCGAGCAATAACCCCGCCCAGCGGATCATCGCCTCGCCGGTGGTGTATGACGACGTGGTCTACGCGCCCACGCGGGTGAAGCCGCTGATGGCGTTTCGCGCCGGCGGGCGGGGTGATGTTTCCCAGTCGCACAAGTTGTGGGAGTTCATGAATGGGCCGGATGTTCCCACGCCTGTCACCGACGGCAAATATTTCTATTCGGTCAACGATCGCGGCATTCTCTGGTGCCTGAACGCGAAGACCGGCGAAGAGATCTGGGGCGGCAAGCGCATCAAGCCCGCCACCTATAGCGCCTCGCCGGTGCTGGCGGACGGGAAGCTCTATGTCACCAACGAGGAGGGCTTGACCACGGTGGTCAAGGCCGGTCCCGAATTCGAAGTTCTGGCGGAGAACGATTTGAACGATTACACGCTCAGCTCGCCGGCAATTTCGGATAACCACATCCTGATTCGCACGGCCAAGTTTCTGTACTCGATCGGCAAGTAGCGCGCCGCCAGCATCGCCCGGCTTTGCCCTACGAAGGTTTGTAGTACAGCACGATCCCGCCGCCCAGCGCCGCCAGCAGAAACCCCACGTAAAGCAGCGGATTCGGCGCGTTTTTCGGCGGATGCATGGACATGGAGACCACCACATTCACCAGCGGCGCTCCTCCGAACACCAGCGGCATCACGATATTCGGAAGCCCGCCCGTCTTAAACGCCCAGATGATGCAAACGGCTCCCAGCGCGCCCAGCGCGCCTCCAATGGTCGACCAGACGGAGCCGCCCGCATTGAAGCCGCTGAATCCGCCCTGCGACGAGAGCCCCGCCACGGGCACCAGAACGCCAATCAGAAAATAGGCGAATCCCACGCACAGCAGCGCCTTTAGCGGATTGCCGAGCTGCGTCTGCCCCTTATGTAGCGCGGGTCCGTAGACACCCCACGCGAGTACTGCGCCAATCACGAATACGATCCACATTTTGGAACGCTTCCCCCCCATTTTCTTGTCTACCACCGCGGTTTGTTCCATCCGATGAAATCCTCAGCCCAACTATGCCATACTACCTGAAATTCGGAAAAATTGAGAGGACACCTCTAAACATGGCCCAATCGCCAGCCGCCGCTCCCCGCCTCACCCCTGTGCAATGGGTCATTTGCGCCATGGCCGCCGTGGGCTTCGCGTTCGACACCTACGCCTTGCTGGTCCTGCCGCTGATCGTGCGGCCGGCCCTGATGGAGATCGCCAAGGTGAAGCCGGGCACGCCGGATTTCAATCATTGGGTGGGCCTGCTGTTCTACATCCCAGCGGTGGCAGGCGGTATCTTCGGCCTGCTGGGCGGATACCTCACCGATCGCCTCGGCCGCCGCCGCGTGCTGGTCTGGAGCATCCTGCTGTACGCTTTCTCGGCTCTGGCCTCGGGACTGGTCACCTCGGTCGGTGCGCTTCTGCTGCTGCGCTGCACTACCTTCATCGGCGTTTCCGTGGAATTCGTAGCCGCCGTGGCCTGGCTGGCGGAATTGTTCCCCGACGCGAAGCAGCGCGAATCCGTTCTGGGCTATACGCAGGCCTTCTCGTCGATCGGCGGATTGCTGATCAGCGCCGCCTACTACGTGGCCGTGACCTACTCCAAATCGCTGCCGGCCATCCACGGCGCGCATGAAGCCTGGCGCTATACATTGATTTCCGGCGTCATCCCGGCGATTCCGCTGATCGTGATCCGGCCGTTCCTGCCGGAATCGCCCGCGTGGCAGGAGAAGAAACTGGCGGGGACGCTGAAGCGGCCCAGCTTCGCCGAACTGTTCCGGCCGGAATATCGCAAGATTACCCTGCTCACGGCCCTGATGTTCGCATGCAGCTACGGCGCGGCTTTCGGCGCGATCCAGCACATTCCGCGCATCGTGCCGGGCTTGCCGCAGGTGGTGCATCTGGCGCGCGCCGCGCAGGAGCAAATCGTGAGCAAGGTGCAGTTCTTGCAGGAAATGGGCGGGCTGCTGGGCCGGGTGATACTGGCGTTTCTGGCCATCCGCATCGTCAGCCGACGGAAGCTGCTGCGAGTCTTTCAATTTCCGGGACTGTTTTTGGTGCCGTTCGTGTTCTTCTATCCGGCCACGCACGATTTGGGTATGACGGAGATGGGCATCTTTCTGGCCGGGCTGCTGACCGTGGCGCAGTTCAGCTTCTGGGGCAATTATTTGCCGAGGATGTACCCCACGCACCTGCGCGGCACGGGCGAAAGCTTCGCCGCCAATATCGGCGGTCGCATGATCGGCACCTCGGCCGCGCTGTTGACCACCGAACTCGCCAACCGGATGCCGGGCGCGACTCCGTTCACCAAGCTCGCCTATGCGGCCAGCGCCGTCGCGCTGCTGGTCTACGCGGTGGGGTTCGCCTCCAGCTTCTGGCTGCCGGAGCCGCAGCAGGAGAAGTTGCCGGAGTGATCGTTTTCTATAAACGCTCGGTTACCAGGATCCTGCCCTTGGCGCCCAAGGCGGTATCGCCACTCTGATTCCGGATGCGTCCGCGCAGTTCGACGACGTCTCCAGCGAGCTTCGGATTCGGTGTCACCTTAACCACCAGCCACTCCAGACGAATGGTCTCGTCGGCGTAGATCGGGCGCCGGAAGCGCACCCAGAACTCCAGGCCCACCATCGCCGCCCTCTCGGAATAGTGCGATGCAGTCAGGCCCAGCAGCAGCGCCGTGGTAAATGTGCCACTAGCTATGGGCCGGCCGTAGCGGGTGGCCGCCGCAAAAGTCGAATCGTGGTGAACCGGATTGGTGTCGCCCGCGGCACTCGCATAGGCGGAGACCCGTTCCGGCGTAAGCGTCACATCCGAAGAGAAGCGTTCTCTGGGAAAGGCCTTCATGTCATATTTGCTCCGCGCGGGTGTTCGCCGCCGCCGGGAGGGAGCGCCTTACGCAACTGAATAACCAGTCGCAATGCATCATTCACCGCCCTTTTCACTGTCAAGAGCCTTACGGACATCCGGGTCCAAGAGGACGATATTCGTCCCAGCTTGGTACCGCTTCGCATACTTGCCGCGCACGCCTCCCTTGAGCAGTTGGCGAAGATCATATTCGGGTCGCAACTCGTCGCTCATCTTGGCCTTAGTTTTCTTCATAGTTTTTCTTCTTAGGCTCTCTTTTCCCCCCGGCTCAGCTTCCGGGCGCTGATGATCCGGACCCGTTGGCGCCGTTCTGCGTGAGCAACCATGAGCAATTTGCCTCGATTCGACAAACGAACAGTGATGAATCTATTTTCGCCCGCGGAGTGGTCGGGGTCGGGAACCGTGACGCCGAGGGGTCGATCAAGCCCTCCGAGCCTTGCGCGCCCGCCACTCCTCCGCCGTAATCTCCCACACTTCCGTAGGCAGCCGGCCCGAAACATAATCGCTCTCTTTGGTTTCGACGATGCGCATGCCCTGCCGCTCCGAAATGCGCCTCGACGCGGTATTCGCCACGGCCTTCGGAGCCCGCAGCAACGGAAAGCCCAGCGTCTCGAAGCAGTAGTCGGTCACCACCTCGCACGCCTCGCTCATGAAGCCCTGGCCATGCCACGGCGCGCCCAGCCAGAAGCCGCGGTTGATCTCCCGGCCCTTCATCAAGCTGATACAGCCGATCAGGCGCTCGGGCTCGCTCTTCAGCCGCAGAGTCCAATGCCACGCGTCGCCGCGCTCCGCCGCCGGCATGGCGGCATCGCGGTAATAAGTATCGACTCCGTCGGGCGGAAAAGGCCACGCCACCTGATTCGTCAGATACCGCACGACTTCCCATTGCGCAAAGAGCGGTTGGGCTTGCTCCGCGTCTGCCAATTCCAACGGCCGCAGCAGCAAACGCGGCGTTTCGAGCGGTGGTGTCACTCCTCGACCTTCAACAGCGCGGCCAACCGTTTGGGCGCCACCAGTTGGTAACTGCAGGCGACCAGTTCAGCTACCTCTTCCCAGTCGATCTCGCCCACATCCAGGCGCAGCGCCACCCAACCGTTGTGCGCCATGTACGCGGGCAGGTAGAAGCGCTCGGGCTGCGCGGATGCCAGAGCCTTATTGTCGCCGGGCAGCACCTTGCAACTGACAGACACAATGCCATCGCCGTGATGATCGTCGAGAAACCACGCGAAAGTCTTTTTCCCGACCATAAAACCCGCGTGCCGGCCCTGGCAACACCGGGTGGCCTCGGGCAGCGCGAGACAGATTTTGGTGAGCCGGACCAGGCGCCGGTCTTCTTTCACGGGTTTCGTCATCGACTCAAGCTCCGAAACAGTACAGCTTGCCATCCTGCGAGCCGATCACGATGCGCCCCGCGGCAATCGCGGGCGAAGCGGAAAGGGGCGCGCCGGCCTCGAACTCCCAAAGTTTTTTCCCAGTCGCCAGATCCAGCACATAGAACCGGCCGTCGTTGGAACCTATATAGACGCGTTCCCCCGCGATGCCCGGCGACGAATCCACACGCGCGCGGGTGGCGAACGTCCAGATTGCCTTTCCGGTTTTGGCGTTTAAGCAATGCACCACCTTGTCGCGCCCGCCCAGCACCACGCGGTCGCCCGTTACGGCTGCCGACGAATAGAAAGGAAACTGCCGCTGCGGGTTCTCATAGCGCCAGGCGACCCGCTTCCGAGTCAAATCCGCGCCCGCCACGTCGTTGTTGAACGTGCCGAAAAACGCCCATCCGCCCTGCACCGCAGGCGAAGCGCCCGTATAACCGCCCGAATCGAAATGAAACATCTCCTTGCCGTCCGCGATCCGCAGCCCGCGAAAGATCTCGTCGCAGCCGGCTATGTAGATCAGGCCCGCGGCGATGGCCGGCGTGGCGTGCACGTAATTGCTGGTGGTGAACTTCCAGATCACCTTGCCATCCTTTAAAGAAAGGCAGTACAGGTTGCCATCGTAGGAGCCGATGAACAACCGGTCGCCCGAGACCACCGGCGAAGACCGGATCTCGCTCTCGGTCTTAAAGGTCCAGACCGCTTTGCCGTCCGCCGCGCGCACGGCATGCAGCGTGCCCGCAATGTCGCCCACGTAGACCACCCCATCGTGCACTAGCGGCGACGATTCGTCGATGCCATCCTGGGCGTGATACTTCCAGCGCAGTTTGCCGGTAGCGAGATCGATAGCCAGCAAATCCGCGGACTCCACGCCCACGTAAACGGCGCCATCGGCAATGGCCGCCGACGATTGGATGCCGTCGCCGGCCTCGTAGGTCCACAGCAGCTTGAGCGTGGCGGGAACCGGGCCGGTGGCCACGCCCGTCAATTGCGGATTTCCGCGGAACTGCGGCCAGTCGTCCGCCGCGTGCAGGCATCCGACCAGAAGGATTGCGGCCAGCAGTCGCACGGCTACTTCGCTTTCTCGATCCGGTAGAGCTTCGACGCCGTACGCACGATCAGGCTCGACCGGTACACAGCGGGTGTGGCCATGCACATCTCGTCGAGCGAGTTCTTCGCCAGCACTTTGAACTCCGGCCCGGCCTGAATCACGTAGGTGTCGCCGTCTTCGCTGAGCGCGAAGATCTTGCCATTGTATGCCCAGGGCGAAGCGGTGAACGACGCGCCCGCCGCATTGATGCGCTGCTTGCCGTAGATCTCCGCGCCGGTGCGCGCGTCGCGGCAGGTCAAAAAGCCGAAGTCCATCAGCGTGTAATAGTAATCTCCGTAAACCAGCGGCGACGGGTTGTAAGGCCCGCCCTGCCGCTGATACCAGGCCACGAATTGGTTGCTGGTCTCGTCGCCCTTCAGACTGATGTCGCCCGACGCGCCGGGCCGCACAGCGTAGATCGGCCGCACCTGGTCGCCCACGTAGCCCGACGTAACATACAGCAGCCCGAATTTCGCGAACGGCGTGGGGATGGCGATCGACGACATGCCGCCCAGTTCCCAAAGCAGCTTGCCATCCAGATCGTAGGCGCGGATGCGCCGCGTGCCGGCCGTCACGATCTCGGTGCGCTTTCCGCTTTCCCAAACGAACGGCGTGGCCCAATTGCTGCCCTCGTCGCGCGCCACGCGCCAGATCTGTTTGCCGGTCTTGGCGTCCAGGGCCTCCAGGAAGGATTGCTCGTCGTTGTCGTTGACGATGTAGAGGCGGCCCTGGTGCAGCACGGGCGACGACGCCGCGCCCCAGCCGAAGCGCATGCGGAACGGTCCCAGCGGCTGCGACCAGAGCGCCTTGCCGTCGCGGTCGAGGCAGAACACGCCCACACTGCCAAAATAGACGTAGACGCGCTCGCCATCGGTCACCGGCGTCTCGGAAGCGTAGCTGTTCTTCAAGTGCCGCGCGGGCGCCTGTCCCCGATGCACTTCGCGCTCCCAAAGCATCTTGCCGGTCTTCCAATCGACGCAATAGACCATCCAGCGGTGCTCGTCGGGCGGCGCCGCTTCGCGATTGCCGCCGAAGTAGAGGCCTTTCTTGGGTGGTTCTTCGGGCTGGGCGGCGATCACCGAGGTGAGAAAAATGCGGTCGCCCGCGACCACCGGCGACGACCAGCCGCGGCCCGGAATGTCGAGCTTCCACGCGACGTTGGAAGTGGCGCTCCATGTTTCGGGGAGCGCGGCGTCTTCAGCGACTCCGGCCGCGGGTCCGCGAAACTGGGTCCAGCCGTCTTCCGCCATGGCCAGGCCGGAGCAAACACAGACCAGCAGCGCGTACCGTGCGATTTTCATTTCTTCACGTTGTAGCAATACAGGTTGTCCTGTTCCCGCAAATACAGCTTCCCATTCGCGATCACGGGCTGGCTCCATGTGGGATACGCGCCCTTGGAAATCTCGAAGCGCGATATTTCGCGGTAGCCATCCGGGGTGGGCTCTACCAGTCCCACCACGCCCTCTTCACCCAGGGCATATAAATGGCGGTCCGCGTAAATCAGCGACCCTTTGCCGACGCTGCGGTCGCGCCACGCCACGTCGCCGGTCTCGAATTTCATGGCCGTCAGGATGCTCGCGGAGAATCCGTACAAGTAATCGCCCACCAGCACCGAAGTGCTGTAGTGATTCTGCATGTTGCGATTGAAATACACCTCCGCGGCGTCGCCGCCGCCGGCCTTCAGCAGCACGCAGCCCGTGCCGTAATCCGACGATAGGAAAATCTCGCCGCCATGCACGATCGGCGTGGCGATGTTGGCCGTGCCATTGGCCACCCGCTCGTAGCGCCACTGCAGTTTGCCGCTCGCGAGGTCCAGGCCCATGGCCGCATCGGCGGTGAAAACCACCACCCGGCGGGAACCGCCCGCATCGTAGATCATCGGCGACGAATAGCCAGCCGAGTCGCTTTGCGATTGCCACAGCGGCTTGCCGCTAGTCTTGTCGAGCGCCACGACCGCGGCGCCGGCTCCGCCCGGTGTCACGATGATGCGGTCTCCGTCCACCAGCGGCGATTCGCTGATCCCCCAATGCGGCACCCGGCCGTGGAAGTGGTCCACGATGTTATAACCCCAGATGGTCTTGCCCGTGGCCGTCTCCAGGCACACCAGCATGCCGTCGGCGGCCAGCGCGTAGAGGCGGTCGCCATCCACGGTGGGAGTGCTGCGCGGCCCATGTCCGCGCGATTCGTGGAACGAGATGCCAGTGTGGGTGCGCCACAATTGTTGGCCCGTGTTCGCGTCGAACGCCAGCACGTACTCCTCGTCGCCATGCTGACCTTGGATGAACAGCCGGCCGCCGGCCACCGCGGCGGAAGAGTAGCCTTCCCCGAGTCCCTGGATCTTCCAGACTAGCGGCGGCCCGCCCTTTGGCCAGGATTCCAGCAGCCCCGTTTCCGAGGAGATTCCATCGCGGTTCGGCCCGCGCCACTGCGGCCAGTCGGCGGCCCAGGCGAGCGTGCCAAAGAGGAGAAAGAGAGAAGCAGCAAGTCCGCGACCCAGCATGTGAAAAGGTTACCACGTGCGGCCGCACCCTGGGCTGTCGCGGCGCATGCCAGCCTCAAGTCACCAATCACCCAGTGCAAGCCCGTCGTGGAGGGGGGCCGGACACGAGAGGCCGGTTGGTAGGACTATGGTCGAATACCCGAGATCAGCCGCTTCCACCGCACTTTCCACGCGATATTCTGAGAATGAGGCGCAGATCGCGATCGATCCTATCGAGAACACGATGAGCAGCCGGCAGAGCGGATTCGGCCTTTGGAATAGGGGGTTATGATGTTTCCACGCGTAAAGGAGGTTCGGCACGCCGGAGAGTACCGCCTCGAGTTGAGTTTCACCGACGGGACTACGCGCGAGGTTGACTTGAGGGGACGGATCGCCGGTCGTGGCGGGGTCTTCGTTCCCCTGCAGGATTTGGAGTTTTTCAAACGGGTCCGGGTTGACTCCGAAGCGGGCACGATCGTCTGGCCTAACGGTGTCGATCTCTGCCCGGATGTCTTGTACAGCCTGGCTACAGGGAAACCGGTCCGGGTTCCGGAACCAGCCGGAGGCAACAATTGCCGGCAAATCGCTGGATACGAATCAAAAATGCATGAACTCGCACAAAATTCAAGGCTATCTGCCTGGCGGTGCTGGAAGACGTGCGGCGAAGCGCTCGCGGTGGCAGACCCGTTGCCGAAACGCTCCCCCCGAGCGTCGCACCCAAGCAGTCCTGGCTGGGTTGCATGAGGGATTCGTTCGAAGTCACGGGCGACATCGTACAACCGGTCCGCGCTTTTGACACGGCTAACGAGTAACGGCCGCCGTCCCCGCACGTCCACAATCCGGGTATCCTTATAGGTATCTGTCATGATACGATGCTGCGCACTCCTTCCCCTCTTCGTTTCATCCGTCGCCCTCGCCCAACAAACCGGCGCGGTGGGCGATTGGCCGGACTGGCGCGGACCCGACCGCGACGGCATCTCCCGCGAAAAAGGCCTGCCCGAAAAATGGTCGCTCGACGGCCAGGGCCTGGCCTGGAAAGCGCCCTATGGCGGCCGCTCCACTCCCGTCGTGCTCGGCGATCATCTGTACCTCGAGAACACTGCCGGCGCGCGCGAAACCGAGCAGGAGCGCCTCATGTGCTTCAATGCCGATACCGGCAAGGTGCTCTGGGAATACAAGATCACCCTGTATCAAAGCGACGTGCCCGCGCATCGCGTGGGCTGGGCCTCGCCGGTCGCCGACCCCGAGACCGGCAACGTCTACAGTTTCGCCGTTAACAACCTGGTGACCGCGCTCACGAAAGACGGCCAGAAGCTCTGGGAGCGTTCCATCACGGAAGAGTTCTCGCCCTTCACCACGCACGGCGGACGCACGGTTTCGCCGATCATCGACGGCAACCTGGTGATCGTTTCGACGCCCACCTCCACCTGGGGTACGCAAGCCAACCGCACGCAACGCTTCATCGCGCTCAATAAGCGCACCGGCGATATCGTATGGATCAGCACGCCTGGCGGGCGCCCGTACGATACCAGCTATGGCCCGATGAATATCGCCACCGTCAACGGGACGCGGCTGCTGTTGGCCGGCGGGTCCGATGGCGCCGCGCTGGCCATGAAGCCGCAGACCGGTGAGCCGGTTTTCAACCTGGTGATCGCCAAGCGCGGCCTCAACACCGGCATCGTGATGAATGGCAAATATGCCATCGCCTCGCATGGCGACGAAAACCTGGACAGCAACGAGCGGGGCATGCTCTTCGCCTTCGACGCCACCCGCCGGGGCAAGCTGGGCAAGGATGCCATCAAGTGGGCGGTGCCGGGATTTGAGGGCGGCTTCTCCTCGCCGGTGATCGATGGAGACCGCATCTACCAGGCCGACAACAGCGGCAACCTTTTCGCCTTCGATGTCGAGACCGGGCGCCAGCTTTGGAAGCAGAACCTGGGCACGGTGCAGAAAGCGTCCTCGGTGTTTGCCGATGGCAAAGTTTATATCGGCAGTGAGAGCGGCAAGTTCTACATCCTGCGTCCGCACGCCGACCGCTGCGACGTGCTGAGCGAAGTGGAGCTGCCCCTAAGCGATAACGGCCTTACGTCCCAGAAGATTCCCGAGCCGGTAGTGGCCGCGGCAGCCGTGGCGCGCGGGCGGGTCTACTTTGTGTCGAGCGATACGTTGTACGCCATCGGTCCGAAGAAGACCGCGGGGCATCCGTGGAAGCCGGTGGTGCAAACGATGGAGCCGGGGCAAGGCGATCCGGCGTGGGTGCAAGTGGAGCCGACCGAGTTGGTGCTGCAGCCGGGGCAGACGGTGGAATTGCACGCGCGCCTGTTCGACGCCGCCGGCCGTTTTCTGCGCGAGGACAAGTCCGCTACATGGTCGCTCGATCACCTGAAGGGAACCGTCGCGGATGGCAAGTTCGCCGTGTCGGCCGATCCCGTGGGCCAGGCAGGGTTGATTAAGGCCACAGTGGGCAGCCTCACCGGCGAGGCGCGCGCCCGTGTCATCCCGCCGCTGCCCTGGAACGAAACGTTCGATTCTTACGCCGCCGGCACTCTGCCGCCGCAATGGGTCAGCGCGCAGGCCGGCCGCTTCCAGGTGAGCCTGCTGGATGGCCAGAAGGTGCTCGAAAAGCAGCCCACCGACACGCTCTTCAAACGCATGCGCGTCTTCATGGGACCTTCGACCTGGTCCAACTACACGGTGGAGGCCGACATTCGTATCAACGAAAAGCGCCGCCAGATGGGCGATGCCGGCATCGTGGCGCAGCGTTACACGCTGGTGGCGTTCGGCAACAACCAGCGCCTGGAAATGAACTCCTGGCAGCCGGAAGTGGCGCGCGCCGTATCCGCGCCGTTCGAGTGGAAGCCGGATACCTGGTATCGCCTGAAGCTGCGCGTAGAGAATACAGCCGACGGCAAAACGCGCATTCGCGGCAAAGCCTGGGCGGTCGCCGATCCCGAGCCGGATGCGTGGCTCATCGATCGGACGGACCCCATCCCCAACAAACAGGGCAGTCCCGGCCTCTTCGCCGACGCCCAGTTTGGAGTGTACTTCGACAACTTTAAAGTGACCCCAAATCAATGAAACGCGCCATCCTGCTCGCTTTGATCTGTCTCCCCATTTCGCTTTGGGTATTGTTCGCGTCCGATCCCGGCACGGGAGATTGGCCCATGTGGGGCGGTACACCCGACCGCAACATGCTGTCTTTCATGAAGGGCATTCCCACCACCTGGGATATCAAAACCAAGAAGAACGTGAAGTGGATGGCGCAACTCGGTTCGCAGAGCTACGGCAATCCCGTGGTTGCGGGCGGCCAGGTCTACGCGGGAACCAACAACGAACTGGTGCGCAACCCGAAAGAGCCCGGCGACCGCGGCGTCCTGATGTGCTTCCGCGAATCGGATGGCAAGTTCCTGTGGCAGCAAGCCAATGCGAAACTGGCCGCCGGCCGCGCGCTGGACTGGCCGTTCCAGGGCGTGTGCTCCTCGCCGCTGGTGGAGGGCGACCGCCTGTATTACGTGACCAACCGCTGCGAAGTGATGTGCCTGGATACGCACGGCGATGGCAGCGGCGGGCCGAAGGTCATCTGGAAGTACGACATGATCGAGGAAGTGGGTTCCTCACCGCACAACATGTCGAACTCGTCGCCGGTTTCCTACGGCAACCTGGTGTTCGCGGGCACCGCCAACGGGCAGGACGAAAGCCATGTCCATATTCCATCGCCGCGCGCGCCGTCGATGATCGCGCTGAACAAGAACACAGGCAAGAAGGTTTGGGAAGTGAACAACGTGGGCGAGCGCATCCTGCACGGGCAATGGTCGTCACCCGCGGTGGGCAAGGTCGGCGATGTGGTGCAGGTGGTGATGGGCGAGGGCGATGGTTTCGTGCGCGGTTACGAAGCGGAGACCGGTAAGAAGCTCTGGGAGTTCGACATGAACCCGAAGGACTCGGTGTGGCCCAAGACGCGCAACGAGGTGATCGCCACGCCGGTGATTTGGGAGAACAAAGTATTCATCGCCAACGGCCAGGATCCGGAGCACGGCGAGGGCGTGGGGCACCTGTATGCCATCGACGCCACCAAGCGCGGCGATATCACCCAGACCGGGCGCCTGTGGCATTACGACAAAATCCGCCGCTCGATCTCGACGGGCGCGATCTACAACGGCCTGCTGTTTTATTCCGATTTCAGCGGCTTCCTGCACTGCCTGGACGTGAACACGGGCAAGCCCTACTGGACGCACGACCTGCTGTCGGCGGTGTGGGGCTCGCCCATGGTGATCAACGGCAAGGTGTATATCGGCGACGAGGATGGCGACGTCCTGGTGCTCGAAGCAGCCAAGGAGAAAAAGCTGATCTCGACCATCAATATGGGCAGCTCCGTCTATGCCACGGTGGTGCCCGCCAACGGCGCCCTGTTCGTGATGAACCGCAACGAGCTGTGGGCGTTGAGCGAAAAGTAGCCTGGCGGCCGGGCGCCGTTTATGCCTGGCGCTGAGCCGCATCGGCGGCGCTCGCCAGGTTCAGCAATAGTTGAGTGAACCGCGGCGGTTGACCGATAAAAAGCCCTTCGCCGATGAGGAAGTTGACGGCGCCCGCGGCATCGATCTGACCCTGCGAAGTCGGCCGGATCACCGCGCAGCGAGGCAGATTCGGGCTGATAAACTCGCACGCCACCGGGAAGATCAGGTTCGTCTGCAGCAGAGGGTTGACCGTTACATCGAAGTTAGGGAAGGTCAACCCGTTGGTCGGATCCGTGAACGGAGCGATGGGCGGTTGCACTCCGTTGCCCGAAAAATCCACCCATTCCAGGAAATGGGCGATTTCGTCGCCGCCGATACTGAGCAGGATTCTCAACACCTCGACACTGGATACCTTCTGCGCCAGCGTGGGATACAGGCTGGACCCGCCTTGCTCGATCGACCCGAAATGGAACGCCGCTGTGTTGGCGATCGCCTGGATGTGATCGGCGCTGTTGTAGTCGTCGTTGGTGATGGGAATGGCCGTAAACTGTCCGGCGGACAACTGCGGGAGAGCCTGCGCGAACGTAGCGCCGAAATCGGGGTTAGTAGTGCTGCGATAACGCGTGTACCAACTGGTGTCCACACTAAGCTGCATGAGATTAGTCAGCCGGCCGATCTGCTGGGCGCCGGCGGCCTGGCTGCTCGGCAGAGTGCGGAACGCATCCAGGTCAACCGGTTCCTGGCCCTTGGTAATCAGATAGGCGTTCAGAAAATCCGCATGACTCTGCTCGTCGAGAGTGTTGCTGGATATGTATTGCGGGCCGTCGGGATCCAGGTTCATGAAGGCCGCCTGATAGCTGTTCATCGGTGTGAACGGGGCTGTCTCTACGGGGAGTTGGCCGGGAGTGAGTCCGCCCAGTTCCGCGTATTGCTGCCACAGGTCTGCTTCGATCAACTCGGCCGCCGCCAGGAACTTGAGAATCGCGGCGTCGCCGGTGGAAAGCGGAGGGCCGGCGAGGGGCGTGCTGCCGGCCAATAACCGCGAGCCCATGACTGCGCCGCCGGCCGCGAGTCCCATCTTCATGAATGAGCGCCGGTTCGCCGGCCGCTTCGCGTTAGTTAATAGGTCTTTCATGTGTCTCTCCTCAATTAAGTTAGTCTTGTAACATCGAAATAAGAGTCTCAGTGCGACTTACTATTGAAAGCTATCACGGACTCGGCGCATATACCGCAATCGCAAACGGCATTTTACAGAACGTATCGCCTTAATTTACAGACACTACGGCGGACTTATCTTCACCCAGGGAATGCTAAAATAATGCCATTGAGTACGATAGGCAAAGCGTTGTGCCTGCTGAGCGGCGGGCTGGACTCCTCCACTTGCCTCGCGTTCGCGCGGCGCGAAGGATACGAGTGCTACGCGCTCTCGTTCGACTATGGCCAGCGGCATCGCGTGGAGCTCGAGGCTGCCGCGCGTGTGGCGCAGGCATTGGGCGCGGCGCGGCACATGGTGGCGCGCATCGATCTGCGCCAGATCGGGCACTCCGCATTAACCGATGATCTCGTGGTTCCCAAGGGACGTTCCGCGCAGGCTATGTCGGACGGTATTCCGGTCACTTACGTGCCCGCCCGCAACACCATCTTCCTTTCCTTCGCGCTGGCGTGGGCGGAAGTACTGGAAGCACCGGACATCTTCATCGGCGTGAATGCGCTGGATTATTCCGGCTATCCGGATTGCCGTCCCGAGTATATCGCCGCATTCGAGAAGATGGCCAATCTGGCCACTAAGGCTGGAGTGGAAGGCCGCCTTCGCGTAAGGATTCACACGCCGCTGATCCGGCTGTCGAAGGCGGAGATTGTCAAGCTGGGGCGCGACCTCGGGCTGGACTTCAGCTTGACGCATAGTTGCTACGATCCCGACGCCGAGGGCCGGCCGTGCGGACAGTGCGACTCCTGCCTGCTGCGCCGCAAGGGATTCGAAGAGGCCGGCATTGCGGATCGCTGAGATCTTCCATTCGATCCAGGGCGAAGGCTCGCTGGTGGGCGTGCCGTCGGTGTTCGTGCGTACCAGCGGATGCAATTTGCGCTGCGTGTGGTGCGACACGCCGTACACATCTTGGCATCCGGAGGGCGAGGAGTGGACGCTGGAGCGTATCCTGGCGGCGGTGGACGCTTACCCCGCGCGCCACGTGGTGGTGACTGGCGGCGAGCCCATGATCGCGCGCGAGATTGTGGAGCTGACGCGCGGCCTGCGCGCGCGCGGGCATCACATCACCATCGAGACCGCCGGCACGGTGTTTGCGGCGGTGGAGTGCGACTTGATGAGCATCAGCCCGAAGCTCGAGAATTCGACGCCTGCGGGCGAGTGGGCCGAGCGGCACGAGCTCCTGCGCATTCAACCGGATGTGGTGCGGCGGCTGATGGCGGATTATGATTACCAGCTCAAGTTTGTCGTCGCCCAGCCGGAGGATATGGGTGAGGTGAAAGAGTTGGTAGATGCTTTCCACGCGGATGCCGCCAAGGTGATTCTCATGCCGGAAGGCATCGACGCGGGCGTACTGTGCGAACGCGGTGTGTGGCTGGCGGAGATCTGCAAGCGGGAGGGCTTCCGCTTCAGCCCGCGGCTGCATGTGGAGTTGTGGGGTAACCGGCGAGGGACCTGAGGCGTCGCGCGATTATCGAAGGGGCAGATACAGCACACCCGCTGCCCAATCGTCTTCCACCGAACATTCGTCGAGGAGAAGAATCTCTTCGATTGCGAGCCCGTCAGGCAGCGAATCCGGCACGAAGACACTTGGTGCGCAGCGCGTGGTCCGTAGCTGCTCGCGCATGGCGGGAATCCTGGTGGATACGTCATGGGTCAAAACGGTGCGCCCGTTGCGCGTGGCCCAGTCGAGCACGACGGCATCCGCCTCTCCTGAAAGCGGGACATCCTGCACGCGGACGATATCGAATCCGGGCGAGCTACGCAACAGGCCACGCACGATTGCACCCCTGAGATTCTCGTCCGCCAGCCACTTCACCGTTTCTTCCGGCGAGCCAGCAAGCGCTCACGCAGGCCCTTGGGCGACCACTCGTCCTCGTGAGCGTCCAGCAGTTCCCTCGCTTCTCGCTCACGGTTCTCGAAATACTCAGCCAAATCAGCGTTGTGCTTCAAATAGTAGCCGATTACCTGGTACACGTCGGGCAATTGGAGGCTGGGGAACTCCTGGACGATCTCTTCCGCCGTCGCACCGCGATTGAAGGCGCGGATTACGATGTCCAGCGTGACGCGTGTTCCGCCGACGCGGTACACGCCATGGGCGTCCTTCGCCAAGGGTACCGATTCAACGAGTTCGGTCACAGCCATACTTCGATTGTCACTCGATCGCGCGGGTGGCGCAAGGATGATGCCCCACTACGCTTTCTTAAACGCCAGCACGGCGTTCAGTCCGCCAAACGCAAAGGAATTCGAAAGCGCGTACTCCACTTGCGCCGCTCGCGCGCGATTGGGAATGACGTCCAGATCGCACTCCGCGTCGGGCATGCGGTAATTGGCGGTGGGCGGCAGCATGCCCTCGCGCAGCGCCAGGACGGCGGCCACGGCTTCGAGCGCCGCCGCGGCGCCCAGGGCGTGCCCGTGCATGGATTTCGTCGAGCTGATGGCCAGTTTGTTGGCGTGCGCGCCGAAAACGCTCGCGGATGGCCGCCGTCTCGGTGGGATCGTTGGCCGCCGTCGCCGTGCCGTGCGCGTTGATGTAGCCGATCTGCTCCGGCTCGATGGCGGCATCGCGCAAAGCTCCGCGCATGGCCCGGGCGGCGCCCTCCGCCGACGGCTGGGTGATATGGCACGCGTCCGCCGACATGCCGAAGCCCACCAGTTCGGCGTGGATGCGCGCGCCGCGCGCCAGGGCCGCTTCCCAAGGTTCCAGCACCAGCATGCCCGCGCCTTCTCCCAGAATCATGCCGTGACGGTCGCGCGAGAAAGGCCGGCACGTGTCCGGCGAAACCACCCGCATGGCTTCCCATGCCTTCAGGATGCCGAAGCTGAAAGGCGCTTCGCTGCCGCCGGTCAGCGCCAGATCCACCAAGCCCGAGCGGACCATCCAGTATGCCTGGCCGATGGCGTGCGCCGCCGAAGAGCAAGCCGTCGAGATGGTGAAACTCGGGCCCGGTAATGCCGAACTCCATCGAGATGTGGCTGGCGCCCGGCGTTGGCCATGGTCTTGGGAATGGTCAGCGGATGCACGCGGTTGTGGCCCAGCTTGTAGACTTCCACGAATCCCAGGTCTTCGGTGGACTGGCCCCCCACGCAAGAGCCGGTGACGATGGCGGTCCTCTCGCGCAGATCAGGAGTCCATTCGATACCCGCTTCCGCCACGGCCTCGCGCGCGGCGATCACCGCGAACTGGGCGAAACGGTCCATGAAATCGGCGCGGCGGTCTTCGAAGTAGGGAGTGTGCGTATAGCCGCGCACCTCTGAGCCATTCTGGAAGCGGATTCCGGAGGTATCCACCGATTCCAACGGTCCGATGGCCGGACGGCCCTCCACCAGGCTGCGCCAGAATTCACAGGCAGTACGGCCGGGTCCGGCGATCACGCCCAGGCCGGTAATGGCGACGCGGCGCATACTACTGCGCCGTGGGCGTCCCAGCCGACTTCGCGGCTTGCAGTCTCTCGACGCCTTCCGCCATTTGCCGCACGTTGCGGACCGTCTTCACTTCTTCGTCTGGGATGCTGATGTCGAATTCATTTTCGAGCGCGAAAAGAATCTCGACCGCATCCATGGAATCGATGCCCAGCTCTTCGAAGGCGCTGTCGATGGTCACTCGATCCTCGGGGATGCGCTTGGATGTGGCTATGACTTTGCAAACTCTGGCAATCAGTTCGTCGGACATAATAAGCGGCTAACCGTATCGAATTTATAACCCCGGTCCCGAAGTGCGGGGATCAGGCCGCCGACGGCCGCGACCGTTTCCCGGATATCGGGATTGGCTCGCCCTTCGCGCCCATCATGCAGGCAGAGGATAGCGCCATTGCCCGCCCCCGCCAGCATCCGGCCTACTATGGTATCAGCCTTCAGCTTCCAATCATAGCCGATGGCGGTCCACATCACCCCTTGCAGGCCGAGGCGGCGCTGGGCGTCGCGGAAGCCGAACCAGCGCGCGCCGAATGGCGCCCGCAGCAGGGTAGGCGGGCAGCCGGTAGCGTCCGCAATGGCGCCTTGGGCGCGCGCGAACTCCCGATAGATAAACTTCGCCGAATGAAAGCAGAACAGGGGATGCGTGTGGCTATGATTGCCGATTTCGTGACCGGCGGCGAAGACGGCGCGGACTACACCGGGCAGGCGCTCCACGCTCGCGCCGATTTGAAAGAAAGTGGCGGGAGTTTGATATTTGTCGAGCAGTTCCAGTACGCGCGGTGTGGATTCGCTGGGACCGTCGTCGAATGTGAGCGCGATCACCTTGCGGCGGCGTGGGCCGCGATGCACCGAAGGACCGAAGACGGAGGAAGCGCGGCCACGGACCGCCCAAGCCATGAAGGCCGCTCCGCCAGCGCCGGCGGCGCCCAGCCCGGCCACTTCCGGAATAGTCATGCGGGGCAGGCCTTCGGCCGCGGTGCTTGCGAAACAGGCGAACAAAGGTCGAAGCTGGGGTTTGCTGGGCGAACCGCTGCGGCAGACATGGAGGACTCGACGCGAGTATAGCATGGAGGACAGAACGCCCTCCACGGACAGCCAGTACTGGCCGGAAACCGCCTGGCCGGGCCAAGCGGTTCTAGTACCCTCCGCGTTTGGGAACCGGCACTCCTGGCCAGTTCCTGCTACACTTGGGCTGCACCCTGATTGAGCACGGGAACAATCCAATTTATGAGACCAGTCGTCATTCCTTTATCCTTATTCTGCTTAGCCTGCCTAGCACCGCGGGCGTCGGCCGTCACGGCCACCTATACGAACAGCAGCCAGAACGTCACTCTGACGGGTCTGGGCGGCAGCGGCGGCGTCGGGCAGAGCCAGGTCGAATGGGGCACCTGCGCGTACGATGGCACGAATACCAATTGCACCGTCTCGGCTCCCTACACGGGCGTCGGCGGCGGCGGCACGATCTCGATCGTTTTCAGTTATCCCGGCAACGGGGCATCTCCCTTTACGGCCAACTCCATCAGCCCGGGCAGTAACCAGATCACCTTCGGTCTTTTGCCCGGCAATTCCGGCAAAATTGTCGTGAGCCTGCAAGAGAGCACCGGCGCCAACGTCACGTTCCTATCCAACGATTTCGTTTTTTATTTTTATTCCAGTGCCACGTGCACCGGAATCGCTGCCTCGTCGTGCTCCGTCGGGCAGGTGGGTTTGACGCCGAATGCTACGATTACGGGACCGGTTTACGGGTCGTTTGACGCCACGCCTGTGATCCTGGCCGTCATCAGCGCGAGCGATTTCGGAGCGTTCCCGGCGGCGGCGCCGGGGTCCTGGATGGAGATCTACGGCACCAATCTTGCCAACGTCACCTCCCAGATCTGGACCGCCGCCGACTTCAACGGTAATGCGGCGCCCACGGCTCTGGGCGGCAACACGGTCACCATCGGCGGCCAGTCGACATTTATCGATTACATCAGCCCCTCACAAGTCAATGCCCAGGCGCCCTCCAATGTGGCGACCGGACCGCAGGCAGTGGTGATTACCACGCCGGGCGGAACCAGCGCGCCCTTTACGCTGCCGGTTAATGCAACCGAGCCAGGCATGGACGCGCCGCCGTTGTTCAATCTCGCCGGAGTGCAGTACGCCGTGGCCTTGCACGCCGATTACTCGTTCGTCCTCCCCCAGGGCGCGGTGGCGGGCGTCAATTCGCGGCCCGCCCAGCCAGGCGAGGAGATCGTTCTCTATGGGATCGGCTTCGGGCCGGTTACGCCGATCATACTGGCGGGCCAGCTTGTGCAAGAAGCAAATACGATAACATCGTCGTTTGCGGTGTCCATAGGCGGCCAGCCCGTTACCAATGTGGCCTATTCGGGATTGGCGCCGGACTACACCGGCTTGTATCAGTTCAATGTCGTGGTGCCGCCCAATGCCGGCAGCGGCACCGTGCCGTTGACCTTTACGGTTGACGGCGTGGCCGGAACCCAGACGCTCTCTCTCTCGCTAATCAACTAACGCCGTTTGGCTCGCTCGGATGCGGCGGGCCACGTCTCTTTAGCGAACCTCAAAAGAAAGATTCTTGCTGAAGAAAGGCAGGACGTGATTCTGGAAGCGATCCGCCACGGCGCTGGTGTGCGTGCCTGAATACACTTCGAAGCTGTGGGCGATTCTGTATAAATCGAGAACGTCATGCAGCTTGCCGGTATCGGCGCGCAAGCCATCGTGGTCGCCGACCTCAATGGCGATGGCACGGTATTGGCGGAGATTGCCAATGTATTGATCGATGAACGCGAGGGGCGCGTTGGCCGCCCATTTGGCGAGCACTTCGGGCCGGGCCGCGCCGTCTTTCATGGGCAGGTCGAGATAGAGCGGCGGATTGGCCGGGTTGGGCGACCAGGCGGCCGCGCTGGCGAGTTGCGCGCGCGCGAAGAACGGCAGATTCGCCGAATCCTCCGGCGTCTTCACCGCCGCGAGGGCTTTCTCGATTTCGGGGTTGGCCGGTCCGCCCGTGCGCGCGGAGAGGCAGCACGGGCTCATGATGTAGAGGCTGCCGAAGACATCGGAATGCTTCATGCCGATGCGGGTGGCGCCGTATCCTCCCATTGAGTGGCCAACCAGGCCGCGGCTGGCGCGATCGGGAATCGTGCGGTAATGCGCGTCCATGTAGGCGACCACATCGTGAGAGACGTACCTCTCGAAATCGCCGGTGGTGACGGAGCTGGAATACATCGATCCGTTGTGCACCGTCTTGGAGTCCGGCAGAACGACGATCGCCTCCCTGGTCCCTGTGGCAAAAGCGCCTTCGATGGTCTGCGGCACGTGGATTTCGTGCGTCCACTGCTCGGCGCCGATGGAGTAACCATGCAGCGCGTAGACCACTGGATAGCGGCGGTGTTTGTCTTTCTGGTAGCCGGGCGGCAGGAAGACGATGGCGTCGCGGTCGACGGCATTGCCCTCTAGATTGCCCTCCAGGGCCGCGCCGTGGATCTTGATGTGCTCGACCGCAACTGGCTTTGCGCCGGGAACTACCGGCGGAACCTGGGTCTGCACCTGGGCCGCCAGGCGCAGGCCTGCGGCGAACGCCATCGTCAACGTCACTTTGCTAAACACGCGCATGGTTATCATCTGAGTCCTCTCTCGGGAAACTATGGTTCGAGCGACATGACCGTCACCGACTTCGGCGCGAGCGTGAGCGCCAGCCTGCCGCCCTTTAGATTTGCGGAAACCGGCTTCGGCACGACGGCGTTGGGCGCCGCGAACGTGTTCACGCTGTCGACGGCGGGCGCCGTGAGCGTCTCGCCCTTCGCCGCCTTGACCGCCATGCCGGCGATCTCCGCATCCACCTCAACCGGCTTTTCGGGATCCAGGTTCGTGATTTCGAGCCAGAGCTTGCCCGACGCGTCGCGGGCGGCGATAGCATCCACTCGCGGCAGGCTGACGCCGCCTTGCGCGTACGCGCCGGCGTCAAACGCGACCGGAACGAACGTCGCGTCCTGGAAGGGCACGTACATCCTGTAGGCGTAGTAGGTCGGAGTGAGAACCATCTTCTCGTTATCCGTCAGGATCATGGCCTGCAGCACGTTAATCATCTGGGCGATGTTCGCCATGCGTACTCGATCGGCATGCCGCGCGAAGATGTTCAGGTTCAGCGATGCCAGAATTGCGTCCCGCAGGCTGTTCTGCTGGACCAGGAAGCTGGGATTCGTGCCGCCGAGCGCCGCATGCCATGCGCCCCATTCGTCCACCACCAGGGCGACCTTCTTCTGCGCGTCGTACTTGTCCATGACGGCTTCCTGCTTACGCAGCAGCTCATCCATGAACAGCGTGGACTTCAGGGATTTGGCGTAATCCGGAACGCCGAAGCCGGTGGATGGCGTCGAGGGCGGCCATCCGTTGGGCACGGTGTACCAGTGCAGGGAAAGGCCGTCGATATTCCAGCTCCAGTCGTGGTGCTGCCAGCCCTTCATGATGGTCTCGGTCCACTCGGTCTCGGGCGTGCCGGGGCCGACGGCAATTTTGAGCATCCGGTTGGAGCCCTGCTGGGAAGGATTGTCGTTTCGGACGAAGTGGCTGTAGATCTTGAGCTGGCTGAGATAATAATCCGCGCTCATGTTGCCGCCGCAGCCCCAACTTTCGTTTCCGATGCCAAGGAAGCCGACGCTGTAGGGATCGGGATGACTATTGGCGGCGCGCTCTTTGGCTAGCGCGGTCGGCTGCGCGGCGGTCATGTACTCCAGCCACTCGGCGGCTTCCCGCGGAGTGCCGGATGCGACGTTGATCGAGACGTAGGCCCGGCTGCCGATCTGCTGGATGAAATCCATGAATTCGTCCGTGCCGAAGCTGTTCGCGTCGACCACGCCGCCCCATGCGGAGTTCAGCGTGGCGGGCCGCTGCCCGGCTGGGCCGATACCTTTGCGCCAATGGTACTCGTCGCCAAAGCAGCCGCCGGGCCAGCGGACATTGGGCACTTTCAAAGCACGAAGGGCGGCCACAACGTCATTGCGGATGCCGCGGGTGTTGGGAATTGGAGAATCCGGACCGACCCAGATGCCCTCGTAAAGACCGTGTCCCAGATTCTCGGCGAACTGGCCGAAGAGGTTGCGGTCGATCTTCGCTCCGCTCTTGGATGCGTCGACGGAGAGATGCACGGTTTCTGCAGCCGGGAGGGGCAGGATGGCAACCAGCAGCAGGAAGATGCGGGAGTTCATGGTGACTACTTTATAGGACCGCTCAGGCTGGGGCAAGCTGTGGAGGGCGGGCAATTCTGCCCGCAGCCGGCTTTCAGCCGGCTTCCGGCCTCCTCAGTGCACCAGGGCGTTGATCTCCCGCACCTTTTGCGCGTCGAACTTGAGCTTGCGGTCGTAGGTCATCAGGCCGTTGATCTCCTGCTCCACGTCGGTCAACTGCGTGTAACACAACCCCGCAAATCCGGGGATACGGGCAATGGCGGAGTACAACCCGCGCAGGCGATCCAGCGCGGCATCCGCGGTTTTCTCCACACCCGCGTAGCCCCAGGCTTCCGGCGGCACATCGTGCCCGGGCGGGATGAAGGCGATGCCTCCGAATTCCGTCAGCGCCACCGGCGAGCCATTGTAATGGTAGCCAGGAATGAGCGACGCCTTGTAATTGTCCGGCACGCCGCCGCCGGACTTGCCCAGGTCCTTGTACCGCTCGTAGAGCAGATCGCCCGTGCGCGCGTAGTCGTGGATGGCGAACAAATCGGTCATATCGGTGTGCTCCCAGCCTTCGTTGTCGATCACCAGGCGCGTGGCATCCAGCGAATGCGTGAGCGCATAGAGCGATTTTAGATGGTTCTGCTGGCGCGGATCGCGCAAGTTGGGCACGCCCCAGCTCTCGTTGATTGGGACCCAGATGATGATGGACGGGTGATTGTAGTCGCGTTCCACAGCGGCGGTCCACTCGCGGGTGAACCGGGCCACGTAGGCATCGTCGAATTCGTAGGCGTTGGCCATTTCGCTCGAAACCAGGAAGCCCATGTGGTCGGCCCAATAGAGATAGCGCGGATCTTCCAGCTTCTGATGCTTGCGCGCGCCATTGAAGCCCATCTCTTTGGCCGTGCGGATATCGTATTGGATGGCTTCGTCAGTGGGTGGCGTCAGAATGCTCTCGGGCCAGTAGCCTTGGTCGAGCACCATCTTGAGGAAGATGTGGTTGCCGTTGACCAGCACTCTGCCGCTCTCGGCGGCGACGCTGCGAATGCCGAAATAGGTTTGGACGCGGTCCAGCACCACGCCGCCGCGCCGCAGTTCCAGCGCGAGATCGTACAGATTGGGGGAGGATGTCGACCAAAGCTGCGGCTCGTCGATGGACAGCAGCGCGGTGGCCCGCGGCGAACTGGAGTGGGCGGTGGCGGATGCGGCTGCCGCGCCGGCGAAGCTGGCGGAGGCCGTGATTTCGAGGCCCGGCTGCGGCCGCGCGATGGTGAATTCCAGGCGTACCGCGCCGTCGCCATCGAGCGTGGGGGCGGGGGTAATCTTGACTCGATCGAGGTAACTTTCGCCCACGGGTTCCATCCACACGGGCTGCCAGATGCCGCTCGTTCGCGTATAGAAAATGCTTTTCGACTTAGGCTCCCAAAATTGCTTGCCGCGCGGGATGTAGCGATCGGTGGGGGGGAAGTGTGCGCGCACGGTGACGATGTTGGAGCCCGGTTGCAGGAGCGGTGTGACGTCGAAAGCAAACGGCGTGTTTCCGCCTTCGTGGTTGCCGGCCAGCTTGCCGTTTACCCAGACCATCGACCAGTAATTCACGGCGCCGAAATGCAACAGCACGCGCCGGCCTTTCCACTCGGCGGGGAGGGCGACGGCGCGGCGGTACCAGATCCAGGGGTGGAAGGAAGTATCGCCGATACCGCTCAGGCGGCTCTCGAAACAATAGGGGACGGTGATGTTGCGGCTGAATTTCCGGGCGCCGGAGGACCAATCGGCGTCGAGGCCGGCGTTGGCGTCGTCGAATTCGAATTCCCAGGCGCCGTTCAGGCTGAGCCATCGCTCGCGCTGGAATTGCGGCTGGGGATACTCGGGGCGCGGTATCGCAGCCGCGTGCAGGCTGCCGCAAGTGAGGAGGAAGAGGGCCGCTGATTTGCGCATTTGAAACGTTTATTGTATCCGCGCGGCTCATCAGTGGGGCAGGCCCGTGGCCTGCGGCGGCCTCTTAGGCCGCCTTTTCCAGTGCCATCGGTACTAAGTAGGCATTCGAATTTGATACTTCGATACTATTGCCGCGCCGTGCGCGAGGCCGCACCATGAACACATGGCAAATAAAGATTTCGGACTCGACCCCGCGGCGGAGCGGCGCGCATCGCAGCGATTTGCGATTGAACAGGATGTGGCCTACAAGGTTTTGGACCATCGCGCCGCGGTGCCGGAGAGCGGCGCCGGGAAAACGGTGGACATCAGCAGCAAAGGCGTGCTCTTCGAAACGGCGCAGCGCTTGCGTCCCGGAAAGCGGGTGGAGGTGTCGGTGAATTGGCCGGCCCAATTGGAGGGAGGATGCCCGCTGAAATTCGTGGCGGTCGGGAGGGTCGTGCGCGTGGAGGAGAGCCGCGCGGCCATGCACATCGAACAACATGAGTTTCGCACTCGCCGCGCCAAGGAACTACCCGCGGTAGAGCCCGAGAGCCTATCCCGCAGCCGCGTACCGTATTATTGAAGTTGGACCTCACCTCCGAAACGCATGCCGCCGTCGGCCAGTACCGCGCCCTGTTGGACGTTGCCGAATCGATTTCACGAAACCGGGACCTGCCCGCGCTGTTTGAAGACCTGGCGCAGCGTTTGCGTGGCGTGGTCCCGTTCGACTATCTGAACCTGGTGTTGCATGTTCCCGAGCGCAATACCATGCGCCTGCGGGTGCTCACCTCCGCGCAGCCGGAGGATTCCTCCTTTTGGGAAACACCGGTGGATGAAACGCCGTCGGGGCTGGTCTGGCAGACCCAGCAGCCGCTCGTAATCCACGATATCGAACAGGAGCAGCGCTACCCGAAGGTGATGCAGTTGCTGCGCGAGCACGGTGTGCGTTCCTGCTGCGTGCTGCCCTTAACCACGGCACAGCGGCGCTTGGGGGCCATGGGAATGGGCGGCGCGGAGCCTTCCGCGTTCGACCACGCGGACCTCGAGTTTCTGGCGCAAGTGGCGCGCCAGGTGGCCGTCGCGGTAGAAAATGTTCTCAACTTCGAAACCGCGCAATGTTATCAGGGGGAATTGGCGCGCCAGCGCGACCGCCTGCAAGCCGTCCTCGACGTCACCAACGCCATGGTGGCCAATCTGGATCTGCGCGTGCTGTTCCAGACCGTCTCGGAACTGTTGCGCGGCCTGATCCGGCACGAGTACGCCAGCCTGGTGCTGGTCGATCCGGCGAAAGGAGAGCTTCGCCTGGAAGCGCTCGACTTTCCCGGCGGCAATAACCAGATCCACGAAGCTCAACTGGACTCGCCCGAGGATTCGCCCGCCTTCGACGCCATGCGCAGGCGGCAGCCCCTGTTATGGAATCGCGCCAGCGCCGAGCGCTTTCCCTCCGAGATCGTGCGCCGCTTGTTGGCTGAAGGGTTGCAATCGGCGGTGTGCATCCCATTGCTGCGGGGCGACAAGGCGCTGGGCACCCTCAACCTGGCCAGCACGCGCGAGGCGGATTTCCCGCCGCAGGACGTCGAACTGCTCACGCAGATCGGGAACGAGTTGGCCATCGCGGTGGAGAATGCGCTGGCCTTCCGCCAGATCGCGGAGTTGAAGGACAAGCTGGCGGACGAGAAGCTGTATCTGGAAGACGAGATCCGCACGGAATACGACTTCGAGGAGATCGTGGGCGACAGCCCTTCCTGGAAACGCGTGCTGCGTGAAGTGGAGACGGTAGCGCCTACCGATTCGACCGTCCTCATACAGGGTGAAAGCGGCACGGGCAAGGAGTTGATCGCGCGCGCCATCCACAATCTGAGCGCGCGGCGGGAGCGCACGTTTGTGAAGGTGAACTGCGCCGCCATCCCCACGGGCCTGATCGAGAGCGAGCTTTTCGGCCATGAGAAAGGCGCTTTCACCGGCGCCATCGGCCAGAAGATCGGACGCTTCGAGCTAGCCGGCAAGGGCACCATGTTTCTGGACGAAATCGGCGACATCCCTTTGGAGTTGCAGCCTAAGCTGCTGCGCGTGCTGCAGGAGCGCGAGTTCGAGCGGCTGGGCAGCACGCGCACGGTGAAGGTGGATATTCGCCTGGTCACTGCTACCAATCGCGACCTGAGCCAGATGATCGCCAGCCGCGAATTCCGCGAGGACCTGTTCTACCGGCTGAGCGTGTTTCCGATTGTATTGCCGCCTTTGCGCGAGCGCCGGGAAGATATCCCGCTGCTGGCGCGGTACTTCACGCAGAAATACGCGCGGCGCATGAATCGACCCATTGAAACCATTCCCAGCGAGGCCATGGAAGCGCTGATCAACTGGAACTGGCCGGGAAATGTGCGGGAGCTCGAGAACCTGATCGAGCGGGCCGTGATTCTGACGCGCGGCGCGGCGCTGCATGTGCCTCTGGCGGAATTGCGAGGGGGTGGCGAGGCGCCCGCTCCGGCGGCGCTGACGACGCTCGAAGAAGCGGAGCGGGAGCATATCCTGCGCGCGCTGCGGGAGTCCAAGTGGGTGGTGGGCGGTGCGGTGGGCGCGGCAAAGCGGTTGGGACTGAAGCGGACCACGCTGCAATCGCGGATGCAGAAGCTGGGCATCGTGCGGGCGCGCGCGGAGTTCGAAAGGCAGCAAGGGTAAAGGAAGGAGATCCAAAGTGAAACGGTTTTTCATGGCGGCGTTCGCGGCCGCAATCGCGGTCCCCGCGCTGGCGGAGACGGTGGTGATTGACACGGCCGCCCCGAAACATCCGTTTCCGCATTTCTGGGAACAGGTTTTTGGTTCGGGCCGCGCCAATCTGACTCTGCGCGAGAGCTACCGGCGCGACCTACGCACCATACGCACCGCGACCGGCCTCAAGTATGTCCGCTTCCACGCCATCTTCCAGGACGAAAATGGAGTGTACGACGAGGATGCGGAAGGGCGGCCGGTCTACAATTTCTCCTACGTGGACCAGATCTACGACGGCCTGCTCGAAAACGGAGTGCGTCCCTTTGTGGAGCTCAGTTTCATGCCGCGGAAGCTTTCCGCGACGCCGCTCGTAGTGCATCCCTTCTGGTACAAGGAGCTGGTTTCGCCGCCCAAGGATTACGCCAAATGGGGAGAGTTGATCCGCGCCTTCGCGCAGCACCTGGTGGCGCGGTATGGCATCGGCGAAGTGGCGGAGTGGTACTTCGAAGTATGGAACGAGCCGAATATCGACTTTTGGGCGGGCAAGCCCGCGGAGTCGACTTACTATAAACTCTACGCGGCGGCGGCCCGCGCGCTGAAGAGCGTCAACCCGCGGCTGCGCGTGGGCGGTCCGGCGACGGCGCAGGCCGCGTGGGTGGACCGCTTGATCGCATATGCGGCGAAGAACAACGTGCCGATCGATTTCGTCTCCACGCATGTTTACGGCAACGACAGCGCGCGGGATGTGTTCGGCACGGATGAGAAGATCGCGCGGCGCGACATGGTGGCGCGCGCGGTGAAGAAAGTGTACGACCAGGTGAAACACTCGGCGCTGCCGGACCTGCCGATCCACTGGACCGAGTACAACGCCAGCTACTCGAATGAGCCGGCAGTCACCGACACGGCGTTTATGGGACCGTGGCTGGCCAACAATATCCGGCTATGTGACGGGTTGGTGACCACCATGTCTTACTGGACTTTCTCCGATGTCTTTGAGGAACAGGGCGTGATAAAGACGCCGTTTTACGGGGGGTTCGGCTTGCTGGCGGCGGGAGGCATCACCAAAGCGGCATTCCACGCGTTCCGGCTGCTGCACCAGCTGGGCACCGAACGGCTGAACGTGGATTCGGAATCGGTGCTGGCGACACGCCGCACGGATGGCGTGCTGGAGGTGATTGCGTGGAACTATGCGGCGCCGGAAGAAGCCGGCGCGCCGGTGGAATTGACGCTCTCATTCAAAGGGCTCAGCGCGGCCAAGCACGTGGTGCGCATCGAGCGGGTGGATGCGGAGCATGGCTCGCCGCTGAAAACCTGGGAGGAAATGGGACGGCCAGCCTTCCCTTCACGCGAGCAAGTGTCGACATTGAAGACGGTCGCGCGGCCTCTGGTTCCGGAGAAAACGCCCCTCGGAGACGACGGTTCGCTGACATTGCGCGTGAGCCCGCACGGTCTGGTGCTGGTAGAGGTGCGGTGAGCGCGGCGCCCGGTCACAGCAGGCGGCGGCCCGCGGCGCTCGCGTCATAGCCGCCCAAGCCTTCCAATTCGCGGCGAAAGCTGGCGCGGTTCAGGGTATCGAGCAGCGCCGCGACGGGCGGATAGTCCAGATGCCGGCGGCGGATCGCCAGGTCGTAGCGCTCGGTAACCAGCGGAATGAAGTCCAGCCCGAAAACGTGGGCCGCGGCGCGCGTGGCAATACAGCAATCCGCGGCGTCCGTGCGCACCTGCCACGCAGCCGGGAGGTGACCTCCGGCCAGGCGATCGTATCCGCGCACCTGCTTGCCTGCCAGACCCGCACGGTCCAGTTCGGCATCGAGCAGCATGCGGCTTCCCGCGCCGGCCTCGCGATTCACGATGCGGACGTCCCGGCGCGCGAAATCCGCCACCGACCGGATGGATTTGGGATTTCCCGCGGCCAGCACCAGGCCTTCCTCCCAGATCGCCAGCGAGACCACCGCCACGCTTTTGCGCGCAAAGAGGCGATGGATAGCGGGCAGATTCGATTCGCCGCTGGCCTCGTCGCGCAGGTGCGTGCCGGCCACGTGGACGACTCCCTGCTTCAGCAGCGCCAGCGCCTGCGAGCTGTTGCGCTGCGCGACCACCAACTCCACTCCGGCGCGGAGCACGTGCCGCGCCAGCACGGAAATACCCGGATCGCAGCCGGCCACCAGAATGCGATTGGCCATGTCGTATTCGCCATGAAATAGCTGGACCGTCGCTCCCGCGGCTTTTCCGCCCAGTAGGACGGCATCGGCGGTGGGCAGATACCAGGGCACCGGCGATGGCGACGACGCCACCAGGCGGCCGTCCACGCGGCAAAGCTGCATGGGGTCGCCGGCGCGCGGCGTGTCCGGCTGCTGAAGCAGCGTCACTCTTTCGATGGGGGGAGGCGCGGCGGGTTCGTCCGAGGGGAGCGCAAAGAGGTCTTCCACGCTGACTTCAAGGGTTCGCGCCAGGCGCAGGGCGACCGCGGTATTCGGCACATAGCTGCCGGATTCGATGGCGTAGATAGTGGGGCGGCTGATGCCGGCGCGGCGGGCCAGCTCGGCGGCCGAGAATCCACGCTTTTGGCGGTGCGCGGTCAGGTGATTGGCGATGCCGTGAGTGTCTTTCATGTGGGGCAGGCTCCCAGCCTGCGGCGGCCTCTCAGGCCGCCCTCCGGGCGCTTGTGTCTTTCATGCGCGACAGCGAGTCAGTTTCACGTTACAACAGTCGAGAGGGGATGGGCAATCGCGGTCGCAGCTCGGTAGCAGTGGCGTGGTACACTCTGCTCTATTCCAAACACCGCCGCCGAACCCCAGCTCCGCCGCGAACTAGGTCTGCGCGACCTGGTGCTGTTCAACATCGCCGCCGTGATCGGTATCCGCTGGCTGGCGGCGGCCGCGCACACCGGACCGGTCTCCATCGTGCTATGGCTGCTGGCGGCGGCCTTCTTCTTCATCCCCTCGGCGCTGGCCGTGGCCGCCCTCTCGGCCCGATTTCCGGACGAGGGTGGCATCTATGTCTGGACCAAGCAGGGCTTCGGCGACTGGCACGGTTTCCTGTGCGGGTGGACCTACTGGCTCAGCAACCTCTTCTATCTCCCCAACCTGTTGCTGGCCGGCGTGGATATGGCCGGCTACGCGCTGGGTCTCTCCGAAGTCAAGATCTACGTCATCTCGGCGTCGCTACTGATCCTGTGGCTGGGGCTCGCGACGAATATCTTCGGCCTGTCCATCGCCAAGTGGACCAATAACGCCGGCGCGATCGCCACTTACACCTTCGGCGCGCTGCTGATCGTCTTCGGGTTCGCCGTGTGGATGCGCTCCGGTTCGGCGACACCTATGCAAGTCGCGCCCCACTGGGACTTGGACAAGGTGAACTTCTGGTCGCAAATCGCCTTCGCCTTCGGCGGACTGGAGTTGGGCGCCGTCCTAGGCGGCGAGATTCGCAACCCCACGCGCAATGTGCCGCGCGCCGCGTGGATCTCGGGGGCGTGCATCGCCGCGTTTTATATTCTGGGCACGATATCGCTGATGGTGCTCATGCCGCCCTCGCGCATCAGCATCCTCACAGGACTGGTAGAAGCCTCCACGCAGGCGGGCGCGCGCTTGCACTCCCCATGGATCGGGCCGGCGATGACCCTGCTGATCCTGGCAGGCGTGGCCGGGCAGCTCTGCGCCTGGATCGGCGGATGCGCGCGCATCCCTTTCGTCATCGGCATCGACCGCTACTTCCCGCCCGCTTTCGCGCGCCTGCATCCGCGCTGGGGCACGCCGTACATGGCCATCCTGACGCAAGGCGTCGCCTGCACCGTCTTCGTGATCGCACTACAGGCGGGCGAAAGCCTGCGCATCGGCTACCAGTTACTCGTGGATATGACGGTGATCGTCTACTTCATCCCGTTTCTCTATATGTTCGGCGCGGCCTGGAAGTACGGGAGTAAGTGGAGCGCGGGCATGGGCATGACGGTGACGGTTGTTTCAATTATCGTGTCGCTCATTCCGCCCGGCGATGTGCGGTCCGTCTGGTTGTTCGAATTCAAACTGCTGGCCGGATGCGCGGTGCTGATCGTGGCGGCGAGGATTATGTTTAAGGATGCGCTGCGGCGTCGCCACGCGGCTTCTTAAAGGGCGTGCAGTTGCCGAAGTCGTGACGCAGGACCAGTACCAGCGGGGCGGACTGCGGGTGGACGTCCACTCCCAGCGGTTCCGCGCAGGCCTGCGAGAAATCGGGCCGATTAGCCACCGCTTCGATGTCGTAATGCGAACCGGGCCGCAGCACGATGGTCGCTTTCCCATTCTCGTCCGCCGTGGCCATCGCGGGCGTTACGGAGCTTTCCCACAAGTCGTCATAGGCCAGGATCTCCGCGTGGGAAACGGGTTTGCCATCGAATCCCAGCACCGTCACCTCCACCGGAACAGTTGGAGGCGCGGAATCGGGCGGCAGGAAGAACCGCAGATTTTCGGTGGATTCGCCGGCCCCCACGGTAATCACGGCGGCTTCCGCCCGATGGGCCGAGCCAGGGAAGAAAGCCCGCCGGTAATACGGCTTCCCATCTTGCGGGGAAAAATCGATGTTGGCCGCAAAGACGTAGGATCCCGGCGCCAGTTGAGCAAAATCAAAACTGCCGTCGGCAGCCGCGGTGGCGTAGGTAGCCTGCCAGGTCCAGGGTTCGTGGGGATTGGAATCCGCGGCCTTTGCGGTCAGGTAGACTCCGGCCGCTGGAGTACCGTCGGAGAAATAAACGTGCCCGCGAATGTGTCCGTCCAGGCGAGTGCTCCAATCCACTTCGGCGCAGGCGTGCTCCTGAAGCGTGACTGTCGAATCCGGGAATGCCGCGTAGAGCTTGGGCGCCACCGCGGCAACGGTGTATTTGCCCGGCGCGAGGCCATCCACTCGAAACTTGCCATCGGCATCCGAGGAGACCGTCTTGGTTTGGGGACCGGTGACGGAGATGGCGATGTCCGCCAGGTTTTCGGCATCCATGCCCCCTTCCTGGTTGGGCCGCCAGCTTCGTACAAGTCCGAAGACCGAAGCTCCAGGCCGCGCTTTAGGAAGGGCTTCGATCCACTGAATGTCGGCGTCCTCGGCGCGGCTGGTCACTTCGTGAGTGCGCATGCAGTGATTGGTGCCGAATCCGCCACTGGGGTCGGCATAGCCGTAGACCAGATAGTCGTGTCCCTGCTCGAATGCGTACCCGCAGGCCGAGCCTTGATCGTTGGTGCGGATGACCACCTGCTCGCCCGGAGCGCCGCGATACGTCTTCGTTACGTCGAAATGCACCAGGTTCACGCCGGGGCCGATGGTGTTCTTTACGGGCGGTTGGTCGTAGACGTGTTCGATGCGGGTGACGTGCCCTAAGAAGAGCAACGAAGTGTTCCAGTACACGGAACAGACGGGCGTCGGCCCGGCGCAACTGCAGGCGAAGCCGGAATGTGCGCCCGCCAGGCTGAGGATCGCGAGCGTTAGGGTCTTCCACATCTTGTCACTTGCGACGTGCCCCGATTGCGCCGGGTTACGCGCGCGATGCCAGGTTTACACCCAAACTTTATCGATCGGCGCACCTGCCTTGCAAAGATCGCAATGCGCCGCATCGGCGTAGTAACTGGCGTTCAGCTTCGCCAGATAGTAGAGCGGCAACTTGCCGAAATCGCGGGTGCGCGGCGTGGGCTGGTAGACGATGACCGCCAGCGCCACCACGCGCGCCCCGCGCGATTCGAGCAGGTCCTTCATCTCACTCAGATTGCGCCCGGAGCGCATCAGATCGTCCACCAGGACGACCTGTTCGCCGGGGTGCTGCTCCAGGAATTGGCGGAAGCGCATCGGCTGGCCGGTCTCTTCGCGCTCCGCCCAGTAAACCTGACGGGCGCGCAAGGCTTCGCACACGCCATACGCCACGGGCAAGCCGGCATTGGCCGACGTGACAATCGAGAGTTCGGAGACCATCGCGCGGATCTCGGCATTTTCGCGCAGCAGCCGGCTCAGCCCCACGCTCAGCATCCGCGAATGCTGGTAGTAGCGCATAGCCAGCGGAACCTGCAGGTACTCGTTCGAGTGCAGTCCGTTTGTATATTCAAAATGGCCCTCGCGCAAAGCGCCGGTATCGCGCAGAACGCGGACGACTTCGTCTTGTGTAGGTAACAGATGCAAAGTGTGCCTTTCCCCTTCTGCCTTCTGCCTTCTGACTTCTGACTTCCGTCTTCTGTCTCCTGACTCCTGACTCCTGTCTCCTGACTCCTGACTCCTTAATTCGCCCCATGCCCGGTAAGCACCCTGGGGATCGTACGCAGAATGATTTTCCAATCGAGCGCCAGCGACCAGTTATCGATGTACTGCATATCCATGCGCATCCAGGTCTCGAAGTCCAGAGTGTCCCGGCCCGCCACCGCCCACAGACAAGTAAGTCCGGGGCGCATGCGCAGCCGGCGGCGCTGCCAGGTTTGATACTGTTCCACTTCGTCGGGAACGGCCGGCCGCGGCCCCACCAGCGACATATCGCCTTTCAGCACGTTCCAAAGCTGCGGCCATTCGTCGATCGAGAACTTGCGCAGATAGCGCCCCACCCCGGTAAGGCGCGGATCGTCCGGGATTTTCGTGGCCGTCTTGCGCGTGCTCAGATGCATGAGTTCGGCTTTCATCTGCTCGGCGTCCGCGCACATGGACCGGAATTTATAAAACAGAAACCGGCGGCCGTTCAATCCGCAGCGGACCTGTTTGAAAATGGCCGGTCCGGGCGAAGTGAGCCGCACCAGGAGCGCGACGGCCAGCATGAAGGGCAGCAGCACCACCAGGCCGGCGGCCGCGATGGCTACGTCGGTGGCGCGCTTCACCAGCAGCCGGATCTCATCGTGCGGGGCGGCCGAGAAGGTCAGCAGCGGCGTGAAGCCAAGGCGCTCCAGGTAGACTTCGCTGTTGACGTGCGGGAAGAAATCCACCGCCACGCGAGTGCGCACGCCCTCCTCGTCGCACATCAGGAAGACGTCTTCGAGTTGCGCCAGTTTCTCGCTCGCGACCGAGAAGATGATCTCGTCGATAACACGGTCGCGGAGCAGTTGCGGCAGCCGGTCGATGGGATAGACCTTGTAAGTGGCTGCCAGTTGAATCTCGGCGGGCGCGGTGTCCGGCTCCGGCGCCAGAAAACCGGTGAGGCGGATGCCGTAATGCGCGGAGCGTTCCAGCGCCTCGCCCAGTTGACGGGCGCGCTCGCTGGTGCCGGCCACCATCACGAAATGCGGGCCTCCGAATTCGCGCAGAATGGCCCCCGCCATGCGGCCCGAAAACAGGCGGAACAGAAACAGAAACACCCACGCGTAGGCCACGAACAGGACCAGGAAGGGTCGGCTGAGGTCCAGGCGCAGCACGAATTCGAACAGGATCAGGGCCACGGCGCCGTACGCGCATTGGCGGAAAGAGTCGCGCAGGATCACGCGCGGGTCGCCCGAATCCAGCCGCTCGTAGACGCCCAGCCACAGGCCGCTGAGCAACCAGACGCCGACCGCGAAGCCCAGGACCAGGGCCCTGGTGGGAAGGACGATGTAGAAGACACGTTCGAGGTGGAGCAGGCTGCGCGTCTGGTAAGCGGACTGGAAGGCCAGGGTGGTAAGGAGGATGTCCGACAAACCGAACAGAAACCGTGCTTTGCGGCGCTGGCGACTAAACATCCGATGCCAGCTTAGCATGCGGGGCTGACTTCAGGCCGGGCGCTGCCCCGCAGGCGAGTGGCCGCTGGTGGTCGTGCTAGAGTGAAAAATATGAAGTATCCGGTCGCCCTGGTTCGCACCGAAGAAGGTTGCTGCTGGCCGCAGGGCGCCACCGAGGAGGAAGCGTTGGCGAATGTTCCGGCTTTAAGCCGGCGGGACCCGCTGGGAGCGGGTCCGCAGCCCGATAGGCTGCCCACATTGGCTACCGGCCGCTTAGATAAAACATGAGGGCACATCGCTTGGCTGTCCTTCTGCTGCCGTTGCTCCTGCCGGCGCAGAACCTGCATGAGTTCGAGAAGAAAGTCACAGAGTTCTCCCTCGCCAACGGCCTGCACTTCATCGTCGTCGAGCGGCATGAGGCGCCGGTGGTATCTTTTCACACCTATGTGAACGCCGGGTCGGTCGACGATCCCTCGGGTGCCACCGGCATCGCGCATATGTTCGAGCACATGGCGTTCAAGGGCACCGAGAGCATCGGCAGCAAGAATTGGCCCGAGGAGAAGAAAGCCATCGACCATGTGGAGCAGGTCTATGACCGGCTCGACGCCGAGCGGAACAGGGGCGTCAAGGCGGACCCGCAGAAGGTCGCGGCGCTGGAGGCGGAGCTCAAGGCCGCCGAGGAAAAGTCCGACTCGCTTGTGGAGCCGAATCTCTACCCGCGCATCATCGAGCAGAATGGCGGCGAGGGCATGAATGCCCAAACGTCCTGGGATTCGACTGAGTATTACTACAGCCTGCCATCCAATCGTTTGGAGCTATGGTTCCTGCTGGAGTCGCAGCGCTTCATCCAGCCGGTGTTCCGCGAATTCTACAAGGAGCGCGATGTGGTGATGGAAGAGTATCGCATGCGCGTGGAGTCGGAACAGCAGGGCAAGCTGCTGCAAAACTTCCTGGCCGCGGCTTTTGCGGCGTTTCCTTACAGGGTGCTGGGGACGGGCTGGCCCAGCGATGTCACTCATCTGCGGCGGGCCGACGCCTGGCGCTTCTTTCATGAGTATTATGTCCCGGGCAACATCACCCTGGGGATTGTGGGGGATGTGAATCCCGCGGAAGCGCGGCGATTGGCGGAGAAGTATTTCGGACCCATGCCAGCGCATCCGCTGCCGCCGCTGCTGCACACCGAGGACCCCCCGCAGGAAGGCCCCCGGCAGGCGGAAGTCGAGTCACCCAGCCAGCCGCTGCTGATGGTCGGTTATAAGCGGCCGGACGAGTACAGCAAGGACGATCCGGTGTTCGATGTCATCAGCGGCATCCTCTCCGGCGGGCGCACCGGCATTCTCTACAAGGAACTGGTGCGCGATAAGCAAATCGCGCTGGAGGCGGAGGCGGACGATACTTTCCCCGGCGGCAAGTACCCGAACTTATTTTTGATTTTCCTCTCGCCCGCCGCCGGACACACCACCGCGGAGAATGAAAAGGCGCTCTATGGAGTGTTGGAGAATCTCAAATCGCAGAAGGTGGACGATGTGACACTGGCGCGCGTGAAGACTAAGACGCGGGCGAGCCTGATCCGGCGGTTGGACAGCAATCCGGGGCTGGCCGGCTTAGTGACTGCGTACCATGCGATCTATGGCGATTGGCGGAAGTTATTTACATCGCTCGATGAGCTGGACCGGATTACCGCCGACGATGTGCAGCGCGTGGCGAAGGAGTGTTTCGTGACCGAGAGGCGTACGGTGGCTTATCTGGTTGCGCCGAAGCCGGCCGCGGCGGAGGCAGGGAAATGACGGCGCCTTGTGGGGCAGGCCCCCGGCCTGCGGCGGCCTCTCAGGCCGCCTCTTGTGGGGGCATCCCTGCCGTGGTAATGGTGCTCCTGCTTTGCGCCGCCGCCGGTCTATTCGGGCAGACCACCGTTGCGCCCGCAGCGATCCCCAACACCCCGGCAGCTTACAAAGAGTTGAAGTTTCCTCCGCTGAAACGTATCCCGGTTCCGGATGTGTCGTCTTTCACCCTCCCGAACGGGATGAAGGTCTACTTACTCGAAGATCATGAATTGCCGATTATCGGTGGAACGGTGCGCGTCCGCACGGGGAACCTGCTCGAACCGGCGGACAAGGTCGGCCTGGCTTCCATTACCGGCACAGTCATGCGCTCGGGCGGCACGCAAAACAAGACCGGCGACCAACTCGACGAAGAACTGGAAAACATCGCCGCATCGGTCGAGTGCGATATCGGCGAATCCAGCGGCTCGGTTTCATTTTCCGCGCTAAAAGACAATACTGATGCGGTGCTGGCTATCTTCAAGGACGTGCTGACCGCGCCTGAATTCCGCCAGGATAAGATCGACCTGGCCAAGTCGGAAATGCGCAGCGGCATCGCGCGGCGCAACGACGATGCGCACGGCGTGGCGGAAACAGAGTTCGCCGATATCGTCTATGGCAAAGACACGCCTTATGGCTCGCGCGTCGAGTATGCCACACTCGACCGCATCAAGCGCGCCGACGCCGTCGCTTTTTACAAGCGTTACTTTTTTCCGGCCAACATGCTGATGGCGGTGTGGGGGGATTTCTCCACGGCGGAAATGAAAGCGAAATTGACGGCGCTGTTGGGCGGCTGGACCTACGAGCAGCCTAAAGTGCCGCCCTTCCCGCCAGTCCGCGCGAAGGCTCAGCCCGGCATCTACCTGGCGAAAAAAGACGATGTGACCCAAACCTTCTTCATCGAAGGCCATCTGGGCGGCCGGCTTGACGACAAGGATTTTCCAGCGCTGGAAGTGATGGGCGATATCCTGGGCGGCGGTTTTCAGAGCCGCCTGGTCCAGCGCGTGCGCACGCAGCTCGGGCTGGCCTATGAGATCTCGGCCGATTGGGGCGCCAACTATGACCATGCCGGCCTGTTCGAGATCGGCGGCAGCACCAAATCCGCCTCCACCGCCGATACCCTGAAAGCCATAAAGGAACAGATCGAACGCATCCGCTCCAGCGAGGTCACCGCCGATGAGTTGGAGACCGCGCGCCAATCGGCGTTGAACGGCCTGGTGTTCGCCTTCGATACCAGGACCAAAACGCTGAGCCGCGTGCTCAACTACGAATACTACGGCTATCCCAAAGACTTCATCGACCGCTATCAGAAGGGCCTGGAGGCGGTCACGCGGGCGGACGTGCTGCGCGTGGCGCGCGAACGTGTCCACCCGGCCGATCTCACCATTGTAGCGGTGGGCAAGACGGACGAATTCGGCAAGTCTCTCGCAACGCTGGGCCTGCCCGTTTCGTCCATCGATATGACCATCCCCGAACCAAAGCCCGAAAAGCCCGCGTCGGCCGCCGGCGATCCCGCCAAAGCCCTGCAATTGCTGGCGCGCGCGCAACAGGCCGTGGGCGGGGCGGATAAACTGGCGGCGGTGAAGGACATGCTGGAAGTGGCGGAGTTGCACGTGGACGCGTCCATGGGCGGCGTGGTCATGAAGCGCACGGATCGGTGGCTGGCGCCCTCCGATTTCCGCGAGGATACCCAGTTGCCGATCGGTAACGTCTCTGTTTATGGAGATGGCAAAGCCGGATGGATGTCCGGTCCGCAAGGTCAGGCGCCGCTGCCGCCCGCGCAATTGAAACCACTGCGGGACAAGCTGCTGCGGGTGTTGTTTCCCATGCTGCTCAGCGATCGCCTGCCGGGCCGCACGGTGAACTGGATCGGCACGGGCGAACTGGAGATTTCCGACGGGCAGGGCAGTACGGTGCGGCTGTTCATCGACGAGAAGACCGGCATGCCGGCGAAGGTAGAGTACACGTCCCCGGCGATGAACGGTCCAGGTTCCACCATCGACGAAACCTATGATGGCTTCACGGAAGTGGAGGGCATCAAAGTTCCCAATCGCATGACTATTATTCAAAACGGTCACAAGTATGCGGACCTGGTGGTCGACTCCGTCAAGCTCAACACGGGATTGAAGTCGGAAGATTTAAGCAAGAAGCCATGAGCGGAACCATGAGAACACTGTGGGTGGCGCTGCTGGTGGCCGGTATGGCCGGCTCCGTGGCGCGCGCGGAAACTAGCCTTCAAAGGGCCAAGCGGGTGGTGGACGAAGCCATCGCGGCCCTGGGCGGCCAGGCCTTCCTGACCATGCAAAACCGCGTGGAAACCGGCCGCATCTACAGCTCCTATAACGACAAAGTGTCCGGCATGGCGACGGACGCCTTATATACGACTTACCTTCCGCGGCCCGATCCGCCGGTGGTGGGCTTCCTGGGCGTGCGCGTGCGCGATGCGCGCGGCCGGAAGCCGGAGGATGTCAGCCCCAAGAAACAAGACGATGTGATCCTGTATGGGGACGGAGCGGGCTACGAGGTCACCTTTCGTGGAGCCCGGCCGCTGTCGGATTTGGTGGTCCAGCAGTTCAGAATAGCCACGCTGCACAACATCTTCTATATCCTGCGCGAACGCCTGGGCGAGCCGGGCCTGGTCTTCGATTCGCGCGGTTCCGATTTCTTCGAGAATCGTCCCGTGGAAATCGTCGATATTACCGATGCCAACAACGACCACGTAACCGTGTACTTCGACCAGATCAACAAACTCCCCACGCGCCAAATCTACACGCGGAAAGACCCCATCGATAATTCGAAGGTGGAGGAAGCCGCCACCTTCAACAAGTATCGCGACGTGGGCGGCGGCGTGATGTGGCCCTTCGCCGTGCGGCGTGAACGCAACGGCGAAAAGGTTTTCGAGGCCTACGCGGAGACCGTGAAAATCAATCAGGACTTGAAAGATAGCATGTTCGATTTGCCGCAGGGTTTGAAGCTCTTGCCGAAAGAGAAGCAGTAAGGCGCGGGGCTGGCAGTTGACACGTAGTAGACCTTGCGGCATCAACGCGACTGTTACCGAGCCGCGACCGTCAGGGAGCGGTCTCCCCAAAACTCAGGTTTAGTGCATAAGTTGACTGGTACAATAGCGCGTTCGGGGAGGCAATATGGAAGATGCGGTGATCCGGCCCACCATGAAGTTCATCAAGCTCGGATATGCGCTGGTCTTGCTGTTGATTGTGGGATGCGCGATCCTGTTCTTCACCATGGTCCCGCCGGACAACGAATGGCGGACCAACAGGCCCTGGGTGGCGGCGCTGCCCGCGCTGCTGCTGATCTGGCCGATTCGCCGGCACATGGCGCGCCAGTTTACCAGAGCCACCATCACGGGCGATAAGCTGCGCTACGAAGTGGGCGCGCTCAGCAAGACCACGCGCAACATCTCGCTGCCGAAGGTGCAGGACGCGCGCGTGGACCAATCCGTGATCCAGCGGATGTTCGGCATCGGCGACCTCGCCATCGAGACCGCGGGCGAGGCCAGCCGCCTGACCATTCGAAACGTCGACCAGCCGCAGCAGGTGGCGGATGAGATCCTGGCCGCGTCGCACGTCTCAGGCGGAGGGCGCACGCCGTGAGCGGCAAACTGGCGGCCAAAGTGGCGTTGATCACCGGCGCCAGCCGCGGTTTGGGCAAAGCCATGGCGCTGGCGTTGGCCGGGGAAGGTGCATCCATCGCGCTGGTGGCGCGCGATCGCGAGGCGTTGCAGCAGACCGCCGAAGAGGTGTGGCGCACGGGCAGCGGCGCGCAGGTGTTTCAAGCCGATGTGAGGAGCGAAGAGCAGGTCGTGCGGCTGGAGAAGGAAGTAGCCGAAGCCTTCGGGCGTGTCCAGATCCTGGTGAACAACGCCGGCATCAACGTGCGCAAGCCGCTCACCGAATTCACGCTGGACGAATGGCGGAGCGTCGTGGATACCAGTTTGACCAGCACGTTTCTGATGTGCCGCGCCTTCGTGCCGCATATGAAAACGAGCGGCTACGGGCGGGTGATCAATCTGGCCTCCATCATGGCGCATGTCTCCATGCCGGGACGAACGGCGTATTCGGCCAGCAAGAGCGCGCTGCTGGGCCTCACGCGTGCCCTGGCGCTGGAGCTCGCGCCGGAGGGAATTACGGTCAACTCCATCAGCCCCGGCCCCTTTGCCACGGAAATGAATACGGCGTTGATCGAAAATCCGGAGCTGAACGCGCAGTTCGTCTCCAAAATTCCGCTGGGCCGCTGGGGCCGTGTCGAGGAAGTGGGCCAACTGGCCGTCTACCTCTGCTCGCCGGACGCCGGATTTGTGACGGGGACGGACGTGCTGATTGATGGGGGATGGTGTGCGGCTTAACCCGACGCGGCGACACGGGGACACGGAGACGCGGAGACATGGCGAGCATTCGCAGCTATCGGGAACTGAATGTCTGCCAGGACGCGTTTGAAGCTGCGATGCGTATTTCCGAGCTTTCGAAGCGCTTTCCGGTCGCGGAGAAATACTCGATGGTCGATCAGATTCGACGCTCGTCTCGTTCTGTGTGCGCCAACATTGGTGAGGCTTGGCGTAAACGTCGATACGAGGCCCATTTTGTAAATAAACTGAGCGACGCCGAGACCGAAGCCGAGGAGACGCGGATCTGGCTCGAATTCGCGCTCCGCTGCCAGCATCTGGAAGAAGAGCAATTTGAGGCGTTGGACCACACCTATGACAACATTATCGGCCGGCTGGTTCGCATGCTCTCCGAACCGAAGCAGTGGTCCATACGCTAGAATCTCCGCGTCTCCGCGTCGCCGCGTCGCCGCGTCGGCGCTGGCCGCGTCTGCCCTCTGGTCCACACTGCTGCTCGCGGGTTGCCATGCGTCTCAACGCAAAACCATCGCCGTCGTCCCCAAAGCCACGTCGCACCTCTTTTGGGTTTCCGTTCAGGCAGGGGCCATGGCGGCGGGCAAGAAGTTGGATGTCGATATCCTTTGGAATGGACCTCCCACCGAAACCGATTACGCGCGCCAGGTACAAATCGTCGATTCCATGATCGCGCGGCAGGTCGACGGACTGGCCGTCGCCGCGCAGGACCGCACCACGCTGAATGCCTCACTCGATCGCGCCGCCGCGGCCCACATCCCCGTCACTGTTTTCGATTCAGGCGTGGATTCCACCAACTATTTGACGTTCCTCACCACCAATAACTATCAGGCCGGCCAGATGGCGGCGCGCAAACTGGCGGATCTGCTGCATGGCAAGGGCCAGGTCGCCATGCTGATGCACGCTCCCGGCAGTAAGTCGACGTTGGATCGGGAAGCCGGGTTCGAAGACTGTTTGCGCCAGGAATTTCCCGGCCTGCACATTGTGGCGCGCCAGTTCTCCATGTCGGATCGCGCGAAGGCCATGGCCGCAGCCGAAAACTTTTTGACGGCCCAGCCGGATTTGGACGGCATATTCGCCTCCGCCGAGCCGGGTTCGGTGGGCGCCGCGCTGGCGCTGAAATCGCGCCGGCTCGTGGGGAAGGTGAGGCTGGTGGCCTTCGATGCGGGCGACGACCTGGTGCGGGATCTGAGGGACGGCTCCATCGACGCGCTGGTCGCGCAGGACCCCTTCCGCATGGGCTATGAAGCGGTCAAGACCCTGGTAGACAAGCTGCACGGTACGAATCCGCCGAAGTCGATCGATCTGAACGCCACCGTGGTTACCAAGGGCGATCTGGATAAACCCGAGATCAAGGCGCTGCTGTTTCCGGACGTCAGGAAGTACCTGAATTAAGCCGCACCGGAGCGGCCCGGTAACGCAGGCTGTTATTCTGGCCGTATGGACGAAGAGCAGCTTCGGCAGTTATTCGAGCAGGTGCGCGCCGGCGCGATGGATGTGGACGGCGCGCTGCGACGCCTGCGCCACATGCCTTTCGAAGACCTGGGCTTCGCCAAAGTGGACCACCATCGCGCGCTGCGCCACGGCATGCCGGAGGTGATTTTCGGCAAAGGCAAGTCGGCGGAACAGATTATCGCCATCGCGGGAAGCCTGCTGGAAAATGCGCGCAACGTGCTCATCACGCGGGCGGATGCGCAAATCGCCGCGCGCGTGCGGGAGCGCTTCGAAAACGCGGAATACTTTCCGCTTTCGGGCGCCATCCGCTTCTGGGGCGACAAGACGGTGCGCGGCAAGGGCAGGATCGCCGTGGTGTGCGCCGGCACCAGCGACATTCCGGTGGCCGAGGAAGCGCGCGTCACTGCGGAGGTGATGGGCAACGAAGTGGAGGCCATCCACGACGTAGGCGTGGCCGGCATCCATCGCCTGATGAGCCATGCGGCGCGCCTGACGGAAGCGCGCGTGGTGGTGGTGTGCGCCGGCATGGAAGGCGCGCTGCCCAGCGTGGTGGGCGGCATGGTTTCGTGCCCGGTGATCGCGGTGCCCACCAGCATCGGCTACGGCGCCAGCTTTCAAGGCCTGGCTGCCTTGCTGGGGATGCTCACAAGCTGCGCCAGTAATGTGGCGGTGGTCAACATCGATAACGGATTCGGCGCGGGCTATGTGGCCAGCCTGATCAACCGGGTGTAGGCTAGCGCTTCATCGCGCTCCAGCGCGAACCGTCTCACCCAAGGGGATGGTGGCTGGCATCCAACCGTCATCGGTCGGATATGCAGACAGGCCCTGCAGGAACGTGGAAGAATCAATTAAGAAGGCTGTTATGACCGACTCCAAGGCATTGCTTCCGGACGAACTGAAGCGTCGGATAGACGACTTCGCGCGTGAACAAGATCGCGATCCGGCGGATGTCATGGAGGAGGCGGTGAACCGATACCTGGCCAGTCAGAGGCTTGGGCGGTTTGCCGAAAAGATGGAGCGCAAGGCGCGCAGCCAAAGCATATCCGAACAAGACGTGCCAAGGCTCATTCAGGAAGTCCGGCTGGAAAACGAAAACGCGCGGGCAGTGAGTGCCTAAGGTACCGTCGATACCAATGTGCTTGTCTCCGGACTGGTGTTCGGGCGAGGGAAGCCCTACCAGCTTTTGTAGAAGGCCCTGAGCGGCGAGATCAGCCTTACAGTTTCAAAGGCAATCGTCGATGCAGTGATGGACGTGTTGGGCCGAAAGTTTGGGGCGTCGCCCGACGAGCTAGCCATCGCGCAGAGCATCATAAGGGACGCGGCGCGCACCGTGCAGCCTGCTGTGCAACTGTACGTCATCAAGGAAGATCCCGCCGATAACCGGATTCTGGAATGTGCGGTATCTGCGGGAGCGGATTACATCGTGACTGGGGACAAGGATCTCCTGCGGCTCAAGCGTTACGATTCGATCCGGATCCTGAGCGTGGCGGATTTTCTTGAAGTGGCGGCGAAGCAGGAGCGGGGGCCTTAGGCCCTGCTCCTCTGCCGTCCTCGTTCCACCACCACCGCGGCATTCTGCAATTGCGGAAGCAGGAGTGGTCTAGCTAGAAGGGCGACGGAGGGTCAATAACAAGAGGCGCTACCGCTTTTTTCCGATCTTGCGTTCGAGCGCCCTCAGATCCGACTCCGCAGGCGGGTCCTTCTCAGCCCAAGCGATCGCCCGATTCAGGGTGTCCCGCACCTTGGGGGAGTGCAGCAACCTTTCGCTCTCGGGGACGACGTGGGCCGATTTGAAACGGATGGTCGCATGGCCCTTGATTATCCCACGCCCGGCGGCCTGCGCTTGTGCCAGTCGGTGCGGCTCTGGAACTCTTTGCCCACCGCCAGCAGGGTATTCTCGGTGAAGGGCGCGCCAGCCAGTTGGAGCGCTACCGGCAAGTTGCCGGCAAACCCGCAGGGCAGCGCCAGCGCCGGCATTCCGGCCAGGTTGCCCGCCGGAATCAGGGCCGTGAGACCGGCATCGGCCGGCTTGGGACGGTCCGGACGGCGGTTGTCCAGCGGCTCGTCGATTTTCGGCGCGGGGCCCGGACGGGCCGGGGTGACCAGCACATCCACATCGGCGAAGAGCTTGAAAATCGCCTCGCGCGCCAGCCTGCGGACGCGCATGGCTTTCAGGTAGACGTGGGCGGGGATTTCCAGCCCGGCCTTCAATCCGGCGATCTGCTTTTGATCCGCCAGTTCCTCCACCTTGCCGCTCGCGATCAAAGGCTCGAACACCGAGGCCGCGTCCACGGAAATAATCGTACCGATCATCGGGCCATAAGGAAAATCGGGCAGCTTGGTTTCCACCATGGTGGCGCCCAGGCCGCGCACGACTTCCAAGGCCTGCTGTAAAGCGGGACGCGCGACCTCATCCGGCCACTCGCTGAAATCCGCGGGCGCGAAGCCGATGCGCAGTTCGCTCATCTTGCGCGCATATTGCGGAGTGTAATAGAAGCTCTTGCCGGCCGATCCCGGATCGCGATGGTCGCCGCCGGCAATCGCCTCCAGCACCACGCCACAGTCTTCGGCCGAGCGGCAGAACGGCCCCAGCTTATCCAGGGTCCAGGAAAGCGGCATGGCGCCGTAGCGGCTCACCAGGCCATAGGTGGGGCGCAGCGCGGTTACTCCGCAAAACGCCGCCGGCGTAAGGATGGAACCGGACGTCTCCGAACCGATGGCGAAGGGCGCCAGGCCGGCGGCCACGGCAATGGCGGAGCCGCTCGACGAGCCGCCGGACCAGTGGGCGCGGTCCCAGGGATTCAAGCCGGGCCCCGTCAGGGAAGCGGACGCGTAGCGGTAGCCAGGTCCGCCGGCCAATTCCACCATGGCCAGTTTGCCCACCAACAGGGCGCCGGCGCTCTCCAGTTTGTGAACCACGGAGGCGTCGTAGTCGAAGACCTGCGCGGCATACGGGCGCGCGCCCCAAGTGGTAATCTGTCCGGCTACGCTCAACAGGTCTTTGGCGGCATACGGGATGCCTTCGAGCGGGCTGCGCAAGTGTCCGTCCTTGCGCCAACGCTCGATCTCGGCGTCCACGGCTTTGGACTGACGGATGGCCCGCTCGGTGAGGGGCAGCGCCAGCGCGTTGTAGCGCGGGCCGAGAGTTTCCAGGCGGCGGCCAAACGCGCGCGCCAAGTCCCGCGCGGTGGTCTCCTTCGCCAGCAGCATGCGGTTCAGCTCGGCGATGCCCGCGAAGTAGGTCTCGCTACTCAGTTGCGCCATGACGCCTCACGCGGTGAAGTGAAAGGCCGGCTCCGTCTCGATGGGGACCGGCGTCTTGGCCAGCGTCTCAGCGGTGCGCTGGTTCTGTGCCTGCGCGGCCTGCAGCTCTCCGGCCGGCGTGGACGGCGTGGGCGGCGGCGCTTGCGCGGCCGCGGCGGTTGCCGCCGTGGTTAACACTACGCCAGCCAGTTGGCGGCGCGTGATGCGGTTGGACTTCATGCCGTGCAACTGAGCGCCTCCAGGGCAGCCTTCTCCATCTGCGCCCGCGGCGCTGGCTCGCCGGTCCAGGTTTCGAACTGCCGCACGGCCTGCTCGATGAACATCTGCATGCCGCGGATGACAGTCTTGCCCTGCTCGCGGGCGCGCCGCGCAAGCTCGGTTTCGAGCGGGTTGTAGACCATGTCGAACACCACGTCGGCGGGAATGCGGCCATTGAAAAAGCACTCGTTGACATGCGGGTACATGCCCAGCGGGGTGGCGTGTACCAGAGCATCGAAATGGCGCTCGGAAAGCTGCTCGGCGAGCAGCGGCTCGGCGCCGCAAACCTTGGCCAGGGATCGCACGCGATCGGCATTGCGGCCCACCAGCGCGATACGCGCCCCGGCGTCGGAGAGCGCGCAAGCCGCGCTACGCGCCGCGCCGCCATTTCCCACGATCAGCACGGTGGCGTTGTGCAGGCGCATGTGGCTCGCCAAGGGCACCGTCACGCCGGCCGCGTCGGTGTTGGCGCCGCGCCATTTGCCGGCCTTGCGCCACACGGTATTCACGGCGCCGATGCGGCGCGCCAGCGGGTCCACGATATCGAGGTAGCGCAGGATTTTCTGCTTGTGCGGAATGGTTACGCTGAAGCCGGCTACCGGGAGCCTTTCGGCCAGTCCGAAGAAATCCCGCATTTGCGCGGGCGCCACCAGGAACGGCAGATACACCGCCTCCATGCGCCTGTATTGGAACGCGCGGTTATGCACGGCCGGCGAAATCGAGTGGCGCACCGGGTCGGCCACCACACCGTAGATCTTGCTGGAGCGCGACAGCTTGTCCACGCGATAGAGGTGCCGCAACTGCCGCGCGCAAACCTGCCCGGCCGCGGTGCCTTGCGTGGCCATAGGCGCCGCGTAGGTATACATACCGCCAAACGCGGCGGAGAGCACCCGGCTGGGGAAGCCCAGTTCGCCCATGGCCAGCACGATCAGCGGCGTCCGCGGGTGAGCTTTGGCCAGCGTCAGGACGCGCCCGTAATCGGAAGGCTTGCGCGCGGTGGTGACGATCTTGTATCCATCCGCCGGGATGTGGGTCATGCGGCTGAGCAGCGTATCCAGTTGCGGGGTTGCTTCGTAATTGTGGTAGGAGACCACCAGGCGCGCGCGTCCGCGAAAGAGGCTGAGCTTGGCGGCAGCGGCTTCGGCGCTTTCGATTTCCACGTCCACCGCGTGCGCACCGGCCGTGACGGCCACGTCGAGTACGCGCATTTCTTCTTCGATGCTGCCATTGAATTTGCCGCGGTTCTGGTGGCGGCGGCAGGTGGCCAGCACCAGGCAGTCGGGATGCTGTTCGAGGAAGCCGTGAATGGCTTCGGCTCCGCGCTCCGGGTATTCCAGGTAATCCAGGCGGAACTCCAGGAAGGTTTCGCCCGCCTCGGCTTCCCGCCGGGCGTGCTCAAGCAACCGATCCAGATCCGGAAAACCCAGCGCGATGCAGATGCGCGGGAGGGGCCTCGCCTGTGCCATTTGGGAGTCCTTAGCATAGCACGGGCGGGCGGCTACGGCGATGCGGCGACAGGGCGACGCGGCGAGGGTTAGAATTGCACAGTCTGGTCCAGGGCCAGGCCTAATCTGCGCGCTTCCCCGCCGCCCAGTTCCAGGACGAATTGCGCGGTCTGGTGTCCGCCGTAGTTCGCGCAAAGGGTAGCCCTGGTGGTGCATGGCGGCGTGTCCGCGGAAATCTCCACAATGCGATGGCTGGGGTCCATCCAGATCATGTCCAGCGGAATCTTCACCTGGAACATCCAATAGGGGTAAAGACCGGCCGTTTGATGGATAAAAAGCATGCCGTGGCCGCGCGGGAGGGCATCGCGAAACATCATGCCCTTCTGCATCTCGAGGTCGGTCATCTCCACTTCGGCGCGAATCTTGCGGCCGTCGGGCAGTGTGACGGTACGCATGCCGGGCACGTAGGGACCCTCGGTATCCGGGTCGCCGCCGCAACCGGCTCCCGCGAGGGCCAGCAGAATCAAGGGCACCAAATAGCGCATGCGATAAAATGGTAGCGCCCTTATGGCTGCCATGTGGAAACGGTTCCGGCTCACGCTGGAGATGATCAAGTTCGAGCACTCCATCTTTGCCCTGCCATTCGCGCTGACCGGGGCGATGCTGGCCCTTCGCCATTCCGGGCTGAGCGCGCCCGCGGAATGGGGAAAGATTGGCTGGATCGTGCTGGCGATGGTGGGCGCGCGCTCGGCGGCCATGGCCTTCAACCGCCTGATCGACGAGGGGATCGACGCGCGCAACCCGCGCACGCGCACGCGCCACTTGCCGGCCGGAGTGCTTTCGCGCGGCTTTACCTGGAGCTTCGTGGGGCTTTGCGCGGCGGTGTTCGTCCTCGCGGCGGGAGCCCTGAATCCGCTTTGCTTCCACCTGGCGCCGGCGGCGCTCGCAATTATATTCTTTTACTCATTCACCAAGCGTTTCACTTCGTTCTCACACCTGGTACTGGGATTTGCGCTGGGGGTCGCGCCGGCGGCGGCCTGGATCGCCATCCGCGGCGCGCTCGATCCGCGCATCCTCTGGCTCACCGCGGCGGTGACCTTTTGGACCGGCGGATTCGACGTGATCTACTCCTGCCAGGATTATGAGTTCGATTCAGTGGAGGGACTTTTCAGCCTGCCGCGCCGCCTGGGCATCGCGGGCGCGTTGCGCGTGGCGCGCCTTTTCCACGTGCTGATGGTGGTGTGCCTGCTGGCGCTGGTTTACAGCCTCGGCCTGGGCGCGCTGAGCCTGGCGGGAGTCGCGGCCGTCACCGGCCTGCTGATTTACGAGCATAGCCTGGTGAAGCCCGACGACCTCTCGCGCGTGGACGCGGCCTTCTTCACCATGAACGGCTACGTCAGCATGCTATTCTTTGTATTCTGGGCTGCAGATGTACTATGGAAATCGTAATTGACGACCCGCACCTGAGGCCAATTCTGGAAAAAGTAGAAGCGAGCCAACGTTTGTCTTATGAAGACGGCGTGGCGCTTTACCGGACATCCGATATCCTGTCCGTGGGTTACATGGCGAACCTGGTGCGCGAGCGATTGCACGGCTCGACCACTTACTTCAACGTGAACCGGCACATCAACCCGACCGATGTGTGCGTGGCCAGTTGCCGCTTGTGCGCGTTCGGCAAACACGCCAAGGACCCCAAGGCCTACACCATGTCGCTCGACGAGGTGTGGCATCGCGCCGGAGAAGGCTGGAGCGAGGCGGTCACCGAATTTCACATCGTGGGCGGGCTGCATCCGGAGCTGACGCTGGATTGGTATTGCGAGATGCTGCGCGGGCTGAAGAAACGCTTCCCGCAGGTGCACCTGAAAGCGTTCACCATGGTGGAGGTCGGGTACCTGGCGCAGCGCGCCAAGACCAGCGTGCGCGACGTGCTGGAACGGCTGCGCGACGCCGGCATGGACTCGCTGCCGGGCGGTGGGGCGGAGATCTTCTGCGACCGCGTGCGGCGCATCATCTGCGACCACAAAATCACTGGCGAGCAGTGGATCGAGACGGCGCGCACCGCGCATTCGCTCGGACTGCATTCCAACTGCACCATGCTCTACGGGCACATCGAGAACGCCGAGGATCGCGCGGACCACCTGGTGAAGCTGCGCGAGCTTCAGGACGACACCGGCGGATTCGTGACGTTTATTCCGCTGGCGTTCCATCCGGACAATACGCCGCTGCAGCACATCCCGAAGACCACCGGATTTACGGACATCAAGAACATCGCGGTGGCGCGGCTCATGCTCGATAACATTCCGCACATCAAAGCCTACTGGATCATGATGACGCCGCGCATCGCGCAGATCGCACTGCGATTTGGCGCGGACGATATCGACGGAACGGTGGTAGAGGAAAAGATCTATCACGACGCCGGGGCGACCACCAGCCAGGGGCTGCGGCGCGGCGAGCTGCTGCAACTCATCCGCAAAGCCGGCCGCGATCCGGTGGAGCGGGATACGCTGTACCGGCCAGTGACCCGGACGGAGACGGCGTTTACAGTCTTGGTGTGACCATACCGTCCATCTTGGCGAGCTTGGCTGTGCATCTTTGCGCCTTTGCGTGAAATCCGAGAGTCACAGCCCGGCGATCCCCCGCATCCCCCTGAAAACAAACAAAACTGCCCCCCACATCCCCGTTCCCCCGCATCCGCCCATGCTACGCTCATCGTCGAATATGGAACACTCGACCGATACTCCTCCCCTCACCAGCATCCAGCAGTGCGTCGTTGACGCCCTGGCCGCCGGTTCCACCCTGACCAACGCCGCCGAAACCTACGGCGTCCATCGTGTTACCGTTTACCGCTGGATGAAGACACTCAAACCCTTCGCCGAGGCCCTCCACCGCGCCCGCGCCGAATTCGTCCTCGCCCGCCGTGACGATCTCCACCACCTCAGCAACCGCGCTCTCGAAACCCTCCTCGCCATCCTCGACAATCCCGAGTCGTCCCCCGCCGTGCTGCTGCGCGCGTCCATGTTCATTTTGCAACGTCCGCAACTCCCCAAGACCGGCTGGTCGATGCCCGAGCCGGCCCCCGATCCCGATGGCGAAAAGCTGCTCGACTCCGCCATCATCGAAAAGGACTACGACAGCCTGCCCGGCGTCCACGGCATCGACAGGTATCCCGACCCCTATCCCGACGAGTCCGCCCCAACCCAATCCGAATCAGCTACTTCTGAACCTCCGCCCGACCCCGCCGCAACCGCATGCAACACCATGCAACACGATTCCGGGAATTCCGGCGATGTTGCACCCGCTCCCGCCCGCCAGTCGGGCCTGCACTCCTGCCCCGTACCCGCCGACGTCCTCAAAGCCCGCAACGAGCATCAGACTTACCTCGATTTGCTTGATATGGTGAAAGGCATCACGACAGAGCCCATACCGCGGCGCATAAAGAAGGATCTTCCGGCGGAACAGGCCACCAAGCCCTAGTGCAGCACGATCTGGAGGGACGGGCAATCTTGCCCGCAGCCGGGCTGTCAGCCGGCCGGAGACGGCGCGGGGTTATCGCAGCAGACGGCGTAGCAAAAGATCGCCGGCGTCCCGGCTGGCGTCCATAACCGCGGAGATTTGGATTGCTTCGGGGTGCAGATGGTAGATCATCCGATAGCGGGAAACCAGGATTTCGCGGTACGCGCTGACCCCTTGTTGCGCTAGTTCAGGGACCATCCGTCCACGCATAGGGCGGTTTCCCAGGGGCTTGCATTGAATCGAGCAGTTCCCGGCCCAGGTGCTGGGCCGCCTCTTCTCAAAGTCGGCTTCAACCTGCTTCTGCGATTTCCAGTGTCCCTTCCGATACGCGGCGTCGGATTGAGAAAGAATCTTAAGAAGAGTCAGGGCCTCCTGCATCTGCTCGTAGCTGGTGGCGTCCATGACGACCGCGCGCGCGTGCCCATTCCGCGTGATCACCACGGGGCTGCGGCTCTCGTTTACCGCGTTCACGAGTTCCGCGGAGTGCACTTTCATATGCACCGAATAAGGTCCTGTAGTCCGGGTAATGTTCCGTAGGTCAGACGGCGAGTTGCACGGCTTGCCGCAACGCGGCCTTGGCGGCGCCTTCCGGAATCGCGCACAGCTTGCAATGCATGCGGTCGTGCGAACCACGCACCAGGCCGCGGTGCATGAGGCCTGTCAGCCAGATTACTTCGCTCATGTTGTGCACGGAGTAACCTCCCGCAACGCCGTTCGTAGTGAACCATCCGGTCTGGTTGTACCCGCCAATCCGGTGGCCGCCCAGCGCTACGCAGGAATGCTTGGGCTCGTTGTTTTCCACGAAGACAAGCACGCTGCCCGGCGCTACCGACGTGAGCGCCGCGGCATTCTGCAGGTGCTTGCCATAGCGCAACATCGACTTAACGATTGGATCGGGCGGACTCATGGAGGGCGCCGTGAATTCTGCCAGTGTGGGGTGCCTTCCGAACTCGTCCGAGTACAACCAAAAGACGGTGGCGCCATGACACATGATGTGGACGCCCACGAATGGCGCTGCGTTGGTGAAGTTGCCTACAGTATTGGCCAGCATGGACAGACCTAAGGTTATAGCATGACCCATCGTCCCCCGGCGGGGCTAAAAGCCCCACGCGGGCTAGAAGGCCGCCTTCCAAAGTAGAAGGAGGGCGCCGGCGAGGAAGCCGGCGGCGGCCTGGTACTCGCGGTTTTTCATGTAGAATTTCCATTGGAAGGCGCGCGGGGCGCTCGGCGCGGGCGTCAGCCGGGGCAGCAGCGCGGGCACGCGCGCGGCGTAGGCGGCGTATTCCGGAAAGAGGCTGCGCAAGTGCTGTTGCTCGAGCTGGATCACGGGCAGATAGATGCCCACGAACACCCCCGCGAACAGCGCGCCCAATCCCACGCTGCGCGTGGCCACGGCCAGTCCCGCTGCCACCAGCAGCGTTCCCAGATAGAGCGGGTTGCGGGTGTATGCGTAGGGACCGCTCGCGGCCAGCGTCTGATTCTTGGCCAGGTGGCCGGCGGCCCAAGCGCGTACTGCCAGGCCGACGAGCGAAACCGGGAGGCCGTAAGCCAGCGAACGGGTATCCGGATGCGAAAACCAGGCGAACGCGGCCACCAGCGCGAAGCCGCATGGCACGCGCAGGCGAGCGACGAAATCGGCGTAGGGTTTAGGGAAAAGCAGTCTCAAGCCAGACAATCCGCCGGATGGGTACGCCGCGCAAGCTGCGGCTGAAGCGCCTCGAACACCGCGTCCGGCGTTACCGCGCGCATGCTGGGATCGATCTCGCCGTACCGCTTGTACGAAGTGACCGCGCGAGGGCTGCGCAGCACCGTGAAACTGCCGCCGTAGGGGCCGGTTTGCGCGGGATCGGTAGGCCCAAAGATGGCCGCTCCGGGCTTGCCCAGCGCGGCCGCGATATGCAGCGGTCCGCTATCCACGCCCACCACGGCGGCAGCGCGCCGTGTGGCGTCGATCAGCCCTTCAATTGACGATAGATGGAGCACAGCGTCCGGCACGCCCGCCAGCACGTCGCGATCGGCCGGCCGACCGTTCAGCACCAGCGGGATACCCGCCTCGCGGCGCAGTCGCTGGGCCAGCCGCGCATAGGAATCGAGCGGCCACTGTTTGGCGCCCCAGCCGCTCAGCGGACTGGCCAGGACGAAAGCGCCGGGCAACTCGCCTTCCGCGCGGCCCGGCGGCAAAGGGAACGAATGCACCGCGGTGCAGGCGCCGGCGCGCGCGGCCAGTTCCAGGTTTCGATCCACACGATGGGCCGCACGCGCCCGTACTTTGTCTGAATAGAACATGGCGGCCAGCGGCTCCCGCGCCAGCGACCGGTCAAAGCCGTATATCCGGTCGGCGCGCGCGGCTGAGGCCACCAGCGCGGACTTGATCAACCCCTGGAAATCGACCGCGAAGTCGAAGCGCTCCGCGCGCAACTCGCGCCAGGCCCGCGCCAGGCCCGCGCCGGTGCGGCGATCCACAAGCACCACGCGATCCACCAGGGGATTGGCTTCCAGCAGCGGCGCCCAGCGCGCCTCCGCCACCCACGTCATTCGCCATCCGGGAAAGGCGTGCTTGAGCGAAGCGGCGGCCGGCAGGGCGTGCACGATGTCCCCCATGGCGCCCAGCCGCACCACCAGGATACGGCCGCTAGCGCGCGAATTGCCGCCGGCGTACATGCTCAATTTTCCCATAGCTCGAGCGCTACAGTGGCCCCGCGCCCGGCGGTGACGCCCGTCATGCAACGGTGATCGATGGGACAGGCGCGCAGCAGGCACGGGCCGCACTCCACCTGCTCGCGCAAGATGCGCGCGCGGGCGCCGGTAGGTCCGGTGGTGGTCTCATCGGTGGGGCCGAAAACGGTCACGGTGGGCACGCCCAGCGCCGACGCAATGTGCATGGCCCCGGAATCGTTGGTCAGAAACAAACGGCACGCGGCGGCCAGGTCGATGAACTGCCGCAGCGTGGTTTCGCCGGCGAAGTTGCGCACGGCTATGCCATCGGCGCGGATCGCCCCGGCGACCGATTCGCACAGCGGGCGCTCCGCCGCCGCGCCGAACAGCGCCACCGAGGCACCATGCGCGCGCGCCACCAGCGCCGCAGTTTCGGCGAAGCGCTCCGGAAGCCAGCGTTTGGCATCGCCATAGGCCGCTCCCGGACTGACGCCGACGGCCGGAGCCGTCACGCCCGCGGCGCGCAACGCATCCAGGCCAGCGGCGCGCGCGGCGTCACAGCCATCCAGCCGGATGTCCGGGCTAGGCGGATATTCGTGGATGATCCCGGCGCGGCGCAACAGCTCCAGGTAGTAGAAGCGCTCATGCCGCGGGATCTCGCCGGGCTCGGGCGGCGGAATCGCCTCGGTCAGCAGCCAGCCGCGCCCGTCGCGGCGGTAGCCGATGCGGCGCGGGATGTGGGCCATCCACGCGACCAGCGCGGCATCGAAGGAATTGGGCAGCAGGATGGCGCAATCGAAGCTCTCACCGCGCAGATCGGCGGCGGCCTGGCGGCGGGCGTTTGGGTACGGCATCACGGCGTCGATGGACCCTTCGCGGGTGTACAGATCGGCGACCGACTGGCGCGCCGCGACCGTGAGATGCGCCGCCGGAAACGCCTCGCGCACCGCGCGGATGGCCGGCAGCGACATCACCGCATCGCCCACCCAGTTGGTTGCGCGGATCAGGATTTTCGTTTGGTTTCGCGGCAGATGGACATTTTAACAGCAAGATTCGGATAGATGCGGGCTAACGGTTTTGTGGGGCGGGCAATTCTGCCCGCAGCCGGCTTTCAGCCGGCTCTCGTGCGCGACGCAGCCGTGGTCTTCACCACGCGATACCGGCCGGTGAAAGGCGTGCGCGGGTTTTATTGCGCCAATATCAAGCACGGCGTGAGTCCGCTCGAATCGGGCGCCCGCTACACGCTGGGCACCATTTATCACGACGCGCGGTAGAATTCCGTTTATGGCGACAAACCCGATGGAATATTTATGGCCCGGCGTGATCGCGGCACAGGCGATCTACACCGCGGCGAAGCTGCGCCTTCCGGACCTGTTGGCTTCCGGCCCGAAGACCAGTACCGAACTCGCGGCGGAGTGCGGGGCGCACGCACCGGCGCTCGAACGGCTCTTGCGCGCGCTGGCCACTCTCGAAATGTTCGCGCCCACGCCCGACGGCCGGTTCCGCAACACGCCCCTGACTGAGATGCTGCGCAGCGACCATCCCGAGTCGGCGCGGGGTGGCGCTTTGCTTCTGCCCGCTCCCTTTCTCTGGCGCCCGCTGGGCGACCTTTACGAATCGGTGCGCACGGGCGAGCCGGCCTTCCAGCGCGTTTTCGGCCAGCGCTTCTTTGAGTACATGGCCACACATCCGGCCGATGCCGCGGTCTTCAATGCCGCCATGACGCATGGCATCCCCTGGACCTCGTCGGCGCTCCTGGCGGCCTACGATTTCTCGCGTTTCGAGCGGCTGGTGGATGTGGGCGGCGGCGAGGGCGCGCTGCTGCGCGATATCCTGGCGGCCACGCCGCGGCTGCGCGGTGGGCTCTTCGATCTGCCCTCGGTGGTGGCCGGCGCAGGCGCGATTCTGACGGGCGAGATCGCGGCCCGCTGCGAAATCGTGGGCGGCGACTTCTTCGAGTCCGTGCCGCAAGGGGCGGACGCCTACCTGATGAAGGGCGTCATTCACGATTGGCCGGACGCGGATGCCGCCACAATCCTGCGCAACACGCGGCGGGCGATGCGCCCGGACGGGACGCTCCTTTTAATCGAGAACGCCGATTCAGACGCCCGCCCGGCCGGTCTGGGCGATTTGCTGATGCTGGTAATCGGGGGGCGCGATCGGAGTGAAGCCGAATTCCGCTCGCTGCTTGCGGGCGCGGGTTTCGCGCTGACGCGCATCATTCCGACGGCGGCATCCGCGGTGATCGAGTGCCGCCCGGTCTAACGCCGTGTGACGAGAGTCGCATCCTTGACGCCGCACACAGGCCCGGTGTAGGGTAGGAACGGAACCGTTTTCGGCCCTGGGGAGCCGCCCATGACCATCACGCTCGATATCCGACCCGAAGTGCAAGCCGAACTGGCGCGTCAGGCCGCCCTTGAGGGCCGCGCGATCGAGTCCGTCGCCACGGCCTTGCTTGAAGGCGCCGTGTATGTATCCGCCGGGCCACCGGCAGCCGCGACTCCGCCGGAACGCCGTACCGGGCAAGCGCTGATCGACGCTTTTGCGGACATCCGCGGCTTGCTGACCGACGAAGAGATTGATCGGATGTTCAGCCGCAATCCCTCGACTGCCCGGCCCGTGGACTTGTCGTGAACGGCGGTTTTCTTCTGGACACCAATATCCCTTCGGAATTGATGCGTCCCCGCCCCGAACCCAAAGTGCAGGACTGGGTGGCCGCTCAGGATATCGGCACTTTGTTTGTGAGCGTGGTGAGCATCGGCGAACTGCAAACGGGATTTGCAACCATGCGGGACGCCGCGCGGAGAGTGCATCTGGAGGCGTCGCTTGAGCGCCACCTGGCGCTTCTGTTTGTGGGACGCGTTCTGCCGGTAACGCAGGCGATTGCCGTCCGATGGGGCAGGCTTGACGGCATGCGCCAGATGGCCGGACGGCCGCTGGGTGCACCGGATGGCATGATTGCCGCCACAGCTTTGGAACACGACCTCACGGTGGTGACGCGCAATGTGAAGGACTCCGCCGGGCTCGGCGTGGCTCTGATGAACCCCTGGCTGGACCATTAATGACCAAATCCGATCTCCGCCCCGCCGTACGCGATACGCATCGCTCTTACGGCGGGGTCGGCGGTCAAGGCTCGAGGGCAAATATGGTGCCCGCTCCCGCACCGCCCTGCGACGTTGAGCCAAAGAGCACTCCATCCGCGTTCATGGTCAGAGCCCCCGGGTTGAAGCCCTCGCCGTCCTGACCCGTGAAGCTGTGCAGAATGGTCTCGGTCCAGGATCCGCCGGGCGTCGTTGGCGGCGTCAGCCGGAACACGGTGCCACACCCGGTTGTCTGCGGCGGCTCCGCGCACGTGCCGCTTCCGCCTCTCTGAGTGGTACCGTACAGCACCCCGCCCTTCCCCAGCACCACGGCTACCGCCGGATAGGCCCCGTCGTCATCAGGCAACGTGAAGTTGTAAATTGGAGTCTCCGCCCAAGCGCCACCCGCTGTGGCCGGCGGCGTCAACTGGAAAACGCTACCACATCCAAAGCTCCCGCCGAAAAGACAGTTTGAGGCGCTGCCGCCGGATATGGTTGTGCCGTAGAGCACTCCTCCCGGACCCACTGTCAGAGGTGCGCCCGGGTAGCAACCATTTCCGAATTCGTAGATCCCCGTTCCCGTCCAGGCGCCCCCGGCTGTCGCGGGCGGCGAGACCTGATAGACCGTTCCGCAGCCTGACGCGACTCCGGTGAATTCCGTCGTTCCGTACAACGACCCGCCGGAGGAAACCAATCCCGATTGCGGGCTCTCCCCGACCCCGCCTGCCGAGGGATAAAGCTATCCAGGGTACTATCGGTCCATGTGCCACCAGGCGTCGCGGGTGGTGTTAGCATGAACACCGCTCCGCCCGCAGTGGACGAATCCACCACAGCGTTGGCGGTCACCGTTCCATACAGCGCCCCGCCGGGGCCGATGAGCACCCCGCCAAGAGGTCCGCGCTGTCCGGTGTAGCCGCGAAAACTGTAGAGCACGGTTTGGGCCCAGGTTCCGCCCGCGGCCGCCGGAGGCGCCAATTCATAGACGGTTCCTCCGCTGTCGCCGCTCCCTCCCTGCGTGGTAGTGCCGTAGAGCGCGCCGCTGCTGCCGAAGGCCAGCGCCGAATAGGGGCCAGGGTTCGATCCATCGGTGCCGTTGAAGTTGAAGAGCACGGTCTTGGTCCACGGGGCTCCCGTGACGGGCGCCAAGTCAAAGACTGTGCCGTTCCCATTGCTGCCGCCGTCGGAGGTGGTGCCATAGAGCGCCCCATTCTTACCCGAAGATCAAGCCATTAGGGTTGGCTCCGTCATCGCCTCCCTTGAATTCGTACAGCGTGCCGAATACTTGCGCGGCCCCGCTGTGGACCGTCAGCAGCGCCAGTGCAACCAAAAGCGTCCGCATGGTTTCGCTCCTCACTCGTGTCGTACCAGTATAAATCTTGCTTTGCCCGCAAGGAACGGATAGTCCCCGCCGCCCCAAACGCGTAACCTCGAACTATGGCTACCATAATGAATAGCGGCTTGGCGATGGCCCCTACCGACGAACAGGCCTACTGGGAAGCGAATTTCTGGGAGGCGATGGAAACCCGCGACACCCACATGGACGGCGTGTTCCTGTACGCCGTGACCAGCACCGGCGTGTATTGCCGCCCGTCGTGCGCCTCCCGCCGGCCGCGGCGCGAGAATGTCATCTTCTTCCAGAGCCGGGCCGCCGCCGAGCGGGCCGGCTTCCGCGCCTGCCTGCGCTGCAAACCCGAGCGCGAGCGCACGCGCGACGCCCAGGCCGAGCTGGTGGAAAAGATCTGCCGGTTCCTGGAGGCGCATCTCGACCAGGCGGTCACGCTCGACGGGCTCAGCCGCCAGTTGCATCTCAGCCCGTTCCATCTGCAAAGGACTTTCAAGGCGGCCACCGGCATCACGCCGCGCGGCTACGCCGATTTCTGCCGCCTGGAATCGTTCAAGGGCGGATTGCGCGAGGGCCGTCCGGTGACCACGGCGCTTTACGACGCGGGCTATGGGTCGAGCAGCCGGCTCTACGAACGAGCGGCGGCCCAGCTCGGCATGACGCCCACCGCCTACCGTCGCGGCGGCGCGGGCCTTACCATTCGCTACGACATTTTGGACACGCCCGCGGGCATGCTGCTGGTGGGGGCCACCGGCAAGGGCGTGTGCGCCATCCAGTTCGGGACTTCGGCGAAGAAGCTCGCAGAATCCCTGCGCGGGGAGTTTCCAGCCGCCGATCTGCACCGCGATTCGGCCTTTCTGAGCGCGTGGGCGAGGCAGTTGCGGGCGCACCTGGAAGGGCGATTGCAGAAGCTGGACGTGCCGCTCGATATCCAGGCGACCGCCTTTCAGCGGCGCGTGTGGGAGTATTTGCAATCGATCCCTTACGGCAGCACGCAATCGTATGGCGAAATCGCCAAGCGAATCCGCCAGCCGCGGGCAGCCCGGGCCGTAGCGCGGGCCTGCGCTACGAATCCGGTGGCGGTGGTGATTCCATGCCATCGGGTAGTGCGTGGCGATGGCCAGCCGGGCGGTTATCGCTGGGGCGAGGAGCCCAAGCGCCGGCTGTTGGAAATAGAGGCAGAGGCGCGTTAACACCTTTTACAAAACTTTTACAAGACCCAAACCACCCCCCATCCCCCTTGCTCGTAGCATCAGTATAGGCGAAACGCTTAAAGGAGATTTGGATGGGACCGTTTCAAGTTACCGCAACACACGAACAACGCTATCATGACCAGCACCTGGAGATGGACTTCGAGCACAAAACCGCGCTGCTGGACGCCAAACCGCTGGGACTGACGCGCAAGGAGTACGACCTGCTGGCCCTGCTGATTCAGAATGCGGGCGAGGTGGTGACCCGCGAAGCGCTGCTGATGCGCGTATGGGGCTACAGCAACCAGATCCGCACGCGGACGCTGGACGTGCACATCCGCCGGCTGCGCAAGAAATTGGGCGAGAACAGCGGCACCTATATCGAAACCATCTTCAGCGTGGGGTACCGGTTCCAGCCCTTCCGCGCGCCTCGGCTGGTGCCCAGGGCGCCGCAAATGATGGCTCTGGGCGCATAATACCGCCGGATCGCTGTGTAACCCTCGCGCCCGACGCGGAGTCCTTTCGTGTAAGCCATAGTGCGTTGGGAGGGGGTCATGCGTCGGTCTACGGTGTGTCTGGTTGCCGCTGGAATTGCCATCGCGGGCTCATTCCTGCGGCTCGGTGGATCGGCATCGCCGGCGGCCATCACCATGGACTACCCGGCCGAAGGGTCCGTCTTTCCGCCCGAGATCACGGCTCCCACTTTTCTGTGGCGCGATGCCGCGGCAAATGCCACGGCGTGGGCGATCGAGATCAGCTTCCCGGACCGCTCCCGCAGCATCCACGTGAGATCGTCCGGCGAGGGGATGCACATCGGCGAAATCGATCCGGAAGCCATTTCGCGGAATAACGAGCTTCCCAAGCTGACCCCGGAGCAGGCGGCGGCGCACACCTGGACGCCGGACGCCGAGACTTGGGCGGCGATCAAGGGACGCTCCGTTGAATCGCCGGCGACGATCGCGATCACCGGTTATCGCGATGGGGATCTGAAGCAGCCGGTTTCGAGCGGCCAGGTCCGGATTCAGACTTCGCGGGACCCGGCCGGGGCTCCGATCTTCTATCGGGACGTGCCGCTGATGCCCAACCAGGGCGCCAAAGGGGTCATCAAGCCGCTCGCGCCGGAGTCGATCGGGCTGATCAAGTGGCGGCTGCGGTATCTCGACGAGCCGCGCAGCCGGGTGGTGATGGAGAAGATCGAGACCTGCGCCAACTGCCATTCCTTCTCAGCGGATGGCAAGACGCTGGGGCTGGACGTGGATGGACCGGCCAACGACCACGGGCTGTACGCGCTGATCCCGGTGGCGCAGCAAACGTCGATTCGCACCGAGGATGTCATCAAATGGCCCACGGTCCGCGATCACAAAGTCCCGCGGCTGAGGGCGGCGTTCATGTCGCAAGTTTCGCCGGACGGCCGGTACGTGGTATCGACCATCGACGATCCGGAGGCGGTGCGGCGTCCGGGCGGGCGCACGTTGGAGGACAAGTATTACGTCGCCAACTTCCTGAATTACCGCTTCCTGCAGGTGTTCTATCCCACGCGCGGCATTTTGGGCTGGTATGACCGCGATACCAGGAATTTGCAGCCGCTGCCCGGCGCCGACGATCCGCGCTACGTACAGACCAGCGGAGTCTGGAGTCCGGATGGGAAGTACATTGTGTTCGCCAGGGCGGAGGCCAGGACGCCGTATCCGCCGGGCGCCAAGCTGGCTGTTTATGCCGACGACTCCAACGAGACCCAGATCCAATACGACCTCTACCGGATCCCGTTCAACAATGGCAAGGGCGGCCAGCCGGAGCGCATCGCCGGAGCCTCGGCCAACGGCATGAGCAACAGCTTCCCGAAGGTGTCGCCGGATGGCCGCTGGATCGTGTTTGTGGAAGCCCGCAATGGAATGGTGATGCGCCCGGACGGAAAGCTTCACATCGTGCCCTTCGCGGGCGGCGAAGCGCGGTTGATGAAGTGCAACACGCCGCTGATGAACTCGTGGCACACGTTTTCGCCAAACGGCCGCTGGATGGCGTTTTCATCGAAAAGCCGTTCGCCGTATACGCAGTTGTACCTGACGCACGTGGACGCCAACGGAAACGACACGCCGCCGATCCTGGTGGACAACGCCACGGCGGCGAATCGCGCGGTGAACCTGCCGGAATTCGCGAACATTCCGCGGGGCGGCCTGGAGAAGATCGACCCGGTGGCCACCAAGATCTACGCCATGGAGAATGAAGCGCTGGAATTGATGAAGCGGAATCAGTTCGCCGAGGCCATCCCGGTGTGGCGCGAAGCGATGGTGGGAGATCCCGCCGATGGCGACGCGCACTTCAACCTGGGCTATGCGTTGAGCCAGGCGGGCGACCCGCGCGCGGCGCTGGTGGAGTACCGCAAGGCCTGCGATCTGCGCCCGGACGACCCGGCCGCATTCGCGCAACTGGCGCTGGCCCTGGCGCAGGATGGCCAGGCGGACGAAGCCATCGCCAACTACCGGAAGTCGATCGAGCTGAATGGCACCAATGCTCAGGTGCAGGCGGACCTGGGCACGTTGTTATTCGAGAAGGGGCTGAACGCCGAGGGGATCGAATATCTGGAGAAGGCCATCGCGCTGAATCCCGAGTCGGCGGATGCGCACAACAAGCTGGCCGCGGCGCTGGTGAAGATTGGCCAGACCGCCAAAGCGACGGTACACCTGGAAAAGGCCGTGGCGCTTTCCCCGGACTCGGTGGAGTATCGCTTCAGCCTGGCGTACGCGCTGGGGCTGGAGGAACGCTTCGCCGACGCCATTCCGCAGTTGCAGAAAGCCGTGGAGTTGAGCGGCGGCCGGGACTGGAAATGCTACGACATGCTGGGCGCCATGTACAGCAAGACCGGCCGCGGGGCCGATGCCGTGGAAGCTTGGCGCCGGGCGCTGGACCTGGCCGCGGCGGACCATAACGCGGATGTGGTCCGGGCCTTGCGCGCCAAGGTCGCAGGCTCCCAACAGACCAGGTGAAGTATCCTTTGGAAGAAGGTTAGGCGGAATGTTATTCGAAGAAGCGATTCGTGAAGCCAGCGGCGCGGCCATTCAAAAACGGGCCGTCAGGGATCCGCGCGTTCTGAACGAGGCCTACGAGTACGATCGACCCAGTTCTTTTTCGCGCGGCATCCGGATCGACCTGAATGGCCTGGTGGTGCTGTTGATCTCCGGGACGGCCAGCATTGACGAAAGCGGCGAAACCGTGCACGTAGGCGATTTCCGCGCGCAATGCCGGCGCATGTTTTACAACATTACCGGCCTGCTGGAAGCGGAGGGCGCCACCTGGCGCGACGTGGTACGCACCAGTTTCTACCTGCGCGATATCGATCGGGATTATCGCGAATTCAACGAAGAGCGCACGGCGTTCTACAAGGAGCTGGGTCTCGATCCGCTGCCCGCCTCGACGGGCATTCAGGCGAAGCTGTGCCGGCCGGAACTGCTGGTGGAGGGCGAAGCCATTGCCCTGTTCCGCGGGGCGAAACCCTAGAATTGGAGGGCGGGCAATCCTGCCCGCAGCCGGCTTTTAGCCGGCTTTAGCTTCGCCGCAACCTCACCGCCAACGGTGTCCGCAATTGCATCCACTAAGCGGAAGGCCCCAATCGCTTCATCGTCATCGATCGCTAGCACACCAGAGACACCGAGGGAACGGGCGTCGTCCAACTCTTTCCCGTGAACACCGGCAATCACTTCCGCGCCTATCGTCTTTGCCGTATGCACTGCCGCGCGCCCAACACTGCCCAGCGCTCCTGTTACCAGAACAACCTGTCCTTTTTGCGCGTTTGTCGCAAGGCGCACAAGCTGGTCTCCCGTGAGTGCAACGAGTGGGATCGCCGCCGCGTCCGCCAGTTCCACGCCCTCACGTCGCGGCCCAACCAGCAACCGGATATTGACGCCTGACACTCAGCCTGTCCGATGTGCATCTTCAGATCTCTGACTCTAGTGTAGCGAAGCTCTCGCCCAACTATTTCGCTAGTGTTACAACGCGAACAGTCGAACTTGCGGACGGCGAAGCGGAGGCCGCGAATACAGTGGGGCTTGGAAGGGCCGGTCTCGCCACCGCCAGCGCAGCCGATCAAGTCGTCTTGCGTCGCGCGCTGTGGCGACTAGTCGATCGCGCCCGATTCGAGCACAGCCTCCGCAATGTTCCGGCCCAAACCGCTGGCGCTGCCGGTTAACAACCATACTGTGTCCACAAATACCTCCCTTTGTTGCCTAGTTAACAGGTCGTTTGAGCTCTGCCCTCAACTGGGAGGGTGTCGTCCCTTCCCACGTTCGGAAAGCTCGATAAAAGGAATTCGAATCCTCGTAACCGAGCAGGTACGCCACCTCTGCGACATCGATATCCATTTCACCTGCTCGCTGATCGAACGCTGCGCACGTTGCTCTTTCAAAGCTTTGTCGAGTTGTGGGTCCAACATTTCAAGCAATTCGGCATTGTGGGTGAGGAACGGCCGGTCGAGATCGGCCTTGTGGAGGAAGAGGATATTCCGGCGCGCCCCGAATTTGACCGGGCATTTGAAATAGGCTTCGTGGACCCTGGTCGCTTCTGCTTTGCGCTTGAGCTCCACCCTTTTCGGATTCACCGGATGCCCCGTACCACGGCGACCGAGTTCAACGAATGACGCAAAGGCGGCGTCCGTTAAGAGGGGTGGCGTTTCCTCCTGCGCGTGTTGCCACACGGGCTCTATTAAGCATTCGTCCTTGCCGATCTTGATTTGCAGCTCCTCGGGCGTGCACAATTGCTTGAAGCGGGCAAGGCGAGTAAGAGCGTCCCGGTAGTCGCGGGCGTAGTACGCCGCCATCGTTGACGGTGGCCGATTTCCAACATCGATCTGGGTGGCAATCTTAAGGCCTGCGGCGGGATCGGGGGAAAGTTCGCCGACGGCACGCCAAAGCGCGAAGAACTGCGCTGTGGTCACAAGGTTCTTGTTGCCGTCGTAGACCGTCACTGGCACTCGCGCCTGGCTCAGCACTGCTGGTGGAGTTAGTCCGATCCTAGAGAGCCCTATCCAAAAGGCGTTCGCGGCTTTGAAACGGTCTGGTGCTTTTGCGGTCATCTTTCTTTCACTGCTGATTTCGCCTGGGAACTGACATTGCCTTTCAGGACATTTCCCGGTTAGCTGATGATCGCTTTAGGTTCCAGGTATTCCTGCAGCCCAAAGATCCCGCCTTCCCGCCCAATTCCCGATTGTTTAAACCCGCCGAAGGGAGCAAACGGATCGTGGCCTATTGTATTGATCAGGACCCGGCCGGCGGCGAGTTTGCGTGCCACGTCGTTTGCCCTTTTGGGGTTCGCCGAGCTTACGTAAGCGATAAGCCCGAATTCCGTGTCATTGGCCATCTCAATGGCTTCGGCTTCCGTCTTGTATGTCAGTATCGACAAGACCGGTCCGAAGATTTCTTCCTTCGCGATTCGCATATCGCGGGTCACATTGGCGAACACGGTCGGCTTCACGAAATTCCCGCTCTCAAGCCCGGAAGGATGACCTTCGCCGCCGATAACGAGCTCCGCACCTTCCTCGATGCCTGATTTGATGTAGTCCTGAACGCGCTTGTACTGTTTTACGCTCGCCAATGGGCCGAGGGTGACATCCTTGTTCCTGGGGTCGCCCATTTTGATTTTTTCGACGGCCGCTTTGGTCAATCTCTTCACTTCGTCCAGCCGGTCTTCCGGCACGATCAGGCGCGAAGCCGCGATGCAGGCTTGACCGTTGTTCAGGTAACAGGCGGCGACAGCCATCGGAATGGCAGTGGAGAAATCGGCGTCGTCCAGAATGATGTTCGGCGACTTGCCGCCGAGTTCCAGCGTCAAGCGCTTCATCGTGTCCAGGGAGTTCTTCGCGACCAGTTTTCCGATCTGCGTCGAACCGGTGAAAGCGATCTTCTGAATGTCGGGACTTTTCGTCAACTCCGTCCCGACGACCTCACCGAGGCCGGTCACGAAATTGATAACGCCAGGAGGCAAACCGGCTTCATGAAAAGCGTCCATCAACACTTCCGTTTGCATCGCGCTCATCTCGCTGGGCTTGATGACAACAGTGCATCCGGCAGCGATTGCCGGAGCCACCTTGATCGCGATCGAACCGGCGCTCGAATTCCAAGGCGTAAATATGCCCACCACGCCTGCCGGTTCCATGACGACTCTGGAAGCCCCCACAGTTCTTGCCAGATCGAAGTCCTTGAGAACTTCCTTGAAGTGCAGGAAAATGTTCGCCGCGAGGCTGTTCGAGCCCTTCGCGCGGTCTTGCGGGGCGCCGTATTCCAGAACCGTCGCGTCAACGAGTTGATCCATTCGCTTGGCAACGGCATCATACAACCGCTGCAAGCAGTCCATGCGGTATTCCTTGCTGCTTTGCGAAAAGGTATTGAATGCCTCCTTGGCCGCGCGGCGATGGCCTGTCGGGTGTCGATCTCATCCGCCATGGTGACTTTGCCGATAACCCCGTTGTTGGTCGGGTTCACCAAATCAACGACCTGGGTTCCATGGGGAGTGACGAACTCGCCGTTGATGTAGGCGCGATCAAAGGCTCTTACCCGAGCTGCGGTTTCGTTTTCGTTCATTTGCGTTTACCCTTATGATATTCAGCAATCTTTGCCCAACTTCGCCGAGTATCTCTGGGCCCGGCTACAATTTCATTCTGGCCGAATAACGAACGGGAGTAACTAGCAAGAGACGCCACTCTTCTCGCAGAATACGCCAAACGGAGCGATATGGCTCATTCCCGGTTGAGGTAGGGTCAGTATTTGGCAGTCTGCTGAAATTTCGGCTTTCGCTGTTGTTCCAGCACTCCTGGCCCACTACGCTCCAGTAATTTGTTATGTTTCAGGGATTTACATAATTGGTGAGGCATCTGCTATCCTGTCTTCGCACGTTGCCAAGAGCGAATGCTTCTTCAAACCGCGGGGGGGAATCGAATAGGATCATGGCTGCCGCAGAATCCAAATCGACCTCGCCCTTGAGCGGCGCCGCGGAGGATAGCGGCTCAATGTGTCGACCACTCGAAGAAGATAATGTGCTCGCGCAATTCGGTTCGAGCGATGCATATGGAGGCGCGGACGGCTCCGGGAACAGTCTCCTTCGGCGCATCATCGACACTATTCCGGCGCTGGCTTGGTGCGCCATGCCAGACGGATCGATAGAGTTTCTCAACAAGCGATGGCTTGACTACACGGGGTTGTCGCTGGCTCAAGCACGGGATTTTGGCTATCAGGCCGCATTTCATCCTGACGATCGCGAGAACGGAAGAGAAAAATGCAGGACCCTGTTCAGCGGGAACGGACCCGCTGCAAGCGAGGTCCGGCTTCGACGCTATGACGGAACCTACCGGTGGTTTCTGGTTCGGGTTGAGCCGTTCCGCGATGAGACCGGCAAGATTATCCGATGGTACGGAACAAGCACGGACATCGAAGCCCTCAAGCAAACCGAAGAGAAATTACGTGAAGACGAACGCGACCTACGCCGGATCACCGATTCCATTCCGCAGGCAATCGTCGTCCAGGACCCGGTGGGCTCTACGCTTTACGCGAACCGCGCGACGCTCGACTATACCGGGCTCGTCATGGCAGACGTTTTGAAGCCGAATTTTCGCGAGCACATTTTCCACCCGGACGATATCCAGCGGCTCAGTGAATATCGGAAGTCGGCTCTCGCCAGGGGCGCTCCCTTTGAAATTGAACAGCGCGCTCTGGGCAGAGACGGCCAGTATCGATGGTTCCTCATTCGCTACAACCCCTTTCGCGACGAGCAGGGACGCCTCGTGCTTTGGTATGCGACAGGAACCGACATCGACGATCGCAAAAGAAATGAGGAGCGAACAAAAAATGAAAATATCGCTCTCCGCGAATCATTCGACCAGTCCTTGATGTTCGAGGAGATCGTGGGCTCCTCTCAGTCCCTTCGGAAGGTTCTGAAGGCTGTAGATAAAGTCGCCGCAACCGATTCCACGGTTTTGATTCTCGGTGAAACAGGAACCGGGAAGGAACTGATCGCGAGAGCAATCCACAAGCGGTCACCGCGGTCCTCGCGCGCATTTATCCGCGTCAACTGCGCCGCAATTCCCTCCGAGCTCATAGCTTCGGAACTCTTCGGGCACGAGAAAGGTGCTTTCACAGGCGCCGTCGAACGCCGCATCGGCCGCTTCGAAGCCGCCGACGGCGGCACGCTGTTTCTCGATGAGATCGGCGATCTGCCGCCTGAAACCCAAGTTACGTTGCTTCGGGTCCTTCAGGAGCGCGAATTCGAGCGAATCGGAAGCACAAAACCTGTTCAGGTCGACGTGCGCGTACTGGCGGCGACCAATCGCGACCTTGCCGCGGACGTGGAAGATGGCAGCTTCCGCCGCGACCTCTACTACCGTCTCAACGTGTTTCCGGTAGAGGTTCCGCCCCTCAGGGAACGCATCGAAGACATCCCGCTGCTCGCCGAATACCTGCTGGAACGCTATGCGAAGAAGGCCGGCAAGAGAATTACCGCGATTGATAGACCGACCCTTGAAGAGTTGCAGCATTACGATTGGCCGGGCAATGTTCGGGAACTGCAAAACGTCATCGAGCGAGCCGTGATTCTTTGTGAGACACCCGTCCTCTCCATGGACGAGAGCTGGTTCCGACGCGAGTCGGCGCCACGAACGGACCCGCCCATTTCTTTCAACGCCGCCGTGACCACCAATGAGCGTGAATTGATCGAGCGGGCATTGGCGGAATGCGCAGGCCGGGTGGGCGGTCCGAAAGGTGCAGCCGCGAAGCTGGGCCTTCCTCGCCAGACCTTGGAATCCAAAATCAGACTCCTTGGAATAAATAAATTCCGCTATCGAAGGCCGTAAGTCCGGCCATCGATCTGGGCGCTCACAAGGACGTCGAACCGTAACCGACTATTCATGGGCGATCCTTCCCAACCAGCCGGCAATGTTCGCGACCGTGTCCTGGTAGAAGACGCGATAGAAGGCCCGTGACACATATCCGATGTGCGGGGTTGCCATGACATTGTCCAAGTGGCGGAACCGATGCTCCAACGGCATTGGCTCGACGTCAAAACGTCGATGGCGGCGCCGGCCATGCGGCCTTCGCGCAGAGTCTCCACCAGTGCGCTTTCGTCAACGATCGGTCCCCTTGAGGTGTTGACCAGCCGGGCGGATCGCTTCATCAGGGCGAGCTCGGGGCGGCCGACCAGCCCGCGCGTGCGGGAGCTGAGGACGAGATTTCCATCCCAAACGCCCCCGCGATCCGGGCAACTTGGCTCCCGATATTGCCGAGGCCAAGCACGCCGAGCACCTTGCCTTGAATGCCATCCCCAACGGTTCGCTGCCAGCCGCCGGACCGAACGGAAGCAGCTTCTATGGGCACGTTTCGTGCGCTCGCAAGAATGAGCGCCCAGGTCAGCTCTATCGTCGGGCTCGACTCGTACTTGGTATGCATCACTTCGATGCAGCACTTCGCCGCAGCGCTTCGCCGCAGCCTCGACATCGATCGATGCATTTCGCGTCCCTGTTGAGACGATGAGCTTCAGGCGCGGCAAGCGTTCGAGAATGTCACGGGTCAGCGGCGTCCGCTCGCGCATGACACAAACGGCGCCGAATTCCCGGAGCCGGTCTACGATCTCCATCGCGTCCGAGAGATGATCATTGAAAACCGTGACCGTTGCTTTTTCCGTGACTGGCGACCAGTCCGCCAGTTCCAGGTCAACGTTCTGGTAATCGTCGAAGATCGCGATCCGTGTCATATCGTTTCAAGTTGGGCGGGTGGAATCGTCAGCGGCAGCATAACTTAATAGGGAGCGAACGGTGAGTTGGAAGCCAGGAAAGCCTTGGCCTGTTTCGTGAATGACTCGTGAAACTGGAACAGCGACCCGTGGCCGGAATCGGGATATGCCATCAAGACCGCATTGGGCAGATTTTCAACCAGCGAGTAGGAATTCGAGATGGGAATCATCTCGTCATGAATGCCGTTCACGACCAGCGTCGGCTGGCGAATGGCCCCGAGGTCCACGAAGCGTTGGCCTGTGAACGTCTCCCACTCCCGGAACGCCAGCATCTGAGCTTTCGCCACTTCAGGTCCGGACACTGGCTCCCGGTCCTCCTTGCGTTCCAGTAACCGATTGACGAAGGCTTCGCCCGCCGCCTGGCTCGACTTGGTTTGTGCGAAGAAAATTTTCTGCAGCACGCTGTAGCCTTTGAGGCTCGGATCGTTCAAAAATCTGGACAGGCTGGGGTTTTCCAGATGCATGATGTCCTCGCCCCCGCGCGGAGCTGTTCCGACGAGGATCATTCTTCGGAAGATGGTGGGACGATCGAGCACCATTTGTTGCGCGACCATGCCTCCCAGAGAAAATCCGAGAACGTCGCAGGTATTCAGGCCGAGGCCATCCAGGAAAGCCAGTGCATGCTCGGCCATGCCGGCCACGGTTTCCGGCACCTTGCCGCTCGACCGTCCGAGTCCTGCGCTTTCAAACAGGATGACCTCGACCTGCTGCGCCAGCGGATCGGTGACGGCGGAATCCCAGTTGTCGAGTGTCCCAGTGAAGTGCTGCAGCAGGAGGAGAGGGAGGGCGGGCCCGCTCCCGAAGCGACGGTAGGCGTATTTTTCGTTCTTCACTGCGAGAAATTGGGTTGGAGCGGTAATGTTACTCGCTCTATAAGTAGTCACCTGGATACTCTCCTTTATATGCTCGAACGACGGCGATTATTTCACGAAACTGCCAACAGGGAGATGGCTGGCTCCCTACCCCATCGTGAGCACAACGCGGTAATGAGCGTCTCCGCTCATCATCCGGGCGTACGCTTCAGCCGCCCTCTCGATGGGCAGTCTTTCGATCAAGGGACGCACACGGGCGGCTTCAGCGAAGCGCAACGTGTCCTCAGAATCTGACGGTGTTCCGGCGGACCAGCCCCTGATACTTCGCTTCCCAAGGATCAACAACGAAGTGGAGACTTCGATCGGGTCTGGGGAGGCACCAATAACAACGAGCGTGCCATTGGGTCCGAGGCCCGCGACGAGCGACGACATGGCCTTTCCGCTCGGCGCTGTGGCGAGAACCACCTGGGCTCCACCTAGTTTCTGGAGCTCGGCCGCAGCGTCGGTGGCGGCGCTATCAATATAAACATCCGCTCCAAGTTCCTTGGCCTCCGCGGAATTCTGAAGGCCGCGGCCCACGGCCGCGACGCGAAAGCCGCTCTTCTTCGCGAATTGGACCCCAAGATGACCGAGTCCGCCGACTCCCTGGACAGCGACAAGATCGCCCGGCATCGCCCCGCTATGGCGAAGCGCGTTGAATGTTGTAATGCCGGCGCACATGAGCGGGGCGGCCTCCGCGGGATCTAGGGAGTCGGGCATATGCGCCAGTGCTTCCACGGGCGCGATCATGTATTCCTGGTACCCGCCGTCGTAGCTGACGCCGCACACGAGGCCGTTCGCGCAATTGACGAAGTCTCCCCTCCTGCAGGCGATGCAGGTGCCGTCCTGCCCGCCATGCCAGCCCACACCGACACGGTCGCCCTTGCTCCAGCCCTCAACTCCAGGTCCGACCGTGTCGATTGTCCCGGCGACTTCATGTCCAGGAACGCGAGGGAACGAGATGCCGGGAAACAGACCTTCTTTTGTGACCACATCACTGTGGCAAACACCGCACGCCTGGACGCGAATCCTGACCTGTCCTTCTCCCGCGTCAGGTATGTCACGCTCGACGACTTCGAGGTCTCCGCCGGCTTTGGGTACTTGCACAGCTTTCATCTTTGGCATTCGATATCCTCTGCCCTCCCATGCGAAGCATGCCCGGCCGGGCTCATCCGAAAATCAGCTTCGCCCGGCTCCGATCCACGGCTTAGCCGCGCGCGCCGAACTCCAAAGAGCCCCGCCAGGGTTGGCCCGCATGAATGCAACTCAGTCGCCATCCCATCGCTGGCGCCCAGCGCGTTGAGCGCCAGCGATTGCGCAGCTGACGGGAGTTTGCGGCTGATAACCAATAGCCGAAATTTCGGCGAATGCTGAGACAACTATCGTCGAAGCCCGGGCGCAAGGGGGTAGCACCCTATTTTCATTCGTGCCCATCGCCGTGAGTTCCGTCGGGCCGCAAATTGCATGTGGGAGATGTTCAGCGAGAAGTCTCTTGGCGTCTCAATGCTTCGAATTGAAACAGAAGCCGACGGGCCGCAGGTGATCCTGCGTCTCATCGGGCGGATCAGCGCCGGTTGTGTCGAGGAACTCCGGGAGCGTGTCGAGAATCAATCGCGCGTCATGATCCTCGATTTGGCAGAGGTGCAGCTTGTCGATTTGCCGTCGGTTCGGTTCCTGCGCGATTGCCAGGATCAGAAGATCGAATTACGCAATTGCCCGCCATACGTTCTCGAGTGGATTCGACGCGAGAGAGTTGAAGGGTAGCAACGATGGTTGGCCCGCCGAAAATTCAGCGATCGCTGAGCACCGCAACGTTTGCTTTCGGTGAACCTATGCAGAGCCAAGCTGTTTCGGCTTGGCCCTCCACTTGCACTTTTGGCGAATATACGAAAACAACAGGAGGATCATACGGAGAAAACGATCCAGCAGGAAAACAAAGACCTCGTGCTGAAGGCATTTGACGCGCTGTTCAACAGACGCGACTACGCCACGGCTGAAACTTTCTGGTCGTCGAAGTACATCCAGCACAGCGCGCACATCGAGCCCGGGCGCGAAGGACTATTCAACCTTGTCAAGAGCATTCCGACGACTCTGAAATACGAACCCGGACTGATCGTGGCCGAGGGCGACTTCGTTATTGTGCACGGGCGCTTCAGCGGCATGGGTCTCCCGGTGAACTGGATTGCGGCCGACATCCTCCGCATCGAGAACGGCATTCTCGTCGAACATTGGGACGTTATCCAGGACGAGGCGACTGAAGGGCAATCGAGGAGCAAAGCGCCGATGTTCGGTTCCACATTTCCCGTCTATTCCGCACCGGAGAGAGCAATTGGATAGCCTGCTCAAGCTTGCTTTAGAAGCGCACGGCGGGTTGAAGGCGTGGAATGGGCTGCAGAGCCTGAAGGCGAACGCCTCGATCGGGGGCGCGCTTTGGGACCAGAAGCAACTGCCCGGGCTCTTCAAGAACACTCGCGTCGAACTAAAGCTCCAATACCAGCATGTGATCACGCACCTGGTCGATATCGATGAGCGGATCGTTTTCGCGCCGAATCAAGTATCACTGGAGACCGAGTCGGGAAATTTCCTCGATACGCGCATCGACCCACGATCCGCCTTCGCGGGTCATACCGCCGATTCCAAATGGGACAAGTTGCATGCCGGGTATTTCTGCAGCTACGCGCTCTGGGGTTACATCACAACGCCGTTCCTCTACACATACCCAGGATTCGAGGTTCAGGAGATTGAACCTTGGCATGAGGACGGAGAGCGTTGGCGCGTGCTGCAGGTTTGCTTTCCTGACGGATACGCGGCGCATACGCGCACGCAATATTCCTACTTCGGCGAGGACGGCCTTCTCCGGAGGCATCTCTACACGGTCGATGTTTTAGGCGGGGCTCAGGGCGCGAATTACGCCTCCGAGTATCGCGCCCTTGATGGCGTAACACTCGCGACCCGGCGGCGGGTTGTTGCCTACGACGGTGCCCGCCAAAAAGTGCCCGAGCCTGTACTTATCTCCATTGATCTGAGCGAGGTCCATTTCGAATGACCGCAACCGGCTTGAACAGCTCGACGAAGGAGCTCCTCACGCCTTATACGCTCGGCGATTTGGCGCTCAAGAACCGTATCGTAATGGCTCCGCTCACGCGCACACGAGCAGCGAACGAAGGCAAGGTGCCGAATGAACTGATGGCTGAATATTACGCTCAGCGCGCCGGGGCCGGGCTGATCATGACCGAGGGCACCTTTGTCAGCGAGCAAGGACAAGGTTGGTACGGAGCCCCGGGAGTCTACACCGAAGAACAGCGCGCCGGATGGGAGCGAGTTGCCGGCGCCGTTCATGGCGCAGGCGGGCTGATCTTCGTTCAACTCTGGCATCAGGGCTCTGTTTCGCATCGGTCCTTTTGTTCCGACGGCCGGTCGCCTCTGGGGCCCTCCGCTGTCAATCCCGAACAACTCATTCACGTCAAGGGCGGCAGGGTCATGAGCGAAATCCCGCGCGAAATGACACTTCACGACATCAACCAGGCCGTGAAGGAATTTAGACATGCGGCACAGGTCGCACGAGACGCAGGCTTCGACGGCGTCCAGATTCAGGGCGGATTTGTCTACCTGTTCCAGCAGTTCCTGCACGAGGTGACGAACCGGCGAACCGACGGCTACGGCGGGCCAGTCGAGAACCGCGCCCGCATTCTTTTCGAAGCCCTGGAGGCGGTGCTCGAAGTCTGGCCGGGCAATCGCGTCGGGGTTAAGGCCGGGCCGATGATGAGCGAGATAGGGGCCTTCCGAGCTACAGACGAAACGCTCCGGACGAGTGAATATGTGTACCGGAAAATAGCTGGCTACAAACTATCGCACATGCTCCTCATGCGCCAGATGGCGGATCTTACCGGCTCGCCCATTGAACATATGAGCGGAGACGCCGTCGTCCACCACTTCCGCCGCCTTTACCCGGGAACGCTGATCCTGAACTCCGGGATCAACGCAATTCATGGCGCCAGATTGATTGCTGCAGGAGCCGGGGATCTCGTCGCCTTTGGTAGAGACCATATCGCAAATCCGGATCTTGCCGAACGCATTCGCCTTGATGCACCGCTCAATGCACCACGTCCGGAATATTATTACGGCGCATCGGCAATCGGGTATACCGACTATCCCTCACTCTCGCAGGTTCAGGAGACAAGAAATGCCGAATAGCGCTGCTTCCGCGCCGCTGGAATTCTACAAGGTCCGTTTCGAAGTTGAAAACAGCCTGACTAGGGGCGTCCTGAAGGCAATCCCGCCCGACAAACTCGACTATCGGCCACATGAGCGGTCTCCCTCGACCGGCCAGATTGCCTGGACTATTCTGCGCGGACTCTTTATCCGCATCGATATGGCCGCGCAGGTCACGAGCGATGTGATACTTGAGCGTCATCCAAGCTTCCAAGAAATCTTCGATCGCTTCGAGGATGCCTCGCGTCGCCATGCAGCACAGCTGGCGTCATGGTCGGAAGCAGCCTGGGCGAGAAGCAGCCAGTTACGCTCCGGCGGCCGTGTTGCGCTCGAGCGGCCGGCGGGCGACATCGTATGGCTGTTCCACTTCGACGAGATCCATCACCGCGGCCAGCTTTCCACCTATCTGCGCCCAATGGGCTCCAAGGTCCCATCGATTTACGGAGCGTCGGGCGACTCAGTGCCTTGACGCTTATGCCTAGAGCAAATACGCCGCCAAGTTCATGAGATCATTGCCCTGAGGTGAGCGTGAGTGTGAGCCAGGACCGATTGGGTTGAGAGGAAACGAACATGCAAACTCGCCAGATCAACGTGCAACGTTGGAACATCATCTCGCAAAGGCCGTTCGACGCCGTGGTAGCCGCAGTGGAAGGGGCGATCGGCAAGCCGAACATGAGCGAATTCGCCGCGAGGACGGCAGCAGCTTCGACCCTCGAGGAAATGCAAGCTGTCGTTCATGCCAGCATCAGCGAAATCGGTCTTATGGAGTTCATGCGGCTCGATCACGGCGCGGTTCTCGCCAAAGCCGGAGTCGACGGCGGTCCGAAGATGGTCCGACTGATTATGGGCAATCCGCTTATCATGCAATCGATGGCGAGGCTTGTCCCGGATGCGGGCTCCTATGCACCAGTGACCGTCTTGATTGATCAGCGAGCGGATGGCGTACATCTGAGCTACGACGAGATGGCCAGTTTCTTGAGTTCTTACGGAAATGCCGAAGCCTTAATAATCGCGCGCGATCTTGACGCGAAGGTGAAGCGACTCCTTGAAAGCGCAACCTGAGATCAGCAGCTGTGATATCCCAGACTAAAGGAACGAACCATGTCGCCCATGAGTGAGAAAGACAACGCGCCAGAATCCGTGGCAACAACGACGAAGATGGAGGCGCAAGAAGGCCCTGCGCGGAATTTGGAGCGTGATCAGAAGATCCGGTCTCGCGCCTACGAGCGTTACCTCGAACGCGGCCAGAAAGCAGGCCATGATCTCGATGACTGGCTGCAGGCCGAACATGAAATCGACGCGGGGTCGGTTTGACAAATTCCGAGGTCGGCAAGCTCCGCCGAGTGATCCCAAAAACCGGTGACCTGGCCCGCGATGGCGGTGATGAGTGCCTATTGGTCGCACGCGCAAGAGGAAAAGGCAATGCGCTGTCGCACAGGCTGCAGCTAACTCTTATGAACAACCTCGAACGAATAGTCATCCGGATCGAAGACCTCCGCGCGGCGGCGTAGATAACGATGGTGGGGAAGAGAGAGCGCATACGAAGCCTCATCTGAGATTTCCGTCCTGGAATCCCAACAACTGAGCGTCGCCGATCGCGCATCCGGGGTCAACGCAGTGGAGTTGATTCCTTGGAGGTGCGCCGCGCTGCGCTCGGATGGCCGACAAAGCTGGAGGATAGTCTCTAACCTGAAGGAATCCACGTGCGCGAAAGTCGCCATGTTGGACTTCTGCCGGCTCAGCGGGTCCGGATACGGTGATCGAGGAGATCCGCACCGGAGCGGCAACCCCAATCGGCTGGTCGATCATGGACTTGAATCGGACTTCGCCGACCTTTGGATACACCTCAACGGGTAGAAAGCTTTCGCGGCCAAGTGGTGTACTTCTGTCGCTTCCGGCGGAGCAGGCGGATTGGGTGGTCTAATTGAATGCGGAGGCCTCAATGTTGTCCGGCAAAGACGGATTCGATCGGAGAGCGTTTCTAGGAAGTGCTTGGAACATTGGGCTCGCCGGGGCGAATCTACCGTTGCTAGCTGCAGCTGCGAGCAGTAGCGAGAGGTTCGACTTCGACACGCCCTACAACCGGTTCGGCACCGACAGCGTGAAATGGGACGCGCAGGTGCGGAGATACGGCAAGGATTCTATCGTCGCTGGGTTGGGCGTCTCGGACATGGACTTTCGGACAGCTCCGGCGATTACGAAGGCGCTAGCGGCGCGGTTAAAGCACGAGAATTGGGGCTATCTCGACATGCCTCAGTCGTTTCTCGACGCGATCATCGGATGGAACAAACGGCGCCATGGAATCGATGTCCATCCTGACCGGATGCTGTTATCGACCGGCGTCCATCCCAGCATTGTGAGCGCGCTACGGGCATTCTCGCCTCCTGGAAGCAAGGTACTGCTGCTCACGCCGGCGTAGGACGGGTTCTTCGGGGACATCGCGGCGGCGGGGTCCAAGCCGGAAGAGTGTCCACTGAAACGGGTTGGCGGCCGGTACCAGATCGACCTTGAAACACTGGACCGGCACCTCAGTCGTGACACGAACTCGCTGATTCTATGCAATCCGAATAACCCGACGGGCAACGTGTGGTCGTTCGACGACCTAGCCGCGGTGGGTGAGTTGTGCACGAGGCGGCGGGTGGTGGTGTTGGTGGACGAGATTCACTGCGACTTTGTCACACGGGGGTACAAGTACACGCCATATTGCCTGCTGAACAACCGGGAAGTGGTGATGAACAGCGTGACATTCAAGTCGGCAAGTAAGTCGTTCGGCCTGTCGGCGATGAAGTGCGGCTGGATGTTTTCAGACAATGCGGATTACATTGCGCGAATCGCGGCGACCGGGCACAGCGGGGACATCAATACGCTGGGCGTGATTGCGGCGCGGGCAGCGTATACCGAAGGCGAGGACTGGCTCAACCAGTTGGTGGCGTACATCGACAGCAACCACGATTTTGTTGAGAGTTTTCTGCGCGAAAACGTCCCGCTGATGCAGTACGCGAAGGCGCAAGGGACTTATCTGGCGTGGTTGGATGTAAGTGCGGTGGTGGCCAAGATCGGGGCCAAGGAGCAGGCGGCGGAAGCAAATCGCGGGCGTGCGGCAGGGGCCCGACCGGTCACCGCGGAAATGATCGTGCAGGATTTCCTTGTGAAGGAGGCGAAGGTTCAGATCAATGCCGGGACATCGTATGGGCTGGGCGGGGAAGGCCATATGCGGATGAACATCGCGACTTCGCGCAGGACCCTGGAAGTGGCACTGACGAACCTGGCGGCCGCACTCCGGCGGGCGTAGCGTCTTTGCGGAGAACAATAAGGGCAAGGGGAGCCGACGACCAATCAAGTCGCCAAACCGGACAAATTGACCGAACCCTCCCAAGATCCCCGAAAGGGCGTTCGAGGAAATCAGGATGCAATCGGCATTGCCCGCTGCGCGCCCCGCCTTTCGGACTTCTGGCGCGTCAGCATCTGGACTCGGCAGTGGTGCCATTCGTGACGTTTAGCGGTATTAATGGTCCAATAGAATCATGAAGAGGGTCATCGCAACGCTCCTCCTTGTCCCTTGCGCATTCGCGGTAGATCCTGAATGGCCTGGCTTTCGTGGCCCTTCCTCCAACCCCTCCGCCCTCAACTCCAATCTGCCCGACAAATGGTCGAAAACGTCGAACATCGAATGGACCGCGACCCTCCCCGGCCTGGGCTGGTCTTCTCCGATCGTCGCCAGCAGGAACATCTTCGTCACGACCGTCACAACCGACGGCAAGGCAAAACAGCCGCAAGTCGGCACCAACTATTCCAACGATTACGCCGCCGAACTAAAGAAGCAGGGGCTCAAAGACCAGGAGATCATGGACCGCCTGAACGCGCGCGACTTCGAGTTGCCGATCGAAGTCTCACTCCACTACTTCCTGTACTCCATCGATCTTGAGTCGGGTAAGGTCAATTGGAAACGGGAATTCTATGCCGGCCGCCCGCCCGGGGGGCGTCATCGTAAGAACAGCTTCTGCTCGGAAACTCCTGTCACCGACGGCCAGCGAGTCTACGTGTACATTAATAATCTCGGCCTTTTCGCCTATGATCTCAACGGCAACAAAGTCTGGAACACGCCGCTCGAAAGTTTTCCCACAATCATGGATTTCGGTACGGCCTCATCACCCACGCTGGTTGATGATCTCATCGTCGTCGTCAACGACAACGAAAAACAGGAATTCATCGCAGCGTTCGATAAGAGCACGGGCAAGCAGGTCTGGCGCACGGATCGCTCCATCCATGCGACTGGCGCTGACCGGCAGACGGGCTGGTCGAGCCCCTACATTTGGAAGAACTACGGGCGCACGGAAATCGTCACCATCGGCCCTGGCCTCGCCATCAGCTACGATCTGAAAGGCAAAGAATTGTGGCGGTTGGGCGGGATGTCGGCCATGCCCATCCCGAGTCCATTCGCCTATGACGGACTTTTGTATCTGAACGGCGGGGCCGGGAAAGCCCTGGCCGCCATCAAACCCGGCGCGAGCGGAGATCTCACCACGGCCGACGGCGCCAGACTGAACGATTACGTAGCTTGGCTGCAGCCCAAGGCCGGAACTTATCTGCCGACCGAATTGGCCTACGAAGGCGGGATCTATGTGCTCACCCACAACGGCATTCTGACGCGCTTGGACGCCAAGACCGGACTGCAGACCTACAAGACGCGCATCGGCGAAGGCGGCGACTTCACCTCATCGCCCTGGGGATACAACCACAAGATTTTTTGTCTGAACGAAGAAGGCCGAACGTTCGTTATCCGCGCTGGCGATAAATACGAATTGCTGCATTCCAACGAGCTCGGCGAGATGGCGCTGGCCACGCCAGCCCTCATTGGCGATCGCCTGATCCTGCGCACCGAGAATCACCTCTACTCCATCCGGAACACGCTCAGCAGCGGGAGCCGTTAAAGAACCGAATTCAGGGAGCGGCTTGGGCAGAACCGCGTTTGATCCCATACGCCCCCGGAGGCCGATGTTTGCCGAAACACTCCAAACCGGGAATAGCCCGCAGGCCGCCGCCCTGGAGAAGGTTGCCCGATACTTGCCGCCTGTCCGAAATGGCTCCTCCCGGCTGCCCGCCCCGGACTAGGTGTAGCGTGGGGCGCCCACCACTGCGCATCGACCGCGCTGAGGTCTGCGCAGTTCGTCCGTCATCCCCCAAGCGATTACCGTTTTTTTAGGTCGCATCGCGGCAGAGGCGTTTTGCGGCCAGGACGTTTCCACGTGCGCCGGTGGCCATACTGGCGCGGTCGGCAGCCAACGGCGCAATGTGGGCGAACGTGGCGCGACGGGTGGCGGGTTTGGTGCGCGGCGGAAATAACGGACGGTGGCGGGAAAGTTTTCCTGGAGCGTTGCGCGTCACAGCGCGTCACAGCGCATTCCGCGTAACTCTATGAAAACATGGTAGCGCTAACGGGAATCGAAC
>CAVPQK010000028.1:0-184058 GCA_963707465.1 Bryobacterales bacterium
GTTTGTCAACTTGATTTGGCCCCTTTTGATGCTCTCATTTGGCCCCACCTGGTTATTGTTCCGCCTGCCCGCGCAGACGCTTCTTGTTGATCCGCTCCTTTTATTAGTTGCTGGCCGGGTCTTTCCCAAGTGTCGCCTCTCCCATTTTTTGGAGGGCCCCGGCCGCAGCGTAGCCCTGCGAGGCCGGAGGCCGAGCGGTTAGGGCGAAGCGAAGGGCGGGGTCCTCCAAAAAATCCGCCGTTCGGGCCGGTCACCGCGACTCCCGAGGTGCCTTCTTACCTGGCTCGAATTTGTGGCCGAAGGCGATCTTCTCCGTCGCCGGCAGCCGTATCCAGTGCACCTCCAAAGGCTCCTCTTCCAACTCATCGCCCAGGCACTCCAGCGCCACCACCTCGGCGAGCCGCGTCTCGACCCAGCGCGTACGGCGCCCCTGTTCTTCCCCGCCGCTTTGTCCACCTTCGCCGATCTCCAAGGCGCGAACGAACGCCGCCTCGCGGTCTTCGCTGCGGAACAAATAAAGCCCCTCTTCCCAGTTACGGATCCCGCGCCCTTCCACCATCTCCGCCCAGCGAATTCGCGCTCGATACCATTGCCGCGCCTTCATGCTTTCGCTCCTTTGCCCAGCTTCTTCAGCGTCCGCAGGAACCGGTACGAGTCCTTTCCGGTATCTATAATGTGGGCTTGGTCCGTCAGCCGGTCGAGCATGGCCTTGCACAATCGCGCATTGGGGAATTTCGTGGTCCATTCTGAAAATGGCAAGTTCGTCGTAACGATCACCGCCGCCCGCTCGGCTCGTCCGGCGATCACTTGAAACAGCAACTCCGCCGCTGAATCCGGCATCACCACGTAACCCAGCTCGTCGATCACAATCAAGTCGTAACGGGTCCAACGATTCCTCACCCGGGTCAGTTCGGCATGGTTCTGGGCTTCGATCAGTTCGGTCACCATTTCCGCCGCCGTCGTGAACCGCACCCGCTTCCGCTGGCGGCAAGCCGCTACCGCCAATCCGGTGGCCAAGTGAGTTTTCCCCGTGCCCGTGTCGCCCAGAAAAATGACTGGCTCCTTCCGTTCCAGGTATCCGCCGTCACTCAGATCGCGCAGTAGCGGTACCGGAAGGTGCGGCGCACACTGGAAGTCGAACTCCTCCAGCGTTTTCACCGCAGGGAAGCGGGCCTCCTGAATCCGCCGCGCCATCGCCTTCCGTCCGCGCTCCTCTACTTCTCCTTCCATCAGCGCTTCCAAATAACTCAGATGCGATTGCTGCTGCTTCACCGCCTGCTCGGCCAGCCGCACAAACTGCCCGCCCAATGTCGGCAAGTGTAGCTGCTTGGCGTATTGCCGGATCGCGGCCTCCTGTATGGGTTGGACGGCGGCGCTCATTGGATCACCTCCGTCGCTCTCCAAGTCGGCCGCAGTTGGTCGTAATCCTCCAGGCTGGGCTGCGGCCGGTCATACCGATTCAGTGCACCGATCTGTGCCGGGGCGGCTACCGGCTGCTGTGCCTGGCCGCGGATGCTCAGCAGATAACGAACCGCCCCTACATCCGAACACCCCAACTGCAGTGCTTCTTCCACAGCTTCGCGCACCGGTGCCGGCCCATGCTCCCGTGCCAGCAGCAGTACGTCGATCATGGCGCGCGTGCCTTCCTGCTTGCCTTGTCGTTGACGCAGCACATCCCAGAACTGGTCGTAGCTGGCGGGCCATCGCCCTTGCGCCCGGCATTGCTCCAGCGCCGTCGAACCGGCCAAAGCTCCGGGCTTTTTCACCAGCACATCCAGGTAATGCTCCAACTCGAGTACCTTCTTGTGCCGCGCATAGCAGCGCTCATGCCGCGCCACGCACCTGGCCTGATGCCAGACCTCCACGTAAGCCGAGTAGACTTTCACTTCCACCGCGGTGCCCACCGGCAAAGGGACCGAGTAGAAGTTGGTCAGCGCCTTCGCGCAGCCGCTGCCGTTGACCGTCGGAAAGTGTAGTGATGCCAAATCAAAACCATCCGTGGCCAGCGGTAATAAATGCTCCCGCTCCGTGAGCATCGCCGTGCCGACAGGCTGCCCACGCCCCTCGATCACCCGGCCCTCGTCTTCCTTCGAACCCGCGGCCAGCAGCAGGTTCAGCTCTTCCAGATCACGGACCTTCGGCACTGGCACCAGATGATTCCGCCGGAACTGCCCTCCTTCGCCTTCCACGCCACCTTTCTCGTGTCCCTCGCCCGGCGTGCAGAACTCCGACTCAAACCCCCAGTGCGAACGGAAGGCAATGAACCGTGCGGTCTCCTCCCGTTGATGCCCCCGCAAGATTTTCTTTACGGCACTCTTCAGGTTGTCGTAACGCAGCACGCGGAACACCCCGCCAAAATAAGCGAATGCCAACTCGTGCGCTTCCAGGAACGCCTGCTGGTTGGCGTGCGGATAGGCCCGATGAAATGCTCCTCCGCTCGCCATGCTGCGCAAGCAAAACAGGCATGTTTTGCGCGATTCACCGTCGAACTCCGCCCAGCCTTCATACCAGTCCACCTGTCCTTCGTCACCCCACGTATACGACTGCGGCACGAAGGTTTCCATCCCCAGTAAACCCATGGCCGCTTTTCTTGCGCGCACATATTGCCGCACCGTCGATTCCGCCACGTCCAATTCCGGCATCTCGCGTCGCAGGCGTGCCCAAATCCGGTGCGCCGTGTGCCGCTGCTTTCTAGGGGCCTTGCGGTCCGACTCCAGAACCCCGTCGATAAAGGGAATCGCCGCCGCCAGTTTCGGCCTCTCCCGTTCCGGAATCTTGCGGTCCGCCGGCATAGCCCTGGCCAGCGCCTTCCGCACTTCTCGACGGTGTACGCCCAACTTCCGCGCCACCGCCCGTATCGTTCCGGCACCATGCTCGTACTCTCGCCGGATCTGCTCGTATAGTTCCACCTTGGCTCTCCTGTTTTCCAAAACCGTGTTTTCCTTCCGGGCATTCATGCCCGAAACAAGATACATGGTTTCTGATCTACAGGTGGGGCCAAATCAAAGCATCGAAAGGGGCCAATTCAGAGTAGCGAAATCATGGAGAGCTCGGTGTGCTTTCGGCAAGCATGCACGACCGACCGCTGGCTACCATTGTTGGGCCCAGGGAGGCGCCTCCATGGAAACCGGGCTTTCGTTTTGCATTGAGGTGAGTTGGTGCCACTGGAGTTTGTTGTGTTTTGTGAGTCTACCTGCAAGGACACGACCACCGACCGTCGCTACCAAACGGCCTTGCTGATCCCAGTCGGCCCAGTGCGCCTCGAACAGGGCGGCAGCTTTTCCGTCCGGCCGATAGAGCGTGTAGAGAGAGCGGCGTCTGGAAGGCCGCGGAAGATACTCCTCGTTTTGCGTGCCGCCCAATGGGGCGCTGCGTTTGGCCTCACGTTCGAGAGTGAGACCGCCGGACATCTTTCTCCACGCGGTGTATAGAGGGGCGTAGCGGTCAGGTTGGGTGGGAGCCAGGATTCCCTGCCAACCGCTACGCCAAGAGGGTCCGGCCTCGTACCACGGATCGTCCTTTTTCAGAGCGCCGAAACCCAGTACGCGTAGCGGACCCGGAGGGTGATCGGGATGGTGCGGGGCACCATAACTTGGCGAACTGGTAGAAAGGCGGACGGTATGATTGTCTAGGAAGACTCCGTGTCCGCCCCAGGTGCCCCCCATCGGCCATAGCGCCAGGGCTGTCAAGTACGGAGGGCGGCTCACGGCGGTCCAGGTGTCGCGGTATCCCTTTACTTCAGTGCGATGGCCAAATTTGCCAGCGAAATAGACGAATAACTTTCCATCTGGGGAGATGTCGCATTTGTCAGGATAGAACTGGCCTCTGAACCACTGCCCTCCCTTAAAGCTATCGCACGCGGTGTCCCACAGCGTGATGTGCCACCATTCGGTTGGCCCCCGCCTTACGATCACGCCAACATGGGCCTGCCGGGCCAAGTGGACGAACATCCAACAGCGGTCTTCGAAGAACGGCGTTAAGTCCTCGATGCTTTCGGTCATACCTGCCTTACCATCCCAGTCCAGACGCGATGAAGATCGACTGATGCCAGGGTCAGAGTTTGCTCGGTTACAAGATATCCTTTTAGGCCGGTCATCATACTCCAGTTGCCTTAAGTGTCTCGCGGTAGTTCCACGGCATCCACTCCGCCGGATTGGTCGCCAGTTCCCGGGCGTGCCGCTGCAGTTCGGTTAGGTAGTCGAACGAGTTGGCGCCGCACAACTCTGCGGTGTGAATCAGGCTCATGAACAGGTCGCCGACCTGTGCCCCGTTCAAGGTCCGATAGAACAATGCATTCTTGCGGTGCAGCACAGCTCGTTTCAATGCCCTTTCGACCAGATTATTATCCAGAGGTGCCCGTGTTTCCCGCAAGAATAGCGTCAGCCCTTTCCAGTGCCGCAGCAGGTACGTGATTGCTTTGCCCAGCCCGGAGTTGGGCTCCGTCTTTCGCTCGGCGAACTGTGCCTCCAGCCAGGCATGGAGTTTGTCCATCAGCGGGGCGCTGTGCTCTTGATGGAACCGCAAGCGGTCTTCCGGACTTAGCCCACGCCCGCGAGCTTCCGCATCGGAGCCGTACACCTCCCCCAAAGTCTCCAGCACGTAACGGCATTGATCAGGGAAGTTCTGGGCTACTTCTACAAACTGTCTGCGACCGTGGGCGAGGCATCGAGCCAGCAGCATCTCTACCCCAGCGGGCAGTTTTGGCACATTGCGAGACAGGGCGTCAGACATCTGGATCAGTGGAGGCAACTCCGCGGCCCGCCGTTTTAAGACCTCGGCCAGGTTCTCTCCCGCGTGCTTCGGTCCGGTGAAGTACGGCGCAATCTGCCGGCCTTGCATCGTCGCAACGATTCCGCTGGTGAATACACCGGTGCGCTGATCGCCCGCTTCGCGCGCCAAGCGCAGCACCCGCATGCCGGTATCGTCGTTGTGTAGTACCTCGCCTTGCGCCGCCTGCCGGAGTAACTCGTCGCGTGCGGGCTTGATGACTTCCGCAGCCTCCTCGACGATTTCCCATTGCGTCGCCGCCGGCAACGGAATGCCCAGATGCCGTTCCAACCTTTCGAGACGATAGAAGGGCGTGCCACTCCCATACTTAAGTTGCGCGATCATCGCCGCCGCCGTTTCGTCGTACTTCTCCGGGCCGACCCCTTCCGGCTCTTCAGCCGTGAAGACCTGCCCACATGCTCCGCAGCGCAATCGCTCCAGCGAGTAGACCGTGGCTGCCAACGGCGCTTGTCCCACGATCCGCACCAACACCTTGGGCTCTTTCTGCCCGTAGACGTTACCCTTCCCACACTCTGGGCACCGATCGCCGTGCTGCAAACACTGATGGGGCACGTCCACCTTCTCCGCTCCGGTGAAGGCATCGGCGCTGTTGCGCCCGTGCCCAGGTTGCGCCTCGTCTTTGGTCTGCTCCTGGCCGCTTTCTGGCTTGCTGTCCGACGCAGGTTTCGCCGCTGCCGCGCCAGCCTTGCCGAGCACGTCCTTGGTCTTCTCTGTGCTGGCCGGCAACAGCAGTTGCCGCAGATGCCGGATCGTCGTGTCTTTGTCGGCGACTAACTCGGTCAAGTACTCCAGCGTGTCCACCGCCGCTTTCAGCTTCTGGTAATCCTCTTCCGGCAGCGGATCCACTCGCGCCCGTTCCAGCAGTCTCTCCAGTTCTTGCGTGGATAGTTCTATCCGCTCGATCGCTGGCTTCATTTCGCTGACTCGCTCAGTAATTGACGAAAGCGCCGGTGCACCGCATAGCCCAGCACTTCTTTGATGGATCGGTTGGGCCGCCCCGTCTGGTCGTCCTTGCCGCGGCCGGTCGTCCTGCCCAGCAGCGTCCAGTTCGCCGCCCGGTAGCAGGTTCCGCGGAACCGTTCCGGATCTACGAAAGTCTCAAGAAAATAGATCGGGTGACCGTACACGGCCTCCCAGTCCGCCGAAATCCGTGCTGCCATACGACTGAGAATATGCGATGCCAGGTGGTCTACCCGCACCCACGGCAGGATCAGGAATCATGTGTTGTAAGCGAGGAAACGAATGTTCCGCCGGCGGGCCTCACTGCTCCAGCCGATGTAGCGGTCGCGACTGCCAATGTGGCGCGGCGCCGAGGACCACGCCAGGCAGGCAACCGGTCTGCCCTGCGCCCATACGAGGTATTTCAGGTGCTCGCCGACCGGTTGTTCGTAGCCCAGGTAATGATGTTCTTCCACCAGGCCGTTGAACAACGGTTCGTCGGAGGTGCGCCGCACCTGCTGAAACTCCAGTGGCTGGAGCTCTCCCAAGCGATCCGTGATGGGCGTGGTGTCCAGCAGCATCGGTGCCGGACGCGCTCGTTCCGCCAGCGGATTATGCCGCACGTAACTTACCGGCGGCAACACGATCTGGCCCGCACGGTCCAACAGCAACAGCATCCCCCGGCACACCATGTCGCGCAAAGCGCCGTTGGGCTGTCGCCAGTCCCATGCCTCGCACAGCTTCTTCGAAAGTGTGCGGCGGCTCGCGCCGGGTTGGCAGCGATCAACTCTCCTATATAGAGGATGTCGGTCGCGGTGATCTCCCGCCCTCGGTATCGGTAGGTGGCCGTTGCGATTCCAGCCATGCTTCCAGCAGTATGAATCTGTTTTTCTTGGAACGCAAGGCCCTGAAGCTGTTTTCCGCCGGATTTACTTCAACCGGCCGACGCGCCGCCACATCGGCGCCGCACGCACGCGCGAAACATCTCCGGCGGCCATCAGCAGATGCGCCTCGTAGGCTTCCAGCGGTTTGGCCGGCTCACTGGCTTCCGGCCACCATACGAAACGGCCTTTGGAGAGCCGTTTCTGTGCCAGCCAGCAGCCTTGCCCGTCATAAGTGAGGAGCCGGATCGCCGTCCCGCTGCGGCTCCGGAATATAAATACGCAACCGGAGAACGGATCTTCCGCCAGTTTGTCCTGGCACAGTCGCACCAACGAATCGATCCCTTTGCGTCCATCCACCGGTTCGATGGCAACCAGCACACGCATCTGCGCCGTGATCTGGATCACCGGTCTCCATCCCGCCAGGCCCGCAACAGGTTTGTCCAATCTGGTGGAGTGTTGGATCTCCATTGAACGCGCATCTTGCCGCACTGCGCCGATTCGAACTCGATGACGCACCCTTCCATCTCTGTGGGCTGCTGCCTGACCAGTTCCACAAATGCCGGCCGTGGAGACTCTTGCCGCTGTGCCGCTCCGCCCAGCCGCTGCTTCAGCCTCGTGTAATCGAGTCGCAGTGGTTGCGCCGTTCGGAATGTACCGTATTGCTTCGCCAAGTCGACGGCAGCCTGCCAGAAAGACTCTGGCAACTTCGCCCGTCCCTTTTGCGCGCCGCGCCATTGATCCAGTTGTTGCTGCAGTTGAAGGATGGCTTCCGGGATTTTCGCGGCACGTCGGATAGGCATACTCAGTCGCCCCTCGGCGACTTTCTTACCCTAACAACGCCACCTACCCGGTGTCACGCAGCCTTGCCGGAAGGACACAGAGCTCGCTGCGCACCGAGGGCGGGTATTGGCTGCCGACGGATGCGCCGGGGTTGGGGGTTCGGGTGAATGAGGCGGAGGCGGCGCGGCATCCGTTTCAGCAGGAGGTTTTGCAGGGGGTGGTTTATGCGGGGGATGGGGCGGTTTTGGATTGGTGAGGGGGGAAGCCGTCTCCTACAACCGTTGGTCCAGAATCCGCCGGCTCCTTGCAAAGCTTGGCAGGCGCCGTCCCAAAATGTCCGGCCTCAACTTAGGTAATATTTCAAAGGACCGTTTTCCCTTGGCGTATGCGTTGGTGCAGTTACGCGTTGCGTGGAACAGTGCGTCCTGAATGTCGTGGCGCGAGCGACTCTCCAAGTCAACAACAGGAGGTAGTGCGGAGGTCTGTAATTTGGCGCCGTAGTGGTCAGCCAAAGCGGCGTGATCGGCGACGATTAATGTCTCCATGCATGTGGTCATGAACAACACCTGTTCGTCGGTTGCTCCGGCCGGCTTACTCCAGTTGCCGCAGCTTTTGAGGTGTCCCCACGTTGCTTCCAGGTCTGCCGGCGGCTCCTCGCTATCAATCCACATCGCCACATAATTTCTCGCCGTTGTCTCGGCGTGGCCGGTTTTGAAGTCGTCAAACGTAGCGCTGCGTGAACCGCACGCCTGCAGGCGCGGCATCCGCCCTTGGTAGCCAGATTTCTCTAAGAGCCTTCGGAACCCCTCGCGGCAGCGGATCTGCAGTTCCTTTGAGTCTGGGCCGCTCGCTCCTCCTTCCAGGTAGATCTCCGACCTCGCCAGCGGGTCCCCCCGATTTGGCCTCTTGTCCACAGTTCGCCCAGCCGGTACTTGGCCAGCCATTTCGTCAGGTCGTCTCTGTTTAGTCGATGCATCTCAGTTTTGCCTTCGTGCTTCTCGCAAACGACCACGACCTCCGGACGTTCGGTCATCGCGTCAACAAGAATATCGGAGTGTGTAGTGACGATTAGTTGCGTGCGTTGTGAGGCGAGCACCAGAAGATCCGCCAGCTTCGGCAGGATATCCGGGTGCAGACCTAGCTCCGGCTCCTCGATACAGATGAGCGGGGGCGGCTCTGGGTCGCACAGGATTGCGAGCAGGCAAAGGTAGCGAAGGGTGCCATCAGACAGGCGGGTCGCCGGGGCTGAAAAGTCGCCCTCGGTGAAGAACACCTGAACAGTCCCGCCTTCTACAACCGGCTCGAAGTCGTTCACGCCTTCGTAGAGATCTTTCAACCCGTCCAAGATCGCGGCCTTGGCTCTGGGCGTCTTTCTTAAGCGGCTGAGGAAAAGGCCTAGATTGGAGAAGTCTTCTTCCAGACGATCGCTCCTCATGTCGGCTTTCTGCGGTTCGCGGAAGACGGTGTTCCTGCCGAATGACCACTCGCGATAGATCCGAATCTTCTCGTAAGAATCGGCTAGATATGAGATTTCCGGGTACTGCTCCGGGTCCCGGCGCTGCGCCAAGATAGAAAGCTCTGTATTGAGGGTCTCCCGTGCGAGCTTCCGCTCTCTCGTCCGTTCCAATGTGGTCCCTTTGGTATTAACCACGGGCTGTCCGTGCTGGAAGCGGTAGTAAAAGTACGGTTCGTGTTGTCCTGGTGAAGGCACGTCGCTTTCGATACGCTCATCCTCCAAGCGAAAGCCCTGTTCCTCGCCTCGAAACGAGAGAATGTGCCGCAGGGGCTGTTTGCCCTTCGGGTAGTTGACTACCAGGTCGATTGATGCCGACGCTCCTTTCTTGCCCTTCCAGATCCACTCACTGACACCGCCGCCACGCCTCACTACGCCGCGAAGATCCACATTTGACGCCCGCATCAGCGATAGTGCTTCGATCAGATTGGATTTTCCGGCTGCATTCGGGCCGATGAGAATATTCAAGTTCTCGAAGTCGAGCGGCGTGGTGCTGGGGCCGAATGAGAGCAAGTTCTCTAGCTTGATTCGACGTATCAGGCGCCGGTCGATCTGATTAGTCTGCATCATTTGGATCCACTGATTCGCACGTGCGAGCGGGGCTGAGAGCCCCGCGCAGCCTAAGAGGCTGCCCCACGGCCGGTCACTACGGCCTTCAAAAAGTCGCGGTTCATGCGGGCGATTACTTCGAGTTTGATGTCTTTGGGGCAGACGGCTTCGCATTCGCCGACATTGGTGCAGTAGCCGAACATCTCCGCGCTGGCTTGGGCTACCATTGCCACCGCGCGGCGGTAGCGCTCGGGCTGGCCCTGTGGCAGCACTCCCAGGTGCGTGATTTTGGCTGCGGTGAAGAGCGCGGCGGCGGCGTTGGGACACATGGCCACGCAGGCGCCACAGCCGATGCAGGCGGCCGCGTCCATGGAGATGTCGGCGGCTTCCTTGGGCACCAGGATGTCGTTGCCGTCCGGGGCGCTGCCGGTGGGCGCGCTGATGAAGCCTCCGGCGGCGATGATGCGGTCGAAGGCGCTGCGATTCACCACAAGGTCTTTCACCACCGGAAACGCGCGCGCGCGCCACGGCTCCAGGTATAGCTCATCGCCATCCTTGAAGTGACGCATGTGTAACTGACAGACAGTCGTCGAGCGCCGCGGCCCGTGCGCCACGCCGTTGATCATGAAGCCGCACATGCCGCAGATGCCCTCGCGGCAATCGTGATCGAAGGCCACCGGCTCTTCGCTCTTAGCGATCAGACTCTCGTTGAGGACGTCGAGCATCTCCAGGAACGACATCTCCGGATTGACATCGGGGAGTTCGTAACGCACCATGCGGCCCTTTTCGCTTGCGTTGCGCTGGCGCCAGATATGGAGGGTCAGTTTCATGTTACTTGTAGCTCCGTTGACTGGGATGCACGTAGTCGAAATGTAGCGGTTCTTTGTGTAACTCGGGCGCCTGACCCTCGCCGCGATACTGCCAGGCGGCCACGTAAGAGTACTCGGCGTCGTTGCGCAGGGCTTCGCCATCGGGCGTTTGATATTCCTCGCGGAAGTGGCCGCCACAGGACTCGTTGCGGTCCAGGGCGTCCAGGCACATCAACTCGGCCAACTCGAAAAAGTCGCCCACGCGGCCGGCCTTTTCAAGCGACTGGTTCAACTCCTCGCCCGTGCCCAGCACCTTCACGTCGCGCCAGAACTGTTCGCGCAGCGCCGGAATCTTTTGGAGCGCCTGGCGCAATCCCTCGGCGGTGCGCCCCATGCCGCAGTATTCCCAAAGCAGCTTGCCCAGGTCGCGATGGAAGGAATCGACCGAGCGGGTGCCCTTGATGTCGAGCAGGCGCTTGGTGCGGCAGGCGACCTGAGTTTCGGCGTCGCGGAAAGCGGCGTGGCTGGTGTCCACTTTGGGCTGCTTGGCGCTGGCCAGGTAGTCGCCGATGGTGTAGGGCAGGACGAAGTAGCCATCGGCCAGGCCTTGCATCAGCGCGCTCGCGCCTAAGCGATTGGCGCCGTGATCGGAGAAGTTCGCCTCACCGGTGACGTAGAGACCGGGGATGGTGCTCATCAGGTTGTAATCCACCCACAGCCCGCCCATGGTGTAGTGAATGGCGGGATAGATGCGCATGGGCGCCTCGTAAGGATTCTCGCCGGTGATGCGCTCGTACATGTCGAACAGGTTGCCGTAGCGTTCCGCGATGACGTGCTTGCCCAGGCGCTGGATGGCCTCGCTGAAATCGAGATAGACACCCAGGCCGGATTCGCCCACGCCGCGGCCTTCGTCGCAAACCGCCTTGGCGTTGCGGGAGGCCACGTCGCGCGGCACCAGGTTACCGAAGCTGGGATAGCGGCGTTCCAGGTAATAGTCGCGCTCGGCGGCGGGGATCTGGTTGGGCGGGCGCTTATCGCCCTTGTTCAGCGGCACCCAGATGCGGCCATCGTTGCGCAGCGATTCGCTCATCAGGGTGAGCTTGGATTGATACTCGCCGCTGACCGGAATGCAGGTGGGGTGGATTTGCGTAAAGCAGGGATTGGCGAAGAACGCACCCTTCTTATACGCGCGCCAGATGGCGGTGGTGTTACAGCCCTTGGCATTAGTCGAAAGGTAATAGGCGTTGCCGTAACCGCCAGTGCCCAGGACGACGGCATCGGCCACGAAAGATTCGATCTTGCCGGTGATCAGATCGCGCGTGACGATGCCGCGGGCGTTGCCGTCGATCACCACCAGGTCCAGCATTTCGTGGCGCGGGTACATGGTGACCTGGCCGGCGCCGATCTGGCGTTCGAGCGCCTGGTAAGCGCCCAGCAGCAACTGCTGGCCGGTCTGGCCGCGGGCGTAGAAGGTGCGCGATACCTGCGCGCCACCGAAGGACCGGTTGTCGAGCATGCCGCCGTATTCGCGCGCGAAGGGCACGCCCTGCGCCACGCACTGGTCGATGATGTTGACACTGATCTGCGCCAGGCGGTAGACGTTGGCCTCGCGCGCGCGGAAGTCGCCGCCCTTCACGGTGTCGTAGAAGAGGCGGTAGATGCTGTCGCCATCGCCGTGATAATTCTTGGCGGCGTTGATGCCGCCCTGCGCGGCGATGGAGTGGGCGCGGCGGGGGGAATCCTGGAAGCAGAAGCACTGGACGTTGTAACCCAACTCGCCGAGCGTGGCTGCCGCGCTGCCGCCGGCCAGCCCCGACCCTACCATGATGATGTTGTACTTGCGCTTGTTGGCTGGATTCACCAGCTTCAGATTGAATTTGTATTTGTCCCAGAGGGTCTCGATGGGGCCGGCGGGGATCTTAGCGTCGAGTTCCATATGCGCTCCTTTATTGCAGCGTCAATATACCGGCGAGCACCGCGACGGGGATGGAAATATTGCCGATGGCGACCAGCCAGGCGAAGGCCGCCGCGCCTTTCTTGATGATGGGCGCGTAACGGGGATGATTTATTCCCAGCGATTGGAACATGCTCCAGAGGCCATGATAGAGATGCATGCAGAGCAGGGCCATGGCGAGGATGTAGAAGCCGGCCACGGCGGGGTTCTGGAAACCCACGATCACGTTGGTGCGCACGTCCATGTCGCCGTCGGGCAAGGTAGCCAGCGGCAGGACGCTGCCGACGGTCAGGTGCAGGACGTGGAAGATGACAAAGGCGGCGATGATGGGGCCGCTCCAGATCATGGTGCGGGCGGCGTAACTGGCGGGCACGTCGTCCTTCTTCACGTAGGCTTCGGGGCGCGCCGCCTTTTTCAGCAGCCACAACTGCACCGACGCGGTGATGTGCAGGACCACGGCAGCCAGCAGCCCGCAGCGCACCACCCACAGCATCAGGCCGTGGGAATGCAGGAAATGGGCGTAATGGTTGATCTGTTGGGTGTCCGGCGAATAGATCTGGAGGTTGCCGATCAGGTGGCCGAGCACATATCCGAACAGGATGACACCGGTGATGGCCATGACCACTTTCTTGCCGAGAGTGGATTCGTAGAACCCGATGGAACGATGCAATTGACTGGATGTCGCGAGGGCACTCATGTTGGATTTCTCTGGTGGCGGCGAACGAACATTCCAGTATAATCGGATGCGAGACGCGGCGCGCGACGAGGGCGGGCTGAGAGCCTGCCCCACATGCTAGCGTCTGGCGAGGCGGGTGGCCAGGATGGTGAGGCCGATCATGAGCATGCCGATGGTGCCGGGCTCGGGAGTGATGGGGCCACGGCACTCCGCTTGCATCATTCGCGCACCCTCGCTCTCCGTACCGCTCGGACTGACAAGGGAAGCGGAAAAGTCGTTGCCGATGAGGGAGCCGGAATAGCCGAAAGTGACGGCTTCGCCGGCGTTGTGGAGGTCGATTACGGCTTCACCGGAGGCGAACAGTTCGGCGGCCTCTTGCGCGGTCAGCGCGACTTCGGCGGAGAGCAGGTCGACGGGCCCGGAATACGAGCCGCCGCTGACGGATCCGGGGGTGAGCAGCAGATCACCGGCGGGCAAGCCGAGGCGGGTGGCGTCCGGATCGGTCAGCGGAATCGAGACCGAGCCATCCTGGGATTCGATCGTGCCGGTGAACAGGATGCCGGAGATGTAGACGCCCGAGGTTCCGGGGATGGATGCGACCGGCCCATCGAGCGGCATCCCTCCCAGGAGTATTTCGATCTCGGCCGGATAGCTCGATCCGGGGCCGCAGAAAGTGCAAGCCGCGGAAATATCGAACAGCAGGCTGCCGTTGTTTTGGACCGTCACCAGCGAGCTGCTTGTCACATTAATGGTGCTCGCGCCAGCGGGCGCGATGAAAGCGAACACGATGGCTGTGAGGACGATTCCTATAATGTTTTTTGGCATAACTTATAAGTAGATTCTAAAGCCGGCAGCGCTGAAATGACCGGGAATTACGTACCGGTACAGGGGGGATCGGTAACGGTACAAAACACCGTGAGGGGAGGACTGCGGGCAATATTTGCGCTCAGACCGAGCCGCATACTAACATTCCCATGTGACCTTACACGCCTCCGCCGTCATCCTCCTGCTGGCCGCAGCGCCGGCTCTCGCGCAGGCGCGGCACGTCGAATCCACTTCGACGATCGACTTCCGTAAAGCCGCGGACGGATCGGAGACGGTCGAGATCCGGAACATTTCGTACGAGGTTACCGGAACCCAGGTTCCGGGGCGGCCGCCCGGCGAGCGTCTTCTGCTACGCAAGACGATGCGCTCGAAGCAAGTGCTGGGTGACATCGGCATGGAGGCAACGGTAACGTTGGAAGCCTGGCGGATGGGTGACGATCCGCGGCAGAAGCCGTTGTATGCTGTGACGGTGACGGGTGACGAGGGCCGCATGGTGGATAATTCGCTGTTTGTGGTCGCGCGCGGACTGGAAGAAACCGCGTGGTGGTCGGTGTATAAGCTGGGCTCCGGTGAGCATCTTTTCGACACCTACGAACCGTTGGTTAGTTTTTCGATTTCACGGGAGACGGTGACCACAAGGTATGTCGGATTCGAGGGGCCCGGCGACGATACGAAAGATGCACGATTGAAGGATGCGCATGTCGTGGGCGTGCTGAGGTATGCCTCGGATGACCGGCTTATTCGCGAGGCGCTGGTAACCTGCGACGATCCCAAGCGGGCCCAGCTTCTGCGATCGTACGCCGATTCCACGCGCACGGTTTCGTTGACGGAAGGCGCGGACCAGCCGCCGCACACGTTGAAGCTTTCGTTCAGCCAGAACTACCCGTCGGCTCCCCACACGGTGGAGGTGCGGATACCGGTGCAGCGTGACGATCTGGATTTGGCGCATGCTACACTGCCGCCGGGGATGCACCTACATGTGATAGAGCATTAGGTAAACGACCACGCCGGTGACACTGACATACAGCCAGATGGGCAGCGTCCAGCGGGCGATTTTGCGGTGCTTATCAAAGCGCGCGGCCAGACCGCGGCGCAAGGTGATGATAGCCAGGACTGGAACCGTAGCGGCCAGTATGGTGTGACTGGTCAGGAGGGTGAAGTATGCCGTCCGGATCGCTCCGGTTTTGGCAAAGTGCATGGAGCGTGCGCCGACTTGCACGTGGTAGACGATATAGCAGACCAGAAAGATCGACGAGGTGGTGAAAGCCGCGATCATCACTTTGCGATGCGCCTGAATGCGCTTGCGGCGAATCAGCGTGTAGCCCCAGATGAGCAGCACGGCGGCGATGGCGTTTAGCGCGGCGTTGATGGATGGCAGATCGTGAACGGTCATCGGGCGGCCTCAGAGCCGCCTGAAAGGCGGCTGCGGGCAGGATTGCCCGCCCTCCATTCCTCTTTGGCCAGCAGGCGGATATCGTGCATCAACTTGGGCAGGGCGCCATCCTCCGGCGTGCTGTAGAAGCCGCGCACGCGGCTGTAACGGTCGAGCAGCACGAAGCGGGTGCTATGCACCAGGCTGCCATCCACATCGCCCAGCTTGAAGCCGTTGCGGCAGACGTTTTCGAGCGCGGTTTTGTCGCCGGTGAGGAAGAACCAACGGTCCGGCTGAGCGCGGTAGCGGGTGGCGTAGGCGGCCAACACGGCGGGCGTATCGTGGGTAGGGTCCACGGTGAAGGAAACCAGCTTCACGCCGGGCATGGATTCGAGGGCGGTTTGCACGCCGCGCATTTGCGCGCTCATGCGCGGGCAGGGACCGGGACAGGTGGTGTAGATGAAATCGGCCACCCAGATGCTGCCCTCGAGCGACTTGCTATCGAACGGCTGGCCCGATTGCGACGTCAGTTGAAATGGCGGAATCTGCCAATAAACCGGAAGCGGCTGCGCCTGGCGGCAACCCGCGAGCGGAATCAACAGCGCGAGTGGGACGAAGAATTTCATGCGTTGCTGACAAGGCTCTTGGTGTTGGCCTCCACGCCCGACGCCAACAGCAGCACCAGGCCGAAACAGGCGGTCACCAGCAGACTGACGCCGATGCCCGGCGATCCGGAGCTGAGTTTCAGGAGCCCGTTGAGCAGGGAGATGGAGTAGGTCAGCGGGTTTACCCACATGACGATCTTGATCCAGCCGTGGGCGGTAGCCATGGGAAACAAGGAGCCGGAAACCATCCACATGGGCACCAGCAGCAGGTTCATGATGGCGTGGAAGCCGGCGGTGGAAGACATGCGCCAGGCGATCACGAAGCCCAGACCGGTGAGGGTGAAGGAAACCAGGAACACGGCGGCGATTACGGCGAGCACCTCGGTGATGCCAATGGAAACGCCCGCCAGCGGCGCGAACGCCAGGAAGATGAGGCCCTGAATCCAGGCCAGCGTGGCGGAGCCCAGGATCTTGCCCAACACCAGGCTGGTGCGGGAGGCGGGCGAGACCAGCATAGAAAGCAGAAATCCTTCGCGGCGATCTTCGATGATTGAAATGGTGGAGAAGATCGCCGAGAACAGCACGGTCAACACCAGCGCGCCGGCGAAGAAGCGGCCCAGGTCGCCGGAACCGGAGCCGATGATCAACCAGAACACCAGCGGCGAGGCGACCACGCCCAGCACACGGCTCTTCTGCCTCCAGAAGCGCACCAATTCGCGCTGCCACAGCGTGACAACCGGCAACCAGAAATTATTCAATCAAAGCTCCTGTCTCGCGAACGAATACATCTTCGAGCGTGGGCTTGTGCAGCGCCACGGAATCGATGGCGCCGGGGAAAGCCTCCACCACCTCGGTGATGAAGCGGTGTCCATTGGCAATTTCCACGCGCAGCACGCCGTCCATGACCACCGGCTTCAGGTTGAAGCGGTTCTGGATGCGGGCGGCCAGATCGGCGGCCCCCGCCGTCTCCGCCGCCGATAACACCACTACGTCTCCGCCGATGCGCGAACGCAGATGCGCGGGCGTGCCCTCGGCCACCACGTGGCCCTGATGCAACAAGGCCAGGCGGTCGCAGCGGTCGGCTTCATCCAGAATATGGGTGGTCAACAGAATGGTGACGCCTTCGCGGCTGCGCAACTCTTCCACATATTGCCAGAGTTCGCGGCGCGCGCCGGGGTCCAGGCCCGTGGAGGCTTCGTCCATCAAGAGCACGACCGGGCGGTGCAGCAGTCCTTTGGCGATTTCGACGCGGCGCTTCAAGCCGCCGGAGAGGGTTTCCACGATATCATTGCGCCGATCGGCCAGGCCCAGGCGCTCGGTCACCTGCGCCATGCGGTCGCGGAGCTGGGGACCGGAAAGGCCGTGCAGATGGCCCTGGGCGCGCAGGTTCTCGGCGACGGTCAGGGCTTTATCGAGGCTTTGGGTCTGGAATACCACGCCGATCGAGCGGCGCACGGCAGCGGGATCGCGCGCGACATCGTGGCCGGCCACTTCAGCGCGGCCGCCGGTGGGCGCCATCATGGTGGAGAGGATGCGGAAGAGCGTGGATTTCCCGCCTCCGTTCGGCCCTAACAAGCCGAAGATCTCGCCCGCCTTGACTTCGAAGTTGACATTCGAAAGCGCCAGGCGAGATCCGTACTGATGGCTCAGGTTGTCGGCGAGAATCACAATCCAGGTCTATCCAACAGCATCAGCCCGTAGATCAGCGGAAGGTAAAAAACAGAAACCATCAAAACGTTGCGGGCGCGCATTATGGTGCGATCGAGAGCCACCCGCACACCGGAGTACAGGAAATAAAGACCGAGCAAGAGGGCACCTATCAAGTAGATGCGCCCCGACATGCCCAGGATGCTGGGCGCCAGGCTGACGGGAATGAGGGCCAGCCCGTAGAGCACAATCTGACGCGCCGTGGAGCGGCCATCCGGCTCGACCACGGGGAGCATGCGGATGCCGGCGCGCGCGTAGTCTTCGCGATACATCCAGGCGATCGAATAGAAGTGGGGGAACTGCCAGAGAAACAGAATCGCGAACAGCACCCAGGCTTCACTGGTGATGGAGCCGTGCGCGGCGGCGAAGCCGATCATGGGCGGCATGGCTCCGGGGAATGCGCCAATCGTGGTGGAAAGCCACGAGCGGCTCTTGAGCGGCGTGTAGAGAAACAGGTAGCTGAGCAGGGTGAACAGGCCCAGCAGCGCGGCCAACAGGTTGACGCCCAACCAGAGGTCGGCGAAACCGGCCAGCGACAGCGCTACGCCGAATGCCAGGGCGCGCGGCGCGGCGATGCGGCCCGAGGGAATGGGGCGATCCGCGGTGCGGCGCATGTGGCGATCGGCGTCGCGTTCGGACCACTGGTTGAGGGCGGCCGTTCCGGACGCGATCAGTCCGGTGCCCAGGATGGTGTGCAGCAGGCCCATCCAGGGGATGGCCGCGGCAAAAGCCCACCAGCCGCCGGCTTTAGGCAGACCGAAGAAGTAGCCGATGCCGGTGCTCATCAGGATGAGCCAGGTGATGCGCGGCTTGGTGAGCTCGATGTAGTCTTTCATTTTCCTCGCGCCACGAAAAGGGCCGAGAAGAGTCTCGGCCGGCAGGCAAGAGTGCCTGCCCCACGCTGATTATTTCTTGTAGGTCAGGTCGACGGTCTTAGTGTCGTTCGCGCCGACGGTGATCTGCTGGTCCACCGGGCCGTAGGTTTCATGGACGGCTTCCAGCGTGTAGGTCCCGGCGGGCAGATTCTTGATGGTAAACGTGCCATCGTCGCCCGTCACCGCGAAAAACGGATGGTGCACCACGGCGATATACGCGCGCATCCAGGGATGGACGTTGCATTTTACGGGAATCATCACTTCTTCGCGCGGGAAGCTCTTGGTCTTGGTGTCGCCCTTGGGCGGCTGCGATTCGTTCCATTCCTGGTTGATCTTGGGCAGCGGATGGATGTTGTGGTTGGTCGGATCGTCGTTCTTAATATCGATGGGCTGGTTGGTCATCACGGCCAGGACGTGCGGCGTGTACATACAGCCCTTTTGATCGATCTCGGCGTGCGCCGTGGGCGTGGGCCACGCCTTGGCGGGCAGCCCGGACTTGATCCACACGAATGTGTATTTCAATGTGCCATTGGCATTGACGATGGCCGTCTCGCTCTTTTGCGGCGTGGTATGGGCACGCTGGCAGGCCGGATTCGCCGACATGTCGATGGTTCTCGCCACGGGCTTCGTGCCGATGAAGACGACCTTTCCGGTGACCGTGGCCGCATTGGCCTCCCCAGCGAGGAGCAGAGCGAAAACCGCTCCGCACGGGATTAGCAGACTCTTCATGAACAGCTCCTTTTTCGAAATGGGTATTAGCTATTGCGATGCACCGGCGCTCGCCCGCAGGCGAGTCAATTCCTCCGGCGTGAATTGGAACATGTATCGTACCAACAATTGAGCCTGGTCCTTATTATATCCGTTGAAACTGGCCGGCGTGGGACCGGCGAAGACCATGCGGCCCTGCTCCTCGCGGAACAGGCCGGACGGCATGGCGGTGCCCGGGCTCATCATGGCCGGGTCCAGCATCCAACGCCGCGCCCAGCCGGGCTTCAGGCGCTCCTTGGCCAGCAGGAAATTCGGCGCGGTGGCGTGCGCGTCATGCTTCGGATCGCCGGTGGCATGGCACTTCAGGCAAGGCGCGCCTTCGCTCGAGAACAACTGGCGCGCCATGGTGCGCTCCTGATCGGTGAGCGGCTCCAGCCGGTCGGCGATATACGGTTCGGCCTGCGACGACATGGCCGCGAAGAACCGCACGATTTTCTGGATCTCTCCATCGGAGAAATAGAAGGTGGGCATGCGCGCCTTCAGGTAGCGGCGCACACCGTCCCGATCCATCTCGTCCGGCTTCTCGGTCAGCGAAGGATTGTTCAGGAAGCCCATCAACCATTCGGGATTGGTGCGCGCGCCCTCGCCAATCAGAGTGGGCGGCCGCTGATCCTTCCAATCGGGATCCTGGTAACGCGGCAGGGTCATGAACACGGTGGTCTGCCCCACGTGAACCTGATGGCATCCCATGCAGTTGTATTTGCGGACCACCCACCAGCCATCGATGATGTCGCGGCGCTGGTCGCCCGGATTGTAAAAATAACGCGCAGGGATATTAGGATCGACGGAGCCGAGCAGGAAGGTGGTGAGCTGATCGATCTCGGGCTTCGACAAGTTGAAGTTCGGCATTTTCAGCCGGTCGAGCTTGGCCTTTTCTTTTCCCTCGTCGTAAAAAGCGGGATTCTGCAGCTTATGTTCGAAGAAGCCTTTGTGCGTATACCAGCCGTCGCGCTCGGCATCGTGGCCCTTGAGGGCGAAATCCAGGCGCTCGATGGGCTTGGTGCCTTCCTTGGTCAGCTCCGTGCCGATGCGCTGTTCTTCCTCCAGGCCGGCGATCTCATGGCAACCGGCGCAGCCGTAGAAGCGCACCAGGAACTGGCCGCGCGCCTTGAGGCTGGGATCGTCGACAAAATCGGCGTTGGCATAGGTGGCGTCCGGGTGTTTGCGGGTCTCCAGGTAACTGGCGATGTCGCGCGCCTCGGCTTCAGTCAGCCGCAAGCTGGGCATGGGAGTCATCTGCATCACGAGGAGCTGATGGCCATCGTTGGGGCACTTGTCGTGATCCAGATCGAAGACGAAAGGCTGGCCGGCGCGCTTGTAGTCTTCCGCGGTGATATCTTTCTTCTCAAACGGACAATAGGGCAGCGTGCGCTGGCGCGGGTTGTGGACCCAGCGGACCAGGTAATCGTAGTTGTCTTTTTCGCCCACGCGGCTGAGATTCGCGGCGAACGTGCCGCCCTGTTTTTCGGTATCCTCGCCCATCGAATGGCAGGCCATACAGCCGCGGGTTTCGAAAGCCTCTTTGCCCTTTTCGGGATCGCCGGGCGGCTGGTGCGCCAAATCGCCGGTTACGCCGGATTGCCAAATGAACGCGGATATGGCGCGAATTTCGCCGTCATCCAGGCGGAAGGTGGGCATCTTGGTGCCCGGACGCCAGGCGTGCGGATCCTTGAGCCAAACCGGCAGCCACTCCTTGTGCATCTTCATGCGCACTTCCTTGAGGCTGGGGCCGACCTTCTTGATCTCGCGCACCAGGCTGCGGGCGCGATCGTCATACTGTTCCATTTTGGCGTCGAGACCGCTGATGCGCACCTTTAAATCGTTGGCGTGTTGATAATACTTCTGGGCTTCGTCATTATCGGGAGTATTGTCGCCCTTGGTGGTGGAGAAACCGATTTCGCGCGTCCACTCGGCTTTCTGCTGGGTCAACTGGCGGATATCCTGGTTGACCGCGGAAAGCTCGTCCGGATCGCGATCGAAGCCTTCGTAGCGGTGGCAGGCCATGCAGCCGCGCAGGCGGAAAATTTCGCGGCCGGCATCCAGCGTATCGGCCATTTCGGTGACGATTTCCTGAGAGTGGCACTGCTGGCAGCCCGCTTCCAGATTTTCCGGTTTATGCAGCGGCCAGAGCCAGTGTTCGTTGTAGCCATGCGCCTTCTCGATACTGGTCAAGGCGACGCCATTGCCGCCGTGGCAGGGCGTACAGCCGAACTTTTCGGGATCGTGGATTTTCAGCAACTCGCGTTTGGGATGGCTGATGAAGGCTTCCTCGCCGCCCATGGCGGCTTTGGTGAGCGTCACCGGCTCTTCGGTTCCCATGTGGCAGGATTCGCAGCGGTCCACCAAGTCCACGTCCTTCACATGGATCTGGCGGATGCCGACTTCGAAGATCGACATCTTGTTCCGCAGGCCGTTCAACGTGTCGGCACTCACGTCGGAGATGCGATCGGTCAGATACTTGTCGCGCTTGGCGCGGAGCTCGGTGGCGGGCTTCAAGAGATCGACGCGCTTCTGCAGCAGCGAAGCTTTTTCCGCCTTCCAGTCTTGAAGGGTCTTATCCATCTTGGCGAAGTCCATGGGCACCGGGTCAACCCCGGGCAGCTTTACTTTGTGGACTTCCTTCTTCAGCTCTTCGATCTCCTTGCGCATCGATTCCTTGCTGCTCTGGCTCTTGGTGATCTCGATCTGATAGGTGAGCGCGCCCACGTGGCCGCGCACTTCCTGAAACGGCTCGTTCAGGGCCAACGCCCAGGGCACCAACTGCTGGTTTACCCGGCGATCGATCTCGGCCACCTGGGGCATGACCGACTTCTCGGCTGCCTGCATCTGCCGGTCGAGATCCTGGTAGTCCGGGGACGATTTGATCTGGGTCTCGGACTTCTGCTCATTGGGCAGCGTTTCCTTCAGGTACTTCGAGTAAACCTTCGCGAAGCGCGCCTCGTAACCTTTCCATGGCCGCGTGCCATAGACTTCGTCGTACAATGCCCAGCCGAGCGAAAGCAGCAGCAGCGCCGAGGAAATGAACAAGGGCCTGCTTAAGGATGAATGGACGACTGGGTCCTTATCTTGATCGGTCATATGTTGAACCAGGGAGTAATCCAGACGTATTTGATGCGAAACACCAGGCGCAACAACATTTTCACCGGCAGCAACAGCATCAGGATGAGGAACACCTGCATGACCGAATACTGCAGCAGGGTCATGCGCGCGTAAATCTTCCGGGCGAAAGCGGTGAGGGTGATGAGCTTGTGCATGCCGATCCAGGCGCCGACGAAATAAATGCCCATCACGATGCCGCCGAAGATCAGCTTGCCGATGCGTCCGGTGATGCCGAAGAGATCAGGCAAGTCGCGGTTCACTTCGAAGATCAGGCGGTTGTGGTCCCACGTGACGCCGGGCCAGAACCACATCCAGCCAGGGCCGCGAATGATGGTGCCGATGACGATCATGCTGACCCAGAGCGCGATGAAGCCGAACAGGAATGTCAGAATCGAGAATTTGCGCTGCTTGTAAGTGTAATAGCCGTTGCCCAGGGGATTGGCGTCGATATAGGGAATCACCATCAGGCCGATGATGATCAGGCTGGGGAAGACCACGCCCGCCATCCAGGGATCGAAGTAGACCAGCATTTCCTGCAGGCCGAGGAAGTACCAGGGCGCTTTGGCGGGATTCATGGTCAGGGTGGGATTGGCGGGTTCTTCGAGCGGGGCGTTCAGCGTGATGGACCAAACCATCAAAATGACGGTGACGATGATGGCTGCCAGGAATTCGATGCGCAGCAGGTAGGGCCAGACGTGCACATCGCGGGCCCAGCCGGGCTTCCAGGGCTGAGTCTTGCGGTGACTGGTCTTGGCCAGCGCGGGGTCGGCCTCAAGCTGGCCGATCAGGCGGTCGTTGGCGAAGGCCTGGCGCATCCCGTACCAGGTGTAGAACGGCACCACGAAAAGCAGCAGCACGATGGGGACGTTGTCCGGCGTGCTGAAGATTGTCCAAAGTTGGTGAAAATCCATAAAAAGCCCGTGGCTGGTGGTTGGTGGCTGGTGGCTGGTGGTTTTGCCAGCACCCAGGACCCAGCACCCAGCACCTGTCCTTAGATTTTTCTCGGTTCCTTGATTTCCGACTCCAGCATGACCGGCGCGGGGCCGGAAATTCCACCGTCTTTACGCACGCGCCAGAAGTGCACCACCATGAACGTGGAGGCGATGATGGGGATCGCCACGCAATGCCAGATATAGGCGCGCAACAGGGCGTTCGCGTCCACGATCGAGCCGCCCAGTAGCCCGAAGCGCACATCGTTAAATGGAGTCATGCCCAACATGTGGCCGAAGGGACCGTCGTGCCCCAGCAGCGGTGTGGCGCGGGCCATGTTGGTTCCCACCGTGACCGCCCAGAAGCCCAGTTGGTCGTCGGGCAAAAGGTACCCGGTGAAGCTGAGCAGCAGGGTCAAAACCAGTAGCAGCACGCCCACCACCCAGTTGAACTGCCGCGGCGGTTTATACGAACCCGTGAGATAGACGCGGAACATGTGCAGCTCCACCATGATGACCATCAGGTGCGCGCCCCAGCGGTGCATGTTCCGCAGCAGCTTGCCGAAGGGGACGTCGTGTTCCAGATACAGGATGTCGCGGAAAGCCACGACCTTGGAGGGGTGATAGTAGAACATCAGCAGCGTGCCGGTGAACACCAGCGTGATGTAGACGTAGAACGTCATGCCGCCCATGCCCCAGGTGTAGTTGTAAGCCACCGCGTCGCGATTGATTTTGGCGGGATGCAGGTGCAGAAAGACATTGGAGAGCACGCCCAGGGCGCGGCTGCGCGGCGTTTCGTCGTGCTTCACGCGCAGGACCGATTTCCAGAGGTCGGTCTTTTCGGGCTGCTGCAGCGCCTTAAGCTCTCCGGCCGCGCGTTCGCGCACGGCTTTGCCGCCTTCCAGCAGCGCGGTCATTTTGCTTTTGCCGTTGGTGCCGTTGGAAGGGGGCGCAGTCGCCCCGCCTGACGTCGATGGGGGCGCTCCGTTTTTTCCGTCAGTTTCAGCCATGATTACACCTCACACATTGCGGAGAATGGCGCCTTGGTCGCCGAACTGGGAGGGCTCGCCCTTGGGCCACCGGTAGACGTGGCTCAAGTCCACCACGATCTGGCCTTCAGGATCGAGCTCCACATGGGCGCGGTCCATGGGCCGGGGCGCGGGGCCTTCGAAATTGATGCCCTCGGGGTCGTACCCGCTGCCATGACACGGGCACTTGAATTTGTTTTCGCTGGGCTTCCAGTCCGGCGTGCAGCCCAGGTGCGTGCAGATGGCGGAGATCACGAAGATGCCTTCGGTGTTGCGCACCACCCAGATGCGGTATTGATTCTGGAACTTGGTGTCCACGCCGAAGCCGAAGTCGGAGGGATAGCCGATGCGGAATCGGGTCTTGGGTTCGTAGAGTGCGCGCGGAAAGAAAAACCGCAGGAACATCAGGAAATTCACGCCAAGGACACCGAGTACGGAGGCGATCACGAAGCGGCGGCGGCGCAGGATGGGCCGTTGCGGGTCGGCATCCACAGGATCGGGATCTTTTAGAATCTTGAAGATCGCCTGCGGAAGCGAAGGTTTCGACGGTGGCGGCGGGGGTGTCTTCCCCGCGGGTGGTTCGGGGGTCGGATTTGCCATTACTTTCCTCTAGACCGGGATTGGCCGGCCGTCCTATGATCCATTGCGAACTCGAAGGACCCCGGTGGCGACGCTGGTTCTCCCAGCCGCAGGAATGGCGACTCCCTTATGGAGAGTATGGAAAGCCTGGTTGATTAGTAATTGGGGGCCCTTAAAATACGCTAACGAGAGCCGCCCTTTCCCCACGCGCCGGCATCTTCAGCGCCGCATCCCGAGTGTCCCTTAAATGTTACCCAGTGAACATCTTTACACCCGTTGCGGAATTTTGCAAGTGGGGGTTTGGAAAATTAGGGCTTCGGGTGTTGGACGAAGAAAGACCACATCAGCTTCGTGGCGGGAACGTGGTTGCCGCTGAAGGGATGTCCGGGCCAGATATGCCGGCCGCCTTGAATGGCGTACAGCGCCACGCCCGCGCCGTTCCGGCAGCCGGAATAGATGGCAGTGTGGACCTCAGGGGTCTGGTCGCGCGCCGGATCGGACGCGCAGCCATCCTGCTTCACCCAGAACGCGGCTGCATCGGGCGCTGCGTCGAACGGCACCAGGCGGTCCGCCGTGCCATGGAAGATTATGGCCGATACCGGGTGCGTTGGGCGGCAATCCACGTTCAGCGCGCCTTCCACCGGCGCGATCGCCGCGATTTTATTGGCGAGTTCGCAGGCCAGGCGGTAGGACATCATGGCGCCGTTCGAGATTCCGGTGACATAGACGCGCTGGGGGTCCACCGGGTAATCGCGCTCCAGCTTGTCGATCAAGGCGCGGAGGAAGGCGACGTCGTCCACTTGGTGGGCCAGCGCGTAGCCGCAGCACGTGCCGGCGTTCCAGGTGGGCACGTTGCTCAGGCGGCCGGTTCCGCTGGGATAGGCGACCAGGAATTTCTCCTGGTCCGACAGGGCGCTCATGCCGGACATGCGTTCGATGGATGCGGGACTCTGGATAGCGCCGTGGAGCACCAGCACCAGCGGCGTCTTCCGGCTGCGGCCATAGCCGGGCGGAAGGTGCAACAGATAGGTGCGCTCGAGGCCATCGACTTCGATCGATCCCGGCGCCGTGCCAACCGTCCGGCGCTGCGCCTGGCCGATGGCGAGCGCCGCCGCGCAGAGCAGCACGGCGGAGAGCGCTATGATGGTCCTTTGAATCTTCTTCGCTTCGGGCACACGCTTCCTCCAATCATTCTGGCGCTAGTTCTGACCGGCTGCAAGCCGGCTGAACAGCCCATGGTCACAACCGTTGTGGGAGCAGTCCTAATCGACGGTACGGGTGGGCCGCCCATTTCCGATTCGGTGGTGACCATTGAGAACGGGCGGATTCGCGCGGTGGGATCGCGGGTGAGCCTGCCGGTGCCGGCGGAAGCGGAGAAGATCGATGGCGCGGGGAAGTTCATGGCTCCGGCCCCGATCGATGTGCTGCGCCGGAGTGCCGGCGGAAAGGTGGGATACACCTTGGTGCGGCCGGGCGATCCCGATTCCGCCCTGGAGCGGGCGCGCAACGACGGGACGCCGCTATTCGCCGACATTTTCGCGCTGCGCGACGCCCGCGTCATGGTGGACCGCGGCGTCACCGGGTTCCTGCACATGATCCGCGACACGGCGGCGATCGATCCGGTGTTCATCGCGCGGCTGCGGGATCTGCGGATCGTGTTCGTTCCCATGCTGGCCGAAGTGCGCGATCCGGCGGAGCTGGCGCTGGCCAAACTCAATACCAAACGGCTGGCGGATGGCGGCGTGCCCATCGCGGTGGGATCGGGCCGCGATCCCTACCGCGAAATGCAGTTGCTGGTGGAAGCCGGGATTTCGACCTCCGACGTGCTGACGGCAGCTACACGAAATGGCGCGGCGGCGCTGCACGAACTCGACGAAACGGGCACCGTCGAGCCTGGCAAGCGCGCCGATCTATTGTTGCTCTCGGGCAATCCGGTGGAAGATATTGGCAATTTGCGGAAGGTAGTGCGGAAGTGGTGACCGGCTTTGGCCGCCTAAAAGGCGGCTGCGGCCAAGATTGGCCGCCCTCCATCAGAAGCGGGTGACTTCGGTGAAGTGGAAGTCGCGGACCTTCATGGCGGGGACGACCATGTCGAAGGCTTCTTCGCCGGATGCGCGCTCCGCGGGCGACAGCGCTTCGACATTCGACAGCATCTCCGGCAGGGCCTGATTGAAGCGAAAATTGCGCACCCCGCGGACGACACGGCCATCCTCGATCAGAAACGTGCCGTCGCGCGTCATGCCGGTCATGATCTTCTCGTAGGGATCCACTTCGCGGATATACCAGAGGCGCGTCACCAGGATGCCGCGCGCGGTGGAGGCGATCATGTCTTCGAGCGAAGTCGTGCCGCCGGCAATCACGATGTTCATGGGCGCTTCCCCGGACTCATTGGGCAGCGGGAAGCCGTGCCCCGTGGGCTCCACGCCGGCGACGTGGGCGGCCTGGCGGCAGAAGGTTACATCGCGCACCACGCCTTCGTACACCAGCGCCAGCGTCCGGCGCGGAACACCTTCGCCATCGAAAGGCGGGCCGGCTTGCAGCGGGTGATAGGCATCGTCGTGGATGGTGATGTTGTCGCCGAACAGCTTCTGTCCGATGCGGTCGCGCAGGAAGCTGCGGCCGTCGGAAATGGCGGTGGCGCTGAAGTCGGCGAACATCTGGCCGGCCAGGTCCAGCACGGCGGCGGGTTCCAGGATGACGGTGTAAGCGCCGGGCGGCAGCTCGGCGGGCTCGCGCGAAAAGTGCGCTTTGCCGGCGGCCGCGCGGGCCATGGCCACCGGGTCCAGGTCATGGTGGGAGCAGGCGCTGCCTTTGGCCCAGCCGGAGCTGTCGGCCGCCATGGCCGTAATGGAGAAGTTGGCCATGGTCTCCGGATAGTAGGCGAACACACCGCGCGAGTTCAGGAGGGCGAACACCGAAGCGGATGTGGAATAGATGCCGGCGGCGGTCTGGCCCGCTTCTTCGACGAGGCGGATGGCCTCGGCTACGGCTTCGGCGCGTTCGGCGGGCGACACATGGGCGGTCGGTTCGGCATAGCGATTCACGGGCGGCCCAGCCGGGAGGCCTGTCCCACTCATCGGCAGGAGGGCGGGATCGGGCTCCTGCAGCTTCGTGAGAGCCGCGGCTTCTTCCACGACTTGCCGGATGGAGGCGGGGTCGAACTGGTTGGTGGTGGCGCGCGCGGTGCGTCCGTCGATCTGCAAACGCACCGAGAGATGGCCGCTGCGCTCGGCCACGTTCTGATGGATGGCGTTGTTAGCGAAGCGCGTGAGCGCGCTCGATCCGGCCGCCACGATGGCTTCGGCATCGGCGATGCCGAGTGCGCGGGCCGCGTCGGCCACCTGGTCGAAGATGGCCTGGCATGCCGCGGGTTCAATCGGCATAAGCGCCCCCGATTTTGATGCGGCTGAAGCGGGCGGGACTGGCGCCGTGGCCGGTGCCCATGACCTGCTCCGGCTGCCCCTTGCCGCAGTTGGGCGTGCCCCACAGGGTCCAGTGGTCCGGTCCGGCGATGGCCGCACAAGCGTTCCAGAACTCCGTCGAGATGCCGCTGTAGCTCGGATTCTTCAGCATGCGGACGCGCTTGCCACGGCGGATCTCCCAGCCGATCTCGCAGCCGAACTGGAAGTTGTAGCGCTTGTCGTCGATGGACCAGCTTCGGTTGGTCTCCATATAAATGGCGTGATCGACGCCGCCGAAGACCTCGTCGAGCGATTGTTCACCGGGGCGCAGGCTGACGTTGGTCATGCGGATCAGCGGCAGGCGCGACCAGCCGTCCGCGCGCATGGTGCCGTTGGAGCGGGTTTCGCCCACGGCGGCGGCGGTCTCGCGCGAGGTCATGTAGCCGGTGAACAGGCCGTCGCGGATGATATCGGTGGATTGCGCGGGCACACCTTCGTCGTCGAAAGCGAAGGTGCCCAGGCCGGGACCGTGCTCGGGCCGCGCGTCGCAAACCACGTTCACGATTTCCGAGCCGTAGCGCAGGCGGCGCAACTGATCGAGCGTGAGGAAGCTCATGCCCGCATAGTTGGCCTCGCTGCCCAGGACGCGGTCGAGCTCGATGGGATGGCCGATCGACTCGTGGATCTGCAGACCCAATTGCGAGCTGTCCAGGATCAGGTCGAACTCGCCTTCCGGGCACTGATCGGCCGAATGCAGCGCGACGGCTTCTTCGGCGATGCGCGCGGCGTTCGAAACCAGGTCCCACTCGTCGATCAACTCGTAGCCTTTGAGCTGGTGCTGCCCGCCGAAGGAGTTGGGATACGATCGCTTCTGGATCTCGCCGTCCTTGTAAGCCAGCGCGGCATAGCCGACGCCGCTCAGGTAGCGGGTCTGATCGATGAGGCTCCCAAGCGAGGAGGCGAAGACCTGGCGGCGGCGCTCGAAGGTCATGGCGCCTTCGGCCAGGGTGACGCCCGGATTGCGGCGCAGCTCGCGGTCGATGTCGAGGAGCAGGGCCACGTTGCGGTCCACCGGGATGGTGAAGGGATCGATGCGGATGGGGGAGACCCACTCGGCCTCGTACTTCTTTTCGGAGGCGAGGATGACATCGGCCTTCTTGGCGAGAGTGCCGGCGCGGGCGATTTCGAGGGCCAGGGCCGCAGCGCCGTGGATGCCATCGCGGGTGAGATCGTCGGTGGCGGCGAAGCCCCAGCAGCCGCCGGCCAGGACGCGAATCGCGAGACCCGTGGAGACGCCGCTCGACACGTGACCGGTCTTGCCGTTTTTGGTGGAAACTTGGCGGTCTCGGATTTCCATGACACGCGTGTCGGCGTAGGTGACGGCGCGGTGCGTGGCGGCGTCGAGGGCTTCCAGGGCTAGGTGCTTCATGGGTGCACTTACCAGGGTACGCTATGCAGCGCTTTTTGTTGGAAGGCGGGATTAGGCGGCCTGAGAGGCCGCCGCAGGCCGAGGGCCTGCCCCACTGTCTACTGCGCGAACTGGAAGGCTACTCCGCCGGTGGTGTCGCCGGAGGGTCCGCCCCACAGGGTGGTCCCGTAGATATTACCCGCGGAGTCCAGGACCGGAGCCGCACTGGGATACGCGCCGGTGTCTCCGGCGGTGAAGTTGTACAGCACCGTTTCCTGCCAGCCGCCCGTACCGTAGGTCATTTTGAAAATGGTTCCCGGATTATCGGTGCCTCCGCCCGTGCTGGTGCCATACAGATTGCCGTGCGCGTCGAAGGTCAGGCCGTTGGGGTTTTCTCCATCCTGCGCGGTGACGCCGAGGAAGGTGTGCAGCAGGTGTTCGGTCCAGGCGCCCGCGCCATCCGGAACGAGCGCGAAAGCGGTCCCGCAATTTGCCGTTCCGCCCAGCGTGGTGGCGCCGTACAAATTGCCATGCTGGTCGAAGATCAGGGACGCCACAAGTGGATTGGCGCCGTCGGCACCGCCTTGGAAGGTATGCAGCACATGTTCGGCGAAAGAGCCATCGGGTTGTGGCGTGAGCATGTAGACGATTCCGAGGTTGCGCCCGCCACCCGCGTTGGTGGTGCCGTAAAGATTGCCAGCGGCATCGAGAAGCGGCGTGGGATAGGGGGCTCCTCCGTCGGGCTGCCCTCCGAAACTGTGCAACACCGTTTGCGTCCAGGCGCTGGTTGAACCGGGCGACAGCCGGTACACTGCGCCCTGGTCGGATGCGCCGCCGGATATGGTCGCGCCGTAGAGATTCCCGGCGGAATCCATGGTGACGCCCGCATAGGGAATGGCCCCGTCGGCGCCGCCGGTGAAGCGGTAGAGCACGCTTTCCTGCCAGCCGCTCGCGGCCGCGAGCATGAAGACGGTGCCGCAGCCGGTTCGGCACGCTGTGGCGGAAAGACCTCCGCCGACAGTTGTGCCGTAGAGATTGCCGGCGCTGTCCTGCATGAGCGTGGCGTGCGGACTGGCGCCATCGTCCGCGCCGCCTTTGAAATTGTAGAGCACGGTTTCGGTCCAGCCGCGGCCGGTGGTGCGGGACAGCTCGTAGACTACACCGGCGCCGTGTGTGCCGCCACTCTCGGCTGCGCCATAGAGGTTGCCGGACGAATCAATGATGAGCCCGGCATACAGGTCGCTCCCTTCTCGCAAGCTGCCCGTGCCAAAAGCTTGCAGCACGCGCAGCGGGCCGGCCGCCCAAGCGCCGGTCGAGAGCATCAGAAGCAGAGTTGTGAGTTTGCGCATTCTGTTCACAGTTTACGGCTTGGGCTTGCCGAATGAGGCTTCGCAGGTGTGAACAGTTTGTAAAAAAGCGGGTCGAGAATTGCAATGCTTGGTCCGTTCGGGAACATACCTGGCGCCGGAAACCAGCGCCAGGTGACTGCAGGAGTGCGGTCACGGCAGCATCGAAAGCCTTCTCCGATCGAACGAAAATGCAGAAGGGCGGCCTGAGAGGCCGCCGCAGGCCGAGGGCCGGCCCACAATTTGTGCAGAATCGAGTCAGTCTGGAAAACTAAGTGGCATTGAGCACGAGTGCCTGCGCCGCGCCTATCCGAAAAACTTCACGGCCATGCGCTGCCACCAGGGCCAATCGTGGCCGGTGCCATCGCCCCAAACGTCCAGCCAGCGGGGAATCTGCTTGCCGTCCATGATACCGGCGAGGCGCAGATTTTCATTCAGGCAGATGTCGGTTTCGCCGGTGGCCAGCACCATCTTCATGCCGTCGCGATACTCGCTCAGGTAACGCTCGTCGGCCAGGTTGGGCAGAAAATCCGGGGGGCAATTGTAATAGCAATTGTCGTCGTAATAGCCGTTCAGAAATTGATGGACGTCGAAAGCGCCGCCCATGCTGACGCAAGGGCCGACCAGCTCGGGATGGCGCAGCGCGAGGTTGACGCAATGATAGCCGCCGAAACTGCATCCGGTGACGGCCACGCGGGCCTCCGGATTGCGGGTGCGGATGAACGGCAGCGCCTCGTGGATCAGGTAACCCTCGTATTGCAGATGACGGAGCACGCGCTCCCGCGGCGGAATCGCGCGGTTATACCAGCTTTCCTTGTCGACACTATCGACGCAGAAAGCCTGCAGCCGGCCGGCATCGTACTGATAGCCTATGGCGCCGATCATGCCGCGATCCTCGTAGTCGTAGAAGCGGCCCATGGAGGTGGGAAAAACGATGACGGGCATCCCGGCGTGCCCGTATTCCAGCAACTCCATATCTCTTTGCAAATGGGGACTGTACCACTTGTGATATTGTCGGTTCACTCGGAACAGTATAGCTTGATGACGCCGGGCCGCGAGGGATGCCGCAACGGGCACTATAATAAGGGTCTGCCAGGAGAACAGACCCCATGCCGAAACACGACCCCCGCCGCATAGGCCGGCGCGGGCTCCTCAAAACATCGGCCGCCCTGTTGGGTGGCGCGGTGTTGGGCGCGCGCGCCAAAGCCGCCCCGGAGCCGCCCTTTCAAAACGTCAACACCAATTCCAGCCCTTCCACTTTGAAAATCACGGATCTGCGGATCGCTACGGTGCGCAAGCCCGGGCCCAGCCCCTGCACCATCATCCGGCTGGACACCAACCAGGGTGTTTATGGACTGGGCGAAGTTCGGGACGGCGCCAGCGCCACCTACGCGCTATTCCTCAAGAGCCGCGTGGTGGGCGAGAATCCGCTGCGCATCACCTACATCTTCGAAAAGATCAAACAATTCGGCGGACACGCGCGGCAGGCGGGCGGCGTGGTGGCGATCGAAGAGGCGCTCTGGGATATCGCGGGCAAGGTCTACGGCGTGCCCATCTACCAGATGTTGGGCGGCAAATTCCGCGATAAGGTCCGCATCTACGCCGACACCGAGGAATCCGACGATATCGCGGTCTACGCCAAGCGGCTGAAGATTCGCAAGGAGGAAATGGGACTGACCTGGCTGAAAATGGACCTGGGCATCAACATGGTGGCCAAGATTCCCGGGACAGTGACCATGCCCTCCGGAGAGTCGCCTTGGGAGCGCAATCAGTTGCCCCATCTGTTCACCGCGGCCGAAGTGACCGACAAGGGAATCGAGAAGCTCTGCGAATACGTGGCGGCGGCGCGCGAGGCCGTGGGCATGGAGATTCCGCTGTCCATGGACCATCTGGGACACATCGGCGTACACTCCATCATCCGGCTGGGAAAAGCTTACGAGAAGTACAACCTATCGTGGATGGAAGACGTCATTCCCTGGACCTACACCGACCTTTTGCAACGCATCACCCTGGAAAGCCCCACGCCGATCCTTACCGGCGAAGATATTTATCTGAAGGAAGGCTTCATCAACCTGTGCCAGAAGCACGCGGTCAGTAAGATTCATCCGGATATCTCGACGTCCGGCGGCATTCTGGAGACACATAAGATCGGCGACGCCGCCATGGAATATGGCGTCCCGATGGCGATGCATTACGCCGGGCTGCCCATCGGCGCGCTGGCCAGCGTGCACTGCGCCGCGGCTACCGAGAATTTCCTGGCCTGCGAAAATCACTCGCTGGATGTGCCGTGGTGGCAGGATCTGGTGGAAGGCATTGAGAAGCCCATCATCAACAAGGGCTTCATCACCGTCCCCAGCGGACCGGGCCTGGGCGTCACGCTGAATGAAGATGTCGTCCGCCAGCACCTGGCGCCGGATACGGGCTTCTTCGAGCCGACTCCCATGTGGGACCGGGAGCGCTCCTGGGACCGTCTCTGGAGCATGGCGCCGAAATCGCCGGCGCCAGGCGTGGGGTGAGCGGGAACGGCCGGCCTATTGGGCGGCCGTCGGGGCAGCCGTCAGCGCTACATCCAGGATGTCGACCTGTCCAACTGAAGTCGTCCCTGAACTCGTTATCAGAATCTGTAGCGGCTGGCCCAACTGAGCCGGAGTAGCCCCGGACTCATACGTGACAGTCTCGGTCACGAAACTGCCGCCCACCGGAGTCGCCGTGTGGCCGGTGGCCAGTACGATGCTGCCGGCCCCCAGCGACACCGTGTAACCGGTGAATGCGTAATCCTGGCGCGCCCCCACTTCCACAGTCAGTGTGTAGGTCGTATTGGCCTGCACCGTGGCGGCGAGGTTCTGCAAGATAGAGCCGGTGGTGGACGAATTGCCAATGGCCGCGACGTACAGTCCCGTGGAGGGCGCGCGCGGATACTGCGTCGTTGAGAATTTCGCCACGTCGGTGCCTGGACCGACTGTCCAGCCGGTAATTCCATATTGGCCACAATTGGCGCCGGGCGAACAGGTCAAAACGTCTATGTCGAACCTCGGATTGAGAATCGGGATTGGGACGGGCGTGGTAGTAGCGGACGCTCCCCGGCGGAAGAAGAGGGTCGCGGCGCCCAATACCAGCAGCATTGCTATTACTATCAGAAAACGTTTCGTCATGATGTTAGCTCCGTTCGTTAAGGCGACTCCGTTGCGCAGCTTATGGAGCCGTCGGCGTAGCAGTCAGTACGACATCTTGGATGTCGGCTTGTCCATTGCCCTTACTCGTTATCAGAATTTGTAACGGCTGGCCTAATTGGGCGGGAGTGGCCCCGGACTTATACACGACCAGGTCGGTCACAAAAGTACCGCCCAGTGGCGTGGCTTCGTGGCCGGAGGCCAGTGACACGTTTCCCGCCAGCAGAAACGCATTGTAGCCGGTGAAATCATAATCCAAACGGGCCCCCACTTCAAGCGTCAGAGTGTAGGTCGTGTTGGCCTGCAGAGTTGCGCCTAGTTTCTGAAAGATGGAGCCGGGCGCGGATGAATTGCCAATGGCCGCGACGTACAGTCCCGTGGAGGGCGCGATCATCGGATACTGCGTCGTGGTCATGATTTGCACGTTGGTCTGCGGACCAATCGTCCAGCCTGTAATTCCAAATTGCCAGCAACTGGAGCCCGGCGAACAGTTCAATACGTCCATGTCGAAACTGTGATTCAGTATCGGAATTTCGACTGTTTGGGCCGGGGCGGATGCAGCTGAAACAAGGGTCGCGGCGGCCCATATCAGTGAAAGCGTATGTCCCATCGATAGTTCCTCCGTTGAGTGACCGGAGGGCGGGCAATCCTGCTCTGGCCGCCTGAAAGGCGGCTGCGGCCAAGATTGCCCCCCCCAGTAGTGTTTTCGAAAGCTTATTCGGCCGCGGCCGTCGGCGTCTGAGTAAGCACCACGTCTGAGATATTGACCTGTCCAGTCCCCTTACTCGTGATCAGAATCTGTAAAGGCTGGCCCAGTTGAGCGGGGGTGGCCCCGGACTCATACGTGATCACTTCGGTGACGAAGTTGCCGCCCACCGGAGTCGCTTTGTTACCGGAGGCCACGACGGCGTTTCCGGCCGCCAGCGACGCCACATAGCCGGTGAATACCTCATCCGCACGGGCCCCGACAGTCACGGTCAGAGTGTAAGTTGTGTTGGCCTGTACCGTGGCGCCAGCCGTCTGAAAGATGGAGCCGGTTACAGATGAATTACCGATGGCCGCGACGTAAATTCCCGTGGAGGGCGCGCTGGGATATTGCGTGGTTGAGAACTTAGCCACGTAGGTGGCCGGGCCGACTGTCCAGCCCGTAATTCCATATTGGTTGCAATTGGATCCCGGTCCACACGACAAGACGTCCATGTCGAAACTGTGATTCAGGATCGTGATTGGCACCGGCTGTGCCTGGGCAGGGGCTGCTACAAAGAGAGTCGTAGTGGCGCAAGCCAGTACTGCCACTACCAAAGGGCGGGTCATCGAAAGTACGAGTTTCACTGAAAGTTCCTCCGTTGAGCCGGCTTCTGACTTAGTTGTAGCTGTCAGTATGGCTCGCGCTTACTCTAACACATCATGATGTTACTGTCAAAACAAAATGACATATGACAGGGTAGCCGCCGGGAGCGGACGTACTAAACGTCACCCTCGGCAGCGCGTAGACTATTTAACGGCTGTGGGCGCGGCAGTCAGTCCGCCCAATGGCATGGCTTTGTGACTGGAGACCAGTACCACGTTTCCGGCCAGAAGAGATGCCCCGTAACCGGTAAAAGGGTAATCGGCACGCGCCCCGATCCCCAACGTCAAGGAAGGCGCAATACACGCCGGTGGAGGGGGCGTCCGGATATTGGGTTGTCGAGGCTTTGAAGACTCCGCTGTTTGGGCCCAGCGTCCAGCCCGTAAGCCCACCTGAGGAAGCGCCCGGCGAACCGTCTAAGACATCCAGGTCAAAGGACGGATTCAAGATTGGGATGGGGATTGCCTGCGCATCGGCGGGCGTTGTGAACGAGAGGGTCGCGGCGGCCCATGCGAGTATGGCTACCGCCGGATGGCGCGCCATCGAAAGAGCAAGTTTCATCAAAGGATCCTCCGTGAGCCGGGGGTCCGATTCTGTTGTGGCTATCGGTTTTTACGGCTCGCTGGCACTTTATCACATCATGATCTGTCAGTCAAATAAGTTCGAGAAAGCGGGGCCAGGGGGCTGTGCAGGCCGGGGAGGCCTGCCCCACTCAGCAGATGTGCGCGCCGCGGGTCTCCACATACAGCGCGTACAGCGATTGCGCGGCGGCCATGAACAACAGGTTGCGCCGGCTGCCGCCGAAACACAAATTCGCGCACGGTTCCGGCAGCAGGATCTGACCGATGCGCTCACCCGCGGGCGTAAAGACCTGCACGCCATCGAATCCCGCGCCGACCCAGCCGCAGCCCGCCCAGATGTTGCCATCCACATCCGCACGGATGCCATCCGCCAGCCCCGGCTTGGTGGACACAAACTCGCGCCCGTTGCGCAGGCTGCGCGCATCGGCCACATCGTAGACGCGAATGTTGCGCGGCGCGTCGGGATAATGCGTGGCGCCGGTGTCCACGATGTACAGCTTCTTATAGTCGGGCGAAAAACACAGTCCGTTGGGCTTGTACATTTCGTCGAGCACCATTTCCATCCTGCCGGTCTGGCCATCGATGCGGTATACCGCCTCTTTCAACTGCATCTCCGCGCGCGACCCCTCATACGCAGCCAGGATGCCATAGCCGGGATCGGTGAACCAGATGGCGCCATCCGGGTGCACCACGATATCGTTGGGCGCGTTGAGCGGCTTGCCGTTCCATTTGTCGGCCAGAACCGTCACGGCGCCATCCGGCTCGTAGCGCACCACGCGCCGGTTCAGGTGCTCACAGGAAAGCTCGCGGTGCTGATAGTCGAACGTGTTGCCGTTGCTGTTGCCGCTGGGAGAGCGGTAGGTGCTGATGTGGCCATCCTCTTCGAGCCAGCGCATCTGCGCGTTGTTGGGGATATCGCTCCACACCAGGTAGCGCCCTACCCCGCACCACGCAGGACCCTCGGCCCACAGCATGCCCGTGCGCAGCCGCCGGATCGGCGTGTTGTTGACCTTGTATTTGGCGAAGCGCTTGTCGAGCACCAGGACGTCGGGGTCGGGGTAGCGGATCGGATCCTTGCCGCTCCAGTCGCGCTGGGCGAGGGCCAACTGGGGAGCCAGCGCGCCAAGAGCCGCCAGGAAACTGCGCCTGCTGTTTTCGATATGCATACTGGAAGGCCAGTATACATCAGCGCGGGGCAGGACTCCAGCCTCGGGCGGGCGGCGCCGGCTGCCGGCTCGTATCATAAGGAGTGATGCGAACCCTTTCCAGAATCATCCTCCTGGCTGCCCTGTTGGCCGCCGGCCTGGCCGCCGCCAGCCGTTTCGTGCACGCCGACGGGAAACGCATCGTGGCGCCCAACGGCGAGAAGCTGCTGCTGCGCGGCATCAACCTGGGCAACTGGCTGGTGCCCGAAGGCTACATGTTTCACTTCGACAAGGGACCGGCGTCCTACCGCGAGATTTCGGCGCTGTTCAACGACCTGATCGGCCCGGTGGAGGCCGCGCGATTCTGGAAGCAGTACCGCGACGCCTACATTTCCGAAGAAGACATCCGGTTCATCCACGAAGCCGGCTTCAACAGCGTGCGCATTCCATTTCACTCCGCGCTGATCGAAGACGGCACGGCATTCCCACTGCTCGACCGGGTGATCACCTGGTGCCGGCAGCGCCATCTTTGGGTGATCCTGGACATGCACTGCGCGCCCGGCGGGCAGACCGGAACCAATATCGACGATAGCTGGGGCTATCCGTGGCTGTTCGAGAGCGAAGAACAGCAGCAGTTGGCCGCGGGATTCTGGCGCAGCATCGCGCAGCGGTATGCCGACGAGCCCGCGGTCCTCGGCTACGATCTGCTGAACGAGCCCATTCCGCCTCCCGTGGCGCGGTTGAATCCGCGCCTGGAGCCGGTCTACCGCAAAATAACCGAAGCCATCCGGCAGGTGGATGCGAACCACGCGATCATCCTGGGCGGTGCGCAGTGGGACAGCAATTTCGATGTGTTCGGGCCGCCCTTCGACAGCAACGCGATCTACACGTTCCACAAATACTGGACCGCGCCCACCAAGGATGTGATTCAGCCGTACCTGGATTTCCGCGAGCGCTACCGCGCGCCGATCTGGATGGGCGAATCCGGCGAAAACCAGGACGCCTGGATTGCGCAATTCCGCGCCATGCTGGAGGCGAGCGACGTTGGGTGGGCCTTCTGGCCGTACAAGAAGATGGACGCGACATCATCGCCGGTGAGCTTTGCGCGGCCCGCGCACTGGGATGAGATGGTGGCCTACGCGGCGCTCGCCGGCGGCATAGGCGCGGCGGAAGAGAAGATGAAGAAGCGGCCCCCGACGGACCATATACGCGCGGCGATGGCCGATCTGTTGGAGCAGATCAAGTGGGAGAAGTGCCGGGTAAACGATGGGTATCTGAAGGCGCTGGGGATGCGCGACCCAACCGCGAAGTGAATCCGTGCTACGCAACCGCGCCGCTGTTCCTGGCAACTCAGAGACAGCCCGTATCCGGTCGATACATCCCGACTTTCGTCAGGATCTCCGAATCGTAAGCGTCGAAGGACCTCTTGGGGTCATTGCTCCTCCTCAGCAACAGATCCGGATCGTGGCGCTCCACGGCGGCGAATTCGATCGCCACGTAAACGTATGACTCGCTGCAAAACCACGGCGGGTCCTCTCGCCCGACTTGTACGAGATCGGCAAAATCGCCCCCGGCCTCGCCGCCGCCCACTTGTCTGAAGCTGGTGTTCCTCGCTCGAAGGTAGCCTTCCACTTCTCTGCGGGTTAACCCCAGCTTCAGATCGCGGGAATATGCACGGAGGGCGGATTGATAAGTTGCCTCGCGGTTTCTTCTTGCTTCGACTTTCCGAAGATGCCGGAAACCGGTTGCGAAGAAAATCGCAACGATCACGACGGTGACTGCGGATAACCACCGGAATCGAATCAATTTGCGTTCAGACCTTCCAGCCGCACGTAGCTCGCTTCCATGCCGCGCTCCATGCCGGTGGCCAGCATTTGCGCGCGCGTGGCGGCGTCGGGCAGGGTCATGCGCAGGGTCATCAAAGTGCCGTCGCCGTCCGGTTCGAACCTGCATTCCACGTGGTTGTCCGGGGTGGGGTCGGGTAAAAACATGCGTTCCACATGGACGATCCGGTGGTAGGGCTCCAGTTCCAAGTATTCCCCGGTTACATGGAATCCGGCGCCCTTGGCGTTGGTCCACTCGTAGCGTATCTTCCCACCGGGCCGCGCCTCGCTGATACAAACGGGCATCGTCCAGCCGTCGGGGCCGAGCAGCCATTTCTGGATCAGCGCCGGCTCGGTATGGGCGCGGTACACCGCCTCGGGTGGCGCGGCAAAACGCCGGGTCACCACAATATGCGTATCGCCTTCGGTCTTTAGCGTCATTTTGGTCATCGCGTTTCCCTTTTATCTTTCCTATGTTTTGGTTTCATGTCTGCCAGAACTTCGTCGAGCCGGTCGTAGTTGCGCGTCAAAGCTTCGCGCAGCATCGCCAACCACTGATCGATCGGTTCAATGCCGGCCTCCGCCAGCCGGCAAGGGCGCTTGGCGCCCTCGACGCGGCGCACGATCAAGCCCGCGCCTGCGAGCACCTTGAGGTGCCGCGAGATGGCCGGCTGCGTCATGGCGAACGGTTCCGCCAGCTCCATCACGGTGGCTTCGCCTTTGGCCAGGCGGGCCAGAATCGCGCGCCGGGTGGGGTCGGACAGGGCGGAGAAGGCGGCATCGAGGGTTGGCATTTGGGACCTCTATATAATCACTATGTTATATAACTTATATGTTATAGTCAAGGAAAATCTTTCCCGCTGCGCTTATTTCTTGCCATCCCTACCGAACTGGAAGTTCTAAGGACCTAAAGTTCCTCTCCGCGCCCGCCGATCACGTTTGCAAGAGGACGTCAACCAGACGTCCAACCAGGAGTTGGATAGTGTCGATCAAAGGAAAAATCATCGCGGTAGTAACCGGAACCCTTCTGGTAGGGGTCGCGGTCATGGGCTATCTGTTCAACCTGAACTACCGCGAGCAGGTGGCGCGCACCTCGGACGTAACCCTGCGCGGGTCCCGCGGCGCATTTGAGAACTTGCGCAAGGACAGCATGGACATGATGGCCGCGGCGTTGGAGGCCATGGCTTCGAACGAGGAGATCAACGCCGCGCTGGCCCATCGCGACCGCGGACAGTTGCTGAAGGCGGTCGCCCCGCTGTACCGGAGCTACCACGCGCAGTATGGCATCACGCACTGGTTTTACTGGGAGCCCGAGCCGGCCGGACAAGCCGAAGTCAAGGGTCTGGTGAACTTTCTGCGCGCGGCCACGCCGAACATCCATGGCGATCTGGTGGAGCGGGTGATGTTGGTCCAGGTCGCCCGGGACAAAGCTCTGGTGAGCGGGCTCGAGATGGGGATTACCGGCTTCGCCTTCAGGGTGGTGACGCCGGTGTATTGGAGAGGCAAGCTGTGCGGGTACTTCGAAATCGGCAAGGATATCGGGAATTTCCTGGTCAGCATGAAACAGCAATCCGGCAATGATTACGGCCTGTTGCTTCTGAAGTCGCGGATGGACGCGGCGAAGTGGCGGTCGAGCCGCAAAAACTGGGGGCAACGGGACAATTGGGACGACATGAAAGACCTGCTGCTGGCCAAGAACACATACTCCGACGAGTCGATCCTCCGGTACGACGGCAGCCTCGACGGGATACCGGAGAGCGGCCAGGATCTCGGCTTGGTCGAACGCCACGCTGCCATCTACAGCCGGGGGGTGTTTCCGCTTTACGCGGCCGGCGGCGCCAAGGTCGGCGCGGTCTTCGTATTAAGCGACATCACCGCGCTGTACCAATCCGCGCATCAGACGATGGTGCGGGGGGTCCTCGCGATCATGCTGCTGATGGCCATTACCGGAGTGGTGATGTGCGTGCTCTTCAACCGGCTCATTGTGGCCCGTCTGGAGCGCCTGATTCGCATCGCGACGCGGGTGGTCGGGGGCGAATTCGATTTGGAAGTGGTGCAATCGGCTCATGATGAGGTGGGGAAGTTCGAGGAACTTTTTGAGCGATTCCGGAGGGTGTTCGTGGATCTGGTCGGTGGCATGGAAGAGCAGCCTGCGTCTGCCGCGCAACCGGAGACCGCCGGGCTTCGGAGCGGGGAGGAAAGTAACCGTGGGGCAACTATACGACAGCCGCTGCAAGCTGGACCAGGTCATTCGCGAGCGTAAGCTAGACCAGATCAACGTCTACGGGGAAATAGGTCTGAGAGCCGGGTTCCTGGTTTCGCTCATCAGGGCGACCACCCCTGACGACGACGCCAAGGCCCAGAAGTTCCGGAAAGCGGCCCAGGAAGTCCTCAAGGTATCGCTCTAGGCGATCGCCCGCAGGATCTGGTATCGGTTGAGTGCGCGATTCCGGACCACGGGCAGTCCCGCACGCTGATGCTGCTGCTTCGCAAAGCGCACCTGGGCGAGGTCAGCGTCACCGAAGAGCGGGGCTTAAGCCCGCCCCCCACTTCCTCATTCCGGCAGCGCCCAGGCGTACAGCACACCCTGTACGCCCTCCACCACGTATTGCCGGCCATCCAACTCGTACGTCATCGGCGAACTGACCATCGAACCGCCCGCGTTCACGTGCCATAGCGTCTTGCCCGTGGCCGGATCGAGCACCAGCAGGTTGCCTTGCGAATCGCCGGTGAACAGCACGTTGCCGGCGGTGGTCAGGATTCCCGCGGTGCTCTCGCCCGGACCCAACTCGTGGTTCCAGCGAATCTCGCCGGTGCGGTAATCGATGGCGCGCAGCGTGGACTCTTCATAGATATCGTGATCGCGCCCCGCCCAGCCCTCCGGCTTGCCCGTGGCGGTGTAATAAAAAATGCTGTACACGCGCCGCGCCACCACGTAGAACAAGCCCAAAGGCTGATCGAAACTGGGCGACATCCAATTGGTGGCGCCGTCGGAGCCGGGATACACCAGCCGTCCATCGGCGTGCGGCTCTTTTTCTTTGAGTGCCACCGGGCGGCCGCGCGCGTCGATGCCTGAAGTCCAGTTTGTGTCGATGAACGGCGCGGTCAGCAAATGCTCTCCGTTGGTCCGGTCGAGCACGAAGAAGAATCCGTTGCGGCTAGCCTGCGCCAGCAGCTTGCGCGGCTTGCCGGCGAAATCCGCGTCGAACAGCACCGGCGTCTCCACGGCGTCCCAATCGTGCGTGTCGTGCGGCGAAGGCTGAAAGGACCATTTGAGCTTGCCCGTATCGGGATCCAGCGCCACGATGGAGCAGGTGTACAGGTTGTCGCCCGGGCGCGCATCGCCGGCCAGCACCGGATTCGGATTGCCCGTGCCCCAGTAGAGCAGATTGAGCGCGGGATCGTAAGTGCCCGTCATCCACGTCATGCCGCCGCCATGGGTGATGGCGTCGCTATTGGCGGGCCAAGTCTCGGAGCCCGCCTCGCCGGGCCGCGGTTCCGTGTACCAGCGCCATTGCTGCTTGCCGGTCTCCGGGTCGACGGATTCCAGAAATCCGGGGATATCCGTGGCGTCTCCCGAGACGCCCGCAATTACGTGGTTGCCCACCACCAGCGGCGCCATGGTGGCGAAGTACCCGAGTTGCACGTCGGCCAGTACGATGTCCCACCGCACGCGCCCATCCTTAGCGTCCAGGCTGAGCAAATGCGCGTCCGGCGTTTCGAAGAACAGCCAGTTGCCCCACATGGCCAGGCCGCGATGGCCGATGTGGTCGCCGTCGGACTTCTTGTAGTGATAGTGCCAGACCTGCCGGCCGGTGCGCGCGTCGACCGCCCACACCTGCTCCGGCACGGTGAAGTACAGGATGCCGTTCACCTCCAGCGGTGTCGACTTAATGGCCGCCGAGTTGGCCTGGAAGGCCCAGGCCAGCGTCAACCGCTTGACGTTCGAAGCGTCGATCTGCTTGAGCGGGCTGTACCGGCGGCCGGTATAGTCGCCATTGTATGTCGGCCAGTTATCCGTGGGCGGTTTCAGCAGCGCGGCGGGATCCAACGCTTGCGCCAGCGTCGCGGCCGCGCTTGCGGCAATGCCGCCGCACAACGCCGCGCACCTCATCCAGTTGTTCACTTCAGGGTCTCCAAATAGGCAAATAGATTGTGGATGTCCGCATCCGTGTACTTCGTCAGCATGTCCCGGTGGGCCTGCAGCGGATCGTTGACGCTGACCTTCACCTGGTCGCGCGGCCAGGAGTGATACCAACCGCCCGCGTCGTGCAGGGACACCGAAAAATCGTCCAGGTGGTCCAACTTGCCGCTAACTTGTTCGCCGGAAGGCGTGGTCACCGTGACGGTGACGGGCTTTGGGCGCGGGGCGAGGATGTGCTCCTCCAGATAGAGCGGCGCATACTTCTTCGCGATGCCCGCGAGATCGCCTGTTGGCGAATGGCACGTCGCGCACTTCCCTGCCCCGTTGAAATAAGCGCGGCCAGCATCGGCGTTACCGGTGAGCAGGCGCTCCAGCGGATAATCGCCGCCCACGTGCGAGCTCTTGGCGGCCTGCACGACCCGCATATGCAGAAACGCCACAATATCCTGAATCGTGTTGTCCGGCAGCGGCAGCGCGGGCATGCCCTTGTCCGGGCGCCCGCTGCGAATCACGGGCCCGATCAGGTCGCCGCTCAAGTCCTTGTTCACCAGCGGCGAGCGCACCAGGTCGGGCGCGCGCGCGCCCGTGGCGTCGTCGCCGTGGCAGAAGCCGCAGGATTGCTCGAACTCCTTTTGTCCGCGCGCGGCGGGCGCGTGCTGCTGCGCGAATGCCGCGAGCGAAACCACCAACCATGCGGCGCAAGAATAGACGATAGAGCGGATCATGGGATACCTTCATGTTGCCACAACGGAGGTTCCTCTGCGAACATGGGCAGACATGGCTTTTTTACGAATCTCCGGCGCGGTGGCCGCCGCTTTATTTCTACCGCTGGCTTCGAGCGCGCAGCTTGACGACGCCACCCGCAGGCTCTCCCACGACATCTTTCGCCAGTTGATCGAAATCAACACCACCGATTCCGTGGGCAGCACCACCGTGGCCGCCGAAGCCATGCGCCGGCGCCTGCTGGACGCCGGGTTCGATCCGGCCGATGCCCGGGTCCTGGGACCCAACGATCGTAAAGGGAACCTGGTGGCGCGCCTGCACGGCACGGGCGCGCACCGGCCACTGCTGATCATCGGCCACATCGATGTGGTGGAAGCGCGCCGCGAAGACTGGACCACCAATCCCTTTGAATTCGTCGAAAAGGACGGCTACTTCTACGGACGCGGCACGCAGGATATGAAGGTCTCCGACGCCGCCGCGGTCACCACCTTCATCCGCTTCAAGCGCGAAAACTACCGGCCCGATCGCGACATCATCCTGGCGCTGACCGCCGACGAGGAGGGCGGCAAATCGAATGGCGTCGATTGGCTGCTGCGCAACCATCGCGACATGGTGGATGCCGAATTCGCGCTGAACCCGGATTCGGGCGGGGTCACTTCCGTCGACGGCAAACCACTGAACCTGGACGTCGAGGCCAGCGAAAAGCTGTACGCCGACTTCCAGTTGACCGCCACCAATCCGGGCGGCCACAGCTCGCTGCCCAAACCAGACAATGCCATTTACCACATTGCGGACGCGCTGGCCCGCCTGGAGCGCTCGCCGTTCCCTTTCGAGTTGAACGAGGTGACCCGGACTTACTTCGAACGCCGCGCCGCGCTCGAAACCGGACAAACCGCCGATGACATGCGGGCAATTCTGCGCACGCCACCCGCCGCGGACGCGATCGTCCGCCTGTCGCGCGATGCCCGCTACAACTCGACGGTGCGCACCACCTGCGTGGCCACGCGGCTCAGCGGCGGCCACGCCAATAATGCCTTGCCGCAACTGGCGCAGGCCAACGTGAACTGCCGCATCCTGCCCGGCCACTCGGCGGAGGAAATCCGGCAGAAGCTGATCGCGATTTTCGCGGACCCCCAGGTCATCGTCCGTTTCGTGGATGGCGCCTACAACATTTCCGACCGCGCGCCCGACAAGAAAGCGTTTCCGCCCATCTTGCCCAAGCCCGCCATCCTGCAGCCGCTGGAACGCGTGGCCGCGCAAATGTGGCCGGGGCTGCCGGTGATTCCGGACATGGAAACAGGCGCCTCTGACAGCATCTACACCATCGCCGCCGGAATTCCCACCTGCGGCGTGAATGGTGTGGCCATCGATCAGGACGATATCCGTGCGCACGGCAAGGATGAGCGGGTGCGCATCGCCGCCTTCTACGACGGAGTGGATTTTTTCTACCGCTACCTGAAGGAACTCACCCGGGAACCGGGCAAGCCGTGATCCGTGAAGCGGCGCTATACGTCACGCTACTTCCCCGACAGGCTCGGAGCAGGCTTCCTCGATGGCGGCGAGAAGCAGGCTCGACTTGACGGGCTTGGCCAAGTAGCCGTCCATGCCAGCCCGACGGCAGCGTTCTTCGTCGCCCTTCATGGCCTCCGCCGTCATGGCAATGACAGGAAGGTGCCGGCCCGTTCCCTTTTCCCTTTCGCGAAGCGCCGCGGTGGCCTCCAGGCCGTCCATTTCCGGCATGTGCACGTCCATCAGCACGAGGTTAAAAGACTGCTGGGCGAGCCGGTCTAAGGCCTCCCGGCCATTGCCCGCGGTAACCACCGTGTGACCATGCTTCTCCAGGAGCATCTGGGCAAGGAGTTGATTGACGGCGTTATCCTCCACAAGAAGAATTCGCAGCGGGCGGGAGCCTTTCCCTTCCACCGTTTGGTGTGGTTGGCTGGGCGCGGCCTCGATAGGAGAGTCCGGCCGGTTCCCCTGGCTCATGATTTGTAATAGCGCTTTCCGCAGCTCGGCACGACGCACGGGCTTGGTCAGGTAACTGGCAATGCCGGCCTCGCGGCAGCGAGCCACGTGCTGGACCTGATCGGCGGAAGTCAGCATCATGATCAGGATGGAGTGGGCCAACTCCGGATCCTGCTGAACTTGCTGTGCCAGGGCGAACCCGTCGGTTTCCGGCATACACGCATCGGTGAACATCAGGCGGAACGGTTCCCCTGCCGCGGCGGCCTGCCGGAGCGCTTCAAGCGCGGTGGCCGCGCTGCCCGCTTCACCCACGGTCATGCCCCAGTGCCGCAGCGTTTCCGAAAGAATTCGCCGATTCGTGGCATTGTCATCCACCACCAGGACAGGAATCCCCTGCAGAGATTCCATTTCGAGAGCCGGGAGGGTGACCGCCGGGGACCCGGGCTGGACCTGGACCGTGAAATGAAAGCGGGTGCCCTGGCCGGCTTCGCTCTCCACCCAGATCTCGCCGCCCAACAGCGCGATCAGCCGTGAGGAAATCGTAAGACCCAGGCCCGTCCCTCCGTACCTGCGCGTGGTCGACGTGTCCGCCTGGGAGAAGGCCTCGAAGATGAGCTTCTGTTTTTCCGGCGGAATGCCGATGCCCGTGTCGCTCATAGTGAACTGCAAAGTGACGCCGCCGGCGGACTCGCTCACCTTTGCCACGCGCAAGCTCACTTCTCCCTGTTCGGTGAATTTCAGCGCGTTGCCGGCCAGATTGGTGATCACCTGGCGGAGGCGGATGGGGTCTGCGTGCACCACAGCCGGCGTATCCGGCCGCACCTCGCAGGTCAGCTCGATCCCTTTCTTCGAAGCCTGCAGGGCAAAGGACTTGACGGCCTCTTCCACGCAGTCGTTCAGGTCGAAGTCGATGGCGTCCATCTCCAGCTTGCCGGCTTCGATTTTGGAGAAGTCGAGGACATCGTTGATGACCGTGAGGAGAGCCTCGGCCGAGTTGCCGGCTATGCGCAGGCATTCGGCCTGTTGGGGCGGCTGGGTATGTTGCGCCAACTCAATCATGCCCATCACTCCGTTCATGGGAGTACGGATTTCATGGCTCATGTTGGCGAGAAACTCGCTCTTGGCCCGGCTGGCAGCCTCCGCCGCATCCTTTAATGCGGCGGCCTGCGCCAACTGGCGGCGGATCGTCTCGGTCTGCCGGTTCACCCGTTTTCGCAACACTGCCACCCAGGAAAGCACGGCCAGGGTGGCCGCCGACAGCAGACCGAGAACGGACAGGGCATGGCTTGCGGTCCACCAGGACGGGCTCCGTAGAACGACCACATCCCGGGGTGAACGGAGCAGGATTCGAAACGATTTGGGGCGGGCGGTGCCTTCCTGCCTGGCGGTCGCCTCGGCGTCCACTTGCACAGAACAGATTCCGGTCACGCTGAGCCGGCTGCCTTCCTTCCAGACGGGCGTCGCAATGCGCGCGCCGCCGGGCAGGACCGCTGCAAACAGATAACCTCCCGACGACAAGACCAAAGTGGGATCCTTGGCCACCGGGTCCTTCTCAAATAACGTGCCCTCAATCTGAACCAGTCGCGCGTCGTAGTCGCCGTCAAAGGCCTGCTGGGCCGTGACCATCCTGGAAATCATCGGTGGCCCGGTACGCGCTCGTCTGAAGATGGCCTCCGTCAATGTGGGATGGTAATCGCCGGCGGCGGGGAAGCCCACCACATCCGTCAGTTCTCCTGGATGGGCGGGCGCGGTTTCGGCCGTGGCGGCGCACAGCCCCGCCCCACCGTCCTGCAGGCAGATCAATTGACCGGGCCACTGCAACGTTATCCTGCCTTGAATATGCGTTCGATGGCCGACCCCAACGCCGGCGGCATAGTGCAACAGGCCGCCAATCGGACGGATGGGCAATGCGAAGGGATCGACTGGCGCTTTTTCCTCGACTATTATGCCGGCGAACGCCGGAAAGAACAGGCGCGTACCGACCATCTGGCGTTCCCGATTGAACAGAGGCGCCGCGTTTGCGCGCAGAAGGATCTTGGCGTCCACCAATCCGGCGTAGTTGGCGCCTTTTTCCGCCACCGTGGTTGCGCGGATCATGCCATCGTCCAAGGCCAGGCCCAGGGCCACGTTTCCGCTTAGGCGCGTCACGGAATGCACCACGCCTTCAACCTCTATCCACTGTCCATCGTGCGCCCCGGTGAGCAGGTTCGCGAGGCTGACGCGGGGAGCTGTGTCCGGCAGCCGGGACTCTCCCACCACGCTGACCACGGCCCGATCGACAATCGGCGCGAAGTCCCCTGGCCCGCTGACACCCACCACATCAACCAGGGTGCCCGCTTTTACGGGCTGAATCGACCGGGAAGGAACCGCGACAAAGACCCCGCCGCTGGCATCGTGCACGAAAAGCGCCCCATGCCGTTTATCGACATACGGATCATAGTAGGTCACGACCGCCCGCAGATGGACCGGGTAGGCCCGGGCGGCCCTTTCGGCTGTGAGGCTGTGTACTTCGCGCGCGGTAGTCAAGACTCCCAAGTTGCTTGGCCGTCCCAGCGGCGCCTGGCCGCACACCGCCGCCAGGCTTACCAGCAACAGGGAGGGCGCCAGAACCGGGAGTCGCCCCGGAGCCCGCGTCCATTGAACGCCGTTTCTGTTCGTCATGTTTTCCCGCCGAAGTCAGCTACCGGCACACTCTCCCGTTCCCGCGATGCAGGTCTTCCGGGCGTCGCTCTTCTTCATCGACGGTCTACTGCCGGAACTGTAGGGCGTGCATGGGTATTCTGCCCCGCATTGGCGGGCGTCCTTCCCCACAGGGATCCCCACGAAGTACGATGAGAGCAGCGGTATGAATACGTGTTCTCTGGCGCTTGCCGCGCTAGTTCTCTGCTCCTCCCGGGTGGCCTCGGCACAAACGGCGGTAGTGACGGGCGAAGCGGAGGTGTCGACGCGCGACGAGCCCGTGACATTCAAGGTCGAGAGCAACCTGGTGGAGGTACCCGTCGTGGTGCGGGACCGCCAGGGGCGTGCGGTGGGGAATCTCCGCAAGGAGGATTTCCGCATTTTGGACAAAGGCAAGCCGCAGGAGATCAGCAAGTTCTCGGTGCAGAGGGCGGCCCAGGCGACGGCGCCGGAATCGCGCGCGGCAGGCGCCCCGGCTGAAGACGGCCATGCGCCGGCCTCCGGGAACGGGGCCGTTGCGCCTCCGGCGATGCCCAATCATTTCGTCGCCTTTGTTTTCGACGACGTCAATATCCGCTTTGAAGACTTGCCGCAGGTGCGCGCGGCAGTCGGGAGATATATACGGTCGTCGATCGGGCCGCAAGACCGCGTGGCTCTCTATACCACGTCGGGCCGGATCGGCGTGGATTTCACCGATAATCCGGAGGCTCTCAGCGGGCCTCTGCTTAAAATCGCCCCGGTTCCCATCGGGGCGCCCAGCTTTGGCACCTGCGGGACGTACGTGAGTTATTTTCAGGCGGCGCAGATCGACGAGCAGGTAGGGCTCGAGCCCTTCCCGTCCGATGCCCAGAAATGTCTGGCGTTAAGAGTGGCGATCGAGGAATTCGGGGACTTCCATACCGCCTTGCAGTATGTGCGCGATGCTTACACCAGCGGGCTGCAGGAGACGCGGGCGGCGTTGGCGGCGCTCAAGATCGTGGTCGAGCGCATGGCGGCGATGCCGGGACAACGGAGCGTGGTTTTCGTGTCTCCCGGCTTGTTTGTTCCAGCGGATCTGCGGAACGCGAGCTCCGATCTGACGGCGCTGGCCATTCGATCCAAGGTGCTGATCGGCTCTATTAACGCGCGGGGAGTCTGGACCGTGCCGGAATACGATGCGTGCCGGCCAGGCGCACCCGCACAGGGGGTCCAGGACGAAGTGGCGTTCCGGACGCTGGAAGCCGAGGCTATCACGGACGAGCTGATCGCGTTGGCTGAGGACACCGGGGGCACGCTAAACCTCGACAACGATTTCGATGGCGGGGTGCGGAAAGCGACGGCGACGCCGGAGTATCTTTACGTGCTGGGTTTCGTGCCGCAGAACCTGAAAAACGATGGCCGCTTCCATGCGCTGAAGGTCACGCTCAGCTCGGACGGGCATGCCACCCTGCAGGCGCGCCGCGGGTACTGGGCGCCGAACCACGCGGAGGATCCCGTGGAGGCCTTGAGGCAGGAGATGGAGAGCGCGGTGTTCGCGCGCGAAGAGATCCACAACCTTCCCGTGGAAATGCATACGCGGGTGACCAAGACCGGCGATGCGGAGAAGCTGAACGTGCTGGCCAGCGTGGATCTGAAGCAGATTCACCTGCGCAAGGTGGACGACCGCAACCGGAACGATGTGGTCATTGTGACGGCAGTGTTCGACGCCAACGGCATCTTCATCGCCGGTACGCAGAAGACCTTGCAGCTTCGCCTGCGCGACGAGACGGTACGGGGGCTGGAGCAGAAACCGCCCGTGACGATCGAGACGCTCTTCGACATGCGGCCCGGCAGTTACCTGGTCCGGCTGGTCGCGCGCGATGCCGAGGGCCAGCAGATTACGGCGGAAAATGCGGCGGTACAGATTCCGTAGCATATTGCGAAGGAGGCTGAGCATGCGAGCGACGATGCTATTGGTTGCGGCCCTGGGTTCGCTGGCGGCCATGGGCGCACAGGTACAGTCCGGCGAGACTTTTGAGGCGGGCGTGACCATGATTCAAGTGCCGGTGGTGGTACGCGACCACGATGGCCATTTTGTCGGCAACCTGGGCAAGGACGACTTTCAACTCTTCGACAATGGCAAGCGGCAGGAGATCGCCAGCTTCTCGCTGGAGAGGACCGGCCAGATGGCTCCCGACCGGTCGTTGCCCGATGGCGGCGCTCCCGCGCCCAAGGCGGGCGGAACGGGGATGGCGATTCCGACGCGGTTCGTCACATACTTTTTCGATGACCTCACTATCCGGGATCCAGGCGATCTGAAGCGCATCCGGGATGCGGCCACCGAGCAGCTCGGCGGGTTGCAGCCGGGCGACCGCGCGGCTATCTTCACTTCGTCATGCCGCGTGGAGCTGGATTTCACAAGCGATCGGCAGAAGCTGCAGGAGGCGGTCGCGCGCATGCAATTGCGGCCCGCGCCGGTGTGCCGGGTGTCGCAGAGCCAGACGCTGCAGATAGAGCTGTTGAAAGCGATCGTAGGCAAGATGGCGAATCTGCCCGGGCGGCGGGACATCATCCTGACCTCGTCCGGTTTCCATACCGGGCCCAATCGCCCGTATGAGGAGCCGGAACTGATCGAGGCCGCCATCCGCGCGAAGGTGTCGATCAACGCGGTGGATACCGGCGAGGCGACCGATTTCACAGGCGCTGGCGCCGCCAGCGCCATGGGCTCGAACCGGCCGCCGCGATACGATAACGGAACGAATCCGATCGTGCTGGTGAATCTGGCGCATGGCACCGGCGGGGCCTACGTCACCGGCAACGACTTCACCTCGAGCTTCCGCAAGCTGGCGACGCCGGAGAGCCACTATGTGCTGGGCTTCGTTCCTACCGGCAAGGCGGACGGGCGGTTTCATCAATTAAAGGTGAAGCTGGAGAATGCGCATAAGCTGACCGTCGAGGCGCGCAACGGGTACTATGCAGCGCCGCGTGCGGAGTGAGGGGTTTATATCGGCTACCGCTGGATTACGACGCTGACGACAGGATGCGTGGGGTGGGCGATTAAAACAGGTTCAGCAGGTCGTAGCTATGCCCAACGATCGGGCGTACCAGCAGGCGGCGGCCAAGACGGGTCACCCGGAATGGAGCTTCAACGCCGTGGATCTTTGTGGCGGCGGCCACGCAGATCGATTGTGCCGCACTTACCCCGCGGTACGCCGCATCATCGCGCGCTTCACCTGCTCCAGTAAAGCGTGCGCGCGCGGAAGGCTCTCCACGGCCTGCCGCACTTCCGGGTCGTTGGTCCAGTCCAGGCGGTCGGCCGCGTGCTTGTCAAACGCGCGCGCATATAACTCCACCCGGATCTGTTCTTCCACCCAGGCGCGATTCTGGGCGAATTCCTCGTCGGTGAAAATCGTGCCCTGCTGCCGCAGATAGCCGCGGAAGCGCTCCACCACCGCGTTATCGGGCGACCAGCCCTGCTGCAGATGGGGCGTCTCCGCGCCAAAATACACCGAACCGAAGCGGAAGAACTCGCCCGGCTGGGGGAAACGCACGCGGCGCTGGAAAGCGTTCATCATTTGCGGAGGGAATTTCTCGTCCGGCGTGATGCCGCCGCCGCCGTATACCGTGCGGCCGCTGTCGGTCATCTTCACATCGTTCGAGTTCTGCGCGTCTTCCTGCCGGTTGTGATAGTAATAATCGAAAAATGAGCGGTGCGCGTAATCGCGCTGGATGAGCCGTCCGCTGGGCGTGTAGTAACGCGCGATGGTCAGCAGCAGCGCGGCATCCTCCGACAGCGGAAATTGCGCCTGCACCAGCCCCTTGCCGAAAGTGCTTTCTCCCATCACCCAGGCCCGGTCGTGATCCTGCAACGCCCCCGCTACGATTTCAGAAGCGGAAGCCGTATTGCGGTTCACCAGCACCACCACCGGATATTGCCGGCCATGATTGCCGGTTTTCGCGCGGAACACCTGCTCGGGCTCCGAACGGCCGCGGTGCGAGACCACGGTCTGGTCCTTGCGCAGGAAGTGTCCAGCCACTTCGACGGCTTCGTTCAGCAATCCGCCGCGGTTCTCCCGCAGGTCCAGGATCAGGCCATTCACGTTGTCCTCGCCCAAGCGGCGCAGGTCTTCTTCCATGTCGCGCCCGGCGCTCTGGGCTTCAAAGGTCTGAATGTACACATAAGCGATGCCCGGCCGCACCCAGAAAGCGTCCACTACGCTGGGGAAGATTTCGCCGCGCGTCACCATGAAGGAGACCATCTTGTTGGCTCCATAGCGGCTTACCCCGACTTTCACCAGGGTGCCCCGCGGCCCCTTCAGCCGGTCGGCCACGGCGGCGGAATCTTCGCCTTCCACGTTGTGGTCGTCGACCGCGGCGATTGTGTCTCCGCGCCGCAGCCCCGCGCGCGCCGCCGGCGAATCCGGAAACGCCTGCACCACCACCACGTGCGGCCCGTCCATCATCACTTCCATGCCGACGCCGTAATACTGCCCGCGCTGCTTTTGCTGCAGCTGCCGATACTCTTCGGGGTCCAGAAAGTTGGAGTGCGGATCGAGGGTGCGCAGCATGCCCGGAATGGCGCCCTCGTAGATGGCCTTATCCGGCGTGATGGCGTCCGCAAAGTTCTCTTCGATCAAGGCGTACGCGGAGGCGAACGATTTCACGTTGCCGCGCAGGTCGCCTTCCGATTGACCGGTCGCGGTATGCGCGACACCTGGGACCAAAAGGCCGGCGATCAAGCCGCCCAAGACAATCGTCAGCGGCAGGAGTGCCGCGGAACTGGTTTTCTTAGTTCTGCCGGAGTCTTTCGCCACGCGCCAAGCCCTCGTTGACAACCATAATAGCACTGTGAACGCGGCTTGTATGTCAGGCTCGGTGCGCCGGCCGACGGCTCGGGGCTACGCTACCCTGCTTGCCCGGGGTGCCTTCGGCTTAACGGCGGATACCAGCCGAATCTGGACCCTTTTGCCGACCGCCTCGGCTATGCGGCGCAACATCGCGAGGGAGTCCCCTCCGTAGTCAGCGTCCTCCAGGCTGCCGATCACCGCGGCGGTAGTGCCGACTTTCCTCGCCAGTGCCCGATAGCTCAAGCCTGACTTGGTGCGCAGGTCGTACACCTTGGTTGCCACTTCGGTATCGAAAAGCGCCTTTTCGTAGAACGCCTCATGCTCCGGGCTGCCAGCGATGAAGCGGTCGTAGGAGTATGGCAGTGCCTCCGAATAGAACCTTCTCTTTGTCGCCATTTCGCTATTTTCCTTTCGGCGGAATAAATGAGTGCCTCGCCGGGTTGGCCCGAAATCGCGCCATCCTCCGGATCGCCCGCTCAATCTCCGCGGCGGGCTCTTCGGCTTCCTTCGTCAGGCCATGTGAAACCACGATCGCCTCGCTGCCATGAAAGAAGTAAAGGATGCGATACTGCACGCCCGCAAAAGACGGGCGCAATTCGTGGATACCGTCCCGGAGGTAATCGGCGGCCGGTCTCCGCAGTTCATGCCCTTCCGACTCCAGCCGTGCGAGGTAGACGTGGCATTTGTCATTCGCTTTGCCGGGCAACTCGGCGAACCAGGCAAGGGTGGAGACCGTCTGGTCCAGCTCCGCGTAGTAGATAAGCTTTGTCCGCGGCACAACATATTCTACTGTTCGTCAATCTGCGGAACTTTGTCAAATTCGCCAGATTCGGCCCGGCGGTCGCGCACGCCGATCTTGCCGGGGACGGCATCTGTGTCCATCCGTGGTTCCAGTCTGTTAAGCTGCTGGAAGTGGCCGAACCTACCGGCCAGGCGCCGAAGCCCCCCAAGGTATCGGCCCTGGTGGTTTCCTACAATCGAAAAGACTTCTTGCGGCGCGCGCTGGAGGCGCTGGAGCGGTCCGAAGCTCGCGACTCGATCGAGATCGTGGTGGTGGATAACGGTTCCACCGACGGCAGCCAGCAGCTCGAAGCCGAATTCCCGCGCGCGCGGTTCATCCGCATTCCGCGCAATTTCGGCTTGACCAAAGCCCTCAATCTGGCCGTGCGCGGCTCCGAAGCCGAGTACGTCTTCTTTCTGCATGAAGACACGGAAGTCTTCCCCGAAACGGCCCGGTTGCTGGCGGCCCTGCTGGATGCCCAACCCGATGCGGGCGCGGTCTGCCCGCTGCTGGTGGACGACGCGGACCGCCCTGCGCCGCAATTGGGAAAGTTTCCGCCGGATGACACCTGGCGTCCCGCCGAGCCAGGGCCGGATCCCATGCCTGTGGATTACGCGCGCGGCGCCGCCCTGATGATGCGCCGTTTTTTCTTCACCTCTATCGGGCAGATCGACGAGCGCTACGGGCAATTCGGGAGCGATGCGGACCTGTGCTACCAACTGCGCCGCGCGGGGAAGAAAATCATGCTGCTGCCCCAGGCGCGCGCCCGCCACCAGGGGCGCGCCGCCGAATCGGCCCTGCGCATCGCCGACCGCCAGCAGGGCACGACCGCCTGGATCGGCAAATACGACGGCTTCTGGAGCGGCCTGGGGGCGCAGATCGCCGCCATCTTCGGCGCCCTCGGTTCACTTCAGTTAACAGTGCTCAAGTATCTTTTGGCCGGCCAGAAGGTTGACGGAAGTCAACAGGAGTAATTGGGAAAGCGCGCCCAAGGGTAGCCGTTTCCGCTATCATGTGACTAGTGGACGCTATTCTTTGGATACTGTTACCGGGCTTCGTGGCCGTCGGTTCCGGCCTGTTGGCGTTCTATATCATGCAGTCCCGCATGGAAGTCGCGCTGGCCCGCGAACGGGAAGCCATGGCGCAGGCGCGCGGCACGCTGGAAGCCGAGAAGAATTCGCTCGAACAAGCCTTGCGCGGCGCCAAAGACTCCGCCCGGCGTGAGGCGCTGGACGAATTCCTGGCCGATGTGCACGTGGAGCAGCGGCACTACGTGAAAGACAACAAACTGCTGTTCCAGAACCGCAAGGCGCTGGTGTTGCAAGAGCGCATCTTCTTCCGCAATATCCCGCTGTCCAACTGGATCGAGCACGAGATCGTTCTGCAGGAAGGCGAGGATGCGGACAAGGCCGCCCGCAGCCTCACTTCCTTCGTCGATGTCGTGGGCATGGCGCAGCCGGTTCCCAACGGCAACCGCCTGCTGCGCTGATCGAGCGCGTATTCCAGTCCTTCGCCGCCGGGTATCATGTAGCTTCCTATGCCCATCCGCTGGCTTCTGATCTTCTGGATGTTCGCCATCAGCGCCATCTCCTTCCTGGACCGCGTTAACATCTCCATCGCCGCCAGCTTCCTCCAGCAGGAGTTTCACATCACCGACCTGCAGCTCGGACACGTGTTCAGCGCCTTCCTGGTAGGCTATGCGCTGTTTCAGGCGCCGGCCGGCCGCCTGGCGGATCGCTTCGGGCCCCGCCTGATCCTGACGCTGGGCACGCTGTGGTGGGGCATCTTCACGGCCCTTACGGCCATGGTTTCGGCGCGCATGGCCGGTCTGCTGCTGGTGCTGCTGGCCGTGCGCTTTTCGCTCGGCGCGGGCGAAGCGGTGCTGTTTCCGGCTTCCAACCGCTTGGTCGCCAACTGGATTCCCTCGCGGGAACGCGGCCTGGCCAACGGGATCATCTTCGCCGGCGTGGGCGCGGGCGCGGGCATCACCCCGCCGCTGGTTACCTATATCGTCATGCATTACGGATGGCGCGCGTCGTTCTGGATCAGCGCGGCGATCGGCCTGGCCGCCGGCGGCGCGTGGTATTGGCTGGCCCGCGACCGGCCCGAAGACCACCCCTGGGTTACGCCGCAGGAAACCGCGTTCATCGAGCAGGGATTGCCCGAACTGCCCGCCGAACTTGAAATCGGCAAGCCGCTGCCCTGGAGCAAAATATTTGGCAGCAAGGATGTCCTGGCGATTGCCTTCAGTTATTTCACGTACGGCTACGCCGCCTGGATCTTCTTTGCGTGGTTCTTCATTTATCTCAGCAAGGTGCGCGGCCTGGATCTCAAATCCAGTTCCTATTACGCCATGCTGCCGTTCATCGCCATGGCCGTGGGCTCCACGCTGGGCGGCCGGATCAGCGATATCCTGACGCGGCGCTACGGCAACCGCATCGGCCGCTGCGGCGTGGCGGTGGCGGGAATTGCGCTGGCCGCCGTCTTCATCGCCTCGGGAACCCAGGTCGAGAGCGCGCGCCTGGCCAGCGTGGTGCTGGCGGGCGGCGCGGGCGCCCTATATCTTTCGCAAAGCTCCTTCTGGTCCGTGACCGCCGACATGGCCGGCGCATCGGCGGGCTCAGTGTCCGGGGTGATGAACATGGGCGGCCAGATCGGCGGCATCGTCACCGCTTCGCTGACCCCGTTGATCGCCCACCAATTCAGTTGGACGGCGTCGTTCCTGGTGGCCGCCGCGCTCTGCGCCGCCGGTTCGGTGGCGTGGCTGGTGGTGGATCCCGAAGTGGAACTCGGGGCTAGCGCGGCGCACACGCATTAAATCTGCTACATTCGTCATAATACGAAAGCGATGAAGCCGCCCATCCCGCTTAACGAGCACGCGCGCGTGGATCTGTTGCGGCAGTACGGCGTACTGGACACGGCCGCGGAGCCCGCCTTCGACGAGATCGCGCAGCGGGCCGCCGAGATCTGCCAGACCCCCATCTGCCTGATCGTCTTCGTGGACCGGGACCGGGCATGGTTCAAGTCAAACATCGGTTTTGAGTTTCGCGAGATTCCCCGCGATAACTCTTTCTCGGCTTACGCGATCTGCCAGGACCAACTGTACGTAGCCCCGGACTTGCTGGCCGACGAGCGTTTCTCGCACAACCCGCTGGTGACACAGAAGCCGCACCTCCGATTCTACGCGGGGATGCCGCTGCTTTCACCCGAAGGTCTGGCGCTGGGCACGCTATGCGTGATCGACCGCAAGCCCCGCGAACTGACCGCGGAACAGGCGGAGAAGCTGAAGGAACTGGCGAAGGGCGCGGTCCTGCTGCTCGAAATCCGGCGCGCCGGCGGCCAGCCTCCCGCGCGTCCCTGAAGGCCCCGTTTATGCCCTTCGCCGGCATGCACGTCCTCGCTCTGGAGAGCCGCCGCGCGGCGGAGATCGCCGAGTTGATTCGCAAACAGGGAGGCGAACCGGTAGTGGCTCCGTCGATGCGCGAAGCACCGCTGGACCGAAACGAGGCGGCTTTTGAGTTCGCCGAGCGGCTCTTTGCCGGCGAGTTCGACATGATGATCCTGCTGACCGGCGTGGGCACGCGCCTGCTGCATCAGACGCTCGCGACGCGTTATGCACCGGAGCGCTTTGTCGAGGCCTTGCGCGGGATTACCGTGGTCGCCCGCGGACCGAAGCCGGCCGCCGTCCTGCGCGGACTCAACGTGCCGGTCACGATCGCCGTGCCGGAGCCGAATACCTGGCGCGAGTTGCTGGCCGCTATCGGCGATCGCCCGGAGCGCCGCATTGCCGTCCAGGAATACGGACGCCCGAACGGCGAGCTGCTGGATGCCCTGCGCCAGCGCGGCGCGGAAGTGACCACCGTGCGCGTTTACCAATGGGACCTGCCGGAAGACAGCGAACCGCTGCGCGCTGCCGCCCGCCGCCTGGCCGCCGGCGAACTGCAGGTGGCGCTGTTCACCACATCGATTCAGATCGAGCACCTGCTGCGCATCGCCGCCGAGGGCGGGATCGAAGCGGCTGTGCTATCGGCCTTGCGCCGGATGGTGGTTGCCTCTATCGGTCCTACCACCAGCGAAGCGCTGGAAGAAGCCGGCGTGCACCCCGACCTGGAGCCCACGCATCCGAAGATGGGCTTCCTGGTCCAGGAGACGGCGCAGCGCGCGGAACAGATCCTGCGCGGCAAGAACCTGGGACGGGAAGGTTGACGGGAATGCCGAAGTGCGCGGTGTGTGGCGGAGCGAGGGAAGTATTGTGCACGCGGTGCCGCGTGCCGGGATCGCGCGAGGTGGGGCGTCAAGCGAAGGTCTGCGAGGGCTGCAAACGCAGGGGGAAGATTGAGTGTCCGGCGTGCGGGGGCACCGGAAAAGCCGCCCGCGGCAGTGGCGTGACGGCCCACTAACGACCCGCTAGCGCTGGCCCAGCCATTCCAGCATGCTCAAAGCGACCTTTTCGACGCAGCACGACAGGACGTGGTCCAGATCGCTGGTCCACAAGCCGGTACCGATGGAGAACACCAGCACTTCGGACGATTCAGATTCCCGAATGGCGGCCTCCATCTGATCGTGAACGGTCAAAGCGGCGGGCTCGCTCAAGGCATCCAGGAACCGCGCGAATGCCACGAACTCGAAGGCGAAATCGGCGCGCAACCGCGCGCGCATTTCAGGCGGAACGACGGCCACGATTTCCACCGGGCCGGTGCGCGAATCGTGGCAGTAGATCATGGCGACCGCGCAGTCGCTCAGGGCGTGGATTACGCTGAAGAACCGGGTGGCCGCTTCTCCCTGGACGTTGCAGCTCACCGGGCCATACCACGACCGGCCGTGCGCGGCTTGGAGCGCTTGCGCCAGGCGCCCGGACACGCGGGGGGAGGGGCTCAATCCGGTCGGCCCGTTCCACGACTCGGTGCGCGCATCCCAGCCGTATAGCTGGATGCGGCCTTCCTCGCCGCTCTGGGACGCGTAGGCGCGGTCAGGATGCATGGATACAACAGGGCAAGTATAGCATAAAAGGTCTTATAGTCTGTTTATGACCCGGCGGGATTGAGGATCAACGGGCGCGCCCGCTGCACGATCCCTAGAAAATGAGCTTCATGCCGAACTGAATCTGCCGCGAGGTGGTCGCCGTCGCAGTGATCAACCCCGCTGACGGGCTGATCGCCGTGCCCGAGAAGACGATGGCGTTGGGCGTGCCGAAGTTGGCATGGTTCATTATGTTGAAGAATTCCGAGCGGAGCTGGAGCTTCATTCGCTCGGCGATGGCGATGTCCTTCGCTAGCGACAGGTCCAGTTCCGCCAGTCCCGGGCCCAGGTAAGTGCCGCGGCCGAGGTCTCCGTATGTTCCGGCCGCGGGCAGGACGAACGCCGCCGGATTGAACCACTGGTTCGGGTTGCCCAGCACCACTGGTCCGCTGAATGCGGGGTTCGGGGAGGGCCGGTCGGGGTTTCGCGTATCGCCATCGCCGGACCGGTTCGCGCCGATCTGCGGAGTGAACGGGAAGCCGCTCAACAAGGTCGCAATTCCATTGACCCGCCATCCCCCCAGCCAGCGGTTATTGCCTCCAAAGGGCAGAGCGTACATCCAGGAGATGCTGCCCTGACTGGCTACGTCCAACGCGGAGGGTCCCCAGTCCCGCCCCAGATCGCTGCGATCCAGGATCATCTGCGCCTGGTTATTGGCTTGCGCGCCGGTGAGCGCGGAATTCATGTCGAGACTCTTCGACCAGGTGTAATTGGCCCGGAATTCCAGGCCATGCGTGAGGCGGTGGCTCACGTCGACCTGGAGAGCGTTGTAACTGGTGTTGCCTTCCGTGTACCAGAAGAAACCTGCGCCCAGGTAAGGGTTCGGCCGCGTGCCGACGGGGATGTACTGCGCGCCGTCGGGCACCGTGCTGGTGGTGGTGCCCGGCGTTCCGCCCGCCTTGCAGCCGCCGGCGGTGGCGCAAATCTGGGCGGGGATGGTGTTGGGGTCCACGCTGAGAAGGCCGTGGTATCCGAACGATCCCACGTAGGCCAGCCGCAGGACCGAGTTGCGATCGAGCTGCCGCTCCAGGGCGAAGCGCCACTCCTCGACCGTGGGCGTTTTGGCGTTGGGCTGTACGCCTTGCGGCGCGTAGGTGGTGCAAGGCGCGGGCACGCCAGGCCCGCAGGAGGGCGGCGGCACGACGTTCGGCAGAATGGGCAGGATCGAAGGCAGCGAGACGCCGGCGAACGAAAGGGCGCCGTTGTATGGCGGGACGGAATTCAGGAGAAAGCTGAGATCGTCGATCAGGGAGTAGTAAGTGCCGAAGCCGGCGCGCAGCACCGTACGGCCATTGCCGAAGATATCCCAAGCCAGCGCGATCCGCGGTCCGAACAAATGGGTCGCATTGTTTTGGGTGAAAGCGGAGTGGCCCACGATGGGCGTGGTTACCAGGATGCCGTCACCATTGGTGATGTAGTTGGCGGCGCGCCCGGCCTCTTCATTCCATCCGGTGGTGAATTCGTGCCGAATGCCTGCCTCGAACGTGAGATTTGGCAGCAGCTTGATGGTGTCCTGGAGATACCAGGCCCCTTCCAGACTTCTCCAGCCCAGCTCACTCGGGCTGGGCACTACCTGGAAAGTGGTGACCTTGCCCTGCAGAAAGGTGGTCAGGCTGGCGAAGCTGGCTTGTCCCAACTGCCGCGAGGCGGTGTCATCGTTATCCTGCAAGCGCTGAAACCAAATCCCGGCGCTGATTTGATGCTTCCCCGTGACGATTTGGACGCTGTCGGTCCCGGTGAAAAGATTGCGGCGGGTCCAGGCGTTCGCGGCATTGTTAGGCCCGGCGGAGACAACGGATCCCGAACCTGTGGTGGTCACGCCGCCGCCGATCACGATTCCGCCCGGCCCCAGCGCGCCGACAAACGAGTCGCTCGCCGGAAAGGAAGTCTCGGGGGCCGAATCCAGGTTAAAGCCCGCACGGGAGAATCCGGCGTCAAATGTATTCAGCACTCGCGGGGAAAAAACGTGGGTCTCCTGCGCGCTGGCGACCTGGGAGCGCAGCGTTTCATAAGACGCAAACAGCGGATCGGCCAGCGGGATGAGATTGTTTCCGTCATCGATCGTGTAGACGCCCGCGAGCCAATCGCGACCGCCGAGCGCGTAATCGGCGCGGGTATTGCCGAAATCTTCACGGATGGCCTGGCGGGGATTGCTGTAGTCGAGCGCGGTGCCGGTGGGCAGCCCGCCGACGAGCCTCTCCGCGCCGTTTGCCTGAGGCCAAAAAGACATATAGGTGAGCATCGCCGGGTTCAAGTTCGCGACCGGTTTATATACGCCCGAAGCATTGGGCAGCATACCCAGGCGCGCTTCCGCGTCCGGAACGACGGCCACGTTGCTGACCGCCAGGGCCTCGCGGAAGCCTTCGTAATTACCAAACAGGAACAGCTTGTTCTTCCGTAGCGGCCCGCCCAGCGCGCCTCCGAACTGATTCCGGCGAAAGGGAGGGACGGAAGCCTGATCGAAGAAGTTGCGGGCGTCGAGCGCGCTGTTGCGCAAGAACTCAAACACCGAACCGTGCAGCACGTTGGAGCCGGACTGGGTGGCGACGCTGACTTGAGCGCCGGCGCGCTTACCGTACTCCGCGCCGTAGGTATCGGTCACCACATTGAACTCGCGGATGGCGTCGATGCCCAGCAATTCTCCGCTGGCGCCTCCCGGGGTGACGCCGAGCTGGCTGGCGCCGGTGTATTCGATGCCATTCAACAGGAACAGGTTTTCCGCGGTCCGCCGGCCTTCCACCGAAAAAGTGTTGCCGTCGCTGGTACTGGTCTCGGCGCTCTTCAGGGCGCTGAAATTGATGGAGCCCGGATTCAGAGCGATCAGGTTATCGAAGCTTCTTCCGTTGAGCGGCAGATCTTTCACTTCGCGTTCGCCAACCATGCCGGCGGCCGACGCGGTGGTGGTGTTGACCACCGGCGCCTGCTCGGAAACCGTGACCTGCTGGGCCAGATCGCCAACTTCCAGGCGCAGGTTGGCGACCGCCTCCTGGCCTATGCGCAGATCGATACCGGAGCGCAAGGCCGCCTTGAACCCGGGCTTTTCCGCCTTCACCTCCTGCGGCCCGAGAGGCAGGGAGAGGACTTTGTAGTTGCCATCCGCATTTGTAGCAGTGGTGCGCGATGCGCCGGTCTCCAGGCTCTTGACCGTCACCGTGGCGCCCGCGATAGGGCTGCCGGAGGGATCCTCCACTCTTCCGGAAATGGAGGCGGACTGGGCCCACGCCGGCGCGGCAATAAGGGCCGCAACCCAAAGCAGATGTCTAAACATATAAATCAATAGTTTAGCGCCACCGCCCGCGCGCTCACAGGGTCAAACGGTCCAGTACTGCGCTGGTTGGCCTCGCATGGTATACTTTCTCGCATAGGAGGGAAGCGTGAACTGGACAACACCGGATTTTCAAGAAGTTTCAGTTAGTTGCGAGATCAATTCCTACGCACCGGCTGAAATCTAGCCGTGCTGGTGAGTGTGCTCGGCGCCGCAGCCGGCGGCGGATTCCCGCAGTGGAACTGCAATTGTGATAATTGCCGCCGGCTCCGCGCCGGGATTTTGCGCGCCAAGGCCCGCAGCCAAATCCAGGTAGCCGTGAGCGCGGATGGCCACGCATGGCACCTGCTGGGCGCGTCTCCCGATCTGAGCAAACAGATCGAATCCAATCCCTGCCTTCATCCCCGGCACGGCCCGCGCGATTCCCCGATTGCTTCCGTCGTGCTAACCTGCGCGGAAGTCGACCAGTCGCTGGGGCTGCTCCTGTTGCGCGAGATGCACACGTTTAAGGTGTATGCGACGGCGTCGGTGCGCGACATCCTGCGCGAAGACAACAGCATGTTCCGCATGCTGCACCGCGTGCCCGGACAAGTGGAGTGGCGCGTTTTTCGCCCCGGCACGACTTTCGAAATCGAAAGCGGCTTACAGGTGGAAGCGATTCCGATGGGCGGCGGATACCCCAGCTATGTGAGCGGCGAGCGGCTGGCGGGCTGCCGCGCGGACGAAGCCGTGGTGGGGCTTTCGGTGCGAGGCGGGGGCCGCAGCCTGCTTTTCCTGCCGGGCGTTCCGGGAATCGACGATGCGCTGGTCGCGCGCATGGAACAGAGCGATCTGGTATTGCTGGATGGAACCTTCTGGTCCGACGACGAATTCATCCGGGTGTGGCCGGAGGCACGCACCGCCAGGCAAATGGGGCATCTGCCGATTTCCGGGCCGGGCGGCAGCCTGGAGCGCCTGGCCGGGCTCGGCCGCCCGCGCAAAGTCTTCCTGCACATCAACAACACCAACCCGATCCTGGACGAAGATAGCGCCGAACATCGCGCGGTGCTGGAGGCCGGTTGGGAAGTGGCCTGCGACGGGATGACAATAACGTTATGAGCGACGAACTCCTGACCGCCGCCGAGTTACACGCGCGCCTGCAATCGGTGGGCGACCAGTTTTATCACCACCGGCATCCGTTTCATCTGCGGATGCACGAGGGGCAACTGACGCGCGGCCAGTTGCAGGCCTGGGCCTTGAACCGCTATTACTACCAGAGCCGCATACCGATCAAGGATGCGATCATTCTGTCGCGTTCCGATGATCCCGAATTCCGGCGCGCGTGGCGCAAGCGCGTGGTGGATCACGACGGCAGCCGCGCCGGAGAAGGCGGCATCGAGCGCTGGCTGCAGTTGGCCGAGGCCACCGGGCTGGAGCGCGAGCGCGTCATCGGGGGCCGCGAGATCCTGCCGGGCACGCGCTACGCGGTGGATGCATATCTGAATCTGGTTTCGCGGGGGACCTTGCTCGAAGCCACGGCGTCTTCGTTGACGGAGCTGTTTTCCGGCCGTTTGATCGCCCTGCGCATGGATGCGATGCGCAAACATTATGCCTGGATGGAGCCGGGCTTATCGTACTTCCAGGCGCGGCTGACGCAGGCGCCCGAAGATGCCGCGTTCACCATCGATTGGGTCACCCGCCAGGCGGCCACGCGCGCCCAACAGGAGTCGGCCATCGCGGCACTGCGCGCCAAGTGCGACATCCTCTGGGCGCAGCTCGACGCGCTGTATTACGCCTACGTGCAGCCGGGCTGGCCGCCACCGGGAGCGTTCCGTCCGGAGGATGGCGCCCGGTGACGGCCGCCAACATTCCCCGGCTCGCGCGCGGTTGCCGGCTTTCCGAGGACTCCGCGCAGGGCTGGGTGCTGCTGATCCCCGAAGGGGTGTTGCGCCTGAGCGGTCCCGGCCCGCGCATCCTGCAGCGCTGCGACGGCTCGCGCAGCCTGGCGGACATCGTGCGCGAACTGGCGGCCGAGTTCGCCGAGCCGGACGCGGCGCGCGTGGAAGCCGAAACCGCCGCCTTCCTGGATCGCCTGGTGGCACGGCGAATCGTGGTGGTGGAGTGACGGTGCAGCCGCAAGCCCTGATCGCCGAAGTGACGCATCGCTGCCCGCTGCATTGCGTGTACTGCTCGAATCCTCTGGCCATGCGCCCGCGCGGCGACGAGATGCCGGCCGAGGTCTGGACGCGCATTTTTCGCGAAGCCGCGGCGCTCGGTGTGCTGCACGTTCACCTGACGGGCGGCGAGCCGCTGCTGCGTCCGGATCTGGAAGAACTGGTGCGCGCGGGCCGCGCCGCGAACCTTTACGTGAACCTGATTACCTCGGGCATCGGACTGGGAGAGCGGAGGCTGGACGCCCTGATCGACGCGGGCCTCGACCACCTGCAGCTCAGTTTTCAGGACGCCGACGAAGTGCCCGCCGATGAGTTCGCCGGCGCGCGGGTGCATGCCCGCAAACTGGCGCTGGCGAAAATCGTGGGAGCGCGGCAAATCGGGTTTACGCTCAACGCCGTGGTTCACCGGCGGAACCTGGATCGGCTGGAGGAGATCGTGGCGATGGCCGAGAGGCTGGGCGTGGATCGCCTGGAAATCGCCAACGTGCAGTATTACGGCTGGGCCATCGAGAATCGCGAGAACCTGATGCCTACACGGCGGCAACTGGACGCTTGCGTGGCCACCGTGCGTGCGCACCAGGAGCGGCTGAAGGGGCGCATGCGCATCGATTTCGTGCCGCCGGATTACTACGCGCGCTATCCGAAAGCCTGCATGGGTGGGTGGGGGCGCTCGCTGATGGTGATCGACCCAGCGGGCTTCGTGCTGCCGTGCCACGCGGCGGGCGTGATTCCGGGGCTGACCTTCGAGAATGTACAGTCTCATCCGCTGGGCTGGATCTGGGAAGAATCCGCCGCCTTCCAGCGCTTCCGCGGGGAAGGCTGGATGCCCGAGCCGTGCCGCAGTTGCGACCGCCGGCACGAGGATTTCGGCGGCTGCCGCTGCCAGGCTCTGCTGCTGACCGGCGACGCCAGCGCCACCGATCCGGTCTGCTCGCTAGCCCCCGATCGCAAGCTGGTGGATGCGGTGATCGCGCGCGCCAACGCGTCTGCCGGCAACGCGGCCGGCTGGGTCTACCGCATCGATCCGGCGTAGTTGGCGCCTCCGCAATTCTTACCAAATTTTTACAAAAATCCGGCACTCGACGAAGTGGAGTCTGCTAGATTGTGGCGAGTATGCGCTTGAAAATGAGTGTTGCCGTTATCGGTTTCATCACGATACTGTCGCAGGAAGCCGCCGGGGGGTGTACGCCGAACGGAAACAAGTTCGACCTGGCGCCCTTGCTAAACGCGGTCGGGCAATATGACGAGAGCGTGGCCGTCCTGCCCGGCGGCGGCCTCAACGGCGCGGACCTGGTGATCGGAACAGCCTTGGATACACGTGCGCTGCTGCCGGTCGGGTTTGTGGGCGACGTCATGGCGGATGCGATGTACGTCCAGCGCGACGCCTCGGATTGCGGCGCGGACCTGGAGGGAGAACTACCCTACATCTCTTCCGCCGTCCTGGGGGATTTCGAGATATTCGGCCACCCCATAGTCGTGGCCGATCCCGCGCACAACGCTTTCTTTCTCGCCGATCTGCGGTACAACGGCGCCGGCATGGCAGTCGGGCTGCTCAAAACCACGCCGGCGATTCTCCTCAATACGGCCAACTGCCCGAACGGCACGGTGGCGAACACGGTTCCCTGCTTCGTCGAGGCGGGCCAGATCGCCAATTACGAGACGTTCGAAACCATCACCAACCTGTTCGACCCTTCCATTGCGGTGGACCAGCGGACCACCGGGACCGGCGCCGGCGATGTGTACGTGGTCAGCGCGCAAACCAACCTCGCTGGCAAGGATCAGCCATCCTCGCTTACGCTCTCGGCCTGCGCCAACAGCATGGAGGTGTGCGGGTCGCAAATCACCATCAGCGGCGCGGACCAGCGGGCCGGCGCTCCCTGGGTTTATGTGCAGCCGAATGGCGTTATTACGGTTTCCTTCGTGAATGCACAAGAGGTTAGCCCCTCCAGTCCGCTCGAAATCCGTTTCGTCGACTGCACGCCGCGCGGAGCCCCCGAATCCCCCACTTGCGGCACGCCGATCGCCGTCCTGACCGAAAACCAGCCAGCGGGCATTCCGGGCGAGATCCAACTTACCCCGCAAAATATCAACCCGATTGTGCTCGAGTCCCAGGACCCCACGCTTCCCAAGCACGTGGACCGCCTGGAGAGTGACGGCACGACCGTGACCACATTTCTGGTATACGACCGTTGTGACGTGGCGCTCGACGCGGTGGGCGATGCCTACCCGCTTTGTCCGAAAACCGATGTGGTGGTTACATGCTCGACCGACGGCGGGGATACCTGGTCTCCGATCCAGAAGGTGTCCGCTGCCGAGGGCCAGCAATTATTCGGAAACATCGCGCTGGATGCGTCCACCGGGACCGTGAACATTACCTACTACTCGACCGAGAACGACCCGCTGAAGACGCGCATGCAAGTCTTTCTCGCCCAGATCCTGCCTGGCCAGACGACGGCCGGCACGCCGCAGCAGATTACCTCGTCTCTGTACGACGGCCCGCTCGGCGGTTTCAATAATACCGAAAGCCTGCCCGGCAACTATCTGGGCATTGCCGCGGGAGGCACCGGAGTCGCCGGCCAAAGTGTGGTCTATATCCACTTCACCGGCAGCGCCGCCAACGGAGACTATGGCGGCGTGCCGTTTCCGGTGATCAACAATGTCCTGACGAGATTCCAGTATTAGGAGGAGCGAGCAAAATGAAGACATTGAAAACCATCCTGATTGCCTGCCTCGTGGGATCGATGATGGCGATAGCGCTCGGTTCAGAGAATACGCGGGGCCCCCATTCGCGCGCCAAACGGCCACCGATTCCGGCCAACTTGCGGCGCTCGGCAACCCTCCGATTCCTGGCGTCCGAGGAAGGCCGCAGCCTCATGCAAGTCGCCGGACATCCGTTGTCCGGATATTTCAACCAGGCGTTCGGCAATCCGTCAGCGGCGGCGCTGGAGGCAGCCCAAGCCCGGCTGCCGCGCCTCACCGCCCTCTCCAGCCCGCGCGCCGAGGTCCCGGCGGCGACGGTGCCGTGCACGGGAGACTCCGGGGCGCGCTTTAACCTGGAGCCGCGCGCCGGCGCGGTCCCCCAGCAGAGCGCGGCCGCCGACTTCATCCTGAACGGCGCCGCCGCGGGGGCGGACTTGATCGTGCAGACGGCCAACGACTGGCGCGGCGCTTTCCCCAGCAGCACCTGGGATAACAGCACGAGCGGTTATTACGTGCATCGCTCCACCACCGCCGATTGCAGCGTGCAGTTTGAAGGTGGCCTGCCGAGCTTCACGGTTTCAGGCGGCACGGCCATGGGTGTGGGAGATGCTTCGGTGGTTGCGGATGCCACGCGCGGCGCCTTCTTCATGGCGGACATGCGTTTCGGGCCGATCTCGGGCATCGGCCTGTTCCGGGCTTCGGCGGCCAGTCTGCTGAACGCCACGATGTGTCCTAACGGCACGCATCTGCAAACGCAGGCCGCCTCCTGTTGGATGCAGACCCCGCCGGTGATCGTGAATCCGGTCTCACAACCGTATTTCGATTCGCAGTTCAATCTGGCAGTGGACGAGCGCTCGAGCGGGCTCGGCGCGGGGGATGTCTACATCGCGGCCAATGCATACGTCACCAGCCAGAGTTCCGATGAGGTGTTCGTCACCGCCTGCACCAACTCCACGCTGAAGTGCAGTCCGCTGGTGCTCGTGAACAACAACGACATCGCCTTTCCCTATGTGCAGGTGCGGCCCGATGGCCTGATCGCCATTTCCTATGTGGGATCCGGCTCGCAACTCTTTTTCGTGACCTGCACACCGGCGGGCGCTCCGAATCCCCCCGTGTGCGGCCAGCCCACCGTAGTGACCACCATCGCCAATGCGCTTCCGACAAATAGCGAAGGGGAGCTGACCACGCCATTGAATGGCATTGACAATTTCGTGGTGTTCACCTACCCGAAACACGCCACTCGCCGGGAATCCAGCGGCAGCTTCACCACGTTCCTGGTCTATGACGATTGCAAAGATCCGTATAGCTCCCCGCCACCGCCGACCCCCACCCCGACCATTTGCATGGATGCGGAAGTGAATCTGACTCTTTCGACCGACAATGGCCTAACGTGGTCGACGCCCGTCTCTGTCGATACCGCCAGCGGGCACCACTTCTATCCCTCCGTCGCGGTCGATCAGTCCACCGGAACGGTGAGCATCGTCTATTACACGACCGAAGGCAACGCTTTTCATCATTACGCGCGCGTGTTCCTGAACCAAATCGCGCCGGGCTCGACCGCGATTGGCGCCGCGCAACAGGTGACCACCGCGCTCGCTCCGATGGATATCGCGCCCGGCTTTCTGAACCTTAACCTCGACGATTTCCACCTGGGGGCCATCGCCCGCGGCACGGGAACGGCGGGCCAGAGCCACCTCTATACTTCATTCAATCGCACGCTGGTGGAAGGAACCTACCAGGGAAAACCGCTTCCCGACAAGAATAATCACATCAGCTTGAAGACATACTGAAAGCGGTTTCACCCTCAGGCGCGCAGGCCGAAGCGAGTCAGCATTTCGCGCCGCCCCAGGCTGGTGACGCCTAAGGCCCGGCTGTCGAGATCCTGAACCACCCATTTCCTTTGCAGCGCGATTTCCAGAAGCGCGGCGCCCAACGCGCCGCCGATATGCGGGCGGCGTTCACTCCAATCCAGGCAGGCGTACGCGAACTGGCGGCGGCGCGTCCGGATTTCGGCCACGTCAATGCCGAGCGCCGTAAACCCCTTCGTGCCAGGCGAAGCGAGCTGGAGCGCATGGCCGCCGCCCGTGGCGCCGGCTGACAACCAGCCAAGCACCTGGAACCGGTCGTGTAACGCGACAGCCAGGGCGCCCGCCATGTGATCGTAGCAAGTGCGCGCGGCGCGCAGCCGGCTGGGTGTGCTGGGCACGAACTGGCCGCGAGAGGCGCCGGCCAGGACGCTCAGCCCTTCGAGCGCACTGGCCACGTGGGGCTCTTCCAGGCTGTAATAGCGATGCTTACCCTGGACGAACACTTTTACCAGACGGGCCGCCGTCAGCCGCTTCAGGTGCGTGCTGGCAGTTGACGGGCTCACGTCAGCCACCATCGCCAGCTCGGTGCTGGTTCGCGCATGGCCGTCCACCAGGCAATAGAGCATCCGAGCCCGGGCCGGCTCACCGATGGCGGCCGCAATTCTGGAGACTGCCGCGTCAACTGGCTCTTCTACATCCATACTTCGATAGTAACCGAAGCGTGGATGTTCGACAACCGGCATCCCGCCCGCGCTGCGGTTAGCGCGTTCCGCTGGCTTGGATCAGGTCGACCAGGCCGTTGACAATCCCATCCTCGGCACAGCCGGGCTTGAGGCGCGAACCGAGAACCTGAAAAGTATTCTCCCCAAAAGCCGCGTCGTTGGGCACGTATCCGGAACCGGCGCTCCCGTTGGCGAGGGTCACGAGCAGCGTATCGGCCAGCGGCGAGGCCGCCTTCAACTTCAGGCCGATCTCGGTGAAGATCTCCGCATTAACCGAGGTCACCGCGATGTTGCCAATTCGGATCAGGCCGAGGCGGAAGTGCACCGGGTCGCCGTCCTCATATTTGCCAGGCGTGCCTTCGCGCGCATTATCCAGGCGCTTGCGTCCCGGGCAGGTGATGGTCGACTGCGCGGCGGAGATGGCCGGAGCGGGATCCATCCGCGTGGTATTGGTCATCACCCGGATCACCTCCTCGCCGAGCAGCACGCCTTCACTCTCCATCACCTTTTCCATCACGTCGATTACCTGCGGGTCGGCCTTGTGCGCCTGAACCTTGCCGTCGCGCAGAGGGGCTTCGATCGGCTCCCGGGTCATGGCGTTGCCGGTGATTTTCGCGCCGTAACGGGAGGCCATCACGTTGGTCGAGGCGCGCAGGTAGAGTGGATTCTGATCGCCCGAAGCGCCCTGCGCGAACACCGCCGCAATCTTGTCGCCGTACGCCTGTTCGACATGGCGCGAGGCCGCGCCGCAGAAGTCGGCACTGGTGATGTCGCTCAGGAAGCCGTTGACCGGGTGCATGGCATAGGTCATGTAGACCGCGATGGGCTGGCCCGCGAGCGATTCGAACTTGATCACGGCGACGGTCTTATCCGACGGTCCATTCAGGTTCGGGGCCTGGGTCCAGAGGTGCGTGCCGGTGTCGATATTGTCACGGCTCACATTGAGATAAGAGAAGCCGGCGCCGAAGCCGACGCGCGCGGGCTGGAGGTTCGCCTGGGCCTGCTTTACGGCGTCCAGTATCTTGGCCACGATGGGCGGCGGCGGCGCATTGGGATCTGGCGCGGGCGGACGGCCGCCGGCCTGGCCGAAGCGCCGGAAGGGTTGATCGCCCGATGCAAATGCACTATGCGTGTGAGTGACCGAAAGGAGGATATTCGCCACGGGGCAATCGAGCGCCGCGGCGACCTGTTTCGAAGCGGCCGCCCAGACGTTGTCGACGAGCATGCTCTGGTCGGCGCCGATCAACGCAGCGCGGGCGACGCCGTTGTCCAGCACAATGGCGCGCACGTAAAGCTTCTCGTGCGCGTATTTGCCCGAAGGCGGATTGGCCGGGTCAGCCGCCGGCGTGATGTCGATGCGCGCGGCGCCCACGCGCAGGCTCTGCGCCCTCGCCGGGGCGCATGCAGCCAGCCAAAACGCCAGCACGGCCGGCGCTACGATGACTCTCTTTTTCGCGATCATTTTTCCATTTCCTCGATGAACGACCATTCTAAGTGCCCGCGCGCGTTAGCGGAGCAGCCTCGCGCTACGCACTATAGTGAGCCACAACTCTTGTCACTTTGCCGCTCGCCGATAACTCCATAAACTCCGCGGTGCGTGTCCCCTTTTGATTCGCATAGTAAAGCACGACGCTGCTAAGGCCCCAGAGTACGTCCTCCAGATGAAAGTGGAGGTCAGGATAAGCTTCCAGCCCTCGCTGAAAGTAGGCTCTCAGGTTTGTCTTGCCGGCCACCTTGCCATCCGCCGTACCCAACAATTGCGCGGCAACTGGAGAGGTCAGTTCAATTTCGTCGTCATAATGCGCGATGATTGAGTCCAGATCGTGAGCGTTCCAAGCGGCAACCCAATGGTTGGCTAAATTCCAAGCTGCATCCCTATTCATTCGCCCTCCTCTTCAGCGGTTCCGGAGACCAACTCGATCAGGCGCCGCGCGGCGATGTCCGCGCCATCGGTGCGCACCGCGGCGGCGACGGCGCGGGCACGGGCCGCCACGTCCGGCGCGACGGTGCGGCTGAGCGCTTCGGTCAGGGAGCCGGCGGTGGGCGCGCCGGGGGCGTGGGCGGTTCCTATCCCGAGGTCGCGAACTCTGGCTGCCCAGTAATGCTGGTCGTACATCTGAGGCACGATGACCTGCGGCGCTCCGGCCTGTGCGGCAACGGTGGTGGTTCCTGCGCCACCGTGGTGTACGACAGTGGCGACCCGCCTGAAAAGCGCCTGCAGGTTTTCTTCCCCGATGGAAAGGCAGTCGGGCGCGTTGTCCGGCAGTGTCAGGCCGGCCCACCCACGGGACACGACCGCGCGGCGGCCGACCGCGCGGGCCGCGGTGATCATCGCCTGGCTCACGTCCTGTGGAGCGCGCATGCTGCCGAGGCCGAAGTAGACGGGTGGCTCGCCGGCGTCGAGGAACGCCTCCAGTTCCACGGAGAGATGCCTCTGGTCCAAGCGAATCCACGCGCCCGTCTGGACCACATCCAGGTCCGCGGTCTCGGGCCAGGGCGCCAACGCCGGGTCGGCGGCCAGCCATGGCCGCTCGGTGAAGATGTGGCTCCGCACGTCGGAGACTGGCGCCAAACCGGCCGCCGCCCGATGGGAGTTGATAGCCGCGGCCCAGAGGTCGTTCCAGCGTTTCGCGTCCTGAGTCCACAGCGTGCGATTGTCGATTGTGCCGTCCGCGGGAGGTTGTACCCACGACGGCAATGGGGGCGGCGCATGGTGTGGGGATGGCAGGGTGATCGGGCACCACGCCGCGTAAACGTAGGGGACTGCCATCTGCTCCGCAACCGAGTGAAGGGCGAATTGAAGCGCCATGCCCGCCACCAGAATGTCACAGCCCCTTGCGGCCGCCGTGATTGCCTCGAACTGGCCGGCGACAGTGTCCTCCAGTAATTGACGGAGTTGCTGTGGCGTTGGCGGGGCCTGCGCGGCTGATGGGCTGGGCGTCGCGGTCTGGCGCACCTCGGGTCCGACCGGCACGAACGGAATCCCGAGGGTGCCGATCCACTCGCGGAAGTCAGGCGGCGCGCAGATACGGACTTGGTGGCCAAGCTCCCTCAACCGCAATGCCAACGCCACCATTGGCTGGACGTCGCCACGAGACCCGATGGTCGACAGCAGCACTCGCATAGGAGCACCTCTCCGGTAGGAACGTTGTGAAGGATAAGCTGCCTGCACCGAAAATCCAGGCCGCATGCCCATGTTAGGCGGATTCGGGCGTGGGAATCAATTTGAAAATTGCTTTTTTTACTCGTGCCGCAGCGCCGTCACCGGCTCTACCGCCGCTGCCCGGCGCGCGGGGAGGAACGCGGCGAGCAGCCCTGTCAGCGCGACAGCCAGACCCGACAAGCCCAGGACCCTCGGATCGAGCGACGACACACCGTGTAGCATGCCTGCCAACAGGCGGTCGCCCGCCAGGGACCCGGCCAAACCAAGGACCAGCCCGGCCGCGACCAGCAGCATAGCCTGCTTCAGTACCATGGAGAGCACCGCCTGGCGGCTGGCGCCGAGAGCGATGCGCACGCCGATCTCGCGCGTGCGACGGGTCACCGAGTAGGCCATAACTCCGTAGAGGCCGACCGTCGTGAGCAGAAGTGCAATTCCGGCGAAGCAACCGAGCAGCAGCGTGTGGAAGCGCGGCTGGGCGATTTGCGCCGAGAGCAGGTCATCCATGGTGCGGACCTGAAACACAGGCACCAGCGGGTCGAGCGCGGACACCTGCGCGCGAACGGCCGTTTCGAGAGTGCGCGGCGGGACGGAAGTACGCACCATCATCACCGGCGCCTGCCACACAAGCTGCCGGTAAGGAAAGTAGTAGATAGGCTGCGGCTCGGCATCCAGCGCAAACAGCTTGGCACTGCCAACTTCGCCCACGATTTCGTGGAGGGATTCTTTCGTTTCGCCGGGACCGGTGGCGCCCGGCGTGATGCGCTTGCCGATCACATTCTGGCCGGGGAAGAACTTCTCGGCGAACGCCTTGTTCACGATGAGGACGCGGGGGGCCTGGGCATCGTCATGCTGGCTGAACAGACGCCCTTCGAGCAGTGGAATGCCCGCCGTGGAGAAGTAGCCGGGGGTGGCGAAGGCCATGCGCGCGGAAGGACGGTTTGAAGGTCCTTCGGGGCGCTCCTCAATATTGAACGAGACGGTGGCGTTGTCTCCACCCAGCGGCAGAGGCCACACGCCGGCCGCCGACTGCACGCCGGGCAAAACGCGGACGCGCTCCAGCAATTGATCGTAGAAGACCACCTGCCGCGTGGCGTTATATTGCGCGTCCGGGAGGTTGAACCAGAAAGTCAGGAGATGGTCGGGCTTGAGGCCGAGATCGCCTTTTTCCAGGTGGAGAAAGCTGGCCATCAACAAGCCGGCGCCGCTTACCAGAATCAGGCCCAGCGCCACCTGGACCACCACCAGTGCGCTCCGGGTGCGGTCGTGCTGCCGGGAATTGCCGCGACTGCCCTCGCTCAGCGAACCGGACAGATCGGTCCGGGAAGCCTGCAGGGCCGGCGCGATTCCAAAGACGATGCTGGTCAGCAGCGCCAGGATTAGTGAAAACGCAAACACCCGCCCGTCCATGCCGGCCTGGGCCAGTCGCGGGATGCTGTCGCCACCGGCGCGAAGCACGATACTCAGCGCGTATCCCGCGACGACGGTTCCGGCTGCGCCGCCGAGCACAGCCAGCAGCGCGCTCTCGGTGAGCAGTTGGCGCAGAACGCGCCTGCGACTGGCGCCCAGCGCCGCGCGCAACGACATTTCACGCCCGCGGGCGACGGTGCGCGCCAGCAGCAGGTTTGCGATGTTGGCGCAGGCGATCAGGAGCACCAGGCCGACCGCGCCCAGAAGGATGAGCAGCGGTTCGCGAGAGTTGCCCACCAGCGTTTCCAGAGCAGGCTGCACGAACGCCTGACGGTAGTTGGAATTGCTATCCGGGTACTGTTTCGCGAGCGCCTGCGAGATCGCGTTCAGATCGGCGCCGGCTTGTTGGATGCGAACTCCAGGCTTGAGCCGCCCGAGGGCGGTCAACAAGTGCGCGCCGCGCTGTGCGGTAATCGGCTCATCACCTGGCGGAGCTTCTTTATCTGAAGCGATGGTGATCCAGAGCTGGATGTGGGGCGCATTCACGGGAAATGCGAATCCGGCGGGAGCGACTCCCACGACGGTGAACGGTTTCCGGTCGAGCGTGATGCTGCGTCCCAAGATGCCGCGGTCCGCTCCGAATTGCCGCTGCCAGAACTCATGGCTCAGCACCACCACGTGCGTGCCGGGCGCCTCCTCGGATTCGAGGAAGCCGCGCCCCAACTGGGGTTGGACGCCCAGAGCCGGGAACAGGTCCCAGGTGGCCATTTCGCCGTCAAGCTGCTGCGGTTCTCCGGCGCCGGTCAGCACGACGTTGGTATCGCGCCCCGTGATCAAGTGCTGGAACGAATGATTCCGTGCGCGCAGATCGAAGAAGTCCGGATACGAAAGCGAGCCGGGGACGGGTGCGCCGCGAGTGTTCAGCGCCTTCACCGTGACGAGACCGTCCGGCTCGGCATACGGCAGCGGCTTCAGCAATACCGCGTTCACCACGCTGAAGACGGCGGTATTGGCGCCGATGCCCAGTGCGAGGGTAAGCACGGCCGCGGCGGCAAAGCCGGGCGAGTTGCGTAACTGCCGGAAGGCGTAGCGAAGGTCCCGCGCGAGGATCGACATGCTGTTCCCGGAAGGCATGTTGGGGGCCAATGCGGGAGCATTGACCCGTCAGGGGTTAGGGCGGGTGCGGGCGGGCAGGGTTGTCCGAAATCGGACGAAGATGTTTGCGTGCGGACATGGCGCCGCCCCGGCGGCCGTTCTAGAGCGCCAGTTCTTTGCGATACATCATGTCTTGGACGTCGAATTTGGCCTTGATCTCCAGCTTGCCCAGTTGCGTCGTGAAGCTCACTTCCTTGTCCTGAGCCGTCAACTGCAGCACGTCGTGCGAGAACCCGAATAACAACACGTTGGTCTCGAACCCGGCCGATCCCTGCTGCACCGTCCCGGGCTGCGCGGGAGACTTGCCCTTCGGCTCCAGGTAAGTCAGGTTCTTGATGCGGTCGAGCACGTCCTGGCTGAGTCCCTTCGCGTCGGAATCGCCGTCATCGGAGTGCTGGCGATCTCCAGTAACAATCGGGATGCCGCTCACGCTAATGACGTAAGAGTTGGCCAAACCCTCCGGAATCGGAGATTTCAATGCTTCCTGAATCGGTTTGGCGCTGACCCAGCGCACCACGCCGTGGTACTGGATGGGGGCCGGACCACCCATGCCGCCGCCGCGCCGGCCGCGGCCCATCCCGCCACCGCCCATCCCCCCACCACCGGGGTATCCGACCCCACTGTTGTTGCCGGTGCTGCCCGATTGGCGCAGCGAGACGCTGACCGGTTTTGCCCACGGCGACTTCGTCTTCATCTTTTCAATTTCATCGCTCGACCACTGCGATGGATCTTTCTTATTCCAGAATTCCGAATCTCCGGCGTACAGGCGAAACCAGGACTGCGCGCCGGCTCCCGAAGCGAGCATCAGGAGTCCGCGGCGGGTGAAACGGCGTGTTTGAAGCATAGTGGTGGTGTCCTAACCTCCGTGAGACGTTATCTGAGGTCCCAAAGGTTGCAGTATTAACGCGCACGTTTCGTTTTTTTTGAGGCCCGATCGCCAAACTGGTCGACCATGCGGGCGCGCGGACGGTTATCCATCGATATCGCCGGCCGCTAACTGCCGGTGGGCACGGCGCCCCTAGGCTGTACCTTGACCCGTACGCGTGGTATCCGCTGGGGCGAAGCCCTGTGCGTACAATTTCAGACATGACAACCTTCGTCCACATGCCGAGCGGTAGAAGCATCACGAAGCTTGTTCCAAGGAGGAAATCGACGATGACGAGTTCTTTGCGCAACCTGTTGACAGACGATCGAGGCCAGGACCTGATCGAATATACGCTGCTGATGGCCTTTGTGGCGCTTGCGTCCGCTACGCTGTTTGCCGCCGCCGGCACCAGCGTCAGCCTGATCTGGAGCACAACCAACTCTCAGTTGACCGCCGCGGCAGCCAGCGCGGCCAGCTAGAGGCTACACACTGCAACGCTTACTCGCCGATCTGCGCCCTGCGCGACGACGTCACCCCGATCACTGGTAAGCTATCGGGGTGAAGGTCTACGAGCGAGAGTCATGACCAGAATTGCCGACCTGCTGGCCCGCGATTTTTCGAGACCTATCGAAGAGTTCGTCAAGGTCGACAACCACGATCCGGATACTGTCTTCACCGAACTGACCGAATACATTGCGACGGATCGTATCAAAGCCGAGTACGAGCGCCTGTTTTCCGCGATGGCGGCCGCTTCGAAATCGTCCAGCGAAAACATTGGAGTCTGGATTTCCGGATTCTTCGGCTCAGGCAAATCCTCCTTCGCGAAGAACCTCGGGTATGTTCTGGCGAACCGCGAAGTACATGGCGCCCCCGCCAGTTCGCTTTTCCTGAAGCAGGTGGAATCCAAGCGGGTCACCGAGTGCGTGGAGTTCCTCAATGCAGCGGTCCCGTACGAGACCTTCATGTTCGACGTTCAGGTGGAGCTGCCGGTCGAAATCAAGCCGGAGCAGCTCATTGAAGCCATGTACCGGGTCCTGCTGCGCGATCTTGATTATGCGGAAGACCCCGATATCGCGGAGCTGGAGATTGAACTCGAAAAAGAGGGCAAGCTGGCGGCGTTTCAGGATCTCTGTCAGGCGGAATACCAGGAAGAGTGGAGAAAGCTCCGCAAAAGCAGCCGGAAACTTGAAGGCACCAGCGCCTTGCTTCACCGGCTCGATCCCCGAAGTTACCCCGCGACTGACACGTGGTTGAACATGGTTACGGCCCGGCCTTCAAGAACCTTGAGTGTCAAAGACCTGGTTGACAGGTCATTCGATCTATGCAACATCCGCCGTCACGGGAAGGCCTTCGCTTTCGTCCTGGACGAAATGGGCCAATTCGGCGAACGCCTCGGAAACCTGCTCGAAATCGTCGAACGGTTTGGCAGGGAAAGCCGTGAACGGTCGAACGCCGGGAACATCCCGGGGCCCGTGTGGATCATCGTTACGGCCCGGCAAGATCTGGAAGAGATCGACAAGTACCTGGTAGCCAACTGCATCGACCTGCCCAAACCACAGGACCGTTTCAGGCACCAGATCGACCTATCCTCGGCCGGCATCCGCGAGGTTGTCACCCGCCGCGTGTTGCGCAAGAAGGAGAGCCAGGAGATTATCCTCAGGAAGCTGTTCCGCGAACGCGGTGCGTCGCTCAATCAGAATGTCAGGTTGGAAAAGAGCTCCCGCCACACGGAGTTCGACGAAGAGCAGTTTGTCCACTCTTATCCTTACCTTCCGCATTTGATCGACCTCTCGGTCGACATCATGGCGGGCATGCACGTACAACCCAATGCGTCAAAGTACGTCGACAGCAGCAACCGTTCCATCGTCAAGCAGTCTTTCGAAATGCTCACGTCGGACCTGACCCGGCTCGCCGATGAGCCCGTCTCCGTCCTCGTGAGCATCGACAAGATCTATGAGCTGGTGGAAGGAAATACTCCCTGGGAGAAGCGGAAGGACATACTCGACATTCGCCAACGCTACGACGACGACAAAGACTACCCTGGGATGGCATCGCGAGTGGCGAAGGCCATATGCCTCATGGAGTTTGCCCAGACGGACCTGCCGCGCACGACGAAGAACATCGCCGCATTGCTGGTCCAGCGTGTCACGGAGGCCCCACCCGCACTTGCGGTTGCGGGGATCCTCGATCACCTGAAAGGGGCGCAGTATGTCCACGAGACCAAGGCCGGATGGAAGCTCTATGATTTCGATGAACTGCGTCGCACGGCGGCCGCCCTGGGATGGCTGGGCAGATGGGTGGGAGGAGTCACTCCCCGGAAGCCGGGGTGGCAGAGCGGACTGATCCAATGGGTGAAGAAGCTGCTGGCTCGCTCGTTGAATTGGTATACGTGGCCATTGCGCCAATTCCATGACTCAGTAAGTCAATCGCTCCAGGAAACAATCGGCGCCCTTGACCACCTATCGATGAACATGGTTGCCCTGGACCGCCATTCCATGAACATGGTGGCCCACGAGCGCAATCCGACCGATAGATTCGCGCCTCAGTTGTTGGACCACCTTTCCATGAATAGAGTCGCGCTGGACCGCCTGTCGATGGACATGATTGCCCTTGAAGCGCGGCTGGCGCGGGTGGAGAAGACCAGGGCCAGGATGGAAACGGACTGGGACCAGGAGAAAACGGCTTACATTATCGGACTCTTTGGCACCGGACGCCGGTATATCAATGAACTGATGCTCGAGCACATTGGAGAGAGGGCGAAATATTTTAGGGATACGATCGCCTTGCATCCAGGTCCGACACCGATGATCTACAGCGGCCATGCCACGGTGAGGCATCTGTCTCGCGCGCAAGAGCCGCCGGCTGTAATGGGCCGTATCTTAGAAGCGGTCAGCTCCGGATTCGCCACTGTGATTTTCGTCTATCGTCACCCTCTCGATTCGTTGTTGACGAATTGGATTTGGTGGCGGACATACATTCGCGAGAACGTCTTGATTTCTGGAATCTCGCAGGTTTATCAGAACACGGACGATCTATGTGCCGAGTTGGAGCGGAACTTTCTCGACTTCAAAGCCTTTGCCGAAGGCGACCCCGATTTTTTTGCGGGCATGCCAGGCCCGCCATTTCTGTCTTTTAGGCAGTTTGTCGAGGAAACCGATCTTCATTTCCAAGCCGCCCCGCTCACGTTGCGCCTGGAGGACTTCATGATCGATCCTTGCCAAGAGTTTTCCAAGATCGCCGAACTCATGTCAGTCCCTCTCGAGCGGAGCCGCTTACGTATTGTCCCCCCGAAAACCAAGCCCTATGGCTATTTGGCTGTTAAAGACAAAGTCCCTCAATTCAGAGACTTTATTGACGGGCTGAATGCGGAGACAAAAGGGCGGATTGAGAAGCTCGGCTATGATATGACTGTGTAAGCGCCTATGCGCGCCGCGCCGCCCACGCGCGAGTCGTATAGATTGTCTCGATGGCCGTCAGACCGGCAATGCGCTTCTCGGCGAAATCCAGGAAGTCGCGGAAGAGTTCCGCACCTAATTGCACCTGGAGATCGTTTACCGAGCGCCACGCGCCGATATACTGCTCGGGAGTTTGGCGCACGCTGTGTCTGCCTTCGAGGTACAGAACGTCGGTGAATTGCGGCTTGGCGCTCAACAACTCGGTCAGCCGCTCGGTAATGCCGGAGCGGCCCGACGATACACGGCGGACGTCAGGCTTGAGCCGCGCGATCTGCGCCTCGATTTCGACCAGCACCGGGTTGGCTTCGATGAAGCGCGGATTCCACAGGGCCACAAATGCCCCGCCCGGCCGCAGGATGCGATGGAACTCGGCGCACGCTTTGTCGAAATCGGCCCAGTGAAGCGACGAAGCCATGCTCACCAGATCGGTTGAGCCGTCCGGCAATCCGGTGGCTTCCGCCGAACCTTTGCGCCAAACAATATCCGTCCCGCGCGACGCCGCGATGCCTTGCTCGCGCATGTCGTCATTAGGTTCCACGGCGACGACTGAATGCAAGCCGCGGGCCGCGAGCATGCGCGTCCAAATGCCCGTGCCGGCGCCGACGTCGGCGGCATCGAGGCTGGCGGCATCGCGCCCGGCATAGCTCAGGATCGCGTTCGCGACCTGCGGCGCATATCCCGGCCGGAACTTAGCGTAGTCCCCTGCCAACCCTGTGAAATCTCCGTGTTTCATGGCTGTTTCATCGCTACGCCGGCTCACTACCGGATAGCGCGTCCTCGAGCTGGAGTTCTCCGTCCCTGACCATATCCTGGTACAGCGCCACGTCTTCCGGATTATCGATTTCGCCCCATTGGCCATCGGTGGCGAAGGTGCTGATGGGGGCCAGCTTTCCGGCCAGCAGCCGGCGCAGCAATCCGGTCACATCAAGGCGATCGCGGATCGCCGCATCCAGTGTGCTGAGTAGCGCCTCGACAGCACTCCATGCCGACGGCGTGAATTTGAAGAGGCCCATATATTGCCCCTCGATATCCTCGATCCGCGCCGTCTTGCCGCCGATCTCCAGCAATTGGCCCGCGGCATCGACCCCGAAGGTTTCGGCGTCGGCCAAGGGATCGGCAAAACGCCGGGTCCACAGGCGGCGCCAGGCCCGGTCGTAACTGATCACCAACTGGCCCGCCGCAGCGGCCAGGCCGCGCACCAACTCGCCGCGGTAGAAGATGTCGCCATAGCTGACGATGACCGGTCCCTCCCGCAGCCAGGTCGCGGCCGCGGCGAGCGACATCACCATATTGGTTTCGGCCCATCGTTCGTTGGCGAAATAGGAGACTCCGGGAAAATCGACCATCTCGGCGCGATAACCGCGAACGATCCCGATCTCGTCCGCCCCGCCCCGCCTGAGTGCCGCGATCTGGCGCTCGATCAACGGCTTGCCTGCGAGCTCGACCAGGCACTTCGGGCGATCGGCGCCCAGATGCCCCATGCGGCTGCCGCGGCCGGCGGCGAGAATAACGGCGCGCATCATGCGAGCCCGAAAACCTGGCGGAACAGCGCCACGTCGGCAGGCGAGAACTGGGCGGACCGCTCCGGGTGCCACATGATACCAATTATAGGCTCGGCCGAATGGCGAATCGCTTTGACTACGCCATCGTCGGCGACCGCCCAGACTTCCAGCGGCGGCCGCGAGTCGAAGGCGGCAAAGCGATGATAGCTGTTGACCTCTTTCCGCTCGCCGTCGATTCGGATCGCCTGACATGGCGCCACATGGCCTTCGACGCGACGTAACGGAATATCGAAACGCTGCTGAACCACTTGCATGCCGCGGCACACGCCCAGCACCGGCAGCCCGCGCTGCTGGACCCAATCGAGCAACGCATTTTCGACGGCATCGCGTTCGGGGGCATCGCCGCCCAACGCCGCCAGATCGTTGCCGCCGGTCAACACCAACCCGCCGATGCCGGCCCCTTCGCACAAAGCCAGAGCCACGTCGGTGACGTTGGGGATCGGCACCGGAAGCAGTCCGCAGGCCGCCAGGAACTTAGTCCACGCCTGATCCAGGCAATCGCGGCGCTCGCCATAGCCTGGAACCACCCATACCCGCTGGGTGACAGCGACGGCTCTCATGCGATGACCAGGACCTTCTGGTTGGTGCAATCCAGGCAAAGCGTTCGCGCCTTCTGCCAGCGCAGGAACAGGGCTTCGCCGGCGCCGATGACAGCGGGAATGCCCAATTCGCCGGCGCGGATCGCCATGTGTGAATTGGCGCCGCCGAACTGGGTGACGAATCCGCTGATTTCGCGAGTGAAGATCCAGTCGAAGCCTGGATCCGCGCTGGGCACGAAGAGAATCTTTCCGGCGAAGGTCTCCGGCGGGTCACCGATCGAGGCGACCGGCGCGGTGACGCTCTTTCGCGTAATGAAATTCGGCTGGCTCGGGGGAAGGTGAAATGCGAACACTTCGGCGGGCGACGCGATGACCGGCGGAAGCACGAGATTGCGTGTCAGCGCGTGACGCTCCCTGCCGCGCGCGACACTCTCCAGCAAAGCCTCGCGCACCGAACCGCTTTCGCTATAGAGCGTTTGGATCACGCCGTAATCCAGAAATGCACAGTCCTCTACCGAGAGACCGTGATCTGCACCCAACTGCCCGATCAGCGACAGAGCGTGGCTCAGGCTTCGCGTGAACACGAACTTCGCATATTCGCGGCCCTCGATGCCGGCCTTGATGAACTCGATGAAACTCAAGACATCGATGTCGAGCTCATGTTCCTTGAGCAGATGCTCGATGCGGCGCAACTGCTCGATCGAAAGCGCGAAGCGCGGGGGCGCGGGCGGCGCCGGCCGGGCACTCAACCAGTCGAAATAGAGATTGGGCGCCTCGTCGTAGCGCGGCGACAGAATGTCGTAGGTCCCCGGCCGGAGGTGGCCGTAGCGCGCCAGGAAGTCGGGCTTTGGAAGCTGCGCGAAATCCCGCCCGATGCGCGATCCGACGGTATCGACACTGGCCATGAACGCCGCGACCTCTTCGGCATTGAGCACGCCCACCTCGATGAAGGACTCGAGCATTTGAACCGCTATAAAGCCGGCCCGCGCGAGACCGGCGAACGGCAGCGTGCCGTACCGCTTGCAGTCCTCGATCAACCAGTAGATGCGGCTGATCTTGTCGATCTCCGCGTTGCAGATTAACGGGAGCCGCTCGGCCAGCAGGTCGATTTTCGCGCGGTCGCGCCGCCACAGCGCGGTTTCGCCATGCATGATGCGATTGGTAAGGCGCCGTAAGGCGCGCGAAAGGTCGGCTAGGTCCTGCGGAGAAAATCCGTATTCGGCGAGCCGGCCCATGCGCTTCGGCAAATCGAGGGCGTAGCAGGAGAAGACGATTTCAAATTCGACCTTATCGTGGAGATGCGGCTCCGACAGGAGGCGATCGATGTAGTAGTTGACCAGACGCGCGGCGAGATCGTCTGGCAGGTCGCGTGGTACGAAGGAATTGAAGCTGACACGCACATCGATATAAGGCAGTCCGTGAAAGCTGACCAACAGCGGAAAACTGCGCAGATTCTGGTAGCCGTAATTGTCCCGCTGATAGGCCCAGATCGCGTCGGTGATGAGTTCGCAATAAAGCGACAACGCCAGAGGCCCAGGCCGCACCCCGATAATCTCGGCCGGGTTCCAGTCCGGCATGACGCCGAAGATCGCGCGGCTGCCGTGCAGGTAGGGATGCGGGCGGCTGAGCAGCTCGACCTTTCGGGCAACATCGGCCAGCGCGGTGTCGACTTGCGTGTCGGCTGCCCGCCCATGGCGGTCGACGGCGAGAGGGCGCACTTGCAAAAGGTAGAGCTGCCCGTCATCGCCGAGGGCGAATTCCACGTCTATGGCATCACACCCGAGCGTGGTTTCGAGCTCGCGGACCAGAGCGACGACCGGCGCGAGCGGCGGTGGGCAGGCATCCGGCCGCGATCGGAGGCACAGAAAGGTCTTGAGATTGTCGCCGGCGCCGGCGGTCACGCGATCGGTCAAGCCGGAATGGTCGTCGTAATTAATAACGAAGTAGGGACCGCCGCTGGGACTGCGCGAGAAGACCACCCCGGCCATCGCCACACGCTCGAGCATGGGCTGTACAAAGACTTGATCGTCGTCTCTTCCGGTGGTGCCTGCATCGTGGGTGAACGAGGCAATCACCCGGTCGATTGCCTGTGCCACGGCGGCGCTGCCGGCAACGCCGAGAACGGAATCGTACCTGCCGGCCTGGGAGTTGCGGGCCGCGCCATCCTCGCCCCGTGCACTGCTCCGCACGATGACGCGATCTGAACCCCAGGGAGCCGCCGCGACGGCGGCCAGCACCCGAGCGGCGTCCGCGCGCCAATCGCCAACCGAGAACCGCACCTGGGGCAGGACGCGCCCGCCGCGCAGAAGGGGCGCCAGCAGTTCCAGAGATTCCGCCTTCGTTTGGAAGGCGACCGTCCGCACCGGCTGCGCCGCACCGGCGCCATTGCGCCTGGCGCCTAACGCCAGGATGCGATCAACCGCCGCCGAAACGTCGAGTGACCCATAATTGTCGAGCACCAGGTCGGGCGCTTCGGGCGCCTCCGCCGGCACGTCCAGGCCGACCACGTCGCACGTCTCGCCGCGCCGCGCCGCCGCGTAGATGCCCTTGGTATCCCGGCGCTCCAGCTCTTCCATCGGGACCCGCAGGTAGATCTCGCGATAACCGGGGATGTTCTCGCGGTTCCAACGCTGCACCTCGTGAAACAGCGAGATGGTGGCGCAGACCACATCGGCGCCCTGCTCTGCCAGCAACCGGCACAGCCGCGCATTCCGCATCGCCGATCGCCGCCGATGGTCTGCGCTGTGGTCAAGATCTTCGGCGATCACAGCGCGGAGCGTGTCGCCATCGAGGAAGGTTGCCGCTCGACCGGAGGCTCGCAGCCGGCTCCACAACTCTCGCCCCAAGGTGGTCTTGCCGGCGCCGGATAACCCGGTAATCCAGTAGACGCGCCCCGGCGTGGCGTGCTGTTCGGCTTCAGGCTGGCCTCCCGCCTCTGGTGTGTTGGTCAGCACAGAAGTCTTCAAGCGTTCATGGAGCTGCCGGTCAGCGGCAATCCGGTCCCGGGGTAAATGTGTCAATTGTGTTAACGATGATGAGCGCACCCATTAGGTTACACGGGTGCCTGGCGGGAAATCCAGCCGGCGCCGGCACTCCCTTCACTTCGCCGCCGGGTCGCCGTGCTCGATGTAGTTCTTCAAACGCAACAACTGCTCCTTCAGGACGGAATCGACCGGCGCAGCCCAGGTATTCAAACCCGCGGGCAAATACCCAGTGACCGCATAGGTGAATTCGAGCTTGGTGTCGCCCGCTCCGGCGTCGAGTTGAAACTTCATGCTGCCGGCGGCGGCGATCGATTGCAGCGGCCCCAGCGCCCCAGTGAAGACGATCGACTTGCCGGGCATCAGCGAGATCACTTCCATATGGCGGACCACCCCGGAGTTGGGCAGTTTCTCGCAGAAGCATCCCATGGCCTTCTCTTCAATACTCAGATTGTGGGCGTCGTGTGTGTAGGTGTGCGCCGGGTCCCACCAATCGCCGACGTTATGCACGATCCGCCGGTAGACCTCCTCGGGGGCAGCCCGGATGTTCATCGTGGTCTTTATGGTGAAGCCGTTGCTGGCCGAGTCGGCTACTTCCGCGCGTACCGCGCCGGCGCCAAGTGCCAGGGCCATCGGGAAAACGAATGCGAGCCTTTTCATAAAATGCCTCAACTGATTCTAAAACACACCCGATCCCGACCGATGATTTTCGCGCTACCGACTTTCCTTTACGACCCGTCCGTTGAGCCGTTGGAGGGGCCGGACATCGTGCGGATAGAGCCTGGCGAATGTGTCGATCTCCTCCGGCGAGATATCCACCGGCGTCTTCAGCACAAACCACCTGACTCCCTCGGTACACGGCAGAGCTGGGTCTTTGGGATATGTTCCCAAATCTGTTGAATGGTGGGGTTCGCCCTTCCTGCTTTCAGGAGAACCGCGACGCCGACTCCCACAAGCAAGAAACTTCGCTTTCCGGCGGGCCACTCCTGTATCTGCGGGCGCCAAGACCTCGACTATTGCCAGCAGGACAAACGTCATCCAGCCTTTTCCCAGATGCGAACCGTGCTTAAGCATATCCGGGATCATACAGGTTGGCACACCGTGGGGCGGGCTATTCAGCCCGCGGACCCGCTCTCCAGCGGGTCCAGCCGCCTGGAAAGGCGGCTGCGGCCAAGATTGGCCGCCCTCCAGGCGAGGCGGAATCTGTGCTAATCATCCACTCCGTGGAATGCCGGCCCACGCGGTCCGCCTCCGACTTCCTTGTAGGTATAAAACAATCCGTACGAGAATTTCAGTTCCTCGTACTGACCCCAGGGCGCCGCGTATTCGTACCAGGCCGGCGGAGCCGGCCGCCAACTTTGTATGTTCGTCGAAATAATCCGATAGTGGCCGGGCTGGGACGCATCGAATGCCGGGCCGTCGTCGGTCCAGTCCTCCAGATCCACAGCGAGGCTCCCAATGCCGAAGTCCTTGTAGGCGGCTCTTCGGTAGTATTGAACGCCGGCGGACGCATAGTGCGCGTGAGAGTCACAGGCGACATAAATGATGGGATGCCGGCCCGAAAAGCGCAGCGCGGAGATACCGCCCAGCCACTTGCTGAATGCGTGCCGCGAGAGGTATACATCCTGCAGCCGCCAGGGCAAGCCCGATATTCCGCCGGCGCGAACCAGCCGCAGGGTAACGTGCTCCCAGTCGCCGTAATGTACCCATCCGGACGTGATCGTCGACGACCCGGCCGATAGTCAAGTGAAATTTGGCTGGACCGTTGAACGGATAGAAGAACCAGAACTGAAGATCGAGGTAACTTCGATCCGCGCCTTCGAGCACGGAGACAAATGCCTTGGCGCGCGACTGGTTGCCGGAAATCACACTGTCGGAGAGGTGCAACCAGCAACGGAAATCCGGCCGCGACGCGCGTGGATCGTCTTGCGCCCGCCGCCACGCGGTGGGGAGATCGGTGCCCGCAACAATCGCGGCGGTGCGCACGCCTTCCATCGAAAAAGTCTCGTACGTGTCGGGATGATGAACGAGACCCCACTGCAGAGCCGTCTTCCCTGAATTCAGAATATATTCCGGATCGTCCATCAGGTACCGCTCCTTCGAATGCAGTTTCATCACGGGTCCGAAGGCTTGAATCAGTTGCTCGACCTCCGCCTTCGACAGGGCGCTGCCGCCAAAGGCAGGCAGCGTGACCAGGGAGTTGATCAACAGAAATGCGCAGCGCATTATTCCCTATGCGTGCTACGCGGATTACAATACCACGGTTTTTCCGATTTCACCGCGCGGCTGCAAGGCCGGGGCGCCTTCACGCAACGAAGTCAGCCCGTAATCTCATGAAAACACAAGCCAGGCACGCCCAGCCTCCCTCGCCGCCGCCGTATTGCCGTGCTACCCTGATATCGGGAAAACTCCCGCCGCTCGCCGCAAGGCGTTCTGCCGGAAGCACCCGTGCTCTTTGACCAATTTCAACCGCAGCCGGGCGCAGCCCCACGGCAGCCGACGCAACAAATGCAACGTGATGCAACGCTCCACCGAAAAACGCGACATGTCGGGAATTTTCGGAAGGCCCAATTCCAGAGACCGGTGTCCTGTCGGCGTTTAGCCGTGCCGCGCAACAAAATGCAACCAAACGCAACATGTCAACGAAAAAACGCTAAGCGCAACAGCCCGAGCGCCGGTGCCCTATCGGCGTTCATCGGCGGCCAATATGCCTTTTGCGAAGCGAACCCAATTCCAGAGACCGCGCAACAAATGCAACCAACGCAACACGTCAACGAAAAAACGATAAGCGTAACAGCCCGAGCGCCGGTGCCCTATCGGCGCTCATCGGCGTTCATCGGCGGCCAATATGCCCTTTGCGAAACGAACCCAATTCCAGAGACCGCGCCACAAATGCAACCTAACGCAACACGTCAACGAAAAAACGAAAACGATGCGCGTAACAGGCCCGAACGCCAGCGTCCTGCCCGTTGAGACAAAAATGGGCACCACCGCGGGAATTTTCGGAAGAACCCAATTCCCCGTGCCCCAAAATACCGGAGCCTTAACTCAAGCGCGGCAACTGCAAGCAAATGCTCAGGTTAACCAGGCGCCTCCGTGAAATTGGGATTGTTTGGTCAGCGCACCGCGTCTCCCGCGAGCGCCCAACTCGGCCCGGGGCGCCTCAGCCGTTGGGGCCGGCTGGTACTGGCCGGCACGCTGGCGCCGTTTGGGCGCCGCTCGATGGAACGCAATGCAACACCAAAAGCGAAAGAACGTCACCTGGTGGCCTCGGCGGGCCTGAAGTACACGTATGCGCCATGAGCCGCCCATGAAGCAGTAAGCTGGATGGGATGGATATCAATCGTTTCACGGAAAAACTCCAGGAGGCGATCCGGGCGGCCCAAAGCAAAGCCACCCGGTACGGCCATCAACAGCTCGACGTCGAGCACCTCTTTGCCGCCCTGCTCGAACAGGAGGGCGGCTTGGCAGGCTCTATCCTGTCACGCGCGGGGGTCAACGTCGACACGCTGCGGCCGCGGCTCGAACACGAGCTGGACCGGCTGCCGAAGGTCACTGGGCCATCCGGCGCTCCTGACCAGATTTTCGTCAGCGCCCGCCTGAACCGGCTACTGACCGCGGCGGAAGACGAGGCCAAAAAGCTCAAGGACGAATATATTTCCGTCGAGCATGTGCTGCTGGCGCTCACCGACGACGGCGGCTTCAGCGGACGGCTGTTACGCGAATACGGCGCGTCGCGCGAGCGGCTGATGCAGGCGCTGCGCGAAGTGCGCGGCAGCCAGCGGGTGACATCGCAGAATCCGGAGGCCACTTACGAAGCCCTGGAGCGTTACGGCCGCGACCTGACCAAGCTGGCGAGCCAGGGCAAGCTGGACCCCGTGATCGGCCGCGACGAGGAGATCCGGCGCGTGATCCAGGTGCTGTCGCGGCGCACCAAGAACAACCCGGTGCTGATCGGCGAACCGGGCGTGGGCAAGACCGCGATCGTGGAGGGACTGGCGCTGCGCATCGTGCGCGGCGACGTTCCGGAAGGCCTGAAGAACCGGCGCATTGTGTCGTTGGATATGGGCGCGCTGATCGCGGGCGCCAAGTTTCGCGGCGAGTTTGAAGAGCGGCTGAAGGCGGTCTTGAAAGAGGTGCAGGAGGCCGCCGGCGACATCATCCTGTTCATCGACGAGCTGCACACGGTGGTGGGCGCGGGCAAGGCCGAAGGGTCCATGGACGCCGGCAACCTGCTGAAGCCCATGCTGGCGCGCGGCGAGCTGCACTGCATCGGCGCCACCACGCTCGACGAATATCGCAAGAACATCGAAAAGGATGCGGCGCTGGAGCGGCGCTTCCAACCGGTGCGGGTGGACCAGCCTTCGGTCGAAGACACCATCTCGATTTTGCGCGGCCTGAAGGAACGGTACGAAGTGCATCACGGCGTGCGCATCAAGGATTCGGCGCTGGTGGCCGCGGCGATTTTGTCGAATCGCTACATCACGGACCGGTTTCTGCCCGATAAAGCTATCGACCTGGTGGACGAGGCGGCGGCCAAGCTGCGCACCGAGATCGACTCCATGCCGGCGGAGTTGGACGAAATCCTGCGACGCACGATGCAGCTTGAAATCGAGCGCTCGGCGCTGAAAAAGGAGAAGGACGCGGCGTCACGCGACCGGCTGAAGAAGCTCGAAAAAGAACTCGGGAATCTGAAGGCGGAAGGCGATGCCTTGAAGGCGCGCTGGCAAGCCGAGAAGCAGACGGTCGCCAGTTTGCGCGCGTTGCGGGAGCAGATCGAGCAGACCAAGGTGGAGATCGAGAAGGCGGAGCGCGCCTACGACCTGAATCGGGCGGCCGAGCTGAAGTATGGGAAGCTGGCGGAGCTGGAGAAGCGCTTGCATGCCGAGTTGGAGCAGTTCACGAAGAAGCAGGCGCAGTCGCCGCTGATCAAAGAAGAGGTGGGCGAGGAAGATATCGCGGAGGTGGTCAGCCGCTGGACGGGCGTACCGGTGACCAAGCTGCTGGCGGGCGAGATGCAGAAGCTGCTGCAGCTGGAAGATGAGTTGCACCAGCGCGTGATCGGGCAGGATGAAGCCGTCACGGCGGTGGCGGAGGCGGTGATTCGCGCGCGCTCCGGATTGAAGGATCCGAACCGGCCGATCGGCAGCTTTATTTTCCTGGGACCGACGGGCGTGGGCAAGACCGAGCTGGCGCGGGCGCTGGCGCAGTTTCTGTTCGACGACGAACGCGCCATGATTCGCATCGACATGTCGGAATATCAGGAGAAACACACCGTGGCGCGGCTGATCGGCGCGCCGCCCGGATACGTGGGGTATGAAGAGGGCGGCCAATTGACCGAAGCGGTGCGGCGGCGGCCGTATTCCGTGGTGCTATTCGATGAGATTGAGAAGGCGCACCACGATGTGTTCAACGTGATGCTGCAGGTGCTCGACGATGGGCGCCTCACGGATGGGCAGGGGCGCACGGTGGACTTCCGCAACACCATCGCGATCATGACTTCCAACATCGGCAGCGCGCGCATCCTGGAGTATCGCGGCGGGTTTGCCGGCGAGGGATACGAACGGATGAAGGAAGCCGTGCTGGAGGAGATGCGGCGTCATTTCCGGCCGGAGTTTCTGAATCGCGTGGATGAGGCGATCGTGTTTCATGCGCTGGGCGAGGACCAGTTGAAGCAGATCGTGGAGATCCAGTTGGAGCGGTTGCGGGCGCGGCTGGCGGACCGGCACATCACGCTGAGGCTCACCGACGCGGCGCGGTTGAACCTGGTGCATACCGGCTTCGATCCGCATTACGGCGCGCGTCCGCTGAAGCGCGCGATTCAGAAGAAGGTGGAGACGCCGCTGGGCCGGATGATTTTGAAGGGCGAGGTGCGCGACGGGCAGCAGCTTACGGTGGATGCCGACGGGGAGGGGGAACTGACGTTCGCGACAACGGCAGAGAAGGCGTCGCGGCAGGGCTAGCGGGACGAGCGGCGACCCGCATTCACGCATGCGCGAGGCCCAAGGTGCGTACGTCGGCTGTGTGGCCCCCCAAAGCCGGGCGTGGCTTCCGCCGGCGCATTGATCGGGTCGAGATTCGCTTGGGCAGCGGTCCACGGGCGGCGGGCGCAACGGCGGGTGTACACTAATCGCTAATGCGCTGGCTCGTCTGTCTGCTGATTCAACTGGCGCTTTCCGGCGCCGATTGGACACAATTTCGCGGACCGAACGGCTCGGGCGTGTCACCCTCCAAGGGCCTGCCAGAGCAGTTCGGCCCGCAAAAGGACGTTGTCTGGAGAACGGCGTTGCCGCCGGGACATTCCTCACCGGTCTTTAGTGCGGACCACATCTTCGTCACCGCATTCGAGGGCAAGAGCCTGCTCACGATCTGCCTCGACCGCGACAGCGGTAAGGTGCTATGGCGGCGGGAGGCGCCACGGGAACGGGTGGAGAGTTTCCAGCCGGCGAACGGACCCGCGTCTCCATCTCCGGTCACAGATGGAGCCAATGTTTACGTATTCTTTGGCGACTTCGGGCTGTTGTCCTACGGACCGGATGGCCAGGAGCGCTGGCGTTTGCCGCTGGGTCCGTTCAACAATCCAAACGGTCACGGCTCCTCGCCAATCCTCGCCGATGGAAAGTTGGTGCTCATCTGCGATCAGGACACCGGGTCGTACTTGATTGCTGTCGATCCCACGGTTGGGCGGGTGCTCTGGAAGACGATGCGGCCGGAATATACGCGCGGTTACGCCACTCCCGCCGTGTACCGGCCCAAACGTGGCCCGGCGGAGTTGATCGTCCCCGGCGCCTACGAAGTGGCCTCCTACGCCCTTGAGACAGGAGAGAAACTGTGGTGGGTGCGCGGCATGGCGTGGCAACTCAAGACCGTGCCGGTAGTCGATCGCGACCTCATCTTTGTGAGTGGCTGGGAAACCGAGGGTGATCGGCAACAACGCATCAAGATACCTGAATTTCCCGAGATTCTGGCAAAATATGACACGGACCACGACGGCAAGGTGTCGCGGGACGAGATGCGCCTGAGCGATATTGCGGGATGGTTTGCCGAGGTCGATTTGAACCACGACGGCTACCTTGACGCCGGCGAGTGGCAGTTCTACCGGGCGCGGGTTGCCTCCGAGAACTGTCTGGTGGCCATTCGCTCCGGCGGCCGCGGAGATGTTACCGGAAGCCACGTGCTCTGGAGATACCGCAAGGCGATACCCAATACGTCGTCGCCGCTGCTATATCAAGGCGTCATCTACCTGGTGCGCGACGGGATCTTTACGAGCTTGAACCCGAACGATGGCGAAGTGTATAAGCAGGCGCGTCTCACCGGCGCACTCGGGCGCTATTGGTCTTCGCCGGTCGCCGCGGACGGCAAGATTTTTCTGGCAAGCGAAGACGGGAGAGTCGTGGTGCTGCGGGCGGACCCGAATTGGGAGATCCTGGCGGTTAATGGCCTCGACGAGGACATCTTCGCCACACCTGCGATTCTCGATGGACGGATTTACGTCCGCACGCGTGAGGCACTCTACTGTTTCGCCAAGAAGCGCGAGCACAAATAGCTGGGGATATCAGATGGCGCCCCGTGGCTCACCTTAGTGCCGACTCCGCGATCTGCGACAACGCATGCTTGGCCACTTCGGCCGAACCATCGTTCATCTGCGGCAGAAAGATGATTACCAGTTCGTTTTTTGGATCTACCGTCCCAGCCGTACCGAAAGCGCCGCCGTGGCCGAAACTCCCTGCAGACAGCAGATCGAACTGTAGCTGGTTCGCGACACTCAAGGTCAGGCCATAGCCGGAGTGGTCCGGAGTGTGATCCTGGGTCATCAAAGCCAGCGACTGCGCGGAAAGATATCGCCGGCCATTATAAACTCCGCCGTTCGCCAGCATCTGATAAAAATGGAACAAGTCGGTGGCCGTCGAATAGAGTCCCAGCTCGGGGCCCGGATACTTCGCGCCTGCCCGGTATGCAGCCGGATCTCCGGCTTGCGCCCTCTCTCGCGAGAGCGCCAGCTTACCCTGGTCGTGTTGGTAAATCATCGCAATACGGCCTCGTTTGGACTCTGGCGGATAGAAGAACGAATCCACCATGCCCAGCGGCGAGAGAATCCGGGCTTCGACGAATTGGGAATAGTCGCGGCCGGACAAAACTTCGACAATGCGCCCCAGCGTGGCGATTCCCATGTTGCTGTACCGGTAGTTCTTCCCTGGCTCCGCGATGAGATGTTCGTGCGCGTAGCCACGAACGGCGTCCGCCAAAGTCGCATCCAGAGTGAAATTGATGCGGCTCAAGGGACCGCTGGACGGCAGGAAGCCGAACCCCGAGGTGTGGGACATCAACTGCCAGACAGTCATCGGGCGCGCGGGAGAATGCGTGACCGGAGAGCCATCAGGCCGCTTCTCGTCGACCAGTTGCCCCTTGAACTCCGGCAGATAATCTTCGACCGGCCGCGTCAAATCGAGCTTGCCTTCCTCCACGAGCATCATGGCCGCCAAGCCGGTGAAAGACTTCGTTTGGGACATGATCTGCACTATGGTGTCGGGGCGCATTGGCTTGCGCTTCTCGATATCGCTAAATCCGGCCGCATCGAGGGCCACCACCTGTCCGCGATGCGCCACCAGGTACACCGCTCCTGAAATGGAGCCGTTACCGACTGACTCTTTCATCCGCGCGGAAATCAATTTCAACCGCTCGGAATCGATGGATCCAGCGGCGGCCACAAGCGGCGCCAGAGACACGGCGGCGCCAACCAAAATGAATAACCGGCGGGATGCATTCTGTGATCGCAGCATGCTAGCGATTGTAATCGAGTTTCAGAACCGGTTGTTGGCCTGCGACAAACAATCCGCGCTCACTTTGCCGGTCTGCCGTGATCCAGGCATAATGCGATCAGATCGGAGACGTTCGCCTCTCCCACACACATCACCGTGTCCGCGCCGCCCCAGTAGATCTTTATGGTTCCATCGGACTCCGCAACGGCGCCACAGGTGAACACGACGTTGTGGACATATCCCGTGATTTCCCAGGGATCTTCCGGCTGCAAGATCCACGAGTCGCCCACCGCGATCACCTTCGCCGGGTTCAGAAGATCGTGTAGAGCGACGCCCAGGCGATAGACCGCTCCATCCATCGTCTGGAAAACACCGTGATAGATGGAAAGCCACCCCCGGTCCGTTTTGATCGGCGGCGCGCCCGGACCGATTTTCATTTCGTCCCAGTGATAGGGTTCGGGCCGCATGATGAGCTGGGCTTCGCCCCAGAAACGCAGATCCGGAGAATACGAAATCCAGATCGACCACGGGGCGATTTCCGAGTGCGGACGGTCCAGCCTGGCATACAGGCCCCCGAATTTCTCCGGGAAGATCACTACATTCCGATAGTCCGCCTCCGTGATGAGCGAGACCCGTTCCACTTGCAGGAAGTCCTTCGTCTTGGCCAGTGCGATGCGCACGCCATTTCGCGAGTAAGCGCTGTAGGTGATGACATACTCCCCATCCAACAGCGTCACTCGTGGATCTTCGACGCCGAACTCTTCATAGGCCGCAAAAGGGCCGTCCCGCGCGGGACTCAGAAAGGGCTGCGGATCGGCGGTGAACCGGAATCCGTCCGGGCTGCGCGCCAAACCGATGATGGATCGTCCCGTGCGCAGGTGCGAACGGAAAAGCATGACGTATTCGTCCCCGTGCTTCACCACTGCCGCATTGTGCACGGTCTCCACCGGGTAGGGGATATCGGTCTTGGTAAGGATGGGGTTCCCGGCGTACCTTCTAACTATGTCCGGCTTCATCATCGTCTCATCGCCTCAAGCTGCTTCCAGTTCGAAAATCGTCCGGTAGACCTGCTCGTACGCCTTCACCATGGCTTCGATGGAAAAGCGCTCCTGGACCCGCCGACGGCATGCGCCGCGATCTATCGTGGACAGACGCGCCAGGGCCTGCGCGGCTTCGTGGACATTGTTCACCAGGAAGCCCGTTTGACCCTCGGCAATGACCTCACGGCAGGAGCCCAGGTCCATGGCGATCACGGGCACGCCGGCGGCATTGGCTTCCACCAGGACAAGTCCGAATCGTTCCGGAATGGTGTTCAGATGCAGCAAGGCTCGGGCGCTCCGGAATAACTCGTTCTTGCCCGCCACGTCCACCGGCCCGATGTAGCGGATGATCGCATCCAGGTAAGGCTCCACCTGTTCCCGGAAATAGGTCCGATCCTGGATGATGCCGGCGATGAGCAGTGGCAGCCTGGTCAAGCGAGCCACCTCGATCGCCAGATGGACACCCTTGTCAGGGTGAATCCGGCCGAGAAAAATCAGGTGATCCCCGCCACGGGGCTGAAGCGGGTACAACGAAAGGTCGATTCCGTTGTAAACCGTGGCCAGGTAATTCAGCCCCGGCGCGCGATCAGAATTGCTGATGGAGACATAATATCCGTCACGATATTTCTCATAGACTGGCATGATTTGGGGCGACGAGAATCCGTGGATGGTCGTGAGGACCGGCGTTTTAACCAGGCGGGTGTAGGCCAGGGCCATGAAGTCGTAATGGCTGTGGATCAGGTCAAACTCTGCCGCGTGCTCGAATGCCTCGGAGATGTGCAGGTATTCCGCAACTTTGGCATCGACGGATGGATCCTCCTCGTACCCCCGATCCACCACGGCATGCAGGTGAGCGCGGGTCACCGAATCCCCAGTGGCGAACAATGTCACATCCCAGCCACGGGCCACCAGTCCTTCGGCGATGTTGCCGGCCACCGTCTCCCACGCGCCGTATTGCCGGGGAGGTGTGCGCCACGCGACCGGCGCGAGGACAGCCACTCTTTTGTTGCGGATGGTCATACTATTAAAATGGCCGTTCCGGCATCTACCGCTACCGCGGGGCCCGTGGCCACGTTCGCTCGAGGGCGGCCTGAGAGGCCGCTATCCAGGCCGAGGGCCTGCCCCACAGGCCACTGACCACTGAATGCCGGGTGACGAGAGGGGGCTTGGCCGAAAAACATTGGTGCGCCCGGAGGGACTCGAACCCCCGGCCTACTGGTTCGAAGCCAGCCGCTCTATCCAACTGAGCTACGGGCGCGCACCTGAACAGATTTTACCGCGAACAGACCGCCAATAAATAACGGCCGTCCTGGCTGGGGATCTGGTCCAGGATACGGAGGCCGCCGCGGTCCACCAGCAACGCCTGGAGCGCTTCGGCGGTAAACCTGTAGCTGAAGTTGAGATTGATGTGCTCGCCGCGTTCGACCAGCACTTCGCGATCCGGGGTCGAGATGCGCAGGTCGCGGTCCGGGCGGAAGTGCGCGGCCGTCACATGCAGACCGCCGATAGTCTTGTCGCGCCTGGTTTCAAAGCGCACTTCTCCGTCGTCGGCGGAAACTCCCAGCGCGGCCAGCGGGGCGAACGCAAACTGCCGCAGGGAATCTTCGTGCGGCGCGCTGCCGTTGGTCTGATAGATCTCGGCGTCCAGGACCAGGCGGTCGTCGCCATGCAGGCACTGCGCCAGGTGCTTGATCTGATCGAGCGGATCGAATCCTCCCAGCGTGTTGCCGGACATCATGAGCAGCTTGGGCGATTCGGCGGCGTCGGAGGCGAAGACGAGGTGCATGGGGCTCGAGATATCGGCCTTGATGCCGGCGGTTTCAATGTCCAGATCCTCGGCGCCGGCGCAGGCCATTTCGAGCAGCGCCTGGCTGGCATCCACGGGATAATACTTCAATTCGCGGCCAGACTGGCGGATGGCGTCGAGCAGCAGCCGATCGGTCGAGCCATCGCCCGCACCGAAACTGATCGCGTGAACGGGAGCGCCGAAGGGTACGAGCAGCCAGGCGACTTTGGCGGCGAGCTGTTGCCAGGCGCGGCGCAGGCCGGCGAATGCGGGATCGGCTGCGCGCGCCAGCCATGCGCGCACCGGCAACGGACCCCAATAGAAGAATTTCTCGGGAAGGTCGCGCGCCTCGACGGCCTCGGTTAGCTCCTGGACGATCTCCGCTTCGGTGAGGACGACGTCAATCTTCATGGGTCTACTTAACTATAAACCCATGATCTGAAGACCGGCGTCGACGAAGATGGTGTTGCCGGTGACACCGCGGCCCAAGTCGCTAGCGAGGAACACGGCGGTGTCGGCAACCTCGGTGGGGTCGGTGTTGCGGCGGAGCGGCGAGCGGGCCGCGGCATACTCCATCATGGTGGCCAGGTCCTTGACGGCGCGCGCGGAAGCCGTTTTGACCGCACCGGCGGAGATGGCGTTGACGCGGATGCGCTGGGGTCCCAGATCGCTGGCGAGGTAGCGGACCGAGGCTTCGAGCGAGGCTTTGGCCACGCCCATCACGTTGTAATTGGGGATCACGCGCGTGGCGCCGAGGTAGGTGAGGGTCATCAGCGCGCCGCCGTTGGTCATCATGGGGGTGGTGGCGCGGGCCACGGCCACGATGGAATACGCGCTTACCTCCTGCGCCAACAGAAAGCCGGCGCGCCCGGTTTCCACGAAGGGACGAGACAGGTCTTCGCGATTCGCGAAAGCCAGGCTGTGGACCACGGCGTCGAGCGGGCGGCCGAGAGCGCGCAGCGATTCGGTGAGGGCGAGCAGGTCTTCTTCTTTAGTGACGTCGCAGGGCCAGAGGCCCGCCAGCGGCATGCCGGCCGACATTTCTTCGATGGCGATTTTCTGGCGGTCGCCCAGATAGGTGAGCGCCAGAGTTGCGCCTTCGCGCCAGAAAGCTTGCGCGATGGCGTAAGCCAGGCTCCATTTGTTCGCGATTCCGAGGATGAGGGCGGTTTTGCCCTCTAGCAAATTTGGCATGGGCGTGATTGTGTCAAGAGCCGGACTGAAGTCCGGCGCGGGCTAAAGCCCGCCCTCCATTCTATCGTAACCGCATGGGTCGCCCGCCTTCATCTTTACTGCGCTGGGCGGCATCCATGAAGGCAAAGATTTCGAGGGTTTCCTGGTTGGGCACGGGCGGCTGGCCGGTTTCGAGAAATTTCATCACCTCTACCAGCAATGGGCGGTAGCTATCGGCGGGGCGGGAGGGGCTTTCGAGGATCTGCTTGGGACGAAAGACCACCGCACCGTAGTCGCTGTAGGGGCGGAGAGCGCGCACCGTGCCGATGCGGCCGTCCCTCCAGCGGCCCACGATCAGGTCCGCATTGGGCGAATAAGTGCGGCTCACTTCTTCGCAGCCCGGACCCAACAGCGCATACAGGAGCTCAATGGGATGGATAGCGTACCAGGCGAGATCGAGCTGGTGATGGGGCTCGAGGGGGCCGGGGCCCCAGGTCTCGACGCCGGTCGCGTCGGCGAACTTCATGGTCTCGGCGATTTCGCCGAAGCGGAGACTGGAGGCGCTGAACCAGGGCACGCCGGCGGCGTGGGCCAGGCGATCGATTTCGCGCGCGTCGGCCAGGGTGGACGCGAGGGGCTTGTCGATGAATAGCGGCTTGTGCGCGGCGATCACGGCGCGGGCCTGCTCCAGATGCGTGCGGCCATCCACGCTTTCCAGCAGAACGGCGTCCACATTGCGGCACATCTCCGCGATACTGCTAAAGAAGCGGACCTTCCATTTGGTGCGCAACTCGTCCGCGTATTGATCCACGCGCGAGGCGCTGGACTCGATGTCGGGGCTACCGCCTTTGTATGCGGCTACCACTTGTCCGCCCGGGACGTGATCGGGCGAGGATTCGTCGTTGAGGATTTGGGTGAAGGCGGTGACGTGCGAAGTATCGGTGCCGATGATGCCCAGGCGCAGCGTGGCAGCGGTGGCGGGGAGGAGAAAGAAGAACAAGAATGCGATTAGCTTCACTTCCGGCATTGTACACTGAAAGCGCGGCAGGGCAGGCTGAGAGCCTGCCCCACTTATGGATCTGGCTAGTTCGTTAACTTATGTCAAAGGCGTCGGTCGGGCGCGCGCGGCCATGCTGGAGGCCAAGGGCCTGAGCACGGTGGAGGACCTGCTCGCCTACGTGCCGTTCCGCTACGAGGACCGCAGCAATGTGAAAGCCGTCAACGAACTGGCGCCGGGCGAGATGGCCACGGTGATGGCGGAAGTGCGCTCGGCGAGCCTCTCGGGATTCAAGCGCCGCAACCTGGGTCTGTTCGAAGCCTCGTTCACGGACCGCTCGCGCGGCATACTGGTGGGCAAATGGTTCCATGGCGGGTATCTGGCCAACGTTTTTTCCCCGGGCCAGAAGGTGGCGCTCTACGGCAAGGTGGAGTTCGACAGCTTCGCCGGACAGATCACCATGCTGCATCCGGAGTACGAGATCCTCACCGACGACGACGCGGCGGAAGCGGCGCTGCATCTGGGGCGGGTGGTGCCGATTTATGAGGCCGTCTCGAAGATCAGCACGCGCTTGCTGCGGGCGATGATGCATCGCATACTTGAATCGCTGCCTCCGGTGGAGGACCAGCTTCCGGAGGAGGTGCGGCAGCGATTGAAACTGCCGGACCGCTGGACGGCTATCCAGGAGACGCACTTTCCGCCGCAGGACACGGACATGCGCCTGGTGAACGCGTTCCGGTCGCAGGCGCAATTCCGGCTTATCTTCGAGGAATTCTTCTGGCTGGAGTGCGGGGTGGCATTGAAGCGCAGCAAGGCGCGCACGATGCCGGGCATTTCGTTCGAGCTGACCGAGGGCGTGCGCGAGAAGGTGAAGGCGATGCTGCCGTTCAAGCCCACCGGCGCGCAGAAGCGCGTGCTGGGCGAGATCGCGCAGGATATGAAAGCGCCGCGGCCGATGAACCGGCTGCTGCAAGGCGATGTGGGGAGTGGCAAGACGATCGTGGCGGCGGAGGCGGCGGTGATCGCGATCGAGAACGGATATCAAGTGGCGGTGCTGGCGCCCACCGAGATCCTGGCGGCGCAGCATTACTTTTATTTCAAGCAATTGCTGGCGCGGCTGGGTTACGTGGTGGTGCAGCTTACGGGATCTTTCACCAGCAGGGAAAAGGGGCAGCTCAAGAAGCTGATCGCGGCGGGCCTGGCGCACGTGGCGATCGGCACACACGCGCTGCTCGAAAAAGACGTGGAGTTCGCGAAGCTGGGACTGGCGATCGTGGACGAGCAGCATCGCTTCGGGGTGATGCAGCGGTTCGAGCTGCTGCAGAAGGGCGTGCATCCGGACGTGCTGGTGATGACCGCGACGCCCATTCCGCGCACGCTGGCGCTGACGCTGTACGGGGACCTGGATGTGTCGGTGATCGACGAGATGCCGCCGGGGCGCAAGCCGATCGTGACGAAGCACGTGACAGCCGACCACGCGGAACAGGTATACAGCTTCCTGAAGAGGCAGATCGACGAGGGGCGCCAGGCATACGTGGTGTACCCGGTGATCGAGGAATCCGAGACCAACGCCATGAAGGCGGCGGAAAAGATGCACGAACATTTGTCGCAGGAAGTGTTTCCGGGGATTGCGGTAGGGTTGATGCACGGGCGTCTGGCGGCGGACGAGAAAGAGGCGACCATGGATCGCTTCAAGAAGGGCGAAATCAAGATCCTGGTGTCGACTACGGTGATCGAGGTGGGGGTGGATGTGCCCAACGCGACGGTGATGGCGGTGGAGCAGGCGGAACGCTTTGGCCTCGCACAGCTTCACCAGCTTCGCGGGCGCGTGGGACGCGGAGCGGCGCAGAGCTACTGCATCCTGATTACGGAGCGGCTGGGCGATACGGCGAAGGAGCGCATTCGTACGCTGGTGGACACCAACGATGGATTCCTGATCGCCGAGATGGACCTGAAGCTGCGCGGTCCGGGCGAGTTCTTCGGGACGAAGCAATCGGGGCTGCCGTCGCTGCGGGTGGCTAATATTTTGCGCGATAAGGAGATTTTGGAAGCGGCCCGGCGGGAGGCGTTGGATTTCGTGAGCCATCCGCCGACGGAGGAGGAACTGCGGCGGGCGGTGGCGTATATCCGGGATCATTGGCAGCGGCGGTACGGGCTGGTGACGGTGGGGTGATGCGGGTGATTGGGGGGGAGTTTCGATCGCGGCGGCTGAAGAGCATTGCGGGGCTGGCTACGCGTCCTACTCCGGATCGGTTGCGGGAAACTTTGTTTAATATACTGGCGCCTCGGATTGCGGGGGCGGTGTTTGTGGATGCTTACGCGGGGACTGGCGCGGTGGGGATCGAGGCGCTGAGCCGGGGGGCGGCGCGATGCGTGTTTGTGGAGAGCGGGCGGCGGGCGGTGGAGGCGATCCGGGAGAATCTGCACGCGCTGGGGATCGAGGAGCGGGCCAGTGTGGTGACGGGGAAGGTGACGGCGGCGCTGGGGCGGATGGAGGCGGATATCGTGTTTCTGGATCCGCCGTATGAGATGGAGGCGGAGTACGCAGCGGCGTTGGGGGAGATAGGAGCGGCGCTGGCGATTGCGCAGCATTCGGTGCGGTTCGATCCGGGAGATGCGCATGGGGAGTTACGGCGGGTGCGGGTTTTGCGGCAGGGGGATAATGCCCTGAGTTTCTATGAGCCGGTGAGCAATCGGAGCCCAAGCCGTTGAGGGCAAAGCGGGTGTTGGGTGCTGGGTTCCGGGTGATGAGGTTGGAGAGGGTTCTGGGTGCTGGGTTCTGGGTGCCGGATCGGCCGTGCTCTGTGGCAGGAGCTGTTTTAGGGGCATTTTCAGGGGCGCTTGGGGACAGCTATCGCTTGCCCTTTGGCGTCGTTTGCCTGGTTGTCAAAGATCGAGGGGCAAAAACCCCTAACGGCTGTCGGTGTTCGCGGCGCAGTAGGCTGGTTCGCCGTTGACTTCCGGCATCGCGCCGTTCGGGTGCAGAGCTGGCGGGGGCGCGGATGACTTGGTTTGTTGGACCGGTTTGTGAGCCTGGGCCTTGCGCTCCTTTTGGAGCTGCTTCAATTCGTGCATGGCAGCCGTGAAGGAACGCTCGTGGCGGGCGGTGTGGCGGGCGATGCGGTCCAGCAGATCGAACTCCGCTTTGATGCTCAGGCCGGCGGCGTAGACTTTGCGCTCGCTGGCGGGCCATGCGAGCCAGCAACGACTGGGAGACGGACATCTGTTCCAGATAGAGGCGCTCGGTTTTGGTTTCGGGTTGCCACTCGTTTTCGAGGTCGTCCCAGAGACGCCAGTAGTCGGCGATGTTTTCGCCGGGGATGAGGAGGCTGCGAGTGCGCAAGCCGTAGGTGACGGCGTTGAGCGCGGCGGCCTTCTTTCCTTCCGGGGTGGTCGGGCCGGTGCTTTTCCGCGCATTGCGGCGGTTAGCTTCCTGCTGTTCGTGTGAAATCACCATGGTGAATTGCTCCTTCGATTTGAGGATAGAACGGGGAGGGCGGGGAAGCTGGGTGTGTTTGGGGGAGGTGGGTGCGTAGGTGGCTTGGTTGGTTAGGGATGCGGGGACGGGATTTATTTTGCCGGCTTGTGAACGTTTACCGGCCGTGGCGGCCTAAAGGCCGCCGGCAGGCCACGGGCCTGCGCCACGACAGGCGATACACTGAACACGGGGGATGGCTATTGATTCGTTGGGCTTTCGCAGTTGCTGTTGCGTTACCCCTGTGCCTGGTTGGCGAATTGCTGCCGATTCGCTCCTATTCCACGGGTGAGGGACTGGCGTCGAACAGCATCGGCAAAATCGTAGCCGATTCGCGCGGCTTCATTTGGTTCTGCACGCCGGAAGGGTTGTCGCGCTTCGACGGTTACCGATTCGTCAACTTTGGCGATTCCGAGGGGCTGAAGCAGCGATTCGTGAGGGTGCTGCTGGAGACCCGTGGCGGCGAATACCTGGCGGGCACCCCAGACGGACTCATTCAATTCCGCGCCGAGGACGGCGGGAAATTCACTACGTATCTGCCGGGCGGCGACGCGCATGAAAACGCGGTCAACGCCCTGTTGCAGGATTCCGCCGGCAGAATCTGGTGCGGGACTGGCGGAGGTTTGTTTGAACTGGTGAGCGGGCATCGCTTCCGCCGCCAGCCCCTGGCCCCGCCGCCCGGACACCAGCGAGTGATGGTGACGAGTCTGATGGAGGACTTGAGCCACCGACTGTGGGTGGGCACCCGGCTGGGAATCTACGTGGTGGGGAGCGATGGCGCGGCCAAATACATCGAGATGCCGGGGGCAACCGAGAATGTGCGGGCGCTATTACAGGATCGCTACGGCAAGATTTGGGCAGCGACCCAAGACGGTTTGGTGGCGATGCGGGATGCGGACAAGGAGGGCAAGTTTGGCATTCAGCAGATCTACAGGGAGGCCGGGGGAGTAAGAGGCCTGGACGTGACCTCGCTTGCAGAGGGGCCGGATGGGAACCTGTGGGCCGGCGCCAGCGCCGGGATCGTCGAGTGGCTTCCCGGCAGCCCGACGCCGTCTCTGCGGATGCTCACGCGCGCCCAGGGACTGATTGACCGGCAGGTAAACTCCCTGGCCAGGGACCGCGCGGGGGATATGTGGGCGGGAACGGAAGCAGCCGGCGCGATGAAGATCCTGCACAGCGGATTCACTACATTCAGGGAGCAGGACGGGCTGGCGACGGACCGGGTGTGGTCGGTTTTCAAGGGCCGCGGCGGAACGATCCTGGCGGTGACGGCCTCGGAAAGCGTAAACGATGCCGTCAATCTATTCGATGGCGCCAGGTTCCACGCGGGGGACATAAAGGGTTTCAACAAGCAGGCATCCTGGGGACACAATATCCTGCTGCAGGCACGCACCGGCGTCTGGTGGGCGGCGACACAGGCGGGGCTCTGGACATACGCGGCAACCCCTGGAGGGACACTGCCCAGCGGAGAGCCAGAGGCTCGTTACGCGCGGGACCGGGCGGTGTATCAGGTCTTCGAGGATTCGAAGGGCCGCATTTGGGCTTCCGCGAGGGTTTTGCGGGGGGGCGGCTTGGAGATCCTACGCTGGGACCCCGCTACAAATACCGCTTCATTCGTTCAAGGTGGCCCCAGTGGAAAAGACCCGGTCTACGCCATTGGCGAGGACCGTGACGGCAACATCTGGATTGCCATGCCTGAGGACATGTATCGTTACGACGGCCGTCAATTCACGCGGTTCACGGCGAAGGATGGCGTGCCGCCTGGAATAAGCGATTTATACGTGGACGGCGCGGGACGAATGTGGCTGGCTTCCGACAAAGGGCTCGACGTCATCGATCACCCTGGCAGTCCGCATTTCGGAGTGCGGTTGTACAGAACCACGGATGGGCTTTCAAGCGACTCGGTGGTATGCATCACGGGGGACGCGACGGGGCGCATCTACGGCGCGACCGTTAAGGGGGTGGACCGTTTGGATCCGCGAACGGGTTACATCAAACAATTCTCGGTGGCGGACGGATTGGCGCGCGGAAACGTGACGTCGGCGGTCAGCGACGACGCCGGCAATCTCTGGTTCGCGACCACGCAGGGTCTCTCGCGGCTGTCGCCAACCGCCGACCGGCCGCCGACGCGGCCTTCCATACGAATCACGGATCTGCGCATCGGGCGGGAGAGGTATCCGGTCTCGCCAGTGGGCGAGACGCGCATCCGGCGCGGAGATTTGCAACCTTCCCAGAATCTGTTTCAGGCGGCGTTTGTGGGTTTCAGCGACGAACCTGAAACGAATTTGCGCTACACATACACGCTGGAGGGCGGAGAGTCGGGCTGGCTGAAGCCAGGCACGGATCATGAGGTGAACTATCCCGGCCTGGAACCGGGGAACTACCACTTTCTGGTGAAAGCCGTGAATTCGGAAGGCCGGGAAAGCGAGACGCCGGCTGAGATCGATTTTACGATTTTGCCGCCGGTGTGGGGACGGTGGTGGTTCCGGCTGGCGGCGCTGCTGGTATTCGCCGCGCTGCTGTACGGCGCATACCGCTACAATTTGGAGCGTCTGCTGGAGGTGGAGCGGGTGCGCACGCGCATCGCCACGGACCTGCACGACGATATCGGGAGCAGCTTGTCGGGGATGGCGCTGCTGAGCGAAGCGGTGAAGCAGCAGGTTGACGGCGCCCGGCCGGAAGCGTTCGAAATGGCGAGCGAAGTGGCGGCGATGGCGCGCGGCCTGGCGCGGTCGTTGAGCGACGTGGTGTGGTCCACCGATCCGCGGCGGGACGATCTGCGGAACGTGATCACGCGGGTGAGGCAGTCCGCCGCGGTGCTGGAAGCGCAAGGGATTGCGTGGTCGTTAGAGGAGCCCGCGGAGCCGCAAAAGGTGAAGCTGACTCCGGAACAGCGGCACCACTTGTTTCTGATCTTCAAGGAGGCGCTGAACAACATCGCGCGGCACGCAAAGTGCGCTTCGGCCAAACTGACGATCGCGGTGGAGGATGGGCGGCTGCGCGCCGAAATTGTGGACGATGGGCGCGGGTTCGGCGAGGCGGGAGATCAGGGGAACGGCCTGCACAATATGAAGCTGCGGGCGGAACAGATGGGCGGGCGCTTGAGCGTGGCGGCCGCGCCGGGGCGCGGAGTGCGGCTGGAACTGACGGTGCCGCTGAAATAGAGTGGCGAGCCCTTAGAAAGGCAGGCAGTGGGCGAGCTTCGCTCGCCTTAGGCCGATTAACAATCGGCCTGCAGGTTACCAATCTGCCCCACAGCAAATGGCGTCCAGAGGTGAGCTTCGCTCGCCTGCGCCACGGGCGATTACCGCATGTCCATGCGGTTGTTTGGCGGGCGACGCAGTGTTAGCGTGAGACTACACGTGCCCACAGCAGGTTCGATTGCCGTAGCGCTCATTGACGACGAGCACGCCATCCGCAAGGGCTTGAGCCTGCTGATCGACGGCACTCCGGGCTATCGCTGCACAGGCGCTTTCGGGTCGGTGGAAGAGGCGCTACGGTCGCTGGGCGGGCAACCGCCGGACGTTTTGCTGCTGGACATCAACCTGGCCGGCATTCCCGGTTCCGAGGGCGCGCGGCTGCTCAGCGAAAAGTACCCGGCCATGCAGATCCTGATGCTTACCGTTCACGACGAGGATGAACACATCATGGAATCGCTGTGCAACGGCGCTACCGGTTATCTGCTGAAGAGGATGCCGCCGGCCGATCTGCTGGGGGCGATTCGCGATGTGCATCAGGGCGGCGCACCGATGGCCCCGGAGGTTGCGCGCAAAGTTGTGCGGTTGTTCCGCAAGACCGGTCCAATCGAGAAGATCGACCATGACCTGACGCCGCACGAGGTGCGGTTGCTGGGATTGCTGGCGGAGGGCCACAGTTACCAGGCCGTCGCGGACCGCCTGCAGGTGAGTATCAACACGATCCGCGATCACATCCGCAGCGTCTACGACAAGCTGCACGTGCATTCGAAGACGGAAGCCGTGCGCAAGGCTCTGAAGAGCCGCATCATCTCCTGATCTCTTCCTCCTCTCCATCCGTTCCGGGAATCCCGGCCAATCGCCACAAAGCCGCATGATCATGCTATGGCGAGTCCGCCAGGGCCAGCGTAGGATCAGGTTGTTGGCGCGGCCTCGGGAAAATGGAACGTCAGGATCGAGTTGACGGATTCCGTGCCGGGTACGACGCAATCCGTCGCGCTCACGGGCAGCGGCTCTACCGAAGCGACATGAAGCGTTTAGAAAGGGAACATCGTATGAAAACGGAAACCTCGACGTATTTCGCATGCTCCAAGGAGGCACGCCGTGGCTGAATATTTGTGGACCGCATTCGTGGCCAACAGCTCGGGACAAAACGTCCTGGTCAGTGCATCCCCCGATGGAGCTACCTGGCAACCGAACCTGGACATCAATCAGGCCACCGGGTTCGCGCCATCCCTGGCAATGTTCAAAGACCGACTCTACGCGGCCTTCATCGCCAACGACTCCGGACAAAATGTGCTCATCCACTCCACCGCGGACGGGATCCACTGGGCGCCCTTAAACGGCGATGCGGGAGCCGCTGCCGACATTCATCAGGCAAGCGGGTCGGCGCCTTCGCTCGCCGTGTTCCAAGACAAGCTATGGGTCGCATTCATTGCGAACGACGGCGGAAACAACGTTCTGGTTTGCTCCTCCAACCTCGACGGATCGTTCCCGTCTGGCAACCTTGACATTCAACAGGCCAGCAACGGATCGGCGCCATCGCTGGCGGTGTTCAACGGCCGCCTCTACATCGCCTTCATCGCCAATAACTCCGGACAAAATGTGCTTATCTACTCCACCAAGGATGGGACCCACTGGGAGCCCTTAAACGGCAACGCGGGAGACAATGCGGACATTCATCAGGCCAGCAACGGATCGGCGCCATCGTTGGCGGCATTCGGGCCGAACCTATGGGTCGCGTACATTGCAAACAACAGCGGGAACAATGTTCTGGTTTCCTCCTCCGCCGATGGATTCGCCCGCAACCAGGACATCCAGCAGGCGAGCAACGGATGGGCGCCGTCGCTGGCGGCGTTCAACGGCCGCCTCTACGTGGCCTTCATCGCCAACGACTCCGGCCAAAACGTGCTAGTCTGCTCGAGCGGCGAGGGGCAAGCCTGGGAGCCTTTAAATGGGACGGCGGGAAACAACCCGGACATTCATCAGGCGAGCGGGTTCGCTCCGTCGCTGGCGGTGGCCCCATTCTCGTATTGGCCAACCTCCCCCACGGGCCTGACGAGCAATCTCAACTATTTTTTCACCCGCAAAGACCGGCACGACATATTGGGGCTGTCTATCACGATTACCATTTCAGAGGATATGGTTTTCGATGCGGCCTCCGGTCATTTTACGGGCTTTTCGTTCCAACTGAACGCTTATTCGCACACGAATAAAAATTGCGCCTTCCAACAGTACACCTTAGACTGCGTGAACGGCGAACTAACCGGAGTGATCAATATCTTTGACGGGAAGCGGAACGTGATCCTCAACGATCAGCAAGGGTTGGCCTCGATACCCGGCGGCCGGCTTCGCGTCAACACAAAGCTCACTATCACGCTTCTGTACGACACCGAGGACAGGGTCATCGGGGCGACCTTCACAGTCCCAGATTCCCAAGGTCAGCTCGTGCCGACAGTCATGCCGTCGAACCTGCCGACGGAAAACACAGCGGCTATCGTCGCCTTTCAGCTCAATATAGTAGGGCCTTTCAACAGCGAGAGCGCCGTGCTCACATCGGGGGCGGGGACGATTGGATACAGCGCGGCTAACGGTCTGGTGGCTAGCACCAATAGACCGACATTCGCCGAATTCGGACGCGGCGGCACGGCTGAGACGGCTAACACCTTCTATGGCACGTTGCCCTCGACCGAGAGCCATACCTTTACCCAAACGTTCAAGGTGGGATCGGTCCCGGCATAAAGGGAACCGGAACTAAGTGTTTGGAAAGGAACATAACATCTTGTGGACCGCACCGAATTCAACTAAGGAGACAACCGAAATGAAACCCAGAATGATGAAGCGCAATTCGCAGTTCCAGAGCTCGCTGCCAGCCGTGTGCAACGTTCTACTCATGCTCTGCGCGGGGCAGGCAGGTCTCGCCCAGCAGAGCGCGACGGACAAGCCGGCTGCCGCAGCCCCCGCCAAGCCGGGCGGCGAAGGCATCAAAGTGCACGGCCACTGGATCATCGACGTAAAAAACCGGGACGGATCGCTCGCCCAGCATCGCGACTTTGAAAACTCGCTCGCGGACGGAGGGCAATTCCTGGCTGGGTTGGCCTCCGGGTATACGTCCTTTGGCGGTTATGCCATAGTCCTCGTCGGCAATGCCTGCCCTATCCCCTTCAGTGGGAACAACACCAATTGCTATTTCGTTCAAAGCGGGGCTTCGTCCCTCGAATGCGTTGGTGGCCTGGTCACCTGTATTGGCGCCCTCACAGTCGCGGCTAACCTCACAGGAACCGGAACCCCGGCGTACTCGATAGTGCTGTCTGGTTCAGGGACAGTTCCCCTGGCAGGGACGATTTCCGCGGTGCAGACCCAATATAACAACTGCTACTCCGGCAGCAGTCCCACCAGCCCTTCACCCGCGAGCCCTGCCTCCTGTATCTCGACAGGCGCCCCCGGCGGCAGTGGTCTTGACGGGGGCCAGGGTAACTTTACCGGGACTACCCTTGCGGTGCCGCTTGCCGTCGCCTCCGGCCAGATCATCCAGGTCACGGTAACCATCAGCTTCTCCTGATATATGGGACGCCGTCGCTGAGGCATGTTGCATATCCCCCTCATCCCTCGCCGGCGCGATCCGCCGGCCAAAGGAGTTGCCATGAGATTTCGATTTCACGACGAAATGCCCGCCTCCCCGCGCCTTCCCGCGTGGGTATGCCTGGCCGCGGCCTGTTTCCCCGGCATTGCCGCGGCCCTGGATACGGCCACTCCCAGCCAACCGTATCTCGCCTTCAACGCGGCCGAGGTAGGCATTTCTCCCACCGCGGCGCAGCAGTTGACCGCATCGTTTGCCGTGACGGGCAGCGATACGCCCACCGCTACGGTACACTACGGCCACGACTACACGCCCGGCGTGGTGAATTGCACGCCCAGCGGGGGCGTCCAATCCTGCACCGTGGCGGTCTCATTTATACCCACCCTGCCGGGAGTGCGTAAAGACGCGCTTTTTCTCATGGACGGCACAGCCATTATCGCCACGGTGTATCTGGGCGGCATCGGGCAGGCCCCGCTGGCGCTGGTGCAGCCGGGCGTGGTCTCGACGACGGTACCCTCCTCCGGCCTAAACCAATATGACTCCGCCATCGACGAGAATGGCACCGCGTACATTGTTTTCACCTATGGCCCGTCCGGCAGCAATGTGTACAGCGTGACCAGCGCAGGCGTGGCCAGCGTGGTGCCGGTGACCGTCAGTGGGCCGGATGGCATTGCCATCGACGGCGCCGGGATACTCTACATCTCTCAGGGCACCGATGAACTGATTACCTGGAATACGGTCACCCAAACGCAGGGTGCGCTCCCGCTGGTACCGATGTCTTACTGCTCAAAATTTGAAAATCTCTTTGGAGTCGCGACCGACTCCAAAGGCGGTGTCTTCACCATCGAGACCAGGTGCAACAATCTGTTCGAATTCACGTCCGGCGGGAGCCTGGTGACCACTGCCTTCAGCGCGGCCATCACCGGGATTCCTCAAATCGCCGTAGACGGCGCCGGAGATGTATTTTTCAGCGGAAATGACGTCCTCTTCGAGATCCCCTTCGGCGGCGTCCAAGCCCAGATCAACACAGCGGTAGGCGTCTCGACTGGCCTGGCTGTCGATGCGGCCGATTCCGTCTACGCCACGCGATACGCGGGAGGCGGCGTCGCCGAACTGCCGGCCGCGAGTTATGCCGCTTCGCAGGCGTCGCTCGATCCCACGGCCAACCCTACCGGACTCGGCCTCGGATCGAACGGCATGCTGTATGTGGGCAACTACCAGAACCTGGACAAAGTGGACCGTTCCCAGGGCGCGATCAACTTCGGATTGCAGTCCACCGTGGGCGTCGCCAGCGCCCCGCAAACCATCCAGATCTATAACGGCGGCAACGAGGCGCTGACCGTTTCGAATATCGCGCTTACCGGCTCCGCTTCCGGATTTGCCATCGAGCAGGCTTCGGGCAACAACTGCGCCGGCGCAATGGTGATTTTGCCGGGCGCCTATTGCGAAGTTGAGGTGGTCCTCACGCCGGTGCATGTGGGCACGGTAACGGGCAGCATCGCCGTCACCACCAATTCGCTGAACCAGCCGGCCGCGGTATCCAACATCGCGCTCTCCGGTTATATGGACGGCGCATGGATCGTAGCCACGCCGAACCCGCTGGCGTTTGGGAACCAGCAGCTCAATATTCCAGCCGTGATGAGCGAGACGCTCACCAACACCGGCTACATCTACGCGGCCACCGTCCCAGCTCCCAGCTCAAACAACGGCGCGTTCAGCGCGGGCCTTGGCAACTGTCCCGCCAGCCTTGCGGTGGGCGCTTCCTGCCAGCTCAGCATCACATTCGATCCCACGCTGTCGCAGGCTTACAACGGTACGATCAGCTTCACCTCAGTCGGCAACGGAGTGAGTCAGCCGGTGAGCTTTGCCGTCACCGGCATTGGCGGCGTGCCCAACGGATCCCTTGCGCCGAATCCCGCTGTATTCGCCAACCAGAACATCAACTCCACTTCGGGTCCGCTGGCCGTCACTCTCACCAACACCGGCACCGCGACGCTCACAGGCATCGTCCCCAGCATCACCGGCGCGGAAGCCAGCGCGTTTGGCATCTTTGCGGCGTCAAACGCGTGCGGCACCTCGCTCGCCGCGGCATCGAGCTGTTACATCTACGTCACCTTCACGCCGCTCGCGGGGACCAACTACACGGCGACGCTCTCGGTGGCCGACAACGCCCCCGGGCAGCCGCAAACGGCCACGCTGACGGGGACCGGAATTGCGACCCAAAATCTTGCCATCAACGAAGTGATTCACACCACGGATGCCCCGGTGCCGAATCCAGCGACCATGCTGAATATCGCCGAGGTCGTTCACACCATGGACGCGCCCGTTTTCGCCGGTACGCCTACGCAGTTGCAGTTAACCCAGCAGCCGACGGGCGGCACGGTGGGATCGCCGATCGGCAACGTGGTAGTGCAGGTGGAGAACGCCTCAGGGAGCGTGGTTTCAGGGTCGACCGCGGCGGTGACGATTGCCTCGAGCCCGGCCGGAGTTGGCGGCACGCTGACCGTGAATGCGGTTGGCGGGATCGCCACGTTTAGCAACCTGGTGTTCAACGCTGTCAACAGCTACACGCTGACCGCCTCGGCCGCCGGCTTGACATCGGCCATCAGCTCGGCCATTTCGATCGCCAAAGGCAGCCAGACAATCGCTTTCGCTCCCCTGCCGAACCAGCCTTTCGGCACACCGCCATTCGTTGTTAGCGCCACGGCGACTTCCGGCCTGCCGGTGCGCTTCGCATCGGCAACCAAGCCGATTTGCACGGTGTCCGGAAACACCGTGACGCTGGTCGCGGTAGGGCAATGCTCGATCCAGGCGAGCCAGCCGGGTAATGCCAACTATCTGGCCGCTACGCCGGTAACGCAGAGCTTCCAGGTGACTAAAGACAGCCAGACGATCACATTTGGCGCGCTACCAAGCCAGGCGTTCGGAACCACGCCATTTGCGATCAGCGCGACGGCGAGTTCCGGACTTCCCGTGAGCTTTGCCTCCACGACCGCGACGATTTGCACGGTGTCCGGAGATACTGTGACGCTGGTCGCCGTAGGCCGCTGTACGATCCGCGCGACACAGGCAGGCAATGCGGACTACGCGGCAGCCACGCCTGTAAGCCAGAGCTTCCAGGTGACCAAAGGCAGCCAGTCGATCACGTTTGGCGCGCTGTCGAATAAGCCGTTGGGCACGCCGCCGTTCGCGGTCAGTGCGACGGCGAGTTCCGGACTGGCCGTGAGCTTTGCCTCCACGACAACAACGATTTGCACGGTGTCCGGAAACACCGTGACGCTGGTCGCCACGGGCCGCTGTACGATCCGCGCGACGCAGACCGGCGATGCAGACTATTCTGCGGCCACACCGGTGAATCAGAGCTTCCAGGTCACCCCATAGCTGAGGGCAAGCTACTCCGCAGTGAGCCGTGCGAAGGCGGCCTGAGAGGCCGCCGCAGGCCGAGGGCCTGCCCCACGACGATCAGCCGCGGAAGTAGAGATAGCCGCCTAATATGCAGAGGAGCACGACGCCGGAGGCGGCGACCTCTTTCCAGCTCCAGCCTGCGCGGGTCTTGGCGCGGTCGGCAGCAGTGGCGGTGCCGAAAGTCAGGCTTTGGATCTTCCGCATGTCCGGCGCAGCCGTCGCAAAACTTACCGTGACCATGACTATGGCCGATACAAGCGTGATGAGCACGCTGAAGTATTGGAAGTAGATGTTATTGACGACCCACAGGAACGATCCCGGCTCGTAGCCGTGGAAGCCGCCGATGCCCATGCTGACCGGCGTGTCGACCGTCATGCGGAAGATTCCCAGCGCGAAGCCTACGATCATGGCCCAGAGAGCGCCCGCGCCGTTCATCCGCTTGAAGAAGACGCCGAGGAAGAACACCACAAAGATGGGCGGCGCCAGATAGCCTTGCACGGACTGCAAGTAAGTGTACAGGCCGCCGGCGTTCTTGATGACCGGAATCCAGGCCAGGGCAATCAAGACCATGACGGTGGTGGCGAAACGGCCGGTGCGCACGAGTTGATGCTGCGAAGCCTGCGGTTTCCACTTCTGATACAAGTCCACGGTAAACAGCGTGGAGCAGGCGTTGAACACTCCCGCCAGTGAGCCCATTAAGGCGGAAAGCAATCCGGCAACCACAATGCCGCGAATCCCCGGAGGCAACAGATACTGCACCATCATGGGGAAGGCGGCGTTGGAGAGCGCCGGTATGGACTTGCCATCGGGGGTGACCATGGCCGCCAACTCAGGTACCTTGCCGCTCTTGGCCAGGGCGTAGCAGATCAGGCCCGGAATGATGAACAGATACACGGGGAAGAGTTTGAGGAACGCCGCGAAGATACTGCCGCGGCGGGCGATGGTCTCATTGGGAGCGCCCAAGGCGCGCTGGACGATGTATTGGTCGGTACACCAGTACCACATGCCGATGATGGGGGCGCAGAAGAGCATGCCGAGCCAAGGGAAGTTGTCGTTGAAATACCAGGCTTCTTTGGTGACGGCGCCGGCGGCATTGGTTTGCAGGACGGGCGCCCAGGTGCCTTCGACGCCGTGCGGGATGAGCGGCTTCCACAGGTTGAACATGTCGGAGCCGCAGATGTGGCGTAGCTCGTTCCAGCCGCCGAGGCGGACCAGGCCGTAGGCGGTCAGCAGGAACGATCCGAAGATGAGGACGGTTACCTGCACGGCGTCGTTGTAGGCCACGGCGCGCATGCCGCCAAGGGTGGTGTAAAGGCCGGTGAGCAGGATCACCAGCACGGAACCGATCCAGAAGCTGTCGATGGTGACGCCGCCGAGAGTGATGGACATATCCGGGAACAGCGTGCCGAAGACCACGCCGCCGGCGAAGATACCGACGGCGATCTTGGAAATGATGAACGTGATGATGGAGACGATGGAGAGGACGTAACGGGATTTTTCGTTGAAGCGGCGCTCCAGGAATTCCGGCATGGTGAAGACCATGGAGCGCATGTAGAAGGGCACGAAGACCCAGGCCAGCAGCAGGAGGCACCAGGCGTGCAGCTCATAGTGGGCCATGGCGACGCCGCTGGTGGCGCCGGAGCCGGCTAGTCCGACGATGTGTTCCGAGCCGATGTTGGAGGCGAAGATGGATGCGCCGATGACCCACCAGCCCAGGTTGCGGCCGGCCAGGAAGTAGTCGGCGGCGGAGTCCTTGGCGCGGCGGACCACCCAGGTAGCCACGCCCAGCAGAATTCCGAAATATATCGCGATCGTGAGCCAGTCGAGCGCGGTGATGCGGGATGCATGAGTGGCAGCTAGCAGCAGCAGGGCTGGTGTCAACATCGTCTGGGAGTTCCTCTCTGTTTGGGCAACGCGCCGGAAGCCCGATTATACTTCGGATTCCTCGCAAAGGCGCCTAGGGGACCGCAAAGGACGCAAAGAATTACTTGGCACGTTCCAGACGGCCTCCTTCGCGGCGGTCGGCGCGCAGGAGCAGAAGCGAAAAGATCAGGCCGCAGAAGCCGAGCCCGGCGAACATAATCTGGCTGGCGGCGTAGCCATGGGTGGCGTCGCGGAGGGCGCCGTTGGCGTAGGGGAAGGCGCCGAGGCCCAGATTCTGGATGGCGGTCATCAGGCCGAAGGCAGTGCCCACGCAGCGGGCGTCCACGATGAGCGGCACGGATGGCCAGATGCAGGCGGGGACCAGCACGAAAGCCGCGCCCAGCACGATCATGGGGACGACCGGCCACAGGTGCGTCAGGCCCAGAAGCAGGTGGGCAGGGACGATGAGGAGAGAGCCGGCCACCATGAGCGTGGCGCGGCGGCCGATGCGATCGACCAGGTTGCCGGCGAAGGGCGCGAGCACCATGGAAGCCGCGATGATGATGGAGGTGACGCCCTGGGCGGTGGTGAACATGTGGGTCAGGTTGAAGAACACGCCGGCAAAGAAGCCGAGACCCTCGGCGGACGCCATGGGCATGGCCCACTTATCGTGGAAGAAGTCGGTGGCCAGCGCGGTGAAGGGGAAGATAGCGGAGTAGAAAGTGACGCAGATACCGACGGCGTACCAGTAGGAGGGGCGGAACTTGCCGACGTCGCTCCAGGCGATTTTGTCGCCTGAGCCGGCTTCGGGCAGCTTCAAGATAGGCTCGGCGTGGCGATCCATGATGGTGTAGATCCAGTTGCACAGCAGGCTGAACAGGCACAGCGCGGCGGCGATCCAGAGCGCGCCGCGCCAGCCCAAGCGGGCGGCCAGCAGCTCTTCCGTGTTGAAGGAAAACAGGGTGCCGAGGCGCGCGATGGTCAGGGTGATGCCGAATGCCAGGGCCAGTTCCTTGCCGGTGAACCAGCGCGCGGTGATGGCGCTCTGGGCAACGATCATGGACTCGGAGCCGATGCCAAAGAGTACGCGGCCGGCATACAGGACCGGCAGGCTGGGCGCCCAGGCGACCATAGAGGCGCCGGCCACCACGAAGGCGGAGAAAATCAGGCTGGCGCGGCGAACGCCCACGCGATCGATGAGGACGCCGCCGAGCCCGACGGCGACGACGGCGGCCACGCTGTACATGGTGTACATGGTCCCGATGGCGGCGCGATCGGTGTGGAAGACCCGGATGAGGGTGGTCTCGATGGCGCCGACGCTATCGTAGGCGAAGTAGCTGCCGAAGGCCATCAGGGCGGCGAAGGCCAGGATGATGAAACGATAGGGCCGGGCGGCGGGGTGGAAGGGGCCGTGTTCCGATGGAGACATGGATCTGGGAGTATAGCAGACGGCGGGGAGGAGACAGGAGTCAGGAGGCAGGAGTCAGGAGGCAGGAGACGGAAGGAAAGCGTATTGTCTGCGGGAAAACTGCTGGGCAACCTGCCCGGGATCGGAACCGCAGCCTCAGACGAGTGGTTGGCGACCTCATTCTGCAATCGTCGAGAGGGGCCAAAGACGCATCCATAAAGATGAGCGATTACGGTTTCCCCATTTTCCGGTGCGCCCGTCCCGTGAGCAGCGAGGACGTCAAGGCTCTCGACGACGAAGAGTAAGATCTACTGGCTCGACTCCCATGTCCTCATCGCACTGGCGCACCCCGAGCACAGTCTGAACGCGCGCGGCCGCGTGGTTCGTGAAGGGATACCGGTTTGCAACATGCCCCATCACGCAAGGCGAGCTTCTGCTCGAATCCATTTCCTCCCTTCCGCGGCACGAATTCCGGCCGGATGACCTTTCCTATCTCGACATGTCAACCTAGGGAATCACCGGGCACAGGCAGATCGCTGACGCGTACCTTGTGCTGTCGGGGCGGACACACGGCGGTTCAGTAGCCACGATGGACCAAGCGCTGGCAGCCGTTCACGCAGGAACTACACCGTTATAAAGAGGGGTCAGGAGGCAGAAGTCAGAATATAAGGCCGGCGGAGGCTCCGACCCATTCCAGATTCTTGTTGTGATCCACTCCCATCATGGTGCCGCGGCCCATACGGACCAGGAGGGAGACGGGACGGAGTTCGTCGAGCCAGATATACATGATGCGGATTTCAGCCATGGTTTTGCCGTGCGGTGTATCGATGACAGGCTCGAAGTTGACGCGCTCCTGCAGGATGTAGTTGCGGCGGTCGGCGGCGGGGATGGCCATGATTTCTTCGCGGGAGGGGCCGATGCGCACGCCCAGACCGGCGAAGGAGTAGAGCGGCTTCAGCACGTAGTTATGCGTGTCCTGCGGGATGTGCTGGAGTTGGTCGAGGAACCAGGTCTGGGGCACCGAGGGATGCCGCAGGTAGGGGATGGAGAATTTGCTGACGCGGAAATAGTCGTTGGGGTGGCCGGCCCATTCGACGTCCAATTCATCGCGGAAATCGAAGGCCGGGACGATGCCGCGGCGCTGCAGTTCGTCGACGATGGCGCGGTTGTAGATGCGGCGGATGGGGATCATGCGGCCGTCGCGCTCGTAGAGGAGACGCTTGCCCTCTTTGCGGATTTGGGTGATCGAGACGGCGCGCACGCCGAACATGCGTTCGGTGAGCACGAAATCGGCGAGGGTCTTCTGGTGGAGCGGATCGATCTCCATCAGGATGACGTTTTCGGGATCGTGTCCACCGAGAATGGCGTGGCCTAACAGGGCCTTGTAGGCGGGGAGGTCGAGGCCGCCGATCAGGTAGCGCAGGTTCGGATCGAGGCCATAGGCGTCGATGTAGACTTGCGACAGCACGGGCTGATAGGCGTAAAGCGAGGGGAAGGCTTGAATCTCGACCAGGCGCGGGGCGATTTGTCCGGGCGCTTCGCGGACGAGGCCGAAATCCACCTGGAGGAAGAGGGGGTGGTCGGGCTCGCCGGGCACATCGAATTGCGGCGGGACGGCCTGACGAGCCATGGCCAGATACTCGGGAGACGTCAACTGTTGGATCAGTTCCGCGCCGTCGCGGGCCATGGCTTCGACGAGCGCGGCGGGGAAGAAGCAGGGGGTTTCACTATGGCGGAAGGCTAGCGGAGTGCCGGATTGCGCTTCCATGCGGGCGATGAACGCGGCGTATTTCTGCGGCGTGAAGGCGGCGTTGAAGGACTCGCGGAGAGCGGGGATCATGCTTCTGGCCGGCTGAAAGCCGCCCCCAGAGGGGACCCCGGGCAGGATTGCCCGCCCTCCAGCGTGAATTCGCCGGCGCGCATGATCATGCGGTCGTCGGCCCAAATGTCGAATTTGCGGCCCACCACGTCGATGTGGGTGGTCGAGCGCCAGGGAGCGCCGGTATAACTGCCGTAGGGATCGCCAAAGGCGATGTGGACGCCCGGAATTTTCTCATCCTGGAGAATGTTGCCGATCACGTCGCGTACTCCGATGTTCGTGCCGATGGCGAACTCGCCGACGCGGTCGCTGTTTTCGTCGGTATGGGTATAGCGCCAGAATTCGTCTTCCAGGGCATGGTTGGCGCAGTGCGCTTCGACGAGCCGGTTGCCTTTGACGCGGATGGTGAGCGGCGCGCCCTGCAGGTCACCGTATTTGGCGCACAGGTAATCGCCGACCACGCCATCCACCACGAAGGTACCGTTGACCTCGCCGGGGGCGGTGAAGATCTCGCCGCCCGGCAGATTGCCCCAGGTATTCTGGCTGATGATGCCGCTGGTTTTGAGCCACTTGTAATCGGGGTTCATCTCGGCAACAAGGTCGGTGCCGGCGGGCGTTTTGGCGCGGACCAGGGCGGCAGCCCGGGCGATCTCGATCACCTGCAGACTGATGCGGTCCACTTCGCGGAAGTCGGCGCGCATGCCGTCGCGCATGATCTGCTTGGTGATATTGACCATGTGGGCGTGACGGATCTGGCGGCGGGTGACCACCTCGGTCATCTGCATGCGCGAATGGAGCTCATTAGCCTGCGCCTGGGCGGCGAAGATGCTCACCTGGCTGGATTCGAGATCGTCGAGCACCGGCGGCGGCATCTGCGCAAGGGGGCGCGGGGCCACTTCCTCCAGGATCCAGGGGCGATAGGGCGCGCCGATGCTGTCGAGTTCCGCGGCCAGCGCGGCGGCGATTTCGATGGAGGCATGGTCGGTGATCAGGGTCACCTTTTCCTGCGGCTGGATGCGGAGGCAGACGGCGACGGCGTTGCGCGATCCTTCGATGAGCGAAGGCTCGACGGCTACCTTATTTAGAGCTGGATTCACCGGGCGGATACCCCTCTCTCCTCGGAATCGTAGATGCCCGCTTCGGTCTCTTCGACGATGTAGTCGACTACTTTTTTCATATCGTGGGTTTCATTCCAGACGCGCAACTGGCGATCCGCGCCGGTTCCATTCTTGAGTATTTCGCGGATGTAGTTAATCTCTTCCCGGCTGCCTAATTCGTCGACGACGTCGTCGATAATCTCAAAGTATTCGTCCATGAGCTCGCGCATAGGGACCTCGACGCGCTTGCCGAAATCGATGAGCTTGCCGTCGATACCGTAGCGCAGGGCGCGCCATTTATTCTCCATGATGAGCGCGCGGCGGTACAGCCGGAACCCTTGATTCATGGAGTGCAGCTTGTAGAGCTTGGCCACGGTCGCCTGGATGAGCGCGGCGAGCGCGATGGTTTCTTCTGCGCGCATGGGGATGTCGCACACGCGGAATTCGAGGGTGCTGAAGTAGGGATGCGGGCGGATATCCCACCAGATTTTCTTGGCGTTATCGATGCACTTGGTCTTGACCAGCAGGTTGATGAAACTTTCGTATTCGCCGTAGCTGGGGAAATAATCCGGGATATTAGTGCGGGGAAACTTGTCGAAGACCTTGCAGCGGTAGGATTTCAAGCCGGTATCGATGCCGCGCCAGAAGGGCGAATTGGTGGAGAGCGCCAGGATATGCGGCAGGAAATAGCGCGCGGCGTTCATGATGTGGATGGCGGTTTCGGGATCTTCGATGCCGATGTGGACGTGCAGGCCGAAGATGAGGTTGGCGCGCGCGACCATCTGCATGTCTTCGACGATGGTTTGGTAGCGCTCGTCGGGGTGGATTTCCTGCTTGCTCCAGTCGGCGAAGGGGTGGGAGGCGGCGGCGGCCAGGCGCAGGCCGTTCTGCTTGGCGAGGCCGATCAGGCTGCGGCGGATCATGTAGATCTCCGCCTTGGCTTCTTTGATGTCGCGGCAGACGACGGTACCGGCTTCGATGACGGATTGATGCATTTCGGGCTTGACGCGCTCGGTGAGGACGGCTTTGCCCTTTTCGATCATTTCCAGGCCGATATGGGAGCGGAGGTCGCGGGTTTCGGGGTCGATGGTTTGATATTCTTCCTCGATGCCGATGTTCAGGCTAGGCTTCATGCGGGGGCTCCTTCCAGGAAGTTGGACCAGCGGTATTCGCGGGCGGGATTTTCGTCGCTCAGCGCCTTTTTAATGGCAAGCTCGGCGATGGCGTTGACCACCCACTCGAAGTTCTCGTGGCCGACGGAATGGATGTCGGCATCGGGGGCCGGGTTCAGGAAGTCGATGGCGTACGGCACGCCGTTTTCGACCGCGAACTCGACGGTATTCATGTCATAACCCAGCGCGCGGCAGAGCTTCAGCGCATCGCCGACTACACGCTCATAGATGGCCGGTTCGATGGGCGGAGGGTTTTTCACGTAACGATCGGCGTGCGGCTGCTTGGGATCGTAGCGCATGACCCACACCTTTTCCTGGCCGATGACGTAGCAGCGGAAATAGTCGGTGAAGTCCACGGCTTTTTGGAGGGTCATGCAGAGATCGCCAGTCTGATCATAGGCGGCGAAGAGCTCGTGGGGGTTATCCACCTTATAGACGTTCTTCCAGCCGCCGCCCGCGTGCGGCTTCAGGAAGGCGGGGAAGCCGACGTAATCGAAGATCTCATCCCAGTTAAGGGGATACATGAGGTTCCGCATGGAGCGCTCGGTGGTGGAAGGCGGATGCTGCTTGTGCGGCAGGAGCACGGTGCGGGGCACGGCGACGCCGATGCGCTCGGCCAGGGCGTAGTTGAAGAACTTGTCGTCGGCGCTCCACCAAAAGGGATTGTTGATGACGATGGTACCGCCGAGGATCGCGTTCTTCAGGTAGGAACGATAGAACGGGATGTCCTGCGAAATGCGGTCGACGATGACGCGGTAGCCGCTGGGCTGGGCCATGCCGACGCCGCCCATGAGGATGCTTTCGGCGTGGATGCCGGGGATGTTGAAGGAGTTGATGCGGTCCACCAGGGCGGGGGGAAAGGTGGATTCCATGCCGTAAAGGAGTCCGATTTTGCGCATGTTCTATGAGTTTATCAGGGGTGGGGGGCGGTTTGGGCGAACGGGCCTGCCCGGCAGTGTGATTTCCTCAGTTGTGCAGCGTCTTTGCCAAATACTCCGCGATAACCTTCACTTCTTCATCCGATGCCTGCGCACCCCGCGCCACCATATGTTGCACGATTTCGCTCCATTGCGTGGCATTCATGCGCTGGGTGGTCACCACCTCTATGGAATGGCAGCCGGTCCCGCAGGTTTTTTCGACTAACGCCCTCGCACCGCCGGCCGGCAAAACAACCGGCGTAAAATCGCCGACTTTCGGTTGACCGCGCGCGGCCATCGCCGCCGCAGCCACCGCCTGCGAAACGGACGCCGGTAACGGTTTCCGGGGGACATCGGGTAGCGCAAAGGCCACCAGGCTATTGCTCAACCCGCCACCGAGGAACCCACCTCCCCCGGCGGCCATGATCGCCACGTACTGCCTTCCATCGCGCCCCATATAGGTAATCGGGCTGGTGTGTGCGCTGGCCTCCAATGGTGTTTCCCAAAGCAACTTCCCGCTCCGCGAATCAAAAGCCCGAAATCGCGAATCATTGGTCGCGCCAATAAACACGAGACCGCCAGACGTCGCCATGCTCCCTCCGAGGTTTAGCGTTCCCGTGTTATTCACACCGATGGCTTCGAGTGCCTCGATTGTCCCCAGCACCGATCGCCAGGCAATGTTTCCGGACGCCAGATCCACCGCGACCAACTCGCCAAATGGCGGGTTCTGGCACGGTATGCGGGTAGCGGGGTCCCAAAACCGCGCGTACGGACCGTAGGCCGAGGTCCGCGCGTACTCCGTACCCCGCTTCTCCATGTGGCCCCACTGTCCCACGTTCATCACGTTCACAAATAACAAATCGAGCGAAGGATCAATCGACACACCGCCCCAGTTCCCCCCGCCGAGTGTGCTCGGAAAAAATAATGCGTTTCCTTCCGCGGGCAGTGGCGTATACGGCCCGCCCACCTTCATCCGATTCGCTTCGAACAACGCTTTACAGAGGCGTGCGTGCTCAGGCGAACGGTCATACATTTCATCGATGCGAAACGTGTCCTTCGCCAGCGCCGGCGGCTTCAGGGGAAAGGGCTGGGTCTTGGCGGTCACTTCGCCAGGTACCGTCGATTGGGGCACAGGGCGCTCTTCGATACCGAAGACCGGCTCACCAGTCACCCGATTCAATACAAACAAGAGACCCATCTTCGTGATCTCGGCCACGGCCGGAATCGTGCCGCCGCGACGAATGTCAAACAGCGCCGGCGGCGCGGCCAGATCATAATCCCAGAGATCGTGGTGCACCAACTGCCGGTACCATCGCACCGTGCCGGTGCGCGCGTCCAGCGCGACCAGCGAGTTGCCGTACAGGCCATCCCCGACTCGATCCGCACCATAGAAGTCCGAGGTCGGCGCACCCAGGGGCGCATAGACTATCCCGCGCGCCACGTCAATCGTGAAGAATCCCCACACATTGGTTCCCGATCGATTCTGCCAGCCGTCCGCGGGCCATGTCTCGGCTCCCGCTTCCCCAGGCCGGGGCACCGTGTGGAAGGTCCATCGCAGCTTTCCCGTAAGGGCATCCCAAGCGCGAATGTCTCCGTAAGCGCCAGCGCTCGGCGAACCCTCTCCGTTGCTGCATCCGGTGATGACCAGGTCGCCAAATACGGCTGGCGGCGACTCCAACGCATACCGCCCATCCTTCAATCCCCCCAACACGCCCGGCTTCAGGTCTACGCGGCCTTCGGCACCGAATCCGGGAGAGGGCTTGCCTGTGGTCACGTCCAGAGCTAACAGGAAATGGCCGTTGCCGGTGAACAAGCGCGGGTGCAGGCTGTTTGCGCCCGGCCAATAGGCCAAGCCGCGAAGAGCCATGGGCTGTGCGTTAAATTTCCAGAGCAATGCGCCAGTTTCCGGCACCAGCGCATACACGCCGTCGGGGGCCGTAAAATACATGACGCCGCCCACGACAATAGGCACCGCTTCGGAACCCGGCTTTCCCGTGCGGAATAACCACGCCGGTTTCAACTGTGCGACGTTGGTTGAGTGGATCTGCCGCAAGGTGGAAAAGCGCGTCGCACCGGGATCGTTTCCGTAAGATGGCCAATCGGTCTGGGCCAGCGCGCTGGCACACAGCGGCAGCAACACGGCACATCGAATCACTTCATTACTGTAGCTGATTCAGGCGTCAGCCCGAGTTTTGCAGCTTGGCGGTGGCAGCGATGCTCGTCGAGTGCGTCGTGCGGATTCACGATTATGTGGACGCCACCGTGGGGCGGGCTATCCAGCCCGCGGACCCGCTCTCTAGCGGGTCCAGCCGCCTCAAAAGGCGGCTGCGGCCATGATTGGCCGCCCTCCAGGCGTGTATGGACCAGGCACATGCCCTCGCGCCGTTCGCGGAGAAACGGATCGGACGCACTGCGCTAGTTGCCGGTCGGAACCCGTTCCACATGATCCACCACGATGATATCGACAGGAACCTTTTCCGGTTGCAAGCGCAGGCCCAGGGTCTCCTTGAGCGCGGTGAACAGCGACGGGATACTGCCGGCATCAGTGGTATTGGAGCTCAGGTCCTCGGTGGTGAAGTGAAGCTCGAAATCGTAGACACCCTCGATGCCGGTCTTATCGACGACCATCTCGCCTAAACTGCGCGCTACGTCGTCGGCCAGATCCGCCATCGACGACTTCTTCGCCGTCAGGGTCTCGACGCGCCCGCCGCTGCGGCTGGTGCCGGATGAGCCACTCCTCTCGGCGGGTTTGAGTTTGAAGCCTCCCTTCGCCACCCCGAGCGCATAACCGGGCATGTCTTTCGATTCGTGATGCACGGCCAGCTTAAAACGATCTTCAAGCAGAGTGCGCAGCATGATGGGGCGGTCGTCTTTGTTCGTCTCCGAGGGATACTTGGCGGCGATGTCGAAGCGCACGTCGTTCAGCCAGCCGGGGCCGGTCACCTGAAAGGGCTTGGCGGTGTATGCCCGTTCGATGAGGCGCTTCAGCGTCTGGTTGATGAAGACAATCTGCCCCCTGGATCCATTCGTCCTGCTGCCGCCGCCGCCGGAATTGTTTGGTTTGATGGAGGCTACCTCGTAAGCCGGACGGCCGTCCTGCGGCTGAGCCAGCAGGGCGCCGGCTACAAGGGCGATAATTGCGATCCGCTCCATGACCCTATGACGAGTTTTCGCCCGCTCCCGTTTGGTCGATTTTCGGTTGCCGTTCTACCGGACCTTGCCTGCGGAGTTTTCGAGAACGACGTTAGAGAGGATTACGGTATCGATCTTGTCCGGCAGATGCGAGCAAGAGCCTATACCCACGTAGAAGGGCGCGTCGAGGTGCAGGTTGATGGGCGGGCCAAACTGGTGCATAGGTTCGCCCTCCAGGCTGACGAACAGCGCGAAATCGGAGCGGGCATGGTCTTTGCCTCGGTCGGACACCCCCGGAAGAATACGCTGGCGATCCGCCTGACTCCCGCCGCGGGAGAGAACCGGGTGGCGTGGAGTTACAGCAAAGGAACCAGCTACGTCCCGTCGCCATTGTTCTATGACGGCTATCTCTACCTGATGTCGGACGCGGGAATGCTTACCTGCCTGGACGCGAAGACCGGCGAGGCGAAGTACGAGGGGCAGCGCTTACCCGATCCTGTTCAGTTCACCTCTTCGATGGTGGCATTCGACGGCAAGATCCTGGTCACCAGCGAAGAAGGCGATACCTACATTGTGAAGGCTGGACCCGCATTCACGGTAATCGAGAAGAACTCCGTGGGCGAGCTCGTGGTGGCGTCTCTAGCGCTGGCCGGCGATTCGATCTACATTCGCTCGGACAGGTCGCTGTTTCGAATACGGCAGGCGGCACGGACCGCGGAAACAATCAGAAGGTGAAACGGCCACCAACTGTCGGAGCCAGGTTGTTGTCGTAGTTATAAGGGACGCCGGGGCCATGCGGAATGGCGATGGCCAGACCGCCGCTCACGTAGGAATACGCAACTCCGGCAAAACCGTCGAAACGCTTGGTGAAGTGATGATCCACATAGAGCGACTCCTCGTTGAGGGTGCCCGCGCAGGAACTGCGGAAACCGGCTTCGGGCGAGCAGGTGGTCGGAATACGGAAGTCGTTCTGCAACTGATGATACCAGGATAAAGTGATATCGGTTTTGCTGTCGATGGCGTATTTCGCGCCCGTCCACCAGATCTGCACGTGTTTGGGGGAATCAAGATTGTCGTCTTCGACGCCGCTCATGAGATAACCGCCCTGGTCCAAGGCGCCCACGCCCAATGGGTTCGACGGGTTATCCTGCCGGATGGATTCGTAGCCGGCAAACAACTTAAGCGGGTCCCACGTATACTTGGCGGCAAACATAATGGCGCGGTTGTCGGTCACGATGCCATCTACGGTATTGGTCGTTCCGATCAGATTGGCGCCGTTGATGGGGTTCGTATTGATGCTGTCGGTGGTCGACTGATAGGACTGCGTCGGACTCTGAGGCCCCAGTAGGGGATTCAGCACGCTGACCGCCTGGTTGTAATGTTGGTAGACGACGTCGGCGGAGAACTTGCCGTAGCCTCCGCCGAGGTCGAAGCCATAGGCGTTGTTATGCGCCGCTTCCGGCGTACAGGTGGCGGCCGTCCAGGTTGCGGAGGCCGAGTAGCAACCGCCGGAACCGTCGGCGAATTTATACATCGCGCCGAAATGCACCGGGCCATAGGTGAGGCGATACTTCAGGGCGTCGTCCCAACGGCTGTCCTCGGTGTCGCCGCCGCCGGCCATCGTGCCGTTATACCCGATGTACGAAAAGGCATAGCTGCCGCCGGCCGGATCGTAAGCCAGCATCGCATCGGTGCCGAGAGCGCGCTGGCGGCCGAAGGTCAGCGTGCCGAGATACGTGGACGATATACCGGCATAGAATTCGTCATTGAAGGGTTGGCCGGCGCGTGCGCCGTCGATGGCTATCGAATAGCTTCTCCTGGGAAGGCCGTTGTTGGCGATGTCGGTGACTGACGCGTTAGCGAGTTGGCCGGACTGCGGATTGACGCCGGTGGAAGCGTTGAATACCACGAACCAGCCAGGCATAAACTCTTCCTTGCCCCGGATGCCCAGACCGGTCTGCGACAGGTTGTTGGGTGCGATGAGGAATCGATGTTGATAGCCGTTTCGGTTCACCAGAGATTCGCCCTCATAATTAGTGGCGTTTTCCGGTAAGCCGTGACTGACCCAGCCGACGCCCACGTCATACGCACCGTACAGCGTGATGCCGTGCCAGGTCAGGGTGCAATCGGTGGTCAAGAACTCGTGGCCGCTGGCGCAGGCGTCGGGGGTGTTCGAGTGCATCTGAATGTCAACCGAAGTGTCCTGGCCAAGCGCCAAGCTGACTCCCGTGCGCGTTTCATCGGCGAAACCTTGTTTTGCGGCTCGAATGTCGGAGGGCCCAGGAGGCAGGCCGGACGCCTGAAAGTGCCCGCCGCCGTCGGTGGCGACGGTGCGCGCAGCCCCGGTGCCGACGTTCCGGATGGTCACCGCGACACCGGGAAGGGCTGCGCCGGTTGGGTCCGTGACTACGCCGGAAAGGCTCGCTCCCGTTTGTGCCCACGCCGGGAAGGCCCCCATCGCCAGCCACAAAGGCAGCAAGTAGGGTTGGACCCGCAGCCACGAGAAAAAACCGATGCCTGTGCCCAACCTTGGTTTGCGCGAGATCATGGGAGTCCTTGTCGTTTAAATGGTAACCCTGTCTTGTAAAAGAGATCGTATCGCATTAGCGAATTTGAAGCAACCCGTTGGCCGTCCCAGGGGTGCGCGAGATAAAAGGGGAGAACCGAGGAATCACTCAGAGGAAAACGGGGGGGCGGGGGCCAAGAACGTGGGCGAAGACTAAGGGCGGTACGATCCGGCGACTGAGTTCGCTCGCTGAGTCGGCCCGCCGCTACTCCTGCTGGCTAAACGCGTATAGCGAATCCCCAGCTCCCACAACCACGTATTGCCGCCCATCGAGCATGTAAGTCTCCGGCCCGTTGCTCAAATCGTCCGCGAGCCCCGAATGCCACAGAATATCCCCGTTCGCCGGATCGAAAGCCACCAAATGTTGCGCGCCATCGCCGGTGAAAAGCAACTCCCCCGCTGTGGTCAAAATTCCCACCGGACCACCGCCAAACGGATAGTGGTGCTTCCAGGCAATCTTCCCCGTGCGGAAGTCGATCGCATTCAGGTCGCCGCCGAAATACCCGGCATCGCGTTCCGCCGCGCCCCACCCTTCGGGATGAGGATCGGTATCGGTCAAGTAGAACATGCTCATCTGCTCTGACGTGCCCACATAAAACAATCCGGTCTCCGGATCGAAACTCGGAGGCGGCCAGTTCGTCGCCCCGCCGGTCGAAGGCGAGACCAGTACGCCGTCCACGGTCGCCTCCTTGGCTGGATCGGGAATCGGCTGTCCGTTGGGAGCCACGCCCTTCGACCAGTTCATGGTGTGAATCATCGGCGCGGTCACCAGGGCTTTCCCGTTGGTGCGGTCGAGCAGAAAGAAATAGCCGTTACGATTCGCCTGACCCAGCAACTTGCGCGGCTTGCCGTCCAGGTCCGCATCGATCAGGATGGGCGTCTGCGCCGCGTCCCAGTCATGCGTATCGTGCGGCGAAGGCTGGAAGTGCCACACTAATTTTCCGGTATCGACGTTCAGCGCCACAATCGAACACGTATACAGGTTGTCGCCCTTCCGGCTGCGGCCCGTCAAAACCGGATTCGGATTTCCCGTTCCCAGGAAATACAAATGCAATTCGGGATCGTATGTGCCCGGCAACCAGGTCATGCCGCCGCCGTGCCGCATCGAATATTCATCCGGCCAACTCTCGAATCCCGGATCGCCTTGTTTCAGCGGCGCGCTCCACCACTTCCACTGAATCTCCCCTGTCTCCGGATCGTGCGATTCCAGAAATCCCGGTACGTCCAGCGAGTCGCCGCCCGTGCCGACCAGCACGTGGTTATCGACGACAATCGGCGCCGGAGTCGAGAAGTACTCCTGTTTCACATCGGCGATTTCCTTATGCCACCGCTCCTTGCCCGTCCGCGCATCCAATGAGACCAGGTAATTGTCCGGCGTCTCGAAATAGAGCCAGTTGCCATACATGCCCATGCCGCGGTTGCCGATGTGGATCCCGCCCTTCGTCTTCCATGTGTAGTGCCACAACTCGCGCCCGGACCGCGCGTCCACCGCCCAGGCATTGTCCGGCGTCGAGAAATAGAGGATGCCATTCACCATCAAAGGCGTCGCCTTGATCGTCGAAACGCCCGGATCGGACGGCGGACCTTCGGGCAGCGTGCCTTCACCGCCAATAATCGCGCCCGGCGTCGCGCCGACTTTGATCCGGAAGATCCAGGCCAGACTCAGGCTCTTCACGTTCGACTTGTCGATCTGGCGCAGTGAGCTGAAGCGCCGGCCGGAGTAATCGCCGTTGTAGGTCGGCCAGGCATCCGTAGCCGGTTTGGTAAGCAAAGCCGGATCCAGGATCTGCGCAAACAACGGCGCCGCAAGCAATGGCAGCAGGAACGAGATCTTCATTTCAAGGTCACCAGGTAAGCAGTCAAATTGTGGATGTCGGCGTCCGTGTAGCGCAGCAGTAAATCCATATGCGCCTGCAACCGGTTATGGAGCTCGACACGTGGCGAAGTCCTGGTCCGCAGGAATGAATGATACGTCCCATCTGCCTCGCGCAAACTGACATTGAAGTCGTCATAATTCACTGGAGTACCAGTGGACGACTCGCCCGACGGCAGAGTCACGGTCACTGAGAAAGCCACCACTGGGTGCGGAGGCGTACCCTCGGTCCAGGTGTAAGGTGGCTGCAGGAATTTCCCCTGCAGCGTTACGGGCTCCGCATATTTGGTGGCGATGCCTTTCAAATCCCCCGCCGCCGAGTGGCACGAAGCACAGTTGCCGCTAAAGTACGCCTCACCCGCTTTGGCGTCCCCTGTCACAATGTTCAGAGTTTTGTAGCTGTCCCGGTCCGCCACATTCAAGATGGATTGATGCAGGAAGTTCGCAATATCGCCGATCTGTTGGGGCGTGAACGCAAAGCGCGGCATCCCCTTGTCCGGGCGGCCCTTGATAAGGATGGGTGTGATGGTCTTGCCATCGACATCGTCCAGCACCAGGACGGAGCGCAGCAGGTCAGGCCCCTTCTCGCCGCCTTTCGCATTCGAGCCATGGCAGAAGCCGCACGCGCCGACAAACGTCGTCTTGCCGCGTTCCACCAACGCGGCATCGTATTTGGGCGGAGTCTGGCCACCGGCCGCGGCCGCTACGCACAGGGCTGTGACAAAGAGTTTTCGGTGTGTCAGGGTTTACTCCCACGGGGATTCTTCCGGGATTTCTATTTTGGCTCCCAGTTTCCTAGCAGTCTATCACGGATTGCTAATTCTTGAAGTCAGACAGCTATACTGATCCGGTGCGGCAACCTCCCAACTTTGATGCGGCGTTAGACTGGGCGCGCGAGTTGGCACAGTCGGGAGACCTCGCCAACGCCGCCGCGATCTGCACCAAGATTCTACAGTCAGCGCCGGATCAGCCGCAAGCGCTGCACCTGCTGGGCATCGCCGCGATTCGGCAAGGCCGCGGGGATGAAGCGACGGAGTTGCTGCGCCGGGCCGTTCGCTCCGATCCGAAATTCGCGGTGGCGTTGAACGACTTTGGGAATCTGTTGGCGCAACAGGGTCGGTTCGACGAAGCAGCCTCGCGGTACCGCCAAGCGATCGCGGTTGCGCCGAACCTTGCCGAGGCACACAACAATCTGGGCAACCTGCTGCAAATGGCAGGCTCGCTCACCAACGCCATAGCGTGCTATCGCACCGCCGTGGGCCTGCGGCCCGACTACGCGGAGGCTTTCCGGAATCTGGGCAGCGCGCTGCGCCGCCTTGGCCGGCCCGACGAAGCGGTGGCCGCTCTTCGCGCGGCACTGGCGATCGATCCAAAGTTTGCGCCGGCCATCGTCCATTTGGCGGACCAATTGAAACAGATCTGCAATTGGAGCCCGCTGAACGACTTGACGGCGATACTGAGGAAGATCGTCGAGACCGGGTCGGCGGCAGTGAATCCGTTCATCTTCCTGAGCCTCGACACCACGCCACGCGAGCAATTCTTGTGCGCCAAACGTTGGGCCGCCGAACATCTGGGCGTGGCTGCGCAAAGACCCGCGCGGTCCCAAGATAAGGATGCGGACCGCATCACGATTGGCTATCTTTCCGGAGACTTTCAGGAACACGCGACCGCGCACCTCATCGCGGAACTGTTCCCGTTGCACGATCGCGGGCGATTTCGCGTGAAGGGGTATTCCTACGGACGCGACGATGGGAGCGCGGCACGCCGGGAGCTGCGGGAGTCGTTCGACGAGTTCGAGGACCTGCTCGATTGTTCCCACGCCGAGTCGGCCATCCGGATCGAAGCTGGGGGAGTGGACATTCTGGTGGACCTGAAGGGCTACACGACCGATGCCCGGCCGGAGATCCTGGTTTTCCGGCCGGCGCCGTTGCAAGTGAGCTATCTCGGGTATCCGGGTACGATGGGAAGCGGCGCGCTGGACTACATATTGGTGGATCCGGTGGTAGTTCCGCCAGACGAACAGCCGTACTTCAGCGAGAAGCTCGTGCACCTTCCGGATTGCTACCAGGTGAACGACCGCCGGCGGCCGATCGCAGCACGCGTGCCGGCGCGTTCCGCGTGCGGCCTGCCGGAAGCCGGGTTCGTCTACTGCTGCTTCAGTTCCGCGTACAAAATTACGGCGCCAATGTTTGATGTCTGGATGCGGCTCCTGGAGGGTCTGCCGGGCAGCGTACTGTGGCTACTCGAGCCCAACGCCACGGCGGAGGCGAATCTTCGCCGCGAGGCGGAATCGCGGCTCGCTGGGGGATCCGCGCGGTTGGTGTTCGCGCCGTCCCTCCCGAATCCGGAGCACCTGGCGCGATTCCAGCTCGCCGACCTGTTTCTCGACACCCTCCCGTACAATGCCCACACGCTCTCGAGCGACGCACTTTGGGCCGGATGCCCGGTGATCACATGCACGGGCCGGGCGTTTCCGGGCCGCGTCGCGGAGAGCTTGCTACGGGCCGCCGGGCTGCCGGAACTGGTGACACATTCCCTGGCGGACTACGCGGCCCTGGCGTTGAAACTCGCGCTGGATAAGGATCTCTTGCGGGCAACCCGCGGAAAGTTGGCAGCCAACCGGCTGACAACCCCGCTATTCGATAGCCGCCAGTTCACCCGTCACCTGGAATCGGCCTTCGAGACCATGTGGCGTATATGCTGCGCAGGAGAGGCGCCGCGGTCCTTCGCCGTGCCGCGTTAACGCAGGATTTGCCAGGAATCCCCCAGCACCCCGATCATGGCCGGCAGGAAGAACGTATCGGAGCTCTCCTTGCGGACATACTCCAGAGCATGGTGGCGGTTCGAGCGCAGGCATTCGATCATGCGTCCGCTGGCGACCCGCCGCAAGTCGATCTCACGCGGCTCAAGAGGCAGCAGGCTCCATTCTTCGCTCGTGGCGCGCTGCTCGAGGGCTTGCGTCATCGTGCGGCGGAGGGGCCGCGGCGAGACTCCGTAGGCGCGCGCGGTGATCTCCTCCAGGCGCAGCCGGTTGATCTCCACGAATTCCGCGACCCGTCCCGCAGCGAGCATGCCGTGCAGGTAGGCAATATAATCCATCGCGCGCGCGCGGAGCACCCGATCGAAGGACTCGTAACGCTGCGCCGATTGCCAGGCCCAAGGACCGTATGCGAAGTCCACGTTGAATCGCCGTTCCATCATGACGGGCACCGGCGTCGCCACGCCCTGCCAGTCGAGCGTGGCGAGCGGTGCGGGATTCGCGGCGGCCACGGATTCCGACGGGCTGTACTGGGCCACGCGCACGGCCAGCGATGCCGGCCCTGTGTAGGAGGCCGCTTCGTCGTCCGATGCCCAGGGCTCGCCGGCGGCGCTGGGCCGGGGAGCGGCGTGCAACAGGATGCCGAGCGTGTTGCCCCCTTGGACGGCGAATTCATTCACCGGCACGCCGACAGCGGTGTCCGCTTCTCCGGGGAGGAGCATGGCCACGGGCGCGCCGTTCAGCCAGACTTCGGCGCGCAGGTTCTGGGTCTTCAGGCGAACGATCAGTCGGGGATTGGGCATGGCTTTTTATGGGGGTGGGAAGGTGAAGACGGCGAGCTGGGGATTCTCTTTGATAATCTCCACCTCGGAACTGGATGTTCCGAACAGCCGGCAGCCGGCGCTATAGGTTGCATTCACGGCCTCCCGCGCAATCGTGATCTCGCCGGAGAGCATGGCCGTGGCCGTCAACACCTCGAAGTTTTCGGTATTCGCCGTGAAGCTGGTTTCGATACCCACCGTACCCTTCACAAACCACATGAGCGTGCCTTCGATGGACCCGGTCAATTCCAGCTCACCCTCCGGTTCTATGCCGTCGTCGTCCTCATCGGGAGTCTCGTCCGGGCTGGTCACGGAGACCGTAGGAATGGATATGCTAATGGTACCTTCGCCGCTCAAAACCAGCAGCAGATCCGCGATGCCGAGGCTCTTAAAACCGACCGAGAGACTGACCGAAGCCTGCACCAGTTGAATCTGCAGCGAGCCGCTGTATTGGAGATACACGCGATCGTCGGTGTACTCGGTGTAACCCCAACTGGCGTTCAGCGAGCCCGCGAAGAACTGGCACTCGATCGAAAAGCTGAAGCCGGGGCCGACCTGCAAGTCATCGATCCAGTCGGACAACTGCTTCATGGCGTATTCCGCGCTGCGGATCATGCGAACCAGCTTGATGATATCGTCGATGGGCGCTTCGAGCGAACGCACGCCGTCGGTCTGGGTCAGCTTGACCTCGAGCTCATCGACGAAATCGTCGTCGTCGTCCCCGCTTTGCTTGTTGTCCATGGCGGTGACGAACTGCTGGACCGGTTGGGTGGAATTGGTCGACTGGAAGTAATCCTCCCCGCTTTCGAAATATTCGTCATCGTCATCATCTTCATCGTCGGTGTCCCAACTGCTGCTGGAGGTCTCGTAACTGAGCGCATCCGGCTGCAGAAAGGCGGGGATCGAAAGCTCCAGCTCATACTGATCGGCCGGGAAGATCTGGATATTGCCACTCAGGGACGCGACCGAGCCACTGCCGGGCTGGGCGGGCAGGCCGCAGCAATTGGCGGTCACCGAGCAGGACTGCGGGGACTGGCCGAATACGGCGTTGACGATCGCCCAAAGACCGATTTCGCCGTCGTCTCCCGGCATGTACGGGCGATTGAAGCTCAAGGCCTGTTTCTTGCCGATCACGGACGTGGATGCCGCCGGCCCGCTGCTGGCCAGTTGCGGGTGCGTGGCGAGGCTGCAAGTGGCTTGCATCTGGACAAGGGCATTCACTACGTTCGGCGGATTTGCCGTCGATTTCGCGGTGATCTGAAACGTGCCCCCCGGCGGCAGCAAGGTTGGGCTTTGCGACCGGTCGAGATCCTGGCCCAGGCGTATCTGTACGGTGCGAGTCCCTTCCTCTTCGCCTATCTCAGCCTCGGGCTCGGTGAAACTGAGCATCGCGAGGTTGCAGGGCTGGGTGGGCACAGGTTTGCTCTTGGGGCATCCCTGAACCGGTTTTCCGGCCGGCTGCGACGCCGAGAAGTTTTTCTTCAGCGCCGCGCTGGTTTTCTTGCTTTTCGACTTGCCCATCAGCTCTCCGAGGCGGAATCCACTTCCTCCGCCTTTTCGATGGCCATGGCCAATTGGGCGGCCTTCAGCCGGGGCTCGACATCGGCCTCGGTAAGAATCTTCCGGTAAGGCAAGTCTTCGCGGGAATCGAAATCCATACCGAACGTCACGCCACACAACACGAACGCGGCTACCTCAAACTCCGTGGCCAGGCCATAGGCATCGGCGCGCTTCATTAACTCCTGGCAGGTCTGGCGCAGCGCCGGCTCGTCCTCGGGCGGCTCGCCGCCGGAGACCAGTTCAACCAAACGGTCGAGGAAGCGGGCGCGGGTGGATTCACCGAGGACCTCGATCTGTTGCGCGCGGACCTGCATCAGACAGCCCCACCGCCAGCCGCTTCAGAAGCGCGTGTGCGAATCTGCAGGACTTTGGCGCTGCCATCCAGCTTCGGATCGGTCAGAATTCGGCGCAGCCATCTGGGTTCTTCAGCGTCGGAAGAAGCGCCGATGCCGACGAGAAGCGCGCAAAACTCGGCCAGGTCCGATGGGGAGGCGATGCCATGCCGGCGGCCGCGAACCAGGGACCGATGGACGAATTCCTGCATTTGGCCGGGCTCGCCGGCGGAAATCTGTTTGGCCACCTTCCTTTCGAACGCCAGATTCGCCGCCTCCTGCATGGCCGCGATTTGTTCGGATCGCAGAATCATTTGGATTCCTGTTGCACCAATTCCCCGGCGCGGAGCTCAAATCGCAAGGCGGTACCCGGCTCCTCTCCTTCCGCCACATAACAGGCGACAGGGCCGAATATCTCGGCCAGTTCCGCGGCGTTGCAGGTGGGCAGGTACACGCGCAACACGCGCGGATCGTAGTAGCGGAACAGCAAGGGCTTGCCGCTCTCGTCGTGGACCGTCAGAAACCGGCGAAAGTGCTGGCGCATGTCGCGCAGACCGGCCTCGACGATGGCGAAAATCCCCCAGTGCTTTCCCCAGCCTTCGGAGAGCACCCATTGGGCGAATTCCGTTTCCGGCTCGATCCGCACCAGATAAGGGGCCACCTGCGCGAGGTCCGGCTTAATCTCACCGCGATAGAGGCACTCGTACTCAGGCTGCCACTGGGCCAGCTTATCGAGCAAAATGGGCACGGAAGCGCCGTCGAGAACCGCGAATGTAGCGAACTCTTCCCGGAAGATTTTGGCCTGGATCGACTCTAGCTTATCTTTCATTGTTAGCTTGACTGACAAGGCTCGCAATACGGCGCTCCCGACTCGGCAGCCTGTTGGAGCGAGGCCACCGCCGGACTGGCTGGCGCGGCAGCAGGCGGTCCAGCCGCAGCCGGTCCAGCCGCAGCCGCCGGAGAACCCGCGACGGGCGGAGACCCAGCCGCCGCCGGCGCCGCCGGAGACCCCGCAGGCGGAGGGGCCGCCGGGGCCGAGGCCGGACTGATGTCTTGGAGACTCATCGAGGCCGGCGTCTTGGCCTGCGCGGACGGAGGAGACACCACCGCACCGGGGTCCGCATCCACGGCATCGGTGGGTGCTGTAGGTGCCGTCGGATTAGCGGCACCGGCGGATCCGGCCGATCCGCCGCTGTTGATAAACACCATCGACCCGGAGATAAACACCCCCCCCGAGTTGATATTAATGAAATTGCCGCCCACCTTGAGCGTCAAGGTGGTCCCCGACTCGATCACCAGATTCACGCCGGCTTTGAGGTGAAGTTCCGTACCCGCTTCCACGGCGAAGTTCGCCCCCGCTTTCTCCTGGTGGTCCTGGCTGGAGTTCAGCGAGTAAGTGCCCCCGATCTTATTGTTCTGGTCGCCCTTGACGGAAACACTACTATCTCCACCCACCTGCTCGAACTGGTCATTGGTGATGTCCAGGTGAGCGTCATTGAGAATGGTCTCGTAGCGGTCGTTCTTGATGCGCTGATGCAGGTCCTTTTCCGCATGAATGAAGATCTGCTCGCTGCCCTTGTTGTCCTCGAAGCGCAGTTCGTTGAATCCGCCGCCGCCCTTGCTGCTCATCGATTTCCAGGTGCTCTTGGTCTGGTAATCGGGCAGCGTGTAGGGCGGCATCTGGCTCGCATTGTAGACCGAGCCGGTGATGATGGGCCGGTCCGGATCGCCTTCGAGAAAGCTTACGATCACCTCCTGGCCGATGCGGGGGATACAGAGGAAGCCCCACTGGTTGCCGGCCCAGCCCTGGGCAACGCGGATCCAGCAGGAACTGTTCTCGTTGTCGGTGCCGATGCGGTCCCAGAAGAATTGCACGATGACGCGCCCGTATTGATCCGTCCAGATCTCTTCGCCGGCCTTGCCCACCACGACGGCGGTCTGGGTTCCTTCGATGACCGACTTGCGCGCCCGGCGGGCGGGACGGAACGGCACGGAATTGGGAATCGCCTCAAAAACGTTCTTGTACTCGAACGGGGTCAACTGGCCCGAGAGGTAACTGGCGTTGCGGCCGCTATGCTCCACCATCAACAGGGAGTAGGCGATGTTGGCGCTGTCGCGGAAATGGCCTTCGAGAGTGAACTCATACCCGCTGGCAAAACCCATGCAGTTGCTTTGGCCGCGAACCGTGGAGATGCCAACCTCCAACTCCTCCAGCCGGACGCGCGCGTAGGTCTGGCCGTTGTCAACCAGGGTATACATACCCGGATAATCGTAAGCCTCCCCGGACTGCGCGCTCGCCAGGGTGGTAAAAAGACTGGCATTAGGCTTGGTGAAATCGTAGTCGTTGAGCGATGCCGTGCCGGTGGTCACGCGATACTGGGCTTCTAGGGTGAAGACCACATCGTCCTGCAGCACCCCGCCCGTGGAGGGCGCAAACTCGACGGAGCCGCCGGCGGGAAGGTTCGGGCCCACGGCAAAAGCGCTTACATCGTCCGCCAGCACCAGCGTGTGCTCGCTCGTGGTGTGCTCGAAGAAGTAGAAGATACCTTCCTCTTCGAGAAGACGGGAGACGAAGTTGAAGTCCGTCTCGCGATACTGGACACAGTATTCGCGCTCGGTATAGGTGCTCTGCAGTTGGGATTTGAAATTGTTGAAGCCGCGGCCCTTAAAGACCGCTTCGACAATATCCGGAACGGTCATGTTCTGGAAGATGCGGCAATCGGAAAACAGGGTCAGGAACCAGAACCACGGGACGATTTCTGCCTCGTAGGCGGTCATCCCATCGGAGCCCTGTTCGAGCAGCTTCATCTGCCTGACATTGCCGTGGATATTGCGCTCGCCGCCATCTGCCCAGTGGAACGTCAGCACCACCGGCTGGTTCAGCAGGCTCTGTATGTCCAGGTTCAAATTGGACGAGAGCACCCGAAGTACAAAGCGGAAGGGATCGGAGACGCGCTCGACACCCACAAAGCTCTCCAGCAGCAGGTCGTCGTCGCCGAGCGTGCCAAACTTTACGCGAAATGGCTGTTCAATCTGTGTTGGCGCGGACAAGCTGCCTCCGTTGCGGCAGCGGCCGGAGGAGCCGGCCGCGTAGCAATTACGCCGCTGCTCCTATGAGTATACAAAGGAGCCGTCTTCGGCGATGCCCACGTGGATCGACTCGGGCCGCAAGCCTTCCGCGATACGGCCCAACAACTGCCTGGAGATATCCGGCAGCAGCGTGTTGGTCAGGATGTTATCCACGTTGCGCGCGCCGCTTTCCACCTCGGTGCAGCGGTGTGCCACTTCTTCGATCATGGCCGGATCGTAAGTCAGATCGATGTGGTGGGTTTCCTTTAAGCGGCGCTGAATCTTGGCGAGCTTCAGCACGATGATCTTCTTCAAGTTTTCGTCCCGGATGGGGAAGTAGGGAATGACCACCAGGCGGCCCAGGAACGCGGGCTTGAAGATCTTGTTCAGCTCGGGCTTCAGGGCGTTCACCAAACCGGTCGATCCGGGCATTGTCTCGGGATCGGCGCAGAGCTTCATGAGCGTATCGGTGCCCGCGTTGGATGTCAGAATGATAATGGTGTTCTTGAAGTCGATCTGGCGCCCTTCGCCGTCCTCCATCATGCCTTTGTCGAACACCTGGAAGAACAGCTCCAGCACGTCGGGATGGGCCTTTTCCACCTCGTCCAGGAGCACCACGGCGTAGGGCCTGCGCCGCACGGCTTCGGTCAGGACGCCGCCTTCGCCAAAGCCCACATAGCCGGGAGGAGACCCTTTCAAGGTCGACACCGTATGCGCTTCCTGGAACTCGGACATATTGATGGTGATGAGATTGTGCTCCCCGCCGAACAGCAGGTCGGAGAGCGCCAGCGCGGTTTCGGTCTTACCGACACCGCTGGGGCCTACCAGCATGAATGTGCCTACCGGCTTGATCGGGTCGTCGAGCCCGGCGCGGGCGGTGCGGATACGGTGGCTGATGGCCTCCAGCGCGTGCGGCTGTCCAATCACGCGCGCGCCGAGATGAGACTCCAGCTTCAGCACGGTCGCGATTTCGTCCTTCAACATCTTGCCCACCGGAATGCCGGTCCAGCCGGAGATGACTTCGCCGACCAGTTGGGAATCCACGCAAACCCGCATCAACGGCATTTCGCCCTGGAGGGTTGCCAGTTCGGTATTGAGTTGGTCCAACTCGGCGCGCAGGGCGGCGCTATCGGCGGCGGGCGCCGGAGCGGCGGCTCCCGCGGCGGCGGTGGGCGCGGGCATGGCGGCTTCGAGCTGCGCGCGAATCTCGCGGATGCGCGTCACCAGGGCGCGCTCCTTCTCCCAACGGGCGTTTAAATCCACCAGGGAGGCCTCGATGGCGGCCTTTTGCTTCTCAATGCCGGCGAGGCGTTCGGCATGATCCACACCCACGGCCGCCTCCCGTTGCAGGATGCGCTCCTGCACCGACAAATCGTCCAGCGTGCGCATGGCGTCCTCGATGGGACCGGGCGTGGCATTCTGGCCCAGCGACAAGCGCGCGCAAGTGGTGTCGAGCACGCTCACTGCCTTGTCGGGTAACTGGCGGTCCGGCAGATAGCGGTGCGAGAGTTTCACGGCCGCGGCCAGCCCTTCGTCCAGGATGCGCACGTTGTGATGCTTCTCCAGAGCCGGCACCACGCCGCGCATCATCAATTGGCATGCCGTCTCGGTGGGCTCTTCCACTTTCACCAACTGGAAGCGGCGCGCCAGGGCCGGATCCTTCTCAAAGTACTTCTTGTATTCGGACCAGGTGGTGGCGGCGATAGTTCGCAACTCACCGCGCGCCAGGGCCGGCTTGAGCAGGTTGGCGGCGTCGTTCTGCCCGGCCTGGCCGCCCGCGCCAATCATGGTGTGGGCCTCGTCGATGAACAGAATAATGGGCGTGGGCGAGTTCTTTACTTCCGCAATCAGGCTCTTCAGGCGATTTTCAAATTCGCCCTTGACGCCGGCTCCGGCCTGCAGCAGCGCCAGGTCCAGCGTGCGCACCTCCACGTTCTTCAGCACCGGCGGCACATCCCCCTGCACGATGCGAATGGCGAAACCCTCGACCACCGCGGTCTTGCCGACGCCGGCTTCACCAACCAGGATGGGATTGTTCTGCCGGCGGCGAGTGAGGATATCGACCACCTGGCGGATCTCGAAATCGCGGGCCAGCACGGGATCGATCTTGCCGGCGCGGGCATTACCCGTCAGATTGATGGTGAATTGATCCAGGTTGGGCGTTTTGCCTCCGCCCGGGCGGGGCGCGCCGCCAGCCTCGGACGCCGGGGCCGCCGCGGCTGCGGCTTCTTCGTCGGAATTGGCTACGATCTGCTGGAAATCCTTTTTCAGTGCGTCGGCATTGATCTTTTGGAACTCGCGGCTCACCTCCCGCATCATGCGCGACAGGTCTTCGTCGGAGGCGAGCGCCAGGATGGTAAAGCCCGAACGCACCTGACCAGCCTCGTAATTGATCGAGCCCTGCGTCCACGCTTCGGTGAGCATGCTGAGCACCTTAGGGCCCAGCACGGGGGTGCGCGCGTTACCCGTCTTCAGTTTGTCCAGACTGCGCGTCAGTTCGGAGGCCAAGCGCGATTTATCCACCTCGAAGTGTTTCAGAATCGCCGACAGATCGGTGCTCGACGAATCCAGCAGTTTCACGAGGTAGTGCTCCACCTCTACATCGTAGTGTGTGCGCGAGAGGCACAGGCCGGCGGCAGCTTGCAGCGCGTCCCGCGTTGTCTTGTTCAACTTTCCGATTAAAGCCCCGTAGTTGACTTTCATGTTTATTCCTTTTGGGGCGGCGCGCGCCCCGGCTTCCTATTGGAGTAACAAAACCGTATCGCCCGGGTCGCGCGCGAACGCGGGCCCGGACTTGATCCAACTAAACCATCCCAATAGCGGCGCCATTTCGCCATCCCCGCGCAATTCGCAGGGTGGGACGTCCTCGCGCTTCAGGACCAGCTCCACTTCGAACTCGATCTCTCCCCCGGTAAAAAAGGTGGTGATCGCCCGCAGCGGCTGCCACGCGTCTCCAGTGGGCAAAAATGAGAGATATTGCCGCGCCGAGAGCGGGCCGAGCCGAATGCGTGCCCGGGATTGCCGCTCCCAGATCTCGTCGCCGGCGATAGCCCCCATTCCGAGCTGATCGGAATAGGGGACACCGCCTTCCATACGGCACTGGTTGGATGGATCGAGCGACCGCCACGCGCCTACGAACTGCTCGATCTCCACCGGCACGTCAAAATAATCCGACAGCGCCTGCTCGAGACTTGCCGCCGAGCGCGCTTGCAGCGAGAAGAGGCCGCAATAGAACAATAGCGATTCGTCGGCCACTGCCTGGCGGTGCTCCAGGCCGCGCGTGCCCAGACCGACGAAACTCATCAGGTAACGCGAAAAGCGATCCTGCCCCTCGCGCTCATAAGTGACGAAAAAGCGGTATTTCTCCCACGCCTGATAGAAGAGCGAGATCATGCGGTGATTGAAGAGGTCGAAAAAGTCCTCGAGCGTAGAATCTTTGAGGCGGTTCCGATCCCGAATCAGTTCCGTGTAACTGTAGGGCAGCACCCCCATGGGTCCGGTGAGGCCCATGAAGTTGACGTTCATCCTGGCATAGCCGTCCTCGGACCAATCCAGGGTCTGGATCTGGCTGGGCGGGAACGCCAGCAGGTTATTGGCGGAGAATCGCAGCACCTCGCGGCTGGGCGGCGCGAAGCGGCCCACCGGCTCGCGATCCGGCATCATACGGTGCATCAGGCGCACCGCCTGAAAAAAATGAAACCACCCCGGATGCTCGTGCAATTCCTCGCCGAGAAAGGAACGGCTTACATCAAGATCCTGCGGCCGGCTCGTGGTGGCCATTCGCGCAAGACCTCCTTTCTCTGCTGGACTCTGGCGGACAATTGGCTGAAGCTGTTCAACGACGCATAGAGACCCAGGAAGGATTCGATCACGCTGGCGAACAAGTAGACGCCGCCGCCCACAAACTGTTCTTCGTCTAATTCCAGTTCCACGCGGGTGCCCCGCGCAAAAGCGATGCCTTCCTCGGAGACCACGCGCGAAAACTGCCGCTGGCTTTTCAGTCCGGCAATCCCTTCCACAATCTTGCTCGAGTATGCGGTAGAGGCAAAGTCGTAGAGTTTCAAAATTTCCTGGAGGGCTTCGCGGCCTTCGGAGACGAGCGACAAGTAGTTGAGCGAAAGATGCGAGATCAAGCGCCACTGCATGGCTTTTCCCAAGGGAGGGCGAATCGGCGATGTCGGTTTCCGCAAAGCCACGATGCGCTTGATCGGCGCACCGGTCTCCAGCTCGAAATCCCCGGTTTCATTTCCGAATGGCAGCCGGGAGGGCAGATCGCGATTAGTGCACGTGGTGCGAACCGTCAACGCGTCGGTGGCCGGGCGGTTGGGCTGGAACGACAGGTCCACGAGCGCCAGATCCAACTCCGTGCCGTCGTCGTTCGGCCGCACCGATGGGCGCCGGTTCGCGACCCAGAACGTCTGTTGCTTGTCACGCTGGGTGGAGTGCCGGAACGAATAGAACGGCTGATACTCGACCACCTCCTGCTGCTGCGATTTCAAGCTGGCCACCCGGTCCACCGAGAAGACTTCCATGGCCATGGGTCGCCGGGCATCCGGAACGATGGGGTATTCGTATTTCTGCTGGTCGAGCAGGATGGGCTCGGCCGTCTGGGGGAAGAGGTTCACGACCGGAGCGCAACCGAGGCGGAAGGTGGAGGGCGCAATGCCGGTTTCCAAACGTTGCCGGCGTTCGTCGCCCTCGAAGCGCGAGAACAGGAAAACCAGCTCCATACTGCGCTTGAATCCAGACGCGCAAGCTTGCCGCAGGCCGGTTACGTCCACGAAGAAAAATTTGTCGGGGAACGTGAAATACTCCTGCAAGAGCCGGTAACCGATGAATGACCGCCGCGGGTAGGGGAGCATGCCCTGGTCTTCTTCAAACCCCAGCGGCCGCAGCGAGGCAGCCGGCAGCGTGACGGCCGGCGCACGGGACCCCGGGGTGGTGTCGCGCGCGACGATCTGCAACAGATTGCAACAAAGGATTTCGTAAATCGTGTGGACCAGCGCGCTCTCGCCGTCCAGGAAAAACCGGAGCTGATCGAGCTCCAGCTTGGCGAACTCCATGTCGGAGGCGTTGCACGCCAGCTCGAGGCGCAGCGCTCCAGCCGCGTCCGCCGCCCGCAAGGGCGGTTTCAAGCGGTCGGGCGTGGTCCAGGTGGCGGCCGTGACGGTAACGGGCCAGATGGTGGTGTCGTAGCAAGTGCGGAATTTGCACGGAACACCGTCCACCGGGCGGGAGTAAAGCAAAGTTTCGCGCGGGATTGGACAGCCCGTGGTGAGCTTGCCTTTCTGCGGATCCAGGTGGAATTGCGCGATCGACATGGAGGGCAGCGGCCGGATGAAATGCGGGTAGACGATGCCCAGCAGCGCTTCGGTGATCTCCGGAAACTCGTCGTCGATCTTCAGGTGGACCCGCGCCGCCAGAAAGGCAAAGCCTTCCAGCAGCCGCTCCACATGCGGATCGTCGCACTTGGTTGGTTCCAGCACCAGCCGCGACGCGATCTTGGGGTACTTCTCCGCGAACTGCGCGCCCAGTTGGCGCATATATGTCAGCTCGCGCTCGTAGTACAGCAGCAGGTCATCCCGCATTCCGGACCTCGTACCCGCCGCTGGTGAGTTCCAGCACCGTGTCGAACGAAACGTGCTCGGGCGCCGGATCCATGACCAGCATGCCCTCGATGCGGAAACGCAGCGTGCGCGTGGCGCCGGACACGTTCTCCAGGGGAACAATCCGCACATTCGCCATGCGTGGCTCGAAGATCTTCACCGTGCTTTGCAGAAAACGCACCAGCTTGGCCTGGTCCTTGGGCGAATTCAGGCCGTAGTGGGTGAAGTCCGGCAGGCCGAAGATGTAGAGCGACCGGTTGACTTCTTTCAACGATTCGTCGGGCGGCACGGCGATGCGCCGCGTATTGAGCAGCCACTCCAGGTCGCGCCGCACGCCATCCTTCAACTGCCGCACGGATTGTGTGCGGGTGGGGATCGCCTCGCCGGAAGTGTAGGGATCGTTATCGATGAGCCGGTCGAGAATCGACAGTGTAACGGCGGTTGTGTAATCGTCGACTGAGCGGGCCATAAATTACACCGAAAACGCCTGCACCGGGTCCAGGCGGCAGATGCGCTCGAATATAGCCTGCTTGGCTTTGGCATCGGCCTGTATCTTCTTACTGGACTGCAACAGGAAGGCGAGCACCCCCGCCACCATTTCGCGATCCTCCCATTCCTCCAGCTTGTAGGTTTCCACAGCCGCCTGAATATCGTCCAACAGCGGCTGTGCGATAGCGTCCTTGCCCGCGCCCAGACAGAGCTGCGCGAGCTGGAGTTTTCGTTGAAAACGGCCGCGCCCGCTGCGTTGCCGCTCGACTTCCCGATAGAGGATCTCAAACGCCTGCTGCGGCTGACCCTTGCGCATCGCCTCGGTCGCCAGGGCGTGCGGATCGATGAACTTCTTTTGCCAACCGGGGGCCTGGGCGCCATCCATCACCGGCAGGCGCGGCGCGTTGGGGCGGGGGCTGGCGTCGGCGGGTTCGGCGATCAACTCGCGCAGCCACACCTGGGTTTCCGGATTGGCCGCCGGGGTTTCGTCGGTGAGCACGGCGTCGAGGAGTTCGGGAAGGTCGCGGACCAGGGTGCGCAATTCCGAGCGGATGGCGACGGCGATGGCGTTGTAATCGCTGCCCAAGGCCACGCAGGCGTCCACCACGAAGCGCTGCAAATCGAGCCAGGCGCGGCCGCACGGCATCGCCATTACGTTCTCGGCCGTCTCCAGCAGATCCGTCCACCGGTTATTCAGCGCCAGGCTCTTGATCTGGCGGCGGATCTCGGTGGGCGGCGCTTCCAGCACGCCAGGATCGGAGGAGGCCCGCAACTCGCCCCAGCGCAATCCGCGCAACATCAGATACGGCGCCGGGCTGTGGGGCTCGCGCTTACGCAGAAATTGAGCGGCCGCGGCCACATTGCCCATGGCTGCTGCACGGTCCGGCGGCTCGGCCGACGCCTTCATCGCGTAGGTGAGATCCAGGCCGGCAACCGTACCCGCGGGGGCTGCGGGCGCGCCGTCCGCGGGCTCGCCGGCGGCCTCCGGCTCAGGCGGAACCTCTTCGACCGGGTCCGGCTCGAACTCGCGCTTCTTCTGCAGGAAGCCATGCACTAAATGGCGAACGTCATCCAGCCCGGTTCTCAGTTTGCCGAACGATGGAGCCGCATCGCCAAACCGTTCCCCGCATAGCTCGTCGAGCGCCTTCAGCGTGGCCAGGCAAGCATCCAGGGTTTTCTCGCCTTCCGCATAGAAGGCCTTCGGGGTTGCGTCAAAAGAGCGGTCGAAAATCTCGGGCGCGAGCTTGCCTTCCTTCAGCTTCTTTTCGCGCTCGGCTTTCTGCTCCTTGGTTTTGGCCTGATCTTCCGCAATGACGCCGCGCGAATCCTTGTGCTGGAAGAAATTGTAGCCGTCCTTCGACAGCGCTACGCCCTTGAGCGGCACATCCAGCCGCGAACCGATCCAGTCGAGCGGCATGGCCCGCAACTCGAGATCGCCATCCTCGCTTTCCGGGTAGAGCGTATCCCAGAACTTCTCGATCAGGCCGTGGCACAGAGCCAGCCCATCGCATAAGCCTTGGTACCCTTTGGTCTTGACCAGGGATTCGGTGAGCCAAGCCGCCAGTTGCAGATCTTTCGATTGGGTGGCGATGGCCTCTTGCGCGAGCTTGGCTACGGCGCCGTAATCGGCGACTTTGCGCTCATGCTGCCACGCGCCCTGGTTGAGGTCGTCTTCCTCGCGGCGCGCCTCTTTGATCTTGTCGTAGACCGGCGCATACCGCAAGTCCTTGCCGCTGGGGTTCTCGCCCGGAACCGGGTTGAGGATGTCTTCACGAAGAGGCATCGGAAGCGAACTCCAGCGACCGGATTTCGAGGAGCGGTACTTCCTCGCCGTCCACGACGAGCATCTTCTGGCCTACTGGATACTCATGGCCCTTATCGTCCGCCACCCATTCGGTGGCCCGTCCCAGCCAGACCGGCTGATCTTCCGATTTCCAGGAAAACGGATAAACGGCGGGCAGCAGAACTTCGCCGATATCGGTGCCTTGAAACGAGGGTCCAGTCAGCACGAACGCGGGAGACCAGAGAGTGTCGCGCAAACGCTTCGGCGGTTCCATATGCAGCGAAGCGATGTGTTGGAAGGGAATCCAAAGATAAGCGCCGGCGGCGTACACCTCCAGGCGCGCCCCAATGGCCGAATCCGCATCCCGGACAGACTGGAAAGGCTTGCCGTTCAGCTTGCCCGCCGGGGATGCGGCGGCGGCCACGCTGGGATACTCTTCCTTGCGGAATATATCGTGCCTCGTCTTTTCCGCGTGCAGCGCCGAGTAGTAAAGAACGGCGCCTAACTCCGCCTCTTTGCCGCCCTGGGACAGGACTCCCAACTGTTTCTCCGCACGGTCGTACTGTCCGGAGAAACACAGGAGTTCGAATAAGAAAGTGCGGCTCGCCACATCGGTAGGATGATCGCGGAGGTGCGCACTCAAGGCAGCCTCCGCGTCGTGAACTCTCCCGGCGTCGAGCAGTTGTTTAGCCGTCATGAAAACGGTGGCTATTTGAAGGCCGGAGCGGCCCAAGCGCCATTCAAAGCTGCCAGATCCCAGCCCTTTGGCACAGCGCCCGCCAGAGAAGCGCCGTTGTCGACCTCCGCCTTGTAAGCGATCTCCACGGTCTGGAACGCGAAGGACACCGACTCGGTCGGGTTCTCGCTGCTGCCGGACAATTGCACCGAAGTGACTAGCGCATCCGTCAGGTAGAGCCGGAAATAATCCTGCTGGGTGGTGGCTCCCGTTCCTATCGGCTTGTCGTACAAGATATAGACATTCGCGATAATAGTCCCGGAGGCGCAGCACTCACAAATCAACGGCGAGGCCGCATCCAGAACTTTCATGATACTCAGGTTCGAGAAATCCGCTCGCCCAGCCTTCGACTCTTTTCCGGAAGCTCCGGTGCCGTAAGTCGAGGTTTGGCTGACACCCCAACTGAACGACAGAATGTCGATGAAGCCCGTCTTGCTGGTGCTGGGTCCGGTTATACCGTCGATATACAGATACGCGTTAACTGCCATTTTGGTGATCCTCCGTCTTTACTGATAGTTACTTGCTGAGAATTTATTTTGCGGGCGCCGGCAATTCGGAAACCAGCCGCAGGGAAACGCTCAATTCGTCGAGCTGGAAGTGCGGCCGCAGAAACATCACGGAACGGTATACACCTGGTTTTCCAGGCACTTCCGCAACGTCCACGCGTGCCTCCCGCAACGGACACCGGGCCTTCACGGCCGGGGAAGCGGTATCGTCGGGCACCACGTACCCCGTAATCCAGCGGTTCAGGAACATCTCGGCCTCGGTGCGCGACATGAAGCTGCCGATCTTGTCGCGCATCATGGCTTTCAGATAATGGGCGAAGCGGGAAACGGCCATGAGGTAGGGCAACTGCGCCGACAGACGCGCGTTGGCGTTCGCCGAGTCCGTATCGTACAGCTTGGGTTTCTGGGCGGTCTGCACGCTGAAAAACGCGGCGTAGTCGGTCCCCTTGCAGTGCACCAGGGGAACGAAACCCAGATCCGCGAGCTCTTTTTCCCGGCGGTCGGTGATGGGCACCTCGGTGGGGCACTTCATGGCCACGTCGCCTTCATCGGTGTAGAAGTTATGTACCGGCAGACCTGTAACCAGGCCTCCGCCTTCCACGCCGCGCATGGCCACGCACATGCCATACTGCGAAAACGAATTGGTCATGCGGCTGGCCAGCGCAAAAGCCGCGTTCATCCAGAGGTACTTGGAGTGGTCGCTGCCATCCACGTGCTCTTCGTAGTTGAAAGCTTCCACCGGTTTGGTGTCTTTGCCGTAAGGCAGCCGGCCCAGCGTGCGGGGCAGGCACATGGCTACGTAGCGGGAGTCTTCCGTCTGGCGGAAACTCTTCCACTTCGCGTACTCGGTGGTATCGAAGATCTTGGCCAGATCGCGTGGAGCGTCCAGCGAGGTGTAGCTGTGCATGTTGAACAGATCCGGCGCCGCGGCGGTCGCGAACGGCGCGTGGGCCGCCGCTGCCACATTCGAGATCTTCTCCAGCAACTCGATGTCTTCGGGGTGCTTGCCGAATTCGTAGTCGCCCACCATGGCGCCGAAGGGGGCGCCGCCGAAGACGCCGTACTCTTCTTCGTAGACCTTCTTGAAGAGCGAGCTTTGATCGAATTCCGGCGCGCGCTGTAGATCCTTCAGCAACTCTTTCTTGCTGACGTTGAGGACCTTAATCTTCAACATCGTCCCGGTTTCGCTTTGATCCATCAGGTACTTGATGCCGCGCCAGGTTCCTTCCAGCTTCTGGAAGGCCGCGTTATGCATCACTTCGTTCAACTGAAGAGACACGAGGTGATCGATCTGCGCGATGCGCGCGTTGATCATCATTTCCGCGTCTTTGGCGATGGTCATGGATCCGTCCAGGACCTGCGCCACGAATTCCTTAATCAGGTTCTTGCCGCGCTCTTTCGAGGCCGGCTCAACGCCGAACCGTCCTTCTTCGACGATCTGGTCCAGCAGTCCCTTTTCCAGAACCTGCTCGGTGGCGGCGGACGGCGCCGCCGCAGTCTGAGTGTCAGCCATTGGATCCCTCCCCCTTGCCGATTTCTCCCTTGATCTTCGCCATCTTCTCGGTATTGCCTACTGTTTCCAACAAGAGCTCTTCGAGCTTCTCGTTGCCCTGCAGACTGCCGCGCAGGTCGGCCAGCCGGGTGCGCAGGTCCAGCAGTTCCTTGAGCGGCTTCACCTGGCGCGCCACGTTTTCCGGCTCGAAGTCGTCCATGCTCTTGAAGTGCAGGTCGACCTTCAGGTTAGGCGCGTCCGGTTCATCGCTGAGCTTGTTCTCCACGGCGAAGGCCAAATGCGGCTTCATGCCCTCCAGAACCGTGTCGAAATTGTCCGGATTCACTTCCACGAATTTGCGCTCTTTCAACTTCGCCAAGGGTTGTTCGGGTTGGCCGGTCAGGTCTCCGAGTACGCCGACTACGAACGGGAGCTCCTTCAACTCAATCGCCCCACCGATTTCGACGTCGTAGGTGATTTGTACCCGGGGTGAACGCACCCGGTCGAGCTTGTGTTGTGTGCTTTCTCTTGCCATCTGCCCTCCAAGCCGAAAAACATCGGCTCTGTCACCATACTTCTTCCGTAAGAATTCGTCAAGTCCGATTTGGCGCTGGGGAATCCTTCCAAGCCATGGCAATGCCTCGAATCAGTTCCGGTCCTGAACGAGCGCGAACACTACTCAACTCCCGGCGCCATCGGAGGCGGGCGTCTGCCTTTGGGGCCCTTCGGTCTGCCTCTCGCGGGCAGTATCTCTGTGGGGCGGCAAAGAACCAAGCGAAGGGCGCCTCGTCCCACTGGTGCCGGCGTGAGCTTTGTCTTGTTTCGCACATGTATAGGACAGGGCGGCTGGAGGTGCCGGTCGCTCGAGATATTCATTAACGTTTTTTTAAATTTTCGCGGGTTGCCGGCCTGGAGACGCCATCCGTCCAAGTTTGGCCGTATACTTACGAAGAACGCAGGCACACGAAGAGCCGCGTCAGCGGCGTTTTGTGGTGGCTAACGCACGCAGAGGATAGCACGGCTATTGGAGGAGACGACATGGCTCCAGTTACGGACGAAGAACTTGACAGAGAGTACGCCAGGAACGCTGTCGAAGGCGTGGTGCCCGACGAACACATCAAGAAGATGAGGGAAATTGCGAAAGCGCTGACCGATGTAAAACTGATGAAGTGGGCACTGAAATATCTCAGCGACAAAATGGTAGAGGAGTACAAAACGCGCGTCGACAAGGCCGTTGCCCCAGGAATGGGTTGGAAACAAGTGAAAGCGGCCATGGAGAAGGCCGATCGCGAAGAGAGTGACATCTCGCGCCATTTGCTCACGACGGTGCTAACCGATTTTGAACAAAACAACGGCTTCAAGTGTTTCCAGACCACCAGCGGGCACCCGCGCATTATTCAGATGACGGGTCTCGTCTCGGGGCCGGGCTTCCTGGCTACGGTTGGCGCCGGACACATGGCCAAAGACTACGTAACCATCGACCACGGAGTTTACAGCCATCGCATCCAATGGTATTGCCTTTATGCGATTCAAATGGAGAACAAGAAGCACTTCGGGGACAATCTTGGGGAACTATACAAGGACTTCAGCAAACCTGGGTCTTGGATGATCACCTTCGACCGGCTCGGGCAACACAATGAGAAGACCAACGGCAACCGGACGATTGACCCATTCGACTTTCGAACGCCGGAGCAACTGCACAGATATCTACGCGAATCGACAGATGCACTTGTCGAGTGCCCGCTGGTGGCCGCCTACATGCAATCCAAGAAACTCGCTAACATCACAAATTGGAAGACCGTCAAGCGGATTACTGCCGCCCGCAAATTATTCCCGGCATGCAAGAGCAAGCTGGACGGTTGGAAGAACTTGCCAAACAACAAAGCAGTCGAAGATCTGCTCAAACAGGTTCTGTCCGATCAACAAATGCTCGAATTGAATATGGTTGTGGTGGATAAGGCCAACACGGACAGCGCCAACCTGATGACCTGGGATAAGGATGCCAGCACTTACAAAGCGGGACTCCCGAAATAGCCGCCGCCAGCCGGCTACGGCAGAACGAAGCGGCGCGCGAAGAGCGTGCGCGCCACCGCCAGGCACTCGCGCCTAACAACTTCGGGCTCGGCGCGCACTTGCCGCGCCAAATTCCCGATCAACTCACCGAGGGTTTGGCGGCCGTCCAACCCGGCGACAAACTCCGCGACCGACGGATCCAGGCGCATGGAGGCCGGGATACCGGCGGAGCAGCGCAAGCTAGTGCCGACGGTTTGCCATCGGCCATCGGATTGCCGCATCTGTTGGTCGAGCTGCGTATCCGGCGAGAGCTTGAGGTGCGCACCCAGCAACTCTTCGTCGGAGCCGTGCAACGCCAGCAGGTCGATCGAGGCGAACGCCTGCGACACGGCCTCGCCGAATGGTTGATTCGGGTCCCGCGGCATCTCTTCGATGCGTACCCAGTTGCGTCCGCTGCGCCGCCGCATCGCCAGGGTTCCGCCGTGTACCTCTTCGACTCCGCGCTGCGCATAGTAATCCATCCAGCGGGCCAGAGTCGCCGCGTCGGCGTCCGCCGTCGCGGTTCGGATGCGTCCCCGCGCGTATGCGCCGGCCTGGCGCGCATAGCTACGGAAGATCCAGGCGTCGCAACCGGTCGTATCCAACCACTCCCCGAGGCGGTCCTGCCAGGGCTGTCCGCGCACCTGCACCCATTCGCACACCATTTGGAGGAAGCCGCCTTCGTTGAGGTAGGCCGGCGCCTCGCGTACGATCCGGCGGCAGTACCCATCCAGTTCCATGCCGTTCTCGCAGTACATCTGGGCGCCTGAAGGAGTGACGAAGAACGGCGGGTTGGCCACGATCATGTCGAACCTCCGATCGCGCACGGGCTCGAAGGTGTCGCCCGTTAGGCATTCCATATTCGCCGCTCCGTTGAGCCACGCATTGAACCGGGCAAACCGCGTGGCCCGTGGGTTCAAGTCCGTGGCGGTCACCAGCGCGCTGTGATGCGCGGCGAAGACAGCCTGGATGCCGCAACCGGCTCCCAAATCCAGCGTGGCGCGGGACGGGTGGCGCATGGTGAACTGGTGTAGCAGACGACTCGTGGGATTCGGCCAAATCACAAGGTCTGGGGAGTGCGATTCCAAACGCGCGGCAGTGTCGGATGCGAACAGGCATTGATCCCAAGGGGACAGCATCACGGCCGGCGACAAGCATCCTCCGTCGTGAACGAGCATGCCGCATTCCAGCAGGATCGCCAGCACCGTAGGCGGCACCAATCCCGCCGCCATCTCGCTGGCGGCCGGCAAACCGAGTAGGAACCAGCGCAAAATCAAGTTCGCCAGCGATGGCTCCTTCGTGCCTTCCACGAGCGGCGCCAATTCCCCAGGGGCGCGCGAGTGAAGATCGCGCGGCAATCGCCGATTATCGAGATCCTGGTGCGTGTACTGGCCTTCGCGGAAGAACTCGCATAAACGCTGCGCATCGGCAGCCGAGAGCGGTTTCAACATTTCAGTTGCGTCATTGGGCGCCATCTTGCTAGTGTGCCACGCCGCGAGGCCGCTCCTCTCAGGCTTTGCGCGCTGCCGCCGATTCTGCTACCTTGGACAGCGATGCGGCGGCTGGAACCTGTTGTTTGGACTAAGGGGACGTTCCTCAATCCCCAACACCTGCAGAGCCAGGACCGGTTTCTCGAGGAAACCTTGCAGTTCGACCTGCAGGCGCTGGCGTTCCGCCCGTGGGGCCTGCGGCATCTGCGCATCGACCAGGCGGCGCTCGCGGCGGGCAGTCTGGCCATCTCCGAAGCGACGGGCATTTTTCCGGACGGCCTGCTCTTCCAAATCCCGGATTCCGACGCGGCGCCAGCCGCTAAGCCGCTGGCCGATCACTTCGACGCTGAAACGCGGAGTGTGGACGTTTACCTAACCATTCCCAGCTACCGGGAGAGCGGCTTCAACGTAGCCAGCGCGCGGCGCGACGCCGAGACGCGTTATCGGGCCGAAGTCGAGATGATCCGCGACGAGAATACCGGACAGTCGGAAAAGCCCGTCCTACTGGCGCGCAAGAACCTGCGTCTGGCCGTAGAGGCGGAAAACCGCGAAGGCAGCTCAGCCCTGCGCGTTGCCCGTGTCCGAAAAACCGCGGCCGGCCTTTTCCAACTGGATCCCCATTTTGTCCCGCCGCTTCTGGACTTCGCGGCCAGCGATTACCTGCTCTCTATCGCCCGGCGCCTGGTGGAGATCCTGTCCGCCAAAAGCAGCGAACTGGGCGGGACCCGCCGCCAGAAGAACCAGAGCCTGGCCGATTTCACGTCCGCAGACATCCCGCGTTTCTGGCTCCTGTATACCGTCAATGCCGCGCTGCCCGTGTTCCGGCACCTCTTTGAAACCCGCAAGGGACATCCGGAGGCCCTGTACTCGGCGATGCTTTCGCTGGCTGGATCGCTGACCACTTTTTCGGTGAAGATTCATCCGCGCGACCTGCCGCGCTACGATCATGACGATCTGGGCGCCTGTTTCACGGACCTGGATGAGAAGCTGCGACTGCTGCTGGAGACGGTGGTGCCCAGCAACTGCGTCTCGCTGCCTCTGAGGCTGGTGCAGCCCTCGATTTACGCCACATCGATCGACAACGAAAAGTATCTGCAGCAAACGCGCATGTATCTGGCCGTCAGCGCCGATATGAGCCAGGCTGACCTGATATCCAAAACGCCTCACTTGATCAAGGTTTGTTCGGCCGATGCCGTCGAGCATTTGGTGCAGAGAGCGCTACCGGGAGTAGCTCTGACACATGTGCTCTCGCCACCCTCCGCCATTCCCGTCAAGCTGAACTGCCAGTATTTCAGCTTGAGCCAGAGCGGCGGCTCGTGGGAAGCGGTGGTGCGGGCGCGCAATCTGGCGGCTTATGTGCCTGGCGACTTCCCGAAGCCGCAGATGGAATTGATCATCGTGCTCCCGCAGGCCGGCTAGTTCTTTCTCATCGCATCAGCAGGAAAACCAGGATAACGATCACCACCAGGAGGAATGTTCCACCCAGGATGAGAATCAGCGGCAGGTACGATTTTTTCTCCGCCTTGGCAGCCGGCGGCGCCGCCGCGGGTGCCGGGGCTGGTGTCTTGGCAGGGATCGCGGACGGCCGGGCGGCAAACATCTGGGTGTATTCGCTGGGTCCCACGGGTGGCTGCGGAGCCACGGGCACCGAACGCCTGGAAAACGCGCCGGTCGCTGCGCCGCCCTGCGGCAAGGGCGCCGGCGGCGGGACGGGTACCGCGAGGCTTTCCGACGGTTCCGGATCCCTGTCGAACATGCGTTCGAATTCGTCGGATGCCTGCATTGGCCGCGACGGGGGAGGCGGGGGCGCCGCCGAGCCTGGAAACCGGACCTCGCGCGGGGGCGCTTCCTCGAACTGCCCCGGCTGCATCATCCTGTCGAACTGGCTGACGCTCGGTGGAGGCGCAGCGGCGGGCCGGGCGCGCAATGGCTCGGGGGCCAAAGGCGATTGCATCATCCTTGTAAACTCGCCTGGGGCGGTGGACTGAGGCGGTGGTGCGGGCGGCGGTGGCGGGGCTGGCGGCGGGGAGTGCTGCACTCCGGACATCGCCGGTGCCGGCGGGGTCTGGGCCTGGAACATTTGCGTGAACTCCCCCGGTTCCGGTGCGGCCGTTGAAGGCGCTTGTGGCGGGGCGGGCGGCGCGACAGGCGGGGCCAGTGGTGGCGCCGTCGGGCGCAAAAGGATGCGGGTGAACTCGCCAGGTTCCGGTGCAGCCGAAGGGAGCGCTTGGGCCGCCACCGGTGGCGCGGGCGGCGTGGCTTCGGCGTGCATCATCCGGGTGAACTCGCCGGGTTCCGGTTGAGCGGATGGGAGCGCTTGTGCCGCGTGCGGCGGCACGGCGGGCGGCGCCGGTGGTGGTGGCGCTGCTGCGGCACGTAAGACACGCGTGAACTCCCCTGGCTCCGGCCCGGCCGTAGGCAGCGCTTGAGTCACGACCGGTGGCGCGGCGGGCGGCGCTTGGGGTGCTGGAGCGGCTTCGGCGCGCATCATCCGGGTGAACTCGCCGGGTTCGGGTGCAGCCGGTGCGGGCGCTTGTGCGGCCGGAGGTGGCACGACGGGCGGCGACGGGGGCAGCGGCGGGGCTTCGGCGCGCATCATCCGCGTGAACTCGCCTGGCTCCGCCTCCGCCGGTGCTGGCTTCGTCACGGGTGCGGCCGGCGCCATCTGCGCGAGTCCCGGCACGGCCATTTGGGCTGTCGGCATATCATCCTGCGTCGGCGAACGCTTGACCCGCTCCGGTTCCGGATTCGGAGCGGGGACGGCGCTCGCCGGCAACGCTTCGATTATGGCCGGGATCTTCCAGACTCCCCTATGTGCGGTGCTCTTGACCGGTGTGGGAGCAGGGGCTTCGGACTTGGCCGTGGCCAGCCATTCCCGCAATTTGACGGTCCCCGGCAAGACCTCCGTGACCACGTAGGGTATGCCTTCGTGATCGCCCTTATCCAGCACACACCCCTGGCGCCCGGTGGGAAGCTTGTCTAGGGTTGCCAGCATTTCCACATTCTCCGGTGTATAACCGGCCGCGAGCAAATGCACGAGCACATCGCGGCCCGAAGAAATCTCTCTGCCCGGCAACGCGATCTCTTGGTCGCCGCCGCGCAGCGCCAGCAACTCGTACTTCTCGTGGAAAATCATGTCTGTTCCTTTATCCGGCGGCCACTCTGTGGCGACAACAGATCGCTAACCCATTATGATGTCACCCGCACCCTGACAGTTCAACACCGCCGGTCGAGATTCTCACTTATGCTACAGTATGTGGGGCTAGCTGCCCGCCTATGAGGTTTCTTTCCAGAGTGGTCTGGTCGGAGGGCATGTACCTGGGGCCGCAGCACTTCCAGTCCCAGAGCCGCTACTTCGAAGACTCCATCCAATTTGCCATCTCATCACTCTGGCGCGAACCTTACGGATTGCTGGGTTGCGGACTGGATGAGGAGGCGCTAAGGAACGGAACCCTGGCCCTGGTGCATGCGCGCGGCGTCTTTTCAGACGGCATGCCTTTTCTCATCCCCGAGTGCGACGCGGTCCCGCCGCCGCGGCACATCGCCGAGTTGTTTCCGCCCACGCGGGAGCGCGTGACGATCTCACTCGCCGTGCCCGAGAGCAAGCCCCAGGGTTTGAGCACGGCGCTCTCGGGCGCCGCCGATCATGCCAGATTCGTGGCCGTGACCCGCATCCTCCGCGATGAAACCACCGGCGGGGATGAGCGGCCCGTCCAGTTGGGCCGCAAGAATATCCGCCTGCTGCTCGATACCGAGTCCGCGGAAGGGCTCGTTTCGCTGCCGGTGGCCCGCGTGATGCGCGATGGCGCGGGACACATCGTCTTCGATCCCGATTTCATCCCGCCCTGCCTGCAAATCAGCGCCAGCGAACGGCTCATGCTGCTGCTCGGCCGCCTGGTGGAGATCCTGGAGGAGAAGAGTTCTTCGATTGGCGGAGCGCCGGTGTCCCCGGGCGATTTCTCGCCGCGCGAGATCGCCAATTTCTGGCTCCAGCACGCCGTTAATTCGGCCTTGGCGCCACTGCGCCATCTCTGGATTTCCAAGCGCGGCCATCCCGAGGAGTTGTTCGTGGAGTGCTCGCGCCTGGCCGGCGCCTTATGCACGTTCAAGCTCGATTCCCACCCGCGCACGCTGCCGCTGTACGATCACGAGCACCTCAGCGAATGTTTCGACGCGCTCGACAACCATATCCGCACGCATCTGGAAACCATGGTGCCCACCAACTGCGTCTCCATTCCGCTGGAGAAAATGAGCGATTGTTTCTATGAAGGCGAAGTCGGCGATACCCGCTGCCTGGGGCGCGCCCGCTGGTTCCTGGGCATTCGCGCCAACATCGGTGAAGCGGAAGTCATCAACCGGACCGCTCAACTGGCCAAAGTCTGCTCGGCCAAATTCGTCGGCGAGTTGGTGAAGCGGGCCGTCGCCGGACTGACGCTGACCCACCAGCCGGTGCCCCCATCCGCTATACCCGTCAAGCTCGAAATGCAATACTTCGCCATCAATCGTTTTGGTCCTTTCTGGGACCACATTGTGCAGACCCGGCGCGTGGGGATCTATATCCCCGGCGACTTGCCGGACCCGGACGTAGAGCTGTTGGTCATCTTGGAGACCTAAGGACTGCCCATATGACACAAGTGCCTGCCGCACAACCGCCGCCTGCCCGGCCGGAGAACCTGGCCCTGATCTTTCAAGAACTCTTTACCGCGATCGTGCGCCTGCGCTCCAATCGCCAGGCGGTTTCGGATTCCGAATCTTTCCGCCATCACATCCGCGAGGCGGTCAAGACCGCCGCGCAGGAAGCGCGCAACCGGGCCGGTTATTCGACCGACGATATTCGCAAGGCAACTCTGGCGGTGGTCGGATTTCTGGACGAAACCATTCTCAACCTGCAGAGCCCGTTGTTCGCCAACTGGCCCCGCCAGCCCTTGCAGGAAGAGTTGTTCGGCACGCATATGGCAGGCGAGGTTTTTTTTCAGGATTTACAGGAACTCCTGGGACGCAGCGATTCCGAGGAACTGGCGGACGTGCTGGAAGTGCATTATCTGTGTCTGCTGTTGGGTTACGGCGGCCGCTATAGTATTGGCAACCGCGGAGAACTGCAATCGATCATGGGCGCGACGGCGCGGAAGATCCAACGGATCCGGGGCGATTTCGCGGGGCTCTCGCCGGCATGGCAGCCGCCAGCCGAACAGATCAAGAAGGCCCAGGACCCCTGGACACGACGGCTCCTGATTGGCGCGGTGGCGTGTTTCGCGTTGGCCATGCTGTTATTCGCAGTCTACAAAGTGCTGCTTGTTTCTGGGGCTGCCGGCCTGCGGACGATTGTGTCCTGAAATTGACAGAGGAATGAAGCAATGCGCAAGGTTGTTGTCATCGTCATACCCATATTGCTTGCCTACCTGCTCCTGACTTTCTTCAGCGGGAATCTGTTTGGCCTGCAGGGATCCAAGTTATGGATTCTGCGGGGTGTCCTATGGATGATCGGGATTGCGGCCGCGGGCGCGGTGGTGTGGTTTTTCTGGGACAAGGATAAGAAGGAAAAGAGTGCGGCCGCCGCGGCCGAAGAAGTCCCAACCGGCGGCGAGGAGATTGCCGTGCTGCTGCGCGATGCCGAGAAAAAATTGGCTTCCGCGCAGCTTGCTAAAGGCGCGCGCATCGGGAATCTGCCCGCCATCCTGCTTATCGGCGAGACTTCGAGCACCAAGACCACCACCATGCTGCACTCCGGCCTGGAACCGGAATTATTAGCCGGCCAGATTTATGAGCACGGCAATGTCACTTCCACCCGCACCGCCAACTTGTGGTATTCGCATCAAACCATTTTTGCGGAAGCCAGCGGCAAACTCCTGAACGACGAGCAGGCCCGGAATTACCTGACGAAGCATTTGCAGCCGCGCAAGCTGGGAGCGGTGGTGGGATCCGGCGGCCAGGCCCCGCGCGCCGCGCTGGTCTGTGTGGAGATCGAGCGCATCTCGGGGGGAGGACAAGCCATGGCCTCCACGGCGCGCAGCCTGCGCGCCCGGCTGGGGGAAATCGCCCAGTCGTTCGGCATCCAGTTGCCCGTGTACGTTCTGTTCACGAAGACGGACCGGCTATCGTTTTTCGCCGACTTCGTGCGCAACCTGAGCAACGAGGAAGCCGCGCAACCGCTGGGAGTGACGCTGCCCATTCCTGGCGCGGTTAGCGGCGTCTGGGCCGAAGAACAAACCGGGCGCCTCACCGGCGTTTTCGACCAGATCTTCCGGGCCTTGTGCCAGGCCCGCCCGGAACTGCTGGCGCGGGAGAACGACGCCACCAAGTTGCCTGGCGCTTATGAGTTCCCGCGCGAATTCAAGAAGCTGCGCGGGTCGATGGTGCAGTTTCTGGTGGACCTCTGCCGCCCCAGCCAGTTGACCGTGGGTCCGTTCCTGCGCGGATTCTACTTTTCCGGCGTGCGGCCGGTGATCGTCCAGGAAACCGCGGCGGCTCCTGAGCCTCGCGCGGAAGCCCAGAGCCGGCCGGATGCCCCCGACGCCACGTCCATGTTCCGCGTGCCTGTCGGCGGTCCGGCGGCGTCGGCCGCGCCGCGGCCGCGCGCCACCGTTTCGCGCAAAGTCCCTCAATGGTTGTTTCTCACCCATTTTTTCAACCACGTTCTGTTAGCCGATCGCGTGGCCATGGGCGCCAGCGGCTCCAGCGCCAAGGCCGATACGCTGCGGCGGATTCTGTTGGTCTCGGCGGCGGTGTTGTGTCTGGTTTTCTGCGTTGGATTCACGGTTTCATTCATTTTGAATAAGGGACTGGAGGGGCAAGTCCACGAAGCGCTGCAGGGCACCACCGTGGCGCCCGCGGCGGGCAGCCTGGCCTCGGTGGATTCGCTTCGCCGCCTGGAGGCCCTGCGCCAATCGCTGGAGACGCTGACTGAATACAACCGGGAAGGCGCGCCCTTGCGCTATCGCTGGGGACTGTATGCTGGAAACGATCTATATCTCGATGTCCGCCGCCTTTATTTCGCTCGCTTCAAAGCGCTGCTCTTCTTGCAGACGCAGACCAGTCTGGCGGCTTTCCTGGGCGGCCTTCCCACGGCGCCGGCGCCGCCATCCACGCCCGCCTACGACCAAACCTACGACGCGCTCAAAGCCTACCTGATTACGACCTCGAACCACGACAAGAGCCTGCGCGAGTTCCTTTCGCCTGTTTTATTGAAGACCTGGAGCGCGGGCGGCGCGGAACCGGAGCGTTTGCAACTGGCGCAAAAGCAGTTCGACTTTTATAGCGATGAACTCAAGGTGGAGAACCCGTTCACCAAGCAGAACGACCAGGCCGCCATCCTGAGGGCAAGGAACTACCTGAAGCAGTTCGGCGATCTCGATCGTATCTACCAAACCATGAAGGCGGGCGCCCCCAAAGCCACGGTTAACTTCAACCGCCAGATTAGCGGTTCCAGAGAGTATCTGGTGGATAGCTACGACGTCGCTGGGCCATTTACGAAAGACGGATCGAAGTTCATGAGCGACGCCATCCGCCATCCGAGCCGGTATGTGCACGGCGAGTCATGGGTTTTGGGCGACCAGGGCACGGTCAATACCGATCCCCATGAACTGATCAGACCCCTGCTCAGCCGCTACGAGGCGGACTTCATCGGCGAGTGGCGCAGCTACTTGAGAAGCGGTAGCGTGGTCAAATACAGAGACATCAAGGATGCGGCGGCAAAGCTGAACATGCTGTCAGGAGCTCAATCTCCGTTGCTGGCGTTGCTGTCGCTGGCCTCGCAAAATATTTATTGGGACGACCCCGAAATTGAAAAGGCGCTGCAACCGGTGAAATACATTGAGCCTCCCGGTGGCGAACGCTTTACGAATCCCCAAAACGAGGAGTATGTGCGCGCGCTGGGCAAGCTGCAAAGCGACGTCGATGCGGTCGCCGCCTCCCCGGCGGGCAACGACGCGGCCGCGAATCAGGCGCTCGGCGACGCCCGCGATGCCAAGGCCACCACCAACCAGCTTGCCGCGATCAAGTTCAATCCGGATCAAGAGAATCTGGTACGTAACCTAATGTTGCAACCGATTACCAACGTGGAAGCCAAGCTGCGAGGGGTCGGCGCGGACGAGTTGAATGCCGGCGGCAAGGGGCTCTGCGGACAGTTTCGCGCAGTACTGAATAAGTATCCGTTTAACCCGTTGAGCAAGGACGACGCCAATGTGGATGAAGTGAACTCGATTCTGAAGAAGCCGGATGGCGCGCTGTGGAAATTCTACGAAGATAGCCTGAAGAAATTTCTAACGAAAGAGGGCAGCCAATACGTCGTGGTGCCAGGCGCCACCGTGACGCTCAACCAGCGGTTTGTCGAGTTCTTCAAGCAGGCCGCCGCATTTTCGGATTTCCTATACGCGGGCGGGGATCCGCACTTCAGCTATTCGCTCAAGCCGGTTGCCACCGAGACCGTCCAGAAAATCGGTCTCGATATCGACGGACAAAAGCTGGATTTTAGTGGCGGGACTTCTGCGGCGAAGCAGTTCACTTGGCAAGCCGGCGGGACGCACGGAGCCAGGGGAACCTACGGGGCGGAGGGCGGCAGTTTCAGCGACAACGGTGGGACCTGGGCTATTTTCCGCCTGTTTGCGGACGCAGACAAGGGTCCCGCGTCCGGGGGCGCCGGCGATTACGACTGGATCATAAAAACGGGTAACCCTCCCAGGCCTTCGATGATCAATGGGAAGCCGGTGACCGTGCGGTTGGAGCTGGAAATGACCGGTCCGCCGGTGTTCCAGAAAGGTTTCTTTTCCCATCTGGCCTGCGTGGCGGAGGTGGCCAAGCCCTAGAGTTATGCCCAAGACCTCCTATGCTTCCGTGTTTCTCGACGTGGACCCAGAGGCAAGACCGCTGCCGGCCGAGCCACGCTCGGACACGGCTTTCCGCATCCTGGTGCTCGGCGATTTCAGCGGCCGCCGCAACCGTGGAGAGCCGCCGCCGGAGCGCTTGCGGCCCTGCCTGATCGATCGGGACACCGTCGACGAAGTGCTGTTTCGCATGCGCCCGGCCCTGGACCTCGGCGGACCGGGCCGCGGCATGGTGCTGCGATTCCACGAGCTCGAAGATTTTCACCCGGACCGTATCTATCGGCAGGAAGTGTTCGAAAAGTTCCGCGGTGTACCGCATCTCCTGGCCACCGAGGCGCCCGCGCCAGCCGCAGCTCCGGCGCCGCCTGCCCCGCCAGAGATGACCGGCGGCAGCTTGTTGGACAGCGTACTGGATGTCACCGAAGGCCAGCCGGCGCGCCAGCCCGACGCCTTGCGAGACTTTATCGATCGCGCGGTCGAGCGGCACACGGTGCCTCGCGAGGACCCGCGTCTCGCCGAAAAAAATGCGCAGGTAGTCGAAGAAGCCGGCAAGGTAATGCGCGCGCTCTTGCATTATTCCGATTTCCAGGCACTGGAAGCCGCGTGGCGCGGACTCGACTGGCTGGTGCGGGGCCTGGAAACCGGGCCGCAATTGAAAGTTTACGCGCTCGACGTCGGCAAGGCCGATTTGGCGGATAGCCTGCCCGAATTGCGGCGCATTCTGGTGGACGAAGCTGCCGGAACCCCAGGCGCGGAAACCTGGGCAATGGTTGCGGCAAATTTCACTTTCGCGCGTACCGCGAGCGACATCCGACGGCTCAACGCACTAGCTGGTATCATGCGCGCTGCCGGAGCCGTCTTCCTGGCGGAGGCCGATCCGGACGATGCCGATTCCGAAGACACTGAGCGCCTTTGGCAGACGCTGCGGAATTCGCCGGCCGCATCCTCCATTGGGCTGGCGCTCCCGCGCTTCCTTCTGCGGCTGCCGTATGGCCAAGAAACCGCCGCCATCGAGAGCTTTGCCTTCGAAGAGATGCCGGGCCCACCCGATCACCACCATTACCTGTGGGGAAATCCGGCTTTCGCCTCCGCGTACCTGTTGGGCCTGGCGTTCGGCAGTGACGGATGGGATTTGCGCCCCGGAACGCATGCCACGATTACGGGACTGCCCTTGCACGTCTACCAAACCGAGGAAGGGCCGCAGCTCACGCCCTGCGCCGAATTGCTGATGTCCGAGGCGGACGCCGATTGGATTCTGGAGCAAGGCTTCATGCCTCTGGTTTCCATCAAGGATCGGGACGCCGTTCGCCTGCTGCGTTTTCAGTCCATCGCCCAGCCGCCGGCGCCCTTATCGGGCGCTTGGACTTAGTATACTTAGCTGGGAGCCGCGCAAAGGAAAAGATGTCTCCAGGGACCAAAATAGGACGCTACCAGATCGAACGGGAATTGGGACACGGCGGCATGGGCACCGTATTCCTGGCGGAAGATCCGGTGATCGGCCGACGTGTTGCGCTGAAGCTAATCCGGCTGGACGATTCGGCTTCCGCCGAGCAGCAGCACATGCTGGCCCAAGGTTTCCTGAAGGAAACCCGCCTGGCAGGCGTCCTGCACCACCCCGGAGTTGTGGGCGTTTTCGACGCGGGCAGGCAGGATAACCTCGCCTACATCGTGATGGAGTTCATCGACGGACCTACGGTCGACGCGATGCTACGCTCAAAACCGCGTCCCGAACTGGCGCAACTGTTGGACATCTGCCGGCAGGCGGCGGGCATTCTCGATTATGCGCATGCGCGCGGCGTGATTCATCGGGACGTGAAGCCCACGAACCTGCTCGTGCAACATGATGGCGCCGTAAAGATCTGCGACTTCGGAATCGCGAAAGTCATGCAATCGACGGAATTCACGCTCACGCAGGCAGGCATGGCGGTGGGCACACCGGAATTCATGTCTCCGGAGCAGGTCCTGGGACAGCCGCTGGACGGCCGGTCGGACCAGTGGTCGCTGGCGGTGGTGGCGTACGAGATGGTCGCGGGCGTGAGACCGTTCCGTGCCGAGAGCTATACGCAGGTAATGGCGCGGATCATGACCCTCGATCCGGAGCCTGCATGCCAACACAACCCGGCCCTTCCGCACGACGTCGATGTTGTGTTCGCCAAAGTGTTCTCCAAGAAGCCGCCGGACCGGTATCCTAACTGTTCCGACTTCGCGGAAGCTCTGCAACGGGCCGCCCTCGGTTCGCTCGCCCCAGCCCCAGTGGCCCATGCACCGGTATACGCGACGCCCGCCGTCCCCACGCCTGCGGTTCTAATGCCTGCGGCCGCAACACCCGCGATTCCGACCTCAGCGGCGCCCATTCCAGCGGTGCGAACCCCAGCGGTACCGACACCAGCGATGCCGACCCCCGCGGTTCCCACGATGGCCACGGAGAAGCAGGTTCCAAGCGTTGAGCCATCGCCAAAAGCTGGCCCCCCCGTGAAGCTGATCGCCGCGTTGGTGATCGTCCTCCTCGTCGTGGCTGCGGCATGGTTGTGGTTCCATCGCGCGGCCCCTGCCGCGGCCCCGGCGGAGACCGTACAATCCCCGGTTTCCCCGAGTCCTGCGCCCGCCCAACCGACCGCAGCGGCGCGCAAAGAGAGTCCGGCAGCGGACCTGGCCACCCCCGCGGCCAGCCGTCCGGCCGCCAGCCAGCCCGCGGCCAAGGGAACCCAGACGCTCGACAAGTTTTCCGTGCGACTGGCGACCGTGCCCGATGGCGCCACGGTGACCGTGGACCACAATAACGATGCGGCGTGCCAGTCTCCGTGCAGTGCGGAGCTGCCTGCCGGCAAACATTCGATCGTCGCGAAAAAAGACGGATATTACCAGCTCGCGAAGGATTTCGACGTCGAGGGGCAGGAGGGGGTCACTCTTACATTGGTCCCTATCACTGGTACGGCCTTGATTGATTCGAACCCACCCGGCGCATCCATTACAGTGAACGGCACGCTGAGACCCGAGATGACACCGGCGAGTATTGTTTTGCCTGTGGGCCAATACAAGATCCGGTGGACCAAAGAGGGTTTCGAGCCTTACGAGTTTGAGTTGACGGTTTCAGCCGGTTTGAACCAAATCAAGCCGACCCTCGCGAAATCCTCGCATTAGGTGCGCCAGCAGCGCAAAACCCTATCGGATCACCTTCACCTGGACGTCGCGGTGAAACGTGCCGCTCGACGTGGCCGATATGCGGTAGGTTGTGGTGGCTTGCGGTGTCACAGGGAAGCGGCCTTGGGCCTCCACTCGGCCAATGCCCGGTTCGATCCTGACCTCTGCCGCGTTCACGACTTCCCATCGTAGGACCGCGGTCTCGCCGGGCTTGATGGTCTCCGGATCCGCCCAAAACCGCACGATCTTCAGGTCCCCGGTGTGCGTGACGTTCACGTCGACGGATCGGCTGATGCTGCCGCCCGGCCCCGCGGCCTGCAGAACATATTCGGTTTCAGCCGTCGGAAACACACCCTGCTTGCCCTCCAGCGGCACGTTGCCAACACCACGATTGATGGAAACCCGATCGGCGCCGGTCACGGACCATTTCAGCACTACCGGCTGGCCGGATTGGATCGACGTTCGGGATGCGGAGAAGTCCTGGATGGCAGGCGGGGCCAGCATGAGGAGCGTGACGCTGGAAGTTTTGGGCGGCCCATGGACTGGTTTTGCCGTCAGGACGTAAGTGGTTGGCGACCGAGGTGTGACCGAGCGAGCGCCGGCCGCGCCTACTACGCCGATATCGGGTGCTATGCTGACCTCCGCAGCATTCTTTACGGACCATTTCAGGAGGGCGGTCTTGCCTTGCGCAACCGCCGGCGGTTCAACCGAAAAGTTCTCGATGTAGAGTGCGGGAGCGGCTACGTGCACTGGCGCTGGAGAACTTGCAACTGGCCCGGATTTGGGAAGCGTGGCCGGCTCGGGTTTGGGAGGCACGATGGTCGCCGGCGTCGAGGTCTGGCCCGAGTTGTGGCGCGCTTTGGTCCAATAGAGCGCCCCAACTCCGAGTCCCGCCAGCACGGCCGCGGCCACTAATCCGCCTATCCATCCCTTGGCTCCGGGGCCAGAGCGAACGGGCGCGGGCGCCGGTTTCACAGTCTCCGCGGTTTCGACTTCGCGCGGCGGGACGCGGGCAGGTTGTGGGGCCGGTGCCGGCGCTGCGGTCGGCGCGGGCTCCGCGGCCCAGGCTTCCAGCAAAGCCCGCACGAATTCGGTGCAGCTTGCGTACCTTGCCTCCGCGTCCTTCGCCAAGGCCTTCTGCAATACGTCGCTCACGCCGACACTGAGCGCTGGATTCACCTGATGAGCCGGCGGCGGCGGCTCATTCAGGATATGGAAGAACAAGGTGTGGATTTGATCCGATTGGAACGGCCGCCGCCCAGTCAGCGCTTGATAGGCCACCACACCTAGCGAGTATTGATCCGCCCGGCCGTCCAGGGCGCCACCACGAATCTGCTCGGGAGACATGTAGAATGGGCTGCCCACCGCTGTCCCGGCCTGCGTCAGCGCCGTCTGGCCGGCGAGTCCTTTGGCAATACCGAAATCGCAGATCTTCACCGCGCCGTTTTCGTCCAGCATGATGTTGGCGGGCTTGATATCGCGGTGGATGATCCCCTTGCTATGTGCATAATCCAGCGCCGCGGCGGTCTGCCATAACACCTGGCGCAAGACGTCCTTGCCCGGCGCCTGCGGCGCGCTGAGCAGTTTTTCGAAACTGGGGCCGTTCACGTACTCCATGGCGATGAAGGCGTTGGCGCCTTCTTCCCCCACGTAGTAAACGGTAACAATGCCTGGATGGCTCAGAATGCCCGCCGCTTGCGCCTCCCGGAACAGGCGCGCGCGTAGGGTCTCCCGATCCTTCGGGTCGGAGAACTCCTGCAGGAGAATGACCTTGATGGCGACTGGCCGGCCGATAGCGGCATCCAGGCCGCGCAGCACCACCCCCATGCCGCCCCGGCCGATTTCCCCAATCACTTCATACGGGCCGATTCGCTCCATGGGTCGATCAAGTTGTGCCGGTGCTGGCCGCTTGCCTCTTCACGTCCGCCTCGGTTTGATCGGCCACCGCCTGTAGCTTTTGCAGGTCGGCGCGCACCGCATCCGGCGCGGGCTGCGGAACCTCTCCGGCGACAGTTCGCGTGTCCTGAGCCTGCGGCAAACCATTCTTGCCTTGATTGTCGGCAAGGGTTTTCAGGCCCGAGTCGATCTTGGCGCGGAAGTCGTTATGCATCTCTTGCAGGTCGGCGACGGTGACCGCGACACTCTGGCCCGTTGGGCAGTCCGAACGTTTGCTGCTCGCGACTTTCACCGTGACGTTTTGTTTGGCGTCCGGTACAGCGTCGACCCGCGTAACCACATCGCCCGGCGACAAACTGCATGCCTGGTCCCCTGCGTTTACATCGAGGTTGGCGGAAACCACGAAAACACTCACGGCAGGATCCAGGGCCTCCGGTGTTTGCTCCGCCACCTGGGTCGTTTCCGGCGCAGTTGCCGCCGGCGCTGTTGCTGGAGGCGCAGCCGCCGGAGCCACTGCCGGAGGCGCGGCAGGCTGCGGCTGACTTGCCGCCGCGGCCCGCTCGGCATCGATCTCCCGCTTCACTTCCTCGGCTATGGCCTGCTTGATTTCCGGAGTCAGAACCGTGTTCTGGGCCGCGGATTGGTCCGGCGGCGGGCCGTTGGGCGGCTGTGGCACGGACGCATCGTAGGCTGCCCGCAGGCTCTCCGCCAGCACGTAGTCCGTAAGCCACATGGACGCCACCGGGTAAGAAGGCGCCGGGGTGAAGTAGTAGCCGTATGGGGCGTACCACGCGGAGGCCAACCAGTCCCAGCGGTAATAAACAGGGCTGAGCCACGGATTGTAAGCCCAACCGTAGAAGGCCGGCCGATAGTAAGAACCGGGCACGTAGCCGTAGTAGAATGCGCCCCGGTAGGAGAACCTGTTATACACATACACATTAGTGCGCCCGCCGATCACGTAGGTCCGCTGCACGTACATGCGGCCGTTGCGGTGCATGTAAGCGTGCTGCGCATAACCGCTATTGGGTCCCGTGCTCACCAGCGTGCGGCCGTTGCTTCGGGAGACGATCGTGCGCTGGCCAGCTACGCCTCGCCTGATGGTGACGCCATTGGCCGTGTGAATCGATTGGATACGGCCCCCGGCCGAGAACCTTGCGGTTGTGCCGTTGGAAAACGTTCGGGTAGTTGCCCGGGAATGACTCAGGCCGCTGGAACCGGGACGGCCCGCCCCGGCCGCGTTGGGATGGCCGGCGCCCGTCGAACCGGTGTGCGCCCCAGGAACCGCTCGGCTGCTCGCCGGATGTTGGCTTGGGGCCGTCCCCGTGTTTGCCTTTGCAGCCTTGTGCGCGGCTGGCGCCGACTTCTTCGCCGCGGCTGGTTTCGGAGGCGGGCTCGTTCTGGGTTTGTTGTCAGCCCGCGCCATTGACGCAATCAGCAAAAAGAAGAGGATCGCCGGCCCATTGCGTCTGACCTTCTTGTTCAGACTCATGGTTTCTCCTGTCCCCGGAGTCTCCTGAGGACCCGGACAGCGTCAATTATACTTCTAACAACCAGGCCGTGTGGGGCCGGCATGCTCCGCGCCATAATGCGCTAGGATCAATTCATGACGCAGACGCCCGCTGGCATCCCATCGAGTCCTTTGCCGCCAGTCAGCGCCGAATACAAGACAGCCATGCCGGCTCTTCCCGGTAAGAGACCCCAAGTCCACGTCTGGAAGATGTTCCGCTCCACCGGGGGCTCGATGCATCTCGATTTCGGAAAGACCGGATTGATCACCAAGCCTGGGGCGAAGGGCGCGCTTCTGCTCGATCATGTCAAGCGGGAGGCTCGGATTGTGCCGCCGCCTGCACCCGCGCAGGCGGCGCCGCCGCCCGCGACAGCACCGGGTGGCGCCATACCGCAAACGCCCAAGCCACCTTCGTTGCCGAAGGTGAAAGACCTGGGCAAACGGATCATCGGAGGTTATCAGGCCGAAGGCAAGATGTACACTTTTCATCCGCCTAAGGCGCCCGCATTGTCCCAGCCAGCCGGGAAGACGCCGGCAGTTCCGAAGATGCCGACATTGCCGGGGCTCGTACCGGCAGGTGCGGGAGCGGCTGCCCTGGGTAAACCGCCGGCAGTTCCGAAGATGCCGGCGATAGCGAAGCCGCCGATACCCAGCGCCCCTCCGGCAAAGGTGCAAACGCTCGAGGTATGGACGCACACGCAGTTGAAAGTGCCCTTGCTCACCAAAGCCAGCGGAGTTTCCGGGTTACAAAGCAGCATCTGCAAGAATGCAAAAGGCGGAGAGCCGCCCGCGTCCTTGTTTCGGATTCCACCCGATTATAAGCTGGTCCAACCCAAACCCCCACCGCCCCCGCCCCCGCCTTCGCCGGCTTGAGCGTGGATTCGATAGAATGGATGACGGTCGATGGCGGAGGCATAGCAATGGCACTGCAGGTTTGCATGGGAGCATCGATGATGTGTACTTTCGGCGCGGCGCCCAGTTCGCTGGTTGTGTTGCCGAAAAATAAGACGTTCACCAACGAGGTGCCCGACGCCAATATCATGGATCACATCCCCTTGGTGAACATCATGCCCTTCGGCATGTGTAGTTCTATTGCAAACCCCGAGGTCGCCGCGGCGACCGCAGCTGCCCTGGGAGTGCTGACGCCCATGCCATGTGTGCCGAATACACCGGCGCCATGGATTCCAGGCGCGCCCACAGTGCTGTTGGGGTACATGCCCACGCTGGATAATACATCTGAGCTGATGTGTCTCTGGGCGGGTGTAATCACGTTTGAAACGGCGGGCGAGGTAACCGTGCAAGTGCCGTAGGTAAACTCCCTGATCAGGGCGCCTTCAGGGCGCCGGCGATCACGACGCAGTTCACGAAACGGCGAGTGCCGCGTCAAACATCGGCAAGCCGTCGGATGGGATACGTCGCAAGGACACGCAGAATCTGCACGACGGGGCTCCAAAACCTTCTCTTAAGCGGCGGTTTCCAGTAATTGAGGCCGCCGCCCCCGTCCGCCCGCGGAGGGCGGGCGTGACCTGTCATGCGCTGATGCGGTAATCCAATTAAGGCCTATTGTTCCTTCGCTTTCCTGCTCGGATCGTCCGACTTGTGCATCTCCCTCTTAGCTTCGCGAGCGTCTCTTCGCAGTTCGACGGCCGCCACGTGACCGTCCTTTTTGATCTCCTGACCAGCCTTATGAACATCCTGGCGCAATTCCTCTTTCGCCTTGACGAGCTTCCGTTTGGCCGCATCGGTGTCTCGCTGAGAGCAACTCGCCAGAAGTATGGATAGCATGGCCACGAGCAGAAAAGTTTTGTACACGTTCGTAGGACTCCACCCGATTAGACAGCACGTCGACATCCAAAGGGGTGTCTTCGGAGCCTTGCATCGAACGGTACTCGAACTACGCGAGGGGATTTGCATAGCCGCGGCAATTCAGAAGCGAGCAGCCTCATCACTAAGGTCCAGCTTGCGAAGTTCCGACTTTACCGGCAACGTGCCGGGCTTCCTTTTGCCGTCGTCGTCGTAGGCATCCCAGCCGGTGTTGGCGATGAAGTAGAAGGTCTGGTCTAGAAACGTGCCGTGCGTGGGCGAGCCCAAGCCAGGGGTGTTGGCCTCCAAGATACGCTGACGCGTGAGATCGGCGGAAAACAATACAAGCCGCTCGGGGGCGATGCCATTCTGTACGGCGAGGAAGGCATCGCCGTAGCGGTAAAAGCCATCGACGCCGTTGAGGACGATTTGCGGCGCCGGCTGCAGCCAGCGGACGACGCGGCTCTTCAGGTCCATGGCGGCAATCCCGCGGACGTAGTCGGGGATGTAGAGGATGTGTTCATCGGCCGAAAGCGCTGGTGTTTGCGGAGAGGGGAATTCGCCTGGCGGGTCCAAACGCGTGAGTTGATGGGCGTTCGCCGGAAGACAGAGCACCGCGCCGTAGATCCCTTCCGAGACATAGAGGTCGCCCGCACGGCTAATGGTCATATCGCCGAGCAGGCCCTTGACGGGGGAATCGATGCGTTCGATGAGTGCGCCCGAGTCGAGTTGAAAGGCGAGCAGTGCGGATTTGTTCTTATCGACGGGCTTGCAAGGCACGCAATGCGGGACCCAGCCGGTAGCCGCCCACAGGATGCGGCGGGCCGGGTCGATGCGCAGAGCCAATACCGCGTAATCCGTATTGGCGAACAGGTGGCCATCGGCCGTGACGATCTTCGCCTTGGCGACGCTTGCCACGAAGAAGCGTTGAGTTTGAGGATCGTAGGCGAGATCCTCGGGCATCAGATCGGGTTCGGGAAGGGCCTGCACGCCAACGGAATGCCCGGCCGGCTTGCGGTTCAGTTCGACCCGGCGGAGTACCGCGCTAAAGCCGGGCGAGCCGCGGAGTGAGCCGAAGTTCTGGTCGTTTGCCAGATCGTAGACCAGACCTGCGGCAGCCAATTCACCCAATTCAGCGAGAGCCCGCGCGCTATGGCCTTGTTTGGCGTTGGCGACGGCGATCTTATAGCGAATGTCGGCGTTGCCGGGCAGGAGCGCCAGAAGTTCGGCCAAAGTCTGGCTCAGGCGGGCATAATCTTTGGCCTGCTCTGCTTGGCGCGCGGCGTGGTTTAGGGCGACCCAATGCGGCTCGGGATCCGCGCCCGGCAAGGGACACATGCCGGCAGCCAGCAGTACGGCAGCGGTCAATCGGCTCATGAACAAGAGACGTGCAAGGGGAGAATAAGGACCGTGCTGCAGCTAGCGATTTTTCTTCTGAATCAGTGAAATAGAGGGAAAGTCGCTGCACCGGGAGGCGGGCTACCAGTCGCCCCCAGATTGCCAGCCTGCCCTCACGGGCTGAATGCCTGTCTCACGATAACTAAAGACACCTTGCGATCCTTGACTATTCTTGCCACTATGAAAGCCGGCGGCGCAGTGTCGCTCCGGCCTTATAGGCAACAACGCTAATAGTTAGTTGGGAGCAAGTAAAACATATGTCTCAAGATATTTCAATTCAGTCTCACGGGGATAGTTCTAACGGCACGCTTACCAGGCGCGTCTTTGAGGGCGTCCTTATCTGGAGCGTAGTCGGTTTATCGATCGCACTGCTGCTGATTGTGCTGGCGGGCACCATCGATTTGTTGCCGGCCTCACTCGTCGTGGTGTGCCGGTCGACGTTGACATACCTTTGCGCCGTACTGACTCTCGTGGCAGTGGGGTACACTGCAATCGACGCTCTAAAATCGCGCGCTCGCAGTTAGTTTCAGTGGACCGCGCTGCGCGCCGCCCTCTCCTTCTGCCGCGCGTGACCCGATCTGCACGCCGTATCCAGCCACGTCGCGGCGCGGCCACTTCACCGGGGCGTCGACGGCAAACGCGTGATTGCGCCCGACCCGGTGCGAGGGCCAATGATCGGGAAACTGTTCACCGGACGGGCGTAGAGACGTTAGTACGTACGACAAGACAGCGAAAGAGATACGGCGACAACAGGATCGTTTGCGGCGGCGGATCGTACAGGCGTACGCCACAACACCAGCGCCGCTTAGCAACGCCGTATGCCGTTCGAACTTTCCTCACCCGTGAGCTTGTCGATCGCTAACAGCTTCGAACCGGGTAAGTTACCGAATCTAAAGGCGCCAACCCTAATCCGCATACGGCCGTTTCGGCCGCCGCTGTCGATCAATTGCATCGATGCGTTCCGCCAGGAAGGAAGCGCCTGACCATGGCATGTTGGGGCATAAGAGAACTGTGGAAACCAGGGCCGTCAGAAACAGAAGAGGCCACCCGGTTACCAGATCATCGAGCGACGCGCATTTTCTCCCTTGCCATCAACTCCGGCGGGCCGGGCGGAGGCTCGCTTAATCGACGAACCATCTCGAAGCAACGGCGAGGCAGCCGCCCTGAAAAGGCTGGCGGCGGCGGTTCGATTCCGTCCATGGCCACCATGTTTTCAACGGCTTACAGACCTTCCAAGAACCAGTTTCATTCCGTTTCATTCCAAAGACTTTGGTCTGCTGAGATTCGCATCTCGGACGGAACTGGACGCCAGGATGGGTTTGAACTGCTCTCGATTCCGCCTCACTTCGGGCTAACGCACGCAGCAAGTCATCATGTCAGGCTGTCACTTGCCGCTTGCAGTTGTTGGCTCGTGGCACTTCGAGCCAAAAGCCGCCGGCACTTCAACCTGTTATTCACCTGTATTAACAGGGCCATACCCGACGAAGGGCACGCCGACGATTTAGGAGGTGCGTATCCTCTGATTAGCGTTATTTAGCGTTTGTTTAACGCAAACGGGGTGGGCGCAGCAGCGAGAGCATGCAGCTCTGACCGCCCGTGTAATACTTTGTTCCATCGAGGGCCTGGCGGCGAGTGGGTCATGCACGCGCAGCGGTCGGAATGATGGCGATCACTGTTCCGACGGTACGGCCGATTCCGGGCGAACAGTTGAATGTGAGTGCGATAGTCGATGAGGACAAGGGGCCCATCAGGGTATCGTTCGATTCCGCGCGACAGTCGATCGTGTTCGACAAGCTGCCTGGCGTCGGCGACGCGGCGATCACGCACAACAGACAGATCGGGAAAGAGTGGTCTCAGCTCGTTCAGTTCCGAGCGAAGGGCAAGATTGTGACACTGCGTGTCACCTCGTATGCAGACGCGCTTCCGAACGCGAGGCTGGCCAAGCTCGGCGCCTTGTTCGCGTCAAAGTTCTGACACTGGCACGGCGCGAAGCGAGGTGAGCCGAGGCGGAACAACGCACGCCTCCGCTGCCTTTGCGTTTCCTTGGATCATCGCTCCCGTCCTTCCCCCTTCGCCAACGCCATCAGCTTCCTTTTCCTGGTGCACTCTGCCGGCGTCTTCCCCTGCGTCTCCAGCCACCGGCGGAAGTCCTTCATCCTCACCCGATGCTCGACCGCGGGCTGCTTGACTCGTACCTTCAACTCCGTCAACCCCTCCCCGATCTCCTCCACCCACGTGTCCCCGCGCAGGATTCCCAGCGCCTGCGCCACCGCCTCGTAGAGGGATTCGGCGGTCACCTCGACCGCGTGCTCGGTGCCGGCGAGTTTTCCGGCCGCCCTTTTAGCCGTTGGGACCGTTCGGATTCACTTCGGAAATAGCGACTGCAAATGAGATTCATAAACGGAATTGAGCTTCCGATTGTATTCCAGGCCATCCGGCGACATGAGAAAAGCTGTTTGCGCTGCCCAATTGATCCCGCCACTGTCCCCACGACTGGCTTCCGCCACACCTCTCATAAGCTTTTGGAACCGATCCAATGTCATCCATGCAGCAAGGCCTGGGCGGCTTGGTTGGCACCACCGCATCGCTTGAGTCATTACAAAATTCATCCGTTCCGCTTGGGGCGGATGCGTGAGCGTATAGATGTTGGTGCTATTCACGGTGACGGGCTGTCGAATGTACAGGAATGCGCCCACAGCCACGACGAAACAGGCCAGGAGCACTTCGTCCTGAACGCTAACAGGTTCCACTTCAAGTTGAAGAAACGTTGTTACCGCCGAAGCCCGCGCGCTGCCGGCGATGAGGTTATTCAAAACGAGGTGGACGGCGTAGCCGTCGGCATCGACCTCTAGAGCCTGTGATTCTAGGTCGCCACTCTGGGCACCGTCTAGAATCTCGTCGAAGTGCACGGAACCTAATCCCCGAAGGCCCACGTGGCCGTGAATATGATGGGTCCACTCGTGCAATACGACAAAGGAGAGCATCGTTCGGAAGAACACGACGCGAAGCGCCTCGCGCTGTTCACCCACCAACCGCACGCCAATTAGCGAAGCGATCACTTCCGACTTGCCGAGGAGATCGCTGGCGTCCCACAGCTCATAGACTAGCGGGATGGTGATACCGATGAACGAGTAATCGTCGTGGCGGAAGGCAAGAGCATTCGGGACAGTGGAGTCGATATAATCGAAATGAAACGGAGCGCAGTCAACGGGTTCACGCACCGCGTGCTCTTCGTTGAGTCCATCGTTCAATGCCCCTTGAATGGCGACCAGCAGTGGCCGCAGCTCCGGCGGTTCAAGCCGCTCCAAGTCATGCTTGCCCCTGTACTTTTCGCGCCACAACGGACTAAGCTCCTGAAAATATCGGTGAAACAGGACCTCTGGCGGCAACGGCATCTGTAACAAAATCTATCATGCTAACGGCAGGGCAGCCGCCAGAAACTGGCCGGTTTCGTAGTCGAAATTGAAAAGCGCGCAAATCTGTGCCAAGTCTGTCCGTGAAGATCGGGCGAGCCACTTGAGGATATACTGTCGTGATGCAATCTGATCTTTCCCCTGGCGAGAAAGCCGCCCGGAAACGCAAGCTTCGCGCCGCCGCCGCAAAGGCGGTAGCGACCAAGAAGCGGATGAGCGCCTTTACCAAGGTCCGCGCCGCCGAAGCTGCCAGCAAGGAAGCCTTGCGGGTGTACTGCGATCAACACAAGTGGCGCGTCGCGTTTTTCGAGGGCGCTACAGGTTCGCCTCGTACCGGCATTATCGACGCGATCATTTTCCGCATCAGTAGGCAGAACGCCGATCTACTGGACCTTCGGCTTGTCCAACTGAAGGGCGGACACGCGGGCGTCAGCGAAGTAGGCGGTGAAACCGTCGCGGCAGGCCTTCTGTCCGAACGCCCGTGCCAGAAACGTCTTCCCAATCCCGGTCGGGCCCACCAGGAAAATGTGTTGATGCCGCCGCACCCAGTCCGAATCCTGGAGCAGGGACCGGACCACCTGCTTGTCCAGGCCCCGCGCGGCGCGGAAATCAATGTCCTCTCCGCGAATTCATGCCGCTATGGAGGTTGAATGTAAGCCAGTGGCCCGGCGCCGATCAATACGTCACGGTTAACTGGCGGTGCCATTCCCACCGCTTGGACACAACGCCGCGCGGGATTACGCTCAACCGGCGCGTGTCTTTTGCCAGTGCCGCTCGCGTTCCCAGACGCGCTCCAGCGCACGCCGGCACTCGTGCGAACAGAAGTGCTGCGACGGCGAGCGCCGCTGGCGCACGAACCCGGCGTAGCAGCCAGGCCGGTCACAACAAGCGTCGAAAAAACCCTTCGGCGCTAGGTAAGAGTGACCCACCCCTGCTTTGCAGAAATGACCCAGGCTACCGATAGGGGCGGGCTATTTTCTTAGCGCCGGAGATCAGATCAGCGAGCATCCCGCGGCAGTCCCCCTATTTCTGCGGGAAACAGGTCAGGCAAGAAGATGGAAATCGGGACCTTCGGGCTGCCGGCATTTGGGCTACAGTGATGATTCTGCGAAGAGCCGGAGGTCTGCTGCGCCCCGGAGAGGAGTGCGAATCCCCTCCAGGGCAGGAGCTTCTGGGAGCCAGTACCTCCCATGGGCCCTACCAAGAATCCTACCAACCGACCCGCAGCACAAGGCGACGAGCGGCGCCCGTTGGCGCGGCGTCCGCGTGCCCGCCGCTGTCTGCTGAAGGGCTGCGAGCGGCAATTTCATCCGCGGCAGGCGCGGCAGCGGTATTGCAGCCCGGAGTGTCGCGCAGCGGCGCGGCGCTGGTGCCGCTGGAAGGCGCAGCAGCGATACCGGGCCACACCGGCAGGCCAACAGAAACGCAACGGGCAAAGCCGGCGCTACCGGGAGCGGGTCCGGAGCCGGAAAGCACCAGAGCCAGAGGCAGTTAGTGAAGCGGCGAGGGTAATCACTCCAGAAGATTTTTTTCGATTCTGGTTGCGACCGGCCGGGCTGTTACGAGCGATTCGCTTACCAGCGGCGAAGTCCTTTACAGCGTTTCTGCTCGCCCGCCTGCCGGACTGCGGTGGCGTGTGTCCGGCAACGCGAGCAGCGCTGGAAACAGGCGCGCGACTTAATCCGGAGATATTGATCGGACGGCGAGGCGTGCCTTACATTCAGCCTGTTGCATGCGACTGGAGTTTCACCAGCTCGACCGACGATGGGAGCATTTGCGCGCGCAGCATCCGGCGCGGCAGCGGCGCCTATTGGCGTCCCTGGCCGAGGTGGGGCAACAAACGCCGATCGTGGTGGTGGCCGCCGAAGGCCAGGCAGAGCGCTACGTGGTGATTGACGGCTACAAGCGCATGGCCGCGCTAAGGCAACTGGGGCGGGACACGGTGGAAGCGGTGGTCTGGCCGATGCGGGAAGCCGAGGCGGTGCTGCTGGACCGCTCGCTGCGACTATCGGAGTCGGAGACCGCGCTGGAGCAAGGGTGGCTGTTGGCCGAGTTAGAGCAGCGCTTCGGATACAGCCTGGAGGAGTTAGCGCGGCGCTCTGATCGCAGCGTGAGTTGGGTTTCGCGGCGGCTGGCGCTGGTGGAGTCTCTGCCGGAGGCTATCCAGCAGCAAGTGCGGGAGGGAAAGCTCTCCGCACAAGTAGCCATGAAGTATCTGGTGCCGGCGGCGCGCATCAGCCTGCAGGATTGCCAGCGGATGGCGGCGATCTTCGCCGCGCATCATTGCGACACGCGCGCGGCCGGACGGCTGTATGCGGCGTGGCGCGACAGTTCACCGGCCATCCGGCAACGCATTCTGGACGACCCCGCGCTGTTTCTGAAAGCGCAACGGCAGGCCGATCCGCCGGCCAGCGACGCATCCGCCGCGCTGTTGCGGGATCTGGAGATGGCATCGGCTATCGTCAGCCGGGCCACGCGGCGGCTGGCGGGTGCTGCTGCGACCGAGTTGAATCGCGAGCAAGGTGCTGCCGCGCGGCAACAGATCGAGCGCATGGAAAAGCAACTGCGCCGGCTGGCCGGAAGCATTCCACAGGAGCAAGAGCCACATGTTGAGTCAAGCCCAACGGGCCAGCATTCTGGAACTGAGCCAACAGGGCGTAAAGAAACGGGAGATCGCGCGGCTGCTGGGAGTCTCCCGGGTAGCCGTGCGCAAAGTCCTGGCTTCGCAATCTACGGACCTGCCGGCCATAGCGAAGGCCGAGAAAGCCCAACCGTACCGGTCCCGCATCCTGGAGCTATTCAGCACGTGCAAGGGGAATCTGGTGCGAGTCCATGAGGAACTGGTGGCGGGCGGGGCGCGGATGTCTTATCCGGCGCTGACGGCCTTCTGCCGGCGGCATGGCATCGGGCAATCCGCCGTGGTGCCCACTGGCCGGTATGAGTTTGCGCCGGGCGAGGAGATGCAGCACGACACTTCTCCGCACGACGTCGAGTTGGCCGGCGCCAAACGCAGGGTGCAGACTGCTTCTGCGGTGATGTGTTACTCGCGGATGCTGTTCTTCCAGTGCTACCCGGCGTTTCAGCGTTTCGATTGCAAGGTGTTTCTCACCGAAGCGCTGGGCTACTTTGGCGGCGCAGCCAGCCGAGTGATGATCGATAACACGCATGTGGTGGTGCTGCGGGGCACGGGGCGGGAGATGATTCCGGTGCCGGAGATGGCGGCCTTTGCGGAACGCTTCGGCTTTCAGTTCGTGGCTCACGCCATTGGGAATGCGAATCGTTCGGCGCGGGTGGAACGGCCTTTCTGGTTCATTGAAACGAACTTTCTGGCCGGACGCACATTCCGCAGTTGGCAGGATCTGAACGAGCAGGCGCGGCAGTGGTGTGACAAGGTCAACTCCACTTACAAGAAACACTTGCGCGCGGTTCCGCGCGAGTTATTCGCGGTGGAGCGGCTGCACCTGAAACCGCTGCCGGCGTGGATTCCGGAAGTTTACCGGGTGCATCAGCGGCTGGTGGACACGGAGGGCTATGTGGCGCTGCACACCAATCGCTACTCGGTACCGGTGCACTGGATCGGACGGCGCGTGGAAGTACGGGAGACGCGGGACAAGATCGCCATTCAACTGGACGCCCGTAATCTGGTCACCCACACGCGCATCGCCGAAGCCGAGCATCAGCGGGTGCTGTTAGCCGAACACCGGCCGCCCCGCGGGCAAGGCCTGGCCCGCACCCAGCCCCATCCGGAAGAGAAAGCCATTCTGGCCGCCGCCCCGGAGATGGCCGACTATGTGGCGGCGGTGAAGCAGCGGAGCCGCAAAGTGCCTGGAGTTGCCCTGCGGCAATTACTGAGGCTGGTGCGCGAGTATCCACGGGAGCCGCTGCTGTCGGCGGTGCGGGAGGCGGCCCGCTATGGTCTGTATGACCTGGACCGGCTGGAGCGCATGATCCTGCGCCGGGTGGTGCGCGAATATTTTCTACTCGACGACGGGAGCCAAAGGGATGATTGAAGAACTGGAACAACTCTTGAAAAATCTCAAGCTGCGGCGCATGCTGGAGGTCTACGACGAACAGTTGCGCGCGGCCGAAAAGGACGATGTCAGTTACTCGGCGTTCGTCACGCGCCTGGTGCGCGCACAGTGGTACGCGCGGCAAGAGGGCGCCCTGGAGTGGCGCATCCGGCGCGCCAATCTGCCGGAGCGCTGGTCGCTGGAGACGTTTCCCTTCGCCCGCCAGCCGGGCGTCAACCGCAAACAGATCCACGGCTTCGCCGAGTTAGACTTCATTGCCAAGGCGGAGAACATCGTCTTGGTGGGGCCAACCGGCGTGGGCAAGACGGGCCTATCTTGTGGCCTGCTGCTAAAGGCCCTGCAGAACGGGTATCGCTGTCAGTTTATCCGCGCGCAGGACCTGTTTGACGAGATGTACGCATCCCTCGCCGACCGTTCCACGCGGCAACTGCTGAAGCGTCTGGCGCGCCTGGATGTCCTGCTGATCGACGAATTTGGATATCTGACCCTGAAGCCCGAGCAAGGCAATATCTTCTTCAAGCTGATGGAGGAGCGCTATCACTGTCACTCCACGATCATCACCACTAACACATTATGCGGTGCACCGCATAAGCGGTTTAATGCGGAGTCCATTTTTATGCGGAGCGATCGACCATAGCAGGTGGGCGAAGCCCATCAGGTCATGCTGAGCCGTTCACGCCGTGATCTCCGGACTTCGCATAATCATGACGTCCTAAAAGGAGGACGTCATGTTGAAAGAGTTTTTCGAATCAGCTTTACGTATCCAGGAACTACGCGACGGCCCAGATGGCCGCGTGCTTGAAGGGTTTGCTCAAGAGCTGTGCCAGGCGGGCTATGCAGAGATAACGGCTCGGAGGCACATTCGAGCGGCCGAACACTTGATTCATTGGCTTGGGCGGAAAGGTGGAACGGTCGCGGCGTTGGACGAACGTACAATTGAGGAGTTTGTCCATCATCTGAATCGATGCCGGTGCCCACGGTATGGCCGCACGCACAGGCGGGACATCCGGAAGGGTGCACGTCTGTTCCTCCGTTATGCCCGGTTTGCTGATATCGTCACGACCCGAATCGTGGAGGAGGTCATTGTGGATCCGGCACTGCTGGGCTCATTCTGTGACTGGATGCGACAGCAACGCGGAACATGCGATGCCACTCTTTCCGGCTACAGCATCCCCGTTCGTGATTTACTGAAGAAGCTGGGAGAAGATCCCGGCACGTTTGATGCGCAGAACCTGCGGCAGTTTATCCTGGATACCAGCCAACGTTGCGGATGGGCATCGGCGAAAAAGTGCACCACGGCTGTCCGCATGTTTTTGCGCTTCCTGATCGCCGGCGGCAAGTGCGCCGCCGGTTTGGAAGGAGCGATCCCCGTTCTCGCGCATTGGCGACTTTCGTCCTTGCCGCGGTATCTGCAGTCCGAGGAAGTCGAACGGGTGATTGCTTCGTGTGATCCGGCTACCCCGGCAGGCAAACGGGATCGCGCCATTCTACTTTTGCTCGCTCGCTTGGGGCTTCGGGCGGGCGATGTCGTGCAACTTCGGTTGGGCGACCTTGACTGGAAGGAAGCTGCGATCTCCGTTTCAGGGAAGGGCCGACGGCAGACACTGATGCCGTTGACGCAGGAGATTGGCGATGCGATCGCCAGCTACATAAAGGACGGTCGTCCTCAGACCGGGGTGGATACACTATTTATTCGATCCCGGGCGCCTTTTCTGGCTCTCGCGAATCACTGTGCAGTCTCGATGATCGCCGCCCAGGCCATGCACAGGGCTGGTGTCGTTTGCCCGAGCCGTGGTGCCGCCCATGTTCTCCGCCATTCGGTAGCAAGCTCTATGCTCCGACAAGGCGCGTCGTTGCAGGAGATCGCGGGCGTTCTCCGGCACCGTTCCACCGCGACCACGGAGATCTACGCCAAGGTAGACGTAATCACTCTGCGGCAGATTGCGCAACCATGGCCGGAGGTGCAATCATGCTGACCCGGTCCGTGGAGTCGTACATCGCGGTACGCCGCGCCACGGGATTCGCGTTTCGGTCCGAAGGCAGCCTGTTGCAGAGCTTCGCCGCGTTCTCCGATGCTGCGGACAAGCGCTACGTCAGCGCTGAAACCGCCATCGAGTGGGCTGGATCCGCACCGTCGCTCTGTCAACGAGCGCGCCGACTTGGACAAGTGATTCGATTTGCGCGGTACATTCGTGCGGAAGATGCACACCACGAAATCCCTCCCACAGTCTTTGGCAGTGAGAGTCGGCCGCGACCGGTGCCCTACATTTTTTCCGCAGAGGAAATCAAGCGTATTCTCCAGACCGCCTCCGGGTTGGGTAAACGCAACGCCTTTCGCGGGCACACCTATAACACTCTCTTCGCCCTGCTGGCGTGCACCGGGCTCCGGGTGTCGGAAGCAATCCATCTCTGTTTTCAGGACATCACCGCAGACGGCTTGGTGATTCGCTGTTCAAAGTTCCGCAAAAGCCGGCTCGTTCCCCTTCACGAGACCACACAGGCCGGCCTGGAACAGTACCTCCTGCGGAGGCGCGCCTATACCACATTGGATGATCACGTGTTCGTTTCCTTGCGGAGGCGCCCGTTGCTGCTGCACGACGCCGAAACCGCATTCCACGACATCGTCGAGAAGGTCGGCCTCCCGCGTGGACCGGGACTTCCACGCCCCACAATCCATTCCCTCCGCCACACGTTCGCAGTAAGGGCGCTGGAAACCTGTCCTGATGGCCGGGATCGAATCACAAAGCATATGTTGGCGTTGTCTACGTACCTCGGCCACAGCAAGGTCGCCAACACGTACTGGTATCTGGAGGCAACACCGGATCTGATGAGAAACATCGCGGATTCGTGCCAAAGCTTCTTCACGGGTGGCCGGCTATGATCCTTCTCGCCCCACACATCGCGGCTTTCCTCCAGCAGCGCTTGCCCATCGAGCGGCGCGCCAGCCCCAACACCTGCGACTCCTATGCGCATGCCTTCAGGCTTCTGTTCGAATACGCCAGCGTTTGCCTCAAACTGCCGCCCTCACAACTGCAACTGGAACAATTGGACGCTCCGCTCATCGTGAACTTCCTGAACCATCTGGAAACCAGTCGTGGCAATGGCGCTGGTTCCAGAAACATCCGGCTCGCAGCCATCAAATCTTTCATGCACTACATGGAATATCGCGTGCCGTCGGCGCTGGAGCAGATCCAACGGATTCTGGCCATCCCTGCGAAAAAGACGGACACCCGGCTTGTCAGGCACCTCACTGCTCAGGAGATGCAATCGATCCTGGATGCCCCTGACCCAACTGTCCGGGACGGCATCCGCGACCGAGCGATGCTTCATCTTTGCTTCGCGGGTGGACTGCGGGTCTCTGAACTCGTGGGACTCCGGATCGAAGATATGATGCTGCAACCGCAAGCCAGCGTTCTAATCCACGGCAAAGGCCGAAAAGAACGCTGCTTGCCGCTGTGGAAAGAAACGGCATCCGCGGTTCGTGCATGGCTGTCTGTCCGCGGTGAAGTCCGGGTTCCGGAACTATTCCCAAATGCTCGCAATGATGCCATGACTCGGGCCGGTTTCGAGTACATCCTGCGTAAACATGTCCATACCGCTGAGATGCGCTGTTCAACGCTCGCATCAAAACATGTTTCACCACACGTCCTGAGGCACACCTGTGCTCTGACCATCCTGCAAGCCACCAAGGATCTCCGAAAAGTGTCTCTCTGGCTTGGGCATTCCAGTATGCAGACGACGGAGATTTACACTCGCGCTGACCCGTCCGTCAAGCTCGAAGCCCTCGAATCGGTGATCGCTCCGAAACTGCGGACCGGCCGCTTCAAGGCGACGGACAAACTGATCGAGATGTTGAAGGCTGCTCCTAATATGCGGAGTAAAAAAGCGGCAAAATGACGGCGGGCACCTTCCCCCAAGCGCGGAGTCCGCATAAAAATGGACTCCGCATTAAACTTGTTATGCGGAGTCCATTTTTATGCGGAGCGATCGACCATAGCAGGTGGGCGAAGCCCATCAGGTCATGCTGAGCCGTTCACGCCGTGATCTCCGGACTTCGCATAATCATGACGTCCTAAAAGGAGGACGTCATGTTGAAAGAGTTTTTCAATCAGCTTTACGTATCCAGGCCGATGGCCGCGTGCTTGAAGGGTTTGCTCAAGAGCTGTGCCAGGCGGGCTATGCAGAGATAACGGCTCGGAGGCACATTCAAGCAGCCGAACACTTGATTCATTGGCTTGGGCGGAAAGGTGGAACGGTCGCGGCGTTGGACGAACGTACAATTGAGGAGTTTGTCCATCATCTGAATCGATGCCGGTGCCCACGGTATGGCCGCACGCACAGGCGGGACATCCGGAAGGGTGCACGTATCTTCATCCGTTATGCCCGGTTTGCTGATATCGTCACGACCCGAATCGTGGAGGAGGTCATTGTGGATCCGGCACTGCTGGGCTCATTCTGTGACTGGATGCGACAGCAACGCGGAACATGCGATGCCACTCTTTCCGGCTACAGCATCCCCGTTCGTGATTTACTGAAGAAGCTGGGAGAAGATCCCGGCACGTTTGATCCGCAGAACCTGCGGCAGTTTATCCTGGATACCAGCCAACGTTGCGGATGGGCATCGGCGAAAAAGGTACCACGGCTGTCCGCATGTTTTTGCGCTTCCTGATCGCCGGCGGCAAGTGCGCCGCCGGTTTGGAAGGAGCGATACCCGGTCTCGCGCATTCGGCCATTTTCGTCCTTGCCGCGGTATCTGCAGTCCGAGGAAGTCGAACGGGTGATTGCTTCGTGTGATCCGGCTACCCCGGCAGGCAAACGGGGTCCGCGCCATTCTACTTTTGCTCGCTCGCTTGGGGCTTCGGGCGGGCGATGTCGTGCAACTTCGGTTGGGCGACCTTGACTGGAAGGAAGCTGCGATCTCCGTTTCAGGGAAGGGCCGACGGCAGACACTGATGCCGTTGACGCAGGAGATTGGCGATGCGATCGCCAGCTACATAAAGGACGGTCGTCCTCAGACCGGGGTGGATACACTATTTATTCGATCCCGGGCGCCTTTTCTGGCTCTCGCGAATCACTGTGCAGTCTCGATGATCGCCGCCCAGGCCATGCACAGGGCTGGTGTCGTTTGCCCGAGCCGTGGTGCCGCCCATGTTCTCCGCCATTCGGTAGCAAGCTCTATGCTCCGACAAGGCGCGTCGTTGCAGGAGACGCGGGCGTTCTCCGGCACCGTTCCACCGCGACCACGGAGATCTACGCCAAGGTAGACGTAATCACTCTGCGGCAGATTGCGCGAGGACGGCCGGAGGTGCAATCATGCTGACCCGGTCCGTGGAGTCGTACATCGCGGTACGCCGCGCCACGGGATTCGCGTTTCGGTCCGAAGGCAGCCTGTTGCAGAGCTTCGCCGCGTTCTCCGATGCTGCGGACAAGCGCTACGTCAGCGCTGAAACCGCCATCGAGTGGGCTGGATCCGCACCGTCGCTCTGTCAACGAGCGCGCCGACTTGGACAAGTGATTCGATTTGCGCGGTACCCCGTTGCGGAAGATGGCACCCACGAAATCCCTCCCACAGTCTTTGGCAGTGAGAACGACCGCGACCGGTGCCCTACATTTTTTCCGCAGAGGAAATCAAGCGTATTCTCCAGACCGCCTCCGGGTTGGGTAAACGCAACGCCTTTCGCGGGCACACCTATAACACTCTCTTCGCCCTGCTGGCGTGCACCGGGCTCCGGGTGTCGGAAGCAATCCATCTCTGTTTTCAGGACATCACCGCAGACGGCTTGGTGATTCGCTGTTCAAAGTTCCGCAAAAGCCGGCTCGTTCCCCTTCACGAGACCACACAGGCCGGCCTGGAACGGTCCCTCCTGCGGAGGCGCGCCTATACCACATTGGATGATCACGTGTTCGTTTCCTTGCGGAGGCGCCCGTTGCTGCTGCACGACGCCGAAACCGCATTCCACGACATCGTCGAGAAGGTCGGCCTCCCGCGTGGACCGGGACTTCCACGCCCCACAATCCATTCCCTCCGCCACACGTTCGCAGTAAGGGCGCTGGAAACCTGTCCTGATGGCCGGGATCGAATCACAAAGCATATGTTGGCGTTGTCTACGTACCTCGGCCACAGCAAGGTCGCCAACACGTACTGGTATCTGGAGGCAACACCGGATCTGATGAGAAACATCGCGGATTCGTGCCAAAGCTTCTTCACGGGTGGCCGGCTATGATCCTTCTCGCCCCACACATCGCGGCTTTCCTCCAGCAGCGCTTGCCCATCGAGCGGCGCGCCAGCCCAACACCTGCGACTCCTATGCGCATGCCTTCAGGCTTCTGTTCGAATACGCCAGCGTTTGCCTCAAACTGCCGCCCTCACAACTGCAACTGGAACAATTGGACGCTCCGCTCATCGTGAACTTCCTGAACCATCTGGAAACCAGTCGTGGCAATGGCGCTGGTTCCAGAAACATCCGGCTCGCAGCCATCAAATCTTTCATGCACTACATGGAATATCGCGTGCCGTCGGCGCTGGAGCAGATCCAACGGATTCTGGCCATCCCCTGCGAAAAAGACGGACACCCGGCTTGTCAGGCACCTCACTGCTTCAGGAGATGCAATCGATCCTGGGGATTCTCCCCTGACCCAACTGTCCGGGACGGCATCCGCGACCGAGCGATGCTTCATCTTTGCTTCGCGGGTGGACTGCGGGTCTCTGAACTCGTGGGACTCCGGATCGAAGATATGATGCTGCAACCGCAAGCCAGCGTTCTAATCCACGGCAAAGGCCGAAAAGAACGCTGCTGGCCGCTGTGTTAACAGACGGCGGATCCGCGGTTCGTGCATGGCTGTCTGTCCGCGGTGAAGTCCGGGTTCCGGAACTATTCCCAAATGCTCGCAATGATGCCATGACTCGGGCCGGTTTCGAGTACATCCTGCGTAAACATGTCCATACCGCTGAGATGCGCTGTTCAACGCTCGCATCAAAACATGTTTCACCACACGTCCTGAGGCACACCTGTGCTCTGACCATCCTGCAAGCCACCGAGGATTGTCCGAAAAGTGTCTCTCTGGCTTGGGCATTCCAGTATGCAGACGACGGAGATTTACACTCGCGCTGACCCGTCCGTCAAGCTCGAAGCCCTCGAATCGGTGATCGCTCCGAAACTGCGGACCGGCCGCTTCAAGGCGACGGACAAACTGATCGAGATGTTGAAGGCTGCTCCTAATATGCGGAGTAAAAAAGCAGCAAATCCGCGGCGGGCACCTTCCCCCAAGCGCGGAGTCCGCATAAAAATGGACTCCGCATTAAACTTG
>CAVPQK010000029.1:0-51136 GCA_963707465.1 Bryobacterales bacterium
ATCTCGTCTACGACGAGTGGCCCAATTTTCTGGGCAACCGGCCCATGGTGGAGGCCTTGCTGAGCCGGTTGCGGCATTACTGCCACACCGTCGTCATCGACGGCCCGCCATTGCGCGAACCGCAAGGCTGAGGACGCCAGCATGGACGGCCAGGAAGAATATGTTCGCCAGGTGCTGGAGGCGTACCGCAAGACGCCGGGCACGATGGGGACAGTGCGTCGTGCCGACCGTCTGCTGGCGGCGCAACTCTACGAGCGAGGCATCTCTGTGAGCGTGATCGAAAATGCATTCGTGCTGGCGGCGGCGCGGCGCTTGATGCGCCCTGCCGATGCTCTGCCGCTAGGCACGATCCGTTCGCTGGCCTATTTCCTTCCCGTGATTGAAGAAGTGCTCGGCATGCACGTCAACCCGGAGTATTTTCAGCACGTACGCCGCAAGCTCCAACGGATCGTTAGCAAGCGCTAGCCCACCTGCGCGCCTTTGGCGCGGATGATGGAACACCAACTCGCACGCCTTCGGCGTGGATAATACTGTCTGCCCGTTTCACTCCCACAAGAACACGCCTTCGGCGTGGATGACGACCTCTGATCTCATTTCCGTTCCCAGTCCCGTTCTCAGAGTGGGTCACTTCAGACAAGCCCGACTGGTCTACTCTTGCCAAGCGCCGAAGCCAGGGCGAAAAGATTCTTGTCCGTAAACAATGCAGGAATCGATACTTTGGTCAGGACATCCATGGTCGCGATAGCAGCGGGGTCGCTCAACAGGGGGAAATCAATAACGGTCTCGATCTGACGGCTTCCAAGTTGCGACCAGATCCGTTCGTATTCGCTTCGTGCTTGTTCCTCCGTCGGATGGATCGGCCATTCGATACCGAGATGGCCCAGGTATTCGAGGGCGATGGACGACTGCACGGTCGACCTGAAAGAGCGTCATGTAGACATCGATACCCACGCACGTGGCCATTGCCAGTTCGACGGTATCGGCGGCACGCGATCGAAGCATTTCCACACGCTCTGCCGCGACGGTCAGATCGCCAGTCAGGAACTCGCATTCGGCCCGACGCAGTTCCAGCCGGAAGATAAGGTCGTGCCGGTGTTTCCAGGGGTCATTCTTCAAAAGCGCTCCGGCGGCTATGAAATATTTCAGAGCGGAGGCGTAGGCTGTGGAACCCTTGGCTCGGTCGCCCGCGACGAGGTTCAGTTCAGCTACCTGGTGGCGCTCATTTTCTGAAAGGATGAGCCCGGCCCCGCGGTTCCACTGATTGACGATCTCGAATATCGCTTCCTCACGCTCTTCAGGCGGAGTGTGCGCCATCAGCAGCCGGGCAATCCGGAGATGAACCTCAGCGCGCTCGCTTTCGGGGATGAGCGCGTAGGCCGCCTCCTGAATCCGGTCGTGGAGGAAGGCATAGGAACCTGCCAAACGAAGAATCAGCCCGGTGCGGACGGCATCCCACAGGGGAGCATGGATTTCCTCTTCGGATTGGCCAAAAAACCAGACGTAGCAGCTCAATCTTTGCCTCATTCCCGAGACAGGCGAGTTGCTGGAGAGCGGTCTGCGCATGGTCCGGCAATCGCCCCAGCTTACCCAGCATGAGATCCACCACATTTGACGAGTAGCCCTTGCCGCGAATCCGATCCAAGTCCCAGGTCCAATTAGATTTGTTCGGGGCCGCCGCATTCCGGTCGAACCGAACCAGCCCTTCATCGGCCAGCGAGGTGAGGAACTGGACCGCGAAGAACGGATTGCCGCCGGTCTTCTCGTGGATCGACAGCGCCAGTGGACCCGCGGAGTCCGGCCCGCAGCGCAGGGCGTCGGCGATGAGCCGCTCCACGTCATCGAGCTCGAGAGGCGCCAGCACAATTTCCTGCACTCTCGCTCCCGCGCCGCGGATCGCAGCCAGCGTCCGCATCAGCGGGTGAGATGCACTGACTTCGTTGTCGCGGTAGGCTCCGATCAACAGCACGTGCTGCACATCCGGATCCGTACTCAGCCGTTCCAAGCAATTCCAGAGTTGCCGGATCCAGCCATTGCAGATCGTCCAAGAACAGCGCCAGCGGATGCTCCGCAGTCGCGAACGTGCCCAGGAAACGCCGGAGCACCAACTGGAAACGGCCCCGCGCTTCTTGCGGTGGCAGTTCTGCCACGGGCGGTTGTTTGCCGATGGCGAATTCGACTTCGGGGATCAGGTTCACGATGAGTTCGCCATTCGGCCCCAACGCCTCCAGAAGAGCGTGCCGCCAATGGTCTACCTCGGCTTCGCTCTTGACCAAAATCTGACGCACCAGCATCTGTAATGCCTGTGCCAGCGTCGCGTAGGGTACGTCCCGCTTGTACTGGTCGAACTTGCCTACGGCGAAAAGCCCGCGCGGTGGAACCAGCACCTTGTGCAGCTCATTCACTACCGATGATTTGCCGACACCGGAATACCCGCATACCAGTACCAGTTCAGCGGTGCCCTGGGCCACCACCCGGTCGAACGCCGCAAGCAGAACATCGACCTCGCGCTCCCTCCCGTACAGCTTCTCCGGTATCAGCAATCGGTCCGGCAAGTCGTCCGTGCCCAGAGGGAATGGATCGATGCGACCATGCGACTGCCATTGCACCAGGCACCGCCGAAGATCGGCTTCCAGGCCCGTAGCGGTCTGATAGCGCTCCTCTGCATTCTTGGCGAGAAGCCTCATAATGATGGCGGATAACGGCTCGGGGACCGCGCCGCGATCCGCGGGCGCTACCGGCTGGCGTGCAATGTGACAGTGGACCCATTCCAGAGGGTCGGCGGCAGCAAATGGGAGCACTCCGGTAAGCATCTGGTACAAAGTGACGCCCAACGAGTAGAGATCGCTGCGAGTATCGATCGAGCGATTCATGCGCCCGGTCTGTTCCGGGGACATGTAGGCGAGGGTGCCCGCAACGGTCTCGGGCGGAGCCGGCGCATGGCGCTCGCGCGGCACGCAGGACGCGATGCCGAAGCCGGTAAGCCATACGTGGCCGGCGTCGTTGACGAGCACGTTCTCGGGCTTGACATCTTTATGGATCAGACCGCGCCGATGGGTATGGCCGAGCACCGTTGCCAAGTTGATCGCAAGGCTAAGAAGACTCGCCAGATCGAGAGGCTGGTCGCGTGCACGCTCAAGAATGTGGTCGAGAGGTTTGCCGCCCGGGTCGGCGAGAACCAGAATTGTCCGCCCTTCTTGACGCGTGAGCGCCAGAGGCTTGGCCGCCCACCCGGGCTCAAGCTCGGCGGCGAGCGAGTATTCGTGTGCAAGACGTCGCAGACTCTGGGGAGGCGGTGGGTCTATTGTACCCGCGCAGTTCGACACAATGATTCAATCCTGGGACATGGCCTTCAATCCATTTCGCTTTCCGGCGGAATGACCGCGCGCCTACGGGTTGGCCGTGCAGCCCAATGGAGTAGCTGCGGTGTGGGGTACCCAGGACCCCGGCGGAACCATTTTTCTATATGCGGAGCACCAAATGCCGCATGCCGAGCCATCGGAGAGCGCCCGCGCGATGCGGCGGTTGGGCAGCGGGATAGTGGGGGTGATCAACGCGGTGTCGCTTAAGGGGAGCACAGTGCGCGGAACAGCACCAAGTCTACCGAAAGACGGTCTGACCATCCAGATCGTGCGGCAAGGCGATGAAGCTGCCGAGTACAAATTCTGGCATCCGCAGGTGACCCATAAGATCAAAGTGTTCGCTTCGTTGGCGGGCTGGCTGGGAGCCTACCGAATGGGCGATGAGGAGGCGCCCCTGCTGCTGTGTTGCCGAGCGCTGATCCTTGCGCTTTCCTGCATGCGGCCCAAACCGGTGCCCGGCCTGCTGAACGAGAGTGGGATCGTCCTTCTCGTGGCCCACTGGATTGAATGGGTTAAAAAGAGACCTAACTAAAGTTGCGGGATCAAACTGGTATCGGGATCGACTGGTCGGCGGAGCTGCCAAATCTACAGCCTAACGGTTCACTCTTCTTCCTCCTGGGTGCAGCAGGCGAGCAGGAGGAGCGGCCCTGGACCTTCCAGTGGCCGAATTCGGCTATGTTGCGTACCCCAGGGACGATGCGCAGAGGATTGCATGTCGCCAGGTTACGTGCCCTCTAGCCCCCAGTCTGCCAGGACAACCGACCACTAACGTGAGCCCTGAGGCACCGCTGTTCCCGGCCTGCTTCGCCCTCGACGCCGAGGCGGTGTTTCCGATTGCTGAATGGGTGGAAATTGCCTGCAACAGCAATCGTAATAGGATTGCGCACGTAAGGTTGGCGAGCCTGTTCTCTTGCTGTGTCACAAATCAAGCACCGCCCGATAGCCCTGATCGATGGCTTGGTCCGTGTAAGCCGCGGCGGCGGCGTCGGCGTTGGCAATTGCGATACGGCCGAATGGCTTTCTTGCCAGGTCGCAAGGCCGCTGGCCCTCCGGCCAATCCGGATCCCATAACGCGTTGTACTCATAGGCGTAGCCGTGGGGCCAGCGGTTGACCGTGATGGCTGTGATGTCACGCGCCGGATCGAATCCGCCCGGGCCAAGAATCCGGCCCAGTTGATCCCGGATCTTCCGCTCAAAGGTGGCGAATGGCGTGGTCAACAATTCCACGCGGCCGGCGCGGTGCTGATCTCTCTCCGGCAATCCGGGCATGCAAGGTGTGCGGGTCATGCGCAGTAGCATTGGCTCCTCCGGCGACTTAGGGCACTGGTAGCCGCCGATACTCACCGGCTGATCGAGATGGACCCCGAGGTGGTACATGCCGGGTGAAGACACGCCGCGGACACCCAGCTTCCGAAACGCCGTCCAGTTTCGCGCGGCCACCACAGTGTAAACCAGCGGCACTTTCGCGCCATATTGCAGCGCGCGCTTCTGGCCGTCAGGCAATTCCGGGCACAGAAACGGAATCACCATGTTCCAACAAGCCATGATGGCCGCCTTGCCGCGCACGCTGTAGAGCTGCTTCTCGCGTGTGTAGGCGACCTCCACTTCTCGGGAAGCCGCGGGATCGCCCAGGTTGCGCGCACGCACGGCCGTACTGTTCAGACGAATGCGCACGGGCGAGTCTTGTTGGTCGAGGCGGCTATAGTCGAACTTGGCCGTGACTACATCCTCCGCCGTGCTCCCCGGCGCGATGCCCGGGACGAGCGCTCTCACAAGCAGGCGCGCAATCGATGCGTTGCCATCGGGAAAGTGGAAGTAGTAAGGCTCGGGTTCCTCCACCAGATCGCCGCCGGGAGTAAAGTCGACGCGCGGCGTGGGCGCGCGATCCAGGTTCATGCCCTCGAATCCCGGATAGCGCATGGCCCAGCAGTCCAGCGCCGAAACAGCATCGATACCCACTCCAAAGAGGTCGTGCGGGCGCGTCTGATAGAACCGGACGACCACCGGATCGGTCTTGACCAGATTCACCAGAAAATCCTTGTAACTCATGCGCGAGAGCCGGTCTTTTTTCTCCGCTTGCGCCAGACCCGGCATGTAATCCACCTTGCCGGTTTGGAGGCGGGCGAGGTCGCTCTTCGCCGCCTCGGAAAGAGGCGCATGTGCCAGAAATTCGGCTAATGTGTCGCCGCTCGGCTGCCCGGTTACCAACCGGTCCGCGCCGAAGGTTTCCTTGTCGAAGAAAGTAGCCGTCCCCAGCCCGCGATAGACGTTGCGATCGGCGCACTTAGTCTCCAGCGCGGCTGGATCGATGCCCAATTCCTTCAACAGGCCGCCCGCTTCCTTGCTGTAGCGATACGGCGATTCGATCGCCCAAGTGCCGCCGTTGGCCAGCAGCACGCGCCCGCCAGCCGTAATCTCATTCCTCTTGGCATGCCCACCGAAGTCGTCGTGATTGTCCAGAATGAGAATGCGCGCCGACGGACTGGTACGCGCGCGGTAGAAATAAGCCGCGGCCAGGCCGCTGATTCCGCCTCCGACGACGATCAGATCGTATGTTTCGCGGGTATCGACGGGCGGTCCAGCCGTTTTCCAGAACGTCCCATCGCGCAACGCGTGGGCCGCTTCGAACGATCCGTCCGGGCTGCCACGCATGCCGGTAAGAGCCGGTGGATAGTAGCCGGCGGTGTCTTGTTGCGCAGCCTGCGCGGGCTGCTCCATCCCGAGAAGCCAGGCGGCCGTACCGGCAGACATCGCCGCGCCATTCAGGAAATCGCGGCGGGTGATCGGGCGGTGCATGCCTAAGTCTCTGCCGCGCATCAATCGGCCTCCGGGGACAGCCCATCCAAATCCGCGCCGATATCGACGGCGGCCGAGGGCGACCGGGCGATCCAGATCATCGACCACGCGAAGCCGCCCAGGAGCAGCCCCAAATAAAGGTACGGCAAGATCGAGTAAGGCGCGGCCGGTACCGGATAGAGGCTGCCCAACAGCGCCGCTCCCATCGCCAGAACGGCCAAAACGGAAATACCGAGCGCCCGCGGAGTCAAGCGGCCTTGCGCCCGCAGATAGAGCGGCGCAGCCGCGGAAACCAGGATATACACGGTAACGAACCCGAAGGTTGCGAGCGTTCCCGTGAGGCCGTAGATATCGAATAAGTTTACCTTTCGCAGCGTCATGATTCCGGCGGGCACGAAGGCGGCGATGGAACTGAGCAGCACGGCCCGATGCGGGGTTTTATTCTCTTCGTGCGCTTCGCCAAGCACCGAGTGGAGCGCGCCCTGCCGCCCCATGAGAAAAAGTACGCGCGCAGCCGCGGTGATGCAGGCCAGGAAGCATGAAAAGAAGCTGACCACGGCGCCCAGATCGGTGAGCGTGCCTACCAATGGCGGCAGCCCGGCCTTCTGCGCCAGCACGTGCAGCGGCGCGAGACTCTTATCCAGAGTTTGCGGCTCGCCGCGAAAGCCCAGGACTTCCGCGTAAGCACACAAGAAGAAGAACAGGCCGGCCAGAGCCGCGCTCCATTTGACGGCTCGCGGGATGCTGGTCAACGGATTCCTAGCCTCCGAACCGAGCGAGGTGGCGCTTTCAAATCCCACCGAGCTGAATATCGCCATCACCAGCCCCAGGCGAAGCTTTTCCGGAGTCACGCCCTTCAGCGTGAACTGCCCGATGTCGGGGCGCCAGCCGTGCTTCACGATGATGCCAACCGCGACTGCGGAAATCAGAGCCACCGACCCAGCTTCCAGCCAGAGCATGAGGCGGGTCGAAATTTGCACGTCGCGATAAGCCAGATAGCACGCCAACACCATGACCACCGCGGTCGATACCAACGGAGCCACCTGCATGCCGAAGCGATCCCGCAAGATCACGTTGGCATAGTTGGTGACACCGGCGCTGACCGCTGCCGCCGTGCCCACGTACGCGATCAACAACGCCCAACCCGCAAGCACCCCAAATCGCGGATGCATGTGCTCCCTGATGTAGCTGTAGAGAGAGCCGGGCGAAGCCGAGATTCTGGCGAACTGGTTTACGTTGAGCGCCACCAGCAGAATGGTGATCGTGGAAATGAGAAAAACGAGCGCGCAGCCGTCGCCCGCCAGGCCGAATACCAGCGGCACGGTCATGACCGGAGCGCCGGTGGGTGCGATGACGGCTATTGACTGGGCCAAAGTCTCGCTAGGCGACAGGGCGGCGGACTTCAGTCCATACGATGAAGATGTTGGAACCTCTGGCGCGGACGGGGCGGCGGGATTGTCCAACCTGGCCGGAAGATTGCCAAGTTCCATCCAATTATACTAGCATCGGATGAAGCGAATCGTTACGGCTTGGTCAGCCGTCAGCCCAGTTGCTGAGGGAATCGCGACATATTCCACGGGCTAGAGAGGCTATATGGCAACTATAGACGTTACGATTCCGGAGACCGGCGCGGGCTGGCATCCACTCGACCCTTTGTCGGCCTCCGAACTCCAGCAGGCAGTCCGCATCCTGGAGCGGGAAAACTACTTTGGCGAAAATGTGCGAATTGTTTCCATCAACTTGAAGGAACCCGCCAAGAGTCTGGTGGAGACGCATCAGCCCGGGAGCCCGTGCGAACGAAAGGCGCAGGCAGTTCTCCTCGACCGCGGCAAGCGTTCCGCGTACGAGGCAGTGGTGGATCTGGCCGGCGGATCCGTTGCGGCCGTGAGCAAGCTGCCGGACGGTGTGCAACCTTCCATCATGCTCGACGAGTTCAGCGAGTGCGAGGAGGCCGTGCACCGCTCACCTCTTTTCCATGCCGCGCTTCGGAAGCGCGGGGTGACAGACGCCGATCTGGTGATGGTGGAACCCTGGTCGGCTGGCTTGTACGGTACCGAATTGCCGGAGGACCAGGGCCTGCGTAGAATGCGGGCGCTGTGTTTCGTCCGCTCCGAACCCAAGGACAATGGCTACGCGCGGCCTCTCGACAGCATGGTCATTGTTTTCGATCTCTACAAAATGGAGGTCATCCGCATCGAGGATTACGAAATCGTGCCCCTGCCGCCGGAAAGCGGCAATTGGGCACGCGAGTATATTCCCAACATGCGGAAGGATCTGAAGCCGGTGGACATCGTGCAGCCGGAAGGCCCCAGTTTCACGGTGGAAGGCAACCAGGTCGAGTGGCAGAAGTGGAAGTTTCGCGTCGGTTTCACTTCGCGCGAGGGCCTGGTGCTGCACACCATCAGCTACGACGACGACGGTGTGGAACGGCCTATCCTTTATCGCGTATCGATTTGCGAGATGGTGGTCCCTTACGGCGATCCGCGCGAGCAGTATTATCGCAAGAATGCGTTCGACATCGGCGAATACGGTCTGGGCATGCTGGCCAACTCGTTGGCGTTGGGTTGCGATTGCCTGGGCGTAATCCATTACTTTGATTTTCCCCTGGTGGACAGCCACGGCAAGGTCACGCCGCTTAAGAACGCGGTGTGCTTGCACGAGGAAGACTTCGGCATTCTCTGGAAGCACACGGATTGGCGCACCGGGCAATCGGAGGTGCGCAGGTCGCGGCGGTTGTCCGTTTCTTTCATCGCCACCGTCGGGAACTATGAATACGGATTCTATTGGTACTTCTACCAGGATGGATCGATTCAATGCGAAATTAAGCTGACGGGAATCATCAACACCACAGCATTGGCGCCCGGCGAGAAATCGCCGTACGGCGTGGAAGTCGCCCCGCAATTGAATGCGCCATTTCATCAGCACATCTTTGCGGCGCGGCTGGTTAGCAGCGTCGACGGTCCGAACAATTCGGTCTACGAAGTGAACACTGCCGGAGTACCTACCGGCGCTCGAAATCCGCACGGCAATGCGTTCGTCGCCGAGGAAACGCTGCTCGCGACCGAACAGCAGGCGCAGCGGCGGGTGAATTCGGCAACCGCGCGTTTCTGGCGCGTGGTGAATCCGGGCAAGAAGAATCGGCTCGGGCGGCCGGTTGGATACCGCCTGGTTCCGGGCGAAAACTGCCCGCCGATGGTGCAGCCGGACGCCGCCGTGATGCGGCGCGCCGGGTTCACATCGAATCACCTGTGGGTGACGCCCTACAATCCGCAGGAGCGGTACGCTGCCGGCGAGTATCCGAACCAGCATCCTACCGGAGACGGTCTGCCGCGGTGGACCCAGGCCAATCGAAAGGTCGATGACACCGAGATCGCGCTCTGGTACGTCTTTGCGCACAATCATGTGCCGCGCCCCGAGGACTGGCCCGTGATGCCCGTGGCGATGCTCGGGTTTCAATTCCGTCCCGACGGATTTTTCGAGCGCAGTCCCGCGATGGACGTGCCCCCGCCGGCGGCCAAGGCCTGTTGCCACTAAAGTTATGAGACGATGCATTTCGCTGCTGCTGCTGTTCGCCGCCGTTGCGGGCGCGGGCACGCTGTACCTTCCGGCCTATCCGGCCGCCCTCCTGGTCTTCGATGAGTCCAAGGGACAGATCGTCGACCGCATCCGTCTGGAAACGGGCACGCCCATGTCCCTGCGCCTCGCGCCGGATCACAAGAAGATCTACGTCACGACGGTGGATCACAACGGTATTGAGGTGATTGACGTTGCGACGCGCAAAGTGGTCAATCATTTCGTGCTGAACACGGCAACCAGACAGTACCGGTTCCGCGGCGGCGCGGTGGACCCGGACGGCAAGCTCTTCTACACGGTGACTAAGGAGATCGACAAATTTCCAGAGCACTTCGAAGTGGCCAAGTCCAAGTACACCGTCATCGACCTCGCGCAACAGAAGATCGTGAAGACTGCGGACATGTCACCCGAGGACGAGCAAAGCCGTCTCTTCTTTGAGGTTTCGCCGGATGGAAAGTACCTGTACCAGTTCGGTCCAAAAATTACGATTCTGCAGACCTCGGACTTCAAGGTCGTGGATCATCTCGATTTGGCGCAACCGGATTTCGCCGGTATGGAAAATGTCCACCTGGGGGGGGATCTGGATTTGATCGGCGAGCCGGGTGTGCATACGTCAATCTTCACTTCGGCCGATCCAATTGTGCACAACCGCGTATTTGGCCTTGCGCGCCTGGATCTGGCAACGCGGCAGGTGAAGTACGACCCGATCGGGCCTGCGCCGCCGGGCATGGCGGGTCTGCAGGTCACGCCGGACAAGAAGCTGGCTTACACTATCATCGCCAATGGCGAGCACGGGAATAAGCGCTGCGAGTTCTGGGCATTCGATTTGACCACCGATCGCCGGACTCGCGAGGTCGAGGTTCCCTGCCGGACACGCTTCAGCTTCAGCATGTCGAGCGACGGCCGGAAGCTCTACATTTACGGCGCCGGCTTCGAAGTCGAGGTTTACGATACCGCCACGCTCAAGTTGGAGAAGACGTGGAACCTCGAGACTGACGTCACCTACGCCGGGATCGTGGTCCTACCGTAGTGTGCCGCTTGGAGGGCGGGCAATCTTGCCCGCAGCCGGCTTTCAGCCGGCGTCGCTGTGCGCCGGGCGATCGTAAAGCACACGGCCCCCAACGATAGTCATATCCACCTTCAGGCCCAGGAGCTTCTCGGGCGGGAGGCTCAGCGGATCGGCGGGTAGCACAATCATGTCTGCCAGCTTGCCCGCTTCGAGCGTGCCTTTGATCTGCTCCTCGCGCGTCAGAAATGCGCCGTTGCGCGTGTACATCGTGATGGCTTCTTTGATGCCGACGGCCTCTTCCGGGCCGTACACCTTGCCGCTTTCACCTTTGCGGGTTACCGCGGCGTAGAGTCCTACCATGGGCCCGATCGGGAGATTGTCGCTGCCGAACGCCATGTAGATCCCGTGCCGGATGGGCGTCGTGATGGAGTTGTTGGTGGCCAGACGCCTGCCCTCGAGGGTCTCCACGTAGCGGCCTTCCAAATTGTAAGTGAAGTTGGGCTGCTGCGCGATGAGGATATTGTCGCTCTCCATAAGCTGCAAGGTTCGCTCGGGTGGAACAACCGTGAAGTGACAGAGATAATGCCGGTGGTCGGGGCGCGGATAGGCGCGCAGCACGGTATCGAGCGCATCCACGGTCATGGCGATAGCGGCATCGCCAATAGCGTGGATGCCAAATTGCCAACCCAGCTTGTGGCCTTCCTCGATGTTCGCCTGTATCTGCCCCGGCGTGAAGAACGCCCGCCCGCGGAATCCTGGTTGCCCCCTGTAATCCACCAGTGACCAGGCGGTGGGACCGGTAAAGCCGCCATCGGCGGGCATTTCGCCGATAGATCCAACGCGCAGGCGTTCGTTGCCGTCGCCCGTCTTGCGGCCCCACTCCTTTAGCTTCGCAGCGCCAGCCTTGGCATTTCCGGCTTCGGAAGGATATGCGATCTGAATGGCCGCGCGGGGGAGTTCCGCGCCGTGTTTCTCGTAGAGAATCTCCCACTCCGCATACGAGCCCACCACATCCGGCTGGATGGTGGCGCCGGCTTCGATCACGCTGGTGATGCCGAGCTTGAGTTGATCGCGCACGTTCTCGATCAGGCTCTCACGGACCTCTTGCGGCTTGTCCCGCGGGACCAGGCGCGTGTAGAGATCCGTTCGCTCGCGAATCACCCCGTTGGGCTGACCGTTAGCATCCTTTTCGATGAGGCCACGCTCCGGGTTGGGCGTAGACGGGTTGATGTCCGCCAGTTCCAAAGCCTTGCTGTTGCCCACCGAGCTATGCGCACCGGCGCGCGTGAGCACCACGGGATTGTTGGGCGCGGCCTCGTCCAGATCCGCGCGCAGGGGCTTGCGCTGTTCGAGAAAATGGTATTCGTCCCAGTCGCCGCCGGTGATCCACTCGCCGGGGCCCAGTTCCTTGGCTTTGTCGCGCACCTGCTGCTGCAGTTCGATCAGCGATTTCGTCTCGCGAAAATCGATGTATCGACGGGAGTGGCCGCCCAGATGGATGTGCGTGTCCATGAATCCAGGCAGCACGGCGCGGCGGCCGAGATCGATGGAACGCGCGGATCGATAACGATTGCGCAGCTCGTTGCCGCCCACGGCCAGAATGCGTCCGTCTCTCATAGCGATCGCCTGGCGGATCGAAAACGCGTCGTCCACCGTGACGATCCTGCCGTTGTACAGCACTAAATCGGCGGCTTCGCGCTGCGATTGGCCCTTGAGAAAGGCCGCCTGGCTCAGCGTGAGTGCGCCTGCCGTTCCGAGGAATTGGCGCCGCGAACAATCCATCAAGTCACCTTTGTCCAGATGCTAACATGAAAGCCTTCCCGCATGAAGATTGCGATCATCGATAGCGGGATCCATCCCGGCCATCCGCATGTCGGCGAAATCGCCGGGGCGGTGGAGATAACGCTCGTCGGCGAGGGCCAGGACGCCATCGATCGTTTGGGACACGGGACAGCGGTGGCAGGCGCCATTCGCGAAAAAGCGCCGGACGCGGCGTTGTACGCGGTCAAGGTGTTCGACCGGAGGCTGGCAGCGAATATTGGCGTGATTCTGCGCGCACTGGCCTGGTGCCGGGAACACGGCATGGACATCGTGAATCTGAGCCTGGGGACGGAGAATCCGGCACACCGCGACAGTTTCCTTCAGATGATCGGCGATGATTTGCTGGTGGTCAGCGCTGCGCATGTCTTGCCGGGCAGCCTGCCCGGAGTCATTGGCGTGGCCTCCGATCCCGCTTGCCCGCGCGACCGATTCCGCTACCACGAAGGCGTGTTTCATACATCTCCGTATCCGCGCCCGATCCCAGGCGTTCCCGTCGCTCACAACCTGCAAGGGACCAGTTTCGCCGTCGCTAATATGACTGGCATGGTCGCGTGCGCGCTACAGGCCGCGTCGCGATCGGGAATTCGAGAGACGCTCATTGCCCAGGCTGTCAGAACGTGATGCGGCCGGTCAGTTGGAGCGCCCGCGGGCCTGCCCCTTCAGCACTCTGCAACGACGTGACTTGACCAAAGCCGGCCACACCCAACGTCAGGGTGCCGGGCGGAGCGAAGTTGGGATGGTTGGCGATGTTGGCCACCTGCAGTCCAACTTCCATGCGCACCCTCTCAGCCAAGGGAATATGCTTGATCAGCGATAAGGAAGCCACGTTGGTGCCCGGACCTACGACGGCGCCCGACTGGGAGTCGCCCCACCTGCCGATAGCATTGTTCGGATCGACGAAGGCGTTCGGATTGATCCACTGGTTGATCGATTGGCCGGCATAGGGATTCACTCCTGGTACGGTGTCGGCGCGCCCGCCGTTCAGATTGAAGATGTTGTACCCCGTGCCGGATGGATCGTTGAGAGTTGCTACGGACATGAACGGTCCGGTCTGCAGCAGATAGACTCCGCTCAGTTCCCAACCGCCGATGATCCGATCGGCGATGCCATTGGCCCCGGTGAAGAAGGTCTTGCCCTTGCCAAACGGCAGTTCGTAGAGGAACGTTACCAGGAACCGCTGGCGGCGGTCATACGGCGTGTTCCCATAATCGACGCCCGGGTTGTAGGGATCGCTCAAGGTATTGCCAAACTCGCTGACGAAGGCGCCGGCGCTGGCAACCGGAGCGCCATTGACGTTCGTCAAGTCCCGGCTGTAGGTATAACTCGCCTCGAATTGAAGGTTGGCGCTGCGCTTGTGGACGGAGGCTGTGCCGGAATTATAGTTGCCGTAGCCCAGCAAACTGGTCCCCTCGGCGATGTAAGACAACAGCGGGAAAGGAATGCTGGCCTGGACCGACGGATCGGAAAAGCCCAGCGTATTCGCGCGGACCTGGTCGGCGTTGATGACGGTTGGGACGTTGTATGAGTGATTGCCGCTGTACGACAAGCGAATCCCGATGCCCTTGGTCAATTCGCGCTCCAACGTGAGGTTCCACTCCTCCACGATGGGATCCTTGTACTTGATCTCCGACGCCAGATCGAAGAATTGCGTGCCGGGTTGCGCAATGTTGGAGGGGAAGGAATAGGGCATCGTGTATTGGGGAGCGCCGTTGGTGTTGATGTTATTTGAGAAGAATCCTACGTCGCTCGATCCCACCGACCACCCGTTGATCGCCGTGCCGCTCATCAGCGCCTCGATGAACCGCCCGTATCCGCCGCGAATGACGGTCTTGTTGTCGCCTCCTATGCGATAGGCGAAGCCCACGCGGGGCGCAAAGTCCCTTTTGGAAGAGAAACGCAAATTGGAGGGAACGCCAACTTGCGAGGCCAGCAGCAGAGGAGTCGGCGCGAGGGACTCCGTGAAGGCCGGGTTGATGTTGGCGAAGGCGGCCTGATTGGGTAGAATGATCGCGCCGGCGACGGTCTGGCCGTCTATAGTGCTCGAATAGTACGGATCGAAATTCACAACATTGTTGTTCTTGTCGTGGAAGCCGGGATGGTACTCCCAGCGCAGGCCGTAGTTGATGGTCAGCTTCGGCGAGACTTTCCAATCGTTCTGGGCGAACAAGGCATAATGCTGGGCGTAGGCATTCGTAGTCGGGTTAATCACGGTGGCAATCGCGGTCAAGTCCGGATAGCCCAAAAGATACGAAGCAATTGGAACCGCGGCGCCGGGCCCGAGCAACTGGCTCATCACCGCGCCGTTGAACTGATAATTACCCATCCGATAGTTGTTGAATACTTCGGTGAAAAGGCTGCTGAGATAACGATAGTCCCCGCCAAACTTCAGCGTGTGTTTCTGCTTTGTCCAGGTAAAGGTATCCGTGAGCTGGTAGGTGCCCTCGTGCGGGTTTGTATCGTTGGCTTGACTCGAAATTCCCATGAACCCGGTGATGCTCAAACTGGGAATATCGTCGCCGGGGGGAATGCCAGGCAGATTGGTCAGACCCAAGGTGGTGGCGGCCTGCTGAGCCGTGATGCCGAAGGTGACGTTGCGATGCACCAGGCTGTAGCCGCCGCGCAGCTCATTCACCATGGACGGCGAAACAATCCAGTTGTATGACGCCGCCAGGGCATCGTAGATCTGCGGAGTCGAAACGTCCCCCAGAAGCGGAGTGCTGGGGTTGCCGGAGCCGTCTTCCTGATAGTTGTTGATCCTGCGATTCTTGTAAGTGAAGCGCGCGTACAGCAGATGTTTCGGGGTGATGCTTTGATCCAGGCGGACGTCGCCTTGGGCGCTGTTGATGGGAATCGCATAGGTGGCCAGATAATTGTTCGCGATCGCGCCGGGAGGCCCATAGTTCGGCAACGGATAGATGAGGTTCGAGAGACTTTGGGCAAACGAGTTGAGCTGGGTTTGGGGAATGATATTGCCCGGGTAGCCGGTCAGTGCGTTGGACGATCCGCCATTGCTTGGATCGAGATAGGCGGAAAGGTCGCCATTCCGCATGGCCGCCGTGGGGACGCTCAGCAGGGTAGTGTACGATTTGGGCAGCCGCAGGACTTCGAAGCTTCCGAAAAAAAACGTCCGGTTGCGGCCGTTGTAAACTTTCGGGATGATGATCGGGCCACCCAGATATAAGCCAAAGTTGTTCAGCTGGACTGGAGTGACTGCGTTGCTGAAAAAGTCGGCGGCATTGAAGTCCGTGTTCTGCACATTCTCGAACGCGCCTCCATGGAATTCGTTGGTGCCCGACTTGGAAATGGTGGTGATATCGGCAACGCCTCCGAATTCGGCTGGATTTAAGGTCTCGCTCAGCTTGATCTCCTCAATCGCGTTGAAGGATGGAAATAACTCTGTAAGCGCGCCCAGCGAACCGGGGCCGACGGAACTGATGCCATCGATGGTGAAGGAGAGCTGCGAAGGCAAGGCTCCTGCTACCTGGATATTGTTGGCGTTGTCGAACTGCACTCCCGGCTGGGCGCCGAGAGTGGAGTAGGCGCTGGTGGAACCACTCGCGCGAGTGCCGATCGACACGGGCAGGTTGGTCAGCTCCAGGCTACCCTTCGTCTCGGAGACGTTGGAGGCATCCGTTTGCAGTACGGCGTCGAGCGCCTGCACTTCCACCACCGTGGCTTGAGAGGCAACCTTCATCTGGACATCGGCGCGCTTAGTCTCTCTGGCGGCCATGTCGAACGGCCGGTATTCCGTGATTTGAAATCCCGCCGCCTCAACCTTCAACGTGTAGTTTCCAACCTCCACGTTGACGAACTCATAGACTCCGTCCGCTTTCGTGAGCGTCGAGTGGACCGCGTTGGTTCCGGTGTTGACCAGATCGACCTTGGCCCCGGGGATCAGGCTGCCCGAGGGGTCTTTCACGCTACCGAGCACAGCGCCGAAAGTGGACTGGGCATAGCCCGCGCGATGACACGCCATTAAACAAAAGATGGCGAGGGCCAAGTGGAAGACAGAACGGATCCGCCGGCGATCGTGCGATACAGAGGACATGAGTGATCTCCTTGTTGAATTTTCGGTCGTCACGCCGATCGAGACTTCATCAAAGTTTTCGATCGGCCCGATAACATTTGCATTTGGCGCTCATCGGAGAGCTAGAGCCCACACCGTAGTGGCTGCTGCGCGCATTCAGGCGTGATACGAAGATCCGCCCCGTGAGTGGCCTTATAGCGAGAAGCGCTTGCACTTCAGCTAGTTACGCAAAATTATAGCTTTTGAAACCGAGAAACCGCGTTGCATCCGCTGCCCCTGTTAAAAGGACATAACCAACGTGGGTTAAATGAAATTTGGAGGTTAGTATAACCAACGTTCGCCATGGTGTCAAGGACGGTTCGCGCAGAAAATTTGTATTGTGCGGCGACACCGGGCTATACTTCGAGAAACGGAGGCTCGTATGTCGATTCGTCTTGCCGCTTTACTGGTCCTTTCAGTCGCGCCCGCGTTTTGCGAAGATTGGAACGCGCGCCTGGCCGAACAATACATGGATTCGCGCCAAAAGGTTTGGGACGCGTGGCCAACGGCCTTACACTCGGGTGTGGCGTGCGTATCGTGCCATACGGGCTTGCCTTACCTGCTCGCCAGACCGGCGCTACGGCAGGCCTTGAACGAGAAGACCGGCCCCACGCTCTATGAAGGGCTGCTGGTTTCCAGCATGCGGGCCACGGTGATCCGTACCGATGCAAAGGACCTGTTCGGAGGCCTCAAGGGTCTGATCGTAGATCAGGTGTACGGCGCGCAAGTGGTGCTGGCGTCCCTGGTGCTGGCGATGGACGATGCCCCGCGCGGCCGGTTGAGCCCGGAATGTGAAAAGGCATTCGAGCGCCTCTGGTCCACGCAGTTGAAGAGCGGGCCGGATAAAGGCAACTGGCTTTGGTCCGACTTCGACCTCGATCCCTGGGAGACCAAGGACGCGGCGTTCTATGGCGGCGCTTTAGCAGCTTTGGCGACCGGTGTGGCTCCAGGGGGCTACCAGGCGCGCCCGGAAATCCAGCAGAACATCGCCGCACTTCGAGCCTATCTGCGCGCCGGCCAGAGCACCCAGCCCTTGCACAACCGGCTGTTCCTGCTATGGGCGTCGTCCAAGCTGCGCGATTTGTTGCCCGACGCGGATAAGCACGCGATTCTGGATGAGGTGTGGCACAAACAGGAGGCGGACGGCGGATGGACCCTCGAGTCGATCGGGCAATGGAAGAAACGCGACAAAGCGCCGGTTGCGATTGGCTCGAATAGCTATGCCACCGCGCTGGTCGCATTCGCGGTCGAGCAGGCCGGAGTCAAGCCATCGCAGGCGGGTTTCTCGAAGGCCCTGGCATGGCTCAGATCCCATCAGGACCCTCAGGGCGGCTACTGGGCCGCGGATTCGATGAATCATAAGCACGATCCCGGCAGCGTGCCTGAAAAGTTCATGAGCGACGCCGCCACCGGCTACGCCACCGCAGCCTTGCTCGCCGCCGGCGATGAAGGCGTTCAGCGGGCCGCTTCCAATTCGAAGCCCCGCAGCCGGTAGCGGAAACCAGCGCCGGCGTTGAGCTGGGCGTCGCACCACCGGTTGCCGCGGTCGATAGCATCCAGTTCCAAGCGCCACGGCGGAGTTGTGCCGCCCGTCTGGTAGAAGCCGCGGCAAATCGCCAGATGACGCCGAAACCCCGCCGTCAGACGCGCTTCATAATGCGATAGCAAGTCGCTGGCGGCGCCGCCGCTCGCCAGCGCGCGGATGACCGCCGAGGCCAGGATCGCTTCGCGGACGGCGTGGGCGGTTCCGTCGCCGCAGATCGGATCGAACGCCATGGCCGCCGTTCCACAGGCCAGCCAACCGGGACCGCAGAGAGGCGAAACGATCCGCGCATAGGCGGGGAAGGCGCCCGTTGCGGCGGTTCCGCTATGCGCGATCTCCGGCGCAATCATCCGGCTCTGGCCGAGCAGCACCTCGGGCAAATCTCCAACGGCCAGCAGCCAACCGGATTGCGGCGAGTTCGGAACCAGGAACAGCCAGCCGTTGTCGACGGATTCGATTCGGCAAGCGGCCGGATCGCTGCTATCCTTGAGCGTCACTTCGACTGCATAGGCCGTGCGCGAGCCAAAACGGTGTTCGACTGTTTCCCCGGGAAGCGGCTGCGCCGCGAAGACCGTCCAGAGCGGTTCCGGCAACGGAGTGCAGTCAGCGGTAAGGAGCGGCCGAATGTCCGCGAGCAGGGCTTCCTCCGAAACCACGACGGCGGAATGATCAACCGTGAGCGGCCCTGCGCCGAATTCCCAAGCCACGACGCGCTTGTCAATCCTATGCAGATTCCGGAGGAGATGGGGCTGTTCGAAAACATCCCGTATCAGCGCGAGCGCCTGCTCACCCAGCATAATGGCGGGTACCCTGGGGCGATCTGTGGGCTCGAGAGCGACCCGGAAACCCGCCTTCTGGAGTAGATGTCCACAGCAATACGCTGCGACTCCATCTCCTCGGATCACTACGTCCATTTTTGGTTAGCTTGCCAAACTATGGTAGGACCACAATGCCGGCGTAGGTGACGTCAGTGTGCAGATCCCAGGTCTTTTCATACTTGAGGGTCGCGGCGTCGTAGACCTCGATATCAAAGCCCGCCCCGTAGATATAGAGCTTCTTCCCATCGGCCGAAATGCCCAGCGTGAAGCGCGTGCGGCAAGGCACCTCCGCCTTCTCGGTAAGGCGATCGCTCGACAGGTCAAACGCCCAGAACTCGCAGCGTTTGTTCCCGTGCATCCCATTCTGGACCACGGTGTACGCCCATTTCTTGTCGGGCGTCACCTCGATGCCCGCCATCCCGGCCGGCATCGGTCCGATCGGATTGAAATCGATGCGTTTCGTGCTCAGGTCGAAGCGCGCCAGGCCAAATACGTGGTTGTGAACGATAGGGTCGGCCCACACGAACATGGCGGTATGCTCTCCGGGATCATTGATCAGATCGAGATCGCTGCCGAAGTGGGCGTTCTCCATCCCTGGCGCCTCCGGTCTCGCCAGATCGATATGATCGAGCACCTTGAAGTCGCTGGCCTGGAGAACCGTGATCTTCTCGCCAAACTGATACAGGAGCTTGCCGTCGGGAGAAACGTCGATCGCCCCGCTCCCCCAGTCGCCCTGGTTCTGCTCTTCCTCTTCTTTGGGAATGTCCACCGTCTTGACAATCTTCTGCTGCTCCAGATCCACCACGGTGTACTTCGGCTTGCCCACCTCATAGTGATCTGGAAACTTGGTAATTTCCTTGGTGACCGCGTAAAACAACTTGTCCGTGGGGTCCGGCGTGCCCGCAAAGAACCGAAATTGCTTATTGGAGGTATTCAGCACAAAGTGATTCGTCACCTTGCGCGTGGCCACGTCGATCACCTCGATGCCATTGTGGTCGATGGTGGTGACGTAAATTTTCTTGTGATCGGTCGACAGGCGGATCGACATAGGGGTTCCGGTCCCCAGCGGGATACGGTCAACCACCTGGGCCTTCTGTTCGTCGAAAACCAGAACGGCCGAAGGGTAAGCGGGCAGGTACAGAGTGCCGGCGCGGGCGAGACCGGCTAAGGCGGCGCAACAGGCGGCCAGCCGAACCAGCCGCGCTGTGGGAATGGTGATGGCCATGGCGCTATGGAAACACCAGATCGAGATTGCGCCAATCCTTCGTCGCCGAGGCGCACTTGGCGGTCCAGTCCACCGCATTGTTCAGATGATCGGGCACCTGCGCCGGCCAATAGCAACTGACAAAGCAATCGTAGATGTCGCGCTCCACGGGTTGACACAGCCCGGCCGTGCCGCCGGCCGCATCCACTTCCCAGCCGGGTGTGAACATGATGGAGCACCCCATCGGAACATGGGGACGCTGCTGCCTGGCGCTATCCTGCAAGCCGACCACATCGTCGGTACGCGAAGTGACGTACGCGTCGATGCGGGCGGCCTTCTTGTTCAGTGGTCGCATGTGTCTCATGATGCTTTCCTTTCCGCGAACTGCTGCAAAAAACCCGGATTCCTGGCGGCGATCGCGCCGTAGATCTCAAGGCAGGTCTCGGTCCAGTCCCTGATCCAATCGCAATAGTGGAGATTGGGGTGGCCGGTGTCTCCATAGCGCACGTAGGCCTCGTGATGGCAGCCACCGGCGCACAGCGGGCGCGCCCAACAGGTGTGGCAATCGTATTTGGAATCGATATGGCCGCGGCGCAGAAAATCGGATTGTTTCGCGCGGTCGATGCCTGTCGAGATGTGCCCCAGGGCATGCACGTCGGAATCCACAAAGCGGTGGCACGGCGCGATGTCGCCGGATGGTCCCACGCCCAGCAAGCCCAGGCCGGCACCGCAAGGATGCGACTTGTTCACGCCCTGGCACAGCTCGGCCAGGGTATCGCTGACGTTCGAAAAGCCGTGCGCTTCGCCGCGCAGCGCGTACTCCAGATACTCGTCCGCTAACTCGTGGAACTGCTCCAGTACGCCGTCCATGCCCTTCTGGCCTATGGCGTAGAGTTGATTCGGCGAAGTGGTCACGGGCGCGAAACCTACTTCGTGAAATCCCAGGTCCTGCTTCAAATGCCGGAAAATGCGGATGACGTCGGAGACGCCCGAAGTCAGCGTGACGCGGGCCGTGATGGGCCGCGTGCGATGGTTCTGGATCAGCGCGCGCACCTTCGGTTCGATAATGTCATAGCTGCCGCGGCCGTTGGCGAAAACCCGCAGATGGTCGTGCATCTCCTTGGGCCCGTCCATGCTCACGGTTACGCCGATACGGTTCTCCGAAAGATACTCAATGATCGCCGGCGTGAGCAAAGTGGCATTCGTGGTGAGGCTGAAGTCCACGTGGCGCCCCTGCTGGTTGGCCCGGTCGCTCGCGTAGCTCACCACTTCCTTCAGCAGCGGAAAATTCATCAGCGTTTCGCCGCCGAAGAAGGTAATGTGAACCGAGAGCCGGTCACCCGACTGCGCCAGAAGAAAATCCACCGAGGTCCGGGCGGTTTCCACGTCCATGAACTTCGGCTTGCCTTCCGGCGTGGCAACTTTATCCGCGCCGAACTCATAGCAATATTGGCACGACAGGTTGCACTGGTTGGTCAGATTCATCACCAGCGTTTGAATGGGAAAAACGTCGGGAAGGCCTTGCGGCTGTTCCGGAGCGGAGTCGTCGGCGACGATGGCGTTGGCGTGATACATCTCCTCAACCAACTCCTCCGCGTCCCCAATCGTGGGGCCGCTAGCGGTCAAGCGGTCGATCAGCCGTTCGTGCGGCAGTTCCTCCGCAGCCAGACAGTCGAACAGTTTTCCAGCGGCGTCGTCCACCGCGAAGATCGCTCCCGCCGGGACCAGGTAGACGAAGTGCGCGCCGGCCGCCTCAAAGCTGTGAAACTCGCCCAAACGATAGGTGCGGGTGGCAGAGGCCGTGGCGGTCATTGTCCCACCTCAGGCTGATCCCACTGGATGTATGCCGGCACCGTTACCACCAGATACGACTTACCGGTCAGCGGCCTGCCATCCTTGTCTTTTTCGTCCTTTGCCGTGGCCACCACCCAAACGTCGCCGTAATTGTTGCGGCTGAATTTGCGCTGCGGATTGGGGCCGTCGGAGGCTGGCGTGAAAAAGCCGGTGGGACTCGAGAGAGCCGACAAACTCTTTGTCGTCGTCGCCATAGACCGCGTAAAATTCTTCCACCGACCAGGTCGCGTCGACGGTTCCGATTTCGACATCATCCGCGGTGTGCAGCTTGCCGTCCGCGCCGCGCTGGTAGGCCACGGCATCGAACTGCTGGTAGCCCTTCGGATGCGTTTCGCTGCCTAGCCTGGCGAGAGCCGATTCCGGCACGACTTTGACATAATCGATGCGATCGTACACCGCGATGGCGCTGGGCAGAACGGAGCGGCCTAAGGCGATATCGCGCTTGCCGGGCACTGCGTCGGCGGCTACGTCTACTTCCGCCACAACTTCGGTCGGCGTGTGAGAAACAATGCGGCGCACCGTGACGCCGGTTCCGAAGTCCAGATCCGCGGGCGCAATCTGCGCGGGCAGGTTTTCCGCGATCAAGCGGACGCGCGCCGCTTGCGAACCGGTCTTCAGCGCGGAACGGTCCGCGCTGATTAAAGTCGGATCCGCTGAGGCGCGCTGCAGTTTCACATCGAATCCGAATTCCTGATACTGGCCCCAGAACCAGCGGCCTTCCGCCGCGTTCTGATCGGGAGAGATCCACATCACTTCGCGCATCTCGCTCGACAGATCGTCCGGAGCGGCGTTGGCAGGCGGCGTTCCCTTGGAGCGGCCGCGCCAGGCATAACCCGCATAGACCAGACTGCGGCCAGTCCGCGAGATGACCGAGCCGTCCTTTACGGAAGTCAGCGTCACGCGGGTGGTGAACTGGTCGTCAGTTCCGGCGCTGGGCTCCACTTCTAAGGTTCCATAGAATCTGCCACGGCCCAGCACGTTGGCGGAGACGATCCACCGTCCGGCCAGCTTCGGCGCTCGCATACGCGCGCGCCACGCGGCCCACTCCGGGGTTTGGAGCGGAGCAGTCTTGGCCAGATAAGCCAGCGCCTCGTCCACCGGCAGCGGCGCGCCGGGTTCGCGGTGATGGCGCGATTCATCGAAACCGCCGGCCTTAATCCCCAGCCGGAAAGCCTCGTCGGCTGTCGGATATAAGGCGACATGCAGGTTGGCGAGCAGCTTCCAATCTTCCGCCGATCGCCGCCACGATAGCGGGCGCGCCATCGGGTGGCAGTTCGCGCATGCGCCGTGCACATTGTCCGTAGGGGATGTTGGTTTCGTCCTGAATCCGATGCTCGGCATAGTACATCACCGGTTTGGCCTCTTCCGGAGCCAGGCCGTGATAGGTTGCCAGATACTTCACAATGGAACGGGCTTCGTCGGGTGACAGGCTGAGCCCGTTCAAGCGCACCATGCGCTTGATGGCTTCCTCCCAGCCTTCAGGCGTGGCCCGTTCCCAGGAGATGCGCAGCATGTTGCCGTGCTGATCTTTGGTGTGGCACCCTCCGCACTTCGAGATTACCAGCGGACTGGTGACCGGGATACCCTCTTCGGGCGCCGGTTTGGCCGGCTCCGCCGGCGCGGCGGCTTGCGGATTCTGACCTTGCGCGAGCAGAGGGAGCGCCAGAATCAACGCGAGCAGGGTCTTCATAGGCTTATCCGCATATCATACCCCGCCAGTACCGGCGCCGGGGGGAAGAGTCCGATAAAAACTTTTTATGCAACGGATTGCGCGCGACATGTGCTATTAACAAGGGGAATCATGCCGGAGCGTGGGATTCCTCTCGATGGCTACCGCCGGGCGCTGCGCTTCATCCTCCCTTACCGGGGGCGCCTGGTGCTGGTACTCCTGGCCGGTATCGCCGCCACCGGATTCGGGCTGCTGCAGCCTTACATCTCGAAGCTCCTCATAGACGACGCGCTGTTGAAACGAAACCTGCGCATGCTCTTGCTGGTCAGCGGGCTGATGCTGGGCGTCACCGTGCTGGGATTCGTGCTGAACATCCTGTCCAGCTACCAGTACGTCCGGGTTTCGGCGTTGGTACTTTTCGACATGCGCCTGGCGCTCTACCGTCACCTGCAAACCCTGTCGCCGCGCTTCTGGGCGCGAACCAAACTGGGCGACGTGGTTTCGCGCATCAATAACGACATCGCCGAAGTGCAGCGCGTCTCGGCGGACAGTTTGTTAAGCGTCCTTTCGAACGTCGTGTTCCTGATCGGCAGCGCGGGCATCATGATCGCGCTCAGTCCGCGCCTGTTTCTGGTGAGCGTGGCGGCGGTTCCGGCCAGCGTCTGGGCGTTGCAGCACTACCAGCATCGTCTGGCGACCCGGGTGCGGGCGGTGCGCGAGCGCAGCTCCGATATCGGCAGCTTTCTGCTGGAAACGCTGCTGGGCATCCGCCAGGTGGTCTCGGCGCGGGCGGAATCCCGTGAGGTGGAGCGGTTTCGCGCGCGAAACCAGAGCTTCCTGGATGCGCTGATGCGCATGCAGCTCATGTCGTTTCTGTCCGGCGCAGTGCCCGGAACCATCCTGACGCTCTCCACGGCGGCGATCTTCCTCTACGGCGGCAAGCTGGTAATCGATGGCGCGCTGACGACGGGTTCGCTGGTGGCACTGATGTCTTACCACCTCCGCCTGTTATCGCCCGTCCAGAACCTGATGAGTCTGTATGGCAATCTGGTATCCGGCGGCGTCTCCCTTTCGCGCGTCTGGGAACTGTTCGACACGCGCGCCGAGATTGTCGATCCCCCGGGCGCTAAGCCCCTCACCGATGTGCGCGGCGAAATCGAATTCGACCGAGTTTCTTTCCGTTACGGAAGCGATGCGGTTCTCGAAGAACTCTCGTTCCGCGTGGCGCCCGGAGCCATCTGCGCGATCCTGGGCCCAAGCGGTGCGGGCAAGTCCACATTGGCGGATCTGCTGGTGAGGTTCTACGATCCTGACGCGGGCTCTATCCGGATCGACGGCCGGGATCTGCGCGATCTTCCGCTCGCCGGGGTGCGGCGCGCCATCATGCTGGTGGATCAATCGCCATACCTGTTCCACGCGAGCGCGCGCGAGAATATTGCGTACGCACGGCCGGAGGCCACGGACGACCAGATCGTTCGCGCGGCCCGCGATGCGTCGATCCACGAGCGTATTCTGGGTTTGCCGGATGGCTACGCCACGGTTATCGCCGAACGCGGCCAGACGCTGTCGGCGGGAGAACGCCAGCGGGTGGCGTTGGCTCGCGCGCTGCTGGCTAATCCGAAGGTGCTGGTGCTCGACGAGCCGACATCGGCTCTGGATGAAGGCAACGAACGCGCCATCGCGGAAATGCTGGTCCGCGCGGCGGCGGGGCGCACCGTAATTCTGATCACGCACCGCGCGTCTCTGGCGCGCATCGCGCACCAGACCGTGTGGCTCGGTCCGGCCCGAGCCACACCCGTCGAAGCTATCGCGGGGGAGTAGGCGGCAGCCGTTTGGTCCCCAACAACTCTTGGGCGGTCTGCTCGATATCCGCGGCTGCATAGTCGGCGAAGAAGCCCCATTTGCCGTAGTCGGCTTTCAGGCCCGGCAGCAGCGCCGCGACCAGCGCGTCACCGGACTTTCCTGCGGCTTGCTCGCGGCGCACCGCGGCGCGCAGGTCCGCCAGGTATTTTCGGAAGACCAGGACGTCCTGCGCGCTTGCGACATCGCCGTGTCCCGGAACCCAGGTGGCGCCCGCGTAATCTTTTTGCATAGCATCGAGCGATTCGACCCATGGTTTGGTGGAAGCGTCGATCAGATTCGGAATATGGTCTTTCCACAACATATCGCCACAGAACGCCACGTGGGCGTCTGGGATCCAAACCACGGAATCGCTGCCTGTGTGGCCGGGAAAATATCGAACATCGATGCGGCGAGAGCCGAGGTAGAGGTCGACGTGGCCGTCGTAGAGCACGGCTGGCAGCGTGAGCGACTGCACGCGCGCCTTCTTCTCCGGCGTTACCGGCGGATCGAGCATCTTGATATTTTCCGTGCGCATCCAGGCACGCACCGCAGGGTGCGCCACAATGGTTGCGCCGGCAGCCGCAAACACGTCGTTGCCGTTGACGTGGTCCAGGTGATAATGCGTGTTGACCACAAAGCGTATCGGCAAAGGCGTCAACTTGCGAATCTCATCGAGCATCGCCTGCGCGGGCCGAGGGTCCTGGAAGGTGTCGATCACCGCGACCCCATCTTCGCCGATAACGAAACCGGCGTTGCCGCCCGCCAGTCCCTCGTCGAAAACGATGGCGGCCCAAATTCCATCGCCGATCTTTTGCAGCCGGAAGTCCGGGGCTGCCGCAGCGGCGGGCAGAATCAGGAGGAGCACCGCGGTGGGGACGCGCATCATCCTGCTAGGCTAGCATCGATATGCGGGATACGGAAAAGGTGGGCTCGAAGAGCCATCGCGTGAAGGTGATCCCGCGGAACTCGCTCGATCCGAACACACCGCAGCGGCCGCGATCGGCGCCAAGCGGGTGGGCACCCAAGAATCTGGGCGGGAACCGTCAGCATCTTCGCCAACGCCAAGACCGGCGCGCATCACCACGGCACGGGGACGCGCGCGCATGCGCTGGGGCGATCGCCTCGAATATGTCGCCGAGGCGCACCTGGAGATCAATCTGATCGGATTAAGACCTGCCTGCCAGCATGCGCTTCATTTCCCCAATCGCCCGCCGCGAAGCTTCGATCGCCCCGCTGGTCATGGAAACAGGCCCGGCCGAATCGGTGTTCGCAAAAAAGACGCGCTCCATCGGCTGCCGCGCCGCGGGGATGAGCTTCGTATATGCGCCGGGCGTGGCCATGAACATGGGATGGCCGCGGCGGTAGATATGCACTTCCGCCGGATCTACGTTCGAGCCAGGCAGCAACTCCCGCCAGTCGCGCACGACATTCGCGGCCAGATCGCGCGCACCGTCTTCGGTCAATAGCCGGGCGCGCTCGGCTTCGCGCAGCGGGGTATAGAAGGTTAGGATATTGTTCTTCCGGTGGTAGCCCGGCTGGTTGCGAATTACCCAGTCGGCGACGATCACGTCGGTAAAGGTATTGCCCGGACACCAGGTATCATAACCGCCGTTGAAGACCGGCTTATCGAAAATCGCGTTGACTACCGGATAGGGCGCATAGCGCAGCTTGCCCATGGCGTCCTGCTGGGCCTGGGGCAGGCCCGACACCAGCCGCCGCGCGATGAATTTGGGCGCAGCCATGATCACCGCTTTGGCTGTCACTGCCTCAACCTGGCCTTCGTGAATATAAGTCACCGTTACGTCGCTTTTGCCTTGCTCCACGGCGACGGTAGTGGCACCGTCCAGCAACCGGTCGCCGTGGCTCGCGTTCAGCCGCTCGGCGACCTTCCGGCTGATGGCCCCGAGTCCTCCGGGGAATGTTTGGCGATCGTCCGGCTCTTCGCTGGCGAAATCCTGGAAATCGCCCAGGCCCACCAGCGCCGAAGTGTCCGCGGCGACCGCGCCCCAGTTGGACGGACCGTAGGTGTTCCACCAGGCCGTCAATTCCGGCGCGTAGTCTTTCAGCAGCGTGGTGAGCGGAACGGCGTCCAGTTCCCGGGCCCGCTTCAGCAGATCGACCTTGAGCATGTCCTGTTTGAATTTGCGGAAGCTCTCGCGCACGCTCTTCGGATAAGGTAGGTGGTCGAGACCATCCCGCCAGGCGTGCGGAACGAACGCGCCATTCATGATGAGGCCGTCGGGATCGGCGATGGGCAGTGGCTCGATTCCCAATTCCTTGCACAACTGCTGCGGCCCGGACTCGCTCTTCGCGGTGTACGCGGACCCGGTGGCGAACGCCTGGCCGGCATATTCCTCAAGGTACGCATTGCCGCCCCAGTGGGTCTCTTTCTCGAGCAGCAGGAAGTCCAGGTCGCGCAGGAACCAGGCCGCGGACAGGCCGCTCATGCCGCCGCCTACGATTACAATGTCGTGCCGCGCGGAAGCCGGCGGGCGGGCGAACTGATGGCCGTCGCGTACCTGGTGGCAGATCTCGTTGGTCTCGCCATCGACCGACGGGCTGGTTGGCGGCGCGGCTAGCAACGCCTGGTCCACCGGGCAGCCGGCCACCACAGATCCAGCCACTACGAATTTGATGAAGTTCCTGCGGTCCGATTGCATAACGTTACTCCCTTGCTTCCACGAGGGTAGGGGAAACCGCCCCATTACGGTCGCGGCTCGTGCGGAGCCGGTACCACAGTACGATCGTCAGCAGCGAGAACGCGAAGATGGCCGTGGAGACGGCGTTGATTTCCGGCGTCATGCCGCGGCGCAGGCGCGACCAGATCTCGAGCGGCAGCGTGTTGTCGCGGCCGATCAGAAAGAAGCTGACCGCGATCTCGTCCATGGATAGCGTGAAGATCAACAAGCCCGCGCCGATGATGGAGAGCCGCAGGTTGGGCACGGTAACATGCCAGAAAGTCCGCCACTGGCCAGCGCCCAAATCGAGCGAGGCTTCCTCCTGCGCCCGGTCCATTTTCTGCAATCCCGCGAAGATCTCGGTGGTCGCTACCGAAATCAAAGCCGTGCCGTGCCCGAGCATGATGGTGAGCAGGCTTAGCTTCATGCCCGCCGCGACAAAGAGCATCAACAGCGAGAGCCCGGTGATGATTCCCGGCAGGATCAGCGGCAACAGGACAAGGCGGCGGAAAGCCCACTTGCCGGGAAACGAAGCCCGGTCGAGCGCCAGCGCCGCGGGAAATCCCAGCAATAGCGCTATCATCATGGCGGCCGCGGCCACTATCAGGCTGTTGCCCACGGCGGCCAGCAGCGGCTCGTCGGCCAGCAGCATGGCATACCAGCGCAGAGTCCAACCATGCGGTGGAAAACCGCCTACGCTTTCGCCGTTGAAGGAATACACGCAGAGCACGGCTATGGGCAGGTAGAGGAACGCGAAGACGATGGCCGCGTGCAGGCGCAGCCAGGGGGCGCGCTTCATCGGAAACTCCACTTCTTTTCCAGGCGCTCGACAGCCGTCAGCAGCAACACCACGAAGATCAGCATGGCGAGCGAAATTGCCGCGCCCAACGGCCAGTCGTAAGCTGCGCCAAACAGGCTGACCACCACGTTCGAGATCATGATGCCGCCCGGCCCGCCCAGCAGCAGCGGCGCCAGGAAATCGCCCAGGCTGAGCACGAACGCGAACGTCGCGCCGGCCAGTGCGCCCGGCATCGCCAGCGGGAGGATCACGGTGCGGAAGATGCGGAAGCCGGATGCGCCCAGGTCCGCCGAGGCTTCCACCAGGCTGCGCGGAATGTGCTCGAGCGCGGCGTAGATGGGCAGGAACGCGAACGGCGTATAGATGTGGGTTAGCGTGAGCACCACCGCGAACGGGCTGTAGAGCAGAAATTCCATGGGATGCCGCGCCACGCCCGTGTACTGCAGCAGCGTATTCAATACGCCGTCGCTGCCCAGAATGGTCTTCCAGGCGTACGCCCGCACCAGGTAGCTCACCCACAGCGGAATGACGACCAATTGATACAGCAGATCCTTGCGTGCGCCGGCGTGGAACGACAAGAAATAGGCGAGCGGGAAGCTCAGCGCGAGCGATAGGGCAGTCACCATTCCGGCGATGCGCATGGAACGCCAGAGCACCTGCGCATAGACCGGATTCGCGATGAGCTGCCGGTAATTATTCAGGTTCCAGTGGTGCACGATGGTCTGGGATTGCACGCTCCAGGAACTGAAGCAGAACAGGAACACGTAAGGCGCGATCAGGAAGAGCGCCACCCACGAGAGCGGAGGGACGGTGACCAGCAGCTTGTAGAGGCGCGTGTACATACAGGGGTAGGCGTCTGTTTATTTCAGGCGTACGACCTCCTGCGGTTGGAATTCGAAGGATTGTTCGCCCGTCAACTCGCCGCGGCTGGGAGTGCGCACGGTCAGCAGCAGGCCTCCGGCGCATTCGATTTCCAGAAAATCGGTGGCTCCGCCGAAGGTTTGGCGCCTCACCGCCGCACGGAATAAGCCCGGCTCGGCCAGGCGAATGCATTCCGGGCGCAGCGAGAACAGCGCGTCGCCCGCCGGACCATCGCAGCCCCATTCGAGCGGACCGCAGCGCGCGCGGCCATTTTCCACACGTCCGCTCAGCAGATTGGTGAGTCCGATGAAGTTGGCCGCATACGCCGTGCGCGGCCGGCCGTAGATGCCGCGCGGCGTGTCCACTTGCTCCAACTCTCCGGCGCGCAGCAGCGCGATGCGGTCGGAAAGCGCGAGGGCCTCCTCCTGGTCGTGCGTGACGAACAGAAATGCGATGCCTACTTCGCGCTGCAGGGATTTCAGCTCCACCTGCATTTCGCGGCGCAGGCGCGCGTCCAGCGCCGATAGCGGCTCATCCAGCAGCAGCAGCTTCGGCCGATTCACCAGCGCTCGCGCCAGGGCCACGCGCTGCTGCTGGCCGCCGCTCAACTGCATGGGGCGCCGCGCGGCGTATTCGCTCATCTTCACTTGCGCCAGAGCCTTTTCCACGCGCGGTGCGATCTCTTCTTTAGGGGTTTTGCGCGCACGCAATCCGTAAGCGACGTTTTCCGAGACGGTGAGATGCGGAAACAGCGCGTAATGCTGAAAGACCGTATTGACGCCACGCTTATTGGGCGGCAATGGGTCGAGCCGCTCGCCATCCATCCAGATCTCACCGCCGTCCGGGCGCTCGAAACCGGCCAGCAGCCGCAGCAATGTGGTTTTGCCCGATCCGCTTTCGCCTAAAACGGTCAGGAACTCGCCCGCCGCGATCTCCATCGACACGTCGCGCAAGACCTGCACCGGGCCGAATTGCTTCGCCACGCTGCGAATCGAAAGCAGTGCCATTATTGCGCGGCCTTCACCTCGTTCCAGATCTGGTTGTATTTCGCGCGACGGGGCACGTCTTCCCAAAAATAAATGCGCTGCTGGTAGTGGTCGAGATCGTCCAGGTGCAGGTTCTTCTGCTCCGCGGCGGTCAGCAGATTCGCCACGCCGGGATTGGCGGGCAAGTAGCCGGTGACGGCGCTGACCTGCTTCTGCGTCTGGGCTTCGGCCAGATATTCGATCAATTGATGCGCCAGTTCCTTGTGGTCGCTGGCGGCGGTGATCATGAGGTGGTCGATCCAGCCGGTGGTGTTTTCCCTGGGGATGGTTTCGCCGATCGGGAAGTTTGCCTTGCGCAATTGATTGGTCGTTAGCGGCCAGCCCATGGCCAACTGCACTTCCCGGTTTTCGAACAGGTTGGTCAGCTCGCCGCCGGTGGACCAGATCTTCCGAACATTCGGCTTCAGGGCAATCAGCTTGGCCTTGACCTTATCCAATTGATCGTCGGTGAGGTTGTAGAGCGCGTGCGGATCGGGTTTGTCGTAACCGAGCACCTGCGCGGCCATGTAAACGGTGGAAAGATCGTCCCACACCGAGACCTTGCCCTTGGCTTTCGGATCCCACAGGATATTCCAGCTCTCCGGCGGCGATGGGAATGCGCTGGTATCGTACAGCAGCGGATTCGGACCCCATTGGTAAGGCACGCCGTACACATTGCCGCCGGACTTCACCAGCGGCAGCGAAGTCAGCCGGGGCATCAGCTCCTTGTACGCGGGGATCTTCGTCAGATCAAGCGGCGCGGCGAGGCCGCTGGTAGCGATCATGGTGGCGACGTCGCTCGAAGGCGAAATCACGTCGTAGTTCGCCGCGCTGCCTCCGCGCAGTTTGGCTACCAGCTCGTCGCTTGAGCCCATGTACGACGCGCTCACCTTGCACTGGCATTTTTGCTCGAAGCCGGCGATGAACGACGGATCAGCGTAGCCTTCCCAGACCAGCAGGCCGAGTGTCGGAGGGGACTTGTGGCACGCGGTGAGTATAAGAAGGAAGCAGGCCGCGGCCACGGCTGGTGTCTTAGCCTTCATGCCACCCCCACTTTCGCGGGGTCGAGGCTGGCGGCCGTGAGGCCGGCCTCCATGACGTCCAGCGCTTCGTTCATTTGGTCATCGCTCACCACCAGCGGCATCAGGATGCGAATCACGTTGCCGTATGTGCCCGCGGTTACCAGGATCAGGCCGTGCTCGTAGCAGTACTTCACGAGCGTCTTCGTGGATTCCGCGTCCGCCAGCTCGCATGCCTGCATGGCGCCCAATCCGCGGACATCTCGAATGGGGAGGCGCTTCTGCCAGGCCAGCGCGCGTTCGCGGAACTGTTCACCCAGGAGGACGGCGCGCTCGCAGAGCCGTTCGTTCTCGATAGCTTCGATCGCCGCCAGGGCCGCCTCGCATGCCAACGGATTGCCGCCGAACGTGCCGCCTAGCGCTCCCGGCCCGGTGTGGTCCATGATCTCGGCCTTACCCGTGACGGCCGCCAGGGGCAGACCGCCGCCCAGGCTCTTCGCGGTTACCATCAGATCCGGCTCCAGGGGTTCATACTCGATCGCGAACATCTTGCCGGTCCGGCCGAAACCTGTCTGCACTTCGTCTGCGATCAACAGAATGCCATATTTGCGGCAAATATCGGCGACCGCGCTGAGCCAGCCCGCGGGCGGCACCACGAATCCGCCTTCCCCTAGCACAGGCTCGACGATAATGGCTGCGACCGATTCCGCGGCCACCACGCGCTGGAACGTATCCTCCAGATGCGCGGCGCAGTGCAGCTTGCATTCGGGATAGGTGAGCGAATACGAGCAGTGGTGGCAATAGGCATACGGCACGCGGTAGATGTCGCTCGCAAACGGTTCAAAGCCGGCCTTGTATGGGTGCGTTTTGCTGGTCAACGAGAGCGTCAGCAGCGTGCGCCCGTGGAAGGCGTCTTCGAAGCAGATCACCGCCGGGCGCCGGGTGAAGGCGCGCGCAATCTTGATGGCGTTCTCGACCGCCTCGGCGCCGCTATTCAGCAATAGCGTCTTCTTGGGCGTGCCGCCGGGCGCGAGCGCATTCAGCTTTTCGGCCAGCCGCACGTAGGTCTCATAGGGCGTCACCATGAAACAGGTGTGCAGGAACCGATCGGCCTGAGCGTGCAGCGCGGCTACGACGCCTGGATTCGAATGCCCGGCATTGAGGCATCCGATGCCCCCGGCGAAATCCAGCAAGCGGTTGCCATCCACGTCCTCGATGACCGCGCCCTCGGCCCGGATCACGAACACCGGCGTCAACTGCGAAACGCCTCGCGGCACGGCCTGCGCGCGACGCGCGGCTAGTTGTTTGGACCGAGGTCCAGGAATGGGGGTTCTAAGCTCGATGGAGGGCATGCGTGCTTAGCTATGCATCGTATCATTCAAAAGGGCTTTGGGGCTAGGAAAAATTCAGTACCACCCGATTGGCTGCTCATTCAAATTAATGTAAACCTGCTTGGTCTCCAGATACTCTTCAATCCCCCACGGCCCTAACTCGCGGCCGAAGCCGGACTGCTTGTAGCCGCCCCAGGGCGCCTCCACACAGGTTGGCTGCATGTGGTTCACCCACACGATGCCGGCGCGCAGCGCTTTCACGATCCGGAACGCACGGAAGATGTCGCGGGACCAGACCGCGGCGGCTAAGCCGTAGGGCGTGTCGTTGGCGATGCTCAGGGCGTCGGCTTCGCTGGAAAACGGGATGACGGCGGCCACTGGCCCGAAGATTTCCTCGCGTGCGATACGCGCGCTATTGTCCACGTCGGCGAAGATGGTCGGCTCCACATAGTAGCCTTTGGCTTGCCCCGCCGGTCGTCCGCCACCCGCCACCAGCTTGGCTTCGCCCTTGCCGATCTCCTGATACCGCCGCACGCGCTCGTATTGCTCTTTGCTCACCAGCGGACCCATCTTGGTTTCGCGGTCCAGCGGCGCGCCGAGCCGGATGCGCTTGGACTTCTCCACCATGGCTTCGACGAATTTGTCGTAAATGGGTTTTTCCACCAGGATGCGGCTGCCCGCTGAACATACTTCGCCCTGGTTGATGAACACGCCGAAGAGCGCGCCGTCGATGGCCGCTTCAAAATCGGCGTCCGCGAAGAAGATGTTGGGGGACTTACCGCCCAGCTCCAGGGTCACCCGCTTGACCGTGTCGGCCGCGCTCTTCAGGATCAGTTTGCCTACGGCGGCGCTGCCGGTGAACGCGATTTTGTTCACCTTGGGGTGCGCTACCAGCGGCGCGCCCGCCGTCTCGCCGAAGCCGGTTACGATGTTGACCACGCCCGGCGGGAAGCCAATGTCTTCGAACCAGCCGCCGATTTCGAGAGCCGTCAGCGGCGTTTGTTCGGCGGGCTTCAGAACGCAGGTGCAACCCGCGGCCAGCGCCGGTGCAAGTTTCCACGCGGCCATCAGCAGCGGATAATTCCAGGGGATGATCTGGCCCGCCACACCCATCGGCTCGCGCAGCGAGAGGCTGAGGGCGTTGTCCGGCACCGGATTGACATGGCCCAGAACCTTCGTCGCCAGGCCGCCGTAGTATTCGAAACAGGTGGCCGTGTCGTTGACGTCGTATTCGGCTTCGACGATTGGCTTCCCGCAATTGCGCGATTCCAGTTCCGCCAGCGCCGGCGCGTGGCTGCGAAGGCGGTCGGCGAGTTTGAAGAGCAGGCGGCCGCGATCCTGGGCGTTGGTCTGCGGCCAGGGGCCGGATTCGAACGCGGCTGACGCTGCCTGGACGGCAAGGTCCACGTCAGCGGCGTCGGCGTCGGGCGCTTCGGCGATGATTTCTTCGGTGGAGGGGTCGTAGACCGGGAACCACGCGCCCCGGCGGCTTTCCACGCTCTCTCCGTTGATGTGCATGCGGTAGCGTTTCATATAGATAACGATTATGCCGCGCGGCGGCGCGAATAGTACCAGAACAGGCCCGCCGCCAGTCCCATAAACAGCGCGCAGGTCAGAACCATCTTCAACTCGAAGCGCCAGATGGAATCGATCTGGCGCGAAGGCACGAATGCCACGGCCCCGCCCACCACCGTCGCGGCTAGCCCGCCGACGGCCGCGAAGCGCAGCCGCGCTTTTCCGTAATACCCATCGCCGGCGGTCTTGCCAAAGGCCACGCGGGCCAGCGCAGCGTACAGATATAGGTAAGAAATCATCTGCAGCACGACGGAGAGATCCAGCAACGTCACGTACGCTTCCTTCACCGTGGCCCCGATAAAACTCATCGAGACCAGCAGCGACGACAGCGTGGCGATGGCCACCAGCGCGATGTGCGGAGTGGCGAACCTGGGGTGCACCTTGCCCAGCACTTTTGGCAGATAACGGTCAATACCGGAAACAAAAATAATGCGCGCCGATCCGCTCAACCAGGCGGAGGTCGCGCCGGCCAGCGCTACGGCCAGCACCACCGCCAGCGCCGGCAGGATCCACCGCGTGCCGCCGGAGGTCATCTTGTCGACCGCCTGCAACAAGCCCTGCACCACCTTCACTTCCTGCTGCGGGACCGCCAACAGCAAGGCCAGTGTGGCGGTCACGTAGACCAGCCCGGCCAGAATACCGCCCCACAGCACGCCCTGGGGCACGCTGCGTTCCGGGTCGCGAATCTCGTCGCCCATTACCGGCCCCAGCTCCAGGCCGACCAGGCCGAAGCAGATCACTCCGAAAGCGGAAACAGTGCTCCAGTCGATTTCGTGAATGGCGAAACTGCGGGCCGGCAGCGCGATGCCGTGGCGCCACACAGCGGCGGCGGCCAGTACGATAAGCACCGCGGCGCCGATTAGCGTACCCCAGCCGCCGGCGTTATTCACCCACTTTCCCACGCCGATGCCGCGAATATTCAGGAGGGCCGTCAGCCAAAGCAGACCCACCGTCAGCAGAAAGAAGAATATGCGATTTTCCGCCAGGTCCGCTGCGCCCTTCGGTCCGGCATATGCCAGAATGCCGCCCATGTAGAAGAGCAGGGTGGGCAAGTAGAACATGTTGGTCGTCCAATACGCCCAGCCGCACATGAACCCGTGGAAATCGCCGAACATCTCTTTGGTCCAGACATAGAGTCCGCCCTCGGCCGGGAAGCGATGCGCTAGTTCGATTACCGTGATGCCTTGCGGCAGAAGAAACAGCAGCAGGGCCGCCGCCCACAGCCAGACCGTGACAGGCCCGCTGGCGGCGATCACCGGCACGAGATTGAGATTGGCGATCGCCACGACCGAGAGGAAGGTCAGGTCCCACGCGCCCAAGGCTCGTTTGAGCTGGGGCTTCGGTTCCGTGGTGGCGGCGTTGCTCATGGGTTAATGGGCGGCGAACTGATGTTCGCCCAAGCACGCTAAAGCGCGCGCCAGGGCTATCGGTGCGCGGCGACCGCGCTGCGCTCCTGCTGCGCGGCGGCCAGCGCCGGCGCCACCTCCGCGAACACTTGCAGGTGATGGTCGATGTCCTGCGCCGTGTGTTGCACCGAGAGGGTCCACTGCTCGTCCCACCAGTAGGGCTGCGCCAGCACGCCGCGATTCACCATGGCGAACCAGTAGTGCGTCCAAACGTCCTCGTCTACGTGATACCAGTCGCGATAGTTGCGGATCCGCCGCGGGTAGAATAGCAGCGCGCCGTTGGCCCCCGCCCCATCCGCGTAAGCGACCAGGCCGGTCTTTTCAATGATGGTCTGGTATCCGTCCACCAGCTTGCGGTTCAGGCCGTCAATGTGCGTGTAAGCGTCGCGCGTCAGCACGTGGCGGAAGGTGGCGATGCCCGCGGCCATCACCACCGGGTTGGTATTGTAAGTGCCCGCGTGGAACATCTTCTGCGTGGCGATCACGTCCATGATCTCGCGGCTGGCGCCAAACGCGGCCAGCGAAAAACCGCCGCCAATGGATTTGCCCAGGCAGATAATGTCCGGCTTCACGTTGAAGTACTCGCAGGCGCCGCCCCAAGCCAGCTTGGCGCCGGTCTTCACTTCATCCATGATCAGCAGTGCCCCGTGCTGGTGAGCGATCTCCAGCAGGCCCTGAATGTAGCCTTCATCCGGCATGCAAAACGCTATGTTCATCATGATGGGCTCGATGATGATCGCCGCGATCTGATCCGGATGCGCGTCGAAGAGCCGCTCGATCGCCGGCAGATTGTTGAACGGCGCGACCAGCGTGGCGTCGCTGGTGCCCTTAAGCACGCCGGCGCTCGACACGACAGGCGTAGGATTTTCGGGATCGCCGAATTCGCTGCCCTTCGGCTTCACGCTGACCGAGATGGCGTCGTGGCCGCCATGATAGCCGCCCTCCATCTTGATAATCTTGCTGCGGCCAGTGACGGCGCGGGCCAAGCGCAGCGTGTGCATCGTAACTTCCGAACCGCTGTTGCCGAAGCGGACCATATCCACCGGGTAGCGCGCGCAGATTTCCTCGGCGAGTTCCAGTTCCATGCCATGCGGCATGCCGAAGAGGGTGCCCCTGTGCAGCCGCTCCTCCACCGCTTTCATCACCGCCGGATGGCAGTGGCCGGCCATCAGCGCGCCGTAGCAGAGGTTGTGGTCGATGTATTCGTTGCCGTCCAGGTCGCGTATGTGGGCGCCCTGGCCCTCGCGTACGAAGAGCGGATATGGCGGATAGTAGCGATAGTTGCTGGCCACTCCGAGCGGGACGCGGTCGACGGCCCGTCGATGCGCCTCGCGCGATTTGGGCGTGCGCTTTTCGTAAGTCTCGACTTCCTTTTGCAATGCTGGGTACATGTTCAAAGAATTCCTTTGGAGTCGTTAAGTGTCAACTGCTAAATCGGGCTCGTTCCAGTATGCCATTTAGTGAGGGAGAAGCGCATCCCCGATTTCGGCCCCGGCGGGCGTCGCCAGGGTGGCGCCAGGCACGATGAACAAGGCGGATTCCACGGCGCGAAGAACTTCAAAAGCAATACTGGCCGACAGAAGACCTCTGGGCGGGCGAGCATGAAAAGGCATCTATGTATCCGCTCGCGCCGGCAGCGCGACAGCGGTTAAGCGGCAATCTCGCACGGTAAACAAATACTCCCACTTTTAATCCCAAGTCTGGATTGGCGGGGACGGCTTAGGCAGTTGGAACTCGAAATCGAGACGGGTGATGACTTCCTGAGCGAGTCCTTGATGGAAGGTGGGACGCCAAAGCCAGTCGCGCTCGGCTTCCATAGCGGCGGCTGCAAGCATCGGATGGCCCTCAGCGGGCTGAGTTTCGATCAGCGTCCCGTCCTGGGAGATGAGCGCATAGAGAATGACGTGGCCGGTGATGTCGGCGGCTTTGGCTTCGGACGGATAGATTGGGGGAGAACCGCGGAGCAGCTTCACGTATTGCCCGCCACCGTTTACCACAGTGCGGAGAGGAGTTTTCATGCGAAATATTTCGGGAAACCGAGGGCTGATGCTGTATTAAGCGGGTTTTGGGTGCCCACCTGGAATTGCTGCAACCAGTTCCCGTGCGGGCCGTTCGCGCAATATCGGCACCAATACCTCCGATAACAACGTTCCGCAGCGGCGGAACCGCCGCCCGTTGTCCGTCGCGGCGACCGCCGACGCGGTAGCATTCCGCTTGGCCCGGGCCGCCATCCTGGCCGACTGCTGCATGAAGGAGGAAAGAGTCCGACACCGGGAAATCGATGGCGGTCCAGCGTGAAGGCCGGTGTCGCGCCATTATGAATGGAACGTACTCTGGGGCACCTTGCCTGGCTGGATGAACTGCGTGAAGGGCACTTCCCGTCTGCCTCGGTGCCCAATTTGAATTCTGACGGGAGTGAGGCGGGAATGTCTAAGATTACGAAAGCGGCTTACAGCCGCCGCAACCAACTCTCGTATCAGGAATTCGCGGATGGCCCAACCGGCGACCCCTCACTCGATTGATGCAAGCTGAAGAGTACATCGTTGTTTCGTCTACTCGCTGCGGCGGGCCAGGGTTGCGCAGGACGGGCGCGAGAATTCCAGAAGGCGTGTTCGTCGAACCGCGCGGAACACCGGGTAGGCCTCAAACGACAATCGGCGTTTACTATAGGTGGATTGAGATCGGCCAGCCCCCACTTGGCCAAACAAGACTCGCACCTGAGAATCCGTCGCAGACCTCGGCGATTCACGCGCTGGAGCCGCCCAGACTGGCGAGGCGGAGGTAGGCGTAGCGCCTGCGACGCCTCTCTAGCGGCTATCGCAACGGAATCGCAGGGTCGCCGCGAGACGCGAAATCATTGCTGAACGGAAACAATATGGAACTAGCCATCACTTGTCTCATTGCGGAAGTGATCCGAAGTAAGAAGTTCTATCCGGATGCGCCGTGACCCGTTCCAAATCACGCCGTCGTTCTTTGCGGCCTTATTCTGCCGCTGTCGCGATCACGATTGGTTGGTAGAACCCACTCTCGCTCGGGAATCGCCAGTGGATATTTGTGAATCCACGCGAGTCCAGAATGCCAGCTATCTCATCGCGCAAGACGGCCCGATAGGCCGATGCCCCATGGAAGTTCGCCCAGCCGGTGGAGGTTTCCCTTGTGATGTACATATGAAACGTGTACCGACGCTCGTCCTGCCAGTCCCAAACTTGAAACACGACCCGGCGCTTTCCTGCATCTGAATAGAAAACCGGACCCTGCACAACGGGACGCTGCGGGAGGGTCTCGTCATAATCTCGGATGCTCGCGATGAAGGTCCCTCCGGTCCGCAGTTTTGCCCGGATCTGCCCTACCGCTTGTGCGATGTCCACTTCGGAGAGCAAGTGCGGCAGCGCATTGTCCATACAGATCACGGCGTGGAAACCGCCGGCCGGCAACTCGTCGAGGTTTCGCATGTCGGCGACGTAGAACGGGATGTGAAGCCTTCGCAATGCGGCTTCTGAGCGAGCGCGCTGTACGGCTCCGCTGCTCACGTCCGATCCCGTGATAGAGAAACCCAGCTTCGCTAGCCCGAGCGCCTGAGTACCGATGCCACAGGCGCAGTCGAGAACCGTCCCACCAGCCGCAGAACACTCGGGCTGGAGAATCGACGCGATTGCGGCTGCCTGCCGCGTCATCGACACCTCCCAGTTTTCGAAGATGAGGTGGTAATCGCGCGCGAGCTCGTCGTAAAAATGGTTCACAGTGGCGGCCATCCTATAGTCCAATATAGACAGCCTTCCAAGCAATTGTAGCGGGCTCCCTTAAGGCGCCCATATCTTCCGGATGCGACGTGACTCAATGACGGCGTTCTCGCAAAACGGTGCGCCATCCGCGCGGCCCGGCACCGTTCACTTCATGGCCGCCGCGCGGCCGCGGCGACGGACTACGGGCGGCTGGCGCCGAACCGGCCGCCGGGCATCACACTGCGCGAAGCGTGTCACGGCAACGCGAGCCGGCGGACTTCGCGCATCCGGAAGCGATCACCCCGCCGCAACCCGCGCGACGGGCGTCGCGCTGCGCGAAGCGCGTTGCCACCAAACCTGGGCCCCGGAAACTGTCGTTACTATTGGGCAGCGGCGCAGGCAACAATGAAGTCGGCCATTGCATCGAGTACAATTACCGAACCGTTCACTTGGCCGGGGCTTGCTTTTTGCTCGATCGCTCGTGAGTTTTCGGCAATTAACCGGCCAACGCCCACGTGACAGGTTCCAGGCGGAAGGCGGTATCCTATTCCAGTTGACACTTCGTTTAGGAGGCGAGGGCTCCGCTCGGGCTTCGATCTTGGCAGGGTCCGCCCGGGCACAGCCCCCAAGGTTACGATTCTATTTATCGCACTTTCGACCGCGCAGAACAACTTCCAAGTCGATTGGGTCGAACCTGGCGGAGGAGCGATCCTCCGCCAATGCCCTGATTGTCAGCGCGATTCCATCATCGGCCATGGCCGCCGGCGCAAACAGGCGCATGACGAAAATCATGACTGGATTCCGATTCGGCGCGGTCTCTGCAATCTGTGCGGGAAGACGTTCACGTTCCTACCGCCCTTCTCCCCACCCTATACCCACTAAAGCCTGATCGCCCGCAGTCAAGTGTTGCGGCGCTACTTTGTGGAACGTTGCAGCTGGGAGGCCGCGGCGCCCGAGACCAAAGATCCCCGGCGCGTGACCGATCCGTCCACGCTGCGCCGGTGGTTCCGCAGTCTGGATTCCTCTCAGCCGCCATTTTCGTTCTTGCGTTCCACGATGCAGGCTGTGTGTCGGGCGTTGGATGGGGGCAAGCTTCTCCAGTTGGGTGGCTTGCGGTTGTGCTGGCGAACTCTATTCCCTTGTTTCGATCGGTGCTGGCCCTTACGGCTCTAAAAATTGAGCCGCCCACCATCCTCGCCTGGGAAAACGGTCTCTGTCCTCCTATGCTTGACTTTGGAAGGAAAACAGCACCGTGGGCGAGGACCTGGAACGACTCAAACAGCGCCTTCCGCTGCTGGAGTACCTGCAGCGGCACAACTGGAGCGCCCGCCCTGCCGGTACTCCGCAAGAGTTTGTTGGGCTGTGTCCATTACATCGGGAAAGCCGCCCTTCCTTCTACGTCAATGTCCGCAAGAATCTGTTCTATTGTCACGGATGTGGGCGCGGCGGAGATCTGATCCGTTTCGTCGAGCTTTTTCTGAACCTGCCATTCCGCCAAAGCATCGCGCACTTACAGCGGGAACTGACGCCCGTTTCCACTTCACCGTTGTTGGAGCAGGCACTCGCCTTCTATCAACTGCAACTGCACCGCAGTTCGGAAGGGGTCCGGTATCTGGAGCAGCGTGGAGTGCACGACCCCGCCACCATCGAAGAACTGGGCATCGGTTACGCTCCCGGCGGAAACCTACGTCGCCACCTGGCCACTCTCGGCTATTCGCTAGAGTTGCTGCGCGACATAAGTTTGATCGACCACCAGGGCCGCGACGCCTTTTGCCGCCGTGTGGTCTTCCCCTGCCGGCATTACGGCCAGATCGTCAACCTGTATGGGCGCAGTATCGGAACTGCTTTCCCGCACCGCTTGTTGCCTCGTTCCAAAGGCGGCCTCGTGGCATGGGACTCGGTGCGCCGCTCTGCGACCGTGATACTGGCGGAAGGGCTGTTCGACTTGGCCGTCCTCTGGCAGGCCGGTTTTCGTAACACCACCTGCGCCATTGGCACCCACCTGACGCCATTGCAGTTCCATCAGCTTTCCGACCGGCCGGATCGAGTTGTCTACATCGTCTTTGATCAAGATGCAAACCAGGCCGGACAATGTGCCGCTCACCAACTCGCACAACGCCTTGCCGGTGTCGGGGTCCCTGCGCACGTGGTTCAGTTACCAGCCGGACACGACCCGAACAGTTACTTTGTGGCCGGCGCCACGGCCGCCGATTTCACTGACTGCCTGGAGCGGGCGCAACGGTTATGAAACTGATCCTGGCCCCGCCAACTGCCACCCGAGCTGGCGCTTGTCCCTATCGCGTGCTCGATGATCAAGATCACGAGGTCCCCTGGGTCAATGATTTTCTGGATGCCCAGCATACTCGTCAACTTTCGCCGCGCTCACTGCGCGCCTACGCCTATGACCTGCTGCACTTCGCGCGCTGGTTTCAGAGCCAGCCCCACGCTCTTTCTGCAATCACGGAGTCTACACTGCTGGATTATGTCCGCCATCAACTGAGCCAACAACCCCAGCCTACTCCACAAACCGTGAATCATCGCTTGACCGTGATTCGTTGTTTGTATCGATTCCATCACGGACAGGAGATCCCCAGCGGCCATTCCCATTTCCAGCGCACCTATACGACTCGCTGCCCGGTCGGCTATGGTCGTCCCCATCGCCACGTCGCCTACGGTCTCCGCCTCAAGCAACCTCGGCGCGTGATCCAGCCTCTGTCGGCCGAGCAGGTCTCCAGGTTTTGGGCGACCTTTCGCACCTTCCGCGATCTCGCCATTGTGGGCTTGATGTTGCTGGACGGGCTGCGTTCGTGCGAGATTCTATCGCTCCAACTCGAAGATTTGAAATTGGCCGATGCACAGCGGCGTGTTCTGGGCAAAGGCAGGAAACAGCGCACCTTGCCACTGCCCGGCGAAATCATGGAGGTGCTGCAGAGCTATCTTCGTCTGGAACGGCCCCTCACCAACTCCCCGTATCTGTTCATTTCGTTAAAGGGCCGCCGGCGCGGGCAGCCGATGACGTCAGTTGGACTCCGCTCCCTATTCCGTCATCATCGATTGCGCAGCACCGTTGCTCCCGCCAATCCGCACCGATTTCGACATACCTTCGGAGCGGACATGGTGCGAGCGGGGATCTCCCTACCGGCCCTCCAGCACCTTATGGGACATGCGCAGATCCAGACCACCATGCTTTATGTCGAACTTGCCCCCCAGGACGTCTGGCGCGAATATGCACGCGCGGTCGCTAAGCGCACGTGCGTGCCTGTGACCCTTCCGAAAATGCCATGAAACAATCCAGACAGAGCCTCGAACAAATCTTCCAGACGCAGATCGCCAACCTTTCTCTGACTCTGCAGCCCTTCACAATGGTCAAGTATGAATATGTGGCTCGCTACTTTGTCAGTTATCTCCGTGCTGACTACCCAGAGATCTGCCGGCTCTCACAACTTCGTCGCGATCCGCATATGCTGGGCTTTTTCCGCTGGCTTTGCGAGTTGCGTCCATCCATTGGCAACCCTACCCGCCGGCAACGTCTGCTCTGTCTCCGCCGGTTGTTGAACGATCTGGCCGATCAGGGGCACCACCTCCAGCCCGGTCTGATCATCCGCGAAGATTTTCCAGCTCTCCCGGAATATCTCCCCAGGCCTCTTTCCCCGGATGATGACCGGCGCCTTCAAGACGAACTACGCCGCAAAGATGACCTATATTCTAATGCTCTCTTGTTGACTCGCCTCACCGGGATTCGCATCGGAGAATGCATCCACTTACCCCTCGACTGCCTGCGTCAGCTGGGGCCCGAACAGTGGGCCCTGCATGTTCCTCTCGGTAAGCTTCACACTGAACGCCTGGTGCCTCTCGACTCACAAGGACTACGACTGCTAAAGCGGATTTTGGAATTGCGTGCTGCGGCTTCGCCTGGCCGTCTGTCGAAGACCAAGGACTTTCTCCTCCTTCGAGTAGGCGGCCGCTTTGCCTTGTTTCAAACGCTGCGTTTGGCGCTGGCCGATGCCGCCAAACGGGCGGGTTACACCGATACGAAACCTATCTCCCCCCACCGTCTGAGGCACACTTGGGCCACGGAACTACTCAACTGCGGGATTGGGCTCCCCGCCCTCATGAAGTTGATGGGCCACAAAAGTATCCAGATGACCCTCCGCTATTTGAAGGTTGCACAGCCCGACTTACAACGAGAATTTTACCGGGCACGCCAAAATCCAGCCCAGACACACAGCCTTCCCTCGCTTTCCGTCTCCACGGCTACTCCAGATCTGCCTGGCATCCGCCAGGCGGTCGCGGCCACCCGCCATCTGTTGGAGATGTACCGACGGCAGTTCTCCGACGACAAGACCCGCCGCCGTCTACAGCGGCTCGATCGCCGGCTCCTGGATATCGCTCAACACCTCCAGCACATCGCAGCGCCGGAAAAGTGAGGAAATATTGGCCGGTCAATCGGCAACGATGCGTGACGCGGTCAGTCTGTAGCTGGTAACGTCAGTCTTGCGCCCGCCGGGCGCAAGGAGGACTGGCGATGGTCATAGCCGCGGCTGATGTTCCCGATGAAATGCGCGGGGTTCACGAGCGATTCACGCGATGGCGGGGGTCGCATACCGGGCGGTTGCCGATACCGGAATCCCTGTGGAGGGCGGCCGCGCAAGTGGCCAGAGTGCACGGTGTGTTCCGAACCGCCAAGGTTCTGCGGCTGGAGTACGGCAAGCTCAAGCGGCTAGCAGCAGGATCGAACCCGGCGAAGTCGGAAGATCACACGGATCGCCGCACCGCCCGCCGCATTGCTTGATTAGTCGTCAGAGATTACTGCCCGGGTCAGGCAGCTTACAGCACACAAGCCGTAGATGTGACCGACACGAGTCGAAAAGATCTTGGCGGGGCTGCCTCGGAGATGAAAACCTCGCTGTTTTACGTCATCCAGCCGGATTATTTGAAGGCTATGGGGATTGCAATGGAGCGCGGGCGATTCCTCGGACCGGCGGACAATGTTCTCAGTGAGCTGCACGATGCCGGAAACATTTAACGCCATCACTCCCCCCGGCGTCCGCTGCCGTCAGTGGCGTCGTGGCGTCGCTGAATGGTAGGTAATCACCACCGCCCGTCAAGCGGGGACCCGGTATGGCCAATTCGCCGCCGAATTAGCGCGCGGCCCGGCCCGCGCGCCGACAGCGGGCGCGGGATGGCGTTATGGCAACCTGACGCCGCGGACTTCGGGCATCGAGAAGTGATCACCGGCGGCGCAACAGGGCCACGGGCGGCTGGCGCCGGCGTCGTGCGGCGGGATGCGCGTTATGGCAACCCGAGCCGCGGACTAGTCGAGCAGCCCTCTAAAGCTTGTGTTTGATGCTACCCTTGCGTGTAGTCGCACTGGAGTACGGGAATGTCACCTTTCCGGATATTGTGCTTGTTCGTGGCGGGGGCAATCCCCTCGTGCGCCGCAGAGACCATCGATTTCGAGACCCGGATTCTGCCAGTGCTGAATGCATCGTGTGTCCCGTGCCACCATGGTGCCAAGGGCAGTGGCGGCCTGGCGTTGGATTCCGCGGCGGCACTGGCTACCGGAGGACGATCCGGCCCAGTGATCAAGCCGGGCGATTCTTCGGGTAGCTTGCTTTTCCGGAGGGTCGCATCGGAGGATAAGGCCGTTCGCATGCCACTCGGCGGGCCGGCTTTGCAGCCGGAAACCGTCACGATGATCCGGACGTGGATCGAGCGTGGCGCGCCGGGACTGCCGAAGGCGGCTGGCCCACGCCCATCCAAACACTGGGCTTATGTCGCACCGATTCGGCCTGCCGTCCCGGTTGTCCGCAACCAGGCATGGGTTCGAAATCCGTTGGATTCCTTCATCCTTTCCAGGCTGGAAAAAGAAGGGTTGCGGCCCTCGCCCGAAGCGACACGCGAAACCCTCATCCGTCGTGTGAGTCTCGATTTGATAGGCATCCCGCCCACTCTCCGGGAGATCGACGAGTTTCAGAACGACACACGGCCGGACGCCTACGAACGCCTGGCCGACCGGCTGCTCGCGAGCCCGCACTACGGCGAGCGCTGGGCGCGGCCGTGGCTCGACCTAGCCCGCTATGCAGATACGAACGGATGGGAAAAGGACCGGCGGCGCTCCATATGGAAGTATCGCGATTGGGTCATCGATGCCTTGAACCGCGATCTGCCATTCGATCAATTCACCGTCGAACAGCTTGCCGGTGATCTTCTGCCTGACGCGACCAACGAACAGAAGATCGCCACCGGCTTTAGCCGCAACTCTCTTTTCAACGAGGAGGGCGGCGTGGATAAAGACGAGGAGTTATGGGTGAATCTGGTGGATCGGGTGAACACGACTGCGACTACCTGGCTAGGCTCGACGCTTGGTTGCGCACAGTGCCACAATCACAAGTTCGATCCGTTTACGCAAAAAGAGTACTACCAGTTGCTGGCGTTTTTTAACAACTCGAACTACGTCGACAAGAACTACGGCGACACGAGTCATAAGTACGTAGAACCGCGGCTCAGCCTGCCGACACCCGAGCAGGAAGTGCGGCGCAAAAAACTACAGAAGAAGATCGACCGCCTCGAAGCGAAACTGAAAACGCAAACTCCCGGGCTTGATCGGGAACAGCGGCACTGGGAGGAGCAGATGCGGTCGCTGGGGGCGGGGTGGAAGCCGCTCGAAGTCGTGTCGGCGCGTTCCGGGGCGGGCTCCAAACTGGACAAGCAGCCGGATGAATCGTGGCTCGCCTCAGGCGAAAATCCCTCGACCGACACGTACGTTATCGAGGTGCATATCACCCGGCCGGAGAACCTCACCGCCCTTCGGATAGAGGCTCTGCCCGACCCGAGTCTGCCTAAAGGCGGACCTGGCCGGGACGCGTACGGCAACTTCGCGTTGACGGAGGTGCGGGTGGAGGTGGTGCCCTCTGCCGGCGCCACCGCGCCGATCGCGATTTCTCAAATGAAATCCGACGGCGGGCATGTGAAAACGGTGAAGGACAAGGCGGGCACGCCTCTTTGGGATGTGGATGCCTCGCGCGATGAGAAACGGGTGGCGCGCCAGTTAGTCCTCGGGTTGGGAGGGGGACTGCCCCGCGACGCGATTATTCTGCGTATCACCGTGGTCCAAGAATCGCAGTTCAGTGGCCAAGGAGTGGGCCGCTTCAGGCTGTCGGCGACAGACGCGCCCGCGGCGCAGAAGACAGTTCAAGTCCCCGCGGAATTGCGGCCAGTGCTTGCAATGCAACCGGACGTGCGCACCAAGAAGCAGGCGGCGGCGCTCTCCGAGGCATTTCGCAAAGTAGCGCCGTCTCTCCAGGCCAGCCGGGCCGATCTGGAGCGCCGGCAGCATGACCTGGAAACCCTGGGGATCGCCAACACGTTGGTAATGGGCGACAAGCAGGGCACTGAACCGCTCTCGGCGACCATGCGCATTCGCGGCAGTTATTTGAGCCCCGGCGAAACCGTAATCGCCGGCACGCCGGCGGCTCTGAATCCATGGCCGGATGGACAGCCGAAGAATCGCCTGGGGTTGGCCCGGTGGCTGGTCGCCAAAGAGAATCCGCTAACGAGCCGGGTAGCCGTAAATCGCATCTGGGAACAGTACTTCGGACACGGAATCGTCGAGACCAGCGAAGATTTCGGCGTGCAGGGCGAGCGCCCGGAGCATCCGGAGCTGCTCGATTGGCTGGCTGTCGAGTTCATGGATCGCGGCTGGAGCCAGAAAGTGATTCACCGGCTGATAGTGACGTCCGCGACATACCGGCAGGACTCCCGCGTCACGCCGGAACTGGAGCAACGCGATCCGTATAACCGTCTGTTGGCGCGTGGGCCGCGTTTCAGGGTTGAAGCCGAGATGGTGCGCGATATCGTGCTCAGCGCCAGCGGCTTGCTGAGCCCGAAGATCGGCGGGCCTAGCGTATTTCCGTTCCAGCCGGAAGGCGTCTGGGACATGCCGTACAACGACGATGCATGGAAGATCAGTAGCGGAGAGGATCGCTACCGCCGCGGCCTCTACACATTTATCCGCCGCACGTCACCCTATCCGAGCATGACGGTCTTCGACGCGCCCAGCCGTGAGACTTGTACAGTTCGGCGCGTGCGCACGAACACGCCGTTGCAGGCGCTGACGACATTGAACGATCCGGTGTTCTTCGAGGCAGCCCGGGCTTTGGCGAAGCGGGTCGCGGGCGAAGCAGGGCCCAGCCCGGCCGAGCGAGGCGCGCTGGCATTCCGCCTCTGCACCGGCCGTAGGCCGAAGCCAAATGAAATCGATCCCATCGTTCAAAACTACGAGCGCCAGCGCGAGGCCTTCCGCCAAAAGCCGGGACTCGCGGTCAAGGCAGCCGGCGGCGCGGAAGACGCCGACTTGGCAGCCTGGGTCATGATTTCGAATTCGCTGCTTAACCTGGATGAAACAATCACGAAGGAGTAATACGCCAGTGGAGAAACCCGAGTCCAAACAATTACTCGAGATCACAAGGCGCCACTTTTTTGGCCGCACCGGCTTCGGCATTGGCGGGCTGGCCTTGAGCGCCCTGCTGGACGACAGCCTGTTCGCAGCGCAGACGAATCCGCTGGCCGCGAAAAAGCCGCCGTTGGAAGCGAAGGCCAAGAGCGTGATCTACCTGTTCATGGCTGGCGCTCCCTCGCAATTGGATCTCTTCGATTACAAGCCCAAGCTGAACCAATACGACGGCCAGCCGGTTCCCCCGGACCTGGTAAAGGGGGAGCGGTTTGCTTTCATCCAGGGCACCCCACGGCTGCTCGGCTCTCCGCACCGGTTCTCGCGCCACGGCGAATCGGGCGCCGAAATCAGCCATTTGCTACCGCATTTTGCGGAGATTGTGGATGACGTATCCGTCATCAAGTCGATGTGGACCACGCAGTTCAACCACGCGCCTGCGCAGATCTACATGTCCACTGGACATCAGATCGTAGGCCGCCCGAGCTTCGGCGCGTGGGCTACTTACGGACTCGGCAGCGAGAACCAGGAACTGCCGGGTTTCGTCGTGCTGCTCTCTGGAACGAGCCAGCCCGATGGCGGGAAGAGTTGCTGGGGCAGCGGATTTCTTCCGACGTCATACCAGGGTGTCGAGTTCCGGCGGAGCGGCGAGCCTGTCCTGTTTCTATCGAATCCGGATGGCGTGGACGACGCCGCGCGCCGCCGCAGCCTGGACCTTATCCGCGAACTGAACGAGAAGCACCAAGCGGATACTGGCGACCCGGAAATCGAGACGCGGATCAATTCATGCGAGCTCGCGTATCGCATGCAGAGCAGCGTTCCCGATCTCATGGACATGTCCAATGAGCCGGATCACATCCACCAGCTCTATGGCACCGAGCCGGGTAAGAATACGTTCGCCAACAATTGTTTATTGGCCCGCCGGCTGGTGGAGCGGGGAGTGCGGTTCGTGCAACTGTTCCACCGCGGATGGGACACGCACGGCTCGGGCGGGGGAGACGATATTGTGAACCGGCTGTCGGAACTTTGCCGGGCGACCGATCGGGCCGCCGCCGCGTTAGTTAAGGATTTGAAGCAGCGCGGCTTGCTGGATTCGACCATCGTGGTTTGGGGCGGCGAATTCGGCCGCACGCCGATGAACGAAGCGCGCGATGGCTCGAAGTTTCTGGGACGTGATCATCATCCGCGCGCTTTCACGATGTGGGTCGCGGGCGGCGGCATCAAGCCTGGCGTTGCGGTGGGCCGGACGGACGATATCGGCTACAACATCGTCGAGGACCCGGTTGCCGTGCACGATTTGCATGCGACGCTCCTGAACCGTCTGGGGTTCGATCACACGCGGTTGACGTACCGGTTCCAGGGGCGCGATTTCAGGCTGACGGACGTCGAGGGGGAATTGGTCACGAAACTATTGGTCTGAGCCGGGCTGTCGCCCGTCGCCGCGACCGCCCGGCGTGGAGATGGGCGACTCGAGTGGCCCTGTGGATGTGTGGGATCTTCACCATCGGAGTGGGGCGCTCGTTTTATCATGCGGCGATAGGAGAGTGCCGCAACGTAAGTCCTTTGCGCCTCGTTGCCCATCCTCATCCGCACACCGGCGGTCGCGGCGATGGGCACATCTGGATAGCGCGGGTGCAGAGAATCAGGCGTTTTGACGGAGGCGGAGAAGACCCGCCGTCGGGAACTGGAGTTGGTTTTCAATCACGTCGAAGACCGGCGCCACGAACGCATCCGCAGCCGTAGGGGATTTGGCCGACAAGTTTTTTGAAGACTACGCCGTACGCAACCCGTAGTCCGCCACGTTCGCCCGGTGTGCACTTAGGCACATCAGAGCGAGAATCGGCAAGACGATGGTTGCGGACGTCACCGGGGAAACGGTGAAGGCCTATCAGACCGACCGGTTGAAAGAAGGCGGCCCCGAAATTCATCAACGAAGAGGTGGGCTTTCTGCTCCGAATTCTGGGCGAGCAGGGCGATTTCCTGCGAATCAAGCTTCGCCGGAGTCGCGTTAAAACTCTCGTCCCGCCATCAGGTCGCGCGCGCCTACTCTGTGGAAGAGAAAGCCGGGTTGCTGACCGACGCGAAGGCCCGGCGCTCTCATGCGATCCATCCGGCCCTGATGCTCGCTCTCCATGCCGGCATGCGAGACGCCGAGATGCGCGGCCTCCAGTGGGCCAGATTGGATCTTCACAAGGCAATCCTGACCGTGGGAGACAGCAAAACGGACGCCGGGCAGGGACGGACGATTCCGCTGAAGGCGGATGTGCTGGCGACGTTGGAGGAGTGCTCCAGATGGTATGCGGGGAAGTTTGGCAAGCCGCGGCCCGAATGGTACGTATTCCCGTTTGGCAAACCGCAGCCAACGGATCCGACCAGGCCCGCCACGACGTTCAGGACCGTCTGGGCGGCAGTGAAGGAGGCCACCGGCATTTCGGGGTGGTGGCACCACAGCCGCTACACGTTTATCACGGACCTGGCGGAGAGTGGGGAGGCCGGAGACGAAACCATCCGGGACCTTGGCCGGGCAGGTTTGACAGCAGATGCTGAAGCACTACTCTCACATCCGGATGCAGGCGAAGCGGCGGGCGGTCGACATGCTGGTGACGACGAAACCTGCCCTTCCCGAAGGCGTCGCCGGAGAGAAGTTTTCGCTTGGGGCTGCTAAAGAATCCGCTAAAGTGGCCAGTAGTTGAAATTGTCTGTAAGTGATTGGC
>CAVPQK010000030.1:0-75578 GCA_963707465.1 Bryobacterales bacterium
CCTGGTGGCGATCCCATTGCACCTGGACGTGGCGGCCGATCCAGCCCGGCGGCGCGCCGTAGTAGGCCGCATCGACTTCGACACAGCCATCCAAGTTCACCGTGCGCTGGCCGTATTGGTAATAGCGGAATGGCTCCACCGGCAGCGGCTGCAGCACCGGCCGCTCTTCGGCGAACATGGCGGCCACCTGGCGTTTGGTGGTGCCGTGGATGCGCGTGTCGGCCCAGCGCGTCTCCCAGTGGTCCAGATAATTTTGCCCCTCTTCCAGGCTTTCGAAGCGCAGTCCTTTCAGAGGGGTATTTTTAGCGTGCCCGACGCCTCTTTCCACTTTTCCCTTGCGGTCCGGATCGCGGACGCGGCAGGGCAGCGCCACGACATTGTAGTGGTGGAGCATGTCGCGATACAGAGGATTGATGGTGGGGTCATAGATGTCTGGCTTCAGCACTCCCTCGCGAAGGTTGTCGAGTACCACAACGCGGGTCACTCCGCCCAGTCGGCGAAAGGCCTTCTCGTGCAGTTCGGCCCACATCTGCGAACTGGAGCGAAACACCAGCAAGCGAACCGACTTGCGGCTGTAGCCGAGCGTGAGCACAAACAGCCGTGTGCGCCGGTACTTGCCCGTGTGCGCATCGCGGACCATGGGGCCACTGCCGTAGTCGACCTGGATTTCTTCGCCCGGTGCGGTCTCGATTACCACTCGGGCTTCCGGCAACTGCTTCCCACGGAACTTGCGGATGAATCGTTTGACGCTTTGATATGCGCCGGTGAAACCATGGCTGTCCACCAAGTCCTGCCAGATGGCCTTGGCATTGCGACCTCGGGACAGACCTATTTCAATGGCCTCCCCATAGGGTTCACAGGCGCTGGCCGACGAGCTACGGGTGGGTTTCGGTTCTGGTTTCGCCGTGGTTCCGCCGGGTGGCTTTGGGTCGGGGTCGGGGGTCACCTCCGCGCCCGCACTGGCCGGTTTTGCGGACGTGGAGTCGGGGACCCCTTCACCGGCCGGTTCTGGAAGCTCCGGGTCGGGGGTCACCTCCGCCACCGGACTGGCCGGTTTTGGCGATAACCGCCGGCCGCGAGGCGGGCGCAGTTGGACCCCGGTCTCCTTCAAATACGCGGAAATCGTTTCCCGGCGAATACCGGTTTCCCGCTGAATCCGCCGCAACGACCATCCCAAACGCCCTAAGGCTATGATTTGCTGTTTCTTTTCTTCACTCAAGACATTGCTCATGGAGAACGGAGGATAGCGTCCTCACGTCCCAGTCAATGTCCTGGATTAAGGTCTACAACTGGCCGGTTTTGAGGTGTCCCCAACTGGCCGGTTTTGGGTGTCCCCCGAGGTGCATTCGTCGCCGCTTCGACCTCCAGACTGGCTGAAGGACCTCTGGGAGCCGCCCGCAACCTGAAGCCTTGAAGAAGTTCATTTTATTGCTTGAAGGACTTCTTGACCGGCTTAGGCACGCCTGGCGCTCTGAAGCTGAAGCCACGATCAGCCCATTTCCCGTCCCCATCGACGCTGATGATCTTGGAGCACGGCGCACCGCCAATTTAGGCCGTGAGTCGTTCGTTCCGACGGGCCACGTGCCGTCCGTGAGCCTGCTAACCTGTCTTTCGCAGTTCGGGAGGTCCGCAGCAGACAAGTCGTTCAGAATCAGCGGAGGGGTTTAAAAGGTCTTCACCACAGAGGTGGGGAGGGCGGGAGCGAACCGTTGTGACGAAATCAGGCGGCGTGGAGTTTGGCCATGCGTTCGTAACGGAAGTGATCGCGGGCTTGAGAGCGGAAAAACCGGCCCTTCGATGCAGCTCCCAGGAAGGCCTCATATTCGGCAGCCGGGAAATCGAAGTAGCGATAAACATCGCCGGTGTTGCGGAATCGCAGGTACAGCAACTGCTTCGAACCGTCATAAGCAACTGCGGAGAGCATCTTCGATTCCAGCGTCAACCATCTCATACGGCAGATTCCTTCCGCTTTCTTGGAAATGGATCTTGAGACAAGACGGACTGGTTCGTGGCAGCGGTTGGCAGTTGCGAGGACTTGATGCGCGGCGGAGGTTGGGATGGGAGCGAGAGCCGCGTCCGATCCAGCAGAGCCCGGACATCTGGCTCCGGCTGCGTGTGGCGCGGCAGCACCAGCCAGCGCCCGTCGCGCATGGGAATCCAGACCTCAACCATCTGAATAGTTGCGAGCTTTTCGAGGACGGCTGCCGGCGTCAGGCCGGGTGCGTGAATGCGGAGCCGGTTTTTCAGGGTGACCTGAAGACAGTAAGCAAGGAAAGCAATGAGCACGTGCGCGTCGGCCCGATGTTCGAGTTGATGATAGATGGGCCGGACCCCCAACTCGCTTTTCAGGGAACGGAAGACACTCTCGATCTGCGTCAACTGCACGTACCGGGTCCATAGCACGGCCGGATCTTCTGCCGTGAGATTGCTGCGAAGGAGATAATGGCCATCGCGCTGTTCCGCGGCTTTCAGTTTCGTCTTGTCGGTGTGAAACGTGAAGGTGCCACGCGAGACTGGTTCGTCTTTCTCGGGAAGACGGATTTTTACGAACCCGAATGCGCGACCGGCGTCCTTTTTCGCAGCGCCGATGCGCAACAGCAACTGATCGCGTTGCGGGAGGCTGCGTCGCATCGCGCGCAGCTTGCGTAACAGACGCACCAGCCGCTTGCGCCGCATCGCGATCTCCTTGGCCTGGCGGCCGCTGCTTTTGGCCAACACGTAAAGTTCGCCCTCGTGCTCGTAAAGTTTCACCTCCACGGAATCGCGCACCTTCTGCCAAGGCAGGTCCAGCCATTTCTTCTCGTGCTGGTTGATCCGTCCTTTGGGCGTACCCACCAGATAGAACGTCTGCCGCTCCGGCGCGCGCATTTCTTTCAGCATCGCTTCGGTTGGAATGCCTCGATCCATGACCCACACCCGGCGCGCCTTGCCGTACGTGGTTTCGATCTTCTTCAGAAAATCGCCTAGGGTCGCGCAGTCCGCCGTGTTCCCATGCAGCACTTCGTACGCCAGCGGGAAGCCGTCGGGCGTGACCACCAGCGCGATGACCAGTTGCAGACAGTCCGGCCTTCCGTCACGACTGTACCCGCGTTTGGCTTTGGGATTCTGCTCCATCTCGCCTTCGAAGTACGTGCTCGTCAGGTCATAGAGCAATACTTCGAAATCGGCGGCGAACAGGTCCGCCCACCTCTGCTTCAGAAAAACGAACAGCTCTTGTTTGTGCTCCAGCACTCGATCCAGGCAGCGATACAGCCGATCCTTCTCGGCCACGCTGAAACTGCTCTCCAGCAGTGCATCCATGGCCGAGTCCACATACCACTGCCGATGCACGCGGAACTCGCTGCCGGGATCGAGCAGACGATTGACCACCAGCAGCCGCAGCACCTTTTCCCAACCCACCGTTTCCCGACCTGGCGGCAGACGCTGCCGCCAGAACTCATCCAGGCCCAGTTGCTGCCACAACTCGCAGGCTAACCAACAGTTGCCGAACACGCGTGGCCGCCTCAATTCCAGACCGCTCAGCCGAACCTGTGCGCCGTCCACCGCATCGGCGGGAAGTTCGCGATCGTCCGGAAACAGACTCATCGTAGTGAAGCGCTGCTCCGCCTCGTCGAACACCTCCAGCGTCTTCCTCCACGCCGCCTGCTGCTGATCGTTAATCTCGCCGAGATACAGAACCATCCGCTGTACCGTTTTCCCGCCGCAGCCGGCGGTTCTCGACGATGCTGAAGTAGCGATGGTCCTTGCCGTCTTTCTTTCGATTCGTGCTGCGCAGAAACATGCGTCAGTAGCAGAATGCCAGAGATCCACCGGTCAGGCAAGAGGGAAGGTCTTCACCCAAGCCTTTTCTCCAGGGCCCGCGTTGACAGCATTGAGAATTCTCCCGCGGACTGCCGCGAAACTGACGGGAAGTGCGAAAGTCAGGCTAACAGGCCGAGAACAGGCTGGACAAGTCTTAAGTAAAGAGTTGTCTAAGCCATTTGGAACGTACCCAGGCTGGTTTCTAGGTCTTTGACCGCCTGAAATAGTTCTGAAAAACCATTTTTATGCAGAGTTGTTTTGGCGCATACTCAGGGTATGGGCCGTCCACCTCTGAACATCGATATTGCCAAGAAGGATCAACTGGAATTACGCAGCCTCCTGAAAGGCGGGATCCAACAAGTCCGCGTGGTTCTGCGCGCCTTGACCCTGTTGCAGTTGGCGGAGCATGTCAGTGCTCCACAGATTGCCAAGATGATTCCGCTCACCCCACAGGCCATTCGCCGGCTCGGCCACCGCTATCAGATGGCCGGACTGACGAGCGCTCTTTATGAAAAGCAGCGCCCCGGCGCCGCCGAAGTGCTGGACAACAACCAGAAGCAGCGGATCATCGCCATGGTGTGCGCCGACCCTCCCCACGGCCGCGCCCGCTGGACGGTCCGCTTGGTGGCTGAAGAAACGATAAAGCGGAAATTGGTTCCCCGTGTGGGAAGAGAGACTATCCGGATCCTGCTGCTCCACCACGACCTCAAGCCGTGGCGGGAAAAAAATGTGGTGCGTGGCTGACCTCAATGAAGACTATATCGACAGGATGGAGGACGTGCTGGGAACCTATGAGCGGCCGTACGATGCTGCCCAACCGGTGGTCTGCTTGGACGAGAAACCGGTCACTTTGCATGCCGACGTCCGTCCGCCGGCGCTGGCCAGGCCAGGCCGCGAGGCGAGGCGAGACAACCAATACGAACGCTGCGGCACGGCCAATGTCTTCTGCGCTGTGGAACCCAAAGCCGGACGCCATTTCACCTTCCCGACCCCGGATCGATCGGGTTTCCAGTTCGCGCAAGTCCTATTCCATTTGGCCTTACAGTATCCAAAAGCTGAGACGATCCATTTAGTGATGGATAACCTCAGCAGCCACCGTCAGAAATCCTTAACCGACTTGTTTGGGAAGGAAATGGCCAGCGAAGTCTGGAACTGCTTTACCGTCCACCACACGCCCAAGCATGGAAGTTGGCTGAACCAGGCGGAAATCGAGATCGGGATGTTTGCGCGGCAATGCTTAGGAAAGCGGAGAATCCCAGATCTGAAGACGCTGAAACGAGAGGCGCGCGCCTGGAATCGGCAGACGAACCGGAATCGTACCAAGATCAACTGGCGGTTTGATCGCAAAGCGGCCCGCCGCAAGTTCGGTTATAAACAGAACTCTTTCAAGCGGTCAAAGACCTAGGGCTAATCAAGCCTACCGTATGCGTTTGCGGCGGGCGGTGCTTCCTTAGACAGTTTCATTACGGGCCGGGGCAGGCATCTGGTCTATAACTTCACCTTACGGCCGCTCGCGCGTCACCTGATCGAGCTGGCCGACACTGGAGAGCGACCGGGGACTAGCAAGTGCCGCCTTGGTCCTCGATAGGCCCTAAGGAATCCCCCCTTTCAAAAGCAATCCGGCCTCTGGAGACTATCACCTAACGACGTCTCCAGGTTTGAGCTCGCCCGATACGAGACATTGGCCGATAGGTCGCGCGACCAGGCAATCGATGGCCCGGGCGAGCGGGCGGGCCCCGTTGGCAGGGTCAAACCCGGCGTGGGCGATGTGACCCACAGCTTCATCGGTGAACTCGATCGCGATCTGCCGGTCGCGGCAGCGGTGGGCAAAGTCGGCGAGCATGTTTCGCGCGATCCTCGCTAGAGCGATCTTGGAGAGAGGCGAGAAGACCACCAATTCGTCGATCCGGTTCAGAAATTCGGGACGAAAACTGCGCCGCAACTGGACGGATATCTTCGCAGTGTCGTAAGCGGCCGGATCTCCTTCAGGCGGCCCGAATCCCACCTGGCGCAACCCGGCGGCTTCCAACGGCAAATTCGAGGTCATGATGAAGATGGCATTGTGACCATCCACAAGGCGGCCTTGGGAATCCGTGAGACGGCCTTCGTCAAAGAGCTGCAAGAAGAGGTCGAAGACCTCCGGATGGCCTTTTTCGATCTCGTCCAACAGCACCACCGAGTAAGGTTTGCGCCGCAGTTTGGACGTCAAGTGGCCCTCCTGATCGTGGCCGATATAGCCGGGGGGAGCGCCTATCAGCCGGGAGAACTGATGCTTCTCCATGTATTCGGACATATCCAGGCGGATCATCTGGTCATCGGAGCCGAAGAGGAATTCAGCCAAGGCCTTGGCAAGTTCGGTTTTGCCGACGCCGGTGGGTCCCAGGAAGAGAAACACCCCGACCGGACGCTTAGCATTACGCAGACCCGCGCGCGACAGCGCGACCACTTGAGAGACCTTCTCCACAGCTTCCACCTGGCCGACCACCCGTTGGCCGAGAATGGCTTGCATGTTGCGAAACCGTTCCTGTTCCGCGCCGGATAACTGGGTAGCTGGAACTCCCGTCCAGTCCGCGACGACCTGCGCGACCGTGTCCCAGGAAACCACGGCAGACGGGCTCACATCGCCGCGCATGGACATCGTGCCGATCTTGACGCGGGCGCAGGCTTCGTCCAACAGGTCCAGCGCCTTATCGGGCAACCGGCGGTCCGCCAGATGGCGGCAACTGAGTTCCACCGCGGCCCGCAGGGCAGGCGCTTCAATCGATACCTGATGGTGCCGTTCGTATCTGTCCTTCAGGCCGGCGAGCATCTGCAGGGTCTCGTCGGGAGACGGCTCATCGACATGGATCGGCTGAAAGCGGCGTTCCAAGGCTGCGTCTTTTTCAAAGCGAGCCCGATATTCGGAGAACGTCGTGCAGCCGATGCAGCGCAATTCGCCGCTGGTTAGAGCGGGCTTCATCATATTTGCCGCATCCAGCCCGCCTTCGCTGCCGCCGGCCCCGATCATGGTGTGGATTTCGTCGAAGAACAGGACCACATTAGGATCGGCTTGCGCTTCCTGAAGCAGGAACATGAGGCGCTCCTCAAACTCGCCCCGATGTTTTGTGCCGGCCACGATGGCGGCGAAGCTGAGTTCGATAAGCCGCTTGTCCTGCAGCGCCGCAGCTACCTTGCCTTCCGCAATCCGCAGCGCAAGGTTGCGCACGATCGCGGTCTTGCCGACGCCTGGGTCTCCCAACAGAAGCGGGTTGTTCTTGGTTTTGCGGCAGAGCGTGCGCGTAAGCTGCAGCAACTCCTTCTTGCGCCCGATGAGCGGTTCGATTTTTCCGTCGCGCGCCAACTGGGTGAGGTCGCTGCCGTAGCGCGTCAGATAAGTCGAAGGTTGTTTGGGCTTCTCCCGGATGGACGCAACCAGGGCCTGGGCTGGAGCGTGCGCCTGGAACGAATAGCCTTCCTTGGCGGCGGCGTGGCACAACTCCCGCGCGTCGCCTCCTCCCAGCACCATGGCTTGTGCAATGCGGGCGCCCGGATTGTCGAGCAGAGCCGTCAGAAAATGCAGGCAGTGGAACACGCCAGCCATTTGTGCTTCGGCCAGCCGGGCCGCCTCGTCGAATGCCGCGCGACAGTTCGCGCTCCGATGGACGGGGTCGTGCGGCGCGCGTTGACAATCTCCCTTGCCCAGAAACTGACGCAACTTGCGGGCCACCGTGGCGCGATCCAGCCGCTGCTTCCCGAGGAATTCGGAGAGGCGCGCCAACTCTTCGCGCAGCCCTTCTCCCAACTCGGCAATGAGCTTGGCGTGATCCGCGGCCAATGCGATTTTCTCCGTTTCGCAGAGCGCAATCAGCATGTGTTCCCGCTCGATGAACTCGCGACAGGCAGCCTGCGCTTCGCTTGCCGCCGCCCGCCAGCACAACAATATGCCGCCCGAGCAGGAGATCATCTGGGCGCTCCGGTAGCCGGATGCGGAGAGTACGTCACTTCCGGAAGCACGATCTCATCGCCGGGCAGAAGGCGCCCCGGCGGCAGGCGTTTACGGTTCGCTTCCGCGATGGCATGCCAAACGCGGGCGGTTCCGTAACGCCTCCGGGCGATGGTCCAGAACGAATCGCCCGCGCGCACCCGGTACGGCACGGCAGGCGCAGGGGGAGGCGGCGACACTTTGAGATTGCCGACGTCCACGGGTATTCCCGCAGCGCGCAGCACGCCCTCCTGTACCCAGCGGAAATGAATGGCCGTGGGGATGTTGCCCGCCACAACTATGTTGCCTCCGGAAAGCGTCGCGGAGACGCCCTGCAAATCCGTATTGGCCGTCAGCCAGTGTTGTACGCGATCGAAACGCGTCTCGATCGGCTCACCTTTGGTTGGCCGGGCGCCAAGGAATTGGACCAGCGCGGCGCCGGCGAGGACCACTGCCGCCGCCGAAAGCGCCCAGACAATCAGTCGCTGCCGCTTCTCTCGGCCCGCCTGAGCCGCCAAGGCCGCGGTTTTCGCGCCAGCCTGGCTCTCCAGCGTTTCAGCCAGGAGTTTGGCCGTCTCATCGTCTTCCGGATCGAGCGCCGCCGCCGCCGCCAATTGGCCGATGGCGGCATCCACGCGGCCGGCGTTCAGCAGCTCTCCGCCTTCCTTTGAATAGCGCGCCGGAAGGTCGAGTACGCGCACGAGTGGCGAGAGATCCGTATCGCAGCGGGCGCATTTAGCGTCCGTGCCGGCGAAATCGTTGGCGTATTCGCAAACCGGACAGACTAGCACCATGGACCCTCCCGGCGGCAGGCACGACTCCGGCGGTTGGCGAGCGGCGCGAGTACGAGACGGGATGTATCGCGCATCATCGTCTTCGACCTTTCTTCTCGTGCTTGCTCTTTCCGCTCTCCGGCAAACGGCCGCGCAGCCCTTCATCAATCTGGCGGGCCAGCCCCTGGCAAGGCTCGCAATCCGGTTTCAAGCTGAGTCCCAGACGAATGGCCGCGCGCGCTTCGATATAGCGGCCCTCCCGTAGCAGCGCGCGAGCCTTGCCGTTCAATGAATGATGATACGACTCGAGCGCGAAGCGGTCGTCGGGGACGTAGTGGAGAGCCAACTCCAGTTGGCTTACGGCTTCCACTGGCTTTTCATCGCGGAAAAGGCTCTCGCCCCACTGATAGTGGAGGTTGCCCAGAAAGCGCTTAGCGTCCGCCACGACGCCCTCGAAAGCCACGATGCCGAGCGCCCTCTCGCCTTTCGACCAGTATGTTTCGGCATCGGCAAAGCCCTTTTCGAAAGCGCGAATCCAGCGTCCGGAAGCGGCTGGGGCCGGACGCGGCGCCGGGGTATCGGGCGGGGCTTGCGGCGCCGGCGCGGCAAGCGGGGACGGAGGCGCCACGGGCTGCCTGGCCGCTCTCCACGCGGATTCCTCCAGCCCGCTTCCATAAATCGCGGCGCCGCGGGCGATCGCGGAATCCGCGGCCGGAATCAGTGGCACACCAAATTCCTCCGCCAGGCGCTGCCCCACCAGGGGAACGCGGGTCGATCCGCCCACCAGCAGAATGCAATCCGGCGGCAAGCCAGCCTGCTCGGCGGCGGTGCGCGCATACGATAATGCGGCTTCCACCAGAGGGCGGATCGACTCTTCAAACTCCGATCGCGTGACGGTCACCGAGACTCCGGTGGGCGTGGCGCCATGCGGGGCGTCTGAAAACAGGCTGGGCCACGGAATGTCGAACTGCTCCTCGGATCTTTTTGAAAGCCCAATTTTGACGCGCTCGGCCAGCGCGCGCAGTTGCAGCGGCGAATCGTGGCGAGCTACGAAGTCGGCTCGGGTGAGTGACAATTTGCGGAGAATCGAGCCGATGAGGAGCGCCTCGAAATCGAGTCCGCCCAACTCGCGGGTTCCTTCACTTGGAAAAGCCTTGAGGGGGCGGCCCATCTGTACCAGCGCGCACGACAGCATGCTGGCGCCCCAACTTACCACCAGAACACGCGCGCGGCCGTTGCACGGTGGCGACCCGAGCACCGCGGCCAAGGGTTCATCGACCAGCTTCGCCGTGCGGAATCCACCGGCTTCTACCGCCTCGCGCAATGCCAGCCGCTGGCGCTCGGCAAAGCATCCGGGCACCGCCGCGACAGCGCCCTGGATGGAACCGCCTAACGCTTCGACGGCATCCTCGTATATTTGGCGAAAGAGCTCGCGAGCGTCGCCGGCAGCGCGCGCGATCTGTTGCGAAGAAAGGGGATCTACGAGGCCAATGCGTTGCTTCCAACTGTAGAACCGGATCGGCGGCTGCCAGGGCCGATCCGCGTCCGGAACGGGAAACTCGACATCCAGCGGAAGTTGACGGCTCGCGAACCGGTTGGCGAAGATCTCGACGTGGCCATCGCGCGCCGCGGCGGCGCGGCACGTCAGGCTCCCAAAATCGACACCAACCACGGTCCCCATTGCGTCCCCCATCGGATAACTTGCGGCTTACTGTTTCACCACATCTTCTTCGTGAACATCCTTCGAGGTGCCAGCCGCTTCGGGACCGCCTAAGATGTCCTTGAGGAGGTCCGCCAACTGCTGGAATCGGGCCACCGCGGCATTGTTGTCGCCGCGCCGGACTGCGCTTTCGATCTCGCCGCGAGCCGCCCGGATTTGCTCGGCGGCCGCCAGTTTTCCATCGCGGGTGGCGCGCGCCACCGCGCGTACCATAGTCATGAGAACGCCGATGAACGGATTCACGTCGTCGGTAGCCATATCCAGTTCCTTGGTCTTGGCCTCCGACGCGGGTTGGTCGCCACGCTCCACGCACTTCTTTAACGTATCCACGAGGTTCTTGAGCTGGACGGTCTGCGCGGGATCGATCAGCCAGCCGAATTCGGAAATGATGAACTCGGTGTAATCGATCAGGTTCTCCGCGCGTTGCCGCCAAGGCTCGGACGGCGCGGATCTCTGCAGCAGGGCGTCCATCTGCTGCACGCAACGGTCCGCGATCTCGGAGTCGTTACGGCTCAGAGCGGCGGCTGCCTGTCCGTAATACTCATCCAGGTCCCGGGCTTTCTGGCGATCGATTTGTTCGCTCAGCTCCTGTTTCCGTTTTCGAAGCTGCTCCAGCTTTTTCTCGAGCCGGCTGCGCTTGCTGTCGCCGCGATCGAGGAAGGTCTCGACCTCGGTTCCCGATCCGTCGCGCAAGCTGACCTTTACGCGCTGCAGGATGCCATCGTCGTCCAGGCTGAAGGCAATGTCGAGCGGGGTATCCGAGGGTACGTTGTCCGGCAACTGCAGCCACACGATGGCCTGCAGTTCGTTTTCGCTGGCAACCTCTTTGAACCCGGCGTAGATGGGCACCTTAATGCGCTTCAGGTTCGGCGCCGGAGTGTAGAACCGCTTGACCACCGGCTCCCGCGTGGGGAACGAGGAACCCTTGGGTATGATGATGCCGAACAAGTCGCCCTTGGTCTCGATGCCGTAGTGCATGCCCGTGGTGGGGGCGAGCACGCCGCCTACTTCCAGCGAGGGCGCGCCACACTGCTGGCATATGTCGTCCTTGCCCTCGTTCCGGTGTCCGCAGGCGCACTCCCAGGAATTCACGAGCTTGGCCGCGAGAATGGCCGCCCCGAACGCCACGCATTTCATCGGATCGACGTTCATCATGAGCTTCTTCTCGTCGAATACGGTGGCGAGTTCGCGGCGCACCATGGGAATACAGGAAGACCCGCCCACCAGCAGCACATAGTCGACCTGATCCGCGGTGACCTGCGCGCCCCGCATGGCTTCCTGCACCAGGGCGACGCTTTCCTTGACGCGCTCGGCGATCAGGCGCTCGAATTGCGAGCGGGTCAGCTCCATCTCGATGTCGATCAAATCCTTGTTCTCGTCCTGCAGGAGGCCGTTGACGATGATATCCGTGCTGGTCATGCTGGAAAGTGCCTTTTTGGCCTTTTCGGCTTCGAGCTTGAGTTGCGCCATGAACCGCTTGTTGGAACGGGGATCCACCTGGTGCTCGGCTTTGATTTGATCGAGCACATGTTCCACAATGCGAAAATCGAAGTCGTCGCCGCCCAGCCACATATTGCCGGTGATGTTCAACTGCGCGAAGACGCCGTTGACGATCATGAGCACGCTGACATCGAAAGTCCCACCGCCAAGATCATAGACCAGAACCGTTTTGGAATCGTCCGTGCCGAGGTTATCGATACCGAATGCGATGGCGGCGGCGGAAGGTTCGTCCAGGATCTTCTGCACCTTGAGACCCGCGCGCCGTCCGGCCTCGCGGGTGGCGTTCCGCTGCTTGTCGGTAAAGTACGCGGGGACGGTGATTACCGCGTACTCCAACTTTTCATTGACGCGAAGTTCACAGTCTTCCTTGATTTTCTTGAGAATGATGGAGGAGATATCGACGGGCGAATGCTGCTGCGCTCCCATCACCACCCTGACGTCGTCTTCGGTGCCATCCTGCGGCTCGACCACCTGATATTGGTACTTGCCGCGCACGCGCTGCACTTCGGGATCGCGGAAGCCGCGGCCCATCAACCGCTTAACGGAGATGATGGTGTCTTCGGGGTCTTGCACCGTATTGTTGACCGCCAGCCGGCCGATCAACATTTTGCCTTTGTGCATTCCCACCACGGATGGCGTGAGATCCTCATTCTCCCTGTTCTGCACGACGCGGGTGTCTCCGGTTCGGAGGGCCGCCACGGAGTTCGTTGTTCCCAGATCGATTCCGATCGCCTTGCTCATATTTCTCCTCTTTCGATAGCAAATATTTTCCGGATTTCTTTGCCAAACCGCACCGCCAACGGCCTCATCCGGCGCCACCACGGGCCTGGCTGCTTGTCCTTAGTAGCGTCTCCATCCGCTGCACGCAACGCTCCGCGATGTTCGGGTCATTACGGCTCAGCGCCGCGGCGGCCGCGTCATAGTACTCTTCGAGATCGCGAGCGGCCTCGCGATTGATTTGCTCGCTCAGTTCCTGTCTTCTTCTTAGAAGCTGCTCGAGCTGTTTCTCGAGCCGGCCGCGCTTGCTGTCCCCGCGGTCGAGGAAGGTCTCGACTTCGGCTCCGGATGCGTCGCGCAACCTGACCCTTACGCGCTGCAGGATGCCGTCATCATCCAGGCTGAAGCCAATGTCGATCGGCGTCCCCGAGGGCACGTTGTCCGGCAATTGCAGACACACGATAGCCTGCAGTTCGTTTTCGCGGGCGACCGGTTTAACGCCGACATAAATGGGGATCTTGATCCGCTTCAGGTTTGGCGCTCTGGTATAAATACGCCGCATCAAGGGCGCGGGGGTGGGGAACACAGTATGCTGGGGAATGACGATGTCAAAGGCGCCGCCATCGGATTCAATACCATAGGGCATGCCGGTGGCCACGGTCCGATATGCAGGCAACTCCAAAGCACTTGCGCCGCATTGCCCGCACACGTCGTCTTTAGCCTCGTTGCGATGCCCGCCGCCACACTCCCAGGAATTCTTGAGCCTGGCAGCGAGAATGGCCGCCCCGTAAGCCACGCCTTTCATCGGATCGACGTTGATCATCAGCTTCTTCTCGCCGAATAAGGCGGCAAGTTCGCGGCGCACCAGCGGGATTAAAGAAGAACCTCCCACGAGCAGCACATAATCGACTTGGTCCGCAGTGACCTGGGCGCCCCGCATGGCTTCCCGCACCCCGGCGATCCTTTCCTCGACGCGGTCTGCGATCATGCGTTCGAATTGGGAGCGCGTCAGCTCCATCTCGAAGTCGATCCAATCCTTGTTCTCGTCCTGCGGCACACCAGGAATGACGATGTCCGCGCTGGTGATGCTGGAAAGGGCCTTTTTGGCCTTTTCGGCTTCCAGCCTGAGCTGCGCCATGAAGCGCCGGTTCGAACGGGGATCCATATGGTGCTCAGCTTTGACACGCTCGACCACATGTTCCACAATTCGGAGATCGAACTCGTCGCCGCCGAGCCACTGATTACCAGTGATGTTCAGGGGTGCGATGACGCCGTTGGCTATCGCGAGCACGCTGACATCGAAGCTCCCACCGCCCAGATCGTACACGAGAACCGTCTTGGAGTCGCCCGTGCCCAGGTTATCGATACCGAATGCGATGGCAGCGGCGGACGGTTCGTCGAGGACTTTCTGTACCCTGAGGCCCGCGCGCCGGGCAGCCTGGCGGACGGCGCTCCGCTGCTTGTCGGTAAAATACGCCGGGACCGTGATTACCGCGTACTCCACCTTTTCATTGAAGCGAAGTTCGCAGTCTTCCTTGATTTTCTTGAGAATCATGGAAGAGATCTCGACGGGCGAATGCTGCCGCGCTCCCATCACCACCCTGACATCGTCTTCGGTTCCATCCTGCGGCTCGACCACCTGATACGGGTACTTGCCGCGCACCCGCTGCACTTCGGGATCGCGGAAGCCGCGACCCAATAAGCGCCGCACCGATACGATGGTGTCTTCAGGGTCCTGCGGCGTATTGTTGACCGCCAGCCGGCCAATCAGAACTCTGCCCTTATGCATGCCGACACAGCAGGGCGTCAAATCCTCGTTCTCGCGGTTTTGGATCACGCGCGCGCTGCCCGACATTCGCGCGGCGCACGCGTTTGTCTCACCGAAATCGATTCCGATCGCAACGCTCACCGTTATCCTCGAAGGCCGCTCAGTTCTTCACCACCACCACTTCAGCCAGGCGCAACACCTGACCGCGCCAAAGATATCCGCGCTTCCATTCCTCCATGATCGTGCCGTTGTCCAGATCCAGGTTTTCACGCGTGTCGATCACATTGTAAAAACCAGGCACGGCCTTACCCTCGGGAGCCTCGATGCGGGTGACGCCCTGGCCGCGCAGTTCGCGGCCCAGCAGTTTGTAAATGGACCGGAAACTGTTCACCCAGTTTCGCGCCTGCTTGTCGGCGCCTTCGAGCCGGGGTTCGATGTTCGCCAGAACCCGCTCGAAGCTATCCACCACTTCGAGGATGCCGAGCAGGAATTTCTTCTGCTCGTCCCCGGCCTTTTTCTGGGTGTCGGCGGCGGTCATCTTAAGGCGATAGACCTCTACGATCAAGCTCTCGACGTCCTTCCGGATCACCCGGATCCCCCCGTCGCGCGCTGCTTTGGTTGCTTCCCGCACCAGATTCTCCCTCTTAACGGTCGACCGTTGGCCGGATGGCCTCCGCGTTCCAGCCGTCGTAACGATTCGAGTCCGCGATCTTCGGCCGCATGAAGACGATCTCCGGCAATTCAGGCGGACTGCCGGCGGACTCCAGATCGGAGTCGAGCGATTCCGGCGGCCAGCAGGGCACCTGGCGGAACTCGTCGATCGCTAGCGGCGCGCCTTCGCCGGACGGCCCGGAATTCTCGATCTCGTAGAACCAGATGTCAACCTCAGCGCGTTCCCTGGCGTTTTTCAGCTTTTTGACCGCCTCCTGAGCTTTGCCCAGCCGCGGAATATTCCGTCGGTCGCGCATGAAGCGCGGCAGTGCCTGGTGCACCTCCGCCGGCGAAGCGTCGGGCGACAGGCCCAGCAGTTCGTAAGGCGTCTCCGTTTCATGTTTGGGGTCCTTGATCATTTCACCGTCCTGCGGCTACCCGCCGATTCTCATCCGATGGCGCATGCGATGCGCGACGGCGAGATTCGTCAGGATGCCCTTCAGCACGTCGTCGTCAACCTGGCTGAAGAGATTCTCCATGCTTCCCTCATCCAGCATCGCCGCGCCCGAGATCGCCGAAAAGAATTCGCTGCCCAGGTTCGGTTTGGCCATCTTGGCGGCGCGCTCCAGCAACTCAATCGCTTTGTCCAGCTCGCGCACGACCGGGCCGCGGCCCGAATAGCGCACGCGTTCGACGGCGCTGTTCACTTCGTCCACGGCTTTGGCTTTGAGCGAGGAAGCCAGATTGCGCTTGGCCCTGTGATTGTTTGGGTTGATTTCGATGGCTTTTTCGAGCAGCTTGATCGACTTTTCATTGTTGGACTCGTCGCATCCCTCGTTGTTGTAAGTGGTAGACAAGCCCTCCTTGGCCCGCTGGTGTTGGGGATTCAAGCGCAACGCGCGCTTGTAGTCGTCGCGGGCGGCCGGATAGCTCGACTTATTCAGATGCGCTCCTCCCCGGTCGCAGTAGAGGATGCAAAGCAGATCGCGGAGGGCGTTATCCTTGTCCAGTTCCAGGCACTGTTCGAGCAGCGCGACGGCTTGATCCAACTGATTCTCCGTTTTCAGACGCGCCGACTCTTTTTGTACGGCTTTCACGGCTTCGCCGCTAAACTGGCCCGGCAAGTCGTGCAGGATACCGCCGGCCTGGGCGGCCACCTTGGGGTCGAACGAGAGGGCCAACTTGCGCGCCCTCTTCCAGGCCTCGACGGCTTCCCCGGTCTTGCCCTGTCCCGCCAGTACCGATGCGAGCTTGGCGTCGGCCATCACCCGCAGATACATGGCGGGCCAGGAGGATTGTATGTTCTTGGGCAGCACATCGAGTAGCGCTATCGCCTCCGCGGGCTTATGCCTGTCGTCGATCATGACCGCGATCGATCCGAGACCGGCGGGCGAGAAGTAAATGCATAAACGCGCTAAACAATCGGCTGGCAAATCCAGCGTCGTGCGGGTTTGAGAATTCACCCACTGCACGGCGCGGGTCCCGGAATCCACCATCAGATGGCCGATCGACTCATGAATAGACGCCGACCGGCCCAGCCGTTCAAAAAACAGATAGCCTCCCGCCAACCGCAACACGGCGTCGGAGGGAAAGATTTTCTGCCGCTCCAGGGCGCCCATCAGTTCTTTCCAAGCCGCGGCGGATTTCTGTTCCCGGATCAGCGACACCAGTAGATCCTCGTACAACCAGCCCGCGCCGGCGTCCTCGCGCTCGCGGTATTCGCTCTCCCGGCTCTGCAGGTGATGGGCGATGCGCTGCTCCGCCAATTCATTGCGCAGACTGGCAACCTCCTGGGGGCTCAGCGCGATGCCCCAGCGCCGCTGATTGCTCTGGTTCCAGCTATCCCAGAACGGGTCCATATTCAGAAGCACCGTCCAATAGGCGATAGTCCCCTTCCAGACCGTTGTCAGCAGCGGTCCGGATTGGTTCTCCTTCTCCTGTACTTGCGCCCACCAGTAATGCGCCAGCGCCAGGTGGTGCAGCAAACGCACGTCCGCCGGCCCATCGCACAGTTGGCGTTCCCACAGCCGGATGGCTTCCTCGCGGCGGCCGGCGCGCAGATTCGCGATGGGCAGCGCATTATTGAAGCGGGCGAGATCGCGCGCAGGATCGACTCCCGGCGGTGCCATGGAGATGGCCTCGGCCACCACCTCCGACAGGCCATCCCAATCCTGCGCGCCGGCTCTTTGGTCCGCTTGGCGAACCAGGAGTTTATAAGCGAGCTGGCGGGGCTTGGGGTCCTGGCCGTTCAAAGTCATGGTGCGGCGCAGATGCTCCTGCGCCTCCCTTAGATTTCCTTCGGCCGCCAGTGCCACCGCAACATAGAAACGCACCTTCGCCTCGCTTGGACTGTTCTCGGTACGCGACAGCAGCGCTTCGAGATCGGGCCGCTTCCCCTCGGCGGCGAGACACGCTGAAAACTGCTCAAGGGCGCGGATGCGCCATGCCGCGTCATGATTGGGTGTTGGTTGCGGTGCAGTCACGATGCCTCCATCTCAATCGCTCGAAGAGCGAAAGCCATGCGCCGGGTCGCCTCCCCATAGCGCCCTTGCCGGACCTCTTCGTTCGCCATCAGCCACGCGCCGCGGGCGGTATAGTCGTCGCCTGGCGCTTTGGCCTGCAGTTGCTCGAGCACCTCGATGGCGCCATCCCCCTCTCCCCTTCGCAGTAAGCACAGCGCCAGGTGATAAAGATGGCGGGACACTGGCTGACTCGCGACCAGCCTTCGCAGCCGTGGTTCGCAGGATGCCAGCCGGTTCAGGCTCAATTCGCACAGGGCGGCATAGAAAAGATATTGCGGATGATCCGGATGACGAGCGAGAGCCTGTTCGATCTGTGCCAGCGCGGCGGCCGCATCGCGATCGCTTTTTTCCAGCTCGGTCCAGGCGAGCCGGAAGTGCAAGGCCGCCAGATCGCGCACGGTCTTCTCGTCGGCGGGACACAAAGCCAGATACGTCTGCCATGCCGCAATAGACTCAGGCAATCGTCCTTCCGACGCCAACTGGGCGCCGAGCAGATAGCGCGCGCGATGAAGGTTCTGGGCAAGGCGTTCGTCATCGGGATATCGGGCGTGCAAATCCGCCCAATCGCGGATCGCTTCGGCGATCCTTCCGGTCGAGATCATAGCCACCCCGCGGTAGAACAAAACAACGTCCGGAACGCCATCGAACGCGGCCGAGCCGAGCCAGTTGAGCGCGGCCTGGAAATTCCCCCGGTGGCACTCCACGACCGCGAGGCGCAAAATGGCAGCCGTCTTCCAGGCCGGGTCGAGCGCGATTTCCTGTTGGTCCGCGGCGGCGGCGTCCAGTCTTCCCAGGCGTTCCAGGAGCACCGCCCTGGCGAATCGGAGGCCCGCCGAAGCGCCATCCATAGTGGCGGCGCGATCCAGCCAAACGAAGCCCTCTTCGAACCTTTCGGCCGCACACGCAATATAGGCAAGGCCGCGGAGCGCGTCTGGGTCGGCGGGGGCGCCCGTGAGAACCTCGTGGTAACAGGTCTCGGCCTCTTCGACGCGCCCCTCCGCCAGAAGCACGTGGCCGCGCTGCGCCCGCGCGGCGGTGGCCATCGCGCCGCCACGCTCCGCGATCTCCGCAAACCGAACGGCGGCATCGGAGGGATGCCCATCGTGGGCCATCGCGCAGGCCCTGTAGTAATCGGCGCGCTCCTGGCCGGCCAACTTTTCGAGCCACTCAATGGCGCGTCGATGATCGCCGCATCGCAAATAGATGCGCCCGATGCAGAAGACCGCCTCGGGATAAGCGCCGGCTGTGAGGGTAGCGGCGGAACCGCCGGAGAGGGCCGCGATGGCTTCCTCGAAGCGGTCCAGCCGGTAAAGCGCTTCGACTAGAGTGGCGGTCATGGCATCGCCTCCGGGCCGCAATTCCAGGCAGCGCTTGGAATGCAGCGCAGCGGCCGCATCGTCGCCGAGCTTGAGACAAATCGCAGCCAGCCGGGCGTGCGCTTCCGCATACGCATCGTCGGCCTGAACCGCATTGCGGAGCGCCGCCGCGGCTTCTTCCAATCGGCCGGCTTTCTCGCACTCGACCGCTAGCCGGTAGGCATAGGCCTTCTGCCTGGGCGCCAGGCGCGCCGCCAGTGACAGAAGGTCGACGGCGCGTTGGGCGTTGCCGGTCGAAGCCAGGGCGCAGCCCAGATAGTAATTACATTCGGGATTGCCGGCGTTCCGCTCCTGGGCCGCTTGCAGGTAGGCAATCGCAGGCGCCACCCGGTCTTCGTCGAGCAGGCGCCTGCCGATCTCGAAGGCAGCACCGGCCTGTCGCTTGACAGTCTTTTGATTGTTGGCCGGAACGGCGAGAAACCGATCCATCCAGTGCATGGCCAGGTTCAGGTCCGGCTCAGCCCGCTCCAAGTAGCAGACGCCCAGCCAATAGGCGGTCAGGATCTGCCCCGGATTGAGCGAGTGCGCGCGCAGAAACCAGGCGGCGGCCTCGTCCGCGCGGCCATCCAGCAGGGAGGCGAGGCCAAGGTTATAGTGCGCCCATTCGGAATTCGGATTGAATGCGAGCGCGCGGCGATTCCGCTCAACCGCCAGATTGCGGTCGGCCGACTTCATGGTTTCCTGCACTTCGCAGATCTGTTGCACGAGGGCGCACATCGCCGCGCCATACGCGCCCGACGGCGGTCCAATTCTTACATAGCCCAAATAGGCCTCGAATGCCTCGGGACCGCGATCGCCCGATTCTACATAGCGCTCGGCGATCAGGATTTGAGCTTCCGCCGGCAACTCGATGCCGGCCGAGCGGGCTCTCTGAAACGCGTCGAATGCCTCGGTACGGCGATTTGCCGACGCCAGGGCCGCTCCCATCCCCACGTAAGCGCGCCGGCGCAGCTCTGGAAACTCCGGCGACTGGCTCCCGGTGCGATCATGATCGGCGGCGGCCGCGGCGCGGCGATACAAATTGGCTGCCCGTGCCGGGTTCCTGGCCGCGAGGGCCGCGTCGGCGGCAGCCAGCAAACGCCTGAGCTCCGGCTTCCGCAGCCGCACGACGACGAGCGCGCCGGCGCCCGCCAGGGCTGCCGCCGCGACAGACAAGATGAGCGGAACGGAGAGCCACGCAGGCATCATTCGGCGCCCCCGGATTCGTGTTTCCACTTCCGCAGCAGCGCGCGCGCGGCGCGTTCCTGAGTCGCCTTAAGGCCGAGTTGCGTGGCGCCCTCCAAGATCGTGATAGCCTCCTTGAGTTTGTTTCCACCTTGCATTTCCAGCGCCATGGCAAGGGACATCCGCAGACCGCCATGATCGGGACAGGCGTCGACGCCGCGGCGGAAGACCTGCTCCGCGGTGGAGAATTGTTCGACCCGGCTATGCACCTGTCCCAGCGCCAGGTAAATGCGGGGCTCGCGCGGGTAGAGGCGCTCCAAATCACCCAACTGACGCTCAGCGTCTGCTCTGCTCCCGTCCTGGAAGAGGCGCAGCGCCAGATCAATCTTGCGATTCAGTTCGACGGTATCGCGCGAGTCCGGCGCCTTGGAGTGAACTGCCGCTTGCCGGGGTGGAGCGGCCGGGATGTCGCGCAAGTAGCCGCGCATCTCATCGACGGTCTGGAAACGGTCCTTGGCATTCTTCTCGAGGGCGCGGAGGATGGTGCGCTCCAGCTGGTCGTCGATCTTGGGGTTCAGGCGGCAAGGGGGCGTGGGCCGCTCATGGTCGATCTTTTCCTTCAGCTCGATGATATTCTCCGACCAAAAGGGCATTCTGCCGGTAACCATCTCGTACATTGTGACCGCCAGAGACCAGATGTCGGATCGGACGTCAGCCCGTCCGAGCCATGCTTCCGGCGCCATGTAGTAGGGCGTTCCGGCCACCGTGCCGGCGCCCGCGCCAACGGTCGACTGCAGAATTTTGGAAATTCCGAAGTCGGCCAGTTTAACGATCCCGTCGTCTTCGCGCAGCAGGATATTATCGGGCTTGATATCGCGATGCACCAACCCAACGCCGTGCGCCGCCGAAAGGCCACTGCAGACCTGGTCGAAGAGGTCCATGGCGTCGGCGACCGGCAGCGGCTTTCGATGCAACTTAGGCGGTCCCAGCCGGGCGCGAAGGTCGGATCCCTCAACATACTCGAGGATGATGACATAATAGTCGTCAAATTGCGCCAAGTCGATGTACTGAACGATATTGGGGTGGGAGATGCCTTCCAGGCTCGCGCGCAGCGCCGTGCTGGTGATCAGTTCCCGGATCAGGGCCTCTTCTTTGTCCTTGTCGTGGGGAACCTTTAGAACGACCTTGCGGTTCTTGCGCTCCTGATCTTCGACCAGGAGGGTCTTGCCGAACGCCCCCGAGCCGAGGGTTTTTATGACTTTGAACCGCTGCCACTTCGCCATGTTCAGGTTCCTGTGTTAGGGCGCGTGCCTGATTCGGTCAGCCGAACGGGACATCGCAACCGGCGCCTATCGAGCATTTCACTCACCAACTGGTCTCAGGATCGCCGAAAGTCCTCGGGATGCCGAACCGGTCCATCTTGTTCAAGATGGTCTGACGGCTCTTATAACCAAGCAGGCGGCAGGCTTTCGTGATGTTCCCGTTAGTGGTTTCGAGTGTTTCCATAATTCGCTGCCTTTCGAGCTCTTCGATCGTCTGGGGCTTGCTCTGGCCGCTAGATGCATCGGCCGTTCGCAAATTGGGAAAATCCCACGTGAAAACAACCTCCCGCCCGGTTGCGCGGGCACATGCCGATTCCACGCTGTTTTTCAATTCACGAACATTCCCCGGCCAGGGCGCGGCCATAAGCGCCTGCAGCGCGCGATGCGACAGCGTCCGTACCCCTCGGTCCTCCTTCCGTGCATAGCTATCTAAAAAGTAGAAGGCCAATAGCGCGATGTCGTCTGGCCGTTCCCGGAGAGGATGCAAGTATACCTTCCTTGCGAAGCGAAAGTAAAGAGGAGCGCGAAAAGATCCAGGAACTTCGCACGACCGGGGTAACAGACGAGTTTGGAGCTGAAAGGCCGGCGCGAGGGTCGAGGAGGCGGGTGGGAACGGCCGAGAGGTCACCCGGGAGAGATCTCGATGCGGCGAACGGTGGCCCAAATGGATGGCTCGGGCGGCACAAGGCGACGAGTGGCCACGGCCGCCGGCTTCGGCGCAAGCGGAGAGGTACGGCGAGTAGGTTGGAAGCGCTCGGTATGGCTCAGTCAGGAGCTCTAATCGAAGGCGGCGCCTTGGAGATCCAGGCCCGCAACTGGGCGGCGACAGCGAGGGCCGTGAGATGGTCGCGCCGGACGAGTTTGGAGTGCCGGAGGACAAACGCCGAGCTCAAGGCGAAGGCGATCAGCAGAATCAGGATGACTGCCTCCAGGCCGCGATTGGGAACGGGTTCCCGTTGCCCGGAGGCGGCGATCTGTTTAGGGCGGTGTTGGCAAGCGTGCAGGAATCCATGCTTGAAGGCCCAATGTTGGGTGAGGTCCATCCAACCGTTGTTCTCCTGCTTCCAGCGGCGGTGCCCCAGTTGGTGAATGATCCGGGTGGGAAAGGCCTGTTGCGGGAGCGTGGTGACCCAAAGCCACTCCTGATCAGTGGCCTGCAAAGTGCGTTCCCCTTGGCGGTAGCGGTTGCGCTTCAGCACCTCTTCGGCGCGCACCACCCGCACCGGTCGCGGATGGTCGATGGTAAACGGCAGGCCTTCGGTATCCCAAAGTTGGACCTGGTAGGTCCTATGGTCGCACTGCTGGGTGAAGGCCAGGTCTGGCGGCCGCTGCGCAAACAGGCGCACCGCCGCCTGATACAAATCCCGTGAGTTCTGTTTCAGGCTGCACCATCTGGCAAGCAACGGCCCGGTGGTAATACTGGGTCTGCTCGATCTTGCGGCCGGCTGGATCCTTCATGGCGATGCGGCGCTCCAGGCAGTGCTCGCAGCGGCGGCTGAAGCTCGCCAGCACCTCGATGCCGTCCAGAGCAGCCACCAGGCGTCCTTGTACGCGCCCGTCGTCGAAAGCTTTGCCGCGCTTCAGGCGGCGGTTTACATCCACCAACATGGCCTCCAGCGGTTCCAGGTCGAAGCCGTAGCGCAGGGTGTCATCCCGGAAGGCGCGCTCGGCGCCGGGAGTCCGCCATCTGGCTAGCATGCGAACGCAAATGGAAACCCTTATTGAGCCAGGCGGGGAGGGAAGGCAGGGAGTGCGTCCTGGCTTGCATCCTTAAGGCTGTAAGATACGGCCCGCTCCTTTCCGCCCTCCGGCCGGAGGGCGTCACTTGCTCTTGGCTGTCCTGGGTTTCCTCTGCTGTTTCTCGCGCCGCAGCAACTCCCGGTTAATGTCGGAGATCTTCTCCAGGTGCTCCCGGACGCGGTGATAGTTCTCGATCCAACGGCGGACCTGCGCCACCTGATCGGACGGGACTGTACGGCTTGCCGATGGGATTGGTCCAAGGTGACGCTCAAATACCATATCGGCCCATGACGCTCCCCTTTGGCGCATTTGCAGTTTGGGTTCCCGCAGGTCAGATAACGTTCCGTCAAGGAACCGCGCAGGATCTCCGCCAGGGGAGGCAAAAGTTGGGTGAGCCCTTGACGGCGGTTCCGCAAGGCAAGCGTAGAGAGCTTGGTGAGTTTCTCTCTTTCTGCCATATGGCTGTAAGAATTATAACGCAAACCCCGCAAAATGCAAATGCGAATCTCGTATTTGCGAATTTCCCCCTATCTCATTGATCTACTTTGGGATCAATCGGCTGTGCGAAGTTCCTGCGAAAAGATCCGGACCGCACGGCGGCATCCAGGTCGCGGTCGGAGGCGGCTATCACCTTGAGTTGTACGGGGATCGCGCGCCGGGCGCGAATGCGCCAGATAGTCTTGTCCTGCAGGACGCGCAAGAGTTTGTCCTGCAAACTCAAACCAAGTCCCTGTAACTCGTCGAGAAACAAAGTCCCGTTGTTCGCCAGATCGAACCATCCGGGAGCGCCTTCCCGCTCGGCGCCCTGAATGCCCGAATGCGCCGTGTACCCTAACATTTCGGCTTCGGCCAGCGTTTCGGGAACGGCCGCGCAATTCTGTGCGATGAAAGGTCCGGAGGAGGAGGGCGACATCCGGTGGATAGTCTCGGCGGCCACTTCTTTCCCGGTTCCGCTCTCGCCGAGCAACAGGACATTGGCGTCCTCCACTGCCGCCTCGCGCAACTGGCGCGACAACTCCCGCATGGGCTTGCTACGGCCAACCATGCCGACCGGCCATTCGGGGACCACGCTGGAGGCCACTCCGGCGGTGGCGCGTTTGGCTTCGTTCTCGGGCCGGGTGGTGACCAGGCGGCCCAGTAGGAGCAGAAACGCGGCGTCGCTTCTCTGGAAGGGTGGCTCGCCGGGTGCGCGATCGAGACAGAAAAACCCGATTGTTGCATCCCGATCGACGATGGGCGCGAGCAGTGTCTGGCCTTCATGAACGGGCTTACCCTGTAGGAGGCGGTCCAGATAATTCTCCTCGGTAATCTCGATCTGCTCTCCGGGCGACATTCCGTACCGTTCAATCAACTCGAATGGAGCGGCGCTGCCGGTGGAGAACAGGGCCGAAAAGGCTCGCCGGGCACGGCAGATAGCAACGGTTGCGGAAGCCAATTGGTGGAGCAAGACACGCATGGAACTGCCGCGAAGGCAACCTTGGAGGACTGATTCCACCGCTTCTTTCTGCTCCGCGCTCAGTGGTACTTCCTCGATTGCTTCCTGCCGCTCGAAGGCCGCGGTGCTGGCGTTCAGGCCGTCTAGCGCGCCTTTGCGGCCGACCACCCGCAGGGGAGACATCTCCACGGCCGGAGGCGCCTGGGAGTTGTACAGCAGCTCGTATGCGGCGATGCGGATGGCGTCTCCATCGCGCAGCCGCTGGCCATAGACCGGCTCGCCGTTTACCCGGGTGCCGCGCAGGCTGCCCAAGTCACGGACGAAGTAAGAGTTAGGCCGGTCCGCGCATCGCAAGATGGCCGCGTGTTGACGGGAGACCATCCGGCTGTCATCGGGAAGAAACACATCGCAGGCGGTCGACCGCCCAACCAGCAGGCAGTCCACCTCGTCGAAGAGGTACTCCTTGTGAAATACGTTCCCGCGGCGGATGATCAATCGATGCATGGGCTAATTCGGCGACGCGACAATCACGGAAATGTTATCCTTGCCTCCGCGGCGGTTGGCGAGTGTTATAAGCCGGTCGCATTTATCTTCCAAGCGCAGCGGCGACGCCAATACTCTTCGAATGTCGGCATCCGGCACCATGCCTGTCAACCCGTCGGAGCACAGCATCAAGCAGTCGCCCGCGTTCCATGCGACGGTTTGAATATCGGCCACCGGAGTGTTGGAGTTTCCGACACTCCGTACGAGCATGTTGCGCATGCCGAAATCGCGCGCTTGCCGGGGGCTCAGTTCGCCGGTGCGCAGCATATGCCCGACCAGCGTGTGATCGTCGGTGAGTAGCCGGAACGACCCGTCCCGCAAGAGGTAGGCGCGGGAATCGCCAACATGCGCCAAATAGAAAGAGTCCGCCCTACAAACCGACAACACTAGAGTTGTGCCCATACCTTTGAGCCCGGAGTCCTGCGCGGCCCTCGCCAGTATGGCGCGGTCGGCGCCGGCAATCGACTCGCGGATGGAGTCCTCAAGGGAGGATGCGCCTGCGGCCAAGAAGGTCCCCAGAAACGATGCAATGTAGTCTACCGCCAGGCGCGAGGCGACTTCGCCGCCCTGGTGGCCGCCCATCCCGTCCGCCAGAATGAGGAGGCCGGCGTCGAGAGCCACGTAGACGCAATCTTCGTTGATCTCCCTGCGCTTACCGGTATGGCTTTTCGCTGCTGCCCGCATGCGGCGGCGCTCCTTTGAGTTCGGTCTCAAAAAAAACGAGCTCGCTCTCGCCCAGCTCAATGCGGTCCCCGGATCGAAGCCGTTGCCCTTCGCTGGCCAGGATACCGTTGATGCGTCCCGTATTTGCCGCCATTGCATGCCATTCGAATCCGCACTGGCCCGGGCGTTCGGAGCAGAGGATGTATGCGTGCGCCTCGGCAACGGCGCCGTCATCCAGGAAGCATCCGGCCTGGTTGCCCCTGCCGACGATTGTTTTGGATTTCTTGAGCGGGATGATCTGCCCGCGCCGAACGGGCTGTGGCGTGCGGACGAGGACCAGAAGAGCGACGACTCGCTTCGGTTCAGTGGTGGCCGCGTCATCCGGTCGCGGCGTCGCGCGCTGGGTCAAAGTGGCAGTAGACGCCAGTTCGGCCGGGTCCTGCCGCGGTTCGATCGCGCTGGGGCGTCGACGCGTCACGGTCTCCTGTGTCTGAAGTTTGTTGACGGCCGGAGGAGCTTCCGTCGGCATAATGGTCATGGACAGCGTGGGCTGCGGAGCGGGAGCAGCCAATATGGCGGTTGCGCCCGCCTCCAGCGGCATCGGCTCGCCGATCCCGTGCGATGGCGGCTGGCACGTCTGAGGGGCATCTACGGGCAGGGTTTCGGGGCGGGAGACCACTGGGGCGGCCGCGGGAGCGGCGGGGACGATCGGGTCGATTCCCTGCAAGGGCAGTACCGCGGGCAACGGTGCGGCAGTGAAGAACTCCTCGTCGCCATTCTGATCCTGCTGAATGAACCACGGCGGATTTGCTTGCGAGGCGATGGGGTCGTCGGATGGCATCCGGATTCTCTCAACGTTGGTCGATAAATAACAGCTCCGATAATCCCAGACCGATACGATCGTTCGGCCGCAGGATCACCGGACCGCCGATCCGGACGTCGTTGACGGTCACGCCGTTTTTGCTGTTTAAGTCTTCGATCACGTAGCGCCCACCGGCATCCAGCGTCAGGCGGGCATGTTTATTGCGGCCGATCAAAGGATCGTTCACCAGGGCGATCTCCGCATGATCCTGGTCGCGGGCGATGACCGCCGCATAATGAGATAAGACAAACTTCTTCCCGGCATCGGCGCCCCGCACAACCTCCAGCCATGCCCGGGGCACGACGATGGTTTCCTGTAGCGCCGAGGGAGGGCTTCGGCGCCGGAACCAAACCGCGGCCCCCGCCGCAATGACGACGAGCAACGCCGCTCCACCCATCCAAACGCCAACGGGGACTTCGCGGCCGGCGCCGGTAGCCAAGACTGCGCTCGTAGATCCGGCTCGGCCGGCATGCACCAGGCTAATTGTCGCGAGGCTTTCTGGGCGAATCGTTTGGGAAACGCGAAACTCGATCAGGTACGCAGTCTTGAGCTGATCGAGGGCCTGGGTGTAAGCGGCTGGAATCGCGGCGGCGTCCGGCGATATATAAAAAGCGCCGTGGGTGACGGCGGATAGCTTTCGCAGTGTCTTCGTATCGGCCTTCGCGCCATAGGCGAGCGTGTAGATCTTGGTGTTAGTGTTCACCGCTTTTGCGACTACTTCCTCGAAATCCGATCTGACTGCCTTCGTCCTTCCCGTCGGTGAGAACCACGACCGCCGAGCGGATTGGGCGCGCCCGCGGCCAGGTCCAGGGCGTCGAAAATCGACTGGTAAAGCAGGGTCCTGGAATCGGCGGCCCGAAATTCGCCCCACCGCCGCCTGCAACGACCCGATGTCATGTTTGAAACCGGTTACGATGCGCGCCTGGTCGCCGCAAGTGATCAGCGCCGCGTAATCCGCCGCGCCCAGGCGGCCGAGGAACGATTCCGCGCCGGTGATGGCGCCTGCGATGGGGGCGCCCTTCATGCTGCCACTGATATCCATTACCAGGACCACCGATAGCGGCTGGTCCGGTGCCGATGCGGGTTCCACCTTGGCAATCGCCGCGGCACGCCGATCGAGGCTGGCGGCAAAATTGGCCGCCGTCAGACCCGTGACCGGGCGGCCCTGTTCGGAAACCGCCACCAGCGCCCGGACCGTCCGATCGTTAGACGGCGCTATCTCTAAAATTTGGATACGCGGAGCCCTTTCCTGGCTGAACGCGAGAGCCGTCGGCAGTCCCAACAAGAGAAGCGCGCCCAGCGCGCGCCGAATACCAGCCCGTGACGCAAGTCGTTGATACGACGTGGCGCAGGCACTCCTGCCTGCCGCGGCCGCACTCCTGTGGTCGCCTGGCGCCGGTTCCTGGCGCCAGAGAGGCTCCCGAAGGGATCGCCCGTTACTCATGTGTCACCTCCGTAACTCGGGCTGTTTGGGAAACAGCTTCGAGCGGCTTGTTCGAGGGACTGTCGCATTTCCATTGCCGTTCGGAACCGCTCCATCTCCTTTTTGCGCACGGCGCGATCGATGACCGCCGCGATGGGCTCAGGTATCTTTTCGTTTCGCTGACGGATAGGAATCGGCTCGTCTTCGAGCACTACCAGGATGGGGTCCTTCTGTTTTTTGCCCCTCCCTTCTCCTAACAGGCGTTCGAGCGGAGACGCCACATCGAAAGGCAGACGGCCGGTCAGGACATAATAAGAAGTCACGCCGAGCGAATAAACGTCGGCCGGAGGCGTCACATAGCGGTAATTCAGGATCTGCTCGGGCGCCATGTACAGCACGGTTCCGGCGGCTTCGCCATCGCGGGTCATCATGGAAGCGCCGGCTTCAGCGAAGCTCTTCGCCAGGCCGAAATCGCAGACCTTTAGGGTGGTCTGGCCGTCCGCGGAGCGGCCTAGCAAGAGGTTGCTCGGCTTCACGTCCCGGTGCACGTAGCCGCACTCGTGCGCGTACTGCAACCCTCGCAGCGCCTGCCGCAAGATCGGAAGGGCCTCCGCGGGCGGCAGCGGTCCCCGCCGGCCATTGGCTACCAGTTCGCCGACATCGCCGCCATCGAGCCATTCCGAAACCAGGAAATGTTGTTCACCACTCCAACTCTGTTTGTACAGCCGGACGACATTCGGGTGCCGGAGCTGGGTCATGACATCGATTTCGCGTTGGAACAAGCGGAGCGCGCGCTCGTCGGACGATTTGGGCGCGTGCAGCGTCTTAAGCGCGACCACGGAGCCCGTGCTCTCGTGCCAGGCCTGATAGACGACGCCCATTCCGCCGCGCCCGATTTGGCGCAGCAGGCGATAGTCGCCGATCTTTCCGCCCTTGGCCCACAATTCGCTCGTCGCGGCGCAGACCGCGCACATGTGATTGACGCACTCGCTGAGATCCATTTGCGCCTCGCCTTCGCCGCCGGCGGGCACATCGGCGCGACACACACAGCACTGCCGGGGTGGGGCGGCGATCGCTCTCCGCGGTTGCGGCGGCGGCGGTTCAGGGACGGCTTGCGCGCCGTTGCCGGGAGGCGGCTCGACCGCATCGCCGCCGACTTGCTCGATGGCAAGTTCCGTCTGTCCGATCCGGATGCGGTCGCCGCTGTGGATGTCGCCGTGATGGCGCTTTCTTCCGTTCACGAAAGTGCCGTTCTTGCTGTTCAAATCCGTAAGAAAAAGGTTCGGCGGGTAGATCTCGATCAGGCAATGATTGCGGGAAACAAAGAGATCGTTCTCCGGCAGGCGGAGGTGGGCTTCGATGGCGCGGCCGATCAGGAAGCGGTCCGGATGACCGAAGGTAAAGGTAAGCCCCGCGCTGGGCCCTTCTTGCACTTGGAATCTCCACATGTCGCTGTGGCCTTAAGACAGGTAATCTTAGCATTGCAGGATCATGGCCGCATAATTGACGCTCCTTGCGCGGCCGTGCGATGTGGGTTCATCCTAGCGCGGCATCGCGGCCGCTCCCGCCCGCGGGGGAGTAAACACGATTCGTCCGTCCTGATCCTGGAAGGGATCCCACTCCAAGCCGATATCCTTTTCCGCCGCGAGCCGCATGAGACTGCGCAGCAGCGGAAAAGAATCCTGCGATACCAGGCAGCGAATGTATTGTTTCTGGGGAACGATATTCGACAGGGCTAGTTCGAACTTGCTTCCGGCCGCCGTAGCATCGGCGAATGTTTCGCCAACGGATGTCCGCCGCAGCACGCGAAACGCCACTCCATCGGCGTCGATGGTGCGCACGCTATAGTAACGTTCGTCGACCGGAAGCACCCGTCCGGCATAAAGCTGGAACCACACCGGCTCCTTGCCGGAACCCGCCGGCCTTGCGCCGGTCCGCACCGGCGCATCCACGGCCACTCGCTCGACGCCGGCGACCAATCGGAGCCTTTCCAACTGCGCCTTCCGCCGGGCCAGGAGCGCGGCCAGTTGGTGCGCGTCGCGCTCCGCGGCTGGGGAGGGGGATGGCTCCAAACCGGCGTTTGCCGTCAGACGATCCAGTTCCGTATCCATCCGCTTCTTGGTCTGGCGCAAGGATTGCAGTTCCCGGTCGGTGCCTGCCAGTTGCACGCGCCAGCGCGCGCTGGGGTCGGCTGTTACCCCGTGCGCGGGCTCCGCCACCGGCGTTTGCGCGCGGCGCGCCTGATCCATGTTGGTCTGCGTGGGCAAAAGAAACCAGAGCGTTCCTCCCATGGTGGCAAGCATTAAGAGCAGCACGAAAGTCAGCGGGAGCGCGTAATCGGGTCGCATTTCCAGCCTCTTTAACGAAAAATCAATTGCCAGTCTTCATCTATGGGCGTCAGGCTGTATTCGATATGGCCGGCGTCGAGCAATTTGACGGCTGCCGCGCAAGAATCGAAGCCGGATGGCCTGACCAGCAGAACCGTCCGGGCCGCACCCAGAGCCGCCGCTAATGGCGCGTTGCCGTTCTGTAACTCCCCGTTGGCAAAATGGGTACTCTGGGGTTGCAAGGTCACTCCATCCTTTGCGCATTCCACCCAGCGAGGCTTTTCCGCCGGGCTGCTTATCCAGCGGTTGACATCCACCTCCCGCGTGTCTTCCTGTCGCTTTTGCACTTCGGCGATCTGCGTATCCATGCGCGCGATTTCTCCGGAAAGAGCCTGCGGTTCCATGGGCACTCCTTCGAAATCCGTTGCGTCCGGCTTTGCCGCCAACGCCAAACTGTCCTGCAGCTTCTGCTGGACTCCCAATTGCCTCGATTCCAAATCGACATCGCGGCGTAAAGCCGCCATTTGGTCCTGCCGCGCGGCGATCTCTTCGCGGAAATAGTTGATATCCGCGAACCGGCTAACGGGTGGCGGACTGCTCCTTTGCGGCGCTTTACCTTTGGCCACGCTGAATTCCGCGAGACGCACGCCGGCATCCGCCGACATGAGATTGACGGATCCCATTCCCAGGCTGACCACGGCCACGGCTACGGCGAGGCTGCCCACCATGATAACCACTCCGCCAGTCCATTCTTCATTCCCCATATTGGCGATTTCAAGCGCCGTCAGCGCCCCTGTTGCATCCTGGCGGCCATTCCGTTAAGCAGCCGGTCCTGAGCCATTCCCAAGCTGGAGAAAAACTCCTGCATGGCCTCTCTCATAACGGTTCTCAGGGTGGCGTCGAGAGAGGGCGGCTTCAAAAACAGACGCGCCATCTCGGCGGCCATTTCGTCCAGCGAGGAGAGCAAACGGTATTCCTGCTGCTGCAGGACAAATATAATTACCGAAAGGATCACGGCAACCGCCAACCCTAATAAGGTCGTATCGAAGGCGGTGCTGGAGGAAAGCGCAAAGCTCCGTAAAGCGCTGCGGATTGCGCTTAAGTCGCCGGATCCGCTTAAGTGCGCCAAGTCCCCGACGCCGGCCCGCAACCCATCCAGAGTGCCTAGTAAGCCGATGATGGGAGGAAGCGTGCGAACCCAGTTCACCGCGGAGTAGCGTTGTTCAATTTCGGTCCGGTCGCGCTGCGCCAGACGGTCGACCAGCGGTCCCACATCCTCCTGGCGTCCGTACCCCCGCCACAACGCCGCCACTCGCCTGCCGACCAAAGATCGCTGGTATTCGGCGGGAATGTTACGAGTCAAGCTGGCCGCTTGGTCCGGCGACATGCGCAGGCTGGGCATTTCGAGGCGCAAGGCATTGTTCTCGGTCAGTTGGGTCAGAAACCGGAGCACGAGCATCCAGATACCCAGCCACAACAGAAAGACGCTGCAGTGCTGGTAATAGCCGCGGTTGCAAAAGAACTCATAGAGAGCGTCGCCTCCCGGTCTCCGATAGAGAAATGCGTATGTGAGCGCGGTTGAAGGGATACTCAAAGCAGGAAGAAGAGACAGGGACCTATATCGCATGCACCGGCCTTCCCATAGTTGAATGCAAAGCGTAATTAATATATCATAGGGACTGCTTTTGAGTCCCTTCTGTTACGAAGAGAGTCGGAGGATTCCTTGCAATTTGTTTTGCTCCGCCAGTCCGAGCCTGGCGCCGGGTTACGGTTTGCGTTCGACACCGAGACTAGCGGCGAGGTGCTCTTGGGCCGCGACCCGAGTTGCCAGGTGCCGCTTGATCCCAGCAGCGACATGGTCGCCGCCATATTCCACGCGCGCATCCAACCCGACCCGAAATCCCCGTCGGGCTTGATGGTCATCGATTTGAACAGTCGAAGCGGAACCTACGTGAATGGTGTTCCAGTGCGAGGCCAGGCCGCTCTGGCGCCGAACTCCATTCTCACGCTGGGCCGGCGGGACGGGCAAACGGGTCCGGAGTTTCTGGTGAACATTGGCGCGGGAGGCTTCCAACCTGCCTCGCCGCCAGTCCGCGAGGCGGAGGCCGCGGGGACATTCGATCCTCCGCATTTCGCGCCGCCCCCGCCAGCGCGGGCAGCCCAACCTCCGCGCGCTCCCGACGCGCCTGTCTACGCCGCGCCGCCGGCGCCCCCGGAGCCGCCCGGCGCGCTGGGTCCTTCCCCGGCCCCCATGGCTCATCCGGTGGAATCGCCGCGCATGCCCGATCCCCCTCCCTACACCCCGCCACCGCCAGCGTGGGGACCAGAGCCCGTCCCCGCGCCTGTTCAGGGTGCGGCGGCTTGGCAGCCTCAGCCAGACGCGGCCGCGGCCCTCGCTCCGGGCGGGGCGCCGCCGGCCGGTAGTCCACGAAACTGGTGGGAGGACAAGCTTCCCGGCGTGGAATCGATCCAGCAAGCCGCCCAACGCGCCGGCAACTCCGGCCTTCCAAAGCACGTGGATGTCCGCGAATCCAAGTTCCGGCTGAGGGCCGCCGTTATCGTCGCCGTTTCAGCTATTGCCGTCTTATTCGCGCTGTATTTGATCCGGCAACGGGAACCTTCGACGTGGTCCGCCCCCGCCATTGAGGAAGCGTACGGTAATTCCATTTTGGCGACCGAATTGAGTTGGAAGTTGGTGGATAGCGGGTCGGGCAAGCAGGCGTTTCTCTGGCATCCCCGTCTGCCTTTCAAGCCGAACGATCACCGCGTGGCGATCTTTAAGGGCAAGGAACGCGCTTTGGTTTTCGTCCGGATGCCGGACGGTGGCATCGAACCGGTGTTGGTGCTCGCCTCAGGCGCTCCCGATGGCCAACCGGCCGGCGGCACGACTAACGGATCTGCCGTCGCCGTAGATAGCGGTGGTTTCGTGCTCACCGGCCTCCGCAACGCGGCTCCCTGGACTCTTCCTTATGAATGGGGTCCGGGTTCGTTTCCGGCTATTCTGATCGACCCCCAAACTAAGCAGATCGACGTCATCGACCGGCTCACCCAGAACTGGATGCCATTGCATGCGCGGGCCGTGGTCTCCGCCCCGCCAACCGTCGAGGGCTTAGCCGGCGGCTCTCTTTCACCTGTTTCGGTAGTGCTGGAGGGACGCAGCGATCTCTACCGGGCGCGCCTGCGCGACACCACATCCTGGTTTCCCGCCAATCCGGCCGCTACCAGTGAGGGTTCTCCACTGGCGGTGGCCAAGCTGCAAACCAACCAATCCCTGGCGGAGGTCCGCATTCCCGAAGCGGATCCGCCGCTGCCATTGGGGCAACGCGTTTTTGTGATTGGATACATCGGTCCGCCGGAAAGCGCCCAATTGAAAGCGGCGGAATTCCAAGTGCTAAAGGCTGAAACCACTTCCGCGAACGGAAGCGACGAGTTCCCGCTCCTGGCGGGCAGCTTTTCGGGGATTGGCCAGGACGGGTCGGCGGTCTTCGATTCCAAGGGGCGGCTGGCCGGGTTGTTGCGGGTGATCGTGAGCAACGGAGGATATCAGGGAGAAATTGTTCCGATCCGTAATGGACGCCAACTGGTGCGCTCGGACGGAACGAGATGAATTTGTGGGATTTATGGCGCCGGGCGCGAACGTTGGGCATCCCCGCGGGCGAAGAAACCGGTTTCGCAAAAAGCTCCCTTCGTGTAAAGGCCGCGTTTCGATCCGACGCCGGGGGACGCGCCAACAACGAAGACCAATGCGCGGTGCGCATTCCCGGTGAGGGTGACCCTTGGTTCTCCCGCGGCTGGCTAGCCATCGTGGCCGACGGCATGGGCGGACATAACGCCGGGAGCGTCGCGAGCAAGTTGACGGTGGACTGCGTGGTCCGGGAGTATTACGAAAGCCCGGATACGCCGGCCCGTTCGCTGCGGTCGGCTGTTTTTTCCGCCAATCGGGGCATCCGCAAAGAGGCCCGCCGCAACAAATTGCAAGCTGGGATGGGGGCCACCTGCACGGTATTGGTCGGCGTGGGAGACCGGGCGTACCTGGCCCATGTCGGCGACTCGCGATTGTATCTGCTGAGGGATGGGCTTATTTTACGGCTCACCGAGGACCATTCCGTAAGCGGCGGACTGGTGCGACGGGGATTGCCTTCTCCCGATCGGGCGGCTGGCGTGGGGGAGCGCAGTATCGTCCTGCGTGCTTTGGGCGTCGATCCGGATGTGGTGGTGGCGGAATGGGACGCGCCCTTGCCGCTCTTGCCCGGAGACCGTTTCATCCTGTGCACGGACGGCCTGTCGAACGCGCTGGAAGACGAAGACATCCGCGGCGCCGGCGGCGATCCGGATTGCGACGCGGCGTGCCAGTCTCTGATGGCCTTTGCGTCGGAGAAAGGCGCCGCCGATAATGTCACTATGGTCATCGTGGATATAACCGCGCCGCCCGCCGCCGATTCGCCGGCCGATTCACAAGTTTCCGAGGTAGCATCATGACACGAACATCATTCCACCAACGTTACCAGCAGGTTGTAAGCATCGGTGCGGGCGGCATGGGCGAAGTGTTCAAGGGCCACGACCCGAGATCGGGACGGTGGGTAGCGATCAAACTGCTGCATCCGTCCATCGCGGCCGATAAAATCGCGCTGCTCCGTTTCGAGCGGGAGATCAAAACGCAAGCCGAGTTGGACCACACCAATATCGCGCCCCTGTTTGGAGTCGAAGACTTCAAGGAAGGGCCGTGCATGATCATGCAATACGTGGACGGCGTCGGGCTGAATCACCTGATCGTCCCCGGCAAACCGCTCGATCAAGGTATTGCATTTCGGATCCTCGACGGCGTCCTGGCGGGCATGGGGCATGCCCACGGGTTGGGCATCGTGCACCGCGATCTGAAACCCTCCAATATTCTCATTGGGAAGCGCGGCGTTCCCAAAATCATCGATTTTGGCATCGCCAAACCGGAAAACGACCAGGACGTCACCAAAATGGGCAGCGCGCCCGGCACGATTTCGTACATGGCTCCGGAATTGCACACCGCCACCCAGCCCGCCAGCAAAAAGAGCGATGTTTTTTCGCTTGGAATTATCGCTTACGAACTGTTCACCGGAACGCACCCCTTCCGCCGGGATACGCCGTTCGCCACAACCCAGGCGATCCTGTCCCAATCCCCGACGCCCATGCAAACGCTGGTTCCCGGCCTGCCGCGGGCGCTGTGGGTCGTAATTCTATCGGCTCTCGACAAAGATCCCACGCAGCGCCCCAAGAGCGCCGAGGAGTTGCGGGTAGCGATCGCGAATTGCGGCGTCGCGGCCGCCACGGAGCAGCAGTTGCAGAGCGTCGTCGCGGAGGCGCTGACGGTGGCTGGAAAGGACGCCCCTGGCGGGCCAAGTTCCAATTCCGCCGTCCGGGCGCCGGCCGCGACGGGTCTTTCCCGTTCGTTGCGCGGTTTGCTGCAACTGAACTGGATGTTCTACGTGGCCGCGATCCTGCTGCTTACCGCGGCCGCGGTGGCGTACCTGGTGATTAGCGTTCGCAAGCCGGCGCAATCCCCGGTCGAGGCAGTGACGCCTGCCGCGCCGGTGGCCCAGCCAGTCACGCCGCCGGCAGCTCCGGCCAGTAACGCGGCGCCACCAGGGGATGCTGCGTTACCATCGGTTCCGCCCGTCACCCCGGCTCCGGCCGCGGCGGCGCCGGTCTCCGCGGAGTCTCCGGGTACGGCCCCAGCCGCGGACCTGCGCGCGAAGAAGCCTACCACGGAAGCGGCCAGGAAACCCGCTCCGCGCACAACCCGGACGGTTCAGATGGATCCGGCCGCCGAGGAGAAGGATAAGGAAAGGCGGGCGGACGAGATCCTCAAGAAAAAGGACCAAGACCAATAAGGTGGATCGCAATGTTTAGAATTCTCTTGCTGGTGTGGTTCACGGTCTTGGCAGCGCAGGCACAGGCCCAGGGAGATCCTCCGATCGGGCGGCGGCAGATCCTGGAAGTTCTCCAGCAAAACCTGCTAACGGACCAGGCCTTCGCTGCACGCGTTAATACCCAACATCTGTCATTCGAGATGACCATGGCCGATGAGGAGGCATTTCGCAAGGCCGGTGCCGGCCCGTTGCTGATCGCCGCACTGTGGGAGCATGACACCTTTAGGATCGCGCCAGGCCTCCCTCCGCTGACGCGCCAACAAATCGTCACGTTGCTGGAAAGCGATATGCCTTCCCCACGGGTGGAACGTATCGTCAAAGTGCGCAAGGTGAGCATGGTGGTTGAGAAATCGGCAATCGATGAGATCCGAAAGGCAGCCCCCGGGTCGACAACGTTGATCGACGTCATTACCGAGAACATTGTCGAAGAGAAAGCCGAGGTTAAACAGCCTGTGGTTGTCCCGCCCCCGCCGCCTCCTTCAGGAGAAGATCTCCGGAAGAAATACGACGCGCTGGTTGCTCAAGCCAGAACCACCGCGCGGACGGATGCCACCAAGGCGCTCGAAATTCTGGCCGACGCCAAGAAACTGGACCGCTCCCGGCCGGACGCTTTCGCTCTGGACGGCTATATCCAGCTTTATCAGTTGAACTCGCCGGCCCAGGGCGGAGCCCAATACAAAGAAGCGATCACGAAGGGCGGGGAGGTCCAAGTCAAAGTCCGATACTCGTTCAAGAAGACGAATAGCTACGGGTGGCTATGGATTGGCCCGGCGAATATCCGGTTCGAGTCCGACGACAAGCTAGACAAATTGCCCCTTACTCGGAAGCAAATCGTGGAAGTCGGTTTGCATTTCAAGGCGAGAGTTAAGGAAGACGGGTTGTACGTAAAGGTGATTGGCGCGGGGTTCGACAAAGAGAGTACTCTGCATTTCTACTCCGCCCAAAAGAACCAGCAGGAAGACAGCATGCTTGTCGAATTGTTGAGGTAGTGGCTTAGGCCAGTATCGTCCCGGTCTTCCAGCGATTTGGCGTCACCGCGATTTTAATAGCACTCAGCGAAACGAAATAGCCCTGGCGATCATTCCCTATCGGGCATGGTGTTGACGATACCGCGGCCGGCCCGCCGGGAGTGCCGGGTATTCTCGTACCGCTTTGCGGAGCATAGAGACAATTATGGCGGAACGCGACTCGGGCCAGGAAGATCACTTCGATCTCCTGCCTTTTATTGCTATTCTCTTGTGCGTGCTGGGAACCGAGTTGCTGGTGACCATGAGCATGGCCACGATCAGTCTGGGGGTGGGTGCCGGCGAAGGTTGGATTCCCACTAAGGACCCGGCGCACGCGACCAAAACCCCCACGCTCATTGAGTGGGACGGCAAGGTGGCGACAGTCCAGCGAAAAGGCGGGGAAGAGAAGATCCCCGTCGCGGTGGAAGACGACACGCCGTCGCCGGCGCTCCAGCAACTCCTGGACGAACTGGCGGCCAAGCGGGAGACCGACTATGCTCTGTTCGCCGTCCGCCCATCCGGTTTTGAAAACTATTTCCGGCTCGCCGCCAAGTTCCGGAAGCGCAATATCCGGGTGGGCGACGAGCCTGTCGAACAGGGAAAAAAAGTGAAGTTGGTGGAGAGGCCCCAATGAGACGCCGCCGCGCCCGGCCGCAGTTCCATGAGCCCTCGCTGGTTCCGATGGCCGACATGCTCACCAATACCGTGGGCGTGGTGCTCTTCATCTTGATTTTCACCGTTTTGACGGCGGGCGGCGCGGTGTTGACGAAGCGGCTCCCCATGGAGCATACCACCGACGCCAAGCCGCTGGGGTTCCTCTGTGTTTCGGGCAGGATCGTGCCGCTGGAACTCGACGATCTGTCGAAGGAATTCTGGCGCCCCATCGGACACCGCATCGAGCCAGGGCATTTCGACGAATTTGTGAGCCGCTTCAAGAGCCGCCGCGTGGAAAACGATTCCTTCGTGCTCACCGGAGAGTTCGACCGAGGTTTTAGGATCGTGATCGAGCCAAAGCCCGGCATCGGGGAGACCACCAACGAACTCGCCGCGCCTTCATCGAAATACCGTTCCATGCTGGCGGGCGTCGATCCTCAAGATAAGTACATTGACTTCCAGGTTTATCCCAGCGGCCTGACGGTGTTTCGAGCGGCCCGCGATCTCGCCAACAACAGTAAGTTCGGCACGACATGGACGTTATATGGGGCCAGCGAGCGATTAAGCAGCTGCGTTAACTGCTCTAACCCAGGGCAGGCAACCATTGAATGACCAATCCTTTCAGGAGCTACAATGCCACACCTTCGAATTCTATTTGACATGAACCAGGCCGGCGATCCGATGCCGGCGAGGGCGTCCTTTCGCGCCCTCATTGGGGCGATCGACAGGCAGGCGCTGGCAGGTTGCTCGCTATACCATGGTTACGCCGATCAAGCCGGCCAATACTGCATCGTAATCCAGCCCGCCGATGCGTCCACCCTGGGGGCGCTGGCCAGATGCGCGATGAGCGCCAAGTGGGCCTTGGCCCTGCCGCCCGTGGTCGTCGTCGATCAGGCGCCGCTGAAAACGGACCGTCTGGCACTGGCGGGCCGGGTGAGCCCACAGGGTTATCTGGACGATGTGCGGCTGGATGCGCTTTCCGATATTTGGAGAGACGCGCAGCCCGGATACCAGAATTATCAGAGTCCGGTTCGCCCGAGAGAAGACGCGCCGACCACCCTCACGGAACCGTCCTACCCGCGCGAAGCGCCGCAGCCCCTGCAATCCCCCCCGCCCCCGCCTCCCGCTCCCGCATCGGCTTGGGGGGGGTACGGCTACGCCCATCCGCCGGCGCCCGCGTCCACGGTACCCTTGCCCCAGGGGATGTACGAACCCCCCATGCCGCCGAGAGCTCCCGCCGCAGCCGCGCAGGCCGCCTCTTTGCAGCAGCATCCCAAGTTTCCCCGGGCGGTTCCGGCGGCGCTGCAAAGGTCCGTTGCGGCCGAGCGCGCCATGGCCGCCATGGGTGGCGCCGCCGCCGGCGTGTTGATTTCATTCGGCCTCTTCGCCCTCAGCCCGCGCAACACTCTTCTGTTTCAGATGTTCGACCTGCGCAAGCCGGCCACGGTTATCCCCGTCTCGATTCTGGCGATGTTTTTCTGGGGGATTGGGATTTGCCTGCTGCGATGGCGGCGTTTGTTGGCCATGGAGTCCATTTCCGAGAGGGAGTTGCTTCAGGACGCCATTCCTTTGCTCGATAATTTGGGCCTGCATGGTCTGCACGCGGATCTCGGCGAAGCCGTGGTCCAAGTCAGTCCGCTGCTGCGGCGCATGCGAGCGGCGGTACACCAGTGGAGTTTGCATCCCAGCCTGCAGGATACCGATGTCGTGCTGCAGCAACAGGCTGCCAGCGACGACGAGGCTATTCACACGGGCTACAGCTTGGCTCGCACCTTCGTTTGGGCGCTTCCCGTGCTTGGCCTGGTCGGCACGGTCATCGGTATCGCGGGCGCCGTGGGAGGATTCGCCAACTTTTTGGGCGGCAGCATCGACGATATCGCGGTTGTCAAACAGAACCTGGTCAATGTCACCGGCGGGCTGTCGTTCGCCTTTCTGATTACTCTCGAAGGGTTGCTCACCTCGCTGCTGCTGATGCTGGCGTCGTCCTCCCTGCAAACCAGGGAACGCGAGTTGTACGCGCGGGTGCAGGACGATGTAGCCGATCAGTTGGTGCCGGCGCTGCAACGAGTCGCGCCGGAGGCCTACAAGACTCAAACGAAACAGACCGCCGATCTTTCCGGCCTGCGGGAAACGCTGGCCGAACAGGCGGCGGCAGGCGTCGCGCAAATCGCGGCGGTTGGCGAGAAATTGCTCAGCGCCATCGATGTGAAACACAAGGAATGGATGGCGCAGCTTGGCGGAGTCGGCGCGGGCATTGTCAAGGCCACCACGGATGCCGACGCCAGCATGTGGAAAGCCGCGCAGGAGCGCATGGCCACCCTGGTTGGTCAGATCTCCGCGGGAATGGACCGCGCCATGTCGGAAATCAACGCCGGCTCCTCCCGGACTCAGGAAGGCTTCATCGAACGGCTGCGGACCGTTTTCCAGGAATTCTCGGCGCAACAGGCCAGTATCGCGGCGGCGGCCGGCCGCCGGCAGGAGGACGCCGAGCGGCTGTCCGCTGGTAACATGGCGCAGCAGCAGGCGCTGGCGCAGAAGTTGAGTGAACAGATCGAAACCGCCAAGACTGTGGCGGCGTCCCTGGCCGGATTGGGTGAAACGGTCCACCGCATTCTGCAGTGCCAGCAGGATCTGCGCCAGGCGCTTAGCGAGCTGGATGCGGCTCCGGCCAAAGCCGCGTTCGATGGTTTTTCGCAGGCGCTCACGGTTAGTTCCGCTGAGATGGCGAAAGTGACTCAATCCGCGGAAAGCCTGGGGCGGCTGACGAACCAGATCGTCTCGGCGCAGGCGATGTTGCAACGAGCCACCCAGCAACTGGCCGATTCGCAATTCGCAGCCACACTCAGCGATTTTCGGAAGGCGGTGGTCAGCCTCGCGCCGGTGCTCGCCAGCTTTCAGAAGCCGTTCGTGTTGCAAGCCGTTCCGTTTGGCAAGGACGGGTCCGCCTAACCCCGCCCACTGTCCGGCCGCGCACGGCAACGCGCCGCGCTGGTCGCACTGCACGTTCTGGATCACCGGAGCGCCTGCAATAACCGCATCCGGCCGGCGAACCGCATGCGCGCCGGCTGTTCAAAACTTTCTGCTATTTTTCTCCTGGCCCGGGGAAAAGGGGCGCCACACCGCGTAATCCAAATCGTCCGATACGGATTTTCAGCTACCTGAAAGGAGACGATTATGCAGAATATGCTGTTCGCTACCGCGGCTTTGTGGATTTTGGAGTTGCTTTTCGTGTGTCCCCTGGCCGCCTTGTTTTCGCGCCGCTCGGCTTCCCACGCTGTGTTAGCCGGAGGCGCAGCCAGTGTCGCGGGACCGGCCCGGACTGGCATCGATAACGGCAGTTACATCCTTGCCAGCGTTCTCGTCCTGGGTTCGGCAGGATTACTCCTGGGCTTGGCTGGCTATTGGTTCGTGGGTTTCTCGATGAAAGCCAAAGCCTGGCCCGGAATGTTGGCGTTCATCGGCCTGAGCCTGCTCGGATGCCAGATGGCGAAGGGCTTCTGAGTATGGCTGCCGCGCGGGGCGGGCCAGCCGGGGCTCGCCCCTCAGTGCCCGCCGGGAGTCTGGTCCAGGGCGCAGCGAAATCCGATGAACGCTTGGCGCACATCGGGTGTGGCGCCAAGGCGGTTCGAACTTCGCAGCGCTCTGGCGTAGGCTGCCCAGCACCCGCCGCGGAATACTCGGACACGGCCCGTGGCGGGTCCTCGTGGATCCGCGGAAACGCCATCATTGTAATAGGCCGGGGAATACCAATCCTTGACCCATTGGGTGACGTTACCCGCCATGTCGGCCAGACCCCAGTCATTGGCCGGATAGCTGCCGGCGCGGGACGTCGCGGCCGGGCTTCCCGGGGCGGGGATGGGGTGCCCCCTTCCGTCGTCCGTTCCGTAGTTGGCATTGGCGTGCTCGATCGCGTCGCCCCATGGATAACGGGTCCCATCCCTACCGGCGCGCGCAGCATATTCCCATTCCGCTTCGGTGGGTAATCTCCCGCCCGCCCACTCGCAGAACGCTTCTGCTTCGTCCCACGAGACATTGACGATGGGGTGGTCCTTATCCCGCCAATTCGGGTTGAATGGGGGCGCCTCGGGCATCTTTCCGCCAGCGGCCATAATGAACCCGTCGAACGCTCCCACGGTCACATCCGTGCGTCCCAGCCAGAATCCTCTGCTAAGCGTCACGGAATGCCGGGGCCTTTCGTCGGTGTCGCAGTCCGGATCGTTGGGCACGCATCCCATCTGAAACTGACCCGGCGGTATCCAAACGTATTCCAGATTGTCTTTGCCGTTGGTTATGGGCGACTTCACCTCTCTCCATCGGGCGAGGATCAAGCCGGCCGCAGCCAGCAGGATCAGAGCCAGCCCCGCGGCCAGGGCCGCCCGCGGCGGCCTGCGCCATCGGAGCCGCCGCCGCGTGGGCGCGTTCTGAGGACTGGCCGGGATTTGAGCGGCGGGCGTCAGACTCCACTCGAGCGCGGCCACGAATTCCCGGCAACCGCCGTAGCGGGACTCGGGAAGCCGGCTGAGCGCGGCGCGAAAGACGTCCTGCGCGCGCGTCCCGAGGCTTGCATAGGGGGCCGGCGCCAACACTCCCACGGCCTGCCGGGACGGATAGGGCAGCGCGCCAGCCAGCAGTTCGTGCGCGACGATAGCCAGGGAGAACTGATCGGCCCGGCGGTCCACCCGCCTGCCCTGGGCTTGTTCGGGGGCCATGTAACCGATTGTCCCGATGGCTGTGGTGGACGCAGTAGTGCCCCGCGCGGATTCTCGCGCAATGCCGAAATCCGCAATCTTGGTCTGGCCGCCCTCGACATCGGTCCGGATCAGAATGTTGGAGGGTTTTACGTCGCGGTGGATGACACCGCGGCTGTGCGCGTAGTCCAAAGCGTCGGCGATCCGGAAAAGGATGCGTAACGCGGCCGGACGATCCGTGAAGGCGCCAATTCGAATGGCCTTCTCCAGCGTGATCCCCTCCACATACTCCATCGCGATGCAGACCATACCTTCCAGTTCAAAGAGGTCGTAGATGGTGACGATTCCCGAATAATTCAAACGGCTCGCCAGACTGGCCTCATCGAGTAACGCGCGCCGGTTGCGCTGCCCCTCTTCTTCGTCCGCCTGGCCCGGCCGAATGGTTTTCAAAGCCACCTTCCGGGGCATGGTGCGATCCTGCGCGAGGTACACGGCTCCCATGCCGCCCTGTCCCAATAGGGAGAGGACGTCATACCGGTCGCGAATGCACTGCCCCACCAGACTCATAAACGAAAGATTATACTCCCTAATCTTGGGCCGGCTGCTTTCAGCGTCCGGGATGCCCGGCATCTTTGGGCGCCGGAATTTCGTCCAGCAGTCGCGCAATCCCCCGGAATTTGAAGTCCGGCGGGCGGCTGCCTACGCCGCGTGCAGGGCCTCGATCAGTCCGGCCAGTTCCTCGGCTTCCTCTTCCGGAGACCGGCTGTAGAAGCTGACTTCCTGAAGAAGCTCGTCCTTGAGTGCCGCCTTGCCCCAGTTCAACCACTTTTCAACCTGCTTCGGCGTCACGGCGTATTTCGCGGACAGGGCGGCCATGGTGGGTTGTTCGATTCCCTCCAAGGCGGGCATAATCAGGTAATCGTTCAGGATCGAAAAGCGCAGCTCCTTGTGAGCCGCTTCGCAGGATCTGCGCAATTGCGCCACGGCCTTGGCGATCACGTCGCAAACCCAGGCCCGCTCGTACACCGCCGCTGGCGTTATGGTTTCGACCGCCTCCGGAACCCTGCCGTCCGGGCTTGGATCGACGAACCCGCCGGCCGGCATGCGCATGTGGGCATTCCGCTTCCGGTATTCGCTGACCCGGAAGTGATCGAGAGAACGCAGCAGGAAACTGCGGAATTTTCCGCGGTCCTCCGCGGCCCTGTCAAAGAAGTCTTTTTCCAGCGCCCACAGGAAGAATTCCTGCGCCAGGTCTTCCGCCCAAACCGGATCTCTGGTATCGGCGATCAGGTACGCCAACACCGGAACGCGATAATGCTCCGCCAGGCTGGATAAAGCCGCGCGTCTTTCGTCGGTTCGGGCCGTCGCGAATGAGCGCCAGTTCGCTCCACCGCGTGGTTGGAAATCGATAGGGATTCGCGCTCACAGTTCGCTTCCGGCTATTGTCCGGCGTCCCGCGCCTGACGGTGGGGCGGGCAACGCCGCACGAAATTCCGCCGCGGTCTGAAATCGTTGACCGGCGGCCTTGTGCACCGCCTTATCGACGACCGCCGCCAAACGCCGGGGAAGATTGGGGACGCGTGCTAGCACCGGAATGGGCTCTTCTTCGAGAACGATGCGGAATGGATGGCGCACCCGCTCCATACGCATGATATCGCGGACCGCCTCATCGGGGCTGCGAAAGGCGGCGGCTCTCGCCTGGAACTCGCGGACGCCCGCGGGCGTCGGGAAGTCGAATGGGTAGCGTCCAGTCAGCAGATAATAGAGGGTCACGCCCGTCGCGTAGGTGTCCGCCGGCTCGCGCGCCTCACGCGCGTCGAGCACTTGTTCCGGCGGCATGAACATGAGCGTCCCCATGCGCGTGCCAGGCTTGGTCAGCCGCGTTCCGCCCGCAAGCTCATAGTAGCTGGATATGCCAAAATCGGCGAGCGCCACCGAGTGTGCTCCCAGTTCGGCGGAGGGGCGCAACAAAATGTTCTCCGGCTTGATGTCGCGGTGAATAACCGGCCATGTATGCAGGTACTGAAGCGCTTCAAGCACCTGGCGGATCAGATCCACTCCGGTTTGCACCGCGGGTTTCCCCGTGCGCCGCATATAGTCTTCCAGGTTCCCGCCCGGCACATATTCGGTCACCACGAATGGAGTGCCGGCGCCGTCCACGCCGGTCTCGACGAAGCGCACTATGAGAGGGTGGGCCATGCGGCTGAGAACCCGCACTTCGCGCGCGAAGCGCCGCACCGCGTCCTGATCCTCGACATCCTCAATGCGTTTGAGAGCCACCAGCCGCGCGGTGGCGCGCTCGTAAGCGAGATATACGGCGCCCATGCCTCCCGCTCCGATCAGCCGGCGCAGCTCGTATGGCCCGACGATGGTCCCGGCCGACCTGTCTCCCGGCGGCAGGCAGGCCGCGCACACGTAGGATACGCATCCGCGCAATTCGCCGGCCCGGCCATCGCTATTCGCTTCCCGGCTGAGCGGCGCGCCGCAAGCGTGGCAGAAAACCTCCTCGGTCGGGCCGCGCGCCCACGCCCGCGCCGGCTCCGCGGCAAAAGCCGGCGATGCGTCCTCGGGGAGCCGCTCCACGGACATCCGCACCCGCGTGAGCCCCAGATCGAGAATGTCGCCGTGTTTCAGCTCGCAACAACGCACCGGCCGTCCGTTGACACGGGGCGCGTTAAGGCTGCCGCTTTCTCCGAATCCCAGGTCCTGCAAGCGGCATGCGGGCGGGGAAATTTCCAACAGGATATGACGCCGGCTGACAAATTTGTCCTCGATCTTCCAATCGGCGCCATCGCCCCTGCCCACGATCACCCGGCGGGGATGGGTAACCCTCAGGGATGCGCCCTCGCCCACCCCCTTCACGATGCTCAACACCAGAGCCGCCGCCATGCGCAACTTCAGGTTTTGCTTTGTCTTAGCCTTCAGACGCCGCCCTTACGGAAGGCTCTTCTTAACGGACTTCGCCAGTCCTTTCGCAAGGCCATTGGTGGCGCCTTTGGAATCGCCGCCCAGAAAGCCGATCACGACCTTTCCGCTGACTTCTTTTTTCAGCAGCGATTTTCCGGCCGGATCGGCGAACTCGATCCAGGCGCGAATGGAGGTCGCGCCCATGCCCGGCACCATGTATCTCTCGGCCCGATTGCCCTTCTTGAATCGGGCAATCTTGCCAGTCAGGACGATATCTGCGTCGGCCGGCGGCTGCTGATCTTTCTCCATTAGCGTGACGCTGAGAAAGCGGCCGGTATCCTGCAGACGCTTGACCACATTACGCCGCAGCGAGTCCCGGAAGTCCGGCGGAATATCGGAGTCGCCAGGGGCCTCGAAGTCCTGAACGACGAGATGCGCGTATACCTTGCCGCCCGCGGCGAGGGCTGGGGTGCCTGTCGAGGCCAGCACTACCGCGAGTGCTCCAACAGATGCAAGAAAGGCGGTGAGCTTCATGCGGAAAATCTCCTCGGTTTCGAAAATGCTTTAGCCGTGTTGCACAGCCGCTGCCAGCCGGCGCACTTACAAGCCTAAAGGAGCGGCCGACAGCCAAGTCTACCATCTTATGCAGCTAGGCTCCATAACATTTCTTGAGTTCTTGGCGGTGTCTGCTTCCTTCGTTCCCACCGAGTCTTTAGGCCTCTAGTATATCGTTTCACTAAAACATGATCGAATAGCGATGTTTCCTGCTATGCTGAGGCATGGCAGGTAAATCTAGGCGATCCAAACTGATTCTTTCGGATGAAGACCGGGCGGAATTGGAACAGTTGTCGCGGTCACGCACGCTGCCGCATAGGGAGGCGCAACGCGCCGCCATCATTCTGGGGTATTATGGCGGCGAGAGCATCGCCAGCATAGGGAGACGTCTCGGGATGACGCGCCTGAGCGTTTCCAAATGGGTGGCAAAAGCATTGGCGGTGGGTCCGATGGCAGCGCTAAAAGACAGCTATCATCGCCCCAAGGAACCCGCAATTGGCGACGATGCCAAAGCGTGGGTGGTTCATCTCGCGTGCTCAAAACCGAAGGATCTGGGTTACGCGGCCGAAGTTTGGAGTCGCCAAGCGCTGGCGAGGCATGTCCGCGAGCATGCCGTGGAGGCCGACTTTCCAGCATTGTCGCGGGCGGCCAAAGCAACCGTACATCGAATTCTGGCGGAACAACCTCTGCATCCGGAAAAAGTTAAGTATTACCTGGAGCGGCGCGATCCTGATTTTGAGGGGGGAATGCGCAAGGTCCTGATCGTTTATCAGGACGTGGCGTTGCAGAATGCAAGGCGGGCCGCTGGCGAGACGGCTTCAAACATCATTACCGTTTCGGTGGACGAGAAACCGGGAGTCCAGGCCATCGGCAATACCGCGCGTGACCTGCCGCCTGTGCCCGGCAAACATCCCACGATCAGCCGCGATCACGAATACGAAAGGCTGGGTACCTGTTCAATATTGGCCGCGCTGGATCTCCAGGATGGTCACGTCACGGCGCGCGTGGAAGACCGCCATCGCAGCATCGAATTCATCGGCCTGCTGTCCGACCTCGATGCGAAGTATCCACCGGAATGCACCATTAGAATCATCCTGGACAATCATTCCGCCCACATTTCTAAAGAGACCCGCGCATTCCTGTCAAGGCACCCCAACCGCTTCCAGTACGTTCTCACGCCGAAACATGGCTCCTGGCTGAACATCGTCGAGACTTTGTTCGGCAAGATGGCGCGCAGCTTTCTTCGCCATATCCGAGTCCAATCCCTCGATGAACTAAAGGCCCGAATCCTCAAAGGAATCGAAGAAATCAACGCTGCGCCCGTCGTCCACCGTTGGAAGAATTTCGATGCGCTTGCAGAGGATTGATTAGAATATGTTTTGCTGAAACGTTATACTAGGTTCCCTTCAGCCGGGGCGGGGAAATCTCTGAAATGTCCGCGTAGTGCCTGTTGGAAAGGAGGCGCCATGACGGACATTTTGATTCAGGCACTGGAGATCATTATCGGCCAAGGCGGCTGGTAAGAGGTTTCGGGGGCGCGCCGCGGCTTGCCGCGGGCGGCGCGACTCCGCGGTTTCTGGCCCGCACGCGAGCGCCGGTTAGGGTTCATGCCGCCCCGCGAAAAAGTGGGTTGCCACCGCCTGTCACACCGGCGCAATAGATGACAGCCGGCCGCGCTATTGTTAAATTCAACACTCGTTGTGGTACTCTTTTAATCCTATGTGGGCACGCTGGGTGCTGGCCGCTCTATTTTCGTGTGTCGCTTGCTGCATGAAAGCCACGCACCCGCCGGCCCCCCTGGTGTTAATTCCAGGAGCGCCTGCCGCGCGATCTCTGACCCGCCATGCGGTGGTTGTCTGCCGCATTCCGGCGGGTGGTCCGTACCAGGTGCTGGTCGATCAGCAGGAACACGATTTCTCAATCGACATTCTGGATCGGGATGCAATCGTTGCCAGGACCGTCGATGGATTCGATTATGGCGTGGAACGAGCCACCATTGGGGGTACCGCCGGGACAACCGTGCGCATCCGCCGGAGCGACGATGCCGATGCCGAAGCGCGGTTCACCGTCATTTTGACCGAAGTCCAACAGGATCGGGTTGAGCGGTCCATCGATGCCGAAACCTCCTCCACTGCGGCCCGCGTTTTGCGCCGGCGAGGCGACAGCCAATCCTTGAAACAGGCCGCGGAAGTGTGGCGGCGGGCGGCGGATGCGTGGCGTTTGTTGAACGACGATAGCGGCGCGCTTCGCTCCGAGATCGCGCTTGCCAATACCTTTCACGCGCTCAACGAGTACAGCCAGGCCCGCGAGCTATACGCCGATGCGATCGCCCTCAGCGGCCGGCTGGGCGACCAAAGAAGTACCGTGGAGTGTCTGAACAACCGCGGCACGGGCTTCTGGCAGCAGGGCGACTTTGCGCGGGCCGCCGCCGACTGGAAGGCAGCCATGACGCTCTGGGACAAATTGCCCGTCTCCGCCGGCCGCTTGGGCACCCTCATCAATCTCGGCTTGCTTTCCTGGCAAGTGGGGGAGTATCAGGGGGCCCTGGATGATTTCCTGAAAGCGGAGAAGGCCGCCGTCACGCTAGGTGACCGCCGCAGCCGGCCGTTCGTGATCAACAATCTTGCGCTGACTTACGGCGCCCTCGGCGACGATCGAAGGTCGGCCGCGCTCTTTGAGAGGGCCGCTTCGATGTTCGACCGCATCGGCGACCACGGCGGGGCCGGCCGGGCTTTCGCCTATTCGGCGCGCGTGTGGCTGCGGATGGGCGCGCGAGAGCGGGCTGCGTCGAACCTGGCTCGCGGCGCGCCCCTGATCGAGCGGACCGGCGATCGCCGGGGGCTGGCCGAGGCATGGAATCTGATGGGAGAGGCGGACACACAGTCCGGCCGCTTTGCGGCGGCTATGCGGCGGCAACTCAACGCGCGCGATCTCTTTCACATCGTCGGCGACCGCCGCGGCGAAGCCAACGCGATCGCCAATCTGGGTTTGACCTCCCTGGCCGCCGGAGATAACCAATCCGCGATTGAGTGGCTGGAACAAGCTCTTAGCCTGCACCGGACGCTGGGCACGCCGGCGAGTGAAGCCAGTGTCATGTACCATCTCGCTGTGGCCCAACGCAAGTCCGGAAACCTGGATGAAGCCCTTCGCACCGCCGCCGGGGCCGTCGATCTGGCCGAACGTTTGCGCGGTTCGGTCGCCGTGGAGAAGTTGCGCATCTCGTTTCTGGCGTCCACTCACGATTACTATTGGGAGAACCTGGACCTTCTGATGCAGTGCGCGGAGCGGCGCCACTCCGCGGCTCTGGAGCAAGCCGGCTGGCAAGTGGCCGAACGCGGACGGGCCCGCGCATTGCTCGACGCTCTGGCGGCCTCCCGCATGCGCGCGGGCGGCTCCGCCATCGACCCGCGCGAACGGGATTTGACGGCGCAAGTCAACGCCAAGACGGTGCTCCTGGCGCGCGCCCCAAGCGCCAATGAAGAGCTCAGACGCAGCCTGCAACAGTCGATGGACGAGTTGCGCCAGGCGCAAAGCCTGGCCGATGGGGACCAGAGACAGTTAGCGGACGCGGTTTCGCGGGGCGCTTTGGATCTCGCCTCCGTGCAACGGGAAGCGCTCGACTCTGGCGATGCACTGATCGAATACGCGCTCGGCACGGAGACCAGCTATGCCTGGCTGATCCAACCGGACGGAATCGCCGCGTACCGGATGCCGCCGCGGGAGACCCTGGAACGGCTCGCGCGCCGCATGGCCTTGCTCATGAACGGCCGTAGAACCGACCGCGCGGCGGAGGCGGACGCCGACTTCCGCGCCGACGCAGAGGCGCTGGCCAACTACGCCATCGTGCCCCTGCTGCCGCGCCTGCACGCCACGCGCCTTCTGATCGTTCCCGACGGCGCTCTTTCGGCCACGCCCTTCGCGGCGCTTCCATTGCCCGGTGGCGGATATTTGCTGGACCGGTTTGAAGTAGTGACTGCGCCATCCGCGGCGGCCTTGCTGGCTCTGCGGCGGACGCATGGAGACCGGCTCGAAAAAACTCCGCGCCTGGCCGTGATGGCGGACCCGGTATTCGATGTGTCCGATTCACGCGTGCGCCTTGCGGTTGCTGCCTCCAGCGCGTCCACGGCCGCTTTCGACCGTCTTCTCTTCTCGCGCCGCGAAGCGCTTTCCATCGCGTCTATCATGCCGCCGGGGACCTCCAAAGTCTTGCTCGGCTTCGAAGCGGTCAAGAGCAGCTTCACCGACGGAACACTGACTGGTTACAACATTTTACATATCGCCACGCACGGCATTCTCGATTTCGACCGGCCGGAGCTCTCCGCCATGCTATTCTCGCAAGTGCGCCGCGACGGTTCCGCGCGCGACGGCAAGCTCTCCCTGGATGAGATCTATCGGCTGCGTCTGGACGCCGATCTGGTGTCTCTCAGCGCGTGCCAGACCGCGTTCGGAAAGGAGGTCACCGGGGAAGGCGCCATGAGCCTCAGTTACGGATTCCTGCACGCCGGCGCCCGCCGCGTCATCGCCAGCCTGTGGCCGGTCGACGACGAGGCTACTGCGGAGTTGCTGAGCGGTTTTTATGCTCAATGGCTGCACTCTCCGGGGGAATCCCCCAGCGCCGTCCTGCGCCGGAGCCAGCTTGCGCTCCGCCAGACGCCCCGCTGGCGGGCGCCATATTATTGGGCGTCGCTGGTCTTGCAAGGAGAACAATGAGCGCAGCCGGAGGGGGTCGAGCAATCTTCGAAACCGCGGAGCAATATCGCCGGTTGCGAATGAAGCTGGTGGTTTATTTTGAAGGCCGGCGTTGCTGGCACGCCGAGGATCTGGCTGACGAATCGATCGCCCGTCTCCTGAGCTATGTGGCGCGCGCCGGCTTCGATGGCAATGCCGATCCGCTGGCGTTCGGCATTGCTAGAAACGTTCTCAAAGAGTGGCTGCGCAAAAGCGGCGCGTACGACGAAACCGGCGACCTGGATACCCTAGCCGCGGCGCCTTTTCCCCATCCCGGCGCGGAATCCCGCGCGCGCGCGGCCGCCGCTCTCGCAAAATTGCAGCCCGGCGACCGCGAATTGCTGGAAGAGTATTACGTGGATGGTTCGACGGCCGAACAGTTGGCCACGCGCTGGAGCCTTTCGCCCGCCGGAATCCGAACGCGGATTTTTCGCCTGCGGGCTCGCCTCGCGAAACTCCTGGGCCCGACCGGTGCCGCCGGCGGTTCCTGAAACGAAATCGCGCTGCGTGGCATATCCCGGTGTGACTCTGGCTGCCGCGTCGGTCGTGGCAGCCCGAAAAAGAAACTGCTTTTGCGATTGGAAGGGAGAGTTGTGCTCATGCGCCAAATTTCACCGGTGCGGCCTGTCAAATTGCCGCGAGCGGCTATAAACGTGGTTAGAGGCTTTGCCCTGGCGTGCGCGGCGATCGTCGTGCAATCCGTTGTCGGCCCCGGCATCGCAGCCCGCGCGCAGACTTCCGCCCAGGTCTGGACAGACCCCGGCACGAAGCTGATGTGGGCAGCCCAGGATAATGGCGGCTACGCACCGCCAACGTACGGTCTCCTCAGCCAACCACAGGCGGCGGCCTACTGCCGGAGTTCCCACCTTGCGGGATTTCACGATTGGCGCCTGCCCACCATCGAGGAACTGGAACAGATTTACGACAAATCGGCGGCGGAGCGGCATGTGAAAGGCGGGGTCGTCAAGCTCAGCGGAGACCCGACCGGGAAGACTCACTATATGTACGCCCGGATGAATGTCTGGAGCCGGTCCCAAAGAGTAGATCAGGACGCTATCTGGGAGTTTGACTTCGGGGGCGGAAACCGTATGACAACGGTCGGAAGTATGGGCGCCGCGCGTGCTCTGTGCGTGCGTGGGGCGGTGGCCAAGTTGACCGTACCCGCAACACCGGCGGCCGCGGATCTGTCAAAATATGTCTCCGCCGACGGAATCACGATCCCGAGCGGAGCCGCGGGGGCGCCCAGAGGCAGTGGCGTTTTTTACTCGACTATCGAGGGTCGCGAAATGTCTATCTCGCTGCAAGGTAGTCCGGCGCTGGCGGTGTTGAACTACTCGGGGTCGATGGAGGCCGCCCGCGATGGAAAACTTGCCGGGGGTACGGAAAAGTTCAAACCCACCCGGATACAGACGAGCAAGAACTTCGACAAGTGGTTGAAAATTGTTTCTTTTTCGATTGGCAAGGATGGTTTCCTGGTAGTCAAGGATGAATCGGGGGCATCCTATCGGGTCAAGGTTGCCCCGACTGGTCTTAACGGCATCGTCGAGGAGCTGAAGAAATGAAACCGAGAATGCCGTACTATAACTTCCAACGCAAGCTCGACTGCGATTGCTATGTCGAGCTTTAGGCGTCGTAAATAAATAACATTTACAACTGGCGTTAGTTGCTTGGATGAATCGTATAGTTCCATTCGCCATGAAATTTGTCGGGCTTCAGATTGACATGGGCAAACTCTTCATCCGTGATCTTTCGCCCAACGGGGTACTTGCGGTGATCCAGGCGGCAGGTCACTTTCAAGCCCTTGGCCGTCGTCGTCCCGGCGATCAGCCGCACTACCGTCTCGTAATCGCGCAGCGGTTCGCCGCGCCAGTTGGACGAGATGAAGGAGAACAGCCGGTGCTCCACCTTGTTCCATTTGCTCGTGCCCGGCGGGAAGTGGCAGACCGTCAGCGTCAGCCCCGTCTGGTCGGCCAGGCGCTGCAACTCCCATTTCCACAGCCGCAGGCGCCAGCCGTTGCTGCCACCGCCATCGGCGGTGATCAGCAACCGCCGCGCGCGCGGATACAGGCGGCGGCCCTCGGCGCGCCACCAGCCGCGGATCGAAGCCACCGCGAACGCGCCCGTGTCGTGGTCCGTGCCCACGTTGACGAAGCCGGCGTTGCGCCCCAGATCGTAGATCCCGTAGGGATAGGCGCGGGGCACCTCGGGGCCGGGAAAATCATGCCCGTTGACCTTGTCCGCTGTCCCCGTTTCGCGCCATTGGCGGCCCTGCGTTCTGGTAATTGCCGATCAATTCCTTCTTCTTCGTGTCCACGGAAATGACGGGCTCGCCCGCCCGCAAAGCGTGTTTGACGGCTCGGTTGATATGCCGGAACTGCGCGTCGCGATCGGGATGATCGTCCCCCTCCTCGGTCTTGCGGTTGCCCTGCAGGCTGTAGCCATCCTCCCGCAGGAGTTGGGTGACTTTGGTGTGGCTGACCGGGTGGTGCCGCGCCGTCAGTTCCGCCGCAAGCGTGCGGGCGCTCTTGCAGGTCCAGCGCAAGGGCGACTGTGGGTCGCCGCGCGCCGTGGGCTCAACCATGCCGTCCAAGGCGGGGGCCAAGCCGGGATCGTTGGATGTCAACGCGTGTCGTCCGCCGCCCTCGTGGCGAATCCGGCCCGGGGCTAGCGGCGCGGCCTGCAATTCCTCAACACCCTTGGTCAATGTGACGCGCGACAGGCCGCAGGCGCGGCTGACCCGCGAAATTCCGCCATACCCCAGTTCCACGGCTTTGCTGGCGGCCACCAAACGGCGGGCGTGTTCGTCCAGATGCGGCCACATGCCAGCAAAGTACTGGGCGAGTTGGGCATCGGTGTCCATGCCCAACGTCATAACACATCAGCGCACTAGATGTAAAGTTTATTTATTTACGATGCCTTATATCGCCAAAATCGGTGGACATGCCCGCATTGTGGCGGCGAAACAGTGCACCGGGGGAGAGGTTGAGTAGCCGTAGTGCTTGTGCCGGCAGCGAGGAGGGGTAATATGACAACCATGCGAGTATTGCGGCTGTCCCTGCTCGTCGTGGGAGCGGTTTCGGTTGGCGCCGCCGTTAAGCTGAAGTTAGACGAACTGGCGGCAGCCCAACTGGCTGAATCGCGCAAACTGGCGGAACGCTCCATTTCCGTTGACCAGCGCCTCTTGGACCGGCTGACCGCGGACTTAGCGCGGGACCGCGAGACGGTGGATAAGCTGGCGAAGGAAGTCGTCCCTACTAAGCGGGAGGTCTATCTTGTGCGCCCCATCCATGCCGGGGACAGTTTCGCGGGCATGGTCGGGAGCGGCGGATTTGAATTCGCGGGCGACAGCCCGTTTCGCGTGAGAATCGTCCCGGATGCGGCTGCCGCGTCCAAGCTGGCGGCGGAGCGTAAGTTGGCCTCGGACAAGCTGGCGGCTGATCGGGCCGCGGCTGATCGCGCCACGAACAAACTGGCGCACGATCGGAAAGTGGCGGAGAAACTGGCTCAGAGGAGCGCGCGATGGAAGGACGCCTTTGCATCCGGAGACGTTCAGGAGTAAGCCGGCGGCGACAGTGCTTGTGCGTTATTTGCGGCGTTTGCGCGTGGCGTCGCCGGCAGATCCACGCCGGTGGGTTCAACATGTTTGAAGGAGGGATTGCCTCGTGAATCGACTAACCAGCCCCAACTCCGAAATCGATGACGACGGTACCGCTGCCGGGTCCCGCGGTTGCAACGCAGGTGGGTCGGGCGGGCACTTCGCGAACAGGCGACCTGCGGCGAATCGAGGATTTCACCTCAGGCTGGGGGAATTCGTGAAACGAAATCGCCCGTGTGCGACATATCGGATATGGGCGGTGGGGAGGGTGGCGCGGCTGCTCTCGACTGGGCCGCCCTGCGGTATTTGCACGCGAACCGCGTAGGAGCCGCCGCAACCGGCGTTTTAGATAGAATCGTTTACGGCTAAAGCATATGTCAGGCAACGCGCCATTACAGCCTAATGGAGATTCGGAGTTGATCGGATACTTGCTGGGGCTTTTTCCTCCCGGTCCCGCCTTGGAACGCTTGGAAGAACGCGTCTTCATGGAGGATCGCCTGTTCGATCGTCTCGTGTGCCTGGAGGACGCCCTGATCGACGCCTACGTCGGCGGGTTTCTGGCATCCCGCGAACGCCGCCAGTTCGAAACTGTTTTCCTGGCGTCGCCGCGGCGGCGCCGGAAATGGGAAGCCCGGCAGCAAGCCGCCGCCGGCTTTCGCGCGCGGAAAAGGTCCGCGAGGCCGGCGCCTGGTTGGTTGCGGCCACCGGCGCTTGCGACGCGCTTCGCTTGGGCCGCCACATGCGTCTTGCTGGCTGGGTGCATCGGTTTGTTGACCGTAAACCTGGGCCGGACGAATCGAGCGGTTCTCGATCTGCGCGAGAAAATTGCGGCCCAGGGGCGACTCGCGCCCGCGCCATTGGTGGCGTTTGTTCTGGCGCCCGGCCAAATGCGTTCCGCCGGCGGACCCTCGATGGTCACTCCAGGGCAGGATGGCGCCGCCGTGCGCTTGCTGCTGCCCGAGCCTGGCGCGGATTCCAGTTTCTATGAAGCAGCGCTTAGCAATGCCGACGGTGTGGAGTTGTGGAAGCAGAGCCGGCTCCCTCGCTCTTCGGGGAACAGCTTGCTGGTACGGCTGCCGGCTTCGGTCCTCACTCCCGGCGACTATGTACTGTCGCTTCGGGAGATCGCGCGTGACCGCGCGTGGCGCGCGCTGCGGTCGTACACTTTTCGCGTCCCCAAAGGAAGCTGACGCGCAAAAGCCGCGCTGCTAAGATATGCCGCTGCTGAGCGGTTGCTGCGTAAGCAGGGTGGGACCAATGAACAAGCTGCGACGAAAGGGAAAGGCCGCCGAAGGAGTTTCACAAAAATGCTCACATCAACCCGCCTGACGAAGGGGCTTTTCATTGTTCTCTTCGCCCTCACAACCAGCGCCCTCGCATCGGCTCAAGCGACAGCGCAAAGCGCAAAGAAAGACACTGCAGCACCAGCCAGCCAACCTCAGGTGCTCGTCACGGGAACAGTAACGGAGCTGGACGAAAGCGACCACCAGATCAAAGTCCAAAGCGGCGTTGTGTCGAAGGTTCTAGGCGAGGCCTCCGATGTTCAGCAATTAGCCGTCGGTAATATGTCTTGGGGCTTCTCGCCCGGCCACCGCTGGAGCAGCGGAGGACCAGCGGAGGAATGCACGTATCTACCGTCGTGCCAAAGCTAAGGGCCGACGCAACAATAACCGTTCAGCGGTAGTCGCGATATCAACATTATCGACGGCTACGCATTCCGCTTGATTTTCTCGTACTGCTCCCCTTCCTCAATGTTCATGGGCAGAGGGCGTTGATCCGACCGTTTCGCCAATTTGGTCCTGATTTATGTTATAGTCTCGATTGTACGGCCTGTTCAGTCGTAACTATAACATTATGAGACCTCTCGCCTTCTCGCCCGATTCCTTGCGAAAGCTGCTGCTCCGCGACCAGATCGCTACGCTTCCCGATCTGAAACGTGAAGGATGCCCAGGCGAAGGGCTACACGCCCTGCAAGGTCTGCCGTCCGCCACAATAGGCCTTACCGCACCCTAACGCGCACCACCCAAGCCATCGTGCTGCTATTCGAGGGCCATTTTAGTGGCTTCGCAGAACTGAGATTCGATCCAGAAGTTCTTGCCTGTCTGTCCGTTTGGGATTGCGCCGGAGGACCTCTTCAAACCATTTCGCTGCGTCTAGGTCTTTGACCGCATAAACAGATTCCTTTTATAGCCGAACTTTGCGCGTGCCCTCTTACGGGTGAACTGCCAGTTGATCTTGACCCGATGCCGATTGACCTGACGGTTCCAGGCGCGGGACTCCCGTCGCAAGATGCTCAAGGTGGGAATCCTGCGCTTGCCCAGGCATTGGCGTGAAAACAGGCTGATCTCGATTTCCGCCTGGTTCAGCCAACTCCCATGCTTGGGCGTGTAATGGACCGTGAGGCGGTTCCAGATCGACCTCCCCTTTCCTCTCCGAAATAGTCGGTGAGGGACTTCCGGCCATGGATATTCAGGTTATCCATCACCAGGTGAATCTTTCGCGCCCCGGGATAGCTGCGCACGACCGTCTCCAGCGCCTGGGCAAATTCGGCGGCGGAGCGGTTGGGGGTGGGCAGGGTGAAATGCCGACCGGCTTTCGGCTCCACGGCGCAGAAGACATTGGCCGTGCCGCATCGTTTGTACTCGTTGTCCCGTTTTGCCGTCCGGCCAGGGGCAGCAGGAATCGGAGGCCGGATGTCGGCGTGCAACGTGACCGGCTTCTCGTCCAGGCAGACGACGGGTTCGGCAGGAGTGTAGGGCTTTTCATAGGTCGCCAGAACGTCTTCCATCTTTTGGATGTACTCCCGATTCAGTTCCGCCACGCACCACATTTTTTTCCCGCCACGGCTTCAGGTCGTGGCTGAGTAACAAGATCCGCACCGTCTCCCGCCCCACTTGGGGCACCAGTTTGCGCTTGACGGCCTGTTCGGCGACCAGACGAACGGTCCAACGGGCATAGCCATCCGGCGGCTGGCTACAAACCATGGCGATGATCCGCTGTTTCTGGGGTCGTCCAAAAGTTCGGCCCCGCCCGGGCCGCTCGTAGAGCGCGCCCGGCAGCCCGCGCGCTTATACCGATGGCCGATCCGCCGCACCGCCTGCGGCGTCAGATGCACCATCTTGGCCACTGCCGGCGCGGCCAAGCCTCCGACAACTGCTCTAAGGCAAGTGCCCGCAACACCACTCGCACCTGCTGAATGCCGGCTCGCAAGGAAGCTGCTTAATCTCCAGTTGATACTTCTTGCAATATCATGCTCAAGGGGGCGGCACATGCCCCAGTATAGGCCCAAAGATTCTCCATAAACAATATATTATAGAATCTTTTCATGCGGTCAAAGACCTAGGTATAAACCCATTCGCTGGTTGCAGAGGGCCACATTGTAGGCGGATGCTTCTTCCGTCGGCATCAACTCCGCCGCTTTCTCATAACTCTGCTTCGCGAACTGCCAGTTTTCGGTTTCGAAATATGCATACCCGAGGCGAAAATGCATCTGGCCATATTTTCCGTCGGACAAGCGAATTGCCTGCTTGGCTGAGTTGATCGCTTCCTGGAATCGTCGAAGCCCAATTAGAGCAACGGCTTGGGAATCGTAAGACCAAGCTCCTTCGGGGGCCAGAACATTGGACTCCTTGGCGTGACTCAGCGCCTCCTCGTAGACGCCGCGCTGGTTCAGCACGTCCGCGATTTGCATGTGGGCAAACGAGAGGTGTCCTTCAGAATCTTTCTTGCCCGCGCCTTCACCAATACACTTCCTCGCACACAGAAGGATAGATTCCTCCTGGCCAGACGCGAGCGAATATGATTTGGCAGCATCGCACCAATTGGTCCAGTGTCCCCCAAGGATGGCGGCCTGTTGGTAGGTCTGACCAGCTTCTAGATATTGGTTCGTGTCGAAGAGGCGTCTACCCTGTTGTTGCCAATCCCAAGCGTTCACTTCTCCTGTGTTGACCAATGCCTTAAACCAAATCTTGTTGTCGTCCAACTTTCCTAAAGCGTAGGTTGTTCTAACTATTCCCCGAATGCTATTCAAATGAATCTCATTATTGATGCCACCTTTGCTCAGATTCAAGGCACGATGGAAATTGTCTTCGGCTTCTACGTACGTACCGCGATCTTCGAGTACGTTAGCGAGTTGGAAATGGATCTCTGGCGTCGGTATCTTAGATAAACGGGCGGCCGCTCGTACAGACCGCTCAGCGCGGTCCAGCAGGGCGGCCTTCCCCGCCGCGTCTGCAAACCAGGCCTTAAGGTCTAGTTCCTTAGGGCTGGCGCAAAAACAACTTCACAGATTGGGTGAGATGGTGTAGTTCCACTTCGGTAGAACCTCGTGCGGTTTCAGTCGAAGGGATTGAAGCTGTTCGGGTGTCGGTTCGGTGCCAGTGGGATAGTTGCGACGGTCGAGTTGAGCGGTGACCGACAAGCCAGTTTCCGTTCTGGTAGAGCGGATGAAGTTGAGGATCTTCTGGTAGCTGTCGAGTGGCTCACCTGCCCAGTTTTTGGAGATTTCTGAAAAGAGGCGGTGTTCAATGGGGTTCCATTTGGAAGCGCCTGTCGGATAGTGGGCCACGGTGAGAGTCAGACCGAGGGAGTCGGCCAGTTGAGATTGGAGCTCGGTTTTCCAGGTGCGGCGTCGAGCGCCATTGCTGCCACCGGTGTCGCTCAGGATGAGGAGTTGCCGGGATCGTGGATAGCGGACCTCACCTTCTTGGCGCCACCAATGCGCAATGGCGTGCGCCGCAAAGGCGGAAGTATCATGCGAGACGCCCACCATGACCGACCCCCGATTGGCGAGCAGATCGTAGATGCCGTAAGGGATGGCGACACCGGTGGAATCCGAGCGGAAATCGTGGTCGTTGACCGGGCGGGGAGACAGATCCCAACGGGCGCCTGGATTCCTGAAGTTGCCGACCAGTTCGCGTTTCTTGGTATCAACGCTGATGATGGGCAGGCCACGGCGTTGGAAACGCTGACGAAGATCGCTCAGATAGAGAAACTGATCATTGCGGTCGGGGCTAAAGTCGGTAGAGAGTTTCTTATGATTGACGCGCAGGGAATAGCCCATCTGGTGCAGAAGGCGAGCGACGGTGTTAGGGCTAACGCTGACACCGAAGTCGCCCAACGCTACGGCAATTTTCTCCGTAGTGCGCCGAGACCACTTCAACCCGGTGATGGGATCGCCAGCGGTATCATATTCCAGCAGGAACTCGATCAGCGTAACGATGTCGGCGGTTTTTTTTCGACTGGTTTGCGTCCACCACCGGAACGGCGCGTGCGCCCCGTCGATACATTCTGATCGAGCAATTGTTGGCGTCCGCGAGCGACGGTGTGCGGGTCCAGACCGAGGAATTCGGCCAGAACGCTATCGCCTCCGTGTCCCAGCTTGATGGATTCGAGCCCGGCAAACAAACGACGCTGCTGCTCGTCGAGCAGGCTGTAGAAAAGCAAGATGGCCGCTTTCAGTTCATCGGGAGATACCTGGAGAGCGGAAGCATCGGTCAGCAGAGGAACCGATTGGGCGGTTTGCCTGGTGCGGAGTTGATCGCGCGCTTGCCGGCCATCGGCGGAGGTATAGAGGAATCGTCCGGCCACCTCGGAGCGGCGCAGTCGGTCGGCGCGCACGAGATCGTGGAGGGGATCTTGGACCTCAGCATGGAGAACGTCGGCCAGTTCATCGGCGAACCAGCCGTTCGGGGACTGGTTGACGAAGGACTCGATGGTGGAGACGAGGGTGCCGTGACGGGAAAACCAAACTGCATCGTGGGACCACAGGCCGACGTCGTCGAAGCGGGCGGCTTCGCGGAGGGCATAGTAACGTCCGCGATGGGTATAGCTGGAGAGGTAATCCAGGAGCTTGAGTTTTCGAAAGACGGTGAGGTCGGCGCTGGTGCCGAGAGCCGCTTTGAGTTCGGGCAAAGTAGCGATTTTGTGGCGCAGGAGATGCTTGCGGAGAGCTTGGGGGTCGAAGGAGAGTGGGCGCATAATGTTAGAGTTCCGACTCGTCGAGTATTGCAATCGGAACTATAACACAATCGAGAGAGGCATGGGGAGGCGGGCTGTGATTGCGACTCTTCCAATATTTACAGAGCTTACAGGCAGTGTGGAGGCCCGTCGATGGCGACCCTCAAAGCATCACGTAATGATTGCTTTCCGATTTCTTGATACTAGTTAATCTTGCGCCAGCCCTTAGCTAGAATTAGGTTCGCGTCTGCGGAGGGGCTCACGATAAGCGCCCGCTCAGCCGCGCTAATGGCGAGATCAGCGTTGAGGTCCGCAGCCTCCCTGGCTACGCTTAACAGGAGGTTGCGATTATTGCCAGCCTGTTCAATGGCGCTTTGTAATGTGGAATTGATCTGGGAGTTGATCTTTTGCCAATCAGAGCCGGGTTCCTGAACATATTCGTGTTGATCGCGTGCACTTTTCAAGCTCTCAACCTTCTCCAAAAGAGCCGTGACATCGCCGCTGGCTACAACCTCTCCGCTAAGTAACCTTTGGACCAATGTCGCCGGGACGGCAAAGTTGAGGTTCTGGCCTTCTTGTAATATACCCACTGCGACCCCGACAACCTCTCCCCGGCCATTGAAGATCGGCCCGCCGGACGAACAGGGGGAAATCGGCGTGGTTACTTGAATCAGTTCTCTCCCGCTGAATGTCCGAATGCCGGAGACAACGCCTGTGCTGATGCTCCGCTCCAGACCGGCGGGGTTGCCAATCGCAAAGACTGCCGCGCCCGGTGCGGGCAGGTTGTTGGCGAGTGTTAAGAGTTTGACTGATAATTCGGCACTGGCCGTCAAAACGGCCAAATCGTTGAATGCGTCTACCCTTTCGACAGCGAGGGGCAGCTTCGCAGCGCCCAGGTCCACAAAGATGTGGCCCGCACGGACTACATGCTCGTTTGTCACGATTTTTCCGCCCGCTACCAGGAATCCAGTACCTTGGGCCACCACGTCCCCAGCATCCGATTTCGCCTGTAGGAGGAAGACGCTCTTCGAGTTGTCTGCGTAGATCTTGGACGCTCGGTCCACCTCTTGCGAACGGAGCATGGGCGTTTGACCGGCCAGAAGTAAGAGCCAAGCCGTCAACAATGCGAGCTGGTTTCGTACCTGGTCTGCCATCGGTTTTCTCGGACCGTTCCGCACAGGCGCGACTCCCCATTAGCAGATTAGCTCCAAGCTGCTCTCGGTGCAAGGATATCAAGAGTAGATCGAGGCTCGTTACAGTCCGAGTTTCCCCGCGCTGTTCTCCCTGAACAAGCTGCCATCCCGGATGTATCGCCGCACCACCGACCGATGCCCGGTTTGATTCATGATGGACCGAATGCGGACGGCGGAAGAGGGGTACCGTTTCGGATGTGACCGGGTTGTGCGCCGCCGCTACACCGCCACCCTCAATTTGATCCCGTCGTTGGGAGCGTGGACCAGGTCTTGGCGGGTTCCTAGATACCGCTCGGTCGTTTGGACGCTCGCATGGCCCAATAGCAACTGGATCTGCTCCAGTTCACCACCAGCGGCGCGACAGAGTTTTGCAGCCGTGCGCCGGCAATCATGGGGCGCAATCCCCGCAACGCCGGCAGCCTTGGCATAGGGCCGGAGCATCTGCCACACGACCTTCTCGGACAACACCGCGCCCCGCATAGTGTCGCCGCGAATGACGGGGCGGAAGACGTAGCCGTCCACCACGCCGGCCGGAGCTGTCCAGGAGTCAATCGCCACTTTCACCCACACCGGCATCGGAATGGTCCGCACGCGCCCGTGTTTTCCGTAGAGATCCACAATGCACCAGCGGCCATCGCGCTGCTGTATGTGCCCCATCGTAAGCGCCGCGACCTCCGACCGGCGCAGGGCGCATCCGAGCAGCACGGCGATTATGGCGCGGTCGCGCAGACCTTTCGTCGTTGTGATGTCCGGCGCGTTGAGCAGCGTTTGTGCCTGCTTGAGCGACAGCCAATTGCCGGCGCGCACGCCGATGGATTTCGCGCTCTTCACGCGCTGGATGCCAGCCGCCAATTCCGGCGCCAGCAGGCCGTTATCCGTGGCCTCCACCGCCAGTTTCCTGATGGCCGACATCCGCACGATGATGCTTGACGACCCCAGCCAGCGTTCCTCCAGGGTTACGCGCCATGCGCTCACGGTGGCCTTGGTGAAGCCGGGCCGCGGCTCCTGGGCGTACCCAGCCGAAGAACTCGTCCAGGGCCATGTTGTAGACCCTCTTGCTGATCGGCGACGAAACAGAATCGAGCACGAGGCTCTTCATCCGCCGCCATTCGTTTGCTTTGTCAACTACGGTTAACTCGTTCATTTTGTGCCTCTTATTGGTCAATATCGCTAGCCATGACGACCTTGCCTTGGGACGGCGCGCACGGCAAGCGAAAGAACTGGATGACGCAGTCATGGGTTTGGGAGTGCTGCCGGGACAACATGCACTCCCTTCTGGCGGAGGGCCATCGCCGGCCGCGGCGCAAGACGGACGCCGAGAAAGAAAAAAGGGTTGCTATGTGACATTACTCGAAGATCGTCCCACGATTTTACGCATTACCTGGTGGATGGATTTCAGTTCTTCCGAGCAAATTAGGAAAGGAGATAAAACGATGACACACCATACATGCAAAGGACGTCTTATGCCGCTGGGCCGATGCATCGCGCTCTGCGCGCTACTGGCACTGGCTGGCGCAGCCTACGCGCAAACCGACATATTGAGCGCGTCGGCTAATTCCACCCTCACCTACATCACGATTAAAGGCACGGGGTTGCAGCCACCCACCGGCAAGCCGACGGTCTCGTTGGGGATCTATTCACTCACTGTTGGCAGCAATTTCACCAATGTGCAAATCGTCGCGGCCTTGCCCGCGAACCTGAAGCCTGGCACCTACAACCTCGAGGTGACCGCGAACGGCGCCGCGAACTTCGACGTAACGATAGGAGGCGAGGGTCCGACAGGTCCGGTAGGTTCGACTGGTCCGGCGGGTCCGGCAGGTCCGGCAGGCCCCCAGGGCCCACCGGGAACCTCGATCAGTTTGCCATTCCTTGGTACCGTGGCCTCGCCCGATGGCGCTGCCTTCACCGTCGTCAACACGGCGGGGGCAGGAGTGAGCGTCCTCGGCGGCGTTACCGGGGGAGCTGGGCAGCAAGCTGTAGGCGCGCTAGGCGGAGGAGGATCAGGCGCGACTAACGGTGGCCCAGCTTTCTCTGGCACCGGTGGCTTCGGCTCTAACCAAGGCGGCGACGGCATCGACGCTACAGGCGGCGCCTCGAGCAACGGCGGCCTAGGGGGTGTCGGCTCGGGTGTCGGCGCAACTGGAGGAGCGGGCGGACCAGACCAATACGGCGGCAACGGCGTTAATGCCTTCGGGGGCAACGGCGACTGGGCCGGGGCCGGAATTAACGCACTCGGCGGTGACTCCATCAGTGGCTGCAACGTATGCATCGGAGGGGCCGGCGGAATTTTCACCGGCGGACAGGGGCAGCAATTCCCAGGCGATGCGGTCGATGCCTATGGGGGCGGTGGCGCTGGAATCAATGCTGCAGGCGTCCCCGCCGGCAACTTCTACGGCGACGTGATCGTCACGGGAAATCTCTCTAAGAGCGGCGGCTCTTTCCAGATCGATCATCCACTGGACCCAGCCAATAAATACCTCTACCACTCCTTCGTGGAATCGCCGGACATGATGAACGTGTACAATGGCAACGTCACCACCGATGGCTCCGGTCATGCCATCGTGACACTGCCTGGCTGGTTCCAAGCGCTCAATAGCGATTTCCGCTATCAGCTCACCACCATAGGCCAGCCGGCCCACGCCTGGGTGGCATCCAAAGTCAACCAGAACGCGTTCGCCATCCGGACGGACAGACCGAATGTGGAAGTTTCCTGGCAAGTGACTGGCATTCGCCAGGATGCCTGGGCCAACGCGCACCGCATTCCGGTGGAAGTTGAGAAAGCCAAGGCCGACCAGGGTCATTATCTGCACCCCGAGTTGTTCGACCATGCGGGCGAGCCGAGCATCGCCGAAACGCACCACCCCCGTCCGAAGAAGCGCGAGCAGCAGTAAAGCGCTCCAACCAGGGCCGGCAATGGCCGCTATTGCAGGCGACTAGGCGAGCTTCGCTCTACCACGCGCTTATTCGGGTGGCCATTCAGATTATTGTGCGCTCGAAGAAGCGAACCCGGCGAGGCGTCTTCCTTTCTTCTATAGTCGGGAAAAAACCGTCATGGCTCGGAAATTTGGAATGATCCACGGCCCGAGGCCATTGGCCGCGCTCCAACACGGACGGGGCGTTTTCGAAACTGTAGAACAGTGTGGCACCGGCTTCGCGGCGGCCAACTACGCAGGGGGTGGCTGTCCCGGTTCGAAAGGCCTGCCACAAGGCGGGTACGTTGTGCGGCGTTATCGGTAACGGTTCTGTGGCGGCATTTTCGCTTGCAAAGCGCTATCGCTATTACGGGGAGACCGCCAGCAGACGTCGCCATTTTAGGCGGTTTCGCGACAACACGACCAAGTGGATTTGCTTCCTGTTTGACGATCCGCCCGGAGCGTCTTCTTTTCACGTTGTATACGTATGCAACTCCGACGGGTGCTACGTCTGGTGTTGGTCTCTCGGTGTCTTAGCGTCCAGCCAACCTCCCCAACTTCCAGATCCCGGATCTGTGCCGTCTTGAGGCGGGTAAGCGCGAGGCCGCCGAATTCATTGTGTTACACTGGCTCGCACGCTCGGCGCGGAGTCGCTGCCTGGCGGGAACATTGATTGAGACTCGCGTAACAGAAAGGGTTGCCAATGCCCACGCTGAGGCCGCAACAGGACGTTGTCAAGTATTCGGATAGCACTAACGGCAACGATACCTTCACAGGCGACAACCGGGTGAATGTTCCGCCAGGAAGCGGCCCATATGCCACCATCCAGCATGGAGTGGACGAACTGGCCCATCTTAATGCTCCGGATAAGAAGCTGATTGTGTTGACGGGCGAGTATAAAGAGAACGTCGAAATGGCCGGGGCTGCATACTCGGACATCACGGTTACCGGCGAGCTCAGTAGCGGGTCCGAACTCCCGGACCCCGGCGATTTCTGTGACATTCGCCCGCTTGTGGACGGGCAGCGCCTGGGCCCGGTGTTCGACATCTCGGATGCCACAGGCGTAACACTGAGCAATCTATCCATCCAGCGGGGAAAGTCCAAGAAGGGCGGGGGCATCAAAGCGGCGAGATGCGAAATCGACATTGTCGACTGCTGCATTCAGAACAATCAGGCGGATGAAGCGGGCGGCGGCTTTCATTTGAGCGAGTGCCATGGTTCGCGCGTTCTGAACTGCCGGATCCTTACCAATCTTGCGAATTCAGTCGATATGTCGCCCAAGCAGGGCGGCGGCGGTGGAGGCCGGGTTACGAAGAGCCGCAATGTCGCGGTATCGCAATCTATATTCACCGGCAACATGGCGCCTCACAGCTTGGGCGGCGGGCTCTGTATTGACAATAAGTCGAAGTCGATTTCCATCTTAGCGTGTGATTTTGGCGGCTATGGAACCTACCCGCCGGAGTGGAACCTCGGGCGTTACGGCGGCGGAATTGGAATTGGCGAATGCCGTAGCATCACCGTGATGGACAACAATGTGGTGGCTAATCAGGCAGCGGTCGAGGGAGGCGGCCTGTGCATAACGGAATGCCGCGATGTTTTGCTGATGGAGAACGATATAGAGAGTAACCTGGCTGGCGAGACGGGTGGGGGAGTTCGCCTATCCGTAACCGAAAGCGTTGACCTGGTTGGCAACGCCATTGAAGACAATCATGCGCAGACCGGTAGCGGCGGAGGGATCGCTGCGGGTGGCATCGGGATCGATTTGGAATCGAACGACGTCATCGGTAATACCGCTTTCACGAACGGAGGCGGTGTGTTCGCTTATGTTTTTGGGTTTTCGTCACGGAGTGATCGCGTGGCGAACAACTCCGCCGACGGGTCGGGCGGAGGCATGTTCCTGGATTGCGAGGCTACAGATTTTCACAACACGCGCATCACAAACAACACCGCTCTTCAACACGGGGGCGGCGTTTGCTCAATAACAACTCGCATAGACGCTTTGGGGAATTTCGAGATGGAAACATGCACCGTTCGGTACAACAAGGCAGGTGGGGACGGTGGCGGTCTGTACAGCGACTGGCGATGCGTCCTTAAGAATTGCGTTTTCGCCAAGAACACGTCAAAGTCTTCCGGCGGAGGGCTGAATGTCTCTGATGGCGGCCTGAAAGCTGAAAACTGTAACTTTCTGAGCAACAAGGCGGCCTTGGATGGCGGTGGGATTTGGGCTAAAGGCGACGTCGTTTTCCCCGTGTCCATTTCGAACTCGCAGATTACCCGGAACAAGGCAGGCATCAACGGCGGCGGGCTGCTCTTTGAACGGGATAATCTGACGCTTACCAAGACAGCCTTCGACGGAAATGCGGCGAACACGGGTGGTGGCGTCCGCTTGAGCCAAGTGAGCGTCGCCGGAATCACACAAAATCGCTTCGAGGCCAACCAGGCGGCGAACGGGTCAGGGGTGACTGCGGACACGTGTACGTTCGGACCGGCGGCCCTCAACTTCCAGCAGAATGCGTTTTCGGGCGAAGCCGGACCGGATGTGCTGCTGGTGAACTGCCAGCCGAATACTTTGACCGCGGCAGGAATCGCCGGAGACAACAGTCCTGGAGGCGCCGCCCCGCCTGATGTCGTCATTAAATGAGTCTTAGACGGGCTGGCCACGCCGCTGCAAGCGCCGTCGTCTTAGCATGGGAGCGGGCCGAGGCGGTGCGGCTTCCATGGTTATTCAGCCCCGCCCTGGCGCCGGTTCGTGGTTTACAGAGTTCGACCCGAATAAGATCGCCCGGATCTCCAGGTCCTGACGCCGGCCTTGCAGCGCTCGGAACTGGCGGGCCAGGAGCGGCCTGATGTCCGCTAATATCGGTAGCGGTTTCTGGCACGTGTACGCGGAAGACTCGTCAATCAAGTTGAACGGATTGGCGTTGTCCTGCTCCTGAGTGCCGTAGCGGCAATCGGGTTCCCTCTGCGCTGCGTCTGTCTTAAGCGCAACGATGACGGGTTTCTATCTGCCCTGCGGGGCGGTCAAGGGCGGCGCGAGCCCGGCAGTCCGTTTTTGCGACGCGCAAACAGCCATATGTACCTAAGTAGCATTTCTCATGGAGATCCCGCGACGTGGCACAGGCCCAAGGCGCTCTTTGCGCGTGTTGCGGCCTCATATTTCGTTCATATCGGTAGCGGTCTGGCCGGCGAACATTTCAGTCGGGCTTTGCGAAGGTTATCACAAGACCGTCGTCCCGACCGGAGTGCGAGGCAATCGAAATCTTCGAGATCCGTTTCCCTAATTCGAGGTTTCGGCGAAGCTGTTGCATGGCGTCAAGCGGTGCCCAGTGCTCAAATTCGGCCGGTTCGATGCGGCCAGCGAGATATTCCATCGTCGCCCGCATTGGAAACTCGACGTGATGTCGCCGGGTCGTTGAAACGTGTCGTGGCATCGAGTGCTCCTCCATTTTCGGAGATGACCAGGATTCACGTTTCAGCCCCTCCCTATGAGGCGATTCTAACGCCCTGCGCTCGCTGATGATAGGTAGCGGTCTGGCCAGCGTGTTCGCGGATTCAGGCCTTCGGTTTCATCTCCACGTAGTGAACCTGGATGACGAGTTCGTCGTCGGGGCCGGTAGCGTTTGCGGCTGGTCCAGGGCCAGGGCGTTCTTCCCATTCAAACCAGTTGCTGTCGCGTTCGGGCGGCGCTATTTCCTCTGGCGGTATTTGCCTAACGGTAACGACGTGCCGCGGCCCGGTGTAATCGTCGGGCAGCGTCTTCAAATAGCCGCGCTCAATGCGGATACGTTGCGGTCGCGGGCGCAGCCGGTTGAGCTGCTCCAGGCGCGCCAGCCGCGATACCACCGATCTCATGAGGTCTCCGCAGGGGTGTTCGTTCCGGCATTCATAAACGGCGGCAGTTGCCTTAATTAAGCGTATGCCGTCCCCTGCTCCTCGATGGGAAAGCCGGCCACCCACAGGTCCAGTTCCTCCTCGGATACCGCGCGGCCGGTGCTGCTCGTGCCCAACACGACGCTCTCGGACACAGTGCCGTCCGGCAAAAGCGTTCTCCAGCAGGCGGCGCCCTCCAGGCCCGGAATGCGATCTACCCCGCGCAGCACTAGGCGGGAAGTGACGCGCGGCTTGCGGTCGGCGGGTGCGATGCGCGACTCTAGCCGGCAAAGTCGTTTGGCGATGGCTTTCACCAGCGCCTCGGCCTCGCCGGTCGTGGCGGTATGTGAATTTTCAACTCTTGGCTGCCCACAACCTGCAGTTCGGATGTAACGAATTGGATGTTGAGTACAACCGTTTTTCCTTCCGGCGGCATGATTTCAGCTTCCAACCGTTCCAACCGGCGCGACAGATTCTTGCTGATCATGTTCGCGCCCTCCGGTCTGTGTCGGCCTCGGCCTCCGTTAGCGGCCTGCTATCGCCAGCATCCAGGATTCCCGTCTGCCTATCGTAGAAAGCCAGACTCAACACATCGTGGCCGGGAATGGGGAGGACGTCGAGGACGCGGTCTCCCAGGTCGATCTTGCCGAGAGCGTCGGGCCAGTTCGCGATAGCGTAAGCCTGCATAGTCGCTTCAATCGTTAATGGTAGGACGGTCGTGTTGGGGCGAGCCTTAAACTGTGCGTCACCAGCCGTGTGGTCGCGATGCGCATGCGAGTGTCCGACTATCAGAGGCGGCGCATCGCGATGATTGCGCGCGGCCCACTCATCAATGGCCCCCGAGACGGCGGCAGCGACATGGTTTTCACCCGCTCCGGTGTCGATCAGAAAGGCTTTCTGGTTTCCAAAGAGGAGGTACAGGAACGGCTTCTCGTAGTTGACGCATCCGTTTTCCCGCAAGATATAAAGATCGGGGTTGTAGGCATGGATCTCCCATTCGGGCGCGTCCCCGCAAGTGGGGCCGCCCGTGCGCCAGGACATCGGTAGACTTCCCGGCCGGACGCCACCACCATCAGGCTGCGGCGCCTGCGCCGAACATGCGAAAGCAGTGAGAAGGCCGAGACTGATTCGGAGGAGCCTGAAGTTCGTCATTGAATGAACCAATTCTAGCGCCGCGACACGGGCGTTCATTTGTGACCACTTCCTCCCTTCCAGCGGCATGTTAACGACACATATCACCCCCTTTACCGCTTGTTCTTCTGCTCCTCCATAGACCGCTCCATCGACGCCATGCGCACGAGGATGTCGTCCTGCTCCAGCGACCTGTCGCCGCGGTCCAACAAACCCAGAATGAGGTGCGCTTTGACGGAAGGCGGCGTCTTGGCATCCCCCACCAGCTTGATGCCCCACGAAGCCAGCGCTCCGCAGTTGTACTGGATGCGTGCGTGCGTCAACGTCATGGCGTCCCGGCGGGCCTGCATGAACTCGGCTTGGAATTCCGGCAACCGCAGCCAGCGTTTCAGCGTGCTGGGGTCGACGCCCACGATACGGGCGGCCTCCGCCTGGCTCTTGCCCGAGAACAACGCGGCGATGGCCGCCTCCTTCTTCCGCCCGAATTTGCTGCCGTGGCCTTTTTTCATTCTTGGGTGCCTCTGGGCTTATCTGGGTGCATCTGCGCCGACCGCCGCCCACCATCGCCACCTGTTCGCCAACGTCGATTTATTTCACAAAGGCCTTGCCTTTCAAGCACTTGAGAGCGATGAATCGTCATGGCCGCCCAGAGCGCAGCCACAGGAGAATAAAAATGACGATCTTTACCATCGATAACGACAACAGCATCACCGCATTCGCCACCGCTGAGGCCGCCGCTGCCGCCAGCCAAACGCCTTTTGATTTGTTCACGGACCAGAAGGAACTGGCCGAACTGCTCGCGGGCTGGCCGGCGGAGCGCTTGCTGGCCACTTACAACAGCCTGCCGGGCGTGAAGCCGGTGAAGGCGCTGAAGGACCCCAAGACGGCCGCCAGCAAGATTTGGGAGCGCGTTGAAAAGCTCGGCCAGATGGTCGCGCCAGAGCCGGAGGCCGCAAAGCCCGCGGCGGTCCCCGCGAAGGCCGAAGGCGGCAGGGAAGCCGAAAGCTGGCGCACAGGCCGCCAAGGCCGCGCCGGTGACGGGCAAGGCGGGGAAGAAGGTCACCCCGGCGAAGGCCGCGCCCAAGGGCAAGAAAGCGCCGAAGACCCAGGAAACTGCCGGGCCGCGCGACGGCAGCAAGATGGCGCAGGTGATCGAGATGATGCAACGGAAGAATGGGGCCAGCATTGAGGAGATCATGGAGCGCATGGGCTGGCTGCGCCACACGGTCCGCGGGTTCGTCGCCGGAGCCATGAAGAAGGCCGGGTACGCGGTCGAATCGTTCAAGCCGGAGGGCGGCTCGCGTACTTACCGCCTCAGCAAGTAGCATCTGTCCGCCCCTCCCTTCCACGCCCGTCCGGCTCCAGCCGCGGCGGGCGTTTCTGCTTGTGGCCACGATTCCCGCATAGTTGGCCCCACACCCTCCGTTGACCCACACGCCCCGCCCTGGCCACCCGAACGCCCTTAAGCCAAACGTGCGCCAACGGTGGCCTAACCCCGCAGTGGACCCGGTTGCGCCCGCCGTCCATTTGCGACATGATCGTTGGAACGAGCGCGCGGCATCGGATCTGCGTCGCGGCTCGCACGGAGGAATAGCGACATGCGTCTCTTGTGGTTTCTGCTCATCGGCCTGGTGGCCGGCTGGCTGGCCGGACAGTTGATGAAAGGCGGCGGCTACGGCTTGATTGGAGATCTGGTCCTCGGCGTTGTCGGCGCTTTCGTCGGAGGCTGGATCTTTGGCGCACTTGGCATCAGCGCCGGTGGATTCATCGGCAGTCTGATCACGGCGACGGTCGGGGCCGTGGTGTTGGTGCCTGGTCCGTCTGATCAAGAAAGCCTAGCTGCGCTAGCGGCTGGGTTGGCCAATCCTGCCAGTTGCCCCCTTCCACGCGAACGTGGGCCAACTGTGGCGTATCCGTGGCTATTTGGGGACGCCTGCCGAACCAGCCGCGACTCGCAACGACCAGTCCGCTAGAGCCAGGCACAGCCCTTCCAGGTCGGGATGGCCAGCCCGGATCTGGGCTTCGATGGCTGCGATCTCGCGCCGGCAGCGGGCGATTCACGCGGTCACCTGCTGCTGGCGTTCCTCGGCGATCTCGTCGAAACGTGCGGCCGTCGCCCTCCAGGGTGGCCTTGCCGCCCGTCATGCCTTGCCACCTTTTGACGACCACATCGACGTACTTGGGGTCCAGTTCGATGCCCCAGCAGACGCGCTCGGTGATTTCCGCGGCGGCGAGCGTGGTGCCGCTGCCCAGGAACGGCTCGTACACCGCTTCGCCGCGCTTCGTGTGGTTCAGCAGCGGGCGCCGCATGAGTTCCACTGGCTTCTGGGTTGGGTGATCGATACTTTTCCTCGTCGGAGCCGCCCATGATGAATTTTGGCGATGGGCAGTCCCAGATCGTCGAGTTCTCGCCGGCCTTGCCGTACCAGGGCGCATTTTTCTTGCGAACGAACCAGCAGGGTTCATGCTGAAACCAATAGTGCGTGCGGGTCAAAACTGTTCGCTGCTTATCCCAGATTATTTGCTGGTGGTGCAGGAAGCCGATGCGCAGCAGGCCATCCAGCACCTCGCGCGTGAAAACGCTCGCGTGCCAAACGTACGCGATCTGCAGGCTGGGCACGAGCGCGAAGGCTTCCGACCAGTCGGCACGCGTGTCGCCCGAGATGCTCGTTTCGGTATGGCCGGCGTGTGCGGTGCTTAAGATAGCTCGGCTCCGCGGCGCCACAGCCGTTCAGGCCGGCGCGGTCGCGCCACTCAGAATCTAAGCTGATACCGTAGGGTGGGTCGGTTATGAGCAGGAATGGCTTGCGATCGCCCAGCAGGCGCGCCACCGCCTCCGCGCTGGTCGCGTCTCCGCAAAGCATGCGATGTTGGTTGCGCCGGTTGCCGCACAGCCACAGTTCGCCGGGCCGGGACACGGGATTCTCTGGCAGCGGCGGGGCGACGTCGGCCTGCTCGTCGTTGTCCGGCAGCGTGAGCAGGGTCTTCCAGTTCGCGCGGATCGAATCCTGTAAGCTCCAGGTTGTAGTCCGCCCCGGCGAGTTCCTGTAACTCCAGGGAGAGAAGCTCATCGTCCCATTCTGCCCAAGTCACTGAGCGATTCACCATTATGCGGAACGCCTTTACCTGGGCTTCGCTCCAGCCGTCGCAAACGATGACGGGCACTTCGGCGATACCCTCCTTAATGGCCCCCTTAAGGCGCAAGTCGCCATCGATCACCGTCCCGTCGGCCTTCGCAAGAATCGGCACGACGAAGCCGTACTCGCGGATCGACCCGCAGATCCGATCCACAACCGCATCGTTTTTGCGCGGATTCCGGATGTAGCGGGTCAGCTTCGACACCGGCCAATAGACGATCTGAAGATTCGATTCAATCCGCATATAGCAGGCGACCGTTGTGCAGCATCCTCCCCCTCAAATAGCAATCGCCGCGTTCATTCGTCAACAGTCAGATTAGAGTTTTGCGACGGAGTGGCACGGCGGGGACGGCCACCCGGAGTAACCGGAGCTATCCCTTATATAAGGGCTACTATTTTCACGATGACGATCTGCAACGAGAGTGCCTCTGGTAAGTCCCGGTAAGTCCGGGTAGAAGGGGAAACAGGCCTTGAGGATCGGTCTTGGGCACAGAAATTTGCGCCCAACTTGTGCCCAAGTGGCGCGTTCTGGCTGGGGAAGGAGTTGTAAGTTTTTGAAAACAGTGGTGGGCCCGTGGCAACTCGAACGCCAGACCTCTACCGTGTCAAGGTAGCGCTCCAGGCTTCCTGGCAAAAGCTCGACTTGAGGCGGAATCGAGAGCACTTCAGAACGATCCTGACGCCAAGTTTCATCCGAGATGCGAGTCTCAGCAGACCAAAGTTTTTGGAATGAAACGGAATGAAACCGATTTTTGGAATGCCTGTAAGTTATTGAAACGATGGTGGCCAGGGACGGAATCGAACCGCCGACGCCAGCCTTTTCAGGGCTGCGCTCTCCCACCTGACCTGCTGGCCGGAATTCCAATCACCACATCCAGCAACGTTCTCCGGTGGGTTGCTTTGGTGGGATGAACACTTGGGGGCGGGCGGTCTGCGGACGATGACGCAGGAGTCGTTTAGCTCCCTGACTCCAGGCGTCCACCTGGTCATCATTCGCCCCATTCGGGAAAGCCGCGCATTCCGCGATGAATCCCCCCACCCACGGCTTCAGCATGGGATGAGGCAAATACCAGTTTCCAGACTCTAGTAGAGGGGTTGCCGCCGCGGCGCGCGACTCCTTACCGCCTTCCGGGCTTACCTCGACGAAGCCACCGATTTCATGGCGCAGGGACTGGACTACCGCCGGTCCGTTCGCCTTATCCTCCACGATTTTGTTCTGCGCGTCCGGCCATTGGGCGCTGAGGCGCCGTACAGCCAGTAGCGTGTCGGGAAAGTCCAGCCGATCGCGAATCTGATCCAGCACGTAACGATCCGCCCCGTGCGCTGCCAGGACCAGTCCCACTACGAAATCTGCATTCTTGGTGTCTTTGAACGCCATGTCCCAGCTCTGGATTTGACAGTCGAAACGGATAGGCAGTTCGACCGCTTTCCGGAGTTCGATGGTGCCGTCCGGGAGTTTCACGACTACGGGCGGCAGGTTTGCCCCACGCGGCTGCCAATATTGCCACCAATGCCGCTTCAGCATGCCACCCTCTGCGGGCGCCGGCCTTTGTTGGTACTGCCCCGCATAGCGGTAACTTCCGAGCGCCGTCTTGTATTCCTCCAGGGCGGCGTGGTTGAATCTTTGGGGGCAAAGCAATTCACCAGCCTCCGTACGGGGGTCCTGCCAGCCAATCGACGTGCCACAGCGGCGATCCGGTTCGAACTCTGCCGGCAGGCACAGGTGCGCATACCCGCCGCGCTGCAACAAGTCGCCGGTAAGGTCGGACTCGTGCAGGCGTTGTTGGATAACGACTTTATGGCCTTTAGACGGATCGTTGAGTCGGGTGCTCATGGAGCCGTTCCACCATTCCACCGCCGCAGTCCGCTCCGCATCCGACTCCGCCTGGTCAACAGTGTGCGGGTCATCGACGACGACGTAGTCACCGCGTTCGCCCGTTCCGGCTGACATCGGCACCACCACCCGATAGCCGGTTTTGTCGTCTTCAAATCGTTGCTTCTGGTTTTGATCTTTCCTGAGTTGGAACCGGTTGCCCCAGCGGCGCTGATACCAATCCGACTCGATCAGAGTGCGGCACCGCAAGCTGTCGCGTATCGCTAAAGCCTCGCGATGGCTGGCGAACAGCCATCTGGATTCCGGGTGGTCGATCCATACCCAGGCGGGCCAGAACACGCATACCAGGAGCGATTTGGCATGACCAGGCGGAACGTTGACGATGAGGTGCGCGATGCGTCCTTCCGTGACCGCCTGGAGATGGGTACAGATGGCATCAATGTGCATGCTGTCCACGAACGCAGTGTTCGGCTCCAGTACATGCCACGCGTCAATCACGAATTCCTTCAGGTTGCGGCGCGCTTTCTCCATCTTCACCAGTTCCAGTTGGAACCCTGGCCCGTTCCAGGAGCCGTTGGATCTGATCGAGTTCTTCTGCGCTGAGTCGGGTGTAGTCGATATTGGTTTCATTTTGTAATCCATGAGTCACTTTGATCTGTTTGGACTCCGGGGCGAGCCGTTGTAACACAGCCTGAATCGCCCACGGTTCGCGCTTACGCGCGGAATCCCACAGCAAGGAGGCGACCTCTTCCGCACTGCCCCGCTCCAGGAGAGCGGCGTAAAAGCTCTCCTCGAATTGCAAGCGGTTCTGGGCGATGCCGGCCGGATTTCCGGACTGGCCGGGCTGCCAGCGCTGTGGATTTCCCGGCTTGAATCTGGTTCGCGGATTCCCGGATTGTCCGGGTTTGAATTTCGTGTCCTTGCTCATTCGTTCTGCTCCTTAAAACCTAACGTCGCTGTCGGCACGAACATCGCACGGGCCGTGCCGCTGCACAGACTTTCACTCGTCACCGGGCAAGACAGCATCCAGAGGCTGTCCAGGGGCTGTCACGGCAGGGCGTATACGTCTCTCGGAGTCCCGAGAGTTCGAGACGTGTCCAGACTGGGCGGCCACCTCAGACGAGGCTGTTCGCAATCGGTTGGCAGTGTTTGAATCCGAAAGGTTAGCGGGTTCGAAGGCTAAGCGGTCCAGGGATGAATTAGCGAGAAAAGTTCGAAACGTGTCCAGTGTGGGGAGC
>CAVPQK010000031.1:0-16845 GCA_963707465.1 Bryobacterales bacterium
CCGAATGCATAGGGCGTGAGGACAACGTCAAAGATCTAGCACGATCCACGCTGGCGCGTGGTCGCTGGCGTTTTCCTCGCCGCGCACCCATCGGTCCACACCGCCGTCCACGAGTCGGTCGCACATTGTCGGCGAAAGCAGGAAATGATCGAGCCGCATGCCCTTGTTTGCAGTCCACCGGTCGCGCTCGTAATCCCAGAACGTCCAGAGCGGTCCGTCGGGGTGCAGCCTCCGCAGAGCATCCGTCCAGCCTTGAGCCAACAGTCGAGCGAACGCCTGCCGGCTCTGAGGTTGAACCAATGCGTTGTTATCTAAAGATCGCGTTTGATAGATGTCTTGCGCCGTTGGCACAACGTTGTAATCGCCGGCCAATACGACGGGCACACCGGCCGTCATGAGTTCGCTGGCGTGCGCGATTAAACGCTCGAACCAGGCCAGTTTGTAATTGAACTTCGGACCGGGCTGAGGATTGCCGTTTGGGAGATAGATGGAAGCGATCAAGATTCCATTCACTGCCGCCTCGATGTAGCGCGCCTGGCGATCCTGAGGATTACCGGGCAGGCTTGATCGAGTCAGCACCGGATCGTGGTCTCGCGCGAGGATCGCCACGCCGTTCCAGGAACGCTCGCCTTGCCAGACTGCACGATAGCCAAGGGTTCGAAGGGTATGTGCCGGAAACGCCCGCTGCTCGGCCTTGAGCTCCTGGAGGCAAACGATGTCCGGCTCCGTTTTGGCGAGCCAAGCCACGAGGTTGTCCAGGCGTTTGTTGATGTTGTTGATGTTGAAAGTGACGATCTTCAGAGTCCAGGCCTCAATCTACAACCTATTGTGATCTGAACGAGTGTGAAAGCGGCAAGCCGGACGATATCGCACGAACGCTATCGTTTCGGAGGACGCCACGCTAAAACGTCGCAAGATACGAGAGCACCAAATTGTAGACGGCGTGCATGAGGGCTGCGGCCGCCGTGGATTCGGATTGTGCCCGCATCCAGCCAAATGCAATCCCAGTGAGAATTGTTGTGTAGAGGCTGAGGCCAGTCCTGCCAGCGTGAGAGAAAGCGAAGCCTACGGCGATGACGAGAATCGTCGCGCTAACGGCGGCGAGCTTCGAAACGCGGCAGCGGCTCAGAAGCTCGAAGACCAGCCAGAAGAGCAGGCCTCGAAAAAGCATTTCCTCCAGCATTGGTCCGGATGCGCTGGCCAAGAGGACTCGATGAGGGGGAGGAACACCACCCAGGGATTCGTGAAACGATCTGGCGATCGACCAGACGCCAGCGCTGGACGCAAGGCCGGCAAGAACGCTATAGAGCCAGAACCCTTGACGCGGGGACACCCAGCCTAAACGACGAAGCCAGGGCGTCTTTCCGAGCACGCGATAGCCATAAACCAATAAGAGCAACGTCATCAGCAGGGCGAGCCCAAGGGTCTGCGGCTTCACCGCGATCGCCGTGATCTGCCAGACGAACAGCAAAAATACCGGCAGGAAGAGCTCTGGATTGGCCGTAACGGTCTGTCTGACCATGCCGGCGAAACGAGCACACACAGCGTGCAGCCTAAAGCCGAGCCGTTGCTTGGCGAGTAGGGCGCTCAAATCAGACCCTCTCCGCAAACAGAACGGAAACCGCAAGACCGGCATTTGCTGGGTTGATTGTGGTTGATGTGGCATTCCCCATTGCGTTTGGCCGTTCGGATTTCGTCAAGAAGCGCAATCAGGCTTGCACGTAGTGACGGCGTATATTCGACACGTATGGTGCGATCCTCGTATTTGACCAGTCCGTAAGGAACCGAGACACGACAAACGTCTTCGACCAGTAGACAGTAGGCCGCCAATTGGAAGAGGTGACCGTCATAGGGGCGGCCGGACGAGGGAGACCGGCTAGACTTCAACTCGACCGGAGCGATGCCGTCTTTGACCCGAACCAGGTAATCCGGCTTTCCGCTGAGGCGATAGCGTTTGGATATGAGAGGTGCGGGCTGTGGAAAGGTGCTGCCGACGTCCGCGTAGAGAATGTCTCGCGTGGGGAGGCCGGTTCGCGCGAACAGTCCGCGCCCCACGAACCATGCCAAGGCCGCGGCGATGAGGGCAATGAGGAAGAACATCGTCTCCGGTCCATTTCAGCGAGCGTGGGCCCAGAACCAGTAGGCCGCAGCAAGCACCACGGCAACGAGCAGAGCGCGAGTTGCGCCATTCATTACGCCCCGGGCTTGATTCACACTGCGAGCATGCTGCTGATGATAGTCAACGCCGGCGTGCCTCTTCTCAATTTGCACCAGGCTGGGGCCGACGCCGCGGGCGCTCAAATACCAGGATCTTCGGCAAAAACACCAATCTGCGATTTCAGAAGCGCGAATGAGATCACGATTGGGCATATCCATCTCAGTAGGCAAGCTCGACCTGATTGAATGCGGCCCGGCAGCGGAAGAAGGTCAGCCGCTTCACGACCACATCCCGCTTTATTTTATCGCCGCGCCTTCGACGGCGGCGAGGCGACCATCTGCGGAACGCTTTTCTCAAGGGAGAGGCTGAGCACGACGGGACGGTGCACATCAGCCGGATGCTAGCGACTTGTCAGCCATGCCGCACTCGATACGCAGTCCCAAGCGCGTTTATCGTTCCCGATCCTTCCTTTCCTCACAGCCGGGTTGACGTCCAGCTTGCGAACATGAGCATCGATTGCACCAATACAAGACTTCGGCGTTTTTGGCAGCACTGGCTGCTGCACACAAGCCGTTTGTTTTCAAAACACCATGCTCCCAAACGCGATTTTTCCCGGTAAACGAAGTAACGACTCCCGCACGCAGCAGCGGTATCCTCTAGGTATGTACCTTCAGCGCACGCCGCCGTCGCCGGTCGAAGCGGGCGACATCCTCATCAGGCCAAAGAAGTCAGGGTTCGGCTTTCACTACGGCACGGGCCTGAGCAACGGGCTCGTGAAGGACAACACGCCCGAGAACGGCAAGCACGTGACGACCTTCGAGGGATTCCAGGACGGGCTGCCCGCATGGATCGTCCGGCCCGACCGGACGCCAGGTCGAGAACCTGATGGTCGAGCACCGCGCGCTGTCCAATGTCGGCGATCCCTATCACCTCGGCGCGGACAACTGCGAGCACGACATGACGTTCGCGCAGACCGGTCGTAGCGACCAGCTCGACCGTGAACACGGTCCTTGGTCTTGGCGCACTCGTCGGCCTCGGCATCCTCGCCGCGAATCAATCTAAGCCCAAACCGAAAGCCCGGCGACGTCGCCGGTGAGTCAGAGCCTCCTCTCCATCGAGGTTCATCGAGTTCGACCTCATCGAAGAAGACGAGGGCGAATGACCGCTTTTTAGGACAATCGTACATTGAAAGTTACGCTCCACTCTCGACTGGGAGACGGCGGCTTTGCCGACGTTTGGAAAGCCACCGACGATCTCGGGCGCGACGTCGCCGTCAAGATCGTGCGCGCGTCAGCCGCCATCATGTCGTCGGCTCTTGCCCACGCGAGGGCGCTGGCACGCACCAGCCATCCGAACATCGTGTCGATCATCTCGATCGAACGCGTCACCGACCCTTCCTCCAAGGCAAAGGTCGATGGCATCGTCATGGAGCTCCTCGAAGGCACCACCTTGGCCCAACGATTCCAAGGTCCGAAGCTCTCCATCCGAGAAGCTCGGACCATTGGTGCAGCAATCGCGAGCGGCATTGCGCACATCCACGAGCGGGGCATGGAGCACGGGGACCTGCACGACGCGAACATCATGATCGGCCAGCAGACGATCAAGGTGATCGACATCCTCTATACGGACTCGCTCGCGATGCTCTCCAGCGGCACCCGAAAGGCGAGACTCCGGCATGATTGCACGAGCCTGAAGCTGGTGCTCCAGCACCTCATCGCGCACTCGAAGCTCCCCACCGCAGAAGCGACCAAGTTCAACACGCTGACCAATGAAAACCCGACCGCGCACGACATCCGCAACGCATTTCTGAAGGTCGTTGACCAGGAGGGCGTCACCGAGAACGAACGCCTCCTAGCAGCAGCGCATGATCGCCTCAAAGACGAAACCTTCGTCAAGGGGAAGGCGTATGCTGCCCGTCTGCTGGACGAAACGCCTCCGACCCTGATCGCGCCACTGCTCACCAGGATGGTCAACGAGCGATCCTATGCGTCCCAGCATCGGGAGTACGTGCTCGCGCTCTGGTCACGACTGCTGACGGAGGAACGCGCCGCCTTCTTCTCGCACCTCGGGCTAGAACTGGAGAAGGAATTGCCCAAGGGACGATGGTCGCCGCTGCTCCGGATGCTGAGCGCTTTTGAGTATGACGGCTGGAGAGCCATGCCGCCACGCTTTCGCAAGGTCCTCGAAACCACGCTCACCAAGGACATCCTCTCCGGCCGATTCGACCCCAAGCGCAAGAATAGTTGGGACTCCTCCGGTGCGAAGGGAACCTACGCCCGGACACTGTGGCCGTATTTCTCGAAGAAGTACGACTTCGCCGAGAACATCATCGCGATGCTGCACAAGAGTTCGGACACGCAGAATTACGTCGGCGCATACTTCCTCTCGATCCTGGAAAAGCTCGCGGACAGCACTAATACGACCGACCAGATGATTCGCGCGCTCAAGAGCGCAGCAGACAACAGTGCGACGACCGTGATTGAAGGTCTGCGGAACCTGCCGAAGGAGTGGGTCGCGAGGATTGCACCGGCGAAAGAATGAGGGGCCGGTACGGAGCTTAGATCGTTTCGGGCAATAGGCCGAGGTAGTGCTTCTGGAGCGGACGGACGGCGAATTTCTCAAGCTGCGCGAGCACGCGCGGGAGCGGGTTCGAGACGACCTTGCGCAGCCGTCCCGTAGTCGGCACGTCCTGCTCGCAGGTGCTGCATCGTTGCGTTGTTGCGGGCGTGAACGCGGCGTCACCTTCACTGAGGATGCCCTCGCCGCACGACGTGCACATCACAGTCGCAAGGCGGTCCTTCACTGAGGGCAGGATCGCCTGCGCCATGTAGAGCCGGACCATGACGGGGTCGAGCGTGATGCCGTCGATCGTGACGGTCCCGTAGGTCTCGTCGATCTCCGGCCATCTGCGCCCCGTCCTTGAATGCGTGGACGTGGATGCCTTCTTCCTCTGCTGGATTTGCCGGTCCAGATGAAGGCAGGGTTTGATCCCCAGATCTGAATGCCGCCGGGGTAGTCTTGCTGCTTGATCTTGAGCTTCTTCGTCGAGGATTTCGGCGCGCGCGTCTGGACGCCACATGCCTCGCGCACACCACAGATCGGGTTCCCGATACCGGTCTGCGTATCCCTGAAGTGCTTGCCGCACCCGGCGCACAAATGGCGCGAGTGCGGGATGGACGCTGAACCAGTCACGGTCGAGATGCGAGTATCCGCAGTAGGTGCAGCGGACTTCCCGCATCGTATACCCGAACACGGTCGTCGCCATGTAGTAGATCGCGTCAAGCTCATCGACGTACAGACCCTCCTCGGGCAGGTCCTTGCCTATGATCCGCACCGCGCGGAAGGTGTTGTCGAGTTCCTTCTCGCTCTCGGCTGTGACGCGGCTGTGCACGTGGATGCCGCGATCCAACGGCTGCGTGCGTCGTGTCATACACAGCCGGGACGGCACCCCAGAGCGCGACGCCACCCGGATACTTCGCGAAGTCCAGCGTCAGGATGTCCTTCTCGCGCGATCGGCGGGAGGTGCGCGGTACGGCAGGCGGTGGCGGGCTTGCCGTACTTCGCGGTCGCGTCCGCCCGATGCTTGAGGCACCAGTACCGCGTGCCCCCGTCGCGCCGCTTGCCGACGGAGACGATATGGCAGGCGTCCCCTTCCGGTATCGACGACTGCTGTTGTTCCGAAGAGCGTCTGTTGTTCGCTTCTTGCGTCGCTGCATCATGGACGTCTTCATGGACCAAGCTCCTAGTTGTTGTTGCTCTTGAGGCGCGCGAGCCACGCTCGGAGTTCGAGGATCTGCTTCTCGTCGAGCTTCGTTCCGAAGCGACCTACGACCTCGAAGGGAGAACTCCCGTTCTTGTGCAGGATGTCGCGCAGCGCCTCAAGCGTCTGGTTGCGTCCCGCTCGATCTCGTCATCCCCTGTGAGCGCGAGGAGGTTCGTGCCGATGACGTAGTTTTTCAGACGGTTCTCGAACGAGTTGTGATTGTCGAGCTCATGCTGCCGGCCGTCCGGACCGCAGATGATATTCCCGTCGAGTTGGCCATCCGGGAGCAGGTGCAGCCGATGCTCCGGTAGCTGCTGGTAGGCGGTGAGCCCGTCGATCTTCGCGGCGATCTCAAACCCGGCCATGACGTACTGCGGGGCCACAGGCACTTTGCCGGAAATCACGAAGATGTGATCTCCCTTTGTGAGTTGCTTCCGCACGTCCGGGCGACACGCGCCGAGCGTCGGGTTAGGACCCAAGGTACGGGTCTTTGACATGTTTGCCGAGTTGCGGGTCATAGCCTGACCGCGTGATGAAGATCTTTCCCACCATAAATCACCTACTACTCCTCTTTAAACCCCCAATCGAGTTTTTGCTTGAGCGTGTTCCCCTGGTGCGGTGCGATCACGCCTTCGTGTTGCAGTCGCCCAACCACGATGCCCGGACCGACTCCGACGGTCTCAGAGAATTCATGGATGGAATCATTCGTGAACGTTCCCGCGCGCAGGAATGCTCCAAGCAACGCAGGTGGAATCAGCGTGTCGGCGGAGAACCTATTGGCCTCCGCCTCGATCTGCTGCATCTCCGGGTCAATCACCCGGTCAGACAAGTCTTCATCGGCGTTATCCACGACGAAGGGGCGCTTGCTCCGGTGCAACAGTACGTGCGCGACTTCATGGAAGAACGTGAACCAGAACTGGTCGTCCCACTTGTACCGTAGCGTCAGACCGATCAGGGCGCGCTTCTCCGTCAACCATCGAGCGCAACCGCTGATACCCGTGCCGCGCAAGGCAGGGAATACGACGACGGCGACCCCGAAGCGGGCACAGGTCGTTTGCATTACATCGAGGGCTTCTTCGATTCTCATGCGCGTGAGTCTGCGCAACGATTTGATCTCGGCTCGCAGACCTGCCGCGTCGAACTCTGCGACGTCGATTTCTCGGGCGATGATCTCGGTCTGGCGCACCCACGCTGCGACCGCATGCTCCTGTACCGTTCGTTTCCTGGTCTGCCGGTAATGCACTGCGGACGCCTGCCATACGGATGACCAGCTGTCCGGAGATGTCACTCCGAAGAACGCGAGGAGCGCGTCAGCGTCCGAGCGCCCTTCCGGTATGGAGAATTGGAGTTGGCGCATTTCCTTGAGCGGGAAGTGCCGGACCCACTCGTCCCATCCTGATGCCTTCGACTGTCCTCACGACGTCGCGCCTCGACTTCGTCAAATTGCCGCTGCAGGTTCAGCCAGAGGTGTGCGGGCCGCTGGAATGCCTTCTCGAACGCCAGCGCGGTCGTTGGCGTGATCGGTGACTTTGCCGTTGCAGATCTCGCTGATGGTCTTCGGCGTGAGACCGGTGCGCCGCGCGAGGTCTCGTTGCGACCATCCGTAGAAGTCGAGATACTCTTGTACCGTCTCGCCGGGGTGCGGGACGGTGATTGGTTCAAAACTGGTATTGCTATCCATGAGTGTCCTCGATCGCGGTGACGTCAATCGACTGTGATTGACTTCCATCGCTCTTGTTCATCGGCCACATTCGGCTCTTTGGTCGCTTGGAACAGCAACCGGTATGGTTGGTTCAGATCGACCGAGAATGTACCCTTACGAGTCTCCTTTCAGTTCATGGCACCGTTCCGGCCCCGAATTCGGTGGCCAGAAATCGGCCAGCGAGTCCGCGGCATACAGGGCTGCCAGGCGTAAGGCGAGCTTCTTCGCCATGTTCACGCCGTATTCGCGTTGGCGGGCAGCCGGATCGTCTCGATCACTTTGCGCAGCCGCTTGTCGCTGATAGAAATATCCATCAAATTCCCCTATAGGTAACTCCGGCAGTAACCTCATATGTTACCCAAAAGGTAACACACAACGAGATAGATGTCAAGGCATACCGGGTTCCGCTCCCGAACAGCAGGTTGCAGATCGTCGGGTGCCCTCCACGGCGCGGCCGTTCCGGACGAGCTGGGGAGTCGCATACATTCTGCGGTGTCACACCAAGACGGCGGATCGAAAATGTTCGACGCTGCAGAACGGGATCGATTGAGAGCTCGTCGAGGACGTCGCGGGTACGATCCCCGTATCGCTCCATCTTTTCTATAACTTAGGGCCATTCGATTTTTCCTGAACCGGGATTGCACAGCGTTCAGGTTTTCCAGAGATCAAGCGCCCCAAATCGTTGACCAAAACGGCCCGCGTTTCGACCGGCGTTTGCGCCTAAACATTTGGTTCACATCCACGGTATGCCCAAGCTGGTCGGCCACCGCCTTCGGATCGGCTTTCATCTGCATCGCCCAACCGGAACGCCCACGCAGTCACCAGAAGAGAGGCCAGCAGCATGACGGCTGCCCGGACCGGCTTTACGCCCCAGAACCATCTGCCTCAAAATAGTGAAATGGCTGTCTAAAGGAAAACTTCGTGTCCATCATCGTGATGAATAATCCCCCAAGCCTCTTTCCCAGATTGCTTAAGCCTTCCACCATGTGACGAAATGATTCATCGAGAATCTGCCTCTTGGCCTCCCAGTTTGCACCAAATTCGCCCGCATTAATTTGCAGGTATGGCAATAACCGCGTTACCATCCACCCAAGTTCCGCGGAACGATTGATATATAAGACATACGCATCTTGAACGACAGAGGGGCCGATTTGAAGAAGCCTGCCTTTGGAAAGCTCCGTCAACTCCTGCCACAGTGAAATGGCTCCGCCGTGCATTTCCAGATGAAAGAAATCGTCCCACACTTTCAGATCATCCTGAACGTCTCCCGCCAGACCGGATGTCTTGCCCATGAACTCGTTCGTGACCAGGTGCTCCGTGTCCTTTCGGTTTCGCGTGCTCTTCTTTTTGTAATCGGCACCATCCTTCACTGGGGATGCGGGAGCGCCGATAATTCCCGGAAAGGTGATCAGATTGCGCGCCACGCTGCGGATTCTCCTCGAAAACGATCAGCGTTCTCCTCTGAAACCGATCACGATTCTCCTCTGAAATCGATCAGTGTTCTCCTGCGAAACCGATCAGCCATTCTCCTGGCAAATCGATCACTTTTCTCCCCCGAGGAGAACGGTGATCGGAATGGGAGAACAGTGATCGGAATCAAAAGAGAACGCTGATCGAAACGGGAGAAGGGCGAAGCGGCGCTGGACAAAAGCAGGGCTAAGATGAGGGGCCCCAGGAGGGCAAATCCTCAGCTTGCCCAGAAAGAGAAAGTCCATGCGCAAAATCAAAGAAATCCTCCGGCTGCATTTCGAGCGAAAGCTCGGTCAACGGCAGATAGCCCGGAGCGTCAACGTCAGTCAAAGTACCGTCCACGAGTATCTGGCCAAAGCTCAGGCCGCCGGCCTCACTTGGCCCCTCGGCGACGAGTGGGATGAGGACCGGCTGGAGGCCACGCTATTCCCACCGGCGCAACCTGCCGCCAAACCGGCGAAGCGTCCCTTGCCGGACTTCGCCGCGCTCCGCCATGAGCGTGAAAAACATCGCGAGCTCACGCTGGAACTGCTCTGGCAGGAGTACCGGGAACAGCACCCGAACGGCTATTGCTATAGCCGTTTTTGCAAGCTCTACAAGCAGTGGAAGAAACGGCAGGACGTGGTCCTCCGCCAAGAACATCGGCCCGGCGAGAAGCTCTTCATCGATTGGGCAGGAGCCACCTTTTCGATTTATCACGAAGATGGCCGCGTCAGCGAGGTTCCGTTATTCGTGAGCGCATTGGGCGTTTCCAGTTACACGTACGCCGAGGTGAGCGACAACCAGGCGATGCAATGCTGGCTGAGAGTGCAGATGAATGCATTCCAGTTCTATGGCGGTTGTCCGCAACTGTTGGTCCCCGATAACACCAAAACCGGAGTCATTCGCGCGTGCCTGTACGATCCGGATCTGAATCCCACCTACCAGGCCTTCGCCGAACACTACGGCGTCGCCGTGATGCCGGCGCGCCCGCGCAAACCTCGCGATAAGGCGAAGGTAGAAAGCGCGGTGCAGGTAGTGCAGCGCTGGATTGTGATGCGCTTGCGCCACCGGCGATTCCATACCCTCTACCAATGCAATCGAGCCATTCGGGAACTGCTGGACTACGTCAACGAGCGGCCCTTCCGCAAACGCCCGGACGAGAGCCGCGCCAGTCTCTTCGCCAAAACCGACCAGCCGGCCTTGCAACCCCTGCCGGCCGAACGCTACGACCTCAGCGAATGGTCGTCGGCGCGCGTCAACATCGATTATCACATCGCCTTCGAGCATAACTTCTACAGCGTGCCCTACGCGCTCGTCGGCGAGCTGATTGATGTGCGCGCCATGCCGTCGGCGTTGGAGATTTTCTATAACGGCAAGCGTGTGGCCTCGCACCTTCGCCACAGCGGGCGGCATCAGAGCGTGACCGACCCGGGACACCGGCCCAAGAGCCATCAGGCGCATCTGGAATGGACTCCCTCGCGCATGATCGATTGGGCGGGTAAGATCGGTCCCAATACCGCGCAAGCCATCAAGAGGATCCTCGCCGAAAAGCCGCATCCGGAGATGGGGTATCGCGCCTGCCTTGGCATCATCAGACTCGCCAGTAAGTACTCGCCGGAGCGCATGGAGGCCGCGTGTAAGCGAGCGGTGCTGACCTATGCGGTGGGTTACAAACATATCCGCAACATTCTGGAGCATCGGCTCGACACGCGGCCGCTGCCGGAACCCGAACCGCCGCGCAGCAAGGCGACTGAGCATGAGAACCTGCGCGGACCGGAGTACTTCCAGTAAGGAGACCAGCCATGTTACTTCAACCTACCTTGGACAAACTGGAAGCGATGCGCTTACACGGCATGGCGCAGGCATGGCGTGAGTTGGCGGCGAGCCAGCAGGCGAGCGATCTGAGCTTCGAGGATCGTCTGGCGTTGCTGGTCGACCGCCAGTTCACGTGGCGGCAGAACGAGGCGATGCAAGCGCGACTGCGACGCGCCAAGCTGCGCAACAACGCTTGCGTTGAGGATATCGATTACCGCGCGGCGCGCGGCCTCGACAAGACGCTGGTACGTTCTTTGGCCATGGACTCTGGCTGGGTGGTCCGCCACGAGAATATCTTCGTGTGCGGTCCCACCGGCGTGGGCAAGAGCTATCTGGCGTGTGCACTGGCGCAGAAGGCGTGCCGCGATGGTTACTCGGCATTCTATACGCGGGCCGCGGCGTTGTTCCGGGACTTGGCCTTGGCGCGCGCCGACGGCAGCTTGCGCAATCTCTTGTTGCGGCTGAGTAAGATCGACGTGGTCGTGGTCGACGACTGGGCCATGATGCCATTGGCGGAAGCCGAAGCGCGCGACTTCTGGGAGATCTGCGAGGACCGTTGTCAGACGCGATCGTTGATCCTCACTTCGCAGATGCCGGTGGCCAAATGGCGCCAGCAGATCGGCGATTCCACCGTCGCCGAGGGCATCTTGGATCGGATAGTTCATCATGCTCACCGCATCGAATTACGCGGGGAGTCGATGCGCAAGAATCCTCCGAAGACGGAGCCATAAACCGGCTCCGGGTTGCTGCAGTGCCGAGCGGGGAAAGAGACTGCCGTCCCTTTCCCCGCACCCCTTTTCCTGCCCGCAAGTCCTGAACCTCCGCTTCGCTCCGGACCCCTCCGATTCTCTTGCGATTCCGATCACTTTCGGTTAGAGTCAGTAAGCCAGCGTCGCTTCGCTCCGATCCCGCTGATCGACTACCGGAGAATGGTGATCGGTTTCAGAGGAGAACGGTGATCGATTTCGGGAGAATCCCCAGCGATCTGGACCGATCAGAATCTGGACCAGAAAGGATGGCTTAGGGGGCGACAATGTGCGCTGGCTGGGCGAGACGTCCGACGGCGCGATATGGGCGGTTGTCAAGCCGGGCGGTGTTGCACGCATCGATCCGGACACCGGCGGGATCAGACTGGTGGGCGCGGCGGACGGTCTCACTTGCACTACGTCGCACCGCGGGTTTGTGGACCATCTGGGCAGACTCTGGATTGCGACATCCTGCGGCGTCTTTCGCAACGACCGGCCAACCGTATCCGAACATTTCCACAGTGTGGATCAACCTTCGTCCTTCGACCACGGGGCGTGGGCCTTCTCCGAAGACCCGCAGGGGACCATTTGGATCACCAACGTGGATGGACTATGGAGTCTGTCTAACGGACGGTGGCGGCAGTTTCGAAAAGCCGACGGACTTCAGAGCGACAACCCGTACATCCCGGCGATGGGGCCCGACGGCGCGCTGTGGTTGCATCACCGCTTCGATGCGGGCATCGAGAGGGTCGAGCTTTCAGACGGCGGCATCGTTCGCTCGACCCCGATTCTGGCTGCCGATCCCTTGTCGGTCGAGGTCACGGCCTTTCACGGTTTCGACGCCGCAGGCCGTCTCTGGCGAGGCAGCGCTAACGGTGCGTAAGTGCTGGAAGGCGGAAGCTGGCGATATCTGAGTACGGAAGACGGGATGATCTGGAACGATACAGACGGGGAAGCTTTCTGGGCGGACACGGACGGTAGCGTCTGGATCGGAACGAGTGGTGGTCTGGCGCACTACCGGCCTCCCAGCGGGGGCTCGTCGAAGCCACCGGTTGCCGAGCCGTTCATCAGCAACTTCGCGCTCAATCAGAAATCCCGGACTGTGAGGGCCGAGTTCTCCACGTTGAACTATAAGTTCGAGCAACTGGTCACTTTTGCCTACCGGTTGGATGGAGGATACTGGGCCGACACAACCGAGCGGACCATTTCTTTTGCCGGACTTGCTCCGGGCCCGCACAGGCTAGAGGTCCGGTCAAGATTCCGCGGCGGGCCGGCCGTGGCGAAAGCGGCCGTGAGAGAGTTCGAAGTCAATGCCGAGTGGTGGGAAACCTGGTGGATGCGCACGACGGGTCTGCTGCTTGGCGCTGCCGTGGTATGGGGCGTAACGACGTGGCGTAAGAACCGGCAACTCGAACACGTGGTGCGTCGACGGACGGCCGAACTGAATCCGAACGCATCAGGATGATGGAAGAAAAAAAAGGCAAGCCGACGAGGCGAGCGATGCCAAGGGCCGCTTTCTGGCGAACATGAGCCATGAGATCCGGACACCTTTGAACGGCGTCATCGGGTTCAGCCGGTTGCTGGAAACTATGCCGCTTGCGGCCGAGACTTTGGAAACCGTCCGAATGATCCGCGTCTCCGGCGATATACTGCTGAAGTTAATTAACAACGTCCTGGATTTCTCTAAAGTCGAAGCCGGGAAACTGGAACTCGAAGTTGTCCCGTTTGACCTGCGCCGTTCCCTGGAAGATACGGTAGCGCTTTTCGGCTCGCGGCTGCCGAAAAGGGGCTGCGCCTCGGTGCGAACTGACGGCGGATCTGCCCGAATATGTGGTGGCGGACGAAGCCAAGTTACGGTAGGTCTTTGTTCAACCTGATCTCAAACGCCGTGAAGTTCACGCATGCCGGGGAAGTAGTGCTTTCCGCTGGAGTCGAGCGGCAGGACGAGACAACCTGCGTCATCTCGATCGAAGCGCGCGACACCGGCATTGGGATTGCGACTGACCGGATGCCCCACCTTTTATTAGCTTTCAATCAGGCTGACTCCTCCATCAATCGCCGCTACGGAGGAACCGGCCTTGGCCTGGCGATTTCTCAATCCTTGGTTGCGTTGATGCACGGAAAAATCGAAGTTGAATCCGCGGTCGACAAGGGTACCAGGGTCCGATTCACCATCGTGGAGGGCCGCTCGATCGCACCTGCGACTCCGCGCCCTGCCCCATCACCAGCGGTTTCCGCGAGTCGCCAGTTGGCAGTGCTGGTAGCGGAGGACAACGTGGTGAGTCGGAAACTTGTCCAGATTCTATTGAAGAAGTTCGGAGTGTCGCCGACCTGGCGGAAAACAGTTCCAGGCTATTGCGCGGCAATGGAGAAGCCCTACGATCTTATCCTGATGGACATACAAATGCCGGAAGTGAACGGTTTGGCCGCGACGCGGGCGATCCGAAGCCGGTTGCCTGCCGACACCCAACCCGTCATCTTCGGACTGACCGCGCATGCAACCACGGAGTACCGTGACATGTGCTTCGAAGCCGGTATGAACGGCTTCCTGACGAAACCGCTGGAACTCGAAAACTTTCGGAACCTAATCGCGAAGCTTTCCTCCCAATGCTCAACACGGGATTTCCTTTCGAGCCTCGCGAAAGAACCCACGGTTTTGGACTACAAAATCCGCTAAGTACTAATTCTTTTGCGGAGAGTAAAATACGATTAGGTCGTGGCTGACAATTCCGGCTAGGAGGGCATGGGCTCTTTCAAACACGGTAACGAGAGCGTAGAATCATCCACGGAGGGCGAAAACTATGCGCCGGTATCATCACATCGGAATTCCCACTACCGAAGCGAAGTCTGGCGAGACCCACTTGAAACACCTGAAACTCTTTGTCGTCAGCCACGAGAAAAGCGAATTCGGTGTTGAGTGGATGCGTTTCGAAGCGGACGCTGCGGTCCCTGATCTCGTCCGGCAAGTTCCACATGTCGCGTTTGAAGTGGCTGATCTCGCCTCCGAGCTTGCTGGCCGCGAAATTCTGATTCCTCCTAACAGCCCATCCGACGGCGTCCGCGTCGCATTTATAGTCCAAAACGGCGGGCCCATCGAACTCGAATTCCCAAACCCCCATCCTAGCCGCCGCCAGCGACTCCACAAGCTCGGGCTGAAGCTGGACGCAACAGAGGGACAGGCGAATCGCTCGTTATCGAACGAGTGGAGCGGCCCTCCGAGAATTAACGCTCTTAGGAAATCCCAAGTTCAACTCGCATCACGCATAATCCCTGGATTATGCACAGATGCTGAGCATGCGCTGCGGCAATGCGGGACGGCTTGCCTCTTTGAGGCCGGGCGATCAGTTTTCGGTCGGTTTTTCTACGTGGTCGATCACGAGGACTTCGACCGGCGCGCGCTCGGATTTCAATTGCAGGCCGAGTTGTTCCTCGAGCGCGACGGATAGCGGGGGCGGGCCATCGGGTTTGGGTTGGTCGTTGTCGGGGGTCCAGGTGAGATCTGAGATTGAAGAATCCGGCGAGGCCGGTTTGGTTCACGACCGGGAGATCAGTCGTACGGGCGAGGCGCTCGGCAAGCGCGTCCATGGTGGAGTTCTTGAGAGTGAGCGCGCCGTGTCTAGCGTCGGTGACGGCGTCGCCGCCTTCGGCTTTTTCGAGCTTGGACCCATGTTTGGCAACTACGAGCACAAGCGCCCGGAGGTCACGGGTTTCTCGGTGCATGGCGAGGTGGAAGCGCTCTGTAAGAACATTGCGCAGCATGGCGTCGAGGATGGCGTCATCGTTAACGGGCTCGGCGGCTTTGGCTTCGATGTGAAAGCGGTCGCTATCGAGCCAGTTTGGACCCCCGATGACCTGGCCGGGGCCAATGTGGTAGGACCCGATGATACAACGCTTCAGGGTGACGTCAGTTCCGACGGCGCGTCCGTGTCCGGTCTTGATCCCGGAGGCGCCCGCGGCGATTTCGTCGTCGCTGGCAGGTTTGATGGAAGAAACCTCGAAGCGGGGCTCGGTTTGGGCGCAGGCCAGAAGGGCGGCTGCCAGGAGCGGTGCTAGGCGCATACTTTACTTGACGCGCGCGGGTGCGAGAACGTGGAGTCGAGCTATCATTGCGGCCTAGCAGGGCGCTCTTTCCGATAACGGCTGACAGACGCAATTCCGAAACTACGACGGGATGGTCCAATTTTGGCGATGTTCTTCAACAAAAGCCCACCTATCGATCCCTTCCCCGTTTTCCGCATTTCGACCATGGAGGATTTATCATATTGACTTAAGATGAGCGCGACGTGCTCCCATCTATGGAATCATTGTTCAAAGACGGGCGGCAGTTACAGTCATGGTGGCGTGGCCGTTCCTGGCGCTTTTGGGTAACGGTCTCGTCGCCCGTGCTGTTGATGGGAGGATGCGGATTGTTTTGGGTGAAGGCCAAGGAGACTGCCTTACGTGCCGAGCGGGAAGCTCCGGTGTTTCACCAGCGTTTCGAAGCCGGGCAATACGCCGCCATCTTCGAAGCAGCAGCCCCCGCATTCAGGGCGCGCCTCAGCCGGCAGGATTCCGACAAATTCTTCGGCGCGGTGCACGACAAGATTGGAGCGTGCGAGACGCCAGCCGCGGCACTGACCGCCTTTACCAATGCCAACACTTCCGGTACTACCGTGCGGCTTCGGTATCGGTTGGAGTGCGCGAGCGGGTACCTGGAAGAAACCCTGGTTTTTGTGGAGGCCCGCAATGGCCCGCAACTGCTTGGTTATAAGGCGAGCAGCCCGGCGTTTGTTCTGAAGTAGGTTTGCATTTCCCTCCATCTAAGCTGCGCTAACCCGCCGTGTTAACGCACGTGTAGCGATAGCCCACAAAAGCGCCCAATATTGGACTCCGACGGTCCTGGAAGACGGCCCCGGTCAACGACCAATATGCCTACCATTCATTCATAACCTCAGAGCGGGAATCCGGACGTCAGTTTTCGGTTGGAACCTTTTGTGCCGAATCAACTATCAGTTGTTTAACGGGCACCTTTTGGACCTCTAATCTTAGTCCGAGGTCCTGAATTGCCACGAAAATCGTGGGGTATGGAGAGTCAGCACTGCGCCTGGAAGGCATGCCCGGCATGGAATCCGGCACAGCGTCCATTTCCAGATCAAACGCTCCCTGAATCTTCGTCTTGTCCACTACAGGGCTACCCATCGAAGTGGTCAGACTCGCAGCAAAGCCGTCC
>CAVPQK010000032.1:0-48798 GCA_963707465.1 Bryobacterales bacterium
TCTGTAATGGACCCCAAAAGTTGGACACGAAAAAGGCCTTTCCTTAGATGGTCGGCGGCATTGAAAATGAAGGAGAGACAATGCCCCGAACACGCAAGAATCACCCGCCCAGCCTGAAGGCCAAAGTTGCTGTGGAAGCCATCAAGGCGCAGAAGACTACCGCTCAGATCGCACAGGTCTTCGGCGTCCACCCGACGCAGGTCGGTGGGTGGAAGAAGCAGGCGCTGGCCGGCCTGCCGGACATCTTCGGCAACGGCCGCGAGCAGGTGCGCCAACAGGCCGACGCCGAGAAGGACGAACTCTACAAACAGATCGGCCAACTGAAAGTGGAGTTGGACTTTTTAAAAAAAAGAGCTGGCCTTATCGATTGAGGACCGTCGCCTATGGATCGATCCGCAACATGCGCGCCTGACCATCCAACAGCAGTGCGAACTGCTGGGACTGCCGCGCTCGACCTACTACTACCAGCCGCGACCGGAGAGCGCCGAGAACCTGCGGCTGCTGCGACGACTCGACGAGCTGTATATGAAATGTCCCTTCTTCGGCAGCCGCCGCATGGCCGTCACGTTGGAGGTGAACCGCAAACGCGCGCAGCGACTAATGGGTATTCTGGGAATAGAAGCCCTTTATCCGAAACCGAACTTGAGCCGCCCGGCGCCGGGGCACGAGGTCTACCCGTACCTGCTGCGCGGCCTGGCGATCGAGCGGCCCAATCAGGTCTGGAGCACCGATATTACGTATATTCCGATGCGCGGCGGGTTCCTTTACCTGGTCGCGGTCATGGATTGGTTCAGCCGTTACGTGCTCAGTTGGGAACTGTCCAACACCATGGAGACCGGCTTCTGTCTGGCGGCGCTGGAAGCCGCCTTCCGCTTCGGCCAACCCGAGATCTGGAACTCCGATCAGGGGTCCCAATTCACGGCCGCGGATTTTCTGGCGCCCCTGAAAAAACGCGGCGTCCGGATCAGCATGGATGGGCGCGGCCGCGCCCTGGACAATGTCTTCATCGAGCGACTGTGGCGCAGTTTGAAGTACGAGCTGATCTATCCCGGCGACTTCGCCAGTGGGGCCGAGTTGTATCCGGCGCTGGATCGCTACTTCCGTTTCTACAATTATCGGCGCCCGCATCAGGCGCTCGGTTATCGCATGCCGGCAGATCTGTACCCGCGGGGGGCGCAGGGGAAAAGGGCGTCCCTGTGATGGGGGGCTTTGCCCCCCAATCCCCCCAGGATTTATCGCTTTTTCTGCCAGAATGGATGATTTTTCCTTTGCCCGTTTTGCGAAGGTGTCTTATAATAGGAGAGCTTGATAGGAGGATAGGGCAACGCAGGGATGCGACCCGAGCGCCGACTCAAGTCCGGAATGGATGGCGGCCTTCGGGCCGCCTCTTGGTCACCCCGCCGCACCATCTAAGCGACGGCCAAAATTTGTCCAACCTTTGGGGTCCACCTCAATCCGCGACCGAGCGATGCTTCATCTTTGCTTCGCGGGTGGACTGCGGGTCTCTGAACTCGTGGGACTCCGGATCGAAGATATGATGCTGCAACCGCAAGCCAGCGTTCTAATCCACGGCAAAGGCCGAAAAGAACGCTGCTTGCCGCTGTGGAAAGAAACGGCATCCGCGGTTCGTGCATGGCTGTCTGTCCGCGGTGAAGTCCGGGTTCCGGAACTATTCCCAAATGCTCGCAATGATGCCATGACTCGGGCCGGTTTCGAGTACATCCTGCGTAAACATGTCCATACCGCTGAGATGCGCTGTTCAACGCTCGCATCAAAACATGTTTCACCACACGTCCTGAGGCACACCTGTGCTCTGACCATCCTGCAAGCCACCAAGGATCTCCGAAAAGTGTCTCTCTGGCTTGGGCATTCCAGTATGCAGACGACGGAGATTTACACTCGCGCTGACCCGTCCGTCAAGCTCGAAGCCCTCGAATCGGTGATCGCTCCGAAACTGCGGACCGGCCGCTTCAAGGCGACGGACAAACTGATCGAGATGTTGAAGGCTGCTCCTAATATGCGGAGTAAAAAAGCGGCAAAATGACGGCGGGCACCTTCCCCCAAGCGCGGAGTCCGCATAAAAATGGACTCCGCATTAAACTTGTTATGCGGTGCACCGCATAAGCGGTTCGTGGTGAGGATTGTGGGACGCCGCCGGTAGCGTTCTTCCATCAGCTTGAAAAAGATGTTCGACTGCTCCGGTTTCAGATTCAAATAGCCAAATTCATCGATCAAAAGGACGTCCAACCGCGCCAGACGATTCAGCAACTGCCGCGTCGAACGATCCGCCAGCGACGCATACATTTCATCGAACAGGTCCTGGGCCTTGATAAATTGACACCGGTAGCCGTTCTCCAACGCCTTCATCAGCAGGCCAGAAGCTAATCCGGTTTTGCCAACCGCTGTCTTGCCTACGAACACGATATTTTCCGCCTTGGCGATGAACTCCAACTCCGCAAACCCGCGGATCTGTTTGCGGTTGACGCCCGGCTGGCGCGCGAAGGGGAACGTCTCCAGCGTCCAGCGCTCGGGCAGCTTGGCGCGCTGGATGCGCCACTCCAGCGCGCCCTCCTGCCGGGCCTGAAACTGCGCGCGCACCAGACGCGTGACAAAGTCCGAGTAGCTGATGTCGTCCTTGTCGGCGGCGCGCAACTGTTCGTCATAGATCTCCAGGATGCGCTTGAGCTTGAGGTTCTTCAGCAGTTGTTCCAGTTCTTCAGTCATCGTTCGGCCCCTCATCGAGCAGAAAGTATTCGCGCGTCACGCGGCGCAAGATCATCCTCTCCAGCCGGTCCAGATCGTAAAGCCCATAACGGGCGGCCTCTTCGACCGCTCCCACCAGCGGTTCCCGCGGATACTCGCGCACAAACCGCAGCAGTTGCCGCAGGGCAAGCGTGACCACCTTGCGGCTGCGCTGTTTCAACCCCGCGACATAGTCGGCCAGTTCCGGCGCGGCGGTGACGATGGCCTGCTCTTCGGGATGCGGATCGGGACGCGCGTCTCTGTGGCCGCGCGGCGGGCGGTGCTCCGCCAGCATCACGCGCTGGTGCTCGGCTTCGGCGATGCGCCGGTGCGTGACCAGGCGGCGGGCGTCGAGCTGAATCTCGATCTTGTCCCGGGTCTCGCGCACCTCCACGCGCCGGCCGATCCACTCCACCGGGACCGAGTAGCGGTTGCTGTTCAGCGCCACATATCCTTCGATATCGACCAGCCGCTGCTGCAGCCGGTAGACTTCCGGAATCCACGCCGGCAGCGGCTTCAGATGCAGCCGCTCCACCGCGAACAGCTCCCGCGGAACCGCGCGGATGTGTTTCTTGTAAGTCGAGTTGACCTTATCGCACCACTCCCGTGCCCGCTGATTCAGGTCCTCCCAACTGGAGAAGGTCCGCCCCGCCAGAAAGTTGGTCTCTATGAACCAGAACGGCCGCTCTACGCGCGCCGACCGATTGGTATTCCCAATCGCGTGCGCTACAAACTGAAAGCCGAAGCGCTCTCCAAAGGCGGCCATCTCCGGCACCGGCACCATGTCGCGTCCGCTGCCGCGCAGCACCACCACGTGCGTGTTATCGATCATGGTCCGCGCTGCCGCGCCGCCAAAGTAGCGCAGCGCTTCCGTGAGAAAGACCTTGCAGTCGAAACGCCGGAAGGTGGGATAGCACTGGAAGAACAGCATCCGCGAATAGCACAGCACCGCCGAGGCAGTCTGCACTCTGCGCTTCTTGCCGTCCAGTTCGAGATCGTGAGGAGACGTGTCGTGCTGAAGCTCCTCGCCAGGCGAAAAATCATAGCGGCCCGCCGGGACTGGCGGTGCGTAACCGATTCCGTGCCGCCGGCAGAACGCCGTTAACGCGGTATACGACAACTGCGCGCCGCCCGCCACCAACTCCTCATGGACTCGCACGAGATTCCCCTTGCACTTCTCGAAAAGCTCCAGGATCTGTTGCCGGTGGGGTTCGGCCTTCTCGGCTCGGTGCAACTCCGGCAGGGCGGTCGAGTTGGAGCGCAGGACTTTGCGTACCGCCACGCGGGAGATCCCCAGCACCCGCGCGATCTCCCGTTTGCTCACTCCCTGCGTGTTCAGTTCCAGAATCGTGGTGCGTTGCACTTGGCTCAACATGCGGTTTCTTCTCCGGTAGGATTTCTTCGTCGATGCGATGGAGTTGCTTTTGAATGCGGTCGATCTGATGCCGCGCGGCTTTCGATTGCTGGTCATCCAACTCCGCGGCAGCGGCGCCGGCCAGTCGCCGCTGCGCGCGGTTCACAATCGCTACCACCATTTCCAGATCGCGCAACAGTTCGGCGCCAGCCCCGGCGGGAGCGTTCTCCTGCGCCTGCCGCTGCGTTTTGAAAAACAGCTCGGGATCATCGAGAATGCGTTTGCGGATCGCGGGTGGACCTTTGCGCCACGCGGCATACAGTTGGTCGGCTTGACGCGTATCGCAGTGATGCTGGGCGAAGATCTCCGCCATCCGCTGGCAATCCTCCAGGCTTTGACGGGCCACCGGCACCAGAAACTTCAACGCCACCTGTGCCGCGATCTTGCCCTCTCGCACCTGCTGTTGGATGGCCTCCGGCAGAACCTCCACCAGCGCCAGACGCCGAGATACCCAACTCACACTGCGGTCGAACCGGCGCGCTAACTCGTCGAGCCCATAGTCGAAGCGCCGCTCCAACTCCGCCAGCAGCCAGCCCACCTCCAGGGCGGTTTCGTGTTCGGACAGTCGCAGCGAGCGGTCCAGCAGCACTGCGGCAGCCTCGCTCATTGGCCATACCACTGCGTCCACCGTGTCTCGGCCCAGTTGCCCGAGCGCCACGATCCGCTTATAGCCGTCGACGACCACGAAACGATCCGTTTGGCCTTCGGCTGCCACCACCACGATGGGCGTTTGCTGCCCGCTCTCTGCCAGCGACGCCAATAACCGCCGCTGCCGCCCCGGATGGTGTACTCGCAAGTGCTCCCAACGACGGTCGAGTTGGTGAAACTCCAGTTGCATCGGACAGGCTGAATGTAAAGCCAGCCCGCCTCGGGATCAATATCTACGCCTTTAGATCCGCGCCTGCTTCCAGCGGCGCTCCCTTTCGCGGACGCGATCCATCGCGTGCCGGCAGTCGTGCGAGCAATAATGCTGCAAGGGACTTCGCCGCTGGCGTGCGAATCCCTCGTAGCAGCCGGGCCGGTCGCAGGAACGATCGAAAAAAATCTTCTGGAGTGATTACCCTCGCGGTCTCGTTATCCGCCTCTGGCGCCGCGGCTTTGCGGCTCTTGACGCGCTCTCGGTAACGCCGGCTTTGATCGGTCCGCTTCGCTTTGCCGGACTTGGTCGCCCGATATCTCTGCTGTGCCTTCCACCTCGACCATTTCTGCGCCGCCTTCCGGCACTCCGAGCTGCAATAGCGCTGGGTCGACTGCCGCGGATGAAAAGACTGATCGCATCCTTTCAGCAGACAACACCTGGCACGCGGCCGGCGGGCTGATCGCTTTCGCCGCCCCGCTTGATTTTCGGGATGACCTGTAGGACTCTCGGGAGGGCCCATGGGAGGTGATGACTCCCAGAAGCTCCAGCCCTGGAGGGGAATTCACTCCTCTCCGGGGCGCAAACCTCCGGCTCACTTGCAAAATCAACACTCTAGCTCAAAGGCCATCTGCGCCGGTGTGGTTGTCCAAGCACCAGCAACTTACGGTCGGTTTGGGTCGGCGAACTGCCCATAGCACAACGCATTGAGCCCACCGATCGCGCCAGCCGCATGCTGAGCCCAGTGGCTCTCGAATGAGAACCACCAATGCCAAACAACGTTGGCGCTTTTGTCGTCAGTGCTGTCGTCCATCGCCAGCAAACCGACCTTAAGCTCGCGCCAAATATCGGCGAGGTCATCCGATAGGGAGCCGGCGACTGGCTCAGGCGGTTCCACTGCCAGCGGTTCGAATATCTGCCAGTAGTAATCTCTCTGTAGCCGTTCGTTCGCTCGCTTCCTTACCGCTTCCCACTCCCCATGGCCTATCCGATTAAGAGACTCCTCGGTTGTTGGCTCAGTGCTCGGCAGAAGAAGTGCCAGGTCGTAGAGGCGCAACACCGCTCTCAGGCACTCCTGTGCGAATATCCATGAGTTGCGGACACCCTCATCCTCCAACAGTGCGCAGTATCGGCGGGCTTGATCTCTGAAAGCAGTAATGGAATCGTCCACGCTTTATATTCGCAGGTGCCGCCGGTGTTTGAGGCGATGCCGTTCAAACTGATGCGGACCGGGTCGGTTTTGGAAAGCAGAGGCGGGTCAGTTCTCGCGGGCGCCGAAGCGCCCTGGTCATCTGCAGGGCGGTTAGTCTCAGCATCGAACACGGTCACAACGACAGTTCGTGCCTCGACTTTGTGCAGCTTGGCTTCATAGCGGGGCATCGGTTCGGCGACTACAGGAGCGCCTTTCGATTCGGCCGGCTCGGCTGCGATCTGGTTGAAAAGCGCGGCTTGAAGCGCTTCCAAGCTGCGACCTATGCCACCTTCGCCGGCATGATCATGCCATGGATGAAACATGTCTCGGCTTGCTGTAATGCGACGCGTCAAGCCTTCGAGATTGCCAGCAAGATCGGCGACCTCACCTATGCAGGGTACAGCCGTGTCGCCTTGAACAGCCTGCTGATCGCGGCGGGAAATCCACTCGTCGAGGTGCAAACTGAAGCCGAGAATGGCCTTAACCTCGCGCAGAAGGCGAAGTTCGGTCTCGTGAGTGACACGATCACCACGCAGCTACAGTTTATTCGAACACTCAGGGGCCTCACGGCAACCTTCGGCTCCTTTGACCATGGGGAGTTCGAGGAGAGCGCGTTCGAGCGGCATCTGGCCAGTCATCCGGCTATGGCGTCAATCGAGTGCTGGTACTGGATCCGAAAGCAGCAAGCACGCTTTCTCGCCTGTGACTCGGCTTCGGCCGTCGAGGCATCCTTGCGGGCCCGGCCGCTGCTTTTGGCTTCGCCGGCTTTTGAGGTAGCCGAATATGAACTTTACGGTGCGCTTGCCCATCCGGCGTGCTGCGATTCTGAAACGGCGGACCAAAGCCGGGAGCACCTCGATGCTCTCCAAGTCCACTACAAACAGCTTCAAATATGGGCGGACAACTGTCCGGAGAATTTCGAGAACCGCGCCGCGCTGGTGGGGGCGGAGATTGCGCGGATCGAGGGCCGGGAGTCGGATGCCGAGCGGCTTTACGAACAGGCCATCCGCTCCGCGCGCGCTAACGGCTTTGTCCATAATGAGGCGCTCGCCTATGAGGTAGCCGGGCGTTTTTATGCCGCGCGTGGCTTCGAGACATTCGCCGACGCCTATCTCCGGAATGCGCGGAATTGCTATGACCGTTGGGGCGCCACGGGGAAGGTAAGACAACTCGAAGCGCAGTACCCCCAGTTGCGTGCACCAAAGTTGCGCGCACAAGCGGCATCCTCCTCGCTTCCTTCCACCATTGGCCCGCCGGGCGGGCAGTTGGATGTCGAGACTGTCGTAAAAGCGTCTCAGGCACTTTCAAGTGATATCGTCCTGCCCAGCCTGATCGAGAAGCTCGTCCGAATCGCGGTGGAGAATGCCGGGGCTGAGCGGGGTCTGCTGATCCTCCTTGGGGGTGGCGATCCGCGCATCGAAGCGGAGGCTATCACTGGCCCGGCCGGGATCGAGGTTACGGTTCGACAGATAACTGTCGGGCCGTCTGATCTCCCGCAATCCGCGCTGCATTACGTGATCCGGACACAGGAGGGCGTGCTCCTCGACGATGCCTCGGCCGACAGCGTGTATTCAAAGGACGAATATGTACGGCAGAAGCGCTCCAAGTCCATCCTCTGCCTCCCAATCGTCAAGCAGGCGAAGCTGGTCGGCCTACTGTATCTGGAGAACAATCTGACTGCGTGCGCTTTCACGCCGGACCGCGTTACGGTGCTGCAGTTGTTGGCTTCGCAGGCCGCGATTTCGCTCGAGAACGCGCGCCTTTATTTCGATCTCCAAAGGGAGGGACAGAATTTCCGTCTCATCGTCGATACCGTTCCCGGATTCCTCTGCACGATGACTCCGCGCGGTCAGGTCGAATTCGTCAATCAAGGAATCCTGAACTATACGGGCTGGACCCTCGAGCAACTGGCCGATTGGCGCCCGCTTCTACATCCGGATGAATGCGAGATGGTGGTGACGCGGTGGGTGCACTCGGTAGAAACCGGGGATCCGTATGACATTGAACACTCCTTGGCGCCGACGGTGTCTACCGCTGGTTCGTGGTACACGGCCTGCCAGTGCGAGACGCAGAGGGACGCATCGTCCGTTGGTATGTCTTGATAACGGATATTGATGAGCGTAGGAGAACGCATGAGAAACTCCGCCAAAGCGAAAATGAAGCCCGGCAACTTCTGGACTTGTCACCGCTGCACATCACCGAATTGGGGCCCGACGGGGCGCGCCTCTATACGAATCGGGCGTCGCTGGATTATTACGGCATCACCTTGGAAAAATGGCAGAATGCCGGCGTGCAGCAGCTGCTGCATCCGCAGGGCGCCGGGCTCGTGGGCAATGACCTTCCCGCAAAACTCCAAAGCGGATCGCCGTTTGAATACGAAGCGCGGCTGAAGAGAATGGACGGACACTATCGCTGGTTCCACTACCGCTTGAGTCCGATGTCAGACGAGGAAGGGCGCATCACGCGATGGTATGCCGCCGGGACCGATATCGACGACCGGAAGCTAGCCGAGCAAAGGCTTCAGGAAGAGAAAGTAGCGCTGCGCGAGGAAGTCGACAAGGCATCCATGTTCGAAGAGATCGTGGGAACTTCTGCGCCGCTGAAAAAGGTGCTCTCCCGCATCTCTAAGGTCGCCAACCGACTCCAGCGTTCTGATCACCGGCGAAACCGGTACTGGCAAGGAACTGGTGGCCCGCGCCATTCACAGGCGGTCACGGCGATCGTCACACCCATTTGTGAGTGTGAATTGTGCAGCGATCCCTCGTGACCTCATCGCATCGGAATTATTTGGCCATGAGAAGGGCGCCTTCACGGGGGCAACTCAGCGCCGGTTAGGACGCTTTGAACTGGCCGAAAAGGGCACGATCTTCCTCGACGAAATTGGAGAGCTTCCGACAGAAACTCAGATTGCTCTTTTGCGGGTTCTTCAGGAACGCGAATTTGAGCGCATCGGAGGAACCGGATCTGTTCGGACCGATGTGCGGGTGATCGCCGCGACCGATCGGGACTTAGAGGCTGCCATCGCCGCGGGCACCTTCCGGAGCGACCTGTTTTACAGGCTCAACGTGTTTCCAGTCGACATGCCTCCATTGCGGGAACGAAAAGATGATATTCCACTGCTGGTCGAGTACTTCCTGGATCGTTTCGGCAGAAAGGCGGGAAGGAGCTTCCGGACGGTAGACAAGACAAGTCTGGACATGCTCAAGTCCTACTCTTGGCCAGGCAATATACGCGAATTGCAGAACGTGATCGAGCGCTCCGTCATCGTAAGCGAAGCCGAGGCGTTCTCAGTCGATGCGAGTTGGCTTTCCCATAGTCCCCGCGCGCCCGAGCCGGCGAATCCACTCGAGTTGCCTCAACAGCTTGCGGCGCAAGAGACAGAGATCATTGAGAAGGCCCTCCGGGAATGCAAAGGACGGGTGTCCGGAGCCTCGGGAGCTGCCGCCAGACTTGGTATGCCCGGGTCAACCCTGGAGTCGAAGATCAGGTCGCTGAAAATCGACAAGAAGCGCTTCAAGGCGTAGCTTCTCGCGAAATTGCGCAATTTGCCGGCTTTCGCAAATCGCAAACATCGCAAAGAATAGGGGCCCAAACGGGGTGACACTTCACACGTCGGCACACGACTTCGTCCGTCGGCTCACGACGCGAAAAAAACTTCAAACGACGCGAGAAAACTTCAAGCGCCGCGACCAATACATCACACGTCGAGAGACATCGGGCCGTATGGGACCGCTATGAGGTCGGCGTTGCCACGGGGCGCGCTCTTGGCGGAACCGGCGTGCGCCTAATGGGCAGCGTCACGGCGATCAGCTTCCCATGAGGATAAAAAGTGGAACGTCTATGAATACGAAGGATACAGATGCTCGGCTGCCTACGGAGCGCTATGACCGGTGCATTGCAGCACGCCCAGGTAGGCACTCCACGGGCCGACTGCATTACGATAATGATTCGCCATCACTCGGGATAGCTGATGCACATGGGTGAGGTCGTGAACGGCCCATGCCGCCAGAAGTTCCGATAGCGTCACCACTCCCAGCGCTGGGTGCCTTCCTCGCCGGGCCAAGTCTTCGCTCTGTAAATTGAGCGCCTCCAGCGCAGCTAGATTCTCCCTTCGCAGGCGAGAGAAATCGTCCAAGAGTTGCTCCAGCGGCCGGTCTTGACTCTCTTTCAACTGCGCAAATCGGTCAAACGGATCGAATGGCCGCACTTCGCCGTGCTCCAGGATGATCCGCAACCGCGGCATCCAATCGGTGCGCTCCCCGAAGATCAAGTGGCCCAGGATCTCGACCGCGCTCCAAGTATCTTTTCCTTCGTCGCAGCGGACCCAGACGTTGGGCAGCCCGCGCATCAGCGCATCCAGGGTCGCGGGAGTGCGGCTGAGAACTGCGATGGTCTCGGCCATGCCGAATTCCGTCAAGATTGACATGCCTACGAGATGCATGCCGCGGCGCCTCGGACTCTGATGACGAACCCGGAGTGCCTGGGATTCCTCGGTTATTTCTCGTCGGCAACGCTGCGGCTGGCGGTAGTTCCAGAGTGCTGACGTATTGCCGGCCGCGTCGATGCGCGGGGCCTCCAATATCACGCGGTCTCGCGCGCGAGGAAGGCGTCCATGCGCGCGTTGGCCTGCCCGGCAATTGCAATCGGAAAAAAGTTGAACGCGTGGGCGCCGCCTGGATAAACCGCCAGTTCCGCGCGGTTGCCGGCGACGATGTAGCGTGCGTGCATGAAGAGCGAATCGTCGAGCAGGCCATCGCGCGTGCCGACCGTAAACAGCGCCGGAGGGAGGCCCTTCAGGTCGGTGTAGAGGGGAGATATGTCCGGATGGCGCAGGTCCTTCGCGCCGGGAAGGTATGCGTCCATGAACTTCTCAATGTCCACGGTGCGCAGAACCAGTCGCTCGCCGCCGAACTGTTTCTGGCTGGGTGTCATCGAAAGGTCGTATGCGCCGTAGACCAGGTTCGCGGCGCGGAAACCAGCGAAGCCGTGGCGGTCGCGCATGCGCAACAACGTGACGGCGGCGAGGGTGGCGCCCGCGGATTCGCCACCCATGGCGAGCACGTCAGAGCCGAACTCCGCCCTGGCGTTTTTCACAAGCCAGAGCGCGGCCGATTCGCAGTCGTCCGGCGCAGCAGGGTAAGGGTTCTCGGGCGCCAGGCGGTATTCGACACTCACGCATGCCAGGCCCGCCGTTTCGTTCACACGTTCGAGCATCGGGTCTTGCAGATCCGCTGCTCCGAGCACCATCCCCCCACCGTGGATGTGAAGACAGACGCCCCTGGGATTCTCTGGCGCGACGATTCGAAGCGGAATCTTACCGCCTCCCTTTCCCTCGATTGTGAAAGTGCGCCCCCTGGCCGACTGCGGCGCCAAGGGAACAGGGCCTTCCCCGCGCGCGAGAATCGTGGACGGTCTGCGCGCCCACTTCCCACCAGTTGGGCAGCCGCGTAAACAGCCTCACGATTTCTTCGTTGAAGCGGCGCGTGGACGAGCGGTTACGGAAGCCGAACGGCAGTTACGGGTGGGAGGGCACTTACGGCACGTACTGGTGGGTCAACCGCAAAGAGCAGATGGTAGTGGTGCTGTTCGTGCCGACGCCCGGACGGTCGCTTCAATACGATTTCGACAATGCCGTGTCTCAGGCCGTAATCGAATAACAGATGCGAAACGGGTCGATTAGCTAGATGACGCGGCGCGATTACTTGAATCCACTATTCTGGCCTTCGGAAGCCTCTTGCTCGGCGGGGCGACTCCCATGGACCTGCTCGTCAAAGACGATTGGGACGGCTACGGTGGCGTAGGTGACGATTGCGTAGTGGTCGGCGGCGGCAATGCGCATCAGGCCTCTAGGATCGAAGGGCACTCACCGGCGGAATACGAACCGCGCGCCTGGCGGGAATCCAGCAAGCCAGAAACGCAACTAAGGCGAGCGCCACGGGCACTCCGATAAAAGTTATGGGATCACCAGGCGAGACACCAAACAGCAGACTACTCATCAGGTGCGTTACGCCCTGGGCGGCCGTCAGACCCAGCGCCACTCCGGCTAACGTAAGGATCGCGCCGGGCCGCAACGAGAGCAGCAGAATGTCGCGCGGCAGCGCTCCGAGAGCCATTCGAATGCTGAATTCCTGCGCTCGCTGGCCGACGGCATAGGCCATGACGCCATAAATTCCAATTGAGGCCAGAAACAATGCCAGCGCGCCAAAGACTGCCATTAAGGAGAGCGAGAACCTGCGGCGCGCAAGCGAAGTTGCCATCATTTCCCGCATGGTTCGAACGCCATAAACCGGCAGGCCGGGATCCACGGCCTGCACGATTCCCGTGACCGCCTGCTTGAGCCGGCTCGAGCCGGAGGCGCCACGCAGGTAGATTGCCATCTCATTGGCCCGAGCTTGATAGAGCGGGCGGTAAAAACGGGGCGCGACAGGCGTATCCAATCCATCGTCACGCACGTCTCCCACCACGCCGACAATCTCCCAGTCGACGTCAATTGCTCGGCTACTTGTGCGCGCGGAAGATTGCAATCGCTGGCCCAAATCGTGACCAGGTAAGTATTGTTTCGCGAAGGATTCGTTGACGATGACCACTCGCTTGGATTTATCGGTATCCGCTTCAGTGAAGAAGCGCCCGCGCAGCAAAGGCGTTCGCAAGACCTGGAAGAATTCCGGGCTGACAGAGGCGGATTCGGCGGAGCGTTGCTTCACAGCGGAATCCGACTGGTCTGGCAGCGAAAATGCAGTTTGATTCCTGGTATTAGTCACCAAGGGGACGCTGTTGTCGCCTCCCATCGCGGCTTCTTGAATTCCAGGCAGAGCCCTCACGCGGCGCAATATCTCGCGGGTGAAACCGGCTATCGCCGGCGCTGTCCGATAGCGGTTCATCGCGGGATTGTTCGGAAAGGGAATCCAAATGCGAGCCACCATCAGGGCATTCGGATCGAAACCGGGCTTCACCCGGAGCGTATTCCAAAAGCTATGCACCAGGAGTCCCGCGCCGCTCAGCAACACTACCGACAAGGCGATCTCGGTGGCCACCAGAGCGCTCCGAAAACGATTCTGCCGCAGGCTGGAAGTGCCACCCCTGGTAGCCTCCTTCAGATCGCGATTCGGATCCGTGCTGGAGGCGTGCAATGCCGGGGTCAAGCCGAACAAAATTCCCGTGGCGAGCGAGAGGACACAGGCCAGGATCACTACGCGGGCATCGAAGTGTACCTCCGAGAGACGGGGAAGGTCGGAGGGCATCAGCGCGAGCAGCGACCCTTTGGATAGCGCTAGAACCAGCATCGCGGCCAAGCCGCCGATTAAGGATAGCAGTACGCTCTCGGTTAGCAACTGCCGTACTAACCGGGTCCGCGATGCTCCCAGGGCCTGCCGAATGGCCAACTCGCGCATCCGAGCCGACGAGCGCGCGACGAGCAGGCTGGCCAGATTGACCGCGACCATCAGCAAAACAAATCCAACGGCGGCCAACAGGACCACCAGCGTGGGCCGAACGCTGCCCGTGAGGGTTTGCTCAACCGGCTCGAGCCGCAAGGACCATCCGGATGAGGCCGGATATTCCTTCGGATAGGTTTGAGCGAGTTGCGCGGCCAGGGAGTCCAAATGTTGCTGAGCCCGTTGAATGGTCAAGCCCGGTTTCAATCGCGCAATGGCGCCCGGCAGGAGGCGCTGTGCACGTACCGGCGGCGATGGGAGCGGATCGGCGGCGAAGCCGCAGGCCGCCCAAATTTCCACGTCACCAGTTAAAGTCCGGCCGGGATGCCGGAAGTCGGGCGGCATGACGCCGACAATGGTGTAACCATCCTCATCTACTCGAATCCGCCGGCCCAATATATGCGGGTCGCCACCGAATTGCCGCTTCCACAGTCCATCGCTAATCACGACCGATTCGCTGAAGCCCGGCTGCGCGTCGCGCGGTCCGTATACGCGGCCTAGCTCGGCCTGAGCGCCGAGGAGCTGGAAGTAATCGGCGCTGGTGCTGAGCAGTTCGATGCGCTCGGTGTGGTCGCCCCCGCTCAGCGCCGTGCTCCCCGGAAAAAGGGCGCTGATGTTATCGAAGGCGCCGGAGCGATTGCGCAAGTCCTCGAATTCCGGCTCGGACATGCCGACGTCTTTCGCGCCCGCGCCTTTCAAATCGTCAAAGACGCGGACCAGACGCTCGGGATGCTGGAACGGAAGCGGCCGCAGGAGCACGGCGTTCACCACGGTGAAGATGGCGATGTTCGCGCCGATGCCGAGCGAAAGGGTGAGTACGGCGACGGTGGTAAATCCGGGAGTTTTCAAAAGGGTTCTACAGGCGAAGCGCAGGTCCGCGAAGGTCTGTTCCAGCCAAGGGATGGAGCGCTTTTCACGATGGAGCTGCTTGGCTTGCTCCAAATGAGCCGGCACTTCGCGGGTCAAATCGTGCTCAGCGTGCCGCATGGCTCAAGACTCCTCGTTTTTTCTCTGTGTCCGCATGCGAATCCAACTTCATGACACCCTCGGCAATCGGCGTGACATGACCGCCAACGTCGATGCCGTCAGCGCCCTGCTCTCCCTGAATCTCGACATGCAGGAAGCTCCGGCGGCCCATTTTTGTCCCTTGTTCGCTCACGAAGCGCGTGCCCGCCTTACCCGATGTCAGCTTGTGCCTGATCATGTAGGCCGCCAGGGGTCCGGTTGAACTGCCCGTCGCCGGGTCTTCGACGATACCGTATTCCGGGGCGAACATCCGCGAATAAGCCCCCTCAGATGTTGGCGTGAACAAGAACACACAGAAGGGCTCGCTGTCCCCGCCCTTGAGAGTTTTCAGGCCCGCCAGATCAAGCGACGCACGGTCCACTGCCGCCTTATCTTTAGCGGCAACAATAACCGTGGGGTTCCCGGCGTTCAGGAGTTGCGGTTCTATGGGAAGGAGGTCTTGCGGTTCCAATCCGAGCGCTGCTGCGCAGAGAGCAAAGTCATAACATCTTCCTTCGCGAATCGGAGGCGTGCGCAACCAAATCATCGGCCGCGCACCGCTGTCAATCCGGATAGGGACAGGGCCGATCTTCTCTTCCACGACGAACGCGCCGCTGTTTTTCGGAACAATGCCTTTTTGCAGCAATACGAAGGCGCCCCCAACCGTAGGATGCCCGGCAAAGGGCAACTCTTTTGCGGGCGTAAATATCCGCAAAGTTGCCGCGCAATCCTTGCGCGTTGCTGGAAGCACAAACACGGTTTCCGTCAGGTTGCGTTCCCTGGCGATCTTCTGCATGGTCGTTGCGTCCAGGGCGGACGCGCCCGGGAATACGGCCAGCGCATTACCCTTCAGAGCCTCCGTCGTGAAGACATCCACGACCGTATAGCGATAGGACTTCATTTATCGTCAACCTCCGCGATCAGATCGATCTCGATACAGGAGCCGAATGGGACCTGAGCGACACCAAACGCGGCGCGAGCGTGGGCTCCGCCATCGCCGAAAACCTCAACTAGCAGCTCTGACGCTCCGTTTGCGACCAGATGCTGCTCCGTGAAAGCCGGGGAACTGTTGACCAGGACCAGTAGCTTGACGATCCGCCTGATCCGGTTGAGGTCACCGACCGCCGCGTTCAGCGTGCCAAGGAGGTCGATAGCCACTCCCCGCGCAGCCTCTTTTCCCTGTTCAGTCGTGACGTTCACTCCAAGCTGGCCCACCCACGGACCGCCATCCTGCTTGGCAATATGGCCGGAGAGAAACACGAGGCCGCCAACGCGCACAAACGGCAGGAACGCCGCGACTGGGGCGGTTGCCTGAGGCAGCTCAATCTTCAAAACAGCCAACTTATCGTAAACCGACAAACCGTTCTCCTTCCGCCGCCGCGAAGGATCGTCATCGCAACGGCGGCCAGATCACCCCGCGGCGCTCCTACTTAGACCAGGGCGGAACCACGCCGTTGCTGCGCGCGTACGCGATCGACTGCCCCAGATGCTCGTGTTGATCTTCGAGAATAAGCATCAGCGCGCCCTGCTTCGTCATGTCTCTTCCGAACAGTTTCACCGGTGCCTGCAGGTCGTTGTCGGAAAGCCCCGTAATCGCTTTTTGCAGATTGACATAAGAAGCCTTCAGAGCTTCCTGCAATTTCTCCGGATCGGTGATGGGCGCGGGCCGTGCCCCCGTATTCGGTGTGCCCGAGAGCACGCCGGCGAGCATGCCGTTCTCCCTAACGATCAGGTTGAACACGTCGCCGACGGAGCGAACGCCCTGGCCGGGCTTCCAGTCGTACTTGCCCGACATAACGCGCGCGAGTCCGGTGAATTTGTCGGAAAGTGTTCCGGCATCTTTCCCGAAGGCGGCCTGCAGCCCTGCCGGCTGCGCCTGCGCCATCGGCACCATCAGAGCGGCCGCCAGCGCGCACACTCCGGACTGAGTCAGAATCTTCTTCATGTTGGACCTCCTCGACGTCACTTTAATCTGAAAAAACTCCACCCAAGATGCGGTCGATCTGCCGAAGATGGTTCAAGTCGTGTGCCGCTTCCAGGCGGACGAACTCCTCGACCGTTTGCCGTCCGCGTACCTCGTGGACCCCATAGCACTCCACCCAGCGTGCGCGCGGGACCGACCCCAACAGTCGCAGGTTGCACTCGCGCAGCGCCCGAAAGACCCCTGCCGAAAGGCTCGCATCTTGCTGCACGTAACCCAGGCGCTCCGCCCATGCCGCCTCATCCCACCACGTTAAGGCCACGCCCCGGTTCGCCAGCATGTTTCGCAATCGCCACCCCATCGCCAGCTCCGCGTCGGCCAAGTGCGCTACGATCTCGGCAATTGACCACTTTTCAGGTGCAGGGCGCCGGATCAACTCCTCGGCCGCCACATCGCGCAGACGCCGTTCGAGCTGCGATGGGGTGGCTTGTTGGACACCGATGGGCTCCTCATCGCCAAGATAGCTTAGGACTCGAGTTCGGTATGCTTCGAACGTCTCTGCCATTGGATCCCTCGGTAGGCTGAGTTTGCGGCCCAACATCTCATGGTGTAGACCCAGGCGTCCTGATTCGCAATCATGAGGCATCAGGGCTTCCACAAAAGCATGAACTCCTTACTCTTTATAACGGAGAACCGACAATTCCACAAGTTCATTATTATCACGATAATATTGACGTCTCCGCACGATTCTGCTATTTGTTGGGGAGAAGTTTTAGGAGTACTTTAGGAGGTCCCTTGCTCGATGATTTGCGCGCGCTTGTAGAGTTTGCCCAGGCCGGGTCCATAGCCCGTGCAGCCGATCGTCTATACCGGACACCATCCGCTATAACCCGGCAGTTGCAAAGGCTGGAAGCTGCATTGGGTGCTGAGTTGCTCGACCGCTCGGTAAAGCCGCCGCGCCTGAACTCGCTGGGCTCCAGAATGCTCGAACAAGCGCGAGAACTGCTGCAGCGGACCGAGGCGCTGAAATCTCTTGCGTCGAGCGACGCCGAACCCCACGGCCTCTTGCGCATCGGGCTCGCGCATCCCCTGGCCGAGGGGACGCTCATCGACCCGATTCTGGCGCTGACTGAAAAATACCCCAAGGTCCGCGTGCGGCTGTTGAGCGAGCTTACCGGTGAATTATTTCACCGGCTGCTCGCCGGTGAACTCGACGTTGCAGCCGTGCTTTTGCCCGAAGGTAGAACCGCGCCTCCGCCTCTTCTGACGAATATCATCGATAGCGACCGCATGGAGATCGTTCAAGCCGCCGCAGGCAACCTTGACGGTGATTGGAAAAGTTTGGGCAGAGCACCCTGGGTACTCAATCCGCCCGGGTGCCCGCTTCGGGCAAGCCTCATCGATCGGATGGAGCGCGACGGCTTCACCCCAATGATTGCGGCTGAAATCCACAACATGCATTTGCAGCTAGCGTTCGTTCAGTCCGGCTATGGTGTCGGGCTGCTGCCTGCTCGCTTCATTGCCAGGAATCATTCTATCGACACCGTGAAAATATTGCGTCCTCCATCGTTTGACTTACACCCGTCTGTCGCGATAGTCCGGGCCGGGCAACTTGGCGCCTTGGGGAAGGCCGTTGAACTGTTGGAGCAAGGGTTTCGGCAACTGTTTGAGGCAGCCGACACCACGAAGCCCGTGACGAGGCACAGGACAGGTGTGCCCGCGAATCGGCGGGAGGCGCGGCCGCGCGAGTAGGCGCCGAGCATCGCCTGTTGCAGCCCCTCCATCCGCTTGGGGTCACTCCTCCATTGGCTTTCGCCGCCGCTTGCTCGATCAACTCCGCCACTTCTCGCGGATGAGACAGCATGGCCAGATGATTGGACGGCAGGTTGATTGAAGTTGCCTTTATGGCGCCGCGCTTCGGGGCGCGTCGCTGGATGCGCGCGACCAGTTGTTTGTCCGAGATTGAGGGGAGCCATGACCAAAAACGGAACTGAGTTGATCATTAGTCAGGCCCACGTCGCGAAGCGCGGATGGTGCCGGCCTTGCAGACCGTTTCCGGCACCATCACCGACCCAAGCGGAGCTGTTGTCCCCGGTGGTAGCGTTGCGATTGTCAGCCAAGGCACCGGCTTGAAACGGAGCGCTCTTGCGGACACGGCCGGCCAATACCGTTTTGCCGGCTTGCCAACCGTGAACTATTCGCTTCGCATGGAGAAAACAGGATTCCAATCGCAGGTTCGCGAAGGAGTCGAGCTCATTCAGCTGCCGAGGTGACGATCAATTCGCAACTCGCCTTAGGCGACCTTTCACAGCAAACGACGGTCAGCGCGAACGCTGGACTTGAAGCAGACGGTGAAGCAGAGCTCGGAGAGCGCGTCACGCACGCTCGCCGAAGCCGATCGGGCGCATATCCTGGAAACATTGAAGCAAACCGACTGGGTGATCGGAGGACAGGACGAAGCGGCCAATCGGCTTGGAACGCCGCGTACTACGCTGGTTTATAGTCTGTGAAAGCTCGGAATTGAGACACGCCCGTCCCTGGGGACGCGTCCGATTCGGCAGTTGGCGGATGAACAGTGCCATGCCGCCGCGACCTGTTGAGGAGATGCCGTGCATCCGGGTGTGGTGGATGCGAGCTGGTAACGAGGTGTCATCATGATCGACTCTTCTGATTCTCGGACGAAAGGATGCCATGCAACCACGGAACCGGCCATGTGGCCGACCTCGGCATTGGCCCCCGATTTCCGATGCCGCCGCGGCGAGAAGTGCTACCATTGACGCGCTGGAGGCTAGAGCTATAATCAGAATTGCATCTGTGCAAGGAATCCAATCATGCGCTGTGACCTCTTACCCGGAAGGGTTTTTCCCGACTATCAGTTGCCCGATCACACGGGCACACCGCGCAGACTCAGCGAACTCCAGGGCGATGATCCCCTGATCCTAACGCTTGCGCGCGGCCATTACTGCCCGAAGGAACACCAGCAGCATCTGGAACTTGCCGCGTTTTATCCGAAAATCGCTGTGGCATACACCCAGATCGCCACGATCTCCACCGATGACCACCACACTCTGCAGGAGTTCCGCGCGTCGGTGGGCGCCCAATGGACCTTCCTCTCCGACCCCGAAAGAACGGTTCAGAAGGACCTCGATATCGCGGAGTACACCGACCCGGAGCACAATCCGATGATTCCGCACACGCTCGTCCTCAAGCCAGGACTCATCATTCACAGCATCTATAACGGCTATTGGTTCTGGGGCCGGCCTTCACTCGTCGACCTCTGGCATGACCTGCGGGCCGTGACGAGCGAGATCCGTCCCGACTGGGATCTGAGCGCTCCCGGGCTCCGCGAGGCTTGGAACGCGGGCGACTACTCGGCCTTCCATGGATGGAATAAGGGCGCCAAGCCGGTCTAAGCAGGTACGTTGGCCCGACCGCCCATGTTGATGCGGAAGGCTCCCAACAGACTTCGATTCGGCGAACGTTTTTCGAGCACTCCGCGGTTTCAATTCCCGGTTTACTGCGATTACTCAAGGCCCGCGAGCGTAAGCGCATACCACTGTCGCGGATCCGTCCACGTCTGCTCGATCGTAAAGCCCGCATCATCCAACAACGCGCCAAGCGCATTGCTGGGTGAACTTGTAGCTGTTCTCGGTATGGATGGTTTCAAAGGCCGCGAATTGAACGCTAAGTTGCGCGGCCGGGATATCTACGCACTGATCGCAGCGTACTCTCCAGGTGCATCTCGATGCGTGACTCCACGCGATTCCAGCGGGCCCGATGCCGGAAGCAGCCGGTATCGAAGTTCGCGCCGAGCTCTCGATTGAGGCGATGCAGAACGTTCAAATTGAACGCCGCGGTGACGCCATCTTTGTCGTCATACGCCCGCACGAGAGTCGCTTCGTCTTTCACCATATCTGTACCTAACAGCAGCGCATCGCCGGCCCTGAGCTCAGACCTCAGATTGCGAAGAATGGTGCGAGCCTCCTCCGGCGAGAAGTTGCCGATGCTCGAACCGATGTACATCGCGAGCGTGGTCCCCTCGAACCGTTCCAGCTTCGGCGGGTGAGTGACGTAGTTCGCCACCATCGGCTGTAGCTGCACATCCGGCAACAGGCAACCGATGCTGTCGCACGCCGCATCGAGTGCATCCGACGAGACATCAACCGGAATGTAAATTACTTCGTTTCGCAAGCGCGTTGCGGCTTCCAGCAGAATACCGGTCTTGGCGGCTGTCCCCGCTCCCAACTCCAGCAGGCGCAGGGGCCGAGAGTAGTCAGAACCAGTCGCTGCGATAATCGCTTCGGCATAGCTCGCCAAAATGTCGCGCTCCGTTCGCGTGGGATAGTATTCCGGCAGGGTTGTGATGCACTCGAAAAGACGTGAACCCTCGGAATCGTAGAGCATCCACGGAACCAGGGATCGTGGACGTTTCAGCAGGCCGCGCCAAACCTCATCGATCAGCGCCTCGCGCGCGTCCAGAGGGGCGAGGCTCTTCGCTTCGAATGTCTGAAAATCAATCGTGGTATTCATATTTGAGAGCCCTTAAGCGGCCAAACGTATTCCCGTGAATTGCCACCGCGTCGCCGGCTGAAAGAAATTACGGTAGGTTGCGCGTAAGTGACTCGCGGGCGTGACGCAGGATCCTCCACGCAGAATCATCTGGCCGGACATAAACTTGCCGTTGTATTCGCCCAGGGCGCCAGGAAGAGGCTTGTAACCCGGATAACCCGTGTAGGGGCTTGCTGTCCACTCCCAGCAGTCCCCGAAGAGTTGGTCGAGGCCGTCGCCGGACGCGATTGCGGGATGTAGCCTTCCGGTGTCGAGCAAGTTCCCGTGAATCGAACTTCCATTCGCGGCAAGTTCCCATTCCGCTTCGGTAGGAAGGCGACAGCCTCTCCAGCGCGCGAACGCATCGGCCTCAAAAAAGCTCACGTGGCATACCGGCGTATCAAGCAACGCGGAAAGCGGATGCCAACCTCGAAGGGTGAAGATGCGCCAGCCGGTGCTGTCCGTGGCATCACGTTCCCAATAGAGTGGCGCCCGCCACCCCTGTTTCCTCACCGCTTCCCAGCCCTCGGAAAGCCAAAACTCGGGGCGCGCGTATGCGTCGTCGGACATAAACTCGAGATACTCACGGCACGTGACGCTGCGGTTTGCGATCCCAAAGGCTTCCAGGTACACCCTGTGGCGCGGAGTTTCGTTATCGAAGCAAAAGTCGAGGCAGTTCGTCGAATCTATCGGATAACCAATTTCAGTCACACCGTCATGGAAGCGATGCCACGTGAACTCGGATGGTGAAGCGTCGCAGGCTTCCGACTAAAGGGTAGGCGTCGTACGCCGGACGCAGTGGATTCGAGAAGAAGGCATGCTTAATATCGGTCAGCATCAACTCCTGGTGTTGCTGCTCGTGGTTCAGGCCCAACATGATGCGTCGCGCCGCCTTCGTCATCGATGCTGGCCGGCGAAGAGCTTCTCCATCGCCTCGTCCACATGCGCGCGAAAGGCGAGCACCTCATCGAGCGACGGACGCGAAAACGAAGCGCGCAACTGCTTCTCCGGAGGCGCCTCTCCGATCGAGTTGTAATAGCTATTGAATAGCCAGCGAAACTCCTCGCGAAAGGGCTTGTAATCCGGAAGAAAAGGACGCAGCACGAACGTCTCGAAAAACCAGGTTGTATGCGCCTGGTGCCACTTCATCGGACTGGCCTCCGGAGCAGGATTGCACCATCTGATCCTCGGCGGAGGTTCGTGCTGCGAGCGAGCGGGTCACCGACCGCACGCCTCTATACTTGGCGCGAAGACGAGCGTTTATCCCCTCCAACTGTCCAGCGTCCGACGTCAACGCCCGATCGAGTAAAGTTGTTCGCTGAGTCACAACCTTGCGCGTTGCATTTCAGGGACCAGTATTTACCGATCGTGCCGGGAAGGGCAACGTTATGGAGACCAAAGTGTTTACCGTCCGTCGACGGGCTCCCCAAATACGCGAAACGCCGGGAAAGCCATCCTTCTGGCACCGATAGCCGACTGTTGACAGAGGTGAGCCGCAATTTCCGAGCCCTGGAACTTGCCGGTGCGGTGGCCCCTCGGGTGCAACCGCACTCCCCCGGTGGGTGGAAGACGATGGTCGGAAGCACGTATGCGGCCCACATGGTTCGTCGCGCAGCCGATTTCGGAGCAGTCATTCAGCGGCGATTACGCCAGTCGGGAGGACAGTGCTTCGGAGTACCCGGGGCGGCCGAATTATGATATTCGCAGGGGGAAGTCTCCCAGGGAAGAGCGGGAAGGCACTCGGATCTGCTGGCTCAACTGGCCGGTGGAAAGATTCATGAACGAGGCAGCCTACGCGGCCCGCGCGCACCGGCAGGCAGCCGTGTCGCATGACGGAGAAGGCGGGATTGGGTGAGCCCAGACCAACAGATGTCGGGATCGGTACTGCAACGATGTTCGGCCGGGAGCGGGCTGTGCCCGTTTGGGCGGCACCCGGATAGCGCCGATGCCCAGGTGGATCGCGCCGTTATGTGGATTGGGTATGGCCGTGCGGGACAGATTTAAGTTCGTCAAAGGGCAGCGAAGGATATGAACCGTGATACGTATAGTGCTGCGCAAGGCAATGTGCCAGCAGTTGAGATTGGGTTTCGCCCCAGCGGTTGCGCCAGCGATTTGAAATGCGATCTTCGCAGCGGTCGTCGCCAGTTCGCCAAGCCCAGACGGGGCTTCCGGAGGCAAGGCAGGCTTAACCAGCCGGGAGGACGCGGCAGCGGTCGAAATGCACTTGCCTCGAGGGCTGTGATTACGAGATACTCTATCGGAGAGGGGAAGTGGCATGCCCGTATCATTCTCAAGGGACGTCAAGCCAATGTTTCGGCAGGTCGATATCGATCACATGAAGGTTCACGGCGTGCATCTGGACGACTACCACTACATGTCTGACGCGACGAACGCCTACGCGAATGCACAAGCGGTCCTGGATACCCTAGTGGGCAAAACTATGCCTCCTGGCGGCCCATTCTGGACCGCAGAGAAACTCGACCTGTACGACAACTGGAGGACTGATGGATACCAGCCCTGAGCGAAGAGAGGCCGGGTAACCCGTACGCGCAATGACGTTATGGATGTTCCTTGGCAGACGATGGTAAACTTATCGACAACCTTCGCACGTGCGACGCGGCCTTCAAGAATCGAAATTCCGCATGCCCTGCCATGATGAGATCCAGATGAAGGCCGATCCGATGAGTGCATTCGAACCGGGACGTGGCCCGCGGGTCGTTGCGCAGCCAGTGGCCGCGCCGCTCACTCGCGCCGCGATCTTCCTGGTCGCGACAGTAAACCCGGGCTTCGACAATTGTGCGACCCTGCGAGCGTTCTGCGGAGACCTCGCAGCGCTGTTGCGGGCGGTGGAATTTCGCGACCTTGAAGGCGGCCTTTCCTGCGTCGTGGGATTTGGGTCCGACGGGTGGGATCGGCTCTTCGGACCGCCGCGGCCGGCGAAGCTTCATCCGTTTCGGGAGATTCGCGGAGGGGCGCGCCATGCGGTTTCGACGCCAGGTGATTTGCTGTTTCATATCCGTGCGAAGCGCATGGATCTGTGCTTCGACCTTGCTATGCAGATCATGGCGCGAATTGGAGAAGCCGTTTCGCCGGTAGACGAAGCACAGGGCTTCCGTTACTTTGACGACCGCGATCTGATGGGTTTCGTCGACGGGACGGAGAATCCGAGGGGTGAGGCAGTACTCGATGCCGTGATGGTCGGCGACGAGGACGCCGCGTTCGCCGGCGGCAGCTACGTTATCGTTCAGAAATATCTCCACGATCTAGACCGATGGAATGCGCTTTCCACGGAGGCGCAGGAACGAATCATCGGCCGCACGAAGCTGTCGGACATTGAGCTGGACGATTCCATCAAACCAACCTCGGCGCACAACGCACTCACAACGATCGTCGAGGATGGGAGAGAGGTCAAGATTCTGCGCGACAACATGCCTTTCGGCCGAGCCGGGTACGGTGAGTTCGGCACCTATTTCATCGGCTACAGCCGTTCGCCCCATACGATCGAACAGATGCTCGAAAACATGTTCGTGGGACGGCCCCCCGGCAACTACGACCGGCTGCTCGATTTCAGCCATGCCGTCACGGGAAACCTATTTTTTGCTCCGTCTGTAACATTTCTGGAAGCCATCGGCGACGGCCAGCCCGCCGTGGCTGCGGCGCCTATTGTAGAGCCGGCGACGGTCGAGGGTTCTTTATCCGCTCTACGGAAGAGCGGCGGTTCGCTGGGCATTGGTTCCCTCAAAGGAGAAATTCCGCATGAATAATCTGCACCGTGAGCTAGCTCCCATTTCGGATGCGGCGTGGGCTCAGATTGAAGAGGAAACAGCTCGCACGTTCAAACGCTACCTCGCCGGACGGCGTGTGGCCGACGTGCGGGGACCGGCAGGCACTGCTCTCTCAGCCGTCGGCACTGGCCATCTGCGTCCGATTGCCAGCCTGAGGGACGGCGTTCTCGCCAGGCAGCGAGAGGTGGAGGCGCTGGTGGAGTTGCGTTTTCCTTTTGAACTTGATCGACAGGCAATCGACGACGTCGAACGCGGCGCCAACGACTCGGATTGGCAACCAGCGAAGGACGCCGCGCGCCAGATCGCCATGGCCGAGGACAGCGCAGTTTTTGATGGCTATACGGCAGCCGGCATCGTGGGAATGAGTCAGGGGACGAGCAATCCGAAGATGCCCCTTCCGGCCGACGTTCGCCAGTACCCGGATGCTATCGCGCAAGCCTTGAGCCAATTGAGGCTTGTCGGCGTCAATGGCCCTTATACCGTTCTGCTGGGCGCCGAGGCCTATACCGCACTTGCTGAAACCAGCGATCACGGGTATCCGGTGCTGGAGCACGTCAAGCGCCTCGTCGACGATAAAATCGTTTGGGCGCCCGCGATCGACGGAGCTCTTGTACTGACCACGCGTGGCGGCGATTTCGACCTGCACATTGGCCAGGACGTCTCAATCGGCTACCTGAGCCACAGCGATGATGCGGTCCGGCTCTATCTGCAGGAAACCTTCACATTCCTGCTGCTCACTTCAGAGGCAGCCGTCGTACTAACGCCGTCCGCGAAAGCAGCGACGCCCTGAAAAGGCTACCAGGCGAATAAGACTCTGGTTCCCGCAAACGGCGACTTTTTACGGAAAAGTGACGATGGCGGCTGGCGTGCTTATGTGAGGCAACCGAATTGGGCGCGGTGAATGAACTGAGGTTCCTGGACAGAGCCCGCGTCGGATTACTGGGGCTTACTTATGACGATAACCGAACCGGATAGGTTTTCTCCGGAGAAGCTACGCAGTCTCGCGTCTGCTGCTCCGCCATGTATCTCGATCGTTCTCCTCGAACGCGAGGCTCGCGATGCGCAAATTGCCTTCAAAGGCGCGCTCGCTCAGGTTCGCGCCAAGCTGGCAGCCAGCGCATCCAAGCATGACATCGCCTCCCTTCTCGATCCCCTCGAGCTTGCGGCTACGAATGTGATCGACTCCTCGAAGGAGCCGGCGACGTTCATCTTTCTGCGCTCGCCGGACGTGTGCGAGTCATTCCGCACGCCATATCTCGTCGGCCAACCCGTCGCCGCCGTTGGTGAGTACTTCCGGCTTCGCCCGCTGCTGGCGCTTGCCAGCAAACACCTCGAGTTCTACATTCTCGCTCTAAAGCTGAATGATACACGTATCTTCAGATGCACGGATCAATTCTGTAAGGCCGCGAGATTTCCGACAAACGCAGGGACCGAGGTCGCCGGCTTCGTTCCTGGCGCATCCCAATCGTCGCTTCGCGCGGAGCCAGTGCATGATCGCGATCACCCCGAAAACCACCTTGGCCGTTTTTATCGTGAGGTTGATCGCGATGTAAACGCTCTCCTGAGGGATGAACACCCACCCCTGGTTGTTGTAGGCGTCGAACATGAGGTCGCGCTCTTCCATCGTTTGACGACCTATCCTGCGTGCGTGGAACCGGGAATACGCGGATTGCCCGGACATCTTGGCCAGAACGAAATGTATCGGCAATCCTTGGAGCTTGTTCGGTCGGTGACCACCGGTCCGGCGCGTCGCGCCCTGGAGAGGTTCGACAAGCAGATCGGAACAGGCCACGCTTCGGCAGATGTACAGGAGATTGTGCGTGCCGCTTCCACAGGCAGAGTCGAACATCTATTCCTGCTTGAGAACGGGGCCGTTGCGGGCGCGGTCGACGGCGGCGCCGAACTTCTGGACACAGCCGCCGTGCAAACACTTCGCCACGGAGGCGACGTGCAAACCCTACTGGAGGCCAGCATGCCTTCCGGTGTCCCTATTTGCGCGATCTTCCGCTATGCGTCAGAGGGTTCCTAGATGCACCGCACAGGCGAGACGGTTCCCCTTGGTCGCCTTCGGCGCCTCCGTCGAACGGAACTCCCGGTGGATACTGTTGAATTCGCGCGTTACCTGATCGGCAAAGTAGCAGTCCATGATACCGATGACGGCAGGCTCAGCGGGCGCATCGTCGAGACAGAGGCCTATCCGGTCGGTGATTCCGCGGGGCACGCATTTCGCGGAGAGACGCGGCACAATGCCTCACTATTTCTCGGGCCAGGATACGCTTACGTATACTTCACCTACGGTTCGTCGTTCATGCTGAACGTGACGAGCGAGGTGGCCGGCGTCGGGGCTGGAGTCCTCTTGCGTGCCCTCGAACCACTCGAGGGAATCGATCGGATGCAACGGTTCCGCGGCGGGGCAGGGCTGCTCGATTTAGCCCGCGGACCGGGCCGGCTAGCCCAGGCGATGCAGATTGATTTCGGGCAAGATGGTTTGGATTTTTGTGCCGCCGGCCCGCTCTGGCTCGCGAGTAGTCGGCGGAAAGCGGGTGCCATCGGCGAAAGTGTACGCATCGGTTTGACACGCAACGTGGATCGCAAACTGCGCTTCTACGAGCGGGGCAATCCGTACGTGAGTGGTCCAAGGAGGTTACGCGAGTAGTTCGAGCCCGCTGGCCCGAGTTTTGTGACGCGCTCAAGCGCGCTCGGGAGATGGAGCCCGTCGGGTGAAACTAGCGATGACGGCGGACAGGAACGAACGCCCCGCGGCACCCAGCGTATTCGCGATCAGTAAAGAGACGGCCGAGAATCGCTTCCTCGGCGTCAAAACGGCACGTGCCCTGCCTTAGACTTCGACTTGGTATCCCCAGTTGGCCTCACAATCGCAAATCAATTTCGACATCGCCAGACTGTTAGCCCCGGTATAAAACAACCGCACTTTCCCTGGTTTTGACGAGGGCGAGAGCTTCATTTTGCCCAATTGGACACACGGCCGCGACGGCGCCGGGAGCAGTAGGCGGGTGCCAATGGTGATGAAGTTCGGACGACAGTGAAGTTAGCCCATAAGCGACCCTCCCGCGCCTTCAGCAGGAACGGGAACGCTGGAATGCCGGCGTGTTTGGTGTCAGGCCGGACCGAGACGATCACGAGGTAAAGCTTGTCGGCACTGTTGACCTTGCCCGCTACACAGTAGGCCACGTTGGGTCGGATGAGCTGGGCTTTGGTGAAGTCATAGAGCCGGTAAACGCGCTGCGTGTCGCCATCCTGCAACAAAAACACCGCGCACGAAGGGTATTCCGTCCGCGAGAGAAGGAAGAGATGGTTGGCGCTGAAGTTGAACATGGAAAGAAGGGCGGAGATGGGAAAATCCCCGCCCCATCGTCAGCGCCGTTGAGGGGCTAGCCGGCGGACTCCTCCGCCGGGTTATCGCACAGCGCGGCGCCTGACCGGAGCCGGAAGGAGTTACTCTTCCGGCGAAGTGGGATTCTTGCTGGCTTTGCGCAGACTATTTCCGCCCAGCAGGAAGATCCCCGAGTTCTCCACCAAGCGGTCGGCGATGGCCGTCGCATTGTAAATCAAAACGGAACTGGAGTCGGCCTTCACGGTGAGCCGCCGTCCGACATAACGGTGAGGCACGCAGTAGCGGTTGGCGTCGAACTGAATGCGAAGGTCCTTATGGACCAGCGCTTCGGCCGTATCGCGATAGTCATAGGGAACGACGGGCAAGGGGCGCCGGGTTTCCGGCTGGAATCGATCCATAGGCCGCTGGCGGGTTTCGCGATGTTCCCGCCGGTTGGCAACTTCGGTCAGCCACTGCCTGACCTGGCGGTTGACATCGTGCAGGTCGGTGAATTCACGCAAGGGCCAAAAGTTCTGCCGCAGATAGCCGATGGCCCGTTCGACCTTACCTTTCTCCCATCCGCTCGCCGGATTGCAAGCTCGTGAATAAAAACTAAATTCGCGGGCGAAGGCGAGAAAGCGCGGCAGAAAACGGACCAGGCGGCCGTCGTGTTCGGCGACTGCCGTGGCCAGATTTTATGTGCAGCGATTCGTTATGTGGAGTAGCGGCGCACTTCGGCGGTCTGGCGGAGCCTGAAGGCGGTTCCCGTCCACATAACGAAACGGCGGTCGGTACCTTCGCGATATTCATATCCTGGAGGTTCTATTGGCATTACCAAAAATCAGTCACTCCCCAGGCTCGCCCTGCCAGACAGCGGATTCGATCCTGGGTCACTACCTGAGCTTTCTCAAGACGACTCAAGGGCTCGCCGATGCAACGCTGGTTCTGAGGCGTCTGCATGTAGAGCCGTTTCTCCGCTCCCTCGAAACGACCGGTGTGCTCACCGACCTGTGCGACCTTGCGCCGAGTACAGTCCACGACTACATCATTACCGTGTGCAAACCCTTGACGCGGGCTTCGCGCAAGCACTTGGTGTCAGGTTTGCGCAGCTTTCTCCGATTCGCCCACGTAAACGGTTTGATCGAGCGGCCGCTGGTTGAGGCGGTCCCGGTCATGCTCACGCGGAAACTCGACCGTGTTCCCCAGACGATTCCTTGGGAGGACGTTCAGAAGTTGCTCACCATGCCGGATCGGGCGACTCTGACCGGGAAACGCGACTACGCGATTCTGCGACTGGTGGCCGCCTATGGGCTACGCATAGGCCAAGCCATTCACCTTCGGGTGCGCGACATCGACTGGCATCAAGAGTTGATTCATTTTCCGGCCGAGAAGGGTTGCAAGGCTCTTCGTTTCCCCATTCTGCCGGAAGTTGCCGAAGCGCTACTGAGCTATCTGCGAGATCGGGGCGAGGCGCCCAGCATCGACGAGGTGTTCCTAACCGTGCGCGGCGCACCGCGCCCCTTAGGTGTAAACAATCATCTGGGATACACCCTAAAGTCGTACTATCGTCGTGCCGGCCTTCGGGCGACCCGGTGTGGCGCCCATCCAATTCGGCACGCCTTCGCCACGAGGCTGATGGAGCGAGGCACACCGATCAAAGAGATTGCCGATCTGTTGGGGCATCGAAGCATCGAAACCACGTTCCTGTACACCAAGGTGGACCTGAAGCGGCTTCGCACGCTTGCCGCTGACTGGCCGGGGGTGAAGCCATGAAGGCTCGATTCGCTGGCCCACTGGGCAACCTTATAAAGCGGCATCTTGAACTGCGCCGTTCCCTCGGGTACGAGCTTCGAACGGCGGAAATCGCCCTGGATCAGTTTGATGCGTATGCTGCGGACTCCTTCCCAGATTGCCAAACGGTTACGCGGCCGATGATCACCGGCTATTTGCAGAAGATCTCGGATTTGCATCCCATTACGCGGCACAGTCAATTGTCGGTCCTTCGGCAATTCTGCCGCTTCCTTTTTCAGCTCGATCCCGAGAATTACATCCCTGAACGTCATTTGCTTCCGGCAGCGAAGTCCGACTTCCAGCCCCACATCTACACAGTGAATGAAGTCGTTCAGCTCATGGACGCCGCGCAGCGTTTGCCGCCCGCCGGTTCGTTGCGCCCACATACCTATTCCACTTTGATCGGATTATTATGGGCATCCGGACTGCGGGGCGGCGAACTGGGCCGTCTGAACTTAGAAGACGTGGACCTCGAAAAGGGCGTCCTTCATATCCGCCAGACCAAGAACTTCAAGTCCCGGCTGGTTCCCTTGGCAGATAGCGTGCGGGTGGCGCTGCTGGCGTACCGCGATGTACGCGCGCGGCTTGGGATGGCGCAGTATCCGCAATCGCCATTCTTTGTCAACGAACGCAAACACCGCTGTGCCCGCCGCACCGTCATCGGCACCTTTAGAATGCTGACCCGCCGACTTGGCCTAACGTCGGCCTACGGACGGGAACCACGGCTACACGATCTGCGGCACACTTGGGCGACACGCTGTCTGGCGCGGGTCTATGAAAATGGGCAAGATCCCAACGCGGCTCTTCCAGTGCTGGCGACGTACCTGGGCCACGTAAACATCGCCTGCACCACGATCTACCTCCACCCGGCCACCGAGCTTCTGGTACAAGCGGGAGTTCGATTCCTGATTTCGCTACTCTGAATTGGCCCCTTTCGATGCTTTGATTTGGCCCCACCTGTAGATCAGAAACCATGTATCTTGTTTCGGGCATGAATGCCCGGAAGGAAAACACGGTTTTGGAAAACAGGAGAGCCAAGGTGGAACTATACGAGCAGATCCGGCGAGAGTACGAGCATGGTGCCGGAACGATACGGGCGGTGGCGCGGAAGTTGGGCGTACACCGTCGAGAAGTGCGGAAGGCGCTGGCCAGGGCTATGCCGGCGGACCGCAAGATTCCGGAACGGGAGAGGCCGAAACTGGCGGCGGCGATTCCCTTTATCGACGGGGTTCTGGAGTCGGACCGCAAGGCCCCTAGAAAGCAGCGGCACACGGCGCACCGGATTTGGGCACGCCTGCGACGCGAGATGCCGGAATTGGACGTGGCGGAATCGACGGTGCGGCAATATGTGCGCGCAAGAAAAGCGGCCATGGGTTTACTGGGGATGGAAACCTTCGTGCCGCAGTCGTATACGTGGGGTGACGAAGGACAGGTGGACTGGTATGAAGGCTGGGCGGAGTTCGACGGTGAATCGCGCAAAACATGCCTGTTTTGCTTGCGCAGCATGGCGAGCGGAGGAGCATTTCATCGGGCCTATCCGCACGCCAACCAGCAGGCGTTCCTGGAAGCGCACGAGTTGGCATTCGCTTATTTTGGCGGGGTGTTCCGCGTGCTGCGTTACGACAACCTGAAGAGTGCCGTAAAGAAAATCTTGCGGGGGCATCAACGGGAGGAGACCGCACGGTTCATTGCCTTCCGTTCGCACTGGGGGTTTGAGTCGGAGTTCTGCACGCCGGGCGAGGGACACGAGAAAGGTGGCGTGGAAGGCGAAGGAGGGCAGTTCCGGCGGAATCATCTGGTGCCAGTGCCGAAGGTCCGTGATCTGGAAGAGCTGAACCTGCTGCTGGCCGCGGGTTCGAAGGAAGACGAGGGCCGGGTGATCGAGGGGCGTGGGCAGCCTGTCGGCACGGCGATGCTCACGGAGCGGGAGCATTTATTACCGCTGGCCACGGATGGTTTTGATTTGGCATCACTACACTTTCCGACGGTCAACGGCAGCGGCTGCGCGAAGGCGCTGACCAACTTCTACTCGGTCCCTTTGCCGGTGGGCACCGCGGTGGAAGTGAAAGTCTACTCGGCTTACGTGGAGGTCTGGCATCAGGCCAGGTGCGTGGCGCGGCATGAGCGCTGCTATGCGCGGCACAAGAAGGTACTCGAGTTGGAGCATTACCTGGATGTGCTGGTGAAAAAGCCCGGAGCTTTGGCCGGTTCGACGGCGCTGGAGCAATGCCGGGCGCAAGGGCGATGGCCCGCCAGCTACGACCAGTTCTGGGATGTGCTGCGTCAACGACAAGGCAAGCAGGAAGGCACGCGCGCCATGATCGACGTACTGCTGCTGGCACGGGAGCATGGGCCGGCACCGGTGCGCGAAGCTGTGGAAGAAGCACTGCAGTTGGGGTGTTCGGATGTAGGGGCGGTTCGTTATCTGCTGAGCATCCGCGGCCAGGCACAGCAGCCGGTAGCCGCCCCGGCACAGATCGGTGCACTGAATCGGTATGACCGGCCGCAGCCCAGCCTGGAGGATTACGACCAACTGCGGCCGACTTGGAGAGCGACGGAGGTGATCCAATGAGCGCCGCCGTCCAACCCATACAGGAGGCCGCGATCCGGCAATACGCCAAGCAGCTACACTTGCCGACATTGGGCGGGCAGTTTGTGCGGCTGGCCGAGCAGGCGGTGAAGCAGCAGCAATCGCATCTGAGTTATTTGGAAGCGCTGATGGAAGGAGAAGTAGAGGAGCGCGGACGGAAGGCGATGGCGCGGCGGATTCAGGAGGCCCGCTTCCCTGCGGTGAAAACGCTGGAGGAGTTCGACTTCCAGTGTGCGCCGCACCTTCCGGTACCGCTACTGCGCGATCTGAGTGACGGCGGATACCTGGAACGGAAGGAGCCAGTCATTTTTCTGGGCGACACGGGCACGGGGAAAACTCACTTGGCCACCGGATTGGCGGTAGCGGCTTGCCGCCAGCGGAAGCGGGTGCGGTTCACGACGGCGGCGGAAATGGTGACCGAACTGATCGAAGCCCAGAACCATGCCGAACTGACCCGGGTGAGGAATCGTTGGACCCGTTACGACTTGATTGTGATCGACGAGCTGGGTTACGTGGTGATGCCGGATTCAGCGGCGGAGTTGCTGTTTCAAGTGATCGCCGGACGAGCCGAGCGGGCGGCGGTGATCGTTACGACGAACTTGCCATTTTCAGAATGGACCACGAAATTCCCCAATGCGCGATTGTGCAAGGCCATGCTCGACCGGCTGACGGACCAAGCCCACATTATAGATACCGGAAAGGACTCGTACCGGTTCCTGCGGACGCTGAAGAAGCTGGGCAAAGGAGCGAAAGCATGAAGGCGCGGCAATGGTATCGAGCGCGAATTCGCTGGGCGGAGATGGTGGAAGGGCGCGGGATCCGTAACTGGGAAGAGGGGCTTTATTTGTTCCGCAGCGAAGACCGCGAGGCGGCGTTCGTTCGCGCCTTGGAGATCGGCGAAGGTGGACAAAGCGGCGGGGAAGAACAGGGGCGCCGTACGCGCTGGGTCGAGACGCGGCTCGCCGAGGTGGTGGCGCTGGAGTGCCTGGGCGATGAGTTGGAAGAGGAGCCTTTGGAGGTGCACTGGATACGGCTGCCGGCGACGGAGAAGATCGCCTTCGGCCACAAATTCGAGCCAGGTAAGAAGGCACCTCGGGAGTCGCGGTGACCGGCCCGAACGGCGGATTTTTTGGAGGACCCCGCCCTTCGCTTCGCCCTAACCGCTCGGCCTCCGGCCTCGCAGGGCTACGCTGCGGCCGGGGCCCTCCAAAAAATGGGAGAGGCGACACTTGGGAAAGACCCGGCCAGCAACTAATAAAAGGAGCGGATCAACAAGAAGCGTCTGCGCGGGCAGGCGGAACAATAACCAGGTGGGGCCAAATGAGAGCATCAAAAGGGGCCAAATCAAGTTGACAAACGCAGATTCCAGGACTACGTGACGACGACCGCAACGGGAGGCCGTAATGAGTGAGACCAAGGCGCTGCTCTCACTTGTGCAAGCCTTTTTCCAAGGTTATCTGGCTGGTCAAAGAGGGCTCAGTCCGAACACGATACTGGCCTATCGGGACGCGCTAAAGCTGTTTCTCGCCTTTTTGGCCCGTAGTTCCGGGAGACCTGCGGCGCAGTTGCGGCTGGAGGACCTCAAGGCCGAGCGGGTGCTGGCCTTCCTGGAGGACGTGGAGCAGAAGCGCAAAAACTGCACTGCGACACGGAACCTCCGCCTGGCAGCGCTGCGGACCTTCTTTCAGTACATGATCTCGGAAGACACCGTTCGGTCTGGACAGTATCAGAAAATCGTGGCGATCCCGCTCAAGCGGAATCCTCGAGCGGTTATGGGCTACCTCGATATCGCCGAGGTCCAGGCCATATTGGACTCGATCGATCGCGATAGCTCCTCAGGCAACCGTGACTATGCGTTGTTCAGCTTCCTGTACAACACTGGCGCCCGTGTGCAAGAAGTCGTCGACGCTACTGTAGGAACAGTCCGGTTCACCTCTCCACCAATCGTCACGTTGACCGGTAAAGGTTCCAAAACCAGAATCGTACCGCTCTGGCAAACGACCGCGACGACACTACTCGACCATCTCAAACAACGGCGAATTGAGAAACAGCAGGATGCTCATCTATTCGTGAATGCCCGCGGTGGACCTCTAACACGCTTCGGCGTTCGTCACATCCTGCGAACGCGCATAGCGTCGGCCGCAACCAAGTGCACCAGCCTCGCGGGGAGGCGCATAAGTCCCCACAGTTTCAGACACTATGCCGGGTTCCGGACTATTCCGGGTGAGAAAAGCTTGGGCGGATCTGGCGGGAGCTTGACGAATGTTTTCCCGGCATAGTCCGGCGGTGCTTTCCTGACAATCTGGTCTGGAAGGAGAACACCGATGAAGCAGGTTTTCAGTGCACACCAACTCTGCGAGCAGGACGGCCCCCTCGGTCCGTATATCCAGTCCTACGAGGCCGAGATGTCTGGTGAGGGCTACGCCCGGCAGACGAGAGAGGTGCAAATCCGTTTGGTCGCCGATTTCGGCTGCTGGTTGGCCAAGCGAGGAATCCAGACGCAGAATATTACAGCCGAGTTGTTCCGGCCGTACCTTCGCGCGCGAGCACGACGTCGACGTCCGACAAGAAACGATCTATCCGCTTTGCAGCGACTGCTGGAGTTATTGAGGCGGCAAAGCGTGGTTGCGGCAGCGCCGTTGCCGGTGGCGACGCCAGCACAGCGATTGGAGAGCGAGTTTCGTCTCTACTTGGGACAGGAACGTGCGCTCGCATCTACAACGCAATCGGCTTATTCGGCGTTCGTCAGCGAGTTTCTGACCGAGCGCTATAGCGCTGGACCGGTCGATCTATCGCGGCTATGTGCCGCGGACGTAACGCGATTTGTGCGGCGGCGTGCCAACGACATCCAGAGCAAGCGGGTCCAGTTGATGACGACCGCGCTGAGATCGTTTCTACGATTCGCGCGTTATCGGGGAGACATCGATAAGGATTTGGCTGCTTGTATACCAGCGGTGGCCAACTGGAAACAGTCGACCCTGCCTCGCGCCCTTCCGCCCGACCAGATAGAGCAGGTATTGAACTCGGTGGACAGGAAAACCGCCACGGGCCGACGCGATTACGCGATTCTCCTGATCCTGGCACGTCTGGGCTTGCGCGCGGGTGAGGTCAGAGCACTCAAGTTGGAGGATTTGGATTGGAAGGAAGGATTGATCACGGTGCGTGGAAAGGCCGGCCGCTTTTCCCAGCTACCATTGCCAAAAGACGTCGGGGCGGCGATCGCCGACTATTTGCGACACGGGCGGCGGGCGGCGAATAGCAGATGCGTTTTCCTCCGCGCAAAAGCACCCGCGGGAGGTTTCCAGGGGCAATCTGGAGTGGGCTCCATGGTCCGCCACGCGCTGGAGCGGGCCGGAATCGATTCTCCTCGCAAAGGCGCCCACCAGTTCCGGCACGCACTCGCTTGTCAGATGCTCAAACAGGGAGCGTCCTTGCCCGAGATCGGCGAACTCCTCCGTCATCGCAGCCCGCAGACCACAGCGATTTACGCGAAGGTGGACCTGGATTCACTCGCAGAATTAGCTCCGTCGTGGCCGGGAGGAACTCGATGACCCGTTGGCGAAAAAAGGTTGACGAGTATGTCGAACTGCGCCGCAGTTTGGGATTCAAGCTGCTGGACGCCAAAAAGGGTTTGAACCAGTTCGCTTCGTTTCTCGAACAGAGTCGTGCGACCCACATTACGACCGCGCTGGCGATGAAATGGGCGCAGCAGGACGAGGATGCGCGCCCCGCCGAATGGGCCAAGCGTCTCAGTTTCGTTCGTGGTTTTGCACGCCACTGGAGTGCCCACGACTCCCGAACCGAGGTACCGCCTGCGGGGTTGCTGCCTTACCGGCCAGCGCGGGCTCGCCCATACCTATACAGCAACGATGAGGTCCAGAAATTGCTCCAAGCCGCGCGGCGGCTACCGTCTGCTCATGGTTTGCGGGGTTCGACCTATTACAGCCTGCTGGGGCTGTTGGCAGTGGCGGGCCTCCGCATCAGTGAGGCGCGCAACTTACAAACAGAAGATGTGGATCTGAAGAAAGGCATTCTCACCATTCGGGGAGCCAAGTTTGGTAAATCCCGTCTCGTACCCGTTCATCCCTCAACACGTAAGGTGCTCTCCGACTATGCGTCTAAACGGGATCGTCTTCTGGGGCGACAACCAGCGAACTTTTTCGTATCGGGGGGGACGCGACTGGACGGCGCCGAGATCAGGAGAACGTTTTACTCTTTGTCCCGGCAGGTTGGGTTGCGTGGCCCTTCAGATAGTCATGGGCCGCGTCTTCACGATTTTCGGCACCGGTTTGCTGTGGAAACTCTGGTCCAGTGGTATCGGTCTGGCAAAAATGTGGAGCGCCGCCTGCCAGTCTTGTCGACCTACCTGGGGCATGTTCATGTGGCCGACACCTACTGGTACCTAAGTGCCTGTCCGGAGCTAATGGGCTTGGCGGTCAAGCGGTTCGAGGATTACTGGGAGAAGCAATCATGAAATCTTCAAGTACGCTGGCTGCGCTGCTGGAGAGCTTCTTCATTCAGCGTCTCATGAATCAGCGGCAGGCGAGCCCTCACACCATCAGTTCCTATCGGGATACGTTTCGGCTGCTTCTGCAGTTCGCCCAGCAAAAGCTGCATAAGGCGCCTGCCAAGCTGGCCTTTGAAGAAATGGATGCGCCATTGATTGCAGCCTTTCTGGATGACCTGGAGAAGAACCGCGGGATCACCGTCCGAAGCCGTAATTTGCGGTTGACGGCCATCCGCTCTTTCTTCCACTATGCCGCTTACGAAGAACCATCCCGCGCCGCTCAAATCCAACGCGTACTGGCTATATGTAATGGACCCCAAAAGTTGGACACGAAAAAGGCCTTTCCTTAGATGGTCGGCGGCATTGAAAATGAAGGAGAGACAATGCCCCGAACACGCAAGAATCACCCGCCCAGCCTGAAGGCCAAAGTTGCTGTGGAAGCCATCAAGGCGCAGAAGACTACCGCTCAGATCGCACAGGTCTTCGGCGTCCACCCGACGCAGGTCGGTGGGTGGAAGAAGCAGGCGCTGGCCGGCCTGCCGGACATCTTCGGCAACGGCCGCGAGCAGGTGCGCCAACAGGCCGACGCCGAGAAGGACGAACTCTACAAACAGATCGGCCAACTGAAAGTGGAGTTGGACTTTTTAAAAAAAAGAGCTGGCCTTATCGATTGAGGACCGTCGCCTATGGATCGATCCGCAACATGCGCGCCTGACCATCCAACAGCAGTGCGAACTGCTGGGACTGCCGCGCTCGACCTACTACTACCAGCCGCGACCGGAGAGCGCCGAGAACCTGCGGCTGCTGCGACGACTCGACGAGCTGTATATGAAATGTCCCTTCTTCGGCAGCCGCCGCATGGCCGTCACGTTGGAGGTGAACCGCAAACGCGCGCAGCGACTAATGGGTATTCTGGGAATAGAAGCCCTTTATCCGAAACCGAACTTGAGCCGCCCGGCGCCGGGGCACGAGGTCTACCCGTACCTGCTGCGCGGCCTGGCGATCGAGCGGCCCAATCAGGTCTGGAGCACCGATATTACGTATATTCCGATGCGCGGCGGGTTCCTTTACCTGGTCGCGGTCATGGATTGGTTCAGCCGTTACGTGCTCAGTTGGGAACTGTCCAACACCATGGAGACCGGCTTCTGTCTGGCGGCGCTGGAAGCCGCCTTCCGCTTCGGCCAACCCGAGATCTGGAACTCCGATCAGGGTTCCCAATTCACGGCCGCGGATTTTCTGGCGCCCCTGAAAAAACGCGGCGTCCGGATCAGCATGGATGGGCGCGGCCGCGCCCTGGACAATGTCTTCATCGAGCGACTGTGGCGCAGTTTGAAGTACGAGCTCATCTACCCCGGCGACTTCGCCAGTGGAACCGACCTGTATCCGGCGCTGGATCGCTACTTCCGTTTCTACAACTATCGGCGCCCGCACCAGGCGCTCGGCTATCGCATGCCGGCAGATCTGTACCCGCGGGGGGCGCAGGGGAAAAGGGCGTCCCTGTGATGGGGGGCTTTGCCCCCCAATCCCCCCAGGATTTATCGCTTTTTCTGCCAGAATGGATGATTTTTCCTTTGCCCGTTTTGCGAAGGTGTCTTATAATAGGAGAGCTTGATAGGAGGATAGGGCAACGCAGGGATGCGACCCGAGCGCCGACTCAAGCCCGGAATGGATGGCGGCCTTCGGGCCGCCTCTTGGTCACCCCGCCGCACCATCTAAGCGACGGCCAAAATTTGTCCAACCTTTGGGGTCCACCTCAATACCGGGGAAACGTCACACACGCACACTGGTGCACTTCCTGGACCGCACCGAAATTGACGCCTTACTTGCGGCTCCTGACCAGAAGACTTGGTTGGGCCGCCGCGATCACGCCTTTCTGCTGGTGGCCGTCCAAACCGGATTGCGCTTGTCGGAGTTGACCGGCTTGCAACGAGCCGACGTGGCTTTGGGCAGGGGCGCACACGTCCGCTGCGTAGGCAAAGGTCGCAAAGAACGATGTACGCCCCTTGCCAAGACCGCCGTGGCGGTTCTGAAGGGATGGCTACGGGAACCGCCCAAGCACCGCAGTGAAGTGCTTTTCCCCACTGGGCGTGGCGGCCGCCTCAGCCCAGACAGTGTCTCGGACATGCTGGCGAAGCACGTCGCCGTCGCTTGCAAGTCGTGCTCGTCACTGCGAAAAAAGCATGTCACTCCGCACGTGCTCAGACATTCGATGGCCATGGGGCTGTTGCAGGCGGGCGTGGATCGAGCGGTCATTGCTCTTTGGCTGGGCCACGAATCTGTGGAGACCACGCAGATCTACCTTGAAGCCAACCTCGCAATGAAGGAGGAGATTCTGGCAAAGGCCACGCCGCCCGGCGACAAGCCCGGTCGATACAGGCCCGGTGACGGACTGCTCGCGTTCCTCCAAAATCTATGACCAAGACTATGCCGGATCATTCCACGAGTGGGCGCGCTCCGCCCCAGCATTGACAGGCCTTTGGCCCACACAGACCTCATTCACCCGGAATAGTAGACACTCGACCGCCATGCACTTGCTCCAATCTGGCGTGGATCTCACCGTCATTCAACGATGGCTGGGCCATGTTCAGCTCGCTACAACACACGCGTACGTCGAGATAGATCTGGAAATGAAAAGAAAGGCACTGGCAGCTTGCACACCGCCAGTTGATGCTGACAATGGACTGCGAAAGATCCTCGACAAAAACCGGGACGTGATCACCTGGCTGGAGCAGATGTAAGGAGACCCATTATGTGGAGTGCGGCCAGAGGCAAGCTCCGCCAGACCGCCGAAGTGCGCCGCTACTCCGCATAACGAATCGCTGCACATAAAATCTGAAATGTTGAGCTCAACATTTCAGATTGTCATAGACGATTTCCCTGGCGACACCACCCAGCGCAGTGAAGGCATGCATGTCGCAGCGAGCGAAAGTCTCGAAGCTTTGGCTATGCGTGAACTCCACATAGAGCATGCGGCTGTGCGCATCGACCATAGCGAAGGCATAGAGTTTGCGCAGGTCGCCGGAATAATTCAGCGAGCCGAAATGTCCCCAGTCCACTTCGAAGCGTTCGCCGGCGATTGGCTCCATGCGCACGAAGGCACGCTTGGCCGCGAGTTGGGGGTGCACTTTCCGCACATACTCTTGCAGGATGCTAGCGCCGCCGGGGTAACCGAGCGGACGTAGTTGCAGCTCGATGACTGCGGCGGTGACGCGCGGATTTTTTTCCAGCCACTCCGCGGTGTGGCCCTTAAATGGATCGAGCTTGCTGGCCCGTGCGCGTGTGGCTGGACCTTGGGCCGGCGCGTCCAGATACTTCTTGATGGTTTTCCAGCTTATGTGGAGATGGCGTTCGATTTTACGGATGGGCCAGTGTTCGTACCAGTAAAATCGGTGAAGGTCGTTGATCTGTTCGGTCGTCAGCATCGTTCATCTTTGTTTATCCGGCAGAAATGGCTTCCGCGCCAGAAGGATGTTGTTTGCAAGACGGAGGCACGGGCGCCGAAGCGGCGCAAGTGCTTCTATTACCCAAACTTGGCCCAGAGCTGAGTTGTTGTTTGCAAGACCGCGGGCTGCGGCCCCAACCAGCCAAACCGCTGCTGCGGAATGCTTTAGGTCCTGAGCTGAGGTGTTGTTTGCAAGATTCTGCAGATGCTGCCGCCGGTCACGGAACTTCTGGCGTTCGCGGTTACGAGCCACGGCCTCGGGGTGTTCGGTCCGGTAGCGCTGCCAGTAATCCGGATGGCGCGCCCGCCACTTCTGCTGGCTATCGCGGCAGACGTCGCGGTATTCGGGATCGGCGGCGATCTTTTGCCGGTGGTAGTCGGTGCGACGCTGACGTTGGCAATCGGCTTCACCGCAAACCGTCTGCAGGGGCCGAAACTTGGAAGGTTGAAAGGACTTCTGACAGTAGCGGCAGCGCCGTTCCCTCATACCGCCGTTGTCGCACCGCGCCGAGGCGCCCGTGATGGGCCGGCTCAAACAACGAAAAGGGCTGACCTATTCCTGGCTGGAATAGGTCGAATGGCCAACGAGCATCGTTTACGGACCGCCTACCGCCCGGCGGCGGGTTTAGAAACTGCTGTAGAGTGCATACCGCGTCCCCGCCGATGTCTTTGTCCTCAATTACAAATTTGGCTGCAATCGCCGCAGCGCATCGGTCCAGCCTTGAGCCAGCAGTCGGGCAAAGGCCTCCCGGCTTTCCGGTTGGATCAGAGCGTTGTCATCTAAGGAGCGCGTAGGATAGATGTCCTGCGGCGCCGGCACCACATTGTAATCGCCCGCCAATACGACCGGTACGCCGGCCGCCATGAGCCCGGCCGCATGCGCGATGAGGCGTTCAAACCACGCCAGCTTGTATTGGAACTTCGGACCGGGCTGGGGATTTCCATTTGGCAGATAGATGGAAGCGATCAGGACTCCGTTCACGGCCGCCTCGATGTACCGCGCCTGGGAGTCCTCCGGTTTGCCGGGCAGGCTGGAACGGACCAGCACGGGAGCCCGGTCTCGCGCCAGGATGGCCACGCCATTCCAGGAGCGCTCTCCTCGCCACACGGCCTCGTAGCCGAGTGCGCGCAGGGAATCCATGGGGAATGCCTCCTGCGCCGCCTTTAATTCCTGGAGGCAAACCACATCAGGGCTAACCTGGGCGAGCCAGGCCACCAGATTCTCCAGACGCTTGTTAATGTTGTTGATGTTGAAGGTTGCAATCTTCACTCTGGGGCCTCGACCATACGCCTGCCACCAGAGAATCATACTAAACATTGAAGTGAGGTCAGCGCCGCGGACGTCGCCGTCTGCCGCGTGCCGGACCCGCTGCCCGCTGTGGCGGGAGTGGCTATCCGCAGATTGCCGGTGAGCGCGTCTGCTCAACAGAGCACGACGTTTGGCGCGAATCGTGCACTAGCGAATGCACGGCGCCTGCACCGCACGCCAGAGCGAAGCGAACAGGGTCGCGCACGTGCTCGCTGTAAGCTCATCTTCAAAGGGGAATGAAATGCTTGGCTTAGGATTGCTCGGAACCGTTCTCGTGATTGTATTAGTTGTGTGGCTTATCCGCAGAGTGTGAGACGCTTCAGTTATGTGCCCGCGCGCCCGCGAAGGTGCAAAGCTTAATCGGGCGCCGAGATGACCAGAAAGTCGTAAGGCGCGTCTTCGCACATCTTGCCTGATCGACGGCAGGACTTGCACATAAGGTCCTTCTATTTCGGCGGGTGGCGGGTGGGGGTCACTCGAAAGGAGCGCAAAGCAGATTCGGCATTTCCGTGCACGTTCTGCATGTTCTGCATCAAGCGCGGGTTTATAACCCTTGGAATCTCACATACGGCCACCGGCCTGCAAGTGCGGGATGAAGAGGCTGACAACATGCATCGTTTTCGATTTCTAGCTGGGCTCTTTCTGGGCATCGCAATGATCGTCCCAATAGTGGCCACGGCTCAAGACCACCCTTACAACAAGAAGTACTATGACAACAGGCGATACTACGACCGCGCCGGCCGCGACTACCACACTTGGAACGCGGGAGAGGATCGCGCTTACAACTCCTATCTGACCGATCGGCACCTGCCGTATCGCGAATGGCGCACTGTGAAAGGCCCCGATCAGCAGGCGTACTTCACGTGGCGGCACGCCCATCCCGACGCCCCGGTTGTCACCGTGAAATAAGCCATCCGGAGGGATGTCCGGGCTGTGTCGGCATTCGTTGTATCGGCAATGCGTGGGCTGCAGCCTGGAGTTGCCCGTTGACCGGCCTCGCGGCCGTTGGGTCAAGCTGAAAACATGATGGATCTGTGGACGCTGGGCGGCCTCTCGTGGCGGGAGCTGTTCCAACGAACCGTCAAGGAATCGTGGGAAGACGAGGTGTTCGGCCAAGCTGCTCGCCTCGCCTTCTACCACTTTCTGGCGCTGTTCCCGGCGTTGCTCCTGGCCGCGACAATACTCGCGCGATTCTCGGGCGCGGGCCCGGATCTTCTCAAAACGCTGGAATCTTCGCTCGGCAACGTCCTCCCGGCGCGCGCGCTTGAAATGGTAACGACCTTTCTCGGCGGCATCGGCAAAGGCGCTGCGCGCCGCACAGTCTGGTTCGCGATGCTTGGTTCGCTGTGGGCCGCCCTGAACGGCACGTGGGCTGTGATGTCGGGGCTCAACGCAGCCTACGAGGTTGAAGAGCGGCGATCGTGGTGGCAGGTCGCGCTTACCGGCGCTTGCCTGACCCTTGCGCTTGCGGCGGTCGGGTTTGCCTCGCTGGTTCTGCTCTTCTACAGCCGGATAATGGAGACGGCCATCATGCAGCGCGCCGGCGTTCCGCGCGCCGTTGCAGCGTGGCCGGTTGCGGAGTGGCCCATTCTTGCAGCCATGTTGCTGATCGCCTTCTCCCTGCTGTACCGCTTTGGCCCGAATCTCCCCGGCAGAGAAATGCGCTGGAACACGCCGGGCGCGGTTATCGCCATGATTCTCTGGCTGTGTGCCTCCGGGCTGCTCCGCTGCTATATGGCGTATCAGGCGCCGAAATACGACCAGGCGTATGGTTCCGCCGGAGCTCTCGCCATCCTGCTCCTGTGGTTTTACTTTACAGGCGCCGCCATTTTAGTCGGAGGTGAGGCGAATCCCGAAATCGAGAAGGCCGCCGCCGGCAACCCTATTCCAATCCTCGGGCACAGTATCCCCAAATAGCTATTTCCCCGGCAAGAACGAGAGCGGCCGGGCTGGGGCGGGTTGCCCGCTAAGGGCCGACGCGGGCGCGCTGACGTCTGGATCGAGTGAAGGCGACGCGTGAATTGGGCACTCGATCGAAGGCTGACTCCCGTCCACGAAATTCTCGGTGTATGTGGAAGAGCAGCCCGGAGTTGCCAGTTGGCGGGATTCCGCACAGAGATTCAGCCTGGCGATGCCCGCGGGAACAGGAAACGTCTTAGCGTCGCGATAGCCCCGGTATTCGAGGGCTCGCTTCATGAACTCCGTCCAGATCGGCAACGCCGATTTGGCGCCTTCCAGATTCAACTGTCGGTTGTCGTCGAATCCTACCCAAACCACGCATAGCAATTGGGAAGTAAAGCCGGCGAACCATCCGTCGTGCGAGGTGCCGGTCTTGCCCGCGGCTGGAACCCGGAATCCGCGCGCCCGCACTCCAGCCCCCGTTCCACTGCGCAGTACCTCCTCCAGCAGGTCCACCATCAGGTAGGCCACCCGCGGATCCAAGGCCGGACGCGACTCCGGCGAGTGCTGATAAAGCACCTCGCCCTCCGGCGAACGCACCAAGGCCAGCATCGCGGGCTTCACGTAATTGCCGCCATCGGCGAATATGGTGTATGCGCCGGCGATTTCCAGTGGCGTAGCTTCGTAGGCTCCCAGCGCTACCGACGGCGTGAGCTTGATGTTATCGTTCAGGCCGGCGCGGCGCGCCATATCCACCACCGCCCCGTACCCCACCATCTGCGCCAGTTTCACGGTGGCCACATTCAGCGAGTGCGCCAGCGCTTGCCGTAGCGTAACCGTTCCCATGAAATTCTGTTTGAAGTTGCCCGGCTGGTAGGCTTGATTGTCAAACTGGAAAGTTGTGGGTTCGTCCACTATGGTGGTCGCGGGAGTGAAAATCGTGGCGCCGCCCTCGACCGCGGTGTTCAGCGCCGCCGCGTACACGAACGGCTTGAATGCCGAGCCCGGTTGACGCTCCGCGGCCGTGTGGTTCAATTGGCTCGACCGGTAGTCCCGCCCGCCCACCAGCGCCTTGATCTCGCCCGTATGCGGATCGAGCGCGATCAGCGCCACCTGCGGCTGGCCGGGAGGGATGGGTTCGGGATTCTTGCGCCTGCGGATTTGGTTGTCCACATTCTGCATTCCAATCCGAACCGCCTCCACGGCAGCGCGTTGCAGGTCCATATCGAGCGTCGTATAAACGGAATCGTCCTGTGGATCGCGCTCCCCCAGCCGGTTTTGCAGTTCATCGTTGACCAGGTCCAGAAAGTACTGCGAACTGAGCGATTCCACGCCGTCCCTGTGCACCTGGAGTGGTGCCTCGATCGCGGCGCGGTACTCCCGGTCGGTCAGAAACTTGTTCTCGCGCATCAGGTTTAGCACCCGGTTGCATCGCTCCTTGACGCGCTCCGGATAGCGGAACGGATTGTAGTAGCTGGGCCGCTGCACGATGCCGGCCAGCATGGCTGCTTCCGGCAGACTCAACTGTGAGATGTCTTTGCCGAAATAGGCACGGGCGGCCTCGCCGAAGCCGTTGATGCTGAATGTCCCGAGGCGGCCCAGATAGACCTGGTTGGCATAGTATTCGAAGATCTGTTGCTTGGTCAGCTTATGCTCCAGGTGCATGGTAATCAGCAGTTCCTCGGCCTTGCGTTTCCAGTTCTTGTCCGGCGCGAGCCACAGGATGCGCGCAAGCTGCATGCTCAGGGTGGACGCTCCCTGCTCCTTCCGCCCGGTCCTGAGATCCACGTACGCGGCCCTTAGAATGCGGAACAGATCGAAGCCGCCGTGAGAGAAGAAATGCTTATCTTCCACGGACACCACCGCATGCACCAACCGGGGAGGGATTTCGGAAAATCTCACGAGCCGGCGCTTTTCGCGGTTGCGATCCGACTGGTTGGTGAGGAGTTGCCGCGGAAATTGGTACTCCTGGCGGTCGCGGTTATCGGCCAGCGAAACGATGCGCGCGACCTTGCTCTCGGAAGCGCCCCCGGAAAAGTGGATCACCGCGGGTTCCTGATTCGAATAGGATTCCCGCCCGGGGAAGATGGCGACCGCGCCCGGCCGGACGCCAAACGACCCCACCGGATTGCTGCGCGACTCGCTATATCCGTTCTCCCGCAGATACGTGAGGGTATCGGCGAGGGACAGGCGGTCGCCGACGGAAACGATGCGTGGCCCGGCAAAGATGTTCAGAGTTCCCGCGAACACTCCGGCCCTTAGCTTTTGTTCCGTCAAGCGAGCAAACTTGATGTAGTAGCATACGAAGACCGTTAAAGCCGCCGCTGTGAAGATGGCGGCCGCGATTAGCGCGATCCTGGCGATACAGTTCGCAGACCACGCTCTGGGTCTTGGCTGGGGATGTTCGGGCTGCTCTGCCGGGACCTCCGGCGATTCTTCCGGGCCCGGGGTCTCCAGGTTCAGAATGCTGCTTACGTCCGACACTTAACGGGGCCTCCACGCGATGTTTCCAGGGCACGCCGGGGGCCACGCGCAAGAGTCCTAAGGAAGCGCATCCTGGGCTAAAGTGCGCCGGCACACCGTCGCGGAAGCCGGCTGTGTTGGGCTACGCGCTCGGCAGTGCTGTCCATGACATCGGCGGATGCCCGGCGCCTGCATCTTCAACTTCAAGTGGACCGTTATGCTGCGCGGGCCACGCTACGGTACTCCTGCTCGGCCGCGGCGGGCAGCAGGACCCACAACGTGTAAATACCGAGGGCTGTGCCGAAAGGCATGTGGATCATATTCAAGCACGCCATCACGATGGCCAAGGTACGTGCCCAAGGCTCCCGTTCAAGCAAGCCCCAGCCCGTTACCAGGCCCAGAATGCTGCCGGCAAGCAACGTCCAGGCGACTATGGTGAGAATCCCATGCACGAAACCGGGCACCGCCAGCGGCTGGAACCACATGCCATGTCCGAACAGGGAGAGTAACACCAGGCCCGGAATCAGATGAAAGGCCGATAGCGCCAGCCACAAAATGCCCACCAGCCGGACATGCCCGGCGATCCGGCCATGGACGGGCATCAACGGCGTGATACCCGCCGCTTTGCCACAGATTGGACAGAAGTTCGCCGGATCCGAGAGCCTTGTGCCGCAACGATCACAGAACATGCAATGCCATACGACGTCCGGCGAGGGTTTGTTCCGGGAAAGTCCACATCTTCGCCTCTCAGCGACGGCTTATGGCCGAGCCTCAAAATATAAATCCGAAGTCGCAGCCCAGCGGCGATGCATGTGTAGAATGTCTTGTAGATCTGTCAAACGAGGGCAGCCTGTGCTTGTTTCAGGCGCCGTGCGGCGGACGGTGCCAACCAAAGACATCCAATTGGTTGGAAAAGGCACCGCCAACCGAAGCCGGCAATCGCCCGCTTCTCGCAGGGTTTCTCGCAGGGTTATGATGAGGGGTACCTTGGCTTTTAATTCTCAAGCGGAGAAGTCAACATGCAGCGTCCCCTACCCGACCTTGGCGACTGGCCCCCTCTCGAGTGGGAACAATGGAAAGACACCGCGGAAACGCTGCACATGTACATGCAGATCGTCGGCAAGACGCGTTTGGCGCTCACCCCGCTTCAAAACCACTGGTGGAACATCACGTTTTACCTCACGGCGCGGGGACTAACGACATCGGCGATGCCGGCGGATGGCGGCATGCTGCTGGACATTGAATTCGATTTTGTATCGCACGAATTGGTCTGCCGTACCAGCCGGGGGGACATCCGTAAGATCCCGCTCCGGCCCGTTTCCGTCGCTCAGTTTTTTGAAGAATTCACCAGGACACTGTCCGCTCTCGGAGTCTCCGCTAAGATTGACCCGATGCCGGTGGAAGTCGCTAACCCCATCCGCTGCGATCTCGATTCGGTCCATTGCAGCTACGACAGCGATGCCGTATCGCGTTTCTGGCAAGCGCTCAGAATCGCCGACACACTTCTGAAGCGCTTCTCTACGAACTTCTATGGCAAGATCAGCCCGGTTCACTTCTTCTGGGGTGCGTGCGATCTGGCGGTGACCCGATTCAATGGCAAGAGGGCCCCGGCCCGGCCCGGCGCCGATTCGGTACAGGCCGAAGCCTACTCCCATGAGGTCATCAGCGCGGGCTTTTGGCCTGGCAACGGCGGCTACGGGCGAGCGGCATTCTATTCGTACGCCGCCCCGGTCCCCGATGGACTTCAAAATACAGTGCTTCAGGGCAAGGGCGCGTTTAACCCAAAGATGGGCGAGTTTCTTCTGGACTACGCCGATGCCAGGAACGCCGCGGATCCTGCCGATACGGTTCTTGAGTTTCTCCAGGATACCTATTCCGCGGCGGCTGATTTGGCGAAGTGGGATCGCGCGGCGCTCGATCGGCGGGACGAGGTCGGCGCCGCGATTCGGGTCAAAAATCCCCAGCGGCAACCAGCGCCACGCCCACGATGAACAAAGGCCGCCTGGAAGCTTTCAGCGATGGTGTCTTCGCCATCATCATTACGATTATGGTCTTGGACCTCCGAGTGCCGGCGGCGCCGTCGCTCGAAGCGCTTCGGTCCACGCTCCCGGTCTTTTTGAGCTACGTCCTGAGCTTCGTTTACGTCGGTATCTACTGGAACAATCACCACCACTTATTGCAAGCTTCCGAACATGTCTCCGGAGCAATCCTCTGGGCTAATCTGCACTTGCTCTTTTGGCTTTCCCTCGCGCCGTTCGCTACCAGATGGCTCGGCGAGAATTATAATGCTCCGTGGCCGATCGCGCTCTACGGCTTGATGTTGCTCTTTGCAGGCTTGGCGTATTTCATCCTGACGAGGGCGCTTGTAGCGCACCACGGAGCATCCTCACGATTGGCTCTGTCGATTGGAAAAGATCGCAAAGGACTCGCCAGCGTTCTCATTTATTTGATTGCGATTCCTCTCGCATTCGTTTGGCCCTGGGCTGCAGGGGGGTGCTATGTATTCGTCGCCATCATGTGGCTTGTGCCCGACCGGAGGATCGAAACGACGAAAGGGCAGCGGGAGT
>CAVPQK010000033.1:0-78745 GCA_963707465.1 Bryobacterales bacterium
GGGGATTCGCCGCGACTTTCGCGGCGGCGTTCATGGCCTGGTCCAGGGCATAGGCCTCGCCGTTTTCCCGCGCCTTGCCCGATACTTCCATTAACCGGGCCGCCGTTTCCTCGGGCGTCCGTCTGAAAAGATCGATGGCGATGCAGCAGAAGGTGAAATCGGCGCTGCTGCGCTTGCGGCCGCGCGCGTGCGCCTCCTCCAGGCAGCGCTCGTAATCCGGCCACGCCAGACGGCGCGGCCGGTCAGAACATCGAAGGGGGGAAGCCTCCGGTTTTGCCGGGGCCGGTGCCACAAGCCCCCTGCCCTCCAGCTCCGCGCGCGTCACAATCCGGCCGGGATGCGCTTCTTCAATCGCCACGGTCGGGAAGTTCGCCTTGTAGGCTTCCTTGAAGTTCCCGGTTCCGGCCATGCGGACGGAGCCGCTCGCCGAAAGGTCGGCACCGATGCCGCGCTTCAGCCGGCCGGTAAACTCGCGGTCGCCGCCCTGTACGGCTATCCATGCCTGATGGCCCCGTTCCTTCGGGCTCGTGCGCAAGATGAGAAACGCCGCCGGGCGGACGCGCTCGAGCTGCTTTTCCTCAAGGTCGTCCAACTGGACAAGAACAACGGCCGGGGGCGCGTATGGCCGGACGATGAGGTTTTCCCCGGCAAGTATCGTTTCTTCCGGTCTCCCCTCCTGGGCCGCCAGCGCGTAGGGCTTGAGCTGCGCGGAGCGCGATACCCATGCGGGCAGGTTGTAGCGCATCGACGGCACGGTGCGGTTCTTGAAGAAATCCGTCCGTTCCTCGCGGATATTGGTAAAGGTCACATGGAAGCGGTCGGCCCCGACGCTGGTGAAGGCATCGAGCATGCGGCGCGCTTCGGCTTGTGGGTTACTGCCGTTCATATCCCCCCGGCCCGTTGTTCTGGCAGCGCAATCTAGCGCCCGCCCCTCCCCTTCGCAACTCCGGCGCGCAAAGTAGATTGGCGCGCCCCTGAAGAATGAATGCTCCCCAGCACGCTCCTTTGGACAAGTGTTTGTCCGGTGCGGCCATTAGTGGGTGCCCTTCTCGCTCGAATCCCGCGCTAGAATCGATCTGTGCCGCAGACCCGGCGTGAATGGCTCCTGGCGCTGATTTCTGCGCCATGGGCAAAAACCCGAAGGCGCTCACCTTCGCTGACGACCCGCGACGTTCCCCTGGGCGTTTGACCGCTCAGGATGCATCGGCCGCCGCGCGGTGCCTGAGCTTCCCTGTCAAGACACTGCGCCGGTAGTAGTCGATTTGGGACCGCTGCACAGGGCGCTCGATATGTACGCGTCGCACCCGGAAAGCACGGAACGCAAGAGGCTGGTCCAGCACCACCTGAAGCTGGTCCGGGCAGCCACTGCCGATGCGTCCCTTCCGTTCGCCTGGCGCGAGATGCACTATGGCTGCAACTTGCTTCTCAACGCTCCGCGCTGGCATCTGGCTGCGGGCTGATCTGCAACACACCCGACGCAAGGGCCGGGCAACCGAGGGCCAACATATTCTTCCTGCCGAGCCGGGGAAGGTGCAAGGAAGGGGTGTCCCCTTCCTTGGGCGACTGAAAGGCTCGATGCCTTGAAGTCGCCAGAAGGCCACGAAGGAAACCGTAGCGTGGGAGGTGGTTATCCACAGATCCGCCCTGTGTTATTTAAGTTATTTCTTAAGTTAAAGACTGTGTTACGAGGTTTTTGAGTGGCGCTATGCCATTGAAGTGCCTCTTGTTTTAGAAACGGCCTTCGTGTAAATACACGAAAGGTTCTGTGTAAATACACGAACCGAGCCGTGTAGATACACGAAGTCTGCTGTGTAAATACACGTGGCGGATCAGGGCAGTGTGAAAGCACGAAACCGGCCATTTCTGTGTGAAAACACGATACTTGACATTTCTGTGTAAAAGCACGAAGGTGTGCCATCCCTGTGTAAGAACACGATGGCACCATGAACGAGCCCGTAACGTTTAATCGCTCCCCTCTCCTTCCTGACCGGCATCCGATCCAGGATTTCTTTATCTGCGACGTTACGGACGCGATTCCCAAAGACGATATGGGTTCGATGGAGCACCCGATATTCTCGCTGTCAACCAAGCCCGATATACATATTCGGGAGTACGAACACAAGGGCACGAAAATCGCGATCATGCCAAGCGCATTGGGCCTCGCCACCATCCACGATAAGGACGTATTGATCTACTGCATCAGCCAGCTCGTCGCCAAGATGAATACGGGTGCGCAGTTGCAGAAGACGCTCCATCTGAAAGCCTATGACCTGCTGGTATCGACGAACCGCAACACGGACGGCCGGGGCTATGAGCAGCTCAAGGGCGCGCTGGATCGCCTCAGCGGCACGCGCATTCGGACGAACATCAAGACCGGCGAGCATGAGGTCACCGAGGGCTTTGGCCTGATAGATAGCTGGAAGATCATCCGCCAGACTGCAAGCGGCCGAATGACGGAGTTGCGCGTAACTCTCTCGGATTGGGTCTTCAACGCGGTCGCCGCGCGCGAGATTTTGACGTTGAGCCGCGACTATTTCCGCTTGCGCAAGCCTCTGGAGCGGCGGCTGTATGAACTGGCGCGCAAGCATTGCGGCCAGCAGGACGAATGGGTGATTTCGCTGGAGCTGCTCAAGAAGAAATGCGGCTCGGCGTCCCAGGATTACGAGTTCCGGCGACTCCTGAACGCTCATCTGCGAGGAGGACGCGAGTCACAGCCACATGCCGGACTATGCGATCTCGTTCGATGGCAGCAATGTGACCTTCACGAACCGGAAGACAATGAAGCTCTCTCCGCCCTCCGAACAGACCGCTTTTCCCCTGCTCGACCCGGAAACCTATCACGATGCGCGGACGGTCGCGCCTGGCTACGATGTCCACTATCTGGAGCAGGAATGGCGAAGCTTCTGGGCGGACTCCGGCAGGCCGGAATTGAAGAACCCGGATGCGGCGTTCATCGGCTTCTGCAAGAGCCGATATGCCCGCAAGCCCAACCCGTAAGGACGAGACGGCGAGAATTCTCCCTTTCTGGAATTCTCACTTTCTCCCCTGCCCGCTTTGGCGTTGCTGGCGCAATGGATTTCCAGGTCAGCCCAAAGCGTTCGGGTCGCGGTTAAAAAGAGAGAATTACGGAAAGCAGGAAGAAATTCTAGAATTCAAGAATTCTTACCTTTGATGCCCTTCTTCTCCTCCCAGGCGTCTAGCGCTTCAAATAGGAGTTCGTTGAGCTTCAGGTCGGCCACGACGGCACGCTGCCGGAATCGTTTTCGGAACGCGGGGGGAACCTTGAATGCGAGTGCTTCGAGATTTTCGGTTCTGACTGCATGCGCTCGTGAATCCGATTTTGGGGATTTGGCTTGCGGGGTGACACCCGGCATGCGTTGCGCCGCTTCCGGCATCGGTGCGGCGTGCTCGCGTGGTCAGGGCCATGAGGTCGATTGCCGGGCGCTTGCTCATGCTACTTTCTCCCTTTCCGTTTTTCTCGTTTTCTTACTTTCTATAATTCTCTCTTTCACATCGGCCCATATACTGGAGAGTTCAAGCGCGGCTATGCCTTTCGGGTCAATTTCGAAAGCGGTTCTGCCGTGGGCGAAGCTCTCAGCGTAAATTACCCGCTCGTGCATCCGCGCGGGCAGCACCAACCCCAAAGCATCGAGAGCCATCGCAACACCGTCGTTGTTACGAAGGTTCGGACGCACTCTAGCCAGCATGAAGTTGAACGGCTTGCCGGAGTTCTTGATGGTCGGCAGAGCCTTCACCAGGGCGCGCAAATCTGTCGGGGTCGGATTCAGGGGAATGAGGATGAGGTCGGCGATGGCAAACAGTTCCGCGTTGACACTGCCGATGGACGGCGCGGTATCGATAAAGAGGTACGAAGCACCGGCATCTTCAAGCGCCCGCAACTCGTTCGGCAACTGGGAGAGGGTGAGGGGAGCATACCGCGGCGTCTCGAAGCCCGCGCGCTTTCGCTGGTTGAACCAGTCCACGGTGCTGCCTTGGGGGTCCGTATCGCAGATGACGACCGGGCCATCTCTGGCCTGTTCCGCCGCGACGGCAAGGTGAACAGTGGAGGTCGATTTACCGGAGCCGCCTTTCTGGTTGGCGATAACGATCGTTTTCATGAAAGGGAGAATAGTGGATTTCGCTTTTTCTGGAAAGCCGAAAATCACGTGGAGTGAAAATAGACGCGTAGGGAAGGGGCCGCCCTATATAGCGGCAGCCCCAACTCCTGTTAGTTCCGGCTGGCCTGTGCTAGCCTCCGGCTGGCTATTGCGTGGTATTTCGCGTCCAATTCCATGCCAATGTAACTGCGTCCGAGCATCTTCGCTGCAACCAGAGTGGACCCGGACCCGCTGAATGGGTCGAGCACTGTGCTCTGCGGTGCTGAGAAGGTTTCGATGAGCGGTAGCAGCACTGACAGCGGCTTTTGCGTCGGGTGCAGCTTGTTGCCGCTATAGGTCCAGTCGATCACGTCGCCGATGGTCGCGGCGGGTGCCTTCGGCCTGCCTTTCGCAAGCAGGTGGGCGCATTCGTGCTGATAACGGAGATATTTGGTCGCGGAGGTGTAGCGCTTCGGAAATGCGAAGTGCCCGACAACCCGGAATCCGGCGTCCCGGTACGCCCGCATGAAGCGGTCGGCCTGGGGCCAACCGTAGAACGTGACGGCGAAGGAGTCGGGGGCAAGGACCCGGTACATTTCGGCGAAGGCGGGTTTCAGCCAGGCGGCGTTATCGTCGTTCGGCACGGTGCGGCCGTCGCGGGATTTGTAACGAGTGATGTAAGGCGGATCGGTGAGGATGAAATCGACGCTCTCGGCGGAGAGTTCGGGCAGCGCGGTGAGGCAGTTGGCGTGAATGACGTTGTTGCGGTAAATCATGGCGGCTTTCCTTTCGTTCGGGAGACCGCCCCATGCGGCCTCTTTTACGGCCACGGGAGCGGGTGGCATCAGCGGCGGCTTCAACGGGAATTTTGCCCGTTCGCGAGGAATGCCCCATTAGGGCACGGGAAGATTGTCGTTTAACCGGGCGCGCCACCTGCTATGAGTAAGCAAGTATCGGGAGAACGCAGAGGCGTTTTCTGGCTTAGGAAAGGGAAGGGCCGATGCCGCTTACGGATTCACCCACGCGCGCGCATGCTGGAACAGTGCGGCGATTTCGGTTTCCGAGGGCTTCTGCCGCGACTGATACCGGATCGTCTGATAGCCTGCGGCCTTCGTGATTGCGTCGCGCTGCCGGTCGGCCTTCGCGTCGTGCATCCGGTCGTCCAGCTCGACCAGGGCAACGACTTTGAGGGTGCCGCGCTCGCATATGACGAAATCCGCGATCTTCCGGTCGAACTTGGCGCGGACGGCCCATTGCGGATTCCGGAGAGCTTGGCCGTGTGGGTCAGAAGTGCGGCGAACGATACCTGCGGGAACACATGAAGGCCGGGGAGGGCCGCTGGAGACGGTAGAAGAATTCGGCTTCGTTCCCGGTCAGGAGCGGTTTGCGCCGTAAGCGGGACAGCCACGGCTTGCGGCCTCTGGAGAAGAAACACGGGCGGGGCGGCAAGGAGCAACGCGACGGCGGAGAGGATAAACGGGTCCGAGAGAAGCGGGGAGGGCACCATGAGGGCGGTATAGCTGCCGCGTATACGGTTCGCAAGGGCGAGGATTTTGAGCTTCGCCGGGCAAGGGCTATTGCATTGCAGCTCTGCGGTTTGCTCGTCCGGTCGCTTCGCAATAGAATTGGATTGACCCCTCCCCCGAGCGGTTAAACATTCGGTAACATTTTTGTTTGATGAGCGGCAACGGAAAAAAGACCTTTCGGGGTCGATCTGTTCGCGGAGCGGGCGGGATGAGTCTCGGCTTCGAGCAGGCGGGATTCGACGTGGCCGCCGCCGTCGAATACGACCCCGTCCACTGCGCCACGCACGAATTTAATTTCCCCGACTGCGCCACCATCTGCCGCAGCGTAGCCGATATCGATGGCGAGTACATCCGCGACATTCCCGCATCGGCGATCGCCCCGTCGACGTGCTTTTCGGCGGCGCGCCATGCCAGGGCTTCAGCATGATCGGCAAGCGCGCGCTCGACGACCCGCGCAATTCGCTCGTTCATCATTTCGTCCGTCTCGTGGTCGAGCTGAAGGCGTCGTATTTCGTCTTCGAAAACGTCCGAGGACTCACCATCGGCGCACACCGGAAATTTCTCGAAGAGATCATCGGAGAGTTCCGCAAGAACGGATACCGCGTCGTCGAAGACTACCAGGTACTCAACGCCGCGCATCATGGCGTGCCGCAGAACCGGCAACGCCTATTCCTCATGGGAGCGCGCAAGGGCTTCCCGCTGCCGGAATACCCCGACGCCACCCACGAAGTGAACGGCGGCACCGGCTCCTGGAAGTCTGTTTCGGCGATCGACGCCGACCGTATGGGACGCGCTGCGCGACATTCCCGAAGCCGACGACTACGAGGAACTGCTGCACCGGGACTGGGTCAAGGCGCGGTTCAAGAAATCGACCGACTACAGCGCTCCGTTGCGGGGCGACGCGGACCGATCCGGAGGATTACTCCGCCCCGCGAATTCGACGCGACGCTGCTCACGTCGAGCATGCGCACCGTTCATACCGACCTGTCGAAAAAGCGTTTTCTCGAAACGCAGCCCGGCGACACCGAACCCGTCAGCCGCTTCCATAAGCTCGATCCCGAGGGCGTCTGCAACACGATTCGCGCAGGGACCGCCAGCGATCACGGCGCATTCACTTCGCCGCGTCCCATACATCCGTATTTCGCCGCGCTGCATCACCGTGCGCGAAGCGGCGCGCCTGCACTCCTATCCGGACTGGTTCCGCTTTCACGTGACAAAATGGCACGGATTCCGGCAGATCGGCAACTCCGTGCCGCCGCTGCTCGCCAGAGCCGTGGCATCGAAGGTCCGCGAAGCGTTCCCGGCTCCCAAGAAGTCCGATCAGTCCGTCGCACAAGGCGATTCCCGCCTGCTGTCGTTCGGCATGTCCGACGCCGCCGCGCATTACGGCGTGCGGCCGACGTCGTTCCGAAGCGTATCCGCATGGGGCAGGGGGGCGAGGCAAATGGCTAAGAAGGACGACAGCCGAACGCCGAAGAAGCCGAACCGCTATTCCGCCATCATCGGCACTATCTTTAAGAACCACTATAAGCCCGGCAAGACGCAGTTCGAGTTTTCGCGCAACGAATTCGTCGAGATCGCCAGATCGCTCAGCATCGCGCTCCCGAAGAATCTGGGCGACACAATCTACTCTTTTCGGTTCCGAACCGCGCTGCCTCCCGAGATCGTCGCCACGGCCTCGAAGGGCATGGAATGGGGAATCGAGCTGGCCGGTAAAGGCCAATACCGTTTCAAGCTCGGCAAGCTCGTCCGCATCGTGCCCAGACCCGATCTCATCGCCATAAAAATACCGGACGCCACGCCGGAGATTATCGCCGCCTACGCGCTTACGCACGAGCAGTCCCTTCTCGCCAAAGTTCGCTATAACCGGCTGATCGACATCTTTCTCGGTATCGCCACCTATTCGTTGCAGAATCACCTGCAGACTTTCGTCAAGGATATGGGGCAGATCGAAATGGACGAGGTTTACGTCGGCGTGAATCGGCACGGCCAGCAATTCGTCGTACCCGTCCAGGCCAAGGGCGGAAACGACCAGCTCGGCGTTACGCAGACCCGGCAGGACATCGCCTGCTGCGTTCAGAAGTTTCCGCGCCTTACCTGCCGCCCGATTTCCGCACAATTTATGACGGACGACACTATCGCGTTGTTCGAGCTTGCGCTTCAGGGCGACGACGTAAAAATCGTAGAGGAGAAGCATTATAAGCTTGTTCCGTCCGATCAGATCAGCGCCGACGATCTCAAGCTATACGCGAAGCGGTAAAACTGGAGATGGTGCCCTATGGACCACGTGCCGAAGGAAGTCCGGTCCAGAATCATGGCCGCGATTCACTCGCGCGGCAATACGACTACCGAACTGCCGCTTGCGAAACTGCTCTGGGCGGCGGGTCTGAAAGGCTATCGCAAGCACTGGCCGGTTGCCGGCAAGCCCGACTTCGCATGGCCGGGACGAAAAGTCGCGGTATTCGTTGACGGCTGCTTCTGGCACGGCTGCCGGTGCAAGTACCTTCCGCGCACGAACACGGAATTCTGGCGCAACAAGATCGAGAACAACCAACGCCGAGACCGTCGCGTATCTCGATCGCTGCGGCGCGACGGATGGACCGTTATTCGCGTCAAGGAATGCGCCGTTCGGAAGCCGTCCAGCTTGGCGCGCATCGTCGCGGCGGTAGCGCGCGCCGGAAGCGCTTCTTAGCCTCGCGAACATCGGGGTTCGCGTCCGTGGCACAATGAAAGGCTTGAACGGAAACGGAATAGGCTCATTATGTCGTTGAGCCATATAAGGATACACGGATGAGCGCCGTTAAGATCGCCGCGAAAAAATCGGCACCGAAATACCGAATGAAGATATCGCGGCTTACCGTCGATAAACTCGGCGTAAAGCTGTACGACCGCGTGTCGGCGGTGATCGCAGAACTCGTCTCCAACAGTTACGACGCGGATGCGACAAAGGTCGTGATCACCGCGCCGATGGGCGAATATCTCGCCGCTCGCGTCGGGGACGAGATCAAGGATCGCGGATACGAGATCGTCGTTGCCGACAACGGCGGAGGCATGACGCCGGAGCGAGATCAACGCCTACTACCTTCGCGTGGGCGGAGCGCCGAAAGGACGAGCGCGGCGACACTTCCAAGAAATTCGGACGAAAGGTGATGGGAAACAAAGGCGTCGGTAAACTGGCCCCGTTCGGAATCTGCCAACAGATCGAAGTCGTCGAGTTCGGGCGGCAAGCGCTCGCCGGGCAAGGGACCCCGGGAGCCGCTGCGCAGGGCTATCTTACGGCGCATTTGATTCTCGACCGCGACGCCATCCTCAAGGACGAGGAAATCGACTACGCCCCGACCGTAGGCAAGCTGGACGGTACCGTAGCGAAATCCACCGGCACGACGATAACGCTTCGCGGCTTCGCCTACCGCCGCGTGCCCACCATCGAGGAGTTCTCCCGTCAGCTCGCGCAACGTTTCGGCGTCAAATCCGGCCAACTGGAGAATCGAACTCATCGACTCCATCAAGACCCCGAGCGACAAGAACTACAAGACGACGGTGGGCGAGTTCGACGTGAAGACGATGGAAAATACGAAGATCGTTTTCAAGCCCGGCCCAAAGCGGCGAGACGGCGGGCCTGGCGTTCGACGCGGACGGCAAACCCATACGAAGGCAATGAACGCCGGTTTCTCCTACCAGGCCGAAACTATCCGGTCAGCGGCTGGATCGCCTACGCGAAGGAGCCTTACAAAGACGACCTCATGGCCGGAGTTCGTATATACTGCCGGGGAAAAATCGCTGCACAAACCAACCTATTCAACCGAAAGGCCGGTTTCACCGGGGAGCACGACGTCCGTTCCTACCTGGTCGGGAGCTTAACGCGACTGGCTGGACGAGACGAAGACCTGATCCAGACGGATCGCCGCGACATCCTTTGGTCTCACGAGCTGGGCCAGCAATTCGAGGAGTGGGGCCAGTCATCGTCACGAAGATCGGCACGCGCTCCCGCGATCCCATGAAGAAAAAAACGTGGGACCAGTTCAAGGAAAATGCTCGAAGTTGGAAGCCCGCGTGAAAAAGGCTTTCCCCAAGGGAAGACCAAGAATCGCTGCGCCAGCAGGCGTATCGGTCGCGAAGATGATCGGACAGACTATCCGGCGGATGAGATACGAAGACGCCGATCGTGTCGAAGGCTTCGTTCAACTCAGCCTGATGCTGGCGCCCGTCATCACGCTCGACGAGAAGCTGCGGGCGGCGGCGGACTCCAGCGATTCGCGTGGATATCGTCACCGACATCCTGAAAACGGCGCGGATCGCGGAACTGGCCTCGTTCGGGCGGATCGCCGAGGATCGCATTCGCGTTATCGAGCGCGTCGAGCAGCTCAAAGACGATCCGGGACTCTCGAATCCGCGTTCCAGATCCTCATCCAGACCTCTCCCTGGCTCGTGAACCCGCAGTGGTCGCCGATCACCGCCAATCGAGTCCTTCTCGACTTTGCGCAAGGAATTCGTGAAGTTCTACAAACAGCGCACCGGGCGAAACCCTCAACCTCGAAGATTTCAGCGATCCGAACAAGCGCGCGGATTTCGTCATGAAGCAATCAGGACAGCGCCGTTCAGATCATCGAGATCAAACAACCGCAGCCACAAACTCACCGACGAGGAGGTGGATCGGATCGTAAAGTACCGCGACCTCATGCGAAGAATTCATAAACATGGAGGGTAACAAGGAATTCAAGGACTTTTCCCGGAATTGCACTTGACGCTCGTGTGCGACGGCCTCAATCTCAGTCCCACGTATAAAACGGCGTTTCAGGGAATGAGAGATTCCCACGAACTAACCCATATCACTTGGAAGGTGTTTCTTCTCCGAACGCGACAAATGCATAAATCGTTTTTGGACGAAGCGGACAGGCTGAAGAAGGAAGTCAGTGAAGAATAGGCGCGCACCTTCCCAACTCATCGCGATCGATGTCTTTTCGGGGGCGGGGGGCCTGACGCTCGGGCTAAAGCGCGCCGGGTTTCGGGTGAAGGCCGCAGTCGAAATAGAAGATCACGCATTCGCTACGTATAAAACCAATCATCCCGAGGTACGAGCGATCAAACAGGACATCCGCACCGTAAAGGGCGGGGACCTCCGCAAAATCGCCGACGCGCCGATCGATTTACTCGCCGGGTGTCCGCCGTGTCAGGGCTTCTCAACGATGACGAATACCTCGACCAAGCGCGATCCGCGAAACAATCTAATCATCGAAATGGCTAGATTGATTGAGGAACTTCGCCCCCGCGCGGTAATGATGGAAAACGTCCCAGGCTTGGCGACGCGCGGAAAGAGACTGTTCAACCGCTTCCTGAAGACCCTCGATCAATTGAAATACAAATACTCGTGGGACGTTCTGCAGGTGGCGGACTACGGCGTCCCTCAGAGTCGTCGCCGATTGGTTCTCTTCGCCAGCAAAGGCCATGAGTTGGCGCTGCCGGAGCCGACGCATCACCGCACCGGCGATGGCGAGTTGCCAAGCTGGAAGACCCTCAAGGACGCTATAGGAGACATGAAAGCCCCGCTCTTGCTGGAAGAGTCGCGACTTCGCGGCGGCCCTCAACGTTTCAACTGGCATGTCGTCCGGCATCTGTCCCCGGTAAACGTTGAGCGTCTGCGCAACACAAGCCCCGGCGTTAGCCGCGCCGAGCTTCCGGCTAGGCTGCGTCCCGATTGTCACAAGACGATCGACGAAGGTTACTCCAACGTCTACGGACGGATGAGTTGGGATCAGGTGCCGGTGACCATAACCGGGGGATGCACGACGCTGAGCAAGGGCCGCTTCGGGCATCCTTCGGAATTGCGGACTATTTCCGTGCGCGAAGCCGCGCGAATCCAGACGTTCCCCGACGATTACGTCTTCGATACGCCCTACATGGAATATGCCTGCGGCATGATAGGAAACGCTCTGCCTTGCGATTTCGCGGAGGTCCTGGCGGCATCGGTTGCCCAGCAACTCCGTCGAGACGGTACAAAAAAGACTCGCGCGGCCCGTTAAAATGCTGTGCGTGGTACTTCCACTTACCGGTATCCCCGGCGTTCTTTTGCCTGCCGCTGCCGGTCCAACGCGACTTCGGCATCGTGCGGAGTAGAGAAGGGTACGGAGCGCGTCTGCCCGGCACTGCCGATGCGACCCCATTCTTTCACAAGGCACCATTCTCCGAACAGATCCGGCTGCACGTCCATGCGGTAATAGCGATGCATGCGATTGGCTGGGTCGATGCGGTACAGGACAACAACGGTCATGACTGGAGCCTCGATATCGTGCTGTGGCTGACGTTATAGCTGCGGGCAATCTCAGTCTGAGATTCCTTCCCACTTTCCTTTCGGGCCAGCGCTTCCCTCCGCTGGTGCGCCGTGAGCTTGAATTTCCGGCCGAGCTTCACTCCGTTCGCTTTGGCTCTGGCGCGGCCTTCGCTGGTGCGGGCGCGTATCAGGTCCCGCTCGAATTCCGCCAGTCCGGCGAGTACGGTCAGCATCAACCGGCCGTGCGCGGTCGTGGTGTCCGCCCATGCGTCGCCGAGCGAGCGGAAAGCCGCTTTCTTCTCGGCGATGAGCGCAAGCGTATTGAGCAGATCTCGGGTGCTGCGGGCGAGCCGGTCAAGGCGCGTCACCAGCAAGATGTCGCCTTCGTCCATGGCATCGACCACTCGTTTGAGCTGCTGCCGGTGCGTTACCGCGCCGCTGACCTTTTCCCGAAAAATCTTCTCGGCTCCGGCCTGGGTGAGCTGGTCCACTTGGGCCGCGACGCTCTGGCCGTCCGTCGATACTCTCGCGTAGCCGTATTTCATGGCTCCCTGCCGTTGTTCCGGTCGGGGAATTATGCACGTATATTATGCACAATGCAAGCCCAAACAAACCGCGCCTGCCGGTTTTGTGCATAATTCTTGATTTATGCACAGATTAAAGGTGCTCTCTTGAAACTCGGCGCGGGGTAGGGCAGGATGCGCGATGTGACCCTGAACTACTTTTCCAAGCACACCCATTCGGACGGAAAGCGTTATGACGCCGTGAACTGCGTCCGCATGTGGCTTGCCGGAAAACGGCACTTGCCGAAGGATTTGCTGGTCTCTCTGCGATACTTAATCCCCGAGTTGGAGAACGAAGCATCGGATTTCGAAGAGTAAGCGATCAAAACTGCGCGGCCAAGAATCCTGCAAGGAACCGATAGCCTTCGAGATTGGGATGCAGCTCTCCTGCGAGTAGGTCCTTCCAATGGGGCTGAGAAAGAAATGCCGTTTCGGTGTCGATGAGCCGGATGCCCTCACATTTCTTCTTGCATGTGTGAATCCTCTTCCGTAGTAGGGCGTTGATTCTCTTGTTACGTGGACCGAACTCGTCCGTTCGCGGCAAGATCGTCCCGATATAAACTCGTTTTTCGCCTGGGAGCTTCGCCTGTTTCTGTTGGAGGGCGGAGGCAATCTGCATTATGCGCTTAACCACGTCTTCCTCGCTTCCGGCCTGATCGTTGGTGCCGACGAGTAAAAAGTAGTTCTGGCTCGGAAGTATGTAATCTAGCCGGGCGATGACGTCAGTGGTCTTATTGCCTCCTTCGCCTTCGTGGCCGTAGCCGAAGACATCCGTGCGGGAGCCTATGAACTCGAATGGCACTCCAGCATCGGCAAGAAGGCAGCGAAAGTATTCGCCGTATTGCCACCAGGTAACGCTATCGCCGACCATCGACATGGTAGGGCGTCGCGGCGGCAGATGATCGTGTGCTTCGACGATGTCAACCTGATAGGCCTCGGCAACCGTCGGATGCCTGCCATCGGCCCATTGCACGTCATAAAAGAGGGTGCGCTTTGAATTGTCGGAATCGAAGGCCTGGCCGCCGAACCGGAAATACCATCGCTCGTTTCCCTTACTGAGCTGGTACAGACCGTCGAAATTGAAATTATCCGTGCGCCGGTCATATAGCACGTCGTCGCGCATGTCCTTCATGCGGGCATTGAGCCACATCTGACGGTCGTCAAACTCGTCGAATGCAATAACTCCCAAGGAATGCGTGGGAACTGCCGAGCCGTTCAGGTGAAGGTGGCAGTGGGAATCTGGTGGGATTGACAGAGTGTCCGCCGCTTGTGTTTGAGCGGAGAGGTAGAGCAGAGTGAGCGCCAGACAGTAAACGCGTGTTTTCATGAACTCCTTCAGCACAAATGAAAAACCCGTTGCAGCAGAACAGTGAGGCGGGCAACCATAGCAACGGGCGGGGCGTTTCTGTCAACGAGTTTCTCCGAACATGAGTCAAGGGTCGCCTTTGACAGAAACACGCGAAGACGGTAGGGTCGAGCGCATGATGATTGAAGGACCGCAAAAACCTAACTGGAACCCGTTGCTGACACGCCTAGCACGACATTACTGCGCAGAGTTTCTCTACATGGGGCATGTCGGCCCGGTGCATCTGTACGAACACATAATCACGCGGCGTTACCTGAATCTGGACAGCGAAGGAAATTGCTACATGCGAAACAGGAAGGGGGTCGAAGCGAACGACTACGTGCCTGCGAATTTCGACGAAGAGTTCTTACGGGCGACCGAAGGTGCGGGCATGACGGAAAGTCTCACAGTGGTAGTTAAGGGCTGGAACCTAGAAGGCTTGCGGCAAGCGCTGGCGAAAGGGACGACGAATAGCCTGCGCGCGCTGGAAAACGATATCGCGGCGTTACCGGCTGAAGGTGGACCCGTGATTGAGAGCATCACACTGGCAGCGGAGAGTGCAAGAGCGCCGCGCGGGACGCATGACGATTAAGTTACATTACGTAAATCGAATCCGCAGCTCTCATAGGTCTTTTCCGAAAATGCGATAAAACGCAAAAAACCCGTTGCCAAGGGGGCCGAAGGCCAACCCCATTAGCAACGGGGCTAAAGTGTTTTCTAATGAGTTTCTGAGTCCGATTGACAGCGCTAACGCTGCCTCACATATCGATTTCGAGCATGAGTCCGTTGAGAGAGATGTTCACACCCGCAAAGGTCACGGTCGCGCCGCTTGCCCATTCCATCGCCTGCGCGTAATGCAGGCCGAGTTGGGGCATGAAATTGCCGTAGGCCGTGAAGGTCTGCTCGCTGGTGCCAAGAGTGATGGCACAGGGATCGACAGGAGTGGCAGAAGTGGAATCGAGATTGATGCCGATGGCACCTTCCACGCTGCTGCCGGACGTGTACATGATGTCCGCATACTTGGCACGGGCAACCGACTGTTGAAGCCCGTCCAGGAACGTGATGCGGTTGCTGGCGCTGTTGTCGGCCTCCCGCCACGTGGCGGTGGCGTAAGTCCAGGAGCTGGTACTATCGCTGGATTTGGAAAAGGTGCGGACGCGGTTATAGGCGTTGTAGAGGCCTAGAAAGTTGTTCGTGCCGCCGCTGGCGGCTGCGGGGGTGAATGACATCCCGGTCTGGCCGTTACCGGTCGTATATATGGAACCGAGGTATAAACCACCCTTCGAATCGAAGCTCACAACATTCGTCCCGTTGTTGTAGCAGGCGGTTATAAGGGTGGCGTTAACCCACATACCGTCAAACTGCGTGAGTTCAGTAGTTCCAGCACCAGTGCCACGCGACGTTAATGACGCCCACGCAGGCCCAGTGCAAATAATCAGAGGCGTATTGTCTTCGGGGTTGTTCAGAAAAACATCATAGATGTGTCCGGCAGGATTGATGGTGCTGGTCAGTGTTAACGTGGTCTCGCTGAAAGTGTGGTTGTGAAGAGCATTAGGGGTTGAATAGGTGGCCTCGTTGCCGATGTAAGGCGTGTAATAAACGGTCGAGGTGTTCACCACATCCGAAGTCATGACCGGTGTGTTGCTCGTGAGCGTCAGGCGACCTTGGGGTGGATAGACTTGCGCCAGCGCGGCAGATGCCGTGAGCGCGGAAATGGCTGTGAGTTTGAGATAATTCATGGTGTTCCTGAAAGAGAACCGTTTTGGATTTACGGGGTGGATGCCCGCAGGACGGCCCTCAGTATCAAGTCAAATCACATATCGATTTCGAGCATGAGTCCGTTGAGAGAGATGTTCACACCCGCAAAGGTCACGGTCGCGCCGCTTGCCCATTCCATCGCCTGCGCGTAATGCAGGCCGAGTTGGGGCATGAAATTGCCGTAGGCCGTGAAGGTCTGCTCGCTGGTGCCAAGAGTGATGGCACAGGGATCGACAGGAGTGGCAGAAGTGGAATCGAGATTGATGCCGATGGCACCTTCCACGCTGCTGCCGGACGTGTACATGATGTCCGCATACTTGGCACGGGCAACCGACTGTTGAAGCCCGTCCAGGAACGTGATGCGGTTGCTGGCGCTGTTGTCGGCCTCCCGCCACGTGGCGGTGGCGTAAGTCCAGGAGCTGGTACTATCGCTGGATTTGGAAAAGGTGCGGACGCGGTTATAGGCGTTGTAGAGGCCTAGAAAGTTGTTCGTGCCGCCGCTGGCGGCTGCGGGGGTGAATGACATCCCGGTCTGGCCGTTACCGGTCATATAGACCGAGCCGACGTAGGTCGCCTTATCCGCCGAAATGGAGCTATAGGTGGTGCTGCCGTTGGTGAGAGTGATGCTATTGGCATTGACCCAGAAGCCGTCAAGCTGCGTCAGTTCCGTCGTGGCCGCCCCACTGCCGCGCGTGGTCGTGCTACATGAACTCATGGAAGTCCACGCAGGCCCAGCGCCGATGGTCACGGTGCCGGAATTGAGAAATACAAAAAGGTCATAGATGCAGCCGCTCAACTGGTTGGACGTGTTGAGCGTCATCGTCAACTGACTGAACGTGTTGTTGGCAAAGCTGGTGCCGTTATAGATCGGGATATTGTTCCCGATATACGGCGTGAAGTAGACGCTGGTCGCACCGGTGGTATCTGACGTCATGACGGGCGTGTTGCTTGTGAGCGTCAGGCGTCCTTGGGGTGGGGGTAGTTGCGCAAGCGCGGCGGATGCCGCCAGCGCGAAAACGGTTGCGAGTTTGAGACAATTCATGGTGTTGATTGAAGAGAGCCGTTTTGGATTTACGGGGGGTGGCTCTCCCGCAGGACGGCTCTCACTGATTATCTCCCGATCTCTAGATCTGTAAAGCTCTGAAATTAAACATTCACATTAAGTTTTGTTAATGTGCTCGCGCCACTGAAGATTCAGAGCTTTCGGAATCGGGATAGAATTAGATACATATGGCGCAAGCCTCGAAGAAACGGCCAGGACGCCCGCCTGGCGAGCGGATGCCGGTATCCCGAGACCCGGACTATCAATCGACCACGATTTACATTCATCGCCCGCTCTATGCCGAAGTGCGCGCCGAACTCATCCGACAGCAACGCGATTTCAGCCAGCTTGTAAACGAGATTCTTGGCGATTGGCTCAAGGGCCGCAAAGGGCAGTAAAGAGCCAAAGCCGACACGGTGGGCGGGCGCGGTCGAATGTTTTCATTCGGCGCAAGCGTTTTTCAGCGCTCGTGGTGCTCGCTGCGGCATTCCGCAAGCTTTTCTTCCTGCCGTTGTCTGCGTTGCGCTTCCCGCCATGTGTAAAGGCCTTCGTAGAGAACCGTCGTAACGACGGAGCCGATGCGCACGGCTTTTTTGTATTTCTCCAAGTCCGTAATAAGCTCTGCTGCCAGAATCGGAAACAGCATCGCGCCCATATGGACGAAATGCCCGGCAATGCCAAACGATGTATGGTCCCTAAAGCCATGGCTGCGGGCATGGTGCTCAAGGTCGTCCTCCCCGGCCGCGTGGCGTTGCACTCGCGGGTAGTCCGATTCTTCCGAGCCGGTGCGTTCGGCCCACGATCTTGCGTTCTGATGTTGAGACATAAAACTCAAGGTTGTTTCGAGGGACCTTAGCGCTCCGCTGACGCTCTGGCAATGGGATCGTTTCCGCGCCGTTCCGTCGCGCCGACGGCGGCTGTTATCTTGACGCCTTCAATGATGGGCTCGCTTGTCGGTGGCCGGTCATGGTGCTTCTTATGAAATTCTGTAATGCGCTCACAGTTTCGATAGCTGATGGCGTGGACAACCGCGCCGAGGTGGCTGCCCGTCACTTCCACGAGCATGAAGGAATAGACAAGGGTGAATGCCTTATCGAAGTCGTGATCGAAGATGATGTTCAGGAGGGAACTGTACGAGGGGTAGTGTGATGGCTGCGTTGCGCAGAGAATATGTAACGCTGCGGGATGCTCCCGAACCTCAAACGCCTTGTAGGTGTGGTCCGGCCTGAGCGGTACTACATTCTCGCTTGTGCGCGGCGGTTCGGGCCGGATCGGTTTCTCCCTGGGCGTGCTCTCGCTCCAGAGCCTTCCGGGTTTGCTTCTCTCTGTTTCGTTGCTCATCGGTCAATCCCCCTGTCCTCGCGTTCGGGTTCCGGTTGTGGGCTCCGCTCCTGTTCGCGTGAGCGCCAGAAACTCCGCGCTTTCTCGGCTATCGCCAAGGCGAAGTTGCGGGCCTTTTCAGCGAGACGCATTCCAAGCCGCTGCCACCAAGTCAGGCCGTCGTTTTCCATGTTGGGTACGGCTCCCTCTGCCTCTATCGCCTCGCGGAACGGCTCGGCCGCTTCGCGCATGCGCTCCAGCGCGTCCTCCGGGTCGGCCGGGGGTGAGCTGATGCGCTCCCGCTCGGTTTCGATGGCCTTGTCGAGGCTGTCGCGCTCGGCAAGGAGCATTGCGTTTTGCTCTGCTGCGTGGTTCACATCCGCCGCCTGGCGGTTTATGTCACCGCGTTCTGTTTGCTCCCCGCGCCGTTCCATCTCGCTCGCGGCCGGGCCAAGATGCGTCGTCGGCTCCTTGCTCGATACCGCGCTCTTTAAAACTGCGATGGTCAACGCGGATGTCGGCATTCGCCGCCGCCAGATGTTCATTGATGATGTCGGCGGCAAGCTCGCGCAGTTTCGTCACTTCCTGCGGGCCGGTCTTCCTGTCGTCGAGGATGCGCGTTTTCTTGCCTAAACCTTCGGCCGTCATCTCACGCGTGGTGAACAAAATATGCGCGTGGTAGTTCCGGTCGTCGCCGTGCCTGCTGGGGTCATGAATCGCAACTGATACCGCGACGTTGTAGCGCTCGACCAGTTCGGCGGCGAATTGCTCCGCGATGCGCTGCCGGTCGGCGGGTTCCAGCATCGAGGGGAGGGCCAGCTCCACCTCGCGTGCGAGCGTGCTGTTTTTGCGTGTCTCGGCGCGCTCCGCCGCGTTCCATAAGGCTTCCGGCTCGTGCGCCCAAGCAGGCGCATCGACCGGGGCGACGGTAAACGTAGATTCGACGCCGCGCCTGCGCGTGTAGTCATGCACGGTTTGATAGCGCTCATCATGCAGGCGCTCGCCCAGGCGGTACGCTGCCGCCGCGACAACGGAGCGGCCTGCGGACCGGCTGACGGGCTTGACGGAGCAGTGATACCAGCTCGCCGTTGCCGGGGCACTCATGCGGCACGCTCCCCACAAGGGTCGCAGGGGGCCAGCGCCTCCCGTCGTGGTGCAGGGCGCGAAAGCCTTGCCGCGCATCCAACCGGCGCACGGTTGGGAAGGGGTCGAGGGGAGCGGGTCGGCTCCCTCCGTCGTGATGGAACGGCGAGACGTTCCCGGCATCGAACCCGCGCAGGGTTCGTCAGGGTCGCAGGGGCATGAAAGCCCCCGCGCAGGGTGCCGGGACGCGAAGTCCTGGCCGCACGCAAACGAAGTTTGCATAAGTGCGCCCTTCGGGCTTTCTTTCCACGCGGTTGGTGCGGCCATGGGAATCAGAAAAAGAGAATTGCGTTTGACTCCACACTCGCTATAGTCGTGCCCGTTTTCGATCAACAAGAGAATTGCCTCGTCATCACTGATTGCTCCCGACTGGAGCATTCAGGACACGATGCGGTCAAAATTCTCCGTCTTAAACCACCGGCCTCGGGAGCATATCTATGCAGGGAACCCGTATGAGCAAACTGAAACGACTCATTGAACAGCGCGACGCAGTCAACGCGCGCATTAAACAGGAGCAGAACAAACTCCGTGCCAGCGAACGCAGGATCGACACGCGGCGCAAGGTACTTGCCGGTGCGGCGGTGCTGGAGTGGGAGAAGCGCGATAAGGAGTTTTCGCCTCGCCTCATGACGGAATTGAGGCGGTTCCTGGTCCGCGACGCGGACCGGGAACTGTTCGGCCTGCCGCCGTTGCAGAAGAAGGAAAAGTCCGACGCAGCTTAAGGCCCTTTTAAAAGGGCCTTAAGCTGATACGGCCATTTGGGTCGCGCCGCGCCTTTTGGCGCGGCGCTGAGTCGGGCTTGCCGCGCAAAAGCTTGAGAACAACGGCGGGGGCGTGTCGTTTATGATTGACGCGGAAAGCAGGCGCTCGCCGGAAGATGTGAGCCTATTGGCCGTATCCGTTTATTGCTGCAGCGTGATGTAAATGTTGTTCTGGGTGGCGACGCCGTTTATGGTCGCCAGTAACGGCTGATCCCCGGACCCGGCGGCGGGTACGACAACATTCAGTTGGTAGAGGCCCGCCTCTACAATGCCCGTGAAGTTCACGATGGCGGGCATACCGCCTATGGTGACTGTGGGAAGGACAGGCACTGGAGCGGCTCCGCTAAATGCCTGCCCGGCCGGAACTGTCGATGTCGTCGGGCCGAACCCGACGCCATAAAGGATGAGTGTCTCGCCGGGGCTCACGGGTCGCGAGGGATACGAGAAAGCCCCTGCCGGGCCGATGATGTCATACCCGCCTCCGCTGTTGCCGGGCGATCCGGGTGTGATCACTATGGCAGCCGGGTATTTTGCGCTAAGCAGACTGAAAGAGGGAGCGTATGGCGCGAGTGTCACAGTCGATGTCGCGGTGCCGCCGAGGGTCGTGACAGCGACACTGACCGGCCCTGTCTTGATATCGTCCGGGACCTGAACATTGATTTGCGTCGGGCTGACATACCAGAGATAAGCGGGCTTGGAGTCGATGGTGACGCTGACCCCGCCGAGCGATGTCGGAAAGTCGCCGTTCCAGACCGTGGCGATACCGGCAAGGTTGCTGCCGTAAATCGAAGCCCACGATCCGGGCTGGACCGTATTGGCGGAGCTGAAAACCGGCACGACTCCGCCCGCGCTGATGGCCGGACGCCCGAAGATCGGCGCGTGATTGAGGAGCACGGTTGCCCCCACGCCGGAACCGGCACCGAACGTCACTGTTGTCCTAACGTCGGTGATCAAGGAATTCGCCGTGATGGAGACGGCGACTCCCTGCTCCTGTGAGGCGTTAAAGAGCCCTGGGGGCGAGAAAGGCCCTAAGGTCGGGAGCGCAACACCGTTATCAAGATGGTGGAAGGAACAACTGCTGCCGGGCGCGAACGGACCCGAAAAGCCGCCATAGACAGCTTCGCCGAACGTGCCCGCGCCGGGGGCGCTTACGTAGTAGGCGTAGATCTGATCGACCGTGAGGACATCGGCGCTCGACGTCCCGGCCGCCGAATTGTTGCCGAGATAGGTAACGGCCAGACTGGTGTTCGCGGTGCTCCAGCTGCTTCCGTTGGTGTCGGCGGCTGAAAGAAGGCCCTGAACCTGGAACCGGTCGCCGTTGGCCAGCGTGTAGACAAGGTTGAACGGCTGGTTCACCGACTGACCGGCAGCGATAACGGCAGGACTGGTGCAGTTGCCGACTTCGCAGGTTCCGTTGACGGCCAGTTCCGCAGCGGGAAGCGAGCTGGCGGTGAAAGGTAAGAGCAAAACCGAAATGACGATAGATATTTTCATAAAGCGAGTGCTCCTGTTCGCTGACTTGTTGCCGCGCTTGGCGGCGTTAACTCCACATCCTTCCGCGAGTTGTTTTTCTTCCGGCCCCGTCGCATCGGCATAGATTGCGGTGGTGGCGAGATCGGCGTGCCCCAACCATTTCTGCGCCATGTTGAGCGGGACATTGGAGACGACCGCCTTGATACCGAAGCCGTGACGCAGGCCCTTGGGCGTGGCATGAAGGCCCGCGATCCCGGCGCTCTGCATGACCGCGCAGACGTAACGCCAGCCCGTCGGCCGCGACCAGGGCCAGAGATGGACATTGCGGCCCGACTCCGGCCCGTTCTTCAACGCCTTGAGGTCGTGAACGGCTTCGAGCGTTTCGAGAAAGGAGGGAGGGACCGGAACGGCCCGGTAAACGCCCTTGCGGCGCTTTTTGAGGCTCTCGATGATGATCACTCCGTCCGCGGTATCGACGCGGTCGGCAGTGAGCGCCAGTGCTTCCGAGATCCGGCAACCTGTGTGCGCGAGGGTGCCGCAGAAGGTGCGGATGTGTTGAAAGGCAGTTTCCGAAGCGCGGATGAAATTCTGGCGTTCGGTAGGGGTCAGGTATTTGCGATGGCCGTTTCCGTCGTATAGATGCATGCTTGTTCACTCCGTCTCCGGCGCGGGGTAGGACTAAGGCCGGAAGGTTTGTGGGGAGGACGGAGCGCGGCGGCGACGGGCGCTGAGGGAAGGTCAGTCCCGGATGAAACGGAATGCCCAATAGTGTTTCAATCCCGCGCTCAGCTCCGGCAGCAGCGGCAGTCATTACTCGGCCCAATTGGCCGCCCGACCACGGCAGCCAGGGTTCAATAGCTGAAAACTACTCCCTCGGCAAGGCCAAACCGGGTCAAGACCGGACCGTAGACGGCTTGGAAGGCGTGTTATGATCCGATCCAGACGCCGATGCATCTAACGCCTGAAACACTATTGGGCATAGTGTTAAACACTCGTACCTTAAGGTGACCGCTGGTTAGGAGTAAGACTGGCGGCGTGCGTGTTCGGAAAAACGCACGGGAGTTAGGAACTGCTGGCAGCGCCTTAAACGCAGCGCTGAGTTGGCCCGCCGTGCAAAAAGCACGAGAACAACGGCGGGGGCGTAACAAATATTTAACTTTTCTAAAGACATTGAATCGGGTAGCGTCGGCCGCATTGTCAACGCTCAACGCATGGTTGCCCGATGCCCGATGCCGATTCACCGAAAGATAAGAAAACCGGCAAAGCCCTGACGGCAAGAGAGCAACTAAGGAACGTGTTGACCGGCCTCCTCGATGAAGATGGCTGTCCCCCAGAGGGCGGGATGACAACAAAGGAGCGTGCAGGACTTGAAGAAATACGCAAGGCGCTGGACGAATCGAGAATCGACGATGCGCAAGCGAAGGATTTTGTAGATCGGATTCGAGGGGGCCTTGCGGAACCGGAACGCGTGACAAGGGAAGAAGTCGAAGGCGTCAAAGCGCGGATACTCGAAAGACTTAGGTCGTGGGAACAGAAAGAGGCGGAGCGCAAAACCAAGACGACATCGAAGTATGTCAACTAAGACGGCCGTGAGGTTGACAGGGCGTTACTCGTTTGGTGTGGTATCGGCGTTAGTAGTGGGCAGAAATTCTCCCAGAATGCACGAAGGTGTACCGCAGTACTGGCAGACGACGTAGCGGTTGACTTGGGGCGCTGGACCTTGGGGGCCGATACCGCTTTCTACGGTCGTTTCCTTAAGCCCATGAGTCGTAATTCGACGGCAGTTTAAGCAACGGACTTGGAAAGTGGTTGGCTGTTCCGGCTCATCTTTAGATGTGCTATCGGTTCGCGTGGTGGGTGCTCGGTTACCGGTGTCGTCCGCTGGCAGTTCTTGTTGATTCTCTTCCAGCGCAGAGATGTCCGCAGGGATCACTTGTGCCCTAGCGTCGAGGACCAGCCTTCGCAGCAGCGTTCGTTTCACCTGTTCGGCTTCGGGATTTACAACGTCATCTTCGGCAAGAGCTTCTTCGCTGAGCGCATTCCATAGATTCCTCCAGTGCTCGCGCGCAGAGATAGCGGTCTTTACAGCGGCGCTCTCATCCTTGCCGTTCATGGGCTTATCTTCCATCTGTTTTGCCCTCCCGTTCTACAAGCACCTCGGCCTGCCTGCGAATCTGCTTTCGCGCGGCCCAATAGACACCTTGAGGAATGCCAAAGACCCCTTGAGCTTCTGCTGGAGTATAGCCCTCCAGCAAAGTGTCCAACACATCCAGTGCGACGACGCTCTCCAGATGATCGCGCAAGCGGTTGACGGCGGCTAGCGAATCAATGACCGAATCCAGGGCTGGCGAGGATGCCTGGGTATCAGAGAGTTCCGTATTTCTGCCCGCCTGCTCAAACCAGTTGTTCGCAATGCTGCTCATGCATCCAACCATGTGCTGCATGAAAGTGACACCGTGCCGCCATCGGCGCGTGCCATCCAGCGTTTTAACTAGGGCCTCGTGAAGCAAGTCTTCCGCATCGGCGTAGTGCAATCTGCCACGCACAGGGACCATCCTGCAACGGGCGTAGCCCGTGAGACGCGACATCTCCCTTTTTGACAATGCGCTGAAGGCGGTGAGGATCTCAGCTTTGTCGTGATACGAGGCAGTTGGAACGGGAACCGATGATGATGGCGAGGTTTCGGGTGTTTCCAAAGCGCCGCTCCAGGATAGACGACCTTCAAGTATATATGCGCTGAGAACCGCCCTTTCGGCCAAATTATTTTGTGTGCAACGCAAGGCGGCAATTCCAACAACGCCAGCAGCATTAGAGGCATGGAAACGCCCACGAAGCCCAATGTGAATCCTTGCAGCGAAATGTTGTCCTTTAAAAACAAAGCGGAAAGCGCAGGGACACCGGCCAGATGGGATTGCCATTTCAAAACAACACAGAAGGAGCAAATGAACGTGACACCGAAATACAACACAGAGACCAGGGACGGCATGCCGCCTGAGCCGTCGCCCTGGGAAACGGATTACGAGCAAGACGAACCTCATCTCGCACAACAGGAGCATCAACGGCCGTACCCATACCCTCTCGCATCCGGGCAAAATCTTGCGGCGCGCGGTTTTGCCCAAACCTGCGGTTTTCATTTCACCACGGCTTTCGTGACCATCGTTGCCGACACGATGATTTTTGGCGGCGACATTGCTTCAGCGGGGCTGCTGCTGCCCGTGGCTCTGGGTGGTGCCGTTATGCTCGGGCTGATCGCTTACCTCATCCAAAAGAAATACTACGGGGATGATCATGAAGCGGCCTTCATCAAGGCGCTCATTGTAGCTTTGCTGACCGCGATTCCGTCGCCGCTGCCGTATTTTCTGTTTGTCCCGGCGGGAATCGTAGGACTCTTTCGCCGGAGGAGAGGTTAGCTATGCGCGAGGAAAAATTCTTCGATCGGGTCTTTAGCGGAATCGCCGATGCAGTGAGAGACCTTCGCGAAAAGGTCGTAGAGGAGCCCATGTGGGGCCGCGCCCTCTCCGAACGCGAATCCGCAACGCCTCAATGGCCGCAGGCCAAAGAGCCGGAAACATCCCTGGGCGGCTTCACGCGCACTATCGACGTGGGGCCGACGCACGGGCAGATGCAGGAAAACGCCAACTACCGGCTGGAAGCGATGGAGCGGGAGCGTGATCGCAACGCAGACCGGGACATGGATCGCTAGGAGGAATCATGGTTATCGATCTTCTCGAACTAGCACGGCAAATCGAGCGGCGCATCGATCAGCGGCGCGCGCCGTATGTGGCTATCGCGGCGGGCGTCGTCTATCTGATCGCCTTCAACACGATGCTTCGCACCGTCGATCTCTGGTACTTCGGCTTCGTGCTGCTGGTGGCGGCTCTCTGTGTACCTTTCCTGTTCAGGATGCCAACGTCATGGACCGTGACATCCCTGAATATTGCGCGGGGGTTCCTTCAACGGAACCCCCGCGTGGCGTCTTTCATGCGAAGCGCACTGGAGGAATGATGGGAAATTTCGTGAAAGACCTGGATACGCGCCTGTTGAAGGTAGGACCCTACGATGACTTCACCGCGCGCGATGGCTGCGGGGCTATTCATTTTTGGGCGGGAATCGGAGGTGGTAAGACATCAGCCTCGCATGTCCTGGCGGGAGCATATCTAAGGGCGGGGATGGGCGGGCTGGTGACCGCGACGAAGCCCGACGAAATCGCGCTCTGGCAAGGCTACGCGCACAGACACGGGCGCTCGCGTTCGCTCGTTCTTTTCGACGGCGTCAACGAGACGTTCAACTTTCTCGATTATCTGCTGGCGACGCAAGGCATGGAGGGGGCGGCGGGCACGGGCGTGGAATGCCTAATGCGGATCATCGACGCGGCGCGAAGAGCGAGCGGAACGGCAAGCCAGCGCGGCGGGGAGGTCTTCTGGGAAGACGCCAGCCGGGAAACGCTCCGTTATACCGTCCCGGTGCTCTACGCGGCGGACGGGTCGGTCGGCATCCCGGACATCATTCGCTTCATCAGCACAGCTCCGGTGAGTCTGGCGCAGCCGACGGACCGGGCATGGCAGGAGCGCTCGTTCATGTACCGGAAACTCGATACCGCCCTCTGCGATCCCAGAGTTCCGATGTCCGCCCAGGCGCTGAAGAACGCCATCGCATTCTGGTCGGAGCGCTGGGCAGGGATGCCGGAGAAAACCCGTGGGAACGTAGTCGCGACTATTACGGCTACCCTCGACCGCTTCAACCACGGAAGGCTCGAACATGCCTTCTGCCGACGGACAACATTGGTCCCGGAACTGAGCTTCCATGGAGTCATACAGCTCATGGCAATGCCGACGACCGTATGGGGCGAGGACGCGATCATCGCGCAGCAGCTTTATAAATTCCTGTGGCAAAGAGGTGTCTTGGGGCGAAACCGGCTGGAGCCCAAACATAGGGAGCGCTTTCTGTTTGCTTGGAGCGACGAAGCCCAGGACCTGGTAGCACCGGCCGATTTCGAATTTTTGTCGCTGGCGCGCTCATCAAAATGCTGTGTGTGTTACCTCACGCAGTCCCTGCCGACATACTTCGCCAAAATGGGCGGCGACAATCCACGCGATGCGGCGCTAGCGCTCGCGGGCAAGTTCATGACGCACATCTTCGGCAGCAACTCCTGCCCGGAGACCAATGAATTCGCGGCGCGCATCCTCGGAAAGGTGGTGCGAAGGCGCGGCACCTTCAGCAGCGGCACGTCTGAGAGCGTCAATCTCGGGATGAATGCGGGAAGCAGTGAGAACAGCGGCTCCTCAACGAACTACGGCAGTTCGTCCGCTTCTCCCTTCGGGCAAAGCAGCCATAACGCAAGCTCCGGCCATAACAGCGGGAGCGGTAGCAATTGGGGCGAGAACCGTGGCCGGGGCACAAGCCAGAACGTCAGCGAAGGCTACAGCGAGAGCACGGAATACGCGATAGAGCCCGGCGACTTCGGTCGCATGCTCCGCACGGGAGGCACGCGCAACAACAACGAGGTCACGGCGGTGTGGTTCCAGGCGGGTCGCGTTTTCAGCAGCGGCACGAACTGGCTGCTGGCGAGGTTCCGGCAATGAAGCCGCCTTCGATGCTCACCCGGCTCATGGCCGGTCGGCTCATGTCGATTATGCTGCTGCTGGCATGCGGCGCTATCGGCCTTGGATGTTTCGCGGGCGAGGCTTCCTGGTGGCTCGGCCTGGTTGCGCTGTTCATGGTACTGCAAACCCTCTCGGCCATCGGCCAGGTCCGCCGCTATAAGGAATGGGCCGCGAAATGGCAGGCGATGGCCGGGCCTGTCGGCGCGCAACGGCCAGCTCCGGCAAACGATAGGGGCGTCGGTCAGAATGCCGCATCGGCAGTGAAAGAACCTCGCCGCGGGCGGCTGCGCATCGTTGTCGCGGTCCTGCTTGTGCTTGCCATCCCTGTGTACGTTGCGGACGGCACCGATATGGTTTCCTCCGGCTTGAGGTGCCTGTGGTTTGCGGCGTGCCTCTATCTCGCCGCGCGGCTGCTGCGGCGCATCTTCCGCAGGGGCGCGAAGTCCCAGGAGCGGCGGTCCGTCGCGGGCAGGCCGAAAGCGGAATCCCCGTTTGTGGCCTGGGTCATGGCTCCGGCCTCGTCCTCGCCCTCCCGCACTGAGGCGGTGCGCGCCCTGCCCGACTATTGCGCGCCGCTGCTTTCGCGGGGCTGAAATCTCTCTTTGAGCTGGCTTGCCCCCATGTCGCCGATGCGCAAGCGGAAGTCCCTTTTTGAAACAACTTGCGACAGGCGCGGCAGTGCGTGGCAAGCAGGAGAAGGGCAAAATGTCTGATCGACACCTTGAATCGTTCAAGCAGGAACAGGGCCTTGTATTGTCGCTTTGTGACCGGACCGCAAGAATGGTTACGCCGTGGGCTTCGGCTGGATTTGAATGCATCTGCGTCGACACTCAACACGATGAGATCGAGCGGGCACCGGGCCTTCCGATAACGTATATCGGCTCGGATGTTCGCGGCTGGCTTCCGCCAAAGGAACAGTACAAAATCGTCTTTGCCTTTCCCCCGTGCACCCATCTGGCCGTCAGTGGAGCACGCTGGTTCCGGCGCAAGGGATTGGGAAAACTGGCGGAGGCTCTGTCGATTGTGGAAGCGTGCCGGAGCATCTGTGAGTGGGCGAAAGCACCATGGATGCTTGAGAACCCGGTATCTTCGCTCAGCACGTATTGGCGGGAGCCTGACGTAACATTCAACCCCTGCGATTACGGCGGATACCTCGATCCACCTGTCGACACGTACACGAAACGGACATGCCTGTGGTACGGCGGCGGCTTTCGGATGCCACAGATTAGGCCGGTTGTTCCGGTTGAAGGAAGCAGGATGCACCTGATTCCGCCATGCGAAGACCGGGGCGATCTGAGATCGGAGACGCCTGCAGGCTTCGCGCAGGCTGTCTTTGAGGCAAACATCAGCGGCAGGTATGTCGAACAGCCTGCCCTGTTTTCGTTTGGCGCGCTCGACGCGCTTTAACTGACTGTCTCGGGGGCCTGTTTCTCGTTTCCGACAGGAAAGATATGGACCAGTTGCATAATTTCGATCTTCTTGACGCTCGCCGATGTAGCCGAGCTGCTGCATTGCTCGAAGGCGCATGTCTGCAAAGCCGTTGCCGGGCGCGTGCGCGGCTGTCCCGCCATTCCCGCCGTTTCGCTCGGGCGGCGGAAACTCGTGCGCCGCGAGACGCTCCTCGGCTGGATCGAGAGCAACGAACAGGGCGGCTTCGCGATGCTACGATCGGATTGCCAGTTCGGGGTGCCGGGAAACGCGCATAAGGAGAAATTCGATGCGCAAATGCCGGTACCAAAAAGGATCGGTCAAGAAGCAGCGCGGCCGATGGGTCGCAATGTGGTGGGTGGATCGCAGGCGCAAAAGCCGCGTGATCGGTCTGGTCAAGGACATGACCAAATCGGATGCGCGGGCGGAGGTGGATCGGATCGTTACCGAGGTCAATGCCAAGCGCGAACAGAACAGGGTCTGGCGCTTTGGCGAGTTCGTGGCCGAGGTTTACTTTCCGTACTACAGCCGCAAGTGGAAGGAATCGACGAAGGCAAACAACGTGAACAGGGTGTCGGTTCATCTGGTAAGGAAGTTCGGCGCGATGGAGCTTTCGGGCTTTCGGCGCGACGAACTGCAGGACCTGCTGGATGAAAAGGCGCAATCGGCCTGTCGTTTTCGGTCGTCGATCATCTCCGCTGGGATATGAAGCAGATTTTCGACATGGCTGTTGCCGAAGGCCATGTTGACGCGAAATCCCGCGCTGTTGCTGTTCACGCCGAAAGAAGCGGCGAAGCCGGTCCGCCGCGTCATGAACATGAAGGAGGTGCAGAATTGTTTTGCGGCGCTCGACCAGAGGGAACGGTTGATCGCCAAACTCGCCGTCATGGCCGGGATGCGTCCCGGCGAGATTTTCGCGCTGACCTGGGGACGGCTGACCGCCACTTACGCGGATATCCGGCAACGGGTTTATCGCGGGGCGATCGACTCGCCGAAGACGGACCAATCGGTTCGCAAGGCCGCCCTGCCCGAGGGGCTGCTTCGGGATATCGAGGTCTGGCGCGAGTTCGCGGTTGAAACCCGCGACGACGCCTGGGTGTTTCCGTCCGAACGGATGACGCCGCTCTCGAAGGACAACTGCTGGCGCCGGTCGATGCAGCCGAAGCTCGAAAAGGTCGGCTTGGGCTGGGCGAATTTCCTCGTCATGCGCCGGACGCACGCAACGCTGATGCGGGCGCTCGGGGTGGATGGGAAGCTGGTCGCCGATCAGCTCGGCCATAGCCTCGATGTCAACCAGAACGTGTACACGCAGTCGCCGGTCGAAAGCAGGCTGGCGGCGGTCAACCAGTTAGAGAAAAGCCTGCAAGTGATGTAATCGGAGCACAAACGGAGCACAGAGTGGAACGGGTTCGTGCAAGTCGTTGAAAAAGTTGGAGCGGGAGACGGGGTTCGAACCCGCGACGTCCAGCTTGGGAAAATGGATATCGATTGTAAATAAATGAGTTAGGCGTCAAAGGCGCTGTTTTCTGGTCATATAAGTCTATGTTTTTCAAGGATCCATTTTCACCTTCCTGGTTAATGAGGTAAACGAGGTAAAGCTCCAAGAGTTGCGCGTAGGGGAATGTCGATAGCGCGACTTTGGAAGAGGCAAACGTTCTCGGAATTCTTGAATACGCTTCTCCTCGGGCCGACAGGCCCGGCTCTCATGAAGACGAAATCCAGGTGCAGTCACCCATAGGGTCTGCAACGGTGGCGAGACCATTCTCCGCCGACTGCCCACACTCCCCCAAGAACTTCCACCGATTAGCAAGGCGAAAACGTTCCAGGACTTCTGGCCGGGGGTGCTGGGGGCGCCGAGGCGCCGAGCTTTCTCAATTGGGGGCAACAATTCTCGGATTAACCAGATGCGAGTGCGGCCTTCGCCGGAGGTCAACCAACATTGGCCCACGGCCAGACCGCAACGAGGTTCGTGACCGTCTTCCGCGATTCACGTAGCCGACGGTGGGAACCATCGTTGTTGTCCTTGGTTGACGGAGACAAGAAGGCGCCGGCATCAGCGTTCGCTTGAACTTCCGGGGGCGATAATTCTCGGAATTTTGCACTGCTTTCACAATGGCATCGCAAGCTCGTACCAGAGCTCATTTTGCCGGCCTGGAGTGATCCAGGCATAAGGTGACCAAATCGGCGATGTTGGCTTCGCCCACACACATCACCGTGTCGGCGCCGCCCCAATAGATCTTCACAGTTCCATCGGACTCCGCAACCGCACCGCAGGTGAACACAACGTTGTGGACATACCCAGTGATTTCCCAGGGATCTTGCGGCTGCAAAATCCACGAGTCGCCCACGCCAACGATCTTCGCCGGATTGCGCAGATCATGAAGCGCGACTCCCAAACGGTAGACCGCTCCGCACATGGTCTGGAAGACACCGTGATAGATGGAAAGCCATCCCTGCTCCGTTCTGATCGGCGGCGCACCGGGACCGATCTTCATTTCGTCCCAGTGATATGATTCCGGCCTCATGATGAGCTGGGACTCACCCCAGTACCGTAGATCCGGAGAATAGGAAATCCAGATCGACCAAGGGGCGATCTCCGAATGGGGACGATCCAAACGTGCATAGAGGCCGTCGAACTTTTCGGGAAAGATCACCACGTTCCGATAGTCGGCCTCTGTGATGAGGGAGATCCTTTCCACCTTGCGGAAGTCTTTCGTCTTTGCCAGGGCGATCCGCACGCCATTTCGCGAGTAGGCACTGTAGGTGATGAGATATTCCCCATCCATCCTTGTTATCCGCGGATCCTCGACGCCGAACTCTTCGTAAGCAGCGAAGGGTCCGTCCCGGGCGGGAGTCAGCAAGGGTTCCGGGCTGGCAGTAAAGTGAAATCCGTCGGGGCTGCGCGCCAGGCCGATGATGGACCGTCCAGTTCGCAAATGGGACCGGAATAACATGATGTATTCGTTGCCATGCTTAGTCACGGCCGCGTTATGGACGGTTTCTACCGGGTATGGAATGTCGTTTTTGGTGAGGATGGGATTGTGAGCATACCGTCTGACGATATCCTGCGTCATGATTGTCTCTTCGCTTCCAGTTCGAAAATTGTCCGGTAAACGCGTTCATACCCCTCAACCATCGTTTCGATCGAGAAGCACTGCCGGACGCGCTGACGGCACGCAGTGCGGTCGATTTCCCTGAGCCGTTTCAGAGCCTGCACCGCCTCGGGGACACTATTAACGAGAAATCCCGTCTGCCCGTCTTCGATCACTTCGCGGCACGAGCCGAGGTCCATGGCGACCACCGGCACGCCGGCGGCGTTGGCCTCCGCCAGAACAAGGCCGAATCTTTCGGGGATGGTGTTCAGGTGCAGCAGGGCTCGGGCAGTTGCGAACATCTGGTTCTTACCGGGAACGTCCACCAGCCCGACATAACGGATCGTCTGGTCCAGGTGAGGCTCCACCTGCTCACGGAAGTACGTTCGATCCTGGATAATCCCCGCGATGAGCAGAGGCAACCCGCTCAGGTGTGCGACTTCTATGGCCAGATGAACACCCTTGTCCGGATGAATCCTGCCGAGAAAAACCAGATGATCGCCGCCACTCTGGCGGAGCGGATACAACGAGAGGTCGATACCGTTATAGACTGTCGCCAGATAATTGAGCCCCGATGCGCGATCGGAGTCGCTGATGGAGACGAAGTACCCGTCACCATACTTCGCATACACGGGCATGATTCGGGGCGACGAGAATCCGTGGATCGTCGTCAGCACCGGCGTCTTCACTAGCCGGCTGTAAGAGAGTGCCATGAAGTCGTAATGGCTGTGGATGAGGTCGAACTCGCCGGCGTGCTCGAATGCTTCCGAAATGTGGAGGTACTCGGCGACTTTGGGATCGATGGCGGGATCCTCTTCATACCCGCGGTCTACCACGGCATGCAAATGAGCCCGGGTAAGAGAATCGCGAGTGGCGAACAGCGTGATATCCCAGCCACGGGACACGAGTCCTTCGGCGATGTTCCCGGCAACCGTCTCCCACGCGCCGTATTGCCGGGGAGGTGTCCGCCAGGCTACCGGCGAAAGGATGGCCACACGCTTGTGGGCCATGCTCAATGCAATCTTGCCACTACCGCAAGGATTCCGATGATCGTAATTGCGTAGAGCACACCAATTCCTAATGTGCGATGTGCTTTGCTGAACGGCACGATTTTGGGTTCAATCGATGTGCTCATGGAAGTGGCTCTATTTCGGCGTCGCTTTGGCGGCAGCGCTTGCCAGACGCGCATCTTTTATCGCCGCTCCGGCAACCGCAATGAACAAAACGAAAAGCACGAGGCCGTACGAATACCACACGCCGGCCTGCGTTCAATACCTGTTTTTCCATAAATCCTCCGGGCGGCCTTTACCGCCCATGTAAACTTGAAAACCCTATGTCGATTCCTCGGTAGGAACCTGCCATCGAAACAGGCAGAAGTGCCGCCCGCAAAGAGCGCACCGATAGGGTTGCAGCAGCCAGTGAAACGCCCTTTCGATGGCGTTTCGGACGCCGACACTCCTGAACTCAATCGATCTGCAATGCGGGCAGCGTGTGGAGAGCGGTCATCATTTCGCTTCCACTTTCGGCGCGCTTTCCGCGGAACGTCCGGCCGAGTTCGGCCCGGCGAGTTGGCGTAATTCGCGTGGGCGAGGCTGTGCCGGCTGGCGACGCTGCGGCTCACCTCCCGCGCCGCGGCGACCTGTTCCGGCGTTCTCAGGTCCGGTTCCGAGAGTCTGACCTGCTCTCCCGCGCGCGAAACCTGGCGCTTGTGCCGTTTCAGTATTCTCTTGTTCATCTGCGTCCCTTCGCCAGCCGCCGTACTTGCTCTATGCCGCTTCCAGTTCTTCTGGAATCGAGCAGATCATGGCCTCGGTGGTGAGCATGAGAGAGGCGATGGAAGCCGCATTCTGCAGAGCCGTGCGAGTCACCTTGGTGGGGTCGATCACGCCGGCTTTCACCAGGTCTTCGTACTGTTCCGTCGAAGCGTTGAAGCCGTAGTTGGGAGACGTGTGGCTCTTGATCTTCTCGACCACGACGGCGCCCTCGGTCCCGCAGTTGAGCACGATCTGCCGGACCGGCTCCTCGCAAGCGCGCCGCACGATGGTGACGCCGAACTGCTCGTCGCCCTCGAGCTTGAGGTTCTGCAGCGCGACCGAAGCTCGCAGCAGCGCCACGCCGCCGCCCGGCACGATGCCTTCCTCGACCGCCGCGCGGGTGGCGTGCAGAGCATCTTCGACGCGGGCCTTCTTCTCTTTCATTTCGGTTTCGGTGGCGGCGCCGACCTTGATGATCGCCACGCCGCCGGCCAGCTTCGCCAGGCGCTCCTGCAGTTTCTCGCGATCGTAGTCCGAGGTGGTCTCTTCGATCTGCGCCCGGAGTTGCTTGATCCGGCCCTCGATGTCCTTCTGCGCTCCGCCGCCGTCGATGATGGTGGTGGTGTCCTTGTCCACCGTGACGCGCTTGGCGCGGCCCAGATCCTCCAGCTTGATGCTTTCCAGCTTGATGCCGGTCTCTTCCATGATGGCCTTGCCGCCAGTCAGGATCGAGATATCTTCCAGCATCGCCTTGCGGCGGTCGCCGAAGCCCGGGGCACTTCACGGCGCAGGCATTCAGCGTGCCGCGCAGCTTGTTGACCACCAGCGTGGCCAGCGCTTCGCCTTCCACTTCCTCGGCGATCACCAGCAGCGGCTTGCCCGCGCGCGCGATCTGCTCGAGAACCGGCAGCAGGTCCTTCATGTTGCTGATCTTCTTATCGTGAATGAGGATGTAGGGATCCTCGAAGACGCACTCCATGCGCTCGGCGTCGGTCACGAAGTAAGGCGAGAGATAGCCGCGGTCGAATTGCATGCCGTCCACGGTCTGCAATTCGGTGGTCATGGTCTTGGATTCCTCGACCGTGATCACGCCGTCCTTGCCGACCTTCTTCATGGCTTCGGCAATGATATTGCCGATGGTGGAATCGCTGTTGGCGGAGATGCTGCCCACCTGCGCGATCATGTCGCCGGAGACGGGCTTGGAAAGCTTCTTGACTTCCTCGACGGCCACTTCGACGGCCTTGTCGATGCCGCGCTTGATGGCCATCGGATTGGCGCCCGCGGTGACCGCTTTGACGCCCTCGCGGTAAATCGCCTGCGCCAGAATCGTGGCCGTGGTGGTGCCGTCGCCGGCGACATCGGAGGTCTTCGACGCCACTTCGCGCACCATCTGGGCGCCCATGTTCTCCAGCGGATCCTTCAGCTCGATCTCTTTGGCGACCGTAACGCCGTCCTTGGTGATGGTCGGTCCGCCGAATTTCTTCTCCAGAACGACGTTGCGTCCGCGAGGTCCGAGGGTCACTTTCACCGCATCGGCGAGTTGGTTGACGCCGCGCAGGATCGCCTGGCGGGAGTGGTCGCTATAAATAATCTGTTTTGCCATGGATAGTTTCCTTGTTGTCGGATTTGAATTAGCTGGCCGCTTGGGTGGACTGTGGAAGCCCCATCCAGAATGCCGAGGACGTCGTCCTCGCGCATGATGATGTACTCCGTACCCACCAGTTTGGTCTCGCTGCCGGAGTACTTGCCAAACAGGATGCGGTCGCCGACTTTGACGTCGAGGGCAACCAGTGTGCCATCGTCCAGCCGTCTTGCCGTGCCCTACGGCCATGACTTCACCTTCCTGCGGCTTTTCCTTGGCGGAATCGGGGATGACGATGCCGTTGCGCGTGGTTTCCTGCTCTTCGATCCGCTTCACCACGATGCGGTCGTATAAGGGTCGAATATTCATTTTTCCAGCCTCCATTTGAGTTGCCATGTTCAGTTCACAGACGTCGCGACCGCGCTCCGGGCGTGCGCCAGCCATACCACCGGGTGGCTCCACAAGCTGCCATCGCTCTCCCGGATTTCCGCCCAGTTGACGTCGTCCTGGAGGTGCACAAATACTCCGGGGGTACCCTGATATGTGCCACGGGCAAGAACGACCATGTCACCTTCGTGGAACGTCTTGCCATCTACTCTGTCGTCTAACATGCTGGTAATCTCCTTCATTCATGAAGAGTCTAGTCTCGACCCGGCAGGACGCTACCTGCGCCACGTCGCCTCATATCGGGCCAGATCAGCGCGCAGAGAAGCGGAGCGGCAGCAACTACTAACACAGCGCGCTGCCAGTCTCCGGAAAGCTCGAACAGCGGAGCCAGTGGGTTGTAGAGCAAAACAAGAGCTCCAGCGACAGCCACAACGGCGTAGCGCCTCGCCAGGAGGAATCGAGCCATCACGGCGATAGCGCCCCCAGCTACCAGGAATCTGGCCGCTACCTCGAACGGCGTGACGCGGAACCAGAGCCCGCCAAGAGCCAGCAGCCCGACAATCGCCGCCCACTTTATGGCTTTTACGGCTGTGGACCTAACCCGTCGCGCCGGGCGAATGCTCTACTGGCCAAACTTGCCACTTTACCTCGCCGAGCAGACTCGGCGCTGGTGTTTCCGGAACTTCCGGTAGTTCCTCTACTGCAATTGCGGTGGACATCCCCTTTTCACTCTTTCTTTCGCCTACAGCTTCCTCGCCCCATTCAGCGCCTGCGTCACGGAAGTGATGAGATCGATTGGCAACGGAAAGACAATAGTCGTATTGTGCTCTGCGCCGATCTCGACCAAGGTTTGCAGGTATCGCAACTGAATCGCCGCGGGCTGTTGCTGGATCACGGCGGCGGCCATGGCCAGCTTCTCTGCGGCCAGATATTCGCCCTCCGCATGGATGACCTTGGCGCGACGCTCGCGTTCGGCTTCGGCCTGCCGGGCGATGGCACGGATCATCTGCTCGGCCAGTTCCACCTGCTTCACTTCGACGAGCGTGACCTTCATGCCCCACGAGGCAGTGTGCTGATCCAGAATGGACTGCAGCCGCACGTTTAACTTGCCTCTCTGGCTCAACAGTTCATCAAGCTCCGCTTCGCCCAAAACACTGCGCAGCGTGGTCTGAGCCAGCTGGGAGGTGGCGTACAGGAAATTGGAAACCTCGAGCACCGCCAATCGCGGATCGACCACCCGGAAGAAGATTACGGCGTTCACCTTCACGGTCACGTTGTCGCGGGTGACCACATCCTGGGCAGGCACTTCCAGCGCCTCGACCCGCAGCGACAGCCGCACCATGCGGTCAATGGGCGCAAAGACCAGGACGATGCCCGGTCCTTTGGCCTGCGGCAGGACGCGGCCCAATCGAAATACCACACCGCGTTCGTACTCCCTGAGGATCTTGATGGAAGTGAGTATATAGAGTACGAGAACAACCGGGACGATGATCCAAACGTTGATCATGCGATACCTCCACGAGGCCATTGAGGCCGTACCTGAGGGCCCGGCAAAAAGCGCCGGGCCCCGTGCACCCTCGTCCGATTACCTGGCTGCTATTACTACGCCGATCTCCGTGCCAATGATTTCGCCGGAGATCACTAATTCCACGCGCCGATTCTGCTGCCGGCCCTGTGCGGTGTCATTGCTGGCCACCGGCTGAGCTTTTCCGAAACCTTTCGATGTCACCGATCCCGACGCCATTCCCTCCTGCGTCAGATAGTCGCGCACGGCCCCTCCGCGCTGCTCGGAAAATTGCTGATTGTAGTCATCGCCGCCTACGCTGTCGGTGTAGCCTTCTACGTCCAGCCTGAGACCGGGATGCCCGGAGACGATGCCGGCCACCTTGGCCAGTTTCTCGCGGGCGAGAGGCCGCAACGAATATTTGCCGGTGTCGAAGAGGACATCCGACATGTTCACGACCAGGCCGCGCGCCGTGTCGCGAGTCTGCAGAATGGCGTTGAATTGGCTGCAGTAGCTGAGCTCGCAGCTCCACTTTCTCTTTGGCCGCGCGATCCAGGTCGGCCTGGGCACTGGCCCGTTGCGCGTCGTTCTCGCGCTTCAAACGATCGGCCTCGGTCTGGGCGGAGAGCCAGCTGTGCTGCGTTGTCGCTTTTCAGCTGGTCCAGCTTCGGCTGGGCGGCAGCCGCCCGAGCGTCGTTCTGACTTTTCAACAGTTCGGCTTCGTGCTGCGCGGCGGCCGTCTGGCAGCATTTTCCTGCTTCAGGCGATCCGCTTCAAGCTGAGCCGCCTCCAACTTCGCGGCGTTCTCCTGCTTCACGCGGTCCGCTTCCGCCTGTGCGGCAAGCCGCGCCGTTTCCGCATCCCGCGTAACGCGGGCGGTGTCTTCTTGGGCCGCGGCGCGTTCGCTTTCAGCCAGCGCCTCGCGTTCTGCGCCAGCCTGGCGCTCGCCGGCCAGCGTCTCTTCACCCATCTTCTTTACGGTGATGATGCGCGCATCCTCGGCCATTTGGACGGCCTCACGCGCCACCGTGCCGATCGGTTTGCTTCCGGCTTTGCCAGTCAGATAGCCCTCGGCATTCTCCAAGCCTTGAACGGCCTTCTGGTAGGTATCGGGAGCGTATTGCTCCGCGCCGGTCCAGCGCGCAATCCGAACGGCGTTTCGCGCTTCATAGAGCTCCAAAGGCGCCTTCGAATCAAGTCGGCACGGCGTGACCTCGGCGGGGTTCACGTTCAAGGTGTACTGGCCCCGCTGCAGAAGCTCGAACTTGGCGTCGACTTGCTCGATGGTCCCGACGGTGTCCCGCCTGACGAAGTTCTCCATCACCACGACGTCGCTGGGTTGGGTCACCGCGAAATAGGGTTCGGCGGTTACGATCAGGCCGAACGACTGTAAGTCCGTGGTGGCATCCAGCTTGGTCTTGTCGCCGTTCAAGAGCACTTCGCCAACATTGGTGGCACGCCCCTCCGGAGTGATTGCCCACATCACATACGTCAGGTATTCGGGGCCGAAACCACTGGCAGGCTGCAGCTTCTCCATGCGCGCATCGATCTTGATCACGCCTTGCTTGCTCTCCACCGACGGCCTCGCCGTGGGCCTCGGGCAGAAGCGCAGTTCCGCGGAAATCGATCCTGGTTGGCTCCGCTGCGGTGGTTGTAATTGATCGCCTTCATGGTTCGGGCTACCACGGTAACCCGATAGATAGGCATGGAGCCGTGCTCGGCTGCGTTGCCGGTGGACTGCTGCACCGGGCTGGGAGCTTGCGCCGACTGCGCCGCTGCCAGTCCACATACCGTCAGCAAACTGATGATGAGTTTCATTATGTCCTTATTGTTCTTTTCCGACTGCCGCTCTCGCCACGAATACGAGTTCAGGAGTGCCACAGAGGCGCGGCTGACGCGTGAGCAGCGATATCAGCTTCGATAGCCGGCAATGACGTTCCGACGGCCAAACCCGCTGCAATTGCTACGTTTCACGCCTTCTGCCTGTTTGTGTCGCATATTCGACGCGACTATTTCGTTAGTGCACTGTTGGCGCCATCAATGGGCATTCGACACCGGCAGATGGGGGAAGCATACAGGCAAAGGGGAAGCCAGATAGAAGGGACGAGGCTGTTCGCGATGAGCGAAGACGTTGTGCGGCGCGGTGAAATGCAGATTCTGCGGCAGCAAGTGCAGGATGTGCGCTTCTGCGGTATACGCTGAGACCGGGGATGTGGCGCCAAACCGCGTCAACCGGATCGTCACGCCCGTTTCCGACAGGCTAATCGAGAACGCTCTTTAAGGTGTCGCGATGGAGGCTGATGCCTCGCCGCGAATAGTCCACGTAGCCATTTCTTCGAAATTCAACCATATGGTGTGTGACAATTTCGCGTGACGTGCCGATATACCGCGACAGCATGTCGTGACTTAGCGGCATCATGCGTACGGATCCGCTTTCCCCAGGGGTACCCAACCGGTCCGAAAGGCGGAGGAGCGAACGGGCCAACCGGCGCGCAATGCTGTCGGTCGCAAGACTTTCGATGCGGAGCGTATAGTCAGCATTGCGTTTGGCGAGGACCTGCAGCAACGCTACGGCAAGGCGCGGCCGTTTCGTGACGAGTTCTTCCATCTCGCGATACGGACCAGCTCATTACCTCGGCCGTTGCGATGGCTTCGGCCCGTTCCGGGCGGCGAGGAGCTTGCAGGAAAGCCGACTCGCCAAATAGGTCGTCGGGCCGGACGATATCCAGCAGCACTTCGCTTCCGTCGTTGGCTATCTGCGAGATCGCCACCGTACCCTTGACTACCAGATAGATACTCGTGGGATATGCATCCAATCCATGGATCATCTGTTTGTTTGCATATTCCCTGATCTTGGAGACTGGTAGATGGAGTGCGCGAGAACATCACGATAGGATATTCTCCGAAACACGTTGCTCCTGCGCGCTCTACAAACATCGCGTAGGTCCCTAGAACGTCTTCAAAGCGCGTGGATGTGTCTTCCGATAGCATGCTGGCTGCTATTGTCTTCTCCTTTTAGCGTGAACTGTCGTGTCCTTCTTTGAGCACGAGTTATTCCATTGCCGGTAGGACTTGTTTAAGCGGAATTGCGGCAAATGTCGTGGTATAGTCGGATATCCCGTAGGGGATGATGAGCTGTTCGCCGTGCACCAGGCTGCCGCACGAATACACTACGTTCGGCACATAGCCGTTCCGATAAGACTGACTCCGGCGCGAACTGCACTTCGTAATTGGAGCCGGCGAGCATCAGCGTCTCTCTGGCCACACTTTTGGCGCTATCCTGCTGCCGTCGGGGAGCTGGCTTGAGGTGCGTGCGATGCTGTCGCGCAGTTCTTCCATCGTGAATGCGTCCGGCAAGCCGTTGAGCACCTCCCGGTTGAAATCGCCCAGGAGACGGAGTTCGTTAAGCTTGCGCTCGAAGAGAGGCTTCTCGAAGGTGGAGTTGGGGACTTGCATCGGCTCCAGGCTATAGCGGGAAGGCACGTCCATTGTGATGGCGCTCGTTTTCGTCCAGCATTCCGCTGCGAAATGCGATGGAGGATACGTGGCCCTCGGCCGTGGCACGCAAGCTCAGGATGAAACGCAACGAGCCGGGCGGAACATTCCGCTGGTCCGGGTGCGGCACCATCGAGGGATTGAACAGCGCCGCGGCCTCGAGCGAATATTCGTGAGTGAAATACCCGCCCAGCAATAACTTCCTCTCTTCGGACAGCTTTTGACCATTGAGGAAACAGGGGCTCACCTCGTCAAACCGCCGCTGGAGGAAGTCGTCGATCTTGAGCTGGCGGTCACCGAATTCGGCCCGAACCTCCGCCAGCAGGGTATGGACCGCGCTTTCGGGCAGAGCCATGACCCGGGCGGAGATCTTGGTGGACCGCTGATCGCTCATGAGCCGAAAAGGCCGGGCCAGCACATGCGTGCGGTCCGGGTCCAGAATGACAGTGCTGCGCTTTACGTCGATTGGTTGCATGGAGTGATCGGGACTGCCAGGGGTGCTGGTTGAAAGGCGCTGGCGGTGTTTTGTATCTGCCGCATTTCCGTTAGTGACAGAAGAAAGGCCAGCATCGATTCGGCCCCTTGGTTTTCGTTGCTCCGGTCCACGTGCAGCCCATCGCGGCAGCCGCCGGTCTCGGGGCAGTAGAGTTCCTCGCCCGAGGTCGTTCCAACCCAGGAACCAGTCGAACGCGCTTTGCGCCTGCTCGTACCACCAGGAGTCGGATGTCGCACGATATGCTTCCAGGCAAGCCGAAATAGTGGTGTGCGCCTCGATGGGCTGCTGGTCGTAGTCCGCGCGTGCGCCGTTGCGCCGATAGAATCCGTTGCTGCCGATGGGCCGCAGTTTCCCATGCTGCGAAGTCTGTACACCCACAAGCCAGCGCAACGCCTCTATGCCCCGGTTGTACACGTTATCTTGACCGGTTGCGCGTCCGCTGACAATCAGAGCGTGAGGCAGCTTGGCGTTGTCATACGTCAGCCCGTCTTCAAACCAGGTCCAGCCGGGTCCGGCGACCTGGTCGAAGATGCTCATCAAGCGCCCGGTCAATTCCCGGCGGACGTCAATGGCCAGGCAGTCACCCTTCCTCCGGCGCAGATACTCGTGAATGCCAATCAGGCTGAATGCCCAGGCCCGCGGCGAAGTAAACTCCAGCACGGCCGGCAGAGCCTGCGCGAAGAGCCGTTCGGACTTCGCCTGCGAACTCCAATGGGGCGAGCGGCCCACGGCCGTGCCCAAGGCCCAAATGGCCCGGCCATGGCAGTCTTCGGATCCCTGCTCGTCGAGCCATTGGCGGTCAATACTGAGGAAATTGTGAAAACGGCCGCTCTTGGGATTGAAGGCGTAGTCCAGGAACGCGGCATAGGTCGTGGCCAGCCCCCGGACGCGCAAGGGAGCTTCTTCCAACTGGCCCAGTTGCACCGCCAGAATCAGTGCGCGGGCATTGTCGTCGGTGCAGTATCCTTCGGAATGGTTCGGGGCCGTGAATTTCGCGTGTTGGAAAATTCCAATCGAGTCGGTCATACGGTAAAGATGGTCCAGATTCAACTCTGGAGATTCGTGCGGGCGATGTCCGAATCCGTTCACCGCGGCCGTCACCGCGAGGCGCCGCTACGCCCTGCTGCCGCGCCGTTTGGAAGGAATTCATGTAGAGGCCCGCCGTGTTGCTCCAGACCATCGCGCGGCCCAGTTGGTAGGCGCGGTCGCTCATGGCCTTCCGGCGTGTTCCGTCGCGCAATAACCCACTTACTTCATGCGCAATCGCCTTAGGGTCGGCGAACGGCACCAGGGCGCCGCGCTGGTCCGCCAACAATTCGGCGGCATGCCAGTAAGGCGTCGAGATCACGGCTTTGCCTGCGCCAAACGCATACGATAGTGTTCCCGACGTAATCTGGGCTTCGTCGAGATACGGAGTCACATAAAGATCGGCCGCGCCAATGAACTCGGTCAATTCCTTCAGCTCTACAAAGCGATTGTGAAAGATGACGTTCTTTTCGATCTTGTTATTCCTGACAATGGCCTCCAGGCCGAGGCGGTAAGCTTCCCCTCGTGTGCGCAACTCGTGCGGGTGGGTAGCGCCCAGCACCATATAGACGAGGTCGGGAAACTCCGCCACCACATCCGGAAGCGCGTGGAGCACGTGTTCGATCCCTTTGTTCGGCGAAAGCAGCCCGAAAGTCAGCAGAACCTTCCTTCCATCCACTCCGAACTGGCCCTTGTAGAAATCCGGTGCAACAAATGGTACGTCGGGAATGCCGTGGGGGATAAGATCGATCTTGTCCGGCGGCGCCCGGTATACCTCCTGCAGGATGGATCGCCCGCGCTCCGTCATCACCACCAGCCGGGCTGACCGGGCGATCAATTCCCGCATCACGCGAAGCTGGTCGGCGTTCGGTTTCAGAAGAACGGTGTGCAGCGTGGTGACCACCGGCGCTTTCAATTCGCGCAGCAAAGTCAGCAGGTGGCTGCCGGCCGGTCCGCCAAAAATGCCGAACTCGTGCTGCAGCGACACCACATCCACGTTGCTGGAGTTCAAAAAGTCGGCCGCGCGCCGGTAAGATTCGAGGTCCTGCTCTTCGATCTCGCAGCGAACCACGTCCGGATACCGATAGCAGCCCTTGACGTCATTGACCGGCACCGCAAAGCATCGGCTTTCGGGATGGCGCGCTGCTACCGCTCCCAACAGGTCGGACGTAAAGGTGGCGATGCCGCATTTGCGCGGCAGGTAATTGCCGAGAAACGCGACGGTTCGAACGCCTGCGGGAATTTCCACGATTGGTTTACGCAGCATTGCTGAGAGTCTCGCTAGCATCCTCTGTCTCCTGTCCTTCGCGGTCGGCAGTTTCCTGGCATTGAATACAGCGCGTCGCCCACGGCACGGCGGTGAGGCGCTTCGGGCTGATGGTCTCTTCGCAGTCGACGCACGTTCCGAAAGTGCCGTCGTGAATCCGCCTCAGTGCAGCCTTTACCTGGCGCAACAGAGTGGACTCGCGGTCCACGTTGCGGATCGCCAGATCGCGCTCCGTCGCATACTGAATCTCGTCCATCTGGTCGGCGCTCTTCTCGATCGCAATGCCGTCCCGATTTCGCAATCCCCCCATCAGTTCGGCCTGTTTTCTTTCGAGGATCTCCTGGATTCCGCTACTTGCAGGTGCTCTGTTCACAACGCTCCTCTTTCGTGGGATTTCTACTATCGTTAGGCACGGGATGCTCCATAACCTAACTCCGACCTTTGGCGACGGCGCGGCTGAGAATGATGGAGTTAGCGGGAATTCACGCTCTCCCAAAATGCAATATCTGCACCTGAAAATGCGGGATTTGCCGGTCCCCATTCGAGCCCGGAGAATTTTGTTAGCTAATCTGTTCCGGTTCCGGATTCCTGTGGAAGCCATTTGCGCCCTCTGTGCGGCTCCTCGTGGAACAATCGAGTCGGCGGTCCGGGCGCAGGTTGGCAGGGCGATACAGGCGCTCCAAACTCAGAATGGCCGCTTCAATCGCGTCCAGTTCCTTGCGCAATTCACCGAGATATTCCTTCCACATCCATGTTGGGGTCCTATCGGGGAACACTGGTACGTGAGCCCACCAATCGGATGATGTCTCGTGGTGACTCCTTTGCACCGCATGGGCCAGTCGCCGCCATTACTGGCAGAGAGCGATCGGTGGAAAGTGCAGTATCTGCACCTCAGAGTGCGGATCTTGCCGATCGCAACCTGCCCTGTCTTGAACCGATGGAACAGCCGAGTAGCCCCGCTGCGGCCAGCGTTGCGGCCAAGCGTTTGGCCGGGTTCGTGCAGAAGCTGATAACGAGATCTGAAAGGAGCAAACGATATGCAATGGGATCAGATCGAAAGCCGGTGGAAAGAGTTCACAGGTTCGGCGCGTGCGCATTGGAGCAAACTCACCGACGATGACTGGCAGGCGATGACCGGCATCAGGGGCCATCTGATTGGGCGCATCCAGAAACGATACGAAGTCACCCGGGAGGAAGCCGAACGGCAAGTCGAGCAGTGGTCCGATGCCCTGCTGGATTTCGTTCAAGCTTCGAAAACCCACTGATGCGCGAAACGCGGGAGACAGGCTGCCGGCCCCGGAGACTCTTGCGGTCGGCGACCCTCGGGCTGTGGCTGATATTGGCGGCGCCGGGCGCGCTATTCGTATTCCGTTCTCACTCATGAGGCGATTATCGATTCTGCCTGGGACAGCGCGATCAAGCCGCTCCTGCTCAGGCGGTTTCCGGCTGCCACCCCGGAAGAGTTGAAGCAGGCGCACGCCTACGCCTACGGAGGATGCATCATCCAGGATCTGGGGTATTATCCGTTCGGCAGCAAGTTCTTCAGCGATTTGACCCACTATGTCCGAAGCGGCGATTTTGTGCTCAACCTGATCCGCGAATCGCAGGATCTCGACGAATACGCCTTCGCCCTGGGAGCCGTTGTCGCATTACGCCGCCGATAATAACGGTCACTCGCTGGCCGTTAACCTCGCAGTCCCCCTGCTCTACCCCAAGCTTGGCCGGAAGTTCGGAAACCTGGTGACGTACGCCGACGATCCGTTTACCCATGCCAAGACGGAGTTTGCGTTTGACGTCTTCCAGGCCGCCAGGGGCCGCTACGCTTCCGCTGCCTTCAAGAGCTTTATCGGGTTTGAAGTCGCTAAGCCGGATCTCCAGCGGGCGTTCGAAGATACTTATGGGCTGAAGCTGGAATCGGCATTTCTGGACGTCGACCTCGCCATTGGATCGTATCGCCGCACGGTCGGCACGATTCTTCCGGCCATGACCAGGGTCGCCTGGCAAATCAAGAGGCAGGACATCCAGAGAGAGGCTCCCAGCATTACCCGCAAGAACTTCCTCTACAATTTATCCCGTTCCAGCTACGAGAAGAACTGGGGCTCTACCTATCGGCGGCCGGGGATCCGCTCGAAACTCCTGGCAGTTCTGTTGCGCTTCGTGCCGAAGGTGGGCCCGTTGCGGCCCCTGGCATTCCAGAAGTTGACACCCGAGACGGAGAAGATGTACATGGCCAGCTTCAATTCGACGATTGACCGCTATCGCGAGGTGTTGGCGGAGCAGGATGCCGGCGGCAGTCGGAGGTCCATCGCATGGTGGGCCATGCCTGCCGTCTTTCGGGGACGCCAGAAGATCGCGGCGGGTGCAGCTATTGCAGAATGAAGTGCAGAAGTAGAGATAGAGATGCGGATATCCAAGAAATATCCCTCTGCCGGAGCAAACGAAACGGGAAGCAGGTGAGCGCATTTTTTCGATGCGCTCACTCTATTTCCGTTCGCCCGCTACGACAGAGGGAAAGGACAACCAAAGGATCGCTTACGCTGATTTAGCTAATTGCCCAGCCAGCCGGGTGCCACGGCCAATCACGAGCGTCCTGCGGGGATATTATGGGCTTGCGATTCAAGCGACAATGCCATGGCGGGGCTCGCGACCGCCGGTTGGTCAAAAGACCGGAAACCCGCGCCGGCAAGTCCGGCATGGGCGCACTCGTCTGGCTGGGCGCCATCCGCGTCACCTTCCGGGTGCTTTCGCCATGGCAGCAACGGCAGGTATCGGAGCATGGTTCGGGACCGCCCCGGCTCACTGATACTTTTCAACTACAACGAAGGTTATGTCGTCCTTTCGCGCCGTCCCCTCCGTTAATTCTCCGATGGCCTCCAGGAGTCTCCGAACTCCTGATCTCACGGAATTTAGGGTGAGCCAAGTTTGGATTCCAAGCGGAGGTCGGTACCCGGAATGATGGTATCGGTAGCGGTGAGCTGATCGCACAAATAGCGGACCGCGGCATCTGCGTGAAGTGGTGCAGGCACCGTCAGGGTCTTGGCTGCCAAGTCTGGTACCAAGTCGACTTCGGTGTGATAAACCTGTCCCAGCAACGAGGGCGCATCGTCGGCGCGTTTGAGCTTTTCTCGCACCGTGGAAGCCATACTGATTTCGGCGCGATACGCGATCATTTTGATGGTATCGAGGAAGTACTTCAGCTCCGTGGGTAACGACGTAAAAGATGTCGCCGGTGCTGTCGCAGCATCTCTAACGAAAAATGCAACGGCCCCTGGTCATTCTTCATGATCGATTGTATTCGCACGAGCGGGGCCAAACCGATTCCGGCCAGCCGGCTCCTTTGCAAATGCCCTTTGACGTGCAGCAAGCGCCGGGCCAAGTGCAGATCCTGCACCTGGCGGCAGCACGCTTACGAGCGCGACGTCGGCAGGCGCGCAAAACCGCTGTGGACCTGCGCTTGCCATTACACATCGCGAAGGAACAAAAAAGATGCTCTGGACAATCTGCATAATTTTGCTGGTTTTGTGGGCACTGGGAATGGCCACCGCCTACACCGCCGGCGGGCTGATTCACCTCCTGTTGCTGGTGGCCGTGGTGGTAATGGTATTCCGCCTGATTCAGGGACGCAGGCTTGTTTAGTTGCGCCCAACCTTAGGAGAGTAAAACAAATGCCTCTGATCAACATCGTTATCGCGCTGATCGTTGTCGGCGTCGCATTGTGGTTAATCAACAACTTCATCCCCATGGCCGGCAGCATCAAGACCATTCTGAACATCGTGGTGGTAGTTGCGGTTGCAATCTGGGTTTTGCAGGCGGTCGGACTGTGGGGCCGCGTAACCAGTTATCGGTTTGTGAACTGATCGTGTCCCAATGACAATAGCTGGCGCCCTCCTGCTGTGCGTGGTCCCGATTGCGGCCATGGCTCAGCCGGTCGAGCCGCTCAACGTGAGGAGCAAACTGAACTTTCATGCCCAGAGCGTCGGCAGTCCGATGTCCCTGGCGGAGACCGCCGCATACGCGGGAATCCTGCAAGGGCTCAACTCTCCGCGAGAGTGGGGGCAGGGCGGCGGCGCCTACGGCAAGCGTTTTGCCTCCGCCCTTGGCGGCTCCGCGATCCATGGAGCTCTGGCATTCGGCCTGGACTCGGCGCTACACCAGGACCCGCGATATTTTCGCTCGCAGACGGGCTTCTTGCGCCGGACGGCCCACGCATTTCGCGGGACCATTCTCACCCGCACCGACGGCGGCGGCGAAACATTGTCCACCTGGCGACTGGGCAGCGACTACGGCGCTGCCTTCCTGTCCAACGAGTGGTATCCCGACCGGGTAAATACCGTCCGCCTCGGCGCGCTGCAGGGCTCCCTCCACCTCGGGTTCGATTTCGTCAGCAATCTCGGTACTGAATTCTGGCCGGACGTCAGACGAAAGATATTGCGTCGAAACCCGTAAGCTTGTCATATGAGTCTGCAAATCGAAGAGCGGGAAAAAGAAGGGATCGTCATTCTCGACCTCAAGGGCTCCCTCACCTGGGTCACGGGGATTTGGCATTGCGTGAAAGGCTGGCGGCGCTGCATCAATCCGGCAAAATCAATATCGTCTTGAATCTCAAAGAGGTCACCGACATTGACAGCACCGGTCTGGGCACGCTGGTATTCGGGCTCGCCAGGCTGCGCAAGGCCGGTGGAAGGCTGGCGCTGCTGAACGTCAATCGGGCGCATCTGAAGCTGTTCCTGTTGACCAGGCTGGCCATTGCCTTTGAGTTCTTCGACGATGAGCAGGATGCGGTGAACAGTTTCTTCCCGGATCGCGAGTTGAAGCACTTCGACATCCTCGAATTCGTTCAGCACGAAGAGGAGCAGAATTCGAAACACGATGACCCGAAGGCGGCGGCTTGCTAGAATAGAAGCCGGTGCCCCGACTTTCCGCAGTTTCGGGCCGGATCCTCATCGTTGACGATGACGAGCGCCAGCGCGCCGCCTTGGCCGCCATGCTGTCCGACTCCGACTTTGAAACGCAGGTCGCTGCCGACGGGTTGGAAGCGCTGGAACGGCTCACCGCCTTCAACGCAGACGTCATCGTCGCGGATTTGGTCATGCCGCGCATGGACGGCTTCGAACTGCTCCGGCATCTGAAGGAACGTGGCGACCTCACTCCGGCGATCGCGCTGACGGGCTTCGGCAGCATGGAAAAGGCGCTGTCGGCGGTTCATGACCTCAAGGCATTCTGGTTCCTGGAAAAGCCGGTGGAACCGCGCGCCTTCAAGACTCTTCTGGAACGCGCGATTCCTACAAGAGAAGTCTGCAGAAGACCGAAGAGCTGAAGCGCGACCTGAGCCTTCGCGGCGTACTCGGGGACATGGTCGGCACTTCCCCGGCGATGCAGCGGATCTTCGCGCTCATCCGGCAGGTGGCTCCCACTTCCGCGCCGGTATTGATCCGCGGCGAAAGTGGCACCGGGAAAGAGCTGGTTGCGCGCGAGATCCATAAGTACAGCCGCCGCGGCGATGGGCCTTTCGTCGCGATCAATGCCGCCGCTTTGCCCGAGACTCTGATTGAGAGCGAGTTGTTCGGCCACGAGAAAGGCGCGTTCACGGGCGCCATGGAGCGCTCCGCCGGTTGCTTCGAGCAGGCCCACGGGGGCACGTTGTTTCTCGACGAAATCGGCGAGATGCCGCAGTCTACCCAGCCAAAGCTGCTGCGCGTTCTCGAAGACTTGAAAGTGCGGCGGCTGGGCGGCAAGCACGAAATCGCGGTAGACGCCCGGGTACTTGCCGCCACCAGCCAGGAACTCGAAACGCATCTGCGCGAAGAGCTTTACTATCGGCTGAGCGTATTCCAGATCGTGGTTCCGCCGCTGCGTGAACATAAAGAAGATATCCCGCTGATCGCCGACGTCATGCTGCAGAATCTGAACAAGAAACATGGCACGCGCGTTACCGGGGTCGATGGCCGAGGTGCTGGATCTTTTTCAGCGTTACGATTGGCCCGGCAATGTGCGGGAACTGCGCAATGTTCTGGAACGGGCCGCCATCATGGCGGGCGAAGGTTTGGTCCGTGCTGAAGGACATGCCTTCCCCGGCGCTCGGCGTCAGCCCCGGCCCGTATTCCAGGCAGCCGGCGGGGCCGATACTCCCAGTCATGCCCCAGCCCGGCCAGCCACTCGCAGAAACTCGAGGAGGCTTACATCATACTGACCCTCGATCACGTGGACGGCAATCGCAAACGGGCCGCCGAGATGTTGGGGATCAGCCTGCGAACCCTGCAGAACCGCATCGCCGGACTGCGCGAAGAGGGAAAGTCGGTTGGGAGCTGAGTCGGCGCCCGCGTCTCTGCTCGGCGCGCTGCCGCGTATGTGCCGGCAGGCATCCAGCGATTGGGTGAACGATAATGCTCCGCGACTGAGCGCGGCCGTCGCATTCTACACCTTGCTATCGTTGGCTCCCGTCATCGTAATTGCCGTCGCCCTGGCCGCCGTGGTTTATGGGCGGGACGCTGCCGAAGGCCGCCTCGCATCGGAGATCGCCGGAGTGGCTGGTCCCGCAGCAGCGAAGACCATTCAGGAAATCATCAAAGGCGGCAATCAGCCTCGCATCGGCGCAGTGGCGACAGTGCTTGGCCTGGCGATCCTGGCATTTGGCGCCTCTTCCGTCTTCGTGGAGTTACGCGACTCGATGAACACCATCTGGCATGTATCGCTTCCCCCTCATCGAAGCGATGCGGCAACGATGTTGCGCCTCGTCAGGGAGCGCTTTTATTCGTTTGTGACGGTGCTGGGCACAGGTTTCCTGCTGCTGGTTTCTCTGGTGTTGAACGCCTGGATGGCGGCCATGAGCATTACCGTGTCGCGGGCCGCCACATGGATCATTTCGTGTCTGCTCATTGCGGCGCTGTTTGCGGTCCTGTACAGAGTCGTTCCCGACGTTGAACTGAAATGGAGCGACGTGGCCCTTGGAGCCGCGATCACGTCAGTGCTTTTCATGGTCGGCAGGGAGCTCGTAAGGTTATACTTCGCGCATGCCAGCTTCGGGGCGACGTATAGCGCCGCCGGCTCGCCGATTGTCGTGCTGCTCTGGGTCTACTACTCGGCGCAACTGTTCTTTTGGGGCGCCGAATTCACCAAGGCGTATGCGAAGACCTTGGGGTCCCGGCGCTTGCTTTAGTGGCAACTGGGCTACTTCGCCGGTCCGCAGGTGTCGGCGATCTGGACGATGCCCGCCACCGTGAATGTCGTTTTCGCGACCCGAAGACATGGTCCCTCTAACTTCTACTTTGTGCCCCACATATTTGGCGAAGACGTCCTTTTCCGGGCCGGCTGATTGCAGATTGATGATCTTCTGCATTTGACCGTCGAGAAGGATGTACTGCCCGAATTGTTCGTCGACGCAACCGGTCAACGACTTTTGCGCCACAGGGACGAACTTATTGGTGGGGGCGCTCTGACCCGTTGGCCGAAAACGTCCGTCGCCATGCAAAACAAAAGCCCCAGCAATGCGATCTGCACCTTCATTTGTGCTCCTTCCGGCGCTGGTTAATTAAGCGGCGTCGGACGTTCTTCCGTATGAGTGCGCAAGGCGGTTTAAAGCCGCTCCCGCAAGAAAGCCGATGGCGACGGCGAAAACCAAAGAGCCGGTCAGGTGCTGGCGGGCAAATTGCCGCAGGCCCTGAATGCATCCTGCCAGGTCATGATCTTCGAGATAAGATGCCGTGGCATCCAGTCGATCCGCCGCGCCAGCCGCGATGTTGTCGATCGCTGCGGAACCCTGACGTCCTGTTCTGCGAGTTGACGAGGCAGCCGTATGCAGCGCGCCGGCCGTTTCCTCTCGCGCGTTATCCACCGACTCTATGGCGTCTTTGCGGAGTTCCGACGCCGCGTCCGTTACTGTCTTCAGTGAAGTCAAGATGTTCCTCCTGGAATGCTTCGCCTGTGCATGCTTCAACAGGGAGAACCAGGGCACGTTTGCCCCCATTGCACTCGATGGGCAAGCGTCAAGAGCCATGCGTCTGCCCAGCACGCGGGAACCCTCCGGTTATCGCACCGCAGCATGCGACATTTCCCCAGGGAGAGAATGGAGGCAACTCCCGCACTTCCAGGTGCAGCTTCTGCACTTGGGCTCGTACCGATCTGGCAGCTTGCACTCGCAAGGGCGGAGCGATTCCGCGAATGGCCCCGGCTAACGGAGTTGGCCCTTCCCGTGCCATTGCGGAGAGTTGACACCCGATTCATAACCGGCGAGAGGAGACGTAAATGCGCATTCGCGCTCTTTGTTCGCTGTTGTTGGCCGTAGGAATATTATCGACCCCGTCTTTGGCACAAGTGGACGCGCCTGCTATAGCGGCGCCCACAGTCGCGCCCCCTGAGCTACCCGCTTACGAGCAACCCATCTGTCCCGGCGATGGCTACCTCTGGACGCCCGGATATTGGGCTTGGGATGGTGAGTATTACTGGGTGCCGGGCACCTGGGTCATGGCTCCCGAAGCCGGGTATCTGTGGACTCCAGGCTACTGGGGCTGGGGCGGCGGCGGATTTATGTTCAACGAAGGCTACTGGGGCCTGTCGGTAGGTTTCTACGGCGGGATCGACTATGGCTTCGGATACTTCGGAAGGGGCTATGAAGGCGGCCGGTGGGAGAACGGACATTTCTTCTACAACACGGCGCTAAATCGCGTGGATGGAAATGCGATTCACAACGTTTACAACACCAGGGTGAACGAGAGAGTGAACCGCGTCAGCTACAACGGCGGCAACGGCGGGGTCGATGCACGCGCCTCTTTCGAAGAAGAGGCTGCCGCTCGTGGCCGGCGTAGTGGACCGGTCTCCGCGCAGACTCAACATGCCTGGTCTGCGCACAATAATCCGCAGCAACGGCTCTCCGCGAACCATGGCGCTCCGCCGGTTACGGCGACTGGGCGCGCCAACACCGCAGTCCATCCTAAAGATCTGCCGCCCGTCGAACGCGCCGCTGCTCCCAAGACGGGAAACATCAAGTTGGATCAGCAATACCAGAAGGAACAGAACAACGTGGCCGTGAAGCAGAACCAGGATCGGCAGAAACTCCAGCAGAAGCAGGACCAGGAACATCAGCAACTGACCAAACAGAAGGCTGCTCCGGCGAGAATGCAGCAGGTTGAACAACAACACCAGCAGCAGACGCAGCAAATGCATCAAGTGCACACACAGCAGATGCAGGCGATGCAGCAGAGACAATCGGCTGGCGGCGGAGCAGCCCACGGCGGCGGGCGCCGGTAGTCGGCAGAGGGGCTACTGGCCTAGGAGCTACCATTTCGCAGCCATTAAGTTCGGACCCTCGGCCCAGGGCGGCTGTTGTCGTCGCCCATCCGGACGACGAGACGCTCTGGTGCGGCGGCTACATTCTGACCCATCCGGAGTTCCGGTGGCGCGTCGTGACGTTGTGCCGGGCTTCGGACCCGGACCGCGCCCCAAAGTTCCGCCAGGTCTTGGATCGCTTCGGCGCCGAGGGAGAGATGGCGGATCTCGACGATGGTCCGGATCAGGCGCCGCTGCCGGTCGAGACGGTCGGGAGACCGCCGCCCGTCTGTTGGCTGGCAACAGCTACGACCTGGTCTTGACCCACGGGCCGAATGGCGAGTACACGCAGCACCGCCGGCATGCGGAGTGCTGCCGCGCCGTGGTGGAGCTATGGCGATCTGGCGCGTATCCGACGCCAATCGGTTGTGGATGTTCGCCTATGAGGATGGAGGCCGGGCGTATCTGCCGCGGGTTCGTCAGGATGCCGACCGGCGCGACGTGCTACCCGACGATATCTGGCTCGAAAAGCAGCGGCTCATTACTGACCTTTACGGGTTTGGTCCCGACACTTGGGAAGCACAGACCACTCCGCGAGAGGAAGGGTTCTGGTGCTTCGACTCGGCCCAAGCGGCGGTCGAGCGGGCGCGTCTTGGAGAAACAATCATGAAAGTGCTGGTGTTGACCGAATACCCGCCATCGGCTGCCGGCCTGGCGACGCAGGGCCAGTTACTGTGCAGAGGCCTGAGTGAGATCGGCGTGGATGTCCACCCGGTGCATTTCGAATCGCCGCAGGAAAAGGAATGGTATTACCGCTGGTTTCAGCCGGACGTGGTGGTGGGCATTGGGTTCTGGGGCCATGTTCCGCACCTGGTCCTGCACCCCCAGCAGTTCGGGATGAAGTGCGTGCCCGTGGCTCCTGGCCGACGGATACGTCGCCGCGCATCGAGACTTGTTGAACGCTCTTCCGCTGATTCTGGTCACCTCCAACTGGGTGAAGGAGGTCTATATCAGGGACGGCATCAGGGGAGACAACATCGAAGTGTTGCCTGTGGGCTGCGACACGGACAGTTTCGTGCCGCGCAACAGCGACGACCTCAAGGTCCGATCGATCCGCGAGGCGCTGGGAGTGACTGACGGCCAGATCATGATCCTGACCGTCGGCGGCGACGCGGCGTCCAAGGGCGCCCAGGAGGTCATGCAGGCGCTGGCGCTGATCGATGCCGAAGCGCCCGAGTGGAGATATGTCTGCAAGGTGTGGCCTCAGCCGCGCACGGTGAAACAGAACGCGATCGACCTCCAGCTAGCGGCGGATCTGGGCATCGCCAGTAAGATCATCTACTCCACGAATGTGGTCTCCCACAACTTCATGCCCTACTTACTGGCCGCCTGCGATATCTACGCTGCGCCGTCGCGGCTGGAGGGGTTCGGAATGATTCAGGTGGAGGCTAACGCGTGCGGCAAGCCGGTAATCGCGATCGATGCGATGGCATTTCTCGACACCATGGTCCACGGTGAAACGGCTTTCCTGGCGAAAGTAGCGGAAGAGAGGAAGATCACCGAGGCGGTATTCGGGGAAGGCCACGGGATCGACAACACAAATCGCATCGTATTTCCAAGCCCGCGAACAGCGGAGTTCCGTGCCAGCGCTCCCGACATCGCCAAGTATCTGCTGACACTCATGCGCGACAGCGATTTGCGCCGGCGCATGGGCGCAGCGGGCCGAAAGCGCGTGGTCGAGTTGTTCGACTATCGCCAGGTAGCGCGCCGCTTCGTGCAGATCGTGTCCGACCGATTGGGAATTCAGTAAGGTGGCCATGTTTATGGACGAGAAGTCGATTGTCTCGATCGATCGGGCCAAAGAGGCGGCGCTCGGCATATTGCTCCACAATGCGCAGGGGCCATTTCAAGGGCTGCCGCGGACTGCCGGATGGGGATACCCGGAGCCTTACACGCGAGACCTCATGATCTCCGCCCTTGGCTTTTTGGCCATCGGCAACGAAGAGCTTGCCGATGCGCTGAAGCGCACTCTGATGGCGCTCGCGTCGAATCAGACGACGCGCGGTCTTATCCCGGGGCTCGCCCACGATCCTGCCGATCGCGGTTCCAGCGATACCACGCCGCTCTTTCTCTTCGGCCTGGCGCTATATAGAAAATCGGCCAATCAGCCTGAATTTCTGGACGCGGCGGCGCATAAAGCTCTGAAGTGGATGGAGTACCAGAGCCCTGACGATATGGTCATGGTCTCCCAGTTGCCGACCAGCGACTGGCGCGACGAGCAGTGGGTGATGGGCTATGGACTATACGTAAATACTCTGGTCTACGCGTATCTTGTGCTGTACGGTGAGCGGGAGTCCGCCGGTCAACTGCACGCTCTCATGAACCGTCTGGAAGTCCAAGGTGAGGCAAAGAATCCCCATGAGCATGAGGGTCTGGTGGTGCCATCCAAGCCGTATTACGCACTCTACTCGTACAAGCTCTTTCACAGCGACCGCTTCGACCTGCTGGGCAACAGTCTGGCGATTCTAACCGGAATTGCTTCACGGGATCGGGCGCTGGACCTGGTGGCATGGGTTGAGGCCGAGTGCGAGGCCATGCGGAACCGCAAAGAGCTGGCAGTAGATTTGCCGCCTTGTTTGTTTCCCTATATCCTGCGCAAGGATCCCGACTGGCGGCCGCGATACGAGCAATACAACCGGCCCGGCGAGTATCACAACGGCGGTGTCTGGCCCTTCGTCTGCGGCTTCTATGTGGCGGCATGCGTGGCAGTGGGACGGATGGACATCGCGAAACGCAAGCTTCTGGCGCTGGCCGAACTGGTGAAGCCTTGGCATGAGAACCAGGCGGAGTGGGGTTTCAACGAGTGGATCAAGGCGCAGACCGGCCTGCCCAGTGGACGGGACTGGCAGACCTGGTCGGCCGCTATGTACCTCTACGCGGCTGAGTGTGTCGAGCAGGAGCGTACTCCGTTCTTCTGCGAGGTGCGCGGCACTGGGATTGAGACGGGGGGCGATTGAGTCAGAACCTCTTCAGAAGCGAAGGCGGCCAGACGTATGTTTGTCCTCCAAGGCCGCTTCCGCAGATTTTTCTCCAACCTTGGCCCCGGATTGATCACCGGCGCCGCGGATGACGATCCATCCGGCATCGCAACCTATTCGGTTACCGGCGCCGCATTCGGCTACTCGCTCCTCTGGACGGCGATCTTCTCGTTCCCGCTGATGGCGGCGGTGCAGATCATGTGTGCCCGCCTCGGCATGGTCACTGGCCTCGGGTTGGCGGGCGTGATTCGGGTCCGCTATCCGCGGTGGATACTATGGAGCGCGTGTGCGCTGCTGCTCGTCGCCAATATCGTCAACATCGCCGCGGATCTCGGCGGCATGGCTGACGTCATGCAGCTTCTGACCGGTGTCCGTTCGCTTTTTTGGACGCCGCTATACGCGATTCTCCTGGTATGCCTGCTGTTCTGGACCAGCTATCGCATCATCGCCCGGATTTTCAAATGGCTCACGCTGGCGTTGTTTGCCTACATCGCGGCGGCATTTTTCGCCCACCCGAACTGGCCCGCAGTGGTTCGGGCGACCCTGATTCCACATGTGCAGTGGACCGGCGCTTATTGGGCGACGCTGGTCGGCATCCTGGGAACTACCATCTCGCCATACCTCTTCTTTTGGCAGGCCGCGCAGGAAGTTGAGGAAGACATCGCGGCGGGCAAATCCACCGTCGCGTCGCGCGAAGGCGCTTCTCATCGGGAACTTCGTCGCTTGCGGAACGATGTCCTCACCGGCATGTTCTTTTCGAACCTGGTGATGTACTTCATCATTCTCACGGCAGCCGCCACCCTGCACGCGCACGGCAACACGACCATCTCCACCGCACGCCAGGCCGCCGAGGCGCTGCGGCCTTTGGCCGGCGCCGGCGCGTACTGGCTCTTCAGCCTGGGTTTGCTCGGCGCCGGCATGTTGGGAGTCCCGGTATTGGCTGGATCTTGTGCTTACGCGATTGCCGAAGCGGCAGATTGGGTTGGCTCGCTGGAGGTGCATCCTCCTCTGGCTCACGGCTTTTATGGGGTGATTGCCGTTGCCATGGCGCTTGGCCTCGGCCTGGATTATGCGGGGCTGAACGCTGTCAAAATGCTCTTCTGGTCCGCGGTGCTCAATGGAGCATTGGCGCCACCCCTGCTCGTCCTGGTTGTGCTGCTCACCAGCCGGGCCGACGTAATGGGTGAGCACCGAAACGGCGCCCTGCTACGCTGGCTTGGATGGGCGTGCGCCGGTGTCATGCTGATCGCCACCGTCATCATGCTAGTAACGGCGGTGGCCGCCTGAAGCAATACCCGTTATTTAGGCATGAGCCTTGACGGGCGAACTGGTAGCCTCTTCGTCTTTGTCCGCTAAACCTGCACCGGCAAGCTGCTCGGAGACAAACCAAACTTGAAGCTCGTTCCGGCGTATGACGTCGCTGACCAGCAAGTCATTGGTACCATCGTCGCCATCCGCCGCTGCCGCATGGGCCGCGTCGCGGCCTTCGGCGATGATGAGTTCGTGAGCCTGCATCAAGCGGAACAACTGAATGGTGGCGTCTTCGCGCCCCTTGGGCACGCGAGCGATACGCGTTGTCTCGGCAACATCGTGAGCCATGGCGATTGCCACGCCACCGAGGGTCTGAATGCGTTCGGCCAGAGCATCGACAAGCTCTGCCTGCTCTCCGTAGTGTTTGTCAAAGAGGAGGTGAAGCTGGTAAAACGTCGGCCCGGAGGCCTGCCAATGATGCTTCTTATACATATCGCGTAAGGTCATCGTGTCGGCGAGAATCTGATTGAGTCCGTCGACGCTGGCCGAGCGAACCTTGTGGTCGAGCGATAAGGGCCGGTTGACGACTGTCCCGTATAGCTGGATTTCAGTGTCCCGACCGGCGAGTTGCATCTGTGCTGAAGAAGTACGTTTCATGATGTTCAACTCCCCTGAACAGCAGGCCAGTGGCCATTAGGACATCGCTAGACGTTTGGCCTGTTGCGTGCGAACAAGAAAGCATGAAACAGCAAATCCATAAAGAAACCCGCACCTACGCTGTCACTTCGACTGGGGAGCAGAGTCAACAGGCGGACACAGCCGGCCAATCTGGCGACACCCAGGGATTGTCCGATGTCGCGGAGGCAGGCTCTGAGAGCGTCGTGGAATTGATGGAGGAGGGACAATCCTTTGAGGCCGAAGCGATCGGCGGCGTGGAAGATGCTCCCGACGCGGACGTTGCTGAAGTGCACACCAGGCAATTCCGTGAAGACGATGTGCCTGCGGAATATCTGGAGAGGGATTAGGCCAACGGATAGAGGGCGCGGGCCGCTGCGCACGCGCCCGGGTGGACTGGCTTATGCGAGTTCCACTACCATTTTCCCGATGTTTTGCCCATGGAATAGACCGATGAAAGCGGGCACCGCCTGGTCAATTCCTTTTACCACCGTCTCCTTGTGCTTCACCTTGCCCGCTTTGATATACCCACCCAGTTCCGCTTCGAAATCGGCTCGCCGATCTAACCAATCGGAAACAATGAAGCCCGTCATCGTAAGCCGCTTGGTGATGATGTTGAAAAGATTCGTGGGACCGGGGTGGGGCGCTTCCACGTTGTAGCCGGAAATGCCGCCGCAGGCGATGATTTGCCCGTGCTTGCGCAGAGCCGACAGCGCTGCTTGGAGTGTTTCGCCTCCCACATTGTCGAAGTAAATATCGATTCCGTCCGGCGCCTCTCGATTCAACTGTTCCAGCACAGGACCGGTTCTGTAGTTGAAGGCGTTGTCAAAGCCGCATTCTTCCCGGAGGAATCGGACCTTTTCCGCCGAGCCCGCCGACCCGATGACGCGACAGCCTCGCAATTTCGCCAGTTGCCCGGCTACATTGCCAACGGCGCCCGCCGCTCCCGAAATGAAAATGACGTCGCCAGCCTTGATCTCCACCAGGTTGAGTCCGGCCCAGGCAGTCATCCCCGTCATGCCGAGGGCGCCCAGGTAGACCGAAAGAGGCTGAATCTCGCGGCTGACCAAATGCAAGTCATTCGGCGAGGCCACGAAGTGCTCCCGCCATCCAAAGTTGGAAGTGACAACATCGCCTGGCTTGAATTCCCGGGCCCGCGACTCGATGACATCGCCGATTGCGCCTCCGTTTAGCGGTTTACCCAATTCAAAAGGAGGCACATAGGACTTCCCTTCGTTCATGCGGCCTCGCATATACGGGTCCACCGACATAAAGAGGTTGCGAACCAGCACCTCTTGATCTTTCAACGGCTCGGAGTCGGTCCACGCCAGTGTAAAGTTCGCTGCGGTTGGAATCCCGTTGGGGCGGGAGGCGAGGCGAATTTCCCGGCTTGTAAGTCTCGACATAAATGTGGTCTCCTTATACGGCGATCGGGGCGAATCTCACCGAATACTCTACTGTAAAGACGACAGCGTCCGCCTCGGGGTCACCACCTTTCCGCCCGGCAGTCCGCCATCGCGGGTCATGAAGTCGGCTGCGGCCAGGGATCCGATGCGCCACCCACGATATGGGCTTGGGCTATCGTGCTCACTTCAGGAGGCCTCCGCTACGGGTCCGCAGTTCGTGCACGGCGCGGAACCAGTCCTCTTCCGGCGATCCCTGCGGACCGCCCCGCGCTTGCCATAGGGCGTGAGCCAGCTCGGCAATGTCGGCGTGCCCAAAGGTTCTGATGCCGTGTTCATTTATCGGTTCCCCGGGCGTCTGCCCGGTAAGCCGGTAAGCCCTTTCCGAGTGTTCCAGAGCTTGCCTGGAGAGCTCCCGCCCGGTTTGGTGATCCTGCTTTTCATGGGCTTCCGCAGCGCTACGATGTGCGTGGGCCGCGATATCGTGCAACTCGGCGGCCCGTTGATGATTCTCCTAATGCGATCCGTGGTTATAACGTGTTGACATTTATAGGCCCCCGATCTCCCCGGACTTGTTATGGGCTTCCTTTGCAAGCTTGTATGCGTGATCGGAGTACTCCAGCGCTCGTTCTAAATGCCAGTCTGCCGCCGTGCAATCGCCTTTTTCGTTGTGTTCGGCAGCCGTACGATGGGCCTGCGCCGCAAGTCCGTGCAGCTCTGCGGCTTTTCGATGTGCCTCGTGCATAGTATTTTCTCCTGGGAGCGTAATAACCCTCCTGCCAGTGCACGAGGCACACCAATCTCTTCCGTATTCTAAAGTGGGGCGCGCCGCAGCGCCTTTCGGCTGGTACTGTGCCGCAATCTCCGAAGCCGGTTTCGCGGCAAACCTCCGAGTGCGAACTCTGCATTCGCAGTGGCAGGATCTGCACCTTCAGGGCGGACACCTGTTTTCAAGCGCACCTGGCTGGCGGCGTCGAGGATGTCTTCGCGTAACCGGCGTTGGCGCTGCGCGTGCAATGGTAGTCCAGCTCGATGGTCACGGCGATCAGCAGCCACAATAATTGATTTCGGCCGTCGGCATACCGCTGTTAACGTTTGATTCAGGCAACAGAAAGCCCGGAAGGACATCATGAAGACGAAGTCAACTGCTCAAATTTCACGGGTCGTTTTGTCGACCCTCCTGTTCGCGTTTTCCGCATTCGCGCGCGACCACAGTGCGCTGAATGGCACTTGGACGCTGGTGCCCACGAGGAGCGATTTCGCCGGTCAAGCCGTGGTTCAGACCGGTACTGTGACGATCGCCGATCGGCAGGGCATCATCATCGTCTCTCGCAGTTTCGTATATGAAGGCGCCACCGAGACGTTCTTTTACAAGGACATTACGGACGCCGAAAACAATGCCACGATTCATTCGGGCAAAGATCTGAAGAGCAAGACTCGGTGGGATCACGACGTCCTGAAGGTGACGACCACTAATTATGGAGCGGTTACTGTCGAGAGTTACACGCTTGCCCCGGATGGCACCATGACGGTAAACGTCGTTCGCCCGGAACACCAGCCGATCACTCTCGTCTTCCAGCGCAAATGATCGACCGGCTGGATTCTAGGCTGCGCGTGAAATATCCATTCCCGCTACGGGGCGTGGCCACTTTGCGCGAGCCCGCCCCACTCGACTGGAATTCCTAATGGCCGACGTCGACGAACTCGGCGTCAACTACGTTGTCCTTGCCGCCGTCATTCTTGCCGTGATCTCCACCGTTCGGGGGCGGCGTCTGGGCGCCAGGCTGCGCCGATGCGGATTTGTACATGGCTTCGGCCAGTTTGTGGCTGGCGGAAGTAAGCCGGTCGACGGCGGTGTTGATCCGGTCCGGGTCGTTCTCCGCCGATGGCCTTCTTGGTCTCTTCAAGGGCCGATTCGATTTCCTTCGCGCCGGCCTCGCCGATCTTGCTGCGGTGCTCCTTCAGCGTCTTCTCGACGTTGTAGACCATGGCGTCGGCCTTATTCTTGGCCTCAATGGTGTCACGCAACTTGCGGTCGTCGGCGCCGTGCGATTCGGCATCCTTGGCCATCTTCTCGACCTCGTCCTTGGACAACCCGGAAGAGGAAGTGATGGTGATCTTCTGTTCGTTGTTGGTCGCCGTGTCCTTCGCGGTCACGTTGAGGATGCCGTTGGCGTCGATATCGAAGGTAACTTCAATCTTAGGCACGCCGCGCGCGGCCGGCGGAATGTTGCCGAGTTGGAAGACACCCAGCAGGCGGTTGTCATGCGCCATCGCCCGCTCGCCCTGCTGGACCTTGATTTCCACTGAAGACTGGTTGTCGGCTGCCGTCGAAAATGTCTCGCTTTTGCGAGTGGGGATGGTAGTATTGCGCTCAATCAGTTTGGTGAATACGCCGCCCATGGTTTCGATGCCGAGCGACAGCGGCGTGACATCGAGGAGCAGCACGTCCTTTACTTCGCCGCCCAGCACACCGCCCTGAATCGCGGCGCCGATCGCCACGACTTCATCCGGGTTCACGCCTTTATGCGGTTCTTTGCCGAAGAGGTCGCGGACGAGCGCCTGGATTCTCGGCATGCGGGTCTGTCCGCCCACCAGGACCACTTCATCGAGTTGCTGTGGCGTCACGCCGGCATCCGCCATGGCCTGCTTGCAGGGCCCCACCGAGCGCTGGATGATGTCTTCCACCATCTGCTCGAAACGGGCACGCGTGAGTTTCATGATCAGGTGCTTGGGACCTGTCGCATCGGCGGTGACGAAGGGCAGGTTGATTTCCACTTCGAGGAGGGTTGACAGTTCCATCTTGGCCTTCTCGGCGGCTTCCTTCAAGCGCTGGAGCGCCATCGCGTCCTTCGACAGGTCGATATTGCTTTCTTTCTTGAATTCAGCCACAATCCAGTCGATGATGCGCTGGTCGATATTGTCGCCGCCTAAGTGGGTATCGCCGTTGGTGGATTTGACTTCCACCATTCCCTCGCCCACCGTCAGGATGGAAATATCGAACGTGCCGCCGCCGAAGTCGTAGACGGCGATGGTTTCGTCCTTCTTCTTGTCGAGTCCGTAGGCCAAGGCGGCCGCGGTGGGCTCGTTGATGATGCGCAGTCACTTCGAGGCCGGCGATCTTTCCCGCATCCTTGGTGGCCTGGCGCTGTGCGTCATTGAAATACGCTGGAACAGTGATCACAGCCTGGGTCACCTTGCCGCCCAGGTAGGCTTCGGCCGCTTCCTTCAACTTCGTGAGAATCATGGCGGAAATCTCGGACGGCGAATACTTCTTGCCATTGATGTCCACCCGCACGTCGTCATGGTCGCCGCGCACCACTTTGTAGGGGACCATCTTCATTTCTTCGTTGACTTCGTCATAGCGGCGCCCCATGAACCGTTTGATCGAGAATATCGTGTTCGCGGGGTTGGTGATGGCTTGCCGTTTCGCGATCTGGCCGACCAGACGCTCGCCGGTCTTGGTAAACGCCACGACCGACGGCGTCGTGCGGGCTCCCTCCTGGTTTGCAATGACGGTAGGCTGGCCGGCTTCCATAACGGCGACCGCGGAGTTGGTGGTGCCCAAATCGATACCGATGATTTTTCCCATATCCTTCAATAACCTCTCATTTGTAAGATTCCGATTACGAATCGCTGGAGCGAGCAGTGGAACGGAGCAGCAACCTTGAGCGAATCGCGCGTGCTTGCGCTTGACTGTCGATTTCAGACTGCCGCATCCTTTTCTAGTGCACGCACTGCGCCAATCCGCTAAAACACTGCCAACTGATACCGTGCGCACAGACGTTTGAGCCGATTGCCAGCGTTTGGAAAGTGCAGGTTCTGCTGTACGGAAGGCAGGAAGTGCAGGACGCACGAGAAGAGCGGACCAGGAACCGCGAAAGGGTCGCATTGAGCTGGGTCTGTTTCGCTTGCCTGTTGGCTACCCGCGTGCACTGTACGGCGCAAATGAATGCCGCCCAACTTGAACTTCCACCGATTGAGACCTCCGCTGCAACCATGCACGCCCTGGTCTATCACGGCCCCGGCAAACCCTCATGGGAATCGCATCGCCGGCCGACGCTGCAGAAACCTCAGGATGCCATTGTCCGCATCACGACATCTACTATCTGCGGATCGGATCTGCACATTCTCAAAGGGGACGTGCCCACCGTAACCGAGGGCCGAATTCTAGGTCATGAAGGTATCGGAGTGGTGGACGAGGTCGGCTCCGCGGTTTCAGCCTTCCGCAAGGGAGACAAGGTCATCATCTCCTGCATCACCGCCTGCGGGAAGTGTGATTTTTGCAGAAGGCAGATGTATTCTCATTGCCGCAATGGAGGTTGGATCCTCGGCAACACCATCGATGGAACGCAGGCGGAATACGTGCTCATCCCGTATGCCGACACCAGTCTGTATGCGCTCCCGGCGGACGCCGAGGAAGAAGCAGCGGTGATGCTCAGCGATATCCTGCCTACGGGTTTCGAGTGTGGTGTGCTCAATGGCCAAGTCAAGCCCGGGCGATACGATCGCCGTCGTCGGGGCGGGCCCGGTTGGACTGGCGGCATTGATGACGAGCCAATTCTACTCCCCAGCGGCCGTCATCAGTATCGATCTGGACGATAATCGCTTGAAAGTGGCGCAAAGCTTTGGAGCGACCGCAATCGTGAATAGCGGCGACGGAAAAGCGGTCCAACGCGTGATGGAACTGACCCATGGCGAAGGCGTCGACGTCGCGATTGAGGCGGTCGGAATTCCTGCCACGTTCGATATCTGCCAGGGAATTCTGGGAGTTGGAGGTCATCTGGCGAACATCGGGGTCCACGGCAAACCGGTAACTCTGCACATGGAGAAACTGTGGGACCGCAACATGACCCTCACCACTCGCCTCTGTGACACTGTCACCACCCCGATGCTGATCAAGACTGTTCAGGCGGGCAGGCTCCAACCAGGAAAGCTCGTAACGCACCGTTTCGCCCTGGACGACATTTTGAAGGCTTACGATACCTTCGGAAATGCCGCCAGACACTCCGCACTAAAAGTGGCTTTGAAGGCTCGCTGAGCTGTCGTGCCGATCGTCCAGCAGGAACGGCACCGTATAGGACGAATTGGATGGCTGCGGGCCGCGGTATTGGGCGCGAACGATGGCATCCTTTCGACTGCGAGTCTGGTGCTCGGCGTGGCAACCGCGCATGCGACCCACGCTAATGTTTTGATCGCCGGCGTCGCCGGGTTGGTAGCCGGGACCATGTCGATGGCCGCCGGCGAATACGTATCCGTGCACTCCCAGGCCGATACCGAACATGCCGACCTCAAGCGTGAAACCACTGAGCTCAAAGCTGACAACCAGGGCGAGCACAAGGAACTCGCGGCCATTTATGTCGCTCGTGGGTTAGACCCATCGCTTGCTAAACAGGTCGCCCAGCAGCTGATGGCTTACGACGCGCTGGGCGCGCATGCGCGCGATGAGCTTGGTATTTCCAAGACAGTGAATGCGCGTCCGGTTCAGGCCGCACTGGCGTCGGCTGGCAGCTTCGCTATAGGCGCGGCGATGCCTCTTCTGGTCGCAGGGATAGCACCGGCGACCACTTTGATCCCCCTTGTCGCCGGCACTTCGTTGGCATTCCTCGCGCTTCTGGGCGGATTGGCGGCGCACACCGGCGGAGCACGCGTGACAGTAGGCGCCCTTCGCGTCACGTTCTGGGGCGCGCTGGCCATGGCGGTAACCGCGGGTGTCGGGGCGCTCTTCGGAACAGTCGCATGAGCCGGTCGGCACGACTCATGCCTACTGATTACAGAATGCACGTTCAAGACGAATACGCGAAGCCGATGGCACGCGCCGCTGGCGATGGCTGTGGGCGAGACGGAGGCTGCAGTGCGACAGCACGGTGAAATATGCTGTTGGTGAATTGGCTTCGATGGCAGAACGTTGTCGATTTTATAGTATTGAGCGTGGCTTTTTATCTGGTACTACTCTGGGCGAAGCAGACGCGCGCCCTCCATCTGGCGCTGTTGATTCTCGGCTTCCACGCCGCGGCGTTGTGGGCCGGGCACTTCGATCTGACCATCACGAGTTGGGTTTTCGAAGGAGCCTGTCTGGCGGTAATCGGACTGCTTGTCCTCCTGTTCCAAGCTGAGCTGCAGCATTCGTTCCTGCGCCTGGACAGCATCGCCAAACTTCGCTTTCATGCGCCTGCCGCCTCCATCCGAACCTACGATGCCATCGTAGGCGCCATGTTCGAGATGGCCGCCGGAAAGATCGGGGCGCTGATCGTGCTCACCCGCAAGGACCCGATCGGCACCCTGGTTTCCAACGGCATCAGAATCGATGCGGAAGTATCGAAGGGGCTCATCGAAGCGATTTTTCGCAAGGACTCACCCATTCACGATGGAGCAGTGCTGATCGAAGGCGAGCGGATCGCCTATGCTGGCCTCGTTCTGCCGTTGAGTGGGCGGGAGGACGTTCCGAGCACCTTCGGAACTCGTCATCGAGCGGCATTGGGACTGGCAGAAGGCTCGGATGCCTTAGCAGTCCGGGGTGAAAGTCAGAAAACAGTTTTCATGGAGAATGTTTAATCGTAGAATCGCCTTATGGCGATGGGAACGCGCAGGGAGCACCAGGAGGAGCTTTGGATTCCAACTTGCACCTTGGCGCGCCCGGCCAGCCATCCCTTTTATGAACGCCTGAATCGGCTGCTGGCGGAACACGATTTTGACAGATTCGTGGAGGGGAAGTGCCAGCGGTTTTACGCGGCCACCATGGGCCGACCGGGCTTGGCGCCGGGAGTCTATTTCCGCCTGCTGCTGGTGGGCTACTTTGAAGGGATCGATAGCGAACGTGGGATTGCGTGGCGGACGGGAGACTCGCTGTCGATTCGAGAGTTCGTGGGGATTCCGCTGAACCAGGGAGCGCCGGACCATACGACGATCTCGCGAACGCGGCGGCTGATCGATGTGGAAACGCACCGGGAGGTGTTTGGGTGGGTGTTGGGACTGCTGGCCGACGCCGGGTTGGTGAAGGGGAAGAGGATCGGCATCGACGCGACGACGCTGGAGGCGAATGCCGCCCTGCGGTCGATCGTGCGACGGGACAATGGCCAGAGTTATGAAGAGTTTCTGAAGGGACTGGCGCAGCAGTCGGGGATTGCGACGCCGACGCGCGAGGATCTGGCGCGGGTGGATCGGAAGCGGAAGAAGAAGGGGTCGAACCAGGAGTGGGTAAATCCGCACGATCCGAACGCGCGGATCACGCGGATGAAAGACGGGAGTACGCATCTGGCACACAAGGCCGAGCACGCCGTGGACATGGATAGCGGAGCGGTGGTGGCGGTGACCTTGCAGGAAGCGAACCTGGGGGACACGACGACGATCAAGGAGACGCTGGCGGAAGCGGGCACGACGGTGGCGGAGTTGATCGAGCGGGAAGCGGAGACGCGGCCGGCGGAGAAGCCGCAAGTGAACCCGGGCGGAGTCGAGGAAGTGGTGGCAGACAAGGGATACCACAGCGGGGCAGTGCTGCAAGAGATACAGGCGGCGGGAGCGCGGACGTATATTCCGGAGAAGAAGCAGGCGGGGAAGCGGCATTGGGTGGGGAAAGAGGAGGAACAGGCGGCAGTGTACGCGAACCGGCAGCGGTTGCAGCGGGCGAAGGGCAAGCAACTGCTGCGGAAGCGCGGGGAACTGATCGAGCGGACCTTCGCACACTGTTACGAGACGGGAGGCATGCGGCGCACGCACCTGCGGAAACACCCCAACATACTCAAGCGGCTGCTGATCCACGTGGCGGGAATGAATCTGGGGCTGCTACTGCGGAAGGCATATGGGATTGGGACGCCGAGAGGTCTGCAAGACCTCTCGATCGCCCTTCGTTTTCTGGTTGCTTTGGTGGCGCGGGCTGTTAGTCTGGTAAGCCCAACTATTATTGGGCCGGGAGTAACCGGGGAGCGCTCTGGAGCGTCCTTTTACCATCCCCACCTTTGCGCGAATTTCAAGCGCTCCGAAATCACAAAACAGACTTCAAACCCGGGCTGCTAGGGTTGGGGGCTTCGGAAGAGCGAGGCGAGGTGGTGGTGATCGACAGGCGAGAGATCCATGCGATGGCGGATGAGGCTACGCTTCGGCAAGCCCTCTACAGACTGCATCCGGAGCGGCGCGATTTCGATATGGAGTTCAGTTCGCAAGCTGTTGTTCGCCAATATCCGATACCGGCTTTCAGCCGTCGGGCTTGCGACTCTGATCTGGGGCGTTTCATTCCTGGGTGGAGGGACGACGGTCAAGGACGTTATCGCCCCGATCGAATTTGCTAATGTGCCTACAGGCCTATACATCGCCAACCAACCCCTAAATGCTGTCAGTGTCCAACTCCGCGGCAATTCCTGGGTGATGAACCCTGCGATGGCTGGGTTGACTGCTCATGTTGACTTGAGCGGATTGGGCGAGGGATGGCACACGATCCGCCTGTCATCGCCCGGCTTGAGGCTCCCGCCCGGCGTGAGCGCGGAACGTTTGGCGCCGGAGACTATCTCGCTCCGCCTGGCTTGCGCCACTGCGCACTTCGACCGCTTCGAACCTGATGTTGGCTCCTCACTGGAAATCGATGTGATCTTCCCCACTGAGTAAGCAAGCGGCCGTCGCGTCGAAGTGCAAGGTGAGCGGCGGCCGCGCATTGCGAGAGCCCTACGAGACTTCGAACATCTGGGCCGCTCCTCTGCGAGGGTAGAAGCCCGGGTCGGCCGCAACCGAGTGAACTGCGGAGGCCACAGAGGGAGCGATCGATTCCTCCAGGTACAGCGCGCCCTCAGCGTTCATGATTTGGATGGCGCGATCCGCCCGGTCGCCGGCAGAAATGGCGATCAACGTCCGCCCGCTGCGCACTGCGTCCCAATAGCGGCCGGCATGTTCCGCCGGCACGCCCCCGAGCTGGAGAATGTCGGTGTCGGGAGAGGGTTTCGCATCGAAATCCGACCGCTTGACCAGCTTCACTTCATCCCGCGAAAAGCCAGAGGCCAACAAAAGCGCCACCACCGCTTCCGCCGTGTCGGACGTTTTGAATAGACCAATTGCCGTTTTTGTCATATTCCCTCGCTTTAAAGAATGCCGAGATAAAGATAGAGCAGATTCGGAGCCATTTCCAGATAGGACGTGAGCAGTGTGTGCCTTATGGGTTACGCCGGTACACTGACTCGGCCAATGCGGTCTCCGCTTTCTCTTCCTTGATTTCTCCCCGCAGCCTGCCGAAAAGACTCATGTACAGATTGGCCACCGCTACCAGCGAGAACCCCGCGACCAGATAGCCTCGCCAGTCGTCGAACAGCAGCTTAAAGCGCGTGATGTACAAAAAGACAGCCGTGACGTAGTGGCTGAAGCAATACTCGCACGTGAAAAGATAGAAGAATTTCCGCTGGACGATCCGGCGGCAATTCTTGCTTCTGGAAACGCACCACTCGCGAGGCTCCCGAAAGACTTCTTCGTGCGTGACAGTCCAGGCGATCGACGCGATCGGGATCGCCAGGACCATGAGGAAGAAAAGTTGCCGGTTGAGATCCACAGGCATCCCCGTCAAACCGCCATTTCGTGCAGCGTCTTGAACGCCTTAAATAAGACGCGCGGGTCGTATTGGCCTTTGTAGACGGCTGGTGGTTCGCGATCCAACTCAAACAAGCTATAGACGGCCGTGGCGGCGCTGCGGATGGAGTATTCCACGGTAAACACCACGTCATTGGGAAGTTCGCAAAACTGGCCAGTGAACGCCAGATTTGCCGTTCCCGATGGAACTACTTGCGGACGATCGCCTTTCTCCCGCGTTAAGAATTGGCTGGTGATGAATGGCATCATGCAGGGAATGCAGATCGATGTCTTGAGGATTTGCGCTGCTTCGCTTTTTATGTGCAGATGGCCCAGAATCTCGGTCAGGATCTCCCGGCCGGTACACGCCGACATCGGTTTCTTCACAAAGTCGCCCGGCCTGTCGACATGCAGGCCGTAGCCCCAGAAGACTTCGACATCTTCGGGCTGTCCAATGAAGTGCGGTTGATGTGGCAATACGATCGAGGCCAGCCACGCCGAATCGGCGAACGTGATCAGTCCGCCTTCTCCGGGGACGTTACCGGTGAAGTCGCGGACCAGGCGGAAGAAACTCCGGTCGCGCAGCGTCGCGGTAAATGAAATCCATTTGGACTGATCGACTCGATCGGTGAACGTGCAAGGGTGCCCGAACTCGGGTCTGCCGGCCGCGATCTTCTCCCACAGTGTCCAAGCGCCTCCATCGGTCTTACCGTTGAGGACGGGGGCGGAGTCCATGGAGCCGAGACTGGAGGCTTCCGTCATGGAACCTAGAGTGACGATGACATAGTCGTTCGTTGCCGACCTTGATTTCATCGGAGACGCCCCTGCGCTTGTACAAGATGCGGTCGACTCTTTTCTTGCCGGCGTCCTCTCCGCAGGGCTAGATCGGTGACGCGAACATTCAACTCGAATTGGACCTCGCGCTCCGCCAGCCATTTCTGCAGCGGACGGACCATGGAGTCGTACTGGTTGTAGACCGTGCGCATGATCCCGTGCAATTGGTTGAAGCCGGCGACCATGTGCGTAAATCGCAGCAGGTATCGCTTGAATTCCACCGCGCTGTGCCAGGGCTGAAATGCAAAGGTGGTGCACCACATCAACCAGAAATTCGTCTCAAAGAAAGAAGGGCGGAACTGGTCTGCGATGCTGCGGTTGCCGATCATCGCTTCCGGTTCCATGGCCACGCGCTCCAGGCCTTGGATGTCCTCTTCGCTGAGCCCATATTCGGGGGCCTCGATTCTACGCCCCCCGCGCACCAGGCGGCACTTCGACGAGGTCGGCATGAGCTGGTTCCAGTCAAAGATTTCCTGGGTGACGGTCTTGGCGCCGTCCAGAGTGGGAATCGACGAGAAGAGATCGTACGTGCAGAGGTACTTGCTCTCGATCATTCTTCCTCCGCGGAGAACATAACCATCCTCGGCCGATCCGGCGCCATCGAGGCTGCCGCCCAAGCGGTCCAGTTGCTCCAGAATGACGATATTCCGGCCTGGAACTTCAGCATCCCGGATGAGGAAGGCGGCTGCCGCCAGCGACGCGATGCCCCCTCCGATCAGGTAGACTTTCGAATCGTTTCGTTCAGTGGTTTGATCGTTATCCATTTGGAATCCTCTCGATTGTGCACTCCGAAGTGCAGATGTTGCGTCTGCGGACTTGCGCCTCTGCGGCGTTTCACCACATGTTTTCCGGCGCGGGGCTAGGCGAGCGGCTATGAGTCCTGGGCGAGTCCACCGGACTGTTGCCATTGCACGCATAGCACCAGAGCGACTTGTTTGAAGTCTGTGGCCCGAGAAGTGCCTCTACCAGGTAGGACGCGAGATTGCGCCGTGCGAAATATGGCCGCGCCAAAGCGGGCTTCCAGCAGTTTTCGCAGCCAAGGAGAAACGAATTCAATGCTACGACAGGTCAAAGAATTGAACGGTTACAAGCTGGGCGCCCGCGATGGGGAGATCGGCCATGCCCGCGAGTTTTATTTCGAGGATGTGAATTGGACTGTACGATATCTGGTTGCCGATACCGGCAACTGGCTTGTGGGCCGCCGGGTTTTGATTTCACCTTATGCGCTCGACCCGGTACGCCAGGATGACAAGATCATCCCAGTGGAACTAACCAAGAAGCAGATTGAGAATGCTCCAGCGACTGGAAAGCGAGAAGCCGGTCTCCCGCCAGTACGAATTGGAGTACTACTCTTTCTACGGTTGGCCAGCATACTGGGGCGGCACCGGAGGTGTGGGGCAACGTGAACAGCCCGAATCGGGAGTCAAGTGGATGGTCCGACGCCAGTCGTAAACACACAAACGACCCTCACCTGCGCAGCACGAAAGATGTTCTCGGCCATTCGATCCAGGCTTTGGATGGCGAGATCGGCCACATCGAGGATTTCGTAGTGGATGACGAAACCTGGGTGATTCGTTACCTGGTTGTCGATACCAAGAACTGGTTGCCAGGTAAACGCGTCCTGATCGCGACGGATTGGATCGATCGCATCAGTTGGGAAGAGTCCAAGATCTTCCTCCACTTGACCCGCGATAAGATTCGTGAAGCGCCAGAATACACGCCAGACACCCTCATCACTCGCGAATACGAAGAGTACGTGCACCGGCACTACAACCGCGTGGGGTATTGGTTCACCGCCGTTCCGGCATAGACAGGGGCGGAAACCTCCCCAGATGAACTCCCGCGCTCTTTGGCCGGCCTTGCTGGCGATGGTGGCCATCGGAATACTTACGGATTGTTCGAAGACGGGAACAGGGCCCGCTTCACAAAGTGGAGCTGCGTCCAACCCAGCAGGCTCTCCCAGGAATCTCCTGACCGCCGAAGGCCAAGCGCTGCTGCGCACGGCCATCAGCAGTGGCAACTCAGATTTGCGTTGGCCTGACTTCACCGACTACGGCAAACACGTAAAGAAATTCTACGACTTAAACGGAGATTCCTTGTGGTGGGTCAAGGACTTGGAGCCCACTCCGCAAGCACGCCAGCTGATTAGATTGATTCTCCAGGCTGGACAGAAAGGGCTCTCCGCAGGGGACTATGATGGGCCCCTGTGGAGCAATCGCCTGGCTGCACTGAAACCTTCGACTCGGCAACCGGCGGAAGCGAACGCCGTGAAATTCGATGTCGCGCTTACGGTCTGTGCCATGAGGTATGTCTCCGACCTCCATATCGGCAAGGTGAATCCGAAGCACTTGGACTTCGCCTTCGACGAGGAGTCCAGAAAGTACGACTTGGCCGAATTCCTGAAGGATCGGGTTGTCAACGGACGCGATGTTGCCGGCGTCCTGGCACAAGTAGAGCCGCCCTATCCCGGCTACCGCCGTACGGTTCAGGCTCTTCAGGATTACACGGCGTTCGCGACCAAGGATGACGGCGAGCCACTTCCGCCGGTGAAGAAGGCGATTGGCGCGGGCGACGACTATCCCGGAGTGCCAAGGCTCACGCGACTGCTCCGGCTGCTTGGCGATCTGCCACCTGACGCCGATGTTCCCGCGGATGGGACGATTTACATCCCCGCGCTGGTGGACGCCATCAAGAACTTTCAGCGACGGCATGGGCGCGATCCGGACGGACGGATCGGCGGGCAAACCCTGGCCGATTTAAACGTGCCTCTGAGCCGCCGAGTACTGCAAAGTGAGTTTCCGGCAAGCTTGCATGACGTCGCCCGGAGATAACTGATAAGGTCAGTCTTGCGCCGGAGGACTGACGATGCCACGATCAACACCCGCCGTACCATCTGATCTGCAAGAACTGAGGGGACGTTTTGAAGATTGGCGTCGGACGCGGCGGGGGAAACTGCCGATTCCGGAGCCGCTGTGGGCGGCGGCCGCGGAAGCAGCTCGATCGCACGGAGTGTGCCAGACGGCCCAGGTGCTGCGGTTGGAGTACAAAAAGCTCAAGCACTTGACGGACGGAGAAGCGGGCGGTAAGCCGGTCCGGCGTCGACGGGCTCCGGCACCGGCAAGATTTGTGGAACTGGCGCCCCTACCGACCGGGGTGGCCGAGTGTGTCATCGAGTTGGAAGGGCCACGGGGAAAGCTGCGCATCCAGTGGAAAGGGGCCACCGCGCCCGACCTGGCCGGACTCAGCCGCGTATTGTGGGAGTCAGCGTGATTCAGATCACGCCGCAGATGCGCATCCTGGTAGCAATCGAGGCGGTGGACGGAAGGAAGGGTATCGACTCGCTCGCCCGTTTGTGCCAAGAGAAGCTCCAGTCCGATCCGTTTTCTGGCTGCCTGTTCGTGTTTCGCAGCCGTCGCGGCACGTCGATCCGCATTTTGGTCTATGACGGCCAGGGATTTTGGCTGGCCCAAAAGCGGCTTTCGAAGGGGAAGTTCGTCTGGTGGCCGAGCGGAAACGAGTCCGCCCGGCGGTTGGAAGCCCACCAGGCACAACTGCTGTTGGCGGCGGGCAACCCGGAGACTGCGGCCGCCCCGGTGTGGCGCAAGGTAAGTTGAAAAGTTCCGCAACAAAAGACTTGCGTTCTGATTTTTTCTCTGGCATGCTGCGGTTATGGGGGAGACGTGGCGCTACCGGGGCCAGGAGATCGGCAGCGATCAGATAGCGTTCCTGCGGGAGTTCATTCGCTCCCATGCCACCAGCAGCCGCTGGAAGCTGTCCCGGCAGCTCTGCAAAGCGCTGGGATGGAAGCAGGCCAACGGCGCTCTCCGCGATATGGTGTGCCGCGGGCTGCTGCTCATGTTGGAGCGGGCCGGCCAGATCGAATTGCCACCGGTGCGCCGCCATATCCGTGGCCAGTGCCGGACCGGGCGCCCGCGGCCGGAAGCGGTGTTGATTGACGATACCCCGTTGGTGATGCCGCTGCATGCGCTCGGCCCGGTGGAAATCCACGCCGTGCGGCGCACCGCCGATGAGCCGCTGTTCAACAGCCTGATGGAGCACCATCATTATCTCGGCTACGAGCAGCCCGTCGGCGAGCACCTGAAATATCTAGCCTGGGCACAAGGCCGTCCCATCGCTTGCCTCGCGTGGAGTTCGGCGCCGCGTCATCTGGGCAGCCGCGACCGCTACATCGGTTGGGACGCGGAAGCGCGGCGGCGCAACATCCGTTTCATCGCCTATAACACGCGCTTTCTGATCCTGCCCTGGGTGCGCGTGCCGCATCTGGCGTCGCACATTTTAGGAAAAGTGACCAACGCTCTGTCCGGCGACTGGGAACGGATGTACGACCATCCGGTGTACTTCGCAGAAACGTTCATCGATCCCGGGCGTTTTCGTGGAACTTGTTACCGGGCGGCCAACTGGCAACTGCTCGGGTTTACTACCGGGCGTGGCAAAAACGACCACACCAACAAACCGAATCGCCCGATCAAAGAAGTCCTCGGCTTGCCTTTGACGCGGCGCTTCCGCGAGTATCTCAGCCGGCGATGACGATGAGACAGCGGATCGATGTGGACCTGGACGAACTGGATCAGATCATCGAGCGCAGCACGCATGCGCCGCTAAGCGAATCGGAAGGCCGGAAGCTCAAGACCGCGCTGCATGCCCTGGCAGAAGGACTGGCACGGAAACGGAGTACGGAGAAAACCAAGGCCGTTCTGCCGCAGAATGCGGCGCCCGTGGACCCGCCGAATCCCGGCGAGTCGGCTCGCCAGGGACACGGGCGCAACGGCTCCGCGGCGTTTACCGGCGCCCATCGGGTTGCCGTGGCGCACGCCATGCTGCATTCCGGCGAGCGGTGCCCGGCGTGTCGCCAGGGAAAACTCTATTCCCAGAAAGAGCCGGCAAGGCGGGTAAGATTCGTGGGGCACGCGCCGCTGGAAGCCACCGTGTTCGAGATGGAGCGACTGCGCTGCAATGCGTGCGGAGAGGTCTTCACCGCCAAGGCGCCAGAAGCGGAGGGCGCCGACAAGTACGATGAGACGGCGGTAGCGATCGTCGCCCTTTTAAAGTACGGGACCGGAGTGCCATTCCAGCGGTTGGAAAGGCTCCAGGAACATCTGGGGATGCCGCTGCCGGCGGCGACGCAGTGGGATCTGATGGCCGCCGCCTGGAAACTGCTTTGGCCGGCGCTGGCGGAGATGATCCGTCAGGCGGCGCAGGGCAGCGTGATGCACAACGACGACACAGGCATGCGGATTCTGCGCCTGGCGCGGGAGCCGGCCGATAAGCGGACCGGGACCTTCACCAGCGGCATCGTATCTATCGTGGGCGCCTGGACCATCGCGCTGTTCTTCACCGGGTGGAAGCATGCGGGCGAGAATCTCGCCGAGGTGCTGAAACAACGCGCACGCGAACTGCCGCCGCCGATCCAGATGAGCGACGCATTATCCCGCAACTCGCCGAAGGTGGAAGGCGTGGAGCCCTTGCAGGCGAACTGCCTCGCGCATGGCAGACGTCAGGTTGTGGATGTGGCGGACAACTTTCCGGAAGAATGCCGCTATATGTTGGAAACGTTACGCGACGTTTATCATCACGACGCCCAGGCACGAGAGCAGGCCATGTCGCCGGACGAGCGGCTGCGCTTCCATCAGGAGCACAGCGAGCCGTTGATGAAAGGGCTGCACGAGTGGATGGAGGCGCAGTTGGCGGAGCGCAAGACCGAGCCGAACTCCGGACTGGGCAAAGCGATCTCCTATTTACTCAATCACTGGACCAAGCTGACGCTTTTCCTGCGGCAAGCAGGGGCGCCAATCGACAACAACATCGTCGAGCGCGCCTTAAAGAAAGCCATCCTGAACCGCAAGAACGCACTCTTCTATAAGACCCTGAATGGCGCTGGGGTTGGTGATCTGTTCATGAGCCTGATTCATACGTGCGAGCTCAACGGCGCCAATCCGTTCGACTATCTCACCGAACTGCTGCGGCACAGCGCGGAACTGAAGCAGCATCCATCAGAGTGGATGCCCTGGAATTACCGCGAGACGCTGGCGCGGCTCGCCAGGCCCGCCACCGCGTAATATGATGAATCCTTCCTGGCCGAAAAGGATAGATAACGGCCATGCTGGAAGGATGCTCTGAGATGGCCGCCAAACAAGCATCTGGCAATGCCAAATCGCGTAGGGTTTTCGGCCAGGCACGGAAATCGGCGAAAATGTTCCGCGCCGCGCTTTACTCCCGTGTCTCTAGCAACGATCAGCATACTCTCTCGATGCAGAGTCGCCACATGCGGGAGTATGCCGCCCGGCGTGGCTGGACGGTCGCCATGCAAGTCCGGGAAGTCGGCTCGGGATCTGCGCAACGAGAGGCTCGCGAGAAGTTACTCGACGCTGCACGCCGCCGGGAGATCGATATCGTGGTGGTCTGGCGGCTGGATCGTTGGGGCAGGTCGGTGACGGACCTTTTGGCGACGCTTCAGGAACTGGAGCATCTCGGTGTCGGGTTCGTCTCACTGACCGAGGCGCTCGATCTGACCACACCGTCTGGACGTGCTATGGCAGGCTTACTGGCCGTGTTTGCCGAGTTCGAACGGGAGATTCTGCGGGAGCGCGTACGCGCCGGCTTGGCCGATGCCAGGCGGAACGGCCAGCGTTTGGGCCGGCCGATGACAGCAGGACTCCAGGCGGACAAGGTGCGAAAACTGCATCGTGCCGGCGCCAGCAAAGCCGAGATCGCGCGGCGCTTGCAGATCGGGCGCACCTCGGTTCGACGGATCCTGGCCTGACCTTTCCAGGAACCATATTTTCGAAAGTCCCTCCCCAGGCATGCTGAGCCCCGCGCCAAAATAGTTGTAGATGTTGCTGCTGCAACCGAATCCGTTGATCTGGGCCGCCATCGAAGACCGACGCATGATTCGCCTTCTTTATCACCGCAGACTTCGCATTCTTGAGCCACACGATCACGGAATCCTCAACGGCTCGGTCCAACTGCTGGCGTACCAGGTCGGCGGCTCCAGTAGTCGCCCTCTGCCAAACTGGATCCTGATGAAGGCGGATGAAATCGCCGACATCGAGTTGCTCGATCGGAGTTTTCCGGGAGGCCGACCTACCGCCTCCGGTAAACATCTCAAATGGAGCAAGCTCTTCATCAGAGTGAAACCCGCCAACGATCACCTGCAAGCAGGCGCAGAGTAGCCGCCACCGGCTGCGTTCTTGACCTCTCCCTACGATTGCTACGCACGCTTACCGAAAGCTCACAATAGACCGATCGCGCTCTTCAACAGCAAGGATGTTCGACGCCCGGAGGATTTGGACAACCCGAGGACCTGTTCGTGGGTGAAGATGACGACACCCACACTCGAAGCTCTCCAGCTGGCGTGCCGTGATCCTGAATCCCGCACGCGGCTCAGTCACGAAGTTAACCCTACCTTCTATTCGCGCATCGAGCGGATTGTCGTTCGCCGCGGCTATCTGGAGGACCTGGAGCTAGAACTTTCCCCGAATCTAAACGCCATCGTTGGTGGTCGTGGTACGGGCAAATCCACGCTAATCGAGGCCATTCGCTATGCGCTGCAATTGGTGCCGGCAAACAAGGACTCGCTTCGAGCGCACACAGGCATTATTGATGCCAATTTCGGGAAAGAGAAGGCAGGTATAGAAATCACCCTGTCGTCTTTCGAGCAGAATTCTGAGCGATATCTGATATCACGGTATCATGGCGAACCGGCCAAGGTTCTTGATGAAGCCGGGAAGGTGTTGAAGCTATCCCCTCGGGATGTTTTGCCCAAGGTCGAGGTCTACGGCAAGAACGAACTTCTTGCTATCGTTCAGGATGATGGCGCGAAGGCGGCGCTCCTCAGCAGATTTCTACCCGACGACAGCGCGGTAAGGCAAGAAGTCAGGGGCCTCGAAACGGCTCTTCAAAAGAATCGGCAAGAGATTGATGGCTTGGAAGCCAAGATTGCCGATGCCACGCTGAAGCTCGATCAACTACCCGCTTTGCTCGATAAAGAGAAGTCCTTTAAGAAACTTGGCTTGGAGAAGGAGTTGGAGCAGGTCCGAGTACGGGAAACTCAACGGGCCTATGTGACCGAAGCAAATGATACGATTGAGGCGATCGCCGGGGCTGCGGAAACATTCCGTGATGCTATCGACGATTTGGAGGCGCCTGATATTCCGGCAGATTGCCCACTTGGGTTGTGAAGGGATTTGCCGCCGCACGTTGCACTTGCGAAGAAGGGTGTCGGGAAAGCAGCCGAGCAGGCACAAGAAAGCAGTCGAACAAGCACGCAAGGGCATTTTTGACCAGTAAAACGGCATTCGATCAAGTCGATTGCCGCCGACGAGCACGCTTTCAACGGTAGTGTAAACAAACTTCCTGCCCTGAAGGGGAAAACAGTTGCTCAACTCACAACTGAATACAAAAAGGTTTCCGGTGAAATTGCGAAGCTGAAACCTCTTGGCATCCAGAAGACGGCGAACGAGACGAAACTTCTGTCTTTGAATCAGGATCGCGCAAATCTTCTCGAGAAGCTAGCGAAGGCCCGAAATACCCGATGGACAGCCCTCAGTAAGGCCGTAAAATCTCTCAACAGGAGGCTCGACGGGCAGCTACGCGTGGAATTCGAGCCGGGTCGTGTTCGCTCACCGCTTGCCGAGTTTTTTCTCGATTGCCGGCTGGAAGGGATCGGAGACAAACGCTTGGCCTGGATCGACGACGCAGACAGTATTTCTATTGCCGACCTCGTGAGCGTAATACGGCAAGGAAGCGAGGCGCTCCTGATCCGTTTCAAGAAAGCTGGCATGCCTAAGCAGGTCGCTGACGCGCTCGCGACGCTTCGGCCAGATCAGATCCGCACCCTGGAGGAGCTAGAACTCCCGGAACGAATGGAACTCTTGCTGAACGTGGTGCGTGATGGAGAACATTATCGGGAGGTGGGAAAACTCTCGACCGGCCAGCAATGCACGGCTATCTTGCATCTCCTTCTCCTCGACAATCCTGATCCGTTGATTATCGATCAGCCAGAGGACAATCTCGACAACGCGTTCATAGCGGACCATATTGTCAACGAACTCCGGGCCAGCAAAACGAAACGTCAATTTATATTTGCAACCCATAACGCGAATATACCCGTGTTCGGTGACGCTGAGTGGATCGGTGTTCTGCACGAGGAAGATGGTCGTGCAAGACTTCAGGCATCGGGTTCGATCGATGCTTCTGACGTGAAGGAACTAGCCGCAAATATTCTCGAAGGGGGCAAGAAGCGTTCACGCATCGGCGAGAAAAATACGGCCTATAGATCACAAATAGTGACCGCAACAGCAGAGGCTTGCTGAGTTAGCGAGGGAGTGCCGAAGTGAGTTCGCACATAGAAAGTGTCGTTTCCACAGGTTTTGCTTTGCTTCGGGGCTTCGCTGTGGAGTCCGCATCTATCGACGCGGCAGAATCTCTTGGCGAGGTCGACATTGTCGAGGGCCTTGAGCCCCAACAGACATTGACTCCTGTTGCCTTACCTGAAGCACTGCCCAACACGTATAGTGGTACTTTTGGGTGTTCTGACTTTCCACTACACACGGACCTTGCCCATTGGGCAAAACCGCCTCGATACATCGTATTGCGCTGCGTCCGTGGAATACCGAGCGTATCTACGCGTATACTGGATGGGTTAGCACTCGTGGCCGGCGTTGGCGCCGAAAACCTTCGTATGGCGCTCGTGCAGCCCCGGCGGCCAATGCGGAACGGCAAGCAACTCCTTCGTCTTCTAGAGCGCTACGAGGAGTTCTCGTGACCTAATACGCTGGGACAGCCTCTATC